>CAVUMO010000001.1:0-1170836 GCA_963742625.1 uncultured Actinomycetes bacterium
CGGTCGCGAGCGAGGCCTTCGTGATCCCGAGGATCAACGGCTCGAAGGTCGCCAGCTCTTTTTTCGCCGACTTCGCAGCGTCGTTGGCCCGCTCGAGCACGACCTTGTCGACGAGCTGGCCGGGCAGGAGCTCCGTGTCGCCGGGGGTCTCGACGCGCACCTTCTTCATCATCTGGCGGACGATCAGCTCGATGTGCTTGTCGTGGATGTCGACGCCCTGCGACTTGTAGACCTTCTGCACCTCGCCCACGAGGTACTGCTCCGTCGAGGTCGAGCCCCGCCCCGCGCGCGTCTGCAGGTCGAGCAGCTCGGTCGGGTTGAGCGAGCCCTCGTTCAACGGGTCGCCCTGCTCGATCGTCCCGCCCGCCCGGACGAGCATCCGCGTGCGGCGCGGGAAGGAGTACTCCTTCACCGGCAGCGGCTCCCCCTCCGCGTCGAGCTCCGACGGCGTGACCGTCACGACGGTCGTCCGCTCCTGCTCCTCGACCGCCACCTTGCCGCCGAACTCCGCGAGCGTCGCGGCACCCTTCGGGTTCCGCGCCTCGAAGATCTCGACGACGCGCGGGAGGCCGTGCGTGATGTCCGCGCCGGCGACACCGCCCGTGTGGAAGGTGCGCATCGTGAGCTGCGTGCCCGGCTCGCCGATCGACTGCGCGGCGACGATGCCGACCGCGTCGCCGATCTCGCACATGTCGCCTGTCGCCAAGAACGTGCCGTAGCACGCCCGGCACACGCCGACCTCGCTCCGGCACTTGAGCACTGTGCGGACCGGGAGCGTGGCCTCCTCGGCATGCTCCTCGAGCTGCTCTGCGATCTCCTGCAGCCGCGGCTTCGTGAGGAGCTCGCCCTTCTCGCCGAGCACCGTCTTGCCCGGCTTGCCGTCGCGGAGTGGCTTGCGCACGTCCGCAGCGAGCACGCGGCCCGCAGCGTTGAGGTTCGGCTGGCCGTCGAGGATCACCGGCAGCTCGACGTGGTCGTCCGTCCCGCAGTCGTCCTCGCGGATGATCACGTCCTGCGAGACGTCGACGAGGCGGCGCGTGAGGTACCCCGAGTCGGCGGTGCGGAGTGCCGTGTCGGCGAGACCCTTTCGGGCGCCGTGCGTGGAGATGAAGTACTCGAGCACGGAGAGGCCCTCCATGAAGTTCGCCTTGATCGGGCGCTCGATGATCTCGCCCTTCGGATTGGCCATCAGGCCGCGCATCCCGGCGAGCTGACGGATCTGGTTGAAGGAGCCACGGGCGCCCGAGTTGGCCATCATGAAGATGGAGTTCGTCTGGCGCAGGTTGTCCTTCATCGCGTCGGCGACCTCGTCGGTCGCCTCCGTCCAGACCGCGACCACCCGTTCCTTGCGCTCCTCCTCTGTCATCAGGCCGCGCTCGTACTCGCGCTCGACCTTGGCGACCTCCTCCTCGTACCGCGCGAGAATCGCCTCCTTCGAAGGCGGGATCACGATGTCGTTCTTCGAGACCGTGATGCCCGCGCGCGTCGCGAAGCGGAACGCGAGGGACTTGATCGTGTCGAGCACGGACGCGACGACGTAGGCGCCGTACCGGCCGACGAGGCGGTCGATGGTCGCGTCCAGCTCACGCTTGGTCAGCGGGCGGTCGACGACGAACGGCTCGCTGTCGCCGTCCTTCACCGCGTCGACGAGCGACCGCTCGATCTCGCTCTCGAAGACGACCCTGCCCGGCGTGGTGAGGCGAACCTCGTCGCCCCGCCGGAACTCGATGGGAGACTGCAGCGAGACGTTCTCCTGCTTCGCCTCGAGCGCGAACTCGACCTGCTCCTCGCTCGTGAACCGCGGCAGCCCCTTCAGCCCGAGCTGCTTGGCGAGCTCCTCGGAGGTGACGGCGGTGAGGTCGTGCTCGCAGTACGTGAGGTAGTACGCGCCGAGAACCATGTCCTGCGTGGGCGTCGCGAGCGGCCGCCCATGCGCCGGCGAGAGGATGTTGTTCGACGAGAGCATGAGGATCCGCGCCTCCGCCTGGGCCTCGGCCGAGAGCGGCAGGTGGACCGCCATCTGGTCGCCGTCGAAGTCCGCGTTGAACGCGTGGCAGACCAGCGGATGCACCTGGATCGCCTTGCCCTCTACGAGCACCGGCTCGAACGCCTGGATCCCGAGGCGGTGCAGCGTCGGCGCCCGGTTCAACAGCACCGGATGCTCGGCGATGACCTCCTCGAGCACGTCCCAGACCTCCGGGACCATCGACTCGACGTACTTCTTCGCCGCCTTGATGTTCTGCACGGACTTCCGCTCGACGAGCCGGCTCATGATGAACGGCTTGAAGAGCTCGAGCGCCATCAGCTTGGGCAGCCCGCACTGGTGCAGCTTCAGGTTCGGCCCGGCCACGATCACCGAGCGGCCCGAGTAGTCGACGCGCTTGCCGAGCAGGTTCTGGCGGAACCGGCCCTGCTTGCCCTTGAGCATGTCGGAGAGCGACTTGAGCGGCCGGTTGCCCGGGCCCGTCACTGCGCGGCCGCGACGGCCGTTGTCGAACAGCGCGTCTACGGCCTCCTGCAGCATCCGCTTCTCGTTGTTGACGATGATCTCCGGCGCGCCGAGGTCGAGCAGCCGCTTCAAGCGGTTGTTCCGGTTGATCACCCGGCGGTAGAGGTCGTTCAGGTCGCTCGTCGCGAAGCGGCCGCCGTCGAGCTGGACCATCGGGCGCAGCTCCGGCGGGATCACCGGAACTGCCTCGAGCACCATCCACTCGGGCTTGTTCTCCGACGTGATGAACGCCTGGACGACCTTGAGGCGCTTGATCGCGCGCTGCTGCTTTTGGCCCTTCGAGGTCTTGATGACGTCGCGAAGCGTGATCGACTCCTGCTGGAGGTCGAGGTCACGCAGCAGCTCGCGGATCGCCTCCGCCCCCATTCCACCCCGGAAGTAGACGCCGAAGCCGTACGGGGAGCCGAACCGGTCCTTGAGCTCGCGGAAGATCTGCTCGTCATTGACGACCTGCTTCACATCGAGCTCGCGGAACAGCTTCCACGTCTCCTCGAGCCGGCGGACGCCCTCGACGGCCGCGTCGCGCGCGTCGGCGCGGCGGCTCTCGATGTCGGCGACCATCTCCTTCACCTTGCCCGCCCACTGCTGGACGACCTCGAGGTCCTCCTTGCGGGCGCCCTCGACGAGGCACTGGTCGTACGCGAGCTCGCGCACCTGGTCGGCGGTCGCGTCGCCTTCGGCGTGCTCCAGCACGTCGCGGAGGAGGCCGTCGCCGATCGCCCGTGCCCGTTCGAGGTTCTTCAGATCGACGGACGAGACGAGCGCTGCGTCCTCCTCGGCGAGCTCTTCGCCGCCGAGCAGCTGGTCGAGCAGCTTGTGAAGGTGCTTCGTGATCGCGCCCTTCTTCGAGCCGGAGGAGCGCTCGAGCTCGCTGCGCAGCGGCTCCAGCGCGACGCGGAGCTCGACTGCGGCGGTCGCCACGGACTCGATCTCGCGCGGGGCGAGTCGCCGGTCCCCACGCGTCGCTGCCTGGCGGACGAGCTCGCGGAGCCGCTTCGGGTCCTCGCTCGTGATCGTCTTCGCGAGGCCGGGCAGGATCCCGGCGGCCATCGAGCGCGCCTCGTCGAGCGGCGGCAGCACCTGGTCCTCGGCCCAGTTGGACAGACCGCGAGCCCAGAACTCGTCGTCCTCGTCGAAGCCCTTGTCCTTGCCCTGGGCGAGGAACGCACGGCGGCGCGTCAGGCGCTCGTCGAGCGCGGCGAGCTGCTCGTCGCGGTCGACGTTGATCTGCTCCGACTCGCCGCGGACCTTGTCCTCGAGGTCGGCGACGTCGGCGGCGCGCTTCTCGCGGTCGACGCCGGTGACGATCGACGCCGCGAAGTACAGGACCTTCTCGAGCTCGCGGGGGGCGATGTCGAGCAGGTAGCCGATGCGGCTCGGCACGCCCTTGAAGAACCAGATGTGCGAGACGGGTGCTGCGAGGTCGATGTGGCCCATCCGCTCGCGGCGCACCTTCTGGCGCGTCACCTCGACGCCGCAGCGCTCGCAGATGATCCCCTTGTAGCGGACGCGCTTGTACTTGCCGCAGTAGCACTCCCAGTCCTTCGTCGGACCGAAGATGCGCTCGCAGAACAGGCCGTCGCGCTCCGGCTTGAGGGTGCGGTAGTTGATGGTCTCGGGCTTGGTGACCTCGCCCATCGACCAGTCACGGATCTGCTTCGGGGAAGCGAGACCGATCTTGATCGCGTCGAAGTCGTTGATGTCGATCTGCGCCAAAGGTGTTTCTCCTCCGGAGAAACCCCAGATGAGGTTCCTCCACTCGTCCTGTGTCTTCCTGGATTCCTTGTTCGGCTGGCCCTTCTGCGTCAGCAGAAGTACCCAGTACTCACTCCTCCGGCTCACTCTCCACCGGCGCGAGCTCCGCGTCGGAGGGCTCTTCCTCGAGCTGCTCGTCGGAGGCCACGGCGACGTCGCCGCCCTCCTCGGGAGCGCCCTCCTCGACCTCCTGCGCGCTGCCCACCTCGGCTGCCGCCTGGCGGACGCTGGCCGGCGAAAGATCGATCCCGAGCTCCTCCGCCGCGCGGAGCAACTCGTCGTCCTCCTCGCGCACCTCGACCTCGCGGCCCTCGTCCGAGAGGACGTGGACGTCGAGCGAGAGCGACTGCATCTCCTTCAGCAGCACCTTGAAGGACTCGGGGATCGATGGCTCGGCAATGTTCTCGCCCTTCACGATCGCCTCGTACGCCTTCACGCGGCCGATCGTGTCGTCGGACTTGATCGTGAGCATCTCCTGGAGGGTGTACGCCGCGCCGTACGCCTCGAGCGCCCAGACCTCCATCTCACCGAACCGCTGCCCGCCGAACTGCGCCTTGCCGCCCAGCGGCTGCTGGGTGACGAGCGAGTACGGGCCCGTCGAGCGCGCGTGGATCTTGTCGTCGACGAGGTGGAGCAGCTTGAGGATGTACATGTAGCCGACGGTCACCTTCTGCTCGAATGGCTGCCCCGACTTCCCGTCGTAGAGCTGCACCTTGCCCGAGCAGCGGCGGCCCTCCGCCCGGCTCGCGTCGACATTCATCGCGATCGAATGGCTCTGCGAGGCCCACGACGCCAGCGCGTCGTCGACGTCCGCCTCGGTCGCGCCGTCGAACACCGGCGTCGCGACCGCGCGCGGGTCGGGCGCGTTGATCGGGGCGCGCGGGTTGACCGGCTCGCCCTCCTCGAACACGCCGTGAGCCGCGGCCCAGCCGAGGTGCGTCTCGAGGATCTGCCCGATGTTCATCCGGCTCGGCACGCCCAGCGGGTTGAGCACGACGTCGACCGAGCGGCCGTCCTCGAGGAACGGCATGTCCTCCTCGGGGACGATCTTCGCGATCACGCCCTTGTTGCCGTGGCGGCCGGCGAGCTTGTCGCCCTCTGCGATCTTGCGCTTCTTCGCGACGAAGATGCGGACGAGCTCGTTGACGCCCGGCGACAGGTCGTCGCCTGCGTCGCGCGAGAACGTCTTGACACCGATCACCTTGCCGCCCTCGCCGTGCGGCACCTTCAGCGAGGTGTCGCGCACCTCGCGTGCCTTCTCCTTGAAGATCGCGCGGATGAGCTTCTCCTCGGCGGTCAGCTCGGTCTCGCCCTTCGGCGTGACCTTGCCGACGAGCAGGTCGCCGGAGCCGACCTCGGCACCGATCCGCACGACGCCGCGCTCGTCGAGGTTCGCGAGCGACTCCTCCGAGCGGTTCGGGATGTCGCGGGTGATCTCCTCGTCGCCGAGCTTCGTCGAGCGCGCGTCGATCTCGTACTCGTGGATGTGGATCGAGCTGAGCACATCGTCCTTGACGAGGCGCTCGGAGAGCACGATCGCGTCCTCGAAGTTGTAGCCCTCGAACGGCATGAACGCGACGAGGAGGTTCGCCCCGAGCGCGAGCTCACCCTGGTCGGTCGCGGAGCCGTCGGCGAGCACCTCGCCCTTCTGCACCCTGTCGCCGAGCGAGACGACGGGCTTCTGGTGGATGAGCGTGCCCTGGTTCGAGCGCATGAACTTGGTGAGCGGGTACTCGTCCCGGGTGCCCTTGCCCTCGATCACGATCTTCTCGGCGTCGACGTCGATCACCGCGCCGGGGTTCCGGGCGAGCACGACGTCGCCCGTGTCGACGGCGGCGCGGTACTCGAGGCCGGTGCCGACGAGCGGCGCCTGCGGGATCATCAGCGGCACGGCCTGCTTCTGCATGTTCGCGCCCATGAGCGCGCGGTTCGCGTCGTTGTGCTCGAGGAACGGGATCAAGGCGGTCGCGACGGAGACGATCTGGGCCGGCGAGACATCCATGTAGTCGACGTCGTCCGCGCGGGAGATCACGGCCTCGCCTGCCGCCGAGCGGCAGAGCACCTGGTCGTTCTGGAACTTGCCCGTCTTCGGGTCGATCGGCTCGGACGCCTGGGCGATCGTGAACAGCGCCTCCCGCGAGGCGTCGAGGTACACGATCTCGTTCGTCACCTTGCCGCCCTTCACGACGCGGTACGGCGTCTGGATGAAGCCGAACTCCGACACGGTCGCGTAGGACGCGAGCGCGCCGATCAGGCCGATGTTCGGGCCCTCCGGCGTCTCGATCGGGCACATGCGGCCGTAGTGCGTCGGGTGGACGTCGCGCACCTCGATCGGCGCGCGCTCGCGGGTGAGACCGCCCGCGCCGAGCGCCGAGAGGCGGCGCCGGTGCGTCAGGCCGGAGAGCGAGTTCGTCTGGTCCATGAACTGCGAGAGCTGCGAGGAGCCGAAGAACTCCTTGAGCGCGGCGACGACCGGCCGGATGTTGATGATCGTCTGCGGCGTGATCGTGTCGACGTCCTCCGTCGTCATGCGCTCTCGCACGACGCGCTCCATGCGGTACAGGCCGACCCGGAAGGCCTCCTGGATCAGCTCGCCCGTCGTGCGGAGCCGACGGTTCCCGAAGTGCTCGTACTCGTCGAGCTCGCCGCGGATCGGCTCGCGCGAGAGCGTGGCCGCCTCGGCGGCGAAGTCCTTCGAGTCCTCGGGGAGCTGCAGCTTGCCCGGCAGGTCGACGAGCCGGCGAACGAGGGCGAGGATGTCCTCGGTCGTGAGCACGCGCGTGTCCTCGGGCACAGCGACTCCGAGCCGCTGGTTCAGCTTGTAGCGACCGACCTTCGTCAGGTCGTAGCGCTTCGGGTCGAAGAACAGCGAGCGAAGGAGGTTCCGCGCGTTGTCGAGCGTCGGCGGCTCGCCGGGGCGCTGCTTCTTGAAGACCTCGACGAGGGCCTCTTCCTCGCGGGTGGAGGGATCTTTGTCGAGGGTGTTCTGGATGTACGGCTGGGCGGACTCGTCGAACAGTGCGAGGATCGCCTCGTTCGTGGTCGTGTCGAGCGCGAACCCGGTCGTTGGGTCCTCGGCGGGCAGCGCGCGCAGGAGCGTCGTGATCGGCAGCTTGCGCTTGCGGTCGATCCGCGCGTAGACGATGCCCTTCTTGTCGATCTCGAGCTCGAGCCAGGACCCGCGGGACGGCATGAGGTTCGCCGTGAAGACCTGCTTCGTCGGGTCCTTCGGCTCCATCAGGTAGGCGCCGGGCGAACGCACGAGCTGCGTGACGATCACGCGCTCGGTGCCGTTGATGATGAACGTCCCGTGCTCGGTCATCATCGGGAAGTCACCCATGAAGACCCGCTGCTCGCGGATCTCGCCCGTCTCCGTGTTCACGAAGCGGACGGTCATCGAGAGCGGGGCCTGATACGTGAGGTCCTTCTCGCGGCACTCGGAGATCGAGTGCTGCGGCGGGCCGAACTCGTAGTCGCCGAACTCGACGGCGAGCGTGCCCGTGTAGTCGGTGATCGGCGAGATGTCGTCGATCGTCTCCCGCAGGCCCTCCTCCAGGAACCACCGGAACGAGGCCTTCTGGATGTCGATCAGGTTGGGGAGGTCGAGGACGTGCTTCAGGCGCGAGAACGACTTGCGCGCGCGCGGCGCGACAGCGGTGCTGCTCAAGGACAGCCTCCCTTAGTTACGGCGGTCGATGATGAAGACGGGCAGGTGAAAGCCAGGGCTCGGGGCGGAACAGCGAAGAATAGCGGACACGCTTGCTCCACCGCAACCCTCGCGGGGCGGTGGAGCTGTCCACGCCGAAGTGTAGCGGAACCGGGCCGGTTCGCGGGTGCGGCGGCTCTGCCGCCGCACCTGGACAGACCTGTCGGTGTCTAGGTGCGGTGACCGCGTCAGCGGTCACCGCACCCGACTACTTGAGCTCGACAGATGCGCCGGCCTCTTCCAGCTCCGCCTTCAGCTTCTCCGCCTCGTCCTTCGCGAGCGCCTCCTTGACGGCGCCGGGGGCGGCGTCGACGAGGTCCTTCGCCTCCTTGAGGCCGAGGCCGGTGGCCGCCCGGACGACCTTGATCACCTGGATCTTCTTGTCGCCCGCGGCGGTGAGGACGACGTCGAAGGAGTCCTTCTCCTCCGCCACCGGAGTCCCGTCGCCGCCCGCGGCAGGCGCGCCCGCCGCCGCGACCGCGACCGGAGCGGCCGCAGTGACGCCCCACTCCTCCTCGATCGCCTTCTTCAGCTCGACGAGCTCGAGCACTGTCATCTTGCCGAGCGTGTCGAGCACCTTCGCCGTGTCGGTTGCCATCGTGTGGTTCCTTTCGTCGCAGCGGGACGGCTCGCCCCGCGAGTGTCCTAGTCCTCGGTTTCGTCCCCGCCCTCGGGCTGCGCCTCGGCGGCCGGCTCGTCGGCGGAGGAGCCCGCATCCGGCTCGTGCTCGTCGGCCACGGCCTGTGGCTCCTCGCGCTTCTCGCTCTGGTCCTCGGCCGGCTCCGCAGCGTCCGCGGCAGGCTCGGGAGCCTCCTCGACGGGCGCCGGCTCGTCGGATGCGCCGCCCAGCCGGTCGATGCGGGCGTCGATCAGGCCGACCAGATCGCGGAGCGGCGCTGCGATGAGCGCCGCGAGCTGGGTCAAGGGGGCCACGATGACCCCCACCAGCTGGCTCTTGACGACCTCCGGGGCCGGCAGCTTTGCGAGCTCCTCGACGTCGTCGCCGGTCAGCGTCCGCCCCGAGAGGATCCCTCCGCGGAGCGTCAGCACCTTCGTGTCCTTCCCGGTGTCCGCGAGCGCCTTTGCGACGGCGACGGGATCGCCCTCCGTCTCGACGAACGCGATCGCCGTCGGGCCGTCGAGGAGGGCGAGCAGCGACTCCGTGCCGGCCTCCTCGGCGGCGCGGCGCGTCAGGGTGTTCTTCACGACCTGGAACCGTCCGCCGCTGCCGCGCACCTTCGAGCGGAGCTCCATGAGGTCGGCATTCGTCAGGCCGCGGTAATCGGCGACGATCAGCGACTCGGTCGAGCGAAGCTGCTCGACCAGGTCCGCCACCACTGTCTCCTTCTCATCTCTGTGCAAGTCGTTTCCTCCGGAAACGACTAGACCCGCCTCGAAGCGGGTCCCGTGACGCGGCATTCGCCTACGTTCCTCGTGACCCACCTCTACCGGACCTCTGCCGTGACTCGGCTGCCGGTGGTCTTCGGTGGCTCTAGTCGATCTGTAGCGCTAGACGGTAGCAGGCTCCTGGCTCGATCTCGCGGAGTCCGCGTCAGCGGAATCCGCTGCCACGTCGCGCGTCCGCGTCGGGTCGACGTGGAGACCGGGGCCCATCGTCGTCGTCAGCGTGATGCCCTTGATGTACCGGCCCTTGGCGGCGGCGGGCTTCGCACGTGCGATCTCCTCGACCACCGCGGCGTAGTTCTCGAGCAGTTGACGCTCGCCGAAGCTCTTCTTTCCGATCGGGAGGTGGACGTTCGCCCCGCGGTCGGTGCGGTACTCGAGCTTGCCGGCCTTCGCGTCGGAGACCGCCTTCTGGATGTCGAACGTCACCGTGCCGGTCTTCGGGTTCGGCATCAGGCCGCGCGGGCCGAGCACCCGGCCGAGCTTACCCACGTTGCCCATCTGATCGGGGGTGGCGATCGCGACGTCGAAGTCGAGGAACCCACCCTCGATCTTCGCGGCGAGGTCGGCGGAGCCGACGACGTCCGCGCCGGCCTCTTCGGCCTCGCGCGCCTTGTCGCCCTCGGCGAACACGGCGACCCGCATCGAGCGGCCCGTGCCGTGCGGGAGCATGATCGTGCCGCGCAGCTGCTCGTCGGCGTGCCGTACGTTCAGCCCCAGCCGGAAATGCACCTCGACCGTCTCGTCGAACTTCGCATCCGGCAGGCTCTTGAGCAGCGCAACCGCCTCGGCAGGCGCGTAGGCGTGCTCGCGGTCGATCGCCTGCCGCCCCTCGCGATACCGCTTCCCGTGCGCGCTCACGAGTCCACCTCCACGCCCATGCTCCGGGCCGTGCCGGCGATCACGAGCATCGCGGCCTCGACGTCGTTCGCGTTGAGGTCGGTCATCTTCGTCTCCGCGATCGAGCGGAGCTGCGCCTGGCTCAGGCGGCCGACCTTGCTCCTGTTCGGCTCGGCCGAGCCGGACTCGAGCCCGAGCGCCTCCTTGATCAGGACCGCGGCGGGCGGGGTCTTCGTGATGAACGTGAACGAGCGGTCCTCGAAGACCGTGATCTCGACAGGGATGATCCGGCCGTTCTCGTGGGCCGTCTGGGCGTTGAACGCCTTCGTGAACTCCACGATGTTGACGCCGTGCTGGCCCAATGCAGGGCCGACCGGCGGCGCGGGGTTCGCTTGCCCGCCGGGGATCTGCAGCTTGATGAGTGTCAGTACCTTCTTCGCCATCGGAGTGCGTGCGGGGCTCGGCCCCTCCTCCTATCCATCTGGTGGTTGTCGCTAGTCGAGCTTCTTGACCTGGTCGAACGCGAGCTCGACCGGTACCTGGCGCTCGAAGATGTCGACCAGCACCTTGAGCTTCTGGGCGTCCGCGTTGACGTCGACGATCTCGCCGTCGAAGTCGGAGAGCGGGCCGGAGGTGACCTTGACCGATTCGCCGAGCGAGAACTCGACTTGCGCACGCGGGGCCGCCGCACCAGGGCCGCCGCCCGCGTGGAGGATCCGGTCGACCTCCGCCTGCGAGAGCGGCGAGGGCTTCGCGCCGGCGCCGACGAACGCGGTCACGCCAGGCGTCCCCTTGACGACCGTCCACGCGTCGTCGTTGAGATCCATGTTGACGAGCACGTAGCCGGGCAGCACGCGCTTCTCGATCTGCACCTTCTGCCCGTCCTTCGTCTCGATCACCTGCTCGGTCGGGACGACGACGCGGCGGAACCGCGGCTGCTGGTTCATCGAGACGATCCGGTGCTCGAGGTTGGCCTTCACCTTGTTCTCGTGCCCCGAGTAAGTGTTGATCACGTACCAGTGGAACATCTGCTCTCTCTCCCGGTCACTGGCCGAGCAGCACGTCGCGGACGAAGGGACGGAGGATCTGGTCGGCGCCCCAGAGGTACGCCCCGACGATGACGCACGCGACGATCACGACGATCGTGCCCTGGATCACCTGCGCGCGGTTCGGCCAGTCGACCTTCTTCAGCTCGGCGATCGACTCGCGGATGAACCCCCCGCGCCGCGGATGCTCGACCGCGACCGCAGGCTCGGGGCCGGCCGTCACGGGCCGCGGCGTGCTCCGCGCGGGTGTCTGCTCACCCTCTGCGCGGCGCGCGTCGCGCCGCTGCCGTCTGGTCTCGCGCGCCACGAGGTCCCTTCGCTACCGCGTCTCGCGATGGAGCGTGTGGCCGCCGCACCAGCGGCAGTACTTGCGCAGCTCGACGCGGTCGGGGGTGTTCCGCTTGGACTTCTGCGACTGATAGTTGCGCCGCTTGCAGTCGGTGCAGGCGAGCGTGATCGCAACTCGGACTCCGGTGGCCATGTTCTCTCGTTCTGGTCGGGACGGAAAGGGACGGCGAAAGGTAGCGGCGGTAGGACTCGAACCTACGACACGCGGATTATGATTCCGCTGCTCTAACCAACTGAGCTACGCCGCCCAGCCGAGCCGCAGTGTAGCAAGGGAGTTTCGAGGGCTTCCGGCCAGCCAGGCTTGACGGGGACGGGATCGGCGCCGCTCGGTCGCTCCCTCGCGGCCTCCTCCAGCGCGACCCGCGCGAGCTCGAGCACCGCGGCGCGGAAGACGTCCCGTCCCGCCCGTAGCCGTGCGTCAACTCGACGCTGCTGTTGACCTCGAGGATCGTCAGCTCTCCTGTACCGGCCCGTCACCCATCGTACTTCCGCTGCTCGGACGGCTTTTCTCCACGTCCGCCTCCGCGTCTAGCATCGCCGCGGTGATCCGGGTGCCGCCCCAGCGAGGAGGATGGCTCGAGGTCGTCTGCGGCCCGATGTTCTCGGGCAAGAGCGAGGAGATGATCCGTCGGCTCCGGCGCGCGGAGATCGCCGGTCAGCGGGTGATCCTCTTCAAGCCCCGCATCGACGACCGCTACGACGCGGCCGACGTCGTGAGTCATGCGGGCGTGCGGATGTCGGCTGTCCCGGTCGACGGATGCGCCGAGCTCGTCGCGCGCGCACGTTCGTCGGAGGTCGTCGGGATCGACGAGGTGCAGTTCTTCGAACAGGGGATCGTCCACGCGGCGCTCGCCCTCGCCGAGGGCGGCGCGCGCGTGATCTGCGCAGGGCTCGACCAGGACTTCCGGCGCGAGCCGTTCGGCACGCTCCCGGAGCTCCTCTCGCGCGCCGAGTTCGTCGACAAGCTCCAGGCCGTGTGCCACCGCTGCGGCGGACCTGCGACGACGACGCAACGGCTCGTCGACGGGCGCCCGGCGCCGTACTCGGGCGAGACGATCGTCGTCGGAGCCCTCGACACATACGAGGCGCGCTGCCGGGACTGCCACGAGCCGGGTGTGGACGCCGTGCAGCTCGTCGCCTAGCCATCGGTGTCCGACTTCAGTCGGACACCTGCTCTTTATGCGCCGCGCCCTGCTTCACGGCAGAGTCTGTATCCGACTGAAGTCGGACACTCACCGTCTTCAGGTATCTGGATTGCGCTTCGGGACTAGTCCCGAAGCGCAATCCAGATCGCCTTCAGGTCCGTGAACTTGTCGAGCGCGTGGATCGACTTGTCGCGACCGAAGCCCGACTGCTTGAACCCGCCGAACGGGCTCGAGATGTCGCCCGCGTCGAAGGTGTTGACCCAGACGATCGCCCGCCTTGATTGCGCGCGCAGCGCGGTGTGCGACGTTGACGTCGTCCGTCCAGATCCCCGCCGACGAGGCCGTAGATCGTGTCGTTCGCGACGGCGATCGCCTCGTCCAGCTCCGAGAACGACATGGTCGAGAGCACCGGGCCGAAGATCTCCTCGCGGGCGATCGTCATCTCGTTCGAAACCGCGTCGAAGATCGTCGGCTCGACGTAGTAGCCGCCGGTGTCCTCGCGGACGCGCGCACCGCCGAGCTGGAGGCCGGCGCCCTCGTCCTTGCCCGCCTCGATGTACCCCAGCACACGGTCGAGCTGCGTCTCGTCGACGATCGCGCCCATCCGGGTCTTCGGATCGAGCGGGTCGCCGGGACGAATCCGGTCGGCGACGGCGACGACGCTTCTCGAGGAGCTCGTCCTTGACGGCCTCGTGGACGAGGAGCCGCGAGCCCGCGTTGCACACCTCGCCCTGGTTGTAGAAGACGCCCCAGGCGACGGCGGTCGCCGCCGCGTCGAGGTCGCCGCACTCCTTCGTCACGATATGCGGTGACTTGCCGCCGCACTCGAGCGCGACCCGCTTCATGTTCGACTCGCCCGAGTAGCGCAGGAAGAGCTTGCCGACCTCGGTCGACCCCGTGAAGGCGATCATGTCGACGTCGGGGTGACGGCCGAGCGCCTGCCCTGCGGTCTCGCCGAAGCCCGGCACCACCTGGAGGACGCCGTCGGGGATGCCCGCCTCCGACGCGAGCTCGGCCAGGCGGAGCGCCGTCAGCGGCGACTGCTCGGCAGGCTTCAGCACGACGCTGTTGCCCGTCGCGAGCGCCGGCGCGAGCTTCCAGGAGGCCATCAGCAGCGGGAAGTTCCACGGCACGACGGCGCCGACGACGCCGAGCGGCTCGCGCACGATGGAGACGTGGGCGTCGTGACCGGTCGGCGCGATCTCGTCGTACACCTTGTCGATCGCCTCGCCGTACCACGCGACGCACTCCGTGGCGAGCGGCACGTCGACGTTGCGTGCATCGCGGATCGGCTTGCCCATGTCGACCGTCTCGAGCAGCGCCAGCTCCTCGGCGTGCTCGGCCATCAGCGCCGCGAGACGCTGGAGCGCTTTCTTGCGCTTCTTCGGCGCGAGGCGCGACCAGACGCCCGACTCGAACGCCTCGCGGGCGCCCGTGACGGCCCGGTCGACGTCCGCGGCGTCGCACGCGGCGACCTTGGCGACGACCTCGCCGCCGATCGGGCTCACGCAGTCGAAGGTCTCGCCGGAGGCGGCGTCGACATAGTCCCCGTCGACGAACGCCTGTGCCCGGATGCCAAGGCCCGAGACGGCGTCCTCGACGCTCCGGGGGCCTTCCGAGATCGTGGTCATGGCGTGCCTCCGTCCGTCGGTGTCGGCGCGCGCGCGCCGTCTGCGTCGCCCGGATCGTACGCGCAGCGCGGCGCGCTACGAGGCGGACGGCGACGGCTCGACGAGCGAGAGCACGAACTCGCGCTCGCCGCCGCGCCAGCGGACGTCGAGCGAGTGCGCGACACGCCGCAGGAGGGATACGACCGGCTGGTTGTCGCCGCAGACCGTCGCGACGAGCTGCGTGATGCCGGCCGCGCGCGCGTCCGCAGCGAGCTCCCGCGCGAGCACCGAGCCGATCCCGCGTCCCTGGAGCTCGTCCGCGACCTCGAACGCGATCTCGCCCGTCGCCCCGTCTCGCACGATGCGGGCGATGCCGGCAGGCGTCGAGCCGCCGTCGACGTACGCGACGAGGACGTGGTGGGTCTCGTCCACGCGGGCCAGCGTCGCGAGCTCGTCGTCGGTGAGACGGGGCTTCGCTCCGCAGAAACGGCGCTGCCGCGAGGTCGAGCCGAGCCGCGCGAAGAGCGCCTCGACCGTCGCGGTGTCCCCGTGGCGGAGCGGGCGGATCGTCACCCCTCGGACGTAGCGAGCCTGCATCGGCTCATCGTGCCGGTCGCGCGTGGGTCTGCGCGTCGCGTCGACGGGCCATCTTCTTGACATGGCCCGATCGGGCCATGGAGACTGCGGGTCAGTGGAGCAGGAGATCCGCTTCTGCGAGCTCGAGGGCCGACGGATCGCGTACGCGACGATTGGGGAAGGCCCCACGTTGCTCTTCGGCGGCCGCTGGGTGACCCATCTCGAGGAGGAGTGGGAAGACCCGCACGCGCGGAGCTTCTTCGAGGAGCTTGCCCGCGCGCACCGGGTCGTCCGCTACGACCGCCTCGGCGCCGGCCTGTCGGACAGGGACACGACGGCGAAGCCGACCGTCGACTCGGAGACGAGCGTCCTCGCCGCGGTGCTCGACGCGTGCGGCGAGAGTCGGGTCTCGCTCTTCGCCTGCTCGTGCGCCGGCGTGGCGAGCGCCCGGCTCGCGAGCGTCGCGCCCGAGCGAGTCGAGAGGCTCGTCTTCTTCGGGAGCTACGTCTCGCGGGCGGACGTCCCCGAGGCGACACGCCGCTCGATCGTCGACTTCGTCCGGACGAACTGGCCGCTCGCGGCCCAGATGCTGGCGGGGCTCATTCTCCCCAGGGCAGACGGCGACGCGATCGAGGCGCTGAGCCGCTACCACCGGCACTCAGCGTCGGCGGAGGTCGCGGCCGCGTTTCTCGAGCTCGACCTGACCGCGGACGCGCGCGGATTCCTCCGGGCCGTGGAGACGCCGACACTCGTCCTGCACCGGCGGGGAGATCGGACCGTGCCGATCTCGCACGGCCGCGAGGTCGCGCGCCTGCTCCCCAGCGCGCGCTTCGTCGCCCTGGACGGCGACGCCCATCTGCCGTGGATGGACGACCAGCGGGCGCTCCGTCGTGCGCTTGTCGGCTTCCTCGGGGACACGGCCGCGCCCGACACGAACGGCGACTCTCCGCTCAGCCTGCGCGAGACCGAGGTCCTGCGGCTCGTCGCCGCGGGCATGACGAACCGGGAGATCGCGTCGTCGCTCGTCCTCAGCGAGCACACGGTCCATCGCCACGTCGCCAACGTGCTGCGCAAGCTCGGCCAGTCGTCCCGTGCCGCCGCCGCCGCGTCGGCGACGAGGGCCGGGCACATCTAGGGGCTAGCCGCCGGCGCCCGCGAGCGCCGGGTCGAGCACCAGCACGGTGCGCACGCCTTCGCCGCGCCGCAGCCGGTCGAGCGCGTCGTCGACGCCGTCGAGCGTGTCGAGCTGCGTGACGACGCCTGCGAGGTCGAGCGTCCCGTCCGCCGCGAGCCGTGCCAGCTCGGGGAGGTCCGCGGCCGGATCGCCTGAGCCGTAGAACGACCCGCGGATCCCCTTGTCGGTCGACAATTCGAGGGCGGGCAGCGTCAGCTCCGCGCCCTTCGCCGCGATGCCGATCACCACCGCGGTCGCGCCGGGCCGGATCGCCTTCCACGCGAGCAGCATGGTCTCGGGGAGCCCGACGACCTCGAACGCGTGATCGGCACCGCCCTTCGTCAGCGAGCGAAGTGTCCGCACCGGGTGCTCGTCGGTAGACGTGTCGACGATCGCGTCTGCCCCCCACTCCAGGGCCCGCGCGAGCTTGACGGGGTCGCGGTCGACGGCCACGAGCGGCGTCGCTCCGGCGAGCTTCGCCGCGGCGAGCACCTGGAGGCCGACCCCGCCGACCCCGATCACGACGACGCTCTCCCCCGTTCCGACCCGGGCGACGTTGCGAACGGCCCCGAAGCCCGTCATCGCGCCGCAGCCCAGAAGCGCCGCCTGCCAGAGAGGCAACCCGCGCGGGAGCGGAACCGCACCGCCTGCCGGCACGACCACCCGCTCGGCGAAGCACGCGGTCATCAACCCGTGCTGGAGGACCGTCCCGTCCGGCAGGCGCAGGCGCGACGTGCCGTCGAGGAGCGTCCCCGTGAGGCTGTTCCTCGCCGCGACCGTGCACAGCGTCGGCCGGCCGGCGCGACACGTGGCGCACTCCCGGCACGAGGGCACCCAGCAGAGCACCACCTCGTCTCCGGGGCTGACGTGCGTCACCCCTTCGCCGATTCCTTCGACGACGCCTGCCCCCTCGTGGCCGAGCACCATCGGCCAGCGCCCCTCGCCGAGCACGCCGTCCGCGAGGTGGACGTCCGAGTGGCACACGCCCGCCGCCGCGACCCGGACGAGCACCTCCCCCGGTCCCGGCGGGTCGAGCTCGACCTCCGTGACGCGCACGTCGCCGGGCTCGTGGAGAACGGCCGCTCTGATCGTCGACGAGGCGCCGGTCGCCATGCCGCATGTCTACACCTTCGGCTGCCGAAGGCCCGCTTGTAGGCTGTCCCGCGTGAGCGGCGTCGCCGCCGAGATCGCATTCGACCGTGCGACAAAGCGCTATCCCGGACGCGCCGAGCCGGCCGTGCGCGAGCTGACGCTCACCATCCCCGCGGGCGAGATCTGCTGCCTCGTGGGGCCGTCGGGGGCGGGCAAGACGACGGCGATGAAGATGGTGAACCGGCTGATCGACATCAGCGAGGGCGATATCCGCATCGGCGGCACGAGCGTGCGATCGCTCGACGTGACCGAGCTCCGGCGCGGAATCGGCTACGTGATCCAGCAGGTCGGGCTGTTCCCGCACATGTCCGTCGCCGACAACGTCGCGACGGTGCCGCGATTGCTCGGCTGGCCGAAGCAGCGGATCGCCGAACGGGTCGACGAGCTGCTCGATCTTGTCGAGCTCCCGGCGGACGACTACCGCGACCGCTTTCCGGCGCAGCTCTCGGGTGGCGAGCGCCAGCGGGTCGGCCTCGCGCGGGCCCTCGCGGCCGACCCGCCCGTGATGCTGATGGACGAGCCGTTCGGCGCGCTCGACCCGATCACCCGCGCTCGCCTCCAGCACGAGCTCCTCCGCATCCAGCACGAGGTGCGGAAGACGATCGTGTTCGTCACGCACGACATCGACGAGGCGATCCTGCTCGGCGACCGGATCGCGATCCTCCGCGAGGGTGGAGTCCTCGCGCAGTACGACACCCCGGACACGCTGCTCGGAAAGCCCGCGGACGAGTTCGTCGCGCGTTTCCTCGGCTCGGACCGCGGGCTCAAGCTCCTCGCGCTGCGCCGGCTCGACGAGCTCGACCTCGCGCCCCTGAACGGCGCGCTCGGGCCGACGGCGGACGGGTCGACGACGCTGCGCGACGCGCTCTCGCAGATGATCACCGCCGGGAGCAGCTCCCTCGTCGTCGTCGACGCGTCTGGGCGGCCGCAGGGGGTCGTGACGCTGGAGTCGCTCACGGGAGTTGCGGCGTGAGCCCCCCGCTCGGAGAGCCGTGGGTCGCCCAGAGCGGCCCGGTGATCCCCGACTTCGGCAAGGGAAGCAACTGCGTCGTCGAGAACCGCCTCTTCTGCCCCGACTGGGTGCGGGACAACTGGTCCGGCACACTCCAGCCCGCGCTGGTCGAGCACGTGAAGCTGACGCTGCTCGCCGTCGCCGTCGGCTTCGTCCTCTCGTTCGGCGCCGCGCTCGTCACGCATCGGCTCCGCCTCTTCGAGAAGCCGCTCGTCGCGTTCGCGGCGATCGTCTACACGATCCCGAGCCTCGCGCTCTTCCAGCTCCTCGTCCCCGTCACCGGCCTCACCGTGGCGACGGTCGAGGTGGCGCTCGTTGGCTACACGCTGCTGATCCTCTACCGGAACATCCTCGAAGGGCTGCGCAACGTCCCGCCCGACGTGCTCGAGGCAGCTCGCGGAATGGGTCTCACGCGGGGGCAGACGCTGTGGCGGATCGAGCTCCCGCTCGCCGTGCCGGCGACGATGGCCGGGCTCCGGGTCGCGGTCGTCTCGACGATCGCGCTCGCGACGGTCGCGGCGCTCGTGATCCCACAGGGGCTCGGCTACCCGATCTTCATCGCGCTGCGCGAGGCGTTCAAGACCGAGATCCTCGTCGCGGGCGCCCTCGCGGTCGCTCTCGCGCTCGTCGCGGACGCGCTGCTCGTGGTCGCCGAGCGCGCGCTCACCCCGTGGAACCGGGGGCGGAGGGCGTCGTGACCGCGAGCCTGACGGTCTTCGCCGACGCGATCGAGTTCGTCGTGGACGAGCGACACCTGATCCTCCACAAGACGTGGGAGCATCTGCTTCTCTCGGGCGCGGCGGTCGCGATCGCCGTGGCGATCGCCCTGCCGCTCGGCATCTGGCTGGGCCACCTGCACCGCGGGTCGTTCCTCGCCGTGAACGTCGCGAACCTCGGACGCGCGCTCCCGAGCCTGGCGCTGATCGCGCTCGGCTTCGTGTTCATCGGCGTCGGGTTCTGGAGCGTCGCGATCGCGCTGGTCGTCCTCGCCGTCCCGCCGATCCTCACCAACGCGTATGTCGCGGTCGACGGCGTCCAGACCGATGCCGTCGAAGCCGCCCGCGGAATGGGGATGACGAGGCGGCAGATCGTCACGCGCGTCGAGCTGCCGCTCGCGTTGCCGCTGATCTTCGCCGGGATCCGAACCGCGACCGTCTTCGTCGTCGCGACCGCGACGATCGCAGCCGTCGCGGGCGGCGGCGGGCTCGGGGACATCATCGTCAACCAGGCCGGGTACGGCCTGGCAGGCGTCGTCGGCGCGTCGATCTGCGTGTCGGTGCTCGCGCTCCTGGCCGACGGCGCCGTCGGCCTCCTCCAGCGCGCGCTCACGCCGCCGGGGCTTCGTGCCGAGGCGCACTCGTTCGAGGCAGATGTCACGACCGGCACGTTCCACAAACGCACCATGCCAGAAGTTGACGGACACCCGGGATAGCGCGGAGCGATGCTCTAGGGTCACTCGAGATCCGCTGGACTCATCTCGACCCGGAAGGGGGCACTCAGTGATTCGCAAGCACAACAGACGCGCCGCCAAGGCCGCGTTCTCGGTCGCGTTCGGGGTCGCGCTCATCCTCGGCTTGGTCGCCGCGGCGCCGGCCGCGGTCAGCGGGGCCGCCGCTCACTCGGGGACGAAGGCGACCCCGATCATCGTGGGAACGAAGAACTTCCCCGAGCAGTACGTCCTCGGCCAGCTCTACAAGCAGGCGCTCGAGGCGCAGGGCTTCGACGTCCAGTACAAGGAGAACATCGCGTCGACCGAGCTGATCGACACGTCGCTGAAAAGCGGAAAGATCACGATGTACCCGGAGTACACCGGGATCATGCTGTCGGTGACGTTCAAGAAGAAGTCGCTGCCGAAGACGGCCGGAGCGACGTACGCGCTCGCGAAGCGGCTCTACGAGAAGCGCGGCCAGACGCTGCTTGCGCAGACGCCGTTCCAGGATGTCGACGTGATCGCGGTGACGCGCGCGACGGCCAACAAGTACGGCCTCAAGTCGCTCGGCGACCTCCGCAAGGTGCCGAACCTCGACATCGCGGCGTTTCCCGAGTGGGAGTCGCGCTGGCGCAACGAGATCGGAGCCCGCTACGGCGTCAAGGGCTTCGATTTCGTCCCGCTCGCGGGCATCTCGGCGTACCAGCTGCTCGACCAGAAGAAGGTGCTCGCGGCGGACGTGTTCACCACGGACCCGCAGCTCCTCTCGGGCAAGTACGTCCAGCTCCGTGACCCGCAGAACATGTTCGGGTTCCAGCACGTCGCGCCGATCGTGAGCAAGAAGCTCGTCTCGGAGTACGGCGCGAAGCTCACCTCGACGATCAACAAGGTCTCGAGGTTGCTCAGCGTGAAGGCGATCGCGGCGATGAACAAGGCGGTGGGCGTCGACAAGAAGCCCGCTGCGGACGTCGCTGGCGCATTCCTCGCGGCCAACGGCCTCGCCTGACGACCGCGCGACCCGGTCCCGGAGGCGCGTCCGCCGGGACCGGGTCGCTCGTGCTCAGCGCAGCCGCGGGCGTGCTTCGACGAGCGCGGCGACGACGAACGCGCCGGCGGCGATGAGGACGATCGTCCCGCCCGGTGCGAGGTCGCCGTAGTACGAGAGCACCAGCCCCGAGACCACGCAGACGAGCCCGATCGCCATCGCGAGGCCGAGCGTCGAGCGGAGGCTCCATGCGACCCGCTGGGCGGCGAGCACCGGCAAGGCCATCAGCGCCGCGATCAGGAGGATCCCGACCACACGCATCGAGATACCGATCGTCAGGGCGGCGAGCACCGCGACGGTCGTGTTGAGCAGCCCGACCCGCATGCCCGCGACACGGCTTCCCTCGTCGTCGAGCACCGCGCCGACGAGGCCGCGGTAGACCACGGCGATCGCGGTCAGGGAGCCGAGACCGAGAGCGAGCACCAGCCAGAAGTCGCCCCACGTGACCGTGAGAATCGAGCCGAAGAGGAACTGGAAGAGGTTCACGTCGAGCCGGCCGGCACTCGAGACCAGAACGACGCCGAGCGCGATCCCCGTGTAGAAGACGAGCGCGAGCGCCTGGTCGCCCGCGGCCCCGCCCCGGGTCCTGAGCCACTCGATCGCGAGGCCGCCGACCACCGCGAATGCGATCGCCGTGAGCACCGGGTCGATTCCGATGAGGTACCCCGCGGCGACGCCCGCGAACGCCACGTGGCCGAGCCCGTCCCCAACGAGCGCCTGGCGCCGCTCGACGAGGAAGAAGCCGACAGCAGGCGCGAGGATCCCGACGACCACGCCAACAGCGAGCGCAAGGCGCATGAACTCGAGCTCGAGCATCAGGCGGTCCGCTTCTCAGTGGGCATGGGACGGGTCGTGCCACATCGCGGGCAGGGCGGCCGGGTCGCCGTCGAACACGATGCGCCCACGGATGAGCACGAGTCGCGAGACGACGTGCTCGACCGCGCCGAACTCGTGCGAGACGTAGAGGATCGTGACGCCGAGCTCGTCCCGCAGGTCCGAGAGGAGCTGCGCAAGCGACTCCTGCGCGGTCGCGTCCACGCCCGTCGTCGGCTCGTCGAGCGCGAGCAGCGCCGGCTCCGCAGCGAGGGCGCGCGCGATGAAGGCCCGCTGCTGCATGCCGCCGGAGAGCGTGCGCAACGGCGCGGACGCGCGATCCCCGAGGCCGACGCGGTCGATCGCCTGCGCCACAGCGCGGCGATCGTCGGCATGAAGCGGGCCGAGAGGGCCTCGGACGGCAAGCCGCCCCGTCTCGACGGTCTCCCGCACCGTGACGGGCGTCCCGGTCGCCAGCTGGGCGCGTTGGGCGACGTACGCGACGCGCGGCGCTCCACGCGCACCGGGGTCGAGGCCAAACACCCGCACGGTGCCGCTCACGGGCCGCTCGAGCCCCAGCGCGAGTCGCAGAAGCGTTGTCTTGCCGCCGCCGTTCGGCCCCGCGATGCCGAGAAACGCGCCCTGCTCGACGCGAAGGATGACGTCCTCGAGCGCGGGCGGGCCGCCTCGATACGCGAACGAGACGCCGTCCAGCTCGAGCGCGGCCACCGCCGGCGTCATCGGCAGCCCAGCGCCATCTGCAGTGCGGCCAGGTTGTCGCGCATCACGTCGAAGTAGTCGGCACCGGCGGCCTCCTCGCTCGGCGTCAGCGCCTCGAGCGGGTCGAGCGTGGCGGTGACCACGCCGGCCTCACGCGCGACCGTGTCGGCGAGCGCGGGTGCGACGAGCGGCTCGGTGAACACCGTCGTCGCGCCGGTCGCGCGGACCGTGTCGGCGAGGCGCGCCACCGTCGCGGGGGCTGGCTCCACCTCGGGTGCGAGCCCGACGAGGGCGACCTGCTCGAGGCCGTAGCGCGCCGCGAGGTACCCGAAGGCGGCATGGCTGGTGACGATCGTCCGCCGGGCGCAGCTGCGCAGGCCGCGGGCGAACTCGCGGTCGAGCGCATCGAGGCGACGGAGGAACGGCTCGGCACGAGCTCGGTCACCGAGCGCCGCGGCGATCGCGCGGGTCACCTGTGCGTAACGCCGAGGGTCGAGCCAGACATGCGGGTCGACGTCGTCGCCCGTGCCGTGCAGGTGCACGTGGTCGAGCACGTCCAGCGCCGGGCCACCGCGGTCGCGGACCGCATCCTCGACGGCGGGCTGAAACCCGCGCCCCGCGTACACGAGGAGCTTCGCCTCGTGGATCCGCGCCACGTCGCGCGGGCTCAGCTCGATGTCGTGCGGCTCCTCGCCCGCACGTGTCAGGTCGACTACGTCGACGCCCGGGCCCGCAACCTGGCGCGCGGCGTACGCCAGCGGGTAGAAGGACGCGACGACGGCCTCGTCTCCGCCGGATGCCCCCGAGCCACCACAGCCGGCCATCAGGATCGTCACGCCAGCGACGGCACACAAGAGAACGATTCTCGAAAGCATCGCCGGGAGGCTAGCAAACGATGAGAATCGATATCATCTAGTGCATGAGCTGGTCCGGGCATGCATTGACCGCGCTCCGCGACGCGGGCCTGCGCCGCGGCGGCGCCCGCCGTGCCGTGGTCGACTTCCTGGAGGAGCAGGACTGCTGCCGCTCCGCCCAGGAGATCCACGACGGCATCGTCGCGGCGGGCGGGACCGTCGGCGTCGCCAGCGTCTACCGGACGCTCGACACGCTCGCCGACCTCCATCTCGTGCAGCGCGTCGACGTCGGCGACGGGATCGCCCGCTTCGAGCCGTTCGGGGGCGAAGACGAGCACCATCACCACCTCGTCTGCGACGGCTGCGGGCGCGTCGAGCCGTTTACCGACGCGCCGCTCGAGCACGCGCTCGCGAAGGCAGCCGGACGGCTCGGGTACGCCATGCAGCAGCACGAGGTCGTGCTGCGCGGTACCTGCGGCGAGTGCGTGGGGGAACCCATGGTGCCCCCACGGGCCCCCTCCTTCACCGCCGTGACCCGATCTGACGCGACCTGACCTCCCGGCCGGCAAAGCCGGCCTCCGGCCGCCAACGGTTGCGACGCCACCCTCGCTCTTCTGCGTCGCAGACTTGGCCTCAGCGCCTGCGAGTTGGGCCCTAGCCGTCCGGGCCTTCGCCTGACGTCCCCGCGTGCGCGAGCGCGACGCGTGACCGCCGCTCCGCGGTCAGCTCGCGCACGACGATCTGCGCGGAGGCGGTCATGGTGATCTCGACCCGCTTCGGCTGCGGGTCGGGCGTCGCCACGCTGCGAGTCTAGGACCCGCGTCGGCGGGCGCGGGCGCGCCGACTAGGGTGCGGCAGCGGTGCTACGAGCGACGCGCACGTCGCCGGAGACCGTGCGCACGCGGAGCTCGACCGCCTCGCCCCCGGGCTCCGAGGGTGCGTCGCCCACGTCGAGCTCGGAGCTCATCGTCCCGCTCACCGACTGTGCGTCGATCCAGAGCACGAGCCCCGGCACGGCGGCGACGTCCACGTCCCCGGAGACCGAGGAAACGACGACGCCGGCGCTCGTCGCCTCGAGCTCGACGTCGCCGGAGATCGATTTCACCGCAACCGGGCCGGCGGTCTCTCCGAGCCGCACGTCGCCGGAGACGGTGTTGACCGAGGCCGTCCCGCCGACCGAGCGGACGTCGACGTCGCCGGACGCCGACTTCGCGGCAAACACCGTCTCGACCGTGGCGGCGGTGAGGTCGCCGCTGGCGGTCACGTAGCTCAGCGCCACTGCGTCTTCCAGGCTCGCGTCCCCCGACGCCGAACGTGCCGAGACCGCGCCGAGCCGACCGCGGGTCTCGAGGTCGGCGCTGTGGGTCGCGAGGTCGAGGTCGGTTCCCTCGGGACAGCGGACCGTCACGGCGAGCTCCGGTGCGCGACCCCAGGCAATGCCGAGCGGGCCGCTCTCGCGCTTCGGCGCACGCACCCTGATCTCCTGCCGGCCGCCACGCTCGGCCGTCGAGACCCGGGTTTCGGCGGCGGCGGCCGCCGAACGGTCGTCGCCGTGGGCAGGCGCCACCTCGACCTCGATCCGGTGGTCGGCCCAGGTCTCGACCCCGAGTGTCCCGGCCGGGATCTCGACTCGCACAGTGGCCCGACCGGGTGTGTCGAACATATGGACGGTCGGCTCAGCCACGCCGGACCCGCGGCGGCAGGACGGGGCGGACGTCGCCGCGAATGTCGGCGAGCCTCGGCGGACGGCGGCGCTCGGCGTCGTCGGGGTCACGCGGGTCGAACAGCACGAACGAGAACATCGGGTCTCCTTCCGTCAGCTCCGGGCGAAGCCCTGGAGGCGATTCGAGGATCGACGGGCCGCACGCGGCTCGAGAGCGCGCGCGAGCGCCCGCACGATCCATGCGTTGGCTGAGACGCCCTCCCGGGCGGCGGCCGCCTCGAGGCTCCCCTTGAGGGATTCGGGCAGCCGCAGGGTGATCCGGGCGCTGAGGTCGTCGCCCGGCGCAGGCGGCGCTTCCAGCTCCACCGGGTCGTCGACGTAGACGAGCTCGGGCTCGCGCCCGGCGAGCCGCACCTCGACGTGGCCGGAGACGAGCTGGCCGTTGAGCGACAGGGCCGCCTCCGAGAGCACGTCGAACAGACGCAGACGCAGCGCAGGCTCGGACGCGTCGACGAGTCGTCGCAGGGCGTCGGCGAGCGATTCGTCGCCCAGCGCGCTCGCCGTCGCCACGAGGTCTCGCCGGATCGCGTCCACGTGGATCTCCATGCGCGTCATTATGACATTATTTTGATGTCTGTCAAGTGCACATCTGACATTCGTCCGCTGCCAGGCGCTTCGACGGGCGCGGCAGGACTCGGCGGGGCGCTGCGGTAAGGATCAGCGCCGGTCGTCTCGCCGGCCCGAGGCCATGTCCGATCACGAGCGCACATACATCCGCGTCGACGCGCACGTCTCGCGCCTTGCCGCACTCGCTCCCGTCGCAGTCGCGATGGAGCAGTGGGGCAGCGGTGCCTGGCAGGACATCGGGCGGATCGGCTTCGCCGCGATCTGGGCGGTCGTCGCGGCGGTCGTCGTCCTCGACCTCGTCATCGCCCTCCGTGCCCGCCGAGGGATCACCCGGGCGGTCCTCTGGCTCGCCCTGGTGGCGCTGGCCAACCCGCTGGCCGACCCCCTCATCGAGGCGATGCTCGGCGCCCGCACCGCACGCGCGATCAAGTTGCGCCAGGAATTCGCCGATCAGCTCGGCCGCCAGCTGTTCTCGGGACGGGGCCTCCGGTTCGTCGGGGCACTCAGCTTTCTGGGGCTCCTCGGGCTCGGCTGGCTGTTCAGCGCCGTCGAGACCGACCAGAACCTCTCGGTCGGCGACGGGGTGTGGTTCGCGCTCGTCACGTCCGCGACGGTTGGATACGGCGACATCGTCCCGAGCAACACCGCGGGGCGGCTGATCGCCGCCGTGCTGATGGCCCTCGGCCTGGTCGTCGTCGGCCTCCTCACCGGCGCCGTCGCCGAGCGATTCACGCGGAACAAGCAGTCCGACGACGACGTCGTCCGGCGGCTGGACGAGCTGGCCGCACGCCTCGAGCGGATCGAGTCCGGCCTCGGCCCGGGCGGCGGCCGAAACTAGGCGGCACACGCAGCCCGCGACTCCGCGCCCCCGGCGTGGTTGTCTTCACGCATGGCCACCACGGTCACGTACGTCGGTCACGCGACCGTGCAGATCACGCTCGACGGCGTCCGTCTTCTGACCGATCCGGTCCTGCGGACGAGGATGGGCCATCTCCGGCGCCGGCGCGGCCGGGTCGACCCTGCGGCTCTTCGCGGCATCGACACGATCCTCATCTCGCATGCCCACTACGACCACCTCGACATCCCGTCGCTCGAGCGTCTCGGTCGGGTCACGCCGATCGTCGTCCCACGGGGCTACGGGGCGCTCGTGCGCAAGCGGAGCTTCGCTCACGTCGTCGAGGTCGAGGCAGGCGAGACGATCGCGATCGGCGCGATCTCGGTGACCGCGACGCTCGCCGAGCATGACGGCCGCCGCGGGCCGTTCTCGTCGGGGCCGGCACTCGGGTACGTCATCGAGGGCTCGAAGCGAATCTACTTCGCCGGCGACACCGACCTGTTCCCTGCGATGGCCGGGCTCGGCCGCCTCGACCTCGCGCTCGTGCCGATCTGGGGCTGGGGCCCGAGCCTCGGCCGGGGAAAGCACATGGATCCCGAGCGCGCCGCCGAGTCCCTGTCACTCCTGCGCCCGCGGGTCGCAGTCCCCATCCACTGGGGGACGTACCACCCCCTCCACCTCGGACTACGCGAGGCGCCCCGATACCTCAGCGAGCCTCCCGAGCGCTTCGTTCGTGCGGCCGCGAGTGTTGCCCCCGAGGTCGACGTGCGCGTCCTGCGACCGGGTGAGACGCTCGACCTCGACGGCGACACCGGGTAGGGCTAGCCGCACTGCGAGCCCGCTTGCGGCGCCGATAGGGTGTCGGTGTCCGACTGCAGGCAGCGCCGGTCGGACGCTTTCGCGAGGGCGGCCCGCGTGCCGGCCTCGAATGCGTGCGTCCGGTGCGAGGAGGAGCGACCACCGCGTGAACCCCGTCGACCCACCCGATCTTCCGCTCTGGCAGACGATCCGCCACCTGTACCCGCTCTGGCGGGCCCAGAGGCGCCTGGTCGTCGTCGGGCTCGTCTGCGCGCTCGCGTTCACAGGTCTGTCGCTCTGCATACCGATCATCGTCCAGAGGACGATCGACGACGCGATCGACGGGCCCGACGGCTCGCTCCTCGTCCCGTACCTCGCCGCGATCCTCGTGGTCGCGGTCATCCGCTTCGGAGTCAACTTCACGCGGCGCTACGCCACGGCGCGAATCGGCATCGCGATCGAGGCAGGGCTCCGGTCGATGCTCTACGACGCCTACCTCCGGTACCCGCGCGCGTTCTACGACCGGCACGCGACCGGCGAGGTCATCTCCCGCGCGACGAACGACATCTACCCGGTGCGGTACTTCATGGGCTGGGGCGTCGTGCAGGCGATCCAGAGCATGATGATGCTCGTGGGCGCGGGCATCGTGCTCGTGCTCGTGAACCCGATGCTGGCGCTGACCGCGGCGCTCGCGATGCCGCCGGTGGCGATCCTCACCTACCTCTTCGCGCACCGGGTGTTTCCGATCTCGCGCGAGGTGCAGCGGCGCAAGGGACACCTGACGGAGGCGTCGGACGAGGCGGTCGTCGGGATCGAGATGGTGCAGGCGTTCGGCCGTGAGGAGGACGTCCGCGACCGCTTCCACGGGCGCGCCGAGGCGGTGCGCCGCGAGACGATGCGCCAGGCGTCGGTCGAGGCGCGGTTCCTGCCGGGGCTGATCTTCCTCCCCACGCTCGGGATTGCGGCGGTGCTTCTCGTCGGCGGTCGCGAGGCGATCGCGGGCAACCTCACGATCGGCGAGTTCACGCTGTTCATCACGCTGCTCCTCCAGCTCGTCTGGCCGCTCGAGGCGCTCGGCTGGATCATCAACCTCGGCCAGCGCGCGACCGCGGCCGCGTCCCGAAGCTTCGCCTGGCTCGACGGGATCACGTCGCTCCCGGAGCGCGACGATCCGGCTCGGCTCCCCGCCGGACCTCTGACCGTGCGCATGGAGGACGTCCACTTCCGCTACGCCACCGGCAGCGAGGTGCTCTCGGGGATCGACCTGGAGGCGGCGCCGGGCGAGATCGTCGCAGTCTGCGGCGCGACCGGCGCGGGCAAGACGTCGCTGCTGAACCTGCTTCCTCGGTTCTACGACCCCACCGCCGGGCGGGTCCTCCTGGGAGGCGTCGACGTGCGTGACGTGGCGCTCGGGGAGCTGCGGACGTCGGTCGCCATCGTCACCCAGAAGCCCGTTCTCTTCTCGATCCGGCTCCGCGACAACCTGCTCGGCGGGCGGCCCGACGCCGACTGGAGCGACGTGCTCGACGCGTGCGAGGTCGCCGGCGTCGCCGCGTTCGTCGACGAGTTGCCCGACGGATACGACACGCTGATCGGAGAGCGCGGCGTGAACCTCTCCGGCGGGCAACGCCAGCGTGTCGCGCTCGCGCGTGCCCTCATCGCGAACGCGCGCGTGATGGTGCTCGACGATCCGATGTCCGCCGTCGACACAGAGACGGAGCGGCACCTCGTCGACCACCTTCGCCCCGCGCTGAGCGGGCGGACCGTGCTGATCTCCGGCCAGCGGCTCTCGACGGTGCTCGTCGCCGACCGCGCCGTCGTGATCGAGCACGGGCGCGTCGTGGAGGACGGGCCGCCGGAGGCGCTCCTCCGCGCGCGCGGCTCGTTCGCGAGGCTGTTCGGGGAGGAGGCGCTCGCGGCATGAGCAGGGAGATGCGACGCGACGGCCTCTCGCGGCTGCTGCCGTACACAACCGGCAGGCGCGGCGCTCTCGGGCTGGTCTTGCTGCTCGCCGCGCTCTCGGCCGCCGCGCCGGTCGCGGGCTGGCATGTGATCGGCGACGCGATCGACAACGGCATCCGGGCCGGCGACGAGACGCGCCTCCTGCGGGACGTCCTCGTGTACGTCGCGATCGGCGCGTCGGCCTGGGTGCTCGGGACGGCGACCTGGCTGATGCTGGCCGGGATCGGGCAGCAGATGGTGCTGGACCTCCGGCGCGACCTGTTCGAGCACCTGACGTCGCTTTCCCTGCGGTACTTCTCCCAGCAGAAGGCCGGCTGGATCATCGCGCGCCTGACGAGCGACGTCGACGCGCTCTCGGACGTTCTCAACCAGGGCCTCACAACGCTCGTCGTGAACACGCTGACCCTCGTCGCGGCGGTCGGCGGGCTCTTCCTGCTCGACTGGCGGCTCGGGCTCGTCGCCCTGCTCGTCCTCCCGCCGGGAGTTCTCGTCACCCGCTGGTTCCAGCGCAGGTCGCACACGGCGTTCTCTGACGTCCGCACGCGGATCGCGGCGGTCACCGCGCAGCTCGCGGAGTCCGTCGCGGGCATGGCCGTGGTGCAGGCTTTCACCCGCGAGCGCGCCTTCCAGCGCGAGTTCGAGGGCCTCAACGAGGCGAACCGGGTCGCGAACGTCCACGCGCAGAAGCTCTCCTCGGTGTTCTTCCCCGCGATCGAGCTGCTCGGCGTCGTCGCGCAGGTCGCCGTGCTCTACGCGGGCGCGCGGATGATCGACGCCGGCTCGCTCGAGATCGGCACCCTGATCGCTGCCGCCGGGATGCTCTCGCTCGTGTTCCAGCCGCTCCAGGAGCTGTCGGAGCTCTACGGGCAGGTGCAGGCGGCGAGCGCCGCGATGGGGAAGATCTCGACCGTCCTCGACGCGGCGCACGACATCGAGGACCGCCCTCACGCCCGCGACCTCGGGCGGATCGAGGGGCGGCTCGAGCTCGACGGCGTCGTCTTCGCCTACGGCGACGAGCCCGTCCTCCACGGAATCGAGCTGGACGTCCCGGCCGGCGGCTGCATCGCGCTCGTCGGGGAGTCGGGCGGCGGCAAGTCGACGACGGCGAAGCTCGTCGCGCGCTTCTACGACCCCGACCGGGGCGCGGTGCGCGTGGACGGGATCGATCTTCGCGACGTGCGCCTGCGTTCCTACCGCCGCCAGCTCGGAGTCGTGCTCCAGGATCCGTTTCTCTTCAGCGGCACGATCGCCGACAACCTCCGGTTCGCACGGCCGGAGGCGACCGACGCGGAGATCGCCAAGGCCGCGCGGGCGATCGGCGTCGACCGCGTCGCCGCCCGCTTCGAGGACGGGCTCGAGCATGTCGTTCGGGAGGGCGGCTCCGGGCTCTCGGCCGGCGAGCGTCAGCTCATCTCGATCGCCCGCGCGCTCGTCGCCGACCCGCGCATCCTGATCCTCGACGAGGCGACCTCCAACATCGACCGGCCGAGCGAGGTGCTCATCGAGCGCGCGTTCGACACGCTGCTACGCGGGCGGACGTCGCTGATCATCGCCCATCGCCTCGCCACCGTCCGCCGTGCGGACGAGATCGTCGTGCTCGAGCACGGGAGGATCGTCCAGCGCGGGACGTACGACGAGCTGATCGGGGTCGACGGCGCGTTCCGGCGCCTCGCGACGACGCTCGAGGGCGTTGATGCCCGCCGGGTTGCCTAGTAGCTACTCGCCCCAGTCGAAGTCGCGCGAGCGGCCCCAGAGACCCTCGTCGAGCGCGGCGCCCTCGGCGATGTCGTCCGCTCCCGGCCACGGGAGCGGGGAGACGGGCTCGGGCGCCTCGACGCCGTCGAGCGTCTCCTCGAGGCGTGCCTGCTCCTCCGACTTGAACAGCGGGTGGTTCTCGAACGGATCCTCGACGGAATAGCGGTCGAGCGGCATCGCGCCGTCCAGCTCGGCGTTCCGCTGCTTGAGGTCGAGGTGCTCCTGGATCGCCCGCGAGAGCGAGGAGTTGTCGTCCTCGGCCGGGGAGTCGTCGGTGAAGGGGTTGTCCGGAATCGTCGTATCTGTCGGCATCTGGTCTCCGTCGGGACGGGCCGGGTCCCTGGGTGGACGTCGGTCGTGGGCCACGCCGCAGTGTAGCCCCGCCGTCGCTGTCACCGGTCAAGCTCGACCCCCGTCCCGCGTGTGCTTGGATTCGGCAGATGCTCCGTATCCCGAAGAGCCCCATCGGCATCGCATTCGTCCTCTTCAGGCTCTGGCGGCGGCTGCCGCCCGCGCAGCGCCGGATGGTGCTTCGCCTGGCCTGGGCGTATGGACCGAGGGTCGCCGCCGGCGCGGCGGCTGCGGCGTCCGCGCGCACACGGCGCCGAATGCGCCCCTAGGCTACCGCTCGCCGAGGGCCATGCGGACGATGCGGTCCTGCTCGCGCTGGTGCGCCGTCGGGTAGCCCTCGCTCGGGCTCGCCTTCCACGATCGGCCCACGTAGCGGACCCCTTCCGCCGTCGTCACCCGCGCCGCTTCCTCGAGCCGGTGCCGGATCGAGCGCCACGGCCCCATGTTCTGCGGCTCCTCCTGCGCCCACACGACCTCGCGGAGCCGCGGGTACCTGCCGAGCGTCTCCGCGACGGCCTCGGACGGGAACGGGTAGAGCTGCTCGAGCCGGGCCACCGCGACGGTGCGCGCAGAATCGCGGAGCTCGTGCCCGACGATGTCGTAGTAGACCTTGCCGGAGCAGAGGACGAGCCGTTCGACCGTCTCGGGATCGGATCCGGCGTCGTCGAGGACCGGATGGAATCGCCCACCGGTGAGCTCGTCGATGCTCGAGGACGCCTGCTTCAGCCGCAGCAGCCCCTTCGGCGTCATCAGGACCAACGGGCGCGCGACCGCGTCGAGCGCCTGCCGCCGGAGCAGGTGGAAGTACTGCGCGGCGGTGGTGCAGTTCGCGACCCGGATGTTCTCCTGTGCGCCGAGCTGGAGGAACCGCTCGAGTCGCGCGCTCGAGTGCTCCGGCCCGTTGCCCTCGTAGCCGTGCGGGAGGAGCAGGGTCAGGCGCGAGGTCTGCCTCCACTTCGAGCGGCCCGCGACGATGAACTGGTCGACGACGATCTGCGCCCCGTTGACGAAGTCGCCGAACTGGGCTTCCCAGACGACGAGCGCCTCAGGCGCGGAGACGGAGTAGCCGTACTCGAAGCCCAGCGCCGCGTACTCGGAGAGCGGCGAGTTGTAGACCTCGAACGAGGCCGTCGCGCGCTCGAGGTGCTGGATCGGCGCGACGGTCTCGCCCGTGTGCGGGTCGTGGAGGACGAGGTGCCGGTGCGAGAAGGTCCCGCGCTCGGTGTCCTGCCCGGAGAGCCGGATCGGGATCCCGTCCTCGAGCAGCGAGGCGAAGGCGAGCGCCTCCGCCTGTCCCCAGTCGATCCCGCCCTCGACGATCGTCTCCCGACGGCGCTCGAGCTGCTTCGCGAGCTTCGCGTTGACGGTGAACCCGTCCGGGACGCGGAGGAGCTCCTCGTTGAGCGCACGGATGCGGTCGCCGCCGACGGCCGTCTCGACCGCGTCGCCGGTGCCCGCGCTCGGGACCGGCTCGTGCTGCGACGGGGGCGGCTCGGCGATCGAGGCACGGAGATTCTGGTGCGCCGCGCGCAGCGTCGCGACCATCTCGTCGACGAGCCGCTCCGCGTCCTCCTCGGTCACCACGCCGTCCGCGACAAGGCGCTCGGCGTAGCGCTCCCTGGCCGTCGGCTGGGACGCGATGCGCTCGGCCTGGAGCGGCTGGGTGTAGGCCGCCTCGTCCTGCTCCTGATGACCGAACCGCCGGTAGCCGACGATGTCGATCACGAAGTCGTGGCCGAACTCCTCCCGATAGGCGAGTGCGAGGCGCACCGCGCGGAGCGCCGCCTCCGGGTCGTCGGCGTTGACGTGCACGATCGGCACGTCGAACCCCTTCGCGAGGTCGCTCGAGTAACGCGTCGAGCGGCCTTCCATCGGGTCCGTCGTGAAGCCGACCTGGTTGTTCGTGATCAGGTGCAGGGTGCCACCCGTCGAGTAGCCCTCGAGGCTCTGCAGGTTGAGCGTCTCGGCGACGATGCCCTGCCCTGCGAACGCGGCGTCGCCGTGGATGAGGACCGGCAGCGCGACCGTCGGGTCGTGGAGCCCGGCGCCGGACGAGCGGTCCGTCTGCTCGGCGCGCGCCCAGCCCTCGACGACCGGGTCGACGGCCTCGAGATGGCTCGGGTTGGGCACGATCGTCACCTCGATCTCGCCGCCGTCGGTGACCCGCGTGCCCGACGCAGGGAGGTGGTACTTCACGTCGCCGCTGCCGCCTTCCGGATCGACGACGAGCGCGTCGTAGGAGCGCTCGCCCTCGAACTCGCGCAGGACGGACTCGTACGAGCGGCCGACCGGGTGGACGAGGGCGTTCAGCCGCCCGCGGTGCGCCATCCCGATCACGACCTCGTGCGCGCCACCGGCGGCGGCGAGCTCGATCGTCTCGTCGAGCATCGGCACGAGCACGTCGAGCCCCTCGAGGGAGAACTGCTTCTGTCCGAGGAACGAGCGGCGCAGGTAGTGCTCGAAGCCCTCCACCTCCGTCAGGCGCCGCAGCAACCCGAGGCGCTCCTCCGGAGCGGGCTGGCCGCCGAAGCGTCCGGACTCGATCGCCTTGCGCAGCCACACGCGCTCCGCGTGGTCCGAGATGTGCTCGATCTCGTACGCGCTGGAGCCCATGTAGACCTCGCGCAACCGCGGGAGCGCCTCGAGGAGGGTCTCGCCGGGCACGGAGAGCCGGAGCAGCCGTGCGGGGATCCGCGCCTGCAGCTCCGGGGTGAGCGGCGGATGGAGACGGCTCTCGTCGAGCGCAGGGTCGCCCAGGGGCTCGGAGCCCAGCGGGTCGAGCCGCGCCGCGAGATGCCCGTGCATGCGGTACGCCTTGACGAGCGCCATCGCGGCCGCGACGCCTGCCAAGAGCTCCTGGTCGACCGCAGCCGGCTCGGGCGCTTCGGGAGGCGCTGCGGCCGGAGTGGCGGCGGCGACAACCGCGGCCGCGGCGGGCACTGAGGCGGTCCCGTCCTCGGGAACGCCATGGGGCGGCCCCGGCGCGAGCATGGGCTCAGGCGACCCGTTCACGTCCGCCTCGAAGATCCGACGCCACTCGTCCGGCACGCTCGCCGGGCTGTCGAGGTAGTCCTCGCGAAGCTGGGCGACGTACGCGGCGTTCAAGCCCGTGGACCCGGTCGCTGCCATCGCCGACGTGTTGTAGCAGCGACGCCGGAGCGGGTGGCAGCCCAGATGGTTAGAGCAGCGGGCCGTCGGTGACGATCACGACCGTCATCCCGACCACCCAGGCGACCGCTCCGAACAGGGCGGCCTTCAGGGCGAGGGACTGATAGCGCTCGCTCATCCGCGCGGCGACGAGCGCGACGATGATCGCGACCGGGGAGAGTCGCGCGGGATGCGCGTCGATCTGGAGCAGGAGCCCGACACCCATGGCGATCGCGGATAGCACGATCGACGCGGCGGCCAGGAGCCCGGCGACCGTGTCGGCCGCCGACGAACGCTTTTGCTGGGTCTCGTCGACCGCGCTCACCGCCGCGCCTCACCGCGCGCGGCGGTTGGTCTCGCGGCGACACGCTCGCGCTCCGGGCGGCGCGGAGCCTTCCGGCTCGGGCCGTGCGGAACGCGTGGCCTCGTGCCGACCGGGGCGGTGGGAGATGACGGGGGCGAGGGGGTGTCGGTCACGGCCGCGACCGAGGCCGGCTCCTCCTCGCGCGGCTCCGCGCGGATCGCCCACCAGACCACGAGGCACATGTAGATCAGCGGGATCTTGAGGATGAGGAGCATGAAGACGGCCTCCCAGAACATCGCCCGAGTCTACGCAATCGCCCGACGGATGCGTGAGAAACAGACAGGGGACCCGTGTGCCGACGTCGAATCTGGGACGTTGACAGGACTTCACACCGCCCTTACGCGGTGGGGCTACCGTGCCCGAATCCCGACCCCGCACAAGGAGGTTCACACGTGCGATTTGCCGCCCGAACGATCGTCATCGCCTGTCTCGCCGCCGCCGTGCTCGTCCCGACGGCCACGGCTGCCGACCGCATGTGGGTGGGCTTCCAGGACGACCCGATGTTCCGCTGGGACCCGCAACGGATGGAGGCGATGGACCGGGCGCGCATCAACCAGGCACGGATCGTGCGGACGGTCGTCGACTGGTCGCGGGTCGCAGCCGACCGGCCGGCGACCCCGACCGACTCGTTCGACTCGGCGTACAACTTCGAGGACATCGACGAGCTCGTGAGGAACGCGCAGCAGCGCGGCATGGAGGTGCTGATCACGCTCTGGGGGACGCCGAAGTGGGCGAACGGCGGGCAGTCGCCGCAGGTCGCGCCCCGCAACATGGCCGACTTCCAGAACTTCGCGCGCGCGGTCGCCTCGCGGTACTCCGGCCGCTTCACCGGATACCCGTACGTGCGCTTCTTCTCGATCTGGAACGAGTCGAACCTCGCGACCTTCCTGCGGCCGCAGTTCGACAAGCGGGGGCGGATCGTCTCAACGCGCACGTACGCCCGGCTCGCCAAGGCCGGCTACACCGGCATCAAGCAGGGCAGCAGGTCCGCGCTCGTCGCGATCGGCGAGACCTCCTCGCACGGGCGTGACCATCCCAAGAAAGGGCTCACGGACACCGTCGCGCCGGCGACGTTCATGAAGGGCGTCGCCGCGGAGGGCAAGAAGCTCGGCCTGAAGTTCGACGCCTGGGCGCACCATCCGTACCCGTTCCCCGTCGCCCAGAAGCCGACGCAGCGCGTCCGCTACCCGAACGTCACGCTGACGACGATGCGGCAGTTCGAAGCGGACCTCGACACGGCGTTCCGCCGGAAGAACGTCCCGGTCTGGATCACGGAGTACGGCAACGAGACGAAGCCAGGCGAGCCGGCGGGTGTCACGGAGGCGCAACAGGCCGTGTACCTCCGACAGGCGATCGCCCTGGCGCGCAAGGACGCACGCGTCGGCATGTTCGTCTGGTTTGTCATGCAGGACTCGAACGGCAGTCTCTGGCAGAGCGGCATCTACCGCATGGACGGCACCCCCAAGCGCGCCCAGCCGCGCTTCGGCCCCGCCGCCCTGCCCCTCGACGCGACAAACGGGAAGGTCACCGTCAAGGGCGGCACGAAGAACCCGCTGCTCACCGTGTACCTGCGGGAGTACTGCGCGAACAACGCCACGGGCACGACGGTCGGGTTCACCGTGCGCGGCTACCTGGGCACCAAGCTCGTCTCCGTCGGCCAGGGCGCGGCGCCGCTCGGGATCGACTGCACCGTCAAGGTCCGCACCGTCGGCCTGACGGTCGCGAAGAAGAAGACGTATCGCGTGCAGGTTGCTGCGAACACCGCTACGACGGCCGAGATCGTCCGCACGATCACCGTCGTCGGCGCCTGAGCCTTCCGCCCGGGGAGGGCGGCTTCGCGTCGCCCTCCCCACCACCCCTTCGAAGCTGGGTGCAGGGGTTTCACCCGCCTCAGGGCCGGGAACGATCGGTCTCGAGAGCGCCGAGACGTGCAGACGACGACTCGCCGGATCGGCGACATCCTGAGAGCAAAGGAGCTCCAAAATGGGCGTTGGTGTCAGCCTGCTTCTGATTGCCGCCGGTGCGATCCTCACGTGGGCCGTCTCGGCGGAGGCGTCGGGCATCGATCTGAACACGGTCGGTGTGATCCTGATGGTGGTCGGTGGAATCGGCCTCGTGCTCTCGCTCGTCTTCTGGTCGAGCTGGGGTGGCATGGGGACGCACCGCAAGGCCGTCGAGAGCGGCCCCCGCGGCACGACCGTCACCGAAGAGCGCGTCAACTGACGAACGCGGCCGAAGACCCGGTACAACGACGGGGAATGCAGCACGAGTCGGTAGAGGTCGATCGTCCCGAGCCCGGTGTCGTCCTGCTCCGCGCGAGCGGCGACCTGGACGCGTACACGGCGCCCGGGCTCAGGACGCGCCTCCACGAGGCGACCGACGGCGGCGGGGGAGCGAGCCTCGTCGTCGTCGACCTCACGAGCACCACGTTCATCGACTCGGCGGGCCTCGGCGCCCTGGTCGGGGCGCACAGGCGGATGCGGGAGCGCGGCGGCCGGCTGCGGATCGTGCGGCCGCCGGCTCTCGTCGCGCGCGCGTTCGAGGTGACCGGGCTCGACGAGGTGCTCGACATGCGCGACGACCGCGAGCAGGCGCTCGCAGGCCGGTAACTGCGAGACGCTAGTGGGCGCGTCCGTAAGTTCGTTCGTGGTTAGCGGCCGTCAGACCGAGCAGTCCTAGGACGCAGGGAGCCCCGATACCAGAAGGTATCGGGGCGACTGAGGACGACGGGATGCGAAGCGTCTGACGGCCGATAGGCACACCACCGTACTTGCGGACGCGTCCACTAGAAGGCGCAGGCGAAGCGAACGCGCGTGCCGTGTCCGCCCGGGCCCACGCCGACGTCGACCTCGTCCGCGATCGCGCGGATGATCGAGAGGCCCATGCCTCCCTCGGCGAGCTCTGCTCGGTCGACCGGCATGTCGGCGTCGCTGATTCCCCGGCCCTCGTCGGAGACTGCGATCTCGAGCCGCCCCGCAGTCGCGGTGAGCTCGACGGTGACGCGTCCCGCTCTATCGGCCGGGTATGCATGCTTGACGGCGTTCGCGACCGCCTCGGTGACCGCCAGCTTGAGGTCGGCGATCGTCTCCTCGGACGCTCCGGCGGAGCGTCCGACGCTCGTCGCGGCGAGACGCGCGAGCAGCAGGAACTCCGGCTTGGCCGGCACCTCGAGCACGACGCGCCCGTTCACGCGGTCACCTCCGTCTCTTCGAGTCGCCCGCGCATCGTCTCGAGCGACTTGCGGAGCAGCCTGGAGACATGCATCTGCGAGATCCCGACCTCGGCCGCGATCTCCGACTGCGACATGCCTCGCAGGAAGCGGAGCACGACGATTCGCCGCTCCCGCTCGTCGAGCGCGTCGAGCCCCTGCCGGACGACGGAGCCGCGCTCGAGCGCCGCGTAGCCGCGTTCCTCGTCGGCGAGCCCGAGGACGCGCGCAGGCTCGTCCTCCTCGTACGGCTGGTCGAGCGACCGGGGCGAATAGGCCTTCGACGCCTCGAGAGCGTCGATCGCCTCTTCCTCGTCGACCCCGACCGCCTCGGCGAGCTCCGCCACGGTCGGCGAGCGCCCCAGCTCCGCGGAGAGCTCGTCCCGGGTCCGGGAGAGGCGCATCGAGAGCTCCTTGAGCCGGCGCGGCACATGGACACCCCAGGTTCGGTCTCGGAAGTGGCGGCGGATCTCTCCGACGATCGTCGGCACGGCATAGGTCGACAGCTCGACGCCCTTCTCGAGCTCGAAGCGATCGATGGCCTTGACGAGCCCGATCGCGCCCACCTGGACGAGGTCGTCCGTCGGCTCTCCGCGCCCCGCATAGCGGTTCGCCAGTGAGCGCACCAGCGGCATCAGCTCCTGCACCAGCCGGTCGCGCGCGTGGACGTCGCCGTCCTCGAGATACGCGACGAGGAGCGCGCGCTGGTCACCGGAGGCCACGTCAGCGTGTCCCGCCGCGAGCGAACGTCAGCACCGCCCATGTCTCGCCGTCGCGGCCGGCCTCGACCGCGACGGTGTCGGCGAGCGCATCGAGAACTCGACGACGCCCCGGATCGCCCACGGCCGCAACGAGCGGGCCGACCCGGACGTCGACGCTGTCCGCACCGGCTGTCGCGTCGACGCGCACGTCGGGGCCGACCGCGTCCTCGAGAACGGCCGTCGTCGCGAGCTGAAGCTCGTCGATCCGGTCGTACGGCAGGTCCAGCCGCGCCCCGAGACCGGCGAGCACGAGCTCGATGACGCCGCTCCAGCCCGGCGCCGCCGGGACCGTGATCGAGACGACGTCCGTCACCGTCCCACCGCCCCGCGCTCGCCGATCCTCGACCCACGTAGACTCGGCGCGATGGAGGCCGGGGAGTTCGAGATCGTCGTCGACATGTCGGGGCCGGGCCGACGGATCGCCGTGCGCGGCGATCTCGACCTCGCGACGGTCGGGAGCCTGCGACCCGCGCTCGACGATGCGATCGACGCGGGGGCGGCGACGACGCTGGTGCTCACCGACTGCACGTTCCTCGATTCGTCCGCGCTCAAGGTGATCGTCGACGCCAGCCGACGCGCAGGCGAGTCCGGCGCGACGTTCGTGCTCTCGCGCCCCTCGCCCCAGGCGGCGCGCGTGCTCGAGGTCTCCGGGATTGACGGGATCGTCACCATCGAGGCGAACGATTATCCCTGAGGCCCCCGGCGGCGGGGCGGAGACGCCCCTCGCTCAGAGCCGGTCGAGCGCCTCGGCGCGCGTCGGGAACAGCTTGAAGACGCGATCGAGGAGCGTGACCTCGAAGATCCTGCGAAGCCCCGGCTGCGTCACGACGACACGCAGCTGACCACCTTGCGGCCTGAGCCGCTTGACGCCTCCAAGCAGAACGCCGAGAGTCATCGAGTCGACGAACGTCGCGTCCGTGAGGTCGACCACGACGTGGAACGCCCCCTCGTCGATCACCTGGTGCAACTGCTCGCGTAGCTCCGGCGCGCTGTGGAGATCCGCCTGGCCGTGGATGACGAGCACCGCGACGTCGGCCGATTCGCGGATCGCCTCTACCGCCGGTGGCTCGTGGGTCGTCGAGATGTCGCTCATGTCCGTCGTCATGATTGTGTCGTACCCGCGGGGGTATCGGCGAAAACACGCGACGATCGCGGCCGCCCCGCAGGCTCTGTGTCGTTGAGCCGTCGCTCGAGGACGACCACGGTCCCGCCCGCAGCGTGCACGATGTCGACGCGGTCCATCAGGCCCCGCATGAGCGGGAGCCCCAAGCCACGGTCGGCGGGATCCAGGCCGGGCGCCCGCCAACGGCCGGTGTCCGTAACGCGCAGGCGGAGCATCTGGCCGTTGCGATCGGCGTGGAGGCTGAAGGTCGCGCTCGCCGGCCCCTGGGCATGCTCGACGGCGTTCGCGCACGCCTCCCAGACCGCGACGAGCACGTCGTTGCGGACATCGGGCTCGGCGCCGAGGTCGCTCAGCCAGACGCCGAGCCGCAAGCGCATCTGCCGGAGCCCCTCTCGATCGGCAGGCAGCTTCAGGTCGAGCACGTCGGCACCGACCGGCTCGAGCCGGGCGACCAGGATCGCGACGTCGTCGTGCCGCTCCGTCCCCTCGAACACGCTGCGCAGGACGTGGTCGACCAGCGTCTCGGGGCCGCCGGCTACCGATCCCGCCGTCTCGCGGACGAGCTCGAGCCCCACGTCGAGCGGCGCGTCGCGGCGCTCGACGAGCCCGTCCGTGTAGAGAACGATCGTCGCGCCCGTCTCGAGCGTCGCGTCCGCTGCCTCGAGCGGCACGTCCCCATCGACGCCGAGCGGTAGCGCGCGCCCGTCCTCGAGGTAGCGCGCCGACCCCGACGGATCGACGACGAGCGGCGGAGGGTGCCCCGCGACCACGTACCGGCAACGACGGTTTCGGAGGTCGAGCACGAGGTACACGAGGGTCGCGAAGGGCAAATCCAGTTGCGCATCGACCATGCCGCTCAGCAGCCGGACGACCTCGGCCGGATCGTCGTGCTCGTACGCGAACGCCCGGAGCGAGTTCCGTAGCTGTCCCATGGTGGCGGCGGCGTCGACGCCCTTCCCCACGACGTCGCCGACGACGAGCGCAATCCGGCCGTCCGCGAGCGCGAACGCGTCGTACCAGTCGCCGCCGACGTCGACCCCCGACTCGCCGGGCAGATATCGAGCCGCAAAGGTCACGCCCTCCACCTCGGGCAGCGCCTGCGGGAGGACGCTCTGCTGGAGCGTCTCGGCGATCGTCCGCTCGCTCTCGTAGCGGATCGCGCGATCGAGGGCCTGGCCGCACTGGCTCGCGAAGGTGCCGGCGAACGCGCGCTCGGCCGGCTCGAGCGCCTGCGCGGTGCGCCAGCCGAGCAGGAGGACGCCGTGGACGCGCCGCGAGGCTCCGAGTGGGAACAGGGCAACGGAGAGGAGGCCCTCGGCGTCCGCGCTCACGCGCAGCGGATCGTCCGGCGCGAGCGTCCCGAGAGTCGGATGGAACGACGCGCGTCCGCGCGAGAACGCCGTTGCGACGGCGCCGTTGCGCTCGAGCGGCAGGCGGGCGAGCGGCGCCAGCCCTGTCTGGTCGACGCCGCTCGCGCCCTCGAGCTCGAGCGCCTCGCCGCTCTCCGAGACGAGGTGGATCGCGACCGCGTCCGCGCCCGCGGTGCCGATCCCCTGCTCGCGCACGATCGCCGCCACGTCCTCGGGGACGAGGCTCTCCGCGAGCGCCGCGGTGAGCGACTGTAGGCGGCCCGTGCGCTCGGCCTCGAAACGCTCGAGCTCGTAGAGCCGCGCACGCTCCAGCGCCTGCCCGCCGAGCTCGGCGGCGAGGGTAGCCACCGCGCGTCGCTCGAGCGTGACCGCACCCGGCTCCCGGAATGCGAACGCCATCGCCCCGATCACGTCGGCGCCGCGCCGGACGGGGACCGCGAGGACGCTCGCGGCATCGCGGGATGCCGCATCGGGAAACGCGCGTACGAGCTCAGCACGCCGCTCGACCCAGACGACGTGACCCTGGCGTGCCGCCGCAGCGAGCGGCGTCCGTGCCCCGAGCGGCATCCGCACGGGAGACGCGTCGGCCCGCGCGGTTCCGTCTCCGGACTCGACGACGACGAGGTCTGCTCCCTCGACGAGCCCAAACGAACCGCTCCGCGCGCCGAGCGCCTCGACGACGCCGACGGCGAGCGCTCCCGCGACGTCGGCAGGCCGGACCGCGGCCGAGAGGCTCGCGGTGAGCTCCTGGATCGCCTCGAGCCGGCGGCGCGAGCGCTCCGCCTCCACTGCCGCAACGGCTGCCCGCTCATGGCCGCGGCGCATCGTCCAGCCCACGCCGACGACGACCGCCGCAGCGAGGAGCGACGTCGACCACCGGAGGAACTCGTCCCGGTCGACGAAGACGGGCTGCCAGTCCGGGTTCTCGAGGAGGAATGCGCCCACACCCCAGCCGACGAGCGTCGCAGCGACGGCGGCCGACACACCGCCCAGCAACATGGCGAGCGCGACGGCGCCGACGAGCTGGGCGTACGAGGCGCCGGAGGTGACGATGTGGAGGACGAGACCGAGCCCCACGCCGGCGAGGCCGAGCACGGCACCCAGCGCGATCGAGGCGGGCCGACCCCGCGTCCGTGGTCCGAGCCGGCGCTCGAGCCGCTCGAGCCCGGGGTGCAGGTCGGACGCCATCTCACCCCATCGTGCCGGACCCGGCGCCACGCGGGCGGCCACCCTCGCCCGCTGCGTCAGGAGAGCGGCGGCGCGAGGAGGAGCACGACCGTCTCTCCTCCGGCCTCGAACAGGTCGTCCAGGTCGGCCTCGCTCGACTCGCGCCTGTCCACCCATGCGTCCAACGCGTCGAGGAACGCGTCGGGCGGATCGAGGAAGTCGACGGCCTCGTTCCCGTAGTGCATCGGGATCGCGACGCGCGGGCTCAGCTCGCGCACCAGCGCGGCGGCCTCGGCTCCGCCGATCGTCGGCCCGCCGCCGACGGGCACGAAGAGGACGTCAACCCGGCCGATCGCCTCCCGCTGCTCGGGTCGCAGAACGTGCTGGCCGAAGTCCCCGAGGTGACAGACCCGCCTGCCGTCGAGGGTGAAGCAGAAGATCGCGTTCGGCCCACGCTGCGTCCCGGCCCGGTCGTCGTGCTCGGACGCGATCGCGACCACGTCGCCGACGGGCGAGTCGAGCGTCCCCGCCGTCGAGCGGATCACGACGGGCGTGCCATCGGCGCCCTCCACCGCATTGTGGTCTCCATGCTCGTGTGTGACGAGGAGGAGGTCGGCGGCCACGCCCGAGACCGGAGGGTGGCGGAACGTGAGCCCGCGCTCGGCAACCCGGGCGCCCACGTCTCCGAACGGGTCGATCAGGACGCTGTTCGAGCCCGAGAGCAGGAACGCGGACTGGCCGAACCAGCGGACGACCATCAGCTACGCCTCCGATACGTGACGACGAGATGGAGCCGACGGGACTCGAACCCGTGGCCTTCTGGCTGCCAGCCAGACGCTCTCCCAGCTGAGCTACGGCCCCTTGGAGGGCTGAATCCTAGCCGCTCTCACGTAGCGTCGAGCGCGACCTGCGGCTCAGGCGCTCGCGACGGCCTCGAGCTTGGGCACGTCGTTCCAGAGGTCCTCGAGCCGGTAGTGCTCGCGGGTCTCGGGCGTGAAGACGTGCAGGACGACGTCGAGGTAGTCGTCCACGATCCACGTCCCCTCGGGGACGCCGCTCGTCGAGCGCGGCAGCATCCGCTGCTCGCTCTTGAGGCGACCGAGGACCTCCTGGTGGATCGCCTGCGTCTGACGCGCGTTCTTGCCCGTCGCGAGCACGAAGAAGTCGGTGTAGTCGCACACCGCTCGCATGTCGAGGATCGTCACATCCGTCGCCAGCTTCTCGTCGCAGAGAGCGGCGATGCGGCGTGCGTGTTCGAGAGATGTCAGGTCGGTGTCGTCCGTTCGGTCGGTTCCTCTCCAAGCATACCCCTGCTCCCTGCCGTTTCAACGCGGCGATAGAGCCCCAAGCGGACGATCTCGGAGGCGACCTCCGGCGCCACGAGCGGGTCGATGTGCTCCCCCGCCGCCACCCGCTCGCGGATCTCCGCGGACGAGACCGGCAGCGGCTCGATCGGGAAGAACGTGACGCGGTCGGGATGGTCGAGAGCCGCCAGGACGGCGTCGAGCCGCGCGCGGTCGACGCCGGGCCGCGTCGCGACGCCCAGCCGGGCGAGCGCGAGCACGCGTGCCGGCTCCTTCCACGTCAGGAACGACGCGAACTCGTCTGCACCGACGAGGAACACTGGGTCGGGGAGCGCGAGCGCCTCCAACGAGTCGACGGTTCGCGGGAACGGGTCGAGCGAGACCTCCGCCTCGGGAACCGGCGCGAACGCGAGCCGGGCAAGCTCCAGCCGAGTCCGGGCGGGCGTCGACACCGCCTTGTGACCGGGCCGCTCGACGACGCGCACGAGGAGGCGCTCGAGCGCGAACCGCTCGATTCCGTCGCACGCGAGCTCGATGTGCCCGAGGTGGGGCGGGTCGAACGCCCCGCCGAGAACGCCGATGGTCACGGTGTCCCTGACCTGCCCGTCACGGTTGCCATTCCAGCTCCTCGTCCCCGATCTCGACGAGCGCGCCCTTGCGCACGCCGGCGTCGCGGAGCGCGTCCTCGAGCTCCTCGCTTTCCGGGGGGTTGCCGACCACTCGGAAGCCCCGGTCGGTGCGGAGGATGCGGAATGCGCGCCGGGCGCGGGGCACGGGGCGGTACTCGAGGAACTCGGGGAGCTCATCGTCGTCGCCGTCCGCATGCGGCTCGGGCGCCGAGGGGCACAGCGTGAACAGCGAGCGTTCGAGCTCCCTGATCCCCTCGCCGGTGGCACACGACACCCGATGCACGGCGACGATCCGCTCGTCCTCCACACCGAATTGCGCAGGCTCGGGAGAGAGGTCGGCCTTGTTTAGCACGATCACCTGCCGGCGCTCGTCGAGGCCGGCACCGTAGAGCGCGAGCTCGCGGTCGATCGTGCGGAAGCGCTCGTCCGCATCTCCCTCGGAGGCGTCGATCACGTGGACGAGGAGCCGCGCACGCTCGAGGTGGGCGAGGAACTCGTGGCCGAGGCCGACGCCCGTGCTCGCGCCCTCGATCAGCCCCGGCACGTCGACGACCGTGAGCTGGCCGCCGTCCGGCGCCTCGACAGTGCCGAGCGCCGGCTGCACCGTCGTGAACGGGTAGTCGGCCACCTTCGGCGTCGCATTCGAGATGCGTCGGAGGAGCGAGGACTTGCCGGCGTTCGGCAGCCCGGCGAGCGCGGCGTCCGCGACGAGCTTCAGCCGCAGGTCGAGCGCGCAGGTCTCCCCCGGAAGGCCGGTCTCGGCAAAGCGCGGCGCCTGCCGCGTCGGCGTGGCGAACCGAGCGTTGCCGCGGCCGCCCCACCCGCCGGTCGCAACGGCAACACGCAGGCCGGGTGTCGCGAGGTCGGCGACCAGCGCGCCCTCCTCCGTGCGCACCTGCGTCCCGACCGGGACTCGGAGGTCGGCATCGTCGCCGTCCGCCCCGTGCCGCCTGCCGCCACCACCGTTTCCGCCGCGGGTCGCCGCGAAGAGCGGCCGACCGCGGAGCGACGAGAGGTCTCGGAGCGACGGGTCTGCGACGAGAACGACATCCCCGCCCCGCCCGCCGTCGCCCCCGTCGGGACCGCCCTTCGGGACGTACTTCTCGCGACGGAAAGCCAGCGCGCCGTCTCCGCCCCTGCCGGAGCGGACGACGATGCGGGCACGGTCGTGGAACACGAGGCGGGACGCCGGCCCGCGCGGGAACCTAGGACGAGCCCGCCGGTGCGTTGACCGCGACCGAGCGCCGCTCGCCGCTCCGCGAGAACTCGACGACGCCCTCTCGCAGCGCGAACAGCGTGTCGTCGCGGCCGATCCCGACCCCGGGGCCGGGGCGGAACCGTGTGCCGCGCTGGCGTACGATGATCATCCCCGCCTTGACCTCCTGGCCGGCGAAGATCTTCACGCCGAGACGCTTGCTCTGGGAGTCGCGTCCGTTCTTCGAGGAGCCGAGACCCTTCTTGTGTGCCATTAGCCCTCATCCTCCGAGATCGCGGACTCGAGCGCTGCGATGCGCGCCCTTGCGCTTCGCGTGCGACTGCTCGTGCTCGAGCGCGGCCGCGAGCGCGGCGGCGTCCCAGCCCGCAGCCGCCTCCTTCACCTGGGCGACCGTGAGGTCGGCGTAGCCGGCGGGCAAGCCGCCTGCGGGCTCCGCGGCGGGCGCGCTCGTCGCCTCTGCGGGTTTCTTCGCGGCGCGCTTCGCCGTACCGCCGATCGACTCGATCTCGATCTGGGTCAGCGACGCCCGGAAGCCGGTGTGGCGCTTGTAGCCCGTGCGCTTCTTGTACTTCCCGATCACGAGCTTCGGCCCCTTTGCCTGGCGCACGACCTTCGCGGTCACGACGATGCCGGGCGCGAGGCTCGCCTCGCCGTCACCGCCGGCGAGGAGCACGGACGGCGTGAACGTCGCCCCGTCCTCGAGCGCAAGCCGGTCGACGAGCAGCCGCTCGCCCTCGCGGACGCGGTACTGCTTGCCACCGACGGAGATGATCGCGTAGCTCATGGCTCAGGCCTTCGGACGTGGAAAACGCGGGCAGCGCCCGCGAGCCGCCGGATTGTAGCGAACGCCGCGACGCGACTCTATTCGTCGAGCTCGTCGATCCACTCGGACATCGGGACGTACGCGTCGGCCTCCCCGGCATCGCGCGGCCCGTTCGCGGGCTCGGGCTCCGGCTCGGCGGTCGCGAGCGCGCCCGTCTCGCCATCGGCCGTCGCCGGCGGCTTCCGCTTGCGATTCCGGCCGCCGCGCGAGCCGCGGCGCGTGCGCTTCCGCGCCGGCGCTGCACCTTCGCCGTTCTCGGACACCTCTCCCGAGGCGGGCTCGTCGTCGGACGCGGGCTCGTCGGTGTCCCCGTTCCGCGCGACGAGCTCGGCTTCGACGACGGGCGCCTCTACCTCCTCCGCGGGGCTGCCGTCGGCGTCGGGCACGTGGATCCGGGGCGTCCGCTTCCGCGGCCGCGGCGCAGGCCGTTCGGGCTCGGTCGTCGCGCCGTCTTCCGTAGCGGTCTCGATCTCGGCCCCGACCTCGCCCTCCTCGACCGCCTCCGCGGCGGCACCGTCCGTCTGCGCAGCCGGCTTCCGCCGGCGCTTGCCGCCGCGCGACCCCCGTCGAGTTCGCTTCTTCGCGGGTGCAGCGGCTTCTCCGTCGTCCGCCTCCGCAGCGGTCTCCGTCTCCCTCTCCGGTGCAGTCTCCGTCACCGGCTCCGCCGCCTCGGCGTCGCGCTCCTGCTCCTCGGACTCCTCGACGACCGTGGCGGTCTCGGCCTGAACGGCCTTGGTGTCGCCCGACCGACGCTTCGCCGGAGCGCGCGTCGGTTTCTCGGCCTCGCTCTCGAACGTGATCGGCGCGGCCGGAGCCTCCCCGCCGAAGGGCGTCGCGAACGCCTGGCCCTCGAGCACGCGCCCGATCACGACCGTCGCCTTCTTGCCGACCCGGTTCGCGGCGCCCGCGACCACGATCGGGAAGCCGTCGATGCGACCGACTGCGGCGCTTGCGTCGTGGAGGTCGACCTCGACGAGCTTCACCTCGAGCTGCGCACCCTCCTCGACCGGCGCCGCCGGGGCGAGATCGGTGCGACGGCCTTCGGCGAGCACCTCGAAATGGTCGGAGTGAGCGTGTCCCTCGGCGGGCACGAGGTAGAACCGGCGACGCGTCACCTCCTCGAGCGCGGCGAGTCGCTCGGCGCCGGGGCCTGCAACCAGCGCGAGCGTCCGTGGGTGCAGTGCGACGCGGTAGGCCTGGACCCGCGAGCCGGCGCCCGACGCGGCCAGGACGCGAAGCTTGCGTTCGACGTCGAGCGCGACCGTCGCGTCGGAGACGACGATCCCGTCGCCCCCGCACGTCGGGCACTTGCGCGTCATGACCTCGCGCGGCCCGTCGGTGACGTTCTGCCGCGTCATCTCGACGAGGCCGAGCGGTGAGATCTCGACGACATACGTCTTCGTCCGGTCCCGCTCGAGCTCGTGACGCAGCGCGTCCTCTACCGACTGGCGATTCTTCGGGTTCGCCATGTCGATGAAGTCGATGACGATGATCCCGCCGATGTCGCGCAGGCGCAGCTGGCGCACGACCTCCTTCACGGCCTCGAGGTTGTTCTTCACGACGGTGTCCTCGAGCCGCTGTGTCGAGCTCCTCGAGCGCGAGCCGACGAACCGGCCCGTGTTCACGTCGATCACCGTGAACGCCTCTGCGTAGTCGAAGACGAGATAGCCGCCCGAGGGCAGGTCGACGCGCCGGTCGAGGGTCGACGCGATCTCCCGCTCGACGCCGAACCGCTCGAAGAGCGGCTCCTTCTCCTTCGACCGGTGAACTCGGTCGATCATGTGTGGCGAGGTCTTCTTCAGGTAGCCGACGATCCGCTTGTACGCGCGGTCGGAGTCGACGTGCGCCGCGACGAAGTCGCCCGCGAAGAGGTCGCGCACGATCCGCAGCGGAAGCTCCGCCTCCTGGTAGACGAGCTCGGGGGCGGTCGCCGACTTCGCACGCTGCTGGATCGTCTTCCAGAGCCGCTGGAGGAAGACGAGGTCGCGTTCCACGTCCTCCGCGGACGCACCCTCCGCGGCCGTGCGGACGATCACGCCGCCCTCGTCCGGGGCGATCTCCTTGAGGATGTCCTTGAGGCGCTGGCGCTCCGCGTCGTCGAGCCGCCGCGAGACGCCGAGCCCTTCCCCGTTCGGGACGTACACGAGGAAGCGGCCGGGAAGCGAGATCTCCGTCGTCAGCCGCGCGCCCTTCGTCTTCATCGGGTCCTTCACGGCCTGGACGAGGATCTGCTGGCCCCGCTGGATGAGGTCGGTGATCTTCTTCCCGTGGCGGCGCCCCTCGAGCTCGGGGACGACGATCTCGTCGACGTAGAGGAAGCCGTTCTTCTCGAGGCCGATCTCGACGAAGGCGGCCTCCATCCCCGGGAGCACGTTGTCGACCGTGCCGAGGTAGATGTTCCCCGCGATCGAGCGGCGCTCGGGCCGCTCGAGGTACACCTCGGCAACGCGGTCGTCCTCGAGCAGCGCGACGCGCTGCTCGCCCACGTCGACGCTGATCAGGAGCTCGCGCTTCGCCGCGGGAAGCGGCGCGCGGCGCTGCGGCTGTCGCCTGCGCTCGCGGCCCGTCTGCCGGGACTGGCCGCCGGAGCGCTTGCGCGACCCGTCGCGGCCGCCACCCTCCTTGGCCTCGTCCTTCGCCGGCGCCGGCTCGGGGGCGTCGGCGGGCTCAGCGCCGGTCGTGCCGCTCGGCTTGCGCTTGCCGCGCCCACCGCGACTGCCACGGCGTCTCCGCTTGCGTGCGGCCTCGCCGTCGGTCGGGGTGCTGTCGTTCTCCGGGCCGGCCGGCTCGTCAGATGGAGCCGGGGCCTCGATCGTCGTGACGGCGGCATCCGCCGCCTGCTGTTCTTCTTTGCGTCGTCGAATCCGGAACCAGGGCAAGAATCGTGTCCTCTCGTGTCAGAGCGCGCGGGCGCACGACCGCATCCGCGGCGGGCCTCGCGCTGCATCGGGTGTGGAAATCGGTGGCCATTGCCTGCGGCAAGGCTATCAGCGGGACCGGCCCGCGGAGATTCCGGTCGAGGACGCTCAGGCGGCGGGGCGCAGCCGCGCTCGGCGCGCACGGACGGCGCGCAGGCGCTGGGAGAGCCGGGCCCAGGCCCACGGCTCGAGCTCCTGGTAGCGCGTCTCGTTCTGGCCTCGTGTCGACTCGAGGTACTCGAACCAGGCGTCGGCCTCCTCGATCTGAAGCAGTTCCTCTGCGAGCTCCGTCTCGGGCACCTCGACCTCCAGCGATCGTGACCGTGGGTTGCCCGCGATCCTAGGACCAGCACCGGACAGACTCGGGAGTTCTTAGCGGAGGGGGAGGCGCCGGAAGAGAGCGCCGAGAGCGAGCGTCGCGGCACCCGCGACGGCAGCGTCGACGATGCGCGCCCGGAACGGCGCGCGGCGGACGAGCTCCCTGGCGGCGAGGCCGGTCCCGAGCGCCGCCGCGAGCGGGAGGGCGAGCTGCTGCGCGGCCTCCCGGCCGTCGCTGCGCTGCTCCGCCCCGGATGCGACGGCGACGTCGGACAACATCCGCGCCTGCGCGAGCGCCAGCACCGGAAGGCGCGGCCCGCTGCCCGCGCCGAGCGCCGCCAATGCGGCGGCACCGACCGCGGCGTCGGTGGCGCGCCGGCGGACGACGGCGTCGCGCAGCACCGGCAGCGAGGCCGCGAGAGCCGCGCCGTCGTTGCCGAGGGCCGCCGCGATCCGGTCGGCGATCTCGTCGATCGGGAAGCCGCTCCCGGGCATGACCTGGACGACCTCCTCCGCGAGGACGTAGGGCAGCCGCACCGCCCGAGCCGGCTCGGCCGTCTGGACGGCGACGATCGGGACCGCCGCGCGGGTTGCCGAGCGGAACAGCCGCTCGTCCTCCGCGGTCGCTGCGCCTGCCACGACGCGCACGAGCACGGCCGCGTCCTCGGGGTCTCCGCTCGTCCGCACGAGCGTCGGCTCTCCTCCCGACCCGAGCTCCCGCGCCAGTTGCTCCGCGAGCAGCCCGGTCACGAGGAGCGGCCCGCGGACGCCGTGTGAGCGGCGCTGGTGGCGCGCGAGGGCGACGACGTCGCGCGGCCCGATGCCGAGCAGCCTCACCGGAAGGCGTCCGGCCGGCCGCGCGCGTGGATCGCCTCGAGCACCCCGATCGCGACGAGGTTCGCCACCATCGACGATCCGCCGACGGTGACGAAGGGCAGCGGGATCCCCGTGACGGGCGCGATCCCCATCGTCATGCCGACGTTGACGAAGACCTGGAAGAGGAACGCGAAGACGATCCCACCCGCGACCATCGCGCCGTAGAGGTCTCCCGCGACGGTCACCACGCGGAGCCCTCGCCAGACGACGAGGAGGTAGAGGAGCAGGAGGATCGCGGCGCCGAAGAAGCCGCGCTGCTCGGCGAACGACGCGAAGACGAAGTCCGTCGCGTGCTCGGGCAGGTAGTCGAACCGCGTCTGGCTCGCCTCGCTGACCCCGCGTCCGTCGATCCCCCCCGCCCCGACCGCGGTGATCGACTGGTTGAGGTTGTACGTGAGGCCCGCCGGGTCGGCGTCGGGGTTCGTGAACCCGGTCAGGCGCGCCGTCTGGTACGGCTTGAGCACCTCGATCCCTGCGGAGGGCGCCACCCAGACGACACCGGCGATTAGCGTCAGGGCGAGCGCGGCGAGCAACGCCAGGTGGAGCCAGCGCGTGCCCGCGACGAACAGCACGGCCGCGAGCGCGGCGGTGTAGACGAGCGCGGTGCCGAGGTCCGGCTGCATGAAGACGAGGAGCATCGGCGCGACACCCAGCGCGATGGCGCTCAGCACCGTCCGGAAGAGCCCGAGCTGCCGATGGCGCTCGACGAGGAAGCCCGCGATCGCGAGGACGAACAGGAGCTTCCCGAACTCGGACGGCTGGAACTGGATCGGGCCGATGTCGATCCATCGCTTCGAGCCGCGCACCGCCTCCGCGAACGCGTAGACGATCACCATCAGCGCGAGCGCGCTCCCGTAGACGACGCGCCAGTGGCGTCGGTAGAGCGACGGAGGGATCGCGATCGCGACGACGAGCCCGACCGCGCCGAGCGCCGCCGCGATCGCCTGCCGCACGACGAAGTAGTTCGTGTCGCCGGGGACGTCGAAGCGCGTGATGCCGGCGACCGCCCAGAGCCCGTAGCCGACGAGGGCGCCGGCCGCGAGCAGGAGGACGAGATCGAGCCGGCGCACGAGCGCGCCGAGGTCGACGGCGTCGCGCGCGCGGAACGGGATCCCCTGGCGCCCGGCGTCGACGATCATCGGCGAGTCCCGGTCATCAGTCGGTCTTCACCAGTGTCTGGTAGCCGCCCTTCACGCCGAAGAACTTCTCGAAGACCTGCAGGGCCGCGGGCGCGGCAGCGGTCGAGCCGTGGCCGCCGTTCTCGATCACCGCGCACACGACGATGCGCGGGACCTCGGTCTCCGCAGGCCCGTAGCCGCACCACCACGACTGGTCCTCGAGGTGGTCGGGCGGATAGCCGGGGAGTGGCACGACCTTCTCCGCGGTGCCGGTCTTGCCGGCGATCGGCACGGGGAAGCTCGAGAAGACGCCCGACGACGTGCCGTACGAGGCGTGGGTCGCCTGGTAGAGGCCGTCGCGGATCACCTGGAGCGCCGCGGGGTCGACCCCGGCGGACTCGGGCGGCTGGGGTGCGTAGCGGCGGAGCACGACGGGGGCCTGGCCGCGGGCGGCGGGCGTCTCCACCTGCGCGACGACGTACGGCGTGACGAGCTTGCCGCCGTTCGCGATCATCGCGTAGAAGCGCGCCATCTGGAGAGGCGTCACGGAGATGTCCTGCTGCCCGATCGCGAGCTGGATCGAGTTCCCCGGGTTCCAGGCGCGGTCCCAGTCCGTCGTGAAGTGCTTCTTGCGCCAGGCGGGCGTCGGCACGAGCCCGCTCTGCTCTCCGCCCAGGTCGAAGCCGGTCGGGACGCCGAAGCCGAAGCGCCGAGCCCACTCCTGCATCCGCGAGCGACCCTTGTCGCCCTCGAGGTAGAAGTCGTAGCCGAGCTGGTAGAAGTACGTGTCGCACGAGCGCGCGAGTGCCTCGGGCAGCGTCATCGACTGGTTGATGTACGGGTCCCAGTTCTTGAAGACCTGCTTGTCGAGACCGTATTCGGCGCTCGGCGTGCACTGGAGCGCGCCGTAGGGCTGCAGCAGGTGCTCCTGCATCGCTGCGAGCGCGGTGACGGGCTTCCAGGTCGAGCCGGGCGGGTAGACGCCGCTCGTGGCGCGGTTGATGCCGGGGAAGTTGGCTTCCTTCGCCGCCTCGAGGTCGACGAGCGGCTTGATCTTCTTCGGGTCGACGCGACCGACGTAGACGGAGGGCTTGTACGTGGGGGTCGAGGCCATTGCCAGCACGGACCCGTCCTGCGGGTCGAGCGCGACGAGCGCGCCGCCGTCGGCGTTGTACGAGCCGTTCTCCCGCGCCGTCGCGATGCCCAAGCGGAGCGCGCGCTCCGCGGCCCGCTGGAGGCCGATGTCGATCGTGAGCCGCACCGCGCTCCCGGGACGCGGCTCGACCTTCGGCTCCATCGCGCCGTGGGGCCGCCCCATCGAGTCGACGCGGACCTGTGCCTCGCCGGCCACCCCGCGGAGATACTCGTCGAACTTCGCCTCGACCCCGGTCTTCCCGACCTTGTCACCCGACTCGTAGAGCTTCGGGTGCGCGTCGAGCTCGGGTTGCGAGACCTCGCCGACGTAGCCGAGCATCTGCGCCCCGAGCGACTGGTACGGATAGTGCCGCAGATAGGTCTGCTGGATCTGGACTCCGGGGAAGTCGGCCTGGTGCTCGTAGAGGTACGAGATCTGGTCCTCGCCGACGGCGGTCTTCACGGTGATCGGGTTGAGCGGGTCGTTGATCCGCGAGTCGACCTCCTTCGCGAGCCTCACCGGCCGGACGTCGAGCACCCACGCGAGGCGCCTGATCACTTCGTAGCGGCGCTTCGCCGGAAGGTCGCCGACCCAGAGCTTCACGGCCGTGCCCGGGACGTTGTCGACGATCACGTGGCCGTCGCGGTCGAGGATCGTGCCGCGAGGCGCCTCGATCCGGATCGTCCGCAGCTGGTTGCCCTGCGCCGCGGCGAGGTAGGTCTCACCCGAGAGGACCTGGAGCGACCAGAGGCGGAAGAACAGCACCGCGAACACCGCCAGCGCCAGCACGCCGAGGACCCCCACGCGCAGCGCGAGGCCCGGCGTGAGCCGGTACGGAGCCTCGACGCCCGGGTCGGGCGGGAGGAACCGCGACGAGGGCGCCCTGCGCTCGCCGTACGGGGCGTCAGACAACGCCGACCTCATGGGCGCGAGGAGGGAAACGATCGGGCGACGAGAGGAAGCGGCGGAGGAGCGGATGAAGACCGAAGGCCAGGAGGCCGTTGACGATCGCGCTCGGGATCAGGGTGGCGAAGGCCGCCTGCGCCGAGACGGGTTGGCCGAGCAGGAAGTGGAGGGCGACGTTCGCCGGCGTCGCGAGCAGCGTGATCGCGAACGCCGAGAGCGGCGCCGCGTACGGGCGGCCGCGGCCCGTCGTCTCGCCGTAGCGGCCTGCCCAGTACCCCGCGACGGTGAGCACGATCGACGTCGTGCCGAGGGTGTCGAGGGTCATCACATCGACGAGCAGGCCGCCTGCGAAGCCCGCCACCGCGCCCGTGATCGATCCGGCTACCAGCGCGACGACGACGACCGTGACGAGCAGCAGGTCGGGCTCTGCGCCGAGCACGCGCGATCCCGCGACGGCGCCGACCTGGAGGACCGCGGCGACGAAGATCAGCGGCGCGACCCGCAGCGCGACGCTCACGGCGTCGTCCCGCGGTCCGAGGGGACAAGGACGAGCACTGCCTCGAGCGAGGACAGATCGGCGAACGGCTCGACCTGGACCTGCGTGAAGAGATCCGTGTCGGCACGGCCGACGCTCGTCACGCTTCCGATCAGGATCCCCGGCGGGTAGAGCGACGAGAAACGGCGCGAGCGCCAGCCGGCAGTGACCACGGTGTCTCCGACCTGGACAACGGCCTCCTTCGGGACGCGCACGAGCCTGAGCGGCGCGCGCGGTCCCTGGCCCCGGCGGACGATGCCCGCGGTCTCGGAGCCGAGGACGGTCGCCGAGACGGCGCTCTGGTCGTCCGTGAGAAGCGTGACCCGGGCGGTGCGGCTGCCAACTCTGCTCACGGTCCCGACGAGACCGCGCGCCGTCACGACCGGGTCGTCGACGCGGATCCCGTCCTCGCGCCCGGTGGCGATCACGATCGTCTGCGCATAGGCACCGGGCGGCCGGTAGATCACCTCGGCGGCCACGCCGTCGAAGCCCTCGGGGAAGCGCGGCCCCGACTTGAACCGGAGGAGGGAGCGGAGGCGGGAGTTCTCCTGCTCCGCGAGCCGGGCACGCGCGTACTGCTGCCGGAGGGTCTCGTTCTCGCGCTGGAGCCGCTCGGCGTCGGAGCGCGCGTCGACGAGACCCTGGGCCCAGCCATAGACGTCGCGAAACGGGGCGGCGACCCGGTCGGCGGCGACCTGAAACGGCCTGAGCGCGGACGCGGCCGCGGCCTGCGCGCCGGACACGGGACCGTCCTGGTCCTCCCGGAACGAGAGCGTGACGAGCACGAGCGCGAGCAGCACGAGACCCCCCACGACGAGCCGCCGCCTGAGGGCTGCGGAAGTTCGTGAGGAAGACCTGACAACTGCAGGGCGCCGGACGCTCGCGCCCAGCACCGCCTGGCGTGCGGTGCGGTTCCGGGGCACCGCAGGAGTGTACCGGCGCCTCCCGGCGGATCGGCCCGAGGTCCAGCGGCGCTTCCGCGTCGCTGACCGGGGGCGGTTGCGGCGGCGAACCGACGCCTTCAGAGATATTCCCTCGCCGCAGGCGGGGGGGTCAAACAGCAGGATTCCGCTCCCGCGGAATCCTGCTTCGCGAGCTAGCTGTAGCGCCTGTTGCCGTTCCGGCGGGCGCGGCTGCGGTTCGAGCGGTGGATCGCCTCGAACTCCTCGAGGCTCCTGCCCGACCCGACCGCAACGCACGTGAGGGGGCTCTCGGCGAGGTGGACCGGCATCTGTGTCTCGTGCCGTAGCCGCTCGTCGAGCCCCTGGAGCAACGCGCCGCCGCCCGCGAGGACGATGCCGCGGTCCATGATGTCCGCCGCGAGCTCGGGCGGCGTCTTGTCGAGGGTCGACTTGATCGCGTCGACGATCTGGGAGACGGGCTCGTCGAGCGCGCGGCGGATCTCCTCAGAGGTGATCACGACCGTCTTCGGGAGGCCCGTCAGCATGTCCCGCCCACGGACCTCCGCCTGGATCTCGTCGGAGAGGCGGAAGGCCGAGCCGATCTCGAGCTTGATCTCCTCGGCGGTCTGCTGACCGACGAGCAGCTTGTACTCCTTCTTGATGTGGTTGACGATCGCCTCGTCCATCTCGTCGCCACCGACACGGAGCGACTGCGAGACGACGATGCCGCCCAGCGAGATGACCGCGACCTCGGTCGTGCCGCCGCCGATGTCGACGATCATGTTCCCGGTCGGCTCGGCGACGGGGAGGCCCGCTCCGATCGCGGCCGCCATCGGCTCCTCGATGAGGTAGGCCTGGCGCGCGCCCGCGGAGAGCGTCGCCTCCTCGACCGCGCGCTTCTCGACACCCGTCACGCCCGACGGGACGCAGACGACGACGCGTGGATGCGCGAAACGGTGCTGGTGGACCTTCTGGATGAAATGCCGGAGCATCTGCTCCGTCACGTCGAAGTCCGCGATCACGCCGTCCTTGAGCGGGCGGATCGCGGAGATCGAGCCGGGCGTGCGGCCGAGCATGCGCTTTGCTTCGACGCCGACCGCGTGCACGTCGCCCGTCCGCTGGTCGATCGCGACCACCGACGGCTCCGAGAGCACGATCCCGCGGCCGCGGACGTAGACCAGCGTGTTCGCAGTGCCGAGGTCGACGGCCATGTCGCGACCGCCGAAGCCTGTCATCGAGCGGAACATGCTCATGAGCCCGCCAGTGTATCTCCCGCCTGATTGGTCCCCGTTCGCCGCCCGCCGCCGCCGTCACGCGCCTGCCTCACCGCAGGCGAAGCAGCGCCGGGGCCTCGCGCTCGAGCACGTCGAGCAGCAGCGCGCCGGGAAGCCCGACGACGTTCAGGTAGTCGCCGTCGATCCGCTCGACAAAGCGGCCGCCGAGCCCCTGGATCGCATACGCGCCGGCGCGGCCCTCCCACTCCCCGCTCGCGACGTAGGCGGCGATCGCCTCCCCTTCGGCGCGGCGGAAGGTGACGAGCGTCTCGGCGTGCTCGACGCGCTCGCCGCGGTCGGTCAGCAGGCAGAGCCCCGAGAGGACGGCGTGCGTCCGGCCGGCGAGCTCCGTCAGCATCGCCGCCGCGTCCTCCGCGTCGGTCGGTTTCGCATAGACCCGCCGACCGAGATGGACGGTCGTGTCGACGCCGAGGGTCGGCCGACCCGGCACGTGCACCGAGCGCGCCTTTCCGACGGCGTGGGCGCGGACGAGCGCCACCGGGTCCGCGTCGGGCGGGTCGTGCTCCTCGTAGCGAGGCGCGACGGCCTCGTAGGGGATCCGGAGCTGGTCGAGGATCGCGCGACGCTGGGGGGACGTCGACGCGAGGAGGAGCACGGCGCGCTAGAGAAGGCCGTCCGGGAAGAACAGACGGAGCTCGCGGCGGGCGCTGGCAGGTGAGTCCGAGCCGTGCACGACGTTCTCCTGCAGCAGCGTCGCGAGATCGCCGCGAATCGTTCCCGGAGCGGCGTCCTTCGGGTGCGTGGCGCCCATCAGTGACCGGACGCCGCCGATCGCGTCCTCACCGCGGACTGCGATCGCGAGCACGGGGCCGGAGGTGATGAAGGCGACGAGCTCGCCGAAGAACGGCTTGTCCTTGTGCTCCGCGTAGTGCTGCCGCGCGAGCGCCTTCGTGATCCGCATCAGCCGAGCGCCGCGAAGCTCGTAGCCCTTCCGCTCGAGGCGCGCGACGACGTCGCCGCAGAGCGCGCGGCGGACGCCGTCCGGCTTGACGAGCACCAGCGTGGTCTCCGCGGGCATCGCGGGAGACTAGCCCGCTCGCCGCGAGCGCCGTGGACGGATCGGGTGCAGCACGTCCTCGCCCGTGACGACGCCGGGCGGCACCGGGGTCGCGCAGTACGGGCACACCTGCCAGATCGGCTCGAGCGGGGCCGCGCACTCCGTGCACGCCTGCTTGAGCCGGGTCGTGCAGACCGGACAGACGAGGAACGACGCCTCGACGGGGCCGCGGCAGACGGGGCAGCGCAGGTCGTGCTCCGCGAGTCGCTCCTCCATCGCGAGCATCTCGAGCTCCCGCTCGCGGACGTCCTCGAGGTACTCGGGCGGCCGGAAGAGCATGTAGATGAGCGGCCCGAGGAACGGCGGGATCGCGCCGAGCACGGTGGCCATCCCGACCAGCCACGGGTCCTCGATCCTGCGGCGCGCGTCCTTGAACACCCAGTAGACGGTCGCGAGCCAGAAGACGACCCCGAGGAGGATCGCGACGTTCCGCGCGACGTCGACCGTGCTCGAGGCGATGAGGGTGGCGGCGGCGGAGGAGATCATCAGAGGAAGAGCTTGCCGAGGATATACCCGGCGGCAAACGCGGCTCCCACGATCGCAAGCACGACGAATGCGGCAAAGCCGAGCACCGCGAGCCGGTCGCGCCGGCGGGTCACCGCCACCGGTCGCGCTCCTCGAGGTCGGCCAGGAGGTACAGCGAGCCCGTGACGAGCACCGGCTCGCCGAGCCCGTGGGCGAGGGCCAGCGCGTCCTCGGGGGCGTCTCGCGCCTCGACGGTCGCGAACCAGCGGCGCGCGCGGTCGGCAAGCGCGTCGGAGGAGAGCGCGCGGGCGTTCGACGAGCGGGTCGCGACGAAGCGGTCCCCGAGCGCGGCCAACGGCTCGAGCATCGCGTCGACGTCCTTGTCCCCGAGGATCGACGCCACCACCGTGTACTCCTGCGGCCGGAGCCGCTCGACGAGCCAGCGCACGCCCTCGGGATTGTGGGCGCCGTCGCGGATCTCGCCGGGACGCCGCTCGAGTCGGCCGGGGAGCGAGACCCCGTCGAGCACCGACGCGTCGACCTCCTCGCCGAGGAAGGCGGTCGCCGCCTCGGTCGCGAGCGCCGCCGACCCGCCGTCGGCGACCACGACTCGGCCCGCGCCTGCCAGAAGGGCGGCTTCCTCCCACTCGGGCTCGCCGACCACGACCGTGCAGCCGGGACGGACGACTGCGAGCTTCTCCGCGGCGATCGCCTCGCGCGTCGACCCGAGCACCTCGGTGTGCTCGAGCGAGACGTTCGTGAGGACGACGACGCGCGTCTCGTCGAGGACGTTCGTCGCATCGTGTCGCCCACCGAGTCCCGCTTCGACGGCCGCCGCGTCGACGGTGGCCGCACGGAAAGCGACGAGCGCGGCCGCGGTCAGCACCTCGAACTGGGTCGCATCGAGCTGTTCGGCCGCGGGCCGAACAGCTGCGAGCGCGGCCGGGAGGTCTGCCTCCTTCCCGCCGATCCGGATCCGCTCGGCCCACGAGCGGACATGGGGCGAGAGGTACGCGCCGGCGCGCCTGCCGTCCTCGAGGAGCAGCGCCTCGACCATCCGCGTCGTCGTCGACTTGCCGTTCGTGCCGACGACGTGCACCGCGGGGAGCCCCGCTTCGGGGTGGCCAAGCGCTGCGAGGAGCCCGTGCATGCGCTCGAGCCCGAAGCCGCCGGTCGGCCAGGGCGAGAGCCCCTCGAGCCAGGCGACGTCGTCTCGCTCCGCCACGGAACGCTACTCCCCGAGGAGCGCGAGCTCGCCACGGTAGCGCTCGAGCTTGGAGCGCTCCGCGTCGACGACGTCCGGAGGCGCGTTCGCGACGAACCGCTCGTTGGCGAGCATCCCCTCGGCCCGCGCGATCTCGGTGCGGAGCCGCTCCCGCTCCGTGTCTGCGTCCCCCGCCGCCCGCTGGCGCTCCGGCCGCACGACGGCCGCGAACACGCGCTGTTCCTCCTCACCGGCGAGCTCGACGCGCACGCCGCTCCGCCGGAAGACACGCGCCGCCTCCTGCACCCGGTCGAGGGCCCCGAGCCAGTCGGCGTGGGACTGATCCGGCTCGGGCCATGCAGAGACGACGAGGCGTGCGCCCCGGTCGGGCAGATGCGACCAGATCTCCTCGGTGACGTGCGGCATCAGCGGGTGCAGCAGCGCGAGGAGCCGCTCGAGCGCCGCGAGAGCCGTCGCGCGCGCTGCCTCGTCGCCGTCGTAGAGGCGCGCCTTGGCTGCCTCGGCGTACCAGTCGCAGAAGTCGTCGAACGTGAGGTGGTAGAGCACGTTCGTCGCGGCGGCGAAGTCGAAGCGGCTCCACGCGTCCTCGACGGCGGCGCGCGCCGCGTCGAGGCGAGCGAGGATCCAGCGCTCCTCGAGGGCCGACGGGCGCGCGTTCGGCTCGACGCCCTCGGTCTGCTGGAGGATCAGCCGGGCGACGTTCCAGAGCTTGTTCGCAAGCTTGCGCCCCTCCTCGATCGCGCCGACGGAGTAGCGCACGTCCTGGGTCGACGAGATCTTGAGCAGCCCATACCGGGTCGCGTCCGCACCGTGCGCATCGATCGGCTCCATCGGATCGATCCCGGTGCCGAGGCTCTTCGACATCCGCCGCCCGTCGGGGGCGAGGATCGTCGAGGTGATGATCACGTCCGTGAACGGGACCTCGCCGCGCAGAAAGAGACCCGAGAAGATCATCCGGTTCTCCCAGAGCCGGATGATCTCGCGTGCGGTGACGTTGACGTTGCCCGGGTAGTAGCGCTCGAGCTCCGGCGTCTCGTCGGGCCAGCCGAGCGTCGCGAGCGGCCAAAGCGCCGACGAGAACCACGTGTCCAGCACGTCGGGATCGCGCTCGAGCGTCCCCGACCCACACTCGGTGCATGCCTCGGGTGGCGGCCAGGCGGCGACCCGGTGGCCGTTGTCGCACGTCCAGACCGGGATCTGGTGCCCCCACCAGAGCTGGCGGGAGATGCACCAGTCGGGCGCCTGCTCGAGCGACTCGATCGCGAAGCGGTGCTGGCTCTCCGGGTGGAACCGGACACGTCGCTCACGCAGGGCCTCGATCGCGGGGCCGCCGAGCTCGTCCATCCGGCACCACCATTGTGGGGAGACGAGCGGCTCGATGCGGGAATGGCATCGCTCGCAGGTCCCCACCGAATGGCGGTACGGGTCGCGGCTCTCGAGCCGGCCGCGCTCCTCGAGCCACGCGAGGATCCGCTCGTCCGCCTCCTGCTGCGTGAGCCCCTCGAAGCCCTCGGCGATCATCCGCCCGTCGGGCCCGATCACCGTCAGCGTGGGGAGCTCGTGGTCGCGGCCGATCTCGAAGTCCATCGGGTCGTGCCCCGGAGTCACCTTGACGGCGCCCGTGCCGAACTCCGGGTCGACGCGGTCATCCGCGACGACGGGCACTCGCCGCTCGACCACGGGCACGATCACCTCGCGGCCGACGGCGTCCGCGTAACGCGGGTCGTCGGGATGGACCGCCACGGCCGTGTCGGCGAGGAGCGTCGAGGGCCGCACCGTCGCGATCGTGAGCCCGCCGCCGCCCTCGGCGAACGGGTAGACGATCCGGTAGAGCATGTCGTCCTTCTCGACGTGCTCGACCTCGAGGTCGGAGATCGCCGTCTCGTGGTACGGGCACCAGTTGACGATCCTGTTCGCCCGGTAGATCCAGCCGCGCTCCCAGAGACGTACGAAGAACGTCATCACGGCGCGGACGTACTCGTCGTCCATGGTGAACCGCTCGCGCGAGTAGTCGACCGACGCGCCGAGCCGCCGGTACTGGCCCATGATCGTCCGGCCCGTCCGCTCGAGCCAGTCCCAGGTCCGCGCGACGAACGCCTCGCGGCCGATCTCGCGGCGCGAGGTGCCCTCCGCGACGAGCTGCTTCTCGACGACGTTCTGCGTCGAGATGCCGGCGTGGTCGTACCCCGGCTGCCAGAGCGCGTCGAACCCCTGCATCCGGTGCCAGCGGATCAGGACGTCCTGCATCGCGCCGTTCAGCGCGTGCCCCATGTGGAGCTCGCCCGTGACGTTCGGCGGCGGGATGCAGATCACGAAGGTGTCGTCCCGGCGGCGGCCCGCGCCGGCGGCGTAGAGGCCCTCCGCCTCCCAGGTCTGCTGCCAGCGCCGCTCGACGCCCGAGGGGTCGTACAGCGAATCCATGGCGAGGGAGTGTAGAGAGCAGGTGTCGGACTGAAGTCCGACACCTGGACCGCTCCGCGGTGTCCGACTTCGGTCGGACACCTGCTCGTTTACGCGTCGAGGACGAGGATCGTGCTGGTGGCGTGGGCGAGGAGCCGCTCCTGCGCGTCCTCCGCTCGTGCCTCGGTCGTGACGACCGTGCGGCCGCCGTGGACGATCGTCCCGGTGCAGCGCACGAGCCCGGTGTCGGCGGTGATCGCGCGCGTGAAGTTGGCCTTCAGCTCGAGGGTCGTCCAGCGCGTGCCCGCCTCGGCGGTCGACACGAACGCCGTGCCCATCGCAGTGTCGAGCAGCGTCGTCGCGAAGCCGGCGTGCACGGTGCCGATCGGGTTGTAGAGGTACTCCCCCGGCTCGGCCTCCCACACGACGCGGCCACGCTCGAGCTCGACGATGCGCATCGCGATCGTGTCGGCCATCGGCGGGTAGGGGATCTCGCCGGCGACCATCCTGCGCAGCGCCTCGAGGCCGTCCACGCCGGCCATCCCCGCGATCACGTCGTGCGGGTCGTGCCAGGTCGTCGTGCGCGAGCGCGTCTCCGCCACGGCGGAGCGTCTAGCCGGTGCCGTCGGCGACGGCGTCGAGCTCGTCCGGCACCCGGTGGGTGACGAGCGTCGGCTTGAGCCCTTTCGCGATCGTCTCGCGCGTGATCACGCACTTCGAGACATCTCGCCGCGAGGGCAGCTCGAACATCACGTCGAGCAGCGCGCCCTCGATGATCGACCGCAGGCCCCGCGCCCCGGTCTCGCGGGCGAGCGCCTTGTCGGCGATCTCCCAGAGGGCGTCGTCGGTGAACACGAGCTCGATCGTGTCGTAGCCGAAGAACCGCTGGTACTGGCGGACGAGCGCGTTCTTCGGCTCCGTGAGGATGCGGACGAGATCGTCGCGCCGCAGCTGGTGCACCGCCGAGACGACCGGGAGGCGGCCGATGAACTCGGGGATCAGCCCGAAGTTCATGAGGTCCTCCGGCATCACCTGCGAGAGCAGCTCCGCCGACTCCTCGGACGCCTTCGAGCGCACCTCCGCGCCGAAGCCGACCGCGTTGCGCCCGATCCTCCGCGCGATGATGTTGTCGAGCCCGGCGAACGCTCCGCCGCAGATGAAGAGGACGTTCGTCGTGTCGATCGTGAGGAACTCCTGGTGCGGATGCTTCCGTCCGCCCTGCGGCGGGACCGAGGCGACCGTGCCCTCGAGGATCTTCAGCAGCGCCTGCTGCACGCCCTCGCCGGAGACGTCGCGCGTGATCGACGGGTTGTCCGCCTTCCGCGCGATCTTGTCCACCTCGTCGATGTAGATGATCCCGGTCTCGGCCTTCTTGATGTCGAAGTCCGCCGCCTGGATCAGCTTCAGGAGGATGTTCTCGACGTCCTCGCCGACGTAGCCGGCCTCGGTCAGCGCGGTCGCGTCCGCGATCGCGAACGGGACGTTGAGGATCCGTGCGAGCGTCTGCGCAAGGAGCGTCTTCCCGCAGCCGGTCGGCCCGAGCAGGAGGATGTTCGACTTCTGCAGCTCGACGTCGGCCTCGTCCGCCTGTCCCATGCGGACGCGCTTGTAGTGGTTGTAGACCGCGACGGCGAGGGTGCGCTTCGCCTCCTCCTGGGAGACGACGTAGTCGTTCAGCACCGCGTAGATGTCGCGCGGGCGCGGGAGGTTGTCGAGGTCGAGCGCGGCGGGAGTGGTGAGCTCCTCGTCGATGATCTCGTTGCAGAGATCGATGCACTCGTCGCAGATGTAGACGCCGGGACCGGCGATCAGCTTCTTCACCTGCCGCTGGCTCTTGCCGCAGAAGCTGCAGAGCAGCTGCTCGTTTCCCTCGCTCGCTCGGGCCACTGATCTCCTCTTTTACTAAGAAAGCACTGGTTCGGCTACCCGGATTCCGGTCGGAACCCTCTAGCGGTGCGTGATCACCCTGTCGATGATCCCGTACTCCGTCGCTTCCTCCGAGGTCATGAAGTAGTCGCGGTCCATGTCGGTGCGCACCTTTTCCGTGTCCTGACCCGTGTGCTGGGCCATGATCTCCTCGAGCTTGCGCTTCAGGGCGATGGTCTCCCTCGCATGGATCTCGATGTCGGAGGCCTGGCCCTGGTAGCCGCCCCACACCTGGTGGATGAGGATCTTCGAGTTCGGCAGCGCCATCCGCTTCCCTTCGGCGCCGCCGGCGAGGAGGAGCGCCCCCATGCTCATCGCGATCCCGACGCAGATCGTCGAGACGTCCGGCTTGATGAACTGCATGGTGTCGTAGATCGCCAGGCCCGAGTAGACCGAGCCGCCGGGCGAGTTGATGTAGAGGAAGATGTCCTTGTCCGGATCCTCGGACTCGAGGTGCAGGAGCTGGGCGATGATCAGGTTCGCGATCTGGTCGTCGACCTGCGTCCCGAGGAAGATGATCCGCTCGTTGAGCAGACGCGAGTAGATGTCGAACGACCGCTCGCCGCGGGACGTCTGCTCGATCACCATCGGGATCAGGGGGCTCATCGCTGCTCCTCGCTTCCGGGGGTCCACAACTTCGTCTCGCCGGCGGGCTTCTCCTTGTCCGGCGTCCAGATCGACTCCCGGGCGGCGTACGTCTCCGGCGCGATCGGCTTCACGTCCGCCGCGAGCCGCTCGAGCGCGGCGCGGAGCCTCAGGTCCTCGCGGAGCTGCTCCTGGTGCCCGTGCGCCCAGATGTCCTCGATCACCTCGTCCGCGTCGTCGCCCGACGCCTCCGCCTGCTCGCGGATCAGGTCCTTGACCTGGTCGTCGGAGATCGTGATGTCGGCCTTCTCCGCGACCGCCTCGAGCGCGAGCTCGCGCTCGACCGACTGGGCGGCCTCGGCGCGGACCTGCGCGGTCAGCGCCTCGGGCGTCTGGCCGGTCGTCTGGAAGTAGGCCTCCGGGCTGATGCCGCGGTTCGCGAGGGAGCGGACGAAGGCGTTGAGCAGCTCACGGGCGCGCGCTTCGACGAGAGGCCCCGCGGCCTCGACACCCGAGGCGCGGACGAGCTCGTCGACCGCGGCGGCGCGGAAATCGGCGTCGATGCGCTCGTCGACCGCCGCCCGGATCCGCCCCTCGATGTCCGCGCGGAGCTCGGCGAACGTGTCGAACTCGCTGGCCGAGCGCGCGAGCTCGTCGTCGGCCTCCGGCAACACCTTCTCGTTGACGTGCTTGACCTCGACGTCGACCGAGGTCTCGGAGCCGTCGCCGAGCGAATAGCGAACGGTGCGCGTGTCGCCGGCGCGCGCGCCGACGAGCGCGGACTCGATCTCACCGAGCAGCCGCCCGGCTCCGAGCTCGATCACCGTGTCGGGCTGGCCTTCGCCGTTCGCGCCGGCGAGGTCGACGACGAGGGTGTCCCCCTCGCGCGCCTCGCGGTCGTCCGCGGGCACGAGCTCGGCAACGGAATTGCGGAGTGCGTCGACCTCGTGCTGGACGAGCTCCTCGGGGACGACGGACTCGGCGCGCGGCACCTCGAGGCTCGCCCAGTCGACGATCTCCGGCGTCGGCTGCACCTCGACGGTCGCGCTGAAGCTCCACGGCTCGCCCTCGGAGGTCGGCAGCGCGAAGTCGTACTCGGGGGTCGCGACGGGACGGAGCCGCGAGCGCGCCGCGGCGTTCCAGAACCAGCCGCCGATGTGCGACTCGACCGCCTCGGCCCAGAGGCGATCCTTGCCGACGTTCGCGACGAGCACCTGGCGCGGGACCTTGCCCTTGCGGAACCCCGGGATGCGGACCGAGCCCGCGAGGTCGGAGGCCGCGTGCTCAACCGCGTGCTCGAGCTCGTGCGGCGAGACGTCGACCGTGAGGCGGATGCGGTTGCCGCCGAGCTCTTCGACCTGGCTCATGCGGCCATTCAAGCAGAGGCCGCATGGGCCGCCGGGTCAGGCGCTCGCCGCGAGCAGGGCCTCCGCGCGACGGACGAGCGCGGACGCGCCGACGCTCCGGTAGAAGGCCAGCGCGGGGGCTACCTGATCGAGCGCGCCGTCGAGCTCGGCGGCGCGGAGCCGCACGTGGGCCTCGTCCGTCGGGTTGCCCATCGCCGCCAGGATCTCCGCCGCCCCGAGCCGGTCTCCCGACACATATGCCATCGCGGCGTCGAGCCAGCGCGTGCGGGGCTCCCGTCCGGAGAGGAACGCGGCCGTGTCGTCGGGGCGTCCGATGTCCTCGAACGCGAACGTCACGTCGAGGACCCATGCCGTAGGCGGAAGCGCCCGCTCTGCGAGCAACGCCGCGAGCTCGGCCAGGAGGCGCTCCGACTCCTTCGTCCGGCCGAGGTCGGCGAGCAGCCTGCCCGCCGTCGCGAGTGTCGGGTAGAGATTCTGCGGGTCCTTCGCCTGACGGGCGAACTCGACGGCCAAGCCGAGCTGTGCGATCCCGCGCGCCTCGTCGCCGCGGCCGACGAGAACCTCGGCGAGGATCGAGCGCGCGACGGATTCGAGGTAGTGGGCGCCGCCCTTCGTCGCGAGGTACTTCTCCATCACCGCGACGGCCTCGTCCCACCGTCCTGCCTTGAAATCGAGAAGCCCCACCTCCGGCAAAGTCCACAGGCCGAAGCCGGAAACGCCGAGCTCTTCCGCGAGATCGACCACCTGCATGTAGAGGACGCGTTCCCGGTTGAGGTCGCCCATGTCGCCGAGGAGGGACGCGTGGTTCCCGAGCGCACGCAGCGCCTCGCCGGACCTGATCGATCGCGCGATCTCGTACGAGCGCTCGAGATCCGCGTACCCCTGGGCGTCGCCCGCTGCCGCCCGGGCTGTGCCGATGTTCGTAAGCGCGTGGGCCTGGAGCTCGCGAAGACCGAGCTCCTCCGCGAGCGCGAGCGCCTCGAGGCCGGTCTCGACGGCCTCGTCGCTCCGACTCGCCAGCATCAGGAACCGCGATGTCTCCGCGTAGAACTTCGCTTTCGTCCACGACGGCCCGGCACCGGCGAGCAGCTCGCGCGCGTGCGCCAGGCGCGCGAACGTCGAGTCGTTGCGCGCCGCGAACCAGTCCGCCTCGGCGAGCAGCACCTCGGCCTCGGCGGCGCGCTCGTCACGGCCCTCCCCGAGCAGACGCTCGAGGGCGCGCGGAACGAGCGGGAACTCGCCGCCCTGTCGGACGAGAAGCACCACCTTCGCCTCGTCGAGCACGACGTCGGGCCAGCCCGGGTCGTCCTCCGGCGTCAGGGCGACGGCGCGCTGGAAGAACTGCGCCGCCGAGCCGAATGCGCCCAGACGGACGGCCCGCTCGCCCGCCTCGCGGAATGCACGCCGTGCGTTCGACTCGAGCGCCGCCGTGTCCTGACCCGAGGCCCGGGCGAGCTCGAGCGCTGCGTCGTAGTGGTGCGCGACCATGCCCGAGCGGTCGGCCGAGCGATCGTCGGTGAGCGCCTCGATCCACTCGGCCGCCCGGCGGTGCCGCTCGGCACGACGCGAGCGCGGGATCTGCGCGTACGCGACGTCGCGCACGAGGACGTGCCGGAACGCGTACTCGGTGTCGGCCGCGACGGAGCCACGACGGTCGCGGCGGATGAACTCCTTCCGCTCGAGCTGGTGGAGCCTGTCCTCGACCGCCGCCTGGTCGACGCCGCCGAGGTCCGCGAGCGCCCCGGCCCAGAAGACCTTGCCGATCACCGCTGCGTCCTGGATCAGGAGCTTCTCGTCGGCAGAAAGCCCGTCGAGCCGGGCGGCGATGATCCCCTGGATCGTCTCGGGGAGGTCAGCCTCCGGCCGGCCGTCGCGCACCATGCGGACATACTCCTCCGCGTAGAGGGGGTTCCCGCCCGCGCGGGTGAGCACCGTCGCCTGGAGGTCCGCCTCGACGACCGCCTGCTCGAGCAGCAGGCCGACGAGTCTTGCTGTCTGCGCATCGGAGAGCGGACTGAGCGACACCGTCGAGGCGTTCACCTTGCCGCCGCCCCACCCGGGCCGGCGCTCCAGCAGCTCGGGCCGCGCCGTGGCGACGACCAGCAGCGGCACGCCTCGCACCCATTCGACGAGGTGGTCGACGAAGTCCAGGAGACCCTCGTCCGCCCAGTGGAGGTCCTCGAAGACGAGCACGGTCGGGCCGGCGTCGGCCAGCGCCTCGAAGAAACGACGCCACGCCGCGAACGCCTCGGCCCGGCGGTCGTCCGCGCGCTCCTCGCCGCCCAACCCGAGCAGCGGCCGGACGTGGGCGAGCACCCATTCGGCCTCGTCCGTCTCGGGCAAGAGCGTCTTGACGGTGTCCGCGAGCTTGGCGTCCGCGATCTCGGCCGAGTCGTTCTCGAGGACGCCCGCCTGCGCCTTCGCCATCTCGCCGAGCGCCCAGAAGCTGACGCCCTCGCCGTATGGCAGGGAGCGGCCCTGGCGCCACGTGATCAGCTCGGGCAGCGCCTCGACGACCGCGAACAGCTCGGCGACGAGCCGGCTCTTGCCGATCCCCGGAACGCCCACGAGCGTCACGAGCTGTGGCTCCCGCTCGCGCCGCATGCGGTCCAGTGCGCCCCCGAGGAGCGCGACCTCGTCCTCCCGTCCGACCAGGCCTGCGAGCACGCCGCGCTCGACGTCGACTCCGATTCGCGCCTTTGCTTCGAGCGCCTCCCGGGCCGGTATGGGCTCCGACTTCCCCTTCGCGGTGACCGCAACAGGTGGCCCGTAGCGGATCGCATGCTCGGTCGCACGGTAGGTCGTCTCCCCGACGAGGATCCCGTTGACGGGCGCGCCGGTCTGCAGGCGCGCCGCCGTGTTGACGACGTCTCCCGCGACCATCGCCTCGCCCGCGGCGACGCGGGCACCCAGTGCGACGAGCGCCTCGCCGGTGTGGACGGCGATGCGGACGTCGACCGCCGACTCGGCGAGCGCCTCGCGAATGGCGAGCGCCGCCCGGACAGCACGCTCCGGGTCGTCCTCGTGCGCGACTGGAGCACCGAAGACGGCCATGACGGCGTCGCCGATGAACTTCTCGACGGTGCCGCCATGGCGCTCGAGCTCGACGCGGAGCCGCGCGTAGTAGGCGGTCAGGATCGAGCGCACCTCCTCCGGGTCGTGGCTCTCCGCCTGGGCCGTCGAGCCGACGAGGTCCGCGAACAGGACCGTGACGACCTTCCGCTCCTCCAGCCCGGGCGGGCGGAGGGCCTCGAGCGACGTGCCGCAGCGCGCGCAGAATGCCGCGTCGGGCGGGCTTTCCCTCCCGCACGAGGGGCAGATCAGCACACCAGTCTCCACCGGGCAAGCATTCCCGAGCAGCTACGAGTGGGTCAACCGCGGCGACGAGGTGCGGGCGAGAGGACTCGAACCTCCAAGGGCCGAAGCCCACCGGGACCTAAGCCCGGAGCGTCTGCCAGTTCCGCCACGCCCGCGCGGGACGGAGCGTAGCGCGGGACCCTGTTGGCCTCAGCGGCCGAGCAGAAGCCCGACGGTCTCGCGCACGGAGTCCGCGACCAGCCCGCCGAGCGCGATCAGCGCGAACGCCGCGAAGGCGACGAACGGCTCGTTCGTCTGGATCACGAGCAGCGCGCTGAACGCCCCGACCACGACCGCCGCGATGGCAAGCGGCCGACGGGTCTTCGTCCCGACCGCGAGCCCTCCGAGGAACACGAGCCCGAACAAGACGATTCCGACTGTCATGGCGCGAGGGTAGGACCGGGACCGGACGGACCGGACCCGGGCGCAGCACCGACGGCAAGCCCGGAGGGGGCCTGGGGCAGTCTTGGGGAATGCGCGAACGCGCGCCCTGGTACCGCCGCCGCACCGGCCTGCACGGCGCCGTTGCGGTCGCCTTCGTCGCGTCGTCGGCCATCGTCGGCTTCGTCACGCACGGGTCGGGAGCCTGGCACGCCGTCCAGGCCGGGCTGCTCATCGGTGGCGCGGCGGCGTACCTCGTCGGGCTTGTGCGCTCGCCCGACTGAGCGCGAACGGCCGCTACGCCGCTTCGACGCGCTCGCGGACGACGGCCACGAGCACGTCGACGATCGCGGGGTCGAACTGGGTGCCCGCGCATCGACGGAGCTCGGCGAGCGCGTCCTCCGTCGAACGTGCCTCGCGGTATGGGCGCGACGTGGTCATCGCCTCGAACGCGTCGCAGGCGGACACGATCCGCGACGCAAAGGGGATCTCCTCGCCGACGAGCCCGTCCGGATAGCCGGTCCCGTCCCAGCGCTCGTGGCTCGAGCGGACGATCGTGGCGGCGTTACGCAACACGGGCGACGCGCGGAGGATCCGCTCGCCCACGACCGTGTGCTGGTGGATGAACTCCCACTCGCGCTCGTCGAGCTCGCCGGGCTTCACGAGGATCTCGTCCGGCACCGCGACCTTGCCGAGGTCGTGCAGCTGCGCGGCGCGCGAGAGCTCCTCGAGCTCGTCGACGGACAGGCCGAGCCGCTGCCCGACGTCGAGCGCGAGCGCGGCGACGCCCTCGAGGTGCGCATGGAGCGAGGGCTCACGGGTCGCGAGCGCCGCGAGGAACGCGTTCATGCTCTGGCTCGGACCTCCACGACGAGCCTGCTTCTGGGCATAGAGCCGCTCGTCTGCGAGGCTGAGAGCGGTGCTGACGTCGGTCGCCTCGTCGGGGAGCACGACCGCGCCGAAGGAGCTCGTCACCGCGAAGCCCTCGCCCGTCTCGGAGAGCGCGGCGCACGTCCGGTCGATCAGCGGCTCTGCCTCGCCCGACGCGATCGACGCGACGACGCAGAACTCGTCACCGCCCAGCCTGTACGAGGAGCCACCCTCCTTCACGGAATCCGCGAGCTTCTCGGCCAGCCGCGCGAGGAGCGCGTCGCCGGCCGGATGGCCGAAGCTGTCGTTGTAGCCCTTGAACCCGTCGAGGTCGAAGATCATCAGCAGCGTCGGCGGCGTTGGCGGCTCGAGCGTCCTGTGGAGGTCGGCGAGCAGCCGGCGACGGTTCCCGATCCCCGTCAGCGCATCGGTCATCGACTCGTGGTGCGTGAGCGCGAACAGGCGCGCGTTCTCACGGAACGTCATCGCGAGCCTGACGATCACGAGGAGGCCGGTGACGGCGGCGAGGCCGACGGCGACGACGTTCAGGCGGGCGAAGTGGTCGTACACGAGGATCCCGATCGCGGCGACAGCGCAGACCGTGGGCACGGCGAGGAGGGGCCGCCCGTGGGTCCGGAGGTGCCGCTCGTCGTGCGTCCGCACCCACGCCGAGGTCGCGATGAGGAGCGACGAGAGCGGCCAGAGCACGTCGATCGCCGAGCCTTCCCGATACGTGTCCACGGTGAAGAGGTAGACGCCGTCGGCGACCGCCGTGGCGAGGAGGCCGAGCCCGAGCAACAGCCAACGCCGTTCGATCTGCCAGCCCGCGAGCGAGAAGACACCGAACACGGCGGAGAGGAGCAGCACGTCGCCGAGGGGGTAGGCGAGGTTCGTCGCGAGCGCCGCGCGGGAGCCGTGGGCGGTGGAGAGCACGACCTCGAGCAGGACCGCGGCTCCGAGCGCCGCCGCCGCGACGGACGCGGTGAGCCCGTCGAGCCAGAGCGGCCGCGAGATCGCCTGCGCGCGCCGTCGCAGGAGCAGCACCATGCCGACGTACGCCAGCGGGTAGAAGGCGATCCAGAACATGTCGGAGACGGACGGGTAGGCCTCCGGCGCGACCGCGATGAAGTAGAGCTCCGCGAAGCTCGTCGACGCGAGCGCCGCGGCGATCACGCTCCAGGCAAGCCGGTCCTGCTCGACGTGCACCGCACGGGCGGCGGCGATGACGACCGCGCCGGCGATCAGGCCCTGGTAGAGCCAATCGGTGACGAAGCCGTTGAGCGCGTCGCCCGGCGAGGTGAGCAGCACAACGAGCGCGTACACCGCATACACCGCGTAGGCGGTCGCCAACGCGGTCCGGACCCACGGGGGGAGAGGCCGCACGATCGTGATATCGGCGCCGTGCGCCGCCCGCTTGAGCTGGGGAGCGCGGCGCCGTGAAACTTCCGGCTCAGGCGCCGACGAGCTCCTCGAACGCAGGTTCCTCGCGGATGGGGTCGAGGTCGGAGTCGCCCTTCGCGTAGTCGCGCATGCCGTCCATCAGCTCGATCGCCTGGCGGAGATGCTCGAGCGCCTCGTCCGTCCGGCCCGCGAGGCTCTCGCAGCAGGCGAGGTTGTACAGCGGCACGGGGTATCGCGGCACGGCACCGGCGATCTCGGGCGCGCGGTCGGCGACCGCGGCGTAGTCGCCCGCCTCGTAGAACGCCCGGAACGGCGCCCAGACCTCCCAGCCGCTGACCTCATACGCCTTCCCGGGGACCCCGCCGACCGCGACGACCGTCGTTCCCGGCTCCTCGGCGAACGCGGTTCGCTTCACCTCGGGCTCGACGAACACGAAGGTCCCCGCCGGGGCGTCGCGGCGCTCGCCGTCGAGCTCGAACACCGCGCGGCCCTGCGTCACGAGGTACAGCTCCTCGCTCCGGTCGGCCTCGTCCGCCTCGTCGTGCTCGTTGATGACCGCTCCCCTGCCTCTCGCGCCGTCCAGGCGTTGATCCCGAAGGACGTGATCCCGAAGTGGTGCCGGACCGGCCGCCATGGACACCGCCCGTCGGTCAGCTCGTCGATCTCGCCGACGTGTGCGATCGCATACCCGCTCATCAAGACCTCCTTCGTGTCGGCTCGGGGAAGCACACCCCCCCACATACCGCAACAGTGTGCGGGCTACGCCCAGGGGAGGCGGTTCCAGTACGGCGGCCGCTGTCGCCGGAACCACTCGACGTTCGCGTACGCCCGTTCCGGGTCGGACGTCTCCTCGGCCACACATGCGCCGTACCGTGCCGCGAGCTCGGACACGCGGTACCGCACCTCCGGGCCGGGACCGCGCCCCTGCCATGAGGATCACGCACGGGCACTCGCCGGCGCCCACGAAGGCGTGCTCCGTCCAGCGGGGCGAGTGGAAGAAGTCCCAAGACCGGAGCCGCCGCTCCTCGCCCTCGACGATCAGCGTGCACTCCCCTGACAGAACGAGGAACCCCTCCTGGTTCGCCTCCGAGTGATGCATGCTGGTCTGGCCCGGCTCCAGGACGGAGAGGTTGATTCCGAGCTGATCGAACTCGACCTGCGGGTCCCCGTACTCGCTCTCGAAGCTGCAGCGCGCGCCTCTGCTGTCGGTGAACCACCACTCGGCCTCGCGCACGTTCACGACGAACCAGCCCTAGGTGGCGGGTGCGAGCCCTGAGCCGGCGTCGTTGAGCTGCGCCTCGGGCACGGCGCGAGTCTACGGCGGAGTGGCCCCGGGAGGGATCGAAGCAGCCTGCAAAGCGGCATGTTCTTCCCTTCGAGGGCCGCACCGGGGGTCGCACGGCATCGCACGTTTTGGTCACGTCTTGCGTGCGCGGGCCGCCATCCTACGATTCATCTCGGGAGTGAGTCGCCACTCGCCGCCCTGCCCCGGTGCTTGATCGCGGTACTCCGCCCGCAGCCAGTGGCGGAGCGTCTTTTCCTTCACGTTCAGGTAGTCGGCGAGTGCCGGGGCGGTCGTGATCGTCTGCAGCTTCGCGTCGTTCATCGTGAGGAACCTCGCTCCGCGACAAGCGCGGCGTAGTCGACCTCGGTTTCATCGCTCAGGACGTGCGAATAGACGTCTGCGGTGACTGACAAGCTGCGTTGCCCGACGAACTCCCCGATCCTGGCCCACGGGACACCCCGCAGGTGCAGCAGGCTGATTCTCCGGTGACGGAGGTCATGCGGGCTGAAGGTCGGGATGCCCTCGGCCCGACACGCCTTCCCGATCGCGCTCCTGAGCGCGTCGGCGCTGGAATCGCCGAACAGTCGAGCCTCCGCGGAAAGCCCGGCGACCGGCATATGAAGAACGCCAATCAGTCTACGCGAGCCTTCAGCGCGAAGCGGAAACCGTTGTCTCATTAGACACCGATGCGCGGTCACCGCGCCAGCATCTGCCGGTTGCCAGGAGAGAAAACAAAAGGGACGGTGGCGGAGTGTCGAGGCCTCTCCTGAAAAAACTAGCGACGTCTGTTGTCTTTTTTGTAAAACAACAAAGAGGCTTGCCGAGCCGCTTCATCGAGGAGCGGGCGATCGAGGCGGGCGGGCTGAACTAGCGCCTACTTCTGCGCGGGTGACCAGGAGAACACGGTGTCATGCCCACGTGGATTATGGGACACGTTTCGCTGCCCGCTGCCGTCCGCGTTCATGACGTAGACCTCGGCGTCGCCGTCGCGCCCGCTGACGAACGCGATCTGGCTCCCGTCCGGCGACCAGCGAGGCTGTGCGCCGATCGCGCCCTCGTGGACCTGCCCGGCGTTTCGCGTCAGCCTTCGCTGTCCGCTGCCGTCGGCGTTCATCACGTGTACCTCGAAGATCGTCGCTCCACCGCACCCGGGGCAAGCGCCGTACTGTCGTCGTGCGAGCCGGCGCTCGAAGACGATCCGTTGTCCGTCGGGTGACCAGGCAGGGGCGAGGTCGTGCGCCGGGCTGCGGGTTAGGTTCGTTTGCCCGCTGCCGTCTGCGTTCATGACGTAGATCTCGAAGTTGCGCACGAAGGTGATCTTCCGTCCGTCCGGCGACCAGACGGGGTCGCTGTCGGAGGCGGGGTTGCGGGTCAGGTTCCGCTGCCCGCTGCCGTCGACGTTCACGACGTGGATCTCCGGGGTGTAGACCGAAACGAAGCCGTCGCGGTCGCTGACGAAGGCGAGCTTCCGCCCGTCCGGTGACCAGGTAGGAGCGGAGAAAGACGTCGTGGCGTGGCGGGCCAGCCGTCGCTGCCCGCTGCCGTCCGCGTTCATCACGTAGACCTCCCGCTCCCACCAGTTGGGACCGCGGGGGGGGTGGCGCAAGCGCAAGAAGGCGATCCTCCGCCCGTCGGGCGACCAGACAGGATCGCTGTCCGCCCCCGGGTCGGGGGTCAGGTTCAGCGGCTCGCTGCCGTCAGCGTTCATGACCCAGACGTTGTTGCCGTCTCCGAACGCGATCTTGCCCCCGTCGGGCGACCAGGCAGGCGTGGAGTACTTCGCGGACGTCAGCATCTGCTTCCCGCTCCCGTCGGCGTTCACGACGTAGAGCCGACCCGGTGCTTGCCTCCCACCACGCGGGGGTTCGCTGATGAAGGCGATCCTCGGAGTTGCCGCTGCGGCGGAAAGGCTCGACCGTGCGGCGAGCGCGCTCGACGTGGGCTGCGATGCCGCGCCACCGTCGAGGAGGATGAGGATGACCGCGCCGACGAAAGCCGCGAGCGCGGCGAGCGCCCAGTATCTGCGATGGCGACGGCGCGTCTCTCGTCGCGCCTCTTCGATCAGCGCCTCGACGAGGGCCTCGATCTCATCGCGTTCGAGCGGCCTGCTGTCCGGAACCTCGGGCGCTTGCGAGGGCGGGCGAGGCGGGGCGGAAACGGTCATGCCTGCCTCCACTCCAACATTGAGCTAGTATTGCTAGTACATTGATTGGTGTCAAGGTGAACAAGGAAGACGGCAGCGACCTCCTCTATCTCCAGGTCGCCGCCCAGATACGACGCGCGATCGCAGACGGCGAGGCCAAGCCCGGTGAGCGACTCCCACCAGCCAGAGATCTCGCGACCGTTCTCGGAGTCAACACCAACACCGTGCTGCGCTCGCTGCGGCTACTTCAGGACGAGGGACTGCTCGAGCTTCGCCGCCGACGCGGAATTACGGTCGCCGGGACACCCGAACGCGGCGCGGTCATTCAGAAGGTTCGTGAGCTGGTCGAGTTCGGCCGCGCTCAGGGATACGCCGTCGACGAGCTCGTCGCCATGATCGAGGACGTTGCCTGACGGCGACGCACACGGGGTCGTTCAAGAGACATTCCCGCACACCCGGGCAGCGTGGCGTGGCGGCGGACAAGGCCTATGAATGGCGGCGGACGATCAGCTCACGCGGAGGATCGTGCAGGGCCGGATGCGCCACCTGCCCGGCGGGCGGTACTCGGACGGCGCGGCCGACCGCAACGAGGTCATGCCGAGCGGCTCGCCGTCCTCGTCGATCCAGAGCTGCGAGCGGGCGAGCTTCGTCGCCTTCAGCTCGGCAACGTCGCGGATCATGATCGGCCCCCCGTTTCGACGTCGTTCACGGTGCGCCGCGTTCGCCCTCTGGATCAGCCCCCGCACAGGCTCGGCGAGCCGCCACCGCTTGTGAGCATCGCCGTGGTCGAGCTCGCCGCGCAGCTCGACGAGCGGCCGCAAGCCGGTCTGACACGGAGCGATCGTGATCGCGACCGAAAGCAGCTCGATGTCGCGGTGGGTGCCGCCGTCACGTCGCGCCGACACCTCGGCGGACCAGTAGCGCTCGGGCACCCAGCTCGCAAACCGCAGCCGCTCGTCGACGTGTGCCACCGCCCAGAGCGTCCCGGCCCGTGACCGTTCGAGGTGCACGACCTGGCCGACTGCCCGGCCGTCGTGGTCGAGGTCGACCGGGATCTTCTCGGGCTGCACCCTGCGGTACTCGCTCGCCGGCGAGGCCCAAGCGGCCTGCGTCAGCAGCGGGCCGTACCGCGTCTCGGTGACCTCCTTCCGCGATGCGAGGCCGAGGTGGTCGCAAAGCGGCGCGAAGATGGTGTTCACGGCCACCTCGGCGGCTTCTCGACCTCACGGCGGGCCGGGTAGGGATTCGGCTCGGCTTCAAGGTGGGCCTGCGCCTCAGCGGCTCGCACGCGATCACGCCCGGCCTGCTCGGCGTCCCAGTCGGGCGGGGGGATCACGAACTGCTGCGGCGGCACGGGAGGCGGCTCGTCGCGTTGCACGGCCCACTCGCCTCGCCACCCGCCGATCGGTGCGTCGGGTTCGCGCTCACGGTCTTGCCGCATCAGTTCGGCAAGCGCCTCAGACGGCTCGACCCTCGACCAGTCGCTTCCGGTCACGTCCTCCATTGTCGCCCATTCAGACGACAGAGGGAAGTTGCGACGAGCGCCGCGCTCTACGACAGGTCTGGGCCTCAGGACTCCGGGTCGTACCCGATCTCGCGGACCTCTTGCGCACACCGGCAGGACTCGGCGATCTTGGCCGCCCAGGCGAGCGCCTCCTCGTGTGAGGCCACCTCGATGATCGAGAAGCCGCCGATCACGGCCTTGGTTTCCGGGACGGGGCCGTCAGCGACCGACCCGTCGGTCGCCACGATGCTCGCCTGCTGACGCACCACGCCGCCGCCGAAGATCCACGCCCCGGCCTGCTTGATCTCCCGGACCACCGCGTGCGACGCCTCACCGACCGTCGGCCAGTCCTCCTCGGGGATGTGGTCCATCGATCCGTCGTCGAACGAGATCAGGTAGCGCGGCATGTTCGAGTCTCCTTCGTCTGCGTTGTCCGGCTGCGTGAACTGTTGGACTTGGCGTTCGTCTCGAACTCATCGCTGGTCGAGCGTCGAGACCTCGGGAACGACCAGAACGTCACCACGCCGGTTTGTTACCACCCGTCAGCCCAGCGGGCCGCTCTTCTGACTGGGAACGTTCGGCGAGGGCCGCACCGGGGGCCGCACGCGGTCGCGCTTTCAGCACATATCGCACGAATGACCCCAGTCTCCATGCGGGTCGCGCATGGGCACTGGGGTGAGATGGCCCCGGGAGGAGTCGAACCTCCGCACGCAGGTTCGAAGCCTGCCGCTCTATCCGCTGAGCTACGGGGCCTGGGTCCCGTCGATCGTAGATGCGAGCGGAAAGGGGTGGCGGACGGGATTCGAACCCGCGACCACCGGGACCACAACCCGGGGCTCTACCAGCTGAGCTACCGCCACCGCGCGGGTTAAGAGGATAGCGCCTGCCTTCCGCAGGATCGCTCTAGCCTCTGGCCGGATGCAGGGAATGCGGCACACGCGCTACGGCTGGTGGCTCGAGGAGGCGGGGCCGGTCGAGGCGACGTCGCCTCTCGACGGCGACACGACGGCGGACGTCGTCGTGGTCGGCGGCGGGTACCTCGGGCTCTGGACGGCGTGGCAGCTCCGCCGGCTCGAGCCGGAGCTCGACGTCGTCGTCCTCGACGCCGGGCTCGCCGGCCACGGCCCGAGCGGCCGGAACGGCGGCTTCGTCTCGACACTGTGGGACGATCTGCCGATCCTCCGCGAGCGCGTGGGCGACGAGCAGGCGCTCGAGGTCGTCCGCGCCTCCGAGCGAGGCGTCGCCGGCATCGGCGCCTGGTGCGACGAGCAAGGAGTCGACGCCTGGTTCTGCGCGGCGCCCACGCTCCTCGTCGCGACGAGCGAAGCGCAGCTCGAGTCGACGCGGGAGGCCGTCGAGGACTGCGCAGCCCTCGGTGCGCCGGAGGAGATCCGGCCGCTCGAGGTGGACGAGCTCCGCGAGCGCTGCGACGCGGGCTTCCTCGGCGGAGCCGTGATCCGCACGTCCGCGACGGTGCATCCGGCGCGCCTCTTGCTGGGGCTTCGCGAGAAGGCGATCGCGGCCGGAGTTCGGCTCCACGAGCGGACGCCGGTCCGCAGGATCGGCCGGGACGCGACCGTAACGACCCGCGGGGGACGCGTCCGCGCAGGTCACGCCGTGCTCGCGGTCAACAGCGCGACCGCGTCGTTCAACGGCTTTCGCCTGGCACACGCCGTCGCGTCGAGCCACATGGTGCTCACGGAGCCCGTCCCCGACGTGCTGGAGGACCTCGGCTGGACGGGCGGCGAGCCGATCGCCGACGGCCGCACGTTGCTCCACTACCTCAGGACGACCCGGGACGGACGGATCGCATTCGGTTGGGGCGGCGGCCGGATGGGGCTCGGGGGCCGGCGTCTGGCCAGGCTGGAGGTCGATCCCACGGCGGCGCGAAAGGCGCGCGCGGACCTCCTCCGCTTCTTCCCGCAGCTCGCCGGGCGTCGGATCACTCACGCGTGGGGCGGGCCGATCGACGTCTCCCCCACCCACCTCCCGATCTTCGGCAGCCACGGGCGCGTCCACCACGGCTTCGGCTTCACGGGGAACGGCGTCGGCCCGTCGTTCCTGGGCGGGGAGATCCTCGCGCGGCTCGCGCTGGACCGGCGGGACGAGCTGACGCGCCTTGCGCTCGTCGACCCCGAGCGGAAGCTGATGCCGCCCGAGCCGCTTCGCTGGGCGGGGGGAACCGCGATCCGTGGCGCGCTCGTCCGCGCGGACGCCGCCGAGGACGAGGGTCGCCGGCCCGGGGGCCTCACCCGCCTGGTCGCAGGGCTTCCGCGGCGGCTCGGCCTGCATCTCCCGCGCTGACCTGTCCGGCGCGAAGCCGGCGGACCACTCGTTACGCTCCAGCACCATGGTGGAAGCGCTCCGGGAGATCGTGCTGGAGGCGCCCGATGTGGTGCACCGGACGCTCGCGTCTCTCGGCCGCACCGAGGACGTGCGACTCGCGCCGGGCGGCCGTCGCCTGGCGATCGCGTGCTACGGCAGAGGGGCGATCGCAGTCGGCGACGTCGAGGTCGCGCCATCGGCGGGCGCACCGACCGTCCGGCTCACGCGGCTCGAGATTCTGTCCTCGCCGCTGCTGGAGGAGCCCCACGGGCTCGACTGGCAGGACGACGACACCCTCGTCGTCGCGAACCGAGCGGGCCACCTCTCCGTCCTACGGATCGCCGAGGGCGAGCTGGTCGAGGTGTCCTCGACCCCGACGGATGCGCCCGGCTCGGTCGCCTTGACGCCCGTCGGCGGCGGCGGCCACGCAGCGCTCGTCTGTGGCAACTGGAACAGTGTGGTCACGCGGTTCGAGCTGGACGCCGCCGGCATCCTGAGCGAGGGCGGGCCGACCCTGCGGCGCTGGCTCGACCTCCCCGACGGGATCGCCGCCGGTGGCACGGGACGGTGGCTCGCCGTCAGCAACCACAACACCCACACGGTGCTCGTCTTCGATCGGGCGACGGCGCGCGAGGACGCCGATCCGGTCGCGGTCCTCCGGGGCGTCGACTATCCGCACGGCCTTCGCTTCGCCGTCGACGACCGCGTACTACTGGTCGCCGACGCCGGGGCGCCGAATGTCCACCTGTTTGCGACGGCCGACGCCAATTGGGCGGTCGGTGCGGCATTCCCGGCCGCGACGGTACGCGTGCTGGACGAGCCGACCTTCGCACGCGGTCATCGCAATCCGACGGAGGGTGGGCCGAAGGGGATCGAGGTCGACGCTCGCTCGGGCGTCATGCTCGTCACGTGCGAGGAGCTGCCGCTCGGCGTCTTCGACGCCTCCGAGCTGCTCCGGCGGCCCGGCGGCGTGGGAACGGACAGCGACGGCCTGCTGCGGCACGAGCTGGCGGCGTTGGCGTCGGCCGCTGCCGAACGGAAAGCGGTGGCGACAGCTCGCGCGAACCTCGCCGCGATGATGGCGACGAAGGCCTGGCGGCTCACTGCGCCCGTACGGAGGCTCCACGAGGCGCTCCGGCACGCGAAGCGTCGCCGTCCGCACCCCGAGGTGTCCTCCGGAAGGCCGCCCGTAGTGTCCGACTAGGACGCGGCCGCAGCGGCGCGACGTTCCTCGCCCACGACCTCGCCGTCACGGAGCTCGACGAGGTGGTCGGCCATCTCGACCAGGAGCGGGTCGTGCGTGGCGACGACGGCCAGCACGTCGCGCTCGTGCACGAGCCTTCGCAGCAGTGTCATCACCATCTGCGCTCGGTGCGAGTCGAGCTGGCCCGTCGGCTCGTCGGCGACGAGCAGGCGAGGCTCGTTCCCGAGCGCACGCGCGATCGCGACGCGCTGCTGCTCGCCGCCGGACAGCTCGGGCGGCCGGTGATGCGCGCGGTCGCCGAGGTCGACGAGGTGGAGGAGCTCGTGGACGCGCGCGTCCCGGGCCGCGGGCTCCGCACGGCGCAGGCGGAGCGGCACCTCGACGTTCTCCGCCGCGCCGCAACGGCGTCGGCGTAGATCGGGATCGCGGCCAGGAGGGACGCTGCGAGCAGGACGACGAGGAACGCGGCTCCGGTCACGAGCCGGTCGGCCGCGGCTGTCTTCAGGGGCAAGCTCCAACGGCCATCGCGCACGTGCCGCCAAGTCGTACCACGCACCCGGACGACCCCGCGCGGGAAGCGGCTCCGCGACGGTGCCCCGTGCCGAGTCCGTAGCGTTGCACGGTGCACGCGGGCGGGGTCACTCACGGCTCGATGTCCCGCCGGGGCGCGCTCCTGTTCGCCGCGATGTGCGTGATCTGGGGAATCCCGTACCTCTTGATCAAGGTCGCCGTCGACGACATGAGCCCCTCGGTGCTCGTGCTCGGCCGGACCGTGATCGCCGCGCTCCTGCTTCTCCCCCTCGCGGCGGCCCGACGGGAGCTTCGTCCCCTCCTCCCGTACTGGCTGCCGATCGTCGCGTTCGCGGCGATCGAGATCGCGCTCCCATGGGTGCTCCTCGGGGCAGCGGAGACCGAGGTCTCGAGCTCGCTGACGGCGCTCCTGATCGCCACCGTACCGCTGGTTGCCGTGCTGATCGCGGCGACGACCGGCGACCGCGAGCGGCTCCGTCTGCAGAGCGGCATCGGTCTCGCGCTCGGCGTCGTCGGCGTGGCGGCGATCGTCGGCGTCAACCTCGAGGGGGCGCACATCGTGCCGCTCGCGGAGATCGGTCTGGTCGCCGTCTGTTACGCCGTCGGGCCAGCGATCCTCCAGCGGTGGCTCTCGGGGCTTCCGGCGCTCGGGGTGATCGCGGCCTCCCTCGCCCTGACCGCGCTCGTCTACGCCCCCATCGCAGCGTTCAGCCTCCCGGAGGAGACGCCGTCCGCGGCCGCGCTCGGGTCGGTCGTTGCGCTGGCGGTCGTCTGCACCGCGGTCGCGTTCGTCGTCTTCTTCGCCCTGATCGGCGAGATCGGCCCCGTGCGCGCGACCGTGATCACGTACGTCAACCCGGCCGTCGCCGCAGTGCTCGGGGTGCTGATCCTCGACGAGCGCTTCACGGCCGGGATGGCGGTCGGCTTCGTCCTCGTGCTGGCCGGATCGGTGCTCGCGACCCGCCACGGCGCCGAGCGCGTGGGGCCGGACGCCGTGCTCGAGCCCTCCTAGAGAGGCTTGATGCGAAATTCGTGCGCGATCGCCCATTTCGCATCAAGCCTCTAGCCGAGCTACGAGTCCGTCACCGGACGGGCGGGCCGTGTGGGATCCGGGACCTGCGGCTCCTGCTCCGCCTCCGTGGCGCGCATCGTGTCGGCGGGCATGTTCTGCCGGCGCGAGAGGACGAGCGGCGGGACCGCGAGGATGCTGATCCCCGCGCCGACGAGGTACGACGGCGCGTAGCCCCAGACGTCCGCGGCCCGTCCCAGCGCCGGCTGCGCCCATACGCCGCCGGTCGAGCTCATCAGCGAATCGAACGAGAGGATCGTCGCGCGCTGGCGCGACGGGATCATCCCGTTCATGTACGCCTGCCGGATCGGCGTCGCGGCCGCGAACAGGAGGCCCCAGGCGACGATCATCCCGAGCACGCCCCAGAAGTTGTCGATCGTCCCGATCAGCCCGAGCGTGACCACGTTCAGCAGGGCGAGGACGATCAACCCCGAGGTGCGGCGACGGAACAGGCGCCGGATCCGCGGCGCCACGAGCCCGCCGAGGATCTGTGCACCGGCGGCGATCGCGGCCACGAGCCCGGCGATCTGGTACGCCTGCGGATCGCCCCACAGATCGAGCAGGTACGGCTGCAGCGCGTAGAAGGCGTAGATCCCGACGCCGCCGGTCAGGAGCGACTCGACCATCAGCCACTTCACGGCGGGGACGCGCCAGCCGTACTCGATCGAGTTCCCGGCGATGCGGCGCACCTCGGTCGCGATGCCGGCGCTCCGGTCGGGCGTGAAGCCCAGGTCGTGCATGAGCCGGAACGCGACGACGAACATCACCAGCAGCACGATCCCGCGGAGGACGAACGGCACGCCGAGCCCGGCCTGCTCGGCGATGAACCCTCCGGCCACGGACCCTGTGAGCATCGCGGCGCCCGACGCGATCTGCCCGCGGGCGAACACCGCGTCGAGGTCGCCCTCGAAGCCGGTCGCCCCGAGCGCGTCGACGAGCCACGCCTCGACCGCGCCGGAGAAGAACGTGAAGCCGAGCCCGATCAGGATCGAGACGACGGCCCAGGCCCAGAACGGCGCCTCCAGCTTCCAGAGGAGGACGTAGAGGAGCGTCGACCCGGAGAGCGTGAGCGTCCCGAGCAGGTACGAGGCGCGCCGGCCGACGGTGTCGGCGACGATCCCCGTCGGCACCTCGAACAGCATCATCCCGGCGGTGAAGAACGCGTTCGCCGCGAACGCCTCGAGGTTCGAGAGCCCCGCGTCGAGCAGGAAGATCGTGTTGATCCCCCAGATCAGCGACGCCGCGAACGTGTTCCCGAGGATCAGGGTGATGTAGGTGCGCTGGACGGAGCGGGGCGTGTCCATCGGCGCGTTCCACGCTACGCGTCGCCCAGGAGCCTGCGTCGGGCGGCGCCCCGTTCTGGGTCAGGCGTCGAAGCCGAGCTCGTCCAGCGACGCGCGCAGCTCGGCCGTGTCGTCGTAGACGCGGAACGCGCCCGCCGCGAGGAGCTCGTCTGCGCCGTAGCCGCCGCTCAGCAGGCCGACGCTGAGCATCCCCGCGCGCCAGGCGGCGAGGAGGTCCCACACCGCGTCGCCGACCACGTAGCAGTCTCCCGGCTCGACGCCGAGCGCCGCCTGGCAGGCGAGAAAGAGATCCGGCTCGGGCTTCGCACGCCGCACGTTCCCACGGTCGATCACGACCGTCTCGTCCCCCACTCCCAACGCGTCGAGCGACGAGTCGATCTCCGGACGGCGACCGGACGTCGCGATCCCGTGCACGATGCCCCGCTCACGGAGCGTCGCGAGCAGCTCCCGAGCCCCGGGCAGCGGATGCCGCTCGGGCAAGAGCTCGCGGAAGATCGCCCCATGGCGCGCCTGGATGGCTTCGACCTCGTCAGGGGAGAGCTCGCGGCCGACCTCGCGCGCGACCGCGCGCGCGAACAGGCCGCCGCTCATCCCGATGCGACGATGGATGCGCCACGCGTCGATCGGCATCCCCTCCTCCGCGAGCGCGCGCTGCCACGCGAAGACGTGCGCGTAGACCGTGTCGACGAGCGTCCCGTCGAGATCGAAGATCAGCGCTCGCGCCATCGCGGGCCGAGCGTACTCCCCAATCGCCGTGGAGAAGGGTCCCGCGTCAGCGAGCCCAGGGGAGGCGGTCCCAGTAGCTGGGCCGCTCTCGGCGCGAAGGCTCGAACCGGGGGTACACCTGCGCGAAGTCGGTCGTCTCCTCCTCGACGCTCGCGCCGTAGCGCGCCGCGAGCTCCGACACCGGGTAGTGCAGCTCCTCCTCCGCGAGCCGCGCGCCCGCCATCAGGATCGTGCACGGGCCGTCGCCCGCCCCGACGAAGATGTGCTCGGTTCCCGGAGGGCTGTGGAAGAAGTCCCACGCCCGCAGGAGCCGCTCCTCGCCCTCCACGAGCAGCCTGCACTCCCCCGCGAGCACGAGGAACGCCTCCTGCTGGTTCTCGGCGTGGTAGAGGCCGTTCGGCTGACCCGGCTCGAGCACGCGGATCTTGACGCCGACCTGTGGAAACGGGAGCTCCCGGCTCTCGAAGCGGCAGTCCGCCCCGGGGGGCTTCCGCCCGCTGTTCTCCGCCGTCTGCCACGCGGCGTCGCGCACGTTGACGACGAACCAGCCGTCGTCCACGGGCGCGAGGCCGGCGCCGACGTCCTCGAGCGGCGCCTCGGGCATGGCGCGAGTCTAACGCTGGCCGGGCGATGCGCCCGGGAGGATTCGAACCTCCTAGCGCAGCTTCCTCAGGGCTGCGCCGAGCGCCTGGCCGCCCGCGAGCACGGGTGCGAACAGGTCGCCGTGCCGTTCGACCCGGTCGAGCGCCTCGGGCATCCCGAAGCGCCGCGGAGTGACGTCGTCCGTCAGCTCGTCCCAGCGAAGCGGCGTCGAGACCGGCGCACCCGGCTTGGGCCGCACCGAGTAGACCGATGCGATCGTCTTTCCCCGCGCGTTCTGACGGTGATCGACGAGGACACCCTCCCGCTTACGCTTCAGCCATTCCGTCGTTACCAGTCCCGGGTGCCGCTCCTCGAGCCCACGCGCCACGTGCTCCGCGAACGCGTAGCTCTGCTCGTAGGTCGCGCGGCGCGCGATCGGGACGAGCACGTGGATCCCGTCGGCGCCGCTCGTCTTGACATAGGAGTCGAGCTCGAGTCGCTCGAGCTCCTCGCGGATCAGGTGGGCGACGCGGATCGCGAGGGCGAAGCCGCCGTCGGGCGGGTCGAGGTCGAAGAGCACGAAGTCCGGGCGGTCGGGCTTGTCGACGCGGGAGTACCAGGCGTTCATGTCGATGCAGTTCATCTGCACCATCCAGAGCAGGGCTTCCGGCGAGTTGACGAGCGGAAAGTCGACGAGCCGTGAGCCGCCCTCGCGCGGGTAGGTGCGGAAGGTGCGGGTCGGAATCCAGGGCGGCATCCCCTTCGGCGCCTGCTTCTGGAAGTAGACGTCCCCGCCCACCCCGTACGGAGCCCGCTTCATCGTGAACGGGCGGTTGCGGAGGTGCGGGACGAGCACCTGCGCGATCGCGCCGTAGTACTCGAACAGGTCCTGCTTCGTGATTCCCTCGTCGGGGAAGAGGACGCGTTCCGGGCTCGAGAGGCGGACCGACCGTTGTGCCACGGAGCCGGTTGTACCGATCTCGGGGGCCACTGTCGATGCGCTTGCCTCCCCTTTCGCGTGATGCGCCTTCGCTCGCTCCGCCGAAGGTTCGAGTGGCGGCGCGGGTGCCTGTTCGTCCAACAAGCCCCGCGCCCCTTCCCTGCGCTGATGGAAAGGCGCCCTACCGTGAATGTATGTTTTCGGGGCGAGTTCCCTGTGCAGGGCGCCAAAGGAGATCTGCGGATGAATGACCGAGAGCACGCCGCCTGGCAGGGCTTTCTCACCCTTCACGCCACGCTGACGGAGGAGATCGACCGGTCTCTCCGCAAGACCCACGGGTTGACCTTGCAGCACTTCGAGGTGCTCCTGCACCTCGATCGAGCGCCCGGCAACCGCATGCGGATGGGCGACCTCGCCAGCTCGGTGCGACTGTCCCAAAGCGGCGCGTCCCGACTCGTCGACCGGGTCGAGTCCGCCGGTCACGTCGTCCGTCAGGAATGCGCCGCGGACGGACGGGTCCTCTATGCGCAACTCTCGGAGACCGGAAAGGCGCAGTTGCTCGAGGCACGCCCCACGTACGTCGCGAGCGTTCAGGGCCGTTTTCTCGAGCGCTTCGACGTTCGCCTGCTGCGCAAGCTTGCGGCCGGCTGGAGGCGCTCCCAGGCGACGTTGACCGCATTGGCCGTGCTCGCGCCGGAGTTGCCGATCTTGGCCTACTAGGTTCCGGTTACGCGCCCGGGAGGATTCGAACCTCCGACCCGCGGATTAGAAGTCCGCCGATTTCTCTACGAAAACGCCGATTCAGCCGCTTGTCCAAGCCCTTTTTGGTTTCCTCCCCAGGGATCTTGTTACCTGACAATCCCTCATCGTTCTCGTCTTAATCGACAACATGGCGCTAGGTGCTAGGCGCTAGAACTCGGCAGATCAAACGAGCCCTCCGTACCGGCTGTTGCCTGGCCTGCACCAGAGGGTTTACTAGGTCATATGAACAACAACGGCAACCCAGGAACTCTTGTCGCGGCACACCCGGGCAACACTAACGCTGCGAAGTACGGCGTCCATTCGCCCCGCCTCATCGAGCCGAGGGCAGCGGAGATCGTTGCCCACCTGAATGATTCGTTCGAGTTCTCCCTCGCGCAGCAGGTGGCGGTCGAGCAGGTGGGTCGCTGCATCGCCATCCTCGAGGCCCTTGATCGCGATCTCGACGAACGCGGGCTAGTCGACAAGCGCGGAGAGCCCCGCTATCTCCTGAACCACCGGTCACGCATCTCGCGCCAGCTCGACCAATGGCTCTCGAAGATTGCGCCCTCGATGGAGAGACAGTCAGCTCCGAATCAGTCACCGAGTGCTAGCCGTGATGATTACGTCACCGAACTTCGGCGGATCGCCCTCGGCCAGGACACAACTGCGAGCGCTCGCGATCGTGTTTCGGCACTGAAAGAACTCTTGGCCGTCGACTCGGCTCCCGGGGAGGTCAGTACCGTCACCTTCCACGTTCATCAGGATGCGGACGGGAACGTCAAGATCATCGATCCACCATCCGACACGCCAGCGGTCGAAGAGATCGTTTCCGACTCAGCATCGCGCTGAGGGCTCGGTCGGACTGCAAATTGCAGTCATCTCATCGCCGCCCCACAGCGCCGGCGCCGCTCCGGCTGCGCTGACTAAGAGTCTCGGTCGCGCCAACGGCCCTGGCCGGAAGAGCGGTTCGAGCAGCCGCTCAGAGATCGACTGCCTCGGTCCGCAAGCTCACGCGTTAGCCGGCGGTCACCGATGAGGAAGATGTTCTTGCGGTCGCTCATTCGCGTTCGTCCGATGCGCTCGCGATCTCGCGCGACCTCGGGGAGGGCGAAGGCATAGCCGTAGCGCTCTACAACCTCCCGCACGCCCTCCTACGCGTGAAGCGGAGGCCTGACGCGGAGCGACGCTACGAGGCCACCATCGAGGAAGGGCACGCGATGACGCTCGAACAAGCCGTGACGTACGCCCTCGACGAGACGTCCTACGCGTAGCGACTCCCGTGCGGCACCTCCCCTCTCGGTGCGTGAACGCCTACCTCTTCCTCTCGCCGCTCCGTTAGGAACGCCTACGGCTTCCCACCGCCCGCAGGCACACGGGGGATCCGTGGGGTGTCACACGTTGCGGCATGACCGGCGCCTCTGTGCTGCGCGCGTGTCCTTGCCGAGGTCGGCTGAACCTCGGCCACGATCTGACACGGGAGGCGTCCCCCCATGGGCGATCCCAAGCGACCCCCGACTCGACGTGTCGGTGCGTCTGTTCCGCCCACCACCCCTTCGCCCATTACGAGTGCCATGGGCCTGTTCGTGGGCGTTGACGAAGTCGAGTTGGGTCAAGGTTGGTGTTGTCTCCATCTGACTCACGGTTCGCGCTTCTCGAAGATCACGAGCACGCTCAACTGCTCGTAGCCGACGAACTGGTGCTTGGCGCCGGCGGGAACAAAGACGGCGTGGCCTTCGCGCAGGTCAACCTGCTCGCCTTCGACGTCAAGCGTTCCTCGGCCCTCGAGGACGACGTAGACCTCGTCGTCGATGTGGGGTTGCTGATGATCGGGCTCGGGCGCGACGAGGACGTAGACGCCGATCTCGAGGCCGGCTGACTTGTGAATGATTTCGTAGCCGCCGTCTGCTGCAAGACGCGCCTTCGCGGCTTCGATGTCGAATGCATGGGCGACGGAGAGCGCCGCTCCTCTCAGTGGTTCGCCGGGCGCAGTCATCCTCGTCTCCTCTCACTTGGTCTGTCGCATCAGTCATACCCCTCCAGTCCGCGAGGGGTACGGTCGCGGGCGCCGAGGCGTTCGGTATCGCTAGTCCGTGTCGATGAGCTCGGCGATCAGGGTGCAGTAGTCGAGGAGATGCCGGTCGCCGAGGAAATGGCGCTCGACGTGACTCCGTGCGTTGCGTCCCAAACGCGCGGCCTCCAGCGGGTCGCGGAGCAGTCGCTCGATCGCGGCGCCGAAGCTCTCGAGGTCGCGCGGATCCTGGACGAGGAGTCCCGTCTGGCCGTCGGCGACCTGGTCGACGATCCCGCCGACGGCGCTCGCGACGACTGGGCGGCCCTTCCACATGGCCTCCGCCACCGTGAGCCCGAACCCCTCCGCAAGGCTCTTCTGGACGACGATCGATGCATGCCGCTGAAGCGCGTTGATCACGAGCGCGTTCTCCACCGGGTCGTCCATCGGGACAGTCGCGAGCTCGACACGTTCGCGGACGTCCCGAGGGAGCGCGCGCCACGCCGCGAGGGTCTCTTCCCAAACCTGCTCGCCCTCCGGGTCGTCCGATACGCCGCTCACCGCAGGCCCGACGAGCGCCAGCCGCACGTCGGTCACGCCGACGTGCCGGACAAAGCCCTCGAGCACGCCTCCCATGTCCTTGATCCTGTCCCAGCGAGACACCTGGACAACGAGAGGCATCTTCGGATCGGCGGCGGGCCCCTCGCGGACGACCTGCGCCGGTCTCCGCACGCGCTCGTCCGGGTCGATGCCGTCGGCTGCGAGTAGCCCGGCCGCGCTGAGCAGGGCGAGCACTTCGTACGGGGCCAGATCCCGGTTCTTGGGCGCGAACGGATCGATCGAGGGAGGAATCACCCGCAACCACGCGTGATCGATCCAGCTCGGCGCGAATGACGCACGCGAGAAGACGTGTGCGGGCGCAACCTCGACGTAGGGGCGAAGGAACGCCCAGGCGCGCTCCGTCCACTCGTTCGTCCCATCGAAGCCGACGTGGCAACGCCAAACGACACAGGCCCCGAGCTCGACCAGCGGAGCGAGGAGACCCGCCGGCTGCGGGTCGTGAACGAGCACGATGTCGCCGCCTCGAACGATGCGGCGCAACCGCTCGGCATTCTCCGCCGTGATCCGGTCGTAGTGCGCCCGCTCGGCAGCACCGAGGGCGCCACCGTCACCTGGCGAGCCGTAGAGGCCGTTGTGTATGCGCTTCGTGATCGCGAAGAACTCAGAGTCGCCGGAGATCACGACCCAATCCACCCCGACCCCGAGCCCACGCGCATACCCGAGCAGGGTCCCGAGCATCTCTGCGACCCCTCCACCCTTTGCGGTCGAGCTGACGCTCACCACGCGCCGGTCGCCGAGGCGCTCCCGAAGCTCGGCGGCCGCGGCGAGAAGCGCCGCCAGGCGATCCTTGCCAATGATCGGCTCCATGCGGCGCGGGTCGAGCGGCACGACGTTCACCGAATCGCCCGCTGACATGTCGCGAAGTCTGGCGGATCGGCGAAGCACGACTCGCGATCTACTCCCGTTTCCGGTCGAGCCGCGACCGAAAAGGCACATGCGTGCAACGCCGACCGATGGGTTCGTCTCGGCGGTAGAGCGAGCCGGTTCACACTTATGTGGTGGCGGTCGAATCCCTAGATTTCGACGCACTCATCGGGGCGTGGCGGCGAGCCTTCGAGGCCGCCCGACTGGCTCTTCAGGCAGCACGGCACGAGCTCCCCCCGGCCGAGCTCGGTACGCGGGCCCGTCGGCTGGCCGACGAGCGGGTGGCGACGGCGCGGTTGCTCGAGTCCTTTGCGCAGGAGCGGCAGATGAAGCGGTTCCTGGTTCGCCTCGTCGCCTCGTCTTGGGAGGCAAAGCGCGTGCTGGGCCTCCCGGCAGACGCGGTCGCGTGCGTGTTCAACGTGGACGGCGTCCTCGTTCCGAGCGCGGCCATCCACGCCGAGGCGTGGAAGATGACCTTCGACGAGTTCAATGGACGGAGGATCGAGCGCACCGGAGTGTCCCTTGCGGCGTTCAGCGTGGACGTCGACTACCCGAGGCTCATCCACGGGAGAAGCACCATCGCGAGCGTCCACGAGTACCTCGCCAGCCGCGGGATCACCTTGCCGGACGGGGGTCGGGACGACCCGCCCGGCAGCGAGACGGTCAACGGGCTCGCCAGCCGCAAGAACCGCGCTCTCATCGAGGTGCTCACTCGGCGCGGTGCCCATCCCTTCCAAGGCGCGCGTCTGTACCTCGAGCTCGTGCGTGATGCGGCGATGCGCTGCGCCGTCGTGTCCGGTTCCACGCATATGCACCTGCTGCTCGAACGGGCTCGCCTCACGCGTCTGATCGATGAGTACGTCGACGGGAACACCGTGAGGTCAGAGCAGCTGAGGCGGAAGCCGGCGCCGGACATGCTGCTCGCCGCATGCCGGCATCTGGGAGTCAGTCCGGAGCGCACGGTCGTCTTCGAGACAACTCTCGACGGCGTCGAAGCCGGCCGGGCCGGAAAGTTCGAGATGGTCGTCGCCGTCGAGCAGCACGGGGAGGCGCACCGGCTGGAGGCGCACGGCGCTGATCTCGTCGTTACGGACCTAGGCGAACTCCTCGAGCGGCAGCTGGTGACCCAGGCCGCATGGCCGGCGCGGCCGTAGTCACGGCCGAAGCCCGATAGCCAGAGAGCGGCGAGCGCATCGCGTTCCCCTCGATGGGATGCGCCCTTCAAGAGAGCAACCCAGAACGATGGGACGGCGGGGTCGTCGACTAGCCCGGAGCGGATCAGCACGAAGGACGGCGGGGCACATCGAGCGTCGGCTCGACCCGATCTCGGCCTCTGACTCTCTGCTCTCGAGGGAGCGAACGAAGCTCGGGTGCGGCGACCGGGGCGCGCCTGGCCGAGGCGGTTGCCATGCCGACAGGATCGCAGGGTCCCCGGGTTTCCGGGTTCCCCGCGATCCCGCCAGACACGTCCTCGCTCAGTTCAGGGGTCTTTTGAGCAAGACGACTGGCCAGGCAATGAAGTCGCCGTACTTGAGCGAGAGGCCGATCGCCTCCCAGCCCTGCCTGCCGAGGTCGTTGAGCTGATCGGGCGCCCACGGGTCGTCGGCCTTCTTCAGCCCTTTGGCCTCCTGAAGCGGGACGACCAGGTACTCCCACTTATCTGCGCTGTCCGCCAGCTCTGAGATTGGTGCTTCAACGACGGGCGTAACGGTTGTCACGTGGCCACCTCCTTCCATACGTGGAGCTACTGGTCTTGCCGCGACCTGCCGAACGCGTACTTCGCGAGCGCCCACGTGCCGATGGACGCGAAGAGCGCCACGAAGATCCCTGACGGGATGGTCGTGTGACTGCCGTCGTTGCTCGATCCCACGAAGTCCGGAGCCCAGACAGAAGCCACCATGACGGCAATCCACATCATGGTGATCGCAAGCGACGCCCAGACTTCCCTGAGACGCAGCAGCGAGACCCAGCCCGTCTCGTGAGCAGCCCCGGCGGGCGGGTGCGAAATGGTCGACATCTCACACCTCCTTTCACCGAGACACTTGCGCGTCGCAGCCGCCAAGGCATCAGGGCGAACCCCGATCGCAGGGTGGGGAACCCACACGCGGCAACCTGCCGGGTTGTGTTCGTTGTGATGACGAACGACCGCTGGAGCTAGTCGGGGTAGTCCAGGCCGACTCGCGGTCGAGATACGGTGCCCGCGTGATCGTCGATGGTGCCGTCTATCGGGATGGCCGTCGGGTGGCGGCGCCGGATGACTTCGCAGAGCTGCACGCCGCCTGCATGGCCGGGGATGCGATCGCGTGGCTCGGTCTGTACGAACCGGGCGAGGAGGAGTTCGCCACGGTCGCGCGCGAGTTCGATCTCCATGAACTCTCGGTCGAGGACGCGGTCAAGGCGCATCAGCGTCCGAAGCTGGAGCGCTATGGCGAAACGCTGTTCATCGTCCTTCGGCCGGCGCGGTATCTCGATGAGACGGAGACCGTCGCATTCGGCGAGGTCGCGATCTTTGTCGGACCGACGTTCGTCATCACGGTTCGCCACGGCGACGCGCCGGAGCTGGGGCCGGTGCGTCGGCGGCTCGAGGCGCGCCCCGACCTGCTGCGGCGCGGTCCGACGGCGATTGCGTACGCGATCATCGACCACGTCGTCGACGGCTACGAGCCGGTGGTGGCGGGCCTCGAGAACGACATTGACGAGATCGAGAACGAGGTCTTCGGCGGCAGCCCCACTGTCTCCCGCCGCATTTACGAGCTCATCCGTGAGGTGATCGAGTTCCAGCGCGCGACGAGCCCGTTGAACGACATGCTCGGGCGCCTGATCGAGGAGCCCGGCGTGGGCAACGAGGCCGGAAGGTATCTGCGTGACGTCCAGGACCACGCGATCCGCACAGAGGAGCACGCACACGCATTCCGTGCGCTCCTCCAGAACATCCTCAGCGTCAATCTCACCCTGGAAACGAAGGCGCTCACCGAGGCCTCGCAGGCGCAGAACGAGCAGGTGAAGTCGATCTCCGCCTGGGCAGCGATCCTCTTCGCTCCAACGCTGGTCGGAACCATCTACGGGATGAACTTCGAGCACATGCCCGAGCTCAGGTGGAGATTCGGCTATCCACTCGCGCTCGCGCTAATGCTGCTCTTCTCGCTCGGCCTCTACGTGATCTTCAAACGTCGACGCTGGATCTGACCGGCGTGCACTTGCCTCCGGGGCGTCCGCTCGCCTGGACACGCTTCACTGCGCTCATGGGGTTCGTCGGCGAAGGGTCGTCGCACCGAGGACGAGCGCGGCGACGATCGCACCCGCCACGACCAAGACGTCGACGGCGAGGCGCGCGTCGAGCTGGTCGCCGGTCGCGCGAGCCAGCGCGTCGTAGGCATAAGTCAGCGGCAGCAGAGTGGAGAGCCATTCAAGGACGGCTGCCATCTCGTCGCGTGGGATCAGGAGGCCACAAAGCAGGATCTGGGGCAGCACGAAAGCGGGCATGAACTGCACGGCCTGGAACTCCGTCTCCGCGAACGCGCTGAGGAAGAGGCCGAGCGCCATCCCGAGCAGCGCGTTTGCCGTCGCGAGCACCACGATGAGCCAGACGGGCCCGTCCGTCCGGAGGCCGAGCGCACCGAATGCCACCAGTGATGTGAGGCTTGCTTGCAGGACCGCGAGCGCCGCGAATGCGATGCCGTAGCCGAGCAGCAGGTCGAGCTTGGCCAGCGGCAACGACATCAATCGCTCGAGCGTCCCCGTCGTGCGCTCGCGCAGCATCGCGATCGACGTGACCAAGAACATCGAGATGAACGGGAAGAGCCCCACCATCGGCGGGCCCACGCGGTTGAAGGTCTCTCCCTGGCCCGCGAACACGTACTTGAAGAGCGTCAGGAGTGCTGGTGGCACGACGAGGATGAGCGCCAAAGTCCTCGGGTCGCGGCGAATCTGCCGGATCACACGCCCGGCGGTGGCGAGAGTGATGCGGAGGGTCACGCCGACTCCGCTAGCGCGAGAAACGCTTCCTCGAGGTCGCGGGTTCCGGTCTTCCTCAGTAACTCGTCCGGTGCGCCGCTCGCGACGAGCCGGCCTGCGCGCATCAGCAGGAGGTCGTCGCACCGATTGGCCTCGTCCATCACGTGGCTCGACACGAGCACGGTTGCGCCAGCGTCTGCGAGTGAGTGGAAGGTTCTCCACAGGTCGCGTCGCAGCACCGGGTCGAGTCCGACGGTCGGTTCGTCGAGAACGAGGAGGTCCGGCTGCCCGAGCAGCGCGCCGGCCAGCGACACGCGCGAGCGCTCGCCGCCGGAAAGAGTCCGTGCGACCTGGTTGGCGTGGTCGGTCAGGTCGACGATCGACAGCGCGTCGTCGATGCGCTCGCTAGGCACGCCCAGGACGCGGGCGAAGTAGTGGAGGTTCTCGCGAACCGTCAGGTCCCCGTACAGCGACGGCGCCTGAGTCACGTAGCCCACGCGTCTGCGATTCTCGGCTGATCCGGCAGGCCGCCCGAGCGCAGTGACGTTGCCGCGCTCCACGAGTTGGACGCCCACGATCGCGCGCATCAGCGTGGTCTTGCCCGAGCCGCTCGGCCCGAGCAGGCCAGTGACAATCCCGGCCGCGACGGTCAGCGAGAGGCCGGGCAGCACTAAAGCGCCGCCACGACTCACGCGAAGGTCGGAGACGACGATCGCCGGCCGGAAATCCATCGCTCCAGGAATAAAACAGGTGCGAGCCCGCCCACCGAGGAGCCGGTGGGCGCCGACGCGTTCATCCGGGGAAATGTCCGGAATCATCGACCGCCTCGTCCCGAACGCCTCACGAGGCAGAGCTGGCGGGCTGCTACGACAACAGGAGCTGGAAGCCGAGCATGAGAGCAAAGGCGGTTCCGCCGGCAAGGGCGACGACTTTCGCCGACGCCGTTTCGAGCGCCTCGGGGACCAGCTCCCCGAGGACCATCCACACCATTGCACCCGCCGCGAATCCCAACGCGACCGGGAGGACCGACATGAATGTGTCGACGAACAGGAACGCGGGCACCGCGAGCAGCGGCTGCGGCAGACTCGAGAAGATGCTCCATCCCGCCGCGCTGCTAACCGAGGTGCCACGAGGAACGAGGACGAGGCTGATCGCGAGTCCCTCGGGGATGTTGTGCACAAGCCGTCCGGCAGAGCGGACGAACAGCAGCGGCAACGCACCAAGCCCGGTCGCCAACGCCGTCACCAGCGCAGCGAAGAACACGGTGACGACGTTTGGCTCCGACACGTCGGTCAGCCTGCCCGTCGACTCGTCGTGCCCAAGACCTGCTACGGCCTATCGGCCGCAAGCCGTTCGGCTCTTTGCTTTATGCCGTAGAGCATCTTGCGTTCCATGACGAGTGAAGCCGGCTCCATCGGGACCATTCCGATCCTGGCGCCCAGGGAGGGGAGCCGGAAGCGGTTGCGGCTGATCAATCGGGTCTGTCCGTGTTGCTCGCCGAGCACGAAGCTCCAGACCCAGTTGCCGTCCTCGGAGCGCCAGGCGAGCACGTGCTCGGGCTCGACCCGCTCGAGTCGCATGCGGTTGGGCCCATAGCCGATGGTGTCTCCCAGCTGCGGGTGTTGGAAGTCGGGCAGGACGCGGTCTGTGCTGTGCATGTCGAGCCGGAGCAGATTTTCGATCCAGTCGTAGGTGTAGGCGCCGCCGCGCGGCGACGGCCCCATCTGCGCGATCCAGGGCCAGACCGCCGAGGCGGGTGCCTCGATGGTGATCGCACGGCTCGAGACGCCGTCTGCCTGCTCGAGCAGTTCGTCGCCGGGGAGCCGCGCGACCGCTTCGTCGTCGGTGGCTCCCCAGTTCAGGATGGGGCGTCGAAGCAGTTGACGGTAGAGCACTGCGACGACACTCATCGCACCGAATGTGAGGCTGACTCGCTTGAGCAACATCTTGGCGGTCATCGAACAGCTCCTTCCTCGAGCAGAGGCGCGGCGTTCGGTGCCGGATCCGCCGATGCGATGGGCTGACTTTCTCTTGCCTGCCGGCGGTGCGCGATGACGATTCCGGCCTGCCACCCTGGGGCCCGTCCGCCTGCTGGGGGATGGATCGACTGAACCGGCAGTCCGCTGCGTGCGATCAGCCAGGAGATCAGGGAGTTCGAGTTCCACATCTCGCCCGCGCCGAGTTCGTCGCGACCCCACACCGGCGTCGAGGCCTCTGGCACGAGCGCGAGCAGCCGCCGGGCGCAATCGCGGTCATCGCTCAGCCGACAAGGGCTCTCAACCGCCTCGACCAGGTCGGGGATGACCCCGTCATGCCAGCGGCGGACCTCGTAGCGGAAGAGGCGAAAGCGTCCGGCCGCGCGAGCGCCGACCGGGCCCTCCGCCACGACTCCGCGCTCGGCGCTGTCGCTCCACGCCGGCGCCTGCTCGATCACGTACCGTCCTTCGGGAACGTGCACCTGGAGTGCGGAGTGGTAGAGGTCGCGGCGATCTCGGCCGCCGAGCCACGCGGCGACCGCTTCGAAGACCATTCCATTCACGCGTACTGATCGACGGCCGGCACCGAGCGGGAGCCAGTACAGATCGACTCCGATGGTCGCGGGCGATGCCATCAGTCGTGTCACGTCGGTCCGAGCAGCGCTCGATCGAAGAAGCGCGTCACGCGCTCCTCGTACGCACGCGGACGTGCCTGGAAGCCACCCACGTGCCGTGCCTCGGGGATCATCCAGAGCGCTTTCGGGGCTAGGGCGGCACGGTAGTAGTCGGGGTTGAGCTCCTCGCCGCCGCCACCGCGACCTGCGTAGACGAGGAGGAGCGGACGCGGTGAGATGCGCGGGACGAGATCCGTCAGCGACGGTGGCGGACGGGTGCCGCTCAAGACGGCGACCGCCGCTGTCTGCACAGCGGACTCGGGGAGCGCGAACCAGCCGCGCGGCCCGCGGATGAGATCCTCACGGACCGAGCGCACACCCGCGCCCTCCGACACGACGGCGCGGAGCCCGCGGTTCGAGGCCGCGGCCTGGAGCATCACTTCGCCGCCGACCGAGAAGCCGATCCCGCCGATGCGGCCGCCGGTGACGTCGGGTCGTCCTTGAAGCCAGGCGATGGCGGCGTCGATATCCCTCGCCCCCGCCCAGCCGAAGAGGTTCGGGTCTCCCTCGCTACCGTCGTAGCCGCGCGCGTCGAGCAGGAGCACGCCGTAGCCGTGGCGGACGAGCATCCGGGCCTGCGGCAGCTGCCCCTGACGGGTTGGATACGAGATCACCGCGGCACCATTCCGCGACCGTACGTACCGGGCCACGAGGTCGAGGCCGTCGCTGGTTCTGATTGTCAACTCCTCGTAGGGGCGCCCGAGCTCGGCGGGCGCGACATCCGCACGCGGACGATGGGTAGCAAGAACCGCGATCGCGACCGGGACGACGAGCCAGTAAGCGGCCAACGTGACCGCAACCACGATGCTGGCTCGACGGACGTGGCGGAGCCGGCCCGGTTTGCGCGAGCGCCAGAGAAGAATGGCCGCGCTCCCGACGAGCACGACGCCGGACGGGCAGAGGAGGAACCCCGTCCAGTCCTCGCCCCGGGCGCCAACTCCCCGGGCATCCGCGACGGCTAGCGCAGCTCCCTCGAGCGCCAGCACACCGAGCACGGCCGCGAGCCCGGCACGACCCCCCGCGGGAAGACGCCCGTAGACGGCGGCCCCGATGATCAGCACGGCGAGCGACGCCGCACCACGTAACAGGTGATCACCGGGGGCTGTCCCCGGCTCGGGCGCGATGAACGAGTCAACGGCTACGTGTAGTGCGAGGACTGCCGTGGCGGCCGAGAAGACGAGTACGTCCGTGCGTGCCAAGCCGAGCCCCCCCGGGCGCGTGGGCCAAGTGTGCGCCAGGTGGACGGCGCGGTCATGCATCGCGGGATGCCCCCCGTACAGGAAGTCCGCGGTTACTCATGCCTCCATCGACACCTCCTTTCTCTTGAGGCTGGCAGGTCCGGGACCGGGCGGCATCCGCGAGGAGGCCCGTCGGGGCTGCCTGAAAGTACGTACCGCGGCGACAGCCGACCATTTGAGCCATGTGCTGTCGGCCGCCGCGAGACAACTTGTTGTGCGGGAAATGTCGCCTCCGGCTGTGGGAATCCCCGGATGTGGTTGGGCCGGGTGTCGCCGACCATGTGCCACGGAGGCGTGATGGACTCGCGACCGATACGGGTGGAGAGAATGCTCGTGAGACGGCCGCGAGAGTGGGTGCTGGTGCCAGTTGTGCTGTCGCTCGTCGTCTGCTGTGCGGCAGCGGCCGGATGCGCGACGGCGGTGGCCGTCCGGGTCCCGACCGCCGGCGGTGAACGCCCTGAGCTGCAGCGGATGCTCGATCGGCTCGTGAGCGGCCCCCGACGCATCGCGCCCGGTGTGACCGCGTATGTGTCGGGACCGCACGGAACGTGGACGGGAGCCGCCGGGGTCGCGAACGTGAACACCGGTGAACCGATGCGCCCAGGCGTGCGGCTGCGCCTCGCCAGCGTCAGCAAGACCTGGACGGCCACGCTCATGCTCCGCCTCGCTCGAGAGCACCGGCTCTCGCTCGACGACACGGTCGAGCGCTGGCTGCCGGGGCTGCTGCCCTACGGCGATCGCATCACGATTCGGCAGCTCCTCAACCACACGAGCGGGATGATCGACAGCAACGACATCGTTCACTTCCCGAACCGCTACCTCGCCAGAGTCAAGGATCCGGCCCTGAAGGCCAAGCTGGTGACGATCGGAAAGCGATGGGAGAAGGATCCCGGCTACGAGGTCTCGCCGCGCGTCTGGGTCGAGCTCGCCGCCGCGCTACCGCTACTGCTGGACCCGGGCGCTGCCTACCACTACTCCAACATCGGCTACGACGTCGCCGGTCTCATCATCGCGCGCGCAGGCCACGCCGACCTGGCCACCCTGTTCCGGCGACAGATCACCCAGCCGCTCAACCTCACGACGGCCGCCTACGACCCGCACTCCATGATCACCGGCCCCCACGCACACGGCTACAGCGTCGCCCGGAACGGGAAGCTGAGAGACACCACGACATGGACGATGGGGATAGGTGCCGGTGGCAGCATGGTCTCCGACGCGGCCGACGAGGCACGGTTCCTCGTCTCGTTGATGCGAGGGAAGCTGCTCCACCCCACGGCACTGAAGGAGCTGAAAAACGGCGCCGGTAACGGCTACGGGCTGGGAATCGGCGTCAACCCGAGTGGCTGCGCCGGCATCGCCTACGGGCACAACGGCGGCCTCGACGGCTACGAGACGAACGTCCTTGTCTCAGGCAACGGCGATCGCGTCGCCGTCCTGCTCCTCAACGGCCGCACCATCGACGGCTCCGGCGACACCACCGCCTTCGAGACGATGAGGCGGCTCTACTGCAACGCCTAGCGGCTCGACAAGGCAGAAGCGCGCCGCGATAGGTCGCCGGGAGTCGACGCCGGCGTGAGGCCTCCGTCGTCACTCCCGTCCGTCGCCAGCGAACCCCGCAGCCCTCTGAGCCGACGTCCGATGCCAGCGGTCGAACGCACGTCGATACTTTGGGCTCGGTCGGGCCAAGTCGGCCCCCCATCGCACACTCTTTGATGGAGCGAGGCCGACAGTGCAGGATGACTCACGTGGATCGCTCGACCGCACAGCTCGATCGTCTGCGCGTTCTGGTCGACGCGGGCATCGCGCTCAGCTCCGAGCTGTCCCTCGACGCGCTCCTTCAGCGTCTCACGGAGACTGCGGCGAGCTTGACCGGCGCCAGGTACGCGGCGCTCGGGGTGATCGACATGTCGGGTCAGGGGCTCGAGCGGTTCGTGACGACTGGGGTCGACGACGAGACGCACGCCGCGATCGGCGACCTTCCGCGGGGTCGCGGACTCCTCGGAGTCCTGATCCGAGAAGCGGAGACACTGCGTCTCCACGACATCGCGGATGACCCGCGATCGGTCGGGTTTCCGCGACACCATCCGCCGATGCGAACGTTCCTCGGCGTCCCGATCCTTCTCCGCGGGGTCGCGTACGGCAACCTGTATCTCACCGAGAAGGAGGGCGGCGGCGACTTCACGGATGAGGACGAGGAGCTGACGCAGCTGCTTGCCGCCCAGGCGGCCGTTTCGATCGAGAACGCGCGGCTGTACGAGTCCTCGACCCGATGGCTCCGTCAGCTTGAGTCCCTGAACGAGATCGGCACCGCGCTCGCCTCCGAGATCGAACTCGAGCCGTTGCTCGCTCTCGTCGCCCAAAGGCTGCGCGAGCTCGTTCAGGCGCGACTCGTGTTGATCGCGCTTCCGCAGGGCGAGGCGATGACGGTCGCCGCCGCCGAAGGGGAGGACGTCTATGGGATCACCGGGACGCGGCTCGAGTTCGGGAGTTCGAAGGCGGGTCGCGTCCTGCAGCGAGGGCGCAGTGAGCGCGTCGACTCTGTGCTCGACGATCCAGAGGTCGACCAGCAGGCGGCTCGGCAGCTTGGTGTCCGTTCCGCGCTGTACGTGCCATTGATCGCTCGTGGCCGCGCGATCGGCGTGATCATCACGCATGACAAGGCCGGCCCCAAGCCCGCCTTCAGCGACGACGATCTTCGCTTGGCGGAGAGCCTGGCCGAGCGCGCAGCTGTCGCAGTCGACATGTCCGAGCGGGTCGGGCGCGATGTGCTCGGGAGGGTCGTCGAGGCGCAGGAGCTCGAGCGGAAGCACCTGGCTCGCGAGTTGCACGACGAGACCGGGCAGGCACTTACGTCGATCCTGCTCGGCCTCCAACCCCTCGAGCGACGCGCGACGACCGAGGAGGACCGGACCGCCGTCACCTCCCTACGTGAGCTGGTCGTCTCGACGCTTCAGGACGTCCGGCGGCTCGCAGTTGAGCTGCGTCCCGCCGCGCTCGACGACTTCGGTCTCAGCACGGCGGTCGAGCGCCTGGTGGACACGTTTCGAGAGAACACAGGCCTCCACGTCGATCTGGAGGACCAACTCGGCGATGTGCGGCTCCCCACCGAGGTCGAGACCGCGCTCTACCGAATCGTGCAGGAGGCCCTGGCCAACGTCATCAAGCACGCGAACGCCTCCCGCGTGAGCATCCTCGTGACTCGGAAGCCGCATTCCGTCTCTGCGGTCGTCGAAGACGACGGCCGGGGATTCGACAAGGACGCGTTGGGTGATGGCGTCCTCGGGCTCGTCGGGATGCGTGAACGCGTGGGGCTCGTCGGAGGTCGCCTGCGGATCGAATCGGCGACAGGGGCCGGTACGACGATCGCCGTCGAGGTCCCGCTACCGTGAGCATTCGCGTCCTCGTGGTCGACGATCATGCAGTCGTTCGCTCCGGGCTCCGACGCGTGCTCGACGCGGAGCCCGATATCGAGACCGTCTCCGAGGCGGAGAGCGCCGACCGCGCGATCTTCGAGGCGCTGGAGCACAAGCCCGACATCGTGCTCATGGATGTCGTGATGCCCGGCAAGAGCGGCATCGAAGGGATGCCGGCGCTTCTCCAGGCGGTGCCGAGCGCACGCGTGCTGATCCTCTCGATGCAGGACGATCCCCGGTACGTGCGCGAGGCGTTCGACGCGGGCGCGAGCGGCTATGTACTCAAGGAGGCCGCCGACACCGAGGTCATCGCGGCCGTTCGGGCGGTCGCGGCGGGTGAGCGCTACGTCCATCCGGCGCTGGGCGCGCGGCTACTGGTCGCTGACGCGGCGGAGCGCAAGCGGGTCGAGGCGGACCCGCTGTCCGACCGCGAGCGGGAAGTTCTCCGCCTGCTCGCACTCGGCCACACGAACCAGGAGATCGCGAAGATGCTGTTCATCTCCGTTCGTACCGCCGAGACGCACCGTGCGCACATCATGCAAAAGCTCCAGCTCTCGAGCCGCGCCGAGCTCGTCCGCTACGCGCTCGCCGAGGGCCTGCTCGAGGAGTCCTGACGACGTGGCGGCTGGGCCGCCTCATACTCGGTGTCGCGCCGGTAAATCTCGCTCACGCCACGGCGCCGGAGGCCGAATGCGCGCTCGGCTCGAAACTGCTCGCCGACACTATCCGCCGCCAGCAGGTCGACGAGCTCGGACCGTACGCCCGGGACAGCCGCACGGAACCCCGCAGCCCGCCATGAGAGGTGGCGGATCGTGACGGGGTCAGGGTTCACCATCCTCGCGAGTTTGTCGAGCGTCATCACCTCGGGTCCGGGGAGGTCGAATCGTCCGTGGTACGTCCGGGGATCGAGCGCGGCGACAAGAGCGTCCACCACATCGTCGCGATAGACCGGCGCGACGCGCTGGGCTCCGGACCCCGCGACCACGACCTGATGGCGATTGTCGGCAAGGAGCGCGCCGACGATCTCTCCCGGGTCGTCGCGGGGGCCGAAGACGTGGGTGCAGCGGAAGACGACCAGGTCCCGGCCGGACCAATGGAGCAGCGCCTCCGCCGTCGCTTTCGCGCGGAGGTGGTCGGACGGCGCATCTGGATCCGCACCGACGTCGCTGAGAAACACGATGCGCTCCACGGCCGATCCGGCGAGGGCGTCTACCACGCGCTGGGCCGCGTCGAGGATTGCTTGATCCCACGTGTGGCCGTCGCTCGATCGAACACCGTCGTCGAGGTGGATGACGGCGGCTGCATCCCGACAGGCAGCGGGAAGGCTCTCGTCCGGTGTGACGGGTCGGATCTCGCTCGGGAACGACGCGAGGCGCCCTAGGAGCGCCATCCCGACCGGCCCCGTTGAGCCCGTGACGACGATCGGGCTCAGGAGCGGCCTGCCGTGCTCAACCTGGGTGGCGTGCATCCCCGACCGGACCTCGCCAGTCTGAGTGACGGGGATTCATGCCGCCGGAGCGATCGCCGGTTTGACGCCCACCGCGACACGGAGTTGGACGGGCGCCCGCAGCGCGTGCTCCACGATGCAGCGCCCCCTCGCCAGGACCGCCAGGTCCTCCATCTCCCGCTCGTGCCCAGGCTCTGTGACGATCCGGGTGTCGAGCTCGATCGCGACGAAGCGGTAGCGGCCGTCCCTGCGCTCGAGATGACCCGTCGCGTCGACCTCAACACCGTGCAGCGGCACCGCCAGCCGCTCGGCGATCGCGACGAGCGTCAACTCGAAGCACGTCGCGAGCGATCCGACCAACAGCTCCTCGGGACTCCAGACCCCATGAACCCCGCCTTTGAAGTCCGGGGGAGTCGCGATTTGCAAAGCGGGCTTCCCGCTCGACTCGACCGCAACCTCTCGTCCACCCGTCCAGCGGGCTCGAACCTCGTACCTGTGATCCTTCGCAATACCCATGACACTCCTCCTTTGCATGCCGATCATCGGCGCGATCGGCGGACTCGACATCCGGGCACAGGCCGAGACCGTTGCGGTTTTTCCACAGCTGGCTCAGCGCCGGCGAACGGCCTCTCGCCGGAGGAGGCCCCGTGACTCAGGGACTCCTCCGGCGATCGGCGCCCACTTCTCGGTGCCGCGCCGGCCGTCACCTCAGCCTGCGGCGCCGTGCATCGCCTCGACGGGGACGAGCTGCTGGTGCTTCGCTCCCTCGAGCACGACCTTGAAGGCGCCGGACGCCTTCGCGTCCGCGAACGCGTCGTACGCGTCCATCGCCTCGTCGAGGGCGAAGCGATGCGTCGCGAAGACCGTCGGGTCGAGCTTCCCCGCCTCGATCAACTGGATCAGGCGCGGCGTCGTGAACGTGTCGACGAGACCTGTGGTGATCGTCACGTCCTTGATCCACAGCCGCTCCAGGTGAAGCGTGGCCGGCTTCCCGTGGACGCCGACATTCGCGACGTGGCCGCCCGGCCGGACGATGTCCGCGCAGAGCTCGAACGTCTCGGGCACGCCGACGGCCTCGATCGCGAGGTCGACGCCCACACCCCCCGTAAGCGAGAGCACGCGGTCGCGCGCAGCGTCGCCGGTCTCGCGAACGGCGTCGGTCGCGCCGCAGCCGAGCGCACGCTCGAGCCGAGCGGGATCCGGATCGAGGACGATCACCTTGCGCGGCGTGTACAGATTCGCGGTCAGAACGGCCGCGAGGCCGATCGGGCCGGCACCGACGATCGCGACGGTGTCACCGGGGCGGAGTCGGCCGGCGAGCACGCCGACCTCGTACGCCGTGGGCAGGATGTCCGCGAGGAACAGGACCTGCTCGTCGGTGAGATCCGCCGGGATCCGGTACGCAGACGTGTCGGCGAAGGGGATGCGTGCGAATTCGGCCTGCACACCGTCGATCAGGTGGCCGAGGATCCAGCCGCCGCCGCCGGTGCAGAGCCCGTACCGCCCCTCACGGCACGACGGGCAGTGACCGCAGGACGTGATGCAGGACGCGAGGATGCGATCGCCCTCACGCAGGGTCGAGACGGCGCTGCCGGTCTCGACGACCGTGCCGACGGCCTCGTGGCCGAGAATCGTGCCGGGCTCGACCTCCGGGACGTCGCCTTTGAGGATGTGCAGGTCGGTACCGCAGATCGTGACCGCGTCGACCCGCATGACGATGTCGGTCGGGGCTGCGATCGCCGCGTCGGGGACATCCTCCCATACGCGGGCAGCCGGGCCGTGATAGACGAGAGCCTTCATCGGGGCCTCCTTCCGTTGTCTCTTCACTCCATGGTCGTCTCGCGATGCAGTCGCGGAATCGGGAAGGACGCGGAGCAGGCCTGCGGGTTCTCCGCAGGAGCGACGCCGGGCTCAGACCGCGTCGCGCGGGGCGAAGCCGCTCCGGATGTGCCGCACCTGGAAGCGCACCTCATCCGGGCCGGATGACCGAGCCAGGAGCGGGCTCCGATAGGGGTCGCTGACGAGTCGCGCGCACGCGACGGCAAACGCGGGGTCGAGCACGAGCGCGTCATCCTCGAGCTCGGCCACAAGCGCCTCGAGCTCCGGCACGGCCGCCCGGAGCCGCTCGTCTCCTACGCGCAGGGCGTACCGAATGGACGCGGCGAACAGGCGCCGCCGCTCGATGGTCGCCTCCCCCATTGCGTGCGCGCGGATCTCGTCGATCACGTACGCGTCGCGCTCGGCTGCGAGGTCGTCGACGATCTCCCATCGGCGCCACGCCGCAACGAGTCCCCGTGCGCCAACGACGAGGCCGCCGAGGAAGAGCGGAAGCGCGAAGCCGGGCACGGTCTGGGTCGCCACGAGCGCCGCAGCGACGGCGGCCGCGCCGAGTGCGAGGTCGCCCCACTCCTCCCGCCGGAGCTCGCGAAGCCGCAATCCCGTGTCGTCGACCGCTCGTGCGTCCATCTCGACCCCAGGCTCGCAGGCACTCGCCCCGGCCGCATCCGCACGGAGAACGGACTCGGCCCGCGGCTTTCCCGCAACGGCAGTCTCAGGGCGTCTGCAGGTCGCGGCGCTCGACGAGCAGGGACCCAGCGGCGAGGACGAGCGCGGACAGCAAAAACAGGACTACGAGGCCCGAGCCGCGAACGCCGCTCTGCAACGGCGACGACCCCACCAGCCAGAACGGCGAGAAGAAGCGAAACGGGTCGAGCCAGCCGGCGAGTCCGTGGAGGCCGTTGACGAGGTAGCCGCCGGCTGCGAGCGCGGCTGGCACGCCGATCGCGAGGCCGCGGCTGCCCACTGCCGCGCCGGCCGCGAGGGCCAGCCAGCCGAAGAAGAGCCCGAGCCCCGCGAGCGAGAGGATCGCGGCGGCGAGGCGCCCAGCCGGGAGATCGAGGCCCGCGATCGGGTCGAGCACCGCCAGGGCGAGCCCGGCGATTACACTCACGGCGAAGACCTCTCCCGCGACCGCCCCACTCTTCGCGAGCACGGCGTCGCGCCGTCGCACGGGGTAGGCGAGAACGAGTTCGAGCCTGCCGGCGTCTTCCTCTCCGGCAAACGTGCGCGCGCCCGATCCCACTGCCATCACGAGCACGAGCAACGGGAGCATGAGACTGAACAGCTCGATGTCGATGTAACCGGCGCCTGTGGTGATGCCCCCGCCCTCGCCGATGCCGAAGAACGACTTCAGGATTTCCGGGTAGTTCTCGGCCAGACGCTCGAAGTCGGGAGAGCCGTGGATCGACGGAAAGATCGCGGTGATGAGCGCGACGTACCCGACGACGCCGAAGCACCAGGCGACGAGTGCCCGCAGGTGATCGTGGATTCCGCGCCGAAACAACTCAAGCGCCGTCATCGGTCTCCCGGTACAGCTCGAGGAAGATCTCCTCGAGGTCCGCGGGTTGCGAGACGAGATCGACGAGCCGGTGGCCGGCGGCCGCCTTGATCAGCGCATCCATCGCGGGCTCGGGTGCGGTGAGCCGGACGGTCGCGCCGTCGGTGCCGACGATCCGGACGCCGTCGAGCGCAGCGAACGGCGCCGCGTCCACCGGCTCGGCGAAGGAGATCGTGACGTGTCGGAGCGACCGCTCGCGCAGGCTCTCCACTGAGTCGACATCTGTGAGGCGTCCCGAGCGGATGATTCCGACCCGGTCGGCGACGTGCTGGACCTCGTCGAGCGAATGCGAGGACAGGAAGACGCTTCGCCCGTCCGCCGCGGTCTCGCGGATGAGGGCGCGAACCTCGGCCTGCAGGAGAGGGTCCAGCCCGCTCGTGGGCTCGTCGAGGACGACGAGCTTCGGTCGATGCATGAATGCCTGGACGATTCCCAGCTTCTGCCGGTTTCCCTTCGAGAGCTGCCGGATGGGCCGGTCGGGCACGACGCCGAGCCTCTCGCAGAGCTCGGCTCGGAGCCCCTCGTCAACTCCGCCACGCAGTCGCGCGAGGGAGTCGAGCTGCTCCTCGCCTGTCAGGCGGTCAGAGAGGCGAAGGTCGCCGGGGAGGTAGCCGACGTGCTCGTGCGCCTCCACCGCTCGCCCCCACGTGTCGATCCCGAACACGGTCGCCCCGCCGCCGGTCGGGCGGATGAGCCCGAGCAGCAGCCGGATCGTTGTGCTCTTGCCGGCGCCGTTCGGCCCCAGGTACCCGAACACCTCTCCCTCCTCGACGCGCAGGTCGAGGTCGCGGACGGCGACGACGGTGTTGTCGTAGGTCTTCGAGAGACCGAGGGTCTCGATCGGCGGGCCACCGGCCATGCGTCTCTATCGTATTTCCGCACGGTCGGCTGAGCTGCAGGCGCCGACGTCTACCTCGCCGGATGGACGACCAGCACCGGACAGACCGCGTGATGGACCACCTGGTCGCTGACCGAGCCAAGCATGAGACGCTTGAAGCCGCCGAAGCCGCGACTGCCGACGACGACCAGGTCGGCGTCCTCGGACGCTCCGAGCAACGCCTCTGCGGGCTGGCCGTTCAGCACCGCGGCTGCGCACTCGACTGCGGGCGCGAGCCCGCCGACGGTCGCGACGGCTTCGTCCGCGACGCTCTGCGCCCGGTCACGGAGAGCGTCGAACGTCCCGTCGTCGAACGGTACGAACCCGCCGCCGAGCGTGGCGGCGGGCACCTGCCAGACCACGACGATCCGCAGACGCGCTCCGTGCAACTCGGCCTCGGCCGCCGCGAGTCTCAGCGCCTCACGCGCGGTCTCGGACCCGTCGACCCCGACGACGATGGTCTTCATCACCAACTCCAGTTTGACGCGCCGGACACTCGTGCGGGCCGCTTCTTCGCAGGTCGCCCGTCGTCCCACGCCCAGCGAAGCGTCGAGTGCACGCCGACGACTCCCGGGACGTGCCGTGCCAGCCGCGCCAGCAGCTCGGCATCCGAGCGGCGCCGCATCTTGCCGGACAGCCTGACCTCACCGCGCTCGACGCGCAGGTGGAGTCCCGGCTCTTCGAGCCACAGGGTCTCAAGCAGGATCTCGCGGATCTCTCGCTCGATCTCCTCGTCGCTTCGGGCGAACGCGCGAACGAGGTCGGTACGGGTGACGATCCCGATCAATGCGCCCCCCTCGTCGACGACAGGAAGCCTCTTGATCTCGTGCTCCGTCAGCAGACACGCGGCCGCGGAGACCGTTTCGCTGGCACCGACCGTTATGGCCGGCGATTCCATTGCCTCGGCCGCGGTGCGGGCCGCGATCTTCTGCTGGTCCACATACCGGCCGCCCAGAAGCCACGAGATCAGGCGCCGGTCGCGAGGATCCGGGCCGGCCTCCTTGGCGATGATGTCCGCCTCGGAGACGACACCGAGAACCTCCAGCCGCTCACCGATGACCGGGACGCCCGAGATTCCATGCTCGATCAGGATTGCGGCGACGTCCTTGAGTGGTGTCTCCGGCCCGACCGCGACCGGGTCCGGTGTCATGAGCTCACTGACCTTCATCTCTGATCGACCTCCTTTCCTCAAGGATCCATGAGGAGGTGGGCTGCCGCATCGTGTGAGAGCACCGATTCGCCTTGCGGGGAACTACGGCACGGTCCCGCTGGACCACCGCGGCGCCCGGCCCGTGCGAGCCGGGCGCCCCTTCTCCACGTCGAGCGCTACGCCGCGATGTCGACTTTGCGCGGCGTCATCTGCTCGATCTTCGGGACACGCACCTCGAGGACGCCCTCTTTCAAGGTCGCCTCGGCCTTGTTCATGTCCACCTCCCGTGGCAGCATGAACAGGCGCTCGAACTGCGTGTCCAACCGCTCGCGCACGTAGAAGTGCGCGCCCTCGTTGTCCTTGGTCTCAGACTTCTCGCCTCGCATGACGAGTGTGTGATCGGAGACCTCGAGCGAGAGCTCCTTCTCGTCGAAGCCCGGTGCGTCGAGCTTGACGATCAGCTCCTTCTCCGTCTCCAACACGTCGGAGGTCGGAAGCCGGGCCTCCGCGACGCCGAAGTCCTCGGGCATCCGTCGATGCGGCCATCCACGATGCCGAGATCGCCGAGCGGAGCCCACCTGACCAACCTGGTCATGACGCCTCCTTTCGTCGCTCACGGTCATGTTCGCCCGCGGTGCACCGCAGCTCATCGGCGAAAACGCGGATGCCTAGCTCGGGAAACCACGGCTCAGACGAGCCAAGCCGCGACAAGCGCGAAAGTGCAGGCGGAGACGAGCAGGAGCACCAGGAGCTGGAGCGCGACTCCGATCCGTCCGCTCGCGTGCTCGCCCATCACCTCCGGATCCCGCGAGATTCCGAGGACGAGCGCGAGCAGTGGGACTAGCAAGACGGCGTTGAGGGCCTGCGTACCGAAGAGGATCGCCACGAGCGGCGCGCCCGGTAGGAGCACGATCCCTGCCCCGAGCGTCATCACGACCGCATAGGTTCCGTAGAAGAGCGGCGCCTCGCGCACGGGATCGTCAAGCGCAGCCTCGCGGCCGAGCGCCTCACTGACTGAATACGCAGTGGACAGCGGCAGAATCGACGCCGCGAGGAGCGCTGCGCCGAGGAGCCCGGCACCGAAAAGCGTCGATGCGAGCCCGCCGGCAAGAGGCTCGAGTGCGGCCGCCGCATCCGCCGCGTCATCGATCGAATGGCCCTGTACGTGCAGGGTCGCAGCACTTGCGACGACGACGAAGAAGCCGATCACTCCCGTCATCAGCGCGCCGATGAAGACGTCGACGCGCTCCCAGCGCAGGTCGGCCGGGCGGAGGCGCTTGTCCACTGCGTAGGACTGGATGAACGCGAGTCCCCATGGCGCCAAGGTCGTCCCGACGACCGCGGCGGTAATCAGCAGCGCGTCCGAGTCCCGCGGAGGCGTCGGCACGATCAGCCCAGTCGCCGCGGCGCCCCAGTCGGGCCTGGCGAGGAAGCCGGCCGCGATGTACGAGGCGAACAGGGTGCCGAGCGCTAGCAGGACGTGCTCGATGCGACGGAACGACCCGCGAATGACGAGCGTCGCGACGAGCACGGCTGCCGCGGGGACGCTGACATACCGGCTGACCCCCGCGAGCTCGAGGCTCGCTGCGACCCCGGCGAACTCCGCACTGGTCGTCCCGACGTTGGCGACGAGCAGCGCGACGAGACCGATGAGCGCTATGCGAACGCCGTACCGCTCGCGCACCAGCCCGATAAGGCCCTGACCCGTCACCACTCCCATCCGGAGCGCGAGCTCGTGGAACAGGGCCAGCGCGCCGGTCGAGAGCAGGAGGACCCAGAGCAAGGCGTAGCCGTGCTCGGCGCCGAGAATCGAGTACGTCGTGATCCCTGCGGGGTCGTCGTCGGACAGCCCCGCGAGGATCCCCGGTCCCGCAACCGCGAGGAGGGCGAGCAGGCCGCTACGCCGGCGCATGCTTGCGCGCCGAGAGCGGGTCGCTGCTCCGCCGCCTCGGGGCCGACCGCGCGAGCGCAGTACCGACGTCCGACCGCCGCTCCTCGTGCAGAGCGGCGAGGACGGCCTCGCCCTGGCCGGGCGAGGCGCGCCGGACGAGCTCGACGAGCTCGGCATCGTCGAGACGGTGGACGGCCGCCGTCGACGAGCGCAGTTGAAGCTCGTGGCCCGGTCCGGAGAGAAGATGGAGATCTGGCCAGGCGAGGACGAGCGGAAGGCGACGGCGCACGAGGCGACCGAGCCCGAGTCGGCGGAGGATCGCGGCGGCGCCCGTGTCGATCCCCACCACCGCGAGACCGTCGCCGACGCGGTCGAGGACGACGTCGCCCACTCTCGTCATCCGGTGGCCCGCGGCGTCGTACACCTGACGGTCGAGGACGTCGCGCGCGAGCATAAGCTCCGTGCTCCCTGCCGCTGCCGGTCGTGGGGCGAGGGGCCCGATGCCGTCGACGTCCACCTCGCTTCGGATGGCCCGCGGCTGCCGCCGATCGCCCACGTAGACGCCGGTCATGCGGGGCACTGCGCCGGTCATGCTCACGCCGAGATCCCGCAGCGTGCCCAGCGATCGCCCACGGCTGTCGGCCACGGTCGTTCCGAGGAGATCCGAAAGCGCGAGCAGGCGGGGCACGGCGGAGCGGGTCGCGGGACTCGGCCCTGGCGGCATGATGTGCTCAAGCATCTCTCATGGCTTTCGCCGACGTGCGGCGCGGCTCGCGCGACGAGGGCGGCCCCCCGGCCGCCCTCGTCGCTTCACTCCGGGAGGTCGGAGCGATCAGTGGCCGATGGCCACCTTCGTCGTGACCCCTGGCTGCACGGCGGCCTCCTCGCGGAATCGCCCGCCGAGCACTGCAAGTGCCAGGATCATCAGTCCAACGCCGGTCAGGAGCAGCGCGATCCCGACCACGATCCCGAAGACCGACAACTGCGCCGCCATGTAGCTCGTGTTGAGCGCCGTGGTCAGCGCCGTCTCGGTCACCCAGAGGTTGCGGGCGCCATTCGCGATCGGCTGGCCGCTCGCGTCCTTCGCGGCGACTGCCTCGTCGTTCGTGCCCTTCTGGTCGCTGGGCTTCGCTGCCGACTGGTACCGGCCCATCTGTGCGTACGTGAGGCCACCGGACGCCTCGAGCGTGTGCATCCGCATGATCTTCGCGAACGCGCGAGCCTGATCGCCGGTCGTCACCTGCTGACCAGCCCACTGATCCGCGTACTTCGCGACTGCCGGGTCGGATGCCTCGCCGAAGTAGATCTGCTCCTGCTTGAGGCTGTCCTGCACGGTGCTGCGGCCGTCGAAGCCCATGTACAGGGCAGCGACGCCGAACCCGATCAGGACGACGCTCGCGCCCAGCCCGCCCCACTCGAGAATCCTTCTGGTGTTCATCGCTCCTCCTCCCGACTGATTACTCATCGTTGCCAGGAGCATCGTCGCGAGGCAACGGACCGCCATCGGGGATTGGTCGCCGCCCCGCTGCGACGAAACCCCGCTCGCGCACTGTGGAAAACTACGCAGGCGCAGCCCCAGCTCCGCTACCAGCTCTTCGCTCGGACGACCGCGTCGGGCCTACGCACGCGGATGCGGGCGTCGACCGCGGCGCAGCGATCGGGAAGGGCGAGGACCGGGTTCAGGTCGAGCTCGGCGACGGACGGGAGGTCCTCGCCGAGCCGGGCCAGGCGGAGGACGAGGTCGACGAGCGCGCTCCGGTCGGCGGCCGGCGCTCCGCGGAACCCGGCGACGAGGCGGCCAGCCTTGCCGCCGTCCACGAGCTCCTCGGCGTCGACGTCCGTGAGGGGAGCGATCCGGAACGCGGCCTCGCCGATCAGCTCGGCGAAGATGCCCCCTGGGCCAAACGCGACGAGGGGCCCGAAGACGGGGTCCTGGACGACGCCGGCGAGGAGTTCGGCGCCGCCGGCGAGCATCGGCTGGACGATCACCGGCAGCCCAATCCGCGCGGCGGCGGCCGCGACCGCCGCCTCGTCCGAGAGGTCGAGCGCGATCCCGCCGCTCTCGGTCTTGTGGGCGCCGGGCGCCGCCGTCTTGACGACGATGGGGAATCCGAGCAGGCGCGCGGCCTCCACCGCCGCGTCGACGGAGGTCGCGACGCGCTCGGGCGCGAGCGGGAGCCCGTAGGCGTCGAGCAGCTCGCGGGTCGCGGCGGGGTCGAGCCACGTGTCGTCCGAGCCTTGGAGCGCGTGCTCGACGACGGCCTCTGCGCGGGCGTGGTCGACCCGGTCGAGCGTCGGCACCGCTCCTTGCGGACGCCGCAGCCAGGCGGCGCGGTCGGCGACGCGGCCGAGCGCCCGCGCGGCTGACTCGGGGTAGGCGAACGACGCGACACGGTGCGTCCTGCGCAGCGGCGCAGGCGTCCCCTCCGAGCTCATGATCACCGCGAGCACGGGCTTGTCGGACTCGACCCGCTCGGCCGTCTGGACGACGGCCTCGGCGATCTCCTCGGCGCTCGCGCTGACGGCCGGCACGAAGAGCACGATGCACGCGGACACGTGCGGGTCGGCGAGCACGTGCGGCAGGGCGGCTGCGTAGGTGGCGGAGGTCGCGCTGCCCAGCATGTCGACGGGGTTCGCGACGCTGGCTTCGGGCGGAAGCGCTGTCCTGAGCGCCGCGACGGTGTCCTCGCCGAGCGCGGGGAGTTCGAGGCCCGCGGCCTCGCAGGCGTCCGCGCAGAGGATCCCGAGGCCGCCCGCGTTCGTCACGATCCCGACCGAGCGGCCGTCGACGCGCGCTCCGGCAGAGAACAGCGAGGCAACGTCGACGAGCTCCTCCAGCGTCTCGGCGCGGATGACTCCCGCCTGGCGAAAGAGCGCGTCGGCGGCGGCGTCGGAGCCGGCCAGCGCCGCCGTGTGCGAGCTCGCGGCACGCTGGCCGCTCTGCGAGCGGCCGCTCTTGAGCGCGAGGATCGGCTTGCGGCGCGCGACTCTGCGCGCGATGCGCGCGAACCGGCGAGGGTTCCCGAACGACTCGACGTAGAGAAGGATCGCCTCGGTCGCGCTGTCCTCTTCCCACCACTCGAGCAGGTCGTTCGTCGAGACGTCGGCCTTGTTCCCGATCGAGACGAACGCTGACAGGCCGAGACCCCGCGTGACGGCGGCCTCCAGGAGCGCCAGCCCCAGGGCGCCGCTCTGCGAGGAGAAGCCGATGTTCCCGGGCGGCGCCGAGCGCGACGCGAACGTCGCGTTGAGGCTCGGGCCGGCGACGGAGATGCCGAGGCAGTTCGGGCCGATCAGCCGTGCGCCATGGGCGCGGACGAGGGCGAGCAGCCGCTCCTGGCGGTCGATCCCGTCGCTGCCCGTTTCCGCAAAGCCCGCCGAGATGACGACGAGCGCCCGGATGTTCCGGGCGAGCGCCTGCTCGGCGGCCTCGATCACGCCCGCCGCCGGCACGCAGACCACCGCCACGTCGACCGGATCGGGGATCTCGTCCACTGAGCGGTAGCCCCGGACGCCCGCGACCGAGGCGCCGTCGCGGTTGACCGGATACGCGGCGCCCTGGAAGTCAGCCTCGATGACGTTGCGGAAGAGCTCGCCGCCGATCGTCCCGCGCCGTCGCGACGCGCCGATCACAGCGACGCTGCGCGGCTCGAAGAACGGGCGCAGGGACGCCGTCACCGCAACGTGGTCACGCTCGGCCAGCAGCTCCTCGAAGCGCTCGGTGCGCGCGATCGGGAACGTGATCTCCACCTCGCCTCCCGCGAGCTCGCGTGTCAGCTCGAAGCCGAGCGCCTCGAAGACCCCGAGCATGCGCCGGTTGTCCGGCAGCACTTCCGCCACGAAGCGCTCGATCCCGTGCCGGGCGGCGCGCTCGGCGAGCTGCTCGACGAGGCGTGTCCCGACCCCGCGGCGCTGATACCCGTCGGCGACGGCGAAGGCAGCCTCGGCAATGCTCGGGTCGCGCAGGCGCGCGTAGTTCGCGAGGGCGACCACCCGTTCGGCGCCGCCCTCGACGAGCGAGCCGAGCAGCGCGCCCCGCTCGGCCCAGTCCGAGTCCAGCACCTGCTCGACCACCCCCGGCCCAAGGGAGGGGAACCCGTGGAAGCGCATGTAGAGACTCTGCTCGGAGAGCCCGCGGAAGAAGTCTAGGATCGCGTCTGCGTCGGCGCGCGCCGGGGGGCGCAGCCGCAGGGTGCTGCCGTCACGGAGGATCACGTCGACGACGTCCTTCACGAGGCCATTGTCATCCGCAGCCACGCCGCGCGTATTCGTAGTTCCTCGCGCCGGGGCAACGCCCACTTCCGGTCGCCGAGGGCTAGCAGCTCTCGAGCTTCGCCAGCTCGCGCTTCCATCATCTTCGAACGTCCCCGCATCACCAACTTGCCCCGCCGACCTAGCTTGGTCGCCGCCGAGCGCGCCGAGCGACCATTCCGACGCTGTGACTCCCAGCGGTGGCGGCCACGCGCCGTAACGCTCGCGCGGTGCAACTCGAGGCGGCTGAACGTCGCCATCCGGGGTCCACCGTCAGCCCACTTCCGCTTCTGCCTCCATGCGAGCCAGCCGCGTGTAGTAATCGGGAAACTCGTGCAGGTGGGCGAGCGCGATCTTGCCCGTCACCAGCGGGTCGTCACCAGTGACGTTCGTGGCAGGGTCGTGACTCCCGTGCTCGAGCTCGACGTCCATGCCCGCTCGGAACTGCTCGATGTCGAACGGGCTCGACGTCCACTCGATCCCGAGTTGCTCGCCGACCGAGCGTGCTTCGTCTGCGGTGAAGCGCTTTCGTGTCATGCGTGCCTCCGTCTTGCTGATCTACCGAATCCTTCCGACATTGTGGCGAGGCCGCGCGACCACAGCCGGAGGCGTCAGCCGTCGGAGCGGCTATCCAAGATCGCGTGAGCGACGCCCGAAGCTCCTCATCGCGCGTGCTACCCGACTCGACTGGGCCCGCCGAGCGCGCTCGCGACGTCGAGCGTGGAGATCACTCCGATCGGCCTTCGCACGTGATCAACGACGACCAGGTGCGCCGTCGCGTGCTCGGTCATCAGTTGCGCGGCACGCTGGACGCTCTCGCCCGGCGCGATCGTGAGCGCCGTAGTGGCCGCCGTGCCTCCCGCGGTCTGCTCCTCGAGGTCGCGAACGCTCGACGCGGCGACGAGATCGAGGTCGGATACGACGCCCCAAAGATTCGCGTCCGCCGCGTCGTCGGTGACCACGACGCAATGCACGCGATGGCTCGTCATGAGCTCGGCGACATCGGCCAGCGAAGCGTCACGCGAGCATGTCAGGACACCGGAATGCATGGCGGCGGACACCGGGATCGCGGCTGATGCCGGGCTGCCGGTTCGCGTTGGCAACGATCGCACGGGGTTCATCTCATTCTCCTGTCCGTCATCGGCATGTATCCGGAGGATCGCGCCGCGGGGTGCGCAGCCGCGTCCGGGGGTGACCGGAGCGACGATGTGGAGAACTACGGCTCACGTGCAACGGCGGGCGAACCATGGAGAGGGCGTGCGGAAATGCCGCGCTTCCGGCCCGCATCATTCACGGATGCCGGCTTGGCGCGGCGAGGCCAGGCTTGTTCTCAGCTTTTTCTCAGTGACCGCTGCTTCGATGCCACCATGAGCCGGCTCAAGCGGTTGTTCGCTGGCGGAAGCGCCGGCAACCGGCAGCTGACGGCACTGGTTGCGGCAGTCCTGCTGTTGCTGCTCGCGATCGAGGGAGCGACATTGCTCCGGCTGGGGTCGCTCCTGACGGTGCACGCGTTTGTCGGGATACTTCTGATCCCCATTGTGGCGCTGAAGCTCGCGAGTACCGGCTGGCGCATGCTGCGCTACTACCTGGGAGCCGACGAGTACACCCGGCACGGGCCGCCCCACGTCGTCCTTCGCGCGCTTGTCGCGCCGGTAATCGTGCTGTCGACCGTCGTGCTCTTCTCAACCGGTGTTGCGCTACTCGCCCTCGGCCAGACAAGCGGAACTGTGGTCGGCTTGCACAAGGCCAGCTTCGTCGTGTGGTTCGGCGCCACCGGCATGCACGTGCTCGCCCACGCGACAAAGGTTCCGGGCTTCCTGCGCACTCGCGTCCGAGGGACCACGCTCCGCCTCTCGCTCGTCGCCACCACCGTCGCCGCCGGGACCTTGCTCGCGACCGCAACACTGCCGGCGGCCGACCGACTGCAGGATCGCGCATCCGCCCAGATCGGTCTCGACGCGCGTTAGCCTCACGAGCTTGGTTCTCCGACCGCTTGACCCGACGACGGAGGGCGTCGCGGCCGCCGGCGTGGTCGGGACCCCGCGCTTCTCTAGATGTCGATGCCGAGCTTGCGTAGCTCGACGATCGCGGATCGGCGCCAACGTGTCGTGTCGGGTGAGAAGGGCAGCATGAACGGCATCCCGTTCACCTTCCGAAGTGGCCTGCCGTCGCGCAGTACGCGGTAGTGGCCCGGAGTGGGCTCGACGGTGAGGCCAGCGGCTTCGAGCTTGCGGATGAACTCCCGGACGTCCTTCCTCATTCGCGAGCGCCGTCGCCTGATCGATGATCAACGATGGAGATCTCCTTTGCGGTTGAGATGGCGAAGCCGTGCTCGGCGCGAGCGTGAACACAGGGGATGCGCGACTTTGCCGTCAGACAGGAAGCGGATCGAGCCGACGCTATCGCAGCTCCGTAGTTCGCCGCACACAGACACCGGCGGCTCCCCGACGTCGTCTTGTTGCATCTTCGGAACGCTTCCCTGCAGACCGTCGGCGAATCGGTACTGCGCACCGATGGAGCGCAGGTCAGGAGGGCCATGGGTAGCAAGGGACGACATATTCTGATCGCAGGGGGTGGCGTCGCTGCGCTCGAGGCCGCGCTTGCGTTGCGCGCGCTGGCCGAAGACCGGGTGCAGGTCGAGTTGCTCGCGCCCGAGCCCCACTATTGGTATCGGCCGCTTGCAGTCGCAGAACCGTTCGGGCTCGGCGAGGTTCGCCATTTCGAGCTCTCCAGTCTCGCACGCGAGATGGGCGCGTCGTTCTCTCTTGGAGAGCTTGTCTCGGTGGACACCTCGCGGCACCTTGCCTACACGTCGCCAGGTGGTGCAGTGCCTTACACAACGCTCCTGCTTGCCTGCGGCACCAGGCCCACCACCGCGGTGCGCGGTGCACTCACTTTCCGCGGACCGGCGGACACGTCGACGATCGAGGCGCTGCTCGCCGAGCTCGAGGCCGGGCTCGCGCGAAGAGTCGCGTACGTCGTGCCGACGGGAGCCGTGTGGAGCCTGCCGGCGTACGAGCTGGCGCTGATGACCGCCGCCTGGCTCGATCGGCACGCGATCGACGCGGAAGTCACCCTCGTCACGCCGGAGACAGCGCCGATCCAGCTCTTCGGACACGACGCGAGCGACGCCGTCAGCGCCGCGCTCGAGCAAAGAGGCGTCACCTTCCACGGCGGTGCCTACGCGACGGAGGCCCGGCCAGGTGAGTTGCTCCTCGTCGGTGACGGCATCGTCGTCGCCGACCGCGTCGTCGCGCTGCCGCGGCTCGAGGGGCGCCGCATCGGCGGCATCTCGCAGACGTTCGAGGGCTTCATCCCCGTCGACCAGCACGGCAGGGTTGCGGGCGTCGAGGACGTCTACGCCGCGGGCGACATCACAGCGTTCCCCGTGAAGCAGGGAGGCATCGCAGCCCAACAGGCGGAAGCTGCGGCCGAGTCGATCGCAGCCGACGCCGGCGCCGGAGTCGTCCCGCGACCGTTCCGGCCGGTACTCCGCGGACTGCTGCTGACGGAATCGGAGCCCCGTTTTCTCCACACCGAGCTCGGCGGCGGAGGCACCTCCTGGGCAAGTCCCGAGCCGCTCTGGTGGCCGCCTTCGAAGATTGTCGGCCGCTACCTGTCGCCGTTCCTCGCCGAAATCACGCAGACCCCGGTGCCCGCCGAGCCACCGTCACACACGGGCATTGCCGTCGAGACGGCACTCGATGCTTCCACCGCGAGCCGTCGCGATCGCCTGATCGCCGTTGCCGCCAAAGCCGCACCCCACGACTCGCAGACAACCCGCGTCGGGGACGTGATGTCCACCCAACTGCTGACCGTCGCACCAGAAGACACAATGGGCGAGGTCGCCGAGCGCATGCTCCAAACCGACCGACGATCGGCGCTGGTTACCCAGTACGGAAAGCTGATCGGGATCCTCACATCGCGCGACATGCTTCATGCGCTCGCCGGGCGAGTCCACCCCAGCGAGGCACGCGCGCGCCAGTGGATGACAGCGGAACCGATCACCGCCACCGCCCCCATGCCACGCGACACCGCCGCCACCATGATGGCCGAGCATCACATCCATCAGCTCCCGGTCGTCGACGGCGAACAGCCGGTCGGAATCCTCCGGGCGCGCGACCTGGCTCCCACAGAGACGTCGCGCGACGAAAGGACCGCGCCAATCGGGCTCGGCTTATGACTTGACGTGATTCGCGTCAAGACGACGAGGGCGCGCAGTCGAGCTTCTGGGTCCGCCCTCTGCGGACGCGTTACGTGGACGTGCCGAGCCCGATCATGTCGTGGATCGCGAAGAACGTCGGCCGGGCCTCCGTCGGATCCTGGCCGAGCTCCCGACCAGCGGGCAGGAGCTTCGCGTCGAAGAACTGCCAGAACGCGTCCGCGGACTCCCAGATGTCCACGACGCGCCACCCGCCTTCGTCACGCGGACCGGCGACGTGGACAATGAGCCCGTCGGGCAGGACAGAGGGCCGCAGCGAGCCGAAGACCTTCGTGGTCAGGGCCTCGTACATGTCCTGCGACCCCTCGGGCGTGTCGAGCAGCATTCCAACTGGCACTGGGCACCTCCGTGTGCGCGGTGTTCTCCGACTCTTGACCCGAACCCCCGGTGCAGTCAACACCGCCCATTGGGGCGGGCTAACCGAGGCCCTCAAACGGCTGCTTCGATCAGCCGCTCGAGCCGGGCAAGACGGCCGTTGAGATCGCCAGCCTCCCGCGGAAACTCCTCCTCTAGAGCGGCGAGCTGCTCGCTCCGAGGGTCAGCACATCGGTGCCGCCGTCGGCGACGAGCGTGATCGTGACGTTCATCTCACCGCGCAGTGCGCCAGGCGCGGTTTGCTTCGCGAGCACGGCGCCGTCCCCCGGCGTGAGGCAAAGTTATGTCGTGATCGTTGCCTGAAGCCGGACGATCGCCTCGAGCCCTCCGTCGGGCCGTGGGCGCAGCTCGATCTCGCCCCCATCGGCTCGCACGAGCCGATGGACGATCGTCAGCCCGAGACCGAAGCCCTCGTCTCCTCCGCCCGAGCGCCAGAAGCGGTCGAACGCGCGGTCGATCTCTCCGGCCGTCATTCCATGTCCGCGATCGCGGACCGCGATCTCGACCCAGCGCCCCGACCGGGCCGCGACGACGTCGACGCTCGAGCCTGCGGGGGAGACCTCGAGCGCGTTCGCGAGCAGGTTGTCGAGGACCTGCTCGATCCGCCCTGCCGTGACGGCTGCGAAGGGCCGGCCTTTGACCTGCGCCGAGAGCTGCACCGTCTGCTCCGAGGCGAGCGCCGACCACGCCTCGACCCGCTCGGCGATGGCCGCGCCGACATCGAGCGCGATCGGCTCGCTTGTCGCCCGATCCGCTCGGGCGAGGGTCAGGAGCCCATCGACGAGGGAACTCAGCCGCTCGACCTCGACGATGGCCGGCTCGAGCTCATCGCTCCGCGTGGCGTCCTCTCGAGCGAGGTTCTCGAGACGGAGGCGAAGCGCCGTCAGCGGCGTGCGAAGCTGGTGCGACGCATCGGCGACAAACTCATCCTGGGAGCGGACGAGCGCATCGAGCTTGACGACCATGTCGTTGAACTCGCGGGCGAGCTGCTGCAGCTCAGGCGGGCCGTCGAGTGGCGCCCGCGCCAAGAGGTTCCCTCTGGCGACTTCCCCGGCGGCGGCCTCGATCCGTCTGAGCGGCCGTGTGATCCAGCGCACGAAGCCGAAGCCGAGCGCAACCGCGACGGCGAGGACGACGACGGCGATCGACGCGAGGATCAGCCAGTAGCGGTGGATGCGCGCGTTGACCTCGGCCATCGGATACGTGATTCGCACCGCGCCGTGGACGACACCGCTCGAGGCGACGGGGACCGCGACGTAGAGCAGGTCGGTGCCGAGGGTGTTCGAGTGCCGGACGCCGGTGGCGACGGCTCCTCCAAGGGCAATCCGGATCTCAGGGCGGGTGGAGAAGTCGCCGCGGATGGACCCGGCCGAGTCGACGACACTCCGCCCCGCGGCGTCGACGACGACGACACGGCCGCCCGTGTCGCGCGCATACCGCGCGCCGAGCGCCTCGAGCGCCGGTGGAGCGGAGGCGCCGCGCTCGAGCACGTCCTCCGAGAGAGAGCCGACGGCCACGGCATCGCGCTCCACCTTCGTCGTCAGGTCGCGCCGCTCGTTACGCGCGAACGAGACGGCGAGCGGCACCTCGAGCAACGCAAGGACGACGACCGCGAGGGCGACGTAGCTTGCGAGAAGGCGCCTGCTCACAGACGGGCGACGAGCCGCAGCCCGACGCCGCGAACGGTCTCGATCCAGCCCGGGTCACCGAGCTTCTTCCGCAGCGAGGCGACGTGGACGTCGACGGTCTTCGTCGGCCCGAACCACTCGGTGTCCCACACCTCGCGCAGGATCCGTTGCCGCGACACCACGTCGCCCAGCTCGGATGCGAGCAGCGCGAGCAGGTCGAACTCCTTCGTCGTCAGGTTCAGTGCGTCGTCTCGCATGGTCGCCCGCCGCCCGCGAACGTCGATCTCGAGTGATCCGACACGGATCTGTGGACGGTCGGCGCCGGGACGCGCCCGCCGCATCACCGCGCGAATCCGCGCCAGCAGCTCGCGAAATCCGAACGGCTTCACGATGTAGTCGTCGGCACCGAGCTCGAGGCCGACCACACGGTCGACTTCCTCGCCCTTGGCGGTCACGACGATGATCGGCACGTCCGAGCGCGCACGCAGCCGCCGACAAACCTCGGTCCCGTCCATTCCGGGCAGGCGGAGGTCGAGGAGAACGAGATCGGGCAGGGCCGCCTCGAGAGCATCCTCTCCAGTCGAGACCCGTGTCACGTCGAAGCCCTCACGCTCGAGCCCAGCCGTCAGCGGCTTCGCGATCGCGTCGTCGTCCTCGACGATCAGGATCTGCACCAGCCGATCGTCGCATGCACGGCCGCTCGCGGCGGGCGATCCGTCGAAGACTTACCCGGGCTTCACCATCCCTTACCTCCGCGTGGCCCGGGGCTTGCGCGGCGCCTCCTACGGTCGAAGCACTCACCAGCACGCCCAGGAGGTATCCAATGGCTCGCAAGCACCGATTCTCGATCGTCGTCATGTTGGGCGCCGCTGTCGTCGCGGGCTTCTTCGCCCTCAGTCGCAGCGTGCAGCTCGGGGCCGCATCCAAGCCCGCTTCGACTGCGCAGGTCTCGGCCAGGGCGCGCTCGCTCGACCGCCTCGAAGCACAGTTGCGCCGCCAGCTCGCGGCGCTGCCGAAGGCGGCTCCGAAGGCGCAGCGTGTCGCGACCCGGTCAGCGTCGCCCGGTGTCCTGTACGTCCGCTCGGCCGCTTCGCCCGTCTCGGCCCCCCACGGCGACGACGGCGAACACGGGACTGAGGGGCATCAGGGGGCGCTCGGAGAGGCGCGCGGAGATGACTAATCACGTCGTCCGGCTCTACACCGCGTCAGCCGCGATCATCGTGTTCTTCGTCGCGTGGGCCGGAATCGCAGCCCGCCCGTGGGTCACGCCGGCGCCGGATCCGCAGGTCGCTGCCCTCGCGGAGCGTCAGCAGCGACTCCAGCGCGACGCAAGGCTCGTCCAGCTCATCGCGGCTCGGAGGACAGCAGCCAACCACGCCGCCCGGGTCGCTGCGCGGGCCGCCACGCAGGCGACCCCGGCTCCCACGGTGCGCATCGTGCACCTTCCACCGATCACCACCACGAGGAGCTCGTGATGTTGCGTCGCCGCTTCCGCGCGATGGGCACCGACTGCGAGCTCTTTCTGAAGGCGCGGCCTCGTTCCGAGGCTCTTCGCGCGATGACCGAGGCCGAACGGGAGGTGCGCCGCCTGGAGACCATCTTCTCGCGGTTCGATCCCGACTCGGAGCTCTCGGAGCTGAACCAGCGCGGCACGCTGCGGGTCGGGCCGGAGCTGCTCGAGGTCGTCGGTCTCGCGCTTGCCGCCAGGGATCGGACGGGCGGCCGCTTCGACCCGACGGTGCACGACGCGCTCGTCGCAGCCGGCTACGACCGCACCTTCGAGGAGGTGTCCGCTGAACGACCTGGCGGCAATCCCCGCGCGTCGGCGGCTCTCCGCACCGCGGGCTCGGTCCGTGTGGATCGCAGGACACGGAGTATCGAGCTCGATCCCGGTGTCCACCTCGATCTCGGCGGGATCGCCAAGGGCTACGCGGTGGATCGCGCCGCGCAGATCCTCGGGGAGCTCGGCGCATGCCTGGTCGACGCCGGCGGCGATATCGCCGCCCTTGGCGGCCGGTGGCCGATCGGGCTCGAGACTGCCGACGGCGCACTCACGCTCGAGCTCGCCGACGGCGCGGTCGCGACCTCCGGCCGCGACCGTCGCCACTGGACGCGCGGGAGCGAGGAGCTCCACCACATCATCGACCCCGCCACCGGCTTGCCAGCGGCTGGGGACCTTCTCCGTGTGACCGCCGTCGCGGCGACGGCGGCGGACGCGGAGGTGCGAGCGAAAGCCCTCTTCCTCGCCGGCGCAGAAGACGCCGAACGCGAGGCGAACGCAACCGCAACGCCCGCCTTGCTCGTCACGCTCGACAGCCGGACGATCTTCGCGGGCGGGCTCGCATGAAGACCGACCCGACCTTCTGGATCCTCGCCCGGTCGAGCGGCCTTCTCGCCTACGCGTTGCTGACCTCGTCGGTGCTGGCTGGGCTCGTGCTCAAGGCGCGACCGTTCGGTGCGGCGATGAAGGCGGCCACGGTGACCGACATCCACCGCTTCCTCGCCTTGCTCGGACTCGGCGCCGTTCTCGCACACGCGTCCGCGCTCGTCCTCGACAGCACAGTGCACATCGGGATCGGCAGCCTACTCGTGCCGGGCCTGGCTCCCTACCGGCCGCTGTCGACGGGTCTCGGAGTGCTCGCCGCCGAGCTGATGGTCGTCGTCTACGCCTCGTTCTCGCTTCGGAAACGCATCGGGGCGCGCAACTGGCGGCGCCTGCACTGGGCCACGTATCTCATCTTCGGCCTCGCCACCGTGCACGGCCTGACGGCCGGGACCGACAGCAGCCAGCTCTGGGCTCTCGCCCTATACGGCGGAGCGGTCGGTGCAGTCGTCGCCGCAACCGCGTGGCGCGCGCTCGTCCCACCCACCAAAGGAGAGAGTCGTGTACCGCATCGAGATAGACCGGTCGTTGTGTAGCGGCTTCGGAGGCTGCGCAGAGCTCGCGTCCCGGTCCTTCGTCCTCGGCCCCGACGGCATCGCCGTCGCGCACGAGGCCGAGACCGACGACGACGCCGTCCTCGAAGCCGCAGCGTCGTGCCCCATGGGCGCGATCGCCGTCTACGACGAGCGCGGTAGGCAGGCCGCCTGATGTCCTCGGGTGTCGTCATCGTCGGCGCCGGCCTCGCGGGCAGCCGCTGCGCGCAGACGCTCCGCGCGGAGGGCTTCGACGGACCGATCACACTCGTCGGCGAAGAGCCACACCCACCCTACGAGCGGCCCGCTCTCTCGAAGGAGTTCCTCGCGGGCACCCGCGAGGAACTCCTCCTCCAGCGGCCGACCGTCTGGGCCGATCTCGAGATCGACCTCGAGCTCGGGGTCCGGGTGGAGCGGATCGACACGATGCGCCGGCTCGCGAACACGACTCGCGGCGACTTCGTGTGGGACGCGCTCGTTCTCGCGACAGGAGCCCGGGCCCGGCGGCCCGCGGCCTTCGGCGGGAGTGGCGTCCATGTCCTTCGGACACTCGACGAAGCGCGGCGATTGCGTGCCGAGCTCGTTCCCGGCCGCCGGCTCGCGATCGTCGGATCGGGTTTCGTCGGCACCGAGGTTGCCTCGACGGCGGCCGAGCTCGGGGTCGACGTGACGATCATCGACCTGGCGAGCGTGCCGTTCGAGCGGATTCTCGGGCCGGAGGTCGGCCGCCTCCTCGCGAACCGCTATCGGGAGCACGGTGTCGACCTCAGGCTCGGGGCCGGGGTCGAAAGGATCCTCCGTGGGAGCGCCGGAACGCTCCGCGGTCTCCGCCTCTCGGACGGGACGGAGCTCGAGTGCGACCTCGTTCTCGTCGCCATAGGCGCCGAGCCCGCCGGTGAGCTCCTCCGCGGCGCCCCCGGCCCGATCGAGACGGATGAAGACGGCCGCACGCGACTCGCGAACGTCTACGCCTGTGGTGACGTCGCTGCCCCGTGGAGCGCCGAGCATTCGCGCCATGTCCGTTTCGAACACTGGACGAGCGCGGCCGGGCAGGCCGCCCTGGTCGCCCGCGCGATCCTCGCCGCAGAGCCGGGGGCCAGACCGACTCCCTACTTCTGGTCCGACCAGTTCGGTCTCCGGCTTCAGCACGTAGGCTCCTCAGAGGGATGGGAGCGAATCGTCCTCGACGGAGATGAGACCTCGCTCGCGGCTCGCTACCTCGCGCAGGACGGGAGGCTCGTTGCTGCGTTGCTCGTGAACCGCCCTCAGCAGGTCGGATCGATCCGCCGCGAGCTCGCTCCGAAGCTCCTCGCCGCCTGACCATGCGCCGCCGGCCGGCACGCGCGCTTCTCATCGGAGCCGCCGCAGCGCTGCTTGTCGCCGCCGCGATCGGCGTGAACGTCGTGCTCCTCGGGTACGCGAATCGCGAGCCCGAGCCCGCCGGACGGCTGAACCCGCGTACCACAATCACCACGACGTCAACCACGCCCGTCCAGACGACAACGGCGGGCGACGACGGCTCGCACGGCTCCGAACGGGACGACTGACGAGCCGTACGCCGGGCCGTGTAATCGCGCAGTCGCCTACGGCGGCCGCTTGCCCGACAGAACCCGAGCCGTGCTGTCGTGCCGCCTACCGGACGTAGAAGTCCGCAAATTGACCGGTCTTGTAGTGCCCCGGGAGATTGCAGATGAGCGAGTAGTGCCCCGGCTTGAGCGTCAGGTTCAACGTCCTCGCCTGGCCTGGAGGCACACCGCCGATCTCACCGACGTTGCCGCTCTCGTCCGCCTCGTTGCCCTTGAGCAGGTTGCCTGCGGGCTTTGCTGTCTTCAACACGACGAACTCGTGCTTGACGGTACCGATGTTGGTGACCACGAACCGAACCTTGCCCCTCGGTGCCCCTTGCGTCCCCGGGAAGACGCTGAACTCGTCGACCTGAACCGCCACAAGGGGCTTAGACGTCACGGCCTCGCCGGTCGTGACCAAGCCCGTGGCGACGACCAAGGTCACCGCGGCAATCGCGACTGCGAGCTGTATCAGTAGCCGGCGATCCGCGTTCACGGCAAGTGCACCCCCACGTCGTCCCGGTGCTCGTGATCGAAATGCGTGAACGGTCGAACGAGCGCGTACAACACAACACCGAGCACGAAGAGAACAAACGCGAACGTCGCGATGATCCCAAGAACTGCGCTGACTTCTGCCACGAGCATCACCAACCTCCTAGCTCGACAGCCCATTTTTGATCCGGGTTCGCGCTCGTCTCATCCGCAACGACGCTGAAACGACTGCGGGAAATCCCTGAATGGCGTGCGGCGTTCGTTCCGCGCGCTGCCGGCTGATCGGCCCGCGATGAGCCGAGACTTGCCTCAAGGAATGTTCACAGTTATCAGCACTGGCGCCGCGGACAGCCTCAAGGTTCTCGCGAGCGCGCTAGTTCGCGACATCGCCGGCGAATCGCTTCGATGTGCTCCTACCGCAGCTACTCGACGGCGCTCGGGTAGCGAACGCTCCCCGTCTTGCTCAGGTCGTCTCGGATTACAAGTTGATCGGCCAGCTTGCGTTCACGTATGGCCGAGTCGAGGAGCTCCGCTACCGCATCTGTGCCGGGAGTCAGCAGCGAACGTCGGATCTTGACCCAATGACGGCTCCGCTGGCCGATCCGGTCGCGCTTCTGGCCGAATCCGTGCTCCATCTGCGCCGTCGCGGCGGGTCAACGAAACCGTGACCAGATCGTCGCACGGCGATCCTCGCTCCGCCCCCGGAGCAGATGTCCACTTTCGCGCCGATTCACCCGGGGTGAACCCGCGCGGCCAACGCCGTCTCACCCCGACGGGATCTACGGTCACGACGACTTCGCTAGTGACCCGGGAGGCGAGCCATGGCCGAGCACGCTCTGTCAGAGCGAAAGGCCGCAGAAGCCGCTGAGGCAGAGAGCAATCACCGCGCCGACATTCTCGAGCCATGGGCCGGCTGAGCGACGGCTCGAGCGCTTTCGCCGTGAGCCTCTCTCGGTGCGGAATGCTGCGGGCGTCATCGTCATCGCGACGGCCGTGGTCGTGGTCGGCGCCGGCGCGCTGAACGACGTCGGCCTCCGAAGAGGCCGATGCGGGACTGAGGGTCATTGGGAAACCGGATGCGGTCTGGCGAGGCCTACGCGTGCCCCCGGTGCTACGGCCGCGGTGGCCGCTTCGGCGTGAACGGCATCGCGTGCTGACGGCCCAGGTCAAGCGCAATGGCAAGCAGCAGCGTTCCGGCCCACCAATTCACGGGGTCGAAGGTGAGCGGCTCGTGGTCGCCGATCACGTTCGCAATCAGCCAGACTGCGAACCAGATGAGCGTCACGGCGCCTCTCGTCGGATCATGGCATCGGAGCCGGGATAGAAGATCGATTCGTGCTCCTCGTCCCAGCGGACGCGGTAGTGCTCGTGACCGGGTGTGCCGAGAACCTCGAGGATGAGGCCGGCGCGTTCGTGCTCTCCCACGGTGTGTCCGTGAACAACGACCCAGTCGCCCGGCCGTGCACGGAAGGCGCTCTCTGATTGTGTGGCGGTGCTTTCTTCCACCATGGTCCTATCGTCGCCCGCGTTGTGCAAATCGCCATCGGGGCCACACCTGAACGTCGCTCGGGGGATTCGCGTATCGGGTTCGTGGCGAGGGCGACGTCGCATGCGTCGCATGGCCGGGGGTGAGCAGGCGTGTCCAACCACAAGAGATGGGGTCATTCAGGATGCGCTCCTTTCCCGTTTATTGCGCAGAGCGTCGGGCTGCCATGGGGAAGAGAAGCTCACCCGACGCTGGATGCGCCCCTCTCTAGGACGCCATCGCACCCAGAGAGCTCTTGAGAATCTTGCGACCATCAGATGATCGCCCGGTGTTTCCTCGCTCCTGGCTCAGCGTCCTCTGCGCCGGTCCAGCTGGTCGATCGCGACGAGCGCAATGCCCACGGCAATGAGCGGGATCGCACTCCCGGCGCTCATGGCGTCTGTGAGCATCAAGATCGCCGCGCCCAGCATGAGCACCGTCGCGACGACGAGAACCACGAGCTCGGTCGTGCCCGTCAGTCGCGGCCCGGCCAGCACCATTTCATGCCGATGCTGCATGGATGCCACCTCCTTCTCTTAGAGGCTAGGCAGGAGGCCGCGTGCGGGCATCAGGGGTATCGCGGACGTGCCTGCGGAGAACAGGCACATGGTGAGATGCATGGCGCGCAGAGCGTCGGGCTGCCGGAGAGCGTTAGCGGCCCGACGCTCGTGCGCTCTCTCTGGGATGTGACCCCGCCCGGAACTAGCGCGACGGGGAAGCCCCCAACACGCGTGGGACTAGATGATCGCTCCTGGCAGCGGCTTCGCTCTCGCTCGTCCTCTCGGACTCAGTCCGAGCTCCCGGTCGATTGCGCTCTCGCAGTCGTTGCTTCCGCTTCCGCTGCCGCGGGGTTCGCCGAGTCGCCGCGCCGACCCTCGCTGTTGTCTCACTAGCGTCCGATGATCGCGCCCGTCCCGGTGACGCTCTTGGTCAGGTCCTGTGGATTGCCGAGGTAGATGATTGCGCCCGACCCAGGGACAGAGGCATCGAGGGACTTGGTCGCGGTGATGAAGATGCTCCCCGACCCGCTCACGACGGCCTGCGCGTCGTTCGCGACAAGCCGTGTGAACTGCACAGCTCCGGAGCCGCCAACCGTGATGTCCAGCCGCGTTGCGGCCCCGCTTCCAGTGAGCGTGCCACTGCCCGTCAACGTCACCGTGAGCCTCTCGGCCCGAATGTCGTCAACGACGACGTTGCCGCTGCCAGTAAGCGTCAACGCGGTCAACGTCGGGACATTGACCTCGACACTCATCGGACTCTTCGTCGTCAGGCTGCCAGGCGTATTCGCGATGGCGAGCTCGCCGGATCGCACATCGGTCGTGACGCGGTCGAGGAGGTTGTCATCAGCCTTCACGACGACGGATTGCCTCTCGCCGACGCGAATCACGACGTTGTTGCTCCCCGCCAGATCGACGCTGGTGAACGGGGCCAGACTACGAGCCTGCGTCGCGGGCACGCCGGATCCCACGGTGGTCGAGTTGGACGGACCTCCGAACACGTCACCGCGATCCAACAGCGCAACCGTCAGTCCGCCGACGAGAAGGGCGAGGATCGCGAGGAGCACCCAGCGGGTGCGGCGGTGCTGTTCTCGCCCGGGCTGAACAGATGTGGGGGCGACAGTCATTGCCCCTCCCTTCCCACGCGGCCGCCGAAGCGGCTCACCTCCGCGGCTCACCTCCGAGCCCTCAGAAGGCGCGACGCGCAATAGTCGTGCTTCATAAACACCCCCAGCATCCCGCGCCTCTCGGTCCGGCGCATCGGGCCGCGTACTGAGTCGCGCGCGGGAAAGCCGCAGGCGATACCCCAGGACGACTCACGCGATGCCGCTACGCCGACCGGCCGACTTCGGTCTTGCGGAGGTATACGAACCAGTAGATCGCGCCCACCATCAGCGCCCCACCCAGGATGTTCCCGATGGTCACGGGGAGCAGGTTCGCTCCGAGAAAGCGCCCCCACGTCAGATTGGAGAGGTCTGGAACAGCGTCGCCCTGCGCCGTCACGAATGCGGCGTCACTCTTCACGAACAGCCCCATCGGAACGAAGAACATGTTCGCAACGCAGTGTTCGAAGCCCGCCGCGACGAAAGCAGCGATCGGCGGGACGATCGAAAGAACCTTGTCAGCCGTCGTTCGCGCGCTGAAGCAGAGCCACACCGCGAGACAGACGAGACTGTTGCACAACGCTCCGAGCGCGATTGCCTGGACGAAGCCGAGGCTCGTCTTCGAGGCAGCGATCGAAAGCGCCTGGACACCGACAGCGCCCTGACCGAACTCGTACTGCTTCGAGACGAACAGAATCACGGCCGTCGCAAGAGCACCGGCGAAGTTCCCGAGATAGACAATCCCCCAGTTGCGGGCCACCTGGCCCGTCCGCACGCGGCGGCTCGCCCACGCCATCACGATGAGGTTGTTGCCCGTGAACAGCTCGGCACCGGCGACGACGACGAGGATTAGGCCGAGCGAGAACGCGAGCCCGCCGAGCAGGCGGAGGACTCCAAACGGGAGGTCGGCACCCCCCGCGGTCACCGTCGTCGCGAATATCGCCCCGAGCGCGATGAAAGCGCCGGCGAGCACCGAGAGCGCGAACGTACTCGCCGTCGACATGCCCGCCTTGACGACGCCAACCTGCTCGGCCTTCCGAGCCATCTCAACGGGAGGCAGCGCATCGAGACCAGCAGATGTGAAGACCGGCTCGGACACCGCGGTGTCATTCGTACCCGGATCACCGGACGATCCGTCTCACGGGGTCGGCGTTCGAGCCGAGCAAGGTGACCCGTGCCTCAGTCACGGAGAAGGCCCGTGGGACCCTGGGTTCGAGAAAGGACGTTCGAGATGTCGACTGTCTCGCGCCCTCGCGGTCGCGCCAGAGAAGCGTCAGTGGATGGCCGACTCGTCACCTCCGGCGCAGCCGCCGCTCGACTAGCTTCTTCGCCTCGGCGGCCCAGAGGACGACACTTGCAAGTGCGAGGCAGATCAGCCACTCGTCGAGCCCGAGCGGCGTGGTGTCGAACGCGCGGTTCAGGAACTGGAGCTGCACGACCGCGACCTGGAGGAGCGCCGAGAGCGCGATCGCGCCCCACAGCCAGCGGTTCGTGAACAGCCGGCGGAAGGCGCTCGTACGATCGGACCGGGCGTTGAAGCAGTTGAAGAGTTGGGCGAATACGAGGGTCGTGAACGCCATCGTGTGCGCCTCGGCGACGTTTCCGGAGCCGCCCACGATTCCGCCCGGGAGACGCAGGTCGAGCGCGAGCAGCGTGACGACTGCCATCACCGCGCCGACCCAGAGGATCCCGACCCACATCTCTGCGTCGATCACCCGGTCGGTCAGCCGGCGCGAGCAGCACGCCGCGACACAGCTCGGCGGGCTGGGAGTCACGACCATCGCCAGCGTCCACACCCCGGTCAACACGCTGTCCGGAGGTCGCCCGCCCGCGACCGCGCGCGAGGCCAACGCGCTGACCGTCTCGATCGCCGCCGACGCGGGGCTCGACGTGACCCCCCACCCGTTCCGCCCCGTCCTACGAGGGCTGCTACTCACAGGCGCCGGGCCGCGATACCTCCACGGAGGCGTGCCGCCCGACGAGCACGGCGCCTCCGTGAGCCTCGAGCCGCTCTGGTGGCCACCCGCCAAGATCGTTGGGCGCTTCCTGGCCCCGAATCTCGCACAGATCGTCGTCGAGGAGGAGGGCCCGCCGGCCGAGCCGGCGGGTGGGATCCAGGTCGAAGAGACGCTCGATCCGCAGGCGTCGGCCCGAATCGACCGCGTGATCGCATCCGCGGTCGAGGAGGCCCTGGGCCGCGAGGGAGCGACGGCGGTCGGGGACGTGATGACGACCAAGACGCTCGTCGTCGCTCCCGAGGACACGCTCGGCGAGGTTGCCGAGCGGATGCGACACGACGACGTCGGGTCGGCCCTCGTCGCGGAGTACGGCCGCCTCATCGGGATCGTCACCTCGCGAGACATGCTCAATGCACTCGCAGACCGCGTGCATCCAAGCGAGGGTCGGGTTCGGCAGTGGATGACCGCCGAGCCGCTGACGGTCACCCCGACGTCCACGCTCGAGACGGCGCTCTACCTGATGACCTCACACGGGATCCACCACCTCCCCGTGGTCGAGGGCGAGCGCGCCGTCGGTCTCGTGGGCATGCGCGACGTCGTCGTTTCGGCGGTGCAGAGCGCGGACAGCCCGCTCGGGGTAGGCCTCGGCTGGTGAGCGCCGGGCGCGGCTGCGCTCAAGTGCTCGGTGCGCGTGGCTGCCGACAACCCACAGGCGTGTTCCGGGAGGGGGACGGATGGGGACGGATGGCTCGCGAGGTCGTCGCGCTGGTCCTCGGGATCGCCGTCGGCTTTCGCTCGCCGTGGTCGTCCTCACGAAGTTCGCCAACGACCTCGGACGATGCATAGCGCATTTGTGACCCGGCCTCGTCGGTTCGGACCGCCGACGCCGGCCTCTGCTCACCAGGGCCCGTAGATGCACGCTGTTCGCTTGCTCGTAGTGCGCTCGACGTAGCCCGCTCGCTCGTAGCCCGTCTCGTCCGTGCCGGGCGGTACGGCGAGCAGCCGCGTAGCTCGTCGACGGCTGCGAATCCTTTCCGTGCCATCCAGTCCGAGAGGCCGTCGCAGCAGCGCAGTTGCGTGCTCGGGGCCGTGACGGAGCAGGGCCGAGGCGGTCATGACGACGTCGGCGCCGGCGAGGAGGTACTTGACGACGTCGGCCGCGGTTTCGACGCCGGTGGTCGCGGCGAGCGAGGCACGCACCCGTCCGTGGAGGAGCGCGATCCACGTGCAGGGTAGCCGGGCGTCGATCGGGTTGGAGAGGCTGACCTCGGGTACGACCGCGAGCTTGTCCGGGTCGATGTCGGGTTGCAGGAATCGGTTGAACAGGACGAGTGCGTCCGCGCCGGCCTCGTCGAGCCGTAGCGCCATCTCGCCCGTCGAGCTGAAGTAGGGGCTGAGCTTGACCGCCACGGGCAGGTCGACCGCGTCCTTGACCCGCTGCAGGACGTCGAGGTGTCGCTGTTCGACGTCTCGGCCGGAGATGCGCGGGTCGCCGGGGAGGTAGTAGATGTTCAGCTCGACCGCGGCGGCGCCGGCGTCCTGCATCGCGCGGGCGTAGTCCGGCCCAGCCGCCGCGTGTGACGCCGTTCAGGCTGGCGATCACCGGTACGTCGACCGCGGCGGCGGCGCGCTCGAGCAGGCTCAGGTAGCGCCGCGGGCCGGCCTCGTCTTCGGCTGCGGCCGGGAAGTAGGAGAGCGACTCGGCGAAGCTCTCGGTGCCGGCGTCGACCAGCCGCGCGTTCTCTGTTGTCTCGCGGCGCAGCTGCTCCTCGAAGAGCGAATAGAGGACGACCGCGCCCACGCCTGCGTCGGCCAGCCGCCGTACGCCGTCCACCGTCTGCGAGAGCGGTGACGCCGACGCGACAAGTGGGTTGCGCAACGTGAGACCCATGTAGCTCGTCGAAAGGTTCACTGGCGGTCCTTGCGCGCGTCGGCGGCGAAGTGCTGCGCGCCCCGGGTCGCCATCTCCTCGTACACGTCCCAGCGCTGCTCGACCGCCTGCTCGGCCAGCGCGTGCAGCCGCTCGGCCTCGGCCGGGTCGCTGTTAGTCAGCGTGCGGTAGCGCAACTCGCGCTTGGTGTAGGCGGCGAGCGGGATGCGCGGTCGCGGCGAGTCGAGCAGGAACGGGTTGCCGCCGGCCGCACGGAGCACCGGGTCGTAGCGGATCAGCGGCCAGTAGCCGCTGGCAACGGCGCGGTACTGCTGGTCGAGGCCGTCTCGCATCTCGATCCCGTGTGCGATGCAGTGGCTGTAGGCGAGCACGAGTGAGGGGCCGTCGTAGGCCTCAGCCTCGCGGAACGCCGTCAGTGTCTGCTGGGGATCGGCGCCCATCGCGACCCGGGCGACGTAGACCGAGCCGTAGGCGATCGCCTGCAGGGCGAGGTCTTTCTTGGGTACGGTCTTGCCGGCGGTGGCGAACTTGGCGACCGCGCCGAGCGGCGTCGCCTTCGACATCTGGCCACCGGTGTTGGAGTAGACCTCGGTATCGAGCACGAGCACGTTGACGTTGCGCTCGCTCGCGAGGACGTGGTCGAGCCCACCGGAGCCAATGTCGTAAGCCCAGCCGTCGCCGCCCACGATCCAGACGCTGCGCCGGACGAGGTGGTCGACGACGCTCCGCAGGTCGGTGACGGCGGCGCCCTCGAGCCCGTCGAGCCGCCGCCGGAGCTCGGCCACACGTCCGCGTTGGGATCGCAGCTCCGATTCGCGCAGCTGCGGCGCCGCCAGGATCTCGTCCACCAGCTCGGGGCCGACCTGCTCGCGCAGCTCGGCGAGGCGCCGGCGGGCCAGCTCGGTGTGGCGGTCGGCGGCGAGCCGGAAGCCGAGCCCGAACTCGGCGTTGTCCTCGAAGAGCGAGTTCGACCAGGCCGGTCCGCGCCCGTCGACGTCGGTCGTCCAGGGTGTGGTCGGCAGGTTCCCGCCGTAGATCGAAGAGCAGCCGGTTGCGTTCGCGACCATCAGCCTGTCGCCGAACAGTTGCGAGAGGAGCTTCAGGTATGGCGTCTCGCCGCAGCCCGCGCAGGCGCCGGAGAACTCGAACAGCGGCTCCAGGAACTGGGTGCCGCGTACCGTGCCGAAGTCGACTCGCGACCGATCGCCCGCGGGCAGCGTCTCGAAGAAGGCGATGTTGGCTCGCTCGGCGGCGACCAGTGGCTCACGCGGGGCGAGGTTGATCGCCTTGACGAGAGGGTCGCCCGGCGCGACGGCCGGGCACGCCTCAACGCACAGCCCGCAGCCGGTGCAGTCCTCGACGTAGACCTGAAGCGTGTACCGGGCGTCGGGCAGGCCGACAGCTTCGAGCGGAGCCGACCGGAACCCGTCCGGTGCGCCCCCAAGGCGGGCTTGGTCGTAGTACGTCGAGCGGATCACGCTGTGCGGGCAGACGAAGCTGCAGTTGCCGCACTGGATGCACAGGTCGGAGTCCCAGACCGCGACCAGCTCCGAGATGTTGCGCTTCTCGTAGGCCGCCGTGCCGCTCGGGTACGTGCCGTCCACCGGCAACGCGCTGACCGGCAGATTGTCACCCCGGCCGGCCAGCATCTCGGCCGTGACCGTGCGAACGAACTCGGGCGCATGCGCGGGCACCACCGGGGGCAGCCCGCGGGTCGCCGTCACCCGCTCGGGCACGTCGACGCGGTGCAGTCCGTCGAGCGCGTGGTCGACCGCCGCCTGGTTGCGCCCGACCACCTCCGCGCCGCGTCGACCGTAGGTCTTCGCGACCGCCGTCTTGATCCGTTCGATCGCCTGCTCGCGCGGCAAGACGCCGGAAAGGGCGAAGAAGCACGTTTGCAGGACGATGTTGGTCCGGCCGGCGAGGCCGACCTCTCGGGCGATCCGGTTGGCATCGATCGCATGCACGTCGACGTGCTTGGCGAGAATCTGCTCCTGCACTGGGCGGGAGAGCGCATCCCACACCTCGTCCGGCGGGCGCGGGCAGTTGAGCAGCAGCGTCGCGCCGTCCGCCGCGGCACCGAGTACGTCGACCCGGTCGAGCAGCCCGAACTGGTGGCAGCCGACGAAGCCGGCCTGTTGCACCAGGTAGGCAGCGCGGATCGGCTGCGGCCCGAAGCGGAGGTGCGAAACCGTCTGCGAGCCGGACTTCTTCGAGTCGTAGACGAAGTAGCCTTGCGCGTGCAGGCCTTCGTCGCCGAGGATCTTGATCGTGTTCTTGTTCGCGCCGACCGTCCCGTCCGAGCCGAGGCCGAAGAAGATCGCGCGCACCGTCTCGCGCGGCTCGATGTCGAGCGACGCGTCGTAGTCCAGGCTCGAGCCGGAGACGTCGTCGGTGATGCCGATCGTGAACCGGCGCCGCGGCCGCTCTCCGGCCAGCTCGGCGAACACGCCAGCGACCATGCCCGGGCGTGAACTCCTTCGAGGACAGCCCGTAGCGGCCTCCGACGATTCTCGGCATCACCGCTGGCTCGTCCCTCACCGAACGACTCGGTCAGCGCGGCGACCGTGTCGAGGAAGAGTGGCTCGCCGATCGAGCCGGGCTCTTTCGTGCGGTCGAGGACGGCGATGTGACGCACGGTCGCGGGCAGCGCGTCGGCGAGCGCCTGCGCGGGAAACGGCCGGTACAGCCGCACCTGGGCCACGCCAACACGCTCGCCACTCGTGTTGAGCGAGGCGACGGTCTCCCGGGCGGTCTCGCCGCCGGATCCCATCACCACGAGGACGCGTTCGGCTTCGGGATGCCCCGTGTACTCGACGATCCGGTAGCGGCGACCGGTGCGCTCGGCGTGTAGCGCCATCGCGTCCTCGACGGCGTCCGGTACGCGGGCGTAGAACGGGTTCACCGTCTCGCGCGCCTGGAAGTAGACGTCCGGGTTTTGCGCGGTGCCGCGGATGAATGGCCGCTCCGGCGAGAGCGCCCGGTCGCGATGCGCCCGGACGAGCTCCTCCGGCACCAGCGCGCGCAGGTCGTCGTCGGAGAGCAGGTCGATCGTGTTCAGCTCGTGCGATGTCCGAAACCCGTCGAAGAAGTGCACGAACGGAACCCGAGTTTGGAGTGTCGCGGCCTGCGCGACCAGCGCCAGGTCGTGGGCCTCCTGCACCGAGGCGGAGGCGAGAAGCGCGAAGCCCGTCTGGCGAACGGCCATCACGTCGGAGTGGTCGCCGAAGATCGACAGCCCTTGCGCCGCAAGCGATCGGGCGGCCACATGCAGCACTGCCGGCGTCAGCTCCCCAGCGATCTTGTACATGTTCGGGATCATCAGCAGCAGCCCCTGCGACGCGGTGAACGTCGTCGCCAGCGCGCCGCTCTGTAGCGCACCATGTAATGCGCCGGCGGCCCCGCCCTCACTCTGCATCTCGACGACCGCGGGCACGCTGCCCCAGACGTTCGTCCGGCCCTGGCTCGCCCACTCGTCGGCCAGCTCGGCCATCGGCGAGGAGGGCGTTATCGGATAGATGCAGCAGATCTCGTTCAGCCGGTAGGCGACCGAGGCCGCAGCTTCGTTGCCGTCGACCGTCGCGCGCATCAGCGGACGGGCTCCGAAATCATCTCGATGGCGTGCACCGGGCACTGCTCGAAGCAGACACCGCAGCCGGTGCAGCGGTCGAAGTCGAACCGGTAGCGACTCCCCTCACCGAGCTTGATCACCGCGTCCTCGGGACAGGCGCCCAGGCAGCCGTCGCACTCGAAGCAGGAGCCACACGACAGGCACCGGCCCGCCTCGTAGAGCGCCTCTTCGGCGGAGAGGCCCCCGACCACCTCGGCGAAGTCCGCGACACGCTCCTCGACCGGGAGCTCGGGCTGCAGCCGGCGGGGATTGTCGCCGAAGTACCACAGATGGAGCTTGTCGAAGCTGGCCAGCTCGTGCTTGGGCGGGCCCACGGCCACTGCGCCGCGCAGCCAGGCGTCGATGTGACGGGCCGCCTTCTTGCCGTGTCCGACGCCGACGGTCACGGTTTGCTCGCTCGGCACCATGTCACCGCCCGCGAACACGCCCGGGTTGCCGGTCTGGAGTGACGCCGACACCTGCACTGTCCCGTCGCGGCCGAACTCGACTCCTGGCACCTCGCGTAGGAAGGCGGTGTCCGACTGCTGGCCGAGCGCCAAGATCACCGTGTCGGCAGCGAGCGTCTCGAAGCGGCCGGTCGGCTGCGGGTACCCGGACTCGTCGAGCTCCATCAGCTCGACCTGCAGGTCCGGGCCGTCGAAGGTCGTGATCGTGCGCAGCCAGTGAATCTGCACGCCCTCCCGTTCCGCGTCCTCCGCCTCGTCGAGATGCGCGGGCATCTGCCCGCGGGTCCGCCGGTAGACGATCAACGCCTCGTCTGCACCCATCCGCCGGGCGACCCGGGCTGCGTCCATCGCCGTGTTTCCGCCACCGTAAACCGCAACACGCCGGCCGATCAGCGGCCTCTCCCCAGAAGCGACGCTGCGCAAGAAGGAGACCGCGTCCACGATCCGGCCGGCATCGCGGGCCGGGATGTCGACCCGCTTCGACAGGTGCGCCCCAACCGCGGCGAAGACCGCGTCGAAAGCGCCGTCCGCGCGCTCGGCGACCAAGTCCTCGACCTTGTGCCCGCAGGTCACCCGCACACCCATCGCCGCGATCCGGTCGAGCTCGCTTGTGAGCACGTCGCGGGGCAGCCGGTACGCCGGGATCCCGTACCGCATCATCCCGCCCGTCTCCGCGCCGGAGTCCCGGATCTCCACCTCGTGACCGAGCCGGCTCAGATGGTAGGCGGCCGACAGACCACACGGCCCGGCGCCGATCACGAGCACCCGTTTGCCGCTGCGGAGGGGGGGCGCGTCGAATTGCCATCCCTGCTCCAGCGCCAGGTCGCCGAGGAACCGCTCGACCGAGTGGATCGAGACAGCGCTGTCGAGATCAGCCCGGTTGCAGACGCTCTCGCAAGGGTGGTAGCAGACCCGCCCGTGGATCGCCGGCAGCGGGTTGTCGGCGACGAGCTGACGCCACGCCTGCTCGTGCCGGCCCGCTTTTGTGTGCGAGAGCCAGGCCTGGATGTTCTCGCCCGCCGGGCAGCCGGCATTACACGGCGGCAACAGATCGACGTAAACGGGTCGGCGCTCGCGGACCGGGCCTGTGTGGGACCGTCCGTGCACCAGGTCCGGCAGCGGCGTGACGTCCCGCACAGGGTCGCTCATGCCAGTCCGAGCAGTCGGACGACCATCGCTCCTAGGCTAACTCCGCTGGCCGTGACCGGTCGCGCCCACTCGCGGCAGAAGCGGAGCAGCCGCTTTCTTGCGCGTGGAGGCATCCCCGTCGCCGCCCAGGTCGCGGGGAGACTCGACCTTCCGCTCGACGCCGTGGCCGTGCGCAAGGTCGGCCATCCCTGGCAGCCGGAGTACGCGCCCGGAGCGGCCGCCCCCGGTCGCGAAGGGATCCCCCAAGCCGGTACGCAGGTGCTCGCCATGCTCAAGGCACGCGGCTCGCGAGTCACCGTTTGACGCAGCGGAGAGCCGGCCGCTACGAGCCGGATTCGCAGCCGCCTCATGCCCCTCGCGCCTCACTCGCATGAGTGGCCGATCGCAACGTCACCCTCGAGTCCACATCGGTGACGCCAGGCACGCTCGCCACGAGGTGCGACAGGCATGCGATGTCAGCCGGCGACTCGACCTCGCCCTCCAGCAGGACACGCCCGTGCTTTGCAGCGACCGAGATCCGTGGCGCCTCAAGCAGTGCGATCTTCTCGATGACGTCTCGCTCGATCTCGTGATCCGAACGAGCGAAGTACCTGACGAGATCCGTTCGCGTGATGACACCGACGAGCTCGTCCCGGTCGACGACCGGGAGGCGGTTGACGTCGTAAGAGCTCATCAGCCACGCGGCCTCGTATACGGACATCCAGGCGTCGATGGTGATCGGCGGCGACTTCATCGCCTGTCCGACCGTCAACGCCGACGCCGCGCCGGATCGCGCTCGCCGGCGGAGCCGCGGGAACCGCCCGCCTGACTCGACATCAGGCCCACGCTCCCTCTCGACGATGTCCGAGGCCGACACGACTCCGACCACGCGTCCGTTCTCGACCACCGGCACCCCGGAGATCTCATGCCAGGTCAGCAACGCCGCGAGATCACGCAGACACATCTGCGGTGGAACCGTCAGGGGAGGCTTGCTCATCACATCGCGCACCCTCATCGGATTCACCTCCTCGATGCAGGCAAGCGCCTGCGAGAACAGCATCGCGACCCGCCGCGGCGGCGGCATCGGGGGAGGCCACGATCCGCATACGTAGTTTCGGCCGGCAACCGCTCGCCCCGTCCTCCGAGGCCGGCCCCCGTGCGCTCTCAGAAGAGCTCGTTCTCGCCCGCGAAGACGGAGGACACGGAGCCCGACTCGAACACGGCGCGAATCGTTTCTGCGAGCATCCCAGCGCTGGTGACGACGACCAGGTCGGGTGGAACTGATGCCTCGTCGAGTGCGACCGTGTCGGTGACCGCGAGCTCGGCGATGTCGGCCCCGGCGAGCGTCGCGGCGGCATCCGGCGTGAGGAGAGCGTGCGTCGCGAACGCATGCACGTCCCTTGCGCCCGCTTCCCGCAGCGCGTCTGCTGCGGCGACGAGCGTTCCCCCCGACACGATCATGTCGTCGCCGATCACGACGCGCCTCCCTTGCACGTCACCGATCACTTCCGCCGCCACGGCGCGCTCGTGGCCGGGCCGCACCTTGGTTACGATCGCGAACCCCGCGTCGAGTATATGAGCAAGCCGTCGCGCAGCCTTCACGCGGCCGAGATCAGGCGAGACGACGACGACCCGCTCGCCGGAGAGCCGCCGCCGCCGGTAGCGGCGGGCGAAGAGCGGGAGCGCGGTCATGTGGTCGACCGGCACCCCGAAAAAGCCGACGATCTGGCCCGCGTGGAGATCCATGGTCAGGACGCGATCGGCGCCGGCCGCCTGGAGCATGTCTGCGAGCAGCCGAGCGCTAATCGGCTCGCGCGGCGCGGACTTTTTGTCCTGGCGGGCGTACGGGTAGAGCGGCATCACGGCGGTGATCCTGCGGGCGGACGCGAGCTTCGCCGCGTTGATCATCACCAGGAGCTCGACCACGTGGTCGTTCACCGGTGGAGAGCCAGACTGGACGATGAACACGTCCGCCCCGCGCACCGAAACGCCGTAGCGGCAATAGACCTCGCCGTTCGAGAACGTCTCAAGCCGTACGTCGCCGAGCTCGATCCCGAGCCGACGGGCGATCTCCGCCGCGAGCGCCGGGTTCGACCTGCCGGCGAACAGCATCAGCTCGGTCGTCGACCTCCGGACAAGTCGGTCCGCGCGCCGTGGGCTCATGTATGCCCGGCCGTTCGTGTCGCGACGGCCTCGGTCACTACGCGCCCGACGTCGGTGATCGAAAGGAGACCTGCGAGATCGCCGTGCTCCACGACCAGCGCGCGGGTCCTCCTCTGCCGCTCCATCTCCGTGAGCGCATCGAGCAGCGGCGAGCCGCTCCCGTGCGCGAACAGGGTGAGCCCGACCGACGCGGGCGGCGCCACAAGCTGGCCGAAGAGGCCCGGCCCCACCGGAACCCGGACCGTGTAAGCGCCGAACAGCGCATCGAGCGAGCGCGTTTCCGGCATGCATCGACGATGCCGCCCACCATCGCGCCGCGCATCGTGGGTGACCCGGTCACTGAGGTGCGGAGAAGTACGGAGGCCTGACGTCGCGGACCTGGACAGCGGAGGAGCCGGTGGCAATCCGTTTCCGGACCGCACCACGGTGGGCAAAGCGTGGGCATGGTCAGCTGTCAAGCGTGATCTCCGGACTCGACATCACGAGGATCGTCGGCGACCGACGCCCAACCAAGGCGCCCGGAGGCCGAGTCGAGGAGCCCATGTCGTCTCCGGTCGTAACCGTGCAGCCCGACATGCCACTGCGCGAGGTCGCCGCACTTCTCGTCGGGCGCAGCTCTCGGCCGTCCCCACCCGTCCGCGGTGGCGAGATCGTGGGCGTTGTGTCGGAGGCCGACATCGTGGCGAAGGAGCAGGCTTCACAGTCGACCGTGTCACGGAACGGACGTCTCGCTCGCAGGCAACGGTGTGCCGCGAACGACCGCCTGCTGTCCGCCACGACGGCAGGCGAGGCTGTGTCATCACCGGCGATCACGATCGTCGGCGTGGCGCCCTGCATCGGCAGCAGCAGCCTCAGGGACGAGCATGGCGGCTACCGGTCGTGAGGCAGGACCGGCTGATCGGGATGATCAGGAGATCCGATGTCGTCAGGGTCCCGACAGAGACATCAAGCTGGAGATCGAGGCCGTCCTGCACCGCGTCTGGATCGAGCCCGGCTCTGTCACCGTCTCCGTTCAGGACGGTGAGGCCAGGCTTAGTGGTGTCGTGGACTCGACCCTCGACGTGGAGCTGCTCGCTAGCCGCTTGACCAGCGCTTCAGCGGACTAGCGCCGCGTCGTACGCTGCCCCGTCGAGGCGACCGACGCGGTGGAAGCCGCATGGGAAAGTCGCTACTTGACCAGTTCGTGAAGCTCATAGGACGCGGCGCGCACGGGGGCCGGTGTGCCTGGGGGCACAATTGCGCCGACGATCTCCATGACTCCGGCTTCGAATGCCTCAGCCTGCTCCCGGGTTTCCCAGACGTCGAAGACCCGGAAGACTCCGGCGTCGTCGTCAAAGCCGGCGGTATGGATGATCAGCCCCTCGGCCGAAGGGCCTCCGCGGACGCGTTCCGAGATCGCGTCGTAGTTGGTGGTTGAGTGATCCTGGATCGTGAACTCTTGGATGAACGCGATGGCCATCGGGCGGCTCCTGAGTCGTGTGAACGATACGACGTGGGCTTGGACACTAATAGGTGACGATTCCTGCCGCCGACCGACTCGAGGACAGCGCGTCGGCGCATATCGGTCTCAGCCACGGAGGTGATGGGCGAGCACGCCAGCGGACGCATCGGAGTCACGCTCCAACTCCTGGTACTCCTGCTCGTCTCCGCGTGCACCCTCGCACTCCCTGTTGCGTGGCTCGTCTGAGACCTGGTTTCCCGAGCCCAGGGATCCGCGTTTTCGCCGATGACCGGCGAGCCACCGCGGGCGAGCATGTCAGTAAGCGACGAAAGGAGGCGTCATGGCCAGCCTGGTCAGGTGGGCTCCGCTCGGCGATCTCGGCATCGTGGATGGCCGCATCCGACGGATGCCCGAGGACTTCGGCGTCGCGGAGGCCCGGCTTCCGACCTCCGACGTGTTGGAGACGGAGAAGGAGCTGATCGTCAAGCTCGACGCACCGGGCTTCGACGAGAAGGAGCTCTCGCTCGAGGTCTCCGATCACACACTCGTCATGCGAGGCGAGAAGTCTGAGACCAAGGACAACGAGGGCGCGCACTTCTACGTGCGCGAGCGGTTGGACGCTCGGTTCGAGCGCCTGTTCATGCTGCCACGGGAGGCGGACATGAACAAGGCCGAGGCGACGTTCAAAGAGGGCGTCCTCGAGGTGCGTGTCCCGAAGATCGAGCAGATGACGCCGCGCAAAGTCGACATCGCGGCGTAGCGCTCGACACGGAGAACGGGCGCCCGGCTTGTACCGCCGGGCGCCCGCGCAGGTCCCGAGCGAACGTGGCAGAGCGGCCCGCTCGGGTCCCTAGCCGCGCTGCGTGGAACCGGCAATGAAGACCATCGTCGTAGAGGTCGAAGGGTCCGAGACCGCGGGTGAAGCGCTGCGACTCGCGGCGGCCGAGGCCGAACCCCACGGGCGCTACTACTGATCGTCGTCGTATCGCCGGTGCCCGCCGTCGCTTGTGTTCGCCTGACGGAGCCGTTCCAGGTGACCAAACTCAGCCTCCTCAACGCACTCCCCCGTGCCGATCCGCGCGCGCCCCGCGAAGGGTCGTAGGCTTGGCGGGTGACGCGGGAAGACGAGATCGCGCTCTGGCGGGCAAGCGGTCAGGACGAGGTGGACAGCGCTCACGTCTACCGCGCGCTAGCCGCGCACTCCGCAGACGAGGGACTGTACGCGCGCCTGGCCGAAACGGAGGAGCGCCATGCGGCCCTCTGTGCCGAGCGGCTCAGCGCACTCGACGCGGCGGTCGAAGATGTTGTTCCGACTCGCAGAGCCCGGATCCTCGGCTTTCTCGGACGGCGCTTTGGGGCGCGTTTCCTCGGCGCGGCTCTGACGGCCGGGGAGAGCGCTGCAGAATCGCGATACAAGAGGCTCGGCAACGCAGGCGCTGCGATCGCCGCGGAGGAGCGCGCCCATGGCCGCATGCTCGCGCAACCCAGTGCGGTCGCCGAAACGCCCTCGCGCCATGAGGAGCGCCATCGGCTTGGCGTGGCAAACACGCTGCGTGCGTCGGTACTCGGCGCGAACGACGGTCTGCTTTCGAATTTCAGCCTGATTATGGGAGTCGCGGGAGCCCAGCTGTCTCGCACGACGGTACTCATCACCGGGCTCTCGGGACTGCTGGCGGGGGCAAGCTCGATGGCGCTCGGCGAGTGGATCTCCGTGCAAAGCTCTCGCGAGTACGAAGAACACGAACTCGAAATCGAGCGGCGCGAGCTCGACCTCTATCCGGAGGCAGAGCAAGCGGAGCTGACTGCGCTCTACATCGCGAAGGGAATCCCCGAGGACGACGCGTCGCGAATGGCGGGCTCGATCCTCTCGAACCCGAGCGTCGCCCTCGACACGATGGCACGCGAGGAGCTCGGCATCGATCCGGAGCTGCGAGGTACCTCGCCGTGGAAGGCCGCCGGCTCGTCGTTCTCGCTCTTCTGCGTCGGTGCGATCGTGCCGATCCTTCCGTACTTCTTCCTTGGAGGAACGACGGCAGTCATCGCGAGCTCCGTCCTAAGCGCGCTCGCACTGTTCGGAATCGGCGCAGCGATCACGCTCGTCACCGGAACGAGCTGGCTCCGCTCGGGGCTGCGACAGGTCGCGTTCGGCATAGCCGCCGCGACCGTTACCTTCGCCGTCGGACGCCTCTTGGGCGCGGCCGTCAGCTAATTGCGACGCAAGCATCCTAAGCCACGCATCTTGGTCGCCTCAGGTCGAAGGCAATCCGCAACGATCCCCCGCGCGCTGGACCATGAAAAGGCCGAGCTGCCCGGATGTCCCGCCGGCACGCTCATCGTCTGCGTCTCAGCTCGCGCGGCCGGCGCGAGATTTCTCGCGCCGGCAGCTGTCACGTCGTCTGGGCCCGGGGCCAACGTCACCCGGCCTGCCTCTGCTTCATCTCGAAGCGCGGCTCGTTTGGGCCGGTATCAAGCCGGAAGGGCGGATACTCGCGAGTCATGAACGCGGCGTAGGCGATGACGCGTAGCACCCAGCGGTTGAGGCCGAGCACGAGGTCGAAGATCTCGTTCGGGTAGCGATCCTTGAACAGCAGCAGGACGCCGGCGACGAGGACGAGGATGCCGACAAGTCCGAGCGACCATCCGGCCCCGGCGAAGATCCCGGCGATACAGAACTGTGGGATGCCGAGCAGCCACCAGCCGATCAGCGGGAGGCCGCGGCGCAGGTTCTGCGGGTAGTCGATCTCGAGCCGCGCCGGGTACTCGGGCACGTCGGCGAGCGTGAACGGCGGGTACTCGTCGGTACCGAGGGCGCCGAACGTGTAGAAGCCGACGCGCCACGACCAGCGCAGCACGCCCACGTTGAAGCCGAAGATCCCCCGTGGGTAGCGACCCGTGAACAGCACCACAAAGAAAGCGATCACTGTCAACACGAAGAAGCCGAGCCACAGGAAAAGGAGGACGACGTAGTGGGGAATTGCGAGGAGCCACTTGACGAGCCAGAGCCAGCGGCTCAGATGTGGTGCCAGCTCGCCCTGCAGGGCGAGCGGCGGCCTTTCTGTTGCGACTTGCACGATAACCACCTCCTTCACGCCAGCTTCACCCAGCCCCGCCGATCGCGCATTGGGGGAATCACGCGCCGTGATGCCACGAACTACGGAGTCCCCCGGGAACGATCCGCGCGTGCACGACCCTGATGAACGCGGCTCGAACCCGCAACGCGTTGTCTGTTCTCATAACACGACCCGGTGGATCGCCCTTCAAGAGAAGCCGCGTGAGGCATGGGCCGCGGTGACGGCGGTCAGAGGGCGTCCGTAGAAGCCGGAACTGCAATACCGGGGTTTCCCCGACGCGGAGTGGCTACCTCGGGGGGATGCTGGCGGTAGCTCATACGGAAGGTGATCTCGATGTCCGCCTACACGCATCCTGTGCCGCGGTCGATCGCCGAGGCCGTGCGCCATCTCGCTTGGTTCGCCTTCGTCTGCGTCGTCGCGTTCCTGGTGGCGTACTTCGGTGTCTCGGTGCTCAAGCTGCAGCACGACGTCTTCTACCTCGTCTACTTCGCCATCACGATCGCCCTCGTCGCGACCTATGTCCGGGTCGAGCAGGTCGACGTGGCCCAGATCTTCCGGCGCCGCTGGCGCTGGAGCCTCGGCGTCGGCCTCGTGGTTGCGGGCTTCCTCGTCTTCAACGTCTTCAACACCGAGGACGCGACCGCGCGGCCGCACGGCGCCTACTTCGTCTTCGAGCTGCTCTGGCGAGGCGTCGGCTACGGCCTCATCGACACGCTGCTACTGACGATCTTCCCCTGCTTCGTCGCCTACAAGCTCCTGCACGGCCGTGTCGACGGCCTGAAGGGGAAGCTGCGGTTCACCGCGCTGACGCTGCCGCTGGTGCTGATCGTCACCGCGACCTACCATTGGGGCTACCCGCAGTATCGCGAGGACGGGCTCGGTCGGCCCGAGACAGGCAACGTCCTGATCTCGATCCCGACGCTCGCGACCGCGAACCCGGCCGGGTCAGTCATCGCGCACGTTTCTCAGCACGTCGCCGCGGTGACCCATGCGTACGAGTCGCGGATCTTCAACCCGCCGGTGACCAAGTCATGACGACTGCCGCGCACGAATGCGGGCGCGACGCGAGGCCGCTGCTCGGGATCCGCCGGCAGCCCGGTCGTCTCGCGCTTGCGCTCATGCGGATGCCGCGCCCGCTGTACCACCGCGGCTGGGGCTGGATGCTCGACCACACCTTCCTGCTGATCGCCCATCAAGGTCGTAATACCGGCAAGCGCCACGAGACGGTCGCAATGACGCTGACGTACGACCCGGACACCCGCGAAGCGGTCGTCTGCTCGGCCTGGGGCGCGAACACCGAATGGATCCGCAACCTCCGCGCCCACCCGGCGCTACAGATCCAGATCGGGCGGGAGACATACGTTCCGGAGCAGCGGTTCCTCTCCGAACACGAGAGCATCGCTGTCGCGATGGAGTTCCGGCGTCGCCATCCGTGGCGGTCGCGCTTCCTTGCGGCGATTCTGGGGTGGGGTGATCTGAGGTCCGACACGGCGGTGAGGGAGTTCGTTCGGAGCCGCCCATTCGTTTCGTTCAGGCTCCGTTTCGCTCTGGCCGACGCGCGCCGTCGCGACCGAGGAGCCGACGCCGCCTGCGCGTCCGACGGTCTTCGCGACCCACCGCTTCGCCCTCGGAATCGACGGGTCCGCCGAGAGCCTGGACGCCGCCGTCCAGTCGGCTCGCCTGCTCGACCATGCAGGCGAGCTCACGCTGTTCGGCGTCTACCACGTCGAGCCGACCCTGGTCGGCGGCCTGGGCGGTGGCGCTCCGGAGTACCTGGACGAGGACCGTTATCGCGCGTCCGCCGAAGCGACGCTCGAGGCAGCCCGGGGACAGGTTCCTCCCGGGATCGCCGCCGAGCGCCGGACGGCGCGCGGCTGAGCATGGCGCGAACTCCAGCGCGAGGCGGAGCGCGAACACGACACGCTCGTCGCGGTCGCCTCGCACGGTCGGGGCAGGATGATCGGCTTGATGCTCGGCTCGACGGCGACCGCCAGCGTCCATCGGGCGCCGTGCTCTGTGCTGGTCGCCCGCACGTCTCGCGAGCCGGTCACCCGGGATGCATAGCTCCGGACGCCAGGCGCGCAGGCCCGAGCTTCGATCACGTCGGCGAGGGGGTGGGGTTACCGTCGGCGAGTCCCGTTTTGCGTGCGCACGCGTGCGCGAGAGAAAGGGGTAGTTCGAGGCGACCCCTTGACGGCCCTCGGAAGGTAGCTCATCGGCCAGGCGTCGTTCGCGACCGCCCGGCTGACCGACGTCGACGCGCTGGAGCTAGTCACAGGCGGGGGGGTAGGGCTGGTGCCTGGGTTCCGGAGTGCCGCGGCGGCCGACCCGACGGCCCTCGTCGACCTCGTTCTTCGTCGCGCCCGGCTCGGCGAGGAGCAGCCGGCGATCGCCGAGCTCGATCTCAACCCGGTCCTTGGACCCCGGAGCGCTGTCTCGCGGTCGATGCGCGGATCCGTGTTCGGCGGCCGGTGCAACCCTTGCGCGCGAAGTCCTGGTAGCGGCGGGCGACCGCTTCGGGTTTCCCGCGACCGGGATCCGCAGCCGTCCCGATGCGGGCCTGTGAATCGCCCACGAGGATGCGGCACAGAGACGACCGCAGCCGCTTCCGGCGGGCGGACGAAAAGGAGTCGACATGAAGATCAGCCAGCTCATGCGACGCGATGTGGTTGTGGCGCGCGAGGCGCAGTCGCTGAAGGAGGCGGCTGCGGCCCTCGTCGCGAATGGGATCTCCGGCATGCCCGTGTGCAGGGAGGACGGGCAGGTCGTCGGCGTCCTTTCGGAGGCGGACGTGCTCTACAAGGAGCGCGGTCGCACCGAACGGCGAGGGGGCGTGCTCGCGTGGCTGTTCAAGGACGACACTGCCGAGGGTCACGCGAAAGCGCAGGCCCAGACGGTCGCGGAGGCGATGACGACTCCCGCCATCACGATCACGCCGAGCACCACCGCGGCCGCCGCGGCACGGCTGATGCTCGAGCACAGCATCAACAGGCTCCCGGTGGTCGCAGAGGACGGCCAGCTGATCGGCATCGTGACACGAGCCGATCTGGTGCGAGCCTTCACGCGCGCCGACCACGAGATCGCAGGTGAGATCCGCGACGACATCCTCCAGCGCGTGCTCTGGATAGACCCGAGCGCGTTCACGATCTCTGTCCGGCACGGAGAGGTCGAACTGACCGGTGAGGTTGAGACAGCCCTCCAGGTCGAACTGCTCGAGAGCCTGGTCGAGCGGGTGCCGGGCGTCGTCTCTGTGCGCGCGAACGTGGGCCATCGCGACCACGACCGCGTCGGCTGGCGCCGATGAGCGCGCGCATCCCGCGCCTCGGTACGTCTTTCGAAGCGGAACGTGTGCGCGGATCGAGGCAGGGCCGCGCGGGTACGAAATCGTCCATAGTTCGCGGGACTCGAGCTTGGTCTTACGTCCTCGAGGGCCGGGGAGTCCTTGAGATCGAGGGCAGCCCCTACTGCTCGAGCAGGGTCAGGGCGTCTTCGTCCCGACTGGCGCGCACCACAATCTTCACGGCGTATGAGCGGGTGAACCTGCTCGTCCTCTTTCACCGGCGCGCCGACGGCAGAGTCGGCAGCCCCGCCCGGTTCCAGGATGCGCACACCCGTATCGTGTTCTTCGTGGTCCTGCGGAGAGTTGACTACTATGACAACGCAAGCCCGGGCTAAGAATGCTCAGCGCTCACACGACACCTCAAGCACCGCTGCGCCGCGGATCGTGCCCGCCCGAAGCCGGTCGAGCGCCTGCTCGGCCGCCGCGAGCGGGAACTTCTCGACCACCGTCGTGACGGGATGCAAGGCGACGGCACGGGAAAGGCCCTCCCCGTCGCCGCGCGTGAGATTCGCCACTGACCGGATTACCCGCTCCCCCCAGAGCAGCTCGTACGGAAAGGAAGGGATATCGCTCATGTGGATCCCGGCACAGACAACGGTCCCACCCTTCGCGACGGCACGCAGTGCCTCGGGCACCAACTCACCGGCCGGCGCGAAGAGTATGGCGGCATCGAGTTCCTCCGGACGCTCGCCGACTCCACCCGCCCAGCTTGCACCGAGGTCTCTGGCGAGCGACTGAGCGCGCTCGTCGTCGGGCCGCGTGTACGCGAACACACGACGGCCTTCCTGCACTGCGAGTTGCGTCACGATGTGGGCGGCCGCACCGAATCCATAGAGCCCGAGGCGCGTGGCGTCCCCCGCCGCCCGGAGAGCGCGGTAGCCGATCAGGCCGGCGCAGAGAAGCGGAGCGAGTGCGGGCGCACTCGGGCCTTCGGGCAGCCGGAGGCAGAAGCGGAAGTCCGCGACCACCTCCTCGGCATATCCTCCAGGCCGTGTGTATCCGGTGAACTCGGCGCGATCGCATAGGTTCTCGCGGCCGGAGCGACAATAGCGACATGCGCCGCAGGTCCAGCCGAGCCACGGGACACCGACTCTCGCGCCGCTCGCGAAACCGGCGCCCTCCAACACCGTGCCCACTATTTCGTGACCAAGCACGAGGGGGAAATGCGGCGATGCGAGCTCGCCATCTCGGATGTGGAGGTCAGTGCGACAAACACCGCATGCATCGACCTGGATCCGTACCTCATCGCGGCGAAGCGCCGGCCGCGGAAGCTCAGTCTCCCGAAGGGGAGTCGCCGAAGCCTCTAGGACCATCGCCCGCATCGAGCACGTCTCAGGCGAACGCCGGGATTGGAGCAAAGACGCTCTGCGCGAGTTCGACGAGGCGGTTCGAGTAGCCCCACTCGTTGTCGTACCAGGCGACGACCTTCACCAGCGACTCGTCGATCACGGTCGTGAGGGGCGCGTCGAAGATCGACGAGAACGGCGACCCGATAATGTCGGAGGAGACGAGCGGCGCGACCTCGTCGGCGGAGATGTGCGTCAAAGCTCTTGAGGAGCTTCTCCGCGGGAACGTGTTCCTCAAAACTATCTATGACATAGAGAGTATCAAGGAGACGTAGAAATGTGTCTTTCCGACCCCAGTCGTACGCTTGCGCGGGATGCGGGCTCTTCGCCTCGCGGGTCTCGCTGAGGCCGCTGAGATACTTGGTGTGACCAAGCGCACTGCGCTCGAATACACGAAGCGAGATGACTTCCCCGAGCCACTCGCACGGTTGGCTTCCGGGCCCGTCTGGGATGCAGCCGCCGTCGAGAGCTGGGGTGCTAAGCATGGACCGTTCCGTCCCGGTCGTCCTTCGAAGCGCTCGTGACAACCTGTTACGCGATTCGCTCTGGGCTCAGATAAGAAAAGCGCGAGACTAAACACCCGATCTCAGATAAGAAATCCGTTCCGGGGCGCTCCTCAGGTGGCGGAGGCGCGGCGACCTTCAGAAGAAGTATCCGATTTCCAGGCTTTTCATGCGCCCGGGAGGATTCGAACCTCCGACCCGCGGATTAGAAGTCCGCCGCTCTGTCCCCTGAGCTACGGGCGCCTTGCCGGAGGGTAGACGCTCGTGCGGAACGTGCCGAGCCGCGCTTCACACGGCCGATCACTCTTCGAGCTGCTCCTGCTCGGACAGGAAGCGGAGGAACCAGTACGCGAACACGCCGAAAAAGATGATGGACTGCTCCGCCGCCATGGTCATCCCGCCCAGCTGCTGATCGGTGAGGCGCGAGAGGCCGAACACACGCTCGGGCGCGTCCACGTAGAAGCCGTAGACGGGCCGCGGCACGAGGGCGAGCACCAGCCCGAGGGGCGCGGAGAGGACGAACGCGGCGACGACGTATCCGGCGCGCGCGCCCGACGACAGCAGGTGCGGCGCGTCCTGCCAGATGCACCACCAGAAGAGGAGCCCGGCGCCGACGTACGTCGCGTGCTCGAGCGCGAGCAGGGAGTCCGGCCGGCGGAGGGCCGCGTCGTACAGGGCAGGAACGTGCCAGAGCGCGTACGTCGCCACCCAGAGCGGCAGCGCGACGAAGGGCTGCGTGAGCGTGCGGACGACCCGGTGTCCCGAAAGCCTCTGTGCCAGGGTGGGCGGAATGCCGAGCACGAGCAGCAGCGGCGCCCACTCCGCGAGCACGACGTTCTGCAGCAGGTGCGCCCAGACGAGGTACGTCCGCGCGAGCGTGTCGAGCGGCGTCACGAGAGCGGCGACGAGGAGCGCGCAGCCCGCGAGGAACGAGACAGTACGCGCAATCTCGCGGTCGGCCCGGGTGGCGACGAGGTACCAGGCCGCAAGCGCGAGCGGGGCGAGCGCCTCCGCGCTCCACGACCAGGTCCCGGGAGTCACGGCGCTACGCTACGTCGGCGCGGGTGTAGCTCAGTTGGTAGAGCGTCAGCCTTCCAAGCTGAATGTCGCCGGTTCGAGCCCGGTCGCCCGCTTCGGTCCGTTCAGCAGCTACCCGAGCGTCTGTAGACACTCCACCCGTCGGGGCTGTCCGTGAGCTGTTGCCAGCCGTCGCACAGCCGCGGCCCGCGTGCCTGACGCGCACTCGGGCTGACGAAGACCCACGCTGCGTCGGGCGCATCGCGTGCGCCGGAGGACAGCAGCTCGAGCCTGCGATCGAGACGCGGCCCGAAGAAGACGTAGCCGGCGTCGCTCGGCGTGATCGCGAGGCCAACGCGCGCGTTCGGGTCGACACGGCTGTCGACGAAGCGGATCAACTCGGGGACGTGCACCTCGCGCCCCTGCGCCTGCCAGCGCGGGGTCGTCCAATAGCTCGCGGGGGCGGCCTGAAGCAGCGGGACTCCCGACGGGCGTTTCGTGTCGTTCAGCACCGCCAGCCCGAGCGCCGTGAGCCCGATCACGGCGAGTCCCCACGCGACTGCGCGAACCCGGATCGCGAGGCCCCACGCCGCGCCGGCGAGGGCGACCGGCGCCATCAAGAACCGTCCCGCCGCGTCCTGGTAGAAGAGCGAGACCGAGAGCGCGATGAGCCAGTAGACCGGTGCGAACGCGAGGAGCGCGCCCACCCCCGGGAGCAGGCCACGGCGCGAGGCCACGACCGCGGCGACCAGGCCGCAGACGAGCAGGAGGGCACCCAGCGGCCCATACCACGTGACGTTCGAGGCCGAGACGGTGATGTCGCGGCCGACCTCGAGCGCGAGGTCGTCACGTCCGAGCGTCCGCCAGAGGTCACGATACGTCTGGTCGGCGTAACGGCGGACGTCGGACGTCAGGACGGGGAGGAGCGCGATTACGGCGGCGATCACCGCGAGACGCAGCGCGCGGCGACGCCCCGGCAGTAACGCGACGGCGACCAGCGCCAAGAGGAGCAGCAAGGCGGTGACGGCGAAGAGCCAGCGGTCGCGACCGACGCCGCCGGGCAGCTCGATCAGCTGGATCGCGGAGCGAAGGGCGCGCGCGACCGTCGGCGCGACGCTCCGGTCGACGTCGGTGTAGGGGAAGCCGCCGTCCCAGCTCCCGCTGTGCCGCCAGTTGACGACGTACCAGTACGAGCCGGCGGCCGACCCGAGCAGGACCGAGGCGAGCCGGGCGCCCTTGCGTTCCGGCCAGACGACGAACGCGACGACGAGGAGCACCGGAATCGCGATCAGGGCGGTCACCTTTGTCCCGAGGGCAAGGGCAATTGCCGCGCCGGCAAGCCATGGGGCGGCACCGCTGTAGCGGTCGAGGAGGAAGACGACTGCCGCGACGACGAATGAGGCGACCACGAGGTCGTTCTGGGCGGTCGAGGCCTGCAACGCGATCACGGGCAGTGTTGCGACGAGCAGCCCGGCGACGAGCGCCTCAGAGCGGCCGAGCCGAAGCGCACGGGCGACCCCGATCACGCCGAGCACGAGCGCGACGTAGGCCGCGCCCTGGACGAGCGCGACGTAGCGGTCGGTCCCGCCGAGCGCCATCGTCGCGAGCACGCCGAGCTCCGCGTGCGGCGGGTACGCGTTGATGTACGGGGCGCAATCGCAATCCGGGTAACCGGCGCCCCCGTTCTGGAGCCACAGCCCCGCGCGCCAGAGGTGGTCGACGAGCGTGTCGAAGTCGTTCTGCGGCGTGCCGAGCCCGAGCGCGACCGCATACCCGAACGCGGCGAGCACCCCGAGCCCGAGCACGACCGCGACGGGCTCCCGCAACGCCTCCCGCAGCGCCGAGAGGCTTTGCCGCAGCCTCACGCCGATGTCGCTTCGCCCACGGGTGTCGATGGCGAGCGCCGCACAGACGACGGCGAGGGCGCCGAGCAGCCACCAACGGCTCACCCAGTCGAAGGCGGAGAGCGCCCAGAGGACGAGGACCAGCTGCACCCAACCGACGACATACGCGGCGAGGAGGAACGACGCGGTCGAACGCGGCGAGAGCAGGCAGGCGACGCGCAGCGATCCGAACGCCAACAGCGCGGCGCCCGCGAGGAGGGCGAGGGCCCCCGTCACTGCCCGCTCGCCGAGAAGTGCTGGTAGTCGCGGTCACCCGACCAGCGGCCGCCCCAGCCCCAGCCGGCCGCCTCGAACGCGCGCACGACGACGCCGCCCTCGACCGCCATTCCCGACCGGTACGGCGCGCGTCGGAGATAGCGGCGGCTCGCGGCGTGGGACGTCGTGCCGGCGGCCGTCACGTAGGGATTCTCGATCGGATTCAGGTCGATCGCGCGGCCGTACGAGTGCTCCGACCACCGCGTCGTGCCGTCGACGTACCGGCAGTTGAACGCGGATGTGTTGTCCGCCTCGATCGAGCGGAAGTCGCTGGCTCCGTAGGCGTCGACCGGGACCATTCGCCGGATCGGGAAGTGAGCCGCGTAGAGCCGGCGGAGCACGTCGAGTACGGGCCGCGCGACGTCGCTCGCAACGACGAGGCGACCGGTGTGCACTCGCCCGCCGAAGCCCCAGTGGCGGGCGCGCACGAGGCGGAGCTCGTCGAGGCCGACCGGGCAGCCGCGGTGCCACGAGAGCCCCGTCATCGTCGCGCGGAGCGACGCGGGGAGCGGCGTCACCGAGCCCCGGAATGGAGGCGCCCCGGCGACCCGCGACTGCGAGGGCGCCGCCAGGAGGAGGGCGCAGACCGCAGCCGCGCTGACCAGCAGCGTCCTCACGAATCGGGGTGGCCGGATTCGAACCGGCGGCCTCCCGGCCCCAAACCGGGCGCTCTAGCCAGGCTGAGCTACACCCCGCGTGGCGGAAGTCTACGGCCCGCCGCGCACAGTTCCTCTCCGGCGCGGCCGCGCACCGCGGATAGCCTCGCGCGGTGACGGAGATCGTCCTCCACGACGAGCCGTTCGCGGCGACCCGGCACCCGCGGCTCGGATACGCGATGGCGACCGCGGCGGCGGGCCTGTTCGCGATCAACGGGACGGTCTCGAAGGTCATCCTCACCTCTGCCGACATGACGAGCCTGCGGCTCACGGAGCTCCGCATGACGGGCGCGTTCCTGGGGCTCGCGGCCTTCATCGCGTTGACGTCGCCCGGCCGCCTCCGGATCCGCCGGGACGAGATCGGCCTCCTGCTCTTCTACGGCATCGTCGGGTTCGCGCTCGTCACGTGGCTCTACTTCGTGGCGATCGAGCGCCTCCCCATCGGGATCGGCCTGCTGCTCGAGTTCACGGCGCCCGTCCTCGTCGCCCTCTGGGCGCGCGTGATGTGGCACGAGCACGTCCGTCGCCGGGTCTGGGCGGCCCTCGCGTTCGCGCTCGCAGGGCTCACGCTCGTCGCGGAGGTGTGGGAGGACGCGCGGCTCGACACCGTCGGCGTCGCCGCCGGGCTCCTTGCCTCGGGCGCGCTGGCGACGTACTTCCTCGCCGGCGAGCACGTGACCGCCCGCAGGGACGCGCTTTCCCTCACGTGCATCTCGCTCGGTGTCGCGGCAGGATTCTGGGCCGTCGTGCAGCCTTGGTGGGGCTTCCCGTTCGACGAGCTCTGGGAGTCGGTGTCGCTCCAGGGCGCATTCGAGTCGACGACCGCGCCGGTCTGGCTCCTCTCGCTCTGGATGATCGTCCTCGGGACGATCGTCCCGTTTGCGCTCTCCCTCGGGGCGCTCCACCACCTCCCGGCGACGCGCGTCTCGATCGTCGCGATGGTCGAGGTCGTGCTCGCGTCGGTCGTCGCCTGGGTGTGGCTCGAGGAGACGCTCTCCGCGGCACAGCTCGCCGGCGGCGCCGTCGTGCTGACCGGCATCGTGCTCGCGCAGACCTCCCGCTGAGAGAGCGGGCAGTACCCTTGGCGTCGTGAGCGTCCGACGCGTCCTCCTCGCCTCCCCTCGCGGCTACTGCGCGGGCGTCGAGCGCGCGGTCGAGACGGTCGAACGGGCGCTCGAGCACTACGGTGCCCCGGTCTACGTCCGGAAGCAGATCGTCCACAACCTCCACGTCGTGCGGGACCTCGAGACCCGCGGGGCGATCTTCGTCGACGACGAGCGGGACGCCCCGCACGGCGCGACCGTTGTCTACTCGGCGCACGGCGTGGCCCCGTCGGTGCACGCGAACTCCGCGGCCCTCGGCCACGACGTGATCGACGCGACCTGCCCCCTCGTGACGAAGGTCCACGTCCAGGCCAAGCGCTACGCGGCGAACGGCTACACCGTGCTCCTGATCGGACACGCCGGGCACGAGGAGGTCGTGGGCACGATGGGCGAGGCGCCGGACTCGACGATCCTCGTCCAGGACGTCGCGGAGGCCGAGGCGCTCGTGCTCCCGGCCGGCGCGCGGATCGCGTACGTGACCCAGACGACGCTGTCCGTCGACGAGACCGCCGAGATCATCACGACGCTTCGGCGGCGGTTCCCCCAGATCGTGGGGCCGAAGAAGGAGGACATCTGTTATGCGACCTCCAACCGTCAGTGGGCAGTGAAGGATCTCCTCGGTCGGATCGACCTCCTGCTCGTGATCGGCTCCCGCAACTCCTCGAACTCGAACCGTCTCGTCGACGTCGCCCGCGCCGCCGACGTGCCCGCGTACCTGATCGACGACGAGAGCGAGATCGACGAGCGCTGGCTCGAAGGAGCCGAGACGGTGGGGATCACGTCCGGCGCGTCCGCGCCCGAACGCCTCGTCACACGCGTCTGCGACTGGTTCCGTGAACGCGGCGTCGACGACGTGCAGCCGTTCCGCATGGTCGAGGAGGACGTGACCTTCCGGCTGCCCGTCGAGCTGCGCCGAGAGCTCGAGCTCGCCGCGGCCCGTCCCGAGTAGCCTCGCTCAGCTCTTCCTGATCGTCGGCGCGTCGCCGGGGCCCGCTTCGAGCGACGTGGCGAGCGTCTCCGAGCGGATCCACTCCGCGTGCGCCTCGAGCAGGGCCGCATCGCGCTCCGGAATCGTGAGCGCGATCCGATCGGACAGCTCGAGCCCGGACTCCTTGCGGAGCGCATTCACGTGCCGGATCAGCTCGTAGACGCGCCGCTCGCGGTCGAGCTCCTCGTCGACGTGCGTGTCGAGAGCGACCGTGACGCCGTCCTCGGCCGCCACCGCCCACCCTTCCTTCCCCGCGCGCTCGACCAGCACCTCGTCCGGCCCGAGCTCGTGCCCCGCGGCGCGGAAGCGCCCCTCACCGAGCTCCTCGAACGCGCCGGCGCGAAGCGCCTCGCGCACCGGCCCAAGCTCACGCCCGAGCTTCGGGCCGAGCACGGGGAGGTTGGGCTTGACCAGGAGCTCGGAGTCGACGGTCTCGAAGCGGACGTCCTTCACCCGCAGCTCGTCGCGGATCTCCTCGGCCTGCGCCCGGGCGCGAGAGGCGCCCTCGACCACGAGCGCGCGAAGCGGCTGCTGCACCTTGAAGCCCGCGGCCTGGCGGGCCTGATGACCGAGCGCGACGACACGCCGGACGTCCACGACCTCGGCGAGAAGCTCCTCGTCGGGGTCGTGCTCCTCCGGCCAGCCGGCGAGGTGGACGCTCAGGGGCGCGTCCTCGCAGGCTCCTCGCACGAGCACCTGCCATAGGTGCTCCGCCAGGAACGGCATCACCGGCGCGATCACGCGGAGCGTCTGAGCGAGTGCGTGCCAAAGCGTCCGGAGCGCGACCTCGTCGCCGTCCCAGAAGCGGCGGCGAGAACGGCGGATGTACCAGTTGGAGAGGTCCTCGACGTAGGCCTCGAAGGCCCGGATCACGTCGACCGTGAGCCACCGCTCGTAGCCTGCGGTCGCGTCCCGCACCAGCTGGCGCGTGCGCGCGATGAGCCAGCGGTCGAGCGGCTGGAGCTCGGCAGCGGGGCCACTCTCGAGATCCCCGAATCGCGGGCTGAACCCCTCGACGTTCGCGTACTGGACGAGGAAGGTCGCGGAGTTCCACAGCGTGAGAAGCCTCCGCTGGATCTCGTGCGCGGGGCCGAACCCGAACAGGAGGTTCCGGTCGGGCGGCTGCGCGCAGAATTGCCACCGCATCACGTCGGCGCCCATCCGCGCGAACGCGTCGGGGGCGTCGATCGTGTTCCCCCACGAGCTATGCATCTCGCGGCCCCTCTCGTCGAGCATCTTCTCGTAGCCGAGCACCTTCCTGAACGGCGCACGGCCGGTGAGCGCGACCGACATGAAGAGCTGGGAGTAGAACCAGAGCCGGATCTGCTCGCGCATCTCCGAGACCCAGTCGGCGGGGAACCACTCCTCCCAGTAGGCGTGGTCGGGCAGGTCGGCGCGCGTCAACCCGCGGGCGGCGCCGGTCGCGTAGCCCTCCGGGACGTAATCGGGGCTCTCCCAGCCGAGCGTCGAGAACGGGACGATGCCCGCGTCGAGCCAGACGTCGCCGACCTCGGCGATCCGCTCGACCTCGATGCCGCACGCTGCGCAACGGATGCGAATCTCGTCGACCCAGGGGCGCCGGAGCTCTTCGAGCCCCTCGACCGGCCCGGTCGCGCGCTCCTCGAGCTCCGCCTTCGAGCCGATCACGTTCAGGTGTCCGCACGGACAGGGGTAGAAGGGCAGGGGAAGCCCGTAGTAGCGACGGCGCGAGATGTTCCAGTCGCCCATGTTGCGCAGCCAGTCGTCCATGCGCTTGCCCATGTACGCGGGCGTCCACTCGACCGTCGCGTTCGCCTCGAGCAGCGGGTCGCGGAGCTGCTCGACCGAGATCAGCCAGTCGTCGGTCACACGCCAGATGAGCGGGGTGTCGCAGCGCCAGCAGTGGGGGTAGCGGTGGAGGATCGTGCCGGCCTCGAGAAGGAACCCTTGCTCTGCCAGTCGACCCACGATCTGGTCGGCCGCGTCACTCGTCGACGTCCCGTGCAGCCAGCCGTACGCGTCGTAGAAGCGGCCCGCCTCGTCCACCGGCGAGAGCACCGGCAGGTCGTGGACGAGGCCGAGGTCGAAGTCCTCCTGGCCGGCGCCCGGTGCGATGTGGACGATGCCGGTTCCCTCTTCGAGCGAGACCTCGTCCCACGGGATGACCCGATGATCGACCTCGCCGCCTGGGCCGAGATCGTCGAAGGGGCCGCGGTAGCGAAGACCCACGAGCTCCTCACCGAGGGCACGACGGTCGAAGTGGTCCTCGGGATATCTGGCGACAGCGACCCACTCGCCGTTCTCGCGCCGCCCGTACTCCGCATCGGGCTTGACCGCGGCGGCGACGTTCGCCGGCAACGTCCAGGGCGTCGTCGTCCAGACGACGAGGGACTCGTTCGATCGTTCGAGGAGCGGGAAGCGAACGTAGAGCGACGGATCGCTCCGGTCCTGATAGACGCCCGCCTGCGTGAGCTCGTGCTGCGAGAGCGAGGTGCCGCAGCGCGGGCACCACTCCGTCGAACGGTGACCGAGGTAGAGCCAGCCGCGTTCGTGCACGAGCTGCAGGAACCGCCAGATGTACTCGATGTTCGTGTCGCTGAAGGTGAAGTAGTCGTTCCCCCAGTCCATCCACTGACCGAGCCGGATCGACCCGTCTGTCAGCGCGCGGGAGGACCGCACGACCACGTCCCTGCATCGCCGGGCGAACTCGGCAAGCCCGTACTCCTCGATCTCGCGCTTCGAGTTGAGACCCAGCTCGCGCTCGACCCCCACCTCGATCCAGAGACCCTGGCAATCGAAGCCGTTCTGGTAGCGCTGGTGGTAGCCGCGCAGCGCCTTGTAGCGCTGGAAGACGTCCTTCAGCGTCCGCCCCCAGGCGGTGTGCACGCCGAGCACCATCCTGTTCGCGGTGACGGGGCCGTCGACGAAGCTGAAGCGCGGGCCGTCCGCGTTCCGTTCGCGGAGCTGCTCGAAGGTCCGTTCTCGCTCCCACAGAGCCAGGATCTCGAGCTCGAGAGCGTCGTGATCCGGCTTGTCCGGCAAGGGTGCGAACATGGCGCGATTCTAGGGAAGGAGTTTTGGGCCTCCGTCGTTGAGGAATCTGAGACACTTCGACACCACCGAAAACGGAAGGAAGCAATGGCCCTCGAAGTAACGACCTCGACCTTCGATGCGGAGGTCCTCAAGAGCGACAAGCCCGTCCTCGTGGACTTCTGGGCGGAATGGTGCGGCCCGTGCCACGCCGTCGCTCCCGTCCTCGACCGCATCGCGGCGGAGCGTGAGGACGAGCTGAAGCTCGTCAAGGTCAATATCGACCAGGAGCACGAGCTCCAGCAGCGCTACGGCGTCGCCTCCATCCCCACGCTGATCCTGTTCCGCGACGGGGAGCCCTCGGCCGCGGTGATCGGCGCGCAGCCGAAGGGCGCGATCGAGCGCTCGCTCGGCCTCGTCGCCGCGTAGCTCTCCCCCACACTCCCTCCCCTCGCACGAGGCCCGGCACACCGGGCCTCGTGTCCGGGTGGGGTCAATAGGCCCGCGGCTCCTTGCCCTTGCGCCAGGCCTCGAGCGCGTCCTCGACGGTGGCGAACGCGAGGTCGGCGGGCGCCGGGAGCTCGTCCGCTCGGAACCAGCGGAGCTCGGAGACGTCGTCCGCGGCGACCGGCTCCCCCTCGTCCACCTCGACCGCCCAGTAGATGTTCAGCGTGGCGGCGGCGTCGGGCGCGTCGCCGTAGACGTCCATCCAGACGCCGACGAAGCGCACCGGCCCGGCGACGAGCCCGGTCTCCTCCTCGAGCTCGCGACGAAGCCCGTCGAGCGGGTGCTCGCCCTCCTCGAGGAACCCGCCGGGACAGTCCCAGAGCCCGAGGTAGGGCTCGACCGCCCGACGGGAGAGGAGCAGCCTGCCCTTGGCGTCCTCGACGAGGGCGCTGACGCACGGCGCCGAGTTGGCGTAGTACGTCGAGCCGCAGCCGGGGCAGTGCAGGTGAGACTCCTCGCCCACGAGCGGCGTCTCGCATCGGGGGCAGGTCTTCCAGCCGTGGAGGAGCCCCATCTGGCTACCGTATCGGCGTGAGCCCGCGCCACGTCCCGGCCTCGGTGACCGAGCTCTCGCGCGTCGGTCTGCTCACCTCCCTCCCCGGCCAGACGCTCACCCGGCTCGCCGAGCGGATGCGCCGTGAGGACGTGCCCGCGGGGCGCACGATCGTCGCCGAAGGCGACGGCGGCGACCGCTTCTACGTCCTCCTCTCGGGGCTCGCGGCGGTGACGCAGTCGGAACGAGGCGCGCGGAGCGTGCTGCGGCCGGGAGAGACGTTCGGCGAGGTCGCGCTCGCGATGGGGATCCCGCGCACGGCCACCGTGACCGCGATGACGCCGTCCGTCGTCGCGAGCTGCGACCGGGAGACCTTCGACGAGCTCTTGCGGCCGCTTTTCGCCGAGGATTGACGCCACGCTTCGGAGTGGGTTGCGAGGCTTTGCGACCGCGCCAGCGGGCGCCTTTAGGGGTATGCCCCCGCCATAGGCGGGGGATCCGAGCGCGGGATTCCGCTTCTGCGGAATCCCGCTTGCGAACAAGCTCTAGTACTCGTCCCGGCTGATTCGCAGGGCACCAGCGCACCAGAACGCAGCCACCCACACGACGACCGCGGCGCCGGCCGCCGCGAGCGGCGCGCCGTGGTTGTCTCCCGTCACGCGGGCGAGCGCAGGCAGCAACATCAGGTTGCCGAGGGTCTCGCTCGCCGCGCTGACCAGCCCGAGGAGGGGCGCGGCGGCGAACGCGAAGAACAGCGAGATCGCGACGGCGGCGCCGTTCGAGCGCAGGAGCGAGCCGATCCCCATCGCGATCACGGCGAACACGGTCGGCCAGAGGACACACGTCCAGACGACGTCACCGACCTCGCTTGCGTTGACGTGGGCCTCGGGCTCGCTCGGCAGGACGAACACGAGGACCAGCCCCAGGACGAGTGCCGGCAGGAGCGCGAGCAGGACCGCAGCGATCAGCGCGATCGTCCGGGCCGCGTACATCCCGATCCGGCGGACGCCGGTCAGCACGAGGTAGCGCATCGTCCCCTGCGCGACGTCGTACGAGCCCGCCAGCGCGCCGATCACGATCGCGCCGACGCCACCGAGGAGCCAGATGGCGGCCGAGACGCCGTCGAGCATCGGCTGGCCGCCGATCGACGGGTTCCGTCCCGGCCGCAGGCCGTGCACGATCACGAGGACGACGGCGACCACGACGACGGCCGCGAGCGTCACCCCGGCCGTCCCGAGGAAGCTCCCTTTCCGGCCGACGATCGTGCGGAAGAGCGCGCGCGTCACGACGGTTCCTCCGCGACCGGCGGCCGCGGCTCCTCGCCGCGGGTGATCTCGAGGAAGCGCTCCTCGAGCGACTCCCGCCGCTGCATAACCTCGGCGACCCCGATGCCCGACTCGACGAGCGCACGCGTGAGCGCCATCGAGCTCTCGTCGTCCACCCGCTCGAGCGAGACGTCCAGCGTGCGTGGCTCGGGCGCGTGGACCGCGGTCACGAACCGGAGCGCGCCGAGGACGGCGCGGGCGCGCTCGGGCTCGTCGACCCGCACGCGCACGGTCGTGGCGCCGCCGGCCACGAGCCCCGCGACCGTCCCGTGCGTGACGAGCGACCCCGCCTGCACGATCGCGATGTCGTCCGCGATCTTCTCGACCTCGTCGAGGAGGTGCGACGAGATGAACACGGTTCTCCCGTCCTCCTCGACGAACGAGCGGATCATCTGGCGGAACTCGGCCATCCCCGCGGGGTCGAGCCCGTTCGACGGCTCGTCGAGGATCAGGAGCTCCGGGTCGGTGAGGAGGCTCCGCGCGACGCCGAGCCGCTGGCGCATCCCGAGCGAGTACTTCTTCACGGCGGTCCCGGCCGAGCGGGTCAGGTCGACACGCTCGAGCGTAGCGTCGATCCGCCCGAACGCCTCGCGGCCGACGAAGCCGGCCGCAACCTCCAGGTTCCGCCGCCCCGAGAGGTATGGATAGAACCGCGGCTCCTCGACGATCGCGCCGACGCCGGCGAGCGCATCGCGGACGTCCCGCGGCACCTCCCGGCCCCGCACCTCGATCGTCCCCGCGGTGACGCGGGCGAGACCGAGCATGCAGCGGATCAGGGTCGTCTTGCCGGAGCCGTTCGGGCCGAGCCAGCCGAGGCAGCGCCCGCGAGGCACGTCGATCGTGACGTCGTCGACGGCAACGGTGCGCCCGAAGCGCTTCGTCACGCCGGCAAGCCGGATGATCGGCTCGGAAGCGCTCATGCGAGCTCCTCCATCACTGCGTCGGAGAGCTTCGGCCATGCGTCCTTCGCCCAGTCCCCGAAGTTTCGCCCGGTGAGGACGGCGCAGGCGAGCCCGCGCTCCGGGTCGACCCAGAGGAACGTCCCGCTTCGGCCGAAATGCCCGAACGTGGCGGGCGAGGTGAGCGAGCCCGACCAGTGCGGCGCCTTGTCCCCCTTCAGCTCGACCCCGAGCCCCCAGTCGAGCGGGCTGAAGCGCCCGAACTCGGGGAGCACGCCGTCGAGCCCGGGGAACTGGACGGAAACCATCTCGTCATGCGTCTCGGCGGCGACGAGTTGCGGCGCGAGGAGCTCGCGCCCGAGTGCGAGCACGTCGGCGAGCGACGCGTGCATCCCGGCGCCCGGATCGCCTTCGGGGTCGAGCGAGGTCCCGAGCGGCTCGACGACCGCGGCGCGCACGTACTCGGCGAACGGCATCTCCGCACGCTTCGCCACATGGTCGCCGAGCACGCGGAAGCCCTCGTTGGAGTAGATCCGACGACGCCCCGGCTGTGCGATGGGCGTGCCGCCGTCGAAGGGAAGGCCGGAGGTGTGCGCGAGCAGGTGGCGCACGGTCGCGCCGGGCGGGCCCGCGGCCTCGTCGAGGTCGAGCACGCCCTCCTCGGCGGCGACGAGGACCGCGAGCGCGGTGACGGGCTTCGACACGGATGCGAGCAGGACCGGCCTCGTCGTGTCCCCGCGTGTCGCGACGTCCCCCGCCGCCCTCGTGACCCCGGCGACGGCGAACGGCACGTCCCATGAGTCGATCTGGTGCAGTGCGTCCACGGACGGCGATACTAGGCGTCACGTGACCCAGCGCAGGCTGATCACCGGCCACTCGCCGTACGAGGGCGTCGCGGGCTTCTCGCGAGCGGTGGTCGCCGGGGACCGGGTACACATCGCCGGCACCGCGCCGATCCCGCCGGACGGCTCGCCGCCGCCGGACGACGCCTACGAGCAGGCGGCGCTGTGCCTGCGCATCATCGGAGAGGCACTCGACCGCGCGGGGTCGGGGCTCGAGCACGTCGTGCGCACGAACATCTACGTGACCGATCCGGCCCACTGGGACGAGGTCGCGCGCGCACATGGGGCCGTGTTCGGCGAGACGCGGCCCGCCGCGACCTGCGTCGTCGCGCGCCTGCTCGACGACGCCTGGAAGGTCGAGATCGAAGCGGAGGCGGTGCTCCCGTGAAACAGGTCCTCCCGCCGTCGATCACCGGGCTCGAGGGCGCGCCCGCGGCGAGCGTCGTCGACCACCGCTTCGGCTCGGGCGATCCATACACGCTCGGCGTCGAGGAGGAGTACATGCTCCTCGACCCGCACAGCCTCGATCTCGTCCAGCACATCGAGACCGTGCTCGACGCGGTCGAGGGCGACGCGCTCGCCGACCGCATCAATGCGGAGCTGATGCAGTCCGTCCTCGAGATCGCGACGCCCGTCTGCGCGAACGCGGGCGACGTGATGCGCGAGCTGACCACGTTGCGCAGCTACGTGCGGGACGTCGGGCGCGACCACGGGCTCCGCGTCGGCTCGGCGGGCACGCATCCGTTCAGCCTGTTCGAGCGACAGCGCATCACCGCGAAGGACCGCTACCGCGCTCTCATCGACCAGCTCCAGTACGTCGCCCGGCGCGAGCTGATCTTCGGGATGCACGTGCACGTCGCGGTCGACGACCCGGACAAGGCGATCCAGGTCGTGAACGGCCTGCTGCCGCACCTCGCGCCGCTCCTCGCGCTCTCGGCGAGCTCGCCGTTCTGGCGGGGCGAGCCGACGGGGCTCGCCTCGAGCAGGCAGATCGTCTTCTCGGCCTTCCCGCGGTCCGGCCCGCCTCCGCGCTTCCGCGACTACGCCGACTACGCCGCCGTCGTCGGGCAGCTCGAGCGCACGGGCTGCATCGCGGACTACACGCACATCTGGTGGGACATCCGCCCGCATCCCAAATGGGGGACGATCGAGATCCGCATCTGCGATGCAGTCACGCGGGTCGAGGACGCGGTCGCGATCGCGGCGTACTGCCAGGCGCTCGTCAAGCTCCTCTCAGAGCGCTTCGACGCCGGCGAGGAGATCGCGAGCCACCACCGCATCCTCACCAGCGAGAACAGGTGGCTCGCGGCGCGGTACGGGCTCGACGCTCCCGTGATGGACCTCGCGACCGGCCGCCGGATCCGCATCCCGCTCGCGAAGCTCGTTCGCCGCACCGTGCGAGACCTCGAGCCGCACGCCCGCGACCTCGGCTCCGAGCGCGAGCTCGAAGGGATCGAGGCGATCCTGGGACGCGGCAACTCCGCCGAGGCCCAGCTCCGCGTGTTCAACGCGAACCGCGACATCGTCGAGGTCGTTCGCGCGATCGCCGACGCGACGGAGGCGGCGGGCGTGGTCGCGCCCGCCGCCTAGCGCTCGCTGCTACGTCTCGACCGAGAAGGTGCGCGTGTCGATCCGCGCGAGCATCCCTCCGCCCGGGTCGGTCAGCGTCAGCACGCCACTCCGGACCGCCAGCTGGACGTTCTCGAGGATGTTCTGCGCCTCGCCGGCCCACGGTAGGTCGATGCAGCGGGCCGTCCGCGTGCGCGTGTTCAGCGCGTGGACGAACGCGTGGGAAGCCCCGCCGTTGTACAGCGTGTAGGCCCACGTCCGGTTCGGGCCCCAGGCGCGGTTGAGCGCGATCCCATTCATGCGCTCGTCGGGCTCTGTCTTGTCGACGATCGCGCCCGGCTCCAGTTGGCCCGTGCGCATGTTCAGCGAGCGGACCACGTAGTGGATGCCGCCGTTCACGCCCTGCGGGAACTGCAGGAGATAGAGGCGAGTGCCGCTCGGCGAGAGCGCGTCGAACGCGAACGCGCCGCGAAGCCGAATTGTCTTCACAGGCTTGAGCGTGCGCGTGTCGACCACGACGAACGTCGTGCGTGCTGGGTCGTCGTAGATCGACGACGCAAGGAGGAGCTTGCGCCCTTGCGCCCAGGTGCCCTCGGCGAGGCCGTTGAAGGTCACTGCCGGCACGCCGAGCTTGCCGGGGAGCACGCGCTCGCGGATCGTCTTGCCGTCGCCGTCGCGGACGAGCCAGACGCGCGTGCTCGACGCGCTCGGCCCGGCGATCGTGACGACGTGCGCTCCGCCTGCGACGGGGATGCCGGGCTCACCCTGAAGCACCTGCGGTGCGGGTCCGGCCGCCGACGCGGTGAGCGCCGCGACACCGGCGACCGCCGCACCGACGAGCGCGGCACCGGCGAAAGATCGAAGTCTCATCGAAGTCCTCCTCGTTCGACGACAGTGTGTACACCGCGTCCGGCCCCGGGGTTCCGTACGGCTCAACCCGCCTGCGCGACGCACGCGTCATGCGCCGACCGCGTGACATGGCGGACGAAGCGCACGGCGCCGTTCGGTTCGAGCACCGCGACCGTGCCCTCGTTGAGGGATGGGGTCACGACCGCCGGATGCCCGAACGTCTCCGACGGAGCTCCGAACGTGACGTTGTACGAGCCGTGGGGCACGCGGGTCGTCCGTACGGGGCTGCCGTCGGGCCGTCGGGTCTGCAGCGTTCCGTCCCGACCGCTCGCGACAAACGCCCGCGCGTCGGCGAACGCGACGTGCTGCGGCGGCGCTCCCGCCGCAAGCACGCGTGGAGCGCCGCCGTGCCTGGGGTAGAGGGCCAGGGCATTGCTGGCACCCGAGGTGACCCACACATGGGTGCCGTCGGGAGCGAAGACGACGTCGTGGGCGCGGAACGGCGGCTCGAACACGCGCACGAGCCTCGGCCGGCGCGGGTCCCGGAGATCGAGGACCGCGACGCGTTCGGCGGCAGAGCCGAGCACCGTCCACAACGTCGTTCCGGCATCGACGGAGACGTGCCGTGCAGGGCCCGGGACGCGCGTGCGATGCACGACCCTGCCGCGATCGAGGTCGATCGCGACCACCTGCTCGAGCGCCGAGTCCGTCACGTATGCGAGGGGCTCGCCGGGGTGCATCGCCGCGTAGCGCGGCTCGCCGAACCCGTGCAGAACGGCTCGCACCGAGAGAGTTGCCGCATCGAGGATCGTGACGACTCCCGCGGGAATGTGCGCGACGACGACCTGTCCATACGCCGATGCCTCGATGCTGCGCGGCCCGGGCGCGGTCCGGATCCGCGTCAAAACCCGGCCCGAGGACAGCTCCAGCGCGACGACATGCGCCTCGAGGTCTGCGGTGACCAGCGCGACTGCCGCACCGCCGGTCGCACGGCCCAGGGCTCGCCCGGGAACGGCGGCGAGGACGAGCGCGGCGGCGAGGAAGTCACGGCGCCTCATGCACGCCATACGCGCCGCCGGCCCGATGAGGTCCTGGACCTCTTACGGCTGCCGAGCCGTAGTACGCGCGTGGACCTCTCGCGGGTGCGCAGACGTATTGTCCTGCGGTGGCGCGCGCGGGCCGGGACGAGCGTGCCTGGGTGCGAGGCGCCCAGCGCGGATCCGCCTCGGACCTCGAGGCGCTCTTCCACGCCCACTGGCCCGCCGCGCACAGGGCCGCGTACCTCGTCGTCCACGACGCCGTGTTGGCTGAAGACATCGCCCAGGAGGCGTTCCTGGCCGCGGTGCGCAACCTCGACCGCTTCGATCGCCGCCGGCCGTTCGGGCCGTGGCTCCACCGGATCGTCGTGAACCGTGCGATCGACGCGGCGCGGGCACGCTCGGTGCGCCGGGAATCGGAGCTGACCGAGCTGGCGGCTCCGCTCGAGGACCCTCAGCCGGTCGACGCCGGAGTGCTGCGCGCCCTCGCCGGCCTGCCGCCCGACCAGCGCGCGGTGATCGTGCTCCGGCACCTCCTCGGTTACACGCCGGGAGAGATCGCGCGGCTGCTCGACCTGCCGCGAGGCACCGTCAACTCTCGTCTGCGCCGAGGGCTCGATGCGATGCGGGACGTGCTGTGAGCAACGCGCTCGACCGTGTTCGGCTCCCTGACGCTGACGCGACCGAAGAGCGCGCGCGGCGCGTCGTGCTCGCCGCGTTCGAGACGCGCGAGCCCGTAACGCGGCCGCGGCGCGGCCTTGCCGTGGCGATCACGGTCGCACTCGGCACGGTGGGACTGGCCCTCGCAGCTGCAAGCCCGCCGGGCCTGGCCGTCGTCGATCGCGTCCGCGAGGTCGTCGGCGTCGAGCGCTCCGCGCCGGCGCTCTTCTCGCTTCCCGCGCCGGGCCGGCTGCTTGTCGCCTCCGACGCAGGCGTCTGGGTCGTCGAGGCAGACGGGAGCAAACGTCTCCTCGCCGGCTACCGAGAGGCGAGCTGGTCGCCCTTCGGACGCTTCCTCGTTGCGCTCCGTAGGAACGAGCTCGCCGCGCTCGAGCCCGACGGCGAGGTGCGGTGGACGCTCGCACGCCCCGGCGTCCGTTCCGCGCGCTGGGGCGGGACGGAGACCGACACGCGGATCGCCTACGTCGATCGCACGGGGCTCCGGGTCGTCGCTGGGGACGGAACGAGTGACCACCTGCTCGCGCCCGACGAGCGCGGGCCGTTCGCGTGGCGTCCCGGTCCCCGCTTCGAGCTCGCGTACGTCATGGGTGGGGTTGTCCACGTTCGCAACGTGTCGGACGGATCGGTGGTGTGGAAGGCGCGGCTCGGGTTCGCAGGGCCTACCACCGGGCTCGAATGGTCCCGGGATGGGAGACGGCTACTCGTCCTGACTCGCCATCACCTGCGCGTCTTCGACCAGGGCGGCCGCCGGGTCACAGGGGAGGATCCGTCGGAGGGCTGGCCGGACGTGGCGGCACGCTTCGCCCCGGGATCGCACGAGGTCGCCGTCGCCAGGGTGCACGGCTCGCAAAGCAGCGTGTACATGCTCGAAGGGAGGGCGCTCTTCAACGGCGTCGGCGAGGTCAGCGACCTCGTCTGGGCGCCCGACGGGCGCTGGCTCCTCGTCGGTTGGCGCTCGGCGGACCAGTGGCTCTTCATCAGGTCGGACGGCAAGCGCATCCGCACGGTGTCGAACGTCTCCGAGCAGTTCCGCTCGCGGAGCGGCTTTCCGCGCGTCCAGGGGTGGTGCTGCGACTAGAGCGCTTGCAACAGTGTGTTGCAAGCTCCAACGGGCGGCGACCGATACGGTCGTCGCCTCGTGGCCGCCGGTCGCACCCGCTTCGTTCTCGTGGCGCTCGGGCTGTACTCGGCCTGCGCGCTCTGGGCGACCTGGCCGGCGATCCGGCACGTCGAGGGGCACTACCTCGCCCGCCCCGCGGCCGGGCACGGAGAGGCGGCCGCCGGCGACCACCTGCAGCTCGGCTGGAGCTTCTGGCTCGTCGGTCATCAGCTCGAGCACGGCGCCTCGCCCCTGGCCGACCCGTACTCCTTCCGCCCCGAGGCCCAGGCGCCGCCGAACCTCCAGGGCTGGCTGCTGGGCCTGCCGTACTGGCCGCTTGCCGCCCTGTTCGGGAACGTCTGGTCGTACGACCTCGTCGTGCTCCTCACGTTCGTGCTCGCCGGGGCGCTCACGTGCTGGTGGCTGCGCACGCTCGACGTCTCGCGTCCTGCCGCACTCGTCGGAGGCGTGGTGTTCTGCCTGATGCCATACCGGGTGGGGCAGTCGACCGGGCATCTGCTCGGGCTCGTCGCGTTCCTCCTGCCCGCGATGCTGCTCGCCCTCGAGCGGCGGCGCTTCGTCGTGGCGGCGCTCGTCCTCGCCGCGATCCCGCTCTCCGGCCAGCTCCATCCCGCGCTCGGCGCGATCCCGCTCGCGCTCGGGTACGCGTGGGCGCGCGTCCTACGCGAGGACCGCTGGAAGGCCGTAGCGACCATCGTGCCGGCGCTCGCCGCCGGGCTGGTCGTCGACCGCTGGGCGGTCTCCGGGTCGATCGGGTCGGGCCGCTCGTTCGCACAGGTCGCGCGCTATTCGGCCGAGCTCTCCGACTTCGTCACGCGCGCGGTCGGGAGCGGCGTCGAGGAGCTCGTGTTCGTCGGGTGGCTGACGCCGCTCCTCGCGCTCGCGGGCCTCGTCGCGATCCGGAGGCGGCGCGGGCTTGCAGTGCTGCTCGGCCTCGCCGCGCTGATCCCCTGCCTCCTCGCGCTCGGCTCCAACCTCCGGGGGTACGAGACCGTCTGGCGGGTCGTTCCCGGGCTCGACTCGACTCGTGTCCCGGAGCGGTTCATGCCGATCGCCTGCTTGGCGCTCGCCGCGCTTGCGGCATTCGCCGTCGATGTGGGCCTCTCGGCGCTCGGAACGAGCCGGGGGCACTCGTCTCCGTCGCCATCGGCGCGCTGCTCGTCCTGCTCGCGCTCGACCTGCGGGTGCCGGTGTTCGGCGCGGTCGCCGCTGACGAGCCGAACGCGGCCTACACGGCCATCCGCGGCGACGGTCGGCTGCTCGAGCTGCCCGTCTTCCGCCCGGACCTCCACTACGGGAGCGTCTACCTCGCCTACGCGCGCCAGAGCCCGCGGGAGCGCCCGCAGGGCTACTCGACGCTTGCGCCCCCCGCCGCCGACCGGCTCGCCCGCGAGCTACGGCCGCTCTCGTGCGGTCGAGGCGAGATCCCCGCCGGTCTCGGCGTGCGGTTCGTTGCCGTCCACCGCGGCCTCTACGCGCAGAGTGCGTTCTTCGGCCCCGGCTGCGCCGACAAAGCCGAGGCGATGCTGCGCGCCGTCGGCTGGCGGCTTCTCGCCCGCGACGGGCCGGTCGCGACGTACGGCCGCTAATCGCCCGCAGCGAGCGCGCGCGCGACAGCCGCAAGGTTCGCCCGCCAGAGCTCCTCCGGCACCGGCGGCAGGATGTCGTCCCAGATCGCGGCGAAGCTCCCCAGGAGCTACGGCATCCGGGCCGGCCGCCCCATGAACCCGAGGTGGAGGTGCTCGCTGCCGTCTCCCCAGCGGCCCACGTGGACGCGCTCGATGTTCCCGACCGCGTCGACCGCGCGCCTTCCCCGGAGGAGTGCCCGGCTACGCAGCTGACTTCGGTCTGCCTCGACGGGCCACCTGCCTACCACCGAGCTTCTCGGCCTCTCCGTCCGTGACGTCCAGCTCCCGTGCTCCCCTCCTGGCATCAGCGAAGGTGATGCGCACGGTTGCTCCTTTTCCGTCCGGGATTTCCTGACCGCTGATGTCTGATACGCGGACTGTCTTGCGGGCCATGACTTGGCTCCTTTACGAGAGATGAGTGGAGAGGAACTCGGGGACGTCCCTCAGCATGTCTCGAACGTCTGCCTCGGTGTACTCGTCAAAGTTTCCGTGGGTCGGCGTTGTTTCGGACATCGATCCAGACCGACACACGCTCTTGAACGAGGCGAGTGTAGACGCCCGCCGACCAATTCGAGTTCAGTGATTGAAGATCGCTCTTTCCAACCTTGACGCCGTGCCTGCGACACATCTCTCTCATTCCGTCTTCAAGGACAGCCCCCGTGAGAGAACTGGCCGGGTGCTGGTAGCCGTTCTCCACAAGGTGCTCGGCCATATCGAGGAAGTCAGTAAAGACTTCGGCTGCGACCAGCGTGCGACCCCTTTCGCTCTTCCGCCACTCCCAGGCAGTTCCGTCCGACGTGCTCAGCCAATGCAGATGGGTTTGTAGCTCCCTGGGTGGTCTTGATCCTCAACTACCGCGCCTCCGGGTACGCCCTTGCACGGGTCGGTCTTCGGGCCGGAAGCGATCCAAAGAACCCCGCCAACGACCAAGGCTGCCAGTACGACAAGGAGCAAGTTGACATTCCTGTCAACCCAGGAACTCGTTTCCCCTTCGAGGAGTCCGAACTCACGTGCCATTGCCGCAGCCCCTCCCGCAGGGAGGATGCCACAGGAAAACGCCCGCAAACAAGCCCGGGCCTGCTCCGCTGTCTAGATGAGGCGCGAGCGCGAGGGGCGGCATTGCGCCGGCATTCCGTACCGGGAGGGTCTCCCAAAGTGGGGAACCGGGCCTCCGGAGGGACACCGTAGCCCGACGGTGACCCAGGCAGAAGAAAACCCCGGCTAGGCGACTTCGTCCGGCGAGACTTAGTTGCGCGGACTCACGGCCCCGACACGGGCCACGTTCACGTGTACTCGCTTCCCTCCTCGAGGCGATAGTCGAACTCAAGCGCCGCGCACCGAGGGCAGAAGATTCCCATAGACGTTGGCTCTACGCCCTCTCTGTCTTCGCCCAGGAACGCGGCCCAGCCCTCGGCTTCTCCACGGCTGACACAGCCGCACTCCTCGCATGCCAACCGGCGAACCATGAGGCTAGATCTAGTCGACGGACTCTACGTTGGACCTAGGGAATGACGTGCGCCTCGATCACGCGGCGCTCCTCATCGACGGAGACGACCCGGACGTTCGCAAACGGCGTGACTCCCCACGTGTCGGGATTGCCGTGGAGCATCTGCACGTCGGTCTCGTCACCCGGCTTGGGTGGCGTGGCGCTCCGGTAATCAGCACCACCGAGGCTGAAGTCGCCCGGACTGAATACCCGCACGGCGTACGAGGTGTTCTCTCCGGTGGTCATCTGCCCGGCGAGCTGCCGCGCCGGACGACCCAGCCGACTAGCTCCGGTGGACAGCTCGGACGGAACGCTCCTCTTCCCTGGATCTCGCTCGGCAACTCGCCCACGCTCGGGCAGACCGAGGCCTGCTCCTCGTCTACTTCACCCATCCCGACGGCTGTCCTTTCCTGGCGAAACAACCCTGGTCTCTGTCGGTGACGGCCCCTCGGTCAGTGGGGCCGCCACCGTGAGCGCACTCTCAGGACGACGGCCGCTGAGGAGGGGGCGCGGTCTGACGCCTAGATCGCACGCACACGAACTCCCAGGAGGCGTAAGTCCGTGTCAGGCGAACTTACAACGGTCACTATCGAATGTAAAGCGGCAGCCCGAGAGGCGACGAGAAGCTCGCCGCCCCCGGGTGTCTCCCCCCACAAGGAGGAAGCCGAGTGGTGTGCCCCACTGGCGACTGTCCTCGCGATTGACCCTACGGCAGGATGGGGTTGCGATGAGGTAGCCGACCGGGGTCGATCTCGCTTTACAAATGAAAGTGGTGGATCTTAGGATCGTTAGGGCGGGGCTGCTCAGCCGCAGCTCGGCCCCGCGTCGAGGTGGGCGGCCCCGTCTAATCGTTGTTTCATCCCCGTTCGGGGTTGCCTTTTTCCCAGAGACGGCACAGACTGAGCCGGGCACTGCGGCCGGGTCATCCAACATCTTCGGAGGATGGTCTGTGCCAGCCCACTAAGGGGTCAGGCCTCCGTTTCTGCGGCGACGGAGCTGGCCCCTTTTCTCTTGGGGCAGCTCACCTGAACACGTGGCTCGGGCGGCGTCGGCGTAAGCTCAAGATAACGGTGCCCTTTGCGGGCGGCCGGGACTAGGTCAGTCCAAGACGGCTCCCACCCCGTGCCGTCTTTTTCAGTGGGAACCCTTGACGCCCTCGAACGGGAACGTGTCCCATTCGTCGAGCGGTGGGATCGGGAGTCGGCCGTCCGCGTCGGCGGCCGCGAGCGCCCGCCGGTACAGCTCCTCGGCTGACTCGGCCACGCCCCATCCTCGCACGGACCGAACCGACCCAGCCCCGGTGACGAACACGGTGCGTACCCAAACCGAGGAGGAATGCTCATGCGCCGCTCGACCCTCGTCACCCTCGCGATTTCCGCCACCGCCGCGCTGATGCTCGGCATCAGCCCCGCGTTCGCAGGAACCAGCGGCACGTCGATGCCTGCGACGGGCCACACGATGCACATGCACAAGGTGACCGCGGTCAGCGCGGCCGACCTGCGCGTAACGCTCGACCAGCTGCTCGGCGAGCACGCCGTGCTGGCGATGAACGCGACCAACCTCGGGGTCACCGGCTCGAAGGCGTTTCCGGCCGCGGCGAAGGTGCTCGACCGCAACTCGGTCGAGCTCTCGCAGGCGATCGGCTCGATCTATGGCGCCAAGGCGGGGAAGACCTTTCTCGACGGCCCGTTCATGTGGCGCGCGCACATCAAGTTCTTCGTCGACTACACGGTCGCGACTGCGAAGAAGGACGACGCGGCCAAGGCCAAGGCCGTCGCGAACCTGCAGACGTACACCGTGAAGTTCGGCGACTTCCTCGCGGGCGCCACGGGCCTGCCGAAGCTCGCTGTGCGCAACGACCTGCTGGGACACGTCCTCGAGCTGAAGGGTCAGCTCGACGCGTATGCCAACCACCAGTACGGGAAGGCCGCGACGATGTACCGGCACGCCTACGGCCACATGTTCATGACCGGCGACCTGCTCGCAGGAGCGATCGCGAAGCAGAAGGACCTGAAGTAAGCGACTACTGGCTGCGGGGGAGCCCCGTCGGCTCCCCCGCGGCGAGTGGCACGAGCTCGAAGCGGTCGACGTCGACGAGCCCCTTGTCGGTGAGTTTGAGCGAGGGGATCACCGACAGCGCGAGGAACGCGAGGGTGAGGAACGGCGTCGCGCCCCTCCAGCCCAGGCCATGCGCCGCCTCGTTGGTCGTGCGGCTCTGCTCGACGACGACGTCGAGGGGCTGATCCGAGAGAAGACCGGCGACCGGGAGCGGGCACTCGGCGAGGACCTGTCCGTCCGCGACGGTGACGATCCCGCCGCCGATCTCCGCCAGCCGACCGATCGCGAAGACCATGTCCTCGTCGTTCGCGCCGACGACGACGAGGTTGTGCGCGTCGTGCGCGACGGTCGAGGCGAGCGTGCCACGCACGAGCCCCGAGCCCGAGAGCAGGCCGAGCCCGATCCGACCCGTGCCGAGGTGCCGCTCGACGACGGCGAGCTTCAGGAGATCCCGCCGGGGGTCGGAGACGACCTGGCCGTCGACGACGAGCGGCTCCCGCACGAGCGATTCCGTCACGACCTGGTCCTCCACGAGGCCGATCGCCCGCACCGAGCCGCCGTCGCCCGGGATCGCGAGATCGCGAACGCCGACGGGCTTGATGCGGACCGTCTGGCGTACCCACTCCGGCACCTCCGCGCGCGCGATCTCCGCGATCGGTCGCCCGCGCTTGAGCACGACGTCCGGGACGAACCGCTCGAGATCGGGCAGCAGGAGCAGGTCGGCGACGTAGCCGGGCGCGACCGCGCCGTGGTTGCGCAGGCCGTGCCACTGGGCTGGATGGAAGCTCGCCATGAGGAGCGCGTCCGCAGGATCGATGCCGGCGGCGACCGCGTCGCGCACCATGCCGTTCACATGCCCGTTGTCGGCGATGTCGTCCGGATCGCGGTCGTCCGTGCAGAAAGCGATGCGGCCCGGCCCGTACTCGGAGACCAGCGGCAGCAGGGCGTGGAGGTTCCGCGCCATCGACGCGTCGCGGATGAGGAGCCACATCCCGGCCCGCAGCCGCTCCCGCCCCTCCTCGACGGTGAGCGCCTCGTGGTCGGAGCGGATGCCGGCAGCGGCGTAGGCCTGGAGCGAGGGGCCTAGGACGCCGGGTGCGTGACCGTCGACGTGCTGCGCGCCCTCGAGCTCGAGCTTCGCGAGCTCGCCGGCGTCGCCCGCGACCACGCCGGGGAAGTTCATCATCTCGGCGAGCCCGAGCACCCGCCGTCGCCGCATCAGCGCCTCGAGGTCCCCGAGCGCGAGCGGCCGGCGCGGCGACTCGAAGATCGAGGCGGGCACGCACGACGGCGCCATGAAGAACACCTCGAGCTGGAGATCGGCGGACGCGTCGTGGAGCCAGTGGACGCCGTCGGAGCCGAGGACGTTCGCGATCTCGTGCGGGTCGGCGACGACCGCGGTCGTCCCGAGCGGCAGCACGAGTCGCGCGAACTCGTCGACGAGGAGCTTCACCGACTCGAGGTGCATATGGGCGTCGATGAAGCCGGGCACGACGAACCTGCCGGCGGCGTCGACCGTCTCCGCGCCGTCGTACGACCCGACGCCGGCGATCATCCCGTTGACGATCGCGACGTCGGCCTCGAGCCATTCCCGCGTGAAGACCGAGAGGACGCGGCCCCCACGGACGACCACGTCGGCCGGCTCGTCCCCGCGCGCGACCGCGAGGCGGCGTTGCAGGGGCTCCATCGCGAGGACGATAACGGCTCGCCCCCGGGACAAGCAGTGCGCGCCTACGTCTCGATCGCGACCGAGGGCGCAGTCGCCGCCGCGCGCCGGTCGAGGAGCTTGCCGAGCTCGGCGACGGCGAGGAACACGAGCGGACCGAGCAGGCAGACGCCCCACTGCGAGCTCGTCAGCGAGACGGTGTCGAAGATCCGCTGGAGCGGCGCGAGCGCGGTCACGAGGAACGTGAGCACGAGCGCGATCCCGATCAGCTGCACGAACCGACGGTTCGCGATCGTGTAGAGGGTGAAGATCGTCCCTCTCGGCTCCCGCGACTCGAGCGCGGCGACGACATGCATCAGCGAAAGGGTCGTGAGACCCATGGTCGTCGCGACGACGAGGTCGTACCGATGCTCGCCCCAGGCGGTCACACCGAGCGCGAGCGCCGCCATCGCCACGCTCGCGACGCCGAGCCGGAGGCCGAGTGCCCGGTCGACGATCGGGGCGCTCGCGTCCCGGGGCACCCGGTGCATCAGCCCGGGCACGGGCGCGTCGAATCCGAGCCCGATCGCGAGGACGACGTCGATCGCGAAGTTGATCCAGAGGATCTGGAGCGGGTTCAGCGGCGCGCCGCCGGCGACGTCGAAGATGCCCGCGCCGACGAACGTGAGGATGAAGCCACCGAGCATGATCAGCTGGACGCGGACGTACTTCATGAGGTTGTCGTAGATCCCGCGGCCGCCCTCGACGGCCGAGACGATGGTCGCGAAGTTGTCGTCGGTGAGGATCATGTCGGCGGCCTCCTTCGTCACCTCGGTGCCGGTGATCCCCATCGCGACGCCGATGTCGGCGCGCTTGAGGGCCGGGGCGTCGTTGACGCCGTCGCCGGTCATCGCGACGACGTTCCCCTTCCCAGCGAGCATCTCGACGAGCCGCACCTTGTCCTCGGGCGCGACGCGCGCGACGACGCCGATCTCGTCGACCTGCCGTGACAGCTCCGCGTCGTCAAGCGCCGCGAACTCGGTTCCGGTCAACGCGCGGCCGTCGATCCCGAGCTGCGCAGCGATCGCGGCGGCGGTCGTCGCGTGGTCGCCCGTGATCATCCGGACGCGGATGCCCGCCTCCTTGCAGCGCGCGATCGCGTCCCTCGCCTCGTGCCGCGGCGGGTCGACGATCCCGACGAGCGCGAGCAGCGTCAGGTCGTGGACGTCGTCGAGGAGCGGACGGTTGCCGTCGAACGTCGCCGGGTCGATGTCCCGCGAGGCGACCGCCAGGACGCGCAGCCCCTCGCCCGCGAGGCGGTCGTTCTCGGCGAGCACACGCTCGCGATGGTCCTCGACCGCGGCGACGGAGCCGTCGACGTCGCGGATCCCCGCCGAACGGGCGAGCAGCACGTCCGGCGCGCCCTTGACGAAGCAGCGGACGATGTGCCGGCCGCCGTCCTCGATCTCGTGGAACGTCGCCATCAGCTTGTAGTCCGAGTCGAACGGCACCTCGCCGACGCGCGGGTACACGCGGCGCGTCTCGTCGACGTCGATGCCGCCCTTCGCCGCGAGCACGACGAGCGCGGCCTCGGTCGGGTCGCCGACGATCTCGCCGTCGCGCACGGCGGCGTCGTTGGCGAGCGCCATCGGCAGCAGGAACGGCTCGAGCGGCGACGTCCGACTCGCCGGCGACGCGCAGGATCCGCCCGTTCGTCGAGTAGCCCTCGCCGTCGACCGAGTAGCGCCGGCCGACGATCACGAGCTGGCGGGCGGTCATCTGGTTGAGCGTCAGCGTGCCGGTCTTGTCCGAGCAGATCGCCGACGTCGAGCCGAGCGTCTCGACCGAGCGCAGCCGCTTGACGATCGCGCCCTTCGCGGCGAGCGCCTGGGTCCCGAGCGAGAGCATCGGTCGTGACGACCGCGGGCAGCCCGGTCGGGATCGCGGCGACGGCGAGGCTGATCCCGATCAGGAACAGCTCGTCGAAGTCGTCGCCGCGGAGGAGCCCGATCACGACCACGAGCGCCAGCGCGCCGGCGGCCATGATCGTGAGCAGCACGGTCAGCTGGTCGAGCTGCCGGGTGAGCGGCGTCTTCTCCTGCTGGACGCTGCTGAGCATCCCGGAGATGCTGGCCGACCTCCGTCGCCATCCCGGTCGCCGTGACGACCATCTCGCCGCGGCCGCGGGTCACGGTCGAGTTCATGTAGGCCATGTCGACTCGGTCGCCGAGGGCGACGTCGTCGCCCCGGACGGGGTCGACCGACTTCGAGCACGGGCGTGCTCTCGCCGGTCAGCGCGGCCTCCTCGATCTCGAGCGTCGCGGCGACGAGCAGGCGCCCGTCGGCCGGGATCTTGTCCCCCGCCTCGAAGCTGACGACGTCGCCGGGGACGAGCTCCTCGGCGGGCATGTCGTGCACGCGCGCCGCCGCGGCGGACGTGCGCCCGGATCACGAGCATCTTCTGGAGCGCGGCGACGCTCTCCGCCGCCTTGCCCTCCTGGTTCAGGCCGAGCACGGCGTTCAGCACGGTCAGGCCGATGATCACGAGCCCGGTGCTGAACTCCTGCAGCGCGACGATGCTGACGATCGCCGCGCCGAGCAGCACGAGCTGCATGAGGTCGCGGTACTGGCGCAGGAACGCCCGCCAGCCGGGCTCCGTCTCGGCCTCCGCGAGCTTGTTCGGCCCGAACTCCGCTCGCCGCCGCTCGACCTCGACCTCGTCGAGCCCGTTTCGAGGATCGACGCCGAGCCGTTCGCATGCCGCCTCCGCCGTCAGCCCGTGCCAGACGGCGCCGTCGGCCTCCGGCCCGACCGGCACTCTCTGCTGCGCAGCCTCTGTCGGCACGGGCCGAGCCTAACGCGGCCGTTCGCGCCGCTCCAGACCGAGGGCTCGGGGGTATAACGACGGAGTGGCCGACGCGACGTGCTCCCACCTCGACGCAGCCGAGGTCCTGGAGCTCCCCGACCCGGTGCTCGGCTGCGAGGAGTGCCTGAAGGTCGGCAGCCCCTGGGTCCACCTGCGGATGTGCCTGGTCTGCGGGAAGGTCGGCTGCTGCGACAACTCGCCGAACAGGCATGCCACCGCGCACTTCCACGAGAACGGCCACCCGCTGATCCGCTCGGCGCAGCCCGGTGAGGAGTGGTGGTGGTGCTACGTCGACGAGGTCATGCTCGCTCCGGCCACGTAGGCCGACCCCGCTCACCGCCAGCCAATCTTTTGTCGATCTTCGACGGAAGTTTGGAGATCGGCTGCAGATGTTCTAGGGTCGCCGGTGAAAGTGGCGGCCGAAGGTACCAGACTCACAGCGGTTGACCGCGCGGGCACGGCGAAGCCTCCCGCCCCCGCGCCCGAGCGGATTGCCGGGCTCGCGGCGATCCTCGACTACGTCCGCGCACACGGTTCCACGACGCGCACGGAGCTCGCGTCCGCCACGGGCTTGAGCCGCGCCGTCGTCGTCCAACGGGTCAGCGAGCTCGTCGCGCGCGGCCTCCTCGAGAGCGGAGAGATCGGCCCGTCGACGGGTGGGCGGGCGCCGCGCACCGTGCGCTTCCGCTCGTCGGCCGGGCACCTCCTCGTCGCCGACCTCGGCGCGACGAGCATCGACGTCGCGGTGGTCGACCTGTCGAGCACGGTCCTCGCACACGCGAGCGAGCCGGCGAACGTCGCCGCGGGGCCGGACATCGTGCTGAGCCGGGTCGAGGCGATGCTTGAGCAGTGCCTCGCGGAGGTCGACGAGCTGCCGGGCTCGATGCTCGGGATCGGGATCGGGGTTCCCGGCCCCGTCGAGTTCGAGTCGGGCCGTCCCGTCGCACCGCCGATCATGCCAGGCTGGGACCAGTACGACGTCCGCGGGCACTTTGCCTCATACGCCGTTCCCGTGTGGGTCGACAACGACGTGAACGTGATGGCGCTCGCCGAGCTCCGCGCCGGCGTCGCGCGGGGTCACGAGAACGTCGTGTTCATCAAGATCGGGACCGGCATCGGCGCGGGGATCGTCGTCCGGGGAATGCTGCATCGCGGCGCCCAGGGCTGTGCGGGCGACGTCGGCCACATCCAGGTCACCGACGACGAGAGCGTCGTCTGTCGCTGTGGGAACGTCGGCTGCCTCGAGGCTCTCGCCGGCGGCGCCGCTCTCGCCCGGGACGGCGAGGCGCTCGGCCGCGACGGGCGCAGTCCCCACCTCGCGAGGGTGCTCGAGGAGGAGGGCGCCGTCGAGGCGACGGACGTGGCCATCGCCGCCTCGCACGGCGACGCCGCCTCGATCGAGCTGATCACGAACGCCGGGAGGCTCGTCGGCTCGACACTCGCCGGCATCGTCAACTTCTTCAACCCGTCGCTCGTCGTGATCGGCGGCGGCGTCGCGGGCTCGGGAGACCTCCTGCTCGCGACGATCCGCGAGAGCGTCTACCGGCGCTCCCTGCCGCTCGCGACCCGCGACCTGCTCGTCACGCGCTCGTCCCTGCGAGATCTCGCAGGCGTCACGGGTGCGGCCGCGATGGTGACGGACCAGCTGTTCGCACCTCCGCGGCTCGTCCATCGACTCGCGGGCAGCGAGCACTAGCGAGAGAGGAGGCACGCCGACGTCTTAGGCTGTCCAGCTCCGTTCCAACCGGTCAACGTCACCCCAGGAGGAGGAGTAGAGGGAATGAAAGTGCGTCAGTTCGGTGTCCGGTGGGCCGTGGCGATCCTCGCCGTGGTCGCCGTGTCCATCGTCGGCGCGGTCACCGCGTCGGCGAAGCCCGACAAGGCCCAGGCCGATTGGGTGCTCGGCGTCTCGAACACCCTCGTCGGGAACGGGTGGCGCGAGGAAATGATCTGCGCCATCAAGGCCCAGGCGAAGGCGAGCGGCGTGATCAGCAAGGTCGTCGTCGCGAACCGGAACGGTGGTCCGGCCGAGCAGATCGCGGACATCCGCAATCTCATCTCGGCGGGCGCCAACGCGATCGTGATCAACCCGTCGAGCGGCAACGCGCTGAACTCGGTGATCTCGCAGGCCGCAGCGCGCGGCATCAAGATCGTCTCCGTCGACCAGCGTGTGTCGGCTCCGCAGGCGTACAACGTCACGAACGACCAGGTCGCCTACGGGCGGCTCGGCGCCGAGTGGCTGTTCAAGAAGATGGGCGGCAAGGGCAATGTCGTCGAGATGCGCGGCATCGCCGGCGTCCCGGCCGACACGGACCGCCACACGGGCTTCCAGCAAGCCCTGAAGAAGTACCCGAACATCAAGGTCGTGAAGTCCGTCTTCATGAACTGGGACTTCGCCACCGCCGGCAAGCAGATGCTCGACATTCTCAACTCGGGCACGCAGGTCGACGGGGTGTGGAACTCGGGTGCCGACTACACGGTGATCCGCGCCTTCAAGACAGCGGGCAAGCCGCTCGTCCCGATCGTCGGTGCGGACAACAACGAGTTCCTCCACCAGATGATCGCGCAGTACCCGAAGCTGCAGGCCGCAGCCGTCACGAATCCCGCCACGATCGGTGGCGCGGGCGCGGCGGTCGCGATCAAGCTGCTGCAGGGCAAGTCCGTCCCGAAGTGGGTCAAGCTGACCCCGCTCGTCTGGTCGATGCCCGCCGACAAGGCGAGCATCAAGGCGAACTACTCGCCGAGCCGCGCGCCGACGTACAGCGCCCGGCTGCAGATCAAGCCATGGACGACGTACTCCTCGGGCGAGCTCTTCGGCTGCAAGGGGCCGTAGAGCGAGCACCGGGCCGGGGCGGCCTGCGGGCCGCCCCGGCACACTCGACCCGACCGCCATGGCCGACTCCCTCCTCGAAGCCCGTGACGTCGCGAAGCGGTTCGGCCCGGTGGTCGCGCTCCGCTCGGCCGACCTCGTCGTCGAGCCGGGCGAGGTGCACGCGCTGCTCGGCGCAAACGGCGCCGGGAAGAGCACCCTCGTCAAGATCCTGACGGGCGTCCTCCAGGCCGACGGGGGAACGATTGCCGTCGACGGCACGTCCGTGCGCGTGCGCTCGCCGTCCGACGCGGCGCGGATCGGGCTCGCGCCGGTGTTCCAGGACCCCGCGCTCGTCCCCGACCTGACCGTCGCCGCGAACCTCCGCATGACGCGGAGCAACCTCGACGCCGTGCAGCGCGAGCTCGGCTCGATGGAGCTCGACGTCGACTTCGGCGCGCTCGTCGCCGACCTGGCGCTCCCCACCCTTCGGATGGTCGACCTCGCCCGCGCGCTGGCGCGCGAGCCGCGGCTGCTGCTGCTCGACGAGATCACCGCCGCGCTGCCGTCCGACCTCGCCGAACGCGTCTTCGTCGCGATGCGCGACCAGCGCGAGCGCGGGCGCTCCGTCCTCTTCATCTCGCACCGGCTCAACGAGGTGATCCGGGCGTGCGACCGGGCCACGATCCTGCGTGACGGCGGCGCGGTCGCGACGATCGTTCCCGAGGAGGGCGGCGAGGAGCTGATCGTCACCCACATGCTCGGCGAGGACGTCGCCCGGGCGGCGACCAAGGCGGCCGAGCAGCCGATGACCCTGCTCAGGGTCACGGAGAAGGAGGCCGAGACGCCCTCGCTCGAGGTCGATGGCCTGACCACCCCCGGCGTGCACGGCATCTCCTTCGCTCTCGCCCCCGGCGAGGTGCTCGGGATCGCCGCCCTGGAGGGCCAGGGCCAGGACGAGCTGTTCGATGCGCTCGCCGGTGCCGTTCCCGCCTCGTCCGGCGAGATCCGCGTCGCGGGGACGCCGCTGAAGGCGCGGCATCCGTACGACGCGATTCGGGCCGGGGTCGTGCTCGTGCCGGCCGATCGCCTCCACGCCCTCCTACCGCAGCGCTCCGTGCGGGAGAACATCGCCGCGCCGCGCTACAACAGCGTGCGCCGCTGGGGCCCGATCCCGATGCGGGACGAGGGCCGCCGCGTGCGCGACGCAATCGACGCGCTCGACATCGACACGCGAGCGGCACGACAGGTGCGGCGCCTCTCCGGCGGCAACCAGCAGAAGGTCACGATCGCGCGGTGGCTCGCGTCGGGCTTCCGCACGATGCTGTGCTTCGACCCCACCCGCGGCATCGACGTCGGCACGAAGCGCCAGATCTACGCGCTGCTCCGCAGCCTGGCCGACGACGGCGCCGCGATCCTCTTCTTCTCGAGCGAGCTCGCGGAGTTCCCGCTCGTCTGCGATCGCGTCCTCACGCTCTTCGGCGGCCGGATCACGGCCGAGCTGCCCGGAGCGGCGGCCGACGAGGCCGCCCTCCTGCGCGCCATGCACGGCCTCGTCGAAGAGGAGGGCGCCGCAGCGTGAGCGACCCCGCCGTCACCGTCGGCGCGAACGGCCGGAAGCTCGAGCTCCGCCGCCTGCTCCGGCGGCACGGCTGGACGGTCGGCGTCTACGTCCTCCTCTTCGTCATCGTCCTCTACTGGCGCTCGAGCACCGCGCTGCCGTGGGGGCCGTTCGACGTCCAGTCCGTCGCGATCGATGCGCTCCCGCTCGCGTTCGCCGCCTGCGGGCAGGCAATCGCGATCATCTCCGGAGGGATCGACCTGTCGATCGGGTCGCTGATGAGCCTCGTCAACGTCGTCGCGGCGCGGTGGATGGTGACGATGAGCCTGCGCGAGGCGATCCTCTTCATGCTCCTGGTCGTCCTCGGCGGGGCACTCGCGGGCGTCCTCACCGGGACGCTGATCGTCGTGACGCGCGTCGCCGACATCATCGTCACGCTCTCGATGCTGTTCGTCTGGGCGGGCGTAGCCCTCGCGGTGATGACGATCCCCGGCGGCGGCATCCCGCCGCGGCTCGGCACCCTCGTCACGGTCGACACGGTCGCGACGAAGTGGCTGCCCGCCGCGCTCGTGATCCTCATCGTCGTGGTGGCGGTGATCTGGATCCCGATCCGGCGCTCACGGCTCGGGCTCGCGCTCTACGCGATCGGCTCGAACCGCAACGCGGCCTACCTCGCCGGCGTAAACGTCGCCCGCACGCGCATCGCCGCGTACGCGCTCAGCGGGACCTTCGCGGCGCTCGCGGGGCTCGCGCTGACGATGGCGTCGGGCATCGGCGACCCGCACGCAGGCGACATCTACACCCTGAACTCCGTCGCGGCGGTCGTGCTGGGCGGCGTCTCGCTGCTCGGCGGGGTCGGTGGCCTCGTCGGCCCGATCGCCGCGGCGTTCGTGCTCACGCTGGTGAAGACCGTGCTGATCATCAGGGGCGTCGACCAGAACTGGGCGCAGGTGATCCAGGGCACGCTGATCGTTGTCGTGATGATGGTCGGCGGGCTCGCGCTCCGACAGAAAGGGAAATCCGGCACGTGACGACGACGCCCGTGCAAGAGACGTCGAGGGTGATGGACATCCGGCGCCTGCTCGGCGACAACCCCGCGATCGTCCTCACGTTCGTCTTCGTCGGGCTCTTCATCGCGACGGACATCGTCAACCGCGTCCAGTCCGGGAACGCGTTCGCGACCCCCAAGCAGCTCTCGACGACGTTCCTCTACGCGGCGGTGCTCGGGCTGATCGCGGCGGGCCAGACGCTGGTCATGCTCACGGGCGGCGTCGACCTCTCGGTCGCGACGACGGCGACGGCGGCGGCATTCACCGTCTCGCGCATCGGTACCCACGGCGCCGCCGAGGCCATCGCGCTCGGCCTCGGCGTCGGCCTGCTGATCGGCCTCGTCAACGGGGTCGGCGTCTCGATCTTCCGGGTGAACGCCTTGATCATGACGCTGGGGGTCTCGGTGATCACGCTCGGCCTCTTGACCGTGGAGGCACAGGGGCAGTTCACCTCCCTCGTGCCCGACTTCGTCGCGACGCTCGGGTCGCAGCGCGTGCTCACCTACATCCCGTACGACCTCTTCGTCTGGGCGCCGGTCGCGGCGGTGATCATCCTCGGGCTCCGCTACAGCGGCATCGGCCGGATGATCTACGCCGTCGGCGACAACCCCGTCGCCGCCCGGCTCGGGGGCGTACGCGTCTGGCAGGTGCAGCTCTTCGTCTACGCGATGTGCGGTCTCCTCTCCGCCCTCGGCGGGATCCTGCTCGTGGGCTTCAACAACGCGGCCGACCTCGGGATCGGCGCGCCGTTCCTGCTCCCGTCGGTGGCGGCGGTGGTGATCGGCGGCACGTCGATCTTCGGCGGGTCGGGCGGGTACGCGGGCACGATCTTCGGCGCGTTGATCCTCACGGTGCTCGACTCGCTCCTGACGATCCTCAACGCCTCCCAGGCGACGAGGCAGATCCTCTACGGGCTGATCGTCCTCAGCCTCGCGGCGATCTACGCCCGCGCGAGCTCCTCGACCTAGCAGTGCCCCTTCAGGCAATGCCCTCCAGGTCCCTCGCGCGCGATGAGCGGCGCCATCCGTCGTCCTCGGTCGCCCCGATACCTTCAGGTATCGAGGCTCCCTGCGTCCTAGCCTGGCTTGCTCCTCGCGCGCGAGGAACGAGGCAGCATCACCTGAAGGGACACTAATGCTGGGCCTGGCGAAGCTCGCACCGGGCCCCGGCAACGTGGCGCTCGCCAAGCGGCCCGAGCCGTTCGCCCGCCCCGGCCACGTCGTGCTCGAGGTCGTCGCCGCGGGCATCTGCGGGACGGACCTCCACATCGTCGACGACGAGTTCCCCTCGCGGCCGCCGGTGACGCTCGGGCACGAGGTCTCCGGCGTCGTCGCCGAGCTCGGCGATGGGGTCGACGACGACTGGCTCCGCGCGCGCGTCGTCACCGAGACGTACTTCTCGACCTGCGGGACCTGTGCGTGGTGCCGGGTGGGACGCCGGAACCTGTGCCCGGAGCGGCGCTCGATCGGCTCCGCGGTCGACGGCGGCTTCGCGCCGCGCGTGGAGGTCCCCGCCGGGAACCTCCATCGCATCCCGGGCTGGCTCGACGGGAGGGCCGCGGCGATGATGGAGCCGCTCGCGTGCTGCTGCCAGTCGCTGCCAGAGGGCTTGATCCAGGATGGCGACGAGGTGCTCGTCGTCGGGCCCGGCCCGGTGGGCCTGCTCGCCGCGCAGGTCGCCGCCGCTGCGGGCGGGCAGGTTCACGTGCGCGGCGCAGTGCGCGACGGCGCACGCCTCGACCTTGCCGGCTCGCTCGGCTACGCGACGTCGACGACGGAGGACGACCTGCCTGGCGAGTTCGACGTCGTCGTGGAGTGCTCGGGCAACGAGGCCGGGATGGAGCTCGCATTCGAATCGACGCGCCGCGGCGCGCGCTACGTTCAGATCGGCCTCGCAGGCAAGCCGGTCGTCCTCCCGTTCGACCTCGTGTGCTTCAAGGAGCTGACCGTCACCTCGGGCAACGCGTCCACCACCGCGTCCTGGCAGCGCGCCGTGGCGCTCGTCGAGTCCCGCGGCGTCGCGCTCGAGCCGCTGCTCTCGGCGGCCGTGCCGCTCGAGCGCTGGGAGCAGGCGTTCGCCGACACCCGCGCAGGCGTCGGCGTCAAGTACGTCCTCGTGCCGTAACCGGCTCAGACCAGGAGGGGCTTGAGCGTGTTCCGGGCGAGGAGGAAGCCTCGCTCGACGAGCTCCTGCGTGCCCTCGAACTTCCGGTCCTCGTGCTCGACGGAGAGCGACGTGGTCGTAGCCGACGGCGTAGAGCGCCGCGACGAAGCGCGGCCAGTCGACCTCGCCGAGCCCGGGGATCCGCGGCACCTGCCAGCCGATCCCGCCTGAGAGCGTCCCGTGCCGGTACAGGCCCTCCCGCCGGATCTCGAGGTCCTTCGCGTGCGCGTGGAAGATCCGCTCGCCGAAGTCGTAGACCGCGCGCTCGTAGTCGATCTGCAGCCAGACGAGGTGCGACGGGTCGATGTTGAGACCGAAGTTGGCATCCGGGATCGCCGTGAACAGCTCGTCCCAGATCGCCGGCGACCAGGCGAGGTTGTTCCCGCCGGGCCACTCGTCGTAGGAGAAGATCATCGGGCAGTTCTCGATCGCGATCCTCACGCCGCGCTCGCCCGCGTGCGCGACGAGCGCCGGCCAGATCTCGCGGAAGCGCTCGAGGTTCTCGGGCAGCGGCCGGTCCTTGTCGTTGCCGACGAACGTCCCGACCGTGTCGACCCCCAGCGCCTGGGCGGCGTCGATCACCTTGCGCAGGTGCCCGTTGACCGCCTCGCGCTCGGTGTCGTCGGGATGGAGGTTGTTCGGGTAGTAGGCGAGGGAGGAGATCTCGAGCCCGTGACGGTCGAGCGTGGAGTGCACCTCGTCGGCGTCGAGAGCCTCGACGTCGATGTGCGTCACCCCGGCGTAGCGGCGCTTCTCGCCGCCGCTCGCCGGCCAGCACGCGATCTCGAGCATCTCGAAGCCGTTCGCCGCCGCCCATTCGGCGACGCCGTCGAGCGACAGGTCGGGGAACGCCGCGGTCATCAGTCCGAGCCTCACCGGGTCACCTCCATCGTCGTTCCTGCGTCCGTCACGGGAGCTCCACCTCGAAGTCGACGTCGATGTCGTAGCGCTCCGCGACGTAGCGGCTCTCGGTCAGCTCGAGCGGCGCGTCGTCCTGGTCCGAGATCAGGCGCCGCTCGACGAGGAGCGGCGATCCCTTCCGCACCCCGAGCAGGCGCGCGTCCTCGGAGCTCGCGGCCTCCGCCGTGATCGTCGCGTGACCGGCCGTCGGCACGAGGCCGGCGTCCGCGAGCGTCTCGAACAGCGACGCCGACCCGAGGTCGGCGTCGAGGAGCGGAGCGACCCGCGCGGCGGGGAACACCGCGGTCTCGAGCGCCACCGGTTCCCCGTCCGCCTCCCGGACGCGCCGCAGGACGAGCACCTCGGCCGTTTCGAGGCGGCGGCGCTCCTCGGGCGTCGAGGCGCGCACGTGCTGCTCGACGACGCGCGAGGCCGCCACACGCCCCGACCGCCGCATCTCGTCGGTGAAGGAGAGAATCCGGCTCGCGGTCCGGCTCGCACGTGCCGGGGCGACGAACGTCCCCCGCCCGGGCACGCGGTACACGAGGCCTTCGTGGACAAGCCGCTGCACCGCGCCCCTCGCCGTCATCCGTGAGACGCCGAACTCCTCACAGAGCTGCGCGTCCGACGGCATCGGCGCGTGCGGCTCCAGCGCGGCGACGCGGCCGCGCAACGACTGCTCGATCGTCACGTGTCGCGGGACGGGCTCAGCCATGGGCGTCCGCAGCCCACGTCTCGGGATGGTGGAGCGGCACCCCATGCAGGCCCGAATCGACGAGGGTCAGGTGCCAGCGCCCGAGGTTGGCGGAGACCAGCCGGTCGCGCTGCCCCGACGAAGACGACGTTCGTCGGAGCCGCCAGCAGCGTCCCCTGCGGATCCTCGGCGATCGTCTCGACTGCACCCGACGCGTCGACGTGCACGATCCGGTCCGGCCGGTAGCAGGCGACGACGATGCCGCCCTCGGCGGTCAGCGCGACGCCGTCCGGCACCGTGCCCGGCAGCCGGGCCACCTCCTCGAGCTCGCCGGTTGCGAGGTCGAATCGGCTGAGGGTCGGTAGATAGCTCTCGACCATCCAGAGGAAGCGACCGTCGGGCGTGACCGCGCACCCGTTCGGGAAGTGCGCAAGGCCCTCGGAGAAGACGTCGAGCGTCCCATCCGCGGCGAGCCGATAGACACGCCCGTTGTCGCGGGCCCAATGCCCGGAGTCGGAGAAGTACAGCGTCCCGTCGGGCGCGAAGGCCGCGTAGTTGGGCTGGGTGAAGCCGTCGCGAAGCGTCGACACCGCACCGTCGTAGACGCAGAGCGCCTCGCCGCAGCAGACGGCAAGCCGGCTGCAGCCGTCGACGGCGAGACCGAGGACGAACCCGGGCATGCGCGCCTCCTCGCTCCAGGTCCGGCCCTCGAGGTCGACGCGGTAGAGCTGCCCAGCCTCGCCGCCCGCCCAGAGGACGCCGGACGCGGGATCCCACGCGACGCCCTCGGGGTGGTCGAGGTCGTCGACGAGGACCTCAGTCCTCTGCATGCCCGACCGCTCCGTTGATCGTGAGGCCCCCGTCGACCTTGAGCTCCTGGCCCGTCACGTAGCGGGCCGCATCGGTGGCGAGGAACAGGACGGCGCCGGCGACGTCGTCCGCCTCGGCGATGCGCCCGAGCGGGATGCGCGCCTCGTACGTGCGCCGCACCTCGGCGGTGTAGGCGTGCGCGTTCAGCGGCGTGTCGGTCGCCCCCGGCGCAACGGCGTTCACCGTCACCCCGTGGGGCGCGACCTCGAGCGCGAGCGTCGTCGTCAACGCCTCGATCGCGCCCTTCGCGGCGACATACGCACCCAGGCCCGGGATGCCCTGGACCCGTGCGACGGATGTGATGTTGACGATGGAGCCGCTCCCTGCCGCGACCATGCGTCGTGCAGCGGCCCGGCAGCCGTAGAAGTAGCCGTGGAGGTTCGCGCGGAGCAGCCCGTGCCAGTCCTCGTCCGAGGTCTCCACGACGGGCCGCACCAGCAGACGCGCCGCGTTGTTGACCCAGACGTCGATCCCGCCCCACGCCCCGACGACGCGCTCGGCGAGGCTCTCGACGGCCTCGGGGTCACCGGTGTCGCCCGCGACGAAGACGCCGTCCACGGGCGCGCCGCCGTCGAGCGAGATCCCTGCGACACGGGCACCGGCCTCCGCGAACGCGCGGACGACCGCCTCGCCGATGCCGCTCGAGGCGCCGGTGACGACGACGCGGCGACCGTTGAGGTCGAAGCGCGAGGGCATCAGCGCAACCGTATAGCTGTCTAGACGACTAGATCAAGCGCGCGGTGCCCACGCGAACGCGCGCGCCGGGTTCGCGACGAAGATCCGCTCGGCCAGCTCCGCGCCCGAGCTCGCGCTCGAGCCTGGGCTTGAAGCGGGCGAAGACGTAGTCGAGCCCCGGGCCGCCGCCGTATGCGCGGAGCATGCTCCGGCGGCCGGTGTCGCCGCCGAGGAGCAGGCGGTCGGCGTGCCCCGCCTCGGCGAGGTCTGCGATCAGCGCGAGGATCGTCGAGTCGGGCCAGTACTTCGTGCGGCCGGGGCCGTCGAGCTGCAGCGTCGCGCCGGTCGCCGCCGTCTCGGCGTGCTCGCCCGCGTCGGGGTTGCGGTCGACGTGGGCGAGGACGACCGACGCGGACGGGACACCGAGCGCAGCGAGCCGCTCCACGATCCCAAGGCCCATCGTTCCGTGCTGCGTGTGGACGCACACGGGGGCGCCGGTCCGCGCGTGCGCGGCAGCCGCCGCCTCGAACGCCGTCGTCTCGAACGGCGTCAGGTGGTGGTAGCTCGCGCCGACCTTGACGATCCCGCAACGCCCGCGCAGCTCCTCGACGAACCGGTCGGCGATCTCGTCCGCAGAGACGGAACGAAGCGGGTCGTCGGCCGCGTAGTGCGCGTCCCGGTGCAGTCCGGTCGCGGCGACGACGTGGAGGCCGGTCGCGCGCGCCACCGCCTCGAGCCCGTCGAGGTCGCGGCCGAGCCCGATCGGCGTCCAGTCCACGAGCGACCGACCGCCCGCGTCGACGAGCGTCCGTCGCCTCCTCGATCGCCTTGTCGACGTCCAGGAACTCCTCGCCGGGCTGCGCGGGCGTGTCGAGGAACAGGTGCTCGTGGGCGTCGCAGGGCCCGAGCTCGGCGGGGTCGATATCCGCGAGGACGGTGCGGACGATCATGCGGCCCCGTATAGCGCGGCGCCGATCGCCCCGGCACCGGGACCGAGCGTGGCGGGGACGACCTCGATCCGCTCGAGCGGCGCGACGCGGGCCCGTGCCTCGAGCGATGCGCGCAGCGGGCCGAAGAGGAGATCGCCGGCGACCGCGACGCCGCCCCCGACGACCACGCGGTCCGGGCACAGGAAGATGACGACGTTGGCGATCGCGAGGCCGATCAGCTCGCCCGCCCGCCGCAACGCCTCGACGGCACGCTCGTCGCCGGCCTGGGCGCGGCCGAGCGCCTCGTCGAACGACGCCGCTCCTGCCGCGTCGGCGATCGCGCGGGAGCCGGCATACAGCTCGAGGCAGCCGCGGTTGCCGCATGCGCACTGCGGGCCGTCCTCGGCGACGGTGTGGTGGCCGAACTCGCCCGCCCGCGCGTCCGGTCCGAGGTGGAGCACGCCGTCGAGCGCGAGCCCGCCTCCGATCCCGGTTCCGCAGACGATGCACATCACCGTGGAGCCGCCTCTGCCGGCGCCGAGCGACGCCTCGGCGAGCGCGAACGCGTGACCGTCGTTGACGAGCCTGACCGGCCGCCCCAGACCCGCCTCGAGCGGCGCGAGCACCTGCCTCCCCGCCCAGGCGCCGTGGAGGTTCGGGAAGAGGAGCGCCTTGCCGTCCTCGTCGACCAGGCCGGGCACGGCGACGCCGACGGAGTCCACGTCGCCGGCGCCGAGCCCCAGCTCGACCAGCCGCTCGAGCACAGCCCTCGGACCGTCCTCCGAGCGGGTCTCCGTCTCGTCGCGCGCGACGCAGCGGCCGTCTTCGAGCACGGCGAGCTTGATCTTCGTCCCGCCGAGGTCGAGACCGAGCTGTCTCACTGCGCCGTCCAGCCGCCGTCGACGCTCAGCACGGCCCCGGTGACGAACGGCGCCGTCGCGAGGTACAGGCACGCCCGCGCGACGTCCTCCGGGGCGCCGAATCCTCCCGTCAGAGGCTGCAGGTCGGCGAGCCGTGCTCGGATCGCGGGATCCGACTGCGCTCGGGCGCTCATCGGCGTCTCGATCAGTCCCGGCGCGACGGCGTTGCAGCGAATCCCCTCGGGCGCGTACGTCACCGCCATCGCCCTCGTCAGGCCGATCAGACCCGCCTTCGATGCCGCGTACGCGTGCGTCGCGAAGTCCCGGTCGCCGCCGACGAGCCCGAGCGCGGACGACACCGTGACGATCGCGCCGCCGCCGTTCGCGCGGAGGAGCGGGATCGCGCGCTTCGCGTAGAGGAACACGCTCCTGAGGTTCGCGTCGAGCACCGCGTCCCAGGCCTCCTCGGTACAGGTGTCGACCGGGCCGTCCCCGAGCCGGCGGCCGCTGATCCCGTGGGCGCACACGAGCACGTCGAGGCGGTCGAGCTCCGGGAACGCGTCGTCGAGGTCCACGCCGTGCACGCCGAGCCCCGCCTCCTCGAAGGCGCGAACGGTCGCACGGCCGATGCCGCCGCGCGATCCGGTGACGACCGCGATGCTCATGCCCGCTCCGGCGCCGGCAGAGCCGGCACCTCCGCTCCTGGGTCGCCTCCGTCGGAGCCTACGGCTCATGCCAGCGCGGCTTTCGCGCAGATGGGGTCGGTGACCAGCGTGTCGAGCAGGCCGCTCCTGAGCGCGCCGACGACCGCGTGCCGCTTGCGGCGACCGGCCGCGACCGCGATCACGCGCGACCTGCGGAGCTGCTCGACAGAGAGCGCGATCGAACGCTCGGCCGCGATGATCCTGCCGTCCCGGTCGAAGACGTGGACGAGGATGTGCCCGGCGCCGTCGTCTCGTGCGCCGATCCCGACGAGCGTGACCGAGACGCGGTCGAAGATCGCGGTCGTCCGGCTGACGGCGCGCCGCAGTGCTCCCTCTTCGGCGACGGCGGGGGCTTCGAGTGGGTGGAACGCGCCTCCGCTCCACGCCGCGTACCGCGCCGCGAGCTCCGTCGGGCCGGTCCCGGGTGCGAGCCCCTCGATCGCGCCGCAGACCTGGATGACGGGCACGCCCGGGCCCGGCGGCGCCAGACGCTGCTCGATCGCGGCGAGCGTCTCGCCCCACGCGACGCCGAGCACATCGTCTGTTCGAAGGACACGCGGCAGGAGCGCCGCAGCGGCTGTCGCCACGTCGTCGACGACGAGCGCGGTCGAGAGCCCGTAGCGCTCCTCGAGCGCGCGCGAGAGGTCGTCGTCGACGCCGGCGGGGTCGTCGATCTCGAAGCGGACGACGCCTTCCGCCCGCGCCTGCTCGAGGAGGCGCAGCACCTTGAAGCGCGACACGCCGAGGCGCTCGGCGATGTCCTGCTGTGTCAGGTCGCGGACGTAGTAGAGCCGGGCGATCTCGGCCATCTCCGTTCTGCTCATTCGTGCATACTCTTGCACAGATGAGCACGGAGCGCTACGACGTCCTGGTCGTCGGCGCCGGCTCGGCCGGCACGACCGCGGCGGTCGCGGCGGCGCGCACCGGCGCCCGGACCCTGCTGTTCGACCGCTTCGGCTTCCTCGGCGGCACCTCGACCGCGGTGCTCGACACCTTCTACGCCTTCTACACCCCGGGGCAGCATCCGGAGAAGGTCGTCTCGGGGATCCCCGACGAGGTCGTCTCGCGCCTCACCGAGCGCGGGATGGCGTTCGAGCGCCCGAACACGTACGGCGCGGGCACCGGGATCACGTACGACCCCGAGACGCTCAAGCGTGTCTGGGACGAGCTGACCGCAGAGGCGGGGGTGCGGACGCTCCTGCACGCGTTCGCATTCGCTGTGTCCGTCGAGGACGAGCGCGTGGTCGGCGTCGACGTCGCGACGAAGGGCGGCGTCCGCCGGCTGGAGGCGACCGTCGTGATCGACGCGAGCGGCGACGCCGACGTCTGCGCGCTCGCGGGCGCGCCGTTCGAGCCACCGGGCGAGGGCGTCCAGAGCCTCTCGACGGTCTTCCGCATGGCGAACGTCGACGTCGCGCGCGCGGAGGCCGTTCCGAAGCAGGAGCTTTGGGAGCGCATGCGGGAGGCGCGCGACTCGGGGCGGTACGCGCTCACTCGCATCGAGGGCTCGGTCCACCGCACCCCGCACGAGGGCGTGATGATGGCGCTGATGACCCGTGTCCGAAACGTCGACGCGACCGACGCCGATCAGCTCGCCGCGGCAGAGCGCGAGGGCCGGCGGCAGGCGCACGAGTACTTCCGCTTCCTCCGCGAGAACGTCCCCGGCTACGAGCGCGCGGCACTCGTCTCGACAAGCCCCGCGATCGGCGTCCGCGAGAGCCGCCGCATCCTCGGCGAGCACGTCCTCACGGCCGACGAGATCCTCGCCGCGACGCGGTTCCCCGACCAGATCGCGCGCTGCGGCGCGCCGATCGAGGAGCACCATGCGGGGGACGACACGCGCTGGGTCTATCTCGCCGAGGGGGCAACGTATGGCATCCCGTTCCGCGCTCTCCAGCCGCGCGACCTCGAGAACGTGCTCGTCGCCGGTCGCTGCTTCTCGGCCACGCACGACGCGCACGCCTCCGCGCGGTCGATGGGGACGTGCATGGCGATGGGCCAGGCTGCAGGCACCGCCGCGGCGCTGGCGGACGAGCCGAAGCGGCTCGACCCCGCGGTCCTTCGCGCGCGCCTGCACGAGGACGGCGCCGATGTCGGCGATTGAGGCGATTCGTGCGGCGCGACTCGTCGCGATCCTCCGGCGCACGGCCGACGTCGACGCGCAGGTTGCGCGCCTCGCCGCGGCCGGGGTGCGTGTCGTCGAGATCACGCTCGACAGCGACGACGCGCTCGGCGCGATCGAGCGCGCACGCGGGCGCGGGGACGTGACGGTGGTCGCGGGCACTGTGCGGGTGCCCGCCCAGGTCGACGCTGCGGTCTCGGCAGGTGCGGAGGCGATCGTCGCACCGGCGCTCTCCGCCGCCGTCCTCGAGCGCGCCGCCGCGCTCGACACGCCGGCCATCCCGGGCGCGCTGACGCCGACGGAGATCGAGACGGCCTGGCAGGCCGGCGCGGTGCTGGTCAAGCTGTTCCCGGCTCGCCTCGGCGGCCCGCTTTACGTCCGGGACATGCTCGCGCCGCTGCCGGACGTCCCGCTGCTCGCGACCGGAGGCGTCGACGCGACGAATGCGCGCGCGTTCATCGACGCGGGCGCCGTCGCGGTCGGCGTCGGCTCGGGTCTCGGGAGCGACGACGAGCTGCGGCGCCTCTTGGACGCCGTGGGCTAGACGACGACGTCGGAGAAGGTGCCGGTCGCCTCGTCCTTGAGGATCAGCTTGCGGCGGCCGTCCGGCATCTGCTCCTCCTTGATCACCGTGCGCCCGTCGTGCTCGCGCTTCGTGCGCGTGATCGGCTCGACACCGCCGCCCCGCCAGTCGTCGAGCCGAACCGGCTCCCACTGACGCGACGCGGCCGACGCGTAGCACGCGTCCATCACCGAGTTGACGACGTAGCCGTCGTAGAAGGTCTCCGTCGGCGCGCGCCCCTCGTCCATCGCGTCGAACATGTCCGTGAACATGTCGACGTAGCCGAGCTCGGCGACCTCGTCGCCGACGGGGAAGAGCCAGCCGCTCGCCGATCTCGGCCTTCTCCGCGACGTAGCCGGCGCCCTCGCCCGACGAGAACATCTCGAACCCCGTCCGCAGGAAGTGGTTCGTCCAGATCGTCCCCTCCGTCCCGGCCACCTCGTCGCGCAGGTCCATGCCACCGCGGAACGTCCAGGAGACCTCGAACTGGCCAATCGCGCCCGACTCGAACCGGATCAGACAGATCGCGTTGTCCTCGGCCTCGATCGGGTGCACCAGCGTGTCGGTCCACGCCATCACCTCGAGCGGCCGGTTCTCCTTCCCCATGTAGCTGCGGACGATCTCGATGCAGTGGCAGCCGAGGTCGACGATCGCGCCGCCGCCCGCCTGCTCGGCGTCCCAGAACCACGCGGAATGCGGCCCGGGGTGCGTCTCACGCGAGCGGGCCCACGTCACCTGGCCGATCTGACCGGCGCGGACTGCCTGCACGGCCTTGAGCGTCTTCGGCGAGTAGACGAGGTCCTCGAGGTACCCGGCGAAGATGCCCGCCTCCTCGGCGATGGCGAGCATGCGCTTCGCCTCCGCCCCGTTCCGCGCGAGCGGCTTCGTGCAGAGCGCCGCCTTGCCGTGCGCGGCGCACAGCTCGAGCGCCTCGAGGTGCAAGTGATTGGGCAGGCCGATCACGACCGTGTCGGTGTCGGGGTGCGCGATCGCGTCCTCGAGGTCGGTCGAGACGGTGGGCACGTCGTTCTCGCCCGCGAACGCCTCGGCGCGCTCCTGCGACCGGGAGTAGACGACCTCCACACGGTCGCGGTTCCGCTGGCCGTGCAGCGTCCGCGTGTAGAAGAGCCCGATCAGGCCCGTCCCGAGCATCGTCACCCTGTGGCCGTTCACCTCTGCTCCCGCTCCTTTCTTGACGCCGCCGGGCGGCCGAAGTAGCGTCGCGCGTGTCGAAACGTCTAGACAGGTTGATGGAGACCGACTCTACTCGGAGCGCGCGGGACGTACCACGGTTCACGACCGCCGCTCGGGCGCATCCTCGACGGGATCGACGCGCAGGCCGAGACGGTCGACCGCGCCGCCGACCTCTGCGCGGACGCGATCGCCGGCGGCGGGCTCGTCCACCTCTTCGGCACCGGCCACTCGCGGATCCCCGTCGAGGAGATGTTCCCCCGCTACGGGTCGTATCCGGGCTTCAACCCGATGGTCGAGCTCTCGATGACCTTCCACACCCAGGTCGTCGGCGTCGAACGGGCAGCGGCAGGCGATGTTCATCGAGCGGACGCCCGGGCTTGCCGAGGCGATCCTCGCGAACTACGAGCTGCGCCCCACCGACGTGATGATCGTCTTCTCGGCGAGCGGGCTCTCGGCCGTGCCGATCGAGATGGCGCTCGGGGCGAAGGAACGGGGACTCGTCGTCGTCGCCGTGACCTCGGTCGCGCAGTCGCGCGCGGGCGAGCCGACCCACGCCGGAGGGCGCCTGCTCGACGTCGCGGATGTCGTCCTCGACCTCGGCACGCCGGCCGGGGACGCGCTCGTCGAGATCGAGGGGCTCGAGACCCCGGTCGCGCCGGGCTCGACGCTGGCCGCGGTCGCGCTCGTGAACGAGCTCAAGGCGCAGACCGCCCGCCGCCTCGTCGAGCGGGGCGCGATGCCGCCGGTGATCACGAGCGCGGCGGTCGTGGGCCGCGACGCCTCGGCGAGGCTGTTCGACGAGGCGTACGCCGAGCATGCGCGACGCTACGCGCGGTCGTTGCGCGGGGCAGAGACCGACTGAGGCGCGTCAGGCGCCGGCGGCGACAAGGACGAAGTCCGTCGCGAAGCCGAGCGTCAGCCCGAGGATCAGGCCCCAGGCGACGAGGCGCTTGCGGCCCGCGCGGCGGCAGACGTCGAGCAGCTCGATCACGACGTAGAGGATCGAGCCGGCGGCGAGGGCGAGAAACGCGACCGAGAGCGCCTCGCTGACCCAGGTCTGGCCGAGGAGCGTGCCGAAGAACGTCGGGCCGCCGCCGATCAGCCCGACCAGCAACAGGAAGCCCCACGACGGCCGCTCGTCGCTCGTCGCGAACGGTCCGACGATGCCGAAGCCCTCGGTTGCGTTGTGCAGCCCGAAACCGATGACGAGCATCAGCGCCAGGCTGATCTCCCCGGACGCGGCCGACTGCCCGATCGCGAGGCCCTCGGAGAAGTTGTGCAGCCCGATGCCGGTGGCGATCATCAGCGAGAGCGACTGGGCCGGCGAGAGCATGCCCACCATCCCGGAACGCGGCGCCTCCGCCTCGACCGCGACGGCGGCGCCGACGCTGTACGGGCCCCCGGCGCGCCGACGCCGTGCGATCAGCTCGTCGAAGTACACGAGGCTCATCAGGCCGACGACGAAGCCGCCGCCGAGCAGCACGGCCAGCCACGCGAACCGTCCCCAGCCGCCGTCGTGGTCGACCGCGGCGGCCGTCAGGGCCGATTCGACCGGCTCGACCCCCGCGGCGAGGACGTCCCAGAGCAGGAACAGGAGGATCCCGGTCGCCGTCGCTGCCAGGAACGTGCTCGCCGAGATCGGGAGCCGACCCAGCCGACCGACCGGGAGGCCGATGAAGATGGTGAGGCCGGCGATCGCGCCGAGGACGAGGATCTGCGTCTGGGACATGTGCGCCGGGGTTCCTGACGATCGGTGTAAGGCTGTCCTTACGCCGTCGCCGACTGTAGCACCGGAGTTGCGCGGTGTGCGCCGCCAGGCGCCTTGGCTACATGCCCATCGCGTGAGGCAGAGGAATATCCAAATCACTCGACGCGGACGTGCCATCGCCTACATCGCCGGGAATCTCAGCACCGCCCTTTCTCGGACGCTCCGGCGCCTCACCACAGATCACGGGCATCTGGCGCTAGCTGCAATAGCGGGCGCGGCGCGGTGCGTGCTTGTGGCATCGACGTGGCGCGCCGTGCGCCGGATAGATCAATCCGGTGACGGTCCCTTGTCCGGATCCTCGTCCGTCACACGCTTCTCCACGTGCCGCACGATGAGCAGTCCGATGACGGTGAAGAGGATGGTCCCGCCTGTTGCGATCGCTCCGTAGGTGCCGATCGCCTTGGCCGCAGCGCTCCCGACGAAGTAGCTGATCAGCCCGACGAGCGTCGCCCAGACGATCCCGCCGGCAGCGTTCCATGCGAGGAACCTCCACCAATCCATGTGTGAGAGTCCGGCGATCCAGGCGGCTGTGACCCGCAGGACGGCGACGAAGCGGCCGATGAAGACGGTCTTGCCTCCGTGCTTCGCAAAGAATCGCTCGCCGCGCGGGAGGTATCGCTGTGCGTAGCGTCTGGTGACGGAATAGCGGTCGAGGAGAGCGCGGCCGCCCACGCGGGCGGTCCAGTAGCCGAGGTTGTCCCCGAGGATTGCGGCGATCGCGGCCACTGCGATGACCCAGCCGATCGACAGCGCGCCCTGCGACGCGAGGACGCCACACGCGATGAGCGCGGTCTCGCCCGGGAGCGGAAGGCCGAACGACTCCAGTAGGAGAAGCACGAAGAGCAGGAGCAGTGCCTGCTGCGGGTGCTGGTCGATGTAGCTCGTGATCGACGCGAGCGGCACCGTCGAGAGCATCAGGATGGTGCGGTCGTCGTGGTCGACGTGCCCCGGCGAATCACGGGGCGAGCGGAAGCCTCAGCGTGAACCGGCCGCCCGCGTCGTTGGGCTCTGCGGTGATCGCACCGCCCGCGCTGCGCGCGAGTCGCTGGGCCAGCGCGAGCCCGAGCCCGGCGCCGTCTTGCCCTGACGCGGCGCGCCCACGGGTACCCGGCTCGAAGATGGTGTGGCGCTCGTCGCCGCGGACGCCGGGCCCGTCGTCGTCGACGCCGATCGAGGCGACGGTCGACGTGCGGTCGACGGTGACCCTTACGCTCGACCGGCCGTAGCGTGTCGCGTTGTCGAGCAGTGGTTGGAGCATCCGTTCGGCGAGCTCTCCGTCGACGGCGACGCGGACGGGCTCCTCGGGAAGCGACACCCCGATGTCGACCGTGACGCCGTTCTGGCGCGCGTTGCCGATCGCCGTCGCGACGACGTCCCGCACGTCAGACGTGGTCCGGGTCAGTCCTGCCTCCTGCTGCGCGGCGGCGACGAGCGCCTCGACGGTCCGCGCCATCGTGTCGGCGCTGCGTTGAATCGAGACGAGCGCCTCGCGGTACTCGTCCGGGGTCCGGTCGCGACGAAGCATCAGCTCCGTCTCGCCGCTGATCCGCGCGAGCGGGGTACGGAGCTCGTGCGACAGCTCGGCCGTGAATCGCTGCTCGTGTCGGAGGCTGGCGGCGATCTGCTCCAGCAGGTCGTCGAGGGTCGCCGCAAGGCGCGTGAGCTCGTCGTACGGCTCGCCGACGTGGAAGCGGCGATCGAGATCGGTCGCGCTCCACGCGACGGCGTCGGCGGTCATGCGAGAGACCGGCTCGAGTGCGCGCCCGAGCATCCAGCGCGAGAGCAGCGCGACGGCCCCGAGCAGGAGCCCGGCGAGGATCAAGGCGCCGACGAAGGCGGTGCGTTCGGTGTCCTCGTACGGGTCGAGCGACACGGCTGCGACGACCGTCCCAAAGCGCGTGCCGTTCTCGACCACCGGCAGTGCGTAGAGCCGCGTCTGCTCGCCCACGTTCTTCGCCCGCTCCGGGCTGCGCGCCAGCGCCCGGGCTGCGGCCGATAGGTCGGCCGACGCGTTCGGCGCCTCCAGCTGCCGCAGGCCGGAGAAGACCCACACCTGCCCCGGCCGGGTTCCCTGGTCGGCTGCCTCGGGGGCGACGAGCCGACCTTCGCGGACCTCGAGCGACGAGAGCGCCGCCTGCGCCTGCGATCGCGCCAGCGAGGTGGCGCTGGCCGAGAGACGGTGCGAGAGCAGAAGCGTGAACGCCGCCACCGAGACGACCAGCGCGAGGGCGACGGCCGCGATCACCGCGAGCAGGAGCCTCGCGCGTACGCCGAGCCGCGGCCGCCTCATCGCAGGGAGTAACCGACGCCGTGAACGGTCACGATCTCCGGCGCGCCGGGAAGTGTCGCGAGCTTTCGACGAAGCCTCGCGATGTACACATCGAGCGTGTTGTCGTGGACGATCGCGCCGTGCGGCCACGCGCCGCGGACGAGCTCGCGCCGGCGGACGGCGTCGCCTGGCGCGGCCCCCAGGCGTGCCAGGATCCGGAACTCGGTCGGCGTCATCTTCACGCTGCGGCTGCCACATGAGGCGTCGTGACTCGCCGGATCGAGGCGCATGCCCCCTACCACAAGAGCCGACTCCGACCCGCCCCGCTTGATCAGCGCCTGGAGTCGTGCGACCAGCTCGGCGAAGTGGAACGGCTTCGTCAGGTAATCGTCGCCACCCGAGGCGAAGCCGGCGAGCCGGTCGGGGAGCGCGTCGCGCGCGGTGAGGAAGATGACCGGCATGCCGACGCCGCGCGCCCGCAACGCCTGGACGACGTCGCGGCCGTCCGCGTCGGGGAGCCCGATGTCGACCACCAGGGCGTCGGCCTCGCCGGCATCCACCTGACGCACGAACTCGACCGCACTCACCGCGGTCGAGACCGCGAACCCCTCCTCGCGCAGGCCGCGACTGACGATCGAGCGAAGCTCGTCGTCGTCTTCCAGCAGGATGACGCGAGGCTCGATCATTGCTCCCGCAGTATCTCCCCGAGCGGCAGCGAGCGGATCTGGCGTACTGCGATCGCCCCGGCCGCGCCGGCGCCTGCGAGGGCCGCCCCGGCGAGCATGACGAGGAACGACCAGGGGATCGAGAGCGCGTCCGGCGGCGGATCGAACACATGCCGCAGCATCGCGACAAGCATCGCGGCGAGCAGCCAGCCGAGCACGGCGGCGAGCGCGAACCCTGCGCCGAGCACGATGGCCGCCTCCGACCACACGAACGCCGAGATGGAGCGCAGCGACGCGCCGATCGCTGCCATCGTCGCGAACTCGCGTCGCCGCTCGGCAACCCCGATCGCGACGAAGAGGCCCATCGCCGGGCCCGCGAGGATCACTGCGAACGCGCTCTCGATCCGCGAGATTCCGGAGAGGTCGACCGTCGTGATCGAACTGACGGTCTGCACGGCCTGCTGCCTGATGTTGCGGACCGAGGTCCCCGCGCTCCGGGTCGCCGCCGCGACGCGTCCGGCGACGGCGACGGGGTCGCCGGACGCCCGTACGAAGACGACGTTGGCGCCGCCGTCGCGGGCGGAGCGAAGCAGGTAGCGGAGGTTGGCGACCATGAACGAGTCTTTCGGTGCCGACGGGAACTCCTGAACGATGCCCACCACGTGAAACGGGACGAGTGGAATCGCCCGCTCGCGAGATCGAGCACGCGAAGACGGAGGAGATCACCGACACCCAGCGAGTAGTCGGTGATCGTCTCCCGCGACGGTCCCATCCGACGTGCTTCCCGTCCCTCCGCTGAAACCGGCCGTCGCGACGGCGAGGGTCACGAGCGCGGCGACGGCACCCGGGAGGGAGCGAGCACTCACCGTTCGAGCTTGCACCGGTGTCCCTGACGGCCGCCTGAACGCGACCCGCGACGGCTCAGTGGGTCGCGGGGATCGTCGTCAGCGGATAGCCGAGACCCGCCAGCCGTTGCGGCAGGTCGACATGCAGCCAGTGGGAGACGTGGGACGGGATCGTCTCGAGGATGATCTCGCTGTACTCACGCTGATCTAGCTCGGCAACGATGTCGTCGAATGCGTTCGGGCTCATGGCGACGCGGCCCTCGATGTCGGTTCCTGCCGCGCGTGTCAGGACCGGCAACGAGTCCTCGAGCAGACGCTCACCCTCGTCCGCGTCCGCGCTCGCCCGGTCGAAGGCGAGATGTGCGGGGTTGGGCACGAGCATCACGAACTCCGCCGGCCCGGTCGCCGCGCGCTTCCGCACCGCCTCGACCAGCGCGGGCGTGGCGGTCGTCTTGTTGGCGACGACGAGGATGCGCGCGAGGCCGGGTTGCGCAGGGACGTACGACTCGGTCGTCGACTCGATCCGGTCGCGTCGGGTGACGGTGAGGAACGCGACGATCCCGAGGATCGTGAGCAGGAAGACCACGCTCGTGACCGTCGTTCCGAGGCCGAGCCCACCCTCGTCCTTGGGCTGAGAGAGGTAGTCGCCTATCGAGGCTCCGAGCGGCCGCGTCAGCACATAGGCGATCCAGAACGCGAGGATCGGGTTGAGCGCGAAGCGGACGTGGGCGACGTAGACGGCCGCGATCATCGCGCCGAAGATCAGCGCCGACTGCCAGTAGCCGATCCCGAGCCGCTCGGCCGTCAGGTCCCCCGCGGCGGTCCCGAGCGCGAAGGTGAACAGCACCGCCAGCCAGTAGAAGCCCTCGCGCCGGGTCGTGAAGATCGTGTGGATGGACAGCGTCCGCTCGTACCCGTACCAGACGAGGAACGTGACCGCGAGGGCGATCGAGAAGACGATCGTCGTGATCACCAACGAGACGCCGAAGTTGTCGGTCAGGTTGTCGGTGATCAGGGTGCCGACGATGCTGATCAGCACCACCGCGAGCCAGTAGACGAAGGGCACATAGGCCCTCAGGCGGAACTGCCACACGAGCGCGAGGATGAGCACGGCCGACATCACGTATGTCGTCTTGCTCAGCCCGAGCCCGAGCGTCCCGTCGAGGAAGTCGGCCGCTGTCTCGCCGACGGTGGTGCAAAGCACCTTGATGACCCAGAAGTACAGAGTCACCTCGGGTACCTTGTTCAGCATCCGACGCCCGACCTCTCCCCGGCGTTCGGTCTCGAAGCGGGTCGGTGCGATCTCTGTCCTGGCGCTCGCCATGGCACGGCAGCTTGGCGAAGGCCACCTGAACGCGACCTGACCGCGGGCCGGAGCGGAGACACCGACCGGCGTCGGAGCGACACTGGGCAGTCAGACGCCGTTCAGGTGCCCGGGTGCAGACTCGGGTGCCGTGGCGTACGCCCTCCCCGTCGCCGCATCCGCGACGCAACGGTCGAGACCCGTCGTCCTCTTCGCGGGTCTGAGCGCGGTCGGGTTCGTGGCGCTCGCCGCGTCCGCCGCCGCAACCCTGCCGCCGGAGGCCGCGCGACACCCGCGCGTCGATGCGTACTACCTCGCGATCGGCGCCGCGTTCCTCTCCTACGTCGCCGCGCTCCTCGTCCTGTCGCTTACGCAGGCGCCGCTCGCCCCGGTTCTGGTCATCGCCGCGCTCGTACAGGCGATCCCGCTTGCGAGCCCGCTGCTCTTGTCTCAGGACGCCGGGGCCTACTGGGACTACGCGCGCATCGCCGCCGTCGACGGGGGCAACCCTTACCGCGATCCTCCGCTCCGCTTCCTTCACGACCCTGCCTACTCCTCCGTCGCGGGCCCATGGCGGCAGACGACCTCGGCATACGGGCCTCTCTTCACGGCGGCATCCGAGGGCGGAGCGCTCGTCGTCGGCGCTTCACCGTCGGCTGCGCGCAACCTCTTCAAGACCGCGGGGGCGGCGGGGATCGTCGCGCTGGCGCTGCTTGTGGCGCTCGTGTCGCCGCGCCCGGCCTTCGCCGCCGTGGCCGTCGGCTGGAATCCGTTGTTCGCGATGCACTTCGGGGGTGGCGGTCACAACGACGTCTGGATGATGGTGCCGCTGGTCGGTGCGCTCGCACTCGACCAGCGCGGCCGACGCCATCTGGCGGGCGCTTTGTGGGCGGTCGCGGTCGCCGTCAAGTGGGTCCCACTCCTCCTGCTCCCCCTCCGCACCTCGGTTCGGCATCACGGCCCACGCTTCGGCTACGTGGGCTTCGCCGCCGCCTCCCTCGCGGTGTCGGTTGTCGCCTCGATCCTCTACGGCGACAGATGGCTGGGCGCGTTCGGCCCGGTCGGCCACGACGTGGCCAGCGGGTCGGCGACGAGCATCCCCCATCTGCTCGCGGGGACAGGTATCGGAAAGGTGCTCGCCTCGGGTGCGCTCGTGATCGCCTTTGTCGTCGCCTACGCCGCGCTCGTCGTCGTTGCGCGGAGTGGGCGCGCGCGCCTCGGCCTTGCGACGGTTCTCCTGTTGCTCGCGACACCGTGGATTCTGCCCTGGTACGCGAGCTGGGCGGTTCCACTCGCCGCCGCCGAGGACGATGCTGTCGCCCTCGTGCTCTCGGTGGCGCTCACCGGCTACCTGCTCGAGGCACGCGCGCCGCTTTGACGGCCAACGGGCCCCACTCTCCGGCTCCCCCGCCACGCCGGCGGCGCGTGCCGCTGATCGCGCTTTCGTGCGCGGTCGTCGCAGTAGTCGCGGTCGCGGCGATCGTGAACTGGACCCGTGGCGGCACGACCGCTCGGAGCACGACTGCGACCGGCACGAGCACGGGGCATCGGGCAACGCGGAATGCGTCGGCGTCACCGACTATCGTGCTCGTCGAGCGGGAAACGGGGAGATTGTCCGCCCCGGTGCAGGACGCCGCGGCGGTGCCGCTCGGAGACACGGCGATGCTCCTCGGCGGGTTGACCGCGGCGGACGCCTCGCGCGCCGATGTCAGGGTCGCCACGGCGAGGGGAGACCGCGCGGCAGGACGGTTGCCCACGGCAGTGCACGACGCGGCGGCGGTGCGGATAGGCGGCCTCGTCTACGTGTTCGGCGGGGGAACGGCCTCGGGTGCGCAAAGCGACGGGATCGTCCGTGTCCCGGTCGGAGGAGGTTCGGGAGCGGTCGTCGCTCGCTTGCCCTCGCCGAGCTCCGACCAGGCGGCAACGGTGATCCGCGGCACCGCGTACGTGGTCGGCGGCTACACGGGTACGCGCTGGCTGGACACGATCATCGCCTGGCAACCCGGTGCCCCGCCGCGCGTCGTCGCGCGTCTGCCGTTTGCGCTCCGCTATGCGGCCGTCACCGCGGCGGCCGGGAGGCTCGTCGTGGCCGGCGGCTCGCTCGAGACCGGCTCGGCGAGCGACGTCGTGCTCACGTATCGGCCCGGCTCGGCCCGTGTAGCGCGAATCGGCAGGTTGCCGGCCGTCACGACGCATGCCGCAGCCGCGGCGCTCGGCGGTGTCGCCTACGTCATCGGCGGGCGCAGTGCCGCGGTCGGCACACCGACCGCGAGGATCGTGGCGATCGACCCGCGCACGAGGCGAATCCGGGCCGCGGGACTGCTGAGGTCTCCTCGCTCCGACCTTGCGGCGGTTTCCCTCGGCGATCGGATCCTGCTGGCGGGCGGTCGTGGCAACGGCGGCACGGTGTCAACGATCGACGAGCTTCGACCGCGGGCCGCCGCCGCGGCGCATCAGGCGCGGCAACGTCAGGGCCCCTCCACCTCGGCCGGGAACGTCTATGCCTTCGACGGCCGAGGCATGCTCACCGGCGCAGCGCGTCGCGCCCGACCGCTGGTCTACGTGCCGAACTCGAGGAGCGACACGGTCGACGTGATCGACCCGCGCACCCTCCGAGTCGTCCGGCACTTCGCGGTCGGAGGCCTTCCGCAGCATGTGGTGCCGTCCTGGGATCTCCGGCGCCTCTACGTCACGAACGACGCCGGCAACAGCCTGACGCCGATCGATCCCCGCACGGGCAAGCCCGGGGCGCGGATCCCGGTCGAGGACCCGTACAACTTGTATTTCTCTCCCGACGGACGCTTCGCGATCGTGGTCGCCGAACGGCTCCACCGGCTGGACTTCCGCGACCCGCACACCTTCGCGCTCCGGCACTCGCTCGCAGTGCCGTGCCTCGGCGTCGACCACATGGACTTCAGCGCGGACCGGCGCTTCCTCCTAGCGAGCTGCGAGTTCTCCGGGCAGCTGGTCGTCGTCAGCGTCCGGCGGCAGCAGGTACTCCGTACGCTCGACCTACCCGACGGCCCGTCGGGGATGCCGCAGGACGTCAAGCTGTCTCCGGACGGCCGCATCTTCTATGTCGCCGACATGCACGCCAACGGGGTCTGGGAGATCGACGCTCGCCGGTTCCGCGTGCGCGGCTTCCTGCGCACGGGTGCCGGCGCGCACGGGCTGTACCCGAGCCGCGACGCGAAGCTGCTGTACGTCAGCAACCGGAGCGCCGGCACCGTGTCGGTGGTCAGCTTTCGGAGCCGCCGCGTCGTCGCGACGTGGCGGATCCCCGGCGGCAGCCCCGACATGGGCGGCGTCTCCGCCGACGGTGGGGTCCTCTGGCTGTCCGGCCGTTACGACGGCGCGGTCTATGCAATCTCGACACGCAACGGGCGGCTGCTGGCGCGCGTCGCCGTCGGCGCAGGCCCGCACGGCCTCTGCGTCTGGCCGCAGCCCGGGCGCTTCTCACTCGGCCACACCGGTGTCCTCCGTTGAGACGACTCGTTCGTCGCTCGGGCCGGGCCATGAGGTTCGGCCCGTTGTCCACGCTCCTCACGATGATCCCTGCAGTGCAAGGGCGTATCGCATCGAACACGTTCTCCGGCACGAGACACGCGGTCGTCTCCTCTTCATCGGCGCCCGCCGCGGTCCGTCGGCGCTGGCCGCTGTTCGCCGGTGCACTCGCGACGCTGTTCGCGGCGGTCGCGATCCCGGGGGGCGTCGCATCCGCGGCTGACCGCGCCGACTCCGGCAACGCGCTGCCTGACTTCGACCACGTCGTCCTCATCGTGCTCGAGAACAAGGAGTTCGGACAGGTCATCGGCCGTCCGGACGCTCCGACGTTCGAAGGCCTTGCCCGGCGCTACGCCATGCTCACGAACTACCGGGCCGTTGCGCATCCGAGCCTGCCGAATTACCTCGCCCTCGTCTCCGGCTCCACGCATGGGGTCACAAACGACTGCCTGAGCTGCGGGGTGAGCGCACCGAACCTGGCCGACACGCTCGAGCGCTCCGGTAGGACATGGAAGACGTACGCCGAGGGGCTCCCGCGTCCCGGCTTTACCGGAACAGGGGCCGGGCGTTACGCCAAGAAGCACAACCCGTTCCTGTACTTCACGGACGTCGCCTCACGGCCGGGTCGGCTGCGCCGGATCGTCCCACTCGGCGCGTTCGCCCCGGACATGAGGGCCGGCCGGCTTCCCGACTTCGCACTCGTCGTTCCCGACCTGTGCCACGACATGCATGACTGTCCCGTCGCGACCGGGGACGCGTGGCTTGGCGACTTCCTGGCGCCGCTGCTCCGCAGCAACGCACTCCGGCACGGGGTCGTGTTCGTCGTGTTCGACGAGGGGACCTCGGACGAGGGCGGAGGCGGCCACGTGCCCGCTCTGGTTCTGGGGCCGCTCGTGCGCCGCGCATCGCGCTCCTCGGCGCCGCTCGACCATTACGCGCTGGTAGGGACGATCGAGCGTGCGTGGGGCCTGCCGCTGCTCGGTCGCTCCCGCGTGGCGCCCGAGATCAGGGGCATCTGGCGATGACCTCGACGTGCTGCAGCCCGGTCGACGATGGGGCTCAGCTCAGCCCGGTGAGGCCGCGGGCGGTGACGGAGACCCCGAGGACGAGCAGGATGGCGGTGATCACGGCGCGGTTATGCAGGGTTAGCCAGGCGCGTGTGCGCTCGAGGAGCGGGGCCGAGCGGTGGGGCGCGAATGTGCCCAGGGCGGCCACCGCGACGACGGAACAGGATCCGAGCAGGACGAAGAGCACCGCGAGCGCGACAGTTTCGGCCGTGCTGCCGTCCGCGCGCAGGATCTCGCCGGCAGCGGCGATCACCAGCGGGTACGTGGCCGAGTAGATCCCGACTAGGAAGGCGGCGAGGTAGGAGATGTTTTCGATCGCGCGAAGCCAGCCCGGCAGCTGCGCGGCTGCCGACGGATGTGCAGGGAAGGCGGCTGCGGAGGCGCGACGAGCCCCGAGCAGCCGCTGGAGTCCCCAGCCCAGCAGGGCCAGGCCGAGGATCAGCTCGACCACCGCAGCCGCTGTCGTGGCGCTGTCGGAGCCCGACTCGAAGATCGCGCCGAAGCCCGCGAGCAGGGCCGTGAGAACCACGGCAATCGCGCCGATCCAGGCGACCACATACGCCCAGACGATGCCGTGTCCCCGTCTGGCGTCGAGCAACAGGACGGCGATCATGATCCCCCAGGGGTTCGCGGCGCAGCCGATTCCGAGCAGCACGACGCTCGTGAGCTCGGCGCTCAAGGACGAGCCCGGTGCGCCATCGCACGAGACTACTCCGGCCTGTGGCGGCTCTCGCCCGGATCCGGTCGTGTCCTCCACGTGATGTCCGGGCCGTCCGAACGACCGGGCACCACCGGGTCGGCTGTCCGCGTGCTCGTGGTGACGGCGCCGGTCGGCGAGGGGCACGTGGCGGCGGCGCGGACGTTGTCGGAGGACATTTCCCGCGGGCACGAGGGTGCGGAGGTGGTCGTCTGCGATGCCCTTGCCGCGCTCTGGCTGCCGTTGCGCTGGCTGCTGAACGATGCCTACCGCTGGCAGCTGAGGTCGGCGCCGTGGCTGTTCGGGTTCCTCTATGGCGCGCTCCGGCGCAGCCGCCTGCTGCGCTCGCTCGCGCGGGCTGGGTTGTCGTTGGCGGGTTCGCGCGGGCTGTTGCGGCTCGTCCGCCGTCACCCGGCGGACGTGATCGTCTCGACCTGGCCGGTGGCGACGACGATCCTCGGCTGCCTGCGCCTGCGCGGGAAGGTGCGCGTGCCGGTGTGCGCGACGATCACCGACTTCGCCGGACTCGAGCTGTGGGCGGACAAGGGTGTCGACTTGCACCTCGTGATGCACGAGAGCCTCGTGGCGGGCGTCGAGCGCATCGCCGGCCGCGGCAGCGCGCGTCCCGTCTCGCCGCTGGTCGCCTCGCAGTTCCTGACCCCGCGATCGGCCGCCGAGGCCCGGCAGGCGCTGGGCCTCCCGACGGGAGGAACGCTTGTCGTCGTCTCGGGTGGCGGCTGGGCGGTCGGGGATCTCGACGGCGCGGTCGAGACGGCTCTCGAGCTCGACAACGTGTCGGTGGTCTGCCTCGCCGGCCGCGACGAAGCGAGCCGCGTGCGTCTGGAGCGCGCGTTCGACAGCGAACCGCGGGTGACGGTGCTCGGGTTCATCGACACGATGAGCGACCTGCTCGCAGCCGCGGACGTGCTGGTGCACTCGACCGGCGGGGTTACCTGCCTCGAGGCGCTCGCCTGCGGCTGTCCGATCGTCGCCTACGGCGGGCCGTCCGGTCATACACCGCTTCTCGCCCGGGAGATGGCGGCGCTCGGCCTCGTCGCGCACGCTCGCTCGCACGTGGAGCTGCGGGCAGCGCTTACCGGTACGGCCGCGCGGCCTTCTGTCGCGCTGGCACACGGCCGCGACGCGGCCAGCATCGTCTTGACCGTTGTGCCACGAGTCGCGGTTCGGCTGCAGGCCAGGCTGGCGCGAACGGCGACGACCGCGGCTGTCCTCGCGGTCATGTTGTTTGCGCTCTTCGCCAGCGACGCGACCTATCCCATGGTCGCCGCGGCGCTCGCGCTACCCGAGAGCACCGGGCTCCCCACGGCACGGGACGCCGTGGCGGTCGTTGTCCGCGGCCAGCCGAGCGACCTGCTCACCCTGGCGCCGATCGCCCGGAGGGCCCATCTTCGGGTCTCGGTCGCGGCGTCAGCGCCGCTGACGGCCAAGGATATCGCCGCCTTACGCGCGGCCGGCCTCGACCCGATTCCGGAACTCAGCGCCAGTGGCGTCACCGCCACCTTCGACGCACGCCGTCAGCTGCGGCGGCAGCTCGCCAGCTACGAGCTCAGCGGGCACTTCTACTACCTCGCTCCCCGCGAGGGCTTCACGATCATCGACTACCTGCTCGCCCGCAAGCTCGGCGGTGCGCCCCTTCAGGCCGGCTGCGACCTCGCAGCCTGCGGGCGCAACCGCGGCTCGCTCCATGCCGGAGAGGTGGTCGTCGCCACTCTCGCGCCAGATCGCGACCACGACGAAGCCCATCTGCTCGCGTCGATTCGGCGAGTCGAGAGCGCCGGGCTCGCAATCTCGTCCGTGCAGCGGCTCACTTCGGCACAGCACTCGTCGTGACCGTACGGCGCTCGCTGGCGCTCGCGGCCGGTGGCGCCCTCGTCGCACAATGGGCGCCCGCGACGGCAGCCGTCCTCCCGGAAGCAGCAAGCGCCCTTGGGATCCCGACGAGGCTCCCGAGCAGCCGCGGCGTCCTGCTCAGCTTCGACGACGGCCCACACTCGCAGGGCACGCCGGCCGTGCTCCAAGCGCTCGACCGTGCCGGCGCGCCCGCTCTGTTCTTCGTCACCGGCGAGCAAGCAGCAAAGCACCCGGAGCTCGTCCGCGAGATCGCAGCTGCTAACCACGAGGTCGCCGTCCACGGCTACCGGCACCAAACGCGCCGCCAGTGGAGTCGCGCTCTGCTCGCCGACGACACTCGACGCGCACTCGACACCATCGCGGCGACGACCGGCGGCTGGCCGCGTCTCTACCGTCCCCCGCACGGCGTGTTCAGCCTGACCGGACTGCGGCTGATCCGCGGTCTCGGTCTCGAGCCGCTGCTGTGGTCGAAGTGGGGGCGCGACTGGAAACACGCCGCCACGGCCTCGACGATCGCCGATGACGCCACCACACGACTCCGTGCGGGCGACGTCGTGTTGCTCCACGACGCTGACCACTACGGCGCATACGGAAGCTGGCGGGCGACCACCGCAGCGCTCCCGCTGATAGTCGAACGGATCGCCGCCGCGGGTCTCGAGGCCGCCTCCGTGGGCGGATACGGCCCCGGTGGGCTCGCGCTCACGGTCTAGAGGCCACCTGCCGGGGCGTGGCTGTCAGGTGGCGTTCAGAATTGCTGGCAATCGGCTCGGTACCTTGGGCTCGGTGATCGAGGCTCGCAACCTGACGAAGGAATATGGCTCGAAGCGCGCGGTCGATGACCTTTCGTTCACTGTCGAGCCCGGCGTCGTGACCGGCTTTCTTGGCCCCAACGGCTCCGGCAAGTCGACCACGATGCGTCTGATCCTTGGTCTCGACGGGCCGACCGCGGGTGATGTCTCGGTCAACGGTCGGCACTACCGTGATCTCGCCGCGCCGTTGAACGAGGTCGGCGCGCTGCTCGAGGCACGGTCGGTCCACACTGGCCGTTCCGCGTACAACCATCTGCTCGCTCTCGCGCAAACGCATGGGATCTCGAAGCGCCGCGTGCAGGAGTTGATCGAGTTCGTCGGGCTTCACGACGTGGCACGTCAGCGGGCCGGCCAGTTCTCGCTCGGTATGGGGCAGCGGCTCGGGATTGCGACGGCGCTGCTCGGAGACCCGAAGACTGTGATTCTCGACGAGCCTGCGAACGGCCTCGACCCGGAGGGCATCCACTGGATGCGCCACCTGCTCAAGGGCCTCGCCGCCGAGGGACGCACCGTGTTCGTGTCCTCGCATCTGATGAGCGAGATGGCGCTCACAGCCGATCACCTGATCGTGATCGGGCGCGGCAGGCTGATCGCGGACACGAGCGCCGACGAGTTTGTCGCGCGCGCTTCGGCAAAGGTCGTGCTCGTCCGCTCACCGGAGCAGGCGCGGCTTCGCTCGCTGCTCGAGGCGCCGGGCGTCACGGTGTCGAGCGGTGACCGCGGAGCCATCGAGGTACAGGGGCTCACGGTCGAGCAGGTCGGCGACACAGCAGCAGCCCACGGGATCGCGATCCACGAGCTGACGCCGCAGCAGGCGTCGCTCGAGGAGGCATTCATGAGCCTGACCCGCTCCGAACTCGAGTTCGCGGCGCTCGTCGACGGAGAGCAGCCCGCCGCGGGAGTTGCCGCGTGAGCACGCTTGCACCCGCGCAACGGATTCCCCGGCTCGAGCGCACAGGTCGTGTCACGCAGCTGCGCGTCATCGTCTCGGAGTGGACGAAGCTCCGGTCGGTTCGCTCGACGACATGGTCTCTGGCTGCGGCCTTCGTCGCCACGATCGCCATCCCCGCAATTGCCGCCGCGGTCGTCTCCAACCACTGGCCGCACATGAACGCGCACGATCGCGCGGAGTTCCAACCTCTCGACGTCAGCCTCGCCGGTGTGCAGCTCGCTCAACTCGCGATCGGCGTTCTCGGAGTGCTGGTGATCACCGCCGAATACTCAACGGGAATGATCCGCGCCTCGATGACGGCTGTACCCCGCCGACTGCCCGTCCTCTGGGCGAAGGGAGCCGTCTACGCGCTCGTCGTAGCAGCCCTGATGACGCCGGCCGTCGTGGTCGGCTTCTTCGTCTCACAGGCAATCCTGTCGGGACGCCATATCGATATCGCGTTCACGGTGGCGGGCGTGCCCAGAGTCGTGTTCGGTGCCGGCCTCTACCTCACCGTGATCGGCCTTTTCGGTCTCGCGCTCGGCGCAATCGTCCGTAACACCGCAGGCGGGATCGCCACCTTCGCCGGCCTGATGTTCGTTCTCCCACCGCTGATGAACGTCCTCCCCACGAGCTGGAACGCCGCCGCGTCGCCCTACGTCCCGCTCCAAGCCGGCGAGGCGATAATGCGTCTTCACCGCGGCGACCAGCTCGCACCCTGGACCGGCTTCGGCGTCCTCTGCGCCTACACCGCGACAGCCATCGCGCTCGCCGCCCTCCTGCTCCGACACCGCGACGTCTGAACCTCGCCCCTGCGTGACGCCAGTCGATGCGCGTGGATTCTGTGGCGGTCCTTCTCGGTGCTGGGGGGAGCGGGCTCGACCCGCTCCCCCCAGCCGCGGTCAGTCACGAGGCACGATCGTGGCGATGGTGGCGTCTGCGGCGTCGACCTTGACCTCGCTGTTGCCGACGTCCACGGTGTAGACGAGCCGGCTGTCGAGGTATTCGAGGTCTACCTGGCCGAGTTCCCCCGTCTGGGCGGATTGCGCCGCGGCGACGGCCTGCCCGAGCGTGATTCTCGTCCGCAGGAACCGCAGCCAGTTGTCGCAATAGACGCCGAACCTGGTCAGCCACCCCGGTTTGCAGTCAGGACGCGGCGAAGCCTCTCGACATCAGCGATTCGCGCCTCGGGATGGAGCATCAATGGAGCCAAGCGGTCGCAACCGGTGGCAGCCAGCGGCGAATGGAGCCAAAACCGTTGCCGCCGATTGCGACCGGTTGCCGATCGGAGCGCATGGTAAGGAGGGGTCAGTCGAAGTACATCCCCCGCAGAAGGAATGGGGCCGCATCCTTGGTCGCGCAATAGGCGACAGCTCGTGTCATCACCGGGTCCACACAAGGACGGCGTCGGCGGTCCTCTAGAGCAAGTTAATCGGCTTGGTTGAGCCAAAATCCGCTTGTCTAAAGGGTGCCTCTACATGCCCATCGCGTGGTACCCGGCGTCGACGTAGAGCGTCGTGCCGGAGACGTTCTTCGCGTCGTCCGAGAGCAGGTATGCCGCCGCCGCGCCGCAGTCGGCCGCCTCGATGTGGCGGCGCATGGGCGCACGCTCGACGAACATCTCCTCCATCGTCGTGAAGCCCGCGATCGAGCGGGCAGCCAGCGTGCGCACCGGCCCGGCGGAGATCGCGTTGACGCGGATCCCGCGCGCGCCGAGGTCCCAGGCGAGGTACCGCATCGACGCGTCGAGCGTCGCCTTCGCCACGCCCATCACGTTGTAGTGCGGCACCGCGCGCACGCCGCCGAGGTACGTCATCGTGACGATCGAGCCGCCGCCGCGCGCCGCCATCAGCGGCTCGGCGCGGCGGGCGCACGCGACGAGCGAGTACGCGCTGATGTCCACTGCCATCCAGAAGCGGTCACGCGGCGTGTCGGTGAACCGGCCCTCGAGATCCTCGGCAGCCGCGAACGCGACCGAGTGGACGAGCACGTCGAGCCCGCCGCCGAATGCGTCGGCAGTCTGCGCGAACACGCGGTCGAGGTCCGAGTCGGAGCGCACGTCGCACTCCGTCACGAGCTTCGTGTCCACCGTCGCAGCGAGGTCCCGAACCGACTTCTCGATGCGCTCGCCCTGGTACGTGAACGCGAGCTGCACGCCCTCGGCCGCGAGCCGCTCGGCGATCGCCCAGGCGATCGAGCGCTTGTTCGCGACGCCGAGCACGAGCGCCTGCTTTCCCTCGAACCGGCCTGCCATGCGCCGATCCTAAAGTGCGTGGGGGAACCCATGGTTCCCCCACGAACCCCCTCCTTCTGGTTTACGACATCGCGGCGGCCTTTTTGGCCTCGCAGGGCGAATGAATCGCCCTTCGGCCGCCACCGCGCGATGTGCCATGACGCAACGACTCCGGAGCTGCTTCGCATAGATTGCCGTGCGGTGACAGGCGACAAGCGAATCGCAGTCGTGACGGGCGCCTCGGCTGGGATCGGGGAGGCCATCGCACGCCGGCTCGCGGAGCGCGGGTGGCGATGCGTGCTCGTCGCACGCCGCGAGGACCGGCTGCTGGCCCTTGCCGACGAGATCGGAGGCGAGGTCGAGCTGTGCGACGTCGCCGACCGGGACGCCGTCGACGCGCTCGCGGCGCGGATCCTCGAGCGGCACCCCGCCGTGCACCTGCTCGTCAACAACGCGGGGATGCCGGCGCGCGGCAACTTCCTCACGGTCGAGCGCGACCTCGTCCGCCGCGTGATGGAGGTCAACTACCTCGGCGGCGTCTGGTGCACGCGCGCGCTGATGCCCGGGCTGGAGGCCGCCGCGAAGGAGGGCGGCGCGCACATCGTCAATCTCGTCTCCGTTGCCGGCACCGCCGCCTTCGCGCCCGCCGGGGCCTACGCCGCGTCGAAGCACGCACAGCTCGCGTTCTCGCGCTCGCTCGCCGCCGCGCTTCGCGGGAGCGGCATCCGTGTGCACTCCGTGCTCCCGGGCTTCGTCGAGACCGAGGGCTTCCCGCAGAAAGGCGTGCTCAAGAGCCCGCTGCTCGGGAGGTTCGTGATCCAGCCTCCCCGCGTGGCCAAGGCGGTCGTCGACGCGGTCGAGAAGGGCAAGGCCGAGGTGACGGTCCCGTGGTTCCCGTACAGGGCGATCTCGATCGCGCAGGCGGTGATGCCGCGGGTGGTCGGGCGCTTCTCCGGGATGTCCGACTACAGGCCGGGCTCGGTCTAAGCCTGCGAGCGGCCCTTCCGCTCGCGCGGAACGGTCGCCGCAAACTCCCTCGGTCACGGCTGCGCCGTGGCCTCGGGCACATCCCTGAAGCGGACCGCCGCCTACGGCGGCGTCCGCGCTTCAACCCGTCCAGGGATCGCCCGCATCGACGACGAACGCGCGGTCGTTGAGCCGCCCGACCCACTCGGCGAAGAGCGGGTCGACGAGCGAGTAGCCGCCCTCCTCGCGCGCCTCGATCTCCGCGGTCGCGGCGAGACGCGGAAGGGCGCGGCGAACGACGTCCTTCGTCAGTTCCAGCCGACGCAGCGCGGCCGAGCGGTACGGCGATCCGTCTCCGAGGAGGAGCGCGCGGAGGGTCTTCTGCTGAGAGACGTCGAGCCCGCGCCACTGGGCGTCGAACTCCGCCTCGAGCTCGCGCATTGCGGCCGAGTGGGCGGCGTCCCAGTGGTCGAGCGTCGCCTCGGCACCCTCGGGCACCTCCTCCCAGAGCCGATGGGCGAGGAGCATCGCGCGCTGTGGGTGGCCCCGAGCCGTCGCGAGCAGCGGTCCCAGCGCCTCGCCTGCCCGTCGGCCCGTCGTCTCGAACCGCAGCGAGACGTAGTCGGCGAGGTCGCGGTCGGCGAGGCGCCCGAGCCGCATCGGCACCGCCGAGCCGTAGAGGGGGCGCTCTTTCGTCTCGAAGAGGAGCCGCATCAGCGCTGGCTCCGAGCCCGCGAACACGTACGAGGCGACCTCGCCGTGGTGCTGGATGTGGCTGCGGAGCAGGCCGTCGAGCCCGTCGATCCGCCCGATGTCCTGAAACTCGTCGAACGCGATCAGCGCGCGGTAGCCGCCGGACGACTCGAGCCGGAGCGGCAGCTCGAGGAGCGCGTGGAGCGCGGGCAACGGGTCGGACGCGGGCTCGAGCTGGAGGCGGGCGCTGATCCCGAGCGCGCCGAGCGAGAGCCCGACGCCGGTGCGCTGGAGGAACGCCTCGATCCGCGAGCGGAGCTCGCCCTTGAGTTGCTTCGCGTACGCCCGCTCGAGCCGCACCGTGACGTCGGCGATCGAGGAGACCCGGTACAGGTCGACGAGGATCGGGATCAGCCCTTCGTCGCGCTCGCCGTCGTGGAGCGCCTTCTTGAGGAGGCTCGTCTTGCCGTACTTGCGCGGCGCGTAGAGGCGGACGTAGTGGCCGCCGACCGCATCCTTCAGGAGCCTGCGCACCTCGTTCTCGCGGTCGACGACGTCCTCCGGCGAGACGGGACGCGAGTAGACGAACGGGTTGACATCCGTGATCATGCGTCACACAGACTACCGACGGTTGGTCTGTCTGACTACTGATGGGTCGGCACGCGCGCTACCCGTGCTTGACCGCGACGTACCAGCCGAGCTCGACGTCATACGACTCCGGCGCCATCCGGGCGACACGCTCGCGCGCCTCGCCCTCGAGGCCGACGATGTCGAGGTACGTCTCTACGTCCCGGTGCTCAGGGGCGATCGTGTTGGCGACGACGGTGAGGTCGTTCGCGTCGAGGTAGCCGCGGATGTCCGCGTCGGGGAGGAGCCGGGAGTGCGTCGGGTCGCGAACGCGCTCGAAGCGGTCGAGCTCCATGCTCCGGATCGGATCGACGTCCCCGAGCTGGTCGATGACGAGGATCCGGCCGCCTGGTCGCGTGACGCGCGCGAGCTCGGAGACGACGAGCTCGGGACGCCGGACGTGGTGCAGCACGCGGGCGCAGCCGACGAGGTCGAAGTCCCCGTACGGGAACGGCAGCGCGGTGGCGTCCGCGACGGCGAAGGTACAGCCTGGCGGCGCGTTGTCGCGGGCGGCCTCGACGTACGCCTCCCGCTCGTCCACGCCGACGACCTCGCCGACGTGCTCCGCCAGGACGAAGGCGAGCGCGCCGGTGCCGCAGCCGACGTCGAGCGCGCGCTCGCGGCCGGTGAACGGGGCGAGGAGCTCCACGACGTGGGCCGCGAAGGCGTCGTGTCGCGACGCCTGCAGCGCGAGGCGCCGCTCGACCGGGTCAGGCACCGTGGACCCTCCTCTCGGCTCGCCCGTGTGCGACCCTGATCCCGCAGGCGAGCTCGTACCCGATGGTGTCCGCGACGGCAGCATGCTGCTCGAGCGTAACGCCGTCGCCGACGAGCGTCACCGGGGCCCCGCGCTCCACCTGCACCGGGAGCCTGACCGCGAGTGCGTCCATCGACACCGTGCCGACGACCGCCGCGCGAACGCCGCCGACGAGGATCTCCGTGCCGGACATGTCACGCCGGAACCCGTCGGCGTAGCCGACCGGGACGATCCCGACCCACGTCTCGTCCGTCGCGACGAAGCGGCGGCCGTACCCGGTGCTCTCCCCCGGGCCGAGCCGCCGGACCTGCACGAGCTCCGACTCCCAGCGGAGCGCGGGTCGAAGCCCGAAGCGGGCCGGGTCCGTCGCCGAGCGGGTCGATTCCGTAGAGCGCGATCCCGCAGCGGGCGGCGTCGAGGCGGGACGCAGGCAGGGTCAGCGCGGCGGCGCTGTTCGCCGCATGGCGGGTCACGCGTCCGTTGTAGGCCGCGGTCGCGGCGAGGAACCTGCCGAGTTGCTCGTCTGCGAACGCGGGGTCGCTGTCCGCCGTCGCGAAGTGGGTCATCAGCCCGACGACCGCCGCGCCCGGCGCGGGCAGCTCGCCCAGCCCCCAACGGCCCATGCCCGAGTCGAGCTTGAGGTGGAGGGGCACGCCCTCCGGCAGGCGCTCGTCTGCGACGGCCAGCTCGAGCCGCGCCTCACGGGCCGGCGGGACATCGGCCGGAGCCGTCGGCCCGAGCACGACGACGCGCGCGTCGGGAAGCTCCGCGCGGAGCACGAGGGCCTCGCCGACCGTCGCCACGCAGAGCGTCGTCGCGCCGCCTTCGAGCGCTGCACGGCGCGGAGTCCGCGGCGCCGTGGCCGTACCCGTCGGCCTTGACGACCGCCCACAGCTCCGAGCGTCCGAGGACGCGCGCGAGCGCCCTCGCGTTGTCGCGGATCGCGCCGACGTCGACGGTGACGAGCGAGCGGGTCATGACCGCATTCTCGCCGTTCCGCGCGTGACCGAGCGGAACCCCGCCGTTACGGGTACTGCACCTCGCAGTTCTTGAAGGTGTCGGCGCCCGCTCCGCCGATGCAGACGTCGTCGCCTCCCGCGGCGTTGATGTCGTCGTTGCCGGCGCCGGCGACGATGCAGTCGGAGCCGCCCCCTCCGATGATTCGATCGTTCCCGCTCGTCCCCAGGACGAGCCCGGCATGCCCCGCGCCACCTCCGCCTCCGGCCACGCGGATCTCCTCCAGGTCGAGCGAGGCGCACTCCGGTGGCTTCAGCTCGTTCGCGGTCGTCGGGCGCACCCGAACGCCCGCACGACTCGGCGCGACGAGATTCGTGGCGGTGGTCGCAACCCCGACGAGCACCAGGAGCGCGGTGACCACCATTGCCGTGGTACGCCGGCGGATCACCAGAACGCGGCGCGAGGCTCCGCACCCACGGCGATGGGCACACTCGGCGGTCGGTAGCGGTAGACGGCGACACCGTCGTCGACGAGGTAGACGTCCTCGCCGTTCTCGACGACGTGGAGGATCACGCGCTCGTACGCGTCGGCGATGCGAACGAGGGCGTCCATGTCGTCGATCTCGGTCACCCAGCGCTCTGCCGGCACGGTCGCTCGGGCCGGGACGATGCCGGTTGCCGTACTTGCGCGCGATGCGCTCCGCGGAGCCGTCGTTCCGCGCGCGGGTCGCGCGAGCAACCCGCCGCCAGGCCGAGGGCGACGAGCGAGACGCCGATCCCGAGCGACGCGATCGTCCGCGCGTCCGCCACCCGTAGCGAGAGCGGCCCGAGGGCGAGCGACGTCGTCACGGTCTCCCGGCCGGACCTCGCGGCGGGGGTCGTACGGCGGAGCGGCGTCGGGGTCGGCGTCCGGGCCGGGAACCGGCCGCAGCGTGGTTCCGTCGTACGAGAGAGTCAGCACGGGGGCGAACGACTCGTCGACCGGGGTCTCGCCGACCTGCCGGCGACGTCGACGACCGGATGCAGACGTTCACCGTGATCGACGCGAACGGTGCCTCGGTCAGCGCCCGGGCGCTCTCGACGAGCTCCTCGAACGCCTGCACGTCGAACGTCCCGACGCCGTCGCCGTCGGCCCCGGAGACACCGGCGACTCGGCGCGACGGGAAGGGTCCGCGTCCATCCGCTCGTGTCGCTGACGACCGCGTCGAGGGCGATGGTGCCGTGCAGACGGTCAGCGGCGCCGCGGTCGAGAGCCGGTACCGGAACGCGAGGTCGAGGTCGTCGACGAGGCGCGTGAAGACGGGCGCCCCGGTGGTGCCACGGTGCCGGAGGGATAGACCGGGTCAGGCTCCGCGTCGGCGTGGTACGAGAACGCGCCCTCGTGGGTGTAGAGCGACGCCACGGTCCGGTGGCGGTCTCGTTCGCGGTCGAACGCCAAGAACGCGAGACAGCCGAAGAGAGAAGGGACGACACCGCCCGCCACGCAAGGGTCGACCCGTCGGGAGGGCCGCGCGGCCGCGCGTCGGGGCGCGAGGGTCGGGGAGCGCGACGACGGGCGCCCCCCTGCCGGCGCCGCCGCGTGACTTCGCCGCCCCCCGCGAATCCGAGGAACGCGAGGATCACGAGGAGGATCGCGAGATGCACCGGCTGCTTCAGCCAGGTGACGGCGCCGCCGGCGCCGGGAACGGAGACCCACAGCTCGCCGAGGACGTCGCCGGGCGCAGGGCGCACCGGATCGCGGAAGTCGTTGTTGTCGCCCTTCGTGACGAAGCGCCCGCCCCGGACCGCGACGATCCGGTGGAGGACGCGGGCGCCCGACTCGTGCGTCCTCGTAGAGCACGACGTCGCCGACGCCATACGAGTCGCGCGTCCGCACGAGCACGAGGTCGCCCCGCTCGAGATGGGGCTCCATCGAGTTCCCGTTCACGACGGCGTACCCCGTCGGGCCTCCGAGCTGCACGGGCCCGAGGAGCCACCAGCCGAACGCGAGCAGCGCGACGGAGACGAGGAGGCCGATGAGGCTGCGGGGAGAGCGGGTCATTGCGAGAGCTGCCGCTGGGCGGGCGACGGCCGGGAACCGCGCAGGCGATCCCCGGCCGTTGCTCCGCGCCGCTAGTCGGCCGCTGCCACTCCCAGGTTGACCGCTGCCTGGGCGCTGCCCGTGACGGGGCACGTCCAAACGCCGCCCGCATGTGCGCAGGTGGCCCACGCGCCGCCGTTGAGGTTGGCCTTCGCCGTCGTCGCAGTGTCCGGCGTGAGCTGGAACTGCACGCCTGTGATGTTCACCGGGTTGCTGCTGTCGAGCGTGTAGTGGACGCTCGTGACGTCGTACCCGCTGATCGTGCCGGTGCCCGACCCGGCCCGACCTGCGTCGGTGCCGCCGTTGAACGTCAGGCTCGCCGCATATGCGAAGCCCGTCGTGCCGAGCACGAAGGCGAGCAACCCAACGATCACGAGACGACGCCTGCGCTTGCGATTGGTCATGTGCCTGCTCCTTCGGGGAATTTGGACTGAGCAGGCGATGCTTCGGCGTCCGCAGGGCGTCGGCACTCCCCCGGAAGGGGTAGCTCGCCCCGGGGATCGCGTGTCTCTGGACGATCGGTCAGGGAAGCACGGACGGAAGCGCAGCCACGACGTCGGATGCGACGAGGCCCGCCTGGTGCGGCACGGCCGCGGCCGCGAGGCCGTGCGCGACCGCGGCGGCGACCGCGGCATCGGTGGCGTCGAGGCCCTTTGCGAGGAACGCGCCGACCACGCCGGTGAGGACGTCGCCCGTGCCCGCGGTCGCCAGCGACGGCGGTCCCGTGTCGCACACGACCGTCGCGCCGTCGGGCGCGCGGACGATCGTGTCGGCTCCCTTCAGCAGGACGATCGCGCCGAAGCGCTCGGCCGCCCGGGCCGCCGCCTCGAGCCGGTGCGCGGAGACCCAGCTCGAGCTCGACATCGAGGAGCCGGGCGAGCTCGCCCGCGTGCGGGGTCAGGACGGTCGGCGCGGCCCGCGCAGGCAGGTCGAGCCCGAAGAGCGCATCCGCGTCGACGACCGCCGGGAGCGACGAGCCCGCGAGGAGCTCGTGGACGAGGGTCCTCGCCTCGGGCGAGCGCCCGAGCCCCGGGCCGAGCGCGAGGGCCGACGAGCGCTCGAGGTCGGGCGCCAGCGTCTCGAGAGCCGAGGCATGCGCGAAGCCGCGCTTGACCGGCTCGAGCGCCAGCGTCTCGACGACGGTCAGGCAGCCGTCCGGCACCGCGAGCGTCACGTAGCCGGCGTCGGCGCGCAGGGCCGCAGACGCGGTGAGGACTGGCGCGCCGGTCGTGCCGGGCGACCCGCCGACGACGAGCAGGCTCCCCGCCGTGAACTTCGAGTCCGGCGCTCCGCGTCTCGGCACGCGTCCGAGGACGCCGGCCGTCGCCCGCACGACGGCCGTGGGAGTGTGCTCGAGGCCGATCGACGCGACGACGACGCGGCCGGCGTGAAAGCGGCCCGGCGCCACGACGAGACCGACCTTGGCGCCGTGGAACGTCACGGTCAGGTCGGCCTCGATCGCGGCGCCCGCGATCTCGCCCGTCGACGCGTCGACCCCGGAGGGCACGTCGACGGAGACGACCGGCAACCCGGCTGCGTTGATCCTCTCGATCGTCGCCGCCGCCTCGGGCCGCGGTGCCCCGTGGAATCCGGTGCCGAACAGGGCGTCGACGACGACGTCCGCGCCCGCAGGATCGTCCGTCTCGGTGGCGTCCCGGCCTGCCTGCCGCAGGAATCCCGCCGCGACGCGGCCGTCGCCCCCGTTCGAGCCGCCGCCGCAGACCACGGCGAACCGTCGTGCGTCCGGGAAGGTGCGGATGCACTCGTCGGCGACCGCACGGCCCGCGCGCTCCATCAGCTCCGGCGCGGTCTCCGGGTAGCCGGGGTAGCGCGCCTCCGCCCCGCGCATCTCGTCGATCGAGTAGAGCGGCTCGTGCATCAGCGCGGCGGACGCGGCGGCATGGGCGAGTCGAGGTCGGCGACGCATGCCGCCCCGGCCATCGTGTGCGAATGGGTCAGCGAGACGTCGATCTCGCGCATCCCGACGCGCTGCGCCCAGCGGAGCGTCTTGCCGGACAGAGTCACGCCCGGCTTCGGCGGCCCGACGATCTCGATCTCCTTCCAGGTGAAGAGGACGCCGCAGCCGAGTGCCTTGCCGACAGCCTCCTTGCCGCAGAAGCGCGCCGCGTACGACTCGGGCGGGTTGCGCCGGGACTCGCAGTACGCCTGCTCGTCCGCCGTGAAGCACCGGTCGCGGAAGCCGGGGCGCTCGAGCGCGAGCCGGATCCGCTCGATCTCGATCAGGTCGGTTCCGATCCGGATGCTCACCGCGTCTCGAGCCACGCCGGGAGGTCGGCGACGGAGCTGAGCACGACGTCGGGAGTGAGATCGAGCCCGTCGAGGGTGTCGGGCCGGAACTTCCCGGTGCGGACGAGCGCGGTGTGCATGCCGAAGAGCTGGGCGCCGCGGATGTCCGACTCCGGGTCGTCGCCGACCAGCCAGGTCCGCTCGGGCTCCGCGCCGAGGGCGTCGAGGGCGGCCGCGAAATACGCCGCGCTCGGCTTGCCGAGGACCGCGGCCTCGACCCCCGTCGCGTACTCGAGCCCGGCGACGAACGCCCCCGCGTCGAGGAGCGGGCCACGGGTCGTCTGCCACCAGCGGTTCTTGTGCAGGCAGTAGAGCTCCGCGCCGAGCTGGATCTCCGCGAACGCCCGCGCGAGGTTCATGTAGCGGAACACCTGATTCGGCTCGACGGTCTCGTCGCAGCCGCCGACGAGCACCGCCTCGGCGCCCTCGCCGACGAGCTCGAGCCCCTCGAGGTCCGGCACGACCCCGCTCATCACGAGGGCGAAGACCCGCTTGCCTCTGAGCTCGCGCGCGGCTGCGAGCGCGGGCGTCTGGAGCTCGTCTTCCGTGAGATCGAAGCCGAGCCCCCGAAGCTCCTCGGTGAGCTGCGCGCGCGGGCGGGTCGAGTTGTTCGTGACGAAGCGCAGCGCGTGCCCGGCGTCCCGGAGCCGGGCGACGGCGTCCTGCGCGCCCGGGATCGCGACCCCGGAGACGTGCAGGACTCCGTCGACGTCCAGGAGAATGCACGCCATGGAGGCGGAGTCTATTCGGGTCACCCGCTCGGTCTCCATCCCTGTCGCGGAGATCCGCTTCCGCGTCTCGCGCTCGTCCGGGCCGGGCGGCCAGCACGCGAACACCGCGGAGACGCGCGTCGAGGCGCTGTTCGACGTCGACGCGTCGGCGTCGCTCACCGAGCGGCAGAAGCAGCGCGTCCGCACCGCAGTCGGAGCGATCGTCCGCGCCGTCGCGCAGGACGAGCGGAGCCAGGCGCGGAACCGCGAGCTCGCCGTCGAGCGGCTCGTCGCGAAGCTCCGCGAGGCGCTCCGCGTGCAACGGCGACGCGTCGCGACGCGACCGACGAAGGCGTCGGTCGAGCGCCGCCTCCAGGCGAAGCGCCGCCGGTCCGCCGTGAAGCGGACGCGCGGGGCTCCACCCGACGAGTAGCGGCACGTGACCGAGCCCCTCACCCCGGATCGCGTCGAGCCGCTCCTCCGCGGTCGGCTCGGCCGGCCGTACCTCTGGTCTGAGACGAGTCCCTCGACGCAGGACGTCCTCCGAGACGCCGAACTGGCGGAGGGCGCGGTCGCGGTCACCGAGCACCAGACCGCGGGTCGGGGTCGCGCCGGCCGGCGGTGGGAGGACACGCCCGGGACGGCGCTCCTCCTCTCCGTCCTCCTGCGACCGCCGGACCCGGTCGGCGCGCCACAGCTCTCCCTCGTCTGCGCGCTCGCCGTCGCCGAGGCGGCCGAGGCGACGACCGGCCTCGCGTCGAAGGTGAAGTGGCCGAACGACGTCCTCGTCGACGGTCGCAAGGTCGCCGGGATTCTCCTCGAGGGCCACGAGGGCGCCGTCGTCTGCGGGATCGGCGTGAACGTCTCGCAGAGCGAGGAGACGCTGCCCCGCGACACGCGCACACGCCCGGCGTCGCTCGGCGGCCTCACCGGTCGCGAGCAGGATCGCGCGGCCCTACTCGTCCTGCTGCTCGAGCGCCTGGAAGCGCGCTACGACATCTGGCTCGAGGGCGGGCTCGCTCCGCTGCTGCCGGAGCTCGATCGGCGCAACGCGCTCCGTGGCCGCGAGGTCCGTGTTGGCGAGCACGCGGGGACGGCGGGACCGATCGCCGGGGACGGCCGACTGTCGCTGACGCGTCCCGACGGGACGACGGTGCTCGTCGCGAGCGGCGAGGTGACCGAGGGCGGGTAGTGCTCAGGGCCGCACGTGCTCGAAGCCGAAGCGCCCCTTCACGCAGAGATTCCCGCGCGTGACGTCGTGATCCGCGGGGCTCGTCACCTTGACGATCGCGTTGTCCTGGACGTGGAGCTCGAGCGAGCAACCGACCCCGCAGTACGGGCACGTCGTCTCGGTGACCGTCTGGTCGTCCTCGCGCCAGTTCCCGGCCGCCCGCAACTCGTACTCCGACCTGAACATCAGGGCGCCGGTCGGGCAGACCTCGATGCAGTTGCCGCAGTAGACGCACGCCGAGTTGGGGAGCGGCGTGTCGAGCTCCGTCGAGATGCGGGCGTCGAACCCGCGACCCGCGACGTGGATGGCGAACGTGTTCTGGTGCTGCTCGCCGCAGGCGTCGACGCACTTGTAACAGAGGATGCACTTGGCGTAGTCGCGCACGTACAGCTCGTTGTCGACCTTCACGGGCTGGTGGACGGTCGCCGCGGTCCGGCCGTCCGGGACGAGGTGCCGTCCTGCGCGCGCCGTGTCGCGCTCGTCACTCGGCGGCGCGGGCGGCCCGAAGCGCTCCGGCGCTGCCTCGTAGCGGTCGAGGTAGTCGGGTGCGACGGATGTCGTCGAGAGGTCGACAGACGACGCGAGGAGCTCGAGCACGAGCTTCCGTGAGAGGCGTACGCGCTCGGAGTCGGTCCGCACCTTCATCCCCGCCTCGGCCTTCCGGGAGCACGCGGGAACGAGGACTCGCGCGCCGTCCAGCTCGACGACGCAGACCCGGCACACGTTCGCCGGCTGGAGCGTCTCGCCGTAGCAGAGCGTCGGCGTGTCGATCCCGACCTTGAGGCAGGCATCGAGGATCGTCGCCCCCTCGAACACGCGGACGGGCTCCCCGTCGACCTCGAGCTCGACCATCCGCCGCGGGGCGAGCAGCTCGCTCACGACGCACCTGCGAACGGCAGCGCATGCCATTCTCGCCACCGGTCCGGCTCGAACTCTTCGACCAGGGACGCTCGGTCGGGGCGGCAGCGAACGGGGAGCAACGGCGTCACGTGGGACCGCACGCTGCCGATGTCGGCAACGTCGAGGCCGGCGATCGTGACGTGGGGGACGATGTGCTTGAACCTGCCGCCGTACGGCGGCGTCTCCGGATACGCGTCCGACAGCTCCTGGATCAACTCGATCAACGGGCGGTCGGGCTCGGGAGCGACGTACGCGATATCGCCGGGGAACTCCTCGACCCGTGTGAGATCGAAGGTGGGACCCGGTCGGTCTCCGAAGAAGGCGCGAAGCCCGGAGAGCAGCTCGGACGTCACGTCACGACGGCGGACGAACGGATAGATCAGCGTGATGTGCAACGGCACTCGACGGTGTTCGTGAGGATCGAGCTCGTGCCGCGCCCCGGCGACGTCCTTCGCTTTGTTCTCGAGCTGGATGGTGAGGGCAGTCCCGGGCTCGAATGCCGAGCTCACGCCGTTTTCCCCCCGAAGACGCCGAGCCGGCCGATCGCCGACTCGACGGCGCTCGACGCCGTCTGCCCGAGCCCGCAGATCGAGGCGTCGCGCATGCACTGCCCGACCTCGGCGATGAGCGCGAGCTCGCGCTCGAGCCCACCACGCGGCTCACCCGTGAGGAGCCGAGCGAGAGCCTCCTCCTGGCGGACCGTGCCGACGCGACACGGGACGCACTGGCCGCACGACTCGTCGCGGAAGAACGCGGCGATCCGCATCAGGAGCGGGCCGAGGTCGATGGTGTCGTCGAGCACGAGCACGACCCCCGAGCCCAGCGTCGTCCCCGCGGCACGCGTGCCCTCGAAGGTCAGGGGCACGTCCAGGTCGTCCGGCGAGAGGAAGCTCCCCGCCGCGCCGCCGAGGAGCACGGCCTGGAGCGGGCGGCCGCCACGCACCCCTCCGGCGAGGTCGAGCACGTCGCGGACGGTTGCGCCGAAGGCCACCTCGTATGTGCCGGGCCGCTCGACGTGCCCGGAGAGGCACAGGAGCTTCGTCCCGGTCGACTGCTCGGTCCCGGTCGCGGCGAACACCGGGCCGGAGCGGAGGACGACGTCCAGGACGTTGACGAGCGTCTCGACGTTGTTGACCACGGTCGGCTTCCGAAAGAGCCCCTCCTCGACGGGGAACGGAGGCTTGTTGCGCGGCTCGCCGCGACGGCCCTCGATGGACTCGAAGATCGCCGTCTCCTCGCCGCAGATGTAGGCGCCGGCGCCGCGGCGAATCTCGACGTCGAACGCGAAGCCCTCCCCCATCACGTCGTCACCGAGGAAGCCGCGCCGCCGCGCCTCGGCGAGCGCGCGCTCGAGCGCGTGCAGCGCCTCCGGGTACTCGCCGCGGAGGTAGACGTACCCGCGCTCGCAGCCGGTCGCGTACGCGGCGATCGTCATCGCCTCCACGAGCGCGAAGGGGTCGCCCTCGACCAGGGCGCGATCCTTGAACGTCCCCGGCTCCGACTCGTCGGCGTTGCAGACGAGGTAGTGCGGCCGCGCGGGCTGTCGCGCGACGGCCTCCCATTTGACCCCTGCAGGGAACGCGGCGCCGCCGCGGCCGAGGAGCTTCGAGTCCTTCACCTCGCGGAGCACGCCCTCCGGGCCGAGCTCGATCGCCCGGCGCAGCGCGGCGTAGCCTTCCTCCGCGCGGTAGTCGTCGAGGCTTCCGGGGTCGACGACCCCGACCCGCCGCAGCAGCCGGAGCGAGGCGTCGCCCGCCTGCGGGAGCGCCGTCCTCGGCGACGCGGCGGGATCACCGCCTGCGAGCAGCGCCAGGACGTCCGCGGCACTCGTCGGCGCCTGCGCGCGCTCGAGCGGCTCTTCGCCCGCGACCGCGACGAGCGCGGCTGGGGCACGGTCGCACTGGCCGAGGCACGGGCTCCGGTACCACGTCGCCGCGCCGTCGCTCCCGGAGGACCCCTCGGGCCCGAAGCGCTCCTCGAGCTGCGCGACGATCGCCTCCGCCCCGTTGCAGCGGCACGCGATGTCGTCGCAGACGTGGACGACACGGCCGGGTTGCGGCTCGAGCGCGAGGAGCGCGTAGAACGACGCGACGCCGTAGGCGTCCGCCGGCGGCACCGTGAGCCGGCGGCAGACCTCGTTGAGGCCGCCGAGGCTGATCCACCCGACGCGCTCCTGCAGCGCCCAGAGCGCAGGGAGCAGCAGATGCCGCCGCGCGCGCGCGTCGTGGCCGCCCCCGGCCGTGTTGGCGTCGCTGCCCGTCGCGCGCGGGCCGCCGTCCCAGGCCGAGGTCGGTGGGCCGATGGCCGCGTCGAGAGCGGCACGCTCGGCGTCGGTCGGCTCGGCGTGCGGGACCAGCCGGAGGTCCATCAGGCGGTCGCGACCTCGCGCTCGAGCTTCTCGACCCGGATCGCCGCGGCCTTGAACTCGGCGGTGCCCGACTTGGGGTCCGTGGCGTCGATCGTCAGCACGTTCACGTCGACCTGCTCCGGGAAGTGGAAGGACATGAAGGCGAGCCCGGCGCGGAGCGACGGGTCGACCCGGACGGGCGCCTCGACCGAGCCGCGGCGGGACGAGACGCGCACGACCTCGCCGTCGGCGAGACCGAGTCGCTCCACGTCCTCCGGCGAGAGCTCGAGCGCCTCGCCGCGGTGGAGCGGCGAGCGATACCTGTTCGACTGCGCCCCGGTGTTGAACGATTCGAGGCGCCGGCCCGTCGTGAGGCGGATCGGGTAGTCGTCGTCGAGCGCCTCGAACGGCGGCGTCGCCTCGACGACGCTGAACGGCGCGCGGGGTCCCTCGACCGGCTCCGCCCAGAGCCGGCCGTGGAGGAACAGGGCGCCAGGGTCGTCCTCGTCGTAGCAGGGCCACTGCAGCCCCCGGTGCTCGTCGAGCCGGGCGTAGGTCATCCCGCGGTGCATCGGGGAGAGCGAGCGGCACTCGTCCCAGATCTGCTCGGCGGTCGGCTGGCCCCAGTCGTGCCCGAGTCGCCTGGCCAGCTCGGCGAGGATCCAGGTGTCGTCGCGGGCGTCCCCGGGTGCGTCCAGCGCCTTGCGGACACGCTGCACCCGGCGCTCGCTGTTCGTCACCGTCCCATCGGCCTCGCACCACGACGCGGTGCCCGGGAGCACGACATCGGCCATCTCCGCGGTTCGCGTCATGACGATGTCCTGCACGACGAGGAAGTCGAGCTCGCCCAACAGCCGGCGAGCCTTCGTCGCGTCGGCCTCGGACTGCGCGGGGTTCTCCCCGATCACGTAGAGCGTCCGGAGCTGCCCGCGCTCCATTCCCTCGAACATCTCGGTGAGGTGCCAGCCGTTCCGCGGGACGATCGGTGCGCCCCAGGACTCCTCGAAGCGCGCGCGGGCACCAGGGTCGTCCTCGAGGTCCTGGAAGCCGGGCAGCTTGTTCGGGATCGCGCCCATGTCGCCGCCGCCCTGCACGTTGTTCTGCCCGCGGAGTGGGTTCAGCCCCGAGCCGTAGTGGCCGACGTGGCCGCAGAGGAGCCCGAGGTTGATCAGCGCGAGGACGTTGTCCACGGCGTTGTGGTGCTCGGTGATGCCGAGCGTCCAGCAGATGATCGCCCGGTCGGCGCGGGCGTAGGCGTGCGCGACCTCCCGGATCGCGTCGCCGGGCACGCCGGTGAGGCGCTCGCCCTCGTCGAGGGTGAACGGCTCGACCGAGGCGGCGTAGGCGTCGAAGCCCTCCGTCGCGCGCTCGACGAAGGTCGCGTTGTGCAGGCCCTCGTGGATGATCTCGCGCGCGATCGTGTTCGAGAGCGCGACGTCCGAGCCGACGTCGAGCCCGAGCCAGCGGTCGGCCCACTGCGCCGACGTCGTGCGTCGCGGGTCGATCGCGACGAGGCGCGCACCGTTCCGCACCCCCCTGAGGAGGTGGTGGAAGAAGATCGGGTGCGTCTCGCGGGCGTTCGAGCCCCACAGGAGGATCACGTCCGTCTCCTCGATCTCGCGGTAGGACGACGTCCCGCCGCCCGCACCGAACACCGTCGCCAGACCGACGACGCTGGGCGCGTGTCAGGTGCGGTTACACGAGTCGACGTTGTTGGAGCCCATCACCTGGCGCGCGAACTTCTGCGCCAGGAAGTTCATCTCGTTCGTGGCCTTCGAGCAGGAGAAGAGGCCGAACGAGGTCGTGGCGTCCTGGTCGCGCGCGCGGGAGAACCGCTCGGCGACGAGGTCGAGGGCGGCGTCCCAGGAGGCGGGGCGGAGGGCGTCGCCGTCGCGTACGAGCGGCGTGGTGAGGCGACCGGTGGGCTTGGACATCCCTCGACTCCTTTTCGACGCTGGCGCGGTCCAATCTACCCCCGCCTTCCCACGGCGTGCACGCTCTTCAGCGGTCTGCGAGACGTGCCAGAGCGAGGAGCTCTTCGCGAGTGTCCGCATCCGCGAGGAGCGCCTCCGGGACGTCGATCGTCGTCGGGTTGACGCCACGGAGCGAGAGCTCGCCGCGGGCGACACGGCGCTCCAGCTCGACCAGGAGCGTGCGCGGATAGGCGCCCGGAAGGGGAACTCGCTCGGAGGGCACCGCTTCGGCGAGGCCGAGCGTGCGGAGAACCGCCGGCGTCACGAGTGGGATGTCCACGGGAAGCGCAACGACGATGGCATGGCGCGCGGCTCTGAGCCCTGCGATCACGCCGTGGATCGGCGCCCGCTCCTCGGCGTCGTCGTCGATCACCGTGAACGGAAGGCCGTCGCGAGCCTTGCCGACGACGAGCACCTCGTCACACGCCTCCTCGAGGATCCGTCGTCCCCGTTCGGCGAGCGTCTCGCCGCGGAAGCGCGCGAGCGCCTTCGGCGAGCCGAAGCGCTCCGAGGCGCCGCCGACGAGGAGGACGCCGGTGAGCGCGTCGGCCACCGCTACGAGACGACGCGGCCCGGGTGCGTGTAGACGGTCCCGCGCCCCCCGCGCACGAAGCCGCACAGCGTGATCCCCCGGTCGTCCGCGAGCTCGACGGCGAGCGAGGACGGCCCGCCCACGGCGACGAGCACCGGGCAGCCCGCGACGGCCGCCTTCTGCACCAGCTCGAACGAGAGCCGGCCGCTGACGCACAGCAGCGACCCGCCGAGTGGGAGCATGCCTTCGCGGAGCGCCCACCCGACGACCTTGTCCATCGCGTTGTGACGGCCGACGTCCTCGCGCAGGCAGAGCAGCTCGCCGTCGGGCGCGAAGAGCCCGGTCGCGTGCAGGCTTCCCGTGAGCGCGAAGGTCGCCTGCTCCTCGCGAAGCCGCTCGGGCAGCGAGGCCGTCACGTCGAACGCCACGGTGAGCTCGCTCTCGACCCGCGGCGCGTCGACGGCGACCGCGTCGAGCGCGCCTTTGCCGCAGACCCCGCAGGACGACGAGGTGTAGAACGACCGCCGGATCCGCTCGAGATCGGCGTCCGGCGCGTCGACCTCGACGGTGTTCGCAGCGAGGTCGGCCGGCGCCCGCGCCGCGAGCGGCCGGAGACCCTCCGTCAGGCAGAAGCCGAGCGCGAGCTCGTCGTCATGGCCGGGTGTCCGCATGGTCACAGCGACGGCCGCGCCGTTGACGCGGATCTCGAGCGGCTCCTCGACCGCGAGCCGGTCGCTCTCGACCGCCCGGTCGGGTAGGCGCGTCACGCGCACGCGCGAGGTCGCACCAGGCAGCGGATCCACGGTGTGAGCGTACGCGGCGCGCCGACCGACCGGCGCCCGGTGCGTGCCGGGCGCCGGTCCGTCCGCGCTCAGGCTGCGAGCAGGAGCCGCGCCTCGGCGACGAGCTGCGCCGAGGCGACCGGATCGACGCTCTTCGGCGTCTTGTCCTGCGTCTGGTCGACGAACGCCTGGAGCTGGGAGCGATACGCCGCGGCGTTCCCCTGCGCGAGCTTGGCGGCCGCCTGGTCGAGGTGGCCGCGCAGCTGGTCTGCGGTCTTGGCGTCGACCAGCCCCTGCTGGACGTAGTAGTCGAGCAGGACCCGCAGCTGCGGGACCGAGGCCGGAAGGTCGTACCGCGCCACGAGCGGATCGTGATCCGACGCGCCGCGCGGCCCGTCGCCCGTGAAGTCCGCCGGCCAGTCGGCGTTCAGGTGCGCGACCCGCGCCTGCTCGAGCTCGTCCCCGAGCCGCGGGGTCACGAACTGGTGATCGAGCGTCTGCGCCTGCCCTTCGAACACGTAGGTGTACGCCGACGCGGGCACCTGTGCGACCAGGGTGTCGAACAGGTTCTCGAGCCCCTGGTCGTAGAGCGCAGCTAGCTGGTCGCTCGCGGGGACGAGCGGATCGTCGGGCCGCGGGAACACGTTCAGGTCGCCGCCGGCGTCGACGCGTGCCTGCGGGTCGGCGGCCTGGAGCGCCGCGACGATCGCGGCGAGGTACCTCGCCTGCTCGGTCCGCTGCCCGACGCGCGTGTCCGGGCCCGACGAGAAGTGGTTCGAGACCGCATAGAGATCCACCCAGGCGCCGAGCCCGATCCCGTTGCGCCACACGCGGAAGTGCCCGACCTGGGGCGCCCGCGTGTAGACGTTCGACCCGTCGACGCCCGTCGAGGTGTCGACGTCGCCGGGCAGGTCGGCGTTGAGCGCCTTCGGGTTCGAGACGTCGGCGTTGTATGCGAGCGCCGTGCCGCGATACGACACGCCCGGCGTCGAGCCGAGCACCGGGTCGCTCGCAGCGACCGGCAGGAGCTGGACGCGGTCCGTGCGGTAGAGGAATGCGGCCACGATCCCGCGGTCGTCGGCCCCGTCGCGGTCGTACGCCGCGTCGTACGCCGGGCCGCCGAGCGCGGCGATCCTGAGCGCGAGCTCCTGAAGCGTGTCCGGCTTGCCGTCGGCGTTGTTCGTCGCGCCGCACTGGAGCGCGCCGGCCGACACCGTGCAGATGTCCTGGTCCTCGGCCTCCTGCACGAGGAGGAGGTCGGGCCCGTGCAGGTCGCTCGCGACCTCCGATGCGAGCGCGCCGAGGTGCTCGTCGTAGGCGGCCTGGCTCTCCGGGACGTAGTCGAACGGCGGCGCGACTCCCGGGCAGCCGCCGTTCCCGGTGAAGTCGCAGCCGTCGAACGGGTCGTCGCGATAGTCGTAGAGGTTCTCGACGTTGAAGTTCGCGATGCTGTACGCCCCGCTGCGGTCGAAGGCCGCCGGCGGCGAGTTGAGTGACGGATCGACCCCGGGCGTGAAGGCGGGCTGCTGCGCGGGGTTGATGCGGTACTTGTCGAACGAGAAGTCGACGCCGCCGACGACGGCCGCATCGAGCGAGTCGAAGACCCGGGCGGGCGGCAGCAGGGCGAGGTTGTCCCCCGCCGTCGCCTTGACGCCGAGCGGTCCGAGCAGGATGCGATAGCCGTTCCCGTCATCGACGAGACCCGGCTGGTTGTCGAGCGGGTGTGCGTCCCGGAAGGCGCGGCGGGCGTACGGGTTGCTGCGCTGCGCGACGGCCGAGTCGCCGCGCATGACCCACACCTCGCTGTCCGCGGTGGACGAGAAGACGTCACGGCCGCCGGTCACCAGCGCGCCGGACGGGACGCGCCCGCGCATGCCCTCGCGACGCTCCCAGTATCGGCCCGCGGCCTCGAGGTCGTCGGGTGGGTTCGCGTCGAACGCAGGTGCGACGACGTCCACGTCGAGGAGCGGGTTCACCACGGCGACCAGCCTCGCGGACGACAGCTCGGTCATGCTGAAGAACTCCGAGACCCGGGCCTGCAGGATCACCTCGTCACCGACCCGCGGCGTGTACGTGCCGGGGCCTGAGGCGAGAAGTAGGGTCTGGAAGCCGCCGATGAAGACGAAGACCCCGTCGGACGTGGTCGCGTCGTTGTCCGAGCGCGCGACCGTGTCCTGGAGGAAGAAGCCGTTCTGCGAGGCGCCCGCCGACGTGCGCGCAAGCGTCTTCTGCGTGATCAGGCCGCGCACGAAGTACGTCGAGGCGGACGTGCCGTTCCCGCTCGGCGGCGCGAGCGGCGAGCGGAAGGTCGGTCCGTCGACGAGGTCGGAGACCGAGCCCTGCACGTCCGACACGCGGAGGGGCTCCTGCACCGTGACCGTCGTCGTGCAGCTGCCCGTCTGCGGCGACGTGTCGTCGTTCACCGCATCGACCTCGACCGCGTACGAGCCGGCCGGGACGTTCGCGCCGACGCTCAGCGTCCCGCTCGCCGTGCCGCCGACGGCGGCTGCCGGCGTGACGCCGGTGAGCGAGATCGAGCCCGACGCGGGCGCCGGAGAGACCGGGCCGAGGGTCAGCGACGTGACCGTTCCATCTGCGTCCGTCGCGGAGACCGCGGCCGTTCCCGCAGCGCCCTGGAGCACGGCGAGCGGCGGCGGGCACGTGACGACGACGGGTGCGTTGCCGCCTGTGACCGTGTGCGCGCCGAGCCCGTCGAACGTGTCGGTCGCGAACCCATCCCACTCGATGGACGGGTCGAACGCGTCCGAGCCATTCGTGTCGCCGGCGACGATCGGGGGCTTGCGGCGGAGCGTGTTGTCGGCCGTGCTCGTCAGCCCCGTCCCCCACTCGGTGCCCGGATCGAAGCCGACTTGGCCGATCACGTCGAGCACCGTCGTGCCCTTGCGGAGGACGACCGCGTCGTCGCCGTTGAACCAGCCCGACCCGTTCGTCTGGTCGGCGACGGCGAGGATCGACGCATTCGCGCTCGCCTGCGCGACCACGAAGACGTCGTCGTCCGCGACCGTGCCGGTCAGGTCGATCGTGAGGCCGGCCGTCGCCGAGCCGTTGAAGAACATCTGGACGTTGTAGGCGCCCGCCGCGAGATCGACCGGCGCGCCGGTGTCGTTGAAGATCTCGAGCGCCTTGTTGTTCGAGCTCCCCTCGACGTACTCGGAGAAGAAGAGGTCGGACGAGGCGGCCGAGGCCCCAGACGCCCCGACGAGCGCACATACGAGCAGGACCACGGCGAGGACGAAGCTACGTCGCATGGATGTTCTCCCCTGTATCGCTGTCGAAACGGCTTCGGGAGCTTACGCCGTCCGAGTGCGGCGCTACTCGACGGTGACGGTCTTCGCGAGGTTCCGCGGCTGGTCGACGTTGAGGCCGCGGAGCCGGGCGATGCGATACGCGAGGAGCTGCAGCGGAATGACGGCGAGCACCGCCGAGAGAAACGCGGGGGCCTTGGGCACGTAGATCACGTCGTCCGCGTGGTGCTGGATGTCCTCGTTCCCGTCCGAGGCGATCGCGATCACGTGGGCGCCGCGGGCGCGCACCTCCTGGATGTTCGAGACGAGCTTGTCGTAGACCTGCTCCATCCTCGTCGCGACGACGACCACGGGCGTCGTCTCGTCGAGCAGGGCGATCGGCCCGTGCTTCATCTCGCCGGCGGAGTACGCCTCGGTGGGGATGTACGAGATCTCCTTGAGCTTCAGCGCGCCCTCGAGCGCGACCGGCAGCCCGATGTTGCGCCCGAGGTAGAGGAAGAACGGTCGGTCGTGGAAGCGCCGCGCGATCTCGTCGATCGGGTGGTCGCCGTCGAGGAACTCCTGGATCTTCGCGGGAAGCGAGTACACCGCGTTGAGGATGTACTCGAGCTCGCCCGGCGGCAGCGTCTCGCGCACCTGCGCCAGCTTGAGCGCGACGAGGAAGAGGAGGCTGAGCTGCGCCGTGAATGTCTTCGAGGCGGCGACGCTGACCTCGAGCCCCGCGCGCGTGTAGAGGACCGAATCCACCTCGCGGGTGATCTGCGAGCCCATCATGTTCGTGATCGCGACCGTGTGGGCGCCCATCTGGCGCGCCAGCTTCATCGCCTCGATCGTGTCGCGAGTCTCGCCCGACTGGGAGATGCCGATCACGAGCGTGTCGCGGTCGAGCACCGGGTTCCGGTAGATCCACTCGGACGCGATGTCGTGCTCGACCGGCACGCGCCCCCACTCCTCGATCGCGTAGCGGGCTGCAACCGCCGCGTGGTAGCTCGTCCCGGCGGAGAGGATCACGATCCGGCTCAGCTCGCGGAGCTCGTCGTCGTCCATCCCGAGCCCCTCGAGCACGAGACGACCCTTCCGCACCCGGTCGCCGATCGTCTCGGCGACGGCGTCGGGCTGCTCGTGGATCTCCTTCAGCATGAACGTCTCGTAGCCGCCCTTGACCGCGCCCTCGTCGTCCCAGTCGAGCTCCACGACCTCGTGCTCGACGTGGGCGCCGTCGGAGGCCCGCAGGAAGCTCGACCCCTCGGGCGTGACGACCGCGACCTCGCCGTCGTTCGGGAACTGCACGACGCGCGTCTCCCGCAGGAACGCCGCCGCGTTGGACGCGAGGTACGTCTCGCCGTCGGCCAGCCCGACCACCATCGGGCACTGGAGCCGGGCGCCGACGAGCACGCCGGGGTGGTCGCGATGGATCGCGACGAACGCGAAATGCCCCTCGAGCTCACCGTACGCCAACCGGACGGCCTCGACGAGGTCGCCGTCGTAGTGCTCCTCGATGAGGTGCGTGACCGTTTCGGCGTCGGTCTCGGACGAGAAGGCGTGGCCGTCCTCGAGCAGCCGCTCGCGGAGCTCGCGGTAGTTCTCGACGATGCCGTTGAGGACGATCGCGAGCTTCTCGGGCTCCTCCGCGGCAAGCGGATGCGCATTCTCCTCGGTCACCCCACCGTGGGTCGCCCAGCGCGTGTGGCCTAGGCCGGTGGTGGCGGGCGAGACGTAGGCCCCGGCACGCTCGCGCAGGTTCGCGAGGTTCCCGACCGCGCGCGTGTAGTGCAGGCCGCCGTCCTCGAGGAGAGCGATCCCCGCCGAGTCGTATCCTCGGTACTCGAGCCGCTGGAGGCCGTGGATCAGCAGGGGCTGGCACTCGCGGGGCCCGACGTATCCGATGATCCCGCACATCGTGGCTCCTCTCGTCGCACCTTCCCGCCGGCGAACGCGTCCCGTCTCGCCCCTTTTGCAGGGATTTCAGGCGGTCTCGGCCTCCCGGCGAACGAGGCTGGCGATGCTAGCACAGAGGGCTTCGGCCTCTTCCATCGTCTCCATCTCGGCGAGCACGCGGATCAGCGGCTCGGTGCCGGAGGGCCGGACGAGAACGCGGCCGCGGCCGACGAGCTCCGCGTTCAGGCGCTCGACCTCGCGGACGACCGCCTCGGGCACCTCGGCGCCGTGGGTCCGGACGTTCTCCTTCGCCTGGGCGAGCCGCGGCATCTTCGCCGCGGCCTTGCCGAGCGGGCGTCCGTCGAGCGCGGTGCAGAGCGTCAGCGCGGCCGCGAGGCCGTCGCCCGTGACATGCCCGTCGAGCACGACGACGTGCCCGGACTGCTCGCCGCCGAGGGTCCCTCCCTCGGCGTGCAGCGCCTCGAGCACGTAGCGGTCGCCGACGTCGGTCGTCACCACGCGGATGCCGTGCTCTTCCATCAGCCGGTGGAACCCCAGGTTCGTCATCGTGGTGACGACGACGAGCTCGGGCTCGAGGGCAAGCGCGCAGATCGCGAGGATCTGGTCGCCGTCGACGGTCTCCCCCGCGGCGTCGACCGCGAGCATCCGGTCGCCGTCGCCGTCGAACGCGACACCGAGGTCGTACCTGCCCGAGCGGACGGTCGAGCGCAGCAGCGAGAGGTCGGTCGCGCCGCAGCCGACGTTGATGTTCGTCCCGTCGGGCGCGCTCGCGATCGACGTCACCTCCGCCCCGAGGCGCTCGAAGACCGCCGGCGCGATGTCGGAGTACGCACCGTTCGCGCAGTCGACGGCGATCCGCAGGCCCGAGAGATCCGAGCCGAAGTGCTCGACGACGTGGTCGACGTAGCCCGCCGCGGCATGTTCGACGTGCTCGATCGCGCCGCCCCCCGGCCCCGGGGTGTCCATCAGGGCCTCGATCTCGAGCTCGTCGGCGTCGACGAGCTTGTGCCCCTCGTGGTCGAAGACCTTGACGCCGTTGTACTCGGGCGGGTTGTGCGACGCCGAGACGACGAGCCCGAGGTCCTGCGCGAGGAGGGCGACGGCCGGGGACGGGAGCACTCCCGCGAGCACGGCCGTTCCTCCCGCGTCGACGATCCCTCGCGCGAGCGCCTCCTCCAGCTCCGGGCCGGAGCCGCGCGTGTCTCGTCCGACGAGGACACGGCCGCGTCCCGACCACAGCGTCACCGCGCGACCGACGCGCTCGACGAGCTGCGGAGTCAGCGTCTCGCCGACGACGCCGCGGACGCCGTCCGTGCCGAACCAGCGCCTCTTGCGCGGCTCGTCTCCGGCGAGCAGCCCGTCCAGATGTAGGCCCCGAGTCTCCCTCAACGACGTTCTCCCCACCGACGCACAGTGGTCGGTAGAGGCACTTCCCGCAAGGGAAGCGCCTAGCGCTTGCTGAACTGCGGCGCCTTGCGCGCCTTGTGCAGGCCGGCCTTCTTGCGCTCGACCTTCCGGGCGTCCCGCGTGAGGAAGCCCTGCCGCTTGAGTGGGACGCGAAGCTCCGGATCGGCCTCGACCAGTGCGCGGGCGATCCCGTGCCTCACCGCCCCCGCCTGACCGCTGATGCCACCGCCGTGCACCCGCACGCGGAGGTCGTAGCGGCCTTCTGCCTCGGCGACCTTGAGGGGTGCGAGCGCGAGCGTCCGCTGGGACGCACGCGGAAAGTACTCCTCGATCGTGCGGCCGTTGATCCAGCTGCCGCCGTCGCCGGGACGCAGGATCACGCGCGCGACCGACGTCTTGCGCTTGCCCGTGCCGCGGTAGGTCGCGAGCTCTGCCATCTAGAGCGCCAGGTCCCTCGGCGACTGGGCGGCGTGCGGGTGCTCGGGGCCGGCATACACCTTCAGTTTCCGCAGCTGCACCGCGGCGAGGCGGTTCTTCGGGAGCATGCCCTTGACGGCCTTGCGAATGACCTCCGTCGGGCGCCGGTCGAGCTGCTCGCGCAGCGTGCGCTCCTTGAGGCCGCCCGGGTACCCGGTGTGCCAGCGCACCATCTTCTCGTCGAGCTTCTTGCCCGTCACGTGGATCTTCTCGGCGTTCACGACGATCACGAAGTCACCGGTGTCGACGTGCGGCGTGTACACGGGCTTCCCCTTGCCACGCAGCGTGTCCGCGATCGCCGTCGCCAGACGCCCCAGGGTCTTGCCCTCGGCGTCCACGACGTACCAGTCGCGCTGGATCTCGCCCGGCTTGGCGGTATAGGTCGTCATCGCTCGGAAAGAGGGCAGTCGGGTGACCGCCGGCGGCGGAGTGTAGCAGCCCGGCGTCAGACGGCGATCTCGGCCGGAAGCTCACGCGGCACCTCTTCGGCGTCGAGCTCGTGCCTCGTGCGGACGTCCATGTAGACGAACGTGGTCACGAGGGCGACGTACGGCAGCGTCAACGCATAGACGACGCCCGCGACGAGGTTCAGGAGCGCGAGCGAGGAGTTCGACGCGAAGATCAGGAGTGCGCCGACCAGCGGGCCGGCGACGAGCGCGATCGCGGTGCTGAGCCCGACGAGCGAGCCGACGCGGATCCAGTGCCCGCGCACGAGCTCGCCGCTCCGCCGGAGCGCGGCGCGGCGCGAGAGGTCGTCCAGCTCCACGACCTGCGCGAGGAGCGACCAGCGGACGGCAAGCCAGATCGCGACGGGGATCAGGAAGCCCGTCGTCGTCAGCGCGACCCAGATCAGCGAGACGACGGCGACGGTCGCGAGGAGCGGGCCGAGGCGACGAAGCGCGAAGCGGTACGCGTCCGCCGCATTGACCTTGCGCCCCCCGTCGAGCTCGACGAGGGCGCGTGCGGTCGCCGTCTGCACGACGCCGAATGCGCCCAACGTCAGCAGGAGGCCGACCACCAGCGAGAGGTACGTGACGAGCCCCGCGAGGTCGCCGGTGACGCTGCCGAAGGCGTCCGCGAGCTGCAGCAGGAGCCACTGCAGCACGGTGATCGCCAGGACCACGGGGATCAGGAGGACGCCGAGCCCGAGGAAGAGCCGCAGGTGGCCGACGTACATCCGCGCCGACCCGGAGAGGATCTGGCCCCAGGCGCGTCGCCTCGAGACGCGGAACGGCGCGACCGGCGTCCACGTCGCCTTGACGATCGCGAACACGAGCGCGGCCACGAGCAGCCCGAGGACCAGAACCGTCGCGCCCGGGTTCCGCAGGAGCTTGATCAGGGCGGAGGAGCCGCGCTCGACGCTCGTGCAGAAGAAATCGGTCGCGCCCGTGCCGAGCACGCCGCCCGTCGGGACTGCGTAGCTCGCGGTCGCGCCAGCCGTCCGCCCATTCGAGCGGGGCCGCCCATTGCGTCTTGAGGTTCGGCCCAGTCGGCCCGTTGAAGAACGCCTGCTGCAACTCGCCCCAGCGGCCCTCGTAGGTGATCCACGGGTACGCGGAGGCCGCGGCCTGTGCGTCGCTCGGAATCGTGCGAACGACCGGGCGGATCTGGACGTGGGGCCCGCGCGTGTCGTCGCAGCCGACGCCCGCGTCGGCGGAGCTGCCGATGTACAGCGCGGACGTGAACTTGTTCGCGTGCGAGCCCGCCGCCGGGTAGACGACGGGGTGGGTGTCGTCGACGACCTCGAGCTTCTCGTCGCCCCACGTCGCGCGCTCCGCCCCCTCGTGCGAGCTGTAGCCGGCCTCGGTCGGGTGCGCGGCGCGCAGCGCCTCCGACGCGTCCGGCGCGTCGAAGACCAGCTGGATCATCTCCCAGTCGCCCTCGTGCTTGTTGTTGAAGTCGTTGAAGGCGTAGAAGAACCAGTATTGGAGCGCCACCTTGCCCGGTGCGGTCGGGTCGGTCGCGACATGCGCGTAGACGGTCGGCGGCGAGCCCTTCTCCAGCCTTCGCGCCCACCGCTCGTAGTCGCAGCCCGGGTCGAGCGCGCTCCCCGGGAAGTCGAGGTGGTACTCGAAGAGGCCCGCGAGGTCCTTGGCGGTCGGCCCGATCTTCACGAGATCGGTGGAGTTCCACGGGCCGCGGAGCGCGACCGTCGAGTCGCCGAAGAGGCGGTCGACGTCCATCGGCCGGTACGGCTCGCCGGGCCCGCATTCCTCCGTCTGCTCGACCAGCCGGACCACCGGCGCGTACTTCTCTCCGAGATCCTGCTCGGCGTCCGCCCAGGCCGGGACGGCGCAAAGAAGGGCGCACGTCCCCGCGAGCCCCGCGAGGGCCGCGAGCCGGCCGGCCCGGGGAAGGCGAGGACCCACGGCCGAAGCCTACGACGGCGCGCGGACGCCCGCCGTGCCTGGATCGCGCATGTGGAGCGGGTGCTCTAGTATCGAAGGACGAACCGGGGAGCTCGGAGGACCGGGCTGAGAGGGCGGCTGACGCGCCGCCGACCCGCAGAACCTGATCTGGGTAATGCCAGCGGAGGAACGGACGTGACTGATCTCGATGTCGTGGTCGTCGCCTCGGGGGAGGGGCCCGAGTTGACGCTTCCCCGCGCGACGCGCGTCGTCGCGGCGGACGGCGGCCTGCTGCGCGCCCGAGCGCTCGGCCTCGACGTGGACGTCGTCGTCGGCGACCTGGACTCGGTGACGCCCGAGGCGCTCGCCGCCGCCGAGACGGCCGGCGCGCGCGTCGTGCGCCACCCGCCCGCGAAGGACGCAACCGATCTCGAGCTCGCGCTCGACGAGGCCGCCGCGCTCGGTGCGAGCCGGGTGCTGGTCGTCGCGAGCGCGGAGGGGCGCCTCGACCATCTCCTCGGCTCGCTCCTGCTCCTCGCGGCGGAACGGTATGCCGCTCTCGAGCTCGACGCGCTCGTCGGCGAGGCGCTCGTGCACGTCGTCCGGGGGGAGCGAACGCTGTCCGGCGCACGCGCCGAACTCGTGAGCCTGCTCGCGGTCGGCGGTCCTGCCCTCGGGGTGGTGACCGAGGGCCTCGAGTATCCGCTGCGCCGGGAGACTCTCGAGCCCGGATCGAGCCGCGGCATCTCCAACGTCTTCACGGGCACGGAGGCCCGCGTCGCACTCGCCGAAGGCGTCCTCCTTGCGATCCGCCCCGCCGGAGCAGGGGCATGAGGATGCTTGCAACAGTGTGTTGCAAGGTCGCCGCGGGCGTCGCCTCCGTGGTCGTCGTCGTCCTGTTCGCCGCAGGCTGCGGCGGAGGCGGGGGCACGCCGAAAGAGGTCGTCCTCGTCACCCACGACTCCTTCGCGATCTCGAAGGACGTGAAGGCGGCGTTCGAACGGGAGAGCGGCCTGAAGCTCCGGATCCTCCAGGGCGGCGACGCGAACGAGATGCTCAACCGCGCCCTCCTCACCGCCGGTGACCCGCAGGGCGACGTTATCTTCGGGATCGACGACAGCATCCTCTCGCGTGCCCTCGCCGCCGACCTGCTCGAGGAGTACCGCTCCCCGGAGCTCACGACGCTGCAGCCCGACTTCTCCTCGCCCGACGCCCATGTCACGCCGGTCGATCACGGCGAGGTCTGCCTCAACGTCGACCGCGGGTGGTTCGCGTCGCACCGGATCCCGCCTCCTACCACCCTCGCCGACCTCGTCCGCGCGCGGTATCGCAACCTGCTCGTCGTCGAGAATCCCGCGACGTCCTCCCCCGGCCTGGCGTTCATGCTCGCGACCGTCGCGACCTTCGGCGACCGCTGGGAGGCGTACTGGCGCGCCCTCCGCGCAAACGGTGTCCTCGCCGTCGACGGGTGGGAAGAGGCCTACACGCAGCAGTTCTCCGGCGCGGCCGGAAGCCCGGGCAAGCGCCCCATCGTGGTCTCGTACGCCTCGAGCCCCGCGGCCGAGGTGATCTTCGCCTCGAAGCCGCTCGCGACGGCACCGACCGCGGCGGTCGAGGAAGGGTGCTACCGGCAGGTCGAGTACGCGGGCGTGCTCGAGGGGGCGCGGAACGAGGAGGGCGCGAAGGAGCTGATCGACTTCATGCTCTCCCGCCGGTTCCAGGCGGACGTCCCCGGCTCGATGTTCGTCTACCCCGTGCGGCAGGGCGTCTCGCTGCCCGAGGCGTTCGTGAAGCACGCGCTCGTCCCGAAGGATCCGCTCGCGCTGCCCGCGAGCGAGATCGACGCGAACCGCGACCGGTGGCTCGCAGCGTGGACCGACATCGTCGTGCGCTGACCCCGCGCAGCGCGCCGCGCGGGCGGCGACCGTCGCCGGGCCGCTCGCGTTCCTCGCCCTGTTCTTCGCGTGGCCGCTGGTCGCGATCCTCCGTCGGAGCCTCGTCGTGGACGGGTCGCTCGACCTGCCGTTCGACGTCCTCACCGCCTCGTCCACGCGCGAGATCGCCTGGTTCACGTTCTGGCAGGCGACGGTCTCCACCGTCCTGACGCTGCTCGCGGGACTGCCGCTCGCCTGGGCGCTCGCGCGGTTCTCGTTCCGAGGGCGCTCGCTCGTAGAGGCCCTCGTGCTCGTCCCGTTCGTCCTGCCGACGATCGTCGTCGCCACCGCGTTCATCGCGCTCCTCCCGGACGGGGTCGAGCGATCGGTGTGGGCGATCCTGATCGCGCACGTCTTCTTCAACGTCGCGGTCGTCGTGCGCGTGGTCGGCGCCTTTTGGTCGGGTCTCGACGAGCGGCTCTGGGACGCGGCCGCGACGCTCGGCGCAGGGCCGACGCAGCGGCACCTGCGGCTGACGGTCCCGCTGCTCGCGCCGGCGCTGGCGTCGGCCGCGTCGATCGTGTTCCTCTTCTGCTTCACCTCGTTCGGGGTGATCGTCGTCCTCGGCGGGATCCGCTACTCGACGCTCGAGACGGAGATCTACAACGAGGCCGCGCGCCTCTTCGACCTGCGCGCGGCCGCGGCGCTCGCCCTCCTTCAGCTCGCCGCGGTCGCCGCGGTCGTGATCGTCTCCGGGGTGCTCGAGCGGCGCCTCGGCGGCGCCCGACGTCCCGGGCGGCCCGCCCCGAGGCCCACCGGGGGCCGCCGGTTCGCGGTCTACGGGATCGTCGTCGGGTCGGTCGCCCTCCTCCTGCTTCCTCCGATCGCGCTCGTGTTGCGCTCTCTCCGCGTCGGGGACGGCTACGGCCTCGACCACTTCGCCTCGCTGTTCGACGAGACGCCGGCGCTGCTCGTGACCCCGTGGCACGCTGTCGTCTACTCGCTTCTCTTCGCGACGGCGGCCGCCGCTGATCGCGCTCGCCGTGGGGGTCCCCGCCGCGTTCGCGGTGGCGAGGGGGACGCGCGGGGTCGACGCACTGCTGATGCTGCCGCTCGGCGCCTCCGCCGTGATGCTGGGGTTCGGCTTCCTGCTCGCGTTCGCCGACCCTCCGCTCGACCTCCGCTCGTCCGTCGCGATCGTGCCGCTCGCCCAGGCGCTCGTCGCGACGCCGTTCGTCGTCCGCTCGCTCGCCCCCGCGCTCCGCGCCCGTGACCCGCGCCTGCCCGACGCCGCCGCGGTGCTCGGCGCGTCCCCGGGGCGCGTGCGTCGCGAGATCGAGCTGCCTCTGCTGGCACGCCCGCTCGCCGTCGCGGCGGCGCTCGCCTTCGCAGTCGCTGTCGGCGAGTTCGGTGCGACGGTCTTCGTCGTGCAGGCCGACCGGCCGACGGTGCCGGTCGCGATCTTCCGCTTCCTGGGCAGGCCGGGCGCCGAAAACGTCGGCACCGCGATGGCGCTCTGCGTCGTCTTGATGGCGCTCGTCACGACGGTCGCGCTCGTGTCGCAACGGGCGCTCGGGAGAGGCGCGCGGTGAGGCTCTCGCTGGAGCACGTCGACGTGACCATCGAGGGCGAGCCGATCGTCGACGACGTTTCCCTCGACGTGGCGTCGGGCGAGCGCCTCGCGCTCCTCGGCCCGAGCGGCGCGGGCAAGTCGACGCTCCTGCGCGTCGTCGCGGGGCTCGAGCGGCCGACGGCAGGACGCGTGCTTGTCGACGACGACGACCTGACGACCGTGCCCGCGCATCTGCGCGGGATCGGGCTCGTGTTCCAGGACGCCGCGCTGTTCCCCCATCGGACGGTGGCCGAGAACGTCGGCTTCGGCCCGAAGGTCGCCGGGCTGCCTCGCGCGGCGCAGGATGAGCGCGTCGCCGAGACACTCGCCCTCGTCGGCCTAGGGCACGCCGGCGACCGCGACGTCACGACGCTCTCGGGCGGCGAGGCACAGCGGATCGCGCTCGCGCGCGCGCTGGCGCCCCGCCCGTCGGCGCTCCTCCTCGACGAGCCCCTGGGCGCGCTCGACGGCCCGCTGCGCCTACGGCTCCAGGAGGACCTCCGCGCGCTCTTCGAGCGGCTTGCGCTCACCGTCGTCCACGTGACGCACGACGTCGGCGAGGCGTTCGCGCTCGGCGACCGCGTCGCGATCCTCCGGGCCGGCCGGCTCGCGCAGGTCGCGCGGCCGGAGGAGCTGTGGGCGCGGCCCGCCGACGACTGGGTCGCCCGCTTCCTCGGCATGCGCAACGTCGTGCGCGACGGCGACCGGGCGACGGTCACCCGTCCCGAAGCCGTTCGCATCGGCCCCGGAACGGGAGCGACCGTGCTCGCTGCCGACCGGGACGGCGCAGTCGTCCGCCTCCGGATCAGGCGGGACGACGGCGTCGAGCTCGACGCGGTCTCGCTCGATCCCGTGGCGGCGGCGGGGGCCACGGTCTCGGTCGAGATCGATCCGGCCGGCGTCCTCGAGGTGCCCGTCTGGCGGGGAGACGACGGCTAGCGCCAGCTCGTCGCCGTGTCGGCGAAGCGGCTGTGCGAGACGTTGCGCTGCCGCGTGCCGTCCGCGCGCATGACGTACACCTGCTCGTGCCCGTCGCGGTCGCTCGTGAAGACGATCTCCCGGCCGTCCGGCGACCATGCTGCCGCCGTATCCTGCCCCGCGCCGCGCGTGAGCCGCCGTTCGTTCGCTCCGGTCGCGTCGACGACGAAGACGTCGGCACCGGGTCCGTCCGCGTCGAAGCGCGTGAAGAGGACGCTGCGGCCGTCCGGGACCACCCCGCGGGCTGCTCGAGCTCGGGCGTGTCGGTCAGACGAGCAAGCATGCGGCCGCGCCGATCGACGACGAACAAGTCGCCGTCGGACGCCCTCGTCGGCGCGTCGAGCACGAGGCGCGAGCCGTCGGGCGACCAACGCGCGAACTGGCCGCGCGCAAGTCTCCTGCCGCCGCTCCCGTGCAGGCGCACGAGCCAGATCGAGGATCGGTGCCAGTCGCCGCCGACTTGCCGTGAGTAGCTGAGCAGCGACCCGTCGGGCGACCACGCGGGATCGAGCTCGTAGGCGCTCGTCCCCGCCAGCGTCCGGCGGCCGGTCCCGTTCCGGCGGACGACCTGGACGTCGAAGTCGCTCATCGGCCGCTTACCGGGCGCCGCGCCGTCGAACGCGAGCCAACGCCCATCCGGCGACGGGGTCGGGCGCTTTGCGTTCTGCGGCGTCTCGTAGGCGGGCCTGATCCGCGTGCCGTCGGGCGCGATCGCGTAGAGCGACGGCCGACCGCGATCGCTCCAGAAGAAGATCGTGCCGCCGCCGGGCGACGGCAGCGCGACAGCGTGGGCCGGCGCCGCCACCACGACGGCTGCGACCACGGCGAGCGGACGATGGCTCATGGCTCGGTTACGCCCGGTGCGCGGTCGGGGTTCCCGGGTCACCGCGCGCGGAGCGGCCCGCCTACTCCCACTCGATCGTCGCGGGGGGCTTCGACGAGAGGTCGAGCGCGACGCGGTTGACGCCGGGCACCTCGTTGACGATCCGGCTCGCAATCGTGTCGAGCAGCTCGTACGGCAGTCTCGCCCAGTCGGCAGTCATCGCGTCCTCCGATGTCACCGCACGGATCACGATGGGATACGCGTAGGTCCGCTCGTCACCCTGCACGCCGACGGAGCGGATCGCCGGGAGCACGGCGAAGCACTGCCACAGCTCCCGGTAGAGGTCGGCGCGGCGAATCTCCTCGAGGAGGATCGCGTCGGCGTGGCGGAGGAGCGCGAGCCGCTCCTCGGTCACGTCGCCGATGATCCGGATCGCGAGGCCGGGGCCGGGGAACGGGTGCCGCCAGACCATTCGCTCGGGCAGGCCGAGTTGCTCGCCGACCCGTCGCACCTCGTCCTTGAACAGCGAGCGCAACGGCTCGACGAGCTCCATGCGCATGTCCGCCGGCAGCCCGCCGACGTTGTGGTGCGACTTGATCTTCGCGGCGACACCGACGTCGCCACCCGACTCGATCACGTCGGAGTAGAGCGTCCCCTGGACGAGGAAGCGGACGTCGCCCAAGCCTGTGCGACCGGAATCCGCGCTCGCGGATTCCGGTCTTGCGGCAGATGACAGCGTCCGCGCCTCGTCCTCGAAGACCCGGATGAACTCCTCTCCGACGATCGCGCGCTTCTCCTCGGGCTCGGTCACGCCGGCCAGGCGGCCAAGGAACCGCTCGCGCGCGTCGACGTGGACGAGCGGGACGTGGAAGTGATGGCCGAACGTCTCGACGACCTGCTCGGCCTCGTTCTCGCGCAGGAGGCCGTGGTCGACGAACACGCAGGTGAGTTGGTCGCCGACGGCCTTGTGCACGATAAGCGCCGCGACCGCGGAGTCGACGCCGCCGGAGAGCCCGCAGATGACCTTCTCCGAGCCGACCTGCGCGCGGATCCGCTCGACCTGCTCCTCGATCACCGCGGCCGGCGTCCACGACGGCGGCGCCCCGGCGACGTCGTAGAGGAAGCTCTCGAGCATGCGTTGGCCCTGCGGCGTGTGGACGACCTCGGGGTGGAACTGGACGGCATAGAGCTGGCGCTCCGGGTCCTCGAACGCCGCGATGGGCGTCGTCTCGGAGGACGCCGTGACGTGCGCGCCGGGGGGCGCCTCCGTCACCGAGTCGCGGTGGCTCATCCAGACGACCTGGTCGGGCTGGAGATCGCGGAACAGCACGCCGGACGACCGAAGCTCGACGTCTGCCTTCCCGAACTCGGACACCTCGTTCGACTCGACCGTCCCGCCGAGCGCCCGGGCCATCAGCTGCATCCCGTAGCAGATGCCCAGCGTCGGCACGCCGAGCTCGAAGATCGCCGGATCGGCGAGCGGGGCGCCGTCGGCGTAAACCGAGGCAGGGCCGCCCGACAGGACGAGTGCGAGCGGCCGCCGAGCGCGGAGCTCCTCGGCGCCGAGCCGGTGCGAGACCAGCTCGGAGTAGACGCGTGCCTCGCGCACCCGGCGGGCGATCAGCTGGCTGTACTGGCCCCCGAAGTCCAGGACGAGCACCGGGCGCTCCTGCGCGGAGGGCTCGGGGGTCGGGAAGGGGACGACTTCAGCCTCGGCGATAGTTCGGCGCGTCCTTCGTGATCGTCACGTCGTGGGGATGGCTCTCACGGAGACCCGCGCCGGTGATGCGGACGAACCGCGCCTGCTTGAGGTCCTCGAGCGTCGCCGTCCCGCAGTAGCCCATCGCCTGGCGCAGCCCGCCGACGACCTGGTGGACGATCGGGCCGAGCGGACCCTTATAGGCGACGCGGCCCTCGATGCCCTCGGGCACGAGCTCCGCGACGTCCTCGACGTCGCCCTGGAAGTACCGGTCCTTCGAGAACGAGCGCGCCTTCATCGCGCCGAGCGAGCCCATGCCGCGGTACTCCTTGAAACGCTCGCCCTGGACGACGAGCACGTTCCCGGGCGACTCGTCGGTGCCCGCCAGCATCGAGCCGAGCATCACCGTGTCGGCGCCGGCGGCGACCGCCTTCGCGACGTCGCCCGACGACGTGATCCCGCCGTCGGCGATGACCGGCACGCCCTCGTCGGCCGCCGCCGCGGCGACGTCGGCGACCGCGGTGACCTGCGGCACCCCGACGCCGGCGACAACGCGCGTGGTGCAGATCGACCCCGGGCCGACCCCGACTTTCACGCAGTCCGCCCCGGCCTCGATCAGGGCCTCGGCCGCCTCGCCGGTCGCGACGTTCCCGGCGATCACCTGGACGCCGTGCGCGCTCTTGACGCGGCGAAGGACGTCGAGCACGCCGAGCGAGTGGCCGTGCGCCGTGTCGACGACGAGCGCGTCGACCCCGGCGGCGACGAGTGCATCGGCCCGCTCCAGCGCGTCGGTGCCGACTCCGACGGCCGCGGCGACGCGCAGGCGGCCGCGGTCGTCCTTCGTCGCGAGCGGGTACGCCTCCCGCTTCGAGATGTCCTTCACGGTGATGAGGCCCCTGAGCCTTCCCTCGACGTCGACGATCGGGAGCTTCTCGATGCGGTGCCGGCCGAGGATCGCCTGCGCCTCCTCGAGGGTCGTGCCGACCGGCGCGGTGACGAGGCGCTCCTTCGTCATCGCCTCGGCGACCCGCATCGTCGACGCAACGCCGAAGCGGAGGTCGCGGTTCGTGAGGATGCCGACGAGCCGGTCCTCCGCGTCGGTGATCGGGATGCCCGACACCCGGTAGCGGGCCATCAGCTCGAGCGCGTCGCCGACGAGCGCGTCGGGCGGGAGCGTGACGGGCTCGACGATCATCCCCGCCTCGGAGCGCTTCACCTTGTCGACCTCTGCCACCTGGTCGGCGATCGAGAGGTTGCGATGGAGCACGCCGATCCCGCCGAGGCGTGCGAGCGCGATCGCCATCCGCGCCTCCGTGACGGTGTCCATCGCGGCGGAGACGATCGGGATCTCGAGCACGATCGTCCGCGTCAGGCGGCTCGCGGTGACGACGTCGTTCGGGAGTACGGCGGATTCCGCCGGGACGAGCAGGACGTCGTCGAAGGTCAGCCCTTCCTTCGCGAACTTGTCCTGCGGGCTCTCCAAGTGGCTTCGATCGTAACAGCGCCGCGTGACGCGCCCGGCTCAGGCGTGAGCGAGCTCGTTCACCTCGACCGCAGGCAGGAGTCGCTTTGCCTCCGCGGGATCGAAGCGTCCTGCACCGACCTCGAGGACGGACGCGGCCCCGGCTGCCGCGGCGAGGCGGAGCGCGTCCTCCGCGGACGCGTCGTCGAGCACCGCGGTCAGCCACTGGGCGAGGAACGCGTCGCCGGCGCCGACGACCGAGACGGGCTCGAGGCGCGGCGTGACCGCCCGGTAGCGGCGCACCTGGCGCTCCTCGCGTACGAGCGCGAAGCACCCGTTCTCGAGGGTGATGTGGACGTTGCGTGCGCCCATCTCGGCGATCGTGTCGAGCGCCATCAGGAAGTCCTCCTCGTCGAACAGCTCCTGTCCGACGAGCTGCTCGGCCTCGTGCTGGTTCGGCGAGACGAGCCAGGGCTCGGCCTCGAGCCCGAGCCGCAGCGGCTCGCCCTCGGTGTCGAGCGCGACACGCACGCCGCGGCGCGCGAGCTCGCGTACCGCGTCGGCATAGAAGCCGTCGTCGACGCCGCGGGGGAGCGAGCCGGCGAACACGACGGCCTCCGCGCTCCGCGAGAGGTAGCGCACCTTGTCGAGGAGCATCTCGAGCTCGGTCTCGGACACCTTCGGCCCCCACTCGTTGATCTCCGTCTGGGTGCCGGAGGTCGGGTCGACGACGAGGGTCGACGTGCGGGACTCCTGCCGGATGCGGACGAAGTCGTTGAGGATCGACTCCTCGGTCAGCTGCTCGACGATGCGCGTGCCCGTCCGGCCTCCCGCGAGACCGGTCGCGACCACCGGGTGGTCGAGGCGCTTGAGCGCCCGCGCGACGTTGATCCCCTTGCCGCCCGCGAGCGTGAGGACGTCGCTCGCGCGGTGGCGCTGGCCGAGCTTCAGGATCGGGACCGTGACCGAGCGGTCGAGCGCGGCGTTGAGGGTGACGGTGATGATCATCGACGGCGTCCCGGAGTCATGAGACCAGCCCTACCAGATGGTGCACGGTCCGACCGGCCAGCCAGTCGGCCTTCGCGAGCGCGTCAGGCTCGTCACGCGCGGTCGAGGCGACGAGCGGCGAGCGCGCGACGACCCGGCGGCCGTCCATCACGACCAGCGTCCCGAGGCGCTGACCCGCGCGGACGGGAAGCGCTGCCACGGCCGGGCCGACGACCCGCTCGACGAGCGGTCTGTCGAGTGGCGCCGGGCGAACGATCGCGCGGGGGGCGACGAGCCGCACCGGATCGAGGCCCCAGCCCACCGGCACGGAGGTGTACGTGCGGCGGGGGTCGACGACCTTCGACTGCCGGTAGCTCGCCAGGCCGAAGCGGAGCAGGGCCGCGAGGTCGTGGTCGCGCTGCGCCTCGTCCGGCTCGCCGAGGACGGCCGCGGTGATCCCGACGCCGCGGACCCTCGCGTACGCGACCTGCGACCAGCCCGCGTTGGATGTATGCCCAGTCTTGCCCGCGACGATCCCCGGCACGGCGGCGATCAGGTTGTCGGTCGACACGACGACCCGCCCGTCCGAGAGAGTGGCGCGCGCCGACCCGGCGTACCGGCGGATCACGGGGTTGCGGAGCGCGTCGCGCAGGAGCATCGCCACGTCCCGGGCTGTGGACACGTGCCCGGCCTCGTCGAGGCCGTGTGGGTTCCGGTAGCGCGTTCCGGAGAGGCCGAGCTCGCGCGCCTTTCGATTCATCAGCGCGACGAAGCGCGGCACGGAGCCGCCGGCGGCGACCGCGAGGGCGGTCGCGGCGTCGTTCGCGCTCGGCACGAGCGCGCCGATCACGAGGTCGCGGACCGGCACCCGCTGCCCGGCGCGGAGGTCGAGCGACGACTCGCCGACCCGCGCTGCCGCCGCGGGCACGGTGACGACGCGGTCGAGCGGCAGGCGGGGGAGGGCGACGAGCACCGTCATGAGCTTCGTGATACTGGCCATCGGCCGGGGCGTGTCCGCGCTGCGCGCGGCGAGCGTGCGACCGTCGACCGAGCTCTGGACGACGTAAGCCGGCGCCTGGATCGGGGGTGCGGACGCCCACACCGGCCCGCAGAGTGCGAGCGCGGCGATCGCGACGGCGGCGAGACCCCAGCCCTTCACGCGACCCGCAGCCTACCGCTCGCCGTCACCAGCCGGCCGCCGCCCAGACGGCCGCCTGCAGGCGCGCGGCCTCGGCGGCTGCTGCACCGCGCCAGTCTCCGGCGGGCGCGCTGCGGTACGCGTAGATGACGGAGCGCGACGCGTTGACGAGGGCACTGGACGGCCCGCTCGTGAAGGCGCGCGCGACATCCGCCGGCGTGGCGCCCTGCGCGCCGACACCGGGCAGGAGGATGATCGCGCGCGGCATCTCGCGCCGCGCCTCGCCGACGATACGCGGCACCGTCGCGCCGACGACGGCACCGACGCTCGAGAGCCCGCAGGCGCCGACGAGGTCCTCGCCCCACTGGTCGACGAGCTCGGCGACCTGGCGCCAGAGCGGGCGCCCGTCGGAGAGCGACGCGTCCTGGAGCTCCGCTGCACCCGGGTTCGACGTGCGGACGAGGAGGAAGAGCCCCGCGCCCTCTCGCCGGCACGCCGCGAAGAACGGGTCGAGCGAGTCCCGTCCGAGGAACGGGCTGACCGTCAGCGCGTCCGCGAGGGGCGGCTCGGCGTCGCGCGGCTCGAGGAACGCGGTTGCGTACGCGCGCGCGGTCGAGCCGACATCCCCGCGCTTCGCGTCGCCGATCACGAGGAGCCCCGCCTCGCGCGCGTAGCCCGAGACCTGTTCGAGCGCGCGCCAGCCGTCGCTCCCGAGCGCCTCGAAGAACGCCACCTGCGGCTTCACCGCCACCACGTACGGCGCGACGGCATCGATGATCCCCGCGCAGAAGCGCTGGACCGCGCCCGCCGCCGCTGCGCGCCCGGCCGCGGCCTCGCCGCGCAGCTCGACGGGCAACATCTCGAGCACCGGGTCGAGCCCGACGACGAGCTGCGATCGCTTGCGCTCGACGGCGTCGGCGAGACGGTCGGCGAACGGGACCGGAGGCACGCCTGCGACGTCCGTCACGCGGCCAAGGGTAGCCCCGCGACGACCGCGCAAATCGCACCAAGCTCCAGCGGCACGACGCGGAGCTCGGGCGGTGGGCGGCGGAGAAACGAGGCGACGAGCCGCAGCTCGTCCGCGTCCTCCGCCGCGCGGGACGGCAGGGCGGCCGACGCGTCTGCGACGAGCGCGGCGGCCTCGGGCGTCGGATCGGCGGTCCGAGGAACGAGTCGGGAGCACGCGACGCGGCCGCCGCAGAGGGCGAAGGCCCGGACGAAGCCCGGCTCGCGCGCGGGGACGACGACGCACACGCGGAGCGCGCGCAGGCCGTCGAGCTCCTCGAGCGCCGAGACGACGTCCTCCAGTCCGTTGACCCTGTCGCGCAGCCTGGCCGCGTCCTCGAATCGCTGGTCGGCGGCGAGGCGGCGGATCCGCTCGCGCAGAGCGGGGAGCGCCGCCACGGGATCGTCCGCCGTGTGGCCGTCGAGCGCCCGTGAGGCCCTCCGGACGAGCGCACGGCCGGGCAGCGGGCCGAGCGCCGTCGGCTCCTCCGTCGCGCTCCACCGTTCGCCGCGCCTGCGCAGGTACACGTGGCGGTCGGGCCTCGTCGAGCGGGCGTTGCCAGGCGGCCGGAGCACGCGGAGGAGCCGCAGCTCTTCGAGCGCTGCCTCCAGCTCCGACCCCGTCTCGTGCCACTCCACACGCTCGAGCGCGCCGAGCGCCGCCTCGACGGCCGGCCGCTGCCGAGCGCTCGTGAAGTACGAGCGCAGGCGCGACCGCAGGTCGCGGGCGCGGCCCACGTACAACGGCAGGCCGCCGGCGCCGTGGAACACGTACACGCCGGGGCGCGGGGGCGCCCCGGCGACGAGCGCCCGCTTGACGTTCAGCCGCCTCGCCCGCGGCGCGGCCAGCTCGACGAGGTCGGCCAGCGTGCGTGCGCCGCGCTCCTGTGCGAGGCCGAGCAGCACGAGCAGGATCTCCGCCGTCGCCCGGGCGTCGGGGAGCGCACGGTGGCACGGCGCGGTCGGGACGCCGAAGAAGTGCGCGAGCGCCGCCAGACCCACGCGGCGCGTCCTCCCCTCGAGCAGGCGCCTCGCGAGCCACACGGTGTCGACGACGGGCGCCGCGATGCGCCGACCGGTGAGCCGCTCGACCTCTCGGTCGAGGAACGCGAGATCGAAGCGGGCGTTGTGCGCGACGAGCGCGGCGTCGCCGGCGAAGCCGACGAAGCGGCGCACCGCCGTCGTCACCGCGGGCGCCCCCGGCAGATCCCGCGGGCGGATCCCGGTGAGGTGCGTGACCGCCGCGGGGAGTGGCACGCCGGGGTTCACGAGGGTCTCGTAGGCGTCGTCGAGCTCGAGGCGGCGGATGCGCTGCGCACCGATCTCGCAGATGCGCGATGTTCGCGGCGAGAGCCCCGTCGTCTCGAGGTCGACGACGACAAAATGCGCGTCCTCCAGGAGGACGTCACCGCCGGGCGGATTCGCGAGCCCGACGGACGCACCGCGCCACGCGAGCCGGGCGTCACCCTCGACGACGTCGTCGAGGAGCGACCGGGCGAGCGACGTCGGCGCGTGCGCGAGCGCGAACAGCGTCCGCGCGGCCTCGTCGACGGGGACGGGGCCTCGCCGCGCCTCGACGAGCTCCACCAGGCGATCGGCGGCGTCGAAGCTGAGCTGCATGAGGTGTGATGGTAACCGAACATATGTTCGATTACCATCACACCTAGAACACCCTAGGTGGCTTCGGCGAACAGGGCCGAAGCCACCCGGCTAGTTGACCGCCTTCTTCAGCTGCGAACCCGCCGAGAACTTCGGGACGTTGGCGGCCGCGATCTGGACTCTCTCGCCCGTCCGCGGATTCACGCCCTGGCGCGCCGCACGCCGTGTGACGTGGAACTTGCCGAACCCGGTGAAGGCGACCTGGTCGCCGTTCTGAAGCGTGCCTTGGATGACGTCGAGGGCCGCATCGACCGCGGCGCCCGCGTCGCGCTTCGACAGACCTGCCTTGTCGGCGACGGCATCCACGAATTCCTGTTTGGTCACGTGCGTTCCTCCTGGTCGATTGGTCGCTGCTGGATGTCCGCCGAGCCTATCGCTCGAACGGATTCGGCTCAACCATGCGGGTTCACAACTTGCTCCCGCATTGCGAGCAACTCACCGGCACGGTAGAGCGAACCGAGCCGCACGCCGAGGCGTGCGAGCGCGTCGGCGCCACCCTCCTCGCGGTCGACGACGCACACTGCATGCCGGACGACGAGCCCGGCCTCGCGAACGGCCTCCACCGCCTCGCAGAGGGCGCCGCCAGACGTGACGACGTCCTCGAGCAGGCACACGACCTCACCAGGCACGAAGGGCCCTTCGAGGCGGTTCGCGGTGCCGTATCCCTTGGTTTCACCGCGGATGATGATGAAGGGCAGCCCGGACGCCATCGATGCCGAGGCGGCCAACGCGACGGCCCCGAGCGCCGGCCCCGCGAGGCGCGCCGCCTCGGGCTCCGCGTCTCGCGCGGCCGCTGCCAGCCGCTCGCCGAGCGCGCGCAGCAGCGCCGGCTCGGTCTCGAAGCGGTACTTGTCGAGGTACCAGTGCGACCGCTTGCCGGAGCGGAGCGTGAAGTCCCCCTCGAGGAGGGCGACGTCGAGAAGCCTCTGCCCCAGCTCGTCGACGGCGCTCACGTGAGGGTGCGCTCCGCGGTCCCGACGATCCGGCCGTGCTCCGGCGTCGCCTCGGCCAGCGCGACCTCGGCGCCGTCCTGCCACGCGACGACCACTCTCGGCGACTCCGCTCGACGTCGGCGGAGGAGGACGAGCAGCGCGAGCGCTGCCAGCGCGAGGAGACCGAGCCTCATCTCGCTCCGTCCGCGATCCGACCGAGAGTCGCACGCAGGTCGTAGGCGACGAGCGCCGCGGTGGGCCGGGCGACCGTCGTCGCCACGACCGTCCGAGCGCCGTCCGTCAGCGCGACGAGCGAGCCGCCGTCGAGATCGACCTGGACCCGCTCGACCGCCTCGCCCGCCGGGATCCCGCCGACCACGGAGAGAAGCTCGGCGCCCGCCCAGGCCAGCGTCTCCGCCCGGGCGTCCGAGGAGGCCCTGGCGGCCTCGACGTCCCCGCCGGGGCCGGTGACGACCGCCTCGACGACCTGGGTCGAGACGCCGGACAGCTCCGAGAGAGCGGTCGATGCGTCCATACCGGCGGACGAAGCTAGCAAACTGCGCCGGTGCAAGCGATCCGGGGCACCTTCGACCGCTTCTTCGGCGAGCGGGGCACGCACCTCGCGGCGATGGTCGCGTTCTTCGCGCTCGCCTCTTTCGTCCCACTGATCTTCCTCGCGCTCTCGGTGCTCGGCTTCCTCGACCAGGCCGACTCCTCGAGCGCCCTCGTCAAGTACCTCGAGGACATCTTCCCCGGTCATTCGGTCGAGTCGATCGTCGGCGTGGTCGAGGCGGTACAGCGGAATGCGACGACGCTCTCGATCGTCGGAGCGGTCGCGCTGCTCTGGAGCTCCATCTCGTTGTTCTCGGCGCTCGAGTCCGCGTTCAACATCATCTACGGACGGCCGAACCGGTCGTTCCTGCGGGGCAAGCTGCTCGCGGTCGGGTACATGATCGCCGCACTCCTGGTGCTGTTCGCGGCCCTGTCGGTCGGCACGTTCGGCTACGACCTGCTGCGCCGCTACGCGACCGATGTCGTGGGGAACCAGTGGGTCGCGCTCGGGCTCACGGTCCTGACCTCCGCGTTCGCGCTCTTCCTGTTCCTCCTGTCGGCGTACCACCGGCTCCCGAACGCCCTCCTCTCGTGGCGTGAGGTGCTCCCGGGCGCGATCCTCGGCGCGATCGTCCTCGCGGCCACGCTGCAGGCGCTGCCGTTGTTCGTGCTCTTCACGTCCGAGGTCGTCGCGCTCCAGGCGCTCGGGACGACCTTCCTCTTGCTCGTCTGGCTGTACGTGATGGCGAACGTCATCGTGTTCGGCGCGGCGCTCAACTACGTCATCGCGTACGACGGCACCGGCCGCAGCGTCGTGCCGAAACGGCCCGACTGACGCTAGGACGGGAGCCTGCCGACGAGCGCCGTCGCCGCGCGGGCACGATGCGAGTGCGCCTGCTTCCAGCCGTCGCCCAGCTCCGCGACCGTGGCCGACTCTCCCACGGGCACGAACACCGGGTCGAAGCCGAAGCCCTCCCCGCCCGAGGCCGTGAGCGCAATCGAGCCCTCGAGCGTTCCTCGGGCCACGACCTCCTCCCCGCCGGGCCCGATCGCGACGATCACGCAGACGTAGCGCGCACCCCGCTCGCTGGCGCCGTCGAGGGCGGCCAGCATCCGCCCGACGGGGTCGCCCGCCGCCCAGCGGGCCGTCTGGACGCCCGGCCTGCCGTCGAGGGCGTCCGCCTCGATCCCCGAATCCTCGCCGACAGCCCACGCGTCCGGGTCGGCGTGCGCTCTCGCGAAGCGTGCCTTGATCCGTGCGTTGTCCTCGAACGTCGCCCCGTCCTCGGGCGGCGGGTCGTCTCGGCCCAGCGCCTCGACGTCCCGCCCGGGCAGGCTGCGGCGCAGCTCCTCGAGCTTGTGCGGGTTCTGCGAGGCGAGAACGAGACGCGCTTGCAACAGTGCTACGAGCTCAGGAGCGACGGCGCCTCGCAGGCATCGCGCTGGGCGGCCTCGAGTTGCGCGATCCCGCCCGCGGCGAGGTCGAGCAGCCGGTCGAGGAGCTCCCGCGAGAACGGCTCGCGCTCGGCCGTCGCCTGCACCTCGACGAGGCGCCCATCCGCGGCCATCACGACGTTCATATCGGTCTCGGCCGCCGAGTCCTCGACGTAGTCGAGGTCGAGCACGGGCTCTCCGTCGACGACCCCGACCGAGACCGCGGCGATGCCGCCACTCAACGCCTTCGTCAGCCCGAACCGGTCGAGCGCGCGGTACGCGGCGACGTACGCGCCGGTGATCGCGGCGCAGCGGGTGCCGCCGTCCGCCTGGAGCACGTCGCAGTCGAGCCACAGCGTCCTCTCACCGAGCGCCTTGAAGTCGCAGACGCTGCGGAGCGCGCGGCCGATGAGCCGCTGGATCTCGACGGTTCGCCCGTCCGGCCGCCCGCGGGAGACGCCCCGCTGCGTCCGCTCCCCGGTCGAGGCGGGAAGCAGCGAGTACTCGGCAGTCATCCAGCCCTTGCCTTTCCCGCGCAGCCAACGCGGGATGTCCTCGTCGAGGGTCGCCGTGCAGAGGACGACGGTGCGTCCCTGCGCGTAGAGGATCGAGCCGTGCGGCTGCTCGAGGAAGTCGGGCTGCAGGTCGAGCTCTCGCAGCTGGTCGGGACGGCGTCCGTCGTGGCGGGTCACGTGAGGTCCTCCGGGTCGCGCAGGTGGGCCGGGATCATGCCGCCTGCGGCGCGGTCGCCTGCAGTCGAACGTGCTCTACCTCGCTGATCGGCAGCTGGAGGAACCGCTTGCCCATCTCGCGAAAGGCCGCGGGATCCCCGGTCGTGAGGAACCGGTAGGAGCCCTCCCGCCCCTCGTCGTTCTCCATCCCCTTGCGGGCGAGCGTCTCGGCCACCTCGCGGGCGGTCTCGTCGGCGGAGAAGACCAGCGTCACCGAGCGCCCGAAGACGCGTTGGAAGATCGGGCGCAGGATCGGGTAGTGGGTGCAGCCGAGGATGACCGTGTCGACCCCCGCCGCCTGGAGCGGCGCCGCGACCTCGCGCACCGCCGCGGTTGTCTCCTCGCCGAAGGGGTCCGGGCCCTCGATCAGCGGGACGAGGCGCGGGCACGGCACCGAGACGACCTCGACGCTCGCGTCGTGCGCGAGGACGGCCTCCTCGTAGCGCCCGCTCGAGACGGTCGCCTCGGTGGCGAGGAGCCCGACGCGTCGATTTCGCGTCGCGAGGGCGGCCACCCGAGCCTCGGGCTGGAGCACGCCGACCACGGGCACGTCGAGGGCTCGCTGAACGTCGTGGAGCCCGGCGGCCGTCGCGGAGTTGCAGGCGACCACGACGAGCTTCACTCCCTCGCGCTCGAGCTGCCGTCCGATCTCGAGGGCGAACCGCCGGATCTCGGCGAGCGGCCTCGGCCCGTACGGGAGCCTCGCGTTGTCGCCGAGGTAGACGGCGTCCTCGTGCGGGAGCGTGACGAGCAGCTCGTGGAGGACGGTCAGACCGCCCACGCCGGAGTCGAACACGCCGATCGGCCGCCCGTCCATCGCGCCGATCATACGGACGCAGGTCGCGGGCGCCCGCGGCAGACTGCCCGCGATGCCGGCGACCGTGCGGATCGGGATCTGCTCGTGGGCCGACGAAGGCCTGCTGCGGTCGTGGTACCCGCGCGGGATCTCCACGGCGGAGCGGCGCCTGCGGTACTACGCCGAGCGCTTCGACGTCGTCGAGGTCGACTCGCCCTACTACGCGCTCCCCGACCCGGCGGTGACCGAGCGGTGGGCGCGGCGCACGCCCGACGACTTCACGTTCCACGTCAAGGCGTCCGCGGCGATGACCTGGCACGACAGCGAGCCCGACGATGCGGCGTTCCGGCTCTTCCGTGCGTCTCTCGAGCCGCTCGAGCTATCCGGAAAGCTTCAGGGCGTGCTGCTCCAGTACCACCCGCGCTTCACGAAGTCGGACGAGGCGAAGGCGGAGCTCGCACGCGCACCGGAGCGCCTCGCGCCGCTCGTCCCGCTGGTGGAGTTCCGCCACCGGTCGTGGATGGAGGAGCCCGAGCGGGCGGACACCCTCGCGTTCCTCGAGCGCCACGGCCTCGCGTACGTCTCGGTCGACACACCGTCGACGCGAGCCTCGAACGTCTCCCCCCCGCGTCGCCGCGGCGACGAGCCGCGTCGCGTATGTCCGGTTCCACGGAAGAAACGCCGAGACGTGGAACGTCCGCGGCGGCTCGGCGGCCGACCGCTTCGACTGGCTCTATTCGGAGGAGGACCTCGCCGAGTGGGTCGCTCCGCTCGCACGTCTCGCCGGCGAGGCGGAGGAGGTCTACGCGATGTTCAACAACAACCGGGACGACTTCGCACCGCGGGGCGGCCGGCTCTTGCGCCGCCTGCTCGACGAGGCGGGGCTCCCGGCGAACGGCGGTATCGAGCCGCCTCCGACCGAGCTGACCCTGTTCTGACCGCGCGTCGGCTGACGTAGGGTCGGGAGTCGTGCGCGTCCTCTCGATCGTCCACGAGGCCGGGCCGACCGGCGGGGGCGGGATCTTCGAGCGCGCCGTCCCCGCGCGGGGGCACCGGCTCGACCGCTGGGTGGCGGCCGACGGCGAGGCGCCGCCCGGGACGCCGTCGGACTGGGACGCGGTGATGGTCTTCGGAGGCGTGATGCATCCCGACCAGGACGCCGAGCACCCCTGGCTCGCGGGCGAGGCCGGGTTCATCGAGACGGCGCTCGCGGACGGAGTGCCGCTCCTCGGGGTCTGCCTCGGTGCGCAGCTGATCGCGCGCGCCGCCGGCGCGTCGGTCGGCCCGTCCCAAACCCCGGAGGTCGGCTGGTTCGAAGTGTCCCGCGACGACCGCGAGGAAGATCCTGTCGTCGGCGCGCTGCCCGACCGGTTCCGCGCGTTCCAGTGGCACTACTACACCTTCGATCTTCCGGCCGACGCCGTGCAGCTCGCCACGAGCGACGCGGCGCGGCAGGCGTACCGGTTGGGGGACCGCGTCTGGGGGATCCAGTTCCACGCCGAGGTCGACCGCCGGATGCTCGGCCACTGGCTGCGGGAAGGGCGCGAGGAGCTACCCAAGCCCGTCGAGGAGATCCGCGCCGAGACCGACTGCTACCTGCCGACCTGGAACGAGCAGGGGCGGGCGCTCTGCGAGGCGTTCCTCGACGAGGCCGCGCGCCTCAGCGCGTAGGCGGTCGCTCCGCCGCGCCCGTCTCGGCCGGGAGCGCCGGGTCGCGCGACCACTCGTGCCACGAGCCCTCGTAGTTCCGCGCCCGGAACCCTGCCGCGACGAGGAGCTGCGCGGCGGCGGCGGAGCGGCTGCCGGAATGGCAGTAGGCGATCACCTCGGCGCCCTCGTCGGCGCCGACGAGCTCCCGGACGGCGGCGGGGCCCTCGGCGCTCGCGCCGAACAGCTCGTCGAGGCCGACGTGGCGCGCGCCCGGGATCCGGCCGGGGCGGGGATCGCATGGCGCGACGGCCTCACCGGCGAACTCCTCGGTGCTCCTGACGTCGAGCAGCACGAGGCCCTCCTCGTCGAGCCGCTCGGCGAGCTCGGCGGTCGAGACCGGGCCGCCGCTCATGCGGCGAGCGTGGCGACCGTCTCGATCTCCGCGGCGATCGAGGGACGGTCGGCGCAGGTCTCGAGCCACCGCGAGATCGCCGGATACGGTTCGAGGGACACGCGCATCAGGCCGCCGAGCCGCAGGAGCCAGGGGAGGTACGAGACGTCGGCGAGGCCGAACCGGCTTCCGGTGAGGAAGGGTGCGGTCTGCAGCATCGCCTCGAGCCCGCGCAAGCCGAGGGCCAGCCAGCGGTCGGCGCCCTGCTGCTCGCGGCGGAAGGCGTAGTACGGGTCGCCGAGCGTCTCGTCGAAGCGGAAGACGAGGAGTCGCGCCGCCGCGCGCTCGCCCGGATCGTCGGGGAGGAGCGGAGGATCCGGATAGCGCTCCTCCAGGTACTCGTCGATCACCACCGACTCGGGCAGCAGCCAGCCGTCCTCCTCGAGGATCGGGACGCGTCCGTCCGGCGGGTTCCGCTCGATGAGCCAGGCGGGGCGGTCGGCGAGGTCGATCGTGACGGTGTCATACGGCACGCCTTTCTCGGCGAGCACGATCCGCGTCCTGGCGCAGAACGGGCACCGCGGCGCGTCGTAGAGCGTGATCGACATCTCCTACGAGGCCTTCTCTGCGAGCTGCGCGTAGCCGTGGTCGGCGCCCTCGAGCCCCAGCACGTTCGCGAGGGACGCGATCAGCTCGCGCGCCGGCGGTAGCTCGGCCGGCGACGTGCCCGTCGTCGCGAGCGCCTTGATCATCTGCGGGTCGGCGCCCGTGAGCCGGGCGAGCACGGTGGGGTTCGCGGCGAGCCCGATCACGTCGCCAGGCGCGAGTCGGCCGTAGAACTCGGGGACGGAGAGGTACTCGTCGACGATGCCTCCCCGCTCCAGCGCGACGAGCCGGACGACCTGGTCGACCTCGAGCGAGAGCGCGAGGACGACAGCCCCGAGCCGCGAGGACAGCTCACGCGCGAACCGCACGAGCGCGGTGGGGTCGTCGTCGATCACCTCGTCGTAGACGGTCGCCCAGCCGTTCCGCGGGCCGACGACCTCGAAGGCGCGGGAGCCGATCCGCGGCGCGAACTCCCGCGCGGCACGCTCGACGTCGGCGATCGCATCGGTCTGGACGTGGATCGAGGCAAATGACGGGGCCTCGTGCTCTGGGGCGAGGCGCTCGCGTAGCGTCGCGAGTGGCACGCCGAGCACGTGGAGCTGTTCCGTGAAACCCCACCTGCTGTAGACGGTGCGCGCATCGGAGTTCCCGGTGCGCACCTCGAGGTCGAGGTGCTCGATGCCCTGGGCGTGGAGCGCCTCCGCGACGGCCGAGACGAGCTCGGCCGCGATCCCGTCGCGGCGGGCCGCAGGGACGACGTAGAGGTCGGTCAGGCGGGCGAGGCTCGGGCCGGTCCGTCGTGCGAGCGCGAAGCCGACCGGCCCCTCCCGCTCGGCGACGAAGGCGAGGCCGCTCGCGACGATCTCGCGGATCTCGCCGAGCTCCTGGTCGTGGTCGACCTCGACGTACGTCGGCGGCGGCGACTCGCGCTCGAACGCGCTCCACAGCCCGTCGAGAACGGGAAGGTCGACATCGGTGGCGCGGCGAACCGTCACGATTCGATGCTAGAGGATCGATTCCGTCCCTCGCGGAACGGGCAGAACCTCCTTATGCTGTGTCGGGTCGGCGGCGGTCATCCCCCTCGACCGTCGCCGGCTCCTTTCGTCTCCGCAACGTGCCCGAGCGCCGAGGCGACGTCGTGCAGGTCGCCGAACGGCTCGTACGAGACGCGCTGTTCGTCGAGCCACACGGCCAGGCCCCGGCGCGCGAAGCGCCGCTCGGCAGCGAGCGAGACGCAGCGGTCGGAGATTCCGTCCCCGACGTAGACGAACGGGCCGAGGCCGGCGACAGCGCCGCGCTTGCACCGCTCGCCGCAGACATCGCAGAGGGGCCTGTCGCGGAACGTCGCGCGCCAGCCGGTCGGCTCCGCGGTGACGCTGTTCGCGACCACGCGCGCCACGACGCCCTCCCGCGCGAGAATCGGGTCGATCAGCTCGTGGAAGCCCGCCGACACGATCAGCGGGTCGCGCGTCTCGACGAGCTCCTCGAAGCCGGGACGGACACGGACGTGCTCGAGCAGGAAATCGACGACCTCGTCGAGCGGCGCCCTGACGGTGGCGATCTCCCGCGCGATCACCTCGTCCAGCGTCAGCCGCCGCCCGAGCTCGTCCTCGAGCGCCCCGAACAGCGCTGGATCGCCGAAGCGGTCGTTGACCATGTGGAGCGTGTCGATCTCCGTGACCGTGCCGTCCCAGTCGAGGACGAGTGCGGGCGACGTCTCGTGGCTCGGCACGAAGAAGCGTCAGCCCGCCGGCAGCGACCAGCCGCCGTCGATCACGACGACCTGGCCCCGGATCATCTCGGCGTCGGGCGAGGCGAGGAACGAGACGACTCCCGCGATGTCATCGGGCGTGACGAGCCGTCCGGCGGGGTTCGCGGCGCCCGAGGCGAGCATCTCCTCGCGGTTCGGGAAGTGCTCGAGGGCACCGGTCTCGACGACGCCGGCCGAGACCGCGTTGACGCGGATGCCGCGCGGCGCGAGCTCGACCGCGAGGTACCGGACAAGCGCTTCGAGCGCGGCTTTCGAGACGCCGACGAGCGTGTAGTTCTCGAGGACGCGGACCGAGCCGAGGCTCGAGAGCGCGACGATCGACGCGCCTGGCGCCATCGCGGGCGCGGCCGTGCGCGTGAGCGCGAGGAGCGCGCGGGCATTTGCATTCAGCGTCCAGTCCCAGTGCTTGTCCTCGGTCTCGAGCGCGGGCCGGATCACGCCGGTGGCGGCGTTGTGCACGAGGACGTCGATCGGCCCGAGCGCCTCCACCTGCTCGAGAACCCGGCTCGACGTGACGTTGCCGCGGACGAGCACCGGCTCGGCGCCAAGCGCACGCAGCTCCTCGGCGGTCTCCTCGGCCGCGGTGTCGGAGCGGAAGTAGCCGATCGCGACGCGCGTCGCGCCCTCGCGCGCGAGACGCAACGCGATCGCCCTGCCGATCCCCCGCGAGCCCCCGGTGACGAGGACGCTGCGTCCTGTGCTCACTGGCCGCGCGGCAGCGGGGCCGACGCGGGCGCCGACGAGGGAATCGTCGCCCAGCCGATGCGCTCGCGCGACTCGGGCTCCGAGTTCTCCGCCTTCGTCGACGCGAACCCGAGGCGGTCGAGCAGCTCCTCCTTCTCCTCCGCGTAGACGCGAACGGGATCGTCCTCGGGCAGGTCCGCGACGAGCTCTCTGACGCGCGCCCGGATCTGGTACGCGAACTGCGGCGTCGCAGGCCCGACGAGGGCGTCGACGTCGTCGGTCGTCGGCTCTGCCATCGGCCGCCACCTTAACCAACTAGCGTCGAGCGAATGCGGAAGCCGACGACGCTCGAGCTGATGCTGCTCGCGACGATCGGCCTCTGGTCGCTGAACCTGACGGTCAGCCGCTACATCCTCACGCACGGCCTGCAACCGCTCGCCTACGGGAGCGTGCGGTACGTGCTCGCGGCGCTGGTCTTCTGCGGGATCACGCTCGTCGCTGAGCGTTCGCTTCGCGTCGCTCCGCGCGACCTCGTGCTCCTGCTGGGCGCGGCCTTGGTCCTCTACGTCAACCAGGTCGCGTTCGTCTACGCACTCCACGAGTCGACGGCCTCCGTGCTCGCGCTGCTGCTCGGCGCGACGCCGATCTTCGCCGCGATCGCCGGCGTCCTGCTCGGCACGGAGACGCTCCCCAGGCGGTTCTGGGCGGGGGCGCTCCTCTCGTTCGCGGGCGTCGCGCTCGTTGCGCTCGGCGCGAGAGACGAGGTCTCGGGCAGCCTCGTCGGGGTGCTGCTCGGCGTGCTTGCGGCGGCGAGCTGGGCCGCGTACTCGATGCTGATCACGCCGCTGATGCGCCGGTACTCGGCCTCGCGGATCTCCACCATCGTGCTCGCGGCGACATGCGTCCCGTTGACGCTGACCGCGCTGCCGCAACTCTCGGACCAGGACTGGAGCCTCGGCTGGGCGGTCTGGGTGCTCGTCGTGTTCGCCACGCTCGGGCCTCTCGTCGCGACGAACGTGATGTGGTTCCGATCGCTCGACAAGATCGGCCCGGCGCGCGCGACGCTCGCCGCGAACCTCCAGCCGTTCGTCGCGGCGGCGATCGCCGTCGTCCTCCTCTCGGAGGCGCTCGGGCTGCTCGAGCTGGCGGGCGGCCTGCTGATCGCCGCGGGGATCGTTGCCGCGCGTCGGCGCGTCGTTTCCGCCGCTCCCGGCGAGTGACCGGCAGCCCGGGCCGCACTGCGGGACAATCCGGCAGATGGACGACGAGCTCGAACGCGGTCGCGCTGCCTGCGCGAGGCGGGCCTGGGCCGAGGCCCACGAGTCGCTCGTGCGAGTAGACGCTGCATCGCCGCTCGCCGTCGACGACGTCGAGCAGCTCGCGACGGCGGCGTACATGCTCGGTCGCGACGACGAGTCGATGAGTCTCCTCGAGCGCGCGCACCATGCGCATCTCGAAGCGGGCGAAACACATCGCTCCGTCCGCTGCGCACTCTGGGTGTGCATGCATCACGCCTCCAGAGGCGAGCTGGGACCTGCCGGCGGCTGGCTCGCCCGAGCCGAGCGCCTCCTGGGCGACGAGGACTGCGCGGAGCGCGGGTACCTGCTGATCCCGGCCGCGTTCGGCGCGGAAGCGGCGGGCGACTTCGAGACTGCGGCGGCGACCGCGGCCAGCGCCGCCGAGATCGGCCAACGTTTCGGCGACGCCGATCTGTACGCGCTTGCGGCGCACATGAACGGCCAGTTCGTGATCCAGGAGGGACGGGTCGACGAAGGGTTCCGCCTGCTCGACGAGGCGATGGTCACAGCGACCTCCGGCTCGGTCTCGCCGATCGTGACCGGGCTCGTCTACTGCGGCGTGATCCTCGCGTGCGTCGAGGTACTCGACGTGCGTCGGGCGTCGGAGTGGACGGAGGTGCTCGCCCGCTGGTGCGACGACCAGCCCGGGCTCGTGGCGTTCACCGGCCGCTGCCTCGTGCACCGGGCGGAGATCATGCAGCTGCACGGCGACTGGCCGGACGCCCTCGAGGAGGCGCGGCGGGCGGCCGAGCGGCTCGTGCAGGGGTTCAACCGCGCCGCAGCAGCGCAGGCCTTCTACCGGCAGGGCGAGGTGCTCCGGCTCTCGGGGAGGCTCGACGAGGCAGAGGGGGCCTACGGCGCGTCGCGCCGCTTCGGGTGGGAGCCGCTGCCCGGCCTGGCGCTCCTTCGACTCGCGCAAGGGCGGCCGGAGGCGGCTGCTGCCGCCATCCGTCGCGTTCTCGGCGAGACGACCGTCTGGTCTCGCCGCGCGGTGCTCCTCCCCGCACAGGTCGAGATCGCGCTCGCGCTGGACGAGCTCGAGGAGGCGCGCGACGCCGCCCTCGAGCTAGACGCGCTCGCCGGGCAACAGGGTGGGGCGATGCTGCGCGCGCTCGCCGCGACCGCGCTCGGCGCCGTCCATCTCGCTGCAGGAGAGCCGACGGAGGCGCTCGCCGCCGCCCGTCGCGCATCCGAGCAGTGGCGCGCGCTCGAGGCGCCGTACGAGGAGGCGTGCGCGAGGGTCGCCGTCGGGCTCGCCTGCGCGGCCCTCGGGGACGACGACACGGCCGCGCTCGAGCTCGCAGCCGCCCGCGCGACGTTCACCGAGCTCGGCGCCACACCGGACCTCGAGCGCGTGCAGGCGCGCCTCGGTGGCCCGCCGACCGACGCCCATGGGCTCACGGCGCGCGAGCTCGAGGTCCTCCGCCTCGTGGCGGCCGGCGCGAGCAACCGCGCGATCGCGTCCGCGCTCGTGATCAGCGAGCACACCGTCGCGCGCCACCTGCAGAACATCTTCCGCAAGCTCGACGTCTCGTCGCGCACGGCGGCAAGCGCGTTCGCGTACGACCACGACCTCGTCTGATCTCTTCGCGAAGCGGGGATCCGCAGGAGCGGATCCCCGCCGCGAACCCCCCGCCTGCGGCGGGGTACACCCCTGAAGCGGCCTGCTTCGCGGCCGACACCACGCAGAAGCGGATCCCCGCCGCGAAACCCCCCGCCTGCGGCCGGGTACACCCCTGAAGCGGCCTGCTTCGCGGCCGACACCACGCAGAAGCGGATCCCCGCCGCGAAACCCCCCGCCTGCGGCCGGGTACACCCCTGAAGCGGCCTGCTTCGCGGCCGGGAACCTCAACGGAGGTCCGTGGTCAGGAATGACCACGTAACGCGTTGGGCAGGTTGGTCGGTCCGTGCGATGTCGGCGAACGGCTCGCGTCCTACGGTGGCTGCGAGATCGTCGAGAGGAGGAGTCATGGCAGCGCAACGGACGGAACGGGTCGAGACGGTCGTCGTCGGCGGAGGGCAGGCCGGCCTTGCGGTGGGATACCACCTCGCGCGGCGGAACCGCCCGTTCGTGATCCTCGACGCGAACGAGCGAGTCGGCGACTCCTGGCGGAAGCGCTGGCCATCGCTCCGGCTCTACTCGCCCGCGGTCGTCGACGGGCTGCCGGGGATGCGCTTCCCGGGGCCGAAGTACGCCTACCCGCTGGGGCTCGAGATGGCGGAGTACCTCGAGACGTACGCCGAGCGCTTCGCGCTCCCCGTCGTGAACGGCGTCCGGGCCGACAGACTCGACCGCGACGACGGTGGATACGTCATTGCGGCCGGCGACCGGCGCTTCGAGGCGGACAACGTCGTCCTCGCGACGGGGGTCTTCCAGCACGAGCATCCGGTGACGCCGTCCTTCGCCGGCGAGCTCGACCCCGCGATCGGACTGCTCCACTCCGCCGACTACCGCGGGCCCGAGCAGCTCCGCGACGGCCCGGTGCTCGTCGTCGGCGCCTCGCACTCCGGCGGGGACATCGCGTACGAGCTCGCGAAGGCCGGGTTCACGACGCTCCTCTCCGGACCGGACACGGGCCAGTTCCCGCTCAACATCCACAGCCGCTTCGCGCCGCTCGTCTTCCCGCTCCTGCGGTTCGCCGCGACGCGGCTGCTCACGGTCTCGACGCCGCTCGGCCGCAAGGCGCGGCCGCATATCCGCGGGCACGGCGGGCCCCTCATTCGCGTGAAGAAGCGCGACCTCGAGTTGGCCGGCGTCGAGCGCGTGTACGAGCACACGACCGGGGTCGTGGACGGCAAGCCGCAGCTCGCCGGCGGGCGGATCGTCGACGTCGCACAGGTCGTGTGGTGCACGGGATTCCGAAACGACTACGGCTGGATCCGGTGCGCGCTCCCGGAGGACGAGGACGGCTATCCGGCACAGAAGCGCGGCGCGGTCGCCGCCTCGCCCGGCCTGTACTTCGTCGGGCTGCCCTTCCTGCACTCGTTCAGCTCGATGCTGATCCTCGGCGCCGGACGGGACGGCGAGCGGGTCGCGAGCCAGATCGCCGCTCGGGCACGGGAACGCGAGAAGGGCACGAAGCGGGCGCGGCGGGCCAATGCCGGGAGGGTTGCCGCCAGGCCGGGGGAATAGCCTTCGCGGCGTGTCGCCGCTCCGCCGCACCGCGCTCGCGTCGGTCGTCGCCGCGATCTGCCTCATCGCGATCAAGCTCGTCACGGGGCTCGCCGCGGGCAGCCTCGGGCTCGTCGCGGACGCGGCGCACTCCGGCACGGACCTCGTCGCCGCGCTGCTGACGCTCTTCGCGGTCGGCGTCGCGACGAGGCCGGCCGACCAGGGCCACCTCTACGGGCACGGCAAGGCGGAGCACCTCGCGGCGCTCGCCGAAGCCGCGTTCCTCGCGCTCGTCTCGGTCGGCATCGGCGCGCTCGCCGTCGCGCGGCTGGCCGGATGGATCGAGCTCGACGTCGAGCCGGCCTGGTGGGCGTTCGCCGCTCTCGGCGTGGTTGCCGCGATCGACCTCGCGCGGACGATCGTCTCGTACCGCACCGCGCGGCGCTACGCGAGCGCGGCGTTGCTCTCCAACGCGATCCACTTCGGCTCGGACCTCGTGTCGACGATCGCGGTGCTCTGCGGGCTCGTCGCCGCGCGCGCGGGCTTTCCCGAGGGCGACTCGATTGCCGCGCTGTTCGTCGCCGTGCTCGTCATCGCGGCGGCGGCCCGGCTCGCGCGCCGGAACGTCGACGTGCTGATGGACCGGGCACCGGCCGATGCAGTCGAGGCGGCCCGCGATGCGATCGCTCGGCTCGACCCACCCGTCGAGGTGCGCCGGCTGCGGCTGCGGCAGGCCGCGGGGCGGACGTTCGCGGACGTCGTGATCGGCGTGTCGCCGGGCGCCGCTGTCGGTCAGGGGCATGCAGCCGCCGACCGGGTCGAGGACGCTGTCCACCGGGCCCTGCCGGAAAGCGACGTCGTCGTCCACGTCGAGCCGACCGGCGACGAGGCGGAGCTACGCGAGCGCGTCCGCGCTGCGGGGATGACCGTCGCCTCCGTGCGCGAGCTCCACGACCTGACGCTGATCGACACGCCCCGCGGGATCGAGGTGTCGCTGCACCTCAAGCTGCCGGGAGAGCTCGACCTCGCGGCTGCGCACGCGCTGGCCGAGGAGGTCGAGCAGCAGATCCGGCGGGCCGCGCCCGAGGTGTGCGACGTCCAGACCCACCTCGAGCCGCTGGCCGAGCCGACTCCTGGTCGCCCGCTCGGCCACGAGCCGTCGGAGATCGGCGAGGTCGTCGCGGGTGTGACCGGCGGTGCCCCGCGCAAAGTGCGCACGCTCGACACCGACGACGGCCTTGTCGTCCTCGTCACCCTGGCGCTCGACGGCGAGACGTCCCTCGCGGCAGCGCACGACGAGGCGAGCGTGGTCGAGGAGAAGATCCGCGCGGCGCTGCCCGACGTCGCGGACGTCGTCGTCCACACCGAGCCGTGACCTCGGCCTGACGCCTCCGGGTCGCTGAGCGTGCCGGGCCGGAGGGGATAGTGCGAGAGCACAGACCCGGAAGGCACGGCGCGCTCGGCGACGTCAGGCGGGCGGAGCCGGGCTCCGACCGGCGGGAGGCCGCCGGCCGGTGGCGTCAGGGCTCGCGCATGAACCCTTGGCGGGCCGCCGACACCAGCGCGACTGCCTCCGGGAAGAGCACGCGCATCGCGTCGCGGAGCTGCATCGCCTGCTCGTCGGCGGAGCCGGCGGCGTTGATCTGCGAGAGGGCTGCCTGGGTGAGCTCGACCGCCGTGTTGAGGGTGAGCGTCGCGAACTGCTCGCGCTGCGCGTCCTTGACACCCTCCGCCTGCTGCTCGGCGAACTCGCGCAGGCCACGGAGGATCTCCTCGGGGTCGCCTCCGAATGGGAGAAAGCCTCCGCCTTCCACGTCTCCAGGCTACTCGAGCCTGGCGAGGTAGGCGGCCTCGACGTCGCGCCACAACGCGTCCGCAACCTCGACTGCGCTGCGCATCGCGCCGGTGAACGGCGAGGGAGCGGAGGGGTCGAGCGCGCGCTCGAGCCGCCGCGCAGCCTCGCCGATCGCGTCGAGCCGGGCGGGTGCAGCGACCTGTGGCGGCGAGCCGATCACGTGCTGGAGCGCGAGCGCCGCGTCCTCGGCCTCCTCGATCCCCTCGGGGTCCTCGGTCAGGCGGAGGGCCACGAGCTGCCCGCGGAGCTCGTCGAGGTCGCCCGGGAACGCCGCCTCCTCGGCGACCTCGCAGAGCACCGCGATCGAGACGGCGTCGCGGACGTCGCGTCGTTCCCGGACGGCCCGTCCTGCGTCGTCGAGCACGAGCCATGCCCTGGCACCTTCGGCGTCCTCGAAGGCGCAGACATATCGCCGCGCGCCCGCCGATGGCTCGGCAGGGAGCACCGCGGCCAGTCGGCGGCCGTCCGCCATGGCCCCTGCCGACGCCGCGGTCCGCTCGAGCTCGTCCGCCAGGGCCACCGTGCCAGGATAGGGCGATGTCCGCGGAACACACGCGCGCGCGACAGGCGCAGGAGCTGTTCGCGCCCCTCGGGCCGCGGTACGACCGGATGGGCGCACTCCTCTCGTTCGGACAGGATCCGCGCTGGCGGCGCTTCATGGTCGACCGGCTCCCGCGGGACGGCGGGCAGGTCCTCGACGTCGCGACCGGGACGGGCCTGGTCGCGGAGCGGCTCCTGGGGCGCGGCTTTCGGGTCACCGGCCTCGACCAGAGCCCGGGGATGCTTGCGCACGCGCGGGCGCGGTTCGGGGGCCGGGTCGAGCTCGTCGAGGGATCGGCCGACGAGCTGCCGTTCCCCGACGGGTCGTTCGACCACCTGACGTTCACGTACCTCCTGCGCTACGTGGACGACCCGGGCGCGACCCTCGTCGAGCTGTCCCGCGTCGTCAGCCCGGGCGGAACGGTCGCGATGGTCGAGTTCGGACTGCCGCGCGGGCTCTGGCGGCCTCCGTGGGACGTCTGGGTGGGAGCCGGCCTGCCGCTCGCGGGACGCCTCGTCTCGCCGGGCTGGCACGAGGTCGGCCGCTTCCTCGGCCCGTCGATCCGGGACTTCCACGCGCGATTCCCCGAGGCCGCGCTGCTCGAGCTCTGGCGGCGCGCCGGGATCGGCGGCGTCTCGCAGCGTCGGATGAGCTTCGGCGCGGGGCTCGTCGTCTGGGGACGGCGCACATGAGCCGCCCGGCGCCCGCGTTCTACGCCGTCGGGGGCGGCGGGGCGCGGGACTACGTCACGCTGCTCCACCCGCCATACACGGCCTGGCATCTCTCGTACGCCGTCGTCGGCGGCTGCCTCGCGACCGTCGTCGACTGGTGGGTGCTCGGGCTCACAGTGCTCGCGTTCGCGCTCGCGATGGGGATCGGCGCACACGCACTCGACGAGCTCAACGGCCGTCCCCTCCGGACGAGCATCCCCTCCCGGGTGCTCGTCGCCCTGGCGATCGTCTCGGTCGCGGCGGCAGCGGCGATCGGCATCGCAGTCGCGTTCGCGGAGACGCTCTGGATCCTCCCGCTCGTCGCGATCGGCGCCGCGCTCGTGCCCGCCTACAACCTCGAGCTGCTCAGCGGCCGGGTCCACACCGACCTCGGGTTCGGGCTCGCCTGGGGCGCGTTCCCGCTGGTGACGGCGTACGTCGCCCAGACCGGCGCGTTCAGGGTCGAGACGGTCTTCGCGGCCGCGTGGGCGACGCTTCTCTCGCTCGCACAGCGCCGGCTTTCGCACCAGGCGCGGCGGCTTCGACGCCGGGCGACCGAGGTCGACGGCCGGCTCGTCCTCGAGGACGGGACCGTCGAGCCGCTCACTCGGGCGACGCTGCTCGAGGCGCCCGAGGCCGCTCTCCGCCTGCTCGCGGCCGCGACCGTCGTCCTCGCAGCGGGTCTCGTCGCGCTCCGGGTCTGAGTACCCTGCACCGATGGCAGCGTGGATCCTCGCCGGGTGCCTCGCCGGCGCGCTCGCCCTCGCGGCGCTCCTCTGGCTCGCGCTGCGTCACGCTCGCGCGTCGTCGACCGCCACCGACGCGCTCGTCGCGCAGGCGCGGACCGCCGTTCGTGAGGCGGTCGAGGCCGAGACCTCGGCGCACGCCGAGGAGATTCGCCGCGTGCTCGCCCGCGAGCGCGCCAACACCGCGGCGCTGCTCGGCGCGGAGGAGCGCCGGCTCGCCGAGGAGCGCCGGGTCGAGTTCGAGGAGCGGGTGCGCCTCTCGAGCGAGCGGCTCGCGGACGAGCTCACCCGCGGCGAGCGGCGGCTCGAGGAGCGGCTGCGCGGCTTCTCGGAGGACCTCGAGCGCGCCCAGCGCCACCTCGAGGCGCAGCTGGCGCGGCTCGAGCAGCAGAACCGCCAGGCCATCGCGGACGTCGAGGCGCGGCTCGAGCGGGAAGCAGGCGAGCTCGGCTCGACAGCGGACGGGCAGCGGAAGACCGTCCTCCGCCTACGCGAGGAGCTCGAGCGGGCCGCCGGCCAGGCGGTCAGCGAGGCGCTCGACGAGCTCGAGGCCCAGACCTTCGAGCGGCGCCGCGCGATCGAGGAGACAACGGAGCGGTTGCGCGCGCGCGAGACGGCGATCGCGGAGTCGATCGAGCAGGGCGAGTCAGACGTGCGCGCCCGGCTCGATGTCGTGCTCGTCGAGTGGGAGCGGCGCCAGACCGAGCGGCTCAGACGCGTGACAGAGCGCGAGGTCGAGCGGCACGCCCAGATGGCGATGATCGCGCTCGACGAGCGGCTTCGCGAGGCCCGCGAGGAGGCTGCAACGCGCCTCCAACGCGAGCTCGACCGCGCGGTCGAGCTGCTCGCGCGCAACGAGCTGGCCCAACGGCTCGACACTCGTTAGGACTTTGTGCGACGCCCAACTTTCGAGGGGAGGGATCGTCAGAGCCAGAACGAACAACCGGGCAACCTGTGGCCGAGACGATCGAAACAACCGTGTGGCGCGAGGACGAGCAGTCCAAAGTGGAGAGCTGGCGCCTGCACGTGCTGATCGAAGCCGGGTTCCCACTGCCCCTCGCGGAGCGCATCGCGGTGAGCGAGGCCGACCTCCACACCGCCGTCGAGCTCGTCTCGCAGGGCTGCACGCCGGTGACGGCGGCCGAGATCCTGCTCTAGCGCACACCGGGCAATAGGCTCCCGGAGTGGAGCCGGAGCCGGCAGCCGAGCGCAAGGTCTATTCCGTCTCCGCCTTCAACCGGCGGCTCGCGGGATACGTCGGGCGGGTGCGGGAGGTGTGGGTCGAAGGCGAGGTCGCCGAGCTGCGGCGCAACCCGGCGTGGGCGACGGTGTTCCTCACACTCAAGGACGCGCAGAGCGGCGCGTCGCTCTCGGCGACGATGCAGCGGCCCCGGTTCGACCTGATCGAGCCCGCGCTCACGGAGGGCGAGCGGGTGCAGGCGAACGGCGGGCTCCAGCTCTACGAGGCGCGGGGCGAGCTGAGCTTCCGCGTCGTCGCGCTCGAGCGCGTCGGCGCGGGCGACCACGCGGCGCGGCTCGCCGAGCTGCGGAGGAGGCTCGCCGCCGAGGGTCTCTTCGCGCCGGAGCGCAAGCGCCCGCTCCCTCGCTTCCCGCGTGCCGTGGGGCTGCTCACCGGCGCCGACGCGGCAGCGCGCGGCGACGTGATCGCGGCGATCACGACGCGCTACCCCGCCGTCCGGCTCGTCGTCGCGGAGACGCGCGTCCAGGGCCCGTTCGCCGTCGGCGCGATCACCTCGACGCTCGCGCGGCTCGCTGCGTGCGAGGGCATCGACGTCGTGATCCTCGCGCGCGGCGGAGGGAGCTTCGAGGATCTCCTTCCGTTCAGCGACGAGAGGGTCGTCCGCGCGGTCGCGGCGTGCCCCGTGCCGATCGTCTCCGCCGTCGGGCACGAGCAGGACGAGCCGCTCTGCGACCTCGCCGCCGACGTCCGTGCGCCGACCCCGACCGCCGCTGCGCGGCTCGTCGTGCCCGACCTCGACGAGCTCCGCTCGGGCCTCGGCCGGGCGCGGCAACGTCTCGGGGCCGGGATGCTGCGCACACTCGAGCGGGAGCGTGGCCGGCTTGCCCGGAGCCGCGAGCGGCTCACGGCCGCGCCCGGGCTGCTGCTCGAGCGGCGCCGCGCGGCGCTCGATCGCGCCGCCGCCCGGCTCCAGGCGCTGTCCCCGCGGGCGACGCTCCAGCGGGGCTACGCGATCGTTCGCGCTGGCGACGGCGTCCTCCGCGATGCGACAGCCGTCGTCGAAGGCGCGCGCATCGAGGTCGAGCTGGCGCGCGGAGCGCTCGGCGCCCGTGTCGAGGACGTGCGGCCGTGAGCGACGAGCAGACGTTCGAGGAGCTGCAACGCGAGCTCGACGAGCTCGTCGCGCGACTCGAGCGCGGCGAGGTGACGCTCGACGAGGCGCTCGCGCTCTACGAGCGGGGCGACGAGCTCCATCGGGCGCTCGCGGAGCGGCTCGACCGAGCGCAGTTGACGATCGAGGAGCTGCGCTCCGAAGGCGCGAGCGACCCCCGTGACAGCGCTCCCCCGGACGGGTAAGGTCGCGCCTGATGGCAAAGCCGAGCGCAGACCTGATCCGCGGCATCCCGATGTTCTCGGAGCTCGACGACTCGTCGATCAACCAGCTCGCAGACGACTTCATGGAGCGCGACTTCTCCGCGGGCCAGTCGATGGCGACCGAGGGAGAGGGTGGGCTCAACTTCTTCGTCGTCGAGAGCGGGACCGCCGACGTGTTGGTGGGCGGCGACGTGGTCGGCACGCTCGGCCCCGGCGCATCCTTCGGCGAGGTCGCGCTCGTCGACAAGTCCGCCCGCTCCGCGACGGTCACCGCCACGTCGGCGGTCCGGGCGTACGGCCTGCCTGTCTGGAGCTTCAGGAGCTTCGCGGAGGCCCGGCCCGTCGTCCTCTGGAAGCTGCTCGAGCTGCTGGCCGAGCGTCTCCGCGCCGCCGAGCACCGTTAAGTGTCCCTTCAGGCAACGCACTCCAGGTCCCTCGCGCGCGATCCGCGGCGCCATGCGTCGTCCTCGGTCGCCCCGATACCTTCTGGTATCGGGACTCCCTGCGTCCTAGCCTGGCTTGCGGCTCACACGCGAGGAACGAGGTCGCATCACCTGAAGGGACACTAGGAGCCCGCGGGGCGGTGGAGGCCTCGTCCGATGCCGAGCTCGTTGCCCGCTGCCGGGCAGGAGAGCAGGGCGCCTGGGACGCGCTCGTCGACCGGTATGCGCGCTACGTCTACGCCATCGCAGCCCGCGTCTACCGGCTCGAGCCGAGCGACGCCGAGGACGTCTTCCAGGACGTCTTCGCGCGGGTGTTCGAGCGGCTCGACACGCTACGAGACGCCGATGCGCTGCGCCCCTGGATCGCCCAGACGACCAGGCGCTGCGCCGTCGACACGCTCCGCCGGTCGGGGCGCGAGACGGTCGTGGACGCGCTCCCCGACGGCCCCGACGACGGGCTCGCAGAGCTGGACGAGGCGATGACCATCCACGCCGCGCTCGGCGGGCTCTCGCCCGACTGCCGCGAGATCCTCGACCGGTTCTTCACGCGGGACGAGAGCTACCGGACGATCGGAACGGAGCTCGACCTGCCCGCCGGCACGATCGCGAGCCGCATCGCCCGGTGCCTCGCTCGGCTTCGCGACGTGCTCCAGCCCGACGCGGTTTCGCGTGCGGGGAAGAAAGCCGACCGCCCGCGCGTCGGGTGAGTAGGTGAAGAAGACGCCGATGACGACCCCCGAGGAACGGATCGCCGAGCTCCTCCGCACCCTCCCCGCGCCCCCGCAGGGCTGGGTGGAGGCTGCGAAGGCGCTGCCGACCGCTCGACGAGAGCTCGACACGATCGTCGAGCGGATCGAGCGCGACGAGCGCTTTCGCGAGCTCGTACGAGCCGGCCTCGAGGAGGCCCTGAGGGTCGAAGGGGTCGAGCCGACCCCGGCCGTCGTCGCGCTTCTCCGCCGACGCCTCGAGGCGTGAGCGAGTCGTCGACCGAGATATCTGTCGCGGGGCTTCCCATTGCCCAGCTGCAGGATATCCTGGCGGAGTCCGGCCCCGGGCCCGCCGGCGGCTCCGCCGCGGCGCTCGCGGCGACGATGGCGGCCGGGCTCGTTCGTCTCGTCGCCCGCGTCTCCGAGGACTGGCCCGAGGCGCCCGGCGTCGCCGCGCAAGCGTCCGCGCTCGGAGACCGCTCGCTCGCGCTCGCCGACGAAGACCACCGCGTCTACGCGCGCGCGATGGCGGAGCTCGCGGCGCCCGACCGCGATGCGACGCTCGGGGCGGCGCTCAGGCATGCGGCGGAGGTGCCGCTCCACATCGCGGAGACCGCGGCGGACGTGACGATGCTGGCCGCGCTCGCCGCGCGCGAGGGAAGCGAGACCGTGCGCGCAGACGCATGGGCGGCGGCGGCGTTGGCCGAGGCGGCGACCACGGCCGCGGCGCGCCTCGTCCACGTGAACCTGGCGACGCGTCCCGAGGACGAGCTCTGCGCACGCGCCGACGAGGCGGCACGCACCGCCGTGAGCGCGCGGGAGGCCGCGCTCTCCGCATCGTGAGCGCGCGGCCGATCCCGTCCTGGAGCCTCCCCCCGGGAGATGCGCCGGCGGTGGCGGCGCCCGGGCCCTGGCGCGAGGCGCTCACGCGCGAGTGGGCCATCGGCGGCTCGCGCGGCGCCGTCGACGTCTGCATCGTCGACAGCGGCGTCGAGGCGGGCCACCCGCTCGTCGGCCCGCTCGCGAGCGCCCGAGCGGTCGCGCGGGCCGAGGACGGGTCCGTGCAGATCGTCGAGGACGACGTCGGCGACGTCGTCGGGCACGGGACCGCCTGCGCCGGGATCGTCCGCTCGCTCGCTCCCGACTGCCGCCTCCACTCGGTGCGCGTCCTGGGTGCGGGGAACACCGGCGCAGGGGAGCTGATCCTCGCCGGCCTGCGGCACGCGATCGACGCCGGCCACCGCGTGATCAACCTCAGCCTCTCGACGACGAAGCGGCGGTTTGCCGAGGAGCTGCACGAGCTGGCGGACGACGCGTACTTCAAGCGGACGTTGATCGTTGCATCCGCGCACAACCTGCCCGTCGACAGCTACCCGTGGCGGTTCTCGTCGGTGATCTCGGTCGGGAGCCATGAACGCCCCGATCCGCTCGCGTGGTTCGCCAACCCCGACCCGCCGGTCGAGCTGTTCGCGCGCGGCGTCGACGTCGACGTGGCGTGGCTCGGAGGCGGGAGGCTCCGCTGCACCGGGAACAGCTTCGCCGCGCCGCACGTGGCCGGAATCTCGGCGCTCGTCCTGGCGAAGCACCCGGAGTTGACGCCGTACCAGGTCAAGACCGTCCTCCGCCTGACCGCGACGAACACGGAGGGAACGTCGTGAGCGACGAGCAGGGAGCAGCAGCCGCAGGGGTGCTCGGCGGAGACGAGGACACGTATCGCGCGCTCCTCCAGTCGATCGTGGACGTCGCACGGGCGATCTTCGACGCAGAGGCTTCCTCGGTCTTCCTCTACGACGAGGACGCGGACGAGCTCGTCTTCGAGGCCGTCTCGGGCCAGGGTGGCGACACGCTCGTCGGAACGCGGTTCCCGTCGAGCACGGGCATCGCAGGGTTCGCGCTCGTCACCCGCCAGCCGCTCGTCGTCGACGACCTCTCGAACGACCCGCGGTTCTCCCGCGAGCGGGCGGCTTCGACCGGCTACGTCCCGAACAGCATCGTCGCCTCGCCGCTCCTGCACGACGAGCGGGCGCTCGGCGTGCTCTCCGTCCTCGATCGCTCAGCCGACCGGCCGTTCGGCGTCGCGGAGCTCGACCTCCTCTCGCGCTTCTCGACGCAGGCTGCGATCGGGCTCGACCTGCTCCTCCGCGCGCGGCGCGCCCGCTCCGCCCTCGCCGGCGAGGGCAGCGCTGCGCTCGTCGCGCGGGTCGCCTCGCTCCTCGACGAGGAGGAGGGCGACGAGGGCGTGCTCCTGCTCGAGGCGATCGAGCGCCTGCTCGTCTCACGGGGCGCCTAGAACGAGAGACGGCGCCTGAGGCGCCGTCTCGTGCCGGTTAGGCCCCCCGCGGGAAGGCCGGTCCGAAGGTGAACCTCAGACGCCGCCCCCGTGATTCTCGGGCTCGCTGCCGCCCCCGTGATTCTCGGGCTCGCTGCCGCCCCCGTGATTCTCGGGCTCGCTGCCGCCCCCGTGGTTGCCGGGCTCGCTGCCGGTGCCGAACGAATGCCCCTCGAAGTCCTCGTCCTCGACCTCGGCCTCGTCAGTGCGCTTGTCCTGCTCGTCCGACACTGTTGCCTCCTTGTTGCGGTGGATGGCGCGGATAGCGGTTCATCTCACCCGACGCGCGAGTGGGGTGAAATCTTCCCTCGTTTCTGGTGTGGTTGGCAACCCCGATGGCCGAATCGCTCCATACCGAGACCGAAGGTCGCGCGCGCGCGGCCATGCGCGCGCTGCGCGACGTGTTCAGAAACCCTGCCCTCCGCCGCCTGCAGCTCGCGTGGATCGGCTCCATCCTGGGTGCGTGGGCCTACATCGTCGCGCTCGGGGTCTACGCGTACGACCAGGGCGGTCCCTCAGCCGTCGGGGTCGTCGGTCTGATCCGGTTCCTCCCGGCCGCCATCCTGGCGCCCTTCACCTCGTCACTCGTCGACCGGTTCTCCCGGGTCACGGTGATGGTCTGGAGCGACGTCGTCCGGGCTGCGCTGATGCTCGGCGCTGCCGCGACGATCGCGGCGGACGGGCCCGCGCCGATCGTCTACGCACTCGTCGCTCTCTCGGCGGTCGCGAGCACGGTGTTCCGGCCGGCGAAGTCCGCGCTGCTCCCCGCGCTCGTGACCTCGCCCGGCGAGCTGACCGCGGCGAACGCCGCGTCGAGCACGCTCGAGAGCGTCGCGATGTTCCTCGGGCCGGCGCTCGGTGGAGCGCTCCTCGCCGTCTCGAGCCCGTCCGTCGTGTTCGCGGCGAACGGCCTGGCGTTCGTCTGGTCGGCGGCTCTCGTGGTCGGCCTGCGGGCGTACGAGCCCACGCGCGTGCACACCGCACGCGACGCGAGCCGGCCGGTCGTGTCGACGATCATGGCGGGGATCTCGACGATCGTCCACGAGCAGGCCTTGCGCACCCTCGTCGGCCTCTACGGCGCGCAGACGCTTGTCGCGGGCGCAGTGAACGTCCTCGTCGTCGTCGCGGCGTTCCAACTGCTCGATCTCGGCGAGGCCGGCGTGGGGTTGCTGTACGCCGCACTCGGTATCGGCGGCCTGATCGGCGGCTTCGTCGCCCTCGTGCTCGCAGTGCACGGACGCCTCGCCCGCGACTTCGCGATCGGGCTTGCGCTCTTCGGGCTCCCGCTCGCGCTGATCGGCGGGCTGCCGACGGCCTTCGTCGCGGTGGTCGCGCTCGCGGTCGTCGGCATCGGCAACTCCCTCGTCGACGTGAACGCCCTGACGATCATGCAGCGAGCCGTCCCGGACGCCGTCCTCGGTCGGGCGCTCGGCGCGCTCGATGGCCTGATGCTCGCAACGCTCGGCCTTGGCGCCCTTCTCGCGCCGGTGCTCGTCGACGCTGTCGGGGTCAAGGCCGCGCTCGTGATCACCGGCGCGGTCCTGCCCGTGCTGGTGGTGCTCACCCGTCCGCGACTTCGCGCGATCGACGGCGCGGCGGCGGTGCCAGAAGGCACCGGGCTCCTGCGCCGTGTCCCGCTCCTCGCGGCACTGCCGGAGCCGGTGCTCGAGCGCCTCGCACGGGAGTCGGCGGCGGCGGCGTTCACGGCCGGCGCGACGATCGTGCGCGAGGGCGACCCGGGCGACCGGTTCTACGTCGTCTCGAGCGGCACGGTCGGGATCCTCGGCAAGGAGCTCGGCCCGGGTGAGGCGTTCGGCGAGATCGCGCTCCTCCGCGACGTCCCGCGCACCGCGACCGCGACCGCCGTCACCGACGTCTCGCTCGTGACGCTCGAGCGGGGGCCGTTCGTCGCCGCGGTCACGGGGCACGCGCCGAGCGCGGCAGAGGCGGACACGCTGATCGCGGCCAGGCTCGGGTCGCTCAGCGCTCGAAACTCCTCGTCGGTGTGACGAGGTCCTCCTCGTTGGCGTCCGGCTCGGGGTCCTCGAGCCCCTCGAGCACGTCCTCGGCCGACGTCTCTTCCTGCTCCTCCATCCGCCGCAGCGAGGCGAACGACAGTCCCTCCCGGGCGAGCATCACCAGCCCGACCCCGACACCGACGGACATCTCGACCGCCTGGAGCACGAGCCCGAACGCGAACCCGGTGCCGTACTGGACGCCGTACGAGACGAGCGGCAGCGCGACCGCGGCCTGGAGAAGCCCGATGTTGCCGGGCCAGAGCGGAAAGATCGTCGCGACGTTCATCAGCAGGAGCACGAGCGCGGCGGCCGGCAACGGCACGCCCATGTCGAACGCCGCCGTGACGGCCCAGACCGCGAGCAGCTGGAAGACCCACCCGAGCAGCTGGAAGAAGCCGGCCGCGACGGCGGCGCCCGGGGTCCGCAGCACCGCGAGCCCCTGCCGCGCCATTGTCAGCAACCGCCGGACGGTGCCGAGGCCGTCGACGTGCACCCGCGCGTGTGCGCGACGCGCCGAGATCACGCCGACCGTGAAGAGCGCGAGCCCGACGAGGCCGACGACCACGATCCCCGTGACCGCCCAGTGCGGGATCTTCGCGGTCGCGAGGACGTACGCGACGAGCAGCGCGATCGGGAAGAGGTCGAACAGGCGATGCGCGAAGACGGTCCCGAGGAGCGTCGCGCTCGTGCCGGGCCGCCCGTTCGGCAGGTGCCGGCGCAAGACGGCGACACGCGCGAGCTCGCCGGCCCGCGCCGGCAGCACGGCGTTCCCGAGGAGGCCGATGCCGAACGCGGAGAACACCTGCCGGAAGCGCGGCAACGGCTCGGGGAGGGCCTGCCGGATCGTGAGGTTCCACGACATGACCCGGACGAGCACGGAGACGAGGTTGAGGAAGACGCCCACGACGACCCAGCGCCAGCTGACGAAGTCGAAGGCGTGGTAGACCGTGTTCCACTCCGGGCCGCGCCACCAGATCGCGAGGACCGCGACGACGAGCGAGGCGAGCACGAGCACGCCCCGCGCCCACGGGTTCTCGTACAGCGCGAAGAGCCGCTTCACGCGGCCTGCGCCTCCGCCTCCGTCCCCGTCACGCGGTCGTAGATCTCCTCGAGGCGCCGTGCGATGTCGGCCCACGAGTAGCGCTGCTCGGCGAGGCGGCGCGCAGCGGCCCCCATCGCGGTCCGTCGTGGCTCGTCGGCGAGCAGCGCCTCGACGGCGTCGACGAGCGCGCCCAGCTCCCCCGCGGGCACCGGGACGGCGGTGTCCGGGGTCACGACCTCGCGATAGCCCTCGATGTCCGAGGCAACGACGGGAGTCGCGCAGGCGAACGCACGGGTGAGGACCATGCCGAAGCTCTCGCCGCCGAGCGACGGCGCGACGAGCGCCTTCGTCGAGCGAAGGAGGTCGGTGAGCGCGTCCTGCGAGAGAAACCCGACCACGTCGATCCCCTCGTCGGGGACGGCGAGGCGGGTGAGCAGCAGCCGGACGGCGAGGGGATCCGCGCCCGCCACGACGAGCCGGGCGTTCGTGCGGCGGCGGATCTCCGGCCATGCGCGCAGAAGCACCTGGAGCCCCTTGCGGGGCTCGTGCCGCCCCGCGAAGACGATCGTGTGCTCCCGCGCGCCAGGGTCGGCCTCGTCGGGGATCAGGACGCCGTTCGGGACGATCTCGACCGGCCCGTCGAGCCACGCTTCCACCGAGGCACGCGCGCGCTCGGAGACGGCGATCCGCTGGTCGATCCGGTCCATCAGGAACCCCCAGGCGGGCATCCCGAGCCGCATCCAGCCCAGGTCGCCGGAGGCATGGTGGGTGGCGACGATCGGGGTCCGGGCGAGCGCCAGCACCGCGATGCAGATCGCAGGGGTCATCGGCTCATGGAGGTGAAGCACATCGAACCGCTCCCGCTCGAGCACGCGGCGGATCCGGAAGAATGACCGCGGGCTGAGGACGACGTTCGGGAGCGAGCCGTTCGCCGGCACGATCACCGATCGGCCGACCGGGATCACGTTCGCCGGCGGGTTCCCGTGGCGCCCGACGCGGGGGTGGAGCGCTCGGGTGAACTGCCCCGGCGGGTCGTTTCCCATCACGAGGCGCACCTCGTGCCCGCGCGCCTCGAGGGCTGCCGCCTGGAGCTCCGCGTGCTCGACGACCGCCCCCCAGAACGACCACGAGAACGGCACGACGATGCCGATCTTCACCCGGGCAGCCTAACTACCGCGCGGGGGAAACCATGTTTCCCCCGCGAGCCCCTTCTTCTGCGCTGTTGCTCGCGAGAGCGTCGTTGGCCTCTCGGGCGAATGAATCGCCCTTCGGCCGCGCTGCGTCCCGGCTCCACCACGGTTGTTCAGAAACGAGAGAGTTGCAAGCCCGCGCTCCTAGGATGTCGCGCCGGGGCGGAGGCGCTCCCAGGCGTCGGCGAGCACGTCGAGCTCCGCGTCGTCGAAGTGCACGAGGAACCGGCGCCTCACACCCTCGATGAGGGTCGGCCGAGCCTCGCAGAGCGCCGCGCACCCCGCCTCGGTGAGGCGCGCGTACATGACGCGACGGTCCTCCGAGCACCCCTCACGCACGACGAGACCGGACTGCACGAGGCGATCGACGAGGCGCGTCACGCCGCTCTGGCTGAGCAGCACGGACTGCGCGAGCTCGCTCATCGTCAGCCTTCCGCAGGGTGCGCCCTCGAGGTGGAAGAGCACCTCGTAATGCGCGAGCGGTAGCTCGTGATCGGACTCGAGCTCGCCGTTGAGCTCACGAACGATGCCGGAGTGCACGCGCAGGAACCCACGCCAGGCGGCGAGCTCACGGGCACTGAGCGGGGAAAATGTCGTTTCTTGCATCTGCAACTATGGTAGATGCTCTCTGACACGTTTTCACATGCGGCCGGGCCGCGGCACGATTGGGGAGCGGAATGCAGCTCGAGGGAATCCATCACGTCACATGCATCACCGGCGACGCCCCTGGAAACGTCGCGTTCTACACGGGCGTGCTCGGCCTCCGGCTCGTGAAGAAGACGGTCAACCAGGACGACCCGACCGTCTACCACCTGTTCTACGCCGACGAGAGGGGCAGCGCGGGCGCAGACATCACGTTCTTCGAGTACCCGGGCGCGCGCCGGGGCAGGGCCGGCCTCGGGATGGTGCACCGGGTGACGTTCCGCGTCGCCTCGGAGGAGACGCTCGACTTCTGGGAGTCGAGACTCGGGGAGCACGGCGTCCGCATCGCCCGCGAGCCGGGCGGTATTCGGTTCGAAGACCCCGAGGGCCTCGGCCTCGAGCTCGCCGTCTCGGACGCGCCCGACGAGCCGCTGGTCGCGCGGCACCCGGAGATCCCCGAGGAGCACGCCCTCCAGGGGTTTGGCGGCGTGCGTGCGTTCGCGGCCGACCCCGAGCGGAGCCGCCGCCTCCTCGAGGACGTGATGGGCTTCCGCACGACCGGTGAGTCGGCGTGGGAGCTGCGTGGTCCCGAGCGCGGTGGGCTCTACGCGTACGACCCGCCGCCCGCGTCCGGCGCCGGCATCCCCGGCGCGGGCACCGTCCACCACGTCGCCTGGTCGTCGACAATGGAGGACCACGAGGCCTGGCAGCAACGCGTCACCGAGGCGGGCATGCACGCGACTCCGGTGATCGACCGCTTCTGGTTCCGCTCGGTGTACTTCCGCGAGCCGAGCGGCGTGCTCTTCGAGCTGGCGACCCTCGGACCGGGCTTCGGCATCGACGAGGACCCCGAGCACCTCGGCGAGACGCTGATCCTCCCGCCTGCGTTCGAGCACCTCCGGCTGCAGGTCGAGCAGGTGCTGACGCCGCTGCCCGACCCGCGCGTCGCGTGGACGACGTAGAGACGGGTACCGAGCCGCTCGTCGTGCGCCGGCGCGACCCGGCGGGGGACGCCGCGGGTGCGCTTGTGCTCTTGCACGGCCGCGGCGCCGACGAGAACGACCTCTACCCGCTGCTCGACCTCCTCGACCCCGAGCGCCGGCTGCTGGGCGTGACGCCCGGCGGCCCCCTCCACCTGCCCCCCGGAGGCCGTCACTGGTACGCGCTCGGCGGGATCCCGACCCCCGACCCGGCGACGTTCCTCGCGACGGCCCCGCGCCTCGCCGCGTTCCTCGACGCGCTCCCCGTGCCGATGAACCGCGTCGTGCTCGGCGGGTTCTCGCAGGGGACCGTGATGAGCTGGGCGATGACGCTCGGGCCCGACCTTCCCCGGCCGGCCGGGGTGGTCGCGATGTCAGGGTTCCTCCCGCGCGTGCCGGGCTATCCGCTCGACCCGGCGCGGCTCGCGGGCGTCCCCATAGCGGTCGCGCACGGCACCCTCGATCCCGTCATCTCCTCGCGGTTCGGGGCGGAGGCGGCGGAGACCCTCGCCGCCGCCGGCGCCGACGTGCTGCGGCTCGAGAGCGACGTTCCCCACATGGTCGACCCGGCCTGGATCGAGCCGCTGCGCGACCTCGTCGCCCGCGCGACCGCATCTTGAGGGCACGGATAGCCGGGCCGCGGGTCGCACTTGCGACCGCGAAGCGGGCGCCTTCAGGGATGTGCCCCGCCCGCAGGGCGGGGATCCAGCGGCGGGATTCCGCTCCTGCGGGATCCCGCTTCGCGAGCGAGAAATAGACTCCTCCGATGCTCCTCGCCGACGTCGGGCTCGCCGAGCTGCACACCCATCTCGGCGGCTCGGTCGCCTCCGACACCATGTGGAGCCTCGCGCACGAGCAGGGGATTGCGCTGCCGGTCAAGGACTACTGGGAGTTCGACAAGCTCGTCACCGTCTCCGACCCGCGCGGCGTCCCCGACCTCGACGCGCTCGACGCGATCTACCACTGGACGGAGCTGATCCAGTCCTCGCCGTTCGCGGTCGAGCAGTCGGTCCACGGCGCGATCGGGGGGGCGTACCGCTCGCAGGGCATCACCACGCTCGAGCTGCGGTTCAACCCGATGAAGCGGAACCGCGGCGGCGAGCGCGACCTCGACCACATCATCCTCGCAGCGAGCCGCGGCCTGGACATCGCGCGCCTCGAGTACCCGCAGGTGCGCGCGGGCCTGATTCTGATGATGGACCGCACGTTCGACGCGCGGCTGAACGAGATCATCGTCGAGAAGGCGATCCGTTGGGCCGGCAGGGGCGTCGTCGGCGTCGACATCGCGGGACCGCGACCGGGCGGAGCGCGCTACGACTACACGCAGCTCGCCCCGATGGTCGAGCTGGCGCGGTCCGCGGGCCTCGGTGTGACGATCCACGTCGGCGAGGAGGGCGAGACGGGCATGGAGGAGATCGGCGAGGTCGTCGAGTCGCTTCGCCCCGACCGGATCGGGCACGGCGTCCTCGCCGCCCGCGACCCCGAGTTGATGCGGCTGCTTCGCGAGGCCGACATCACCCTCGAGATCTGCCCGACCTCGAACCTCCTGACCCGTGCGCTTGCCAGCGAGGACGAGTTGCGCGAGACGTTCCGCCGGTTCGTCGAGCACGGCGTCGCCTTCACGATCGCGACGGACGGCCCCGAGATGATGCGGACGCACCTCCGCAACGAGCTTGCGCTCCTGCACCGCATCGACGCGCTCGACGAGCAAGAGCTCGGGCAGGCGAACGCGCGGGGCCATGCGGCCTCGTTCGTCGGCCGCGGTGAGCCGGGCTAGGCGGCCGGCGGGGCCGAGCCGGTCGTGTCCGGATCGGGCTTGGCGGTGTCGGCGCCCTCGCCGCCGCGATGCGTGAGATCGGAGACGGTGTCCTTCGCCTCGTCGACCGCATCGTCGGCAACGTCGCTCGCCTTGCCCCACGCGTCACCGGCGGCGTCCTGTGCCTTGTCGACGACGGGCGCCGCCTTGTCGGCCGCGTCCCCCGCCGTCTCCTTTGCCCGTCCGAAGAGCTTGTCGAGGAATCCCATGGCAAGACCATACGGCTCCGTCCCGTGACCCGCAAACGCGAACATGGGCCGGGATCGAATCGGCGGGCATCGTCGTTGTGACGTTCATGCGACGTCCCCTCGCCGATCTGACTGTGCGCGCACGTCGCGCGTTGCATCCTGCATGAGGGGCTCGTCCCGGGTCCGGCTGTGGACCGCGCTGTGGATCGTCTACCTCGTGTGGGGCTCGACGTACCTCGCGATCAAGATCGCCGTGCGCACCCTGCCACCCCTCCTCACCGCGGGCACGCGGTTCCTCGCCGCGGCGGCGATCCTCGCGCTGATCGCGGTCGCAGCGCGGCGCTCGCTCCGGGTCGCGCCGCGGGAGGCGCTCGCCGCCGCGGGGCTCGGCGTCGCGCTCCTCACCCTCGGGGTCGGGCTGGTGCACGTCGCCGAGACGCGCATCGACTCCGGTGTCGCCGCGATGATCGCCGGCTCGGTGCCGCTCCAGATCGTCGTCCTCCGGCGGATCGTGGGGGAGCGCGTTGCGCGTGCCACCGCGGTCGCTGCGCTCATCGGGCTCGTCGGCCTCGCCTTCGTCGTGGGGCCGGGGTGGAGCGCCGGCGGCTCGGAGGCGGTCGGGTTGCTGATCATGCTCACCGCGTCGGTCTCCTGGTCGCTCGGCTCGTTCGCGTCGCGCCGTCTGCGAGTGCCGGGCGACCCGTTCGTCGCGTCCGCGTACGAGATGCTGGGCGGCGGCGCCGTGCTCCTCGTCGCCGCGATCGCCACCGGGGAGCTCGGCGACCTGGACAGCTCGGCCCTCGAGCCAGGCCCGCTCGCCGCCTGGGTCTACCTCACGGTCATGGGCTCCGTGATCGGCTTCAGCGCGTACGCCTGGCTGCTCGGCAACGCGCCGATCTCGCAGGTCGTCACCCACCAGTACGTGAACCCGCTCGTCGCGGTCGCGCTCGGCGCGCTGATCCTCGGCGAGCGGCCCGGGCCGGCGACGCTCGTCGGCGCGGCGCTGATCGTCGGTGCGGTCGCGGTGACCGTACGCCGCGAAGGGCGACGGGCGCCGGTCCGCGAGCCTACGTCTCGACCTGGGTCCGCTGCGCCGCGAGGAACTCGAGCAGATCCGACCGGGTGACGATCGCGACCGGCTTGCCGCCCTGGCCGACGAGCACGGCGCCACCCGTCCCGGTCAGCTCCTGGAAGACGTCGTCGATCGACGCGGCGGCGTCGACCGCCGCGAGCGGAGGTTGCATTGCCACCGCCACGTCGTCGTTCAACGCGTCGGGGTTGCGGAAGACCCTGTCGAGCAGGCTCCGCTCCTGGAGCGAGCCGACGATGTCGGTGAGCGCGTCCGCGGGCCGGCTGCGCACGACCGGCAGCTGCGAGATGCCATACCGCTGGAGCAGGTCGATCGCGCTCCCGACCTTCTCGTGGGCCTCGACCACGACCAGCTCCGGCACGCCGCTCTCCTCCGCCCGCCGGAAGCGGATGACCTCGTCGACCGTCGGCGCGGGCGCCCGCCGCTCCATGAATCCGTACTGGATCATCCAGTTGTCGTCGTAGAACTTCGAGAGGTACGAGCGGCCGCCGTCCGGCAAGGTCATCAGGACGGTCGAGCCTGCCCCGAGCCTCCGCGCGACCTCGAGCGCGACCCAGGCCGTCGAGCCGCAGGAGCCGCCGACGAGGAGCCCCTCCTCGCGTGCGAGCCGCCGCGCCATCAGGAACGAGTCGCGGTCCGACACGCGGATCCACTCGTCGACGACCGACGGGTCGAGCGTTGCAGGCCACGTGTCCTTGCCGATCCCCTCGACGAGATAGGGGTGTGTCGGGTGGGCGTCGTCGGCCGTGAAGACCGATCCCTCGGGGTCCGCGCCGACGATCAGGACGTCTGGCTTGCGCTCCTTGAAGTAGCGGCCGACCCCCGAGATCGACCCGCCGGTCCCGACCGAGACGACGATCGCGTCGAGCTCGCCGCCGGTCTGCTCCCACAGCTCCGGGCCCGTCGTCTCGTAGTGGGCCTGCGGATTCGCCTCGTTCGAGTACTGGTCGGGCTTGAAGCCGCCCGGGATCTCCTCGGCGAGCCGGTCGGAGACGGAGTAGTAGCTCTCGGGCGAGTCGTGGTCGACCGCCGTGGGCGTGATCACGACCTCCGCGCCGTACGCCCTGAGCGTCGAGATCTTCTCCTGGCTCATCTTGTCGGGCATCACGAAGATGCACCGGTAGCCCTTGTGCGCCGCGGCGATGGCGAGCCCCACGCCGGTGTTGCCCGAGGTCGGCTCGACGATCGTCCCGCCCGGCCGGAGGCGGCCGTCGCGCTCCGCGGCCTCGATCATCGCGAGCCCGATGCGGTCCTTGTTCGAGCCGCCCGGGTTCATGAACTCGAGCTTCGCGAGCAGCGTCGCGCCGGTCTCGCGGCCGAAGTCGACGAGGCGAACGACCGGCGTCGAGCCGACGAGGTCGAGGACGGTCGGGTACGTGCGCGCCATGCCGCGCGGAAGCGTAACGGGTGGCCGTCAGGCGGTCGCGATGCGGCGGGCGCCCTCGACGGCTCCGCTCCGCTCGCCGAGCGCCTCGATCTCGACCGTCTCGCCCGTCTGCGGAGCGTGGATCATGCGGCCGTTGCCGATGTAGATCCCGACGTGGCCGAGTCCGTGGAAGAACACGAGATCGCCGGGCTTCAGGTGCGACGTGGGGACCGGCCGGCCGGTGGAGTAGAGCGCGGCCGCGTTGTGCGGCAGCGCGACGCCGAGCCGGCCGTAGACCCACATCACGAGCCCGGAGCAGTCGAACCCGCCGGGTGACGAGCCGCCGTAGACGTACGGCACGCCGAGCTGTGTCCGGGCGAGCTCCACGGCCCGCTCCGCGAGGGTCGGCGGCGGTGGAGGCGGCGGCACGAAGTGCGCGGGGCTCGCGACGGATCCCGGCAGGAGCGGCTTCGCGTCCGCCCGCCCTGGGCTGCCGAGGAGCAGACCGCAGACGACACAGACGAGCGCGGGGATGACGAGGCGACGAGGCATCGGCATGGGAGAAGCGGCACGGGACGGCGTCTAGGTGGTGCCCCGAAGGGCGGGCCGTCGGTGTCAGCGACCGCAGGAAGGTACCAGCCCGGCCGGCCGACGAGAGGACAGAACGGACCCGCCGTAGGGCTAGTGACACACGTGGCGCGCAGACGTCGTTGCGACCGCGAGAGCGGGAGCCTTCAGGGGTGTGCCCCGCCGCAGGTGAGGATCAAGGCGGGGATCCGCGCCTGCGGATTCCCGCTTCGCGAGCAAGCCGTCAATTGCGACCGCGACAGCGGGCGCCTTCAGGGATCTGCCCCGCCGCAGGCGGGGATCAAGCGGCGGGGATCCGCTCCTGCGGATTCCCGCTTCGCGAGCAAACGTCAATGCCGGAAGTGACGCCGACCGGTGACGACCATCGCCGCACCGGCCTCGCGCACGGCCTCGAGCACCTCGCCGTCGCGCTTCGAGCCGCCCGGCTGGATGATCGCGGAGACCCCCGCCTCGAGCGCGAGGCGCGGACCGTCGGCGAACGGGAAGAAGGCATCCGAGGCGAGCACGGCGCCCTCGACAGAGTGCCCGAGGTCGCGCGCCTTGTCCAACGCGATCCTCACCGCGTCGACCCGGCTCGTTTGCCCGCCGCCGATGCCGAGCGTCTGCCCGCCTCGCGCGATCACGATCGCGTTGGAGACGACGTGCTTCGCGATCGTCCAGGCGAAGAGGAGGTCGTCCCACATGGCCGAGTCCGGGTCGCCGCAGACGACGTCCATCGCGTCGAGCGGATCCCCGCCTGTGTCGCGATCCTGGACGAGGAGGCCACCGAGGACACGCCGGAAGTCGCGCTCGCTCGTGACGAAGCCGCGCCGCTCGGCGTCCGCGAGCACGCGAGTCCCCGGCTTCGCCTCGAGCGCGGTCAACGCGCCCCGGTCGTAGCCGGGCGCGAAGAGCACCTCGACGAACTGCTTGGCGAGCGTCCTGCCGAGCTTTGCCGTGACCGGCCGGTTGAGGGCCACCACGCCGCCGTACGCCGAGATCGGGTCGGCCGCTTGCGCCTTCGTGTAGGCGTCCTCGACCGTCTTGCCGAGGGCCACCCCACAGGGATTCCCGTGCTTGACGATCACCGCGGCCGATCCCTCGAGCTCGAGGAGGAGCAGGCGGGCGGCCGACAGGTCGCCGAGGTTGTTGAACGAGAGCGGCTTGCCCTGGATCTGCTCGACCCGCGCGAGCAGGTGTGTCCGAGCGCCCCGCTGCGCGTAGTAGACGGCCCGCTGGTGCGGGTTCTCGCCGTACGCCAACTCCTCGTACCGGTCGAACACCGGCACGTACGTCTCGGGGAACACGTCCTCCCGACCGAACCAGGCGGCGACCGAGGCGTCATATGCCGCCGTCGTCTGGAAGGCGCGGGCGGCGAGCTCGCGCCGGGTCTCCGTCGACACCTCCGCGCGCGCACGGAACTCCTCGACCAGCGGCCCGTAGTCCGCGGGACGGCACAGCGCGACGACGTGCGCGTGGTTCTTCGCGGCCGCACGGAGGAGCGCGGGCCCGCCGACGTCGATCTGCTCGATCGCGTCCTCCCACGGGACGTCCAGTCGCCCAACCGTCTTCTCGAACGGGTAGAGGTTCACGCAGACGAGGTCGATCGGCTCGATCCCGTGCGCAGCCAACTCGGCGAGGTCGGCCGGGACGTCGCGGCGGGCGAGGATCCCGCCGTGCACCGCCGGGTGGAGGCTCACCACCCGATGTCCGAGCAGCTCGCCGAAGCCCGTCACCTCCTCGAGCGGCGTCACGGGGATCCGCTCGTCGGCCAGGGCCTTGGCCGTGCCGCCGCTCGCGAGCAGCTCGACCCCGAGCGAATGGAGGTCCCGCGCGAACGCGGCGAGCCCCGTCTTGTCGTAGACGGAGAGCAGGGCGCGCCGGATCGTCACGCGCGCCCCAGGAACGCGCGATGGTGGGTGGTTGGCGCAGGTCTCACGCGGCGACGAGCTCCCTGACGACGTCGGGCAGGAGGCGGTGCTCGACCACCTGGACGCGCGCACGCAGCGTCTCGGGCGTGTCGCCCGCCTCGACCGGCACGCGTACCGCGCGGATCACGGGCCCCGTGTCGACGCCCTCGTCGACCCAGTGCACCGTTGCCGCGGTCTCGGAGACGCCCGCCGCGAGGACGTCCTCGATCGGATGCGCGCCGGGGAACTCGGGCAGCGGGGCGGAGTGTGTGTTGACGACCCGTCCGCCGAATGCCTCGAAGAACGCCGGTCGCAGGATATGCATGTAGCCCGCGAGCACCGCAAGCTCGACGCCCCGCTCCCGCAGCCAGTCCGCGAGCGCGACGTCCCGCGCCTCCCGGCTCGGATATCCGGCCAGCTCGAAGGTCGCGGTCGGGATCCCGGCCGCCTCCGCGCGCCGGAGGGCTCGGGCCTCCGCTCGGTTGGAGGCGACGGCGACGATCGGCAGGCCTGCGTCGATCAACGCCTGAAGGTTCGTGCCCTCCCCGCTGACGAGGACTCCGATCATGCGTCGCTCCATTCGACGCCCACGACCCCCGCCTCGAGCCGACCGATGACGAGGTCCTCCGGCCGGACGTCGCTCGCCGCGACGACGGCGCAGTAGCCGATTCCGATGTTGAAGACACGCCGCAGCTCGTCCTCGGCGACGCCCTGCTCCGCGAGCCAGTGGAACACGGTCGGCCGCTCCCAGGCGGACGGGTCGACGACCGCGCCGACGCCCCGCGGCAGGACACGCGCGAGATTTCCCGCGATACCGCCGCCGGTGACGTGCGCGAGCGCGCGCACGTCGGCGCGACGGCGCAACGCGCGGACGTCGTCGAGGTAGCAGCGCGTCGGCGGCAGCAGGAGCTCGACGTTGATCTCGTCGTCGCCGACGAGCCGCCGGACGAGGGAGAACCCGTTCGCGTGGAGTCCCGCCGAGCGGAAGCCGAGAACGACGTCGCCGGCGGTGGCGCGCGATCCGTCGACGAGCTCGTCGCGCCGGACGAGGCCGACCACCGTCCCGCAGAAGTCGAGCTCGCCGTCGCGGTAGATCCCCGGCAGCTCGGCGGTCTCGCCGCCGAGGATCGCGCACCCGGCGCCACGACAGACGTCCGCGGCGCCCTCGACGAGCTCCACGACCTGTTCCGGGTCGATCGTCCCTGCGGCGACGTAGTCGAGGAAGAAGAGTGGCTCCGCGCCGGTCGTCGCGACGTCGTTGATCCCGTGGGCGGCGAGGTCGGCGCCGCACCAGCGGAGCGTCCCCGCGCGCCGGGCGAGGACGAGCTTCGAGCCGACCGAGTCGGTCGAGGCGGCGAGCAGCCGCTCGTCGTCGAGCGCGAACAGCCCCGCGAACGCGCCGAACGCGCCAACCACGCCGTCGGTGCGCGTCGACTCGACGGCGGCGCGCAGGCGCTCGACCACGGCGCCGGCGGTCGCGAGCGAGACGCCTGCGGCGGCGTACGTCTGCCCGTCTCCTGACATCGTTTCGAGCCTATCGACGCACGCGGAGGGGCGTCATGACCACTTCGATGGATTCGGCTCGCCCGAGATGCGTGGGGCGGCGCCGGAGTGCCGCCCCACTGGCCCTCAGCTGCCGATGCTCCGATCCTCCTCGAGCATGCGCTGACGCCGATCGAACTCGTCGCCCTCGGCCAGCAGAGCCTGGCGCGTTGCCTGCATGGCCGCGAGCATGGTGTCGAGCGCGTGGAGCGACTGTCGGCGCCACGGCTCCTCGACCCACAGCCTCAGGGCGAACCGGCCTCGGCCGTCACCGAGCTCGAAGCGGATGCGCGGCTCGAAGTTTTCGGGACAGCAGCTGCACGTGTCGTCGCACGACGGGTCCGAGCGGAGCGCGCTCTCACTCGTGTCCTCGACGAACGCGAACACGTAGGCCTCCGTCGAGCTGACGCCCGGAACGTCGAGATACCACCGCTCGTCGACCCGGGCGAGATACGGAAGTCCCATCGTGCTCTCCTTCCACTGAGATCCGTTCCAAGCGGGAGCGGACCTACGTCGGTAGGACGTGGACGCGAAGCTGCTGCCGCGTCGCAAAGAGCACGTCGTTCACCTCGTTTCTCGTGTCGATCGAGACCAACCCATCGAGGGTAGCGACGAGCGGCGCCTACGGCAAACTCGCCGACTACGCCCGGACGGGCGCGCCTTCGAAGCGGAGCTTCGCCACCCGCTCGGGCGGCACGGCGGTCGGGTAGCGGCGCGTGAAGCACGCGCGGCAGACCGACTCCTCCGGCAGGCGGGTCGCCCACTGCATCCCGTCGAGCGAGAGGTAGGAGAGGCTCGTCGCGTCGATGTGCTCTCGCATCTCCTCCACGGAGCGGTGCGCGGCGGCCAGCTCGTCCTCGTCCGCCATGTCGATGCCGTAGAAGCACGGCGAGACGACCGGCGGCGACGAGATCCTCACGTGCACCTCGGCCGCGCCGCCCGAAAGGAGCATCTCGACCAGGGCGCGCATCGTATTGCCGCGGACGATCGAGTCGTCGACGACCACGAGCCGCCGCCCCTCGATCTCGGCGAGCGGGTTGAACTTCAGCTTGATCCCCTGGCGACGCAGCGCCTGGTCGGGCTCGATAAACGTCCTGCCGACGTAGCGATTCTTGATCAGCCCCTCCTCGTACGGCAGGCCGGAGCGCTTCGCGAAGCCGATCGCGGCGGGCGTGCCCGAGTCGGGGATCGGCATCACGAGGTCGGCCTCGACGGGCGCCTCCTCGGCGAGGCGCTCGCCCATCCGCACGCGCGCCGCATGGACGCCGGTGCCGTCGAGGACGGAGTCGGGACGGGCGAAGTAGACGTGCTCGAAGATGCAGGAGGCGCTCCGCCCGCGCGGCACGGCCTGCGCCGAGTGGCAGCCGTCCTCGTCGACCCACACCACCTCGCCCGGCTCGACGTCGCGGACGACCTCGGCGCCGACGAGGTCGAGCGCGCACGTCTCGGAGGCGACGACCCAGTCGTCGCCGATCCGCCCGAGCGAGAGCGGCCGGATCCCGAGGGGGTCGCGGAACGCGACGAGCGCACCGTCTGCGATGGCCACGACGGAGTAGGCGCCCGCGAGCCGGCTCATGGTCTGCGCGACCGCGACGGGGATCGGCGACTCGTCGCGTGCCAGCAAGGCGGCGATCACCTCGGTGTCGGAGCTCGTGGCGAGCGTCACGCCGTCCGCGAGCAGCTCCTCCCGGAGCGACCCGAGGTCGACGAGGTTGCCGTTGTGACCGAGCGCGACCGTCCGCGCGGCGCCGTGCACGACGAGCGGCTGTGCGTTCGACCATCGTGCGCCGCCGGTCGTCGAGTAGCGGGTATGGCCGATCGCGATCTCCCCCGGGAGGGCCGCGAGCTTCTCCTCGTCGAAGACCTGCGGCACGAGACCCATGTCGCGGATCGCCGTCACGCGGCCGCCCTCGGAGACCGCAATGCCGGCGGACTCCTGGCCTCGGTGCTGGAGCGCGAACAGGCCAAAGTACGCGAGCCGTGCGACCTCACGCTCGACGGAGCGGACGCCGAACACGCCGCACATCAGGCGTCACTACCTTCGTGGGCGGCACGAAGGGTGCCGAGCGGGATCCCGAGGAGCTCGTCCCCTCCGACCGTGCCGATCAGACGCACCTCGACGTCCGCGCCGGTCGGGTCCGGCTCGACCTGGTCGGGCGGGAGCGCGGCGACGACCTGCCCGCCGACCTCGCCGAAGAGCGTCAACGGGTCGTCGTCGAGCGAGAGCGTCGCTCCGATTCGGCTCCACAGAGCAGCCTCCGCGAGCGCGATCGCAAGACCGCCCTCGGACACGTCGTGGACGAGGGTGGCGCGAGAGGCGATCTCCGCAGCCCAGCGGATGAGCGCGACCTCCGAGGAGAGGTCGAGCGACGGCGTCCCGCCGAGCGCCCCCCAGCGCGCCTGGGCTTCCGAGCCCGCGAGCGTGAGCCGCGAGCGGGAGCGCGCGAGCACGATCGCATCGCCCTCGCGCCAGCCGCGCGGGACGCGGCGGACGTCCTCCAGGAGCCCCACGCACCCGACGATCGGCGTCGGTGGGATCGAGCGACCGTCCGTGTCGTTGTAGAGCGAGACGTTGCCCGAGACGACCGGGATGCCGAGCGCCTCGCAGGCCTGTGCGATCCCCTCGATGGCCTCTCCGAGCTCCCAGCCGATCTCCGGCTTCTCGGGATTCCCGAAGTTGAGGCAGTCGCTCACGCCGAGCGGCTCCGCGCCCGTGCAGGCGACGTTCCTCGCAGCCTCGAATACCGCGAGCTGCCCCGCGACCGCGGGATCGAGGCGCCCGATCCGGCCCTGGCCGTCCAGGGTCACGGCGAGCCCTCGCCACGACGGCCGCAGCCGGAGGACCGCGGCGTCGAGCCCAGGGCGCCGCACCGTCCGGGACTGGACGAGCTGGTCGTAGCGACGCGTGACGAAGCCGCGCGAGCGCAGCGTCGGGGAGGCGATCAGCTCGGGCAGCGCCAGGCGGACGGGAGGAACCTCGGTCGGCAGCTCCGCGGACGGGGTCCGCGGCACGCGCTCGACGGCGTAGCGCGGGCACTCGTCGGTCAGGAGCCGTGCCGGGATCGCCCCGACCTCCTCCCCGTCCCAGAGGGCGCGCAGGACCCCGCTCTCCGTCACCTCGCCGACCACCGCGCGATGGAGCTCCCAACGGTCGATCACAGCCTCGACCTCGGCGAGGCGGGCGAGGTCGACGACGGCGACCATCCGCTCCTGCGACTCGGAGATCATCACCTCCCACGGCTCCATGCCCTCCTCGCGCTGCGGCACGCGGTCGAGGTGGACGTCGATGCCGTAGTCGGACGCCATCTCGGAGAGCGACGATGCGAGCCCCGCGGCGCCGCAGTCCTGCAGGGAGAGCACCAGTCCCCGCTCGACGAGCTCCGCCGAGACCTCGATCAGCCGCTTCCCCGTGAACGGGTCGCCGACCTGAACAGTCGGGCGTTTGTCCGCGTCCGCCTCCCCCAGCTCGGCGCTCGCCAGCACCGAAGCGCCGCCGATGCCGTCGCGTCCCGTCGTCGCGCCGTAGAGGACGACGAGCGCGCCGGGCGTCGTTGCCGCCGCACGGGTGACGCGTTCCGCGGGGAGCAACCCTACGCACATCGCGTTGACGAGGCAGTTCGACGCATACGCCTCGTCGAACACGACCTCGCCGCCGACCGTCGGCACGCCGACGCAGTTCCCGTAGTTACCGATCCCGCCGACGGCGCGTGAGAAACGGTCGTCGGGGGCGCCGAAGCGGAGCCCGTCCAGCAGGGCGACCGGCCGCGCGCCCATCGCGGAGATGTCGCGGAGGATCCCGCCCACGCCCGTCGCCGCACCCTGGAACGGCTCGACCGCGGACGGGTGGTTGTGGCTCTCGACCTTGAACGCGACCGCGAGCCCGTCCCCGAGGTCGAGGACGCCCGCGTTCTCTCCCGGCCCCTGGAGCACCCGGGGACCCTCGCTCGGCAACCGGCGGAGGAGGAGCGCGGAGTGCTTGTACCCGCAGTGCTCGGACCAGAGGAGCGAGAAGACCTGGAGCTCGAAGTCGTTCGGCTCGCGCTCGAGCAGCGTGACGATGCGAGTGAGCTCCCCGTCCGTGAGGCCCAGCCGACGATGGAGCGGGTGTTCCGCAACGGAACCCAGGCGGTCAGTCTAGATGGCGCGTCTGTCGCCACGACCGTGTGCCGCCCGGTACAGGCACGCGCGACTAGCGTCGTGACATGTCTCGCCCCAACGTCGCCCTCCTGCTCGTCCTCTCCGGGATCTGGGGCTCGTCGTTCCTCTTCATCAAGCTCGGCGTGGACGAGCTCGAGCCGTCGGTTGTGGCGCTCGGGCGGCTCGTCGTCGGCGCAGCGATCCTGCTGCCCATCGCTGCGAGCCGCGGCGGCCTGGGCCTCCTGCGGCCCTACCTGGCCACTGTGGCGACGCTGGGCCTGCTCAACAACGCGATGCCGTTCTGGCTCTTCGGCTTCGCCGAGACCCGGATCAGCTCCGGGCTCGCCGGGGTGATCCAGGCGGCGGCGCCGATCTTCACCGTGCTGCTCGCGATCAGGCTCGACCCGACGCAGCGGGTGACGGGCACGCGGCTCGCCGGGATCGGAGTCGGCTTCGTCGGCGTCGCGCTGCTCGTCGGGGTGCAATCCGGCGGACAGATCGTCGGCGCGCTCGCGGTGCTCGCGGCGGCGCTGTGCTACGCCGCGTCGGCTCTCGTCGCCGGGAAGCGGGCGGGCGCGGTCCCGCCGCTCCACCTCGCCGCGGGGCAGCTCGGGTTCGGAATGCTGCTGATGGCGCCGTTCGGTCTCCTCCAGCTTCCGGACGAGGCGCCGCCGGCGAAGGCGGTGCTCGCGATCGTCGCGCTCGGCTCGCTCGGCTCCGCGCTGGCCTACGTCCTCTACTTCTCGCTGATCGCGAGGGCCGGTGCGTCGCGGGCGATCCTCGTCACGTACCTCGTCCCGGCGTTCGCGCTCGTCTACGGCGCGGTGTTCCTCGACGAAGCCGTCACCGCGAGCGCGATCGTGGGTCTCGTGCTCGTGCTGGCGGGGACGACCCTCGCCACGGGGGTGACGCGGCTGCGCGCGGCGAGGAGGCTCGCGTGACGCATCCTCGCGTCACGTCGCTTCGCGCGCTCCTGGGGCGCCGCGGAGGCCGGCTCCACCGGGCGGGAGCGGCAGCCGGCCAGGAACGCGCGTGAATCGCTACTGGCCGCTGCTCCTGCTGCTGGCGTCGGTGTGGGGTGCGTCGTACCTGTTCATCAAGGTCGCGGTCGACGGCGGCTTCGAGCCGGGGCCGCTGATGTGCTCCCGCGCGGCGATCGGCGCCGCGATCCTCTGCGGATACCTCATGCGGACGATGGGGCGAAGCCGGGCGGTCGCCGAGCTGCGCGCGTCGTGGCGCCAGTGGTCGGTGCTGGGACTGATCGGCACTGCGATCCCCTTCTGGCTCGTGGCCTGGGGCGAGACGCACGTCGACTCGGGAATCGCCGCGGTCGCGCAGTCGACCGTCCCGCTGTTCACTGTGCTCCTCGGCCTCCGCTTCCTTCCGCACGAGCCGCTCACGCGCGGACGCATGCTCGGGCTGGCGCTCGGGCTGGTGGGCGTCGCGGTCCTCGCGGGCGGGCACCCGGGTGGCGGCTGGTGGTCGGTCGCGGGCACCCTTGCAGTGGTGCTCTCCTCGGTCGCGTATGCGTGCGGCGGGATCATCGGGCAGCGGAGCGTGAGCAACACGCCCGGCCCGGTGCTCGCGACAGGCGCGATGATCGGCGCAGCCGTGTCGCTGCTGCCGCTCGCGCTCCTCCAGGGTCCCGCGTCCTCGCCGGACGGCGGCGCGCTTCTCTCGCTCCTCGCGCTCGCGGTGCTCGGCACCGCGTTCGCCCAGCTCCTCATGTACCGGCTGATCAACCTGGTCGGCGCGCGGCGGATGAGCCTCGTCACGTACCTCATGCCGGGCTTCGCGCTCGTCTACGGCGCCCTGCTGCTGGACGAGCCGGTCACGGCGTCCGTACTCGCGGGCCTCGGCCTCATTCTCGGCGGCGTGGCCCTCGGGTCGGGGACGATTGGCGCTGTGCGCCGCAAGCCTGCCGAGGTTTCCGGATGAGCGTGACCGTTCGCCGAGCGATCCCCGAGGACGTGCCATTCCTCGTCGGGCTCGTGACGCACGAGGAGGTCGCCCCGTTTCTGGCGAGCGTCAGTGCGACCACCGAGGAGGAGATCGCTTCCGAGGTGGCGCGCTCGCTCGCGGAGCCGGAGGACTACGGCGTGATGCTCTTCGCCGTCGAGGGCGAGCGGGCGGGCACGGCGACCTGGGAGCGCGTCAACCGCCGCTCGCAGATCGCCTCGGTCGGTGCGTTCGCGCTCGACCCTGCGTTCCGCGGGCGCGGCCTCGGCGACGAGGCCGCGCGAGTGCTCCAGCGACACCTGATCCGCGAGCTGGGCCTCCACCGGCTGCAGATGGAGATCTACGCGTTCAACGCGCGGGCACTGCGACACGCCGAGCGGGCGGGCTGGGTGCGCGAGGGCGTCCGACGCAAGGCCTACCGCCGCGACGACGAGTGGGTCGACGGGATCCTGTTCGGCCTCGTCGCCGAGGATCTGGAGGGGTAGCTCAGACCGCGACGGGCGCGGGCTCGCCCTGGGTGGCGACCGCGGCGTCGCGGCGCCGTAGCAGCGCGAGCAGGAGCAAGCCGCCGGCCGCGAGGAGGATTGCGCTTGCAGCCCACGTCACATGGAAGCCGGAGACGAGGGCCTCCGCGGTGTCGGCCTGGGAGGGCGCGTGTCCGAGCGAGGAGAGCTCGTCGGTGGTGCGGTTCGTCGCGAGGGTCGAGAGCAGCGCGAGCCCGAGCGCGCCGCCGATCTGCTGCGACGTGTTGAAGAGACCCGAGGCGAGCCCGGCGTCGTCGACCGGCACGCCGCTCGTCGCGATCAGCGTGATCGGGACGAACACGAGACCCATCCCGATGGAGATGAGCATGACCCCGGGCAGGAGGTCCGCGAGGTACGAGCTGTCGGGCGTCAGCCGGAGGAACGTGAGCAGGCCCACGGCGCCGAGCGCGGCGCCGATGATCGGCACTTCGCGCGCGCCGAGCGCGGGGACGAGCTTCTGCGAGAGGCCCGCACCGATGATCACGCCCGCGGTGAACGGGACGAACGCGAAGCCGGCCTCGACAGGCGAGAACCCGAGCACGCGCTGCACGTACAGCGTGTTGAAGAAGAACATCGCGAAGAGGCCCGCGGCGACGACGAACATCGCGACGTTCCCGGCGCGCACGGTCTTGACCGAGAAGATCGAGAGGCGCACGAGAGGCTCTGCGGAGCGGCGCTCGATCAGCACGAAGCCGACGAGCAACACGGCGGCGAGCGCGAGGAACCCGAGCACCTCCGCGGAGCCCCAGCCGGCCTCGGCCGAGCGGACGATCCCGTAGACGAGCGCGACGAGGCCACCGGTGACGGAGACCGCGCCGGCGACGTCGAAGCTCTTGTGCGCGTGCTCGTCCTTCGACTCGGGCACGTACCGCAGCGAGAAGAAGAACGCCGCGATCCCGACGGGCACGTTGACGAAGAAGATCCACGGCCACGAGAGCCACTCGACGAGCATGCCGCCCACTACGAGGCCCACCGCGCCGCCGCCGACCGCGATCGCCGCCCAGACGCCGAGCGCCTTCGTCCGCTCTGCCCCTTCCCGGAACGTCGTCGTGACGATCGACAGCGCCGCGGGCGACACGAGCGCCGCGCCGAGGCCCTGGGCGCCGCGCGCGACGATCAGCCACGTCTCGCCGTTGGCGAGCCCGCAGAGGAGCGACGCGGTCGTGAAGAGGACGAGCCCGGCGAGAAAGACCCGCTTGCGGCCGATCAGGTCGCCGGCGCGACCGCCGAGGAGCAGGAACCCGCCGAACAGGAGCGCGTACGCGTTGACGATCCACTGGAGGCTCGACTCGGAGATCCCGAGCTCCGCCTGGATCGACGGGAGCGCGACGTTCACGATCGTCGCGTCGAGGATCACCATGAACTGCGCCAGGCAGACGAGGACCAGGACGAGCCACGGGCTCACGGCGTGTCCGCGGATATCCACGGAACAACGCTACACGTCTGGGCCCGGCGCCCGCCCGCGTAGACTCGCCGGCATGGAGCTCATCCACACCTGTTACCGGATCACCGACCCCGAGCGGTCGATCGCCTTCTACGAGGCGCTCGGGCTCGAGAAGCGGCGCGAGCTGCCGATCCGAGACGAGGCGGTCAACTACTTCCTCGGTGTGCCGGGGAAGCCGCAGCCCGAGCTCGAGCTGACGTACAACTTCGGCGTCGACTCGTACGAGCTCGGCACCGCGTACGGCCACATCGCCCTGACGATCCAGGACATGGCGGGGACACTGGCCGCGCTCGCGGAGAAGGGCATCGAGCCCGAGCGGCCCCCGTACTCGGTGCGCGAGGGCGGCTCGCTCCTCTGCTTCGTCCGCGACCCGGACGGCTACCGGATCGAGCTCATCGAGCGCTCGGACTATTGACCGTCGCCGGCGGCGGCGACGAGCAGCGGTACCGCGCCGCGATCGCCGGCGCCGAGCGCTTCCTCAACGCCTGGCACGGCACCCCGCGCGTCCGCGAACGGCTCGACGCTCTGGCGCAGGAAGCCGAGGACGGAGAGCGAGGCGATCGCTACGGCGAGGGCGAGCGGCTGCAGCGGCTCGAGCGGCGTGTCGCGGAGCTCCTCGGCAAGGAGGCCGCGGTCGTTATGCCCAGCGGGACGATGGCGCAGCAGATCGCGATGCGGATCTGGAGCGAGCGACGCCGCAGTCGCACCATCGCCTTTCACCCGACCTGTCATCTCGAGCTGCACGAGGAGAAGGGCTACGAGCGGCTGCACGGCCTCCACGGGACGCTCGTCGGCGACCCGAACGGCCTCGTCACGCTCGCCGACCTCGAGGCGCTGCGAGAGCCGGTCGCCGCATTGCTGCTCGAGCTGCCACAGCGCGAGATCGGCGGGCTCCTCCCCGAATGGGACGACCTCGTCGCGCAGACGGACTGGGCGCGCGAGCACGAGGTCGCGCGCCACCTCGACGGCGCCCGCCTCTGGGAGGCGCAGCCGTACTACGACCGCCCCCACGCCGAGATCGCGGGCCTGTTCGACAGTGTCTACGTCTCGTTCTACAAGGGTCTCGGCGGCATGGCCGGAGCCGCGCTCGCGGGGGACGAGGACCTCGTCTCGGAGGCCCGAGTCTGGCAGCGTCGGCATGGCGGCACGCTCGTGACGATGTTCCCCTTCGTGATCGCAGCGGAGGCGGCGCTCGACGAGCGGCTCGAGCGGATGCCTGCCTACCTCGAGCATGCGCGCGCGCTCGCCGCCGCACTCGCGACCGTCGACGGCGTCGAGGTCGTCCCCGACCCGCCGCAGACTCCGCTGTTCCACCTCCACCTGGACGGCCAGCGCGAGCCGCTCGTCGACGCGGCGCTCTCGGTCGCCGAGGAGCGGAAGGTCTTCCTCTTCGCCGATCCGGGCTCGACCGGCTCCCCTCGCCGCCACCGGCACGAGGTGATGGTCGGCGAGGTCACGCTCGCGCTCTCGCCCGACGAGGTGCGCGACCTCTACGGCGAGATCCTCGCCCGCGCGTCCCCGAGCTGACGAGGCCGGTTTCGCCCGGCCGCGTCACCGTGCGAGAATCGTCCCCGTGCCGTACACCGTCTTCCACTGGGACAAGCTGGAGTGGCATCCGCGCCGTGAGGGCGACCCCCGCCTCGCGGCCGAGCTCTCGGGCTCGATGACGCGCTCGCGCGCGAACCTCTTCCGCTACCCACCGGGCGCGATCGGCCGACGCCACATCGACCCGGTGCAGGAGGAGGTCTTCGTCGTGCTCGACGGGACGCTGACGATCCACATGGGCGAGGGAGACGACCCGGAGCAGCACGTGCTCGAGCGCGGGAGCGTGCTCGTCGTGCAGCCCGGGACCGCGCTCCAGCTCTCGAACCGCCATGACGACGAGCTCCGCCTCTTCATCGTCGGTGCGCCGCCCGAGCGGGGCGAAGCGACCTTCCTGCCGACGATCGAGTAGCCCGGCGTGCGGAGGGCGCTCCCGCTCGACGTCGCGCGCCTCGCGTTCGCCACCCTCGCGGTCGTCGCGATGACGCACCAGCTGGACTCGCTCGGCCGCGCGAAGGCCGGGAACTCCTTCAGCTTCTTCACGATCCAGTCGAACATCGCGGCCGCGTCGATGCTCGCGCTGCTGGTCGTCGTCCGGAAGCCCGAGCGCGGCGTGTGGTTCGAGGCGGTCCGCGGTGGCGTGGTGTTCTTCATCGCGGTCACCGGCGTCGTCTTCGCACTGCTCCTCCAGGGGCTCCAGGAGGAGCTCCAGACGACGATCCCGTGGGTCGACACGGTCGTCCACCGCGTGATCCCGCTCGTGCTCGTCGTCGACTGGCTCGTCGAGGGGCCGCGCCACCGCCTCCCGCGCTGGGTCGCGCTCGCGTGGCTCGGGTGCCTCGGGGCATGGCTCACGTACACGCTCGTCCGGGGCGCGATCGTCGACTGGTACCCGTACCCGTTCGTCGACGTCTCCGCGCACGGCTACGGCGGCGTCGCGCTCCGCTCCGCGGCGATGCTCCTCGCCTTCGCCGCCGGAGCGGCGGGGTTCCTGTGGCTCGGCAACCGCCGCGCCGGCCCGCCACTCGAGCAGCTCGACGCCTCGATCGGCACCTCCTGAGCTTTGCGTTCGCCACTCGTGGAGTTAAGGCTTACCGATGTGTTACGATATATCGCGATACCACGGAAGGAGCAGTATGACTGCATTCGCACATCCCCGCCACTGTGGGCCCGACGAGGTCGGGATCCTCTTGATGGGCGGTCCGCACCGCCGTCGCCACGGTCGCCACGGCGGTCCCCACGCCTTCGGCCGCCGAGCCGGCCGTGGCGACATCCGCGCGGCGATCCTCGCGTTGCTCGCCGAGGAGCCGATGCACGGCTACCAGATCATCCAGGAGCTGACGGAGCGCACCGGGGGGATCTGGCGCCCGAGCCCGGGCTCCGTCTACCCGACGCTGCAGCAACTCGAGGACGAGGAGCTCGTCCGGGAGGCGCAGTCGGACTCCGGCAAGCGCGTGTACGAGCTCACCGACACCGGACGCGAGCAGGCCGCGGGGTCGACCGCTCCGTGGAGCGCGGTGGCCGGCGAGAGCGCCGACGCGCTCGTCTCGCTCCGCGACCTCGTGCACCAGGTGATGGCGGCGACCCGCCAGGTGGCGCACGCAGGCTCCGCCGCCCAGCTCGACTCCGCCCAGGCGATCCTCCGGGACGCGCGGCGCGCGCTCTACCGGCTCCTGGCGGAGGACGCGCCCGACGCGGACGAGTCCCCCGGCGAGTGACGGCTGGCCCGGAGGCCGTCGACCCTCCGGCCCCGCCTCCGCGGTCCTAGTGCCCCTTCAGGGAAGGGGCACTAGACGATCGTGTGCTTCGCCTGGAAGAGGCCGTGGGGGTCGACCTCCTCGCGGATCGCGGTGAGCCGGCCGTAGTCGCCCTGCGCGTAGAACGACACCGGGTCGACGTCTCGCTCGGCGAAATTGAAGTACCTGCGCCGTGACAGCCACGGCTCGGTCGCGGCTCTGACGTCCGCGAGGCGCTCGTCGATCGCGGCGACCGCGTCCGGGCCGAGCACGGCGCCGACCGAGTAGATGGCGTAGGGCGCGTCGAGGTGGGAGAGCACGCCGCCCCTCGGATCGGGCCGGCCGAGGGCGCCGTCCAGGTGGCGGACCTCGACCGAGAGCAGCGGCGACGTCCCATCCATGCCGGCCGTGTCGACCACCGCGCGCGCGACGTCGCCGTCGAACGCGTCGAGCAGCCAGCCCTCGCTCCGGCCGGGCACCGGCCCGGGCGGGTCGCGGTGCAGCTCGGTCAGGGCGCGCGCGGGGACGGTCGCGAACGTGTCGCTCTCGGGATCGAGGTCGAGCAGCGGGCGGAGGAGCTCGCGACCGTCCCGCTCGTCCCCCATGAAGGCGGCCTCGACGACCACCAGCTGGCGGCCGCGAAGCGGCTCGGGGATCTCCGGGATGGGCGGCATCTGGAACAGCCGGCCGATCGACGTGACCTCCTCGGGCGCATCCTTCGTCCACTCGGCCCACCGACCGAGCACCTCGACCGCGCGCTCCGCCGGCCAGACCAGCCAGCCCGCGAAGGCCTCCGCGACCGGGTAGAGGGCGATCTCGGCCTCCGTGACGACGCCGAAGCTGCCCCCGCCGCCACGGAGCGCCCAGAACAGGTCGGCGTTCGTGTCGGGATCCGCGCGGACGACCTCCCCACCTGCGGTGACGACCTCGGCGGAGAGGACGCTCGAGGCCGAGAGTCCATGCTTGCGCGCGAGCCAGCCGATCCCCCCGCCGAGGGAGTAGCCGACGACGCCGACGTCTCCCGCCGAGCCGTGCAGCGCGGTGAGGCCGTGGTCGACGGCCGCGTCGACGACGTCGCGCCACAGGGTCCCGCCCGCGACGCGAGCGACACGAGCGCCGGCGTCGACCTCGACGCCCGTCATGCGCGACATGTTGATCAGGAGGGCGCCGTCGAGCGGGGTACTGCCCGCACCGTGGCCCGTGCCCTGGACGGCGACACGCAGCCCGACCGCACGGGCGTGATCGACGGTTGCGACGACATCGTCGACGGTCTCGGGAAGCGCGACCGCGGCGGGCCGCTGGTCGACGGAGAGATTCCAGGCGCGACGAGCGTCGTCCCAGCCCGGCTGGCCGGGGAAGACGAGCAGGTCGGGCGAGGCTGCGGTTCGGCGCGCGTTCTTCGTCTGTGAGAGCTGCGACATTGTCGTTCTCCTCGGTGCGTGAGTTCGTCCACCGAGGCTCGCAGCGCGATGGGTGCCGAGCGGTGTGGTTTCCCGCACCGGGCGGGGTTGGGAACCGGCGTGTCGTAGGACGGTTAGCCGCGCGCGAGCAGCTCGGCCGCGTCCGCGGCAAGTCGGGCAGCATCGCGGACTGCGCGCTCGGCCGAGCCTGCGAGCGATGCGAGCGTCACGCAGCGGACGTCCCGCGGAATCGCTGCGAGCGCGTCGGGGTCGCCGTCGCCGGCGACGATCGCCGCGGGGACACCCGCTGCCCGGGCCGCGTCGAGGACGTGACCGACGACCTTCCCCGCACGGGACATGGCGTCGTAGCGCCCCTCGCCGGTGAGCACGAGCGATGCCTCGGCGAGCGCGGCCGGGAGGCCGACGGTCTCGGCGACGAGCGGCGCACCCGGCCGGAGGCGCGCGCCGAGCGCGGCCAGGCCGCCGGCGAGGCCGCCCGCCGCCCCCGCCATGGGGAGCGCGCGGACGTCGACACCGAAGTCGCTGCGGTATCGCTCGGCGAGGCTCTCGAGGCGTTCTGCGAGTCGGACGACGCCGGCGTCGTCCGCGCCCTTCTGCGGTCCGAAGACGCGCGCGGCGTCCACGAACCTTGTCTCGACGTCGCACGCGACCACGATCTCGGCTCCGTGCAGGTCGAAGTCGAGCGCCTCGAGCGCGCCGAGGCCCCCGTCGACCGTCGCGGAGCCGCCGACTCCCACGATCAGGCGGCGCGCGCCCGACTCGAGCGCGATGCGGATCAGCTCGCCGGTCCCATGCGTCGTCGCCCGCAGCGGGTCGTTGGGTCCCGTTACGACCGCGAGGCCGCTCGCGCGAGCGCTCTCCACCACGGCCGTCCCGTCTCGGAACCCCCACGGCGCGTCGACCGGCTCGCCAAGCGGGCCTGTGACGCGCGCCGTACGCACTGTCGCGGGATCAGGACACAGCACCGCGAGGGTCCCCTCGCCGCCGTCGGCGAGGGGAAGCGCGCGGGCTCGGCGCCCTGCGCGCTCGACGCCGAATGCGAGCGCCCGGGCAGCCTCGTCCGCCGTGAGGCTGCCGCGGAACTTGTCGGGGCAGCAGAGGACCGGTGCCGCGTCGCTCGTCATCGTCCGGGTTCGATCCCCCGTGCGCCGCCGAGGTGCGAGGGTGCCGTCGTCAGCGGCCCTCGAGCTCGACCCAGTGAGGCCACTCGACCCGCATCTGGGCCCGGTGCCGCGCGGCGTCGGCCGGCTCGGATTGACGCTCGTCGAGGTACGCGATGATCGCGTCGGCGCCGTGGACGACCTCACCGCCGTCCACGAGCGTCGGGATCGACCGCAGGCCGGTTGCCGCCTCCATCGCCTCGCGCTCCGCCCGCTCGAGCGGGATCGTCCGGGCGACCCAGTCGAGACGCAGCTCCGTCAGCCGCATCCGGACGCGATGCGAGTAGGGGCACCACTCGGCCTGCCATAGCTCGAGCACGCGACCAAGCGTCGCACACCCGTCACGAACCCGGCACGGACACGTGACACCATTCGCCGTACGGTGGTCGTATGGCTGCGACGCAGACACCCTGGGGCAAGGCGACGATCCTGGAGGAGGTCTCGATCCCGCAGCGGAGCGGCGAGAGGCGCTTCTCGACCGTCGTCCAACTGCTCGAGAACGCGGACGGTGAGGCGCTCGTCCGCTTCTCCTACTCGACTGGTGGAGCGGTGCGGCGCGGGCCCGTCACGCTCCGCCCACGCGACCTCCAGCGCCTGCGTGGGGCGCTGGCGGACACGCCGGCGCTTCGCCGCGCGCTGAAAGGAGGCGCGATCGCCGCGTGACGCGAAGAGCACGTTGCCGGCGCCAGGGCCTAGATGGTCGATCTAGGCGCGGACGAGCCGGGAATGCTCGGCCGCGCGAGCGATCAGTCCCTCGAGGATCGGCGTCCCGCCTGTCGGTCCGAGGAGCGGGTCGACAGCGTGCTCGGGGTGCGGCATCAACCCCAAGACGTTGCCCTGCTCGTTCGCGATGCCGGCGATCCGGTCGCGTGAGCCGTTGACGTCATCGACGTAGCGGAGGACGACCTGACCACGCTCGACGACGCGCGCAAGGAGGCCGTCGTCGGCGACCCAGCAGCCCTCGCCGTGCTTCACGGGGATCACGAGCCGCGCTCCCTCCAGGCAGCGTTCCGTGAACGGCGTGCGAGTCGTCTCGACGATGACGATGACGTCGGCGCAGAGGAACTCGAGCTGGCGATTGGGGCGCAAGACACCGGGGAGCAACCCGGCCTCGCAGAGGATCTGGAAGCCGTTGCAGATGCCGATCACCGGTCCGCCGTCCTCGGCGAATGCCCGGACCGCGTCCATCACGGGTGCGACGCGGGCGATCGCCCCGCAGCGGAGGTAGTCGCCGTACGAGAACCCCCCGGGGAGGACGACGCCGCCGACGTCCGCAGGCAGCTGCGTGTCCGTGTGCCAGACCGCGACCGCGACCGCGCCCAGCGCTTCGAGGCTGAGCCGCGCGTCGCCGTCGTCGTTCGAGCCGGGGAACGTGATGACGGCGATGCGTGCCCGGTCCATCAGTCGTCCGCCATCACGACGTCGTAGCTCTCGATCAGGGGGTTCGCCAGGAGCTGGTCGCACATTCGCTCGACTTCGGCCCTCGCGGCCACGGGGTCGTCGGACTCGACCACGAGATCGACGAGGCGTCCGACGCGCGCACGGGAGACCGAGAAGCCGAGCGTCAAGAGCGACGCCTGCACCGCCTCGCCCTGCGGGTCGAGGATGCCTGTCTTCGGGCGGATCAGCACCGTCAGTCGCACAACGCCTCCCCGGGGTCGACGAGGTACCGGTCGAACGGAATCCTCGTGAGCCGCTCGAACGCATCGACGTACCGGGCGCGCGTTCCGGCGACGACGTCCGGCGGGAGCGCAGGACCCGGCTCCGTCCGGTCCCACCCGGTGGAGGCGCACCAGTCGCGGGCGTACTGCTTGTCGAACGACGGCTGCGGCCCGCCCGGCGCATATCCGTCGACGGGCCAGAACCGCGAAGAGTCCGGCGTCAGCGCCTCGTCGCCAAGCGTCACCCTGCCGTCCCGATCGACGCCGAACTCGAACTTCGTGTCAGCCACCAGGATGCCGCGCGACTCCGCATGCTCGGCTGCGATCCCATAGAGCACGAGCGCCGCCGCGCGCGCCGCGTCGTAGCGCTCCGCTCCGCAGAGCTCGGCCGCCTCGGCCTCGGAGATGTTCCGATCGTGGCCCTGCTCCGATTTCGTCGCCGGGGTCACGATCGGTACCGGCAGCTTCTCGGATTCCCGCAAGCCCTCCGGAAGCCGGTGCCCGCAAAGCTCTCCGGTCTCGCAGTAGTCGACCCACCCCGAGCCCGCGAGGAAGCCGCGCACGACGAACTCGACGGGGAGCATCGTGAGCCGGACGCACTCGATCGAGCGGCCGTCGGGGCGGAGCGCGAGAAAGTGGTTGGGCACCACGTCGTGCGTCCGGGTGAACCAGTACGCCGACAAGCCGCTCAGGACCCGGCCCTTGTCCGGGATCGCCGTGGGCAGGACGACGTCGTACGTCGACAGGCGATCGGACGCGACGAGGAGCAGCCGGTCGTCGTCGAGCGCGTACAGCTCGCGGACCTTCCCGCTTCCGACGTGCAGCGCCTCACGCATGGACGGCCGCCTCGCGGGTCGCCCGGAGCGCCCGCAGCCGCTCGAACACCGTGTCGACGTGCGCGAGGTACGAATCGAGGGAGAACACGCGGTCGAGGTCGGCCCGCACCGCGAGCTCGTCGTCTCCGCGGACGAGGGTCTGGAAGTCGAGATTCTCGTCCCAGGCACGCATCGCGTGGCGCTGGACACGACGGTAGGCATCGTCCCGCGCCAGTCCGCTCTCGACGAGGGCGAGGAGCAGCCGCTGGCTCGCGTAGAGACCGTGGCTCGCGTCGATGTTCGCGCGCATGCGCTCCGGTCGAACGACGAGCCCTTCGACCAGCCATGCGAACCGGTCGAGCACGTAGTCGACCGCGAGGAACGAGTCCGGCAGGACGACCCGCTCGGCCGACGAGTGCGAGATGTCGCGCTCGTGCCAGAGCGTGACGTTCTCGAGGCCGACGACCGCGTTCCCCCGCACGACGCGGGCGAGCCCGCAGATGCGCTCTGCAACGATCGGGTTGCGCTTGTGCGGCATCGCGGACGAGCCCTTCTGCCCCTCTGCGAACGGCTCCTCCACCTCGCGCACCTCCGTTCGCGCAAGATGGCGGATCTCGGTTGCGAACCGCTCGAGCGACGACGCGACGAGTGCCAGCGCCGAGAGGAGCTCAGCGTGGCGGTCTCGTTGGAGAATCTGCGTCGAGGTGGGCGCAGGCTCGAGGCCAAGCCGCTCGCAAGCGATCCGCTCGACCTCGGGATCGACAGCCGCGTACTGCCCGACGGCGCCCGACAGCTTGCCCACCCGCAATCCCGCGACCGCACGCACGACCCGTTCGCGATCCCGGTCGAGGGCGAACGCCCAGCCGGCGAGCTTCAGCCCGAACGTCGTCGGCTCTGCATGGACGCCGTGCGTGCGCCCCATGCACAGGCTCTCGCGATGCTCCTCGGCTCGCTCCGAGACGACCTCGAACGCGCGGTCCAGCCCGCAGAGGATCAATGCGCCGGCCTCCTGGACGGACAGCGACAACGCGCTGTCGAGCACGTCCGAGGACGTGAGCCCGTAGTGAAACCAGCGCCCGTCGTCGCCCAGCTCTGACGCGACGAGATCGACGAACGCCGCGACGTCGTGCCCGGTCTCCTGCTCCCGCCGACCGACCTCGTCGGGTGACGGCGCGCGTGCCGCGTCACGAATCCGGGCAACGACGTCGCCCGAGACGGTGCCGACCGCGACCCACCCGTCGAGCGCCGCGAGCTCGACCTCGAGCATCCGCTCGAGCCTCCGCTCGTCCGACCAGACCCGGGTCATGGCGGGCCGGGAGTAGCGAGCGATCACGGAGCGATTCTAGATGTGGCCCCGGGCGGCCCCCTCAGGTCGCCGTTGGCATGTCGCCGCACTCTCGACACAGACCCTCCACCAACGTTGCCTGTCTTGACGATAGAATAAGAAGTGGGTGGTGGGATGGGGTGCCCCACGACGAACCGCAAATAGCGACCTAAGCGCCCTCCGCCGCCTTGAGCGCGATGTCCTCGCGGCGACGAGCGCCGGGGATCCGGATCCGGTCTGCGGCCGCGTAGGCCGCGCTCCGGGCCTCGGCGAGACTGGCGCCCGTCGCGGTCACGCCGAGCAACCGTCCGCCGTTCGTGACGAGGTTGCCGTCTTTGAGCGCCGTCCCCGCGTGGAAGACGAGTGCACCCTGCGCCGCCGCGTCGTCGACGCCCTCGATCGGCGTCCCCTCGTCGCCCGCCGCGGGATACCCGCCGGCAGCGAGCACCAACGTGACGGCGCACTCATCGACTCGTTCCAGCGCCAGACCCGCGAGAGAGCCGCGCGACGCCGCGGCGAGTGCCACAAGGAGGTCGCCGTCGACGAGCGGCAGCACCGACTGCGTCTCGGGATCGCCGAACCGACAGTTGAACTCGAGCACGCGCGGCCCGTCCGCGGTCAGCATGAGCCCGGCGAAGAGGGTGCCGACGAACGGCGTGCCGCGGCGGGCGAGCTCCGCGAGCGTCGGGTGGACGCAGGTTTCGAGCAAGCTCGCGAGAAGCCCCTCGTCGACGTCGGGCACGGGCGCGTACGAGCCCATCCCACCGGTGTTCGGCCCCGTGTCGCCGTCGAAAGCCCGCTTGAAGTCACGAGCCGGCGCGAGCGTCAGCGCATCGAGGCCGTCGCAGAGCGCGAGCACCGACACCTCGGGGCCTTCGAGCAGCTCCTCCACGAGCACGGGGCCGCCGAAGCCCCGGGCGACCTCGAGGCCGGCAACGAGCTCCTCGTCCGTGCGGCACACCACGACACCCTTGCCCGCCGCGAGGCCGTCGGCCTTGAGCACGCAGGGTGCGCGAGGCGCATCGAGGACGGCGGCCGTGGGCACACCGGCCGCAGCCATGACGTCCTTCGCGAAGAGCTTCGACCCCTCGATCCGCGCCGCCGCGCGCGAAGGCCCGTATACCGCGATCCCCGCGTGGCGCAGCACGTCGGCGATGCCGGCGACGAGCGGCGCCTCCGGGCCGACGACGACGAGGTCGCTGGCAAGCGATCGCGCGAGCCCCAGCAGCCCGTCGCCGTCGTCCGCGGCGACCGGATGGCACGTAGCGAGGGAGGCGATTCCGGGGTTCCCCGGCGCGGCGTGCAACTCGGTCAGCTCGGGCGACGCCGCGAGCCGCCAGGCGAGCGCGTGCTCCCGACCGCCCGACCCGACGAGGAGGACACGCACCGCCCGAGTCTACGAGCTTGACCTGAGCGACCATCCGTCCGACCATTCAGGATGTGGCTAGGGGAGCCCTGACGTTCGAGGCGCCCGCCGAGACGTACGACCGGCACGTCGGCCGGTACACGTCGTCGCTCGCGCGCTCGCACGTCCGCCTGCTCGACGTCCACAAGCGAGACGACGTCCTCGAGGTCGGATGCGGGACCGGTGCGCTCACCGAGGCCCTCGCACACGCAGTCGGCGGAACGCATGTCTGTGCGATCGACCCGTCGACGCCCTTCGTCGAGGCGTGCCGCGGCCGCGTGCCGGACGCCGACGTCCGGGTCGCGGCCGCCGAGGAACTGCCCGAGTTCGACCGGGAGTTCGCGGCAGCGACCTCGCAGCTCGTCCTCAACTTCATGTCGAACGCCGATGCCGGCGTCGCATCGATGCGACGCGCGGTGAAAGCCGGAGGCGTGGTCGCGTCCGTCGTGTGGGACTACCGCGCCGGCATGCGGATGCTCAGGGTGTTCTGGGACGCGGCGCTGGAGCTCGACCGCAGCGCCCCCGACGAGGGGCGCACGATGGCGCACTGCACGCCCGCCGGGCTGCGAGCGCTCTGGCTCCGCGCGGGCCTCGACCGCGTCCAAACGAGTGACCTCGTCGTCGAGGCCCGGTACGAGGACTTCGAAGACTTCTGGGCGCCGTTCCCGACCGGGATCGCCCCGTCGGGGGCGTACTGCGCGTCGCTGGACGACGAGCACCGCGAGGCGCTCCGCACGCTCGTCTTTCGGCGCCTGGGCGCACCGGATGGCGCGTTCGTGCTCGACGCGCGCGCGTGGTACGTCCACGGCACGGTTCGCGGGCGTTCGCGCTAAATGGTCGATCGGAAATTGGCGTGACGTCCGCTGATTACCGATAAACCATCTACGGCTGGAGCGCGAGCACGGCGTCGCGCGACGCGCCCGTCCCGACGATCGTCACCGGCACCTCGAGCGCGTCCCCGACGAACGAGACGTACGCAGCGGCGGCGGCCGGCAACGTCGGTCCGGTGAGCTCCTCCCGCCACCCCGCGAGCGTCTCGAACACCGGAGCGCAGTGATGGAAGTCCGACTGATGGGCGGGGAAGTCCTCGGTCTGCGTGCCGTCCGGCAGCCGGTACCGCACGCAGACGGGGATCTCGTCGAAGTCGGAGAGCACGTCGAGCTTCGTCAGGGCGAACGACGTGATCCCGTTGACGCGGACGGCGAACCGCAGCGCCACGAGATCGAGCCACCCGCAGCGGCGCTCCCTCCCTGTGACGGTGCCGAACTCCGCGCCGAGCTCGCGCACGCGGTCCTGCGCCTCACCGGCGATCTCGCTCGGGAACGGCCCCTCGCCGACACGCGTGACATAGGCCTTGGAGACGCCGAGCACCTCGTCGATCCGCTGCGGCCCGATCCCGAAGCTGACCGCGGCGCCGGCCGCGATCGGGCTCGACGACGTGACGAACGGGTACGTGCCGTGGTCGAGATCGAGCAGCGTCCCCTGCGCGCCCTCGAACAGCACACGACGGCCGTCACGCAACGCGCGGTCGACGAGGAGGGACGTGTCCGCGACGTACGGTGCGAGCCGCTCGGCATGGGCGAGGGTACGTGTCACGACCTCCTCCACGTCGAACGGGTCGATGCCGTACACGCGCTCGAGCCACACGTTCTTCTCGCCCGCGGCGAGCTCCACCTTCTCGCGGAGGATCTTCGGGTCGAGCAAATCCTGCACGCGGATCCCGATCCGCGTCGCCTTGTCCGCGTACGCCGGCCCGATCCCCCGCCTCGTCGTCCCGATCTGCAGGCGACCGAGCCGGCGCTCGCGCGCGCCGTCGAGGGCGACGTGCCACGGCATGATCAGGTGTGCGTTGCCCGAGACGAAGACGAGCCCGTCCGTCCGCCGCCCCCGCGCCTCGAGCTCGTCCAGCTCCCCGACGAGCACGTCGGGGTCGATCACGCAGCCCGCGCCGATCGCGCTCGCGACGCCGCCGACGATCCCGGACGGGATCGCACGGATCTTGAACGTCTCGCCGTCGACCACGATCGTGTGGCCGGCGTTCGGGCCACCCTGGTAGCGGCAGACGAGCTCGGACTCCTGCGCGAGCAGGTCGACGATCTTGCCCTTCCCCTCGTCGCCCCACTGCGCGCCGACGATCACGGTCGCGGGCACGTGGCTCATTCTCGCACGCCGTCCGGCGGCATGACCGCGTGATCGAGACCCGCACGACGCACACCTCGTCGCCAAACGCGCTCGAGCTGACCGGGATCCGGGCGTTTCTCGACGAGTCTTCGCAGGTGCGTTCGACGAGTTCGTGACGGCTACGACGGGCCGCCGCCGGCGAGGTCGGCGAACTTGGCGTACCGCTTGAGGAAGCTCAGCTTGACCGCGTCGGTGGGGCCGTTGCGGTGCTTCGCGAGGATCAGCTCGGCGATGCCCTGCGAGTCCGACTCCTCGCCGTTGTAGTAGTCGTCGCGGTAGACGAAGAGGACGAGGTCGGCGTCCTGCTCGATCGACCCCGACTCGCGGAGGTCGGAGAGGATCGGTCGCTTGTCGTGGCGCTGCTCGACGGCGCGGGAGAGCTGCGACAGGGCGAGGATCGGCACGTCGAGGTCGCGCGCCAGCACCTTGAGGTTGCGCGAGATCTGCGAGACCTCCTGGACGCGGTTCTCGACGGTGCCCCCGGAGGTCATCAGCTGGAGGTAGTCGACGACGATCAGCCCGAGCTCCGGCTGGCGGCTCTTCAGGCGGCGGGCCTTCGAGCGGAGCTCCATCATCGTGATCGAGCCGGTGTCGTCGACGTAGATCGGCGCCTTCATCAGCTTGTCGCACGCGGCGGTCAGGCGAGGCCAGTCCTCCTGGGCGAGCTTCCCCGAGCGCACGCGGTTCGACTCCACCTTCGCCTCGCTGCACATGAGGCGCTGCGTGACCTCCGCCTTCGACATCTCGAGCGTGAAGAGCGCAACCGGCTTCGACTCGCGCACGCCCAGGTTCGCGGCGATGCAGAGCCCGAGCGCCGACTTCCCCATCGACGGCCGCGCGGCGAGGATCACGAGGTTCCCCGGCTGGAAGCCCGAGGTGAGCCGGTCGAGGTCGCGGAAGCCGGACGGGACGCCGGTCACGTCCACACCGGCCTCGTACAGCTTCGTGATGCGCTCGAAGCTCTCCGTGAGGAGCGGCCCGATGTGGTCGAAGTCGCCGGTGACCCGCTGCTGCGAGAGATCGAAGACGATCTGCTCCGCGCGGTCGACGAGCTCGGTCGTCTCGCCGATCCGCTCGCGTCCGAGCCGCGCGATCTCCTGCCCCGCCTGGATCAGCGCGCGGAGCGTCGCCGCCTCCTTGACGATCCGGGCGTAGTGGTCGACGTTCGCCGTGGCCGGCACGAGCGCCGCCAGCTCGGCGACGCGAGCGCTGCCGCCGACGGTCTCGAGCGCCCCCCGTTCCTCGAGCTCGTTGACGAGGGTGATCGCGTCGACCGGCTCGCCCTTCTTCCAGAGCTCGAGGCAGGCGAGGTAGATCGTCGCGTGTGACCCCCGATAGAAGTGGGACGCGTCGAGGATCTCCGTGACCGAGCCGATCGCGGTCTCGGAGAGCAACATCGCGCCGAGCACGGACTCCTCGGCCTCGAGGTTCTGGGGCGGGACGACCGGGGTCGCGGACGGGGCCTGAACCGTGCTCACGGCGGGGGATCAAACCCGTCGCGACGAGACGCGTCCAGAATCGACCTGCTCACAGGGTCGTACGCCGCAGACCAGGAAGAACGGAACACATGTTCGCATCATATCCCCAGCGACGGACACGCCGTCCACAGCAAGCCGCGCAAGCGCGGTGACGAAACGGGCGCTCGGAGCGGTGTTTTCGTGCTGCTATCCACAGGCGCGTGGACGCCTGTTGACGACTGGGAAGGCTGTGGAGGGCAGGAGGGGTGTCGCCGCCCCTCCTGCGCCTACTCCTCCTCTGGGGCGTCGGCCGACTCGTCCGTCACGGGCTCCGCGACGTCGTCGTCGGCCTCCTCGTCCGTGAGCAGCTCGTCCTCGGCGAGCGCCGCCTCGGTCTCGCGCTCCGCCTCCTCATGGGCGGCGCGGGCTTCTTCGGCCTCCGCCCGCTCCGCGGCCTCGAGCGCCGCGAGCTCCTCCTCGGGCGGCAGCTCGCCGCCCTCGGGCACGACCAGGGTCTTCACCTCGGCGGTGACGCCCTCGAAGACGTGCACGGGGATGCTGTAGCGGCCGATCCGCTTGATCACGTCGAGCTCGATCTTCCGGCGGTCGATGCGGACCTTCCGCGTCCGCCAGAGCTCCTCGGCGACGTCGGTCGGGGTGACGGAGCCGAACAGCGCGCCCGTCGGACCTGCCTTCACCTCGAAGCGGAGGACGGTCTTCTGGAGCGTCGCCGCGATTTCCTCCGCGTGGTCCGCGGTGCGCGCCTCGTGACGCGCCCGCACGGACTCGATCCGCCGGAGCTCGGCGACGCGACCCGCGGTCGCGACCTCGGCGAGACGCCGGGGCAGGAGGTAGTTACGCGCATAGCCACGCTTCACGTCGACGACGTCGCCTTTCAGGCCGAGCTTCTCGACGTCGTGGGTCAGGATGACCTCCATCACTGCCCCTGCACGTAGGGCAGCAGCGCCATCTCGCGGGCCCGCTTGACGGCGACCGCGACCTGTCGCTGGTGGCGGCGGCACGCGCCGGTGATGCGGCGGTTGCGGATCTTGCCCTTCTCCGAGATGTAGCGCCGCAGCTGGTTGACGTTCTTGTAGTCCACCTCCTGGACTTTGTCCTTGCAGAAGTGGCAGCTCTTGCGCCGGCCACCGGTCGCCCCGGGGCCCGGGCGCTTGCGCGTCTGGGTCTTCGCAGCCATGTGGCCTCCTAGATGGTTGATCGGTGATTCGGGTGCGTTCGGGGGCGTTCGTGACCAAGCAGCGTGGTGCGATCGGCCGCGGCGCGTACCTGAAAGGTACGGGTCGCGGACGAGCGTGCCGCGATGCGCCGTGTCACGGCCGTCATCCGGACGTGCCCCAATTGCCGGTCACCCATCTCAAAACGGGATGTCGTCGTCGGTCGGGGACGTGGGGAAGTCGCCGGCGGGCGCCGCGGCCGCTTCGGCCGGGATGTAGCCGCCGCCGCCCCCCTCGCCGTCGCCGCGCCCGCCCAGGAACTGGACGGTGTCCGCCACGATGTCGACCGCCTGGCGCTTGTTGCCCTCGGGCGTCTCCCACTCGCGCCACTCGAGACGGCCGTCGACCGCGACGGGGCGGCCCTTGGCGAGGTACTGCGCGCAGCGCTCTCCCTGGTTCCCCCAGACCGTGACGTCGAAGTAGTTCGGCTTGTCGACCCACTGGCCCGTCTCGTCCTTGCGGCGCGTGTTGACGGCAAGCCGCAGGTTGCAGACGGCCGTCCCCGACGGCGTGTGACGCAACTCGGGGTCCCTCGTCAGGTTCCCGACGAGCACGACGCGGTTGATGGCGGCCATCGCTTACTCCTCCTCCGGGGCGTCCACGGGCTGTGCCGGGGCATCGTCGCCGATCGCGACACTCGCCGCTACTGGCTCGGCGGGACCTCCCTGGGGCCGACGTGTCGCCATGTGACGCAGGACGTCGTCGTCGATCTTCAGCACGCGGCTGAGCTCGTCGAGGGTCTCCGGCGTCGCGGAGAGGGTCAGCAGGTGGTAGATCCCGTCGTCCTTCTTGTCGATGGGGTACGCGAGCTTGCGCCGGCCCCACGGGTCGTGGTGCTCCAGCGTTCCTCCATCCTTCTCGACGAGCGTCTTCACACGCTCGACGATCTCGGTCTGCTTCTCGTCCGAGAGCTCAGGGTCGAGCAGCAGCAAAACGTCGTACTCGGTCACGCGGTCCCTGTCTCCTTCCTTCGGTCTGAGTCGGCCACCACCGTTCGGTGCGACACCCGGGAGCGGCGTCGCGCGGCATGGCAGGAAGCTGCGGAAGGGTAGCAGCGCCAGAACGACCGACGAGATGGCCGAGCCTGGCTCGCCAGAATCGGCCATCTAAGATGCCCTCGTGCGCAGGCTGATCGGCTGGACCGCAGGTGTCGTCGGGATCGCGGCGCTCGCGCGGCTGCTCGCCCAGCGGCGTCCTGCACCGAAACCGGTCGCGGCGCCGCCGGCCGACGACCATGCCGACGCGCTCCGCCGCAAGCTCGACGAGACCCGCGCCACGGAGGCTGCGAGCGCGTCGACGGCGGACGTGACGCCCGCGGAGGCCGCCGACGAAGAGGCGCCGCGCGAGTCGCTCCAGGACCGGCGCGCCCGTGTCCACGCGAAGGCGCAGGAGGCGATCGACGCGATGAAGGAACCGCTCGAGTGAGCGAGGACCTCGGCGACGCGATCGGCCGTCTGTCGGAGCAGGTCACCGCTCTGCAGGCAGACGTCCGCGCGCTCGACCGGCGCTCCTCCCTGCCACCGTCGTCCGCCGTGCAGCAGCCGGAGCCCGTCCCGCCCGGCGCCCACGCCTGGCTCGGCGAGGTCGAGACGCCGATCCGTCGCCGGCCACAGGTGCCCCGCGTCCTGCTCGAGGGCCTGTTCCTCGCCGCCGTCGCCGCCGCCGCCGCGATCGCAGAGCTCGACGCGGTCGCGATCGCCGGCGTGATGATCGGCGCCTGGGCTCTGGTCGCGCTGATCGAGTGGGCCGCGTCGCGGGCCGAGCGCGAGCCGGCGATCCCCGTCTACGCAGCCGGCCCGCCCGAGCCGGCCCGCGCCGACCCCGCCTGGTTCGCGCCGCCCGTCGAGCACACACTGCTCGACTCGAGCGGCGACGACCCGGTCACCGCTGTCACCCGCCTCCCGCCCGTTCCTCCCGAGGACGATCCCGAGGCGACGGTCGAGCAGCGCCCGGCCGTCTAGTGCTTGTTCGCAAGGCCGGAATCCGCAGGGGCGGATCCCGTCCGCTCGGATCCCCGCCTGCGGCGGGGCACACCCCTGAAGGCGGTCGCATTCGCGACCGCACTGCGCCTGGAACGCTGCTCGACGGTCGAGCAGCGCCCGGCCGTCTAGTGCTTGTTCGCAAGGCCGGAATCCGCAGGGGCGGATCCCGTCCGCTCGGATCCCCGCCTGCGGCGGGGCACACCCCTGAAGGTGGTCGCATTCGCGACCGCACTGCGCCTGGGAGGCCGCCCACGGGCCCGTCTGCCGACGGGCGCTGGCCGTAGCCTTCGCGGGTGCTCTTCCCGACCGCTACCTTCGCGCTCTTCTTCCTGGTCGTTCTGCCGCTCTCGTGGCTGACGATGCCGTGGCCGCACCGCTGGCGGCCGTTCATCATCATCGCGAGCTACGCCTTCTACAGCTGGTGGGACTGGCGCTTCGTCCTCCTTCTCGCCGGCTGCACGCTCTGGAACCAGCTGCTCGCCGTCCGCATCTGGCGCAGCACGGTCAAGTCGCAGCGCCGCGCGCTGCTGATCCTCGCCCTGGCCGGCGACCTCGGGGTGCTCGGCTACTTCAAGTACTACGACTTCTTCGTCTCCTCGACGGACAACCTCGCCACGTACGTCGGGATGGACCTGCCGTTCTCGCTGAAGACGATCGTCCTGCCGGTCGGCATCTCGTTCTTCACGTTCATGGCGATCAGCTACGTCGTCGACGCCTACCGCGGCGAGTTCCAGCCGACGACGCTCGAGAAGTTCGCGGTCTATTTGTCCTTCTTCCCCCACCTGGTCGCCGGACCGATCGTGCGGCCGGCCGAGTTGATCCCGCAGATCGAGACCCCACGGGACCCGCGCCGCGTCGACACGAGCCGCGCCTTCTACCTGATCGCAACGGGCCTCTTCAAGAAGGTCGTGATCGCGAACTACCTCGCCTCTTCGATCGTCGACCAGGTGTTCGCGACTCCCGGCCAGCACTCGTCCCTCGAGATCCTTATCGCGATCTACGCCTACGCCGTCCAGATCTACGCCGACTTCTCCGGTTACACCGACATCGCGATCGGGATCGCGCTGCTTCTCGGCTTCACGTTCCCGCAGAACTTCGACTCGCCGTACGCGGCGGTCTCGGTGCAGGACTTCTGGCGACGCTGGCACATGACGCTCTCGCGCTGGCTCCGTGACTACCTCTACATCCCACTCGGCGGCAGCCGCGGCAGCCGGCTCCTCACGTACCGGAACCTGATGCTGACCATGCTGCTCGGCGGGCTCTGGCACGGCGCCGCCTGGACCTTCGTGATCTGGGGCGGTCTCCACGGGTCGGGCCTCGTCTGGGAGCGCTGGAGACGCGACCGCCGCGGCCCGGTCGAGCGCGTCGAGAGCCGCTGGACGACGTGGCGCGCACGCATCCTCACGTTCCACTTCGTCTGCTTCGCGTGGATCTTCTTCCGGGCGGACTCGTTCTCCGCCGCGTGGGACATGATCGAGGGCCTGTTCACCCGCTGGGGCGAGCCGTCACCGCTCGTCACGAGCGGCGTGCTCCTCGCGATCGCCGTCGGGATCGGCTCGCAGTACCTGCCCGCTCGCATCCCGAGGCTCGTCATGGCGCGGTTCTCCCGGCTCCCCGTCCTCGGCCAGGCCACCGTCCTCGCCCTCGCGCTCATGCTCACCAGCGTGATGGGGCCCGAGGGCGTGGCACCCTTCATCTACTTCCAGTTCTGATGCCCGATCCGCCCAGGCCGCCGCTCCCGCCGCTCCCGCCCCTCCCCGAGGAGGAGGACGAGACCAGGACCCTCGAGCAGGCCACACGGCCCCCTCCGCGAAGGGCGAAGGCGCGAACACGGACGGCCGACGACGGGCCGGCACGCAGGCAGTGGAGCGCCGGGCACGCGCTCATCGTGTGCCTGCTCGCGCTGGCGATCGGGGTCCTGCTCAACGCGCCGGGCGCACACAAGTCGGCGTACAACAAGTCCGACGGCTGGCAGCGCGACGTCGCGCTCGCGCTCACGGGCCCGCTCGCCGGAGTGAGCCACGCGCTCCTCCTCGACCGGCCGCGCAAGGGCGTCCAGGCCGTGATCGGCCGGTCCGGAGAGGACGAGATCGACACGAAGATCGCCCTGCCTTCGGCAGCGACGCCGACGCCCGCGAGCCCGACGACGCCGACCAGGCGGAACCCCGGGTCGCCCCCCACGCAGCCGAAGAAGGTCGCCTTCACCCCGAAGCACAAGCTGACGATCTGGATCGCCGGCGACTCGCTCGTGATCACCCCCGGCTACGCGATCATCCGCGCCGCCGGCGCGAGCCCCGTGATGCAGTCCGTCGGCGGCGTCGACGGGCGCATCGCGACGGGGCTCACGCGACCCGACGTCTACAACTGGTTCGACGAGATCCGCCGGCGGGTGAAGGAGCTCAAGCCGAAGGTCGTTGTGCTCGACTTCGGCGGCAACGACGACAAGGCGTACATGACCGGCCTGCCCGAGGGCGTCACGATCGACGACTTCGGCGGCTCCGTCTGGCGGCGCGAGTACGCGCGGCGCGTCGGCGGGGTGATGGACGTGATCAACCGCGCCGGAGCGTTCGTCGTCTGGATCGGGATGCCGCAGACTCGCTCACCCGATCAGACCGCCCGCTTCGACGTGGTCAACGCCGTCGTGGAGAAGCAGGCCCGCAAACGGCCGGGCCGCGCGGCGTACATCGACACGTACCGCCTCTTCGCCGGCGGCGACGGCGGTTACACCCAGTACATGCGCAACCTCTCGGGAAACCTCGTCCAGGTGCGTTCCGCGGACGGGGTGCACTTCGAGCGCGAGGGCGGCGACATCATCGCCCGCGAGGTGCTCAAGGAGCTGAACAAGCAGTTCGACCTGACGAGCTGGCGCAAGAAGGCGCAGTAGGTCTCACCCGGGGACGGTGTGCAATCCTGTCTCCGGAAGGAGGCCCCGATGGGGTTGCCGATCGCCCTCGCGGCAGTCGCGAGCGCGGTGGTCGTGGGAAGCCCGGGCGGGACGCCCGCCCCGGCGCCGCCGAGCAGCGGCGGGTTCGTCCGCACGGTCGACAACCCGTGGTTTCCGCTCCGGCCGGGCACGACGTTCGTCTATCACGGGGTGAAGGACGGCGCGCCGACGCGCGACGTCGTGCACGTGACCCACGGGGCGCGGGTGATCGACGGCGTGCGCTGTACCGCGGTTACGGACCGGCTCTCCTCGTCCGGCCGCCTGACGGAACGGACGACCGACTGGTACGCGCAGGACCGCGGGGGCACCGTCTGGTACTTCGGCGAGGACACCGCCGAGCTCGACGCGACCGGGAGGGTGACGAGCCGCGAGGGCTCGTGGCTCGCCGGGGTGAACGGCGCTCGCGCCGGCGTTTTCATGCCCGCCCACCCACGCGTCGGACAGGCGTTTCGCCAGGAGTACCTGAAGGGCCATGCCGAGGATCACTTCCGCGTGCTCGACCTCCACGCGTCGGCCCGCACACCCGCGGTCGACTCCGAGCGTGCGCTGCTGACGAGGGAGTGGACTCCGCTCGAGCCCGGCGTGGTCGACCACAAGCTGTACGTACGCGGCGTCGGCCTCGGCGACGAGCGCACCGTGCGCGGAGGCGACGAGCGGAACGTGCTCGCCTCCCGCAAACCATAGGCGCGGGCGACCCCGGCCGCTGCGTAGATTTCGCCCGTGCGGATCTGTCTGATGGTCGAGGGGCAGGAGGGCGTCACGTGGGAGCAGTGGCTCGCGCTTGCGCTGGCGACCGAGGCCGCGGGCCTCGAGGGCCTCTTCCGCTCCGATCACTACCGCTCCATCGTGCGGGGCGAGCCCGCGGGGGCGCTCGACGCCTGGGCGACGCTCGCGGCGCTCGCCGCCCGCACCGAGCGGATCCGGCTGGGGACGATGGTCTCGCCCGTGACGTTCCGGCCGGCGTCGGTGCTCGCGAAGAACGTCGTCACGGTCGACCACGTGTCGGGGGGCCGGGTCGAGCTCGGGATCGGCGCCGGCTGGTACGAGCTCGAGCACGAGACGTACGGGTTCCCGTTCCGGACCGCGCGCGACCGGGTCGACGAGCTCGAGCGGCAGCTGACCGAGATCACCCGTCAGTGGGCCGACGCCGACGACGTCATGCCGCCGCCGGTCCAGCAGCCGCGCCCGCCGATCATCGTGGGCGGCCGCGCGAAGCCGCGCACGGTCGCGCTCGCAGTCCGCTTCGCAGACGAGTACAACACCGTCTCCCCCACGGTCGACGAGGCGCGCGAGCGCTCTCGGAGGGTCGTGGAGGCGGCGCGGGAGGCCGGACGCGCGCCTCTCCGTTTCTCGATGATGACCGGCTGCGTCGTCGGGCGGGACGCCGGCGACGTCGCGGAGCGCCTCGCGCACATCGACGCCATCACCGGGCGGCAGGCCGAGCCGCCGCCGATCGCGGGGACGCTCGACGAGGTCGTCGCACGGCTTCGGGAGTACGAGGCCGCGGGCATCGAGCGCGCGATGCTCCAGCACCTGTACCACGAGGATCTCGAGATGGTCGCCCTCCTCGGCGAGGTCGCCGACGCGCTCCGCTCGTAGCCGGCGCTAGGGCGGCGTCAAGATCCGACGCGGCGGCGTAGGAGTCGCGTCAAGACAGGCCCTCAGGCCCTTTGGCGCCCGGTACGACGAGGGCATGCGAGATCTCCTGTTCGTCGCCCTCACGCTCGGGTTCTTCGCCGCGGCGGCGGCTTTTGTCGCAGGGTGCGAGCGGATCGTCGGCAGGGCGGCGGCCGCAGCGGAGCGCGAGCGATGAGCCTCGAGAACGTCGTCGGGCTCGTGCTCGCGATCCTCGTCCTCGGGTATCTGGTGTACGCGCTCCTGGCGCCGGAGCGGCTCGGCTGAGATGCATACGACGTCCGGCCGGAGCCTGGGGTGAGCTGGCAGGCATGGGCGCAGGCCGCAGCCCTGCTGGGGCTGGTGTGTCTCTCGACGCCACTGCTCGGCGCGTACATCGCGCGGGTCTTCGGCGACGACGGCGCTCCCGGCGACCGCGTCTTCCTGCCCGTCGAGCGCGCGCTCTATCGCCTCGGTGGGATCGACCCCGAGCGAGAGCAGCCGTGGCGCGTCTATGCGCTGTCGTTGCTCGCCTTCGGAGTCGTGTCCGTCCTAGGCCTCTTCCTGCTCCAGCGCGTGCAGGGCGCGCTCCCGTTGAACCCGACTCATGTGGGCGGAGTCGCCCCGGCGCTCGCGTTCAACACGGCGGTCAGCTTCGTCACCAACACGAACTGGCAGAGCTACGCGGGCGAGTCGACGATGAGCCATCTCACGCAGGTGGCCGGGCTGACGGTGCAGAACTTCGTCTCGGCGGCCGTCGGGATCGCCGTCGCGATCGCGCTCGTGCGCGGCATCACGCGCCGCCGGAGCGAGACGATCGGGAACTTCTGGGTCGACCTGACCCGCGCGACGACACGCATCCTCCTGCCGCTCGCGCTCGTCCTCGCGCTCGCGCTCGCCGGGCTCGGCGTCGTCCAGACGCTCGGCGGCCCCGCCACCGCACACACGGTCGGCGGCGCGACCCAGGCGATCTTCCGTGGCCCCGTCGCGAGCCAGGAGGCGATCAAGGAGCTCGGCACGAACGGCGGAGGCCCCCTCAACGCGAACTCCGCCCATCCGTTCGAGAACCCCTCCGGTCTGACGAATCTTCTCGAGATGTGGGCGCTGCTCGCGATCCCGTTCGCGCTCACGTTCGCCTTTGGGCGCCTCGTCGGCGACCGACGGCAGGGCTGGGCGATCTTCGCGGCGATGCTGGCGCTGTGGACGGGGTCGGCCGCGCTCGCCACGTGGGCCGAGGTCGACGGCAACCCGCAGGTGCATGCGCTCGGCGCCGTCGGCGCGAACATGGAGGGCAAGGAGGTGCGCTTCGGCGCGCCCGCGTCGGCCCTCTTCGCAGCCTCGACGACCGGCACCTCGACCGGTGCCGTCGACGCGGCGCACGACAGCTTCACCCCGCTCGGCGGCACGGTGCCGCTCGTCAACATGATGCTCGGCGAGGTCAGCCCCGGCGGGGTCGGCTCGGGGCTCTACGGGATGCTCGTCTTCGCCGTCCTCGCCGTCTTCATCGCAGGGCTGATGGTCGGGCGGACGCCCGAGTACCTCGGCAAGAAGATCCAGGCGGCGGAGACGAAGCTCGTCGTGCTCTACCTCCTCGCCGTGCCCGCGCTGATCCTCGTGTTCGCGGGGATCTCGGTCGTGCTCGACTCCGCGACCGCCTCGATCCTCAACCCCGGCCCGCACGGCCTCTCCGAGGTCGTCTACGCGTTCACGTCGGCCTCGAACAACAACGGCTCCGCGTTCGGCGGGCTCAACGCGAACACCGGCTGGTTCGACACGACCCTCGGGCTCGCGATGCTCGGCGGGCGCTTCCTGCTGATCGTCCCGGCGCTCGCGATCGCCGGCTCCCTCGCGCGGAAGCAGCACACGCCCGCCACCGCCGGGACGTTGCCGACCGGGACACCGCTCTTCGCCGGGCTCCTCGTCGGCGTCGTGCTGATCGTCGTCGGCCTCACCTACTTCCCCGTCCTCTCGCTCGGCCCGATCCTGGAGCACCTGGGCCAATGACGAGGAGCTCGAGCCTTTTCGACCCCGGGATCGTCGGCCCGGCGGCGCTGGAGAGCCTGCGCAAGCTCGACCCGCGCCGCATGGCGCGGAACCCGGTGATGTTCGTGGTCGAGGTCGGCAGCGCCCTCGTGACGGTGCTCTTCGTCCGCGACCCCGGGGTCTTCGCCGGCCTGATCGCGGTCTGGCTGTGGTTCACGGTGCTGTTCGCGAACCTCGCCGAGGCGATGGCCGAGGGCCGCGGCAAAGCGCAGGCTGCCGCGCTCCGTCGGACGCGCTCGGAGACGATCGCGCGCCGGCGCATGCCGGATGGCGACCTCGAGGAGATCCCGAGCTCGGCGCTGCAGGCCGGCGACGTGGTCGTCGTCTCCGCCGGCGAGGTGATCCCCGGCGACGGCGACGTGGTCGAGGGCATCGCGAGCGTCGACGAGTCCGCGATCACCGGCGAGTCGGCGCCGGTCATCCGCGAGTCGGGCGGCGACCGCTCAGCGGTGACGGGCGGGACGCGCGTGCTCTCGGACGAGATCGTCGTGCGGGTCACGTCGAAGCCGGGCGAGAGCTTCCTCGACCGGATGATCGCCCTCGTCGAGGGGGCGAGCCGCCAGAAGACGCCGAACGAGATCGCGCTCGACATCCTGCTCGCGGGGCTCACGATCGTGTTCCTCTTCTCGGTCGTCACGCTCCAGCCGTTCGCCGTCTACTCGGGGGCGGAGCAGTCGGTGATCGTGCTCGTCGCGCTGCTCGTCTGCCTGATCCCGACGACGATCGGGGCGCTCCTCTCCGCGATCGGGATCGCAGGGATGGACCGGCTCGTCCAGCGGAACGTCCTGGCCCTCTCGGGTCGTGCGGTCGAGGCGGCCGGCGATTGCTCGACGCTGCTGCTCGACAAGACCGGGACGATCACGCTCGGGAACCGGCAGGCGACTGCGTTCCTCCCCCTCCCCGGCGTCGAGGCGAGCGACCTCGCCGACGCCGCGCAGCTCTCGAGCTTCGCCGACGAGACGCCGGAGGGCCGCTCGATCGTCGTGCTCGCGAAGGAGCGCTACGGCCTGCGCGAGCGCGAGCTCGCCGGAGCGCGTCTGGTGCCGTTCACCGCGCAGACGCGGATGAGCGGGGTCGAGCTCGACGGCCGCTCGATCCGCAAGGGCGCGGGCGACTCCGTCCGGCGCTGGATCGAGGAGCAGGGAGGGTCCGTGCCCGAGCCGCTCGGGGCGCTGGTCGACGGGATCGCCCGAGACGGCGGCACACCCCTCGTCGTCGCCGAGAACGGCACGGCACTCGGCGTCGTGCAGCTGAAGGACGTCGTCAAGGAGGGGATCCACGGGCGATTCGAGCAGCTGCGCCGCATGGGCATCCGCACGGTGATGATCACGGGGGACAACCCCCTGACCGCGAAGGCGATCGCCGACGAAGCCGGCGTCGACGACTTCCTCGCCGAGGCGACGCCGGAGGACAAGCTGGCGTTGATCCGGCGCGAGCAGGCCGAGGGGGCGCTCGTGGCGATGACCGGCGACGGCACGAACGACGCGCCGGCCCTTGCCCAGGCCGACGTCGGCGTCGCGATGAACACCGGGACGCAGGCGGCCAAGGAGGCGGGGAACATGGTCGACCTCGACTCGAACCCGACGAAGCTCATCGACATCGTCGAGATCGGGAAGCAGCTACTGATCACACGCGGGTCGCTGACGACGTTCTCGATCGCCAACGACGTCGCGAAGTACTTCGCGATCATCCCCGCGATGTTCGCCGGCTCGTTCCCGGCGCTCGATCGCCTGAACGTGATGGCCCTCGGGACGCCGGAGAGCGCGATCCTCTCGGCGGTGATCTTCAACGCGCTGATCATCGTCGCGCTGATCCCGCTGGCGCTCCGTGGCGTCCGCTTCAGGGCCGTCTCCGCCGCGGCGATGCTGCGCCGCAACCTCCTCGTCTACGGGCTCGGCGGGATCGTCGCGCCCTTCGTGGGGATCAAGCTGATCGACCTCGTGGTCACGGGGCTCGGGATCGTCTGATGGCGGTCGTGCGACGCCAGCTCCTCCCCGCCCTCGTCACGTTCCTCGCGCTGACGGTGCTCACCGGCCTCGGGTACCCGCTCGTCGTCACCGGGATCGCGCAGCTCGCGTTCCCCGGTCGCGCCGACGGCTCGCTCGTCCAGCGCAAAGGCGTCGTCGTCGGCTCCACCCTGATCGGGCAACGGTTCGACGGTCCGCGCTGGTTCCACCCACGGCCGTCCGCTGCAGGCGACGGCTACGACGCGATGGCGAGCTCGGCCTCGAACCTCGGCCCGACGAACTCCGCGCTGCTCCGCGACGTGCGCAGCCGCGCCGCCGCGTACCGACGCGAGAACGGCCTTGCGGCGAACGCTGACGTCCCGCCCGACGTGGTGACGTCGTCGGGCTCGGGGCTCGACCCGGACATCTCCGTGACCAATGCGCGCATCCAGGCGCCCCGCGTCGCGCGCGCACGCGGGCTCTCGCTCGCGACCGTGCTCGAGCTCGTCGCGGCGCACACGGACGGACGCTCGCTCGGGTTCCTGGGCGACCCGGGCGTGAACGTCGTCGAGCTGAACCTCGCCCTCGACGGCCCGGCTCGCTAGCGGCACGCTGTGGGCATGTCGCGCGGGACGCTTCGTATCTACCTCGGCGCCGCAGCGGGCGTGGGCAAGACGTTCGCGATGCTGAACGAGGGGCGCCGCCGCGCGGAGTACGGCGAGGACGTCGTCGTCGGCTTCGTCGAAACCCACGGGCGACCGAAGACGGCCGAACAGGTCGACGGCCTCGAGGTCGTGGCCCGCCGCCGAGCGGCCTATCGGGGCGCGACGTTCGAGGAGCTCGACGTCGACGCGGTCCTTGCGCGCCGACCGAAGGTCGCCCTGGTCGACGAGCTGGCCCACACGAACGTGCCCGGGTCGCGGCACGAGAAGCGCTGGGAGGACGTGGAGGAGCTCCTCGTGGCCGGGATCCACGTCATCTCCACCCTCAACGTCCAGCACCTCGAGTCTCTCAACGACGTCGTCGAGCAGATCACGGGCGTCCCCCAGCGCGAGACGATCCCCGACGCGGTCGTGCGCCGCGCCGACGAGCTCCAGCTCGTCGACCTGACCCCGACCGCGCTCCGCAACCGGCTCGCCCGTGGCGACGTGTATCCACCCGAGCGGATCGACACCGCGCTCGCGAACTACTTCCGCCCGGGGAACCTCTCGGCCCTGCGCGAGCTCGCCCTCGCCTGGCTCGCCGAGCGGGTCGACGAGGCGCTCGCCGAGTACCGTGCGCGCCACGGAATCGAGGAGCCCTGGGAGACGCGCGAGCGGATCCTCGTCGCGTTGACCGGCTCGACGGACGGCGAGCGCCTCGTCCGGCGCGCGGCGCGGATCGCACAGCGCACGAAGGGCGACCTCGTGGCAGTCCACGTGATCCCCCAGGACGGCCTCGCCGCTCCGTCGGCGGCGCTGCTCGGGCGGCAGCGCCTCCTCGTCGAGGAACTGGGCGGCGCGTACCACGAGGTCGTCGGCGCCGACGTCGCCGACGCGCTCCTCGAGGCCGCGCGCTCGCTGAACGTGACGCAGGTCGTGATGGGCGCGAGCCGTCGCTCGAACTGGCAACGGATCACCCGCGGGTCGGTGATCGGCCGCGTGATCCGCGAGTCGGGCGTCGGGATCGACGTCCACGTGATCAGCCACCCGGAGGGACGCTCCGAGGACGCCTTCGTCGTCCCGCGGACTCGTCGCCCCGCCGCCCTGCCTCGGCGGCGCGTCCTCCTCGGCTTCGGGCTCACTGCCGTCGGCCTGCCTTTGCTGACGTGGATCCTCGCGGAGTTCCGCGCAGACCTCGGCATCCCGACGGTGATGCTCCTCTATCTCCTGCTCGTCGTCGCCGTCTCCGCGCTCGGCGGCCTCTGGCCCGCGCTGACCGCGGCGGCCGTCGGGAACCTCCTCGTCAACTGGTTCTTCGTTCCCCCACTCCACACGCTCACGATCGGCTCGACCGAGCACCTCCTCGCCCTCGCCGTCTTCCTGACGGTGGCAGCCGCGATGAGCGGCTTCGTCTCTCTCGCGGCGCGCAGGGCCGTCGAGGGTCAACGCGCCCGCGCAGAGGCGGAAGCACTTGCGCGGCTCGCCGGCTCGTCCCCGGCGGCAACGGTCCTCGACACGCTCGTGCGCGTGCTCGGCCTCCAGGGCGCGGCCGTCCTTCACCGGTCGGAGGACGGCTGGCGCATCGATGTGGCCGCCGGGGACCGCGTCCCCGGGAGCCCCGAGGCGGCGGCCATGACGATCGACCTCGATCCGGATCACGTCCTCGCCATCACCGGACCGCCGCTCCGGAGCGAGAACCAACGCGTGCTGGACGCATTCGCGCGGGAGCTGGCAGCATCCGTCGAGCATGGCGAGCTGCAGGCGGAGGCGCAGGAGGCAGGCGCGCTTTCCGCGGCCAATGAGCTGCGCTCGGCGCTGCTCGCCGCGGTCTCGCACGACCTGCGGACACCGCTTGCCGCGATCAAGGCCTCCGTGTCGAGCCTTCGCCAGCGCGACGTCGCGTGGCCGGCCGAGGCGCGCGACGAGTTCCTCGCCACGATCGAGGAGGAGACCGACCGGCTCGACGCGCTCGTCGGCAATCTCCTCGACATGAGCCGGCTACAGACGGGAGCGCTCGACATCGCCGCCGCCCCGGTCGGGCTCGACGAGGTGCTCCCGGCGGCGCTCACGAGCCTCGGCGCGCCGAGCGGCGCCGTGCGGCTCGACGTCGCCGACACGCTGCCGCGCGTCCTGGCCGATCGCGGGCTCCTGGAACGCGCGCTCGCGAACGTGATCGCGAACGCGATCCGTTTCTCACCGCCGGGGACGCCGCCGTCGGTGCTGGCCGGTGTCGTCGACGGGACGGTAGACATCCGGGTCGTCGACCGCGGCCCCGGTGTCCCGGCCGAAGAGCGAGGCCGGCTCTTCAAGCCGTTCCAGCGTCTCGGCGACGCGGGCCAGAGCGAGGGCGTCGGGCTCGGGCTCGCCGTCGCCAAGGGCTTCATCGAGGCGATGGGCGGCGAGCTCGAGGCGGACGACACGCCGGGCGGAGGGCTCACGATCGTCGCGCGACTCCGGGCGGCGGAATGACGAGGATCCTCGCGGTCGACGACGAGCCGCAGATCCTCCGTGCACTCGCGACCAACCTGCGCGCGCGCGGGTACACGGTCGACCTCGCCGGCACGGGCGAGGCGGCACTCGTGCTCGCCGCGCGGAAGCATCCCGACCTCGTCGTCCTCGACCTCGGGCTCCCCGGCATCGACGGAGTCGAGGTGATCCGCGGCCTTCGCGGCTGGAGCGCCGTTCCGATCATCGTCCTCTCGGTGCGCGACGCCGAGCGGGACAAGGTCGCGGCGCTCGACGCGGGCGCGGACGACTACGTGACGAAGCCGTTCGGGATGGACGAGCTGCTCGCGCGGCTCCGCGCGGCGCTCCGCCGCGCCGCGCCAGGGGAGGACGAGGCGGTCGTCGAAACCGCGGACTTCACCGTCGATCTCGCCGCGAAGCGCGTCAGGACGGCCGCGGGCGAGGTGCGCCTGACCCCGACCGAGTGGCACGTCGTCGAAGTGCTCGTGCGCAACGCGGGCAAGCTCGTCACCCAGCGGCAGCTCCTGCAGGAGGTCTGGGGCCCGCAGTACGAGACCGAGACGAACTATCTCCGCGTCTACCTCGCCCAGATCCGCGCGAAGCTCGAGCCGGAGCCTTCGCGCCCGCGGTACTTCGTCACAGAAGCGCGGATGGGCTATCGCTTCGAGGCAGGGCCGGCGTCGGGTGACGGCACGCCAGAGTAGGGTTGCGGAGGGCCGGCGGGGTGTCCGGCGCACGCCTCCACACGGCCGCGCCATCCCCGGTCGTGCTCAGGCGATCGCGCCGCCCTCGGACTCCCAGTCCTGAACCGCTCCTCCCCCGGGCGCCAACCAGGCGCCGACGTGGGCCTGCTCCGGGCGCTGCGACGCCTCGGTCCGCATCGCCCACGGTCGGGGGACGTGGCGCTCGATCGCGCGCAGAAGGGCGGCCCCGGCAAGCCACCATGCGGCGACAATTGCCGGACGAGAGCCGCTCGCCGTCGCCCAGGTCGCGATGTATCCGCTCCAGAGCGCGAGCATCCACGTCATCTTGCGGCCGAGCACGAACGTCGTCACCGGCTGACGGAGCCGGCGCTCGCGTGCATGGCGGCGATCGGTCTGGTCATCGTTCCCCCTCATTCGTCGTCGATGATCTGAGACGCGTTCCCGGCTCAGTTGATAGTCACCGTAGGGTCGAGCCGTGTCTGCCGCCCCGGCCGTTCGACCAGGTCGCTCAGTACCGCGGTTGCTTGCGCCTAGAGGCTTGATGCAAAATGGGCGCCCCGTGGGGCCGTCTCAGGCCAAGCCAGGCCGTCTCCGCGTCCGCAGCGCAGGCTCGTGGCCTGGGCAAGGGCGCGGAGACGGCCTGGCGCCGCGCATGAGGCGGCATCCACGATCGCGCACGAATTTCGCATCAAGCCTCTAGTTGAAGGCGCGTCCTCCGTTGACCCAGAGGTTCTGGCCCGTGACGAAGTCGGAGCCCGGCCCGAGGAGGAAGAGAAGTGCGCCAACCATGTCGTCGGGCGCCTGCTCCCTGGCGAAGATCCGCTGCGAGGCAAGGGACGGGGCCATGTCCGGCTGGCGGTTGTCGTAGTCGCGATCGAAGGCGATGTAGTCGGGGGTCAGCGTGTTGACGGAGATCCCGTCCGGGCCGAGCTCGCGGGCGAGCGCGCGCGTCAGTCCCACGATGGCCGCCTTCGACGCGACGTAGTGCGCGAACCCGGGTGGCGCGGTCGGGACCGTCATCGACGAGACGTTCACGATCTTGCCGCTCCGCTGGCGTCGCATCGCGGGTGCCACCGCGCGCGCGCAGAGCCACGCGCCCTTCACGTTGACGTCGAGCACGCGGTCCCACTCGTCGTCGGTGATCTCCTCGAACGGCTTCTTCACGATCGTGCTGTAGACGGCCGCGTTGTTGACGAGCGCGTCGATCTGCCCGAAGCGCTCGAGCACCGCCGCGGACAGCTGCTCGGTCGAAGCGCGGTCGGTCACGTCGGCCGCGACGCCGAGGTCGACTCCCTCCACAGGGTCGAGGTCGGCGCCGACCACCGTGTAGCCCGCTGCGGCGAGCTCGCGGCAGTAGACCGCGCCCAGCCCGGAGGCTGCGCCGGTGACGATCACGACGCCGCTCACGGATCCCACTCCACCTCGAGCGACGTGAACCCGCGCGCGAAGAACACCGTCTCTCGGGCCGGCGTCCCTGCCCCCGCGCGCAGGCCCGGGAGCCGCCGGACGAGCATCGGCAAGGCGACCCGTAGCTCGAGCCGCCCGAGCGGCGCCCCGATGCAGAAGTGGATGCCCTTCCCGAAGGCGAGTTGGGCACCGATGTCCTCGCGCTCGGGCCGGTAGTCGTCGGCGTCCGCGAAGACACAGGCGTCGCGGTTCGCCGAGGCGAAGTGGGCCATGACACGCGCACCCTCCGGGAGCACCGTGCCGCCGAGCTCGACCCCCGTCGTGGTCACGCGGAACAGCCCCTGCGCCGGCGACTCGAGCCGGAGGACCTCCTCGATCGCCTTCGCGCACAGCCCCGGGTCGAGAAGGTGCTCGCGTAGCGCGGGCTCGACGAACATGCGGTTCAGCGCGCTCCCGATCGCGCGCGTGACGGTGACGTGGCCCGCAACCATCAGGTCGAGGGGCAGGCCGGCGATCTCGACCGTGCTCAGCGGTTCGTCTGTGGAGTCGTTCGCGGCGATCATCGCGCCGAGCAGGTCGTCGGTCGGGTTCGCACGCCGGTCCTCGACGGCGGCGACGCAGTACCGCTGCAGCTCGACGAGCCCGCGGGCATGTCCCAGCTGCTCCTCGAGTGGGCGCTGTTGCTGCAGGAGCAGCCAGTCGAGCCCCCACTGGTGGATCCGCTCGAGATCCTGGCGGGGGAAGCCGAACAGCTCGCCGAGGACGCGAAGGGGAAGCGGCCAGGCGAACGCCTCGACGATGTCCGCGTGCCCGCGTGGCGCCAGCTCGTCGATCAGCTCCGAGGCGATCGCCTCGATCCGCGGCCCGAGCTCGTAGATCCTCCGCGGCGTGAATGCGCGCGCGACGAGGCCGCGGATGCGGTCGTGCAGCGGCGGGTCGAGCTCGATGATGTACGGCATCTCGGGGCATCCGTCGGCGAGCACGTCGAGCACCTCCGAGGGAAGCGACGCGGAGGACGACTTGAGCGCGCCGGTCGACGAGAACGTCCGATGGTTTTTGAGGACGGTGAGCACGTCGTCGTGCCGCGTCACGACCCAGAGGTCGAGCGCGGGCGCGTAGAAGACCGGCTGCTCGCGCCGCGCGAGCGCGAGGACGTCGAAGGGGTTCTCCCGCTGCTCGGGCGCCGTCGGGTCGAAGAGGATCGCCGCGTCCGTGGTCACGAGGCCAGTCAACACGGTCCGACGCCGTGGGTGCCCACCCGCTGTCACAATCGACGGATGGCCGAGCGGCATCACGTTCGCATCGAGTACTGCGTCCCCTGAGGCGCGATGACGAACGCCGCCGGTCTGGTGGCGCGTTTGCTCGAGGAGCACGAGGAGGATCTGTCCGCGGTGGAAGTCGTCCCCGGGGCGAACGGCATCTTCGACGTCCACGTCGACGGAGATCTCGTCTTCACGAAGTCGATGCTCGGCCGGTATCCCGATCCGGACGACGTGATCCCGCTCGTCCGGGCAAAGCTGACCCGCTGACCACCTACGAGCGCGAGTCGCCAGGATCGTCGGAGCGCTGGGACCGGGTCTCGTACCCGGAGCAGACGAGAACCGGCTGGCGGGGGTACCTCTCCGGGACCGCGTCATTCCAGCACAGCAGGTACCGCTGGTCGCGCCGACCGCGAACGACCCTGGCGAAGGCACACGACACGCAGAGGCTGTGCAGATCTCTGGTCACGGCCGGGCAGTGGGAGCGCTGCGGCTTCGGGGATGAACAGGGCGGCAGCTCGGCCGGCGGCCATGTGCGCCGGTCGAGGCGGGACACGCTGTCCTGGCCGAGCTCGCACATCGCATCGTCCTCGTCACGCAGTCTCGCGTACGGATGCCATTGACGCGGCGGCTCGCACATGACAGCGTGCGCTGCGCATGTGCTGCCTCGCACTCGTCTCTGTCGGCCTGGGCCCACGCATCGCGCTCGCGCTCTGGTGGATCTTCGGCGATCGGGTGGATCTCGCGTTTGGATCGTGGATCGTCCCGCTGCTCGGCTTGCTGTTCCTGCCGTGGACGACCCTGATGTACGTGATCGTCTGGTCGCCGGTCGGTGGCGTCGAGGGCGCCGAGTGGCTCCTCGTGGCCCTCGGCCTGGTGCTCGACATCGCAACGTACAGCGCTCGAAGCGCGCGCGGGAAGACGAGCTACTACTAGGTCGCAGCGGTGAGGCCCGCATCGCCGCCTCGCGATGTGACGGCAATGCATCCGCGCTCGGGTGGGACGGTGCGTCTGCCGATACCCATCCCATGAAGCCGAGAGGGATGACCTGGACGGACTCGTCGTGGCTCTTCCTCGTCGTCGCGGTCCTCGTCCTGTTCGTGCGCGGCCTCGGCTAGCCCGACGGGCGGCGACGCGACGCTTCCTGGGGCCACCTCGCGGCCGTGCGTAGACTGCGGCGCGTGAGCGGGGTCCTCGTCGGCTTCGACGACTCGGCGGCTGCCCGCCGCGCGCTCGACCGTGGCATCGCAGAGGCGCAGGCGCGGAAGGCACGGCTTATCGTCCTCTCGGTCTTCGAGGTTCCGCTCGACCCGCAGGTCGATCGGTTCTTCGGCACCCTCGACGACATCTCCGACTGGGAGGGCCAGCCGATTTCGCCGCCACCGGAGCTGGTGGGACTGCTCGCACAGGCCCGCGATGAGGTCGAGGCGGCAGGGCTGCGCGCGGAGTTCATGTGGGCTGCGGGCGAGCCGGGCAACGCGATCGTCGAGGCTGCGCGGGACGCCCAGGCCGACACCGTCGTCCTGGGCGAGCACCACCACGGGTTCCTGGCCGGCCTCTTCGGGTCGGACGTCGCGGCAGCGGTCGAGCGAGAGCTCGGCAGCGCCGTGATCGTCGCCTGACGGGCCACCGGGGAACGGGGCCGCCAGGCACCGATCGGCTCGCGCGGCCCAGGCGGGCACCGCCTCTTCGAGGCGCCCGGCGATCGCGACGGGCGAGCCGATCACGACCACGACCACGACACCCACGCGCTCGCAGTAGGGTCACGCTGATGACCGTCCAGCAGTGGGTCGACGCGTACGCTCGGGCCTGGCGCGACCGCGATGCCGACGCGGCGGGGGCGCTCTTCACGGGCGACTCCCTCTACCGCGCCCACCCTCTCCAGGAACCCCACCGCGGCGACGCGGGCGTGCGCACCTACTGGTCGGACGTCACCGCGACGCAGGATCGGGTCGACGTGCGGATGGGCCGCCCCGTGGAGTCGTCGGACGGGCGACGGGCAGCGGTCGAGTTCTGGGTGAGGATGCTGAACGGCGGCGCCGAGGTGACCCTGATCGGCATCCTGTTCCTCCGCTTCGCCGCGGACGGACGCTGTGAGGAGCTGCGCGAGACGTGGCTCTTCGAGCCCGGAGACCACGCACCGCACGAGGGCTGGGGTACCTGACCGCCCGCCACGCCGCGTTCACCACAACGAACGAGCGGATCGCACGCTAGGGGATGCGCTCGCGGTGGTCATCCTTGTGCTCCTCGCGCCACTGCTCTTCGTACGCCTCGGCCTCGGCGAACTCGCGCTCTGTGCGCTCGCGGGCTGCAACGTCCTCGGTGGCGGGGTGCTCGCCGGTCGCAATGCGGCGACGCGTCGACGCGAACCCGATCACGACGAGCGGGACCGCGACGACGGCGAGGATGAGCCACGGGATCACGGGTCCACCCTATCCGCGCGCGCGTGCATCCCGGCCAACGCGCGAGAGTCGGGCCCTGTCCAGCGCAAGGTTCGGCGCGTCACGACCCTGATAGCGTTCGGCGCCTGATGCGGTCGATGGTCGTCCTGTACACGCTCAATACGGACGCGCGGACGCCGACCTGACAGGAGTGCTGCCGCGTGAGAGAGTTTCTCTCCGACAACGACGTCCCGTTCGAAGACCGCAACATCCGGAAGAGCGAGGAGGCGCGCGCCGAGCTTGCGCAGCGCTCGGCCGACGTCGTCGTGCCACAGCTGTTCTGGGGCGACGTCCACATCGTCGGTTTCGACCCGGCCGCCCTCGACCAGCTGGTGCACGCATACCGGACGGCCGCAGCGTGATCGAGCCGCCGGGGAATTCGCTGGCGACGTCCCAGGGCAACCGGGTGATCGAGCCCGGCGACGACCTGGTCGATGGACTGGTGGCGCTGCTCGGGCGGATCACCGAGGAGATCGCCTTCAACGACGCGAAGGGGACGGCGCCCTACCGCCTCGGCATGCACGACGGCCTTCGCTTCGCAGAGGACGCGGTCGCCGACCTGCTCAGACACCACGGCCGCGCAGCGGAGACGGCCGAGAGGCCCATCGACGCCTGAGGAGCTCGCAGACGCTGTGCGCCGTTTGGATGGGCGCAGCATCACGTCGCGTCATGGTGATCCGAACCAGGTGGTCAGCGCGTCGCGCAATCCGGTATCCGTGCCGTCCCCCACCCAGGCGACATATCCATCGGGTCTGATCAGCACGGCAACGGGGGCTGCGACTCGGCCCAGGGCCGGAAGCTCCCAATCGCTGGCATATTCGGCGTCGATCGCCAACACTCGATGTGCCCATGGAGCGATGTCGAGGCCGCCGGGCTCACCGAGGTTGAGTAGCACCGGCCGGGCGTCGTGCAGCAGGGTGAAGACCCGCAGCGGGCCGTTGGCGGTGACCAGGTCGAGGTCGGGCATGCGGCGCCCGAGCAGCGGGTGGCCCTCGCCCAGGTCGTAATGGATGTCCAGACCGGACATCATCGCGGCGAATCGTCGGCGCGGCTCGTCCATGCTCAGCAGCTCGGACACGGTGTCGCGCAGCGCCTCGATGCGATCGTCGGGGCGCATCAGCGCGGTCTGCGCCATCGTGTTGCGCAGCACGCGGGCGGCAACCGGGTGGCGCTCGGCGTGGTAGGTATCAAGGAGGCTTTCCGGCGCTGTCTCGTGCACCACCTGGGCCAGCTTCCAGCCCAGATTCACCGCATCCTGCACACCGGTGTTGAGGCCCTGTCCACCGACCGGGGAATGCACGTGCGCCGCGTCGCCGGCCAGCAGGATCCGCCTGTCGCGGTAGGCGGCGGCCTGCCGGGTCATGTCGGTGAACCTGGTGATCCAGGTGGGACTGTGGATTCCGTAATCGGTCCCGTACACGGCGATGAGGCCCTGGCTGAGATCGCGCAGGGTGGGTTCGTTCGTCTTTCCGACCTGCGACTCGGTCAACATGACTCCCACCGTCCCGCCTTTCTCGTAGATCACCTCACCGCCCTTGATCTCGTACTCCACCTTGCCGATGGCATGCATGCCCGAGGGAGTGCGGCGAATGCCCGTTTCCGGCTCCTCGGTCATCTCGACCTCGGCGAGGAGCGCGCTCGTCGACGCGTCCCAGCCGGGAAATTCGATACCGGCTGCTTTGCGAATCAGGCTGCGGCCACCGTCGCAGCCGACGAGATATTTCGCCCGCAGCGACTGGCCGTCGGACACCTGGACGTCGACGCCGGTGTCGTCCTGCGCAAAATCGGTCACCTCGCGTTCGCGGTAGAACGTCACGGGTAGCTCGCCAACCCAGCCGGCCAGGATGCGCTCGATGTGGTTCTGCCACAGCCCGAGCCCGTAGTTGTGCCGGGTGGGAAAGTCGCTGATGTCCAGCGTGGCGCCGGCGAACCCCGCGACCTGGGCCACCTGTCCCTCCGCGAGGAACCGATCGGCGATTCCGCGCTGATCGAGGATCTCGATGGTGCGTGAGTGCAGACCGCCTGCGCGCGAGCCGGGGAGTTCCTGGCTGGCGCGCCGCTCGACGATCGCAACGTCGACCCCCGCCAACGCCAGCTCGCCCGCCAGCATCAGCCCCGTCGGACCTCCGCCGGCGACCACCACCGCGTGTTCTGCCATACGCCACCCCCAATCCCGGTAGGTGCTGGTTTCGGCCGGAGATTCTGCGGCACGACCCGGGTCGTGCCGCAAGCGCCCGGTGCGCCGGCGCGTTGCGATGACCGTCGCGCGATGTCGCGACGCGCATGTGACAGTGTCGGGTACTCAGCAGCTCACAGCGAGGCGAGGAGTCGGACGTGCCAGGAACGCAGCCGAACGTCTTGATCATCGTTGGCGACGATGTTGGCTGGTTCGACGTCGGCTGCTACCACCAGGGGATCATGGGCGGCCGCACGCCCAACATCGACCGGATCGCGGATGAGGGTGTCCGGCTGACCGACTTCTATGCGCAGGCGAGCTGCACGGCTGGTCGTGCGGCTCTGATCACGGGGCAGATCCCGATGCGGACTGGGCTGACCACGGTCGGGATGCCGGGCGCGCCGAAGGGGATTCAGTCGGAGGATCCGACGCTGGCCGAGTTGCTCAAGCCGCAGGGCTACATGACGGCGCAGATCGGCAAGAACCACCTCGGAGACCGCAATGAGTTCCTACCGACCGTGCACGGGTTTGACGAGTTCTTCGGCAACCTCTACCACCTGAACGCGGAGGAGGAGCCGGAGCAGGCCGACTACCCGTCCGACCATCCGGCGATGGAGTTCTTCAAGCCCCGTGGCGTGCTCGACTGCAAGGCCTCTGACGTTGACGATCCGAGCGAGGATCCGCGCTTCGGGCGCGTCGGGCGGCAGGTGATCGAAGACACAGGGCCGCTGACACGGAAGCGGATGGAGACGATCGAGGACGATCTTCTCGCCCGCTCGCTCGACTTCATCGACCGAGCGCACGCGGACGGCAAGCCGTTCTTCCTCTGGCACAACTCGACCCGCATGCACGTGTGGACGCGGCTCTCGGAGCGCTGGCGCGACAAGACCAGGTACGGGATTTACGCGGACGGGATGCAGGAGCTCGACTGGGTGGTCGGCGAACTGCTGGGCAAGCTCGACGAGCTCGGCATCGCCGAGAACACGCTGGTGATCTTCGTGACCGACAACGGAGCCGAGAAGTTCACCTGGCCCGACGGCGGCACCTCGCCGTTCCGTGGAGAGAAGGGTCTCGGCTGGGAGGGCGGGTTCCGCGCGCCATGCGTGATCCGCTGGCCGGAGCGGATCCCCGCCGCGCAGGTGCTCAACGGAATCGTCTCGCTCGAGGACGTCGTCCCCACCGTCATGGCAGCAGCGGGCGTGCCCGGCATCAAAGAGCAGCTTCGGGAGGGCTACGACGCCGGCGACAAGAACTTCCGTGTCCACCTGGACGGCTACGACCAGCTTCCGTACCTGAGCGGGCAAAGCGAGGAATCGTCACGCGACGAGTTCTTCTACTACGGCGAGCACGAGCTCTACGCGCTCCGTTACCGCAACTGGAAGGTTCACTTCCAGGTCAAGAACGACTGGTTCGCTGGCCAGGCGATGAGACCCACCGTGCCCCGTCCGGTCAACCTGCGCGTCGACCCGTTCGAGCAGCACATGGACGCGCCCGCCTACCCGCTCTACGTCGGAGAAAAGCTCTGGACGATCATGCCCGCCGGCTACATCCTCCAGCAGCACGCGGCGACGTTCACAGAGTTCCCACCGCGCCAGGCACCGGCGGACTTCAACCCGCAAGAGATGATCGACTCGGCCCTGCACGCCGCCGCCGGAGGCATCGGCAACTCCTAACTCCCGGCTTCTCGCTGCGCCTACCTCGATCGCGAACACCTGTGGCGATGAAGCGTCGAGTGGTGCAGGCTGTGGCGATGAGGGGGATGGCGGCGCGTGTGCTTGCAGGGTTGTTCGCGCTCAGCTGGCTCGTTCTCCCCGGGTTCGGCGTGATCGATCTGTCGGTGACATGGAGTGCCGACTGGCCGCAGGTGCTCGAAGCGGGATGGGGATTGTTCGCGACCGTGATCGTGGCAGCCGCCTTCGTGCTGCTTGCCGTACGACCCCGCACGTCGCTGTCCGGAGTTGCGCAACTGGTGGTCGCGACCGTCTCCCTCGCGGTGTCGGCAGTGGTCGCGAAGGAAGCCGGGCTCGTCGTCCTGGTTGCTTTCCTCGGGTTGCAGACGGCGATCGTGAGCGCGCTGCTCCACGGTGCCCGGCGAACGGGGACGGAGCTCAGGGCTCCTCCGTTCCGGATCTCACGAATGCTTCTCCTCGTCGCAGCGGCGGGTGCTATCCCGTGGCTCTCCTACGCGTTGCGAATGTGGGCGCTGAACCGGGAGGACCGCTCGGACAGCGACGTCACGCTCGGCATCGACCACTACTCCGTGCAGGGCGCGCTCGCGCTGGCGCTGGCCCTGCTGCCCCTGTTGGCCGCCGTGCGGGCGGATCTGCATCCGTTCGTCTGTGTTTCTGCGAGCGTCGCGGCCTCCTACCTCGGGCTCGTGTCACTTGCCTGGCCGGACGCTGCGGGTGGGCTCGGGCGGGCGTGGTCGCTCGCCGCGATGACGTGGGCGCTCGCTCTTCTCGCCGCCACGTTCGCCGATCGCATCCGTGCCGTGCCACTTCACTCGGACCCACCGGCCGGCTGAGATCGTCTCAGGCCTCGCGGCGACCACGTATCAGGATGACCGCGGCTCAGGAACGCAGCGGCTCGGCCGGGCCGATGGACACCTCGCCGTCACGGTCGACCGACACGACCTGGCGTGCGAGCGTCGTCGGCCTCCGGAGAAGATCGAGGACCGAGCGACGCCGCTCAGCCGGGCCGATGATCGCATGCGTGTCCGTGCGGGTCTCGACGCGATACCCCTCCCGTACTCGCTCGTCGAGGAATGCGGTGAGCGCGCTCCGCCGCAGCTCTTCCCGGTCGTCGAGGCTTCGCGTCATGGCTCCTCAGGCGCCCGCCACGAGCTCATGTCGGGTCCGGTAGACGAGGTTGAAGACTCTCCGGCTCGTCCAGCCGGGCCGGAAGAAGCACCGTTGAGCTCACGCCTTGTTGGAACGGAAGCTGCGTCGCGAACCAGAGCGAGCCGACGACGATCGTGCCTGCGAGCCACCACAGGGTGAAGAGCGCCGGGCCGGAGCCGGTCAGCGCCGTCCAGATCGCGACGTACGCGCTCCAGACGACGAGCGCCCAGGTCATCTTGCGCCAGTCGAGGAACTTGCTCATCCGCCGTCACCTCTTCCCGACCGGCAGTCGAGCCGTCGGTCGATCGCTCAAACGAACACTGCTCCGTTCGGGCCAAAGGGAACAGCTGAAGAGGAGTGCTAAGCCTCGGCGGCTACGACGCTCGACCGGATGCACTGATCATACCCGCATTTGTGCGCTCTGTAACTTTGCGTTCACACGTGATTGGCCGGCAGAGCACGGGGCCACAAGCGGCGAAACGTGCCCCCGGGCTTCGCTTCGGCGGGGCCTCCGGACGGAGGCCCCGCACTCTGCCGCGTGGAGGGCTCTACGGGTTGAGGAAGCCGTTCACGACGAGCTGGATCGCACCGGCCGCCAGGCCGCCGGCGTCCACAGTGTCCGTGCCCGCGAGGGTGTTGATCTCGAGCCGGTCCTTCGCGCCCTCCGGATGGAGGACGTTGACGGCCGCAGCCAGACCTCTGACGTTCACCGCGCCCGCGTCTCCGTTGACGTGGATCGTGTTGTCGCCGTTGGTGCCGTTGACGACGACGCGGTCGGCCGCGCCGTCGCCGGTGGCGCCGCCAAGCGCTCCTGCGAGGTCGAGGTTCACGTTGCTGACGTCGGTGCCGCTCAGGTCGTTGACGGTGACCAGATCCGCGCCGCCGAGGGCGTTGAAGTCGACCGTCTCGACACCGGCTGTGTCCATCGTGATGTTGGCCTGGGTGCGGAAGAAGCGGAGCCGCGCACCGTTCGCCGACAGGTCGACCTGCTCGTCGACGTTGGCCCCGTTGAAGAGCAGCGTGTCGCCGCCGTTCTGGCCCTCGACGACGTCGCTCCCGTCGCCGGGATCCCAGACGAACGTGTCGTCGCCGTTGCCCATCAGCGCCACGTCGTTCCCCCTGTTGCCGTCGATCGAGTCGTTGCCGTTCCCGCCCAGCAGCGTCTCCGCTCCGGAGCCTCCGGCCAGGATGTCGTTCCCGTTGCCGCCCCGCAGCGTCCCCGCTCCAGCGCCTCCGACCAGGTTGTCGTCTCCGTTGCCGCCGTCGATCGTCGTCGCGATGGTGTCGGTGAAGACGCCGTTGCTCTCGTCGATGCGCACGGCGTCGTCGCCGTTCCCGCCGTCGACGGAGATCTTCGCGATCTCCGCGCGCGGGAAGCTGAAGTCGGCCGAGCCGTCGTCACCGACGTCGACCTGCAGGATCGCCGGATCCCCGCTCTGCAGGCGGAGTGCGAGCCTGTCGTTCGCATTGGTTCCCTCGATCGTCAACTCGCCATTCTCGAGTTGCGGTTCGTCGACCGCTGCCTCGTGGCGCAGCTGCGATCCCTTGTACGCATTGTGGGCGGCCCCGGTGCCGTGTCCGGCCGCGGTCCCTGCCGTGCCGCCGACGGCGGCGATCGCGGCCGCCGACAAGACCGCCAACAGCGCAGGCCGCACTGCACGCGAGTCATGGAGTCGAATGACGTTCCTCATGGCTTCCTTTCGGAGTGGATGTGACCTGTCGTCCGTTGAAGACACCGACGCGCCGCGTCTATTCCCGTGCGGTGAGCGCTAGGCTGCGATCGAGCGCGACCCGCTGGCCCACGAGACGGGGAGTGCGAACCGCTCGCGCGCGCGAGACACCAGATCGTCGGCCTGCTCGGTCGAGCGCTCCGGGCGAGCGGAGAACACGATCTCGTCCGCCGGAAAGATCGTCAGTGCGTCCGCGATTGCCTGCAGGGGATCGGCGTCGCCGACGCGACCCTCGACGTGCACCACGGTTCGTTGCAGCTGTCCGACGACTGCGGCCAGCCGCTCGTCCGCTCGACGGCGAGCGGGGTCCTCGTCCGACAGCCAGTGCCGGAACCAGGAGTTCAGTGCCGGCGCAACGACGAAGACCTCGGCGGGCGCGAGCCCCGCGGGAGCGACAGGATCCATGGCGACGACGAGCACGTTCTGCTGGCGGACTCGTTCCGGAAAGCTGGGAAACTCGCCCAGGAGGGCGTGTCGAGCACGCGGCTCGATGCGCCTCCGCTGCCGATCGTCACCGAGCCCGCGGGCGATTCGCTGGGAGACCGCCTGATCTGGCTGTGATGCGCTCATGCATGCTCCTCTCGAAGTGGTTGACCTCTCGTCGGCTTGAGACACCAGAGTGGGCCGCCTATTCCCGAAGTGGCAGATCCCCGCGGGTCGGACGCGCGCTCGAGGAACGCCGTCGAGCGCCCGCGCACGTGAGCGAATCCGCCTCGCAACACGGGAATAGCGGCGACCGAAGCGGTGTCCTCCTGAGCGAGATGGTCCTACGCGCTGTCCGCAACGTGGCGCTCTCGGCGTTACCGTTCGTGGTGCCGTGTCGATGAGACGTCGTCGAGCAGACGAGGGCGATCGGGAGATCGCCGAGTTGGCGGCGCTCGCCGACGGGTCGCTCGCACCGGAACAGCGCGTCGCTCTCGAGGCGCGAGTAGCTGCGTCATCGAAGCTTGCCGACAGACTCGCCGAGCAGCAGCGGGCGGTCGCGCTCACGCGGAGCGCTGGAGAAGGAGTCGAGGCGCCCCCGGCTCTGCGCGCGCGCATCGAGGCGCAGCGACGTCCACGCCACGCGTCGCCACCGCGTCGTCTCGTCCTGGTGGGTGCAGCGACGGCCGCCGCGGCGATCGTCGCCGTGGGGGTGGGCTTGAGCGTGCTCGATTCGGGCACCTCCGCCCAGCGCTTCCACGCCGCCCTTGCCTCGACCGAGCTGTCGCCCGGCGCCACAGGCGAGGCGACCCTCACCAAGACCACCTCTGGCTGGCGGATCGAGCTCGATGCCACGGGGCTTCCCCGCCTCGACACGGGGCGCTTCTACGAGGCGTGGCTGCGGGACGCCGCCGGCGTGCTCGTGCCGGTCGGGACCTTCAACGAAGGCAAGAACGTCACGCTCTGGGCGGGCGTGTCGCCGGCGGACTTCCCGACGCTGACCGTCACACGCGAGCGGGCCGACGGCGATCAGAGCTCGTCGGGTGAGAAGGTCCTCGTCGGAACGGTCGACACGGGTGGCTGATCAGGCTGTGCGGTGCGTCAGGCCGCGCTGCCCTCGATTCGGCGCACGACCTGTTGGCGGGCGCGGTACAGACGACTCATCACCGTGCCCTCACGGATGCGCAGCGCGCGTGCCGCCTCCTTGTAGGAGAGGCCGGTGACGTCCACTGCCACGAGGACGTCGCGGAAGTCACCCGGCAGCGCGGCGATCGCCGCGTAGAGCTCGGCGGCTTCGAGCGCGGCCTGCGGCTGGACCGCGTGCGGGTCGGCGACGAGGTCGAGGGTGTCGGGTAGCGGCCCGGGACGGAGGCGACGGCTTTCGGTCCGCTTCTGGTTCAGGAAGGTGTTGCGCAGGGCACGCAGCAGATAGCCGAGGTCGTCCTCGTTGCGGAGCAGGCGCGGGCGGGCGAGCAGGCGCGCGTACGTTTCCTGGACGAGGTCCTCGGCATCCTCGCGCGAGCCGCAGAGCGCCCACGCAGCCCGGTAGAGCCGGTCGAGGTGGTCTCCGAGTCGGGCGTGGTCGAGCGTGCGCTCCATCTGGTGATGGCCTGCGGCGGCTTGTGCGTCCCCGGCGAGCATAGAGCCTTCCGCCGGCCTGCCTCGTTCGGTTCCCTTCTGTCCCGGAGGGACTGCCGGGTTCGAGTGAGATGTCAGCTGCGATCGAAGAGGATCGCATCGACCACGCGCTGGCCGCCCTCGACGCTCGCGATCGGCAGCGGGGTCGGGCAGCCGTACGAGGTCGGCGGCTGGGAGGTCCTCGCACTCGCCTGGAGCATCGGCATCGCCCTCGGCTCGTACCTCTGGGCCAGGCACCTCTACACGACGAAGCGCTCGGCCTGACGCCGCCGTTCGCGCGCAGGCGAATTCCACTTGGGACCCTGCCTCCCGAGTGTGCTCTCGATCGGCCCGTCGAACGAGCTAGAGCCAGGAGCGGATGAGCACGAAGGACGGCGGCGGCAGATCAAGTGTCGGCTCGACCTGAATCTCGGCCTCGGGGAGCTCGTCACGGATCCCGGACGCGAGCTCATTGGCTTGCTCCTCGGTGAGGGCGCCGATCGTCACGAACCGCCAGCGCCGCTTGACGGGCCGCGTCTCGCCGAGCAGGCGCTGCTCCAGCGTCGCGGCCTCGGCGCGATCGCGCGCCCGCACGTGAACGTGCCAGTCGTAGTCACCTCCGGCCTCGACCTCACGGCGCTCGCGCTCCTCGCGCCGCTGGCGCTCGAGATCCTGCTCCGACTCGGTGCGTGGCAGAGGCACGGAGGCGTTCTTCCATGCTGCTTCCACCGGATGCCAGCGCGTCGTGCGAATCTGCGCGGTGAGCCTCTCGGCGCTCGTCAGCTCCTCGACGACTCGGGCCGCCTCCGCCGCCTCGTCCTGCGTTGTCGTGTAGAGGAACAGCTTCGAGCCATCCCGGGTGACAATCACCTGCCGTCCGAGACGCTTCCTCGCCTCTTCGTCGAGGTCGAGCGCTCGCAGCCGTTCACCCAGCGAATAGCCGTGCTGCTCGTCGTTCAACTCGGCTTCGACGCGCCAATCCTCGCCGGTCACGCAACGATGATATGCGCGTATCCGGGGAACACGTTGTCGCAATGGCCGGCAGCGGCTCCGCCGGCTCGTGAATCTCCGCCGCCGTCAGCGACCCGAACGCGGCGACCTCGAGCAGCTTGGGACAGCTCAGGCAGCGAGCTCCGCGTTCCAGCCGACAGCGGGCGCGATATCGCGCGCGATGGTCTCGAGCATCGCGGCGTTGTAGTCGACGCCGAGCTGGCTGGGAACTGTCAGGAGGATCGTGTCGGCCGCACGTACGGCCGCATCGTTGGCGAGCTCTTCGGCGATGCGGTCGGGCTCTCCGGTGTAGCTGCGGCCAAAGCGACTGACTGCGCCGTCGAGCCAGCCGACCTGATCCTCGTTCGCGTCGCCGCCGAAGAGTCGCCGGTCGAGGTCAGAGGTGATCGGGATGACGCTGCGGCTGACCGAAACACGTGGGTCGCGCTCATGGCCGGCTTTCGCCCACGCCTCGCGGAACAGCCCGATCTGCTCGGCCTGAAGCTGGTCGAACGGCACTTGCGTGTCCTCGAGGAGCAGCGTGGAGCTCATCAGGTTCATTCCCTGTTCCCCCGCCCAGACGGCGGTCTCGCGTGAGCCGGAGCCCCACCAGACCCGGTCGGCGAGTCCGGGTGACTGCGGCTGGACTGCGAGCATCGCGTCGCCTGGCCGGCCGCCGACGTCTGCGGGGACGACGCCGGCGCCTGCGATCGCGGCGCGGAAGAGGTCCGTCTTCTCACGTGCCTCGTCGGGGCCGACCGAGTAGCCGAAGGCCTCGGCGCCGCGCCAGGCCGGCTCGGGCGAGCCGCGGCTGAGCCCGAGCTGGAGCCGGCCGCCTGCGAGCAGGTCTGCCGCTGCTGCGGTCTCGGCCATGTAAAGCGGGTTCTCGTAGCGCATGTCGATCACGCCGGTGCCGATCTCGATCCGGCTCGTCTTGACGCCAATCGCCGCGAGGAGTGGGAACGGCGAGGAGAGCTGGCGTGCGAAGTGGTGGACGCGGACGAACGCCCCGTCGATTCCGATCTCCTCCGCCGCGACCGCGAGCTCGACCGTCTGGCGGAGCGCGTCCCGCGCAGTGTGCGTGAGCCCGCCGCCTGGGTGCCAGGCGCCGAACGAGAGGAAGCCGATCTTCTTGGGGCTCGTCATCGTGCTGACCCTTCATTCCAACCTGACTGTTGCCTCAACTATTCCGGTCATCGATCGCGCGACGGACGGCGTGAGTTACTGCAGGAGGGTCGTGCAGTAGCGTGAAGCGACATGGTCGAGCTGGTTGCAGCGTTTGCGCTTGCTCCCTGGGCCCAGCCACTACGCTTCCAGCCGCTGCCGGGCTGGCACACCGGAGCGAGTGGGACGCTCAACTCCTCCTACGGCCCTGTGCCGGGCATCGCCTCGCCGAAGGAGTCGACGGCCTGGATAGCGAGAGGCGTCCAGTACCGTGATCGGTCGACCGCGGATCCTCCTGAGGAGACTCTCTCTCGGCTCCCGCCGCCGGGCATCGTCGTATTCGCGGTCGTCTATCAATCGGCGCTGGAGACAGAGAGACGGATTGACTTGCGACTCGTCCGCGCGAGACGCTACCCGTGTTGCGATGGCACCTATGTCGCGGGGGGCGAGTACGGGCTGACGGGCATGGGACCAGCGGCCGCATATTCCGTGATTGTCCGTGTCTACTTCGGCTCTCCTCCAACGCGCTCGATGCGCGCTCAGGCGCAACGGGCCATCGACCATCTCGAACTGCCGCTGCCTCGGTAAGCACCAGGAAAGGAGACGCTCGGCTGCGCGAGCGTGCGGGAACGTCCCTTGGGCGATTGACGAGGTCGTGTCTTTGCGGCTAGCCCACGAGTTGCCCGGGCGAGCGACACCCGAACGGCGGGATCATCCTCCAGCGCTCGCGGTCGGCTGGCGTTCGTCTCGCCTCCAACCCCGGGACTCGAGCGCGTACGCCACTGCCTCCTCGCGTGTCATGGAGCCGGCACGAGCGTGAGCGACTCGAACCGCCTCGCCGTCGACGAGTTCGCGCATGTGCTTCACGAGCAACTGCTCGGTCGATTGCGGCGCGAAGCCCGTCTTGTCGCGGACTGCGTCACCGACGCCCCACATTCGTGTCGCACTCTCGACGTTGCCCTGGAGCGCCGCGACCGCGGCGAGGCCCTGCAAGTGCCAGATCAGAGATTCGCTGTCGTCCAACTCGATCGCCAGGCGAAGACCGTCCTCGAACGTCCTGCGCGCTCTGTCGAGCCGGCCGCGTTCCACCTCCACGATGCCGACGATTGAGAGCGCCTTCGAGACCATCGCATCGTCGCCGAGTCCGCGAAACGTGCTCGTAGCCTCCGCTGCGAGGTTCCCTGCGCGCTCGAGGTCTTCCTCGAGCAGCGCGACATCGCTCAGGTTCATGGTCGCGATCGCACCGGCCCATGTGTCGCCGGCCTCTGCGGCGTGCGCACGGGCCCGATCGAAGGCGGCCCCGGCGAGGCTGAGGTCACCGTCGAGCGCGGCGCCCAGACCGACGCCGATGTACGCGCTCGCGACCAGTGCTGGGTCGCCGAGCTCGCGGCAGAGGTCGAGGCGCTCGTTTGCGTACGCGCGTGCGAACGCGACATCACCCTGTCGGTACGCAATCAGTGAGGCCCCGAAGAGCACTCGCTCGCGCAGACTCGGTTTCGAGCTCTGAGTGGCCAGAGCCGTCTCCAGCCGCGCTCGCGCCTCGCCGAGAAGCCCGCGGAGGTACCAGAACCGAAACGAGGCGCCCGTCAGTCGAAGCAGCAGCTCGTCCTCACCGGCGTCTGCCGCCCAGTCGAGAATTGCCCGCATGTTGTCGTGATCGGCCGTGAAACGCTCCAGACACGAAGCCTGGTCAGGGCCGGTCAGCCCCGGTGCGGCGTCCTCGGCAAGGGCGACGAAATGGCTCGCATGCCGTCGTCGCAGTCGATCCGTGTCACCCGACTCCTCGAGCTGCTGCCGGGCGTATTCACGCAGCGTCTCGAGCATCCAAAAGCGCTCGTTCGAGAAGCGGAGGAGGCTCTTCTCGACCAGCGATTGCAGGGTGTCGAGGTCGGCGTCTGCCACCTCTTCAGCTGCTTCGAGCGTGCAGCCGCCTCTGAAGACGGAGTGGGCGCGAAAGAGCCGCTGCTCCTCGTCTGAGAGCAGACCGTAGCTCCACTCGATCGTCGTCCGCAGCGTTTTCTGGCGTGGGTCGGCGTCGCGCCCTCCGCGCAGCAGGTCGAGGCGCTCGGAGAGGCGGTCGAGGATCTGCCGTGGCGAAAGCGCCTTTGCGCGGGCCGCCGCAAGCTCGAGCGCGAGCGGCAGATCGTCGAGACGCGCGCAGAGCTCGGCGATCTCCTGCGAGGGCTCGAGCCGTGAGCGCGCGCTGAAGAGGGAGACCGCTTCGCTCGAGACGAGCGGCGGCACCGAGTACTCGACCTCGCCCTGGACGCGCAGAAGCTCGCGGCTCGTGACCAGGAGCGCGAGGTTGGGACAAGCCGAGAGGAGCGCGGCAAGCACGGGTGCGGCCTCGATCACCTGCTCGAGGTTGTCGAGGAGGAGGAGCAGCTCGCGCTCGGCGATGTGCTCAGCGAGGCCGTTGTGCGACCCGATCGTCTGCGAGATCAACGCGGTCACCAGGGAGGGGTCACGAAGCGAGGCGAGTCCCACCCAGAAGACGCCAGCCCTGTACGAGGGGACGAGTGCCGTCGCGGCCTCGAGTGCGAGGCGGGTCTTGCCCGAGCCACCAGGCCCGGTGAGGGTGACGAGGCGAGACCCGTTTTCGATCAGTGAGAGCACATCCGCAAGCTCCGCCGAGCGCCCGATGAAGGAACTCGCCGGCCGCGGCAGGTTCGTGTTCGAGATCGTCTTGAGTGGAGGAAAGCTCTTGTCGCCGACCTGGAGAATCGAGACTGCCCCCTCGATGTCTTTGAGCCGATGCTCACCGAGATCGGTGAGGTGCTGCCCGTCGAGGAGCGCACCGGTCGCCTGCGAGAGCACGATCTGGCCACCGTGCCCGGAGGCGGCGACCCTCGCCGCTAAGTGGACGACGTCTCCCACGTAGCCCTCTGCGGTGACAAGCGGTATCCCCGTGTGGAGACCGATGCGCAGGTGGATGGGGCCTGCAGCGAGGCCCTCGGTCATCGCCAGCGCCGCCGCCACCGCTCCCGACGCTGTGGGAAAGGCGAAGAAGCAGGCGTCTCCCTGTGTGTCGACCTCGACTCCCGCTTCGACCGCGCACGCCTCGCGGACAATGCGGCGATGCTCGGCGAGCGCCTCCGCGTACGCCTCGGCGCCGAGTGAGTGCAGAAGCTTCGTCGAGCCCTCGACGTCCGTGAAGAGGAAGGTGACGGTGCCGGTAGGAAGGTCGTCGCGCACCCGGCATGATCATCCGTCCGTCACGCGTGGGCGTCCAGTCTCGCCCGACTTCTGAGGAGAGGATCCCGGGCTGGGCCAGTGTTCGGGAATGTCTCCTGAAGACTTGAGGCTGGATGTGGTCCAGACCCGATGAGTTTTCGGTGCTCTCTCAGTCTCTACGGCGTACGGGTCCGTGAATGCAGCTCGGGCCGTCCTCGCCTGCAGCAATGACTCCGGGAGGCAGCATGAGGTTTCTTCTCACTTCCGCTGGCATCAAGAACGCGAGCATCCACGACGCGCTGGTCGACCTACTGGGCAAACCGATCGCCGAGTCCAGCGCCCTCTGCATTCCCACCGCGGCGTACGGGCACCCCATGGCCGGTCCTGGCGCGGCATGGCGGTTCATCAGCGGACGAGAACCCAGATGCCCCATGTGCGAACTGGGTTGGAAGTCCTTGGGAGTGCTGGAGCTCACCGCGCTGCCCAGCATCGATGAAGAGCGTTGGGTCCCCCTGGTCCAGGAGACCGACGTCCTGCTGGTGGACGGCGGCGATGCCTTGTATCTGTGCTACTGGATGCGGCAGTCCGGACTGGCGGACCTCTTGCCGTCGCTGCGCGCGGTCTGGGTGGGCCTGAGCGCCGGGAGCATGGTGATGACCCCCAGCATCGGGGAGGACTTCGTCCAGCTGGAAGCCGCCCACCGGCAGCGACAGAACGCTGGGACTGGTCGATTTTTCGATCTTCCCGCACCTGGATCAACGAGGACCTGCCGGACAATTCCATGGCCAACGCAGAAAAATGGGCCGCCGGCATGCCGGTGCCGGCGTACGCGATCGACGATCAGACCGCCATCAAGGTGACCGACGGCACCGTCGAAGTCGTCTCCGAGGGGCACTGGAAGCTGTTCACCCCCTAGGACAGAGAGCGCTGCGACAGGCGGATCAAACCGCCGTCGGCGGCACGCCGACTGTCGCACGCTCGTTGCGCCGATCGACCAGCGCCATCGCCAGCCAGGCGCTCGCGGTCGCGAGCACGGCCGCGGGGACGGTGTCGAGGCCCTGCGAGCCGACCAGGAGCGAGGCGAGGAGCACGGGAGTGACGATGAGCCGCGTCTGCGCGGCCATGCCCGCAGCGGTGCCGACAGAGACCGCCAGCGTCGGTGAGACGTCGAACCAGACCACGGTCAACGAGGCGAGCGCGATGCCGAGAAAAATCGCAGGAAAGATGGGGCCGCCTCGAAAGCCGGCGCCGAGGCTTACCCCGTACGCGAGGAACTTGGCGACGAGCACGACGACGATGATCTTCGTCGAGTCCTCGGTGATCACGGCGGGGATCGATGCCTGGCCCGAGAAGAGCACGTCGAGCGGATCGGCGCCGAGGAGGTCTGCGAGCTCGGCGAGGAGCCCGACTGCCAGCGCGCCGCCGAGCAGCAGCGCCGGCACGCCGAGCCGGTCGGCCCGGGCGTCGACCGACGACCCGAGGCGCCGCACCGCGGCGACGACGACCGCCGCCGTCAGGCCGATGATGATCCCGACCGTGAGATCGCCCACGTGCACGCCGTCGTAGAGCGGGAGGTCCGGCACGACGAGCCCCTGCGTGTTGAGCCCGCCCCAGCTGCCGAAGCCGATGAACACGACATAGCCGATCGCAGCTGCGACGAGCCCGGGAAGCAGCACCGGTAGCAGCGCCGCCCCGAGCGCTACACCTCCCTCGACGAGCAGCATTCCCGCCACGAGCGGTCCGCCGAACAACGCCGAGATGGCGGAGAACTCACCGGCACTCGACAGCACCGCCGAGCCTTTCCGTCCGACCGAGGCGGCCCGGGCGGCCGCGATGCCGACGACCGAGCCGAGCGCGACGATCGGCGCCTCGGGCCCAAGCACCGCGCCGAAGGAGAGCGTGCCGAGCGCGGCGAGCGCGACCCCGGGAGCATGGGAGATCGGCGTCGGCTTCGTCGACAGGCCCTCGAGCGGCTCGTGACCGCCGTCGCCGGGCAGTAGCAGGCGTGCGGCCACGACGAGCAGCGCACCGGCCACCGGGAGCCCGATCACCAGGTACCAGGGGGGAGACGAGTGGCCGAGCGAGTCCGGGAGGTCGTGCCAGAGCCAGTGCTCGAGGTCGTGCACGAGCGCGAGGAAGAGCGCTGCGACGAGTGCGGCCGGAATGCCGATCGCCGCGCCGAGCAGCACGAGGTGGAGGTATCCGCGACCGCTGATTTCCGGTTGGGGCGATGCGGGGGCGGAGCCGGGCTCGGATGGTGTCGAGTGGGTCACTGGGCGACCGAGAGGGCGCCGGCGACGATATAGCCCAGGACGGTCAGCAGGCCGACTGCGCGACCCCCGTACCGAAAGGCCTGCGGCATCATCGAGTCCGCGAGAACGGTGAGGACGGCCCCGCCCGCGAACGCCTCGACGTAGATGCCCTGGTGCGGCGTCACGTCAGCGAGCAGGAAGCCGATACCGGCGAAGGCCGCGGACAGGACGACGAGCGACGCCCACCCGTAGAAGACCCGTCGGCCCGAGGCGCCGGTCGCAAGCAGACTCGTCGTGCCGGCCGCTCCCTCTGGCACGTTCGACACGAAGACCGCCGCGAGGAACGCGGCGTCGATCGCTCCTCCCACGGCGAGCGTCGAGCCCAGTACGAACGACTCGGGAACCCCGTCCAGCAGGGCGCCGAGGAACATCGCCCACGGCGATCCCTCTTCAGGGCGTCCCTCGATCGCCTGCCGGTCGGCGCCGCCCAGACGGTCGATCGTCCGGTCCGCGACGTAGTACGTCAGCGCCCCCGCGCCGAGCGCGAGCCCGACGCCGAGACCGACGTCCTCGAAGCTCGCCTCGGGCACGAGCTCGAACCCGACCGCGCTGATGAGCGTCCCTGCGCCGAAGCCCATCAGGAGTCCCATCGCGCGCGGGGAGCCGGAGAGTGGTCCCGCGAGTACCTGCCCGACGAGGAGCGACGAGGCGCCGAGCGCGCCCCAGAGCACCGCGTGCCATGTGCTCATGGGGCGCGCTCGGGCCTGGCGCTAGCTCTGCGCGAGCGCCTTCGCCTTGATCTGGTCGAACTCGGCCTGGCTGATCGCGCCGGACGACAGGAGCCCCTGTGCTCGCTCGATCTCCGCTGCAGGGCTGCCGCTCGAGGCCACCGACTTCACGTAGTCGTCGAACTCGCCCTGCGCCGCTTTCGCCTGGCGCATGTCGCGCTCGGCCATGTGCGAGCCCTGCGTGATCAGGTAGATGAAGACGCCGAGGAACGGCAGCAGGATGACGATGATCATCCAGAGGACCTTCACCCAGCCCGAGATGTCGTGCCGCCGGAAGAGGTCGGCGATCACGCGGAAGAGGATGAAGAACCAGACGATCCAGAGGACGAAGATGATCATCGTCCAGAAGACGTCGAGGAACGGATAGTCCGATGCGACGACCACGCAGCTCACCTCCCGGTCGCGGGCGCGCCGGCGCACCGCGAGTTCGAATGTTGTCCGGCGACGACTGCCCTTCGGGCAGCGCGATCATACGACGGTTTGCGTTCATCGAACGCCGGTGTGTGCGCTGGCGATCGCAACTGCGGGTCGATCGGTGGGTGTTGCGGCCGGGGACGTGGTCTTGTTTGATTGCACGCGATGGGCTTCGGCTTCTGGTTCAAGGTCTCCGCCATCGCGCTGGCCGTCGCGATCGCGTCGGTCATCGTCTTGCTCCTGATCACGAGCGCGTTCGTCGCGTGGGGCGTGTTCGGCGGCCTGCTCGCGCTCGCGATCGTCCTGATGCTGATCGGCTGGATCACGGACCGCCGTCGGGCCCGGGCCGACATGCAGTGACCCGGGCGCTTCGACCCGTCAGGATGGGCCGCGGGGGAGATCGCAGGCGAGGAGCCCGAAGGTGAACGACGCGCGCGCCGCGGCGCGCTCCATTCCCTTCCGCACGCTGCTTCTCGCCGCGGCCGTCGCCTTGCTCGCGGCGGCCGTTGTCTCGATCAGCGACACGCTGATCCTCGTCTTCCTCGGGGTCTTCCTCGCTCTCGTCTTCGAGGTCCCGCTGCGCACCTTCGTCCGGTGGACGGGATGGGGACGCGGCATTTCGGCGACAATCGTCGTGCTCGGCTCGACAGTCGTCGTCACAGTCCTCGCCCTCCTCCTGCTCGTGCCGCTCGTCGGTGCGCTGCGGGACTTCGTGAAGAGCCTTCCGGAGATCGTCGACCAACTGCGGAACTCCGACGAGCTTTCCTGGGCGGGCGACTCGGGAGGAGCCGAGAACGTCCAGCAGGGCGCGACGAACCTAGCGGACTCGGTCCCGCACGCGATCTCCTCGATCCTCGGGATCGCCGGCGACGCGTTCTCCGTCGGCCTAGCGATCTTCACCCTCATATTCCTCGCGCTCTTCCTCCTGATCGACATGGATCGCCTCCGGGGCGTCGTCCGTGCCGTGCTGATGCCTGCAGACGCCGAGCGCTGGCTCGACACGTGGGAGCGGATCACCGAGACGGTCTCCCGCTGGGCGATCGGGGCGCTCACCATCGCGGTGATCGCGGGCACGGTCCAAGGCGGGACGGCGTGGCTCCTCGGATCGAGCTACGCGCTCGCGCTCGGCGTCATCGCCGGCTTCCTCGACCTGATCCCGAACCTCGGGGCGACGATCGCAGGCTTCATCCTCGTCCCCACGATCCTCGCCGAGGAAGGCCTCACCGACGCTCTGATCATGCTCGCGGTCGTCCTCGTCTACCAGCAGATCGAGAACAACCTGCTCGGGCCGACGATCTACGGGAAGGCAGTGAACATCTCGCCGTTCTTCGTGATCCTCGGCGTGACGATCTTCGGAGCGCTGCTCGGGGTGCTGGGCGCTCTCGTCGCTGTGCCCGTGACCGCATCGCTGCAGATCGTCGCCATCGAGGTGACCCGGACGCGCCGTGCGATGGTCGCCGAGGCGCGCGCAGCCCTCGAGGCCTCCTCTGCCGAGCCCGGCGACGCGGCCGCCCCCTCGTAGCGGCCGCGCCTCCGGCTCGGGGCTACGCGACTGCGAGCGTGCCCGATCCGCCTCCGCGTGCCGCCTTCCCGGCGGAGCGGAGCTTGAACGCGAAGATGACCTCGGTGATCCCACGCATGAGCGCGATCACGCCGACCCAGATGACGAGCAGGATCGCGCTGCGGCCCCAGTAGCCGGCCGCCCAGAACCCGATCAAGACCTCCGCGATGCCGGCGATCAGCTGGACCCACCAGATGTGGATCTCGTCCCGCGTCGCGATGGCGACGATGATGTCGAAGAAGCCCTTGAAGATCAGGAAGAAGCTGATCACGGCTGCGAGTGCCGCGAAGGTGTCGCCCGGGTGCACGAACGCGACGATCCCGACGACGATGAAGATCACGCCCAGCAGGCCGTGCAGCACCTTCCACCACCGATGCGACGCGGCGAGCATGAAGAACTCGTTTATTCCGGCAGCGATCGCCACCACCCCGAACAGGATCGAGACCGCGGTGACGGTGGTGTAGTCGAAGCGGAGCACGATGATCGCGAAGAGGAGCCAGAGGAGCCCGGTCAGGAGAAACAGCCACCAGGCCCGAGCGGCGCTCTCGATTACCTCCCGCTCCTCGAGGTCGAACGTGGACATGCAGCCTCCCTTGTGTTGTCCGAGCTGTGGATGCTAGGACAGGGGTCGGCCGACGGGACGGCGCCCTCCGGGCTCAGAGGGCGGCGGCGGGATCCGGCTGAGGCGGCGGCGGTTCCGCGCGCGCGGCCTCGAGCGCCTTCACCTCCGCGAGCTCACGGCTGATGTGGAGCGCTGCCGACGTGAGCGGGGCGGCGAGCACCATTCCGATCATCCCGAAGATCGCGCCGAAGCCGATGGTGACGATGAGGACGACCAGCGGGTTGAGGTCGAGCGTCGCGCCGAAGGCGATGGGCTGGACGATGTTCTGCAGGAGCCCGTTCGCGAGGATCACGATGACGAGCATGATCAGCGCAGTCGACGTGCCCTGCGAGGCCAGGGCCAGCATCACGGCGAACGCGCCCGAGACGAACGCGCCGATGAACGGGACGTATGCCGTCACGAAGACGACGACCGCGATCGTCCCCGCGAGCGGAACGTCGAGTAGATACGCCCCGATCCCCACGACGATCGCATTGAACGCCGCGACGTAGGAGACACCAAGGAAGTACCGGCGGAGCGAGCGGATCACGTTCGCGGTGATGATCGACGCGACGTCCGGCGGGACGCCCAGGTTGCGATCGACAAAGCGGCGCACCGCCGGCCCGTCCTTCAGTAGGAAGAACGTCGAGAACGCGGTGAAGGTCAGGAAGAAGACGAGTGACGTGATCTCCTTGATCCCGTTCGCCACCCCCTGGAGGAGCGCCTTGCCGGTTTGTGCGGTGGACGACTTGACGTCCGCCGCCGTCGACGAGGTGCCGCCGGCGCCCGCGTCGTTGAACCAGCCCTCGATCTTGTCGACCGCCTGGCTCGCCGATGCCTTGATCTCCGACGACTGCTCGTAGATCCCGCCGAAGACCATCAACGCGATCACGACGGTGAGCGCAACCAGCAGGAGGAGCACGATCGCGGCGCCGGCCGCCCGAGGCACACGATGGCGCTGGAGTGCGGTCACGAGCGGCCCGGCGACCGTGGCGAGGATCGCGCCGAGCGTGACGGGCACGATGATCGTCGAGGTCAGGCCGAGGAGCCAGATGAGGCCGACGAGCAGCACGGCGACGCCGACGAGGAACCAGGCCAGCAGGCCGAGGTCCCGCAGCCACATCGGCGCGGAGAACACACGCGAGAGCGAGGTGGCGTCGATCTGCACGACGGTCGGCGGTGTCCCCGCCGTCTCGAGGGTGGGCTCAGGCTCGTCGCGGCGATTCGAGAAGCGATCGAGGAAGCGGGGTCTCACGGGCGCCATTGTCCTGCGCCGGTCGGATGCTCCTCTTCGTATGAGAAAATCGGGCGAGCGGCGTTATACGCTCCTCCGAATGTCCGAGTCAGCCGTCTCCGTGGGCGCCGTCGCGCCCGAGCGTCCGTCGAAGCGACGCCGCGTCGTGAAGATCGTCTCGTGGGTGCTCGGGCTCGTCGTCGTGCTCGCGTTGCTCCATCTCGCGGGGGTCGACGTCTGGGGCTGGATCAGCGAGCTGTGGGACACGGTCACCGAGATCTCGCTCTTCTACATCGTCCTCGGCTGCATCTTCCAGGCCGCGCAGACAACGCTCACCGCCCTCGGCTGGTACGGGATTCTCCGCTACGCGTACCCGGGCGGGGTCACGTACATGACCGTGCTTGCGTCGTATGCGGCCGGCGTGGCGCTCAACAACTTCCTCCCGGCGAACATCGGGACGTTCGTGACGCTCGTGATGTATGTCGCCGTCGTCCGCGGCTCGACGTTCCCCGGGATCCTCGCCGGCTACGTCGTCCAGAAGATCTTCTACTTCGTGATCGGGACGCTGATCTACCTGTACCTCTTCACCCAGGTCGCCGGCTCGTTCGACTTCCGCTTCGGCGACGAGCGCGACGCCCTCGTCGACCACCCGGTGCTGACGCTCGTGATCGTGGGAGGCGGCCTCTTCCTGATCGTGCTGTTGCTGCGCATCTTCTGGCGCTGGGTCAAGACGATGTGGGCGAAGGCGAAGACGGGGGCGGCGATCCTCGGCGACCTCGGCGCGTACACGCGGCTCGTCCTCCTCCCGCAGGTCGGAGGCTATGCCGCGAAGGTGCTCGTGATCATCGTGTTCCTCGCCGCGTACTCGATCCCGGTCACGTTCGGCTCGGTGATGAGCGTGCTCGGCTCGAACCAGCTCGCGAACCTCCTCTCGTTCACGCCGGGCGGAGTCGGCGTCAACCAGGCGTTCAACGCGTTCGCACTCGACAGCTACACGAGCTCGACGACCGCCACGGCGTACTCGGTGGGGCAGCAGCTGGTCACGACGGCGTTCAACGTCGTCTTCGCCGTCGTGCTGATCTGCATGGTCTTCGGCTGGAGTGGCGGCTCCAAGCTCGTGAAAGACTCGTACACCGACGCCAAGGAGAGGGCGAGCGACATGAAGTCGAGCCGGTCGAAGGGCCTCGACGCGATGGGCGAGGAGCGTGACGGGTGAGCGCGGCCGCCGTCGACACGAAGCAGTGGCAGCCGGAGCGTCCCAGGCTAAAGCCGGCCCAGCTCCTCCTGAGCTGGTTCCTCTCGGCGCTCGCCCTTCTGATCGCGGCCGCGATCCTTCCCGGCGCGGCAGTCAACGGCCTGCCGGCCGCGATCCTCGCCGCTGCGGTGATCGCGATCCTCAACGCGATTCTCCCGCCGGTCGTCGCAGCGCTCCGCCTGCCGCTGACGCTAGTCCTCGGCTTCGTCCTCGTCCTCGTCCTCGACGCGCTGATGCTGCTCGCGGCGGACAACCTGACCGACGGCGACCTGCACGTCGACGGCTTCTGGTCGGCGCTGCTCGTGGCGCTCGTTGCCTCCGCAGTGACGCTCGTCCTCCAGGTCCTGGCCGGTATCGACGACGACAGCGAATGGTCGTACCGGGTCGTCCAGCGGATCGCCCGCAAGACAGGTGACCCCATCGAGACGAACGCGCCGGGCATTCTCTTCCTGGAGATCGACGGCCTCGCGCTGCCCGTTCTCCGCCGGGCGATGCGAGACGGCAACGCGCCGAACATGGCACGGTGGGCGGCCGAGGAGGGCTACCAGCTCACCGGCTGGGAGACGGACCTCTCGTCGCAGACCGGCGCGAGCCAGGCGGGCATCCTGCTCGGCTCCAACGAGGACATCCCCGCGTTCCGCTGGGTCGAGAAGGAGACGCAGACCGTGATGACGTGCTCGGCTCCGGCCGACTGCGCAGAGCTCGAGCGCCGTCACGCGACCGACAAGGGGCTGTTGCTCGCCGGTGGGGCGAGCCGAGGCAACCTCCTCTCCGGCCAGGCGGACGCGGTGATCCTCACCGTGAGCCGGATCGAGGCCGAGAAGCGTGCCAACCCTGGCTACCGGACGTTCTTCGCGAACGGCTTCAACGTCACGCGGGTGCTCGTCCTCTTCTTCTGGGAGGTCGTCCTCGAGTGGACAGCCGCGCTCCGGGCGATTCGCCGCGATGTGCGGCCGCGGGGTCACCGAGGCGGTGCCTACCCGTTCATGCGGGCCGGGATGTGCGTTGTCGTCCGTGACCTGATCGTGCAGTCGGTGCTGACGGACATGATGGCGGGGCGGCCTGCCGTGTACGCGACGTTCTCGAGCTACGACGAGGTGGCGCACCACTCGGGTCTCGAGCGAGCCGACACGCTCGAGGCCTTGCGCAAGCTCGACCAGGAGTTCGGGCGTCTCTGGCGCGCCCGCCGCTTCGCGCCCCGGCCCTACGAGATTGTCGTCCTCTCGGACCACGGGCAGACCCAGGGTGCGACGTTCAAGCAGCGCAATGGCCACGGCCTGGACGACCTCGTGCGCGGCGCGCTCGAGTCCGCGGACGTCGCGTCACTCGACTCGGGCGACGAGAACGACCGCACCGTCGGTAACGCGATCGGCGAGGCGACAGGAGGCGGCTCGAAGCAGAAACGGCCGAAGAACGACGTCTCCGGAGAGGACGTCGTCGTGCTCGCGTCGGGGAACCTCGGGCTCGTCTATCTCATGGCTCAGCCCCGCAGGATGACGCTCGAGGAGATCGAGCAGCGCCATCCCCGTCTCGTCTCCACACTTGCCGAGCATCCGCATGTCGGCTGGCTGCTCGTCCGCTCCGAGGAGCACGGTGCGCTTGCGATCGGTGCGAGGGGCCGGCACTTCCTCGACGTCGGAAGGGTCGAGGGCGAGGACCCGCTCGCGCACTTCTCGCCGAACGCGTCAAAGCACCTCCTCCGCACGGACGGGTTCTCGCACGTCGCGGACATCATGGTCGGCTCCTTCTACGATCCCGACCTCGACGAGGGGTGTGCCTTCGAGGAGCTCATCTCGTTCCACGGTGGCCTCGGCGGGCCGCAGACGGAGGCGTTCGTCCTCCACCCGGCGAGACTGACCGTGCCTGACGAGCCGCTCGTCGGCGCGGCCTCGGTGAACGAGCTTCTCCGTGGCTGGCGCGCCAAGCTCAACGGGACTGCGCCGGCCGACAGCAGCGACCAACCGACGCAGTTCCGGCTCGAACCGGCGTCACCGATCGAAGGAGAATCAGTCACATGACCACGACCGAGCCCGCCGCCACACCGGCCGCTCCGGCGCCCGCGCGACCGAGCCGCGCGCGAATCATCACCGCCCGAGCGCTCGTCGTGCTCGGTGTCGTTCTGGTGATCGTCAGCCTGCTCGCGAACTTCGTCAGGCGTGAAGCGCTCGATCGGGACACGTTCCGAGACACCTCGCAGCAGCTCATCGCGAACGACGACATCCGCAACCAGGTCGCGGCGGCGATGGTCGACCAGCTCTACGCGAACGTGGACGTGGCCGGCGCGCTCCAGCAACGGCTGCCCGACAATCTCCAGCCGCTCGCGGCCCCGTTGGCCGGGCTGGCCCGTGAGGCGATCGACCGGGGCGCGCAGGAGCTCCTCGCGCGACCGCGGGTCCAGACCCTGTTCGTCGACGCGTCGTCGCTCGCGCAAGCGCAGGTGAAGAGGGTTCTCGAAGGCGACACACCGCGATTTCAGACGAGCAACGGCAACGTTGTGCTCGACCTGCGGCCTCTCGTCGTCCAGCTCGGCGACCGCTTCGGGTTCCTCGGCGACCTCGACCAGCAGCTCCCGCCGAATGCCGCGCAGATCACGCTCTTGAAGGCAGACAACCTCGGGACGGCGCAGAACGTCACCCAGGGGCTGAAGGTCGTCGCGAACTGGATCTGGATCCCCGCGATCCTCGCGTGGGCGGTCGCACTGTGGCTCGTGCCGGGTCGCCGCCGCCGCGAGGTGCGCGCGATCGGGATCGGCCTGATCATCGCGGGCATCGCGCTGCTCGTGATCCGGTCGGTCGCCGGTTCGTACCTCGTGGACAACGTCGCCCAGTCGGATTCGGTCAGGCCGGCGGTCGACGCTTTCTGGAGCATCCTCTCCGACGGCCTCGCCGAGGGCGCATGGGTCGTCTTGGTCGTGGGCGTGATCGCGGCGCTCGGTGCGTGGATCACCGGGCACGGGGCCCGTGCGCGACGGTTTCGCCACACGGTCGGCCCCTGGCTCGCCCGCCCCGCGCCCGCCTGGGGCGTGTTCTCCGCCGTCCTTCTGGTGGTCGTGTGGGCGCTGCCCCTTCAGCGCTTCCTCACGGCCCTGATCCTGATCGTGGTCGCCGCGATCGGCTTCGAGGCGACGCGACGCCAGGTCGCGCAGGAGATGGTCGAGGAAGGTCCTGTCGAAGGCGTCTCCGTCCCGAAGCCGCACATGCCGTGGCGGCCGTCACCCGCAGGGCCGAGCAACGTGGAGGAACTCGAGCGCCTCGCGAAGCTCCGGGCGGACGACCTGCTCACCGAGGACGAGTACTCCGCGGCGAAGGCACGGGCGCTGGAGCGCGTCGGCGACTGAGCCCGGTTACGCCCCGGGTTACGCCCAGCGACCAATAGATCCCTCGACCGAGGGACACGAGAATCGTCGCCATGACGAGGACGATCACCGCTCCCGACACGCCGTTGACCGACCGCCAGCGCGAGGTTGTCGCGCTGATCGCAGCCGGGTGCTCGAACGACGAGGTGGGGCAATCCCTCGGGATCTCATCGCGTACCGCGAAGGCGCACAGCGACGTGCTGCGGGTGAAGCTCGGCGTCGCGCGGCGGAGACAGATTCCCGCCGCGTTCCGCCTGCTCACCGGTGAGGACCCCTACGTCCCCGCCCTCGTCAGGCTCCGCCCCCGACGGAGCCGCTGACGGCAGACGCCCGCGGCCCGCCTACGCCGGCCGCGGGCGTTCTTTCTCCCGATCCGGATGAAGTACGCTCACGAGCCACCCCGATGGCAGACCAGCCACGGAAGCCGAGGATCCGCGCCCGCCGGATCATCGAGCGCCCTCGCCTGATCGGCGCGCTCGACCGGTCGGACGCGCGGGTGCAAATGCTGATCGCCGGGCCGGGGTACGGCAAGACGATCCTCGCCGAGGAGTGGGCGTCGACCGAAGGCCAGCTTGTCGCATGGTTCCGGGCGCGGAGGTCCGCCGCCGACGTGTCGGTCGTCGCCCGGGCGCTCGTTGCCGCCGCGGACACCGTCGTGCCGGGAGCCGGCCAGCGCCTCCTGCAGCGCCTGGCGGTGACCGACGACCCCGAGCGCGAGGCCACCTTGCTCGCCGAGATGCTCGCCGAGGATCTGGACGCTTGGCCGGCCGACGGATGGATCCTCGTCGACAACTACGAGTACCTGGCGGCCTCCGTCGCGTCCGAAGCGTTCGTCGAGACCGTCGTGTCGAGATCGCCCGTGAGGCTCCTCATCGCCGGCCAGGCCCGGCCTTCGTGGGTAGCTCCACGCGACATCCTGGCGGGTCGGGTGCTCGAGGTCGCCGAGGGCGTCCTCGCGATGACCAACGACGAGGCCTTCGAGGTCCTCGACGGAGCCCACGCCGAGCTTGCGCCGGGGCTCGTCGCGCTCACCGGCGGCTGGCCCACGGTGATCGGCCTCGCTGCGATGACGCCAGATGCAGGCGTCCCCCAGGCGGAGCTGCCTGAGTCTCTCTTCGACTTCTTCGCCGAAGAGCTCTACCGCGGCCTCGACCCGGGCGTCCGCGCGGCGCTGGCGATCCTCGCCGAGATGCCGCTGATCGACCGCGAGCTGGCAGCGGCCATTCTCGGTGACGAGCGCGCCGCGTCGGTGTGCGACGAGGCTCTACGTCTCGGCCTCCTCGACGAGCGGGAGCGCTACCTGGACTTCCATCGGCTGCTCGCTGACTACTTCGAGCGACGCACCGGTTGGATGAGCAAAGTGCGCGACCGGTCCGTATTGACCCACGCCTGGACGCACTACCGGGGGCGGGGAGAACTCGATGCCGCGTTCGACCTCACTGAAAGAGTCGGGACACCTGGAGACGTCGATCGCCTCGTTGCTGAATCAATGGGCGAGCTCCTTGACGGGGCTCGCCTGCCAACACTTCAGCTCTGGGTATCCCACGCGTCCGAGCGTGCGGGCGAAACGCCTTCCGTTCTGCTCGCCCAAGCCGAGATCGCACTTCGTCACGGGCGGCACCTTGCCGCGCAAGCTATTGCTGAGCGAGCCAGCCGTGGCCGAGAACGATCGGCTGCGTATCGCGCATTGATGGTCGGCGGCAAGGCCGCCCACGTGGGGTCACGCGAAGACGATGCGCTGAAGCTCTTCGGTTCAGCCGAGAAAGCAGCAGTCAACGACGACGAGCGACGCCAAGCGAGATGGGGACAGTTGGCGGCCGCAATCGACCTTGAGCTTGATCAATCGCACGAACTTCTTGAGGAACTTCAAGCATCGGCCCGAGATGGACTGGACGCCACTGAAGCCATTCAACAAGCCAACAAGCGCTTGTTGCTCGGATTCAGATTCGGAGCCGTGAAAGGTTTGACTGACGCGAGGAGAGTCGCGGAACTCCTTCCCGAGGTGCCAGACCCGTTTCTTAGGTGTTCGTTTGGCTCGATGTTCTCGTGCGCACTCAACCTCGCCGCTGAGTACCACCAGGCGCTTGAGGTCGCGACATCGATGACCAACGAGGCGCTGGAATATCGGGTGGAGTTCGCTATGCCCTACGGGCATTTGATGCGCGCAGCGGCGCTGGCGGGCTTGCGACGATTCGACGCGGCACACCGGGCTCTCGCCGATGCACACGAGGAGGCGGTTCGGTGCACGGACTTGTTCGGCCAGCAGGGGGTCTACGCTGGCCGGATCCGTGCGCTGCTGCATGAAGGGAAGGTTGCCGAGGCATGCTCCCTCGAACCGCCCGACCTAAGTGAGTCGCTACCAGCGATGCGCGGGGAGGTCTGGGCTTCGCGCGGCCTCGCACTCGCGTGCATGGGTCGCTTGGACGAGGCCGCTGCCTTTGCTGTAGATGTCTGTCGAACCACGCGGGCAGTCGAGCCAAGTGTTCTCAGTCTTTGTATTGAGGCCGTACGTACGCTCAAGAGTCGTCATCCCGACAGCAGCCAAGCGTTGCGTAATCTTGTGGAGGGCGCATTCAGAGCGGGAGCAGTGGACTTCGTTGTCACGAGCTACCGGGCGAGTCCGGATCTGCTCACCGCCCTTCTCCGCGATTCAGGCACCGCTGAGGAGACCGGATACGTGGTCGCCCGCGCTTCGGATCAGGCACTCGCCGCCTCGATGGGTATTGACGTCTTGGCCGCCTTGGACCCCGTGACCAACCTCTCGGTTCGCGAGCGGGAAGTCTACGATCTGCTCTGCGACGGCCTGCCAAACGGTGAGATTGCCCGTCGGCTCTTCATCTCACCGGCGACGGTGAAGGTCCACGTTCGCCATGTGTATGACAAGCTGGGAATTAGATCTCGCACCGCGCTCGCATTGAACGCGGCGAGTCGTCGGTCTCACGCGGCACCCACAGCTGCGGCGGGGGACTCCGCGTCATCGAGCGCGGACGGCTGACCCGGCCTGAAGTCCTCTCGCTGAGCGGTTCTGTACAGATCGTCGCTTGTAGCGAGGATCGCTTCAAACGCGGCTACAACGGTGGTATCGAACTGGTTTTCAACGGCCTGAGCCAAGCGCAGTCGTGCGACCCGAGACGGCATCCCATCGCGGTACGGGCGGTCGGAGGTCATAGCGTTGTACGCGTCGGCTACCGCAATGATCCGAGAAAGGAGGGGGATCCCCTCGCCCTGAATGCCATCCGGGTAACCCTCGCCGTCGATGCGCTCGTGATGATGGCGGACGATGGTTGCGACGTCGTCATATGTGTCGACCTCACGGAGAATCCGTTCGCCAATCACCGAGTGATCCTGCATCACCCTCCGCTCCTCAAGCGTGAGCGGTCCTTCCTTGCCGAGCAGGCTCGCCGGCAACCCGACCTTGCCAATGTCATGGACGAGGCCGCAGAGATATGCCCGCTCATAGACATCTGTTGACAACCCCATGCGCTCTGCGATGTCCCTCGAGTAGATCGCGACGGCTCGTGAGTGGCCCGCTGTGTAAGCATCGCTCGCCTCGAGAGCCGTGACCAGCGCGACCGCAAACGACACGTTCGCTGCCTCGAGCTTCTCCGCGAGCGTTCGCTGTACCTGATACATGCCGAATAGCCGCTGCGCTGCGAGGGCGGGAGCGAGGAAAAGGAACGCAGACCATGGCGACAGATCGTGGTATGCAAGCGCCAGCGCTGCGACCACCGGGGCGTAGAAGCAGATCGCGGTCGCCATCAACGGGCCGATCATCCGAAGAATCGCCGTCGGCTTTCCTCGTACGCGGAGCGTGATCGATGCGAAGGTGATCTCAAGAAGCTCGCCGATCGCCGACGCCGCTACCGTTGCGACTACAAGTCCTGCTGTCCCGTCAACTCGCCCCCGGACCGCTTCGGCGGTTAGACCCATAGCGGCGCCAGTCACGAAGCGGGTGCTCGTGTATGTCAGCCACTTGAGATGCGGCGAACGCCCGCCTTCGTGACGGTTGAACAGCTCGGCGTCCCCGAGCTCGGACGAAGCACCGACCAGTCCGCCTGCGAGCGGACCGAACAGCACGGCGGCGAACAGCGTGAGGACAGGTGAGATCGATAGTTCAAGCGCATCGCTGACGCGAACGGAGGCGCGGTCCGCGATGGCGGCAGTGATGCAGATGGCGATCAGAACCCAGACGTTGCCCACTCGGTAACCGAACATGGCAAGTGTTGCGCCGACACCTACAGCAGTGGCGGTAAGAGCCACCACATAGCCCTGGAGGCGTCGGGCTGAGGGCTGGGTTGTCTCAGGTTCCATTTGCTCTATCCCCCGAACGGGGTATACGATGCGGGCTGCCGTCAGTTCCCAAAACTCAGGAGTTCGCGATGCGAAAGGCCTTCGTTCGCAACTTCCTTCGCGCTGCTATGGCTGGTGTGAGGGGCTGGTAACGCCGTCAAATCCTCAGTTCCGCGGGCCGTTGGGGCATCCCTCCTACGGGGGATCGCCGATTAACCGCGGAGTCCGGGGAGACTGACGGCGCCGTTACGCAATGAGCCCACGCCGGAAGCCAACGGCTACGGCGTGGGCTCTGCTTCGTGCCTGAAGCTTCGCGAGCAGATGACGGACGTGGGACTTCACCGTCTCCTCCGAGAGGAACAGGTGCTGTCCGATCTCCCGATTGACGAGCCCGTCGGCGACGAGCTGGAGGACCTGGATCTCGCGGGCGGTCGGCTCCTGCTCGAGCTCTCGGAGAGCCGGCGGAGGCGTGAAGGGGATGACCGAGCCGTTCGGCTTTGCGCTACGACGCGCCGCAGCCGCCTCGAACCGGCGGCTGTGGTCGCGATACCGATTGAGGATCTCCTTCCGCTCCGCGGCGTCCACGAAATCGGTATCGGCCTGTCGGCGGGCGCGCTTTAGACGGCGGGTGGTCGCGTCGCTCGTTCGAGGGATGCCCTCCCCGCCGGGCGCCGACCTGCTTGAACGGCATGAGCGCCGCCCGTAGTCTGTGCGGCGCTTGGTCAGTAGGCGTCCATTCGAACCGCCGGAGTTCCTCCAGCGCACAGACCAACACGGCGAGTTCGACGTCCTATGTCAGGGACAGCCAGTCCACGAGATGAACCACGCACAGAAAAGGAGAAAGGGGAACTCATGAGTCGAATCGAACGGCGGTGGCGCCTAGGCGTGCTCGCCGGCCTGGTGGCGCTCGTCACGGCCGCCATCGGCGCGGGAGCGGGCCAGTCGGCGCCGGCCGCAGCGTCCGGGACGATCGTCGCGGGCACCACCGACACGGTCACGAACATCGACCCGGCCGGGGCGTACGACTACGGGTCGTTCACGCTGGCCGAGAGCATCTACAACAACCTCTACCAGGCCAGCAACGGCGTAAAGGTCACTCCGTCGCTCGCGACGAAATGCGCACCGGCCGGAACCGTCAAGACGTGGCGCTGCACCCTTCGCCGCGGCGTGAAGTTCAGCGACGGCTCCGCCTTCGACTCGGCCGACGTCAAGGCGTCGTTCGACCGCGTGGTCAAGATCAACGACCCCTCGGGGATCTCGTCGCTCCTCTCGAACCTGAAGAGCGTCAAGACCAACGGCCAGTACGGGGTGACGTTCAATCTCAAGAGCCCGCAGTCGACGTGGCCGTACATCCTCGCGACGAGCGCCGGTTTCATCGTCCCGTCGACCTATCCGGCCGACAAGCTGCAGGCGAACGACCAGCCGCAGATCGGCACAGGTCCGTTCAAGCTCACGAAGTACACGCCCGGCCAGCAGGCCGTGCTCGAGCGCAACAACGACTACTGGGGGCCGAAGGCCAAGAGCGACGGCCTGATCATGCGCTACTACTCGAAGTCGTCGACGATGAAGCTCGGCCTCGAGCGTGGCGAGATCGACATGGCGTACCAGACGTTCACGCCGACCGAGCTCGGCTCGCTCGCCGAGAACAAGAACGTCAAGGTCTACCAGGGCCAGGGCGCGGCGATCCGCTACCTCGTGATGAACGTGCAGCGGCCGCCGTTCAACAACGTCGCCGTCCGCAGGGCGATGGCGTACATGATCCCTCGGCAGTCGATCGCGTCGCGGGTCTACCGCGGTACGGTCAAGCCGCTCTACTCCATGCCGCCGGCGGGCCTGCCTGGGCACGTCGACGCGTTCGCGTCGCTGTACGGCCGCGTGCCGAACGTGGCGAAGGCGAAGGCGCAGCTGACGAAGGCCGGAATCGCCATGCCGATGCCGATCGAGGTCTGGTGGACGCCGACGCACTACGGTGACGCCTCGGCCGACGAGTACTCGGAGATCAAGCGCGGCCTCGAGCGGGGCGGCGTTTTCAAGGTCACGCTGAAGTCGGCGGAGTGGGCGCAGTACTCGGACGCGCTCGGCAAGAACTACAACGCGTTCCAGCTCGGTTGGTTCCCGGACTATCCGGACCCCGAGAACTACGTCCTCTCCTTCTACCAGGATGGGAACTTCACCTCGAACGGTTACGCCACGCCGAAGATGACGGCGCTGCTCAAGGCGGAGCAGGCGGCGAAGACGACCGCTCGGCGTGTCAACGTCATCAAGCAGATCCAGCGGGTGGCGGCGGTCGACGTGCCGATCATCCCTGTCTGGCAGGGCAACATGATTGCGGCCGCTCGGCCGAACATCCACGGAATCCCGAGCACGCTCGACGCCGCGTTCATCATGCGGTACGCAAAGCTCAGCAAGTCGTAGACACGAAGCATCGCGAGGGGGCGCCCAGAAGGGCGCCCCCTCGCCTTTCGGCCGGGGGCTAGGGTAAGACGTTCGCGCCGGCGCGCCCGGTGCACGAGGGACACGAGGCGTCCATGGCTGGTGGCAGAGGGACTTCGCTCAGACGGTATGCACTGACGCGACTCGCGCTCGTGCTGCCGATGATCTTCATCGTGCTCACGCTGGTCTTCCTGCTGATGCGCGTTGCACCAGGAGACCCGATCACCGCATCGCTCGGTGGACACGTGCCGCCGGCCGTCGTCAACCAGATCAAGGATCAGCTCGGCTACGACAAGCCCCTGCTCGTCCAGTACCGCGAATACCTGTGGAACATCGCGCAGGGGGACTTCGGCACCACGATCACCGACCGGCGGTCGGTCGGGGACATCATCGTCGAGAACGGCACCGCAACACTCGAGCTGACCTTCTACGCGATGATCGTCGCGATCGTCGTCGGGGTGACGTTCGGCATGGTCGCCGGTCGCTACCGGGACACGTGGATCGACGGCGGGAGCCGGCTGTTCGGGATCCTCATCTATGCGACCCCGGTGTTCTTCCTCGGCCTCATGGCGCAGCTCTTCTTCGGGGCGTACCTCGGCTGGCTGCCGACCTCCGACCGCGCGAGCCCGCTCGTCGACGCGACGCTGCAGACCCACACGCATATCTACACGATCGACACGCTCTGGAACGGCGACTGGGACGCGTTCGTCGACGTCGTCAAGCACCTGATCCTCCCCGCCGTCACGCTCGGGCTCGTCACGGCGGGCGTCTTCATCCGCCTCGTGCGCGTCAACGTGATCCGCACCATGAAGGACGACTACATCGAGGCGGCAAGGGCGCGCGGCATCAACGAGCGCTCCGTCGTCTACCACCACGCGTTCCGCAACGCGCTCGTCCCGGTGATCACGGTGGTTGGCCTCACCGTGGCGTTGCTGCTGTCGGGCGCCGTCCTCACGGAGACGACGTTCAACTGGCCCGGGATCGGGCACACGCTGATCGTCTACCTGCAGAACCGCGACTACGCCGCGGTGCAGGGGATCATCGTCGTCTTCGCGCTCGTCGTCGTCCTCGCGAGCCTGATCATCGATTTCATCAACGCGTACATCGACCCGAGGATCAGGTACTAGCAGTGCCTCTTCCAGCAATGCCCTCCAGGTCCCTGGCCTGCGATGAGCGGCGCCATGCGTCGTCCTCGGTCGCCCCGATACCCTCGGGTATCGGGGCTCCCTGCGTCCTAGCCTGGCTTGCTCCTCGCAGGCCAGGAACGTGGCCGCATCACTGGAAGGCGCACTGATGTCGGTTCGGGTGGAGGCTCGCGGTGACCGGTCGGCTGAGGGCGCGCGACGGCTGATCGGGGCGCGGCGCGCGTTCGCGCCGATCGCCGACGCGCGCGGCATGTCCCGCTCGATGCTCTGGATCGGCGCCGGGATCACGCTGTCGTTCATCCTCATCGCGCTGCTCGCGCCGGTGATCGCGCCGTACGACTTCGACACGTTCCAGGCGAACGGCCACCGGTTCCCGCAGCTCGCACCGCCGTCGTGGGACCACCTCATGGGGACAAACGTCCAGTCGACCGACGTCCTCTCACGGATCATCTGGGGCACCCAGACCGAGCTCAAGGTCGTGATCGTGTCGATGTTCTTCTCGATCGGGGTCGGCGTCCCGCTCGGGCTGCTCTCCGGCTACTTCGGCGGCTGGCTCGACCGGCTCCTCGTGCTGATCATGGACGCGCTCCTCGTCTTCCCGTTCCTCCTGCTCGCGATCGTCATCGCGTTCCTGCTCGCCGACAAGGTTGGTCAGGGGATCCTCAGCGCTGCGATCGCGATCACGGTCGTCTACATCCCCCTCTACTTCCGCGTGGTCCGAAACCACACGATCTCGATCCGGGAGGAGCCCTTCGTCGAAGCGGCCCGCGCCCTCGGCGCCAAACCGTTCACGGTGATCCGCAAGTACGTGTTCTTCAACGTGGTCCAGAACGTCCCGCCGCTCGCGACCCTGAACGCGGCCGACGCCATCCTCACGCTCGCCGCGCTCGGATTCCTCGGGTACGGGATCCAGCCGACCCAGGGAGCGGAGTGGGGCTACGACGTCAGCCGGGCCGTCTCCGACGCGGCGTCCGGCATCTGGTGGACGGGCCTGTTCCCCGGCCTTGCGATCGTCCTGCTCGTGATGGGCCTGACCCTCCTCGGCGAGGGCCTGAACGAGACGATCAACCCGGTGCTCCGCAAGCGGCCCCGCGTCGAGGTCGACATGAGCCAGCCGACCGAGGCCGGGGAGCCGGAGCCGGAGCGGCGTTGAGCCCGACACCCGTCGTCTCCGTGCGCGACCTCCGCGTGTACTACGGCACGCTCCGTGGCACGGTCCGGGCCGTCGACCGGGTCTCGCTCGACATCGGCGAGGGCGAGGTGCTCGGTCTCGTCGGCGAGTCGGGCTGCGGCAAGTCGACGCTCGGCCGGGGGATCCTCGGCCTGCTGCCCGAAGGCGCCGCCGCGGACGGCGAGGTGGTCTACGGCGGCAGGAACCTCGTGGGCATGGGCCCGAAGGAGCTGCGCCGGTTGCGCGGCCCGGACCTCGGGCTGATCTTCCAGGAGCCGATGACGCGCCTCAACCCGCTCATGCGGATCGAGGACCACTTCCGCGAGACGCTCGAGCAGCACGAGCCGAATCTCTCCGACCGCGAGGTGCGCACGCGCTCGCTCGAGACGCTCGGGCGGATGGGGATCCCGCCGACGCGGTTCCGGCAGTATCCGCACGAGTTCTCAGGCGGGATGCGTCAGCGGATCATGATCGCGCTCGCCCTCGTGCTCCGACCGAAGCTGCTCGTCGCCGACGAGCCGACGACGTCGCTCGACGTGATCGTCGAGGCGCAGATCCTGGGAATCCTCTCGGACCTGCGCCGCAACTTCGGCACTGCGCTCCTCCTCATCACCCACAACCTCGGGATCGTCGCCGAGGCCTGTGACCGTGTCGCGGTGATGTACGCGGGGAAGATCGCCGAGGAGGGCGAGGCGCGCGACGTGTTCGGCGACCCCGCGCACCCGTACACACGCGAGCTGCTCCGCTCGACGATCTCCCTCGAGACCGAGGAGCTCCATTCGATCCCCGGCGCGCCACCGAATCTGATCGATCCGCCTGGGGGGTGCCGGTTCCATCCCCGGTGTCCCAGCGCCATGGCCGTCTGCGCGAAGCGAGATCCGATCGAGCAGCGGCTCGACGGCGAGCGCCGGGTTCTCTGCTGGCTCCACGGTCCCGACGAGCTGATCCCGGAGGGCGGGCACGACCCGCTCGAGCGCGAAGAGATCGCGGTCGCGGAGGAGGCCTGAGTGGACGACGTGCTCGTCTCGATCCGCGGCCTGAAGACGTACTACTCGATCCGTGGGAGCTTCGCCTCGCGAATCCTCGGTCGCGAGGCCGGCCACGTCCGCGCCGTGGACGACGTCACGATCGACCTGCGGCGCGGCGAAGTCCTGGGGCTGGTCGGCGAGTCGGGGAGCGGGAAGACCACGCTTGGCCGGACGATCCTCGGGCTCGTCTCGGCCACCGAGGGCAGCGTCGAGTTCGAGGGACGTGAGATCACGAAGATGTCGGAGCGCGAGCTGCGCCGGCTGCGGCGCGAGATGCAGATCGTGTTCCAGGATCCGCATGCCTCGCTGAACCCGGCGATGACGGTCCAGCAGCTCGTCGAGCACCCGCTTCAGATCCACAAGGTCGGAACCCGCGCGGAGCGACGGAGCCGCGTGGCGGAGACGCTCTCGATCGTCGGGCTCGACCCGCCCGAGCAGTTCATGGAGAAGTACCCGGCCGACCTCTCCGGCGGCCAGAAGCAGCGCGTCGTGATCGCGCGCGCGATCATCCTCAACCCGGTGCTGCTCGTCGCCGACGAGCCCGTCTCGATGCTCGACATGAGCGTGCGGGCGAAGATCCTGGAGCTGATGCTGTACCTCAAGCGTCAGCTCAACCTGACGTACCTGTACATCACCCACGATCTCGCGACGGCGAAGTTCTTCTGCGACAGGATCGCGATCCTCTACCTCGGTCGGATCGTCGAGATCGGCCCGTCCGAGGCGATCTACGCCGATCCGAAGCACCCCTACACGAGGGCGCTGCTGCGCGCGATCCCGAACCCCGACCCCCGCCACACGGTGCCACGGGATCTGCCGCCGGGGGAGGTTCCCGACGCAGCGCGGCCGCCGCTCGGCTGCTCGTTCCACCCGCGCTGCCCACTCGCGTTCGAGGTGTGCGGCTGGGAGACGCGGGACCTGCGCGACCTGCTCGAGACGCGCTGGGCGCTGCAGGAGCCCGAGCGCTACGAAGCCGAGCAGGCGGTGATGGGCGACCTGCGCGCGCTCGACGATTCCGGCAGCAGCGTTCGCTTGAAGGCCGGTGCGGGCAAGACCGGCGCGGAGGTCGTCGCCCTGCTCGAGTCGATTCGCGAGGAGAATCCCGACGCGCGGTTCTGGACCGGTGTGCGGCGCATCGAGGCGGATGGTGACCACATCGACGTCGAGTGGCACGACCCGATCGCGCCACGGCCGCTCGTGCAGGGCGACTCGACAGTCGAGTGCCACCTCTACGACGACGAGGCGCTCGCCGAGGCCGAGCGACGGCGCGCGGACACTGATCGGCTGGCGGCCGGTGTCCGACTTCAGTCGGACACCTGAGCCCCCGCCGGCTCCTCGGCGACGCCGGCCGCCTGCGCGAGCGTCAGGAACCGGCCCTCCGCGCGTCCCTGCTCGAATGCCGCGCCTGAGGCTCTCATGACCGCCTCCTCGACTTCGCCCCGCTGCGCCTCCCACTGGCCGATCGGGCCGGCGGCCTCCTCTGCCTCGATCGCGCCCCATAGCCGCCCCGCGTAAGCGGCGTCGCCACGGATTGCCGCGATCCGTGCCAGGTTCGCGCACGCGAAGATGGCGCCGATCCGCTCGCCGAGCTCGCCGGAGAGCGCGATGGCACCGCGCGTCGATCGCTCGGCTTCGTCGAAGCGGCCGAGCCCGACGAGCGACTCCCCAAGGTTGTTGAGCGTGAAGCTCTCCCACCAGCTCCAACCGATCTCCCGTGCGATGGCCGCGCTCTGCTGGTACCACGTCACGGCTTCCTCGGGCTTCGACTCGAGCGTCGCAAGCATGCCCTGGTAGAAGGCGACCTCTGCCTCGCCCATGCGCGAGCCGAACCGCTCGAAGGTGGGCCGCGCTTCCTCGATGAGGTGGCGTGCGTCTCCCGGTTCGCCCTGGCCGATCAGCGCTTGGTTGACCAGGTTCGCCCCCATCCGGAAGCACATGTTCGCTTCGTGGAGCTCGTCGCCGAGCTCCGCGAACAGCGCCCGGCTCTCGCGATACAGGGGCTCGGCGCGCCCGGGATCTCCCACGATGTCGTAGGTGCCACCCAGCCCCCGGAGCGCGGGCGCGCGAACCTCGGGCGGAGCAGCAGATGCGGCTGCGAGAAGGCGCTCGAGCCAGGCTGCCCCCTCCCACGGCGCCCGGACGACCCAGAACGCCTCGAGCGAGGATGCGAGCGCAAGACCTGTCGCCGCATCCTCGACCAGCGTCCACTCGAGCGCGGCACGGACGTTGTCGAGCTCGGGGGCGATCAGCTCCGGCCGCCAGGGGCCGCGCCACGCGACGGCGGTGGCGAGGTTGGCGCGATCCGCGAGAGACATGAGCGACGCGATCTGCCGCCGGCGCAAGGAGGGCTCGCGGCCGGACTCCGCGAGCCGGGCGGTCGCGAACGCGCGGATCGTCTCGAGCATCCAGTAGCGCGTCGTCCCGTCGGGATCGGATCGGCGCCGGACGAGGCTCTTGTCGAGGAGCGACGCGAGCGTGTCGAGATCCGCGTCACAGACCTCGACCGCGGCGTCGAGCGTGCTGCCCGCAGCGAAGACCGCAAGGTCGGCGAAGAGCTGTTGCTCGTCCGACCCGAGGAGATCGTACGACCAGGCGATCGTCGCCTCGAGGGTCGCGTGGCGCGGATCCGCGTCACGGACGCCTCTCAGCAGGTCGAGCCGCGTGCCGATTCGCTCGAGCAGGTCCTCGGGAGACAGGAGCTTGGTGCGCGCCGCCGCAAGCTCGACGGCCAGCGGCAGCCGGTCGAGGCGCTCGCAGAGCGCCGCCACAGCGGGGGATGTCTCGAGACCACCCCGGATGGCCTGCGCTCGGACGAGGAACAGCTCGACCGCCTCGTCGAGCTCGAACGGCGGCAGGTCGAGCTCGAGCTCCGCCCCGATCCGGAGCGTCTCTCTGCTGGTGACGATCAGGCGCAGCGCGGGCGCCGCCTCGGTCAGCGTCGCGATCGTGCGTGCGGCATCGGGCAGTAGCTGCTCGAGGTTGTCGACGACGACGTGCGTTCGTTTCGTCCCGATCCGGGCGGCGACCGAGTCCGTGTCCGGCCGCTCGACGCCGAGCGCCTCGGCGAGCGTTGCCAGCACGAGCGCCGGATCTGCGATCGACGCGAGCGGGACGAACGTCGTCCCGCCGTCAGCGTCGTCCGCGAGCAATCGCGCGAGCTCGATTGCGAATCGCGTCTTGCCCGTGCCGCCCGGCCCGACGATCGTCAACACGCGTGGATCGCGCTCCAGCACGACCGAGACCGCGCGGAAGAGCTCCTGCTCCCTGCCGATGAAGCGCGTCGCCGGTGTGGGCAGCTCGATGCTCCCCGGCGTCCGCACGGGCGGGAACCGCTCGACTCCCAGCTGGTGGAGGACGGTCGCGCCGTCGAAGTCCTTCAGCCGATGGGCGCCTAGCTCGCGCAGCGTCCGGCCGTCCAGGAGAGCGGCGGTCGCGGGGGAGAGCAGTACCTGCCCGCCATGCGCGAGCGCAGCGATCCGCGCCCCACGATGGACGTCGATCCCGACGTAGCCTTCCGCGGTGTGCGTCGGGGCTCCGGTGTGCATGCCCATCCGCACACGGACGGGGCCCCGGGCAAGCGCCGCCACTGCGCTCTGCGCGGCATCGGCTGCTCCGGTCGCGGTGGGGAACGCGACGAAGAACGCGTCGCCCTGTGTGTCGACCTCGACGCCGCCCGAGACTGCGAACGCCTCGCGGAGCACAAGGCGGTGCTCGGCGAGCGCCTCAGCGTAGGCATCCGGCCCGAGCGCCTGGAGCAGCCGCGTCGACCCTTCGATGTCCGTGAACAGCAGGGTGACCGTGCCCGTCGGTAGACCCGCGCCCATCCGGCCGAAGCTTACGGTCGCAGCCGCAACGCGATGCCTCTCCGACGTGATCGGGCGGGGCTTAGGTGTCCGACTCGAAGTCGGACACCGAGAACCGGGCTAGGCCGCGAGAGAGGCGAGCTCGCGGAGCGCCGCGAGGCGGCTGAGCGCCTGGCCCTCGAGCTGGCGGACGCGTTCGCGCGTGAGGTCGAGCTCGTTCCCGATCGCCTCGAGCGTCCATGGCTCGCCTTCGAAGCCGAAGCGAAGTTCGAGAATCCGCCGCTCGCGCTCCGGCAGCGCGTCGAGCGCCCGCCGGACACCCTGCCGGCGCAGCGACTCCTCCGCCTCGTCGAACGGGTCGGCCGCTTCGCGGTCGGCGAACAGGTCGCCCAGCTCGCCCTCGTCGTCGGCGCCGACCGACTGGTTGAGCGAAACCGACGCGTGCGCGGCGCTCATCGCCTCCTCGACGTGCTGGATGGGCAGGCCGGTCGCCTCGGCAAGCTCCTCCTTCGTCGCCTCACGGCCCAGCTCCACCTCGAGCCTCCGCGCGGCGCGCGAGAGCTTCTGCTGACGCTCGACGACGTGCACCGGCACCCGGATCGTGCGCGCGTGGTTCGCGACCGCGCGCTGCACCGACTGCCGGATCCACCACGTCGCGTACGTCGAGAACTTGAACCCGCGGCGCCAGTCGAACTTCTCGACGGCGCGGTTCAGTCCGAGCGTCCCCTCCTGGATCAGGTCGAGGAACGGCACGCCGAGCCCGCGGTAGCCCTTCGCGATCGACACCACCAGCCGCAGGTTCGACTCGATCATGTGGCGCTTGGCGACCGGGTCGCCGCGCTCGATGCGCTTCGCCAGCTGCACCTCTTGCGCCGCGTTGAGCAGCTTGTGGCGACCGACGTCCGCGAGGAACAGCTGGAGCGAGTCCGCTGCGCCCGACAGTGCCTCACTCGCCCAGACCGCCGCCTCGGCGGCCTCCTTCGCCTTCTCTTCCTCCTCGTTGGGCGCCGGCGCCCCGACCTCGAGGCCCATCGCCTCGAGCTCCCGGGTCACCTGCTCGATCTCCTCGGAGCCGAGCTCCTGCTCGGTCACGAAGCTTGCGAGTTCGGCCGCGTCGACCCATCCGCGCTCTTCCGAGCGCTCCACGATCGCCTTCAGCTGGTCGGTCTCGAACAGTTCGATGAGCTGGTTCTGCGTCAAGCCGGTATGTCAGTCCTTTCCCGTCGGTCGGCGGAGCACAAGGTTCTCTGACTCTATGCGCGATCCTTTTGTCTTTCCACGGGATCGAGACGGCAAACCGTGTCACAAACCCGCAACGTGTGCCTCGGTCAACGTATTCCGTGCTTCGGCACGCGATGCGCGTCCGGGTGCGGCCCCGGCAAGCGTCTCGTTCAATGGTACGACGCCACGCGGACGCCCGGGTTAGGGAACCGTTTCAGTGCCCCTTCCAGCAATGCCCTCGATGTCCCTGGAACGTGGCCGCATCACCGGAAGGGGCACTACCGGCGCGCCCGGCTCGTCCGGCTGGGCTGCGAGGGGCCCTTCGCGCGGCGCTCCGCCAGGAGCTCGAGCGCGCGCTCCAGCGTCAGTCCCTCGACGTCGTCGCCCCGGCGGAGGCTCGCATTGGTCTCGCCGTCCGTGACGTAGGGGCCGAAGCGTCCGTCCTTGACGACGATCGGCTTGCCCGTCCCGGGGTCCGGGCCGAGCTCCTTGAGGGGCGGCTTGGGCGCGCCCCGGCCGCGGCGCTGCTTCGGCGTCGCCAGGATCGCCTCGGCCTCCTCGATCGTCAGGGTCAAGAGCTGTTCCTCGGAGTCGAGTGACCGGGTCTCCGAGCCCTTCTTCACGAACGGGCCGTAGCGGCCGTTCGAGACGAGGATCTCCTCTCCGTCCGGGGCCTGCAGCGTGCGGGGCAGCGTCAGCAGGCGGATCGCGTCGTCGAGCGTGACGGTCTCGAGGCTCATGGAGGAGAAGAGCGAGGCCGTGCGGGGCTTGCCGTCCTCGCCTTCGGGGAGGACCTCTGTGATGTACGGCCCATAGCGCCCGTCCCGCGCGACGATTTGCCGCCCGGTCTCCGGATGCGTTCCGAGCGGGCGCTCGCCGCCGGCGGGCCGCGAAAGGAGCTCCTCCGCTCGCTCGGCTGTCAGCTCGTCGGGCGCCGTGTCGTCGGGAACGCTCGCGCGCTGCTCGCCTCGCTCGAGATAGGGGCCATAACGCCCGACGCGGACGACGACATCACTGCCCGGGATGTGGATCGAGTTGACCTCACGCGCGTCGATTCCCTCGAGGTGGTCGGTCACGAGCGCGTGCAGGCCCGGATCACCGTCTCCGAAGTAGAAGCGACCGAGCCACTCGACGCGCTGTTCGTCCCCCGCTGCGATCCGGTCGAGGTCATCCTCCAGCCGGGCAGTGAAGTCGTAGTCGACGAGGCGGTCGAAATGCCGCTCGAGGAGCTGGGTCACCGCGAACGCGAGGAACGTCGGGACGAGTGCGGTGCCCTTCTTGAAGACGTAGCCGCGGTCGAGGATCGTGCCCATGATCGAGGCGTACGTCGAGGGTCGTCCGATGCCGCGGTCCTCGAGCGCCTTGACGAGGCTCGCCTCGGTGTAGCGAGCGGGAGGGCTCGTCTCGTGCCCGACCGCTCCGAGCACGGACGCAGAGAGCTCCTGACCGACCATGAGCGCAGGGAGGAGCCGCCCCTCGTCGTCCTCCGTGGGCTCGTCCCGGCCGGACTCATACGCGAGCATGAAGCCCTTGAACGTGATCACCGTGCCGCTCGCCCGGAACGTCGTCCTCGTCTCGTCGGCGGCCGTGGCCCCGAGCTCGATCGAGACCGTCTGGCCGCTCGCGTCTTTCATCTGCGACGCGACCGTGCGCTTGAAGATCAGGTCGTAGAGGCCGTGCTCGTCGCGCGAGAGCTCGCCGCGCAGCTCGTCCGGTGCACGGAAGACGTCTCCGGCGGGACGTATCGCCTCGTGCGCCTCCTGCGCATTGGCGACGGCGCGCTCGTATCGGCGCGGCGCCTCGGGCACCGTCTCCGGCCCGTACACCCGTGCGGCGTGCGCTCTCGCGGCCGCGAGCGCGGTGTCGGACAGCGTCACGGAGTCGGTGCGCATGTACGTGATGTGGCCGTTCTCGTAGAGCCGCTGCGCGAGGCGCATCGTGGTCTGCGAGGAGAAGCGGAGCTTGCGGCTCGCCTCCTGCTGGAGCGTCGACGTGCGGAACGGCGCCGCCGGGCGCCGCGTGTAGGGCTTCTCGTCGACGGCCTCGACCGTGAACGTCCGCCCCTCGAGGCCGGTCGCGAGCTCTCTCGCGCGCGTCTCGTCGAGCACGACGAGGTCACCTGACGTCGGCGTCCCGTCCGAGCGGAAGTCGCGCCCCTGGGCAATCCGGCTGCCGTCGAGAGCGACGAGCCGCGCCTCGAACGTCCCGGGCTCGAACGTGCCGACGATGTCCCAGTAGTGGGAGACCACAAACTCCATCCGCTCGCGCTCGCGGTCGACGACGAGCCTCGTCGCCACCGACTGCACGCGGCCCGCGGACAGCCGCGGCATGACCTTCTTCCAGAGCACGGGTGAGACCTCGAAGCCGTAGAGGCGGTCGAGGATCCGCCGTGTCTCCTGCGCGTCGACGAGCCGCTCGTCGATGTCCCTTGTCTCGGTCAGCGCACGCTGGATCGCGTCCTTCGTGATCTCGTGGAACACCATCCGTCGGACGGGGACCTTGGGCTTCAGCACCTCGCGCAGATGCCAGGCGATCGCTTCTCCCTCGCGATCCTCGTCCGTCGCGAGCAGGAGCTCGTCGGACGCCGCGAGCTTCTTCTTGAGATCCGAGACGACACGCTTCTTGTCCGCGTCGAGGACGTACAGCGGCTCGAATCCGTGCTCGACGTCGACCCCGAGCGTCCCGAACCGCGGCCGATCGTCCTTGTTGACGTCGGACGCCCGCTTCGGGAGGTCGCGGATGTGCCCCACGCTCGACTCCACGACGAAGTCCCGGCCGAGGTAGCCGGCGATCGTGCGCGCCTTGGCGGGCGATTCGACGATGACGAGACGTGGCATCGGACGGGACAGCGTAACGGCCGGATTCGCCGCCGCTTCGTTCGTGATGGTCAATCGGCAATCGACGCGAACCGGATGACGCCCCAGACACGGCGCCGGATCGCCCCGTGCGGGCACGGCCCGTAGGATCCGCTACGAACCGGGCCCGCACGGTGCGCCCGGCTTGGTCTGGAGCGCCCCCGGACGTCACGTCAATTACCGATCGACCATCTGGCGCCACGTATCCTGCGCGCCGATGCCGCGCCCGCCGAGGCCCAGCGTGCTTTATCTCCTCATCGGCGCGGTCAGCTGGCCGGTGCTGAGACTTGCCTTCAGGCTGCGCGTCACCGGGCGTGAGAACGTGCCCGAAGGTGGGTGCGTGCTCGCCGCAAACCACTGGTCGAACCTCGATCCGTGGCCACTCGGGATCCCGCTGTTCCCGCGGCGCTTTCTCCGCTTCATGGCGAAGAAGGAGCTGTTCTGGCCTCCGCTCGGGTGGATCATCCGGGCAGGAGGCGCCTTTCCCGTCGATCGCGGTACAGGCGACCTCCAGGCGGTGCACGTCGCGACCGAGCTCTGCCGCGCGGGCCATGCCGTCGTGATGTTCCCCGAAGGCACGCGGCGGTCGAAGGGGATGCGCAAGCGCCACGCTGCCCGCTGGCACACGGGCGCGGCGCGGATCGCCCTCGACGCGGGCGTGCCGCTCGTGCCCGCGGCGATCGCCGGCACCGAGAGGCTGAGCCGCGGCGGGCCGCTTCGGGTGGCATACGGGCGGCCGGTCGAGACGGGCGATCTCGCCGATCACGACCGAGGTGAGGCTTCGCGGATTGCGACCGAGCGCCTGCGGGAGGCGATCGGTGGGCTCGAGCGAGCGGTCGGGTCGATGCCGCACGGCGGGGTGCCGGCATGAGACGTAGGCTCGACGGAGGCGACCCGGGAGCGGAGGTGCCGGCTTTGCCGGCTCCGGAGCGGGCATGAGCGCCCCGCTCCTCGTCGTCGACGGCGATTCGTTCGCGCACCGCGCCTTCCACGCGCTGCCACGCTCGATCCGCCGGGCGGACGGAAGCCCCGGCAACCTGCTGACGGGCCTCGTGTCGATGCTGCTCCGGCTGTGGGAGGCCGAGCGGCCCCGCGCCGTGTTCGTCGGCTGGGACACGCTGTTCGTGGCGACGTACCGCCACGAGGCGCTCTCCGGGTACCAGGCGGGGCGAGAGTTCGATCCGGAGCTGCTCGAGCAGCTCGACCTCGCGCCCGGGCTCCTCGAGGCCGCCGGGATCGTGTGCGCGAAGGCGGCCGGATACGAGGCCGACGACTTCCTCGCGGCCGCCGTCGCCTCCGAGCGCAAACGCAAGGGGACAGCATTGGTAGCGACCTCGGACCGAGACGCGTTCCAGCTCGTCGCGGACGACGTCACGATCCTCCAACCCGTCCGCGGGGTGAGTGAGCTGGCCCGGATCGACCCCGCCGAGGTGTGGGAGCGCTACGGCGTCGAGCCGGCCCAGGTGCCCGACTTCATCGCGCTCCGCGGGGATCCGTCCGACAAGATCCCGGGGGCGCGCGGCGTCGGCGCCAAGACCGCCGCGTCGCTCCTCGCGCAGTACGGCAGCCTCGAAGCGCTGCTCGACGACGGGCGGTTCTCGCAGGAGGCCGACGCGCTGAGGCTATACCGGAGCATCGCGACGCTCGACCCGACTGCGCCGATCCCCGCGATCCCCGACCGGCAGCCCGACTGGCGGGCAGGGGGCGCCGCCGCCGACGCGCTCGGCCTCGGCCGGCTCGCGGGCCGGCTGGAGGACGCCGCATCGAGCTGATCTCGCACCCGGCGCTGACCCGACTCCATCCGCTGGCCGGGCACCACCACCCCGAGAGCGAGGAACGCCTCTCGGTGCTCCTGGAGGCGCTCGGGGGGTTCCGCGGCGGCGAGCCGGCGAGCCGGGAGCAGGTCGAGCGTGTCCACGACGCCGGCTATGTCGACGCGCTCGCCTCACTCGACCGCGAGGTATGGCTCGACGGCGACACCATCGCAGGGCCGACGTCGTTCGAGGCGGCGCTCCTCGCGGCCGGCTGCGCGGTCTCGGCGATCGACGCGAGCGGGTTCGCGCTCGTGCGGCCGCCCGGCCACCACGCCCTGCCCGACCGGGCGATGGGCTTCTGCCTGCTGGACAACGTCGCGGTGGCTGCGCGTCACGCGCAGGACGTGCTCGGGCTCGAGCGCATCGCGATCGTCGACTGGGACGTCCATCACGGGAACGGGACCGAGGCGATCTTCCGTGACGACGACTCGGTCCTCTTCGTCTCGCTCCACCAGTGGCCGTTCTACCCGGGCACCGGCGGGCCGGGGACGAGCGACGACACGACGCTCAACATCTCGCTCGCGGCCGGCGCAGGAGACGTCGAGTATGCGGCGGCCTTCTCGGAGCTCGTGGAGCCGACCGTCAGGGCGTTCGACCCGGATCTCGTGCTCGTCTCCGCGGGGTTCGATGCGCATGAGCTCGATCCGCTCGCGCACATGGCCGTCACCGAGAGGGGCTTCGAGGAGCTCGCGCGTCGCTCCGCCCAGCTCGGGCCGCGGCTCGCGGTCGTGCTCGAGGGCGGCTACAACCTCGCGACGCTCCCACGACTCGTGGAGGCGGCGATCCGCGGCTTCGAGGCCGCCTGAGACTCAACGGAGCACCGCCGGCGGCCGCGGTGTGGAATCGTCTGCGCGTGGGTGCTTCGACGCCTGAGGACATGAGTGGGAAAGCGGTTGTCGTCCGTGAGATCGACACCCCGCACGGCGCGGCGCGCATCCAGGCACATCCCGTCGACCAGCCGCGCGCGGCACTCGTGCTCGGTCACGGCGCCGGGGGAGGCGTCACCGCGCGGGATCTCGTCGCCGCGACGGAGACGGCGATCGGGCAGGAGGTGACGGTCGTGCTCGTCGAGCAGCCGTACCGCGTCGCCGGCCGGAGAAGCCCGGCGCCTGCACCTCAACTGGACACGGCCTGGCGCACCGTGATCGAGGCGCTCCGTGCCGACGAGCTCGAGGGCCTGCGCCTGCTCGTCGGCGGACGGTCGTCGGGCGCCCGAGTCGCCTGTCGCACGGCCGAGGCGCTCGGCGCCGTCGGCGTGCTGTGCCTCGCCTTCCCGCTCGTCCCACCCGCCCGCCGCTCGGGCGGTGAGCCGGTCAGCCGACTGCCGGAGCTCGATGCCGTCTCGGTGCCGACGCTCGTCGTGCAAGGCGCGAACGACCGCTTCGGCATCCCGCCCGTCGGCCCGCGGCGCACCGTCGCGGTCGTGCCGGGCGACCATGCCCTGCGGTCGGGCCTCGCCGAGCTGCGCGCGGCTGTGCGGGACTGGCTCGGGGAGGTCGTGTAGGTTCGTCCGGTGGCGGAGGAGCGCGCGATCCTCACGTGGGAGCTCTTCGGGACGGCCACGCGCGACCTCGCCAAGCAGGTCGCAGACGACGGGTACGCGCCGGAGATGATCCTCTCGATCGCCCGCGGCGGGCTGCTCGTCGGCGGCGCGCTCGGCTACGCCCTCGCCGTGAAGAACGTCTACACGATGAACGTCGAGTTCTACACCGGTGTCGACGAGCGCCTCGAGGTGCCGAGGATCCTGCCGCCGGCACCGGACTTCGTCGACCTCGACGACGCGCGGATCCTGATCGTGGACGACGTCGCCGACACCGGGCACACGCTCGAGAGCGTCGGTGAGTTCTGCGCCGGTAAGGTCGGGGAGGTGCGCACGGCGGTGCTCTACGAGAAGTCGCGCTCGCTCGTGAAGTGCGACTACGTCTGGCACCGCACCGATCTCTGGATCAACTTCCCCTGGAGTGACCAAGACCCGGTCGTTCCCGGGCGCGTCTCGGTTGGGCTCGGCCGGCAATGATCCTGCACACCGACCTGCCCGCACGCGCCCAGCTCGAGGAGCTGCTCGAGGCTCGCCAGCCGTGGAGCGTCTCGATCTACCTGGCGACGGAGCCGGCATCACGCGGCGAGGCAGAGCGGATCGAGCTGCGGAACCTGGCTGGCGAGGCTGCAAGACAGCTCCGAGAGACAGGCGCGGCGGGCCGCGACGTCGCCGCGATCGAGGAGTCGATCGGCGACGTGATCGACGACGGCGAGCTCTGGCGCTACCAGGCGCGAAGCCTCGCCCTGTTCGCGACACCCGCGACGATAAGGACGTTTCGGCTGCCCAATCGTCTCGGCAACCTCGTCGAGGTATCCGATCGATTCCACGTGAAGCCTCTCCTGCGAGCGGTCACGTTCCCGCACACGGCGTTCGTGCTCGCACTCGCGCAGGGCTCGGTGCGCCTGCTGGAGGTCGCCCCGGAGGTCGAGCCGTTCGAGATCGCGGTCGTCGATCTTCCCGCAGACGTCGCCAGCGCCGTCGGCAAGTCCTCGATCGCGGACCGTTCGCCCGCCCGGCGCCTGCAGGGCTCGGAGGGGCAGAAGGTGCGGATCCGCCAGTATGCGCGGCAGATCGACCAGGCGCTGCGCCCGCTCCTGAGCGGGCTCGACCTGCCGTTGATCCTGGCCGCGACGGAGCCGCTCGACTCCATCTACCGATCCATGAGCACGTACCCGCACCTCGCCGCGACGACGATCCCGGGCAACCCGGAGACCACCTCCGACGCCGAGCTCGTCGCGAGCGCCCGGACAGTGCTCGACGAGCTGTACGCGGCGGAGCTCGCGCGGTTGAGGGAGCTGTACGCCCTGCGTTCTTCCCAGCATCGCGCTTCGGCCGACGTGGCCGATGTCGCCCGCGCGGCGACCTACGGGCTCGTCGAGACGGTGCTGGTCGACATCGACGAGTCGATGCCAGGCTCGATCGACGAGGACGGCGCGGTGACGTTCGACGAGGCCGGAGACGCGGTGAACTACGGCGTCCTCGACGAGATCGCACGCCGCGTCTGGCTGACCGGCGGCCGCGTCCTCGCGGTGCGGCAGGACGACATCCCCGGCGCCGGCTCGGTGGCCGCAATCTTCCGTTACGCCCCCTGACCGAAACGTCGCGTCCGTCCGTTCAGGCGGGCTCGCGGACCTAGGAATGCCCGGGCGCGACGCCGTTCCGCTGCCCGGCGATGAAGTCTCGGTACCAGTGGTAGCTCTGCTTGGGAACCCGCTCGAGCGTCCCGTAGTCGACGTACACGAGCCCGAAGCGGGGCCCGTAGCCGCGAGCCCACTCGAAGTTGTCGAGCAGCGACCAGACGAAATAGCCGTCGACGGGCACTCCGTGTCCGATCGCGCGTGCGACGGCCGCGAGATGACGCTCGAGGTACGACGCCCGCTCGGGATCCTCGACGGTGCCGTTCCGTCGCGTGTCGCCGAACGCCGCGCCGTTCTCGGTGACGTAGAGCGGGGGCGGATCGTAGTCCTCGTGCAGCCGGACGAGCAACTCGTAGAGGCCGTCCGGGTAGACCTCCCAGCCGACCACGGTGTGCTCCCCGCCTTCGACCTCGACGACGATCGGCCCCGACCCGTTCGCGCCGGCCTTGACGACGTGCCGGCGGTAGTAGTTCACGCCGAGGAAGTCGATCGGCGCGGAGATCGCCTCGAGATCGCCGTCCTCGATCGAGGGGAGGATGCGCGCGAAGCGACGCACCATGTCCTCGGGGTAGCGCCCCCGCAGCACCGGATCGAGGATCCACCTGTTGCGGAACCCGTCCTCCTCGCAGGTCGCGACGAGGTCCTCCTCGGCGGCGGTCAGCGGGTGGATCGGGATCACGTCGATGGTGATGCCGACCTCGGCGTCCGGCCGGTCGCGTCGGATCACCTCGACCGCGCGCCCGTGCGAGAGGAGCACGTGGTGGGCCGCGGCGAGCGCGTCGCGGTCGCTCCGCCGGCCGGGCGCATGCTCGCCTCGCCCGTAGCCGAGCCACGCGATGACCCACGGCTCGTTCTGCGTGATCCAGCGGGAGACCCGGTCGCCGAGCCGCGCGACGACGACCTCGACGTACTCCGCGAACGCCTCGGCCGTGTCCCTCACCGGCCAGCCCCCGCGGTCCTCGAGCGCCTGCGGCAGATCCCAGTGGTAGAGGGTCGGGTACGGCTCGATGCCGTTCGCGAGCAACTCGTCGACGAGGCGGTCGTAGTAGTCGAGCCCGGCCTCGTTCACGGTGCCACGGCCCTCGGGGACGACCCGCGGCCACGCGATCGAGAAGCGGTACGCGTCGAGACCGAGCTCCCGCATGAGGCGCACGTCCTCCGGGTAGCGGTGGTACGCGTCGCAGGCCACCCGACCGGTGTCGCCGTTGGCGACGCGGCCCGGAAGCGTCGTGAAGCGGTCCCAGATGCTCTCGCCTCGGCCGTCCTCGTTCGCCGCGCCCTCGGTCTGGTACGCCGCGGTGGCGGCGCCCCAGGCGAACCGGGGTGGAAAGACATGCCCTCTGTCGTTCGATGTAGTGTGCATTCTCTGAACCGGTAAAGGAGGATCATACGTCTCAGCTCGCTCATGGCAAGCAGGAACCGCAACGTGGGACGGAACCGCGCGGCGGTCGCGTCACGATCCGCGACATCGCGGAGCGCGCGGGGGTCTCGAAAGGAGCCGTCTCGTATGCCCTGAACGGTCGCCCCGGCGTCTCGGACAAGACGCGAGAGCGGATCCTCGCGATCGCGGAGGAGCTCGGCTGGTATCCGAACCGCGCGGCGCGCGCGCTCTCCGCTGCGCGCGCCGACGCATGCGGCCTCGTGCTAGCCCGACCCGCCCGCACGATCGCGCTCGAGCCGTTCTTCATGGAGTTCATCGCCGGCGTCGAGCTCGAGCTCGCCAAGCATTCGGTCGCTCTGACGATCCAGCTCGTCCGCGACGTCGAGGAGGAGATCGCGGTGTACCGGCGCTGGTTCGGCGAGCACCGGGTGGACGGCGTCCTCGTCGTCGACCTGCGCGTCGACGACCCCCGCGTCGACGAGCTCGTCCGCCTTGGACTTCCCGCCGTGATCGTCGGCGGCCCGCTTGAAAATCAGCAAATACCAGCGGTTTGGCATGACGAGGGCCAAGTCGTGACCGAGGCGGTGCAGTACCTCGCCGCACTCGGGCACACGCGCCTCGCCCACGTCACCGGCGTCGGCGACTTCGTGCACACGACGCAGCGGGCGTCGGCGTTCGAGCGTGCCACCCGCGACCTCGGGCTCGAGGGCCGGATCGTCGAGACCGACTACACGGCCGAGAGTGGAGCCCGCGCGACGCGGCGTCTCCTCACGGCGCCGGGGAGGCCGACGGCCATCGTGTTCGACAGCGATCTGCTGGCGGTCACCGGGCTCGGCGTCGCGCAGCAGATGGGTCTCGCCGTGCCGGACGACGTCTCGATCATCGGCTGGGACGACTCGCTCATCAGCCAGGTCGTGCACCCGCCGCTCACGGCCATCACGCGCGACATCGAGGCGTACGGGAGTGCCGCTACGAGACACCTCCTCGCTGCGATCGACGGCCAGGCCGTCGGCGACGTCGAGACCGAACGGGGCGACCTCACGACGCGCGGCAGCACCGGCCGCGCACGGACGCCGAACCCCGCGGCTTCGTGAATCATGGTTGACACTTAACCGGATAAGTGATGAAGTGCGGGCGTGCGCTCGATGACTCCGACGTCGGAGCTGCCAGGACGCTCGAACCCGAAGGGCGATCTCGTCGTCTCAATCGGGCGAGGCGTCGACCGCGTCTCGGTCTCCGGCAGGCGCAGCCGAAGCCCGTACAAGGAGGGAACTCAGAGTGATGTCAACCCGTAGGGCACGAGGTGTCGGCGCCCTCGCCGCGGCGGCGGTTCTCGCCGCAGTCGTCGCCGCACTGATGGCCGGCGGGGCCGGCGCTGGGTCACAGACGGCGTTGGCGCTGCCGCGCGCGCAGACGTTCTACATGAGCGGCAACCAGTGGTCGCCGAACAACGATCTCAACCCGGCGAAGAACTGGGACTACGTCACCGGGCTCGTCGGCTTCGCGTACGAGACGCCGTTCCGTTACGACCCGCTGAAGGACACGTTCATCCCGTGGCTCGCCACGGGCGGCTAGTGGGTCTCGAAGCAGACCTACGTGATGACGATCCGCACGGGCGTGAAGTGGACCGACGGCACGGCGCTGACTCCGGCCGACGTCGCCTACAGCTTCAACCTCCTCAAGATCCCGACCCACCCGCAACATCCGCTGTGGACGGACACCGGGCTCAAGCACGTGGCGGTTCGCGGCAACACGGTGGTCTTCACGTTCGGGCGAAGCCCGGGTTACCAGGAGTTCGACTTCTACCGCTTCAACGTCGTGGTCGTCCCGCAGCACGTCTTCAAGGGCTACAGCAACACGGACCTCACGACCGGCAATCTCCAGAACCCGAAGAAGCTCGTCGGCACCGGGCCGTACGTCTACCAGTCGGGCATCGGAGCGGCGTCGAAGACGGTCGTGTGGAAGAAGAATCCGAACTGGTGGGCGACGAAGGCAGCTCGGGCTCAACGTCGGCCCGCAGTACGTCGTCGACATCAAGAACGGCACGAACGCCGCCGCTCTGTCGAATCTGCTCGCCGGGAACATCGACCTGTTCAACAACTTCGCGCCAAAGTCCGCGATCAAGGGCGAGTTCAAGACGTTCATCCCGAAGGCGCCCTACCACCTCGGCGCGAACACGACCTGGCTGTTCCCGAACACGACGAAGAAGCCGCTCAACGACCCGAAGTTCCGGCGGGCGCTGGCCGAGTCGATCAACATGGACCAGATCATCGACAAGGCCTACCAGGGGCTCGTGAACACGGCGAGCCCGACCGGCCTGCTGCCGATCTGGAACAAGTGGATCGACAAGAAGGTCGTCGCGCAGTACGGCTTCTCGTACAGCCCCGCCAAGGCCAAGGCGATCCTCGCGGCCGCCGGCTACAAGGACACGAACGGCGACGGGTACGTCGAGAACAAGGACGGGTCGGCGATCGATCTCAAGATCGTCGTCCCGAACGGATGGTCCGACTGGATGACCGCGATCCAGGTCATCTCCGACAGCGCGAAGGCAGGTCGGCATCAAGATCACGCCGGGCTACCCGGACTACGCGACGCTCGTCGACGACCGCGGGCACGGGAGGTTCGACCTGCTGCTCGGCAACGACCGGCAGATGAGCAACACGCCGTGGACGTACTACCAGTACATCTACCAGCTGCCGATCGCCGACAACCAGACCACGATGAACTACGAGCGGTTCACCGATCAGACCGCGTGGAACCTCACCCAGAAGCTGGACAGGACACCCTCGACGAACACGAAGGCGTACCAGACGATCATGACGAGCCTGCAGAAGCGATTCCTGCAGAACCTGCCCGGCGATCCCGCTCTGGTACAACGGCATGTGGTCGATGGTGAACACGCAGTACTGGACGAATTGGCCGTCCTCGAGCGCGAACCAGTACACCCCGAGCTCGTGGCGGAACTACTGGCAGATGACGAGCATCGACATGCTCACCCACCTTCGCCCGAAGGCGGGCTAGAGCGACAAGCGTCGATCCGATGACCCGGCGGCACTCCCTCCCGGCTCCATACCGGGAGGGAGGCCGCCGTCGTCGGAGGGCGGCCGGTGGGAGGGATCTGAGTGCTGCGCTACCTGTCGCGGAAAGTGCTGATCTACCTCGTCACGTTCTGGGTCGCGGTGACGATCGACTGGGCGATCCCGCGCTTCATGCCCGGCGACCCGATCGAAGGCCTTCTCTCGCGCATGCAGGCGCAGCCGTCGTCCGAGGCGGCGCTGTCCGGCTACTACACGCAGGCGTTCGGGTTCGACGTCCCGATCTGGAAGCAGTACCTGAACTTCTGGGCGGCGCTCTTCCACGGCGATCTCGGGCGGAGCATCCAGAACTTCCCGACCTCGGTCAACGAGCTGATCATGAGCGCGCTGCCCTACACGCTCGCGCTGCTCGTGCCGGCGATCGTGCTCAGCTTCTGGGCCGGGAACAAGGTCGGCGCTATGGCCGCCCGCCGCAAGGTGCTCGACAACACCGTGCTGCCCGCGAGCTACGTGCTCACCGCGACCCCGCAGATGTGGCTCGGGATCGTGCTCGTCTGGCTGTTCGCCTCGACGCTGGGCGATCTTTCCCGTGTCGGGCGCTTACGGCCTCGACGCTGCAGCCGGCGTGGTCGCTCGAGTTCGTGACGAGCTTCCTCTACCACTGGATCCTGCCGTTCTCGGCATTGTTCCTCGTCGCCTTCGGCGGCTGGGCGATCGGGATGCGGAACATGATCATCTACGAGCTCGAGGCCGACTACTCGAACTACCTGGCGGCACTCGGCGCGCCGACGAAGCTCGTGCGCAAGTACGCCTACCGCAACGCACTCCTGCCGCAGATCACGGGGCTCGCGCTCGCGCTCGGCGCGGTCGTCGCGGGCGCGATCGTCGTCGAGATCGTGTTCTCCTACCCCGGCCTCGGCACGCTCACCCTGTCCGCGATCCAGAACCGCGACTACTTCCTGATCCAGGGCATCTTCCTGTTCCTGATCATCGGCGTCCTGATCGCGAACTTCGTGATCGACGTCGCGTACGTCGTGATCGACCCGCGCACGCGCGTCGGCATGCAGGGCGGCAGCTGATGGCGGTCGACGGACCCCGGCGCGGGCGTCGCGCTCGGCGATGCGGCGCAGGCCGAGGCGGTCACGACGCCGGTCGCGCCGGCGCTCGCGCCCGGGGAGCCCGCGACGCCCCACGTCCGCTCCGAGTTCCTCTACTTCGCGCTCCGCAACTGGAAGTTCGTGCTCGGGTCGGCGTCGTGCTCTCGTGCCTCGCGCTCGCGCTCGTCGGCCCGCTCCTGACCGATCACACGCCACTCGAGTTCACGGGCCCGACCGACCAGCCGCCCTCGTCCGAGTACTGGTTCGGCACGACCTCGTTCGGTCAGGACGTGTTCGCGCAGTTCGTCTACGGGCTCCGCGCGGCGTTCCTCGTCGGGGGCGCTCGGCGGCGGGATCGCCTGGCTCCTCGGGGCCGCGATCGGCTTCACCGCCGGCTACCGGGGCGGGTGGATCGACGACGTCCTGAACATGCTCACGAACGTCGTGCTCGTGATCCCGACGCTGGCGATCCTGATCATCGTCGCCGCCTACCTCAGCGTGCAGAGCTATTCGACCGAGGCCGTGCTCATCGGGCTCACCTCGTGGCCGTGGGCAGCACGCGCGGTGCGCTCGCAGACCTTCTCGCTGAAGACGCGCGAGTTCGTCGACGTCGCGCGCCTCAGCGGGCGCAGCACCCGGCAGATCATCGCGACGGAGATCGCACCGAACATGAGCTCGTACCTGCTGATGATGTTCATCCTCCTGTTCGGCGGCGCGATCCTGATCGGCGCCTCGCTCGACTTCCTCGGGCTCGGGCCATCCCAGTCGATCTCGCTCGGGCTGATGATGAACAACGCGTTTCTCGCGTCGGCGCTCCTGCTCGGCTCGTGGTGGTGGTTCCTGCCGCCGGGGCTCGGCATCATCGCGATCGTCGGCGGTCTGTACGTGATGAACGTCGGACTCGACGAGGTCTTCAACCCGAAGCTGAGGGAGCTGTGAGCCTCGCCGTCGACGACCTCACCGTCTACTACCGCTCGCTCCGCGGCGACGTGAAGGCGGTCGACGGCGCGACGTTCGAGATCGCCGACGGCGAGATCATGGGCCTCGCCGGTGAGTCGGGCTGCGGCAAGTCGACGCTCGGGAAGAGCCTGATCCGCATGGACTCGCGCATGAGGTACGTCCGCGGCCGCGTCGAGCTCGACGGCCGCGAGCTTCCGATCTGGAACGACGCGAAGATGAACGCGTTTCGCTTCAGCGACGTCTCGATCGTGCCGCAGTACTCGATGAGCGCGCTCAACGCCGACGCGGAAGGTCGGCACGGTCGCGCGGGAGCTGCTCGAGTCGCGGGGCGTCGCCTTCGACACGGTGCTGCCCCGAGCTCGTCCGCCGGCTCCAGCTCGTCGGCCTCTCGGAGGACGTGCTCGACCGCTATCCCGATCGAGCTCTCGGGTGGCATGAAGCAGCGCATGGTGATGGTCATCTCGACGCTGCTCGACCCGTCGCTGCTGATCGCCGACGAGGTCACGTCCGCGCTCGACGTGTCGAGCCAGCGCGCGGTGGCCGAGCTGCTCGTCGAGTTCCGCGACCGCGGCTTCGTGAAGAGCATGATCGTGATCACCCACGACCTCTCGGTCCTCTACCAGGTCGCCGACACGATCCTCGTCATGTACGCCGGGCAAGCTCGCCGAGAAGGCGCCTGCGGAGACGATCGTCACCGCGCCTCGCCACCCGTACACGCGTCTCCTCATCTCGTCGCTCCCGGAGGTCGGTGTCCGCTTCGACGAGACGCGCCTGGCCGGGATCCCCGGCAGGCCGCCGTCGCTGCTCGACGCCACCGGCCGGCTGCCGGTTCCGCGACCGTTGTCCGCTCGCGTTCGCGAAGTGCGAGGAAGCGCCGCCCTTCGTCGAGGTCGAGCCGGGCCACGAGGTCGCGTGCTGGAGGGCGGCGGCCTGATGCTCGCGCTCGACGGCGTGCTCGAAGGTCTACAAGGTCGGGACGTTCGGCGCGACGCGCCTGCGCGCCGTGAACGACGTCAGCTTCCAGGTCGCCACCGGCGAGGTCGTGTCGCTGATCGGCGAGAGCGGGAGCGGGAAGAGCACGATCGGCCGGATGATCCTCGCGGCTCTCGCGGGTGACGGAAGGGACGATCACGTTCGACGGCGCAGGACGTCTCGCGGCTCGAGACGCGACGGCTCACGCGCGTACTACGCCGACGTGCAGGGTGTCTTCCAGGATCCGTTCAGCTCGTACAACCCGATCTTCAAGGCCGACCGGGTGCTTCACGCTCGTCGAAGGGCTTCTTCCCCGGAATCGGACGCGCCGAGTGGGACGAGAAGGTCGAGCGCGTCGCTCGACGCCGTCCGGCTCAAGCCCGCCGACGTGCCTCGGCAAGTACCCGCATCAGCTGAGCGGCGGCCAGCTCCAGCGAATGCTCATCGCGCGCGCGCTCCTGCTCGACATCCGGCTGCTCGTCGCCGACGAGATCATCAGCATGCTCGACGCGTCGACCCGGATCGACGTGCTCAACCTGCTCGGCGACCTGAAGGCACGCGGCCTCGGCATCCTCTTCATCACCCACGACCTCTCGCTCGGCAACTACATCTGCGACCGCGTCGTGATCCTGCAGCGAGGCGAGATCGTCGAGATGGGCACCACCGAGAAGGTGTTCGGGAACCCGCTCCACCCGTACACGCGGATGCTTCTCTCGTCGGTGCCGCAGCTGCACACGAAGTGGGCGGAGACGACGCCTCGTCCGGCCGCCGAGCCGACGGGGGACGTGGAGGCTCTCGTGGAGGTCGAGCCGGACCACCTCGTCGCGACCGGTGCGGGCGGAGGGGAGCGGACGCCGTGACGAGCGCCGCAGAGCAGAGGGCGGGCGACGTCGCCCCTGAGCTCCCGTGGGAGGACCGGCCCGCCGGGACGAGCGACGTCGTCTGGCGCTCGAGCCGCAACCCGATCGTCACGCGCGACGACGTCGCCGGGGCGAACAGCATCTTCAACTCTGCGGTCGTGCCGTTCGAGGACGGCTACGCGGGGGTGTTCCGCGTCGACGACACGCGCCGGCTGATGAACATCCACGCCGGGCGAAGCGGCGACGGCGTCGACTGGACGATCGATCCCGAGCCGATCTCGTTCACGGCGGCGGACGCACGCGTCGCCGATCTCGCCGAGCGGTTCGAGCACGCGTACGACCCGCGGGTGACCTGGCTCGAGGATCGGTTCTACGTGACCTGGTGCAACGGCTACCACGGGCCGACGATCGGCCTCGCGCACACCACGGACTTCAGGACGTTCACACAGCTCGACAACGCCTTTCTCCCGTTCAACCGGAACGGCGTCCTCTTTCCGCGTCGGATCGGGGGCGCCTACGCGATGCTCAACCGGCCGAGCGACGGCGGCCACACGCCCTTCGGTGACGTCTTCTACTCGGAGAGCCCCGACCTCGTGCATTGGGGCCGCCACCGCCACGTCATGGCGCCCATCCCGCTCTCGTGGCAGTCGACGAAGATCGGAGCCGGGCCGACGCCGATCGAGACGGCCGAGGGCTGGCTCGTCCTGTACCACGGCGTGCTCACGTCGTGCAACGGCTTCGTCTACTCGATGGGCGCGGCCCTGCTCGACCTCGACGAGCCGTGGCGCGTCGTTGCCCGGGGGACGCGATACCTGCTCGCGCCGCACGAGCTGTACGAGCAGGTCGGAGATGTCCCCAACGTCGTCTTCCCGTGTGCGGCCCTGGTCGACGCCGCCGCCGACAGGGTGACGATCTACTACGGCGGAGCGGACACCGTGGTCTGCCTGGCGCACGCCCACCTCTCCGAGCTGCTCCGGTTCGTCCGCACCTGAGCTTCGACACGACCGCTCATCGGCGGTTACGCGAAACGCGCGACGAGGACCGACAGCAGGCGCCGCCGCACTGCAGGCAGGCGCGTGACGAGCGGCAGCATCAAGCCGTGGGCGACCCCGCGACCGCGTGGGAGCCGAAGGGTGGCGAGCGACGCGACGTGGGGCAGCGCGCGCACGCGGTGCTCCTCGTCCCGGTCGAGCCCCCAGCTCCAGGCCGGCGGCGCGTAGCCCGTCTCCGTGCGAAGCCCCCCGCGGCGGTTTCGCTCGACGAGCCAGCGGGGGACGGCGTCGAAGACGAGCGCGCCTGACCGGAAGCGCTCGGCTCACCGCGTCACGAGGCGGTGGACGTCGTCCGGTGCGAGGTACATCAGCACGCCCTGCGCCGTCACGAGCACGTCCGTCCCGGCCGGAACGGCGTCGAGCCAGTCGGCTCGAGGACCCGACGCCGCGACCATCTGGGCCCGCTCGTGGACAGGGAGGAGCTCGCGGCGGAGCTGGATCACCTCCGGGAGGTCGACCGACATCCACCGGACGCGGCGGTCGTCGACCCGCCAGAGCTGCGTTTCGAGCCCCTCCCCGAGCGCGACGACGGTGCCACCGGGGCGACGCGAGAGAAAGCCGCGGACAGCGTCGTCGAAGCAACGGGCACGTAGTGCCTGCCACTGGGAGAGCTTCTCGCCGTCACCGAATCGTTCGACGAACGGAAAGTCGATGCGGTCGACGAGCTCGACCGCGAGCGGGTCGTCGAGCACCCGGTCGCCGCGCTTGGCCTCCACGGCCCGATGCCACAGAGTCCACAGGAGGGTCTCGGGGACGGGGTCGAGCCTAACCCTGACGCTCGCCATCGCTTCCGACCGTAGCGACCGGCGGCGCCGGTCGCGGGCGCTCACGACCGCGCGAGCGGCGGGCCGACGATCTCCATGCCGTAGAGCGGCGCGACTTGCTCGAGCCTCTCGATGTCCAACGGGCCGGGCGGAGGCAGGTCCGGGCGTCGGGCGCGCGTCCGCCCTTGACGAAGACTGCTCGCCGCAGCCCGGAGTCATCAGCGTGAGGATGTGCGCCATCTCGTCGCCCTCCACGAGGAACGTATGGGGTGACGCGGTCACGCCGCCGCGTCGGCGTCGCGCATGCGGGGATCGAGCACAGCCAGTGCGATATCGGACAGCAGGTTCGCAGCGGCGATCGCAAACGTCAGCGCGATCGTCAGGCCGAGGATGACCGGGTAGTCGCCGACTTCGGCGGCGGCGATGAAGTACCGGCCGAGTCCGGGGATCGAGAAGATCCACTCGACGACGAACAGTCCCGCCACGAGCTGTCCGAGCATCGGTCCCGGCATCGAGGCGAGTGGAATCAGCGCGGGCCGGAGCACGTGCGTCCGGACGACGCGCCCGTGGCGGAGCCCCTTGCCCTGCGCGACGAGCACGTAATCCCGGCCGAGCACTTCGAGCATCTCGAACCGGAGCACCCGGACGACCTGGGAGAAGGGGATCAGTCCGAGCACGAACACGGGCACGAGCTTCGTCCGCCAGCCGCCCCAGCCGTAGGGCGGGACGAGGCCGAGCTTGACCGCGAACAGCCAGGCGAAGACGGTGCCGACGAAGAACAGCGGGAGCCCCATCGTGAGCGCCGTCAGCGTCGTCACCGCACGGTCGAGCAGCGTTCCCCGTCGAAGGCCGGCCGCCACCCCGATGGGGATCCCGAGCGCGATCGCCCACCCGAGCGAGAGCAGCGCCAGCTCGAGCGTGATCGGGCCCTGCTCACGCAGGATCGAGTTCACCGAGCGACCCGTGAACGTGAACGTCGGGCCGAAGTCGAGCCGCGCGAGCGAGTGGACGTAGTGGAGATACTGGCCGTACCAGGGCAGGTCGAGACCGAGCCGCCGTTCGATGTTCCGCGTGATCGACTCGGGCTTCGGGTCGCCGTACTTGACCCACGCGACGTTCGAAAGCCCCGCTGGCGGGGGATGCCTCAGGAAGTTGCCTCCCCCGACGCGCATCAGCACGAAGAGGAGCGTCATGCAAACGAGGAGGACAGGGATCGTCCACAGCACGCGTCGCACGGCGTACTGCAGCATCGTCAGCCGTCCCTCCGGTCCACGGCACGGGCTGCCCGCTGTCGCTCTGCATGGCGGCGGGCCTTGGCCCGATTCCCGCAGACCTCCATCGTGCACCAGCGGCGGCGGCCGCTCGGGTCGACGAAGAGCCAACCGCAGTGGGTGCCCGGGCAGGCCCTGACGTGCCGCAGGTCGGTGCTCGCAAGCAGGTCCGCCGCCTCGCGCGCGAGCTCGAGCACCGGTCGTTCGAGACCGACGTCGGGTGAGATCGACCAGCGACGACCGGGCGCCCCGTCCCGGCGCAGCACCGCCTGCGACGCTGCCGCGCGCGCCTCCGCGGCGACCGCGTGCCACGCCGTGTCGCTCGCGGGATCGGTGCACGCCCCGTAGAGCGCGTGCCGGAGGGAGCGGGCTCGCCGGAGCTGGCGAGCTGCGCCGCGAGGGTCGACGTCGGCGCGCTCGAGCGCGCCCATCGTCGATCGTTCGTCGAGCAGGCCTGCCTCGCGCGTCCAGACTGCGAGGTGGGCGTATGTCGCGAGGTAGTCGTGCGACGCGGCCTCGTTCCACCCCGCGTACGTGTTGCAGAAGTCGAGCGACGGATGCGTCGCGATCGCAGCGGGGAGGACGAGTCCGTCCACGACCCGGCGATACCGCGTCGGCCGCTCGACAACACCACTAACCACTCAATGGATCTTAGTGGTTAGTAAGAGCGACCGCCAGTCGACCGGCCCGACGTCCGCAGGCTGCCGCCGGACGTCGGGCCGGTCGTTTTCGGCTAGCCGTAGCCGCCGCCGGTGGTCGTGCCGCCGCCGGTGGTCGTGCCGCCGCCGGTGGTCGTGCCGCCGCCGGTGGTCGTGCCCGAGTTGTCGTCCGTCGACGCCTGGTGCTCGAGCTTGATGCCCGTGGGCGTGAGGACGTACCACTCGCCTCCGAAGAAGTCGAGGCCCTGGCCCTTGACCTGGCCGCTCTTCGTGTCCTTGAAGAAGCGGTAGAGCGGGTGGCCGCGGTAGGTCGCCTGCTCCTTGCCGTCCTTGCGGTGGAGGACGCCGACCAACGCGGCCCGAGCGCCGGGCCCGGCCTTCGGTGTCCCGACCACGAGCACAGGCGGCCACGCCTTGGCACAGGCGCCGTAGCAGGCGCTCTTGCCTTTCTTGTCTGCCTCGAAGAGGTACAACGACCGACCGCGGCTGTCGACCACGATCTTCCCGAGCGGGGTCGTCGCCACGCCGACGGTGTACCGAGTGGCCGTGGTGCGCTGCTCGGCTGCGCCCGCACGCGGCGAAAGCGCGAGCCACGCGAGCAGAAACGCCAGTCCCAGGAGTCCTATCGCGACGGCGCCAAGCCGGCCGCCGGTGATCGTCGCTGTGGGTCCCTTGTCTCTCATCGCATCGAGCTCCTTTCTGTTGCCGGCCCAGGAGGGAGTACGCATCCCGGGTCACCTCGGATTGGCTGGACGCCGGATCGAGGCGCCGCCGACCGACGAGTAGGCTGAGCCGGAATGGCGCGGATCAGCGACCAGGACGTCGCCGCGCTGATCGGGCGAATGGCGGAAGCCGCCTCCGCGTTGATCCGGGGCGAAATGCGTCGGTACGCGCAGCTCATGCGCCACGCGGACGACTTCACGCTCATGGCGCCGTTCGGTGGAGAGCCGAGGCGTGGCTTCGACGAGTCGGACGAGGCGCTGGAAGCGCTATCCCGCTACTTCCACGCCGGCGAAGCGGAGTTGGAGGTCTTCCAGACCTATGCGTCCGGGGAGCTTGCCGTGTTGGTGGCGATCGAACGCCAGCACGGCACGGTCGGGGATCTCCGGGAGCAGGACCTGTCGCTGCGCGTGACGTTGGTCTTTCGCCGCGCAGGATCCGAGTGGCGCCTCGTGCATCGCCACGCCGATCCTCTGGTGCACGGGATCAGTGAGGCGCAGCTGGGCGCGCTCGCCCGGGGCGACGCGAGCGCGATGCAATAGAAAACCCCCGCGTGCGGGGGCTTTCCGTAGCAGGCCTGTAAGCCGGATTCTGTCGTGGATGGCCATCCATCTAGACCTCCGGTTCCCCGGAGGCTCGAGCGGCGTACCCGGTCCCTCGGCGGGCTGCGTCAGCGGGACCTGCTTCGCCTTGCACCGGACGGGGTTTGGCGAGCCACCGTGTCACCACGGCGCTGGTGGGCTCTTACCCCACCGTTTCACCCTTACCGACGCATGCGCGCCGGCGGTCTCCTCTCTGTTCCACTTTCCGTCGGCTTTCGCCGCCTGGGGTTTCCCCAGCGTCCTGCCCTACGGTGTCCGGACTTTCCTCGGACGGCCGAAACCGCCCGCGGCCACCCGGCCTGCACTGCCAGTGTACGCCGTCGCGATCGCGTAAGGATTCGCACTCAGACGGGTTCGACGTGCAGTGGACCCGTCCAGACGAAAGGAGCACACCATGATCCGCCTGCCCAGCCCGGCGACCGCGATCGCGCTCGTCGCCCTCTTCATCGCCTCGACCGGGACTGCGGTCGCGGGCATCGTCATCACCGGTGCGAACGTGAGGAACAACTCTCTGAGTGGCCTCGACGTCCGCAACGGCTCGCTGACGACGCTGGACGTCAAAAACCGCTCACTGCTGCCCGTCGACTTCAAGAAGCTCCCCGCCGGCGCAGCAGGTCCGGCGGGGCCTGCGGGACCCCAGGGGCAGGCCGGCCCGGCAGGGGCGCAAGGCGCGCAGGGCGCTCCCGGCATCAGCGGTTGGGAGCGGAAGTTCACGATCGTAGGCCCGTTCGACAGCTCCTCGCCGAAGACCGGCGAGGCCACGTGCCCGGCCGGCAAGAAGCTCCTCGGCGGGGGCGGACGTCTGCACCATCTGCAGGCTGTGCCGCCGCCGATCGCGATCCAGGAGTCGTACGCGGTCGACGAGAACACCTGGCGCGTCGTCGGCGCCGAGACGAGTGCGACGGCGGTCAACTGGGAGCCGGTCGTCGTGATCGTCTGCGGGACGGTCGGTTAGGTCGCGACGCACCAAGCGGCGAGGGGCCTGCCACACAGCCCTTCGCCGCACCGCGCTACGAGGCGGCGTTCGCGTGCGGCATGACGACCTCCGGCACCTCGCGCCCGTCGGCCAGTAGCGCGCGGCATTCCGGGCACGCGAGGACTCCGCGGAGTCGCATGACGAACTCGCCGCACGCGAGGCATTCGAGGCTCACGCCGCGGGAGAGCGCCAAGAGCTCCTGGTCGAGCGTCCGGGCGAGGGGTGTCACTGCCGTCGTCATCGGAGGCTCCGGAACACCCCCACGACCTTGCCCAGGATCTTCACGTGCTCGGCGTAGATCGGCTCGAGCGCCGCGTTCTCGGGCTGCAGCCGGACCCGGCCGCCGGCCTCGCGGTAGAAGGTCTTCACGGTCGCCTCGTCCGCCGTCTCGTCCTCACCCGCGAGCGCCACGACGACGTCCCCGTTCCGCGCGTCGTCACGGCGTTGCACGACGATCGTGTCCCCGTCGAGGATCCCCGCCTCGATCATCGAGTCCCCGTGCACGGTGAGGAGGAAGTCGGCACCCCGACCAAGGGTTTCGGGCACCGCGACCACTTCCTCGACGTTCTCCTCGGCGAGCAGCGGCCCGCCGGCGGCGACGCGACCGAGAAGCGGCAGGCGCGGCACGGCCTCGGCGGCGGGCTCGACGACGCGACGGTGGCCGGTGAGCTCGATCGCGCGCGGCTTGGTCGGGTCGCGGCGGATGAGCCCGACACGCTCGAGGTTCGCGAGGTGCGCGTGGACGGTGGAGGGCGAGGCGAGCCCGACCTCCTCGCCGATCTCGCGCACGGTCGGCGGGTAGCCGTGACCGTCGACGTACGTCACGAGGAACTGCCAGATCTCCTGTTGGCGCGCGGTCAGCGTGGTCTCGGCGGACACGGGTAGCCCTCCTGATTGGGACGACAGAACGTATGTTCGTCGTGAAGGGTACGGATCCTCCCGGACGACGTCAAACCTTCGCGCCGTCTCGGATCATCGGGGTCGGTGCCACCGCGGCCGGAGGCCGGCTTTGCCGGCCGGGAGGCCAGGCTCGGCGTCGTGGCGTCGCTGCGCTGGAGGAAGGGCTCGCGGGGGAACCAGGGGTTCCCCCGCGGTACATGCGCTGGAGAGGACTTGAACCTCCACGCCCCAAAAGGGCACAAGGCCCTCAACCTTGCGCGTCTACCAATTCCGCCACCAGCGCGTGGACACGCGATGATAGCGGTACCGGCTGGCAAAGCCGGCCTCCGGCCTCGACGCCATGTGGTGCGGAGAGCCAGGAGAACGAACGCGGGACGCCGCGGCGTGGGCGGCGGTGACGGCGTTACGCGAGCAGCCGGTAGAGCACGACGGTGTTCACCCCGAACAGCACGCCGACTGCCGCGGTCAGCCGGGTGAGGTTGCGCTCGACGATGTGCGTGCCGCCCTGCGACGTCGGCGTGAAGCCGATGCCGCCGAAGCCCGCGTCGCGCCCGGAGTGCATCAGGATGAGCGTGACGAGTGCGGCGCCGAGGATCACCTGGAGGACTGCGAAGACCGAGACCATCGACCGAGCATGGTACCGAGCGTTACCGTTCGGCCATGACGACCGGCGACGAGGCTCGCGCGAAGATCCAGCGGCTCCTGGTGACCGGCGACAACCGCCTCAAGCAGGGTGTCGCGGCCGAAAAGGTGCGCGAGAGCTACGAGCAGGCGCTCGCCGCCGCGCAGGAGGCCGGCCTCGAGGACGCCGTGCGGCCGCTCGTCGAGGTGCGGCTCGCCGACCTCGACGCGCGCACCGGCTGAAAACGGCCGACTCGTTCGCAAGACTCCCCATGTCGCGGACATCTCGGGAAGGGAGCGCCAGCACATGGGGAAGATGCAGAAGTACCTCGCGGAGGCTCTGGGGACCTTCACGCTCGTCGGGATCGGCTCGTTCGCGATCGTGTCGGCGGGTGGGGCGGGGGAGCCTGCGGCGGTCGTAGAGATCGCCCTCGGCTTCGGGCTCGCGCTGCTCGTCGGCCTCTACGCGTTCGGGGAGGTCTCGGGCGGGCACTTCAACCCGGCCGTCTCGCTCGCCATGTTTCTCGATCGGCGCATGCCGATGGACGACCTGATCGGCTACTGGATCGCGCAGTTCCTCGGCGCGATCGCGGCGTCGCTCGTCGTGCTGATCGCGTACGACGACACGGTCGTGGCCGGGACGACCACGCAGGCGAGCGACAACTGGGCCGCGATCGTGGTCGAGACGATGATGACCGCGCTGTTCGTCGCGGTGATCCTCCAGTCGACGAAGAGCGAGCGCGTGCGCGGCACCGCGCTCGTCGCGATCCCGCTCACGCTCCTCGCGATCCACGTCGCGATCATCCCGATCAGCGGCTCGTCGGTGAATCCGGCGCGTAGCTTCGGGCCCGCGCTGGTCGGCACCGAGTTCACCGACTACTGGATCTACCTGATCTTCCCGACGCTCGGCGCGGTGCTCGGGTGGATCGCGCACAGGGTGATCGTCGAGGGCGACACGAACCTCCGCGACGATTTCGAGGCGGCTCGCCACGGCGCGTCGCGGCGCGACGAGCCGGAACGGCAGCAGGCACCTCCGCAGCCGCCTTCCGACCCGCACTAGGGCGTGGCGACGGCCCCCGCGGCGGCGGGGGCCGCGCGCCCCAGCAGGGCCTCGATTCGCGCGACCTGTGCGCGGATGTCGTGCCGCTCGGCAGCCTCGCGTGCCGCGTCGTTCGGCCGGGGGAGCCTGGCCGCGGCCTCGAGGGCGTCGACGATCGCTGTCTCGTCCTCGGGGTCGACGAGGATGCCTGCGCCGGGCGGGACGAACTCGGGTGGCCCGCCAACGCGGGTCGCGACGACGGAACGCCCGCAGGCCATCGCCTCGAGGGTGGAGAGGCCGAACGGCTCGACGAGGCTCGGCTGACAGACGACGTCGGCCGCGTCGAGCCAATGCGCGACGTCATCGTGCGTCACCGCGCCGACCGTCGTCACGCCGGGACGCCCGGCGAGCGCCATTCGGAGAGGCCCGTCGCCGACGAACGCCAGGCCGCCTTCACCGTGCCGCTCGAACGCGCGCGCGAGGCGGAGGACGTTCTTGCGCTCCGTCAGCCCTCCGACGCAGACGAACCCCGTACCGTCCGGATGCCAGCCGACCGCGGAGCGTGCCTCGTGCGCCGGTCTCGGCGCGAACCGCAGCAGGTCGACTCCGCAATCGATCACCTCCACACGTCGTCTGGCCTCCGGAACGACCGCTTCGAGCCGCTCTCGGAGCCAGTCGGAGACCGCGACGACGCCGGCCGCGCGACGGACGGCGAGCCGCGTCGCAGCGCGGATTGCGCGTGACCGCTCGGCATTCGCCACGTCCTGCCCGTGAGCGGTGAGGACGACCGGCGCACGCCCCGCGATCGTCGCGACGAGCCCGGCCGGTACGAGGAAGTGCGCGTAGACGACGTCCGGCCGAAACCGCCGAGCCGTCGCCGCGACCTGGTACGCGAGCGCCAGGTGGCGCGATCGTCCGCCGCGGCGGTCGACGACCGCGCGCGCCAGCTCGTGTCCCCGCGCGGCCAGGCCGGCCTCGAGCTCCGCCACGAAGGTGCCGAGCTCGGGCGCGTCCGGCCCGGGGTACATCTGCGAGACGAGGAGGATCCGCACGCGTCGTCAGCGGGCGTCGTACGTGCCCCAGAGCTCGCGGAGAGCGCCGCAGAGCTCGCCGATCGTGGCGCGTGCCGCGAGCGCCTCGCGGAGGGACGGGAGGAGGTTCTCGGAGGACTCCGCGGCGCGGCGCACGTCGGCGACCGTCGCCTCGACCCGGGTCGCGTCGCGGCCCGTCCGCAGCGCCGCAGTCCGTTCACGCTGGGCGCGCTCGATCGCTGGGTCGAGCCGGTGGAGCTCGATCCGCTCCGGCTCGTCCACCGCGTATCGGTTGATACCGACGATTACGCGCTCGCCCTGCTCGACCTCGCGCTGCCAGCGGAACGCGGACTCCTCGATCTGCTCCTGCACCCAGCCGGCCTCGATCGCCGCGACTGCGCCGCCGAGCTCGTCGATCCGCGCGATCAGCTCGGTCGCCTTGACCTCCAGCTCGTCCGTGAGGGCCTCCACGTACCACGACCCGCCGAGCGGATCGGCGGTGCTCGTCGTGCCTGCCTCGTGCATCAGGATCTGCTGCGTTCGCAGCGCGAGCGTCGCCGAGCGCTCCGTCGGCAGGGCGAGTGCCTCGTCGAACCCGTTGGTGTGCACCGACTGCGCTCCGCCGTAGACGGCCGAGAGCGCCTGCGCTGCGACACGCACGAGGTTGTTCTCCGGCTGCTGCGCCGTGAGGGTCGAGCCGCCGGTCTGCGCGTGGAAGCGCAGCGCCTGCGCCGCGGCGGTCGTCGCGCCGAACCGGTCGCGCATGATCCTGGCCCACATGCGCCTCGCTGCCCGGAACTTCGCGACCTCCTGGAGGACGTCGTTGTGCGCGTTGAAGAAGAAGGAGAGACGGGCGCCGAAGGCGTCGGGCGAGAGCCCGGCCGCAATCGCCGCGTCGCAGTAGGCGATGCCGTTCGCCAGGGTGAAGGCCAGCTCCTGCGCGGCGCTCGAGCCTGCCTCGCGGATGTGGTAGCCGGAGATCGAGATCGTGTTCCAGCGCGGGATCCGTTCCGCGCAGTACGCGAAGAGGTCCGTCGCGAGCCGCATCGACGGCCGCGGCGGGAAGATGTAGTTGCCGCGGGCCACGTACTCCTTGAGCACGTCGTTCTGCACCGTCCCGCGCAGCGCGTCGCCCGGCACGCTTCGCTCGGCTGCGACGAGCTCGTAACAGAGGAGCAGGAGCGCAGCCGGAGCGTTGATCGTCATCGAGGTCGAGACCTCCTCGAGCGGGATCCCCTCGAGCAGGCGCGCCATGTCCTCGACCGAGTCGATCGCGACCCCGGTCCGGCCGACCTCGCCCTCCGCGACCGGGTCGTCCGAGTCGTAGCCCAGCTGGGTCGGCAGGTCGAAGGCGACGGAGAGGCCCGTCTGGCCCTGCGCGAGCAGCCGGCGGAAGCGCTCGTTCGTCTCCTCCGCCGACCCGAAACCCGCGTACTGCCGGATCGTCCACGGCCTGCCGCGGTACATGTCCGGGTGCGGGCCACGAGTGAAGGGGAACGTGCCGGGCGGTTCGGCGGGGCCCACCGCGTCGTCCGGGCCGTACACGGGCTTCACCTCGATCCCCGAGTCGGTCACGCGTCGCTCCGGCGTCGCTGCAGACACGCGCCTGATCCTACGTCGCCCTTCGCTGACGGCCGGGCTTGGCGAGGGGTTTGCGGCCGCGAAGCGGACGCCTTCAGGGGTCTGCCCCGCCGCAGGCGGGGATCCGAGCGCGGGACTCCGCTCCTGCGGAAGCCCGCTTGCGAACAAGCTGGGGACTGTCGGGCCTGCGGGGGGTTTGCGGCGGCGAAGCCGACGCCTTCAGGGATGTGCCCCGCCGCAGGCGGGGATCCGAGCGCGGGATTCCGCTCCTGCGGAATCCCGCTTGCGGACTAACTACAGGCTGCCCCCGGCGCGCTCGATGGCCTCGAGCGCGATGCGACGACCGGTCTCCACGTGCCGGGTGATCGCCTCGCGGGCCGCGTCGCGGTTGCGCGCGACGAGCGACTCGTAGATCGCGCGGTGCTCGGTGACGAGGTACTCGCCCTGCTCGAGGTGGCCCCCGCGGATCACCTGCATCATCAGGTTGACCGATAGCTCGCGGTAGAAGCGCGAGAGCAGTTGGTTGCCCGCGAGATCGACCTGGGTCTCGTGGAACGCCGCGTTCGCCGTGTCCCACTCCTCGTGGGAGATCGCCGCCTGCGTCGTGGCGAGCCGATCGCCGAGCTCGGCGATCCGCTCGTCCTCCGCCGTCTCGACCGTGACGTTCGCCGCGTGCAGCTCGAGCGCGAGCCGGACCTCGTAGCCCTCGACGAGCACCCGCGTTGTGATCGGGCTGACGAAGTAACCCCGCCGGGCCTTGACCGTGAGGAGACCCTCCGAGACGAGACGTGTCAGCGCGTGGTGGACGGGGCTCCGGGAGACGCCCAGCTCCGCGGCCAGCTCGTGCAGGCTGAGCTTCTCTCCGGGACCGTGCTCGCGCGCGAGGATGCGGCTCCGCAGGGTCGCGTAGACCTGTTCGTTGAGGTTCGCGCGGGGGAGGACCATGGCCATGGGGCAGATGTAACATGACACGCCCCAGGTCCGGCAACCGGGGTTACGCTGGACGCGTGAGGGTCGCCGTGAAGCTGTTCGCCGCCCTGCGCGAGCAGCGCGGCGCGCGGGAGGTGGAGCTCGAGCTGGCGGACGGCGCTCGGGTCGACGACGTGTGGCGCGCCCTCGAGCTCGGCGAGGAGCCCGCCGGCCTCGTCTATGCCGTGAACCGGTCGTACGCGGAACGGGACGCCACGCTCGCCGAGGGCGACGAGGTCGCGCTGATCCCGCCGGTGTCGGGCGGCGCGTTCCGGCTCTCCGAAGAGCCGCTGTCCCTCGAGCGCGTCGTCTCGGAGGTCGCCTCCGACGAAGCGGGCGCGATCGCGACGTTCGTCGGGACGACGCGCGCAAGCTCGCGGGGACGGGACGTCGTGCGGCTCGAGTACGAGGCGTACGAGGGGATGGCGGAGGCGGAGATGGAACGCATCGCCTCGGCACTCGGGGAGCGGCACGAGCTCGTCGACGTGGCGATCCATCACCGCATCGGCCCAGTCGCGATCGGGGAGACGAGCGTCGTGATCGCGGTCTCGGCCGCGCACAGGGAGGCGGCCCTCGCCGCCTGCAAGGAGGCGATCGACACGCTCAAGCAGACGGTGCCGCTGTGGAAGAAGGAGCTGTACGTCGGCGGCGAGGCCTGGATCGGCAAGGGGTCTTGACAGCGTGGGGGAAACGGCGCTGCGCGGGAATGAATCCCGCTTCGCGCGCTGTGCGACTCGCCCGTCGATAGCGTCCGAAAGAGCATGACCCGACCACCCGACGAGCCCGTCACCGCGCCCGAGCCACGGACGCTCCCGAGCGACCACGACCGGACACGCCGTTCGCTCCTCGGCCGTCTCCTGGCGCCGCTGTTCGTCGTGATCACCGCGATCGCGAAGTTCGGCTTCGCGGTCCTCAAGTTCTTCGGGATCTTCCTGGCGGTCGGCGGCTACGCGCTGATCTGGGGATGGTGGTTCGCCGTCGGCTTCGTGCTGCTGATCCTCGTCCACGAGCTCGGCCACTATCTCGAGGCCACGCGCGAGGGGCTCGATCCTCAGCTGCCCGTCTTCCTTCCGTTCCTCGGCGCTTACGTTGCCCTTCGGAACATGCGCTTCGACCCCTGGGTGAACGCCCGGGTGTCGCTGGCGGGGCCGATCGCGGGCGGACTGGGCGCGCTCGCGTGCCTCGTCACCGCGGAGACACTCGACTCCGATTTCATGCGCGCGCTCGCCTACACCGGGTTCCTGCTGAACCTCATCAACCTCGCCCCGATCGGGATCCTCGACGGCGGCCACGTACTGCGGTCGTGGCGCGTCCTCCGGGCCGGCGCCGGCGCCTCGACGCCCGAGCAGGCACGATGGCGGGCGAACGCCGTCGCCATCGCGTCGATCGTCACCGCCGCCGCGCTCGTCTTGGGAATGATCGTGGCGCACGTCCCCCAGGACCGGCTGTGAGCGACCCGACCGCGCTCGACCGCCGCCTGCTCGAGCGCACGCAGGAGACATTCGCAGGAGACGTCGCGCTGATCGCGTCCGAGTTTCTCTCGGGCTTCCAGGCGGTAGCCCAGATCGATCGCCCGGCCGTGACCATCTTCGGCTCCGCTCGAGTCGCGGAGGGTTCCGCGACGTACGAGTCGGCGAGAGAGACCGCGCGTCTCTTCGCGAAGGCCGGTCTCGCGGTGGTGACGGGCGGCGGGCCCGGCGCGATGGAGGCTGCGAATCGGGGCGCGAAGGAGGGCGGCGGGCTTTCCGTCGGCTTCAACATCCTCCTCCCGCACGAGCAGGGCCTGAACCCGTACTGCGACATCTCGCGGACCTTCAAGCACTTCTATGCGCGGAAGGTGATGTTCGTGAAGTCCGCGGAGGGCTTCGTGATCTTCCCGGGGGGCTTCGGGACGATGGACGAGCTGTTCGAGTCTCTCACCCTGATCCAGACGGGAAAGATCGGCAGCTTTCCGGTCGTGCTCTTCGACTCCGACTACTGGGGCGAGATGCTCGACTGGATCCGCGGCGAGATGCTCGCCGACGGCTTCGTGTCCCCGGGTGACCTGGATCTCCTGCGCTTGACCGACGAGCCCGAGGAGGCTGTGCAGTGGGTCACCACGATGCTGGCCAAGCGACGCGCGGAGGGCTCGGCCTGAGCGAGCTCGACCAGGCGGTGGCCGCGCTCGAGGCGCGAAGCCCGACCCGGCCACGCGTCGGCGTCGTTCTCGGCAGCGGCCTCGGGGGGTTCGCAGACGCCGTCGAGGGCGCGGTCGAGGTTCCCTATGGCGAGATCCCGGGCTGGCCTGCGTCGACGGCCGCGGGCCACGCGGGGACCCTCGTCCTGGGGACGTTCGGCGGCGCCCCGGTCGCCGTGATGAAGGGCCGCGCGCACCTGTACGAGGGCCTGCCGCCGGCAAAGGTCGTGTTCGGGGTCAGGGTCCTAGGGAGGCTCGGGATCGAGAGCCTGGTGCTGACCAACGCCTGCGGCGCGATCGATGCCTCCCTCGAGCCCGGGACGCTCGTCGCCGTCTCGGACCACCTCAACTTCCAGGGCACCTCGCCGCTTCTCGGGCCGAACGACGATTCGCTCGGACCGCGCTTCCCCGATATGACCGACGCATACGACCACGCGTATCGCGCCGTCGCGCGAGCGGCGGCCGACCGCCTGCGGATCCCGCTCGGCGAGGGCGTCTACGCAGCGTGGCTCGGCCCGGCCTTCGAGACGCCTGCGGAGATCCGCATGCTGGGCGCGCTGGGGGCCGACCTCGTCGGGATGTCCACGGTCCCGGAGGTGCTCGCCGCACGGCACATGGGTATCCGCTGCCTCGCGCTCTCGTGCGTGACGAACGCCGCCGCGGGCGTGCTGCCGGAGCCGATCGACCACGAGCAGGTGCTCGCGGTGGGCGCTCGTGCCGCAGGCGACCTCGTCGGGCTGCTGCGCGAGGTGATCCCGGCGCTCGGCGATTCTTAGACTTATCCAATGCACCTCCGCGACCTGCCCTCGGTCGACCGGCTGCTCGCCGACGACGTGCTGGCCGCCGCCCCGCGGCCGATCGCGACGGCTGCCGCGAGATCGGCGCTCGAACAAGCGCGCGAGGCGATCCGCGCCGGCGAGGAGCCCGGCGACCTCGTCGCGTCGGCGCGGGCTGAGCTCGAGCGCCTTGCCGCCCCGGCGTTGCGCCGCGTGCTCAACGCGACCGGGGTGATCGTCCACACCAACCTGGGCCGCGCGCCGCTTCCTGAGGCGGCGCTCGCACGTGTCGTCGACGTCGGCGGCTCGTACTCGAATCTCGAGCTCGACCTGTCCTCCGGGACACGCGGGTCGCGACAGGACCACGTCGCCGAGGCACTCCGTCGCCTCACCGGCGCCGAGGCCGCGCTCGTCGTCAACAACAACGCCGCGGCCGTCTTGCTCTCACTCGCGGCGCTCGCCGACGGCCGCGAGGTCGTCGTCTCGCGCGGTGAGCTCGTCGAGATCGGCGACGGCTTCCGGATTCCAGACGTCCTCGCCCAGTCGGGCGCGCGGATGGTCGAGGTCGGCACGACGAACCGCACCCGCGCGGTCGACTACGAGCGGGCAATCGGCGCCGACACCGCGCTCCTGCTTCGCGTCCACCAGTCGAACTTCCGGATCGTCGGCTTCACGGAAAGCCCGACGACCGAGGATCTCGCGCGCGTCGCACACGCCGCCGGCCTGTGGCTCGTCGACGACCTCGGCTCCGGCTCGCTCGCGGACGCCGGGGACGAGCCGACCGCCGCGTCCAGCGTCGCCGCCGGTGCCGACCTCGTCTGCTTCTCGGGAGACAAGCTGCTCGGGGGCCCACAGGCGGGGATCGTCGTCGGGCGCGCGGAGCTGGTCGAGCGCCTGCGGCGCCACCCGCTGCAGCGCGCCCTCCGTGCGGACAAGCTGACGCTCGCGGCGCTCGAGGGGACCCTCGCCCTGCACGAGGACCCGGAGCGCGCCCGGGAGGAGATTCCGGTGCTCCGCATGCTCGACGAGCCGGTCGAGCGCGTTCGTGCGCGAGCCGAGCGCCTGGCGGGGCTCGTCGGCGGCGAGGTGGAGGAGACCGTCGCCCGCGTCGGTGGCGGGGCGCTCCCGCTCGCGGAGCTCCCGAGCGCCGCGTGCGCGGTCGAGGAGGCGCTCGCCGCACCGCTTCGGCTCGGTGACCCGCCCGTACTCGGCATCGTCCGGGACGGGCGGCTGCTGCTCGACGCACGGACCCTCGCCGAGTCGGAAGTCGACGAGGCCGCCCGCGCGGTGCTCCGGGCCCGCCGGCCGTAGCGCGTGGCGCTGACCGTCGGCACCGCGGGTCACGTCGACCACGGGAAGACCACCCTCGTCCGGGCGCTCACGGGCAAGGACACCGACCGGCTGCCCGAGGAGCGTGCCCGCGGCATCTCGATCGACCTCGGCTACGCACCCCTCGAGCTCCCGGACGGCGCGATGCTCTCGCTCGTCGACGTCCCGGGTCACGAGCGGTTCGTCCGGACGATGGTCGCGGGCGCCACGGGCATCGACCTCTTCCTGCTCGTCGTCGACGCGGCCGAGGGCGCGCGCGCACAGACCCACGAGCATCTCGCGATCCTCAGGCTCCTCGGGGTCGACCAGGGCGTCGTCGCAGTCACGAAGTCGGACGTCGTCGACGAGGAGACGCTGGCGCTCGCGGTGGAGGAGCTCAACGAGCTCGTTCCCGGCGCGCCTGTCGTCGCGGTCAGCGGCACCACCGGGGCAGGGCTCGACGAGCTCCGGACGGTGCTCGCCGAAGTCGCGGCGGACGTCGAGCAGCGCCGGGCCGACTTCCCGACGCGGCTCTTCGTCGACCGCGTCTTCACGCTCGTCGGCATCGGGACCGTGGTCACCGGGACGCTCTGGTCGGGGTCCGTCGGCGCGGGCGACCAGCTCCGGCTGGAGCCGGCCGGCCGCGACGTGCGGGTGCGCTCCGTTCAGGTGCACGACGTCGCGGTGGAGCGCGCCTCGGCGGGTCAGCGCGTCGCCGCCAGTCTGCCCGGTGTCGAGCGCAGCGACGTCCGCCGCGGTGACGCGCTCGTCGCCCACGGTGCCTTCCCGCGCTCCTACCGCCTCGAGGTGTCGCTCGAGGAGCTCGAGCCGATCGCCGACGGGGCGCGGCTCGCGGTCCACCACGGGACGAGCCGGATCCCGGCGCGCGTCGTCCGGGTCGGTGACGACCACGCGCAACTTCGTCTCGCCGCGCCGGTCGTCGCGGCGCGGGGAGATCGCGTGGTGCTGCGCACGGAGACCACCGTCGGCGGCGCCGTCGTGCTCGACCCGGCGCCGCCGCGAGGCCGCGACGCCGACCGCGATCGCCTCCTCGACGACGGAGATCCGCGCTCGATCGTGCGCGCCCTCGTCCACGAGCCCGTGCGGGTCGACGCGCTCGCCGCTCGTGCGCTGCTGGGCGGAGACGACCTGGAGGAGGGCCTCGACGCAGTGCGCGTGGCGGACGGCTGGGCGTTCGCGGAGGACTGGCTCGAGGAGACGGCCGCGGCCGTCGAGGAGCGCCTCCGCGCTCGAGCCGGCGACGCGCCGCTCGAGCCGGGCCTCGCGCTCGCCGAGCTTCTGCCCGCAGAGCCGTGGGCGCCCGTCGTGCTTGCGCTCCTCCCCGTCGAGCGCCGCGGCGGGATGGCCTACTTGCCGGGCGCTGCGGCGACCCTCGGCGCACGAGCGGAGGCCGCGGCCGCGCTCGAGCAGCGCCTGACTGCCTCGGGTCTCGTCGCGACGAAGGCCGAAGACCCCGAGCTGGCGCGTTACCTCGAGGGGGAGCGCAGGATCGTCCGCCTCGGCGAGGGATACGTCGTCTCGGCCGGGGCCTACGAGGTCGCGCAGGACCTCGTCCGCACGGAGTGCGCGTCGGTGGGGGAGATCACGCTCGCGCGGTTCCGTGACCTCAGCGGGGTCGGGCGTCGGGACGCGCAGCTCCTGCTGGAGCGGATGGACGTCGACGGCGTCACACGGCGCGTCGGCGACCGGCGCGTCCTGCGCAGGGCCGCTCGCCCGCTGTGAGACACTCAGCAGAACGTCGGGAACGGGAGGAGCGCATGGCCGGCAAGGCGGATTTCACCGAGGAGGAGTGGGACCAGCTCCGCAAGGGCGCAACCGGCGCGGGCCTGCTCGTCTCGGTCAGCGACAGGAGCTTCCTCGACTCGTTGAAGGAGGCATCGTCGTTCGCGCATTACCTCATCGACGCGCGCGACGACGACAGCGAGCTCGTCCGCGAGCTCGCCTCGGAGCACGGCACCGGCTTCGGCGCGATCGCCACGCCGAGCGAGGTCCAGAGCGCCGCGGACGACGCGCTGCGAACCGCGGTGACCACCCTCCGCGAGAAGGCTCCCGACGAGGTCGACAGCTATCGCGCGTTCGTCCTCGCTCTGGCCGAGACGGTGGGCAAGGCCGCGAAGGGCGGCGACGAGGTCGAGGCGGCCGCGATCGAGCGCATCAAGGTTGCGTTGGCCTAGGACGACGCGCCGCTAGCCTCTCCGGCGGAGCGGCACGGGCCCGGTGGCCCAGCAGGTCTTCAAAACCTGTGCGGTCGTGTAGCCCACGGCTCGGTCGGTTCGACTCCGGCGCCGCTCCGTCGAGCCGATGTCGGGGTGCTGACAGGCCGGCGCCAGGCCGGCCGGCCCGGTTGGGCGGCGTGCGATACCTCGCAACACGGTTAGGGCCGTGTCACGGGTCGCGGTCGGGCTCATCGCGTAGGTGATGTCGAGCGAGACCACGCTCGCCCAGGCGAGCATCTACGGTGTCGCCGCGGCGAGGTGGTCGATCCTTGCCGAGGCGCTCGTTAGGTTGGGTCGCCTGCTTATCCCACAACCCGAAGGAGGACGGCCGAATGAGCGGTTACGCGGTGGCCCAGATTGACGAGATCGACGAGATCAGCGACGGCCGCTGTCCTTGGCGGCCTGTCCGGTTCCACTTCGGTATCACGTCCTTCGGCGTCAATGCGTTCACAGCGCATCAGGTGGGCGATCGGCTCATCAACGAGCACGACGAGTCACAGGAGCATGACCTGCAGGAGGAGCTGTACCTCGTCCAGCGAGGGCGCGCGACGTTCGAGCTCGACGGCGAGCGGGTGGACGCACCCGCAGGCACGCTCGTCTTCGTTCGCCCCGACATGAAGCGGACGGCGTTCGCTGAGGAGCCGGGGACGACGCTCGTCGCGGTCGGCGGAACTCCGGGGAAGGCGTACGAGGCCCAGGGCCAGGGCGGCGAGCTTTGGATGCCGCTCCATCATCTCTACGAGTCAGGCGAATACGCCGAGGCTGCCGATCGGGGACGCGAGTTGATCGAAGCTCATCCTGAGTACGCAGGGCCGCTCTACAACCTCGCGTGCTGCGAGAGCCTCGCCGGCCGGACAGACGACGCGATCAGGCATCTCCGGCTCGCGATCGACCGCCACGAGCCGTTCCGTTCGCTTGCTGCCGGGGACAGCGACTTCGACCCGATCCGCGACGAGGCCGCTTTCAAGGAACTGGTTCAGGGCAACGCAGCCGAGCCAACCACGGGGTAACAGACTTCTCGCCGGTCGCGTCAGGGGACATTCCCGAACGCTGGCCCAGGCGACGGACCAACCGCCCGGCCTTACGCCCCGCGGGGGAGGCGGCGCGCCAGCAGCACGACGAGAGTGGCCGCTGCTGCCGCGAAGATGACCCGGTATCGACTACCTCATCAGGCCGAAGCGACGACCTCTCGGACCTCGACGCCATCGAGCGTGACGTCGTCAGGCGCGTCAGCCGCGATCGCGCGGATCCGATCGCCCGCCGCGCGTGCGTTCTCCTCCGAGTCAAAGATGATCATCGAGAGCCCGTTCGTCTCCCCACCACCGGTCGCCCACGTCCAGTAGCCCGCCTCGAAGCCGGGCGCGCCCGAGACCTGTGGCACAACTTGGCTGTTGAGCACTTGCCGAGTGCGGTCGGCATTGTGGATGGTCACGCGCACGACGACAGCATGCATCTCCGCCTCCTTTTTCGCGCTGTTTCTGGAGCGCCGAGCTTAACGCTGGTCGACGCACCGTGATGCCGCGGTCGGTTGAGCTGACTCTCTCTTCGGCGACGTCGCGACGGCCATCGGCGAGCTGAAAGCCAAGCCGGCGGGTGAGCTGCATCGTCCCCGTCGTCCTCGGCCAGGGCACGCGGCTGTTTCCCAACACCGGCCCGGACATCGCGCTCGACCTGGTCGACTCACCCACCACTACCGACCACGACGACGAGTGACTCCCGCGGCGGCGTCGGGTGACGTTCCCGAACGCTGGCGCAGGCGACTCCCTGGAATCGCCTTGGCAACGACACGCTTAGGATCGCCCAGATGAACGTCGCGCTGAGGCCGCTCGAGGACCGGGATCTCGACACGATCTATCAGCAAGTGACGGATCCGGAGTCGGTTCGAATGGCAGCCTTCACCGCCGAGGATCAGACCGATCGCAGCGCGTTTCTCAACCGGATGGCGCGCCTGCGGGCCGACACGAGCGTCTCGTACCGAGTCATCGATGTCGACGGAGCAATCGCTGGAACGATCGGATCCTTCCGAATCGACAATCAGCCTGAAGTGACGTACTGGATAGACCGCACGCAATGGGGGAAAGGCATCGCGAGCGCAGCACTCCAGATTCTTCTTGCCGAGACTGCCGAACGTCCACTGTACGCCCGAGCGGCCTCGGACAACGTCGGTTCGCTTCGAGTACTGGAGAAAGCTGGGTTCCGACGCGTTGGCGTCAACCGCGACTTCGCACCCGGTCGCCGTGAGGAGATCGAGGAAACGATCCTGCGCCTCGACTGAGGTCGGAACGGAACTCTCGGAGCTGGTCACCGGCCGCACGCAGGTCGGAGCAGAGGTCGTCGGCGGTGGGGTCGGGAACGAGCCCGATCGTCGCGTACGCCATCGCCTGCGGGATGACGACGGCACCTGCCGCCAGCCCGCCGATCACGTCGCGCCCGAGCCACGCCCGGTCGTAGCCGCGGCGCCACGGCGCGATCCCCGCCGTTCGTGCGGTCATGTCAGCCCGAGTCGCCGAAGACGGTGGCCCAGTCGTCCCTCACGCTGACGACCGTCCATCCGTCCGAGCGCGCCTGCTCGAGCGCGCGCTCGGCGCCCTTGACGTAGTCGAACTCGCGGTCGGAGTCGTCGTGGAGGACGAGCAGCCGCAGCGCCGGCCTGCCTTTGCCGCCCGCGAAGCGGAGCATCGGGACGTCGCCGTTGGAGTTGCCTGCGGCGACGATCGGCCGCCGCCCGATCCTGCTCCAGATCCGCACCGCTTGACGGGCCCGTCGTCGAAGACGTCGGGCTGGGCGAGATAGGCGAGCGCCCCGCCGTGCTCGTCGTCGGTGTACTCGAGGCCGTTCGAGCTGCCGATCACGCGGTGCGACGGGATTCCGTAGATCTCGCCCGTGACTGAGCGCATGAAGTCCCGGCTGCCCCCCGAGGCGATAAAGCACGTGAAGCCGTGCGCCTCGAGGTACCGCAGCAGCTCGACCATCGGCGCGTAGCCGGTGTCACGGAGCCGCCGGCCGAGAGAGGGATGTGGCGCCACGTCGAGGAACGCCGCGGCGGCGTCCACGTACTCCTCGACCGTCTGTCCGGCGAACGCCTGCAGGATCCCGCCGATCAACACCTTGACGTCGCTGTCGTCGCCCGCGTAGTGCTTGTCGATCACGCCACCGAGCCACGCGTAATCCTTCTCGTGGGCGGCTTTCCACGGCTGCTTCTCGGCGAGCGACGCGTCCTTCTCGGCCATCGTTGCGAGCCGCTCGAGGATGAAGCCGAGCTCGATCGGCATCGGCTTCTCCGACCAGAGCGTGCCGTCGTTGTCGAACACGGCGACACGCTCCTCGGGCGGGACCGTCTGCGCGGCACCCTCGGCAAAGGCGACGATCGCCTCGCGGGTCGCCGTGTCGTTCCACGAGGCGAGCGTCATTGCCCCGTCGTGAGAGCCGCCTCGAGCTTCTCCACAACTTGGTCGATGGTGAAGCTCGCCGCGCGCTGTCGCGGTGGGAACTCCTGGAAGGTCTGGAGGAACTCGGCCACCACAGTCGTCGCCGCGAACACGAGGTACGCCTGGTCGATGAACCAGTCGTAGTAGGTGTTCGAGGTCACGTCGGCGCGCTCGAACGGGTCCATTCGGAGGTTGAAGATCTTCGGGATGCGAAGTGGGACGAAGGGCTCCGCCCACACCTGCAGCGTCCCCTGCACCCGCTGCTCCATGAAGACGGCCTTCCAGTGGTCGAAGCGGATCGCGAGCACGTCGCCGTCGTCGGAGAAGTAGACGAACAGCTGGCGCGGGCTTCGATCGGACTCTCCGGTGAGATGCGGAAGCAGGTTGAAGCCGTCGATGTGCACCTTGAAGGTCGTGTCACCGGCGGTGTGTCCGCCGCGGAGCTTCTCGACGATGTCGGGCTCTCCGGCCGCGGCGAGGAACGTCGGCAGCCAGTCGTGATGCTGAACGATCTCGTTGGAGACGGAGCCTGCCGCGATCTTGCCGGGCCACCGCACCATCAGCGGGATCCGGAACGCCCCTTCCCAGTTCGTGTTCTTCTCGCCGCGGAACGGCGTCATCCCGCCGTCGGGCCACGAGTTGATGTGCGGCCCGTTGTCCGTCGAGTACACGACGATCGTGTCGTCGGCGATGCCGAGCTCGTCGAGCAGGTCGAGCAGCTTTCCGACGTGCTTGTCGTGGTCGATCATCGTGTCGTGGTAGGGGGACTGCCACCGGCCCGCCTGGCCCTGGCTTCGCCGCTTGGTGTGCGTTCGGAAGTGCATGTGCGTCGTGTTCACCCAGCAGAAGAAGGGCTTGCGCCGGTTGTTCTGCCGGCGGATGTAGTCGCAGGCGGCATCGACGAACTCGTCGTCGCACGTCTCCATCCGCTTCTTCGTCAGCGGCCCCGTGTCCTCGATCTTCTGCTTGCCGACGCGCCCCCACCGAGGATGCTCTTTCGGATTGTCCTTGCCCGACGCCCTGCAGCGCAGGACGCCTCGCGGCCCGAAGCGCTCGTGGAAGTTCGGGAAGTCCTCGGCCGGCGGGTAGTTCGGCAGCTCCGGCTCCTCCTCCGCGTTCAGGTGGTAGAGGTTGCCGAAGAACTCGTCGAACCCGTGCACCGTCGGCAGGAACTCGTTGCGGTCACCAAGGTGGTTCTTGCCGAACTGCGCGGTCGCATAGCCGAGCGGCTTCAGCAGCTCCGCGATCGTCGGGTCCTCGGCGCTCAGGCCGGTCGTCGCGCCCGGCACGCCGACCTTGCTGAGGCCCGTGCGGAAAGCACTCTGCCCCGTGATGAACGACGAGCGGCCCGCCGTGCAGCTCTGCTCGCCGTACGCATCCGTGAAGCGCATCCCCTCGCCGGCGATCCGATCGATGTTCGGGGTGCGGTACCCCATCAGCCCGTCGCTGAAGCAGCTGAGGTTCGTGATCCCGATGTCGTCGCCCCAGATCACGAGGATGTTCGGCTTGTCGGCCATCAGGCAGTCGCTCCTTCCGAGGAAAGGATGGGCTCGCGGACGACGCACCGGAAGCCGAGGTGCGCCATCGAGGTGTCGATCATCTGCGGCTGGCGCGCGGCCGGGCGGTAGCGGAGGCAGTAGTTGGGCGCGCAGAGGTGGGAGCCGCCCTTGATCACGCGCCGCGGGATGTGCTCACCGGGCTGGCCTGGGTTGAAGCTCTCGTCGGGCGAGGTCACGCGCGGGTTCGCCGGGACGCAGCACGGGCTCGGCGCCTCGTCGGGGTGACGCGGCACGTACCAGTCGGACGTCCACTCCCAGACGTTCCCGGTGAGGTCGAACAGGCCGTAGCCGTTCGGCGGAAAGCTCCCGACCGGCGAGGTCCCCTCGTACCCGTCGAGCTTCAGGTTCTGCCAGGGGAACTCGCCCTGCCACGTGTTCGCCATCGCCTTCCCGTCCGGAAAGTGCTCGTCGCCCCAGGCGAACACGGCGCCCTCGAGTCCGCCGCGCGCGGCGAACTCCCACTCCGCCTCGGTGGGTAGCTCCTTGCCGGCCCAGGCCGCGTATGCCTCTGCGTCCTCGGAGGCGACGTGCGTGACGGGGTGGTTGTCTCGACCGTTGATCGTCGTCCCCTTTCCGCCCGGCCGCTTCCAGAACGCGCCGGGGACGTACGCCCACCAGTTGCGGTAGTCGTCGAGGTTCACCGGCCCGGCGGTGGCGTGGAAGACGAGCGAGCCCGGAACGAGGAGTTCGGGGTCGGCGTCGGGGTACTGCTCGGGGTCGAGCGGCCGCTCCGCGACAGTGACGTATCCCGTCTCGCGGACGAAGCGGCGGAACTCAGCGGCGGTGACGGGCTTCTCGTCCATCCAGAGCCCGTCCACGGTGACGTGGTGGACGGGCCGCTCTTCCGGGTAGAAGTCGTCCGAGCCCATCGCGAACGTCCCGCCGGGGATCCAGGCCATTCCCTCCCGCTTGGCGGTCGACACGGTGGGCGTCGCGGTCACGACGGTTATTGCCTCGCCATCGCGATGTTCAGGCGCTCCTCGGGCGTGATCAGGTGGTCGAGGTCCTCGGCGGCCTCGGCGAGGTCGATCTGCACCCACTCCACGGTGCCCGTGAAGCGGCTGCCGGCCGACGTGTAGTCGTCGCTCACGGGCGAGGCCGTGTCCGAGCCGACGTCGCAGGTCTCGTCCGCCGAGAAGACCATCGGGACGGTGCCTTCGACACGACCCTCGCCGCACTTGGCGCCGTCCAGGTAGAGCGACACGGTGCCGCCCTTCCCGAGGCCGCCGCCGTCGTAGTCGAACTCCATGCGCACCTGATGCGTGCCCGCCGGAACCGGCTCGTCGCCGCGGACGTGGAAGCGCTCGAGGCCGAAGAGGTTGTAGCAGTACGTCGGCCGCCCCTCGTTGAGGTAGAGGCTCCAGCCGGCATAGGCGCCGCCCTGGGAGACGATCACGCCCTCTGCGCCGTCGTCGGACACGGTGACCTCCCCGGTCACGGAGTGCGACTTGTTCTTGATGTTGATGGTCGCGTTCTCGCTCAGCCGCGCCATCCCGCCGAAGAGCAGCTGGGAGTTGCCGCGAATCAGAGTCGGTCGTCCGGCGATGTCCGAGTTGAAGCGCTCGACGCGGCGATCGTCGAGCGGGAGCACGTTGTACTTGCGGGCCTCGTCCATGAAGAGCGCCTTCAGCTCCTCGAGCTTCTCGGGCATCTCGGCCGCGAGATCGTGGGCCTGGCTCCAGTCGGTGGAGGTGTCGTAGAGCTCCCACACATCCTCCGTGAGCGGCGGTAGAGGCTCGACGACCCACGGCGTCGAGTGACGCGTCACCGCGGTCCAGCCCTGGTGGTAGATGCCGCGGTTGCAGAACATCTCGAAGTACTGCGTCTCGCGGCGCTCGCCCGCGTCGGCGTCGTCGAACGCGTAGTGCATGCTCACACCCTCCATCGGGTGCTGGGTGACGCCGTGCACCTGTTTCGGCTCCGGGAGGCCGGCCGCCTCGAGCACCGTCGGGGCGACGTCGATCACGTGGTGGAACTGATGGCGCACCTCGCCCTTCGAGCGCATCCCTCGCGGCCAGTGGACGATCGTGCCGTTGCGGGTACCGCCCCAGTGCGAGGCGACCTGCTTCGTCCACTGATACGGGGTGTCCATCGCGTGCGCCCAGCCGACCGCGTAGTGGTTGTAGGCAGCAGGCGTACCGAAGTCGGCGATGCGCGAGACCATGAACTCGGTCGTCTGCAGGGCGTTCGCGCCGTTGAGGTTGATGAGCTCGTTGAAGCAACCGTGGACGTCTCCCTCGGCGCTCGCGCCGTTGTCGCCGACGATGTAGTAGACGAGCGTGTCCTCGAGGACGTCGAGGTCGTCGAGCGCGTCGAGGAGCCGGCCGACATGGTGGTCGGTGTGCTCCATGAAGCCGGCGTAGACCTCCATCTGCCGCGAGAGGACCGGCTTGAGGTCGTCGGGAATGTCCTCCCAGGTGGGGATCTCGTCAGGCCGGGCCGTGAGCTCCGTCTCGGGCGGGACGACGCCGAGCTCCTTCTGGCGCGCCAGGATCTCCTCCCGCAACACGTCCCACCCCTGGTCGAACCTGCCCTTGTACTTCGCCGACCACTCGGGCGGCACGTGGTGCGGGGCGTGCGTCGCCCCGGGCGCGAAGTAGACGAAGAAGGGCTTGTCCCCCATCAACGCCTTCTGCTGGCGGACCCACTTGATCGCCTTGTCGGTCATGTCCTCCGTGAAGTGATAGCCCTGCTCGGGCGTCGTCTCCGGCTCGACCGCCGTCGTCCCCTCGTAGATGGCCGGGTAGTACTGGTTCGTCTCCCCGCCGATGAAGCCGTAGAAGTACTCGAACCCGCCGCCACCGCTCGGCCACGAGTCGAACGGCCCGAGCGGGCTCGTCTCCCAGACCGGCACTTCGTGGCACTTCCCGAACTGTGCGGTCGAGTAGCCGTTCAGCTTCAACGTCTCGGCGAGCGGCGCGCACGTGTTCGGGCGGATCGAGCTGTAGCCCGGAGCCGACGTCGCGATCTCCGTGATGCCGCCCATGCCCACCGTGTGGTGGTTGCGCCCGGAAAGCAGCGCCGCCCGCGTCGGCGAGCAGAGCGCCGTCGTGTGGAAGCGGCTGAACTTCAGCCCTTCGCCGGCCAGGCGTTCCGCCGTCGGCGTGTGACATGGGCCGCCGAACGCGCTCGACGAGCCGAACCCCGCGTCGTCGATGAGGACGATGAGGACGTTCGGCGCCCCGGTCGGAGGCCGCAACGGCTCGATCGGCGGAAAGGTGGCCTCGGGATACTTCGCATCCTCGTAGACAGGACCCGAATACGGCCGGTCCGGGATCGGAAGCACGTCGCGCTCGGACACTGCAGCTCCTTTGTCTTCTGCTCAGCGGCGTGCGATCGCCGCAATGAAGCCCATCAGGATGAAGCCGGCCCCGAGCCCGATCAGGAGCCAGGCGAAGAAGTCGCCGAGCATGATTCCCAGGCCGATCCCGACGAGGATCCCGCCCGGGAACGCGGGTCCGCCGTACTCATAGCCGCGGCCCGACCTCGACTCGTAGGACATCTAGCTCTCCCTTCGACTCAGGTTGCGGGCCATCGCCGCCGCGAGCTCACGCTCGACGTCCTTGAACGGCTTGGTCATCTGCGGCACCTCCGGGGTCGCGACCGGCTTCTCGAATCTAGCCTGGTCCGCTCGCAGCACCAAGCGACAACCGCCCGCGCGGGGACGGCGCAGCGGCTTGACATGCTCTCGTAGCCCGGCGAATACTGGCCGGGCCGTCACGAAAGGCAACGCTTCGGCCTACCGGTCGACCGGTGGCCGTGCGACGAGCGAGGAGGAGCTGTTGTGAGCGAATACGAGCCGAGCGAGGCGCCGCGTGTCTCCGGATGGGCGGTCGGAGGCATCACGTTCGCTGCGACGATCATGGTCCTGCTCGGGGTCTTCCAGGCGATCGCAGGCCTCGTCGCAATCTTCGACGACAACTTCTATGTCGTGACCCGGAACTACACGTTCGACCTCGACACGACCGCATGGGGCTGGATCCACCTGATCATCGGCATCCTGCTCGTCGTCACGGGCTACTTCCTCTTCGCCCGTCGGGCCTGGGCAGGCGGCGTTGCGCTCGGCCTCGCGATGCTCAGCGCGATCGTCAACTTCTTCTTCATCCCCTACTACCCGTTCTGGTCGATCCTCGAGATCGGGCTCGCAGTCTGGGTGATCTGGTCGCTGACTCGCCCCGCCGCGGTCCGCGCCTGACGCCGCGGCATGGGGAACGCGATCGGGCAGACGCTCTCGCTCGCCGTCGGCGTGGCGCTGAGCCCGGTGCCGATCATCGCGGTGATCCTCATGCTCGTGACGCCGCGGGCGCGCTCCAACGGGCCGGCCTTCGTGCTGGGGTGGCTCGTCGGCCTCGCGATCGTCGGGACGATCGTCCTGCTGCTGGCAGGGCCGGCGAACGCGAACGACGGCGGCGAGCCGGCGACCTCGGTCGACGTCCTGAAGCTCGTGCTTTGCCTGCTGCTCGTCCTCGTCGCGCTCCGGCAGTGGCGCGCGGCCGCCCGCACGACGGGGAGACGCGCCGACGCCGAGGTGGATGGGGGCGATCGACGAGTTCGCGCCCGGTAAGGCGGCGGGAGCCGGCGCGGTCCTCGTCGGCGCGAACCCGAAGAACCTCCTCCTCGCGGTCGCCACCGCAGCGGCGATCGCGCAAACCGGGATCTCCGGTGGCGAGCAGGCGATCGCCTACGCGTCGCGGCCGCATGTCGCCGTGCTCGGCCGCTCGCCCGGGAAGGACGGCCAGCGGACCGACCTCCAGCGCCATCCCCGGAACGAGCAGATCGCCGGCGTCGTCGTCCTCCGGCCCGAGGCGGGGTTGTTCTTCGCGAACGCGGACTGGGTGCGCGAGCACATCCGCGCGCACGCCGAGAGCGCCCGCGCGATCGTGCTCGACTCGGAGAGCATGCCGTTCGTCGACGTGACCGCCGTCAGGATGCTCGCGGAGCTGACGGAGGACGTCGAGCAACGGGGCGTCCGGCTGCTCGTCGCACGGGACCTCGGCCAGGTGCGCGACGTCGTGCATCGAACCGACGAGGGGTCGTCGGTGCGGCTCTACCCGTCCGTCGAGGCCGCACTCGACGCTGTGCGACACTCGGACGGTGGCGATGCCCGCTGAGCAGTCCAGCGCGCTGAGGTAGGCGATGCGCGAGCGCGCGCTTGCGGTCTTTGCGCTCGCCGGGCTCGTCGCCGGGGCGGTCCTCTGGCTGGTGGGTGAGCCGCACTGGGCCGACGTCGCGTGGGGCGTCGGAGCCGCGGTGGTGCTCGTCCCCTTGGCCCTCGACACGGCGCGGAGCCTCCTCCATGGCGACGTCGGCGTCGACGCGATCGCCCTCATCGCGATCGCCGGCGCGCTCGTCCTCGGCGAGCAGCTCGCTGCCGCGATCGTCGCGTTGATGATGTCCGGCGGCGCCGCGCTCGAGGCGTGGGCCGCAGGGCGGGCGCGGCGCGAGCTCCGGCTCCTGGTCGACCGTGCGCCGCGGATCGCGCACCGTCGCCGGAACGGCGCCGTCGAGCAGCTCGCGGTCGAGGACCTCGAGGTCGGAGATCTCGTTGCCGTGCGCGCGGGTGAGCTCGTTCCCGCCGACGGCGTCGTCGAGGGGACAGCCGCGGTGGTCGACGAGTCGGCGCTCACCGGCGAGCCGCTCCCGGTCACGCTTCCCTCCGGCTCACCGGTGAGATCGGGCACGACGAACGCGGGCAACGCATTCGAGGCGCGCGTGACGCGCTCCGCCGAAGACAGCGCGTACGCGGCGATCGTGCGGCTGGTCGCCGCCTCCCAGGAGAATCGCGCCCGGTTCACGCGGCTCGCCGACCGCTACGCCGCGTTCTTCCTTCCATTCACGCTCGTCCTCGCGGGGATTGCCTGGGCGGCAGCGGGCGATCCGACGCGCGCCCTCGCGGTCGTCGTCGTCGCGACGCCGTGCCCACTCATCCTCGCGGCGCCGATCGCGTTCGTCGCAGGCCTCTCCCGCGCGGCCAGCGCCGGCGTGATCGTGAAGGGATCGGGCGTGCTCGAGCGTCTCGGGAACGTCTCGGCGGTGCTGCTCGACAAGACCGGCACCGTCACCACCGGGTCGCCCGAGGTCGAGCGCGTCGTCGCGACAGGGGGCCTCGACGCGGACGAGACGCTCCGGCTCGCCGCCTCGCTCGACCAGCTCTCCGCCCACGTCGTCGCCGAGAGCCTGGTGCGCGACGCGAGGGCGCGCGGTCTCGCCTTGGAGGCGCCGACCGCGGTCGAGGAGGATCCAGGCAGCGGCATCGCGGGCCTCGTCGCCGGTCACCGCGTCGCGGTCGGCTCGGCCGGCTGGCTCGAGAGCCGCGGCTACGCGCTCGACAGCGCCTCCGGGCTGGCCGACAACGACGCCGGCCGGGGGACGGTCCTCGTCGGGGTCGACGGACGGCTCGAGGGTGCGATCGTCGTCCGTGATCCGTTGCGCGGCGGCGCGGAGTCGCTCGCCGCGGAGCTGCGCTCCCTCGGCGTCCGGCGCGTCATGCTCGTCAGCGGCGACCAGGCCGATGTCGCGCGCGACGTCGCTGAGTCGGTCGGGATCGACGAGGTGTACGCCGATCAGTCCCCGGAGCAGAAGCTCGCCGTCGTCGAGGACGTTCGCGCCGAGTCGGCCGGTTCGGTCGTGATGGTCGGCGACGGCATCAACGACGCGCCTGCGCTCGCGCTCGCCGACGTGGGCATCGCGATGGCCGGCAAGGGCGCGACCGTCTCCTCGGAGACGGCGGACGTCGTCATCGTCGTCGAACGGGCCGATCGCGTCCCACTCACGATCCGGGTCGGCCAACGGTCGCTCCACATCGCGCGACAGAGCGTCGTCGCAGGCCTCGGGCTCTCGATCGGCGCGATGTTCGTGGCCGCGTTCGGCTATCTCCCGCCTGTGTGGGGCGCCCTGTTCCAGGAGGTGATCGACGTCGCCGTGATCCTCAACGCGCTCCGCGCGCTGCACGGCTAGTGGACGTGTCCGTAAGTTCGTTCGTGACCAGCGGGCCTCAGACCGAGCAGCCCAAGGACGCAGGGAGCCCCGATACACGCAGGTATCGGGGTGACTGAGGACGCTGGGATGCGATGCGTCTGAGGGTCGCTGGGCACACAACCGCACTTGCGGACACATCCACCAGCGCGGGCCGTCAGCGCCCCGCCGCGAAGCCGTCGCCGCGTCCGTCCGAGCCGCCGACGAGCGCGTCGCCGACGCGCAGGATCGCCTGCCCGACGCCGAACGGGTGCTGGGTCGTCGCCCGGCGGACGTCGTGGCCGCGCGCGGCGAGCCCGTCCTCCGCCTCCCAGAGCCCGGGCTCGAGCTCGACCTCTCGGCCGGCGCCCACGCGCCAGCGGGGGGCGTCGAGCGCGGCCTGCGGGTCATCGCCGTGGTCGACGAGGCGGAGCACGAGCTGCATGTGCCCCTGCGGCTGCATCGCGCCGCCCATCACGCCGAACGGCCCGAGCAGCGACCCTCCCTCCAGGAGCATCCCCGGGATGATCGTGTGGAACGGCCGCTTGCCCGGCCCCAGCCGGTTGGGGTGACCCTCGTCCTGGACGAAGCCGGCCGCGCGGTTCTGGAGGGCGATCCCCGTCCCGGGCGGGACGACGCCGGACCCGAACGTCTCGTAGACGCTCTGGATCAGCGAGATCGCCATGCCGTCCCCGTCGACCGCGCAGAGGTACGTCGTGCCGCCCCGAGGCAGGGCCGACGGCTCGGGGTCGAGGGCCTGTTCGGCGCGGACGAGCGCGCGCCGCGCGAGCAGGTGCTCCGGGTCGAGCAAGACGTCCGGCCACGGCGCGTCCCCGACATGGGCGTAGACATCGGCGAGGGCGAGCTTCATCGCCTCGATCTGCGAGTGGAGGCCCGGCTCGAGGCCGTCGTACAGCGCCAGCCCGACGAGCGCCGCGCCGCCCTGCCCGTTGGGCGGGAGCTCGCAGACCTCGACGCCGCGGTAGTCGTAACGGAGAGGCTCGACCCACTCCGAGCGGTGCTCCGCGAGGTCGTCCTCGAAGAGCCACGACGCCCCGGCGATCGCCTCCGCCACCGGCCCGCGGTACAGGCCGTCCGGCCCCTCCGCGGCGATGCGCTCGAGCGTGTCGGCGAGATCCGGGATGACGAAGCGCTCACCGATCCGTGGTGCGGGGTAGGGCGCCTCGGGTGAACGCGCCCACTTGTCCGCTATCCGCGCCGAGCAGGCAACGCCGCGGCGAGCGCGCTCCGCCGCCCGCCCGAGCGCGCGGTCGAGGCCGAGGCTGCCGAAGCGCTCGGCCAGGTCGGCCCAGGCACGCACGGCTCCCGGGACGGTGACGGAACGCGGGCCCGTCTCGTCGACCCGGATCTCGTCGAGGTGACCCGGCGCTCGCCCGGAGCCGTTCAGCCCGTGGAGCGCTCCGTGGTGCCAGACGAGCGCGAACGCGTCACCGCCGAGGCCGTTGTCGGTCGGTTCGGCAATCGGCAGGATCGCCGCGGCCGCGAGCGCCGCATCGACGGCGTTGCCGCCCGCCTCGAACGCCTCGAGCCCTGCGACCGTCGCGAGCGGGTTGCTCGTCGCGATCATCGCCTCCCCGGCGACCGCCGGCATCCGCCTCCAGCCGCTCGGGTGCCCGCCTGGACGGAACAGCGCGCCGAGGTCGAGATCCACTCGTCGATCCTCGCACGCGGGGGTATTCCCCTTGCCCCACTACCGTGCCATCATGTGCCGCGATGATCCTCAAGCGCCCGAGGACGCCGCACTACGACGACCCGGTCGCCGTCGGCCGTCGGCTCCACGCGGCGCGCGAGGCCGCCGGAATCAGCCAGCGCGAGCTCGCATTCCCCGGCTGCAGCGCGGCGTACATCTCCCGCATCGAGCGCGGCGAGCGCATTCCGTCGCTCCAGGTGATGCGGGAGCTCGCGCGCCGGATCGGGATCACGGAGGCGGAGCTCGCGTACGGCAAGGAACCGCTGGACTCCGACGTGTCCCAGGCAGTTCGGGCGGTCGAGGCGGCGGAGGCGTCGGGCGACGCGGGCGACCTGGCCAAGGCGTACCAGGCTCTTTCTCGCGCGGCGTCGAGAGCTGCGACCCGGGCCGCACGGGCTGTCGCCACGGTCTGAGTCAGCAGTCCCCGTAGGATCGCCGGCGTGAGGCGTGACGCCGACATCGTCGTGGTCGGCGCGGGGATCGTCGGAGTCGCGACGGCTCGCGCGCTCGCCGACAGCCTCCGCTCAGTCGTCCTGCTGGAACAGTTCGAGCTCGGACACGCGCGCGGCTCGAGCCACGGCACGTCGCGCATCCACCGGCTCAACTACGGCGACCAGCGGTTCGTGCGCCTCGCGTTGGCGGCCGGGGACGCGTGGCACGCACTCGAAGAGGAACGAGGCGAGCAGCTCCTCCAGCGGGTCGGGGTGCTCGACCTCGGCCCGTCGGCGCCGGCGACCGCCCGCGCGCTCGCCGCGTGCGGCGTCCCGTACCAGACGCTCTCGGCGGAACAGGTCGCGGAGCGCTGGCCGCTCCGGCTGGATCCCGGAGAGACCGCCGTCTACCAGCGCGACGGCGGCTTCCTGTACGCAGACCGCGCGCACGCCGCCCTGCTGGCGGCGGCGGTCGACGGAGGCGTCGACGTGCGCGAGCGCTCGCCGGTCCTCGCGCTAGAGCTCGGCCGCGGTGCGGTGCACGTGAGCGTCGGCGGAGGGGAGATCGTCGCGGGCGCAGTCGTCGTCACGGCCGGCGCCTGGGCGCCCGGCCTCCTCGCGACCGTCGGCATCGACCTTCCCGTGGTGCCAACCCGCGAGACCGTCGCGTACCTCGACCTACCCGGCGCGGAGACGCTGCCTTCTGTCATCGACTACGGGGGCATCCCGGCTCCCGGCGAGGGAGGTGTCGCCCGTCCGGGCAACTCGACGTACTCCCTCGCCGCCCCGGGTCGTGGGCTGAAGGCCGGGCTTCACCATGCCGGGCCCATCACCGATCCCGACGAGGTCGGCGCGGTCGACGAGCGCGTTGCCGCGTGGGTCGCCGGCTGGGCGGCGTCGCGGTACCTCGATGTCGGCACGACGCATGCGGCGGAGACCTGCATCTACACGAACACCGCGGACGAGGGCTTCGTGCTCGAGCGCCACGGTCGCGTCGTCGTCGGCTCCGCGTGCTCGGGTCACGGCTTCAAGTTCGGCCCGGTCGTCGGTCGCACGCTCGCGGCCCTCGCCCGGGAGGCCTCCGGATGACGCGACGCGCGCTCGCTGCGGCCGCCGCAGCCGTCGCCGTGTCGCTCCTCGCGGTGGGCTGCACCGGCTCGGAGCCCGAGGACGAAGCCGGTGCGACGACGGGCGCGACGACGACCGCGACGTCGTCGGTCGCCGTCTACCTGGTGCGTGACGGCAAGGTCGCTCCGGTCCGCCGCTCGATCGAGGCCACGCCCGCCGTCGCGCGGGCGGCGTTGACGTCGCTCCTCGCCGGGCCGACGGACGGCGAGAAGGCCGCCGGCCTGGTCACCGCGATCCCCGCCAGGACGACGCTCCGGGACATCTCGCTCGCCGACGGGGTCGCGACCGTCGACCTCGACGGGACGTTCGGCGAGGGCGGCACCGGGCTCCGGGAACGGGTCGCGCAGGTGGTGGCGACGCTCACGCGATTCCCGACGATCCGCCGGGTTGCGTTCCGACTCGATGGGGAGCCCGTCACGACGATCGGTGGTGAGTCGGGGCTGCTTGTCTCGCCGCCGCTCGGACGGAGGCAGATCGAGGCGCAGACGCCGCAGATCCTCGTCGAGTCACCCTTGCCGGGGGACACCGTCACGAGCCCGATCCACGTCCGCGGCACCGCGAACGTCTTCGAGGCAACGGTCTCGCTCGAGGTGCGCGACGAGGGCGAGAAGGTCGTCCAGCGCAGCTTCACGACCGCGACGTCGGGCACCGGGACCCGCGGGACGTTCGAGACCGAGCTCGCCGTCCCCGGCCTCGAGGGGGGTGCGACGATCGTCGCGTTCGAGGCGTCGGCCGAGGACGGAAGCCCGCTACACGTCGCCGAGGTGCCCGTGGTCGTCGGCAACTGAGCGTCCGTTTCCGTGGCTGCAGGCAGACTGACTGCGGCATGCCCCCGAAGCCAAGGAAGCCCCCGCCGCGTCGTCCCGACCCGAGGAAGCGCAATCTGCTCATCGCCGGCGCCGGGGCCGTCGCGGTCGTCGCGATCCTCGTCGTCGTCAGTGTCGTCGTCGCCGGCGGTGGCGACAGCGGGACGACCACCACGAGCGGAGCCTCGTCCTCCGCCCTCTTCGCCGGGATCCCCCAGAGCGGCACCGAGCTCGGGTCGAAGAGCGCGCCCGTCACGTTCATCCAGTTCGAGGATCTCCAGTGCCCCATCTGCCGGAGCTACCAGGAGGACGGCTTCTCAGGGATCGTCCAGGACTACGTCCGCACCGGCAAGGTGAGGCTCCGCTTCGCGGGGGTCGCGTTCCTCGGCCAGGACTCGGAGAAGGCGCTCGCGTACGCGCTCGCCGCCGGCAAGCAGGGGAAGCTCTGGCAATACGTCGCCGCGCTCTACGCGAACCAGGGAGAGGAGAACTCGGGCTGGGTGACCGACGAGCTCCTCGAGCGACTGGCGAAGGACGTCGGCCTCGACTGGCCACGCCTCCAGAAGGACGCGGCGAGCCAGGAGATCGCCCGGCAGGCCAAGGCGATCGCCGCCGAGGCGGCCCGGCTCGGCGTGCCGGGCACGCCGACCTTCTTCGTCAAGGTCGGCGGCGCCCAGCCGTACGCCGTGCAGCCGAGCTCGTTCTCGATCGACGACTTCCGTCCGATCTTCGCCGACGCGCTCTCGCAGTGAGGCTGTGAGCGACCGCGCGTTGCGGGCGGGCATCGCCGTCGTCGCGGTGGCCGGCATCGCCGTGGCCGGGTACCTCACCTACGTCCACTACCGGCCCGATGCCTTGATCTGCACGAGCCACGGCGGCTGCGAGACGGTGCAGGAGTCGTCCTACGCGGAGCTCGCGGGGATCCCGGTCGCTCTGCTCGGCCTGATCGCCTGGAGCGCGGTGCTCGTCCTCGTCGCCTGGGACTCGGAGCTGGCCCGCACCCTCGTCGCGGCCGTCGCGCTCGCGGCGGCCGGTTTCGCCCTCTACCTCGTCACCCTCCAGGCGTTCGTGATCGACGCCTGGTGCGTCTGGTGCCTCGTCAACGACCTCGTGCTCGTCCCGCTCCTCGCGAGCCTCGCGGTGTGGCGGGTGTTGCGGACCTCGGACGCCTGACGGCGCCGGGCTTCGCCCGGCGGGAGCCCGCCGGGCAGGGCGCCGGACACGGGCGCGGTCGGCGCGTCCTGGCTCGTCGCTGGAGCCGTGCCGGGAGGGGGAACAGTGCTGGAGCACGGGCCCTCGACCAGAGCGGCTCCAGCGGCGAGAGGCGGGCGGAGCCGGGCTTCGCCCGGCGGGAGCCCGCCGGCCAGGGCGTGCCGGCTAGGTCATCGGCACCTGGCGGAGGATGTCCGACTCGATGCGGTCGAGGATCTCCGTCAGGCTGTCGCCGGTCGCGGTGATGCCGTGGTTGCGGAGCCCGATCACGGCGTGGGAGGCGTCCGGCTCAAGGTCGATGAGGCTCGCCACCGACTCGGCGAGCTCCTGCGTGCCACACGGGTAGTTGATGTCCGTCGCGGCGATGCCCTCCATCCAAGCGTGCACGTGGAGGATCGCGCCGACGTCGGGATGTGCCTGATAGATCATCCAGTGCTCGATCGCGTCGACCGAGACGCGCCGCGGCTCGATCCCCGGCGGGACGCTGATCCGCATCCGGGCGTTCTCCTCGTCGTAGCCGGAGACGAGCAGGATGTCTCGTCCCGCGACCTCGAGCTGCGACTTGTCGACTCCGCTCGCGCTCATCCAGAAGCGCGTCGCGTCCTTCCGGGCGGAGAGGTTGCCGTACGAGAGGCCGCCGACCTGGTACAGCCGCATTACGTGGCGCAGGTCGCGCTCCCCGAGGTACTCGTGCACGGGGAACGGGGCCGGCAGGAGGTCGAGCTCCTGCATCCGCTTGCCGGCGGCGCCGATGTCGGCGGTGACCTCGTCACCGTCCCACAGCTCCGGCTCGAGGTCTGCGACGAACTCGTTGTCGATCACCAGCTTCGACTTCGCGAGCGGAGCGAGACGCTCGAAGACCTCACGGGGGTCGTCGGAGATCTCGTAGGTGCCGCGCTCCATCGTCGTGAACCAGACGCCCTGCCCGGGCACGTGCAGCACGACGACGTTCGCGAGCGTGCGGACGAGCATCGGGTAGCTCGTCCTCAGCACGTCGTCCGGGGCCGCGTCCAACTCGTAGAACGAGGCCGAATACGTGCCACGCGACTGGCGTCGGAACGCCTTCGGCTGCTCGGCGTCGAACATGTTCAGCACGAAGTCCGCGTCCGCGATGTCGTCGACGCGCGCGAAGCCGTCGCTCTCGAATTCCCGCCCGATCGAGCGAACCCACTGCTCGTGGCCCTCGGACGTAGAAGTGCCCCAGATCGCGTACCTGTGCATGGCGCAACTCTACCGCGGCGCCAGCCCGAGTCCTTGCTCGGCGGCACACGGTCGAAACGGTGTCAGACACCGTTTTCTGTCAAGGGCGAGAGCGTGCCGAATCTGTGCCAATCGTTCCACAACCCGCCAGCAGGATCGATCCGAGTCAGAACGCCCGCGAGACCCCAGACGAGACACGCGCCAACGGTCATCTTGACGACCAACGGTGTCTGACACCGTTCCTCAGCGGAACAGGTCGCGGTCGCGCGGCATGACGAGCTCCGACGCGCGTCCGTCGCCCCTCACGTCGACCCCGCGCACACGCGCCGCCGGCACCCGGTTCGCCTTTCCCAGCACGAGCTCGGCCGCGCCCGCGATCTCGTCCGCGACGGCGATCTGCGTCGTGCGGAGCTCGTAGCCCACCGCGTCGACCGTGCCGCGCAGGTCGCGCAGCGGCTCGAGGCCGGCGACGCCGAGCGCGACGTCGGTCGTCCCCTGCCGCCAGGCGCGGCCGAAGGAGTCGCTGACGATCACGCCCACGTCGGCGGAGGCGAGCTCGCCGAGACGATCGCGCAGCCTCCGCGCCGACGCGTCGGGATCGAGCGGCAGCAGGACGAGCGTCCCGTCCTCGGGTGCGTTCGAGGCGTCGACCCCTGCCGACGCGCAGACGAAGCCATGCCGTGTCTGCGCGATCACGAGAGGCGGGCGGCTCCTGACGACCTCTGTGCTCTCGCGCAGGATCACCTCGAGGTGCCGCGGGTCACCGTCGGGGCCGGCGAGCTCGCGCGCGCGCTCCGAGGGCTCGATCTCGGCGAGGCGCACGACCCGGCCCTCGACCTTCGAGACCGCCTTCTGCGCGACCACCACGATGTCGCCGTCCTCGAGCCCCCCGGCCCGGAGCGCTGCCTCGTGGAGCTCCCGGGCGAGGTCGTCGCCCTCGACCAGCTCGGGGATTCCCTCGAGCGGCACCACGCTGACTCCCGTGTCGCTCAGGGGATGCCCGTGAGGCGCACGCCGGCGTGCGCCTTGTAGCGCTTGTTCACGTTGACGATCACCGCGGTGAGGCCCTCGAGCGCCCGCGCCGACGCGAGCGGGCCGCAATCGACCGCGCGACCCGACGTGATCCGCGCCGCGAGGTCGAGCACGAGTTCCTTGGCGTCGGCGTCGTCGCCGCAGACGAGCACGTCCTCCTCGGGCGGCTCGTCCCGGCCGAGGTTGCGCGCCGCCAATGAGTGGAGCCCCGCGACGACCGGGCCGTCGACGACGTCCTGGACGCGCGCGGCCACCGAGCGCGCCTCCGGCGTCGGCACGACGCCTTCCGGCGCGAAGCTCAGCTCCGCCGCGACCGAGAGGACCGGCGTCGCGCCGATCGCGTAGCGCAGCTCCCGAGCGGTGTCGACTGCGGCCTCGGCCTTGGTCGCGAGCGCGACGAGGTCGGCGGAGCGGCAGGCGTCGGCGTTCGTCGCCCCAGCGACACCGAGCTCCGCAGCGACCGCGGCCGCGCGCTCCGCGTCGCGCGAGCCGATCACGACCTCGTAGTCAGCCTCCGCGAGCCGACGCGCGAGCGCCGTGCCGAAGCTGCCTGTGCCGCCGACGACGGCGACCCTCACGCGACGGCCTCGAGCACCGTCTCCGCCAGCCGGCGGGAGGAGGCGCGGTCCTCCATCAACGTCGCCGTCGCGACGAGCGGGATCGGCGCCACGGCGGGCTCGTCGGCGTGGTCGATTACCAGCACATCGACGAGGCCGGGGTAGCAGCCCGCGACGTGCGCCGGAGTCGTGCCGCCCGCCATGCGGCTGAGCATACGGTCGAGCGGGCCCTTCACCGCGCGGCCACCGATCAGCGGGCTGACGGCGACGCACCGGACACGGCGCTCCGCGACCGCCCCTCGGATCGCGGCGACGGCGAGGATCGGACCGAGGGAGACGTACGGGTTGCTGGGCGCAAAGACGAGGGCATCCGCCTCCCGGATAGCCTCGACCACTCCGGGCGCGGGCGTGGCCAGGTCGGCGCCGTCGTAGAGCACGCCGTCGACCTCGTCCTGGTGCCTCCGTCCGACGAACCAGTCCTGAAATGAGAACGTCCCCGTGGGCGTGACGACGCGCGTGCGCAGCTCGTCGTCTGTCGCCGGGAGCAGGACTGCGTCGATTCCGGCTGCCCCGGCGAGCGCCGCGCTCACGGACGAGAGTGGCTCGCCGCACGCGAGCGCTGCCGCGCGGACGAGGTGGAGCCCGATGTCGAGATCGCCCAGCTGGAACCACGCGTCGCCGCCCCACTCCCGCGCCGACTCGAGCGCGCGCCAGGTCTCGCCCGCGCGACCCCAGCCGCGCTCCTCGTCGTTGAGGCCGGCGAGCGCGTAGAGCACGGAGTCGAGGTCGGGCGAGACGTGCAGCCCGAGCACCTCGAGGTCGTCGCCGACGTTGCCCACGACCGTGAGGCCCGACCCGAGGACGTCGTAGAGACCGCGTGCGAGCTTCGCACCTCCGACTCCGCCCGAGAGGCAGACGACCTTCACCGCGCGATCGCCTCCACGAGCGCGCGCGTCCGCGCGCCCCCGCGGGGGCCGAGCCCGTCGAGGTCGGCTGCCGTGTCGACGTCCGCGACGACGTTTGGCAGCGCGAGCTCCTCGAAGTCGAGGCCGAGCTCGAGCACGTGCGCCCGAAAGCGCCCGGCGCTGTCCGGCCCGTAGAGCGGCCGGAAAATCTCGGCGTAGGGCAGTCCGAGAGCGTTCGTCCGTCCGTCGGCCGACGCGACGAGCGCGACCCTGCCGAGCCGGGGCGGCACGGCAAGGGCGGCGAGGTCGGACGGGCGCACACGCGGGAGATCCGCGTTGACGATCAGGCAGATGCCGTCGACGCCCTCGAGCGCGGCTGCGACTGCCGCGCCCTGGCCCTCACCGGGGTCGTCGACCGCGGTCGCGCCGAGCTCGCCGGCCACGAGCCGACCTGCGGCGTCCGCCGTCACGACCCGCACCTCGCCGACCGACGCCGCCGCCTCGACGACGTCGCCGAGCATCGCCAGGGCGACCTCGCGGCGGAGCTCCTCGGGAAGCCGGCTCTTGCCTTCCTCCCGGAACGGGATCACGACGAGCATCGCCGTCGCAGACTAGACACGGCGCACCGGGCCGCGGCGCGCCTCGACGACGATGGGCGCGCCCGCCGCAAACGTAACTTACGTTTTGCGTTATCGTAACTTACGTTATGGGCAGGATCTTCCGTCGCGGAGAGCTCAAGGAGGCGATCGTCGCCGTCCTCGCGACACTAGGCGAGACCCATGGCTACGCGATCATGGGCGAGCTCAAGGAGCGGGTCGGCGGCGGCTGGAAGCCGAGCCCTGGCGCGATCTACCCCGCGCTCCTCGGGCTCGTCGAGTCGGGCCACGTCGAGAGCACCGAGCGCGACGGCACGCGGATGTACGTCCTGACGGAGGCAGGTCGCGAGGCGGCTCGCAACGCCAGCTCCGAGTCACGCTGGAGCTCCCTCGCAGCCCGCGCGGAAAGCGGCGAGACCCGGCATGCCGTCGGCTCGGTGCTCGACGCGTTCGCGTCGTCGTCGGCGCTTCGTCGCCGGCTCGTCGAGCCGGCGCAGCAACAGGAGATCGAGGCCATCCTCGCCCAAGCGAGCGCCGAGATCGAGGAGGCACTGAGAAAAGGAGATCACAGTGGATGAGTTCGAAGAGCTCGCGCTCCCGATCCTCGTCCTGGTGGGCGTCGACAGCCAGATCGGCGACTGGACGATCGACACCTTTTGGGAGTCCCTCGTGCTGGTGCCGGTCAGCATCGTCTTCCTCGCGCTCGGGCCATGGCTCGTCCGACGGTGGGGACGCATTCCCGCCGGGTTCGCGACGACAATGCTCGGGCGGCTCGAGCAGCGCGAGGTCAAACGGGCGGTCGTCCGCACCCTCGACCGGACGGGCGAGGCCGACGGGTTCCGCCTCCTGGACGAGCTCGAGCTCCAGTTCGGCCGCGGCCCGTTCCTCACGGCGACGCGCGTCCAGGCGGCGCTCCTCGCGCTCGAGTCGACGGGCCACGTGGTCGGTCGCCGCGACGCGGCGCGCACGCTGTATGCGCTGGCCTAAGCGGCGTGCGGGGCGGCGCCGCTCGAACCGGCGTCGGCGCCCGGGCCGGTCGTCGCCCACTCGGTCACCTCGAACCAGTGGGTGCCTTCGAGCGCCGACACGACGTCCGGATGCGTGTGGGCGGCGTTGACGACGTGGTGCTCGATGTCGCAGCAGATCTCGACGTCGTCGAGGGAGAGCGCGCCCGGGATCCGTGCAACGACCTCGAACGGCAGATGCGCGTCGCGCACTGTCATGTGCTTGAACTGGAGGTCGGGCGCCAGCTCCATCAGCGCCGGCCAGTCCGGACAGCTCTTGTAGCTCATCGAGTTGGTCCCTTCGCGGCGCCGCGCCAGGTTCCTTCGAGCCGTACGAGCCCCCGGCCTTCCCCGTCCGGGTACACGAGGAGCGGAAGCCCTCGGGGCAGCCGGTCGAGCAGCCTGCCGTCGTCGCCGACGAGCGCGAGGCCGAGGTCGAAGCGCCCGAACTCGAGCGGCGACGCGGGGACGTCGAGCCGCAGCTCGAGGCCGCCGTTCAGCTCGTCCCAGCCGAGCGACGCGGTGTCGACGAGCTCCTCCGCCACGAGCAGGCCCGACCCGTCGCGCAGCTCCAGGTGCAGAGACGGCGCAGGGACCGCGCCGGTCAGCGTCACCTCGAGCCCGAACGACTCGCCGGCGAGGAACCGGTCGCGCTCCTCGCCGTCGGAGGAGACGAGCCTGGCGCGCTCGAGCCTCGCCTCACCGGAGCCGGTGCGCGGCGCGCCGTCGCTGAGCGGCGCCTCACCGTCGTCGGCCAGCGTGCGCCGGTAGCGCGTGATCGCCTCGTGCACCGGCCCGTCGAACGCGAGCGTCCCGTCGCGGAGCAGCACCGCACGGTCGCAGAGGCGCTCGACCGCGGACGCGTCGTGGGAGACGAAGAGGATCGTCCCGCGCCGCTCCTTGAAGGCCGCGATCACGCCGAAGCACTTCCGCTGGAAGCTCTCGTCGCCGACGGCGAACACCTCGTCGAGGAGCAGCACGTCCGCTTCGAGGAACGCGGCGATCGCGAACCCCAGCCGCATCGTCATGCCGGACGAATAGGTCCGGACGGGGCGGTCGATCGCGTGCTCGAGCTCGGCGAACGCGACGATCTCGTCGAACCGCTCGCGGATCCGCGCCCGGGTGAGCCCCTGGAGCATCCCGTTCAGCTCGACGTTCTCGCGACCTGTGAAGTCGGGGTGGAAGCCGGCGCCGAGCTCGAGGAGCGAGCCGACGCGACCACCGGTGGAGACCTGGCCCTCGGTGGGCTTGATGATCCCCGCGATCAGCCGGAGGAGCGTCGACTTGCCCGACCCGTTCCTGCCGACGAGCGCCACCGCCTCGCCGGGCGCGATGGCGAGCGAGACGTCGCGGAGCGCCCAGATCTCCTGCGCGCCCGTGCGGCCGCGCTCGACGAGGAGCTCCTTGAGCGTGTACGACTCGCGCGCGCGGACGACGAACCGGCGGGAGACACCGTCGACCTCGATCGCACCCGGGGTCACCGTCGGGCCCTCACGACGCGACCGCGGCGAGCTCGCGGCGCACGATGCCGGCGAGCGTCTCCACCATCTCGGGCGCGGCGTTCGGCATCTCGATCCGGGCGAACCGGATCCCGAGCTCGCGCGAGCGCGCGGCGGCCTCGACATCGAGGTCCCAGCGGATCTCGAGGTGGTCGGACACGAACCCGACCGGACAGGCCAGTACTTCCGTCACGCCGGCTCCGCGAAGCGCCAGGAGATGGTCGAGGATGTCGGGACCGAGCCACGGCTCGCCCGTCGGCGACTCGCTCTGGAAGGCGAACGACCAGTCCTCGAGCCCGGCCTCGTCCGCGACGAGCGCCGAGGTCTCGAGCAGCGACTCCCGGTAGGGGTCGCCCTGCTCGAGGATCCGCGCGGGAAGCGAGTGCGCGGTGAAGACGACGTGCGTTCCGTCGGAGGCGAGATCGCCGCAGCGGCGCGCGAGCAGGTCGACGAATCCGGGCTCCGTGCCCCACCGGCGGACGAAGCGGGTCTCGACACGTCCGGCGACCGCCTCGAGGAAGAGCTGCTCGTAGCGGGCGACCGACAGCGTCGACCAGTGCGGCGCGAGGACGAGGCCGACCAGGGCGTCGTGCCCGCGCTCGAGGGCCGTATCGACCGCCGAGCCGATCCGGGGGTCCCAGTGGCGCATCCCGGTGAGGACGGTCAGCCCGAGCTCGCGCTCGAGCGCCGCGCGCGTCTCCTCGGTGATCGCGTTGAGGGGCGACGGCGCATCCGAGTCGTCGATCCCGAGCGCGCGGTACCGCGCGCGGAGGTCGTCGAGGTGCTCGGGAGCGATGGGGCGACCGCCGCGGATGTCCGCGTAGTACGCGGGGACGTCGGCGAGCCGGTCGGGTGAGCCGTACGCCATCAGGATCACCGAGGGACTCGTCACGCGGTTACTCCCGCCTCCGTCCGCTCGCGCACGAGCGCCGCGAGCCGCGTGAGGACGTCGGGGTCCGTCTCCGGCAGGACGCCGTGGCCGAGGTTGAAGACGTGGCCCGGCCGGGCGGCCGCGCGGCCGAGAACGTCGAGCGCCTCGCGCTCGACGACCTCCCACGGCGTGAGGAGAACGGCCGGATCGAGGTTGCCCTGGACGGCACGTTCGGGCGCGTGCGCCCAGCCTTCGTCCAGCGGGATCCGCCAGTCGAGGCCGAGCGCGTCGCCCCCGGCCGACACCAGCTCGTCGAGCAGGTGCACCGCGCCGGTCGCGAAGTGGATGGTCGGCACGTCGACCGCCGCGAGAACCCGCGCGCTCCACGGCGCGACGCGCTCCCGGTACAGGGCGGCGGGGAGCGTCCCGACCCACGAGTCGAAGAGCTGGACGGCGTCGGCGCCGGCGCTGGCCTTCGCGGCGACGTACGCCGCGAACGTGTCCGCCAGCTTCTCGAGAAGCGCGTCCCACGTCTCCGGCTCGGACAGCATCAGCGCCTTCGTACGCGCAAGCTCACGGCTCGGGCGCCCCTCGACGAGGTAGCTCGCGACGGTGAACGGGCCGCCGCAGAAGCCGATCACGGCGGTCTCCTCCGGAAGCTCGGCGCGCACGAGACGCACCGCCTCGAGCACGGGCGCGAACGCCTCGTCCGGGTCGGGCACCAGGAGCCGTTCGACGTCGGCCCGGCTGCGGATCGGCCGCTCGAGCACCGGCCCGACGCCCTCGACGAGCTCGACGCCGACTCCCATCCCGCGCACCGGGGTCATGATGTCGGCGAACATCACGGCCGCGTCGACCCCGTGGCGCCGCACCGGCTGGAGGGTCACCTCTGCGCAGAGCTCCGGCGTGTCGGCGACGTCGAAGAAGCCGTGTCGCTCCCGGATCGCGCGGTACTCCGGCAGCGACCGGCCGGCCTGCCGCATGAACCACACGGGTGTCCGCTCGACGCGCTCGCAGCGGAGCGCGCGGACGAGAAGGGGCTCGCTCACCACGGGAGCGTAGCCCTCGCAAGCGCGGCCTCTACACTCGGCCGCCGTGGAGCCGCTCGCACCGCTCTTCCGGGAGTGGACCGTGCCGCCGCAGCGCGCCGGGGCGGCGGGGGTCGCGCGCGTCGTGCTCGAGAACGGCGGCGCCGCGACGTGGCGCTCGCGCGGCGACGACGGCCTGCAGCTCTCGTACCACTGGCTCGACCGGCACCGCAACGCGATCGTCTGGGACGGGCCGCGAACGCCGTTCCCGCAACCCGTCGCCCCGGGCGAGACGGTCGCGCTGGACGTGCGGCTCGTCGCGCCGCGTCCGCCGGGTCGCTACGTGCTCCGCTTCGACCTCGTCGAGGAGCATCGGTTCTGGCTCTCGGAGGTCGGAGTCGAGACGCTCGACGTGGAGGTCGACGTGGAGCCCGGGATCGCCGAGCGCCGGCTCTCGGTCGTCGTGCACGGCGGACCGAACGAGCGGACGACCGCCGCGCTCGCGGCGCAGGAGGAGCCGCTCGTCTCGACGGCGCCTGCCGCGACGGCGCATCTCGTCGCGGGCGCCGAGCCCGAGGCCGATTGGTCGCGCCTGATGCTCGACGCGCACGCGGAGGGCTGGGACGCGGTCGGGCCCGCGCTGGTGCCTGCCGGCGGCGTGCTCGAGCGGCGCCGGGGCGCCCGGTCGCTCGCCCCGTGGGCGCCGGGCGGCCGCAACCCACGCCTCGACCGCCCGCTCGTCCTGCCGTCCCTCGTCGCCGGTCTCGAGCCGGTGAGGCACGACGGGCTTCCGGCCTACGCCGGCGACGGCCTCTTCGAGGGTCGCGCCGTGGTCAGGCTTCCGATGCGATCCGGTCGTCGACGGAGCTGAAGACGAGCGCGCCGACGACGAGCGCGACGACCGCTGCGACGCACAGGTAGATCGCGTCCGCCGCAGGTGGCAGCTCCCCGGCATAGAGCGGCGTCCGGTAGGTCTCGATCGCGGGCGTCAGCGGGTTCCCCCAGTGGATCAGATCGACGAGCCACGGCCGCGACTCCGCACCGGGCAGGTCGTCGAGCTGGTAGAGCACCGGCGTCAGGAAGAACCACGGCAGGAGCGCCGCCGCGATCACGAACTCGACGTCGCGGAAGATCGCGTTCAGCGCCGCGACCGCGAGCGAGAAGCCTGCGACGAACACGACGATCAGCGCGGCAGCGGGCAGCGCCAGCCAGGCGGTATCGCGGCTGTCGGGCCGGAACCAGAGCGAGAGGCCCAGGACGATCGCCGTCATCACCGCGAACGCGACGACCTGGGTGGCGACGACGGAGAGCGGGACGAGCTGACGGGGGAAGCGCACCTTGCGGATCAGCGGCGCGTTCTCGACGAGGCTGCGCGCCGCGGTCTGCAGCGACGAGGCGAAGAACGCCCACGGCGGGAGGCCGCAGAGCAGGAACAGCCAGTAGTCGTCGAGATCGGTCGCCTGCGCCTTCCAGAGGACCGAGAAGACGACGAGATAGACGAGCATCAGCGCGACGGGCAGCGCGAGCGTCCACGCGAGGCCCAGCACCGAGCCCTTGTACTTCGCCCGCAGGTCGCGCCGCACGAGGCTCGAGAACAGCTCTCGGTAGCGGAGGACGTCGGCGTACACACTCATCGCGCGCGATTGTAGGGCTGGAGCGGCCCCTACAATGATCGCCCGTGGAAGCGGCCATCACGCTCGCCGCGCTGCCGGTCGCCTCCGTCGTGCTCTCGACGTTGCTGCGCTCTCCGTCTCTTGGCGGCCGGCTCGTCGCGGTGCCGACGGGAGCCCGCTGGCACGACCGCACGACCCCGCTCTTCGGCGGGGTCGGGATCGCGGCGGGTCTGCTCACGGGCATCCTTCTGGCGGTCGCGATCGGGGTCATCGACGCGTCGTGGCTCCTCGCAGGGATCCTCGCCGGTTGCGGGATCGTGTTCGGAGCGGGGCTGGTCGACGACGTTCGGCACCTGAGCCCCGTCGCGAAGCTCGTCGCGCAGTTCGGGGCAGCGGCGATCGTGATCGCCGCCGGCTTGCGGGTCGAGCTCGTCTCGAACGACGTACTCGGCGTGGTGATCGCGCTCGTCTGGCTCGTCGCGATCACGAACGCGTTCAACCTCCTCGACAACATGGACGGCCTCGCGGCGACGCTCGCAACCGTCGCGTGCGCCTACTTCGCGATCGACGCGGCGACCGTCCACGAGAACGACCTCGTGCTCGTCCTCGCCCTGTCGCTCGCGTTCGCGTGCCTCGGCTTCCTCCCCTTCAACCTGCGGCCGGGCGACCGGGCGCGGGTGTTCATGGGCGACTCGGGGAGCCAGCTCCTCGGCTTCCTCCTCGCCGTCCTCGGGCTCGCCGCGAGCTGGACGACGGCCGGCACGACGGTCGCGACGATGCTCCTCCCACTCCTCGTCCTCGCGATCCCGATCCTCGACACGACCCTGGTCACGGTCCGGCGACTGGCCGAGCGGCGTCCGGTAACCCAGGGCGGGAAGGACCACACGTCGCACCGGCTCGTCTACTACGGCCTCTCGGAGACGCGCGCGGTCGGGCTCCTCGCCCTCATCGGCGTCGCGCTCGGCGCCACGGGCGTCGCGTACAACGTGCTCGACCGGCCGGCCGTCACGGCGCTCGGGATCCTCGTCACGTTCGCGCTGCTCGTGCAGTTCGGGAGCTTCCTCGCGGAGCTCTCCGAGAACGAGCGGCTGGGCCGCCCGGGCGACACGTCACTCCGCCACGCGATCACGGTGCAACCTCGACGGCTGATCGAGCTGGCGGTCGACGCGGTGCTCGTCGGCGGCACGTTGCTCGCCGTCTACCTGCTGTTCGTCGACGGGCGCGGGACCGAGCTCCAGCGCGGGACGTTCCAGGCGGTGCTCCCGATCCTCCTGGGGACGACCTACGTGGTCTACGTCGTCGTGGGCGTCTACCGGCGCGTCTGGCGCTTCGCCACGGCAAGAGACCTCGCCACGATCGCCCTCGCCTCGCTCGTCGCGACCGGCGCCGCCTGGGCGATCGTCGTGACAACCCGTGACCTCGGCGACTTCCCGCGCGCGGTCTTCCCCGTCTACGCAGTCGCGGCCGCCGCGTTCGCCGTGCTCTCCCGCGCGCTCGTCCGCTTCGTCCCCGCGGCGGGGAGCGCGGGCGACGGCAAGACCCGCGTGGTGGTCCTCGGTGCGGGGAACGCCGGTAGGGGGTTCGTCCGCGCGCTGCGGCCGTCCGAGGACGTCCAGGTCGTCGGCTTCCTCGACGACAATCCACGTCTCCACCGGCGCCGCGTCCAGGGCGTGCCCGTCCTGGGCACGACGGACGACGCAGCCGCGGTGCTGACGGCGACGGCGGCCGACGAGCTCGTGATCACGATCCCGGACGTCTCCGCCGACCGCCTTGCGAGTCTCATCGACGCGTGCGAGGCGGCCGGGGTCGGTCACCGCGTCGTCGCGAGCGACACCGTGACCGGTCGCACGGTCTCGCAGGCGCTCGCGGAGTGACCACGGCGGGCGCAGCCGCGCACCCGGTTGCGGGCGGCATCACCGAGACGCGTACGCGGGTCGAGCGGCTGATCCCGCTGGTCGGCGCCTACCTCCTGCTCGCGACGTTCTACGCCTGGCAGGCGTGGCGCCGCGAGACGCCGACGATCTTCACCGACGAGCTCGAGACGACGCAGATCTCGCGCGCGATCGCCGACACCGGTCATGCCATGCGCCGCGGCGAGCCGTACGGCTTCACGAGCCTCGTCCCCTACCTCACCGCGCCGTTCTGGTGGATCCATCCGGTGGCGAGCGCGTACGAGACGATCAAGACCGTCCAAGCGTTCGTGATGGCGGCTGCGATCTTCCCCGCCTATCTCCTCGCGCGACGGGTGGTCACACCGGGCTGGGCCCTGTTCGCCGCCGTGGCGACGATCGCGGCCCCTGCGCTCTCGTACTCGCCGATTCTCGTCGAGGAGCCGTGGGCGTATCCCGCCGCCACGCTCGCCCTGTGGCTCACGGTGCGCGCGACGGACCGACCGACCAGGGCGGCGTTCGCCCTCGCGTTCGCGGCCTGTGTCGTCGCGGTGCTCGTCCGGTCGCAGCTCGTCGCGCTCTTCGGCGCGCTCGCCGCGGGGCTCCTCGTGCTCGGCTGGCGCTCGGCCCGGATGCGACGCTACCGCGCGACGTGGTCGACCTGGGACCACGTCGGCTTCTGGACGCTCGCCGCCGGCACCTTGATCGCGATCGTCGCGCTCGTCGGTCATCGGTCGGGCGAGTGGGAGACGGCGACCACTCACTGGAAAGGGCGGATGGTCGAGTACGGCAGCTGGGCCGGCGGCGCGTTCGCGATCGGGATCGGGATCGTCCCGGCGATCGCGCTCCTCGCCGTGCTCGCTGTGCCCGCGCGCGAGCGCGAGCGGCCAGGCGTTCGGGCGTTCGTCGCCGTCACCGCGGGTGCCGTCGTGAGCTTCGCCTGGTATGCCGCGATCAAGGGGACGTACCTCTCGACGAGCTTCTCGAGCCTCGTCGTCGAGCGAAACCTCGTCTACCTCGCCCCGCTCGCGTTCGTCGCCACGGCGTACCTCTTCGAGCGGGCCGCCGCGCCGGCGTGGGCCGTCGTCGTGTCCGGCGCCGTCGTGCTCGGCGTCGTCGTGTGGACGCCGATCGACCGCGGCCTGGACAACTTCCCGTACTACGAGGCGCACGGGTTCGCGATCCTCGCTCTCGCGAACCGCGAGTGGGCGTGGCCCGAGAGCCGGATCGCGACGGCGCTCGTCATCCTCGTGATCGTCTCGGTGATCCTGCTGCTGCTCACCGCGACGCCACTCCGACCGTCGCGCCTCGCGGTCGCGGTCCCAGCCGCGATCGCCGTCGCGATCCTCGGACTGGAACGTGGTCGCCGAGACGTACGCGTCGATCGGCGAGCACGACTTCTCGTCGCGCGTCGAGGCGAACCTCCCCAAGCCGAACGACTGGGTCGACCGCGCGACGGACGGCGGGTCGACCGTCGTCCTCGGGCAGCGGATGAACGACAACCCGCTCGGCTTCGCGTCGGTGGAGTTCTGGAACCGCTCGATCGACAAGGTCTGGAGCGTCGACGGGACCGGGCCGGGGCCGGGCCACACGCTCACGCCCGACCTCCAGAAAGTCGACGGGACGCTCTGGCCGAACCCGGAGACCGACTACGTTCTCGCCGCGAACGGGGTCGAGGTCGCGGGGCCGACGGTGGCGACCAATCCCGCTGCCAACGCGAGCGTCGTCCGGCTCGACGGGAAGCCGATCCGCCTGCGGTCGAACGAGACCGGGGTCGCAGCGGACGGCTGGATCATCGGCGACGCGGGCAACCCGGACGTGCCCGCACGCGCCGCGCACAACCAGTTCGACGTCTCCCGCGGCGGCACGGGTGACGTCGTCGTCACGCTCTCGCGCCAGGTCTTCTGCCCGAAGGGCGTGCGGCTGCCGGGCGTCGCGCGGGTGCGGGTGGGCGATCTCGTCCGTGGGGCAGACAAGCAGCCTGCGATCGGACGCGTCACAGGCTCCGAGACGGCGTATGTGCCGGCCTGCGGCGTGCGGACCGTCGTGTTGCCCACGCCGGACGGACCGTGGCGCGCAGAGGTCGCGATCGAGACATTCGTTCCGCGGAAAGTCGATCCGAAGAACTCGAGCGACGCCCGCGCGCTCGGGGCGCAGATCGGCTTCGCGGTGCAACGCTAGGGCTCGTCGGGAACGAGCGCGGCGACGAGGTACGTGAATCGCCGGCGGAGCGCGAGGCTGCCGACCGGCGTCCGCTCGAGCGCGACGACGAGGCGAACCGCCACGTCCGGCAGGTGCTTCGTCTGGGGCACGAGGAACGGCCGCATCAGGACGCGTCCGAATCCGGCCCCCTCGAGCTCGGCGACGATCTCGTCGACCCGGTACTGGCGCGGGTTGAGGTCGAACACGAGCTTCTTCTCCGTGAACGCGCGGGCACGCGCGAAGAACGCCGCACGGTCGCGCGCGTAGTAGATCGCGCGGAACACCGTGGTCGCAGCGACCGGCGCGGGCGGGACGTACGAGTCGAGCTCCCCCACCTCGACGTGGGCGGCGTCGCCGAGCTTCGCGGCGGCCGCCTCGACCATCGCCGGCTCGGCGTCGACGCCGCGGTAGCGAAGGCCGCGCGCGAGGAGGTGCGCCCCGAGCCCGCCGTCCCCGCACGCCAGGTCGAGCACCTCGTCGCCCGTCTCGAGCGCGATACCGAGCGACGCGACGAGCTCCGCGCGGTGCGCGAGATACGCGTCCGGCGAGGCGTACTGCTCCTCCGACCAGCGGGCCGCCTTGCCCGCGTACTGCCCCGCCTTGTCGCTCACAGGCGCCCGAGCGTCTCGGGGTGACGGGAGACGAAGCGCGCCATGCCCTGGGCGTGCCAGAGCGTGTGGCGGGAGAGGAACCGCCGGTCGGTCACCCGGGCCCAGTCGTGCGTCACGCGAGCCAACGGCACGTACCAGCGCTCCCAGCCCGCCCGCATCGCGCGGTAGCAGAGGTCGATGTCCTCGACGTAGTGGCGGTAGCCCTCGTCCCAGCCGCCGAGCTCGTCCAGCATCTCGCGTCGCATCAGGAGGAACGCACCGAGCAGCCAGTCGGCCTCCGCGGGCGCCGTGACGTCCTCGTCTAGGTGGTAGTGGTCTCGTTGCCGCTCGAGCGGCGGGAAGAGCCGGCGCAGGGGCGTCCGCCGCACGAGCGTGCCGCGCACGGTCGGGAAGCTCCGGCGCGTCGGCTGCCACGATCCGTCCGGCCACACCGTGCGCGGCCCGGCGATCCCGCAGCGTTCCCGTGTCTCTGCGAACGCGTGGAGGATGCCGACCGCGTCCGGATCGGGCACGACATCCGGGTTCGAGAAGAGCACCCAGGCGCCCGAGGTGGCGGCGACGCCGAGGTTCACGTTCTCCGCGAGCCGGCGCGGCACCGCGTTCTCGACGACGCGCACCCCGGTCGGAAGCTCGGTGGGCAGCGAGCCCGGCCGGTTTGCGACGACGACGAGCTCGTCGACCTGTGGCGCGAGGATCGGAAGCAGCGTCGCGAGCTCTCCGGAATGCCCGTGCGAGATGACGACTGCGGAGACCTCGGTCATCGCGAGAGCGCCTCAACGTAGACCCGCACTGTGACCTCGGCGGTTCGCTCCCACGAGAAGTCGCGCGCCCGCGCGAGACCTACCTCGCGAAGCCGCTCCGATTCTGCGAGCGCCCGGCGGATCCCCTCTGCGAGCTGGGGCTCCTCCACGATCACCGCGGCTTCCCCGGCGACCTCGGCGAGTGCCGGGTCGGGAACCACGACGACGGGTGTCCCAGAGGCCATCGCCTCGACGACGGGGAGCCCGAAGCCCTCGTGGCGCGATGCCTGCACGAGACAGGCGGCGCCGCGGTAGAGCTCCGCGAGGCGCTCGACCGGGACGTAGCCCGCGAGCGATGCCCCGCCGGCCCGAAGCTCCGCCGCGACGCGCGCGTCCTTGACCGGCCCGACGACGACGAGCTGGAGCCCCGCCTCGCGCGCCGCGGCGAGCGCGGCGAGCTGGTTCTTCCTCGGCTGGATCGCCCCGACCGCGAGCGCGTAGCGCCCAAGTTGCAGTCTGTAACCAGCGCCTTCGGGCCCGAACGCGGGGTCGACGCCGTTCGGGGTCACGACCACGCGCTCGGGCGGAAGGCCGTAGCGGTCGACGAGGTCGCGCCTCGTGCGCTCGGAGACGGTCAGGATCCGAGTGGCCGCCCGCGCCGCCCGGGGCACGACACGGCGGAAGATCCAGCGGTCGCGGCGGCTCATCAGGGCCGGATCGTCGTCCTCGAAGGAGAGGTCGTGGATCGTCACGACGACCGGGCAGGGGGCGCGGAAGGGCAGCGCGTACTGCGTGTGCGCGAGCGACGCGCCGAGACCGCGGAGCGCCCGGGGCAACGCCCACGCCATCCGCAGCTCCTGTGAACGCGCGGGCAAGGCGACCGCCTCGATCCCCTCGGGGACGAGCTCGGGGTGGCGGGTGATCGCAGCGATCCGGAGCCCCTCGGCTGCTGCAGGAACCGGGAGCGTCCGGAGAAGGTTCCGCACGTAGCTCTCGTCGCCCGTCCGCCTGCGGCCAAGGACGTCGGCGTCGACGACGACGAGGCTCACGCGAGCTCCCGCCAGAGCGTCTCGACGAGATCGGCGGAGCGATCCCAGGTGAACGCCGCGGCGCGTTCCTGCCCGGCGGCGACGAGCTCCTCGCGCCGGCATCCCGCCTCTCCGATCCCGACGGCGATCGCGGTCGGGTCGTGCGGGTCGACGAGCACCGCCGCGCCGCCGGCGACCTCCTCCGTTGCCCCTCCGCGACTCGTGACGACGGGCGTGCCGCACGCCATCGCCTCGAGGATGGGCAGGCCGAACCCCTCGTACAGCGAGGGATAGACGAGGCACCGGGCGCCGCGCATGAGCGCGGCGAGCTCGCCGTCGCTCGGCTCGCCGACCCAGCCCTCGACGGCGACGCCACCCCAGCCCGCCGCGCCCGCCACACGAAGCTCGACCTCCGCCAGGCGCGCGGCCTCGACGGCCGCGGCCAGGTTCTTGCGCGGCTCGAGCGTGCCGACCGCGAGGACGTAGTCGCCGTCGGCGGCGGGGCCGTCCGGGCTGAACACGGCGTCGACGCCGTTCGGGACGATCCGCGTCCGCTCGGGCGGGACCTTCAGCAGCGCGCCGAGCTCGTCGCGCGTGAACGCCGAGACGCAGACGATCGCATCGGCGGCCGAGACGCCGGCTCGCAGCGCCTGGATCCCGGTCGCCCGGTGCCAGCGTGGGAACGTCTCGGGGTGGCGGAGCAGCGCGAGGTCGTGGACGGTCACGACGAGCGGGGCGCGGGGCCGGAGCGGTGCACGGAACGTCGTGCAGTGGAGGACGTCCACCCCGCCGGAAGCGCGGCCGAGGCGGAACGGGTACCAGAGCGCGTCGCGGCGGACCGTCGCGAGCCGGCCGGAGCCGCGCGCCGAGAGGCCGACGAGCTCCAGCTCCGGACGGCCCCGCAGCGCCGCGAGCAGTCCCGCGACGTGGCGCGCCGTCCCCGCTCGGGTCTGGACGAGCGGCGACGTGTCGATCCCGACCTTCACGATGCCGCCGCCCGCCGCACCGCCTCGCGGGTCTCCGGATAGCGGAGGAGCGCCTCCGCGCCGGCTCGATCGAGCCAGCGTGCGGCCACGTGCTCGTGGTCGAGGGCCGGCTCCCAGCCAGCCGGCGCGTCGGCGACGAAGGGCCAGACCGTGATCCGCTCCGTCCCGGCCGGGAACCTGGCACGCACCGGCTCCGGGTCGCCCGCGAGGTCGTAGGAGAGCGAGCCGCCCAGCGGCCGCGGAACGGCCACGAGGCCGGTCTCCTCCTCGAGCTCGCGCGCCGCGGCCGTCGCGGGGTCCTCCTCCCACTCGACCCCGCCCGCGACGAGGTGCCAGTACCCGAGCTTCTCGGGCGAGCGGAGCAGCACGAGGTACTCCGGGCCGCGCTCGCCGGGCCGCTGCACGACGATCGCGACCTCCTCGGGGCGCCGCTCGCCGTTCACGCCCGCTCCTCGAGCGCGGCCAGGATCGTCGCGCCGGTGCCGCGCCAGGAGAACCGCGAGGCGTGGACGAGGCCACGCGGGACGAGCTCCTCCCGCCGTGCGAGCGCCTCGCGGATCCCCTCCGCGATCGCCTCGGGGTCGAGCGGATCGACGCGCACCGCGGCGTCGCCGCACGCCTCGTCGAGGGAGGGATCGGCGGAGACGACCACGGGCGTGCCGCACGCCATCGCCTCGACGACCGGTATGCCGAAGCCCTCGAACAGCGACGGGAACACGAAGACGGAGCTGCCGCGGTACAACCGGGCGATCTCGCCGTCGGCGACATAGCCGAGGCGGCGGATGCGTGGGTCGGCGAGGTCCGGCCGGTCGCCCCAGCCCTCGCCGCCGGCAAGCACGAGCCCGAGCTCGCCGTCGAGCAACCGCCACGCCTCGACGAGCCGCGCGAGGTTCTTGCGCGGCTCGATCGTGCCCAGGCCGAGGATCGAGGGGCCGCCGAGGTCGGCCGCGGGCCCGTCAGGCCCGAGGCCGGGCTCGAGACCTGGTGGCGCGTGGACGATGCGCTCCGATTCGATGCCGAGCAGCGAGACAAGGTCGGCCGCGGTCGCGGCGGAGTTCGCGAAGACGACGTCGCACGTCCGCGCCGCGTTCCGCGCCTTGTGCGTGTGCATCGAGATCGTCCTCGCAGTGCACCACTCCGGATGCCGCAGGGGGATCAGGTCGTGGAAGACGGTGGCGCGGACGCCGGCGCGCTGCGCCGGGTACATCCACTCGCTGAAGAGGAAGGCGTCCAACGACCCGGCGAGCCGCTCGACGGCCGGGTGCCCGGCGCGGCTCCAGGCGGTGCGGAGCGCGTGCGAGGCGGGCAGCGGCAGGAGCGTCGAACGGATCGGGATCCCGTCGAGCGCCGCGCGGATCGGGCCCGGACCACGAAGGCTGGTCGGCGCGAAGGCGACGAGCTCGTGCCGCCCTGCCCCGGCCATCCCGGCGATGGAGCCGCGGATGTAGTTCCCGATCCCCGTGCGGGGGTGCGAGAGCGGCGAGACGTCGACGACGATCCTCACGCCGGCGGGTGGTACACGAACGAGTCGAAGTGCGCACCGAGCGGCCGCAGGTCCGTGCTCCCTTCGATGCGGTTCGCCGGGATCCGGATGGGTGCGACGCGAAAGTCGACGACGCATGTCCCGTCGACCGCCGTGAGCGGCACGCGCAGCTCCACCGATCGATCGGCGGGAACCGAGATTCGCGCCGCCGGCCGGCCCCCGACCGTGGCGAGCACGTCGGTCAGCTCGTCGCCGACGAGGTTCGGGTCCGTGTGCAGCGCCACGTCGAGCTCACCCCCGCGGCAGTGTCGTCGCGTCCAGCGAACGTGCGGGCCGGACCACGTGTCGTTCGGGTAGATGCCCGTCAGCGTCGTTGTGGAGGAGAGCGGCCCGTCGAGGCGCCAGAGCGTGATCCCGAGTGGCACGTCCGCCGCGACGATCTCGCCGTCCGGGCTGACCGAGCCGTCGAGCAGCGCGTACGGAGCGTCGATCGTCTTCCCGGTCGCGGTGCGAAGCGTGCCGTCGGCGGGATCGGGCGTCACTGCCGTTTCGCCGATGCCGCCCGGGGTCGGTGCGACCGTGTAGTAGACGTCGCCGACCGCGCGGTTGAAGAACTCGTTCTGGTTGACGGTGAAGCGGTCGGCCCGCCCGGTCCAGAGGACGGCGACCGAGCCGTCGCCGTGCACGTGCCGGTCGATCCAGTCTCGGTCGACATCGCGGATCCCCGTGAACAGGGCGCCCCGGCCCGCGCGCAGCACGCCGTGCGGCCCCGCCCACACCGGCTGCGAGAACACGGCGAACAGCGCGAGCACCACGAGCGGGACCGCGACGGCGCGCTGCGCCGGGACGAGCACGAGGAGGGCGAGGAACGCGAGCGCGCAGACGAGGACCGTCAGCCGGTACGAGCCGCCGACGAGGTACTCGTTCACCGTCCACAGCGGGATCAGGGAGAACGTGTCGGACTTCGCCGGCTCGGCGACGAACCGGTCGTACGGGAATGCGGTCACGAGCCCGACCGCGAGCACCGCTCCGACACCGAGGGCAAGCACGGGGCGTGGCGCGCCGAGCTCGACCCAGGCGAGCAGCACGATCACGAGAAGCGGCGCGAGGAAGAAGAGGTATCGGTCCTGGACGCGGTCGGACGCGAAGCGCGAGGCGAACGCGGCGACGACGAGCGTCGTCGTCGCGACGAGCGCGAGCGTCGCAGCCAGATGCGCCTGGAGCGCGGGCGCCAGGCGGCGCGCCTGGAAGAGCAGGACGACGAGAGCGACGACAGGGATCACGCAGACGTAGAGGGTCACCACCTCGATGTGCCAGAGCCAGAAGCGGAGGACCTGCCCGGTGTCGTAGCCGCCCTCACCGACCACGCTGTACGCGCCGAGCAGATCCGAGATCGAGCCGCCGCGGAGCAGCTGTCCCCCAAGCACGACGACCACGAGCCCGACGGCCCCGCCGACGAGCGGGAGAAAGGGGCGGAGCACCCGGGCGTCCCAGCGGAGGAGCGCGAGGAGGAACGGCGCGAGCACCGCCGCGGCGACGAAGCCGAGCGCCTGCGAGCGGGTGGCCACCGCCGCGACGAGCACCGCGACGAGGAGGGTGGTTCTGCGGAGGCTCGGCCGCTCGAGCACGAGGACGAGCGCCCAGGTGAAGAGGAGGGCGACGGGGTAGAAGAGGTTCTCCGTGACGATCGTCGCGGTGTACGCCATCGACGGCACGGCGATGGCGATCACGGCGGCGAGCAGCGCGAGGAGCCGCCCGGCCACGCGCCGCGCGAGAAGCCAGGCGGGAACGGCGGCGAGCGACATCGCGATCGCATTCGTCGCCTTCGCCGCGGCGTACGCGTTCGGGAGCGCGTCGAACACCCAGTACGCCGGGGCGATCAGCGCCGGGTAGAGGATGCTGTAGCCGTGCACCGGCACGCCGCGGATGCCGAACGAGCCGGTGTCCACGAGGCTCTTCGCGAGCTCGGAGTAGATGAGCTCGTCGACGAAGATGTACGGCCCCGGCATCTCGTGCACGAGCCACAGCCGGACGAGGACGGAGAGGACGACGATCCCCGTGAGCCAGGCGGCGTCCGGGATCCGGGCCGCGCGCTCGCCCAGGCTCCTACCCACCGAGGTGGTGTCCGAGCTCGGAGAGCCGCCTGGCGATCTCCGAGGCCTCGGGGCTGCCCGGCGCGACCCCGATGGACGCCGCGGCGTCGCTCACCTCGCGCACCACAGCGGTGTCGACGGCGCCGCCGCCTGCGACGCGCTCGAATGCCGCTGCCTGGAGCTCCGCGACCCGCTCGAGGTCGTGTGTCGTCCGCGCGAGCTCCCGCGCCGCCTCGCCCATCGCGCGCCTCGCATCCCGCCGCTTCGCGAGCAGGCCGAGGGCCGAGGCGAGATCCGCCGTCTCCGTCTCGCCGACCGTGACCTTCAGCGCCACGTCGCCCGGCAGCTCGGAGAACCAGCCGACGTCCGAGACGACGAGCGGCTTGCCGAGCACGAGCGCCCGGATCGCGGTTCCCGACGTCTCGCCCATCGTCGGGGAGCGGAGGCTCGCGTGGACGTCGCAGGCGGCCATCAGGCTCCAGAGCCTGCCCTCGTCGACGTAGCCCTCGCGGACGATCCCCTCGTCGTCGAGCCCGAGCCGCTGGAGGCGGCGCTCGAGGTCGAAGCCCGGCGAGGTCGCGCCGACGAGCAGCAGCCGCGCATCCGGGTGCGTCTTGCGGAGCCGCGCGAATGCCTCGAGCAACTGCGGCACGCGCTTGCTCTGGTTGACATTCCCGAACGCGCCGACCAGCGGGTCTCCCGCGAGACCGGCGGGCGCGACGTGCGGGTCGGGCCAGGCGGCGTGGGGGACGACGGCGACGGGCCCGTCGTAGCCGGCGGCACGGACGCGCGCCTCGACGTAGTGCGAGTGGACGACGAGGCCGGTCGCGAGCGAGAGCACTTCTCCCGTGAGCGGGAAGCCCTCCGGCCGCGACTCCCAGAGCGGCGGGATCCGCTTGTCGAGCACCCCATAGGCGAGGAGCCGACCGACGACGCCGTGCTCGCGCTCCATCGCGTCGAGGTACCCATGGCCGTCCCGGCGCGCGATCGTCACGCCCGCGACGAGGTGGTGGAGGACGAAGTCGTGGAGGACGACGAGGCCCGGCGAGCGCCGGAGCGCATCGAGGATCCAGCCGTGCGCCTCGGGGTCGTTGCCGATGTGGTAGACGGGCAGGTCGACTCCGCGCGGGGGGCGCTTCGTGCCCCGCTTGACCACCATGACGTCGACGTGCCGCCGCAGCGCGGGCAGCAGGAGTGCCGAGTAGTCGGCGATCCCCGACGACTCCGGCGGCATCGGCGAGAAGTAGGCGATCTTCACGAGAGGAGCCTCGCGATCGCGCGGTCCCAGGTCACCTCGTCGGCTAGGGCCTTCCCGGCGCGCCCGAAGGCCACGGCCTCCGCCTCGTGCTCGCGCAGCCACGCCGCGGCCTGTCCGATCGCCGCGGGCTCGGGCGCCACCACGAGACCCGTCTTCCGGTCGTGGACGATGTCGAGCGGCCCGCCCGCGTCGGTGGTCGTGATCACGGGCTTCCCGGAGAGGAACGCCTCGTAGGGGCCCATCCCGAAGTCCTCGTCCACCGGCGCGTAGAACACCGCCGTGCAGGTCGCGTAGAGCTCCGCGAGCCGTTCCGGCGAGACACGGCCCTCGAACCGCACGCGTCCGTCGAGCCCGCGGGCGCGCGCGACCTCCTCGAGCCGGTCGCGATCCGGGCCGTCGGAGACGATCACCACGCCGAAGCCGGACTCGAGCGCGGCAGCGTCGAGCAGGAGATCGATGCGCTTCGCGAGGTCGAGCCGGCTCGCCGAGAGGACGAAGCCCTCCGCCGGCGACGTCCGGTACGGCAGCGCCTGCGGTGGGTGCGGCAGCACCTCGGCCTCGAGCCCGGTCGAGCGGGCGAGCCGTAGGGCGACGTTCGCGGACGTGGCGAAGAGGCGCGTCGCCTCCCCGAGCGCGAGACGGTCGAGTGCCTGCACCTGCCGCCGGAGCGCCCGGTCCTCCGGCGACGGCCCGAACTGGCCGAGATCGGTGCCGTCGAGCTCGTACGCCTGGCGGAACTGGTGGACGAGCCAGACGCGCTTCTCGGGGTGGCGAACGACGTACGACGGGAACTTCGTCGCGACCACGACGTCGATCCTCCGCCCGTCCGCCTCCTCGAGGTCGAGCATCCGCCAGAGGAATGCCTGGGTCAGCACCCGGGCGCCGGGATACCACTTGAACGGGATCGAGAGGAGGTCTGCCTCGTGCCCGCGGGCGCGGAGCTCGTCGACGAGCTCGTCGCTGAAGATCTCGACGCCGCCGCGTGCGAACGGCACCTGCGGGCGGAGCACCGCGATGCGCATGCGGCGCTAGGGCTTCTCCGCCCCGCGGAGAAGGACGAGCTCGCGCTCGAGCGACGCGACCCGCTGCTCCAGGTCGTCGACGAGCCGCAGGGCCGCGGCGTTGAACGACCGCTGGTCGTACGCGAGCGGCTCGACGTACCAGCGCATCATCTTCCGGAGCACCGCCTTGACCGGCGTCCCGAGCCCCCCGCGGACGCCCGGCCGCAGACGCAGCGGACGGTCCGTGGAGACGGGCCAGAGCCGCTCCGCCTCGGCGCGCGCCGCCAGCCGGTCGGTTTCGCGCGGCTCGCCGCCGGCGCCCGGATCGGCTCCCGAGCGACGGATCTCCTCGCGCAACGCCGTGAAGAGCGCCTCGACGTCGACGTCGTCCGCCGACGGAAACCCGTTGTCCGTCGCCTCGTCCGGCACGGCGGCAGTGTAGCCCCGGCCCTGGGCGTTGCCCCCTCTAGGATCGCCGGATGCGAGTCGGGCTTTCGCTCCTCACCCTCGTGCCCGGGATCTCGGGCGGCTCCGAGACGTACGCGCGGGAGCTCTGCCGCGCGCTTGCGCGCGTCGGCGGCCACCGCTACGAGGTGCTTGTCCCGACGCTCGCTCCCGAGGCGGGCGGCGGGCTCGAGACGGTCGTCGCGACCGGCTATCCCGCGTCCACGACCATCCCCGGTCGCCTCCGCGCGATGGTGGGCGCCTCGATGCGCCCGGGGGCCCTGGCCGATCGACTGACGGGCGCCGACGTCGTCCACTACCCGCTCACCGTCCCCGTCCCGCCGGTCGACCGGCCGACGATCCTGACGCTCCTCGACGTCCAGCACCTCGATCTGCCCACACTCTTCCCTCGCGGCGAGCGGCTGTTCCGCAGGCTGGCCTACGACCGCGCGGCGGCGAAGTCGGACCAGGTGGTCGTGATCAGCGAGTGGACACGCGGGAGGGTCGTCGAGCGGCTCGGCCTCGACCCGGCGCGCGTGCACGCGATCCACCTCGCCGTCGACCATGAACGCTTCGCGCCCGACCCGGCCGTCGCGCGGGAGCCGTTTCTCCTCTACCCCGCCCGGCCGTGGCCGCACAAGAACCACGAGCGGCTGTTCGAGGCATTCGCCCGACTCCGCGCGGAGCGCCCGGGGCTTCGTCTCGTGCTCACGGGGGTCGGCCACGACGCAAGTGGGCTTCCACCCGGGGTCGAGTCCCTTGGCGGAGTGCCGATCGACGAGCTCGTCTCCCTGTACCGCCGTGCCGCCGTGCTCGTCTTCCCCTCGCTGTACGAAGGATTCGGGCTGCCGCCGCTGGAGGCGCTCGCCTGCGGCTGTCCGGTCGCAGCGTCCTACGCGGGCTCCCTGCCGGAGGTGCTCGGCGACGCGGCCGTGCTGTTCGACCCGGAGAGCCCGGCGGCGATCGCCGCCGGCGTGGCCGAGGCCCTCGACCGCGCCGAGGAGCTGAGCGCGCTCGGTCCGGCGCACGCTGCAGCCTTCACGTGGGAGGCGACGGCGCGCGCCCACGACGAGGTCTACGCGCTCGCCGGCTCCGCCCGAAGGCGTTGACAGTCGGCCTCGACGAGGAGCCGCACGAGCTCCTCGAAGCTCACCTGGGGCTCCCAGCCCAGCACGCGCCGCGCCTTCGACGCATCCCCCACGAGGTCATGGAGCTCCGCGGCGCCCCGATAGAGGGATGTGTCGGAGCGGACGTGATCGCGCCAGTCGAGGGCCACGGCCGCGAACGCCTGCTCGACGAGCTCCCCGACGGAGTGCGAGACGCCGGTCGCGACCACGTAGTCCCCGGGCTCCGCATGCTGGAGCATCAGCCACATCGCGCGCACGTAGTCGCCCGCGTAGCCCCAGTCGCGCCGGGCGGTCAGGTCGCCCAGCACGAGCTCGTCCTCGAGCCCGAGCGAGATCGCGGCGGCGGCGCGCGCGACCTTGCGCGGCAGGAAGTCGACCGGCCGCAGCGGAGACTCGTGGTTGTAGAGGATCCCGCAGCACGTGAACATCCCGTAGCGCTTGCGGTAGCTCGCGGCGATGAAGTGGGCGTACGCCTTCGCGACGCCGTACGGCGTGAGAGGGCTCGGCGCGGTCTCCTCGGTCTGCGGCGTCTCGCGCGGCTCGCCGAAGATCTCGCTGGAGGAAGCCTGGTAGAAGCGGATCCCGGGATCGACGCGGCGGATCGCCTCGAGCATCGACGTCGCCCCCACCGCGGCGAACTCGGCGGTGACGATCGGCTCGTCCCACGAGCGCGGCACGAAAGACGGCGCGGCGAGGTTGTACACCTCGGTCGGGCGGGTTGCCCGCAACGCCTGCACCAGCGAGTCGTGACGAAGAAGGTCGGCGGGCACGAGCTCGATCCGGGTGACGAGGTCGCCGAGGCTCTCGGCGTACTCCTCGGGCTCGCGCCGTACTACACCCGCCACCTCGTAGCCCTCGTCGAGGAGAAGCCGCGCGAGCAGGGACCCGTCCTGCCCGCCGACTCCGGTGACGAGCGCACGCCGCGCGCGCACGGGAGAATCACCCGGGTGCGGCACGTGGAGGAGTCTACGCGGTGAGGGTCGCCTTCACGCTCGAGCAGTGCTGGCACGCCGTGCCGGGTGGGACCGCCGTCGCCGCGCTCGAGCTCGCGCGCGCCCTCGACGATCGCGGGGACGTGGAGCTCGTCGGCGTCGCGGCGCGTCACCGGGCCGATCCGCCGGATCCATGGGTCCCGCCGATCCGCGTGCACCAGCTGCCGCTGCCGCGCCTCGCGCTCTACGAGGCATGGCACCGGCTCAGGCGACCCTCGGTGGAGCGGGCGACGGGCGCCGTGGACGTGATCCACGCGACCGGCATCGCGATGCCGCCGGCGACCCGACCCGTCGTGGTGACCGTCCACGACCTCGCCTATCTCGACTACCCGGAGATGTTCTCGCGCGCGGGCCTCGGGTTCTTCCGCCGGGCGCTCGAGCTCACCCTGGCCGAGGCACGGCTCGTGCTCTGCTCATCGCTCGCCACGCTCGCCCGCTGTCGCCAGGCGGGATTCGACGAGGCTCGGCTCAGACACGTGCCGCTCGGCGTGCGGGTCGAGCCGGCGACCGATGAGCGGGTACGGGAGGTGCGTGCCCGTCTCGGCCTCGAGGGCGAGTACGTCCTGTGGGCGGGGACCGTCGAACCGCGGAAGAACCTCCGCGGGCTCCTCGAGGCTTTCGCACGGGTCGACCAGCCGGTCGAGCTCGCGCTCGTCGGGCCTACGGGATGGAACGAGGACCTCGAGCTGGTCCTCGCCTCGCTGCCGCGCTCGGTTCGCGACCGCGTCCACCGGCTCGGCTGGGTCGCCCGCGACGACCTCGCCGCGCTCTACGCAGGCGCGTCCGTCTTCTGCTTCCCGAGCCTGCTCGAGGGGTTCGGCTTCCCCGTCGTCGAGGCGATGGCGCACGGGACGCCGGTCGTGACGTCGACCGGCACCTCGACCGAGGAGCTCGTCGCGGACGGCGCCGGGCTCGCGGTGACGCCGACCGACGTGGACGCGATCGCCGAGGCGATCTCGAGGATCCTCTCCGACGGACCTCTCGCGGCTGCGCTCGCCGCGGCCGGGGCGCGCCGGGCGGCGGAGTACACGTGGGAGCGAAGCGCGGCGCTCGTCGAGCAGGCGTACGCCGACGCTAGTGCGTCTTGACGAAGTGCGCGATGCCGCCGGCATCCGGCTGGCGCACGAGCGTCGTGTCCGCGCCGAGCTCGCCGACCAGGCGCCCCACACCGGAGACGTACGTCCCGATCCCGCCGTAGTCGACCGCGTCGTGGAAGAGCACGTGGCCGCCGGGCGCCAGCCGTCCGCCCCAGTGATCCCAGTCCGCCCGCACACCTTCGTACGTGTGGTCGCCGTCGACGAACAGCGCCCGGATCGGGACGGGCGGCGCATCCGCGGTTCGGGAATCGCCGACGACGAGATGGACGTTCTCGTCCAGGCCGTAGCGCCGGAGCGCGTCGCGGAGCTGCTCGTCGAGGTCGGCTCCCGTGAAGAGCGCGTCGTGCGCGACGTGGATGTCGTACGACCACAACGTCGCCCTTCCGCGCAGTGCGGCGGCGAGCAGGAACGTGCTTCCGCCCTTGAACCGACCGATCTCGACGACGGTGCCGTCCGTGACGTCGCGCGCGACCTGGTAGAGCCGGGCGGCCTCGTCGAGCTCCTGGGAGATGATCCCGTGATTGAGCTGGTTGCTGGAGAAGAGGAACACCAGGTCCTCGAATCCGCGAAGCTCCTCGGGCCACCATCGCGCCGTTGCGAACGTGAGCCGACGCGGATCTCCGACGGTCGCCGAGAGCAACACGGTGCGGCCCGCGCTCGTGCGCGCGGACGTGCGGATCACCCGCTTCAGACGCTCCCGCATCGCGAGGACGCTAACAACAGCCTCTAGGCGAGCGCCCGGAGGTACGCCCACGAACGGCGGAGCCCGGGCGGCCGGAGCACGGAGAGAAGGATCCCGTAGACAGCGACACCCACGACGCCGGCCCCGGCCGGACCGAGGATCAGCGAAGCGGGGATGAACGACACCGCCGCCAGCACGAGCACGGCGGCCGCAGCGGGCGCTATCCCGGCCACCGTCGGGCGGAGCGCGCGGAGGAGGACGAGCATGCACGTGAGGGCGATCGCGGTCGACACCGCCAGAGCGATCGACAGCCCCCAGAGCCCCGCGACAGCACGCGCGACGATGGCGAGGGGGACGTGGACCAGGATCACGAGGAGCGCGACGAGCGGAAGCCGCCCTGCGCGTTGTGCGACGAACATCACCGGGAACGTCACCGACTGCGCGACCGCGACGACCATGAACGGCGCGAACGAGACGACGAGCCGGCCGATCTGGGAGCCGACGCCCTCTCCGTACGACGAGCCGAGCACGCGGCCGACGATCTCGGACCCGGCGACGGCGAAGACCCCCGCCGTCGCGGCGACGACGACGAGCGCGAGCCAGGACGACGCGTCGACGTGGCGGGCGATACGGTCGGCGTCGAGCCCCACGCGGGTCAGCGGAACCGACGTGACCAGCCCGAGAGACGACGCGGTCACGCCGACGACCCCCGCGGCGAGCAGGTACGCGTACCCGAAGCTCGTGACCGACCCGACGCCTTCACGCGCCGCGAGCGGCAGGCAGACCAGGTAGATCGCCTGCAGGGCGAACGGCAATGCCGCTCCGCCGAGCAGCTCGAGCACGCGCGTCCCGGTTCCCGAGAGATCGGCTCGCGCGGCCGCCGCGGGCATCGACTCCGAGCGCGCCCGCCGCACCAGCCAGAGCGCAGGCAGCGCCGTCGCGATCGTCGCGTTGAGAGCCATCCCCCACGCGACGGCCATCGTCCCGTCCTGGTCGATCCTGAGGACGATCAGGACGAGCCCGACGACGCTGCCCGTCACGTAGCCCGCTGCGGCGACGACGTAGTCGTCGAGCGCGGCGAGCGCGCTCGCGAGGAGCCCGGCCGTGAACTGGCCGATCCCCGCGACGACCATCCACGGGAGCGCTTCCTCCGCGGCGTCGAGCGCGGGGGTCGGGCCGGAGCCGGTGAGCACGTCCGCGACGGGGCGAGCGGCGACGATCGCGACCACGAGCGCAGGGACGGCGACCGTCGACATCGCCACCGCGTAGGCGATCGTCTCGGACGAGAGCCGGCCCGCGTCGCGGGCGCGCGCGAGCCGGGGCAGGAGGGTGACGCGGAAGGCATTTGCCGCGAGCGCGAAGACGATGAACACGCCGTACGCCGCGAAGAACCCATCGGTCTCCGCGGTGCGGCCGAGCTCGCGCGCGATGATCACCCCGACGATCGCAGCGAGGCCGGTCTGAACCGCGATCGCGAACGCGGTGATGGCTCCCGTCGCGAGGGAGCCCAGGCCGTTCGAGACGCTACGCTTCTCCACCGACGCGGAAGCGTAGAGCGCGCGTCACCCGACTCGATGGCGAACGACACGATCTGGAGCGAGAGCGACCTCGCAGACCTCCGGCAGGAGTTCGCCGACGTCTACGGCGGCCGCACCGTGCTCGTCACCGGCGCCGACGGGTTCATGGGCTCGCACCTGACCGACGCGCTCGTCGCGCTCGGCGCGAACGTCCACGCGTTCGTCCGGGCCACCTCGAGCGGCGCGCTCAACAACATCGCGCACCTCCGCAACGACCTCAAGGTGCACTTCGCCGACCTCACCGACCGTACGTCGATCGACTACCTCGTCCGCGAGCTGCGGGACGCCCCCGACCGGCCGTACATCTTCCACCTCGGCGCGCAGGCGCACGTCGGAGAGTCGTGGCACCGCCCGTACGAGACGGTCATGGCGAACACCGTCGGCACGCTCAACCTCCTCCAGTCCATCGTCGACTGGGGCCTCGAGCTGGAGAAGTTCGACACCGCGGGCACGTCGGAGGAGTACGGCAACGTGCGTGACGACGTCGCCGACCACCACACGTTCGACGACGCCGGTGCGTTGATCCTCCACGAGCGCTCGCCGATCAACCCGAAGTCGATCTACGCGACGGCGAAGGTCGCCGCCGACTTCCTCACGATGAACTACTACGACGCGTTCGGGCTCCCGGGCGTCGTGACCCGCATGTTCAACAACTACGGGCCGCGGCAGAACCCGCGCTACGTGACGGGCACGATCATCACGCAGGCGCTGACTCGCCCCGAGATCGAGCTCGGCGCGCTCGACCCGCTGCGCGACTTCTGCTTCTGCACCGACGGCGTGCGCGGCCACCTCATGGTCGCGGCGCGCGGCGTCCCCGGCGACGTCTACGTCTACGGCCAGGGCGAGAACATCTCGATGGCCGACTGGGCCGACCTGATCATCCGTACTGGGATCGAGCAGGGGCTCTGGCCCGACGATCGGCACGTCGTCACCGTGGAGGGCCGCAAGCGGCCCGGGTCGAGTGACGTGATGGCGCTCCGCGTCGGTCACGAGAAGCTGACGCGCGAGACCGGGTGGCAGCCGAAGGTGAGCTGGGAGGAGGGCGTGCTCCGGACGATCCGCTGGTACGCCGAGAATCGCGACCGCTGGATCGGCCGCGTCGACTGGCTCCCCACCAACGTGGGGGAACCCATGGTTCCCCCACGAGCCCCCTCTTTCCGCGCCGCGCACGGATGAAGCCGCGCATGACCTCCCGGCCGGCAAAGCCGGCCTCCGGTCGTGACGCGTTGTTCGCGGAACGAGCGGAGTAACCCTGAGCAAGGTCCTCGTCACCGGAGGAGGAGGCTTCCTCGGCTCCCGGCTCGCCGAGCGGCTCCGCGGCGAGGGGCACGAGGTCTCGATCGCGCGTCGGGCCGACTATGACCTCACCTCCATGGAGGACACGGCACGCCTGTTCGTCGACACCGAGCCGGAGCTCGTCTTCCACCTCGCCGCCGAGGTGGGCGGGATCGGCGCCAACCGCGCGAATCCCGGCCGCTACTGGTACGCGAACCTGATGATGGGCGCGCACGTCCTCGAGCAGGCGCGCCTCCACGGGACGCCGAAGCTCGTCGTCGCCGGGACGATCTGCGCGTATCCGAAGCTCGCCCCGGTGCCGTTCCACGAGGAAGACCTCTGGAACGGGTACCCCGAGGAGACGAACGCGCCGTACGGCGTTGCGAAGAAGGCGATCCTCGTCGGTGCCCAGTCGTATCGCCAGCAGTACGGGACGAACTCGATCTTCCTCCTCCCCGTCAACCTCTACGGGCCAGGCGACAACTTCGACCTCCAGACCTCGCACGTCATCCCCGCCCTGATCCGGAAGATGGTCGAGGCGCACGCGCAGGGCGACAAGGAGATCGTCCTCTGGGGCGACGGGACACCGACCCGCGAGTTCCTCTACGTCGACGACTGCGCACGCGGCCTGGCGCTAGCGGGCGACCGCTACGACGGCGCCGACCCGGTCAACCTCGGCACGGGCGAGGAGATCGCGATCCGCGAGCTCGCCGAGCTGATCCGCAAGGAGACCGGCTTTGCGGGCGCGATCCGCTGGGACACGTCCCAACCGAACGGTCAGCCACGCCGCCGACTCGATACGACGCGCGCACGCGAGCTGTTCGGCTTCGAGGCCGAGGTGCCCCTGCGGGAGGGCATCGCGCGCACCGTGGCCTGGTACCGCGCGCAGGCATGAGGCGCCCGTGTCAACCGCGAACGCCCGCGCGTTCCTGGGGCGGCGCTCGCGGCGCGGGGCCGGAGGGCACAGTATGGAGAATACGGGCCCGGAGAGCACCGTGACGCGAGCGGCGTCAGGCCGCCGCGGAGCCCGGCTCCGCCGGGCGGGAGCGGCAGCCGGCCAGGGGCGCGCGTGACGGAGGCGGCAGTCGCCGCCAGGCCCTCGCGCGTCCTCGCGGCGCTCGGCCGCGCCGCCGACGGAGTCGCGCGCCACGTCGTCGTTGCCCTCGCGACGATCCTCGCCTTCCAGGTCCTCGCGACCGTCGCGCTCTTCTTCTCGGTCAACCGGAACGGCTGGCTGACGTACCAGGGCGGCGACCAGATCTGGCTCGTCACCTCGGCTTGGCTGCTGGGCAAGGGGACGATCGGCTACGCGCTGACGAGCCCCGGCTGGCCGATGCTGCTCGCGCCGCTCACGTGGATCACCGGCTCGAGCTCGGTGCAGCTGTTGCCGTTGACGACGATCGTCCAGGTCGGCATGCTCGCCCCGATCGCGACGCTCGCGGTCTACGACATCGGTGCGCGCTTGGCGGGCCGGATCGCGGGCGTGTGGTGCGCCGCGGCGTTCGCTGTCGCCCCGTTCGCAGCGATCCCGTACTTCGTGCAGCGCTACCACGACTCGTGGGTCGACCAGTTCCTGCCGCAGGCGCTCGGGCTCACCCAGCAGGCTGACTTCCCGTCGGTCGTGGCCGTGCTCGTCGCCGCGGCGCTGACGTTGCGCGCGCTCCAGGCGGGCGCGTACCGCGAGGCGGCACTCGCCGGAACCTTCGCCGGGATCGCGCTTGCGTTCAAGCCGTCGAACGCGCTCTTTCTCGGCGGGCCGGCACTCGCGTTCCTGATCGCGCGGCGCTGGCGGGAAGCGGCGCTCTTCGCCGTCACGCTCGCGCCTGCCGTCATTGCGTTGACGATCTTCAAATCGAAGGGGCTCGGCGAGGTGCCGCTCTTCGCCGACGGCCAGGTGCGACTGGCAACCGGGCTCGGCGATCCGATCGTCCTGTCGCCCACCAGCTGGTTCGACCGGACGGTGCACCTGAACTTCGATACCTGGAAGGAGAACATGTCGGGGATCCGCGAGTTCACGTGGAGCGCGCGGGTCCTCCAGTTCCTGCCACTCGCCGGCGCGCTCGCCGTCGCGCGGCGGTCGGTCGCCGCGTCCGGTCTCCTGCTCGGCTGGCTCCTCGGCTACGTCGTCGTCAAGGGCGCCGCCGACGTCGCCACGGTCGAGTCGGGGAGCTACTGGCGCCTGATCATGCCGGCGCTCCCCGCGTTCCTGCTCCTCACCGCCTCCGTGCCACTGCTCATCCCGACCTTCGTCGACAGGATGGGCCCACGGCTCGCCCCGCTTCCAGGCCGGCGACCTGGTCTTTGGGCGACGCTCGTGGTCGTCGTCTTGGTCGCGGTCGTGCCCATCGCGGTGCTCCTCGGCGCGCACCAGCTCCGGGCGACCCCGAATCCGACCCCGCCGCCGGCCTTCGTGGCCGAGGAGGTGATCGTCGACACGATCGCCGTTCCCTCGGATCGCGACGTCGTCTCGCTCGAGGTCCTTCGATCGGCCGACGGGAATCGGCTGACCTGGAAGGACCACACGACTCGGGCCGACACCTTCTACCGCGTCTACCGCGGCTCGCTCTCGCGCGGGTTCCCGGATCTCGTCTGCGAGCCGCGCGGCGTCGACCGCTGCGAGCTCCGCGCGGAGACACTCGTGACGACGCGCGACCACACGTTCCTCGACGCGGATCCGCCGCCCGACGCTGTCTACCGGATCGGTGTCGCGGCGAACTGGCTCGACGACGAGAGCCGCGGCGACGTCTTCGCGATCAGCCCGCCCGCGGCTCCGTAGCCGGCTCGCGTGCCTCGTCGCGCTCGAGCGCGTCGACACGTGCGCGGAGCAGCGCGACCTCCTGCGCGAGCAGCACGTTGTCGTCTGTCAGGCGCGAGAGCACCGTCGAGTAGTGCAGAAGCACGGCGATCACGAACATGATCGCGGCCGCGAAGAGGATCGCGGGCGGATAGCCCGAGACGCCGAGCCAGCCGGCGATCGTGTTCAGCCCTCCGCGCCAGGCGGAGAGGACGAGGAGCACCACCCCTGTGGCGAGCCACAGCAGGGCGTAGCGCTCCTTCAGGCGCCTGCCGCGGATCAGCTCCAGCACGATCAGCAGGAGCAGCACCGAGGCGACTGCGGCCGCGATCGAGATGCGGACCGGCGTCACCGGGGCGAGCCTTCTGTAGGGACGGCCGAGCGGCGGGCGATGCCGACGAACAGCGCGAGCGTCACCTTGACCGCGTAGTAGAGGGAGCGCAGGAACGTGATCGAGGACGAGCCGGTCTCCCGCTCCCGCATCTCGACCGGCACCTCGAGGAGGCGCAGCCGGTGCTTGAGCAGGAGCACCGTCGCCTCGACCTCGGGGTAGTCGCTCGGGTAGTCGCGGGCGAACAGCGAGATCGCCGCGCGGTTGAGGGCCTGGAAGCCTGACGTCGTGTCGGTCACCCGCTGCCGCGAGAGAAGCGAGACGAGCTTCGCGAACCACGTGATCCCGAGCCTGCGCCCGAGCGGCGGCCGGTAGCCGCCGGCGTCGTCCCGGAAGCGCGACCCCGTCACGACGTCCGCCTCGCCGCGCTCGAGCGGCTCGAGAAGCTTCGGCAGCTCCGTCGGGTCGTGCTGGCCGTCCCCGTCGAGCCGGACCGCGACGTCGTAGTCCTGCTCGAGCGCGTAGCGGAACCCGGTCTGCACCGCCGCGCCGATGCCGAGGTTGAACGGGAGCCTGACGACGATCGCGCCGGCGGCGGTCGCCGCGTCGGACGTGCCGTCGGCGGAGCCGTCGTCGACGACCACGACCTCGATCTCCGGGTCGAACTCCCGGATCCCGGCGACGACCGCGCCGATCGCCGCCTCCTCGTCGAACGCCGGGACGACCGCGACCACGCGCCGCGTCACACCGGCACCGCCGTCTCGAGCTCGAGTAGACGCAGCATCAGCCGGGCCCGATGCCCGTACGTGTGCTCGTCCAGCACGCGCTCCCGCGCGCGGGCACCCATCGCCGTCGCCTGCCCGGGGTCGTCGAGGAGCATGTGGTACGTCTCGAGCGCCGCGTCGGCGTCGTCGACGATGAGCAGCTCCTCATCCGGCTCGAACCACCGCTCGATTCCCCCGTGCGGGTTGGAGACGATCGCGGCACCGGCGGCCGCGAGCTCGAACGGTCGGCACGTCGACGAGCCGTCAACGCTCGCGTGCGCGCGCCGCGTGAGGTTCAGGTTGATGCGCGCTGCCGAGATCGCGCGGGCGAAGACGTTGAACGGGACGTCGCCGACCGTCCTCGCGAGGCCGATATCCCCCTGGAAGTCGCGCCCGCCGAGCGCAAAGTCGATGCGTGGGTCGCGCCGGCTCGGCTCCCCGACGAGGGCGGCCATCCACTCTCGCCGGAACTTGTCCCCGTAGCCGTAGAAGAACACGTCGTGCTCCTTCTCGACCGGAAGGGGCCGGAAGAACTCCGGGTCGGCCGCCCAGGGGACGTTCTCGGCACGCCGGGCGCCGAGCTCGCGCAGGCGGTCGAGCCCACCCTCGGAGTTCGAGAGCACGAGGTCGTACTCGGATGGGTCGGCGCCGTGGTAGTAGTTGAACCCCGTGTCCATGCCGCCGAACTCCGGCAGGCTCATCGGGACGTCGCCGTCGTAGAAGACGACCGGGATCCCGTGGCGCTCGCGCAGGTACGTCGGGATCCCGCGGAAGTGCGCCATCGGCACCGTGAACACGAGCACGGCGTCCGGCCGCTCCCGCTCGACGAGCCGGTCTAGATGCCGCCGCCAGCGGGGCGTGACGACCTTCCAGATCGTCTCCCGCGTGAGCTTGTCGAACGCGCTGTCAGCGGGGCTGTCCTCGTCGCGGCGCAGGTAGCGATCGCCCTTGAGCCGCGCGAGGCCGCCGCGAAGAGCGGCGTAGCCCTCCCCTTCGCGGTACGTCGGGTTCGGCGCAGTGCGCCACCACGGCGACTCGACCGGCCGGCCGCGGTACGGCGTCACGACGAGGTCGACCCCCTGCTCGTAGAGGCCTTTCCAGAGCTGCCACCATGCCGGGGTGCAGCCGTAGCGGAAGTCGAGGTCGACCGCCGACGCGACGGCGAGGAGGCGGGGCTTCGGCACGAGCGCTCAGTCTAGGGGGCGGTCAGGAGACGAGCAGCTTGCGGAGCACGTACGGGAGGATCCCTCCGTGGCGCAGGTACTCGCGCTCGCGCGGGGTGTCGAGCCTGAGGATCGCCCGGAACTCCGTGTCGTCGGCACGCACCGTCACCTCACGCGCCTCGCCGTCGTCCACACCCGTGACGGAGAACACCTCGCGACCGGTCAGGCCGAGCGACTCGCGGCTCTGGCCGGGGAGGTACTGGAGCGGGAGCACTCCCATCATCAGGAGGTTCGAGCGGTGGATCCGCTCGTAGCTCTCCGCGATCGCCGCCCGCACGCCGAGGAGGTTGGGCCCTTTCGCCGCCCAGTCCCGCGAGGACCCCGAGCCGTACTCCTTCCCTGCGAGCACGATCGTCGGCACGTTTTCCGCGAGATACCGCTCGGCCGCCTCGAAGATCGACGTCTCCTCGCCCGAGGGCAGGTGGACGGTCCAGGTCCCCTCCGAGCCGGGCACGAGCAGGTTCCGCAGGCGGACGTTTGCGAATGTCCCGCGCACCATCACCTCGTGATTCCCGCGCCGTGAGCCGTACGAGTTGAACTGCTTCCGCTCGACGCCGTGCTCGACGAGGTAGCGACCCGCCGGGCTGTCCGGCTTGATCGAGCCGGCCGGCGAGATGTGGTCGGTGGTCACGGAGTCGCCGAGCGAGACGAGGCAGCGCGCTCCGACGACGTCCTCGACGGGCCCGTGGTCGCGCGCCGTGCCGTCGAAGTACGGCGGCTTGCGCACGTAGGTCGAGTCGGGGCTCCACGAGTAGAGGTCACCGGACGGCACGGGCAGCTCGCGCCACGCCGGGTCGCCCGTGTAGACGTCCGCGTAGGTGCGCTCGAACATCTCGCGCCCGATCGAGCCCTCGACGGCCGACCGCACCTCGTCGGCTGACGGCCAGAGGTCCGAGAGGAAGACGGGATCGCCGTTCGCGTCGTGGCCGATCGGCTCGGTCACGAGGTCGACATCCATCCGCCCCGCGAGCGCGTAGGCAACGACGAGCGGGGGGCTCGCCAGGTAGTTCGCCTGCACCTCCGGGTGGATCCGCGCCTCGAAGTTCCGGTTGCCTGAGAGCACCGAACAGGCGACGAGCTCGCCCTCGGCGATCGCCTTCGAGACGGGCTCGGGCAGCGGCCCCGAGTTCCCGATGCACGTCGTGCAGCCGTAGCCCACCGTGTGGAAGCCGAGGGCTTCGAGGTACGGCGTCAGCCCGGCCTTCTCGAGGTAGTCGGTGACGACCTTGGAACCGGGCGCGAGGCTCGACTTGACCCACGGTCTGCGGTCGAGGCCGCGCTCAACGGCCTTCTTGGCGACGAGGCCCGCGGCGACCATCACGAAGGGGTTCGAGGTGTTCGTGCACGAGGTGATCGCGGCGATCACGACCGCGCCGTGGGCGAGGTGGACGACCTCGCCGTCGAGCTCGCACGGGATCCCGCTCGTCCAGGTGGGCACCGTCGCCATCGGAGCCGACGAGACCCCCTGTCCGCCGGTCGGCTCGAGCGCACCGGGATCCGAGTGGGCAGGCGCGTCGCTCGCGGGGAACGACTCCGCGACCGCCTCGTCGACGCCGTTGCCGTAGTCGACGCCGAAGCTCCGCAGCCCCTCGAGGAACGCCTCCCGCGCCCGCGAGAGCGGGATCCGGTCCTGGGGGCGCCGCGGCCCCGCGAGGGAGGGCTCGACGCTCGAGAGGTCGAGCTCGACCACGTGCGAGTACGTCGCGGGCTCCGAGGGGTCGTGCCAGAGGAGGTTCTCCTTGCAGTACGCCTCGACGAGCGCGACCCGACCCTCGTCACGGCCGGTCAGGCGCAGATAGCGCAGCGTCTCGTCGTCGACCGGGAAGAACCCGCAGGTCGCTCCGTACTCGGGCGACATGTTCCCGATCGTCGCGCGGTCGGCGAGCGGCAGCCTGGAGAGGCCCTCGCCGAAGTACTCGACGAACTTCCCGACGACGCCGGTCCGGCGCAGGATCTCCGTCACGGTCAGCACGAGGTCGGTCGCAGTCGCACCCTCGGGGAGCTGCCCGTGGAGCCGGAAGCCGACGACCTGCGGCACGAGCATCGAGATCGCCTCGCCGAGCATCGCGGCCTCGGCCTCGATCCCGCCGACGCCCCAGCCGAGCACGCCGAGCCCGTTGACCATCGTCGTGTGCGAGTCCGTGCCGACAAGCGTGTCGGGGTACGCGCGCCCGTCGCGGGACTCGACGACGCGCGCGAGGAACTCGAGGTTGACCTGGTGGCAGATTCCCGTGTTCGGCGGGACGACCTTGAGCGCGTCGAACGCACCCTGCCCCCAGCGCAGGAAGGCATAGCGCTCGCGGTTCCGCTCGAACTCGAGCTCGGCGTTCCGCGTGATCGCGAGGCGGCTCGCGAAGTCGTCGACCTGGACGGAGTGGTCGATCACGAGCTCGGCCGGGATCAGCGGGTCGATGCGGCTCGGGTCGCCGCCGAGCTCGGCCATGGCGTCGCGCATCGCGGCAAGGTCGACGACCGCCGGGACCCCCGTGAAGTCCTGCAGGAGGACGCGCGCGGGCGCGAAGGTCACCTCGTCCGACGGCTCTGCGGACGCATTCCAGCGCGCGACCGCCTCGACGTCGGCCGGCGTGACGGTCTCGCCGTCCTCCCGGCGCAGCACGTTCTCGAGGAGGATCCGCAGCGTGTACGGCAGGCGCGCGACGTCGTAGCCGGACTGGAGCGCGTCGAGCCGGAACACCTCGTGGCTCGTTCCGGCGACGGTCAGGGTGGAGCGTGCGCCGAAGCTGTCGGGATGGGTCATGGCTCGATCCTCCGTGTTCGGGATTGGCGGATGGCGCTCACGGCTCGAGCGTGAAGCCGAGGGCGCGAAAGTCGTTGTCGAGACCGAAGACGGCGCCGGCGCGGCCCTCGGTCGCGGTGACGGCGCCGACGCAGTCGGTGAACGACAGCGTCAGGCCGGGATGGCGTTCCATCAGATCCCAGGCGCGCGAGTCGAGCTCGGCGTCGGCGTGGCGGACGATCAGGCGCCCGGCCTCGACGGCCTCTTCCAGGAGGCTGCGGAACGCGAGCGCCGCGTCGAGCCCCGCGTCGAATCGCAGGCGCGTGGCAGTCTCCGAGACGACGAGATCGGACGTCAGCAGCACATCGCCCCCGTCGCGCAACGTCGTGTAGTGGTCGCGGACTCGCTGGTGCGCGCGGTCGCGGCGCCAGAGGAGCGCGATGAACGCGCCCGAGTCCGCATAGACGACCCTCAGGCCCGCTCCTTCGGCGTGCCGTACAGGTAGTGGTCGTGCTCCTCTGCGACGTCGTCGGGCCCCGTCTCGTCCGGGACGAGGCCGATCAGTCGCTCGAGCGGGTCGTCGTCGTGATCGCCGCCGGGCGCGAGGTACCGCTTGAGCGCCTCGCGGATGAGCGACGCCTCCGAGCGGCCGGTGCGCGCGGCGAGCCGCTTGAGCGCCCGCTCGTTCGCCTCGTCGAGGTAGATCTGCTTGCGCCGCATACAGCGGAGTATACATCACTTCAGCTCAGCCGGTCGAGCTCCGCTGCCGGCACGATCCGCTGCACGTCCTCGAACAGCTCACGCTCCTCGCGCCGGACGTGCGCCCGGAGGAGCGTGCCGAGCGCCTCGAGGGTCTCCATCGAGACGTCGTCCGCGGCGACCTCGGCGCGGAGCGCGCGAGCGAGGCCGTGGAGCTCCATGTGCTCACGTCGGATCCGCTCGAGCAGCGCCGCATCGGCCGCGGGCTGCAGCGCGTACAGGGGCAGGACGGTCTCCTCCTCGCGGCGGAAGTGCTCGACGGTGTCCGTGAAGAACACGTCGACGTACGCAGCGCCGGCCCGGAGCCGCCCGTCGGCGTCGCCGTCCGCCGCCTCGAGCAGCCGGCGCGCCTGGACGAGCTCGTGGTGGTGGTCGTCGGACAAGCCGACGAGGGCAGGATGCCGCTTCATCGGGCGTTCCGGTCGAGCCGCCCGAGGCCGCGCTCGGTGAGCGAGGGCTGCTCCGTGTCGAAGTGTCGCGCGACGGCCTCGGCGTACGGCCGCGACACCCGCCGCCCATACGCCGCGAGCCCCTCGTCTCGCACCGGCCGCAGGTCCTCGCGGTACGCGTCGAGCAGGTGCTGACGACCGACGTGGCGAGCGGAGTTGAAGAATGCGAGCCCCAGGCCGACGGAGACCTCGAGGAGGCTCGTCCGCTCGCGCAGCGCAGCCTCGCGCAGCCCGGCGAAGACCTTGGCGAGGTCGTCCTGGCTCGGCATGGACGCGGCGTCGCGCCGGATATCCTCGAGCGACTGCCGCAGCGCACGCAGCTCGAGCGGCGGGATGTCGACGAGCCGCGCGGTCGTCCCGGACACGCGCTCGAGCGCCCCGAGCAGCTCGTTCGCAGACCCGGGGGACGACCCCTCGGGCAGCGCGCCCGCGCGGATCAGCTCGGCGACGAAGGCGTCGAGGTACACGCGCGACCCGCGCGTGACGTCGGCGGCCGCGGCGAGGATCCACAGAGGCGAGAAGCCGAATGCCGCGATCGAGCCGAGCTCGACGGCGTTCCCGACGCCCTTCCTCACCGCGAGGCGGCCGGGATCGGGCTCGAACTCGGCCTCCGTCGGGATCGGGGCCTCGACGCCGCCGACCAGCTCGATCGTCACCCGCAGCAGGTTCTTGGCGGTCGCCTCGTACAGCCGGGACTGCCGGACGACCCGGGGCAACGCGAGCGTGAACGTCTCGTGGACGACGCCGCCGAGCAGGGCGGCGACGGAGCGGACGGCACGCTCGGGCAGAGAGAGCAGGAAGGAGCCGAGAGGCACGGTCGTTAGCATGATCGCCGATGGTCAGCGAGACGATCCGGACCCTCCTCGAGCAGACGTTCCCCGAGGCGAGCGTGGACGTCGTCGACCGCACGGGTGGCGGCGACCACTTCCACGTCACGGTCGGGAGCACGGCGTTCGAGGGGTTGTCGCTCGTCGAGCAGCACCGCCTCGTCAACCGCGCGCTCGCGGAACCACTGGCCGACGGCTCGATCCACGAGCTCCGAATCACGACGAAGGGACGGCAATGACGCTGCGTGACGAGATCCAGCAGGTGATCGACGGCGAGCCCGTCGCGATCTTCATGAAGGGGACGCCCGAGCGGCCCGCGTGCGGGAACTCGCTCCGCGCGCTCCAGGCGCTGTGGGGCGCCGGCGCGCCGATCACCGCGGTCGACGTGCTGCCCGATCCCCGTATCCGGCAGGAGCTCTCCGCCCTCACCGACTGGCCGACCATTCCGCAGGTCTTCGTGAAGGGCGAGCTGATCGGGGGCGCCGACATCACCGAGGAGCTCCTCGCCTCGGGCGAGCTCGGCCGCAAGCTCGACGAGACGCTCGGGGAGGACCGCGAGCAGGTCGTGAAGACCGTCGTGCTCGCCGCGACGCCGGCCTAGCGGAGGGCCGCGTAGGGCCACCGAAGGCCCCACGGGCCCGACAACGCGTTCTTAACGGCCCGCAACCCTGAGTTCACGGCCCGCCGCCTATAACGGAAGGCGTGAGCAACCCAGAACTTCGGACTCACTCTGACGCACCCTCGGGTCAGCGCCCCGGCAGAGTTGCGTCCGCCGCCAAGCCCGTTGCCGCGCTCGTCGCCGCTTCCCTTCTCGGTGGCAGCGCGGCGTTGGGCGGCGCCTGGGCACTCGGCGCGTTCGACGATCCCGCGCCCGTCGCGGAGGTCGCCGCGCCCATCCCGACCGACGTGGCGAGCACGTCCACCGGTCCCACGGCGATCAACGTCGCAGAGATCTACAAGCGGAGCGCACCCGGCGTCGTGCAGATCGTCTCCACGTCGCGCGGCGCGGCGAGCACCGACATCTTCGGCAACCCGGTCCCGGGTGAGACGCAGCGCGCCCTCGGCTCGGGCTTCGTGATCGACAAGGAAGGCCACGTCGTCACGAACTACCACGTCGTCCAGGGCGCGACCTCGATCGAGGTCAGCTTCTCCAACCAGGAGACCGTGTCGGCAAAGGTCGTCGGCACCGACCCGTCCACCGACCTCGCCCTGCTCAAGGTGAACGTCGATGCGAAAGCGCTCACGCCGCTCTCGCTCGCCGACTCCGACCAGGTCCAGGTCGGTGACCCGGTCGTCGCGATCGGAAACCCGTTCGGGCTGGAGCGCACCGTCACGGCCGGCATCGTGAGCGCCCTGCAGCGCGAGGTCAGCGCGCCGAACGACTTCACCATCGACCACGTGATCCAGACCGACGCGCCGATCAACAGCGGCAACTCGGGCGGCCCGCTGATCGACGCGGAGGGCCGGGTGATCGGGGTCAACTCGCAGATCGAGACCGCGAACGGCGGCGGCGGCAACGTGGGCATCGGGTTCGCCGTCCCCGCGAACACCGTAAAGAGCGTCGTTGCGCAGGTCCTGGCCGACGGCAAGGTCGACCGGGCGTTCCTGGGCGTCACGCTTCAGGACGTCCAGCCCGACGTCGCTCAGGTGCTCCGCCTCCCGGCGAAGCAGGGCGTGCTGGTCGCGTCCGTCAAGCCGGGCAGCCCGGCGGCCAAGGCCGGCATCGTCGGCGGCACGACCCAGGTCGTCGTCGCGGGCGAGAGCTACCAGCTGGGCGGGGACATGATCGTCGCGCTCGACGGAAAGAACGTCGCGTCGGTCGACGCGCTGCGCGACATGATCGCGTCCCACAAGCCGGGCGACACCGTGAGCGTCACGGTCGTCGACAAGGACGGAAAGCGCACGACCAAGAGCGTGGAGCTGGCCCGCCAGCCGACGAGCCCAACGGGATAGAGAACTCGCCCCCGGCTCCCACTCTCCCCGGGCGTCGGGCACGAGAAGCAGGGGGGATGCCTGCCCGCCCCTGCACAAGGCGGGGGAACCCATGGTTCCCCCGCCGACCCTCTCCTTCCGCGCGCGACATGGCGAAGCTGGGCCTGGCCTCCCGGCCGGCGAAGCCGGCCTCCGGCCGTCGAACGAAGCTCCTCAATGAGGGTTAGACCGCTCGTCGGCGGTCGAGCAGGTCCTCGGCGAGGGCCCGGCCGCGCTCGATGAGGGCACGCTTCGTCTCGACCGGCCACTCGAGGCCCGACCGGAAGGTCGGGTCGAGCGCGTGCTCCCCCGCGCTCCCGCGGACGATCGTGAGCGGCAAGGCGCGGTCGTGGCGGAACGGGAAGCGCGCCGCGGCGAACCGCTCCTGCACCTCCCGGACGGCCCGTCGGCGCCGCCACGGACTGGCGTTGCGTCGCACCGACGCGAGGACGTCGGCGCGTAGCGCCTCCAGCTCGCGCACGGAAGCGTCCTTCGCCTCGGCCGAGCGCACCTCGAGGGTCGTGTTCCGCGCGATCGTCACCCGCATCAGCCGCCCGATCATCTCGGCGAGGTGGCCGGGCTCGCCGCGCTGCTGCCGCTCCTCGGCCGCCCGCACGTCGTCGAGCAGAGCGCGCACCGGCGGCACCGCGCGGAACGGCTCGAGCCGACGGCGGAGCCGGGCGAGATTCTCACCCGTGCTGCGGGAGGCCTGCGGGACGTACTGGAAGCCCACGATCTCGCCGACCGCCGGGTTGTCGTAGGCGTGGCCCAGCGGGAAGTTGCGAACCCAGCCGCCGTCCGTGCCGATCACGTCGCCGACGCGGAGCGGAAGGACGAGCGCGCTGATCGCCGCCGACGCGAGGATGGCATCGCCGAGCTCGCCGGGATCGGTCGTGCGGCTGGAGTACACGCGCTCGTACGCCCGGCGCTCGTCGATCTCGCCGTCCGAGACGTCCGTGACGCACACGACGAGCTCGATCGGCGCCTCGACCACGTCGCCGGCGAGCTGGTCGATCGGCGCGAGGCGCTCCGCGATCGTGTCCGGCAGCGCGTAGTCATGGAGGCCCGTCAGCGGGAGCTGCCAGAGGCGGTTCGGGCGAAAGGTCTCGTGCGGCGCAAGGTGCAGCACGAACCGCTCGAGGGCGTCGAGCCGGTCGACGGCGGCCATCACGCCGGCCAGCGCCCCGGCCGACGTGCCGTAGATCCAGCCGACCGAATCCCAGAGCGGGTCCTCGCGCAGCCGGCGCAGGAAGCCGAGCTCCAGGAGGAGGCCGTTCATCCCACCGCCCGAGAGCACGATCGCGAGGGTGCGCCCGCTCATCGCATCTATTGTGCTGTCGTGGAGAGGGAGGAACTCCGGCCTGGCTCGGCCATCCTGGCCGAAGACGAGCTCGACACAGACGAGGCTCTCTGGCACGACGAGGGGGACGACGACCATGCCGGCTGGTGGTGCGTCCGGACGGATCCATTCCCGTGCCCGGCGGACGGCTGCTCGTTCGTCGCCGAGTTCATGACGGCGGCGCATCTCGTGCTCGTGTGGCAGGAGCAGGACGACCCGAACCTCCTCTGGCACGCACAACGGGCGAAGGAGGTCGGACGGAACCCCCGGGTCGTCTCGTACGCGGCCTCGTTCGGCCCGAGCGCGTCGTACTACGCGTGGGAAGCCGCAGGAAGACCGGTGCACGGCATCAAGGGCCGGCAACCGTCGTCTCGCTGACGGCGGGGTCACGTCACCGTCTTTCGAGCTTGACCGGTTACGGCCTCGCCGGTACGGTCGCGCCGTGACAGACGACTTCCAGCCGGGCGGCCGCGCGCCCGCGCCGGCCCCGCTCCGTCTCGTCCAGGACTTCGTCAACACCGAGGTCCCCGACTTCCACCAGGACGACGTCGCGACGCCTGCCGCGCTCGCGGAGTGGCTCGTGCGGCGCGGCCTCGCCGACCCGGAGGACCCCCTCGACGCCGGGCTCTTCGTCGAGGCGCGCGCGCTCCGCTCCGTGCTTCGCGAGCTCGCGCTCGCGAACACGCTCGGGGTGCCGCCGTCACCGAGTCGGAGCGACCAGGTCGACGCGACGCTCGCCGGGTTCCCGCTCGCGCTGCGGCTTGTCGACGGCCGGCCCCGCCTCGTCCCGGTCGTCGGCGGAGCTCGGGGTGGGCTCACGGCCATCGTCGCCGTGGTCGCCGAAGCGCGGGCGGCGGGCTCGTGGGAGCGCCTCAAGGCCTGCCGCCAGGAGACGTGCGGTTGGGTGTTCTACGACGGTTCGCGGAACCACTCGTCGAGCTGGTGCTCGATGCAGGTGTGCGGCGGGCGTGCGAAGGCGTCGAGCTACCGGCGCCGCCATGCGGTGAGGCGAGCCCGATGAAGGGCGCGGGATACGTCATCGCCCTCGCCGGCAAGCGGCTCCGGAGGCGGGAGGGTGGCGCGCTCGTCGCGGCGCTCGGGATCACCGCCGCGGCGGCGGTGCTCGCGCTGATCCTCGCCGGGACGACCGTCGCGAAGGACCGCGCGCTCGCGCAGGACGTCGACCGGCTCCCCGCGGCGGCGCGGGCGGTCCGCGCCGTGTGGTTTGGCGTCCCCGCCGGACCGGCGGACGACTGGCACGGTCTCGACCGTGCCGCGCGCAACGCGCTCGCGCCGCTGCCGGCGGGCCACGCGACGTCGATCGCGCTGGTCCGCGAGGCCACGGTCGGCGGGGCGTTCGTCGGGCTCGCGGCCGTCGACGGCCTCAGCCCCTACGTCCTGTTGCGGAGCGGGCGGATGCCGCGCACCTGCCGGCCGGAGCGCTGCGAGGTGCTTCGCCTGCGCGGCAAGGGCAGGCTGCCCGACGTCCCCGGCCTGCGGGTCGTCCAGGTCGGCACGGCGGCCCTCCGCTCGCGGCAGCTGTTCGGCGACTTCCTGTCGCCGACCGACAACGCCCTGGCCGAGGCTCAGATCGCTCCCGCTCTGCAACGCTCTTCCCGGTACCACCGGCCCGCGCCTGCGCCGCTCGTGGTCGCCGAGGGGGTCGCCGGGCTTGTCTCCTCGCCCGTGCTCGCGCAGACCTATCGGAGCTACGCCTGGGTCCAGCCCCTCTCCGCCGGGACGCCGAGGCTCTGGCAGGTCGGCGACCTCCTGTCGAAAGCCGATCGTTCGCGCGCCGAGCTCCAGGCGAGCTCCTCATCCTGGTCGCTCTCGCTTCCCACACAGGAGCTGGAGGCCTCGAAGCGAGCCGCGACCGTCGCCGGACGCCGTCTGCTCCTCGTCGGCGGGGAGGCGGCGGCGCTCCTCGTCGCGTTCGCGGTCCTGGCGGCGGGCGCCATGCGACGCGACCTCGCAGCCGCGAGGCGGCGCCTCACGTGGCACGGCGCGCAGGCATGGCAGCGGGCGCTCCTGACCGGGACCGAGAGCGCCGCCGTCGGCTTCGGCGGCGCAGTCGTCGGCTGGCTGATCGGCATCGTGGCCGGCGGAATCGTCGCGGCCGCCTCGGGAGCGCCGGTGTGGGGCGTGCTCCTGGAGAGCCTCCTCTCCCCGACGGGCCTCCTGCTCGGCCTCGGGACGGCGGTGGTCGCCGCCTGCGTGATCGCGATGACCGTCTCGGTCGACGGTGGCGGGCGGCGGATCTCCGCGATCGACGTCGCCGCGGTCGCGGCCGTGCTGGCCGCCCTCGGTGTGCTCGCGAGCGGCGCGGTCCAGCCGGACGAGCTCGCCTCGGGCGGCACTGCGGCGGTCGTGCTCCTCGTCCTGCCGGGCCTCGTCGCGTTCGCCGCGGCCGTCGCAGCCGCGCGGCTCCTGCCCGCACTGGGACGTACGCTCGCGCGCGGTGGCGGTGCGCACGGCGCTCGCCTCGCCGGCGTCTCGCTCGCGCGGTCGCCAGGCGCCGCCGGAACCGCAGCCGCCTTCCTGGCGCTCGCGCTCGCGCTCGCGTGCCTCGCCGAGGCGTACCGCTCGACGCTGTCCACGGGTGAGCGGGACCAGGCGGCGTTCGCGGTACCCGCGGACATCGTCGTGCGGGAGAACCTCAGCGCGCTCGTCCCCGTCCTCCAGGCCGCGCCCCTCTCCCGGTTCGAGGCGATTCCCGGCGTCGAGACCGTTCGGCCGGTGGTCCGGCTCACAGCGAGCGCCGGGCCGTCCGCGTCGGTCTCTGGCGTGACGGTGCTCGGCGTCGCCCCGGCGGCGCTCGCCGCGATGCCCCTCTGGCGCTCCGACTGGGGCGCGAGCCGGAGCGGGCTCGTCCGGGCGGTCGAGCCCGACGGGCCGACGGCGCTCCGCGGCCCCGTGCTCGGACGAAGCCTGACGCTGTCCGTCGATCCCGGGCTCGTCTCGTTCCGGGCGGTCGTCCAGGGAAAGGATGGGATCTTCCGCAGCATCGACCTCGGCGACTCGGACGCGCACCGGGCGGAGGTCCTTCGGACGACCCTCGCCGCGAACGCGAGAGGCGGCAGGCTCGTCGAGCTCGTCCTCGTCCCGCCGCGCATCCTCGAGCGGGGCTCCGACGAGGGCACGGCGCTTCGCGGCGCCACGACGCTCCGCGTGCAGGGCTTTTCCCTCGACGACTGGGTCGGGGAGGGTGGCGTAACCGCGGCCGACCGCGCCGACGGAACGGTCCGCGTGAGCTACACGATCACGCCGCAACGGGAGGCACTCGTCCGGCCCCGTCAGCCGACGGACGAGGATCCGCCTCGAGCCGTTGTCACCCGGGGGCTCGGGACGCTCGCGGGCGGGGTCGGAGGCACGCTTCCGCTGCTCATCGGGGGCGAGCCCGTCCAGGTCCGTGTCGGCGCGGTCGTGGACCGGATTCCGGGCACGACGGGCGACGCGGTGGTCGCCGACCTCGATGCGCTGACCACCGCCGCGAACACGAGCGCGCCCGGCTCCGCCCCCGTCTCCGAGCTCTGGCTCGGCGTCGCCGATGGGCAGCAGCGGCGCGTCGACGCAACATTGGCGAAGCGCCCGTTCAACGCACTCGAGACACGTTCCCGCGCCGCGCTCCAGGCCGACGCGCGGCGAGACCCGCTCGGGCACGGGACGCTGCTCGCCCTCGCCGCGGCGGCAGTCGCGGCGCTCGCGCTCGCGGTCTGGGGCCTCGTCCTCGCGATCCGCGCCGACCTCCGCGACGACCGCGGCGACCTCGTCGACCTCGAGGCCCAGGGCGCGACGCCGCATCTCCTGCGTCGCGTCGTCGCGACGCGCGCGGGCGTCGTCGCGGGCATGGGAGTCCTGGCCGGCGTCGTCGCCGGAATCCTGCTCGCGGTGCTCGTCACGCGCGTCGTCTCGGTGACCGCGCGTGCCGACCAGCCGGAGCCGCCACTCGTCACGACGGTGGATCCGCTGATCCTGCTTCTCGGCGGCCTGGTCTTCGCCGTGGCCGCGGCGGGCCTCGTGCTCCTCACGACACGGAACGCGTTCGTCGACCCGCGCGGTCCCGGCCGGATCGGAGCCGAGCCATGAGCCTCGTCGACCTGCGCGACGTGTTCGTCGTCCATCCATCCGAGGAAGGCGGGGTGGCGGCGCTGAGGGGTATGACCCTCTCCGTCGAGGAGGGGGAGATCTGCGTCGTGCTCGGGCCGAGCGGCGCCGGCAAGTCGACGCTCGTCCGGGTCGTCGCCGGCCTCCAGCGCCCGTCCGCCGGACTCGCCTTGGTCGACGGCTTCGACCTTGGCGCCGCGCGCGCGTCCGCGGTCGCGCGCCACCGCTCCCGCGTCGTGGGATACGCCGACCAGCACTACTGGCGCGCGCTGTCCGCCGACCTCAGCGCAGAGGACCTCGTCGCGCTTCCGCTCGGCCTGAGGGGTGTCCCGCCGGACGAGCGCCGGCGGCGGGCCGATGAGCTCCTCGAGCGTGTCGGGCTGCTCGACCGCGCCTCCTCACGGCCGGGCGAGCTGTCCGGCGGCGAGCAGCAGCGGATCGCCCTCTGCGCCGCGCTCGTGCACCGCCCCAGGCTGCTCGTCGCCGACGAGCCAACCGGTGAGCTCGACGAGGCGACTGCGCACGGCGTGCTCGACCTGCTGCGCGAGCTCGCGCACGACGCCGGTGCGGCGGCGCTGGTCGTCAGCCACGACCCCGCCTCCGGTGGGATCGCGGATCGCGTCGTCCACGTACGCGACGGCCGCGTGGGAGAGGAGCGCCTCGCCGACCGCCAGACGATCGTCATCGGCCGCGGCGGTTGGCTGCACGTGCCCGAGGAGTCGCTCCGCGAGGCCGGCATCGGCGACCGCGCCGTGGTGCGCGTCCGCCCCGGCGTCGTCGAGCTGCGGCCCACCGAGCGGGACGGGCCCGCGGTCATCGACGAGCTCGAGACCCCTCTGACGGCGGCCGGTGCGCTCGTCGAGGCGCGAGGCGTGAGCCGCAGGTTCGGGACGGAGGTGGCGCTCGAGCATCTCGACGCGGTGTTCCGGCCGGGGATGCTGAGCGCCGTCACAGGCCCGTCCGGTTCCGGGAAGTCGACGCTCCTCGCGCTGCTCGCGGGGCTCGATACGCCCGACGAGGGCGAGATCGTGATCGGCGACGTGGTGCTCTCGGCGCTCGACCGCGAGGCCCGGGCGGCGTTCCGCCGAGAGTCGATCGGGGTGGTCGGGCAGGTGCCGGGGCTCTCGAGCGCGCTCACCGCCCGCGAGAACGTCGAGCTCTCGCTCGCGCTCCGAGGCGTCGAGGGCGTCGAGCTGCACGAGCGGACGATCGACGCGCTCGCGATCGTCGGCCTCGCGGACCACGCCGACCGGCCCGTCGCGCGGCTCTCGGCCGGTGAGCGCGAGCGCGTGGCACTGGCCCGCGCGATCGCCGCCGGCCCGTCGTTTCTCGTCGCCGACGAGCCCACGGCCAGGCTCGACAGCGTCACGACCCTCGCGATCGGCGGGCTGCTCGCGGACCTCGCCCGGGAGCACGGGACGACGGTCGTGTGCGCGACGCACGACCCGCTCGTGATCGCGCTCGCGGGCTCGGAGCTCCAGCTCGGCGGCGGGGCGGCGGTACGATCGGCCTGATGGCGACCGTAACGGAGACGTTCCTCGTCTCGGGAATCCGCTGCGAGCGCTGTGTCCTGCGACTCGCCAACGCTCTCGAGGAGCAACCGGGGCTGGACGCCGCGCACGCGAACCTGATGGGCGAGGTGACCCTCACGTGGGACGAGGGCGTGACGACCCGCGACGCTCTTACACAGGCGCTCTCGGGCTCGGGCTTCCACGAGCGCGCGGCCGTCTGAGGCCGCTCGGGAATACCCCCGGCCGGACGGCCGTTCATGCTTTCGTACGCTGCTACGGTAGCCCGGTGGGTGAGCCGGACACGGCCGAGCCAGACGGGGCGCGCCGGGTTGCGAGCGAGGCCCGCGACCGGGTGCGGTTCGAGGAAGAGGCCCTCGCGCTCGCGGATCAGGTCTACCGAGTGGCTCGACGATTTGTCTCGACCCGCGAGGAAGCAGAGGATCTTGTCCAGGACACGTATGCAAGGGCGTTTCGGAGCTGGCAGTCGTACACCCCTGGCACGAACCTCCGTGCCTGGCTCTTGCGCATCCTCACCAACCTCAACGTCGATCGCGGGCGCCGGCTTCAGCGTCGACCCGACGAGACCCCGCTCGAGGAGACGGACTACTACCTCGCCAACAAGGTGGCGGCGGCCGGAGGCGAGCAGCTCCTCGACCAGGACCGCGTCGTCGAGCGGCTCTCCCAGGACTCGATCGTGAACGCGCTCGCCGAGATCCCCCACGACTTCCGCGACGTCGTCGTGCTCGTCGACATCGGCGACTTCAGCTACGCCGACGCCGCCCAGATCCTCGACATCCCGATGGGCACGGTCATGTCCAGGCTCCATCGCGGTCGACGCCTTCTCAAGGCGCAGCTCGCCGACGAGGCAGTGCGGTGAGCGAGGGCGACTGCGGCAAGTGCGAGCAGCTTCTCCAGGGATATCTGGACCGCGAGCTCTCGTCGTACGAGGTCGAGGAGGCCGAGGAGCACCTCAACGGCTGCGACTACTGCCGGCGGCGCTATCGGTTCGAGGAGAGCCTCCGGGTCTACGTGCGGACGAGCGCCGCGGAGCGCATGCCGCCCGGCCTGCTCGAGAAGCTCGCCCAGCTCCGGACGACGGACCCCGGCGCCGCCTCGCTCTAGCTGGCTAGCCCTTCCGCGCGACCGCGAGCTCGAGGTCGGCCACGGTGAAGGGGCCGGTTGGTCCCGCGCCCGCGGCGTAGCGGTAGAGCGCGACCGAGAACACGGATCGCGCGGCACTCCCGAGCACGCCCGCCACGACAGCTCCCAGGATTCCGACGACGACGCACACGACCGCGACGGGTGTCGAGCCCGAGGCGAGCCCGAAGAACAGCAGGAGGACGGCCGGCACGGTGCCGAACACGGCGAAGAGCACGCCGATCGACGCGGTGCCGGCGAGCTGCTCCCCCCATTTCGCGCGAAAGAGCGCGGACGAGCGATCGAGTGCGGCGAGCGGACCGAGTCCCTCGAGCGCGAGGATCGGGACGACGAGGAACGTCGCACGGACGGTGGCATCGCGTCCGTCGAGCACGTCGGCCGCCGCCGCGGCAAGCGCCACCGCGAAGTACGTCGCGACCAGCGTCGCCAGATAGACGCCGATCGCGGTGAAGACCGCGGCGAGCACCTTCTGCTCGATCTCGTAGCGCGACCGTACCAGCGGCCTCAGCCGTCCCCCTCGAGCGCGTCCAGGTCGGCCGGCGTGTCGACGTCCCCGGGGGCGCCGAGGTCGTCGCACGGGACGAGACGCGGCGCGACGATGCGTAGGCCCTCGTCCGGGACGGCGCCCCAGCGGGAGCGGGCGAGGAGAAGTGGGTGGCCCCGGATGCCCCCGTACGACGCGGCGACCACGTCGCCGCCCTCTGCGCGCCAGCTGTCGATCACCCGCCCGACGGCCTCGGGAGCGAGACGCGGCCCGTCGGCGAGGACGACGACAGCGGCCTCGACGTCGTCCCCGAGCGCCGCAAGCCCGCACCGCAGCGACGCGCCCAGCCCCCGCTCCCACTCCGCGCAGGGGACGAGGCGTGTCCGACCCTGCAACACACTGTTGCAAAGTCCGTGTGCCCCCTCGACCACGACGATCTCGTCGAGGGGCGCGGCTTCGAGGCGCACGAGCACGGCGGGAAGGAGCACGCGCTGCTTCGGCGCGCCGAAGCGGGTGGCGGCGCCCGCGGCGAGGACGACCGCTGCGACGCGACTCACGTCTCCGGACCGACGGTGACCGAATCGATTACCACCGGCTGGAGCGGCTGCTCGGTCGACGGATCGCCCAGCTTTCCGATCCGCTCGACGACGTCGAGGCCGCTCGTCACCGTGCCGACGACCGCATATTCGGGCGGGAGGCCCGCGTCGGCGCCGGTCACGACGAAGAACTGGCTCCCCGCGGTGCCCGCCGTCTCGGCCGCGGTCTTCGCCATCGCGACGACCCCCTTGGTGTACGCGGCATCCGGGGCCGGCGCGTCGCGGGTCGAGAACCCGGGCCCGCCGCTGCCCGACTGGGTCGGGTCGCCGCCCTGGATCAGGAAGCCCGGCACGATCCGGTGGAAGACGGTGTCGTCGAAGTACCCAGCGCGGGCGAGGGAGACGAGCGACGAGGCGGTGTTGGGAGCGGAGTCGAGATCGAGCGTGACGACGAACGTCCCGCACGACGTGTCGAATGTCAGCGTCCAGGTCTTGGACGCGTCGAGCTGCTCGGTCGGTGCCGATCCGCCGCCGTCGGCGCGCGGCGCAGGCGCGTCGACGTCCTCGCAGCCGCCGGCCGTCGTCGACGAGTCGCCTCCACCACCACACCCGGCCGCGACGAGCACGAGGCCGACGAGAGCGACGGCGGCGAGGCGCATCGATCGAGGGTAGTCGACGTGCGCCCGACGGGGTCTGGTACTGCTTGCGGGATGCCGGTCACGCTCGAGATCAACGGCGAGACACACGTGCTCGACGTCGCGCCGACCCGCCGGCTCCTCACGGTGCTGCGTGAGGACCTCGCCCTCACCGGCGCGAAGCTCGGCTGCGGGGAGGGAGCCTGCGGCGCGTGCGCCGTCCTGCTCGACGGGGTGCCGGTCGTCTCCTGCCTGATGCCCGTGGGCGCGGCGGAGGGTCGCCCGGTCACGACGATCGAGGGGCTCGCGGCCGAGGCGACTGCCCTGCGGGACGCCTTCGTCGCGGAGGACGCCCTCCAGTGCGGCTTCTGCACGCCGGGGCAGATGGTCTCGGCGAGCGCCCTCCTCGCTGCGACACCCAGGCCAAGCCACGAGGAGATCCGCACCACGCTGTCGGGCAACCTGTGCCGCTGCGGCGCGTACCCGAAGATCGAGCGAGCCGTCCTGCGCGCCTCGGGACAGGAGATCGCGTGAGACCCCGGTTCGTGAAGTCGCAGCGCGAGATGGAAGGGCGCTTCGAGGACGTCTGGGTCCTCGTCGACGATGACGACGACCTCGAGACTTGGCCGGAGGACGCCGACCTGACGATCGTCGGGCAACCCGCCACGCGGCACGACGGCCCGCTGCGGGCGAGCGGCGGGGCGCGCTACACGGTCGACATCGCGCTGCCGGGGATGCTCCATGCGAGGGTGCTGCGCGCGCCGGTCTCGCGTTGCCGCGTGCTCTCGATCGACCTCGACGCCGCCCGCCGAACGCCGGGCGTCAGGGCGGTGCTCGGGCCCGAAGGGCCGTTCACGATGGGTGGCGAGCCGCCACTGACGGCGGAGCCGGGCTGGGCCGGTGAGCCGATCGCCGCCGTCGCCGCGGACACTCCGGAAGCTGCCGAGGCGGGCCTGGTCGCTCTGGCGCTCGAGCTCGAGGAGCGGGCGCCCCATCTCCTCGATGAGGGACTTGCCGAGCAGCGCTTCACCGAGGAGCCACGCGAGGTCGTCCGCGGAGACCCCGACGCCGCGCTTGCGTCGGCCGACGCCCGCGTGGAGCTGACCTGCGAGACGCCCGCTCACGTGCAGACGCCGCTCGAGCCTCATGCAGCCGTCGTCCGCTGGGACGGGGACGGGCTCACGGCGTGGGTCTCGACACAGGGCATGTTCGACGCCCGGCGCGAGCTCGCGCGGCGGTTCGACCTTGTCCCGGAGCGCGTGCGCGTGATCTCGGAGTACATCGGCGGCGGCTTCGGCGGGAAGCAGGGCGCCGGCATCGAGGCGCTGCTCGCCGCCGAGCTCGCGCGCGCAGCCGGCCGGCCGGTACGCCTCGCGCTCTCGCGGCACGAGGACCAGCTCGTCGGCGGGCGCCGAGCCCGCACGCGCCAGACGGTGACGATCGGCGGTCGGCACGACGGGACGCTCGTGGGAATCGAGCTGGCGGCCGTGGTCGAGATGGGGGCCGGCGGCTGGATCTTCCCCGTCGCGGAGCCCGCGCTCTCCCTCTATGCCTGCGAGAACGTGCGCGCGATGACGTTCCCGGTGCGAACGAGCCTCCGTGCGCAGAACGCCTTCCGCGCGCCGGGCGTGACGGAGGGCATCACGGTGTTCGAGCAGGCGATGGACGAGCTCGCAGCCGCGCTGGACATCGACCCGCTCGAGCTCCGCCGCCTGAATCACGTCGAGCGCGACCAGGGCTCGGGACTGCCCTACTCGAGCAAGCGGCTGCTGGCCTGTTACGACCGCGCCGCGGAGCTCGCGCGCTGGGCCGAGCGGGACGCGCTGCGCGAGCCGCAGCCGGACGGCCTGCTTCGCGGGATGGGCTGCGCGACGCAGATCTGGTGGGGCGGCGGAGGGCCGCCGGCGCACGCGACGATCCGACTCGACGCGGACGGCCGCGCGCTCGTCACGACCGGGATCCAGGACATCGGCACCGGCACGCTCACGTCCGCGCGCATGGTCGCGGCCGAGGAGCTCGGTCTCGCCCTCGAGCGCGTCGTCGTGCGCGGCGGCGACACGGGCCCGAACGTCTTCGCCCCGGTCTCGGGCGGCTCGATGACCACGCCTGCGGTGATGCCGGCGGTGCGGAGCGCCGCGGGGAAGGTGCGCCGCATCCTCCTCTCGCTCGCCGCGGACGTGCTGGAGATCTCGGCCGACGACCTGACGATGCGCGACGGGCGGATCCGCTCGAGCGACGGCGCGCTCGACGTCGACGTGACCGAGGTGACGGGGAAGCTCGGGAACGCGACGATCGACGGCACCGGCACACGCGGCCCGAACCCCGACGGCTTCCGCGTGAACACCTTCGGCTGCCAGATCGCAGAGGTCGCCGTCGATCCCGGGACGGGCGTCGTTCGCGTGGAACGCGTGGTCGCGGTGCACGACGTCGGCCGGATCGTCAACCCGCTGGCCGCGTCGAGCCAGCTCGAGGGCGGGGTGATCCAGGGCGTGGGCTACGCGCTGACCGAGGAGCTGATCGTCGACCCGACCACGGGCGTCCCGGTCAACGGCCACCTCGACGACTACAAGCTGCCGACGATCGCCGACGTGCCCGAGATCCTCTGGGACTTCGTGAACGTCCCCGACGAGAACCTGCCGAACCTTGGCGCGAAGGGCCTCGGCGAGCCGCCGATCGTCCCGACCGCGGCCGCCATCGCGAACGCCTTCGCGCACGCGACCGGTCGTCGCTCTGCCGCGCTCCCCCTGACCCCGGCCCGTGTCCTGGAGACGCTCGCATGAGCGCGTATGCACGCCCGGCGAGCCTGGACGACGCGCTCGCGCTCCTCGCCGGGGACGGCGCCGCGCCCTTCGGCGGCGGCACCGATCTCGCCGGCCAGGCCGACCGGGGCATCCGCACCCCGATGGTGCTGGTCGACCTGCGCGACGCCGGGCTCGGCGGGATCGAGGAACGCGACGGCGGCCTGAGGATCGGCGCGACCGTGACGCTCGCAGCGCTCGCCGCGTCTCCGCTGGTCCAGCCGTACGTGGCGGTCGCGCGCGCGGCCTCGCTCGCCGCCTCTCCGCTGCTCCGGAACGTCGGGACGGTCGGCGGCAACCTCTGCCAGCACACGCGCTGCTGGTACTACCGCGGCGAGGAGTGGCACTGCTGGCTCGGCGGCGGCGAGACCTGCTACGCGCAGATTGGCGCCCACCGCCGCCACAACCTCGAGCCGGGCGACTGCATCTCGGCGCACCCCTCCGACCTCGCGCCCTCGCTCTCCGCATCGGGTGCCACTGTCGAGATCCGCTCGGCGGCAGGCGCCCGCGAGGTACCTCTGCTGGAGCTCTACCGCCAGCCGACGGACGACAACCGCTCGCTCCTGACGCTCGAGCAGGGCGAGCTCGTCGTCGGCGTCAACCTCCCGGCCGCACCCGACGCGTCCGTGTACGAGCGCTTGGGCGAACGCGCCGCGTTCTCGTTCCCGCTCGTCTCGGTCGCGGCGGCGAGACGAGGAGCCGAGATCAGGCTCGTCGCCGCCGGGGTGGCGAACGTCCCGCGCGAGCTCGACCCCGGCGACCCGCTCGCGGGCCTCCCGGGGAACCCGCAGACGACCTGGAAGCGGCGGGCGCTCGAGACGCTCGTCGAGCGGGCCACCGCCGCGCTGGGGTAGGAGCTGGTCATGGGCGTCGACGCCGACGCGTTCGTGCTCGCGGCGACCGCTCGTCAACGCACCCGGGCGGAGGCAATTCTCGCCTCGCGCCCCGAGATCGCCGACGACCCATGGGCCGGGCTCGTCCTCGGCCGGGGCTGGCACAGCGATCCGAATGCGCCGGGCGGCCCGAGGGGCTGGGCACCGCTTCTCTACGTCTGTCACTCGTGCTTCCCCTCGGCGGTGCTCGCCCGCGAGCTCCTCGCCCGGGGGGCCGACCCGAACGCGACCTTCGAGAACGAGTACGGCCCGATGTCCGCGCTCTACGGAGCGGCGGGCGTCGCGCACGATCCCGAGCTGACGCGAGCCCTGCTCGAGGCCGGCGCGAACCCGGACGACGGCGAGTCGCTCTACCACGCGACGGAGTCGCCCAGCACCGCTTGCCTCGCCTTGCTGCTCGAGCACGGCGCGAGCACGAGCCATACGAACGCCCTGGCGCACGCCCTCGACGACGAGCGGCTGGACCACGTCCGACTGCTGTTCGAGGCCGGAGCCGACCCGAACGAGCACGCGCATGTCGCGCACGCGGTCCGCCGAGGGCGCGGACCCGCGTTCGTCAGGCTCCTGGCCGAGCACGGTGCCGACCTCGATCGCCCGGGGGGCGAGACGTGGCGCGGGAACGTTCCGGTGCGGACGCCGTACCAGCATGCGCGCCTCCGGGCCCGCGACGACGTCGCCGAGACGCTCGCCGAGCTCGGCGCCTCGACCGCGATCGATCCGGCCGACGCCGCCGTCGAGTCGCTCGCGCGCGGGGAGCGGCCGATCACACCTCTGCCGGAGCGTCTCGACGTCGACGCGCAGGAGGTAATCGTCCTCTCCGCGCTGGGTGGGCACGTCGATGCGATCGTCGAGGCCGTCGGGCCGGGTTTCCGCGGGGTCGTCGGCGGCTCCCCCGAGGGCGCGCTGGTCGAGCACGCAGCCTGGGTGGGGGACGCCGCGCTTGTCGAGCGGCTTCTCGAGCTAGGCGCGGAGCCGGGAGCAGCCCTCGGCTGGACGGCCCACGGCTCACGGAACCACCGCGCCGCTGGACGGGACTACGTCGCGGTCGCGGAGCTCCTGGTTGCCGCCGGTGCGCCGCTCGAGGCCGCCGGCTTTCTCGACGACGCCGAGGGCCCGCTCTACGCGTGGCTCGCGGCCAGGCTGGACGACAACTAGGCCGAGTTCGTCACGGAGAGGACGCTCGCGAGGTGCACGAGGCGAAGCGCGCCGCGCTGGGCGCGCCGGCGGTCGGTCTCGTCCTCGATCCGCGAGGCGAGCTCCCACAGATCGCGCGTGACGACGAGCACCTCCCGCAACTGGTCGGTCTCGGAGCGATGGCCGTTCGAACGCTCGTCGCAGGCATTGAGCGCCAGCCCGATCACGCCGTACGTGTCGGACGTGTGCCGGAGCCACAGCATCGCCGAGGCCATCGTGAGGTACTGGTTGATGCGGAGGAATGTGACGGGGTGTGAAAGCTGCGTCGCGCCGCGCGGCGTCGTCGGCTCGAGGGGATCGAGGCCGTCCGCGATGCGCGACGCCGTGTCGTGGAAGAGGGCCCGGAGCGCGCCGTCGTCCAGCCCGGACGCGCGCGCGGTGCGTACTGCCATCAGCAGGGAGTTCGGCTGGCGCCCGTACGGGTAGTCGGACGCGTAGACGACCTGCTCCGGCGGGACGAGCCGGTAGAGATCGAGCAGGTCGAGGGGGCTCCACACAGACGTGTCGAAGAAGACGCCCGGCCGTCCGGCGAAGTTCCTCGCCATCGCCGCCAGGTCGACGATGCCGGCGTGGGCGACGATCAGCGCCGGCGGGCTGTGGCGGTCGAGCAGGCGGCCCAGTGAGTCGGCGATGGGGGGCAGCCCGCGACCGCCGTGGATGAGGATCGGTACCGACCGTTCCGCCGCGAGCGCGAACACGGGCTCGAGTCTCGGGTCGTCGGGAAGGAAGCGCTGGGCCCTCGGGTGGAGCTTGATCCCGCGCGCGCCGAGGTCGATGCACCGCGTGGCCTCCTCGATGGGGCACTCGTCGAGGTCGAGGCGGACGAAGGGGATCAGCTCCTCCGGCGCGGCTGCGGCGTGCGCGAGCGTCCTGTCGTTGGCCGCCGTGAACGCAGGCCTCCGGTCGGGCTCGTCCAGGCAGAAGACGAAGGACCGCGTGATCCCGTAGGCCCGCTGGATCTCGAGGAGCTCGACGCGGTCGCCGACCATCCCGTCGATGTCGTTGCCGAGGTGCGTGTGCGCATCGAAGATTGGCGTGCCCGAGGGGAGCTCGGCGAGCGCGAGCCGCGCGTACCGCTGCAGCAGCTCGTTCGCACGCTCGATCGCCTCCACACGCTGAGTGTATGGACGGCTCCCGGCACCGGCGCCACCGCCGTACGGCTCGCGACTTGCGTTCACGACAGCTCTCTGACTAAGGTCAGAGAATTAGGGACGAGCACATCGTGCAGGTACGGCGGTTCGGCCGGATCGTCACGCAGCGGGTCGGCGCGCTCGACGAGGCCTTCCTTGCGCGCGGGCGGCCGCTCGGCCAGGCGCGCGTTCTCTGGGAGATCGGCCTGGAGGGCGCCGACCTCCGCTCGCTGCGAACCCGGCTCGGCCTGGACTCCGGGTACCTCAGCCGCGTTCTGCAGGCGCTCGCGGCCGACGGTCTGGTCAGCGTCGCGTCGAGCGAGGAGGACGGACGTGTGCGAACCGCGCGTCTGACCCGAGCCGGCCGTGCGGAGCGCGCCGAGCTCGACCGCCGATCGGATGCCGTCGCGGGGGCGATCCTGGAGCCGCTCGATCCCTCGCAGCGCGCGCGGCTGGTGACCGCGATGGGGGAGGTGGAGCGGCTCCTGACCGCTTCGCTGGTCCGTATCGAGTCGTGCGATCCCGAGCACCCGCATGCGCACTCGAGCCTCGGGTCGTACTTCGACGAGTTGAGCGAGCGGTTCGAGGGTGGGTTCGATCGGGAGCGCGGCACCCCCGACGCCGCGGCCGACCTCGTCCCCCCGGCAGGGCTCCTCCTGGTCGCGAGCCTGAGCGGCGAGCCCGTCGGCTGCGGCGTGCTGCGGTTCCACGACCTGCGGCGCGGAGTGCCTGGGTGGGCGGAGATAAAACGGCTCTGGGTCGCCTCGCCGGTCCGCGGCCTGGGGCTCGGGCGGCGGCTGCTCGTCACCCTCGAGCAGCGAGCAGCGCTGGCCGGTGCCCCCGTGGTGCGGCTCGACACCAACCGCGTGCTGAGCGAGGCGATCGCGATGTACCGGGCCGGCGGCTACCGCGAGATCCCGCGGTTCAACGACAACCCGTACGCCCACCACTGGTTCGAGAAGGACCTCGCTCGGCACGGGGCGCGGGCTCAGGCCGAGACGGCGGCGAGGACGCGGTCGACGAACGCGCCCTCGGGCACCGATCCCGCCCACGCGTAACGGTCGTCGACGACGATCGCCGGCACGGCGTGCACACCGTGTCGGTCGGCGTCCACCGCGAACTCCGACGCCTCGATGCCGCTCGCGTGGATCCGGGGCGACGCGAGCGCGAGCTTGTACGCCAGCAGCACGGCCGGCGGGCAGTGCGGTCAGGTCGGCGTGACGTAGACGTCGATCGCGACGTCGCGGTCGAGCGCCGCGAGCCGTTCTCGTGACGCCTCGGTCAGCGACGGCTCCGTGCGGCCGGCTTCGAGGATGCCGTGGACGAGCGTCGTCAGCTCGTAGCCGAGCGGCATCCCGAGATACCGGAGCCCGGGACCGATCGTCGTCCGTGGCCACGGGCCAGGCTCCTCGTGCTCGACGACCTCGAGCGTGACGCGGTCGGACAGCGAGCAGACGTCCTCGAGCACCGCGAGAGTCTGTGCGCCGGTGTCGATCTCGCGCCCGCCCGCCGCGAGAAGGATGACGGGGGTCGCTGTCGGCCCGAGCTCGAGGCTGACGGACACGTCCTGCTCGAGCATGGAGAGAACGGACTCGACCGCCTCGCGCTCCCCCTCGCCGAGGACGTTCACGACCGGGACGCGTCGACCTTCGCGCGTAGGTACGCGAGGTACGACGCGGGGTCGATCTCGGGCGAGCCGGTCAGCCGCTCGATCGTCTCCTTCGGCGTGAGCTTCCGCCCGAGGGAATAGAGGTTGTCGCGGAGCCAGTCGGACAGCGTCCGCAGGTCGCCTGCCGCGAGCTGCGAATCGAGGTCGGGCAGCGCCTGACCCACGACGCGCCAGAGCTGCAGCGAGATGACGTTGCCGAGCGCGTACGTCGGGAAGTAGCCGATGCCGCCGCCCGACCAATGGACGTCCTGCAAGACGCCGTGGCCGTCGTCGGGCACGTCGACGCCCAGGAACTCCTTCATCCGCGCGTTCCAGACCTCGGGAAGGTCGTCGAGCGTGACCGTCCCCTCGAGGAGCTCTTGCTCGAGCTCGAAGCGGAGGATGATGTGGAGGCTGTACGTCGTCTCGTCCGCGTCGACGCGGATCAGGCCGGGCTCCGCTCGGTTGATCGCACGGACGAACGTGTCGAGCTCGACGCTCGCGAGCTGCGGGAACGTCTCCTGGAGCGCGGGGTACCAGTGCTCCCAGAACGGCCGGCTCCGACCGACGAGGTTCTCCCACGTCCGGGACTGCGACTCGTTGAGGCCGAGCGAGGGAGCGCCGCCGAGCGGCGAGCGCAGGAGCGAGTCGGCGATGCCGTGCGCGTAGAGCCCGTGCCCTGCCTCGTGGAGCGTCGACCAGACCGACTCGAGGTCGTCCGGGTGGTAGCGCGTCGTCAGGCGGACGTCCCGGTTCGAGAACGAGGTGCAGAAGGGATGCGCGGTCGGGTCGAGTCGCCAGGCGCCGTCGTCGAAGCCGAGCGTGTCGAGCACCTGCTCGGCAAACGCCCGCTGGTCATCGGCGCCGAAGTCGCCGTGGAGGAACGAGGCGTCGATCTCCGGCGCCGAGCCGACGAGCTCGGTGAGCGCGGGGCGCAGCACCGCGAAGACCTCGCGCACCTCCGTCGTCAGCATCCCGGGCTCATAGTCGTCGAGGAGCGGCGTGTACGGGCTGTCCGACCACTCGAAGCACTCGACGTAGCGGCGCTTCAGCTCGAGGTTGCGCTCGAGGTAGGGACGGAAGGAGGCGTAGTCGCTGTCCCGCCGCGCCTCCACCCAGGCGTGGTGCCCGCGCGAGCCTTCCCGGGTCATCTCCTCGCGCAGCTCCGGCGGGACCCGACGTGCCTTGTCCCAGTCACGGCGGGTGACGCGAACGAGGCTCGCGTCGTCGGAGTCGTACTCGAGCGACGCAACCTGCGGCTCCGCGTCGTCGAGCAGCCGGCCCACCTCGTCGTCGATGAACCGCTCGTGCGCGATCCGGCCGAGCGTCGCGAGCTGATCGGCGCGCGCGTCCGTGCCGCGGGGCGGCATCGTCACCCGCTGGTCCCACGCCAGGACGCCCGCCGCGCGCGAAAGGTCCGAGACCTCCGCGAGCCGCCGCCTCAGCTCGACGAGCGCCGTCGCCATCCATTCCACCCTACCCACGCGGCTGCGCGCGACCCGGCGATAGGCTCGGGGCATGACCGACGTCCTGATCGTGGGCGACACCGAACGGTGCTTCGAGCTCCGACACGAGCTGCCACTCCGGATCGGCGACCCGTTCGTCTACGCCGAGATCGGCGATCGCCGCATCGCAGTCGTCTGGAGCATCGAGGGCGACAGGATCGCGGTCGTCGACCCGAGGGTCGAGATCGTCCCCGTGGAGACGATCTCGATCGACGACCTCATCGCCGCCGGGGTCGACTACTACGAGGTCACGCCGACCCAGATCGTCCGTGCAGTCCAGTCGCTCGGCATCGCGCGCGCGCGGGTGCCCGAGGCGTTTCCGCTCCGGCTGTCGGACGACCTCCGCGCCGCCGGCATCGAGATCGTCCCCGACCAGCGATTCTTCGACATGCGCCGCCGCCGGAAGACGCCGGCCGAGCTCGAGGGCATCCGCCGAGCGTCGATCGCCGCGGAGGCAGCGATGGCTGCGATCGCCTCGCTCCTCGCCCGGTCGGAGCCCGGTGAGGGCGGCAGGGTCGTCGCCGGCGAGCCGCTCACGTCCGAGCTGCTGCGCGACGCGGCCGAGTCCGCGTTCGCGGAGCACGGCACGCGCAGCGACGACTCGATCGTCGCACACGGCGCACAGGCCGCCGATGGCCACCACGTCGGTGAAGGGCGGGTGGCGAACGACGACGTGCTCGTCTGCGACCTCTTCCCGGTCGACCGCGAGAGCGCGTGCTACTCGGACATGACGCGCACGTTCTCGGTGGGCACGCCGGATCCCGAGCTCGTCACCTGGCACGCGCACACGCGAGAGGCGCTCGAGCACGTCCGCGCGCTCGTCGAGCCGGGCGCGGACGGGGCGGAGCTGTACCGCACGGTGTGCCGGTTCTACGAGGAGCGGGGCTACCGGACGCGGCTCTCGGCCAAGGAGGGAACAGTGCTCCGCGAGGGCTTCAACCACAGCCTTGGCCACGGCGTGGGCCTCGAGGTGCACGAGGCACCCTCGCTGTCCCGGACCGGGCACGAGCTCGTCGCGGGCGACGTGATCACGCTCGAGCCCGGGCTGTACCGGCACGGGTTCGGCGGCGTCCGGCTCGAGGACCTCGTCCTCGTCACCGACGACGGCTGCGAGACCATCACGGACTTCCCGTACGACCTCGACCCGGCACGGAGCGTGGTAGAAACGGCGCGATGAGCGATCGCGCGATCGAGACCCTGCTCGACGAGGAGCGGCGGTTTCCGCCGGACCCTGCGTTCGCGGCGCAGGCGAACGCACAGCCCGGGATCTACGACGTCGATCCCGACATCTTCTGGGAGCAGGAGGCCCGTGCGCGGGTCAGCTGGTTCGAGCCGTTCGAGACCCTCTCGGAATGGGAGCTGCCGTTCGCGAAGTGGTTCCTGGGGGGGAAGCTGAACGTTGCGTTCAACTGCGTGGATCGGCACGTGGAGGCGGGCCTCGGCGACCGGGTCGCGTATTTCTGGGAGGGGGAGCCGGGTGATCGGCGGTCGATCACCTACGCGGAGTTGCAGCGTGAGGTGGTGCGGTGGGCGAACGCACTGAAGCAGCTGGGTGTGGGGCAGGGCACCGCGGTCGCGATCTACATGGGGATGGTCCCCGAGCTCCCGATCGCCATGCTTGCCTGCACCCGGTTGGGGGCGCCGCACACGGTGGTGTTCGGGGGGTTCTCGGCGGACTCGCTGTCGGGGCGGATGATCGACATGGGCTGTGAAGTGCTCGTCACCCAGGACGAGGCCTGGCGGCGCGGCAAACCCGTCCCGTTGAAGCTCACCGCGGACGAGGCGATGGCCGCCGCGCCAGACGTCCGCTCCTGCCTGGTGCTGCGCCGCACCGGGAACGACGTGCCGATGCAGGACGGCCGCGACACGTGGTTCCACGAGCTCGACCTGCCCGACGACCCGGCGTCGTGCCCGTGCGAGCCGATGGACTCCGAGGACCTGCTGTTCCTGATGTACACATCGGGCACCACCGCCAAGCCGAAGGGGATCGTCCACACCACCGCCGGCTACCTCGTCGGCGTCGCCACCACCCACGACTACATCTTCGACCTGAAGGCGGCAACGGACGTGTACTGGTGCGCCGCCGACGTCGGCTGGATCACCGGGCACTCGTACATCGTCTACGGGCCGTTGTGCAACGCCGCGACCTCGGTGCTGTACGAGGGTACCCCCGACTACCCCGATCACGCCCGCTGGTGGGAGCTCGTCGAGCGCTACGGCGTCACGATCCTCTACACCGCCCCGACCGCGATCCGCGCCCACATGAAATGGGGCCCCGAGCACGCGCAGAAACACGACCTCACCTCGCTGCGGCTGCTCGGCTCGGTCGGCGAGCCGATCAACCCCGAAGCATGGATCTGGTACCAGGAGAACATCGGTGGGAGCCGCTGCCCCGTCGTTGACACCTGGTGGCAGACCGAGACCGGAATGGTCCTCATCACGCCGCTCCCCGGGGTCACGACGACGAAGCCCGGCTCGGCCACCAAGCCCTTCCCGGGCGTCTCCGCCGGGGTCGTCAACGAGCAGGGCGAGCGGGTCGACCAGGGCGGCGGCTATCTCGTCCTCGACCGGCCGTGGCCCGCGATGACCCGCGGGATCTTTGGCGACGAGGCCCGGTTCCGCGCGACCTACTGGGAGCGCTTCCCCGGCCTCTACTTCGCCGGCGACGGCGCGCGGATCGACGAGGAGGGCGACTTCTGGCTCCTCGGCCGCGTCGACGACGTCATGAATGTCTCCGGCCATCGCATCTCGACGATCGAGGTCGAATCCGCGCTGGTCGACCACCCCCGGGTCGCCGAAGCCGCCGTCTGCGGCCGCACCGACGCCGTCACCGGCCAGGCGATCGTCGCTTACGTCACCCTCAAGGGCAGCGACGACGGCTCCGTCGAGATGCTCGAGGAGCTCCGCGACCACGTCGCCGCGAAGATCGGCGCGATCGCCAAGCCCGCCAACATCGTCTTCACCCCCGAGCTCCCGAAGACCCGCTCCGGCAAGATCATGCGCCGCCTTCTCCGCGACGTCGCAGAACACCGCCAGCTCGGCGACACCACCACCCTCGCCGACCCCACCGTCGTCCACGAGATCCAGGAGCGCGCCGCCGAAGCGCCGGGTGACGAGGCCTGACCTCGCCGCTCAGACCACGGCAGGAGCGGTGCGCCGTTCCCGGCGGAGCAGAAACGCGACGACGCAGGCGAGGCCCAGCGTGACGAGCCAGATCGGCTCGAGCGCCGGGAGCAGCGCGGACGGGATCTTCCGATCCACGAGGTCGCGCTTCCACAGCTGCTCGTTCCAGGCGTCCTGCGTCATGTTCACCGCCCCGTAGGCGAACGCGACCGAGAGGTATAGCCACGCGATCGTCCCGAGCCGGCCGCCCGTCACCGCTGCGGGGCGAGAGAGCAGAAGCGCGGTCCAGACAAGGAGCGTGCCCATGAAGCCGTGGTGCTCGCCGAGGTGAACGGCCGAGATCGTCGTTCCGTTCTCGATCCCCGGCCGCTCCATGATGAACAGCCCCTCGGGGAGGTAGAAGCCGAGCAGCGCCGAGATCCACGGGATCGAGACGAGCAGCGTGAGCGCCGCGAGCACGATCCGCACAGGGTCGAGACGGAGCCGGGAGACGAATCGGTGCCCGACCCGCCGCGTCGCAGCGATCGTCAACCCCAGCGCGAGCGCGACGCCGACGGCGGGAACGGCGTTGATCCACCGCGCGTCCAGGTCGTCCTGGTCGACGACACCCGGCCAGGCGGTCACCGCGCACAGCGCGATCGACGGGCCGGCGACCCACCAGGCCGGGCCCGGAAGGGCGGTCAGCGCGACGAGCACGAGCGCGATCGCGGCGAGCGCAACCGGGAAGTCCACCTCGACGAGCGCGCGTGACAAGCCGCCCGACAGCCCGTCGCGCGACACGTGGTAGAGGTCGGCCGGCTCGAGCCGCGCGTATGTCAGGACGATCGCGAGGATCACGACCGCCCAGAGCCCCCAGGCGGCGAGTGCCTCTCCCTGGGCGGGGCCGACTCGCGGCGGCATGGCGGCGACCGTACCCCGGTTGCCGGTCGGACGCCTCTCAGACGAGAGCCGCCGCGAACGCGGCGACGGCGCGGTCGATGTCGCGCTCGGTCGTCCGCCACGACGAGACGGAGAGCCTGATCGCTCGCCGGCCGTCCCACTCGGTGCCGCTCATCCACGCCTCGCCGCTCGCCTGGACCGCGGCGAGCGCCGCCGAGGTCGTCGCATCGTCGGCGAAGCGGAAGAGCACCTGGTTGAGCACGACGTCGTTGAGCACCTCGCAGCCCGGCAGCTCCGCGATCCCCGCGGCGAAGCGTCGCGCGTGGGCGCACGAGCGTTCGACGAGCTCGGCGACGCCCGAACGGCCGAGCTGACGCAGGGCCGCGTAGACCGGGACCGCGCGCGCACGGCGCGAGTGCTCGGGCGTCCAGTCGACCGGCTCCCGGATGACGTCGGCCTCGCGAACGAGGTACACGGCCTGCGCGGTCATCGCCTCACGGTGCGCGTCGGGGTGCGCGCAGAAGGCGATGCCGCAGTCGTACGGCACGTTGAGCCACTTGTGGGCGTCGGTCGCCCACGAGTCGGCCCGCTCCGAGCCGGCGACGAGATGGCTGAGCGCCGGGCTCGCGGCGGCCCATAGCCCGAACGCGCCGTCGACGTGGAGCCACGCGCCCGTGCCCTCGACCGCGTCGGCGATCGAGACGAGGTCGTCGAAGACGCCGGTGTTCACCTCACCCGCCTGCGCGCAGACGATCGTCGGCCCGTCGACGGCCACGAGTGCGGCGCGGAGCGCACTCGGCTCGAGCCGGCCGTCCGGCAGCGCGTCGAGCGCGTGGATCTGCGCGCGCCCGATCCCGAGGTAGCGGAGCGCGCGGTCGATCGTCGAGTGGCGCTTCGCACCGACGAGCACGGTGAGCGGCGGGGAGCCGACAAGACCCAGCTCGGCTACGTCCCAGCCGGCGGCTGCGAGCACGTGCTGTCGCGCCGCGGCGAGGCACGTGAAGTGGGCAGTCTGGCAGCCCGTGACGAACGCGAACGAGGCGCTCTCGGGGATCCCCAGCAGATCCTTGACCCACACGCCCGCCGTGTTCTCGGCGACGAGCGCCGACGGGCCGAGCGCCAGTAGGCCGAGGTTCTGGTCCCATGCCGAGACCAGCACGTCGGCGGCGAGCGCCGACGGGAGCGACGAGCCGACGACGAACCCGAAGTAGCGGCCGCTCTGGCTTGCGACGACGCCGGGCTCGAGCGCGGCCGCGAGCTCCTCGACGACCGCGGCCGGGTCCGTCGGCCCGTCGCGCAGCGGGACGTCGATCCGCGCGGTCAGCTCGTCCACCGAGACCCGCGGGTAGACGGGCCGGGTCTCGAGCGTGTCGAGATGGTCGGCGGCGAGCTCCGCCGCCCGGCGCAGGAGCTCGCGCTCGGTCATCGACCGAGTCTACGACGCCGCGTCGCTCACACGGCGACGGTCTGCAGGCCGAGCTCCTCGAGCACGGCCCGCGCGGTCTCGTCGCCGCCGTCCGCCCGCTCGCGGATCCGGGCGTGCAGCTCGACGAGCGCCGTCAGGTACTGCGCGTGCGTCATCGCGCGCCCGCCCGCGGCCGCCCTGTAGCGCATCGCGACCTCCCGCGGGACGCGCCGCAGCATGATGTCCTCGTGGTCCTTGCCGCCGGGAGTCGCCTCGGTCTCGTGCGTGCGGAAGAAGAGCACGCGGTCGCCGCCGTGCGGCGGGGGCGGGAATCCTGGCGGGATGGGCATGGTGAAAGGCTCGGGCACTCCGTCGTCATCCATTTCATCAAGTAACGTTGATAGCGTTATGCGTCAAGCATCCCCGAAGTACGGCCGAATCCGGAACCCACGGATAGGCCGAGCTCAGGCGGCGATGAGTCGTTCGAAGCGCTCGGGCTCGTCGAACGGCCCGATCAGCGCGAGGCGGAGGTCGCCGCCCAGGATCTCCGCGGCGACGCGCTCGACGTCCTCCACGGTCACGGCGTCGAGCCCTGCGAGCACCTCCGCCGGCTCGACCGCCTGGCCTTCGAGGATCTCGCGGCGCAGGCCGAACATGATCGTCGCGTGCGGGCTCTCCAGGCCGAGGACGAAGCGGCCCTTCGAGAACGAGCGCGCCTTCTCGAGCTCCTCGGCCGGGACCGACTCGCCGGCGATCCGCCGGAGCTCCGCGACGATCGTCTCGACCGCTTCGTCGATTCGGCTGAGGTCGACCCCTGCCTGCGCGCCGAGCGTGCCTGCGTCCGCGTAGCTCTGGTTCCCGGAGAACACGTAGTACGCGAGCCCGCGCCGCTCGCGCACCTCGGTGAACAGCCGCGACGACATGCCGCCGCCGAGGACGGTCGAGAGCAGCTGCAGGACGTACCGGTCCGGGTGACCGTGCGGGTAGCTCCGCGCGCCGATCACGACATGCGCCTGGTCCGACTGCTTCGTGTGGATCAGGACCGAGCTCTCGTCGTCCGAGAGGACGACCGGGTCGGGCGTGCCGGTCGCGCCCGGTTCGATGTCGCCGACGAGCTCCTCGAGCCGCTCGAGGGCGTCGTCCCCGATCTGCCCGCCCAGGCCGATCACGGTGCGCTCCGGGCGGTACCAGCGGTCGAGGTAGCCGAGGAACGTGTTGCGCGTCGCCGCGCGGACGGTCTCCTCCGTCCCGATCACGTCCCAGCCGAGCGGCTGGTCGCCGTAGAGATGGCGCTCCCAGACGTTGCCGACGTAGCTCCGCGGCGTATCGGCGTACATGTTCATCTCCTCGACGATCACGCCCTTCTCGCGGTCGATCTCGTCGCCGTCGAAGCGCGAGTTGCGGAGCATGTCGACGAGCACGTCGAGCGCGACGTCACGGGTCTCGGCCGCGCACTTCACGTAGTAGCCCGTGAGCTCCTTGCCCGTGAAGGCGTTGAACTCCCCTCCGATCGTGTCGATCTCGGTCGCGATGTCCCGGGCCGTCGGCCGCCGCTCGGTGCCCTTGAAGAACATGTGCTCCGCGAAGTGGGCGATCCCGCTCTCTTCGCGTCGCTCGTACCGGGAGCCGGCCGAGAACATGACGAAGCACGAGACGGACTGGGCGTGGTCCATCGGCGCGGTCAGCACGCGCGTGCCGTTGGAGAGGGTCGATCGCTCGAAGGTCGCCACGGGGCGATGCTACCCCGCGCGACTCAGACCAGTTCAGCGAGCCCGGCGAGCAGCCGGTCGACCTCGCCCGAGGTGTTGTAGTGGACAATCCCCGCGCGCACCGCGCCGTCGTCCACTTCGAGCCCGAGGTGACGCATCGTCTCGAGCGCGTAGTAGTTGCCCCACCAGACTGCGACGTCCCGCTCGGCGAGGTGCTCCGCCACCGAGCGGGCGGTGCGGCCCGGGACGCTGAAGCAGAAGGTCGGGACCCGCCCCTCCATCGTCGGGAGGCCGTGGAGCGTGACGCCGTCCGGCAGCCCGTCGAGGAACTGCTGCCCGAGGACCGTCTCGTGCTCGACGATCGCGTCCCAGCCGAGAGAGTCGACGTAGTCCACAGCCGCGACGAAGCCGGCGAGGAGCTCGTGCTGGGAGGTGCCGAGGTCGAAACGATGGCCGACCGGCTCGTCCGCGGCCGGACGCACCTTGTAGGGCCGCCAGCGCCGCAGCACCTCCTCGCGGCCGAAGGCCATGCCCATATGCGGGCCGAAGAACTTGTACGGCGAGCAGACGAGGACGTCGCAGCCCCATGCCGAGACGTCGATCGGCCCGTGCGGGCCGTAGTGCACGGCATCGACCCACGCGAGCGCGCCGGCCTCGTGCGCGAGCTCGACGACCCGCGCGACATCCGGACGGGTCCCGACCGAGTTCGCCGCCGCCGGGAACGCGACGACCTTCGTCCTCGGCGAGCGCTTCGCCGCGAGGTCGTCGAGGTCGAGCGAGAGATCGTCGTGGACGTCGACGAACTTCACGACGATGCCGATGTCCTCCTGCAGCGCCAGCCATGGCGCGACGTTCGCATCGTGGTCGAGCCGCGTCACGAGCACCTCGTCCGCCGCCTCGAGCTCCCGGGCGAGCGCCCGGGTGAGGAGGAAGTTGAGCGCGGTCATGCTCTGGCCGAACGCGACCTCCTCCGGGGCACAGCCGAGGAACGTGCCGGCCTGCTCCCGCGCACGGGCCACGAGCGCGTCCGTCCGGCGGGACGTCTCGTAGGGCGCGCCGATGTTGGCGTTGTCCGACCGGAGATAGGCCGCGATCGCGTCGATCACCTCGTCCGGGCACTGCGTCCCGCCCGGCCCGTCGAAGAACGCGAGCCGCCGGTCGAGCGCCGTGAAGCGCGCGCGGACCGCGTCGACGTCGAGGAGCGTGGTGCTCACGAGACCCGCCAGTCGTACGTCGGCTGCGCGGTGAGGGACGCGCCCACGAAACAGTCGCGCTCGCCCTTCATCAGCAGGTCGGCGAGCGTTTCGTCGTCGGGCCTCGGCTCGAACGCGACGTCGGCCGCAACAGCGATCTCGACGAACGCGAACCTGCCGTCCTCCGCGCGCCGCGTGACCGTGCCGCGCACGGATGCGCTCGAGGAGAGCGAGATCCCGGCCCGACGGCAGTGGTAGCGGAGACTCGTCAGCGAGCAGCGACCGAGCCCGGCGAGCACGAGGTGCTCGGGCGCCCAGGATTCCTCGTCGCTCCCGGCGAGGACGGGGCCTCCCCGCTCGCTCGCGACGTCCCACGCGCCGTCGACGGACACCGCGTAGTCGAATACCCGCGCCCTCGTTGACATGACACAACCCTAGAGGAACGTCTCCGTCCGGTCGGCCGCCTACGGTTGGGGCCCATGCAGCGGTTGCGGCCGTTGGACGAGCAGGAATGCTACCTCCGATGCTACGGCTGGGTGGGTGACGAGGACGCGGTCACCGTGATCCGGCCGGACGCCGAGTCGCCGGAAGCGACCGCCGTCCTCACCGAGCGGATCCGTCTCGCGTTCGAGGCGTTGCTCGACGAACGCGAGCCCGAGGCGGCCTGACGACCGCCGTCCCGGACGTCCTCGCCGAGGGCCTGGACGTCGTCTTCTGCGGGATCAACCCCGGGAAGCGCTCGGCTGCCGCGCGCGTGCACTTCGCGAACCCGAGGAACGACTTCTGGCGCCTGCTGCACGCGGCCGGGTTCACGCCTCGGTTGCTGTCGCCCGAGGAGCAGGTCGAGCTCCCGTCCTTCGGCATCGGGATCACGAATGCCGCCCGGCGCACGACGCGCGGGTCGTCAGACCTCCGTCGCGCCGATTTCGCGGGGAGCGCGGAGCGGCTCGCGCGCCTCGCGCGCGACCTCCATCCACGTGCGATCGGCTTCGTCGGCAAGGAGGCCTATCGGGGCCCGTTCGGCAGTCGCCCCGAGCACGGCCTCCAGGAGCGCCGACTCGACGAGACGCTGCTCTTCGTGCTGCCTTCGACCTCGCCGGCGAACGCCGCCGTGCCGTGGGACGAGCGGCTCCGCTGGTTCCGCGCCTTGCGGGCGCTCGTCGCCTGATCGCCGTCGGCTGCGAGACTGGGGCGATGCGCGTCGCGGCACTCCTGCGCGGGATCAACATCGGCCCGAACAAGCGGATCTCGATGGCGGACTTGCAGTCGATCGTGGAGTCCCTCGGCCACACGGACGTCGAGACGTACCTGCAGAGCGGGAACGTCGTCTTCACGCCCAAGGGGAAGGGCGACCACGCGACCCGTCTCTCGAAGGCGATCGAAGAGGAGACCGGACACGAGGTGGCGGTCCTCCTCCGCACCGGCGAGGAGCTCGCCAAGGTCGTCGACGCGAATCCCTATCCGGCCTCGGACCCCACCAAGGTCGTGGTCGCATTCGTCGGCGAGGAGGTCGAGCTCGGTCAGCTGGAGCTTGGAGACCTCGGCCCGTATCTCCCGGACGAGCTGACGCTGCGCGGTCGCGAGATCTATGTCAGCGTCCCGAACGGCCAGGGCCGGTCGAAGCTGATGGAGGCGCTCTATCGGCGCCGCCTGCCGACGACGATCACGATCCGCAACTGGCGCACTGTCGAGGCGCTCGCGGAGCTGACGGCCGAGGCGCGCGGCTAGCCGCGCCAGTGGTTCGTGATCGGCGTCCGCCAGTCGCGGCCGAAGGCCCGTGGCCGGAGCTTGACGCCGGGGGCGGCCTGGCGCCGCTTGTACTCGGCCCGGTCGACCAGCACGAGCACGCGCTCGACGACCTCCGGATCGAACTGGGCGTCGAGCTCTTCGCGTGAGCGGTCGAGCTCGACATATGCCTCGAGCACCGGGTCGAGGATCTCGTACGGCGGCAGCGACTGGTCGTCACGCTGGTCGGCGCGCAGCTCGGCGGTCGGCGGCCGCTCGATGGTCGACACGGGCACGACCTCGCGTCCGGCGCGCTCGTTCAGATGACGCGCGAGCCGGAACACGTCCGTCTTGAACACGTCTTTCAGGAGGGCAAAGCCGCCGACCATGTCCCCGTAGAGCGTCGCGTAGCCGACCGCCGTCTCGGACTTGTTGCCCGTCGCGAGCACCAGCCAGCCGTGCGTGTTGGACAGCGCCATCAGGATCGTCCCTCGGATCCGTGCCTGGAGGTTCTCCGCGGCGAGGCCGTCGAGCCCGCCGAGCGCCTGGTGGTACGCGCCCACGACATCCTCGATCGGGACCTCGCGGAAGTCGACGCCGAGGTTCTCGCTCACCTGGCGGGCGTCGTCACGAGTCCCGCCGGACGAGAAACGCGACGGCATCGAGACGGTGTGCACGCGGTCGGCGCCGACCGCGTCCGTCGCGATCGCGGCGGTGACTGCGGAGTCGATTCCGCCGGAGATCCCGATCACCACGTCACGGAAGCCGTTCTTGGAGACGTAGTCGGAGAGACCGAGCACGAGCCCGCGACGCATCTGCTCGAGCTCCGGCGCAAAGGGCGCCACGGCCGGCGCGACCGGCTCGGTGACCTGCCGCGGCGCCGTGAGCGCGATGGTGGTCGCGGCCACAGGTTCCTCGCGTGCCCGCTCCAGCTCTCGGCGGCGCACGTCGCGCAGCCGCCTCCCGAGCGCCTCGGTGGGATCGACGTCGACGACAAGGAGCGCCTCCTCGAAGCCCGGCGCCCGGGCGACGACCTCGCCCTCGTCGTCGAGGACGACCGAATGACCGTCGAAGACGAGCTCGTCCTGCCCGCCGACAAGGTTGCAGAACGCCACGTACGCGGCGTTGTCGCGGGCGCGTGTCACGAGCATCTCCTCGCGGTCTTCCGCCTTGCCGACGTGGAACGGCGAGGCCGAGAGGTTGACGAGGAGAGTAGCGCCCGCGAGCGCGAGGTCGGTCGCCGGCGGGCCTGGCTGCCAGACGTCCTCGCAGATCGTCGGCCCGACGAGGACCTCCCCGAGCTGGAGCAGCACGAGCTCGCGACCGGGTGCGAAGTAGCGGTGCTCGTCGAAGACGCCGTAGTTCGGGAGGAACTGCTTGCGGTAGACGCCTCGCACCGCGCCGTCGGCGCAGACGAACGCGGCGTTCGCGAGATCGCGGTCGAACGCCGGGCCGCCGACGAGCGCGACGGTTTCCGTGCACGCGCGGGCGATCTCGGCGACGGCCTCGCGCGACGCGCGCACGAACCCCGGACGGAGAAGGAGATCCTCCGGGGGGTAGCCGGTGACAGCCAGCTCGGGCAGCACGACGAGGTCGGCCCCGCCCCGCTCCGCTTCGCGGACGGCCGCCACGATCCTCTCGACGTTCCCCTCGAGGTCGCCGACGACGACGTTCAGTTGTGCGAGCGCGAGCCTCATCCGGACATCCTCCACTGTGCGCCGCCCGCACGTCCCAGAGGTTTTCGACTTCCGATCACAAACTTCAGTCTATCGGCGGATGCCCGAGACGGTGACGATCTCGCGTCGATACCGGGGCCCGCTGGGCTCAGCGAACGGCGGCTACACGGCCGGCCTCCTCGGCTCGCGTCTCGGCGCCGCGGGAGAGGTGACGCTCCATCTGCCCCCGCCGCTCGAGCGCCCGCTCGCGGTCCGGCGCTCGGGCCACAGGCTGCTCCTCCTCGACGGTGAGCTGCTCGTCGCCGAGGCCGCGCCCGGCGATCCGTCGCTCGACCCCCCCGCCGCGCCGACACCGGCCGAGGCGCAGGCGGCAAGCGAAGGCGTCGGGGCCTTCGGCCCGCCGCAGTTCGCCGAGTGCTTCGTCTGCGGCGTGCGCGAGGACGGGACCGGCCTCGGCCTCCATCCCGGCCCCGTCCCCGGACGCGACGGGCTCGTCGCGACGACATGGGTTGCGGGTGAGGTGACCTCCGAGGTCGTCTGGGCATCGATCGACTGCACAGGCGCGTACGCGGTCGGCGAGTCCGGCCGCGGCGAGCCGGTGCTCGGCCGGATGACAGCGAGGGTCGCGCGGCGGCCCGACGAGGGCGAGCAGTGCATCGTGGTCGGCTGGCCGCTCGGCCAGGACGGCCGGAAGCTCCACGCCGGGACGGCGCTCTACGGCCGGGACGGAGGCGTCCTGGCGCTCGCGCGCCAGGTCTGGATCCTGCCGCGCTGACGCGACGAGCTCACGCGTTCCAGCGCTCGATCACCGGCGTCTCGCGCTCGAAGCCGAGCGCCGACAGCGTTCCCGTGTCCAGACGGTAGAGCCGCCCCTCTGCGACGTCCTCGCCCAGCCAGCGCGCCGCGAGCGCACGGAGCGAGTGCGCGTGCCCGAAGAGAAGCGAGTCGCCTTCCATCGCCCGTACGCGAGCGATCACGCGGTCGACACGGTCGCGCACCTGCTCCGCGGTCTCGCCGCCAGGTGCGGTGTGGCTCCAGATCGTCCAGCCGGGAACCGTTCGGCGGATCTCCACCGTGCTGAGCCCTTCGTACGCGCCGTACTCCCACTCCGCGAGGTCATTGTCGGCGATCGCGTCGGGGAAGCCGGCGAGCTCCGCCGTCCGACGGGCGCGCAGCCGTGGGCTGGTCAGGACGAGCGAGAACGACCGGCCGGCGAGCTTCTCGCCGAGCTCCCGCGCCGCCGCCACTCCGACGTCGGTCAACGGGACGTCGGTGACCGAGGTGTGCAGCCGTCTGCGGCTCCAGTCCGTCTCGCCGTGCCGGACGAGCCAGACCGAGCCGCGGCTCACGAGCGCGACGAGAGCGCGACGAGCAGGCCGCCGTCTTCGTCGTACGCGGGGAACAGGTCGACGACGACGGACTTGACGAGCCCGGCCCGCGTCCGCAGCTCGAGATGCTCGTTGAGGCGGCGCACGCCCCACTCGCGCACCAGCTCGAGCGGCGCCGTGTCCGAGAGGTGGAACGCCGTGCCGACGTCGCGGCCGATCAGGTCGGGCTCGCGGAAGCCCGTCAACTCGAAGACTCCGCGGCCGACCGCGAGCACACGTGCGTCGCGGTCGCAGACGACGAACCCGGTCGACGGCGCCGGGTAGTAGTCCTCGAGGAGCTGGAAGAGGAAGCCGAACCCGCAGTTGCGGCACTGGGGGACGTTCGTCGTGAACCCCTCGTACCCGTCGACGTCGACGGTTCGCTCACGGCAGTTCGGGCAGATGAAGACGGGCACCAGACGATCCTACGCTCGGGGCCGTTGCGTCCCCGTTAACCGCCGACGCCCCGCCCCCACCGACCTTGCTAGCGTAGTGCGCACTAACTTCGAGAGGTGGTGAATCGCGTGTTCGCAGGGCTCGTGACGGAGGACAACAAGAAATGGTGGACGCTGGGCGCGGTCGCGTTCGGGCTGTTCATGATCATGCTGGACAACACGGTGGTGAACGTCGCGCTGCCGTCGATCCAGCGTGACCTCGGCGTCCAGCTGTCCGAGCTCGAGTGGATCGTCTCCGGCTACGCGATCACCTTCGCCGCCCTCATGCTCATCGGCGGGAAGCTCGCCGACGCGTATGGGCGCCGGCTCATCTTCGTCATAGGCATCGCGATCTTCACCCTCGCCTCGCTCGCGTGCGGGCTCGCGTCGAGCGGTGAGACGCTCATCGCCGCGCGCGTTGCCCAGGGGGTCGGAGCGGCGCTGATGAACCCCGCGACCTTGTCGATCATCGCGGTCACGTTCCCGCCGCGCCAGCGCGGCACGGCGATCGGGATCTGGGCCGGCACCGCGGCGCTCGCGCTCGCGATCGGCCCGCTCATCGGCGGCCTGCTCACCGAGCACGCGAGCTGGAACTGGATCTTCTTCGTCAACGTCCCGGTCGGCATCCTCGGGATCGCGGCGAGCTTCCTCCTCATCGACGAGTCGCGTGACGAGACGCACGAGAGGCTCGACCTACCGGGACTCTTCACCTCCGGGCTTGGGCTCTTCACGCTCACGTACGGCCTGATCGAGGCGAACAACTTCGGCTGGGGCTCGCCTCGCATCATCGGCGCCTTCGTCGTCGCCGTGATCTCGCTCACGACCTTCGTCGTCCTCGAGCGCCAGCGCCGGGCTCCAATGCTCGACCTGACGCTGTTCCGCAACCGCACCTACGTCGGCGCAAACCTCGTGATGCTCCTCGTCGCGCTCGCGATGTTCGGCGTGTTCTTCTTCGTGTCGCTCTACATGCAGAACGTGCTCGGCTACTCGGCTGTCCAGGCGGGCGCCGCGTTCCTCCCGATGACGATCCTGATCATCCTCGTCGCCCCTCAGGCGGGACGGCTGTCGGACCGGTACGGCTCGCGGGGGCTGATGGCGGGCGGCATGCTCCTCCTCGCCGTCCAGCTCGCGTACTTCAGCCAGCTCTCGAGCGACGCGACGTTCTGGCGGCTCCTGCCCGGGCTCGTGATCGGCGGGTTCGGCATGGCGATGACGATGACGCCGAGCTCGGCCGCGGCCATGCGCGCGGTGCCGGTCGAGAAGGCCGGCGTCGGTTCTGCGGTCCTGAACGCGTGCCGCCAGGTCGGCGGCTCCACGGGGATCGCCCTGATGGGCGCGATCATGGCGTCCCAGCTCGCGACCCCGCCAACGACCGAGTCGTTCATGCGCGGCTTCGAGCGTGCGTTGCTCGTCGCCGCAACCATCGCGCTCGTCGGCTCGGTCGTCGCCGCGTGGCTGATCCGCTCGCACGACACCGAGCCGCAAGGCGTCCGCGAGCAGCACCGCGCGGCCCCCGTCGAGGCGGCATGACCGCGGACGTCCGCGAGACGCCCCGGCGGCTGCCCGCGGCGGAGCGACGGCGCGCGATCGTGCGGGCCGCGGTCCGCGTGTTCTCTTCGACGAGCTACGCAGGGGCGACGACGGCGGAGATCGCGCGCGAGGCGGGCGTCAGCGAGCCGGTGCTCTATCGGCACTTCGCCTCGAAGCGCGACCTCTGGGTCGCCTGTCTCGACGTCGCCTGGGAGGAGACGCGGAAGCGGCTCGAGGGGAAGATCGCGCTCTTCACCGGCGGCACGCCGCCGACCGGCCAGCAGTCGCCGTGGCGGAGCCCGACGATGCCGAACCTCTGGATCCAGGGGCTGACCGAGGCAGGTGAGGACCCGGTGGTGCGCCGCGAGATCCGCCGCCACATGCGCGAGGTGCACCACTTCGTCGCGGCCGCGCTCCGCGACGGTCAGGCCCGCGAGGCCGTCCCCGCCGATCGCGATCCGGACGCGGAGGCGTGGATCTTCATCGGCGGCGGGCTGCTCCGCTCGGTCGCCGACCGGCTCGGCGGCATCCTCACGGCGGGCGATCTCGAGGCGATCACGCACCAGCGGCTCCGCTGGCTGACGGGCCGCTCCGACTGACTACCGCCGGACCCGTCGAGGAACCGCGCACCGTCGCGGCCGAAGGGCGACTCACTCGAGCGAAAGGCCGATCGCGTCCGCCACAGCCAGCCGGACGCAGTTTGTTGTCGCTTCTGGCGCCGTCATCGGCGATCGCCGTCGGTCACTCCTTGCCCTAGATTCGACGAAAGCGAGCGTCGCTGAACGAGTATGTGGCGAAGGCGATCAGCCCTCCGGCGACCAACCCCAGGAGAAGCGGACCCAGCGGCTGCTGCAAGAGCTTGGCCAGCGCCCCGTCGATCCCGATGGCCGAACTTGGGTCATAGTCGACGGCCGCCTTGACGAGAAAGACTCCCGCGAGCGTGAAGACGACCATCCGCGCAACGTGCCCGACTAGCCCGATCCACCCGATCCAGCTCTTGACGCGGGGACCCATCTCTTCGGTCTTCGAGTCGGCCAGGAAGTCCTTTGTCACGCCGCGGTATCCCTGATAGAGGCCGACTCCTATCAAGACGAGCCCCGCCCCACCGACGATCCAGATGCCGGCGGGCCATCCGAAGACGCCCGCCGTCGTCTTGTCAGGATTCGCCGAGCCCTTCGGAGAGCCGGCGAGAATCCGGACGGCAACGATGCACATTCCGAGATAGACGAGGCCGCTGGCAAGCGCGGCGACTCGATCGAACCCCGTGTCCGAGCCCTCGGGGCCGCGCCCCACCGCCGCGCGGACGAATCTCCAGAGCGCGTAGCCACCGAGGCCGATCGCAACGAGCGTGAGCAAGAACTTGCCAAAGGGCTGCCGGGCAACGGTGTGGAGGGCGCCCTGTTGGTCAGTGAGCTTGCCGCCGTGTCCGAGAGCGAGCTTGAGTGCCAGGACTCCGATGATGGCGTAGATCAGGCCACGCGCTACGAAGCCAAGCCGCGAGAGCCATTCGAATCCACTCGATTGCACGACGCCTTCACCAGCCGCCCGGGCGGAGTGCATTGGGTTGCTGTTCGATGTGTCGCTCATGTCCTTTCTCCACTCTCCGTGTGTGGCGCGAGTCAGCTGCCTTCGCGCACACGCACCGTGATCGCCCTCGGCTCGACCTTTGCCTTCAGGTGTTTGACGGTGGTGCGCTCACCACCGTCGAGCTCGTACCGCACCTTCCGGTTCAGCTCGATCTCGACCTTCTCGGCTTTCGTGGTTTGGACGAAAGGCGAGCTGCTGGCGCTACCGATCGCCGTTTGGGCCATCGTCCGCGCCCATTGGCCGATGCCCTCGGCATTCGTGACGCCGAGCTCCAGTAGACCGTCGTCCGGGCGCGCGTTGTCGAATACCTCGACCCCGCCGAACAGGGAGCCGATGTTTCCGAGGAGGACGCAACTCGCCTTGCCCTTGTACCAGAGCTCCCCGTTCACCTCGATTCGAGCTTTGAAGGGGTCGCCGCGCAGCTGCTTCGACGCCGTCCAGATGTACGCGAGGCGGCCGAAGCGGTCCTTCAGCCCGCCGTCGGCTTCCTGGATCATCTGCGCATCGAGCCCAGCTCCCGCCATGACCGCGAACCGCTCGCCGTTGATCTTTCCGACGTCGAGCAAGCGCTCGGAGCCGTGCAGACCGATGTGCACCGCCTCGGGGATGTCCTGGGGAAGCGCAAGGCTGGAGGCGAACAGGTTCGCCGTTCCCGCCGGGACGATCGCGAGAGGGACCCCCTTGCCGGCAACGACGTTGACGCACTGCTGCACCATCCCGTCGCCGCCCCACACGAAGATCAACTCGGCCCCGTCTTTCAGTGCTGCACGCACACGCTTGGGCGCCATGCGGCTCTTCGGCACCTCCGACCAGATCGGGTCGGCCACACCGGCCCGCGAGAGGGTCTCGCGGAGCTCCTCGAGCCCTCCACCGATCGTCTTGCCGGCATGGGCGATCACTGCGACCTTGCTCATGCCGGCTCGCGGTTCGGGTCGGTGAAGGCCCGAGCGTCTCGTCGATTGGCCGCCGCCCCGGCGGCGCGCGCAGCGAACACGGTCACCACGAGCGCGCCCACGCCCAGGAGCAGGCCGGCGACGCTGTCCGTCAGGTGGTGCATGCCGCGATACATCCGCGACCAGGCGACGAAGAGGGGGATCGCGACCAGTAACCCGCAGGCCACGACAGTGACGGTGCTGCGGCGGGCGCGCGACGCCAGCAACAGCAACAAGCCTCCGTAAAGGGCAAGTGCTGCGGCCGTGTGCCCAGACGGGTAGCTCGCGTCGATCGGAAGGCTCTCCAGGCGATCGACTGCGGGGCGATCGCGGTGCACGAACAGCGTCGTCGCGCGGTATGCGCCCGACTCGATGCAGATGACGAACAGCACGACCGCGGCCAGACGCCAGCGACGGATGGCGAGGAACGCGACGAGGAAGAAGCCTACGACCACAGGGATCACGATTCCCCCAGCGAGCGTCGAGCCGATCCAGGACAGATGCTCGAGAGTTGGGTCGCGACGGTCGGCCAACCACCGATTGATGCTCTCGTCCCAGGCGGCGAACCCGCCGATCGGCAACAGCAGCTCCGTCAACACGAGCCCTGCACCCACGGCGAGGGCGACGAGAGCCGCATATCCGAGCGCCACGGCAGCCAGGAAGACCGGTATCGGTCGTTCTGCTCCTACCCGCCGCGAGAAGGATTCGGCCCACGTCCCGGGCCTCGCCTCGAGCAAAGGCACGTCCGAGGCCGTAGCGCCGCGCGAGAGATGGGCATCCACTGACTGGCCCGCAGACGACGCGTCGGCTCGCACGGTGTCGAGTGTTGCCGTGCCGCCGGGATTCTCGAGCGTTGCCATGCCGGCGGGTTTACCCACCAGAAATGATGGACAACCCTCACGCTGTAACGGGCACTTCTATCCGAGCGAGGCACGAGCGATCCCCAGATGCCGATTCTGATCCTCTTCTTCGTCGCGTCGATCGCGGGATCCCTCGTGTTCCTGCTCGGAAGTCGATATCCGACCCCGGTGGTCGGCCAGGCCGCCGCGCAGGCCGCGGGGCAGAAGCTCGGGCACGAAGCGGTTCGCCATCCATGGTTGTCGAGGACGTTGCGCAGCCGTCTGGACCCGGCCGCGGCAACGGGTCTCGCGCTCACGGTTGCGCTCGTCGCCGCAATGACAGGCGGTCTCGTGCTCGGACTCCTCGCGTACCTCATGCGGACCAACGCGCAGCTCGTGGAGGTCGACAACAGCGTTGGCCAGTGGGAGGTCGACCACGCGACGCATCTCTCGACACAGGCGCTCCAGCTCGTCACAGATCTTGCTGGCACGTACGTCGTTGTCCTCGTCATAATCGTCGTCGCGATCGCCGAGTACGTGCGCATCCCCAACAAATGGGTGCCGGTATTCCTCGTCTCCGTCGTCGTCGGCGAGATCGTCCTCGTCACGACCATCAAAGGAGCACTGGACCGGGTGCGGCCCAGCTTCAACCCGGCCGCAGCGACGCTCGGCCCGTCGTTTCCAAGCGGTCATTCGGCGACGGCGGCCGCCCTCTACGCAGCAGTGGCGCTCGTGCTGGCACGTCGGCGAGCACCGCGCACACGTGCCCTCATCGCCGGGGGGGCGGCGGCGGTCGCAGTCGCGGTCGCGTGCAGCCGCGTGATGCTCGGAGTCCATTGGCTCTCGGACGTCATCGCGGGACTCGCTTTCGGTTGGGCGTGGTTCGCCATCTGCGCGATCGCCTTCGGCGGACGTTTCCTCACGTTCGGCGCCCCGGTGAAGACCGCAACCAGCATCGCCGTGTCCGACGAGAGAACGTCTGGCTCGTCCCCCGCGGTGCTGCCGTAACGGCAGTATCCCGCGCCGGGGACCCGGATCCAGGTCAGGTCGAGGATGGTCGCATCGCCGCTCGGCCAGGAGTCCCCGCCCCATACGATCATGAGCTATGTCCGTCGCTGGGCCCGGGCGTGATCTCCTCGTCGGACCGTTGCTTCGGTATGCAGGGACGACGACGGCCACCGTGTGGGTCGAGACCGCTCGCCCCGCAGAGGTGACCGTCCTCGAGCATCGAGCACGAACGTTCAACATCGAGGGGCACCACTACGCGCTCGTTCTCATCGAGGATCTCGAGCCGGGGACCGTGACGCCCTACGACGTGCGTTTGGAAGGACGGCTCGTCTGGCCACCGGACGACGGACGGCAGCGCCCCGCGATCCGGACTCGCGAAGGAGAGCGAGAGGCACGGCTCGTCTTCGGCTCCTGCCGCGTCGGGGCCCCCGAGCGACCGCCGTATTCGCTGTCGCAGGCCGAGCACGAAGAGGGACTCGAGGTCGACGCTCTCTGGGCGTATTCGAGAAGGCTCCAGCAGGGAGAGGTTCCCTGGCCGGACGCGCTCCTGCTGCTCGGAGACCAGGTGTACGCCGACCTCGTTCCGCCGGAGACTGCAGCATTCATCCGATCTCGCCGGGACGTACGCGAGCCTCCGGGCGAAGAAGTCGCGGACTTCGAGGAATACACCCGCCTCTATCGCGAGTCATGGTCGGACCCCGATATCCGCTGGCTGCTGTCGACGGTGCCGTGCACCATGATCTTCGACGATCACGACGTCAACGACGACTGGAACATCTCCGACTCCTGGGTCGAAGAGATGCGCAGGCTGCCGTGGTGGGAGGATCGAGTCACGGGAGCCTTCATGTCGTACTGGCTCTACCAGCACATCGGAAACCTGTCGCCCCCCGAGCTCGCGGAGGAGACGCTCCTGCACGACTTGCGCGATGACGAGGACGGGGGACCTCGCTTGCGCGCGCTGGCCCGGCAATGGGATCGCGAGTCCGCCGCGACCAGGTGGGCGTACTACCGCGACTTCGGACGGTCCCGGCTCCTGGTGATCGACTCGCGCGCGGCGCGCGTCACCGTCGAGGGGCGACGAGACATGATCGACGAGGAAGAGTGGCACTGGATCGCCGACCACGCCCACGGTCGATTCGACCACCTGATACTGGCGACGAGCCTGCCGGTCTTCCTTCCTCCAGGCGTCCACCACCTCGAGGCCTGGAACGAGGCCGTCTGCGACGGCGCCTGGGGTGCCTTCGCGCAGCGTCTGGGCGAACGGCTCCGGCGAGCCGTCGACCTCGAGCACTGGGCCGCGTACCAGCGGTCTTTCCGCCATCTCACGGAGCTCCTGCGATCGATTGGCTGCGGCGACGAGCCGCCGGCCACCATCACCATCCTCAGCGGCGACATCCACACGAGCTATGTCGCCTCAGTCGATCTCGGCGCGGGGTCGGGTCGGAGCCGTGTCCATCAGGTCGTCTGCTCACCCTTCCGCAATCCGCTCAGCCCGTCAGAGCGCCGAGTCGTGAAGATGACCGGATCTCGTCCAGCAGCTCTTGTCTTCTCCATGCTTGCTCGCGCTTGCGGTGTGCAGCCGCCGGTCGCGAGATGGACGATCTCCAGCCGACGGACGTTCCACAACTCGATCGGCGAGCTCGACCTCGATCGGCGCCGTGCACGCGTCACCCTGTTCCGCAGCACGCGCGGACCGGAGCAGGGACGCCCAGCGGGCCTCGTCCCCGTCTACGAAGCCGACTTGGCTGGACAGGAGCCGGACGGTGGCCGAACGTGACCCCCAAGCACGGCACGCGCCTCGGATGCGCAATCGTCAGCGACGCGTTGCCTCGTCAGACAGCTGACCGCGCGTTCCGTCCCTAGCCGTCGACGAGGAGGCTCTGGATCGGGCCCAGCAGGCGGCGCGCGCGGTGCGAGACCCCCGGAAGCAGGAGGAGCCTGTGCGTCGGAGGGGCGCCGGCTCGACGCCGCATCAACTGCTCGGAGGCGGTCGGCCGCCAGACGTCGTCGACCAGTGTCGCCGGATCACCGGCGACCCCGTCAAGGGGAATCTCCAGGTGCTCGGCCCAGAGTCGGCGTCGCGTGGTCGCCGCCAGCGCCGGGTCGTCGACGACGAGGTTCACCTCCGTGTCGTTGAAGAGCGAGTGCTCGTTGAGGTTCGCCGACCCGAGGGTCAGCCAGCGGTCGTCGACGATGCCGATCTTGGCGTGGACGTAGACCGCTTCCGCGGCGCCGTTGCCTCGCGCAACGAGCGTGCAGCAGAGCAGCCGGCCATCGACGTCGGCCTCGCTGAGCACCGCGAGCTGGCCACGGGTGTCGTCCGCGCCCGTGCTCGGGTGCCCCGGCAGCATCACGACCATCCGGAACTCGTCCGATGGCGGCCTTCTGAGCAGGTCCGCGAGGATCTCGGCGATCTCGCTCGACCAGAGAAACTGGTTCTCGAGGTACACGAGGGTGCGAGCCGCGCGGAGGGCCCCGACGTACGCCTCCAAGATCGAGAAGTCGCCGAACGGGAGGCTGCGGTAGACGCGTTCGGGCACCGTTCGCGCGACCTGCACCGTGACATCGCCCTTGGTCTCTGCGCGCTCCGGCGTCGCGAGCCGCTCGCCGGTCACCTCCAGCCAGCGCATCCCGAAGTGTCGGGCGACATCCTCGACGACAGGTCCCTCGGCCAGCATGGTCGCGTCGTGCCAGCCGTTGCCGCTCCGGATCGGATGGCGGCCGCTGTCGAACCGGTCACCGGCAAGGTCCGTGAGGTCGATCCCGCCGACGAACGCCTGCCGGCCGTCGAGGATCACGAGCTTCTCGTGGTGACAGTGCATCGGCCGCTCGCGGCGGTCGGTCGCGACGCGAAGGCGCGCACCGTCGGCGAGGTCGGCCATCACCGCGTCGACCTCGCGCCGGCCGGGCCGGAACAGTGGTAAGGGCGCCCCCGCCCAGGCCAGAAGACGCACCTCGACACCGCGGTCGGCGGTCTCCCGGAGGAGCTCCGAGAGCGGCTGGCGATCGTGTCCCCGCGTGAGCTCGAATTCCGGGCTGAAGAACCAGCCCGCAAGGTCGACGGAGCGCTCCGCGGCCCGAATCGCGGACGCGATGCGCGGCAGCGCTACGGCTCCGTCCACCAGCACCTCGACGCGGTTGCCGTCTCGCGGAGGGAACGCGTGCGGAGCAACGTATGCCGCGGGCGCATCCAGCGCGCCCTCCCAGCCGACCCGCCGCAGGCGACGGCGGTGATGTCCGCGCACCGAGCGCTCGACCGCGTCTCCGAGGGCGGAGTCGACACGTCCCAGCGCGTACGCGAAACGCGACAGAGGGCGGACGGGCGTGAGGGCGGTGCTTCTCATCGCGGGGGGTGGCCGGGGCTCCTGGTCTCTTTCCCTCACTCGCGGCCCGGAAAACGGCGGCGCCTGGCTCCTGGCCGCCGCCGCCGACCGCCTGCACGAACAAAGAAACCTGCTCTCCCCACCGGCCCCACACGTGGAAGCGCCCCCGGCTGCGGCTTCCGGGGGCGCTTCGATTGAGGCGGCTGGAACTCGGTAAGCGTCGAGCAGAGCTCGTGACTCTGCGGCCCAGTCACGCTGTTCTCCGTTCGACGCCGATTCCGAAGTCAGCGCCCCTTGCACCGTCCTGGCGTCCGTCCGGTGCTCAGTGAGCTGACTGTACGGGCCATGTCCGGGAAAGTCAAGTAGCTCGGTCAAGTGATTGTCGTTATGATCTGCTTCACCTTGGTGGACGGATGAGCACTGGCCGGATTCACCCCAACGGGGGAGGACGCTTCCGGGGGGCCGCGGTTTGAGTGACAGCGGTATGCGCGTCTCGGCCGCGACCACCCGGACGATGCCCTCGGGCGGTATCGGCAGCCGCGTGCGCGCGCTCCGCATCGCTGCAGGCCTGACGCAGACCGGCCTCGCGGGGGAGCGCTGCTCGAAGGAGTACGTCAGCCAGATCGAGCGCGGCAAGACGCGTCCGACGGGCGAGACCATCGCGTGGCTCGCAGAGCGGCTCGGCGTGGACGCGGAGTACCTCCTCCGCGGCGTCTCGTCGGACGTCCGCACCCGGGTCGAGGCCAAGCTCGCGCAGGCCGAAGCCCTGACCGAGGCGCATCGTGACCAGGAGGCCGTCGACCTCTTCCGTGAGGCGCGCGCGGAGATCTCCACGCTCGGGTCGGCCGAGCTCGAGGTGCGCGCGCTCGCGGGTGAGGGATGGTCGCTCCAGGAGCTTGGCTCGCCGCGCGAGGCGATCGAGGTCTTGCAGGTCGCGCGCGAGCTGACCGAGCGGCCGGAGTTCTCGGACCTCGACCGTGCCGACGTGCTCTTCCGGCTCGGCTGCTCCCGCTACCGGATCTCGAGCATCCCGACGGCGATCAACCTCCTCGACGAGGCGCTCGAGCTAGCGGAGCGCTCCGGGCTTCCGTGCGACGTCCTGCGCGCTCGGATCCTCGCGTGGCGGTCGCGCTGCCGCCGCCGGCAGGCGGACTTCGAGGCGGCGCGCGAGGACGTCGAGCGCGCGCTCGAGCTCGCACGCGGCGTGGACGACCCGCGGGCGGTCGCAGGCGCCTACTTCCAGGCGTCGTTCGTCGCCGAGAAGATGGGGCATTGGGGTCTCGCCCGCCAGTACGCGCAGCAGGCGAGGGCGATCTACCAGGACCTGAACGACGAACGAAACACCGGCCGCATCATGCTGAACCTGGGCGGCCTGCAGCTCCTGCTCGGACGACCCGAGCAGGCGATCGAGCATCTGACGGCGTCGTTCGCACTCGCCGTCGAGGCCGGCTCTCAGCCGGACGCCGCACAGGCCATGGGAAGCCTGGCGGCGGTGTACGAGCACCTCGGCGATCACGAAGCGGCCGACGAGCATGCACGCAAGGCGCTCGCGCTCTTGGAAGGGCGCGAGGACTTCCTCGACGAGATCGGCCAGTCGAACCTCGTGCTGGGCCGCTCGTTGCTGGAGCGGGACCGCCTCGACGAGGCGGAGCAGTGCTTCCGGGCGGCGGACCAGGCGTTCGAGCGCATGGAGTCCGTGGCACATCGGACAGGGGCGTGGGTGGCGCTGGGTGATCTGGCGGAGCGTCGGGGGGACGCCCGCGAGGCAGCGCGGTGGTACCGAAACGCTGCCGAGGCACTGGCTGTCGTCCGCTTCTGAGAAAGGAGGTCCATGTGAACAGAGCACGGCTGATCCTGGCGCTATTGAATCTGGCGCTCTTCGCGGCGTGGCTCGGGCAGTTCCGCCGGGGCTACACGTTCTCCGACGGAGACTGAGCGCGTTCTGCGGCAGGCGGTCGGCCGGTGAATGTCGGCTGCCGTCTACATTGAGGGCGTGAAGCGCCCTCCGGCCGCGATCGTCGTCGCCCTCGTCGGCTCGATCCTCCTCGCGGCCGGTTGCGGTGGTGGAGGTGGGGCCGGCGAGGGCGCGGGAACGACCGCATCCTCGAGCTCGGAGACCCTCGAGTCGCTCTGGCGCGGGCAAGGGGAGAGCGTCGGCGCGGTTGCGGGCACCTCGGACTTCCAGGTCGGACGGAACCGAGTGTCGTTCCTCGTCGTCGACAAGGAGGGCCGCCTGGCGGAGCGACCGACCGCAAAGGTGTGGGTGGCACGGGGACTCAAGCAGCCGCCGTTTGCCCAGACCACCGCGCGCCTCGAGCCGATCGGCGTCCCCGGCGGTGAGACGGCGGACGCCGGCGCAATCTACGTCGCGCGGATCGACACGCCCAGCCCGGGCACGTACTGGTACCTCGCACGGCCGGTCGGCGGACGGAAGATCCAGGCGCTCGGGAACGTGGTCGTGAAGCAACAGAGCGCGGCCCCGTCGGTCGGGGACCGCGCGATCCCGTCCCGGACGCCGACGTTGGCGAGCACGGGCGGCAACCTGACTGCGCTGACCACGTCCCGGCGACCCGACCGCGCGCTGTACGAGAGCTCGGTGGCGCAGGCGGTCGCGGCGCACGACCCGTTCGTGCTGACGTTCGCGACGCCGCAGTTCTGCCAGTCGCGGACCTGCGGCCCGGTGGTCGACGTGGTCTCGGCGGTGCGCAAGCGCCAGCCCTCGGGCAGTCCGGTCCGATTCATCCACGTCGAGATCTACGAGGACAACGACCCCGCGAACGGCGTGAATCGCTGGGTGAAGCAGTGGCGCCTTCCGACCGAGCCCTTCACGTACGTGGTCGACCGGAAGGGCGTGATCCGGACGAAGCTCGAGGGCGCGTTCTCGGTCGGCGAGCTCGAGCGCGCGGTCGACGCCGTCCGCTGAGCCGGCGGCCGCCGGACACGTCCCATCCCGGCGCTTGACCGCGATGGGTGCCAGACACCGTTTTCAGTCAAGGGCAAACCTGTGTCGATCTCGTGCCGATCGCTCCACAGACGGACCGGGCTAGGCTCACGGCCATGTCGCGCGTCCTGACCTCGCTCCCCGTCGGCGAGCGCGTGGGCATCGCCTTCTCCGGTGGGCTCGACACCACCGTCGCGATCGCCTGGATCCGCGAGCACGGTGCGCTGCCGTACGCGCTGACCGCCGACCTCGGCCAGCCGGACGAGCCGGACGTCGACGCGATCCCGGCGCGCGCCACGGCCGTCGGCGCGGAGGCGGCGATCCTCGTCGACTGCAAGCCGGAGCTCGTGCACGAGGGTCTCGTCGCGCTGCGCTGCGGTGCGTTTCACATCGCCTCGGGCGGCAAGACGTACTTCAACACGACCCCGCTCGGCCGGGCGGTGACGGGGACGATGCTCGTCCATGCGATGCACGAGCACGGCGTCGACGTCTGGGGCGACGGCTCGACATACAAGGGCAACGACATCGAGCGGTTCTTCCGCTACGGGCTGCTCGCGAACCCGTCTCTCCGCATCTACAAGCCCTGGCTCGACCCGGCCTTCGTGTCCGAGCTCGGCGGGCGCCAGGAGATGAGTGCGTGGCTCCAGGAGCGCGGCCTCCCGTACAGGGCGAGCGCGGAGAAGGCGTACTCGACGGACGCGAACATCTGGGGCGCGACGCACGAGGCGAAGGAGCTCGAGCGGCTCGACCGCTCTCTCCACATCGTCGAGCCGATCATGGGGGTCGCGCACTGGGAGCCGGCGGTGGAGATCGCGCAGGAGACTGTGACCGTCCGGTTCGAGGAGGGCTGGCCCGTCGCACTGAACGGCGCGCGCGTCGACGACCGGGTCTCGCTCGTCCACGACGCAAATGCGATCGGCGGGCGCCACGGGCTCGGCACGTCCGACCAGATCGAGAACCGGATCGTCGAGGCGAAGAGCCGGGGCATCTACGAGGCGCCCGGCATGGCGCTGCTCCATCTCGCCTACGAGCGGCTCGTGAACGCGATCCACAACGAGGCAACGCTCGACGAGTACCGCTCTGGCGGTCGGCGCCTGGGACGCCTGCTGTACGAGGGGCGCTGGTTCGACCCGCAGGCACTCATGCTCCGGCAAGGCCTCTCGAGCTGGGTCGGAAGCGCCGTGACCGGCGAGGTCACGGTTGAGCTCCGCCGCGGCGACGACTACACGATCCTCGACACGGTCTCCGAGAATGCGACCTACCGGCCCGAGCGGCTCTCGATGGAGCGCGTCGAGGACGCCGCGTTCGGGCCCCTCGACCGGATCGGTCAGCTCTCGCTCCGCCTTCTCGACCTCGAGGACACCCGCGACAAGCTGTCGCTCTACGGCCGGCTCGGCCTCACCGCCGGCGACGCTGCGCTCGGCGCGCTCTCCCCGCCCGCCGACGACTGAGCATCGTCAGACGTTCTCGCCGGCCCGCTCGATCACGACGACCGGGACGCGCGCGTAGGGGCTGAGGCGAAGCAGCGCGCGCACGATCTCGGCGCAGTCCTCGGGCTGGATCATCTCCTGGCCGGCGATGCCGGTCCACTCGGCCATCGGCGTGTCGACGAAACCGGGGCAGATCGCCGTCGCGCGGACCCCGGTGCCCGCCTCCTCGCGGTCGAGCGAGCGCGTCAGCGCGATGAGCGCGGCCTTTGCCGCGCCGTAGCTCGCGAGCCCCGGGGTGGGGATCGTCCCCGCGATGGACGCAAGGTTGACGACGTAGCCACGGGACTCGCGCAGCGCGGGAAGCGACTCGCGCGTGACGAGGAAGGCGCCGCGGAGGTTCACGGCCTGCTGGAGATCGAACTGCTTCGCCGACATGTCGCCGATGCGACCTGCGATGCCGACGCCCGCGCAGTTGACGAGGACGTCGAGGCCTCCGTGCCGCTCCAGGTGAGCTGCGACGAGCTGCGCACACGCCTCCTCGTCGCGGACGTCCACGGCGACCGACTCGGCCTCGAGCTCGGCAGCGGCAGCGTCGAGGCGCTCGACCGTGCGCGCGGCCAGCGTGAGCGCGAACCCCTCCCCGCGGAGCATCCGCGCGATCGCGAGGCCGATCCCGGACGAGCCTCCGGTCACGAGGGCGCTCGGCACCGCCCGATTTTCTCACAAGCAGGGATGTCGGTTGCAGACCGTTGCCGCGGCGCCTACGTCTGCGGCCGGAGGCCGGCTTTGCCGGCCGAGAGGCGAGACCCGCGTCTTCGGGACACCGCGCAGAAGGAGGGGGCCCGTGGGGGAACCATGGGTTCCCCCACGTTCACCGCCGTACACTCGGGGCATGGCAGCCCCGGTGGAGCTGACGGCGCTCGCACGTGCAGGTGGCTGTGCAGCGAAGTACTCCGCCGCCCGGCTCGAGGAGCTCGTCGGCGGGCTCGTCACGGCGGACGCGACCGACCTGCTGGTCGGGCTCGATCCGGCGGACGACGCGGCGGTGTACCGCCTCGACGCCGAGACCGCGCTCGTGTTCACCGTCGACTTCTTCCCGCCGGTCGTCGACGATCCGCGGACGTTCGGGCGGATCGCCGCCACGAACGCGATCAACGACGTGTTCGCGATGGGCGGCCGCCCACTCCTCGCGCTCTCCGTGACGGCGTTCCCCGAGGAGCTGCCGACCGAGACGCTCGGCGAGGTGCTGGCCGGGGCGGCGGAGACCGCGCGTGAGGCCGGCGCGATCCTCGCCGGCGGGCACACGATCCGCGACGACGAGCCGAAGTACGGGCTCGCGGTCGTCGGCACCGTCCACCCGGATGCGGTGTGGACGAAGAGCTCTGCGCGCCCGGGCGACGTCGTGCTCCTGACGAAGCCGCTCGGCACCGGGCTCGTTCTGCAGGCCGTCCGGGATGGGCTGGCGCCGGCCGGCGCGCTCGAGGCGGCGATCGACGCAATGGTCACGCTGAACGGAAAGGCGGCGGATGTCCTTCGCTCGTTCGAACCCCATGCCGTCACCGACGTGACGGGCTTCGGCCTGCTGGGGCACGCGTACGAGGTCGCGGAGCGCTCGGGCGCACGGATCGAGCTCGACGCTGCCGCCATGCCGCTGCTGCCGGGCGCGCTCGACGTCGCAGATGCGGGGATCCGCACCGGGGGCGACCGGCGCAACCGCGAGTTCGCGGGCCCGCATGTGGAGAGCACCGCCTCGGAGGCGCTCGAGACACTGGCCTTCGACCCTCAAACGGCCGGCGGCCTCCTGATCACGCTCCCGGCGGAACGTCGGGTCGTGCTCGAGGCGGCGTTCGCCGGCGCGGGGCTCGGCATCTGGGTGGTCGGTCGCGTGACCGAGGGGAGCGGCGTGTCGCTGGACGGCCCGTGAGTGTCGGCCAACGCCTCCGCGGGCCGGTCTCGCCAGAGCGCTTCGCCCACATCGCGACCGCGTCGCTGATCGCGCTGGGGCTGGTCGTCGCCTCCGGCGCGTTCGTGCGCCTGACCGGGTCGGGTCTGGGCTGCGACAACTGGCCACGCTGCGGCCAGACGCCGTTCCCGGCCGCCGACTTCCACGCCCTCGTCGAGTTCGGCAACCGGATCGTCGCGCTCACCGGGCTGCTGGTGTCGATGGCGGCCTGGCTCGCGTCACGACGGGTCGACGAGCTTCCGCAGTGGGTCCGGCGCGTCGCGCTCGCGGCGTTCCTCGGTGCGGTCGCGCAGATCCCGCTGGGAGGGCTGACGGTGATCCTCGGCCTCCATCCGCTCGCTGTCATGTCGCACTTTCTCCTCGCGCTCGTCGTCGTGGGGCTCTCGGTCGTGGTGACGCTCGAGGCATGGAGTCACGCCCGCGGTCTCGGAGCGCCCGTCGGGCCGCACTGGCTTCGCGTGGTCGCGGTCGTCGGGGTCGGCATGTGCGCGGTGATGGTCGTGACCGGTGCCGTCGCGACCGCCTCGGGCCCACATCCCGGTGCGGACTCGAACGTCGAGCGCCTCGGGCTCGAGATCCGCGACACCGTCTACGTGCACGTCAGAGCCGCGGCGGCATTCGGGATCGGCTTCCTGTTCCTCTGCTGGCAGCTGTTCCGCGCGAGACGCCAGGCGCCGGGCGTGCTCGGGCTCGCAGGCCTGCTGATGCTCGTCCTCGTCACCCAGATGGCAGTGGGCGAGGTGCAGTACCGGAACGCGCTTCCGTGGGGGCTCGTCCTGGTCCACGTGACGCTCGCCGCGACGATCTGGGCGCTGACCGTCGGGATCGCGTACGCGCTCTGGCGGCCGCCTGTGCTACTCACTGCGCCCGAGGCCGTCCGCGCCGATCCGGGCGAACGCGAGAAGGCGCGACTGGAGCAGGCACATCCGTAGCGCGCGCGGTCACGGGCTACAAGACCGCAGTTAGGCTTTGACGATGGCGGACGACCTACGCATCGGCGAGCGCCCGGCGCTCCGGCGGCCGGTCCTGATCTCTGCGTTCCGTGGGTGGAACGACGGCGGTCAGGCGGCGACGGTAGCGGCCGCGTTTCTCGCGCGCCAATGGGACGCGACGCGCTTCGCGGACATCGATCCGGAACGCTTCATGGACTTCCAGGCGGTCCGGCCGACCGTGACGCTCGACGGCGGGCTCACCCGCCGGATCGAATGGCCCGAGAACATCTTCTTCCATGCGGCCGTCCCGGGAGCCGACCGTGACGCCGTGATCCTCCTCGGCGTCGAGCCGAACTACCGCTGGCGTGCGTTCACGGATCTCGTCGTCGGGCTCGCCCGCGACCTCGGGGTGGAGCTCGTCGTCACCCTCGGCGCGCTGCTCGCCGACGTCCCGCACACCCGGCCCGCCCCCGTCACCGGCGCGGCGACCGACCCGCGCCTCGTCGAAGAGCTCGGGCTTCAGCTGTCGCGTTACGAGGGGCCGACGGGCATTGTCGGCGTCCTCCACGACGCATGCCGTATCGCCGACCTCCGCTCGGTCAGCCTCTGGTCCGCCGTGCCCCACTACGTCTCGCTCGCGCCGAGCCCCCGAGCGGCGAAGGCCCTTTGCGTCCGGCTCTCCGACCTCATCGGCACGCCCATTCCGACGACCGAGCTCGACGAGGCGGAGGAGGAATATGCGACGCAGGTGAGCGAGGCCGTCGCCTCAGACCCCGAGACGCAAGCATACGTCGAGGAGCTCGAGCAGCGCGCGGACTCGCTCGAGTCTTTCGCCGAGGAAGGACAGCTCCCGACCGGGGACGCTCTCGCCGACGAGCTGACCCGGTATCTGCGCGACCGCGACCGCGATCGCCCGCCCGACTCCTAGGAGTCGCCGGATTCGACAGGCTCGGCCGACGGCGCCGTCTGCACCGCTCCCCGATCCTCGCCTGAGGGCCGCTCGTCCGGCGTCGCCTCGCCTTGCGGCGTCTCCGGCTGGGCGGTGGTTTCCGGCTCCGTCGTGCGCCGCTTGCGGCGGCGGCGACGCGACTTGCGGGCCGGGGCCTTCGGCGTGGGCAGGCTCTCGGCGAGGGCGGTCGCGGTGTCCTGGATCGGCCCGAGTTCCTCGCGCGCCTTGTCGAGGAACTGATTCGCCCGCGGGGTGTAGCCCTCGGCCGACGCGAGCAGCGCCGAGCCCACGGGGAGCGGCAGCGCGCCGGCGATCCGGACGAGCTGCGCGACGTTCTCCTCGTGGCGGTGGCCGCGCGAGTTGGCAACGGCGCCGAGCAAGCGCTTCGCCTCGGGGAACTCCTGGCTCGCCTTGCGGTCGAGCGTCTTGCGCACCGCTCGCGCGAGACGCCAGGTCCAGCGGCTGAGGATCTGCTCGGGCGCGACCGCCTTGCCGTCTCCGACCGCGCGAAGGAGGATCCGGACGCCGGCCGCGCGGTCCTTCTCCCACGGCGGCGCCTGCGTGACGAGCGTGACGAGGTCGTCGAAGTCCGCACGGTCGACCGGCGTGGCGACCCGGTCGGCGAGCGCGGTCATGCGAAGCCGCCGGTTCGGGTTCTCGGCGGCGCAGACGGAGAGGAACGTCTCGAGGGCACCCTTGTCGGCGCGCCCCTCGGCGAACTTCCTCGCGAAGTCGGCGCGCTGGTCGAAGCGGATCTGGCGGCCCGCGATCGTCGCCCAGAACCGCTGCTCGTCGTCGTCGAGGAACCGCGGATCGACCCGCTGCCACTCACGCTGGATGACCGCGAGTCGGCGGCCGACGTCCTGCGTGACGGGAACGAGCCAGGGCGCCGGTGAAAGCTTCCGGCGCGCTCGGCGGGCCGAGCGGCGTCGTGGCGCCGGCGTGACGCGCGCACCCTCGCGGTAGAAGTCCGAGTCGAGCAGGGAGTGGAGCGAGACCACGCGGTCGGAGTGCGTCGCGCCCTTCGCGACGAAGTCGACGACGATTCCCGCCTCCTTGCGCGGATGCGTCCGCATGATCCGCCCGATGCGCTGCTGGTAGACGCGTTTCGACGCGGTCGGCGCGAGGTGCATGCAGACGGTCGCCCTCGGCGAGTTCCAGCCTTCGGCGAGCAGCTGGGCGTTGATCAGCACGTTGATCTCGCCACGCTCGTAGGCGGCGAGCGTCTCGGCGAGCTCCCGCGGAGGGGTTCGGCCCGAGACGGCCATCGTCTTCAGCCCGGTCGCGCGGAACTCCTGCGCGAGGTGGTACGCGTGGTCGACCCCGGCGGCGTAGACGATCCCGGGCGTCTGCCCGAAGCGGTCGCGGTAGAGGCTCGCGGCCGCCTGGTTCAGGGCGATGTGGTCGAGCGCAGCGGCCAGCGCACGCTCCTCGAAGTCCCCACCGACGATGGGCACGGAGTTGATCGCTGCGACCGGCGGGACGCGGAGGCTGCGGAGCGGCGCGATCAATCCGCGCCGCGCAGCGTCGGTCAGCGGGAGGTCGTCGACCGACGCGGGGAAGACGTCGGAGACCTGCTTCGCGATGAGCTCCTCAGTCGCGGTCATGCCGATGTAGAGCGGCTCCGGGAACCGCCGGATCGCATTGGAGGTCTTCTCGCCGAGCGCCGTGTGCGCCTCGTCGCAGATCACGAGCTGGTAGGCGGTACGCGAGAGCTCGTCGGCGTGCCGCGCGAACCAGGCGTACGTCTGGATCGTCATCGGATTGCTCCGGAGCGGCTCGCGACCCTGCTCGATCGCGTCGGTGAGGCGGTCCCCGTAGCCCTCCGTCGTCAGGTCGCGGCGAAACTGATCGACGAGCAGACGCCGGTGGGTGAGGATCAGCACGCCGAGCTCCCGGGCGGCCTCGACGAAGCCGGCGGCGGCGATCGTCTTGCCGGAGGCGGTCGGGTGGCGGAACCGATAGCGCCTGATGGCGCCCGGGTCGGCCGCCGCGAAGGTCGCCTCCTCCGCCTCCTCGTCGACGAGCTCGACGTCCTCGGCGTCCTCGTCGTCGTCCTCGAGCTCGTCCACGAGCTCCGCGACGCCGCCGTTGCCGTTCTCGTCGGCGCTCCGCTGCGTCGCCGCGATGAGCTCCGTGAGCATCCCCGCGAGCGCGTCGATCTGGTGGCGGCGGAGCGTCGTGCCCGCCGCGGTCCGCGGCGTCTCCGCCGCGAGCACGCGCTCGAGGCCGAGCATCAGGCCGTAGCGGACCTTCCAGTCGCTGGACGGGCTGCCGAGCCCCTTGTCCATCTCCGCTTGCGCGTCGTCGAGCGCGCGCCTGCGCGCGGTGCCGGGAGCAAGCGCGACCTCCGGGTCCTCCCCGGGGTCGAGGAACGGCTCGCCGAACCAGGCCTCGGCGCGCGTGGCGGCCTCGACAAGCGCGGATGCGTGCTCGCCCTGGACGTTCGCGGTGACGGTGGATTCCTGCATCTCGGCAGCAGCCTCGATGCGCGCCGCTCACTCCTGCGCAACCATCGAGGAAGGCAGCTCGCCCGGGCATCATCACGCGCCGGCGTCGCTGCACCCCGGAGACTAGCGGAATCGTCGGTCGGAGAGTAGGCCTCAGGCCTCGCCGAGCGTGCGGCCGCTCACGCGCTCCGAGATGCCCGTCCGGTCGAGGTACGGCGTGATCCCGCCCCGGAAGAAGGGGAACCCGGCGCCGAGGATCAGGCACGCGTCGAGCTCCGCGGCGCTCGGGACGACGCCCTCGTCCAGGATCCGGCGGGCCTCGTCGGCCAGCCCCTCGAGGATCCGCTCGTGGATCTCGTCGACGCTCGGGCGGTCGCCGCGCGCCTCGAAAACCGGAAACTCGCCGTCGGCCAGCGTCTGCAGGACGGGCGAGCGCGGGAAGCGGTCGGGCCACGTCTCGTTGAGCGTCAGGAGGACGTGGTTCGCGACACGAGGGCCGACCATCGCGAGGAGCGCCGACGGGGGCATCGGCAGGCCGAGGCGCAGGGCCGCCTCGTCCGTCTCCTCGAACGTCGCTCCCTGGTCGAGTGCCTGCATCAGGACCGTCGACTGGCGCGTCAGCATCCGGTTGACCACGAAGCCGGGCGCGTCCCGGACCACGACGCCGCGCTTCCGTAGACGGTGGACGACGTCCCACGCCGTCGCGAGCGTCCGGTCGTCGGTGGAGTCGGTCCGGACGATCTCGACCAACGGCAGCACCGCGACGGGGTTGAAGAAGTGGAGGCCGACGACCCGTTCGGGGTGGGCGAGCCCGACGGTCATCGCCGTGACGGAGAGCGCCGAGGTGTTCGTCGCAAGCATGCAGTCCGGCGACACCACCGCTTCGAGCGCGGCGAACACCTCTCGCTTCGCGCCGAGCTCCTCGAACACCGCCTCGAGGACGAGGTCGCAGCCCGCGTACGCGTCCGTCCGGTCGCCCGCCACCGCGAGCGGCCGGAGCACGTCGGCCTCCGCCTCCGCCAGACGCCCGCGGGCAACGAGCCCGTCGAGCTCGCCGCGGACCGCCTCGACTGCGCGGGGCGCCCGCTCGGAGTCGACGTCGGTGAGGACGACCGGGACCCGGAGCCGGCGCACGAGCAACGTCGCGAGCTGCGTCGCCATCAGCCCTGCGCCGACGATCCCGATCCGCTCGATCCGCCGCGGCTCGGCGTCGGGGACGGGCGCCGTCCGTACGAGCCGGCGCTCCACGACGTCGAAGGCATAGAGCGACGCCTGCGCCTCGGGCCCGGGAAGCAGCTCGGCGACCGCGTCCTCCTCCGCTCGGTACCCCTCCTCGAGACTCCACGCGGCAGCGCCCTCGATCAGCTCGAGCGCTCGGTACGGCGCTGGAGCCTGGCCGTGCACGGCATCGTCGACCCGGGCCCGCGCCCGACGCACCACCTCGGCGGCGTCCGAGAGATCGGCTTCGGGGCGACGCTTGCCGGCGCCCGCCTCGATCGCCTCCAGCAGCAACTCCAGCGATCCGTCGAGCAGCGCCTCGGGCCGGAGGACGTGGTCGACGAGCCCGAGCTCGAGCGCCGCCTCTGCGCCGATCATGCGGTTCTGCCGCAGCGGGTTCTCGACGACGAGGCGGACGGCGGCCTCGGCGCCGACGAGGCGCGGCGCGAGCTGCGTCCCGCCCCAGGCCGGGATCAGCCCCAGGAAGACCTCGGGAAAGCCCAGGTGCCGGACGTCGGCGCCGATCGTCCGGATGTCGCAGTGGAGGGCCAGCTCGAGCCCGCCACCGAGCGCTCCTCCGTTGATCGCAGCAAGCGTCTGGAACGGCAGCCCGTGGACGCGGCCGAACAGCTCGTGGCCGGCGCGACTCCCCTTCCGCGCTCGCTCGGACGAGATCTCTGGGAACTCGGCGATGTCGGCGCCCGCCCCGAAGCTTCCCGCGCTGCCCGTGACGAGGAGCCCCCGCCAGTCGCGTGTCCGCAGGCGCCCGAGCACCACGTCCAGCGACCGAAGCGCCGCCTCGCCGAACGTGTTCGGCCTGCCGCCCGACTCGTTCGCGATCGTCACGGAGGCGACCGGACCGACGCGCGTCTCGAGCCGCTCGAGGAGGAAGCGCGTGTCCGACATGCGCGGGAGCGTATCGCCGCCGTGACTGACCGTTCAGTCAGACATGCCGGTCGTCGCGCACACCGAGAGGTGCTCCGGACGCGAAGCAGGCCGCTTCAGGGGTGTGCCCGCCGAAGAGGGGATCACCCGCGGTCGGATTCTGCTCCGCAGAATCCGACCGCGGAAAAAGAGTTCAGCTCTGCTCGGCGGTCAGCTCGCGGGCGCGGGTCATCGCCGCCTGGATCGCGTTGAGGAAGGCGGCGCGCACGCCCGCCGACTCGAGCTCGCGGATCGCCGCGATCGTCGTGCCGCCGGGGGACGTGACCATCTCACGCAGCTCCACGGGGTGCAGCCCCTCGTCGCGGAGCTGCTTCGCGGTGCCGAGCATCGTCTGGACGACGAGCTGGGTCGAGATCTCCCGCGAGAGACCGAGCAGGAGCCCGGCTTCGATCATCGCCTCGGCGAGCAGCGCGAAGTAGGCAGGCCCGGAGCCGGACACGGCGGTGACGGCGTCCATCGCGCTCTCGGGAACGCGAACGACCCGACCTAGGTGGGCGAGGGCCTCCGACGCGAGGGTCACGTGCTCCTCCCCGGCGTGGGCGCCCGCGCACAGGCCGGCGATCCCTTCGTGGACGGTGGACGGCGTGTTCGGCATCGCGCGCACCACCGGCACCCCGTCGGCGAGATACCGCTCGACGGTCGCCGTCGGCGTCGCGGCGGCGATCGTCAGAACCGTCTGCTCGAGCGCGATAACCGTCCCGATCTCCTCGAGCAGCGCCTCCATGTCCTGCGGCTTCACCGAGAGGACGACGAGCGAGGCGCCCGAGGCGGCCTCGACATTGCTCGTCGTCGCACGCACGCCGTACCGCTCCACGAGCTCCGCGACGCGCTCGTCGCGTCGCGACGACGCAGAGAGCTCGGCAGGCTCACGCCAGCCGGAGGAGAGGAGCCCGGCGATCAGCGCTTCGCCGATCCGCCCGGCGCCGAGGACCGCGATACGCCGCTCGTCGACCATGGCCGACACTATGCCGCCCTGCGCGCACGACGGCGCGCGATGCGAGCCCCGTCCACCGAGGCGCCGGGCACGAGACCGCGGGCCCAGCCCAGCAGCAGCACCTCGCACGCGAGCCCCTGCCACTCCTCGTACGGCGCCAGCAGCGCGGCGGTCTCCTCGCCCTCGACCCAGCGACCGGTGAGCGCCGCGTGGAGCTTCACGAGCGAGAGATCGCCCACGATGCCGTGGTCGTAACGGCCGAGCCCTTCCGTCGCGATGACGCCGACCGACCAGGGCCCGACCCCGGGCTCGCGCCGGAGCCGCCGCGAGACGACGTCGGTCGGATAGGCGCGGAGTGCTTCCAGGTCGAGCGTCGTCGCGAGCCGGTGGAGCGTCGTCGCGCGGTGCTGCGCCAGCCCGAGGCGGCGGAGCGCGACGGGCGAGAGCCGGCGAAGCGCTTCCTGCGTCACCACCCGCTCGCCGCAGGCGCGGAGAACCGCCCGCTCGAGCGCGAGCGCGCGTCGCGCCTCGACGAGCTGGCCGCACATCGCGCGAACGACGGCGTGCGTCACGGTCGCCCGGCGGAGCGGCCGGTAGCCGACCAGCGCCCGCGCCGACCGGCCGATCAGCGGGTCGCGGGCGAAGCGCTCGTGGAACGGCCCGCTGTCGTCGTCGAGGGCGAGCATGAAGCGGGCGCGCTCGACCGCATCGTCGTCCGACGCACGGACGACGACACGTCCGTCCGGTCGCTGCCAGGCGGTCGCGACGCGGTCGTGAGGCAGCTCTCCGCGCCAGGTCCCACGCCGGGCCATGAGGCGCAGGCGGTACGGGCCCGTGGGCGTCAGGACGGCCTCGACCATCGCGCGTCCCAGCCTACGTCCCCGGTACGCTGCGCGACCGACCGTGCGGCTCGCCGACGCGATCTCGCTCCGCTCGCGCAGGCGCAAGCTCGCCCTCTTCCTCGAGCTGATGCACCCGACGGCGGAGACGACCGTCCTCGACGTGGGCGTCGACGAGGTGTCGCACGGCGAGTCCGGCGGCGAGAGCGGCTGCACGACCCACAACTTCCTGGAGGAGCGCTACCCGTGGCCCGCCCGGATCACCGCGCTCGGACTCCACGACGGCGAGCGGTTCCGGGCCCGCCAGCCGGAGATCCGCTACGTCCAGGGGGACGCGTGCGACCTTCCCTTCTCGGACGGGGAGTTCGACGTCGTCCACTCGAACGCCGTGATCGAGCACGTCGGCGAGCGCGAAAGGCAGGAGGCCTTCGTCCGCGAGGCGGTGCGCGTCGGCAAGCGCGTCTTCCTCACGACGCCGAACCGCTGGTTCCCGATGGAGGTGCACACCCGCCTCCCGCTCGTCCACTGGCTCCCCTCGGCCGCCGCCGCGAGGGCCTACGACCTCGTCGGGAAGCCCTGGGCGAAGGAGCTCCACCTGCTCGCCCCGGCCGACCTGCGCGCGCTGTTCCCGGTGCAGGTCCGCGTCCACAACCTCGGCATGACGCTCGTCGCGACCACGTGAGCGCCCGCATCCCGCGCGTGGCGCTGCTCGTCCTCGTCGTCGGGCTGGCGCTCCACAACCTCGCGATGGCGCTCCTCTGGCAGGCGGGTGTCCGCGACACCACGCTCGACGTGGCGGCCGCGTGGAAGGAGGTCGTGCTGATCGTCGCGTTCGTGGCGGCGGTCTGGGCTGCGGGCTCGCTGCCGCAGCTCGTCTGGGCCGACCGCCTCGCGCTCGCGTACGGCGGGTTGGTCGTCCTCTACTTGCTGCTGCCCCAGTCGTGGCTCGACGGCGGCGCGACGACCAAGGGCGAGCTCTACGCGCTCCGTCACCACCTCCTGCCACTCGGCGCCTACGCGCTCGGTCGCTTCGTCACGCTCGATCGGATCTGGTGGCGCCGGATCGCACTGACGATCGTCGCCGTCGGCTGCGGGCTCGCGGCCTGGGGGCTGATCGACGTCTACCTCGTACCGCTCCAGTGGTGGCGAGACTCCGGCGTGCCCGACTGGTTCTCCCAGCAACTCGGCCTCGCCTATCGCTGCCTCTCCGGCCTCCCCGAGAACTGGATCCTCAACACCGATGAGGAGAGCCCCGTGCGCCGGCTGGTCTCGACGTTCCTGAGCCCTCTCGCGACCGCGTACACGCTCGTCGTGGCGTGCCTGCTGCTCGCCGCGGCCCGGCGGAGGCACTGGACCGTCGCCGCAGGTGCGCTCGCGTACGCGGGGCTTCTCTGGACGCATACGAGGGCGGCGTTCATCGCGCTGCCGGCCGGGCTCCTCGTGCTCGCCCTGCTCAGGCGGTCGCCGCGTATCGCCGGGCTCGCGGCCGCCTCGGTGATCGCATCCGTCGTCTTCGTGGCGATCTTCCCGACGATCGGGCCGACCACGACCTACACGGCGGCCGAGCTCATGTGCCTTCGCGAGAACGCGGCCGTGGAGGGTGCCGCCACGGACGACCCGTTCAGTGCCGGCGAGAGCTCGACATCCAGCCATCTGACCGCGCTACGGGACGGGATCCGCACGGTGGCGCGCCACCCGTGGGGCTACGGGCTCGGCAACTCGGGCGTCTCGGCGGCGCGCACGATCGGGAGCGAGAACGTGAAGGCGGGGGAGTCGAGCTACACGGAGCTCGGCGTCGACACCGGAGTGCTGGGGCTCGCCGCCTTCGGCGGTTGGCTCGTCGCGCTGATCCTCGCCCTGCGGTCGCGCTCGCCGTGGCTCGCAGCCTCGGTCGCGGCGGTCGCCGTGCTCGGGCTGCAGACCGACGTGATCGGCATCCACTGGCTCTCGGTCGTCGTGTTCGCGCTCGCCGGCACCGCGCTCCGGGGCGCCGTCGAGGACGAGCCGCCCGAGACCGCGCTCTAGATGGTTAGCCCGCGCCGAACGAGCGGCGGCGCTCGACGTCCGCGTCATCGACGAGGTGGCCGTCCCGCTCCACATAGCCGCCCTTCCCGCCGACGACGAACACCACGAGGTCGTCGTCACCGGCGTTCGACACGCGACGCTGCGTCCTCGAGGTCACGTGCACCATCCCACCCGGGCCGAGGAGCCGCTCCTGGCCCTCGACCTCGACCCGAGCCGTGCCCGTGTGGACGAAGTAGAGCTCGTCCTGCTCCTCGTGGTAGTGGTGGAACCCCTGGTAGCCGGGCGGCATCACGATCACGTTGACGCCGAATGCCTCCACACCGAGCGCGCGGCGCACCTTGCGGAACCCGTAGCCCTCGCCGAGCTCGTCGATCGACCCGAACGCATGCGTCATCTCGCTCCCTCCGTGCCGAGCATCGCGTCGATCGTACGTCGGAGCCCCTCCTCGAAGCCAACCGCCGGTTCGTAGCCGATCGCGTCGCGTGCGGCGGTCACGTCAGCCCACGACTCGCGCACGTCGCCGGGCTGCGCCGGGCCGTACAGCTTCTCGACCGGCCGGCCGAGGAGCCGCCCGACCGTGTCTGCGAGGGCGTTGACCGTTTCCGAGCCGCCGGTCGCGATGTTCAGTACACGACCCGCCGCGTAAGCCGCATCGACGGCGAGAAGGTTCGCGCGGACGACGTTCTCGACGTAGGTGAAGTCGCGCGACTGCTCGCCGTCTCCGTGGACGGTGACCGGCTCGCCGTCCGCGACCAGCCGGATGAACCGCGGCACCACCGCCGCGTACTGGGAGCTCGGGTCCTGCCGCGGGCCGAAGACGTTGAAGTAGCGCAATGCGACCGTCTCGATCCCGTACACGCGGGTGAAGCTCACGCAGAACCGCTCGGCGGCGAGCTTCGCGACGGCGTAGGGCGAGATCGGGTTCGGCGCCTGGGTCTCGACGCGCGGGAACGTCCCGCCGTCGCCGTAGACCGACGACGACGAGGCGGCGACGACCCTGCGGATCCCCTCGTCGCGTGCGGCGAGCAGGACGTTCAGCGTGCCTTCGACGTTGACGGCGGTCGAGGTGAGCGGGTCCTGGACGGAGCGCGGCACGGAGCCGAGCGCGCCCTGGTGAAAGACGACCTCGGTGCCGCGGACGGCCGTATGGACGCGCTCGTACGAGCGGAGGTCGCCCTCGACCACCTCGACCTCGCGGCCGAGCGCGCCGAGGTTCGCCCTGCTCCCCGTCGAGAAGTTGTCGAGCACGCGCACCTCGTCGCCCCGCTCCAGCAGGGCCGCGACGAGGTTCGAGCCGATGAACCCCGCGCCGCCCGTGACGAGCACCCGGGTCACGAAGCGGCCTCGTCTTCGTCCGTCAGTCCTGTGCCCGCCGCACCACGGCCGGAGGCCGGCTTTGCCGGCCGGGAGGCCACCAGCGGGTCGGCCCATGCGCTGCGCCGGAGGAGGGGGTCCGTGGGGGAACCAGGGGTTCCCCCACGTTTCTCCGCGACGACGTGGTAGTTCCCGGCGAGCGTGCCGGGTCTCGTGCCACGGAGCGTCGGCGAGCGGCGGTCGAGCCAGCGCGCAATGCGGTTCAGCACCGAGACGGCGGGCCCACGCAACGGGCGCAGCGGCGTCCGGCGCAGCGCGTGTTCGAGGAAGATCGCGTTCAGCATCGCAAGAGACGAGGCCGTGCCCGAGCCGGGCGACACCGTAACCGAACGCCAGTCGCCGTTCGCCGCGAACAGCCGCTCGAGGCCCTCGTGCGTCCAGCGCCAGGGATCCGACGGGTTCGGGTGGTAGACCATCGCGCCGTGCGTCGAGAGGAGGACGCGGCCCCCGGGCCGTGTGACGCGGTGGAGCTCGCGGACCGCCTGCGCGGGGTCGTCGACGTGCTCGAGCACCTGGATGCAGGTGACGACGTCGAACGAGGCGTCCTCCGCCGGGATCGCCTCGATCGGCCCGACGATGTCGGCGTGCGCATGGGCCGCGTTGTCGAGCCCGACGTGGTCCGACACGTACGGCGCGAACAGCGCCGCGTAGGGCTTCTCGCCGCAGCCCGCGTCGAGCAGGCGGTAGCGGCCGAAGTCGGCGCCTGCGCGCGCCGCCTCCTCCGTGAGCCAGCGCGCGAGCGGCGCGCGGACGGCGTAGGTCGGCATCGAGAGCGGCGGGTCGACGCGGGGGTCTGATTCCCACCTAGTCACGGACGGTCACCAGCCCGAATGAAAGCCACGTCAGCGCACCGAGAGGAAGCCCGGAGACGAGGCCGATCCCGCTCCACACACCGGCGGTGACGAGCAGCCAACCGAGGCCGCAGAGCGCCACCGGCGACGAACGGATCCCGCGGATCCCGGTGGCGATCCCCGTCGCGGCCAGGGCGACGAGGACGAGGATCCCCGCGACCCCGAGGTCGGCGGCGACCTGGAGGTAGAGCAGCTGGATCCCCCACGGGTGCCCGGGCGACGGGAACGCCTGGTCGGGCTCGTCCGGGAACCGCGCCCGCGCGTCGGCGAGGAACGGCCCGTAGGCCCACTCCTCGCTCGAGGCCTGCCAGCCGACTCCGGTGACCGGCCGGTCGAGCCAGATCCGGCCACCGATGTACGCAAGGAGTGTGCGGTGCGCGTAGCTCTCGACACCGGTGTCCGCGACCTTCTCGCGGAGGCCGATGAACTCCGCGAAGCGCTCGATCGTCGACGCGCGCATCGTCGCGGTACCTGCAGAGACGACGAGCGCCACCGCGAGCAGGGCGAGCGCCCGCCGGGCGTTCAGCGCACGGAGGACGCGCGCGCCGAGCAAGACGGCGGCGACCGCGAGCCACATGCCGAAAACGGCCGTCATCGCGCCCGAGAGGATCACGCCGAGCGCGCCGGTCACCACGCCGACCAGCGCCCAGCGCCTTCCTGCCGGACGGCCATCCCGCAGAGCGATCCCGAGCGCGCCGACGACGAGCGCCGCGCCCGAGAGCGCCGCAAAGTCGTGAATCCCGACGAACGACGGCTCCCGCTGCCCGGGCCGCTTGCCCTCGAACTCCGAGACGACACCGAGGAACTGGAGAAGCCCCCAGGTGGTCGCTGCGACGCTCCAGGCGACGACGGCGCGCAGCAAGGGGACCGCGTCATGCGTGCCGCGGACGAGCAGCACCGTCGCCGGGAGGAGACAGGCGTACCAGGCGAACTTCGCGAGGCTGATCGCGTGGACGCCGAGCGCATAGTCCTCCCCCAGCAGCGACGGCGTCGCGAGCGAGATCGCGCCGACGACGACGAACACGGCGGTCAGCCCGAGCAGCACGCGGGACGAGCGGATCGGCGCCCAGCCCTCTCGCTGTCCCCGCACGACGGCGGCCGCGACCACGAGAGCGATCGCCGCGTCCGCAAGGGTCGCGTCGATCGAGGTCGTCCCGACGCCGATCGAGAGAGTCGGCTGGTACGTCGCGTGGAGGAAGAGGAAGGGGATCGCCGCCGCGAGGGCGAGGGCCTCCGTCGCCGCGTCCCCGGCAAAGGCCCGCAGCAGCCCGTACGACGGTCGCCCGCCCCGACCGGCAGAGGGCAGCGGCTCGGCCGTCACCGTGAGGACTGTAGACGCGTTTGCGGAGCGCACCGTCGGCGTCCCGGTTCCCGGAGCGCGCGACCCCCTCCCCTAGACTGACCCGTCACGATGGCCTCGAGCGTCCTCCGGCGCCGGTTCGCGACCGCGGCCGGGCTCTACCTCTCGGTCACGCTCGGCATCCTCGGAACCGTCGCTGCGGCGCGGATCTTCGGCCTCGAGGACTTCGGCCGCTTCGCGACCGTGATGGCCGTCGTGGGGCTCGCCCAGACGCTGCTCGACCTGACGGTCGAGGAGAGCCTCACGAAGTTCGGCTTCCGCTACGTCGCGTCGGAGGACTGGGGGCGTCTCCACCGCCTCTTTCGGAGGGCGCTCGAGATCAAGCTCGTCGGCGGCGCACTCGCCACCGTCCTCCTCCTCGCGCTCGCGCCCGCCGCCGATGCGCTGTTCGGCGGCCAGGATCTCGCCTGGCCGATGGCCGCAGCCGCGGCGCTGCCGCTGATCGCCGCGCCGGAGAACGTCAGCGCGAGCGCGCTCCTCCTCCGGGGACGCTACGACCTGCGCGGCTGGCTGCTCTCGGCGACGATGGGGATCCGGCTCGCCGCGATCCTCGTCGGGGCGTCGATCGGCGTCACGGCCGCATTCGCGGCGCTCTGCATCGGCCAGCTCGCCGCGACCGCGATCTCGGGCACTGCGGGCCTTGCCGCCCTGCGGCGCTTCCCGCGCGCGATCCCTCGCCCGCTCGGCACCGACCGCCGAGAGCTGCTCTCGTTCGTCGTGCAGTCGAGCGTCGCGACGGGAGTGATCTCCCTGCGCGCGGCCCTCGCCCCGGTGCTCCTCGGCGTCGTCGCCGGCACGACCGAGGTCGGCTACTACCGCGTCGCGCTCGCCCCCCAGAGCGGGTTCTCGGCGGCGAGCGCGCCGGTCCGGCTCGTGCTGCTCACCGAGCAGACGCGGGACTGGGAGCACGGGCGCGCCGCGTCCGTCCTCCACGGAGTGCGTCGGTACTCGCTCGGCGCGGCCGCCGTCGCGCTCGTCTCCCTCCCGATCTTCCTCCTGGCGATGCCCTGGCTCGTCCGCGTCGTCTTCGGCTCGGAGTTCCTCCCGGCGGTCGACGCCGCCCGGATCGTGCTCGTCTCGGCCGCGATCCTGCTCGTGCTCGGGTGGACGAAGTCGTTTCCGGTCACGATCGGCCGGCCGCGGCTGCGGATCATCACTCACGGTCTCGAGACGATCGTGCTGCTGCCGCTCGTCCTGATCCTCGGCGACAAGTGGGGCGTGACGGGCGCCGCGGTCGCGATCCTCGTCTCGACGCTCGTCTTCGCGGCCGCATGGATCGTCGTGCTCGGCCGGATCCGGGCCGAGGTGCGCTCGGGGCGGGGCGTCGGGGCGCCGAGGACGGCGGGCTCGTGAAGGTCGTCGTGGTCTCAGGCATCTGGCCGCCCGATGTCGGCGGGCCCGCGAGCCACGCGCCGGCGCTCGCTGCCGCACTGCTCGACGCAGGACACGCCGTCGTGGTCGTCACGACCGCGGACTCCGCGCCCGAAGCGAGGGCCTATCCGGTGCGCTGGATCGCCCGGGCACGCCCCGCGGTCGTCCGGCATCTCGCGGTCGTGCGTGCCGTCGCGCGTGCGGCGCGACGGTCCGACAGGGTCTACGCGACGTCGATGGTGAGGCGGGCGGCGCTGGGTGCGACCGTCGCGCGGCGGCCGCTCATCGTGAAGCTCGTCTCGGATGAGGCTTTCGAGCGGGCGGCGCGGTCGGGCAGATTCGGCGGCACGCTCGAGGAGTTCCAGGGACGGAAGGGCGACGCGCGCGTCCGCTTCCTGCGCGCCACGCGGAACGCCGCGCTGCGTCGCGCGAGACGGGTCGTCGTCCCCAGCGCATATCTGCGCGACCTCGCGGTGGGCTGGGGCGTCGCCGCCGAGCGACTGACCGTCGTCCCGAATCCCGCGCCGCCGCTAGCCCGGCTCCCGGCCCGCGACGAGGCCCGCCGAACGCTCGGCCTCAACGGCTTCACACTCGCCACCGCGGGCCGCCTCACGCGCCAGAAGGCGCTCGGCGACGCGCTCGAGGCGGTCGCACGGGTCGGCGCCGTCTCCCTCGTCGTGGCGGGCGACGGGCCCGAGCGGCGGTCGCTCGAGCGTCAGGCCTCTGCGCTCGGGATCGCCGACCGCGTCCGCTTCTCCGGGCCGCTCTCCCGTGACCAGGTGCTCACGCTGTACCGGGCGGCGGACGCGGCGCTCTCGACCTCGGCCTGGGAGAACCTGCCGCACAGCGTCGTCGAGGCGCTCGCGGTGGGGACACCCGTCGTCGCGACCGCGGTCGGCGGCGTCCCGGAGGTCGTCCGCAACGGGGAGAACGGCCTCCTGGTCCCGGCCGGCGACGTCGACTCGATCGCCGGCGCGATCGGCCGGCTGGCCGGCGACGAGGCTCTTCGCGCGGCACTCGCCGCACAGGCCGCGGACTCGGTGGCCGACCTCGCCGAGGCGCGCGTGCTCGAGCGGATCGTCCGGATCATCGAGGAGGCGGGTCGGTGAAACCCCGGGTGCTGATGGTCGGCCGGACGCGCTACCGCCTGCCGCTCGGCGCGTCGCTCGCGCGCAAGTTCGACGCGCTGGAGGAGAGGCTCGACCTGCGGGTGCTCGCGTCTGCGCCCCGTGACGCGTCGGACGGCGACGGCACGTTCGCGCTCCAACGCGGGACGCCTGTCCCGGCGCTCGACGGGCCGGTGTTCTACGGGACGCTGCCGGTCCGGATCGCTCGGGAGCTCAGGCGGCACCCCGCGGACGCGATCCTCGCGCAGAGCCCCTACGAGGCGCTCGCCGCGTTCGCGGGGCGGACTCTCGCCCGCAGCGACGCCGCGGTGGTGGTCGAGATCCACGGCGACTGGCGCACGTGGTCGCGGCTCTACGGCTCTCCCGCCCGCGCCGTGGTCGCGCCCCTCGCCGACCGGGCGGCGCTCGTGGCGATCCGCCGCGCCGACGCCGTCCGGACGTTGTCGTCCTTCACGTCGCGCATCGTGCAGGATGCGGGCGTCGAGCCCGCGGGCACGTTCACGACCTACACCGAGTTGACCGCGTTCTCAGAGCCCCCCATCGCCCCACTGCCCGACCGACCGGTCGCGTTGTTCGTCGGCGTGCTCGAGCGATACAAGAACGTCCACGCGATCGCCGACGCCTGGCGGCTCGCAGCGCCGCGCGTGCCCGACGCGACGCTTCGGATCGTCGGCGACGGCCGCCACCGCGACGTCGTCGAGGGGCTCCTCCGCGACCTGCCGAGGCGGGTGACCTGGGACCCGCTGCTCGAGACGCCCGCCATGGTCCGGGCGCTCGACGATGCCTGGCTCCTCCTCCTCGCGTCGCGCTCCGAGGGCACGCCCCGGGTCGTGCTCGAGGCGCTCTGCCGCGGGCGCGCCGTCGTCGGCGCGCGGGCAGGTGGCATCCCGGACGTCGTCGACGACGACGAGAGCGGGCTGCTCGTCGACCCGGACCGGCCCGACGAGATCGCCGATGGGCTCGTCCGGGTTCTCTCCGATCGCGCGCTCGCGGAGCGCCTCGGCGCCGGTGGGTTGGCGCGCTCCGGTGAGTGGACGTACACGGCGGACGAGTACGCCGATCGGGTCGTCGAGCTCGTCGGGAGCGCGGTCGAGGCGAGGCGTCGATGAAGAAGCTGATCGTCGTCACCCAGCAGGTCGACCCGGCCAGTGCGGTGCTCGGGGCGACCGTGCCGAAGCTGCGGGCGCTCGCAGAGCGGGTCGACGAGCTGGTCGTGCTCACGGATTCGGCGGCCGAGGGCGCGCTGCCCGACAACGTCGCGATCCGCACGTTCAGCGCGAGCCGCCGTGCGCGCCGTGGGATGCGGTTCGAGAGCGCCCTCGCGCGCGAGCTGACCCGGCGACCGCGTCCAAGCGCGGTGCTCGCGCACATGTGCCCGATCTACGCCGTGCTCGCCGCGCCGCTCGCGCGCCCGACCGGCGTCAAGGTCCTGCTCTGGTTCACGCACTGGCGGCGCAGCAGGCTGCTGTCGACGGCGACCCGCGCGTCGTCGAAGGTCCTGAGCGTCGACGAGCGGACGTTCCCCCTCCAGACGCGCAAGCTCGTCGCGATCGGTCACGGGATCGACGTCTCCGACCTGCCCTGCGTGAAGCGGCCGGAGGACCGCGAGCCGTTCACGCTCCTCGCGCTCGGCCGCACGTCGGCGGCGAAGGGGCTCGTCACGATCATCCGCGCGGTCGAGCAGGTGCCGGAGGTGCGACTCCGCGTCGTCGGCCCGTCCGTCACGGAGGACGAGCGCACCCACCGGATCGCACTCGAGCGGCTCGTCATCGACCTCGGCCTGCTCGACCGCGTCGACATCAGCGGCCCGGTGCCGCGGCATGCCGTTCCGTCGCTCTATGTCGACGTCGACACGCTCGTCAACGACATGCGCGAAGGCGCCGCCGACAAGGTGGTCTACGAAGCGGCCGCGACGTGCCTCCCGGTGATCGCCTCGAACACCGCGTTCGACACGCTCCTGCCCGAGCGGCTGCGGTTCGAGCACGGGAACCCTGAGAGCCTCGCGGACGCGATCCGCTTCGTGCTCGAGGCCGACCGGCAAGCGCTCGGGCGGACGCTGCGCGGCACCGTCACCCGCGAGCACTCGGTCGAGGTCTGGGCCGACCGCGTCGTCGAGCTCGCTGAGTGAGCTTCCGGCTCGTTCACGTCGCGAAGGTCGCGGGGATCTCGGGTTCCGAGAACCACCTCCTGCTGCTCCTCCCCGCCCTGCGCGCGCGCGGCCACGACGTCCGCCTCGTGATGCTCCACGAGGACGAGCCCGGCGCGGCGGAGCTCGCGGACCGCCTCGAGAGCGACGGCGTCCCCGTCGAGCGGGTGCGGATGCGCACGTCGATCGACCCGCTCGTGTTCGCCCGGCTCGTCCGCTCGATCCGGCGCGCCCGGCCTGACGTCGTCCACACCCATCTCGTTCACGCGGACTTCCATGGCCTCCCCGCCGGCCGCCTGGCGCGCGTCCCGCTGCTCGTCTCGACGAAGCACGGCTTCAACCCGTTCCGCAATCGACGCACGTTCGCCGCGGCCGACCGGACCGTCGCCGCACTCGCCGACGTCCACGTCGCAATCTCCGCAGGGCTTGCCCGGTACCTCGCGGCGAACGAGGGGTTCGACGCGTCCGCGTTCGAGGTCGTCCACTACGGCATCGAGCCGGGCCTCGCACCTCCGCCACCCCCCGGAGAGCCGCGACTCGCGATCGTCGGCAGGCTGATCCCGATCAAGGGGCACGAGGTGCTGCTCGAGGCGCTGCGGCTGGTGCGCGAGGAGGTGCCGGAGCTCACCCTCGAGATCGCGGGGGACGGGCCCCTCGAGTCGCAGCTCCGTGCAACGGTGGCGCGGCTCGGTCTCGCGGATCGCGTCACGTTCCTCGGCAGGGTCGCCCCGCCGGCGCCCGTGTATGAGCGCGCCGAGATCGTCGTCGTGCCCTCGTTCGGCGAGGGGTTCGGCATGGTCGCGCTCGAGGCGATGGAGCGCGGCCGGGCCGTGATCGCGAGCGACGTCGGGGGTCTCCCGGAGATCGTGGCAGCGGGCGAGACGGGGCTCGTCGTGCCGTCGGGCGACCCCGCCGCTCTGGCCGGAGCGATCGCCGAGCTCGCCCGCGACCCGTCGCGCGCCGCAGTCTTCGGCGCGGCCGGACGGGAACGCGCGCTCTCCGCGTTTTCGCAGGACCGCTGCACCGAGCAGACCGAAAGGCTCTACCTGGCGGCGTTCGAGACCGGCGTGCGACGGCGCTCGCGGACCAGCTCCCAGGCGCGCTCGAGCGCGAACGCCGCGAGCAGCGCGAGCAGGAAGTCCCACGGGGCGCGGTAGCGCGTCGTCCCGGCGAACACCATCGCCATCAGCGTGTTGAACGCGAGGAGGAGCGCCGCGAGCGCGACGAACCGCCGCGGCGCGAGGAACGCGCCCCACAGCGCGAGCGCGTAGAGCACCAGCGCGAAAGCCGGCTCGACGGTGCGCTGGGCGAGGTCGGAGACGCCCTGCTGGCCGGCCTCGTCCGCCGTCACGCTCGTGAACGGCGACCAGAGCATCCCGACCGCCTGCGCCGCGAGGCGCGCCTTTTCGCCGGGGTGGTCGCGCCAGAAGTCGAAGACCTGGTCGCGGTAGAACCGGGACTGGGCACACTCGTCGACCGCCTTCGCGGCCGCCACCGAGATCCCGGCCGCCTTCTCCGGCCAGGGCGGGACGTTCGGGAGGTCGGGCACGTCGTCGATCCACCCGCCGCGGGCGAGGACCGCGTGGGTCGCGGGGTTGTTCGCCTTCCAGAGGGCCCGGCTGTCCGTCGTGATCGTCGCGCAGCCGATCACGACCTGGTTCCGGACGACCCACGGCGCCACCACGACGGCGGCCGCCCCGACCACGAGCACCGCGAGGAGCACGCGGCGACCGACCGCGCGCCAGGCGACGTACGGGACGAGCACGAGCGGCAGGAGCAGGAGACGCGCGTTCGAGAGGATCGCGAGCCCGGCGACCGCCCCCGACGCGGCGGCGTATGCAGGAGACGCCCGCTCGTAGGCGACCAGCGCGAAGAGCACGAGCAGCGCGAGGAGGAACCCGTCGAGGATCTCCCGGTTCACGTGGACGTCGTGCCAGACGAGGTACGGATGCAGGGTCGCGACGAGCGCGGCGATCACCCCGGTCGTGACCGACGAGATCCGCGTGCCGATGGCGAGGACGACGAGCGCGGTGGCGACCGCGACGGCGATCTGCGCGAGCCCGACCACGAGCCACGTGCGCTCGAGCGGCCAGTAGAGGGCGGCGAGGAACCACGCGTAGAGCGGTTGCGTGTAGGCCGACGGGACGCCGGGGAGGAAGCCGAACGTCCCGCTCGACACGAGCGTCCGCGCGAAGGTGTCGCTCTTCTCGACGTACCGGGTAAGGACGTCGCTCCGCTCGACGGCGAGCACCGCGAGACGCGGCAACGCAGCGGCGGTGATCACGAGGGGGACGGCGGAACGTGGTATGCGTTGCGCGATGCCGCCCACGGTCATGGAACGGTACGCAGTCGTCTCCTGCCACGTCGAACGACCGCTCGACGACCGCGTGTGGGCCGCGCTCGCCGCGCTGCAGCAGCGCCCGCCCGGCGGGATCCGCGTCGCGGCGCTGATCCGGCCACCCGACCCGGAAGCGGGCGAGCACGACGAGGCGACGTGGCTCGAGCGCGCGCGCGCGGCGTCGGCTCTCGGGCCTCTCGGCCACCACACACACTTCACGAGCCCGACGCACGCCCGTCCGACCGGCGGCGAGCCCGGTGAGCGCGTCACCAGGGAAGGCGCGTGGCTCCGCACCCGCGGTCTCGCCCCGACGCTCTTTTGCGGCGGCGGCTGGTACACGGACGCGGCCGTCGCGGAGGCGTGCGCGGCGCTCGGCTACGTCGATGTCACGCCGCGCCCGACTCGCCCTCCGTACCTGGCCGAGAAGGCTGCCTGGGCCGAGCTCCGTCGGCCGGCCCGGATCGAGCTCGGCGGGACGACCCTCAGGGCGGTGCCGACGACGCACGGCGCGGGCGACCTGCTCCGCGCCGTCCTTCGCCCCGGGCTGCCCGCACAGGTGCACGCGTACTTCCATGACACCGACCTCGTCGACCCGCGTCGGCGCCGGCTGATCGAGCTCGGGCTGCGCCTCCTCTCGCGCCGTCGCCCCCCGAGCGACCTGGACGCGGTTGCCGAGTCGCTCGGCACGGCACCCGTCGTGAGCTGGGGGGACGTCTGGCGCGGCGAGCCGGGGGGCACGGAGAACGGCGCGGTCGGAGGCCCGACGTAGAATCCCGTCGTGCCGACTCGAACGAGGGCGGTCGAGAGCGCCGGCCCACCGGCCGGCGCAGATGACGTCCGCCGCGCCAGGCTCTATGTCGCCTCACGTGGCCCGCTCGTCGGCCTCGTGCGACGCGCGCTCAGCGTGCTCGCGCTCGTCGCAGCGGACGTCGCGGGCCTTGCCCTGGGGGTCTACATCGCGCTCGTGCTGCGCTCCGTCGTGTACGGCGACACGATCTACTGGTCGCTGCTCTGGAAGACGGGGCCGGCGGACTGGCTTCCGTTCCTCGCACCGATCACCGTGCTCGTGTTCCTCCAGAGCGGCCTCTACGCCCCGCGCGAGCGGCGTGCCGGGGCGGGACGGATCCTCGGCGCGCTGATCCTCGTCGCGCTGATCGTCCTCGCGTTCGGGCTCGGCACCGACCACGAGTTCACGACGACCGGGTTGATCCCGACCGCGGTCGTCACGAGCGCGCTCGCGATCGGCGCGCTCCGCGCCGCGTACGGCTCGATCGCACTCGAGCTGATGCGCGTCGCCGGGGTCCGGCGCAGGCTCCTGCTCGTCGGCGAGCAGGACAGCCTCCGGCACCTCGAGCGGCAGCTGCGCGCGCCACAGGGCGGGCTCGGGATCGACATCGTCGGCACGCTCTCCGGTCCTGCCTCGTCACCGCCGCTCGACCGCCTCGCGGCGATGCTGGAGCGCGACCGGCCCGACGAGGTCGTCCTCACTGAGGCGGACTTCGACGAGCAGACCGTGCTCGACGTCGTCCAACTCGCTCACCGGCACGCGGTGAAGGTCAAGCTCGCGCCCGCGACGACCGACCTGCTCCTCCACGAGGGGCAATACGTCCCCGGCCAGGGCGTCCCGCTCTTCGAGCTGCGGCCGCCGGTGCTGAGCGGCTTCGCCTGGCTCTCGAAGCGCGCCTTCGACCTCGTCGTCGCGGCGCTGCTCGCCGTCGTCGGGATCCCGCTGTGGCTCCTCGTCGCGGCGGCGATCAAGCTCGAGTCGCGCGGTCCCGTCTTCTACGTCGACCGCCGCATCGGCGTCGGCGAGCGCGAGTTCGGGATGCTCAAGTTCCGGACGATGGTCGCCGACGCCGCCGACCGACAGGGTGAGTTGGAGGAGGAGAACGAGGCGTCGGGCGCGTTGTTCAAGATCCGGGACGACCCGCGCGTCACGCGCGTCGGCCGGACGCTCCGCCGGTTCTCGTTCGACGAGCTGCCTCAGCTCCTGAACGTCCTCCGCGGTGAGATGAGCCTCGTCGGCCCGCGGCCGCTCCCGCTCCGCGACCACGCGATGCTCTCCGACTGGCACAAGGCCCGGTACCACGTGCTGCCGGGAATGACCGGGCTGTGGCAGATCTCGGGTCGCTCGGGGCTCGAGTTCGACGACCTCGTCCGGCTCGACTTCACCTACATCGAGAACTGGTCGATCTGGTCGGACGTGACGATCATCGCGCGGACGATCCCTGCCGTCCTCTCGGGACGCGGCGCGTACTGAGCGGGCACGAGGGATCCTGGGGGATCGAGCCGGTCCCCGAGAGGCTCCGCGTGCTCGGTGGTGTCGACCTCGGGCTCCTCTGGGGCAACCTCGGCGTCTCGCTCCTCGTGGTCGTCGCCGGTGCGGTGCTCGTGCCGTCGCTCTCGCTGCCGAGCGCGCTCGTCGCGATCGCCGTCGGCTGCCTCGTCGGCAACCTCATGCTCGCGACGGCGGCCGCGATCGGCGCGCAGGCCCGTGTCCCCGCGATGGTGCTGCTGCGGGCGCCGCTCGGAACCCGCGGCTCGTACGTGCCGACGGTCGTCAACGTCGTGCAGTGCCTCGGCTGGACGATCTTCGAGCTCCTGGTGATCGCGACCGCCGCGGCCGCCCTCTCGGACGAGGTGTTCGGATTCGAGGCGCGCTGGGCGTGGACGCTCGCGTTCGGCGCGGCCACGCTCGGCCTCGGGCTGATGGGGCCGATCGGTGTCGTCCGCACCGTCGTCCGGAAGCTCGCCGTCTGGGTCGTCCCGCTCGCGATCGCGTACCTCGCGTGGTGGGGGCTGACCGGCGGGGGGCTCGAGGACGCCTGGAACCGGCCCGGCGAGGGCGGGCTCTCGACCTGGCAGGGCGTCGACCTCGTCGTCGGCGTCACGGTCTCGTGGATTCCTCTCGCCGCCGACTACACGCGCTTCGCACGGTCGCCGCGCGGTGCGTTCTGGGGCACGGGCCTCGGCTATGCGATTCCCGACGCGCTCCTCCTCGCGCTCGGTGCCGTCGTGTTGCTTACGCGCGACGTGTCGGACGCCGCCGCCCTTCCCGCGGCGATCGCCTCCGGCGGCGCGCTCGCGCTCGTCGTCCTGCTCGCCCTGACCGTCGCAGAGACCGACGAGGCCTTCGCGAACGCCTACTCCGGGGCGGTCTCGCTGCAGAACCTGGCGCCCGCCGTCCCGCAGCGGCTCCTGATCGCGCTCACGACGACGGTCGGCACGATCGGCGCGCTCACCCTCGAGCTCTCGAGCTTTCAGTCGTTCCTCTTCCTCCTCGGCTCGTGCTTCGTGCCTCTCTTCGCCGTATTGCTCGCCGACTGGCTCGTCTCCGGGCGCCAGTACATCGGTGCCGAGCTGCTCGACGCCGGCCCGACGCGTGTCGGTGCGCTCCTCGCCTGGGCCGCGGGCTTCGTCGCGTACCAGTGGCTCTCGCCGACGGGGCCGAGCTGGTGGGTCGAGCAGGTGCAGCGGCTCGATCCGCCGTCGTGGCAGATCGGCGCGACGCTCCCGAGCTTCGTCGTGTCGTTCGTCGTCGCGCTGCTCGTCGCGGGCGCGGCGCGCGTCGTGCGGATCGGGGCGGTTCGGGCGTGAGCCGCATCGCGCTCGTTGGGAACCTCTCGCTCGACCGGGTCGCAGGCGGAGCTCCGAGACCGGGCGGCACCGTGTACCACGCGGCTCGCACCGCCGCCCACATCGGGGCGGACGCGGTCGCCGTGACCCGTTGCGGCGTGAGGGACGAGGCTTTGGCCCTCCGGCCGCTCGTGTCGTTCGGCCTCCCGGTGGCCAGCGTCGACGTTGCCGAGACGACGGCCTTTAGCTTCCACTACGAGGGCGACCGGCGGATCATGGTCGTCGACGCCGTGGGCGATGCCTGGGGCGCGGCGGACGCCGACACCTGGGCAGCCGAGTCCCTCGCGGCGTGCGACTGGGTGATCGTAGGAGCCCTCCTGCGGTCGCATTTCGACCCGGGAGCGCTCGGCGCACTGGCCCGAGGCGGTCGCCGGCTGCTTCTCGACGCGCACGGGCTCACCCGGGTCTCCGCGCGAGGCCCGCTCCGCGAGAACGCCGAGTTTGACCGCGGCCTGCTCCGCAACCTCGCGGTGCTGAAGCTCAACGAGGACGAGGCCGCGATCGTCGCCGGCGGGATCGACCAGGCCTCGCTCGAGGCGCTCGGGGTGCCGGAGGTCATCGTCACACTGGGCTCGCGCGGCGCCGTCGTCGTCGCGGACGGCGAGCTGGTCGCGATCGGCGCGGTGCCCGTCAACGGCCCGGTCGACCCGACGGGGGCGGGCGATGCGTTCTCGCTCGTCTACGTCGACGCACGCGGACGGGGACTTGCGCCTGCGGCCGCCGCCGAACGGGCAGCCGTCGTCGTCTCCGAGCTCATCGCCCGGCCATGACCACAGCGCTCGTCGCCTGCTCGCTCGGCACCGCCGTCGTCGACCTCGAGGAGGAGGATGTCGTCGGGATCTCCGACGAGCCGCTCGAGCACGCTCCCCGACCCCACGTCGACCTGCCGCTGCTCGTCGCCGCGGCGGCTTCGGGCTCGACCGTCGTCGCGATCGTCGACCGCCGACCTCCGCTCGTCGTCTCGAACGACGGTGGGCTGACCTGGCGGGAGGCGGGCGCTGGGCTGGGCCGCGGAGTGGACGTCGCGATTTCCGCCGATCACCCGGACCTCGTCCTGTTCGCCACGGCAGAACGGCTTCACGTCTCGCGCGACGGGGGCCGGTTCTGGGCGGCGCTGGAGGTCGAGCTGCCCGAGATCACGAGCGTGGCGCTCCTCGACGAGTTCTGAGGGCAAGTGTGGGACGATCGGCCTTCACGGACGATCGGAGGTGATCGGCATGGCAGGGCTCGACGATCTGCTCGGCAGCCTCACGAAGCAGGGCGGGGGAAGTGGCGGAGGTGGCCTGAACGACCTCCTCGGCGGTCTGCTCGGCGGGAGCAGCGGAGGCGCGCAGGGCGGGCTCGAGGACGTGCTCGGCGGGCTCCTCGGCGGCGGCTCGAGCGGGAGCCCGGGCACGGCTGCGAAGGGCATGAACGTGACCGCGGTCGCGGCTGCGCTCGGCCCGCTCCTCGCGAAGCTCCTGAAGAGCGGCGGCCTCTCGAAGCTGCTGCAGGGCGCCCAGACCAGCGGCCTGTCCGCACAGGCGGACTCCTGGGTCGGAACCGGTGCGAACGCGCCCGTGTCGGGCCAGGAGGTTCGGAGCGTCGTCGGCGACGACACCGTCAGCGAGCTCGCGCAACAGGCCGGGATCACCAACGACGAGGCCGCCGACGTCCTCGCCCAGGTCGTCCCGCAGGTGGTGAACGGGCTCACGCCGGACGGGAAGCTCCCCGCCGACGACGACCTCGACCAGCTCGTGGCGAAGTTCGGCGGCTAGCCGGGAAGGCGGAACTCGCCGCGGGCAACCACGACCGCCGAGCCGCCGACCTCGACGGCCTCGATCGTGGCGTCCAGCCCCTCCGCCCGGGCGTGGAGAATCGACGGCCGCCCCATCTCGACGCCCTGCTCGAGGATGATCTCCTCGCCCCAGGCGATCGCGCCGTGGCGCGCGAGGTGACAGGCAATCGGCCCTGCAGCGGACCCCGTCGCGGCGTCCTCCCCGCTTGCCCAGAACATCCGGCTGCGCCAGCGCGTGCCGGAGCCGGCGACCGCGTTGAGCCCGGTGACCCTCAGGTCTGCGACGGCCCCGTAGTCGGGTCGGAGCGCCGAGATCGCCTCCTCCGAGGAGAGCGTGACGACGTAGTGGCGCGCGCCGTTGTCGTAGAGCTCGACGGGGAGCTCCGAGCGGTCGACGCCGAGCGCGGCGAGCACGCGCTTCTCGTCGGCCGCCTCGACGGATGGCACCGGCTGGCTCATCCGCCCGAACACGATCGCGCCGCGCTCGTCCCGCTCGAGCGACACCGGCACGATCCCGGCCCCGGTCTCCAGCTCGATCACACCGCGCTGGAGCGGCGCGCCGAGCACGAACGCGGTTCCCAGGACGGGGTGCCCCGCGAAGGGCATTTCCTCCTTCGGGTTGAAGATCCGCATCCTCGCGGTGCCGCCCTCCTCGGGCGGGAGCACGAAAACCGTCTCGGAGAAGCCGATCTCGAGCGCGAGCGCCTGCATCGTCTCGCCGTCGAGGCCTCTCGCGTCGGTGAAGACCGCGAGCTGGTTTCCCGTCAGCGGCGTCCAAGTGAAGACGTCCGCGACGACATAGCGATACGCGGCCACCCGCTGGTTATAGCCCGCGCCGCTCCTCGAGCCACTTCGGATGGTGCTCGCGTGCCCAGTCCTCCCGCACCTCGCCAAGCGTCATCCCGCGGAGCGCATGCCGCGTCGTCGGGTGGATGAGCGCGAGGTAGAGGTGACCGGACACGAGCCCGACGGAGATCAGCGTCAGGGTGTCGTGCACGGTGCCGGTGCCGTCGAAGAGGAACCGGTGGTCGCGCTCGCCGAGCCAGAGGAAGAACCCGGAGATCGCAAACAGCACCGCGAACGCCGCGGTGACGATCGCGTTGACCTTCTGTCCCGCGTTGAAGCGGCCCTGCGCAGCGGGTCGGCCGAGCAGCCAGCTCCGGTCGTCCCGGTCGAGGGTCTCGATCTCGCGCCAGTCCTCGGCGAGCCGCCGCCGGTCGCCGAGTACGAGCACGACCACGATCGCGACCGCCCAGGCGACCGCAGAGAAGATGTGGATGTTCTTGACGAGGTTCCGTCGTGCCACCAGCTCCGAGAGGGCAGGGAGGTAGAGCACGAGCCCCGTCGCGAGCATCGCGAAGAACCCCGTCGCGTGCACCCAGTGCAGCGCCCGCTCCGTGCGGCCGAAGCGTGCGATCATCCGCGGCGGCATCAGTGCCCCTTCCAGTGATGCGGCCACGTTCCTGGCGCGTGAGGAGCAAGCCAGGCTAGGACGCAGGGAGCCCCGATACCCGAAGGTATCGGGGCGACCGAGGACGACGCATGGCGCCGCTCATCGCGCGCCAGGAACCTGGAGGGCATTGCTGGGAGGGGCACTAAAAGCCGTTGGACGCGCCGATCCACGCGTCCTTGTCGTACCCGCGCTGCTCCCAGAAGCCGAGATCGTCGTACGTCGTCCGCGCCTCTATCCGCGTCACCCACTTCACGCTCTTGTAGCCGTACATGCGCGGCATCACGACCCGCGCGGGATAGCCGTGCCCGTGCGAGAGCGGCTGGCCGTCCATGTCGAGCGCGAGCAGCACGTCGCCGCCGAACGCCTGCGGCAGCGTGAGCGTGTCGTCGTAGGGAACCTCGGCGGAGACGAACCTGAGCGTCTTCGAGCTCGGGCGGAGGCCGGCCTCGGCGAGGAGGTCGTGGAACCGGACGCCGCCCCAGCGGACGTTCTCGACCCGCCAGCCCGTGACGCACTTGAAGTCGGAGACCTGCTCGGCACGCGGCAGGGCGCGCAGGTCGTCGAGCGTGTAGGTCACCGGCCGGTCGACGGCTCCCCCGATCGTGAGGCGGTATGCCTTCGGGTCGAGTCGCGGGATCGAGCTGCCGATCGTGTAGATCCGCCAACCGCCGGTCGGCACGATCGACCCGACGCTGTTCGGCACGGCCTTGCCGAGCAGGCCCAGCGCGTCGCGGCCGACGAACAGCCCGGCGACACCGGCGCCGACGAGCCCGAGGAACGCCGCGCGCCCGAGCGTCCTGTCGTGCATGGAGACGTTGTAGCAGCAGACCGGACGCGTCCCGCAGGCCCGCCGCGAGGGTGCGACTATGCTCGACGCGGATGCGCATCCACCTCTGTCGCCACGCCGAGGCTCAAGCCGGCGAGCCCGACGAGCTCCGGGAGCTGACCAGGGCAGGCCGGGACGGCGCGAAGCTCCTCGCGGAGCGACTCGCCCGGCTCGACGAGCCCCCGCGAGCCGTGCTCACGAGCCCACTGACCCGCGCGCGTCAGACCGCGGAACCGGTCGCCGAGCGGCTCGGTTGCGACGTCCTCGTCCGCGATGAGCTCGCCCCGGGAGCGACCGCCGACTCCCTCCGCGCGGCGGTGGCGGGCCTCGCCGGCCCCGTGGCGGCCGTCTGCCACCAGCCCGACTGCTCGGGGATCATGCTGGCGGTGACGGGCAACGATCCCGGCTTCCAGGTGGGCGACTCGTTCCCGCTCGAGCTCGACGCGTGAGCGCCGGCGCCGCCGCGATCTCGGTCCGCGCGTTGCGCAAGTCCTACGGCGAGCACGAGGCCGTCCGGGGAATCGACTTCGACGTCCAGCCGGGCGAGGTCTTCGGGCTCCTCGGACCCAACGGCGCGGGGAAGACGACGACGGTCGAGATCCTGGAGGGCTACCGGGAGCGCGACGGTGGCGACGTCGAGGTGCTCGGCGTCGACCCGTGGCAGGCCGGTTCGGCACACCGGGAGCGGATCGGGGTCGTCCTCCAGCACTCCGACCCGCCTGCGCTCCTCACGGTCGGCGAGGTGCACAGGATGTTCGCGGGGTACTACGCGCGGCCGCGCGACGTCGACGAGGTGATCGACCTCGTCGGCCTCGCTGACAAGGCAGGTGCGCAGGTGAAGACCCTCTCGGGCGGGCAGAAACGGCGACTCGACCTCGGCGTGGCGCTGATCGGAGACCCGGAGCTCGTGTTCCTCGACGAGCCGACCACCGGGTTCGACCCGAGCGCTCGTCGGACCGCGTGGGACCTCGTCCGCTCGCTGCGCGCGCTCGGGAAGACGATCGTGCTGACGACGCACTACCTCGACGAGGCCCAGCAGCTCGCCGATCGCGTCGCCGTGATCCGCGAGGGGCAGGTCGTGCGCATCGGGACGCCACAGGAGCTGATCGGCGTCACGCCGGAGGTCGAGGTCCGGTACCGCGAGAACGGCAAGGACGTCGTGGTCGCGACGGCGGAGCCGACCCGCGTCCTCGCCGAGCTGACGACGGCCGCGCTCGCCGATGGCCGAGAGCTCGAGGGGCTAGAGGTCCGCCGTCCGACGCTCGAGGACGTCTACCTCGGGCTCGTCGACGAGGAGCCGGCCGAGTGAGCTCTTCGCACGTCGAAGGACGCAGCGCCAGCGGGGCCGGCTCGCGCGTAGGCCTCGGACGGACGCTCGCCCTCCTCCGACACGAGGTGCGGATCCAGCAGATGCTCTTCTGGCGGAACCGCGAGGCCGCCGTGTTCGTCTTCGTGTTCCCCCCGATGCTGTTCCTCCTGCTCGGGTCGGTCTACAGCGACACGATCGACGGCGAGCGGGCGGTCGACGTGCTCCTCGTCGGGATGCTCGGCTACGGGTGCGCGAACACCGCGCTCGCCGGGCTCGCGATCTCGCTCGTCGTGCGCCGCGAGTCCGGGCTGCTCAAGCGGCTGCGCGCGACGCCGCTGCCCGCCTGGACGTACCTCCTCGCGGTCGTCCTCTCGACGCTCGTCGTATTCCTGCTCCAGATGACCCTCACGATCCTGCTCGGCTTCATCCTGTTCGACGCCGACGCGCCGATGACGTGGGTTGGGCTCGTCGTCGTGCTCCTCGTCGGCGTCGCGGCATTCGCGGGAATGGGTTTCGGCGTCGCGTCGCTGATCCGCTCCGACGAGGGCGCCTCGGCGGTCGTGAACCTGATCGTCCTGCCGATGGCGTTCCTCTCGGGCTCGTTCGGCTCGACGAACGACTACCCCGAAGTGCTCCAGAAGATCGCCGAGGTGCTGCCGCTCACGTACCTGTTGCGGCTGACCAAGGAGGCGTACCTGCACGGCGAGTACCTCACGAGCGACCTGACCGCCGTCGCGGTGCTGGCCGCGTGGGGCGTGGGGGGCTACCTGGTCGCCGCGAAGCGCTTCTCCTGGCAGCCCCGCGAGAAGTGAACGCGGAGGAGCTGCGCGCCGCGCTGGCCCGGGCGATCGGCGACCCGGCTCGTGTCTCGACCGGCGAGTCCGAGCTCGACCTCCACGCGGGCGACATCTCCTTCCACCGCCCGCACCGACCCGACGTCGTCGTCAAGGTGGAGAGCACCGCCGAGGTGTCCGCGGTGCTCGCCCTCGCCGACGAGCACCGCGTTCCCATCACGCCGTTCGGCGCGGGCACGAGCCTCGAAGGGCACGTGATCCCGGTGGCGGGCGGCATCTCGCTCGACCTGACGCGGATGGACCGGATCGTCGGGGTGGCGCCGGAGAATCTCACCGCAACCGTCCAGGCAGGCGTGACGCGGAGCGCCCTCGGCCGGGCCGCGGCCCCGCACGGCCTCTTCTTCCCCGTCGACCCCGGCGCCGACGCCACGCTCGGCGGCATGGCCGCGACGAACGCGGCCGGGACAACGACGGTGCGCTACGGCAAGATGCGCCAGAACGTGCTCGCCCTCGAGGCCGTGCTGGCCGACGGCAGCGTGATCCGGGCCGGGAGCGCAGCGCCGAAGACGTCCGCCGGCTACGACGTGGTCGGCCTCTTCGTCGGCTCCGAGGGCACGCTCGCCGTGATCACCGAGCTGACGCTGCGCCTCCACGGGATCCCCGAGCACGCGGTCGTGCTCCGGATCGCCTTCCCCGACGTCGCCGCCGCCGCGCGCGCCGCTGTCGCGATCGTCGCCGCCGGTGTCGGGGTGACCCGCGCCGAGCTGATCGACGGCTGGACGGCGTCCGCGATCAACGCCCACGAAGGCACCGACCTCCCACCCGTGCCCACGCTCTTCGTCGAGGCCGACGGTTCGGAGCAGTCGGTCGCATCCGATCTCGAGCTCGTCCGTGCGGTCGCGACGGAGGAGGGCGCTGAGGACGTCGTCGCCGAGCGCGATCCGACCGCGCGCGCCCGGCTGTGGGCGGCGCGGCACGCCGCGGCCCACGCGGCGGCGGCTGCGGCGCCCGGCAAGCGCCCTCGCGCGACCGACGTCTGCGTGCCGCTGTCCGAGCTCGCCGCCACGGTCTCGCTCGCGCGGGCGGAGGTCGACCGGCGCGGGCTCGTGGCGGGGATCCTCGGGCACGCGGGGGACGGGAACGTCCACGTCGCCCTCCACGTCGACCCCGACGATGCGGCCGAGTTGGCCGAGGCGGACGAGCTCGTCGACGTGCTCATCACGGATGCGCTCGCACGCGGAGGGACATGCACGGGCGAGCACGGCATCGGGCTCGGGAAGCGCGACGCGCTCGAACGCGAGCATCCCGACCTGCTGCCGCTGATGCGCGGGATCAAGGAGCTCTTCGACCCGCACGGGATCATGAATCCCGGCAAGGTCCTGCGCCCCGCCTCAGACGTGGGCTTCGGGCACTGACTCCGGCACCGGGACGGGACGGGCACGCCCCCGTCCGGGCCCGGGACGCCACGCCTGCACGACGACCGCCGCCACGACCACCGCGCCGCCCGCCACGGTCGCCGCGGTCGGGCGCTCCGCGTACGCGAGCCACACCCAGAGCGGCCCGAGCACGATCTCGAGCAGGGAGATCACCGCGACCTGCGCCGGTGGGATCAGCCGGGCACCGACGGTCAGGAGCGCAAGCCCCACACCCATCTGGCCGACCCCGAGCGCGGCGAGCACCAGCCAGTCGTCGTCACCGACTGAGCCGAGGCTCGCGAACGGAAGGCAGACCGCGACCACGAGCACCTGCGAGGCGCACGTCGCGGGCATCATCGAGACATCCCTCCGGTGACGCGCGATGACGATCACCGCCGCGAAGGAGGCCGTCATCACGAGGGGCAGGAAGATCGCGGCGGCCCCCGCCTCGAACGACCCCGCCGCCATCAGGACGACACCCGCGCCCGCGAGCAGCAGCGACAGCCAGGTTCTCCGGTCGATGCGCTCCCGCAGGAACAGCCAGCCGAGCAGCGCCGCCATCATCGGCGCCGCCGCCTGCATGAACAGGACGTTCGCGACGGTCGTGTAGTTCAGCGAGAGCAGGAAGATGCCCGACGAGAGGCCGAGGAACACGGTCATCGCGAGGCCCCAGCGGCCCATCTCCCTGAACGCGCGAACGGTTTGCGACCGCTGGGTCGCGACCACGAGGGCGAAGAGCGCGAGCGCGGCGAACGCCGCGCGCCCCGCCACCTGCGTGACCGGCGTCGCATCGAGCTGCCGCTGGGCGAGCCCGGCCGTCGACCAGGCCGTCGCCGCGACCGCGATCGCGAGCTGGCCCTCACGGGCCCGTCGCTGCTCGAGCCCGGTGCGCGTCACGCGGGCCAGTCAACCACGGGCACCTCTGTCCGGGCCGCAGTCGTTTCCGATCGTCCTCTCTCGGGTAGACCCGAGACATGAAGATCTTCACGAAGCGAAATGCGCTGCTCGGGTGGGTCGTGTACCTCGTCGCGCGCCGCCGGATCGAGCACCGCGAGAGTCACAAGGTCCGGAACGGCGTCCTCGCCGGCCTCGGGGTTGCCGCCGGCGCTGCCGCAGCCGTCGCGCTCTGGACCAGGCGCGGGCACGCAGAGCCCGCGCGCGCCTGATTGCGGAGACGGGAAGCCTGGTCTGAGGGGGAACGCCCGAGGTGCCCCGCCACCGCGAGGCACCTCGGGAACCGTTCGTGGCTCAGTGAGTCATCGTGCCCTTCGGGTTGCCGACCTTGAGCAAGCCGACCTGCCCGAGATCGACGTGCGCGAACGCGTGGCTGACGAACGGATAGAGACCCTCCTCGTCGATCTTCACGTCGAACACCGCGCCACCGCCCGCGGGGACGCCCACCGTCTGGACGTCGGTCTGGTGGTGCGTCATGTCACCGTTCACCCAGGCGCGGTCGAGAAGCGTCCCGACGACGTGGAAGTTCGTGTCGAGAGTCGGCCCGGCCGCGACGACGTAGAAGCGCACGGTCTCACCCGGCTTTGCGGTCAGCGGATGCGTGACGTACTGGTTCGCATAGCCGTTGAAGGTCGTCCAGTCGGGCATCGTCGCGCGCGCCTTGCTCATGTCGAGCGAGGCAGGCGCCGACACCCCGTCCCCGTTCAGGTACCACTCGCTCGCGACGAGGACGTACTGCTTGTCGGCCTTCGGGAGCGGCGTCGCGGGGTCAACGACCAGCGCCCCGTACATCCCGTTTGCGATGTGCGCGAGCACCGGCTTCGTGCCGCAGTGGTACATGAAGACCCCGGGGTCGTTCGCCGTGAAGTGGAAGGTGAACGACTCACCGGGAGCTACGTCCCGAAACGCGAGGTTCGGCGCGATCCGCGCCGCGTGGAAGTCGATCGAGTGCGGGATCGTGCCGCCGTTCGTCAGGGTCATCTGGACCGTCTGGCCCTGCCGCACGTGGAGGATCGGGCCGGGAGCACCGTGGCCGTCGAACGCCCAGGTGTTGTACCTCACGCCCGGCGCGATCTCGACGACCATGTCCTTCAGGGTCATGTGGATCTTCACGAGGTCGCCCGCAGGGACCGGCGGTAGCGTCGCGTCGTACGCGGCGTGCGCCTTGGCCAGCGCGTCGGCGTTCGCGCCCGTCGTCCCGGCGAAGCTCTGGAGCGGCAGGCTCTGATTCGCGCTGGCGGCTGCGGAGTGGTCGTGCACCGCCGCCGCGGCGGCATTTGAAGGCTGCGCGGCGGCATCGACCTCGTCGCGCGCCTGATCGGCCGCCTGGACCGCGGCCACGGCCGCGATCGCGAGCACTCCCACCGCGATGCCGAGCAGCAGGACGGCCACCTTCCAGACGGCGCTCGAGCCACCCGGACCGCCCGCCGGGCGCGGTGTGGGAACGGTCGCGGGATGGCTGGACATCGTTCGTTCCTCCGTTCGTCGGTATCACGACGACCGTAGGCGGCATCCGTCGCCCGAGCCTCAGCGGTTCGGAGCAGACCGTTTGCGGGTTTTCCGTAGCCCGGAGCTCAGGCGAGCGCGAGCGCCGCGCGGGCGTTCCGCGTCCGCTCGGCCACGAGAAGCGTCGCGACGTGCTGGAGGAGCCGCCACGCGACGTCCGGGTTGTCCCGCGCGAACTTCCGGAAGTCCCAGAACGCGATCACGTGACAGCGAAGGCGCGTAACCGCCGTCACCGAAGCGGTGCGCGCGTCCTCGTTGATGAGCGCGAGCTCACCGAAGTGGCTGCCGGGGCCGATCCGCGCGACCTCCTGGCCGTCGACGCTGACGGACGCCTCCCCTTCGGCGACGATGAAGAACCCGACGCCGCTCATCGTCCCTTCCTCGACGACGGTCACGCCCGGCCGGTACGACCGTTCCTTCATGAGGCGAGCGAGCTGGCGCAGCTGCCGCTGGCTGAGCCCCGCGAAGAGCTTCACGGCCTTCAGCTCGTCGGCGACCGCTGGCACGCGACGATCATAACCCGGTCGCTGCCTCGGGGCCGACGCGGCGACGGACGGACGCAAGGGCCCCGCTACCCTCCCCGTCGCGCCCCCGTAGCTCAGTGGATAGAGCAGCGGTTTCCTAAACCGCGTGCGCAAGTTCGATTCTTGCCGGGGGCACTGTCTGTACGAGCGGCCGCGTGTTGCCCGTCGGCATGACGAGAGGCATCCGTGCCGATCAGCACACTCCAAGGGGTGGCAGAGACGAGACGCTCATTCGTCCGCACACGCACGCGACGTGCCGTTGCGGATCGGCGAGTCTTCCCCTTCCTCGCCTTCACGACGCTCACTGTTGCGCTCCTCGCTGGCTTCGTCGTCACGATCGTCGACAAGGAGGACTTCCCGAACTACGGCACGGCGGTGTGGTGGGCCGTGGTCACGCTTGGCACGGTCGGCTACGGCGATGTCGTCCCACACACGGGGTGGGGTCGCGTCGTGGGCAGCGTCGTCATCATCGTGGGTGTCACCTTCATCGCCTTCCTGACGGCGGTCGTAACCTCGCTGTTCGTCGAGGAGGAGCAGAAGACGCATCGCACGGTCATGGAGGATGCCCAACGGGCTTACCAAGACGAGACGCGCCGTCTGCTGGAAGACGTCTCCAGTCGCCTGTCGGCGGTCGAGACGCTGCTGCGCGACATGCAGGGCCAGCGCCGCTGACATTGCCCCGAGTCGCGTTCCTGCGTCATTCGTCTCGCATCTCCTGCGGCGTCTCGCGCTGGCCGGGGATCCTCCAGAAGCAGGCCCGCAGCCCGAGGACTTCGTGGTGCAGGGACGCCCGGCACAGCCGGTGACCTCCTACTTCGAGAGTAGGTGGAACCGAGCGATCAGGCCCTCGCCTTCGTGCCAGTTGCAGGGGAGGGTAGGCCAGCCCCCCGCCAGCAGGAAACGTCTGCTCAGCAGACAACTACAGCGAGACAGAACCCTGATCGCTACTCACGGAGGTAGCTCATGTGGTGGGGAATCGGCTTTGGCGCTCTCATCTGGATCGTCCTCTTCGTCTGGCTCGGCATCAGGACGCTCCGAAACGGACATGGCTGGATGTTCTTCCTCGGAATCTTCTTCCCGCTGCTTTGGATCATCGGGGCCTTCATGCAGCCCGCTCACTCACAGGCGGCCTGACAGACGGCCGCGCGGACAGACTTTCGACCGGCTTGTGAGGGGGAGCATGCTCGGTGAAGGCGTCGCAGTTCTCGCGATCAGGAGCTCGCACGCTGCTGCGCCGATGATCCGAGCCGCTACCAGGCCCCAACAGCGCGGATTCGTCGCGTGGGGTCGTGGACAAAATGGGCGAGTGAGACTGCCCGCTTGGCCACTCGCTGCGCAAGAGCCGTTGCAGCCGGTCTCATCCCGTTGACCGCCAGAAGACGACTCGAGACAGCTGTATCCAGGTGCTGACTGGCGCGCACGCGGCGGAGCCACCTGCACCCGGGCCCGGACGCGTGCGCCGCGGTGGTCGTCGGCCACGGCTCAGCCCCGGTTGTGGTTGACGACCTCGACGTTGTGCCCGTCCGGGTCCAGGACGAACGCCCCGTAGTAGCCCGGGTGGTAGACGGCGCGCTCGCCGGGCCCGCCGTGGTCCGCGTAGCCCGCGGCGAGCGCTGCCGCGTGGAAGGCGCGAACCGTGGCGTCGTCGTCCGCGGCGAACGCGAGGTGGACGTGCTCCGTGAGCGGGTGCTCGTCCCGGACGAGCGAGAAGCTGTAGTCACCGCCCGCCAGGCGCACGACCGTGGGCGTGTCGTGGACGACCCGGAGCCCCGCGTGCGGCGCGATGGTGGCGTAGAAGCGCTTGGACGCCTGGGGGTCGCGGACGCGGAGCCAGAGGTGGTCGATCCGGCCGTCGGGGACCGCGGTCTCGCGCTCGCCGTGGACGGCCTCGACGCTGTTGCCGTCCGGGTCGAGCAGGAAGCCGCCGTAGTACGTCGGCCCGTAGACCGTGCGCGGGCCGGGCGCGCCGTCGTCGGGATGGCCCGCGTCGACGCCGGCCTGCCAGAACGCGTCGACGTGCGCACGGTCGGGCGCGCGGAAGCCGACGTGCAGGCCACGCGACACCGGGTGCTCGGCGTCCGTCGCCCCGATGTCGAAGTCCTCCCATTCGACCAGCTCGGCGTCCGCATGGCTCGGCTCGACGCCCAGCGTGGCGAGGACGGTGCGGTAGAAGCGCTCGGAGGCGGCGAGGTCGGAGACGGCGAGGGCGACGTGGTCCAACACCCGGCCGAGGCTACCGTTGCGGGTATCGCCCCCGACTTCGTATGGCCCGTGACCACTGGCACGCCGTCGATGAGATGCCCGACGGTGAGATGGGAGAGCTGTCGTCGAGCGTCGCCACGCGTCGTGTGACCTCGCGACAACAGCCCCGCGCCTGACGTGCGGTCTAGCCCTCCGCCGCAGTCTTCTGGATCCATTCGACAAGGGTCGCAGGGGCTTCGGGTGCAGTTGGGATGTTGTCGACCAGTCCGTGTCCGGCCTTCGGGAATACCATGATCGTGAAGTCCTTCCCCGCCCGCTTCAACCCGGTCAGGATCTCGACGCTTCGATCGGTCGGGATCGACTTGTCTGCCCCGCCGTAGAGCCACAGTCCCGGTGTCGACATCTGCTCGATCAACGGAGCCGGGTCGAAGCCGGATGGCCCTGCTTCCTGCAACTTCTGCGTTGCCTCTACCTTCTTCTCGGCGGTCAGCGGCCCGTCTTCGTCCTCACCGGCTGCGTCGCTCCAGACCTTCTCCTCGCCAGTCGTCACTGCCGGGCCATCAACGAGTGCCGTGAAGGCGACTGGCTTGCTCAGTCGGCTGTCCGCCAGCGGTACGACCCAGCCCGCCTCGCTCGCCCCGTAGAACCCAACCCTGTCGGCATCGATATCGGGATGCGATCGAACGGCGAGCACGGCCCCGTCGGCGTCGGCGGCAACCAGGTTGTACTGCCCAGGGCTCGTACAGCAGTCGCCCTCGGACTGACCGACGCCACGCTTGTCATAGGAGAAGACCGCGATTCCGTGCTCGACGAGGGGGGCGACGACCGGGCCGTAATCCAGCCGTGGTTGCTCACCGCTTCCGTGTACCCAGACAACGGCGGGGTGGCGTCCGGATTCCTTCGGCAAATAGAGCGTCCCAGCGAGTTCGGTCTCCTGGCAAGTGAAGTGGACTGCAACCTCTCGGTGAGTTCCAAGGTCAGCCACATCTCCGAATGTGGCGTTCGGAGTCGTGCAACGAGCACTCTCTGGATCAGCCTCGCCACTACCACCGCCGCAACCGCTAACGACGGCGACCGGCACAAGCGCAAGAACCAGCAGTCTCCGAAGCAACGGCTTGAAGTTACTCCTGATCGGCCGAGACCTCCACCTCAGGCTTCGCGCCTCAAACTAACCCGCACCTCCGCGCTGGCGGCGGCACCGTTCCCAGCTGGCGCGCACAGTGGCGTGCGCGCCGCGTCGACCGCATGGCCAAGCGGAAGAGCACACGCTTCCTAAAACCGCCTGCGCAAGTTCGATTCTTGCCGCGGGCTTTTCCCGTTCAATGCGCAAACCGTGATGCGGTCGGGTTTCGGGGAACCTGAGGTTCGATCCCCACGCCCCTCGGAGAACCGCCTGTAACCGCTGGGCAGGGCCGCCGGAGGCCGCCAGGGGGCCGCACAGCACCGAACGGTCAGGTCCGTTGGAGCTTCTGTCTCCCGAGGAAGGCTGGCGAGGATCCGCGCGGTCATCCAGCGCCCGGGTGCGCTAGCTCACCGTGGGAGTCTCGATCTGTGCTACTTCGCCCATGCGGTCTCGGGCGTAGAATCCGGGAGTCGTGACGGCCGATGAAGACATCGCCGCTGTCGCTGGGCAGTTGGCCGATCTCACTTCTACCGTCGCGACGATGGAAGCCCAGCTCAGGGCGATGCGCGAGCGGGCCGACAGTCAACAGCGGAGCGTTGACAACCAGCAGGCCCGCGCCGAAGCGCAGCAGGAGCGCATCGACCTCGCGGCGCGAGAGCTAGCGGACGTCAGTGAGCGCCTGCAAGCAGCGGCGAACGCGCTCCGGGAATCGATCTGATCGTTCGCGCCCGAATCGCTCCGGCGTAACCAAACCAAGAACGTTTCGCCACGACCTCGTAGCCCCGCGCCGCCCTCGTCTTCCCAGTCCTGCAGCGCGGTCGATCATTTCGGTCCACTTTGCGTTTCCGTCCGGGCGGGCTCTTCGGATGACCCCTCGTCGACCGCGCGCGAGCGCCTGTAAGCGCCGAACGCAGTCAGTGCCTTGAGGTCGTGCCGGCGTCGTACGGGGAACTAGGCGGCCGAGAATGCCTGCCAATCAAGGCCAAGGATTGATGAGCAGAACAAGTCCACGCCATAGACTGCTGCCCATGATGCTCGCGGGCGTTTCGGTTCGGAACGAGCTCGTGCAGCGACTCGCATACCTCGTCGGCGATTCCGAGCTCGCCGGCAAGATCGAACGCGGACTCGACGCGCAACAGGCGATCCTGCCGCTGACGGCCCCCGAACGCGAGGCAATCCTCGTCGCTCTCGATGACGTACCCGATGGCCTCGGTGAGCTCCGCGACCGACTCCGAGATCTCGAACGGCGGGGCGCAGAGGGGCGCTAGCTATCCGGCGCTCGAGTCCCTCAATGACGAGCAACTCGACAGCACCCCGACTTGGGCGGGCACGGCCCCAGGGCCGATCTGTAGCTGTCGTCCACAGCAATGCGAGGAGGCGTGGGCATGCCGAGTGAGCAAGACGTGGTGATAACGGCGTTTCTCCGTCAGGCGGACGAGCCAGAGGGCGTCAGCACGATCGAAGCCCAGCGGTACTGGCACCTCGCCGGAAACGAGCTCGGACGGATTATTTCGAGCCTAGGCGGCACCCCGTTGTCCGCAACAGCCGGCGGCGAGCCGGCGTTGCTTTGCCTCGGCGAACACGGTGCCGCGATTGTCACCATCCGCGGCAACAGCTTCGTCGTGCACCGCGTTCGACGCGGAGCCGGGCCTATCAGCATCCGCGAAAGCGGTCCCATGCTGGCCGAGTTCAGCGAACGTGACTGCAACATCGAGATCGACGTGCCGGGGCTCCCCGGGCCGATCGTTGTCAGCGGACTGTCGCAAGCCGACCTTCAGGGACGCCGCGACGCGATCTTCTCGGCGTTCGCCGACTGAACGCAGACTGAAGCGTCTTAGCGGCCGCGTCGCCGTCCGTTGCCCGCGGGCGCCAAACGCTGGCATGCCAGCTCCATCGTCGTCAGCGCAGGCAGACGGGAAGCTGCGCGAGCGCTTCGTCGACGCTGAGAAGCGTCGCTGCGGCAATGTCTTCGGGCGGGACCCACGCCGGGAACGCAACCTCGACGATCCGGTGGGCCCCGGAGGCAGTGTGCTGCTCGTCAACAGCTGCAAGCCGCTCAGCAGGGAAGCGATCAGCAACACGGACAAGCGCCGGCCAGATCCGCCGGTGGACTAGCGTGACTCTGCCCTCGATCAGACGAGTTGCAACGACATCCCCGGACGCGCGAAGGCCGTTGAGAACGGCGAAGATCTCATGGCCGGATGCGTGGCCCCACCAGCTTCCACGGATCGACTCGCCGGCGATCTGCTCCGCAAGATTCGGCACCGGCCCGCGAGCAGACTGCAAGACCACGCCTTGCTCGCACACCCAAGCCAGCGGATCCACTAGACCCGGATTCAACCACCGTTGCACGCCCCTTCTCCAATGCGCCGGCGAGCCACCACAGTGCGACGATCGCCGGGTCGGAGCCGGTGACAACGATCCATGTCGCCGTTGCTCCAGAGCAGGAACCCATGTCGCTGCGCGTTTATGCAGAGATCTTCTATTAAAGGACTGAGATTTTATGCTACAATTAGCTTAATGTACGGTGATCCAAGGAGACGATTGTCATGACAACCCTTGTCCGCTTCAGGGAGCCGCTACGAAACCTCCCCATGAATGCCGAAGTCGAGCGGCTGATCAATACCGTCTTTCAGGCGCCCGCTCGCGCCGCCCAGGCATGGGCACCCCCGCTTGACGTCTGGGAGACCGAGGGCGATCTGGTCTACGCGTTCGACGTGCCGGGCATACCGGAGGACAAGATCGCCGTGGAGATCGAAGACAACACCCTCACGGTCAGCGGCTCGCGCGAGCGCGCCGACAACGTGGAGGATGAGCGTTTCTTCCGCTACGAGCGTCGCTTCGGTGACTTCACGCGATCGGTCGCTCTACCGCAGGGCTGTGGCGAGGGCGAGGTCCAGGCGCACTACGCCAACGGGGCGCTCGAAGTCCACGTCAAGAAGCCCGAACAGTCCAAACCCCGCCGCGTCCCGGTGATGCCGACCGTCGAGGCGGCTCTACCGTCTAGCTCGAACTGACCCGAGTTCTCCCGACTCTGCGCGGGAGAACGAGAGCTTCTCAAACGGCGGACGCCACCTGCATGAGCGGGTGGCGTCCGGTCCGCGACTCACCTCTTCTGCAGGCAACCGTGTGCGCAGGTTCGAATCCGGCGTGCCCACAGGGGATCCCGCAACACCCGCAAAGAGAACGCCCCCGGCTGCGGCTTCGGGGCGATTGGCTTCAACACAGGACTCGTCCGGTGCGCCGCTTTGCGCGCCTCACCGCGAACTAGAGCAAGATCCGCGCCGCAAGCGCGGGCGGACAGCCGCGTCGAATGAGATCGACTGCGTCGTGCAGGTCGACTTCGGCCTTTGCAGCAAGCACCACGGCAGCATCGCTTTCGTACCCAGACCGACAGAGCGCCTCGAACCGCCAGGCGCGGACCTCCGACGCCTCGTCGACTCGGAGATCCTCGAACTCCGTCGCCGTCATGACCGGCTCTCTCTCCTGAGGTCCTTCCGCAGCGCGAGATCCACGCTCACCATGGCACTAGGTTCCACCTTCCAGTCGCGCCGCTCTTCCCCCGGGGGGCGAGAAGCGCCTAGCCATTCGGGGGGAACGAGTGGAGCGCACTGCTGCTCCTGAGAGGCGCCCGCATACCCGCGTGACGGTTCCCGGCGCGGTGACGCGTCGTACATAGTCTTGCCGGCGACAGGGCGAAACGAGAATGGGGCCCGGCAAGCCGGGCCCCATTTCATCGAATGTGGTGCGAGTCGAGCTTTACGCGGCGACCAGGACGCGGTCGCTGTGAACGACGACCTTGCCGCTCGTGATCTTCGGCTCGTTGGGGAGGATCGTCTCGAGCTTCTCGTCGCGCAGCCAGGTGGCCACGAACTTCGTCGACTCCATGCCCTGCTCAGGCGTCTCGAAGAGGCTGAGCGAGCTGAAGACGCCGTTCCCGCCCTCGATCAGGTAGTAGCCCGCAAAGCCGGACAGCTTCTCGAGCTTCGGGACGAGCATCTCGTTGACCTTGCGGGTCAGCTCGGCCGAGCGATTCTGGTCCACACCGTCGTAACGACGAATGATCGCAAACATGTGAGGCTCCTTCTTTCCCTACAGGACAGGGAGTCCGAACGAACTCTCTGCTGCGCTCGGGTCGGGTGACAATCGAAGAGGAACGTACGAACCCTCAACGCCGTCAAAGACAACCCAACGCGCTGACCTAGCATTGCCCGATCCGTCTGGCTTGAAACCTTCGTCGACGCAAAGCGCGGAGCCAGCTCACCCCTCGGGCACCGCCGCTTTGTCTCGAGCCACCCTCGGGCGCTTGAGAACGATCGAGTCGAGCGTCTCATAGCCGACGTGCGCGACGACTTCCCACCCCTCCGCGCCAAGCTCGTTCAACTTGTCCACGAGCCGCTCTTCATCAAGACCCTTCCCGGCGAGCAGCATGTATTCCCACTGGTTGACCATGCGGGGGGTTCTAGCAGCGCAGCTGCAAACCGCCAGTGAGGTGACCGGGCGGGTGGCTGAACGCCGTCAGTGTGTGGCTCCCGCCATTGCACTCGGCCCACCTGCCGTGTTGACGTCTCCGCCTGGTGCGATTCGGGAACTACTGCACAAAGGAAGTAGAGAGTCCGCGTTCAGACCATTCGGGCTGGAGTCGCTAACCTCGCGAGGTGTAGCACGATGCGAGACGTACTCGTTATCACCTCCTCCGAATGGCCCGTCGCGGAGTTGCGAGCGCTGCTGGGCGATGACATCGGTGAGTTGCTAGTCGTGGTGCCGACAGTGCGCCAGTCACGCCTTCAGTGGCTCACGAACGCCGATGACGACGCCCGTGAGCGCGCAGACGATGCCGCCTCCTCGATCGCTGGCGCGGTGCCTTCGCAGGAAACAGAGGCGTCGGCCGGCGACCCCGATCCGGTGCTGGCCGTCAAGGATGCGCTAGGTGAGTTCGCGGCGGACGAGGTCGTCGTGGTCACCCGTCCCGACGACGAGGCGACCTGGCTGGAAGAGGGCAGCTCCGAGGCGATTGCTCGAGCCCTCGGCGGCATCAAGGTGACTCGCCTCGTTGTGAGCGACGAGTCCTAGCACTTGGATTGTGCCGAGCGAAGCTCAGCCGATCTGGAGTCTTCGCGCGCCGGTTGTCGCATTTGGGGTCGTGCTGCTTGCGCTAGCAGCGGATGATCTTGCAGGTGGGTTGGCCGTCGGCGTTGCCGTATCGCCAGTGGCCTGGCACGAATGTTCCGTTGCTCCGAAGGTAGGAGCGCACGTACTGATTCTTGACGTGCCCGGCTGCGTTGACCTCGCCGAAGCCTCTCGCGGCGTGGCTCGGAACTGAGCTGCTGTTGCCGGTTTGGCGCCAGTAGGCGATCGAGAGTGCGAGCGAGAACTGCGAGTCGATGCGGTTGTAGCTGCGCACTCGAACCGTCGTCTCCGAGGGCGGCGGCGCCTCTGTCTCGTCGGTGTCGAAGCACCGTGCTGGGATCGTGTACCCGGGGATCGTGACTGCCGGGATCGTCACGGCCGGGATCGTGATCGCCGGGATGGTCACGACCGGGATCGTGGGGCCTTTCCAGCAGGTGTCACCGACGCAGCCGCCGGGGATCGTCGGGAGGGGAAGTTCCTTGGCCGGAATCTCTTTGCCCGGGATGGTCAGGGCTGGCAAGTGGACGGGGGGCACGTCGACTCCGGGCCAACAGACCTCTTTCGCGCTCGCCGCCGCGGGCCATGCGACGGTGACCGAGATCACGGCGATGATGAGCGTGAGATTTCGCGTACGCCGACCCATCACTATGAGAATGGCGGTTTCGCTCGATTTTTATTCATCGATTTGGCCACTGGCAGACTGCCCCTGGATCGGGGCCGCGGTGATCATGCTGACGGGGGTGGATACCGGCTACCTGGCCTAGCGCGAGCAGGAGACGGCCGTCGTCGTCGGGAGACGCGCTACGTGGTGGTCAACTCGCACGCGCTGTGAAACCCACCGTCGTCGCCGTCACGCGCTCCTACGGAGAGGCGTGTCGTTCCCGGCCCGTTCAGCCGCCGGAGCCGAAGGCCCAACGGCTCGGGCTTCCTGCTCGCGATTCAGCCCGTCCCGTACCAGTCGGCGGATCAGCTCGTTGCGGCTCACTCCCTCGGCGTCGGCTCGTCGGCGGAGCGCATCGAGCAGCGGGGGGTCGAGGCGAACGTCGATCACCGACATTGCCATGTCCTGATGGTGACACCCGAGCCGGACCGTCACTCGGCCGACGCGGAATATCTCAGCTCCGTTGGTGTCTTGAGCGGCAAGGTCATCCAAGGCAGGGAGGCAGGCCATGTTCCGCGTTCTCACAATCCTGTGCACGGTCGCCGCACTCGCAGTCTCCGCTGCGACCGCGTCCGCCGGACTGTTGTCCTCGCCGCTCGGGACGTCCGCTCCCGCCACGACGCATCACCAGTCGGGGATCATCATGAGAGATGGCGGCATCTGCGACCCGATCCGCCACATGGGCTGTTGAGGCTGCTCGCGCCGCCCCGCTCTGCCCAGGTCGGGCGGGGCAGACCAGGCCCAACGACCCGACGGCCGCGAGGGGGGCGGCGTCAGGTCGATCGGCGCATTCTCAGGTGTCTCACAGGAGGCCGTGAGCATCCTCTGACATGGACCGGCGACGTTGTCTTCGATGGCTCGTGACGACGACAGAGGAGCGATGGCGATGGAAGAGACAGTCCCCACGCGTGACGCCCTAGACCGGCGGAGCTTTCGGAAGCGGCTCGTGGCGCTGGTCATGGCGATCGTCGTCCTCACCGGCGTCGGCGCGAGCCTCGCGTGGGCGAAGACACGTCCTGCGCCGATCGGGACCGGGGTCGTCGTCATCGAGACGACCATCAACGACGGCCGGGCGGCAGGCACCGGGATGGTGCTGACGTCCTCAGGCCGGGTGCTGACGAACAACCACGTGATCCGCGGCGCGACCACGATCAGGATCGTGCTGCCCGGCACGGGTCGCACCTACACGGCGAAGGTGCTCGGATACAGCGTCTCGAAGGACGTGGCGGTGCTGCAGGCGAGCGGCGCCCCAAATCTGAAGACCGTCTCGCTCGGCAACTCGTCGGCGGTGCGAGTCGGGCAGGCGGTCACGACGACCGGCAACGCCGGGGGAACCGGCACGCTGGTCTCCTCGTCCGGGCGCGTGACCGCGCTCGCGCGGGCGATCACCGTCACCGACGAGTCGGGCAGCCAGCGCCTGACCGGACTGATCGAGGCGAACAGCGAGCTCGAGCCGGGTGACTCGGGCGGACCGCTGTTCAACGCGGCGCACAAGGTGGTCGGGATGAACACGGCGGCGTCCGTCGGCTACGTCTTCCGCGGAAGCAGGAGCGGAGGCGGGTACGCGATCCCGAGCAACACGGCGATCGTGATTGCGAAGCAGATCGAGGCCGGCAAGGGATCGGCCACCGTGCACGTCGGTGCCACGGCATTTCTCGGCGTCTCCGTCGGCCCGAACGACACGCGTGGCGCAGGGGCCTTGATCGCGGACGTCGTGCCCGGCGGCGCGGCAGCCGCCGGCGGCCTGACGGCGGGCGACCTGATCACCTCGATCGACGGCCACGCCGTCACGTCCTCGACCACGCTCAGGTCGGCCCTCCTGCTCGAGAAGCCGGGAGCCCGCGTCTCGGTGACGTACGTCGACCCGACGGGAGCGAGCCGAACTACCACCGTCACGCTCGCGAGCGGACCGCCTCAGTAGGCCCACACCGATCGACCCGAGGTCACGTCCTTCGAACCGGCGTGCGCGCGCTGGCTCCTACCCTGGGACACTGACGCCGTGAAGACGATCCTCAACGTCATCTGGCTCGTGCTCGCCGGCTTCTGGCTGGCGCTCGGGTACCTGCTCGCGGCCGTCCTGCTCGCGATCACGATCATCGGCCTGCCGTTCGCGAAGCAATCGCTCAAGCCTCGACATCACCTGGCTCCGTGACGAGTCGCTGGAGGACACCGACAACCTGCCGCCCCCCCGAGCTGATCGCGCAGGAGATCGTCGAAGACCTCGAGGCAGCGCTCGCCGAGTTCAGCGCGGTTGCCGAGAGCCTTCGCGGGGAACCGCCCTCGTAGCCGTTCGGACGTCGTCCAACGATGCCTCAGACGTTCCGCAGCGCGACCTCGGACGTCAGGTTGGCCTTGAAGGTCTTGAGCAGGTTGTTCGCGGCGACGTTGTCGGGGTCGGCGCGGATGTAGCTCTGCCGGACCTGGTGGAAGCCGGGAACCGTGATCTTGCCCGACGCCATCAACCGCGCCAGCTCCTGAGCCCGGAACCGCCGGCCGTCCTCCAACTCGAAGACGACGAAGCGGCGCAGCTTCTTGGAGTACTCGGCGGCGACGAGCTGCATCGTCCTCGGGGTGACCAGGACCTGGGCGAGGAAGATCAGGTGACTGTCGACGACCTGGAGGCTGTCGGGCGTCGAGTCGATCCGAGCCTGACCGAGGGCGGTCTCGTCGTCGAGGCTCTCGGACAGTGCCGCGAGGCCAGAGCCGAGCGCGTTGGCGAGGCCGTCGCGGACGAGGTTCGGGGCGTTCCCGATCGCCACGTCGGCGTTCCAGGTCAGTTGCACGAGCGTCAGCCAGGTCAGGATCCCGACGACCGTGAGCGAGCCCACGCCGGAGACGAGCGCGACGCCGGCGAAGATCGTGGTGAACCACTTCGCCACCCAGTAGAAGGCCTCGGCGAAGTCGCCGACGTCGACCTCGATGTCGTCCATGTCGAAGCCCATGACCGTGGTCCCGCGCACGAGGAACGGATGCATCGGGCCCACGAACGACACCGTGACGTCGGGCAGGATCGACGGAACCTCCTTCACGGCGCTGCCGTCGACCTGGATCGAGTCCGGGTTCATGAAGATCTCGAGCGGCGACTGGATCTTCCCTCCCCCGACATCCTGGCCTTCCTGCGCCTTCGCCCCCATGTCCAGGATGAAGTCCAGCAACCACTGGCTGAAAGCGATCGCGAACTCCTGCCCTTCCGGGACGAAGCTCTCACGCAGGGCCGGACGCGCGTTCAGGAGCCCGATCGACGCGACGAAGGAGTCGACCGTGTCGCTCCCGGCCGGCATCAACGTGACGTCGAAGGCCCAGCTGGCGACGGGAATGTCGAACTGGGGGTCGAGGCCCGTCAGACCGGCGATGACCCTCTGGCCCGACGGGATTCGGAAGCCGTCGAGGATCGGGAAGAAGGCCGGGCCGGCAAACAGGCTCTGGACGTCGGCCACGGTCAGCGGCGCCGACGGGGCACCGTCGACACCGTCGAACGCCAACCCGACGGTGGCGCCGGTCAACGGGACGAGCTTCAGCAGGACCTTGAGGTCGAGCGGAAAGACCTCGGGTGGGTTACCGCCGAAACGCCGCTCGACGGTCCCCGTCAGCAGCAGGCGGGTGTACGGGTCGGCATTCGCCGGGCTGACCATCTCGAAGCGCGGCGCATCGAGGAGCAGGGTGAGCTCGACGACGCCCTGCGAGAGCGGAATCGACCGAGGGATCCGTTCGATGCGGTAGAGCTCCTGGAAGTACTCGTCGAGCACGGAGATCGCCGTGGCCGCACCCGCGACCGCTCCACCGAGATTGATGTGCATCGCACCGTCCTCTCCGAACGAGACCTGGCGCCAGTCTTCACCGGCGGAACGGGGTTGTCTATCCCTCGAACGGCTTTGCGTCAGGCGCCGGGCGCCGGGCGCTGAATGCCGGGATGGTCGCCGCCGAATCGACGATCACCTTCCCGGAGTAGACGCGACCGGCCGAGATCGTCCGTACCATTCCGCCGGGGTCCCGTGAAGGCGCACGACCGTTCGAGTCCGTTTCTCCGCATGGCGCTTGCCGTCGGCGTCGCCGTGGTGGTCGCCGCGACCCTGGTCGGCCGCGCGAGCGCCGGCGGCTACACGGACGCGTCGTACCTGACGCCGAGGGGCACGGTCGGGCAGTCCTACTCGCATCGGGTCGAGTGGAAGCCGGGAACAGGCTGTCCGCCGTACACGTACGCGGTCGTCGGCGGGGACTTCCCACCCGGCCTGTCGCTCTCGTCCGACGGATACCTGACCGGCGTCCCGACGGCAGCGGGTCGGTACTCGTTCTACATCCGGCAGACCGACATGTGCGGCCCTGAGGGCGAAGGCAACTCGGCCTTCGTGATCACGATCGACCCGGATGCGGCCGCTCCTCCGCCCCCGCCGCCGCCCCTCGTCGTCGCGAGCGGTCCTCTCCCGGCGGCCGAGGCAACGCTGCCGTATGCCGCGACGCTCACGGCCACGGGTGGCTCGGGCTCGAGGACCTGGTCGCTCACGGGAGGCCAGTTGCCGCAGGGCCTCGCGCTCTCGAGCGACGGCCGACTCGCAGGCACGCCTCAGCTCGGCGGGAGCTTCTCCTTCAACGCGACCGTGACCGCGGGCACCGGCAAGGCGTCGGCAGACTTCGCGCTCACCGTCGTCCCCGGCCTCGTGGTCACGCCGACAGGCGCGACCACGGTCGAGGCGAGACAGTCGTTCTCGTTCGGGCTGGCCGATCTCCTCGCCGTCACCGGCGGGACACCGCCCTACCGCTTCGCACCGGTCGGCGGGTTCAGCTACGGGATCGGGCTCGACCCGGCCCGAGCGACCCTGTTCGGCGCGGCACGGCGCGCCGGCGGCGTGTCGCTCACGATCCGTGTGCTGGACGCGAACGGCGCGAGCCTCGACACGGTGCTCTCGCTCGACGTGCTGGAGAAGCTCCGCCTCGCCGTCGAGAGGCTGCCCACGCCCCTTGTCGGGCACAGGTACCGCGCGGTCCTGACGGCGACGGGAGGCAAGGATGTCGTCTGGAGGATCTCCAGCGGCGCGCTGCCGGCGGGCTTGAGGCTGGACACCGCCACGGGAACGATCAGTGGGACGCCGCGCCGCCGTGGCGTCGCACGGTTCGCAGTGTCGGCGCGGGACAGCCTCGGCGGAGCCGTCTCGACGCCCCTCAAGTTGACGGTCTCGCGGCGCTGAGCCGATCGTCCACTCCGTGCGGTCTACCGACCGCGGCTACGCGGCCTCGGGAAGCTCGACCTCGTACTGCGGCTCGTCCCGGGTCTCGTCGACCCTCCGCCGACGGAGCAGGAGGTTGTTCGCGACGAGCGCGCCGATCGTGACCGCAGCCCCGGCGAGCTCGACGGCGTTCGGCCGATAGCCGCGGACGATCTCGATGACGAACGTCGTCACGGGGATGAGGTTCGTGAAGAGGACGGCGTTCTGGGGCCCGAGCGAGGCGACGGCGCCGTTCCAGGTCAGCACGGCGACGAACGCGCCTGGGATCGCGAGGTAGGCGATCTGCGGCGTCACCGACGAGAGCTCGTCCGCGGACGGCCAGGTCGAGAGGCCTGTCGCGACGGCGACCGCGGTCGCCGCGGCGATCGTCAGCCAGCCGAGCGCGGCTGTCAGCGCGGTGTAGCGGAGCGGCGACAGCTGCGAGAACTCGGCAGCGCCGAGGCTGTAGAGGACGAAGCTGAACACGCCCGCGAGGACGAGCCCGTCGCCCCAGCCGACCGCGCCCTCGACGATCGTCGTGGGATGTCCCTCGCTGACGACGAGCGCGACACCGACGAGGGCCACGCCGAGGAGCGTGAAGGTGGCGCGTGAGGGGCGGACCCGCGTCCGCTGCCAGAGGACGAGCGCCGTGAGGAGCGGCCCGAGCGCCACGATCAGCGAGGCGCTCTGCGGACGGGCGTGCGCGAGCCCCGTGTACGCGAGGAGGTTGAAGCCGGCGAACCCGAGCGACCCGAGCCAGAAGAGCCGCCAGCCACGTCCGTCGAGCCGAAGCGAGCGCGGCCCCTCGAGGACCGCGAGGACGATCAGCCAGAGCCCGGCGGCGACCGCGTAGCGGAGGGCCGAGAGCGGGAACGCGTCGATGCTCTCGAGCGCCGACTTCCCGACGACGAACTGCCCGCCCCAGACCACCGCGGTGGTCGTCGCGAACAGTACTCCGAGCGTCGTCGTCCTCGACCTCACGCGTCTCCCTCGAGCTCGCTTGCACGGACAAGGAGTTCCAACGAGGCCGGCGGCCGATGTATTTCCCGCCTGCCGCTACGCGCGCGCGACGCCCATCGTGATGCGGCCGACGTAGCCGTTTCCGTGCCTCGCGAGCCGCAGCATCGACCGGGAGCCGCCGTTCCGGAAGATCGAGTCCGTCGCGTTGCGTGTCGTCCGCCCAGGACGCCGGTTGTACGGGGTCCGGCGATGGACGGCGTCCGTCAGCGTGTCCGGAAAGAACAGCTGTCCAGTGTGGACGACGGTCCCGCCCAGGTAGGCGCGCACGTGGATGTGGACGGTGCGGCCCTCGTACCAGCCCGGGTAGATCGTCGTGAAGCTCGCGAGGCCGTTGCGGTCGGTCCGCTGGATCCCTCGCATGAACGTTCGGCCGGCCGTTCCCTCCTGGGCGAACCCCGAGTACGTCCCACCGGCGTCGCAGTGCCAGATATCGACGGCGGCTGCCTTGATCGGCTTGCAGGAGGAGACGTCGAGGACGGTCGTCTCGAGCAGCAGCGGCACGCCCGGACGACCCTCCCGCACGTCGCGGCGCACCTTGTCCCCCTCGAGGAAGAAGGGGCCTTCGGTCATCTCCGGCGTGAGCACGCAGCTGACGAGGCCCGCGGAGACAGCGGCCGGCCCGGCACCGGCGCCGGCCGCGTCCCTCGGGTCGAGGACCTCGATCCCGGCCGCGCCGCCCAGGGCGAGCGCAGCCACTCCGCCGAGCTTCCGCAACGAGTCCCGCCTCGTCAGGCCGGTCGTCTCGTGATCGTGGTCCTGCATGGTCGTCGTCTCCTTCTGTCAGGAGGGCCGGGTGCCGAGTTTGACGGTCGCCGTGTGATCTGCTCCGTCGCGGACGTAGCCGATCTTGACGCTGTCGCCCGGCTTCCGGGTGTCGATCGCGCTCTGCAGCTCCTGCACCGAGGCCACCGAGTTTCCGTCGACGGAGGTGATCACGTCGCCGGCCTGGAGCCCGGACGCGGCCGCAGGGGCACCGCTGCGGACCTCCGAGACCTGTGCGCCCGCGCCGCCGCCCTGCGGCTGGGTGAGCCCCACGCCGAGGTAGGCGTGCTCGACGGTGCCGCCGGCGACCAGCTGGGAGACGATCGACTTCACGGTGTTCGACGGCACGGCGAACCCGACGCCGTCGCTCCCGCCGGAGTCGCTCTCGATCTGCGAGTTGACGCCGATCACGCGGCCTTCCAGGTCGAGCAGCGGGCCGCCCGAGTTGCCGTGGTTGATCGCCGCGTCGGTCTGGATCGCGCCGTTGATCGTGTACCCGTTCGGCGCTTCCATCGAGCGGTCGAGCGCGCTGACGATCCCGGACGTGACCGTGTTCTCGAGCCCGAAGGGGCTCCCGATCGCGACGACCGCTTCCCCGACCTGTAGCGCGGACGAGTCCGCAAGGGTCACCGGAGTGAACGCCGACGACGGCGCGTCGACGTCGATCACGGCGAGGTCGGTCGAGGGGTCGACCCCGACCACGGTCGCGTCGGACGTCTTGCCGTTCGCGAAGCGCACCTGGATCGAGGAGGCGTTCTCGACGACGTGCGCGTTCGTGACGACGTGGCCGCTCGTGTCGTATACGAAGCCCGAGCCCTGCGCCTGGGACGCGCCCCCGCCGGGGCCGTCCTGTGCGGGGCCGGAGCCCAGCGTCACCGTGATCTCCACGACCGAGTCGTTCGCGTTGTCGTAGACGTCGGAGACCGTCCCGCCGCTTGTCGCCGCTGTCGGGCTGCCCGTCACGGCGATCTGCGCGCCCGTGCTCGGCGAATCCTCGAGGGCCGCATATGTGGCGGCGCCGGCGCCCGCGGCGAGCACGACTGCACTCGCTCCCGCGGCCGCCTTGACAACTGTTTTTCGCATTCCTTCCATCCTCTCGTCGGTGCCTCCCAAGGACATGGCAGCAGCAGGCCCTGAGCCACCTCTGAGAGCAGGCTGTGAATCGCCTGTGGGCGCTCAGGCAACCGGCGCGTCGCCCGAGTCCACCAGGGGGAGCGCGATGCGGAACGTCGCGCCGTGTCCCGGCTCGGAGCTCGCGGAGACGGTGCCGCCGTGCGCCTCGGCGACGGCGGCGACGATGGCGAGCCCCAGGCCGACGCCCCCGCTCGCCCGGGCGCGCGAGGCATCGGCGCGATAGAAGCGCTCGAAGACGTGCTCGAGGTGCTCGTCGTTCAGACCCGGCCCGGAGTCGGTGACCGCGATCTCGGCGGTGCCGTTCACTCGAGTCAGGGTCACCGAGACCGGCGAGTCCGTGGGCGTATGTGCGCGGACGTTCGCAAGGAGGTTGTCCACGATCTGCCGCAGGCGGACGCGGTCGCCGACGACGACGGCGGGATCCGTATGAAGGTCGATCGGTCGCTTCGGGTCGACCGCCTGGGCGGTCTCGACCGCCTCGCCGACGACCTCGTCGAGGTCGACGGGCACGCGCTCGAGCGGACGTCCGTCGTCGAGACGGGCGAGCAGCAGCAGGTCGTCGACCAGGACGCTCATCCGCTCGGACTCGCGGCTGATCCCCCTCATCGACCGCTCCAGGTCGCCCGGCCGGGTCGCCGCGCCGCGGTCGAAGAGCTCGGCGTAGGCGCGCACCGCGGCGAGCGGCGTGCGCAGCTCGTGCGACGCGTCCGCGACGAACCGTCGGAGCTTCCGCTCCGACGCCTCCTGCGCGCGAAACGACGTCTCGATCCGGCTGAGCATGGCGTTGAGCGACAGGCCGAGGCGACCGACCTCAGTGCGCTCCTCGGCGCGCTCGACGCGACGAGAGAGGTCGCCGGCCGCGATCGCTGCCGCAGTGTCCTCGATCTCGCCGAGCGGCCGCAGGCCGAGCCGCACGACCCAGAGCCCGAGCGCCGCGATCCCACCGACGACGAGCACCGTCACGAACGCCTCGATGAGGAGGAGCCGGTGGAGCGTCGAGTCGACGTCGTCGAGCGACGTCGCCACGACGAGCATCCCGCTGGCGCCGTCCTCGATCGAGGCCCGCACCCGGTACCGGCCGCCGTCCCCGGAGCTCCCGACCGTGAAGTACGAGACGGCCTCTGGGCCGGGCCTGCTCTTCGGCGGCTCGATCGCCGAGGGGAGCCTCGGCGAGGGCGCCGCCCTCCCCGGGAGCTTCGGGCGGGCCACGGTCGCGACCACCGTCTTCCCGTCGAGCGAGCGAGCCTGCACGACGGTCCCGGGCGGCGCGATCCGCGCACCGTCGTCGTGCCCCGGCCGGGAGATCGCGTGCGCGGTCTCGTCGAGCGCGCTGTCGGTGCGATCGACGAGGAACGAGCTCAGGGCCGAGTAGGTCGCGACGTTCGCCGCGACGAGGCCCACGGTCGCAAGTGCAAGGACGGCGAGCACGAGCCGCGCGCGGAGCGACAGCCGTCCGAGCACGATCAGGCCTCCAGCATGTAGCCCGCCTGCCGAACGGTCCTGATCAGCGGCGGGCCCGTGGCGTCGAGCTTGCGGCGGAGGTAGCTCACGTACGTCTCGACGACGTTCGCGTTCCCGTTGAAGTCGTAGCGCCACACGTTCTGGAGGATCTGCGACTTCGAAAGCACGCGCCTCGGGTTGAGGAGGAAGTAGCGCAGGAGCGCGAACTCGGTCGCAGTCAGCTGGACCGGCGTCTCGCCGCGAAAGACCTCGTGGCGGCTCTCGTCGAGCACGAGGTCCTCGTACTGCAGGACGTCGCCGGGGAGCTCGCTCGCGGTGCGGCGGAGGATCGCCTGCACGCGGGCGACGACCTCCGCGAGGCTGAACGGCTTCGTCACGTAGTCGTCGCCGCCGGCCCGCAGCGCCTCGACCTTGTTCTCGACGGCGTCCTTCGCGGTGAGGAAGAGGATCGCGTTCTTGTGGCCGCGCCCCCGTAGCCTGCGACCGACCTCGATCCCCTCGACGTCCGGGAGCATCCAGTCGAGGACGATCAGGTCGGGGTCGAACCGCGCGACCGCCGCGAGCGCCTCGCGGCCGGTCGCCGCCTCCTCGACCTCGAACCCCTCGTAGCGGAGCGCGGTCGCGACCGCATCGACGATCGAGCTCTCGTCGTCGACGACGAGGATCTTCGCGCCACCGTTGCCGTTCTCGGCTATGTCGGCCACGGCCGAACAGTGCCTGGGAACGCTGTGAGTCGCCTGAGAATCGGCTGCGCTCCCGCCGTGCGTGCGGGCGGCGGCGCACGGCCCGGGGCCCGCCCGGGAGGTACCGGGCGGGCCCCGCTGCCACCCCGCGGCGCTCAGCGTCGTTCGACGCTCACGACCGCGAAGTCCTCGCCGACGTACACCGTGACGGGGGTTCCGTCGGCGTCGCTCATGTGGGCCTCGTACTTGGCGTGGCCGTCCGCGTCGGTCTCGACCCGGACGATCGTCCCGCCCGGGACCTTCGCCTTCGCCGCGGCCTCGACCTTCGCGGCCGTCTCGCCTGTGAGCGGCGTCTCGTCGCTTCGCTGACCGCCCCACGGCTGTCCGCCGCCCGGCCCGCCATGGCCCGGCGGTGCGGGCGTGGTGGGACGGGCGGCTGTCGTCCCGTTCGACGAGCTCGAGCCCGCGTCGTTGCTCGCGGCGCTCGCGATCCCGTAGCTCCCGGCGGCGAGACCGGCGGCGATCGCGCCGACCAGCACCGCCTTCTGGAGACGGCCCTCGCGAGTGGTGAACATGGATGTGGCCTCCTTTCGTCGATTGCGCCCTCGGAAGCAGGGCGTGTCTCGACTGTCGCTCGGCGGCCTGGGAACGGGCTGGGAGGGGACGTAGACCCCGGTGTGAGCACGGGGCGCGAGTCGCCGAGGGCCTAGGCCTCGACTTCCTCCCGCGCCCAGAACGGGCGGCCGACGCGCACCTCGAACTCGAGATAGCGGTCGAGGCGGACCCCGTCGACCGGCTCGCGGACGGCCTGCATCATCGCCGCCGCGACGTCGAGGTCGTCGACCTCGAAGATGAGGCTCCACGCCCACGGATGCCGGTTCGGCCCGACCTGGAGGACGTCGTCGCAGAACGACGCGATCACCCGCGCGCCGAGCTCCTCCCACTCGGCGAGCATCTGCGTGAAGCGCGGGAAGAACTGCGCCTCCTTCTCCTCGTCCGGCGCCGCAAAGAACGCCGTCGTCGCGCGGCCCACCGCCATCACGCGGTACGGGCGGCGCATGGGCAGCGGCTCCCAGCCGTTCGGCATGTCGGCGATTTCGGACTGGGTGCCGTCAGTCCTGCGAGAAGCCTCCGGGTAAGCTCGACGGGTGGCGAGCATCCTGATCTTCGGAGACACGGTGCGGTGTCCCGAGCTCCGGGTCGAGGTGCCCCACTCCGTCGCAGACCCGTTCCTCTATGTCGAGCGGAACGGCGACCGCATCACCGTGATCCGCTCGCTCGAGGCGGCCCGGATGAGCGAGATCGAGGGGATGACGGTGCTGCCGCTCGAGTCGCTCGGTCTGGACGAGCACGTCGCGAACGGCCTCGACTCGGACGAGGCGATGCTCGAGATCGCAGCGCGGGCCTGCACGGAGCTCGGTGTCAGCGAGGCGGTCGTCCCGGCGGGGTTCCCCGTCGAGCTGGCCGACCGGCTGCGCGCCGAGGGCATCGTCCTCGACGTCGACCGTGCGGTGTTCACCGCGCGGCGCCGCTCGAAGACGGCCCGCCAGCTCGAGGGGATCCGCCGCGCCCAGGTCGCGGCCGAGGCGGGCACGCGCGCCGCTGCAGACCTCCTCCGCGCCGCCGAGGCGGTCGACGGCGTCCTCCACCTCGACGGCGAGCCGCTCACCTCCGAGCGACTCAAGCAGGCGGTCGCCGAGGCGTTCCTCGCGAACGGCGCCACGGCGGAGGATTTCATCGTCGCCCATGGCGAGCAGACCTGCATCGGCCACCACATGGGCTCGGGCGCGGTCCGCGTCGGCGAGCCCGTCACCGTCGATCTGTGGCCCCGCGACGTGGAGTCGGGGTTCCACACCGACATGACGCGGACGTTCGTCGTCGGCCCCGTCTCGGACGAGCTCGCCGACTACCACCGCCTCTGCCTCGAGGTGCACGAGCGGGTGATCCCGGCGATCCGGCCGGGCGTGACCGGTCGCGAGCTGCACACGATCGCCTCGGAGGTGGTCGAAGCGGGGGGCTATCCCACACAGCTCTCGAAGAAGCCGGGTGAGGTGCTGCTCGACGGGTTCTTCCACGGGCTCGGCCACGGTGTCGGCCTCGACGTGCACGAGGATCCGTCTCTCGACCTCTCGGGCGGCGCGCTCGTCGCCGGTGACGTGGTCGCCGTCGAGCCGGGCTGCTACCGGCAGGGCTACGGCGGCGTTCGGCTCGAGGACCTCGTCCTCGTGACCGACGACGGGGCCGAGGTGCTGACCTCGTACCCCTACGCGCTTGCTCCCTAGTAGCGTTCCTGACGACGCGGTCGCGCGCGACGCCGACCGCCTCGTCGACGAGTGGCGCGAGGCCTGCCGGATCCCGTCCGTCAGCGGCGACCGCGAGCCCGTCGAGCGGATGGCCGCATGGGTCGAGGAGCGCGTCCGGCGGCGCTTCGACCGCGTCGTCGTCGAGCGGACGCCCGACGGCGTGCCGGTCATCCTCGGCGAGCTCGCCGGCAGCGGGCCGGGACGGGTCGTCGTCTACACGCATTACGACGTCCAGCCCATAGGCGACCTCTCGGCCTGGGACAGCGATCCCTTCGGGGCAGACCTCCGCGACGGCGCCGTCGTCGCGCGGGGGACCTGCGACGACAAGGCCGATATCACCGCGCGGCTGCAGGCGGTCGACTACTGGCTCGACGCGAACGGCGGGGACGCCCCCGTCACGATCCTCTGGGTCTGCGAGGGCGCCGAGGAGGTCGGCAGCCCGGGGCTCCGCGAGGTGCTCGGCCGGCACGCCGACTGGCTCTCGGCCTCCGACTGCCTCTGGGAGAGCTTCGTGCGGCGAGACGACGGCCGGCCCGAAGTCGCGTTCGGCTGCCGCGGGCTCGTCTCGGTGGAGCTCCGCGTCCAGCTGCTCGAGCACGACCAGCACGCCGCGTTCTCGCCCGTGCTCCGCTCCTCCGCCTGGACGTTGATCGCGGCACTTGCGAGCCTCGTCGACGCGGACGGCGAGGTGGCGATCCCCGGATTCGCAGACGCCGTGCGCGAGCCCGACGCCGCGGCAGCCGCGGTTGCGCGGGCCGTCGTGCCGCCGGGAGCGTCCCTCGGCCCGGACGGCGTCTCCGGCTGGCCGCCCGGCCGGTCGGTCGAGGAGCTCGCGCTCCGTCTCTCGTACACGCCGACCCTGAACGTCTCGGCGCTGGGTGCCGGCAACCCCTCATCGGAGACGACCGTCGTGCCGGCCGCCGCCACCGCCCGAGTCGACCTTCACCTCGTGCCCGATCAGGACCCCGAGGACGTCGTCCCCGCGCTCCGGGCGCACCTCGACGACCACGGCTTCGCCGAGGTCGAGATGCGCGTCGGGACGATGCTCTGGCCCGCGCCGGGCGTGCTCGACACGCCGCTCGCCGATGCGACCCTCGCTGCCGCCGCAGCGGTCTACGGCGAGCCCGTCGTCTACCCGCAGCTTCCGGGCGCCGGCCCGGCGCGCGTGATGCTCGACGTGCTCGGCGCGACGACCGTCTCACCCGCCGGGACGACGCGGCTCGGGAGCGGGCTTCACGCCCCGAACGAGCACGGCCGGGTCGAGGACTACCTCGACCACGTGCGCTTCAGCCTTCGACTGCTCGAGGAGCTGTCGCGGCCGACCGCGTGACAGCCCGGTCGGCGGCGAGCCAGCATGCGGCGCCACGGCCGTCGATGACCTGCTGCAGCTCCGGGTGGTCGTTCGTGCAGCGGTCGAACGCGAGCGGGCAACGGGGGTGGAACCGGCAGCCCGAAGGGGGTCGCGCAGGATCGGGCACCTCGCCGGGCAGCGCCTCGGGCATGAACCGACGGCCGTCCGGGTGCGGGATCGCGTGGATCAGCGCCTCGGTGTACGGGTGGAGCGGCCGCGCCCACACGTCGTCCGTCGCGCCCTCCTCGACGATCTCGCCGAGGTACATGACGCAGACGCGGTCGGCGACCTGGTGGACGATCCCGAGGTCGTGGGAGATGAGGAGCAATCCGAGGCCGAGGTTGTGGGAGAGATCGACGAGGAGGTTCGCGATCTGCGCCTGGGCGGAGGCGTCGAGCGACGAGAGGGGCTCGTCGAGCACGAGCACCGAGGGGTCGGCGGCGAGCGCCCGCGCGATCGCGATGCGCTGCCGCTGGCCGCCCGAGAACTCGTGCGGGTACCGCGAGGCCGCGCTGCGGGGAAGCCCGACGCGCTCGAGGAGGTCCTGCGCCCGGCGCGGGCGCTCGTCGCGGCCTGCGAGCCCGAGGATCGCGAGCGCGTCCGCGATCTGCCGGCCGATCCGCCGCCTCGGGTTGAGCGAGGCGTACGGGTTCTGGAAGACCATCTGCAGGCGGGCCGCCTCCCGGCTGCGTGCGCCCCGGTCGAGTGCCGGCAGCTCGCGGCCCTCGAACACGATCGTCCCGCCCGTCGGTCGGATCAGCCCGACCGCAGCACGCGCAAGCGTCGACTTGCCGCAGCCGCTCTCGCCGACCAGCCCGACGATCTCGCCGCGGTCGACAGAGAGGCTCGCGTCGACGACGGCCCGCACCGGCTCGGCGCCGCGTCGCTCGTAGGCGACCTCGAGGTCGCGGAGCTCGAGCGCCGTCATCCGGCGAAGGGGTCGACGGGACAGGCGAGACCGCGCTCGCCGATCCGGCGTAGCTCCGGCACCTCGGTCCGGCAGGTGTCCACGGCGTACGCGCACCGGGGATGGAAGACGCAGCCGCTTGGAAGGCTGCCCGGCTGGGCCGGCGGCCCGGGGATGCCGCGAAGCGGCTCGCCGCGCGCCGTCTCCGGATGCGGCAGCGCGTCGAGGAGCGCCCGCGTGTACGGGTGGCGCGGTGCAGCGAGGAGCGCCTCGGCCGGGCCGTCCTCGACGATTCGGCCGCCGTAGAAGATCGCGAGGTCGTCCGCGAGCGCCGACATGACGCCGAGATCGTGGGTGATCAGGATCACGGAGAGTGCGCGATCGCGCCGCAGCCGGTCGATCAGCCGGAGGATCCCGGCCTGGACGGTGACGTCGAGCGCGGTCGTCGGCTCGTCGGCGATCAGGAGGCGCGGCTCGCACATCAGCGCGCCGGCGATCGCGATCCGCTGCCGCATCCCTCCCGAGAACTCGTGTGGATACCGCTCGAACGCGCTCTCGGGGTCGGGGATCCGCACCTCGTCGAGAAGCGCGACCGCGCGCCCTCGAGCGTCCGCCCGGCTCGTGCCGTAATGGTGGCGAAGGTGTTCGGTCAGCTGGCGTCCGACCGAGAGCATCGGATGGAACGACGTGAGCGGGTCCTGGAAGACGAGGCCGATCTCGCGCCCGCAGACCTGGCGCAGGCGGGCGGAGGGCATCGAGACGAGGTCGTTCCCCTCGAAGCGCGCCGTCCCCGTGACGCTCGCGCCCTTGGGGAGCAGCCCCATCAGGGCGAGCACGGACACCGTCTTGCCGCTCCCGCTCTCGCCGGCGATCCCGAAGATCCGTCCCTCGCCGACCTCGTACGAGACCCCGTCGACGATCTGCAGCGGCGCGTCGTCCGTCGCCACGCGGACGCGCAGCTCCTCGACGTCGAGAAGGGTCACGCGACCCCCTGGTGCTTGCTGCGCGACACTCCCCGCGGGTCGAGCCGGTCACGCAGGCTGTCGCCGAGGAAGTTGAACGCGAGCACCGCGCTGAAGATCGCCAGGCCCGGGAAGGTGCCCATCCACCAGTACTGGAAGTACTGCGTCCCGACCGAGACCATCGAGCCCCACTCCGGGTCGGGCGGCTGCGCGCCGAGCCCGAGAAACGAGAGCCCCGCCAGGAGGAGGATCGCGTTCGCGAGATCGAGCGTCGCCAGCACGACGACGGGGCCGGCGAGGTTTGGCAGGACGTCGTGGAGCAGCGTTCGCCTCGACGACGAGCCCAGGAGCCGTGACGCGTGGACGAACTCCGCGTCGCCGAGCGAGAGGACCAGGCCCCGCACCACCCGGGCGTACGTCGGCCAGGCGACGATCACGATCGCGAGGACGGCGTTCCGGATGTTCGGCCCCAGCGAGGCCGTGACCACCATCGCGAGGATGATCGCGGGGAACGCGAAGACGAGGTCGGTCGTCCGCATCACGACGGGGTCGACCCATGAGCGGAAGTACCCGGCCATCGCGCCGAGGACGCTCCCGAGCGCGGTCGCCAGCGCAACGAGGAGGATCGCCAGCGGGAGCGACAGCCGGGCGCCGTAGATCACGCGGCTGAGGACGTCCCGTCCCAGCTCGTCGGTGCCGAACAGGTGCTCGTGCGACGGGGCCTGGGTGAGGGGGAAGTCCTGAGCGAGCGGGTCGTACGGCGCGATCAGCGGCGCGAAGAGCGCGACGAGCAGCCACCCGACCGCGATCACGGCCCCGACGACGGCGAGCGGTTGCGAGAAGAGGCCCTTCGTCCACCGACGCCGGACGGCGACCTCCTCCGGCAACGCTGCGGGCACCGAGCTCATGTCAGCCGAAGCCGCGGGTCGATCACGCCGTAGAGCACGTCCACGACGAAGTTGACCGTGACGTAGACGACGGCGACGAAGAGGCTGACGCCCATGATCGCGGGCAGGTCGAGCTCGATCGACGCCTGGTACGCGTACTGGCCGATCCCCGGCCACGCGAAGATGTTCTCCACGAGCACCGCGCCGGTGAGCACGTTCGCGAAGACGAGTCCGATCACCGTGACGACGCTCGGCAGCGCGGCGCGGAGGACGTGGCGGATCACGACGACCCGCTCGGGAAGGCCCTTCGCGCGCGCCGCGCGCACGTAGTCGTCATGGATCACCTCGAGGATCGCGGAGCGGGTGTAGCGCGTGATCAGGCTCACGTTGAACGCCGCGAGCACGAGTGCCGGGAGGATCAGGTGGTGGAGGGCGTCCCAGGCCAGGGACCACTGGCCGTGGAGCACCGCATCGACGGTGTAGAGCCCCGTCACCTGGCCGGGCGGGGTCATCCCGGGGTCGAGGCGGCCGCCGCCCGGGAACCAGTCGAGCTTGAAGAAGAAGACATAGAGCGCGAGGAGCGCGAGCCAGAACGTCGGCATCGAGATGCCCGCGAGCGAGACGACGCGGAGCGCGTGGTCGGAGGCGCGGTTCTGACGCACCGCGGCGATGACGCCGAGCGGGACGCCGACCACGATCGCGAACGCGATCGAGAGGAACGCGAGCTCCATCGTCGCGGGAATCGCGTGCTGCAGGTCGGTAAGCACGGGCTGGTGCGAGAGCTGGGAGACCCCGAGGTCGCCGTGGAGGAGGTTCCAGAGGTACGTCAGGTACTGGACGGGGAGCGGCTTGTCCATGCCCCAGTGCGCGTGGTAGGCGGCCACCGCCTCGGGATCGGCGGACGTGACCGGGCCGAGCGCCGAGAGCGCCGGGTCGCCCGGCACGAGCTGGGTCAGCACGAACGCGACGAACGTGATCCCGAGCGCGAGGACCACGAGGGCGACGAGGCGTCGCCCGAGGAACCGGAGGAAGGGCCAGGGCACCCGCGAGCGCGGGCGCCCTGGCTCAATCCCGGCTGCGTTACCTCGTGCCAACCGCCCGCACGTCGAGCGGCCAGATAACGCCGAGGACCGCGTTCGTGAGGTTGCTGCTCGACACGATCGCCTGCGCCGGCTGGAACAGCGGGAAGAACGGCGCCCGCTGGTTCATGCTCCGGCCGATCTGCCGGAAGAGCGCGGCCCGCTGTGCATCGCTCACGGTCCGCTGCGCCTTCTTCGCGAGCGCGGCCAGCTTCGGGTCCTTGTTCGCGCTCCAGTTCACCCGGTTCGCGGCGAGGCCGCCCGGCGTGAAGACGAGGTAGTCGTTCGGATCCGGGTAGTCCGGGCCCCAGTACGACTGGCTCATCGGGTGCTTGCCCGCCGCGTACGTCTCGAGGAACGAGTTGACGGGCTTCCCGACGAGGTCGACCTGGATCCCGACCTCGGCGAGGTTCGACTTCGTCTTCTGCGCGAGCGTCGCGAACGAGATCCCGTTGATCGTGAGCTCGGAGGGGTAGTACATCGTGATCTTCGGGTCGCTGATCCCGGACGCCTTCACCTCGGCGCGGGCCTTGGGGAGGTTCCGCTTGATCCGCGCAGTCGGGGGCAGGTGCCCGATGAACGTCGTCGGTATCATCCCGGGCGCCTGCACCGCGCCCGGCCCGGACAGCTTCACGAACGACGGGTAGTCGAGCGCATAGCGGATCGCCGTCTGGATGTGCGGGTTGGCCGCCACCGCCGAGATCTTCGGGTCGGTGTTGATGTCGATGTTGAACAGGTTCGCGGAGGCGTTCGTGACGACCTTGACGTTGCTCTTCCCGCGGAGCGTCGACGCCTGCTGTGCGGAGAGGTCGAGCGCCACCTCGTTCGTGCCCCGCTGGACGTTCAGGAGCTGCGTCGCGGCCGGGAGGTTCCGGATCACGACCGTCTGGAAGGTCGGCTTCGGCCCCCAGAAGCGCGGGTTCGCCTCGAGCACGATCTCCGTCTTGTTGTTGTAGCTCTTGAGCACGTACGGCCCCGAGCCGGCGGAGTGCGAGAGGAGGTACGGCTCCGCCTTGTCGGTCTTGTCGGCGCCCGGCGCGTCACTACCGCCGTTCTCCTTTAGGACCTTGGAGTTGACGATCCCGAGCGACGGGTTGGGGACGATGCGGAGGAGCGCCGGGTTCGGCGTTGACGACCGCAGCACGACCGTGTACGCGTTGGGCGCCGAGACCTTCACGCCCGCGAGCAGGAAGGATGGCGACCCCTTCAGGTTGACCACGCGGTTGTAGGAGAAGAGGACGTCGGCCGAGGTGAGGGGCGTACCGTCGGAGAACTTGACGTCGCGGCGGAGCGTGAACGTGAAGGTCTTCGCGTCCTTCGAGACCTTCCACGACCGGGCGAGCCACGGGAGCGGTGTCGTCGACTGGCCGCGGAACGTGACGAGGGTGTCGTACATGCCCTTCACCGCGATCTGCGAGGTCGGCTCGAACATCCGCTGGGGGTCGATCGTCTGGACGACGAACGACGTGTCGAGGACGAGGGTGCCCTCGGCCTTCGTCCTGTCGGCCGCAGCGGGGGCGGACGACGCGACGACTGCGACGACGGCGAGAACGACTGCGACGAGGGCCGCCGGGAGGGCCAGGCGTGGGACGCGTGCCGCCCTATGCATGTGATTCCTCCTTGGAGATGGACACGGTACGGGTCAGACGATCTGGAGCTCGGGGGCAAGGGAGCCGCGCGCGAAGCGGTCGGGCGCGAATGCGTCGAGCGCGGGGTCGCGGCGACCGGTGAGGAGCGCGTCGGCGACGATCCGGCCGATCGCGGGGGCGATCATGAAGCCGTGGCCGCTGAAGCCGGCGGCCACCCAGAGTCCGCTCTCGACGGGTGCGATCAGCGGCTGGTGGTCGGGGGTGACGTCGTAGAAGCCTTCCACGACGAGCGGGTAGGTGACGTACTCGAGGACGGGCAGGTACCGGCGCACGCTTTCCTTCACGTGAGCCCGCCATGCCGCCGCATCCTCGTCGGGGTCGGCGCCGGCGGCGAGGTCGCTCGCGAGGACGCGGCCGCTCCTCAGGTGCTTCGCCGCGAAGTGGCGCTCGGCCGAGACGATCAGCGGCTCGAGCAGCCGGTCGGCGATCGGGTCGCTCAGCAGGAGGTACCGCGCCTCCTTCTCGATCGGGAGGTCGATCCCGACCGTGGCGAGAAGCGTCGGCGCGTCGTACCCGGTCGCGACGACCACGGCGTCGGCCTCGACCGTATCTGCGTCGACGCGCTCGAGCGTCCAGCCCGCCGGCCGCTCGACGAGGCGGGCGACGGTCGAGCGCTCGATCGCGACCCCGTGCCGGCGACACGCTTCGGCGAACGCCTCGACGACCGCCTGCGGCTGGTCGAAGTAGCCGTCCTCTCTGCAGAACGAGGCGCCCGTCACGTCCGTGACGTCGATTCCCGGCAGAAGCCCGGCGAGGTCGTCGGGGTCGAGGAGCTCCGATGGGATGCCGAGCTCGTTCTGCAGCGCCACATCCGCGGCGAGCGCGTCTCGCCGCTCGGTGGAGTGGGCAAGGAAGACATACCCGCAGGGCTCGAGCACGGGCTCGGTGCGCGCCTCGAGGCGTGCCGCCACGTCGCGGTAGAAGCCGATCGACTCGCGCGCGAGGAGGCAGTTGACGCGGGTGCTCCACTGCTGGCGGACACCGCCCGGCTGGACGCCCGACGCCTCTGCGCCGATGCCCGCCCGCTCGTGGACGACCACCTCGGCACCGCTCTCCGCGAGGTGCAGAGCGACCGACAGGCCCGTGATGCCGGCGCCGACGACCGCGACCCTCATTGCACCCTCTCGCGTTGAATATTCTGCACGCGCGTTCAGTTTATTATGCAGGGGTGAGAAGTCAAACCGGGGCCCGAGGCGATAGGGTGCCCCACGTGGCGACCGTCGAGACGCCCGCCGGCCTCGGGTCGGCGCTCCGCGCGGCCCGGACGGCGAAGTCCCTCTCCCTGAGCGACGTCGCGGCCGCGACCGGCATCTCGCCGTCGTTCCTCTCCCTCGTCGAGAACGGCAAGAGCGACATCACGATTGGCCGCCTCGTCCGCCTCGTCACGTTCTACGGGATCCACCTCGGGGATCTCGTCCCCGTCGAGCCCGCCGCCGAGCCGGACCTCGTGCGCAAGTCGGAGCAGCGGACGCTCCCGTCGCCGGCCGAGGGGATCCAGTTCAGGCTCCTCGCGCCGAGCGTGCAGGGCGTGATGATGCCGATGATCGTCGAGTTCGAGCCGAGCGCCCACCTCGCGGAGTACGGCCGGCACGCGGGTGAGGAGTTCGTCCACGTGCTGCGCGGGAGCATGGCGCTCGAGCTCGAGGGATCCGAGCCGCGCATCCTGAGGGCGGGCGACAGTGCCTACTACAGCGCCGAGCGGCCGCACCTGTTCCGGAACGCGAGCGACACCCAGCCGCTCCGGATCATCTGCGTCGACTCTCCGCCCAACCTGTAGGCAGGGCGAAGGCCAGCTCACCGAGGCGTCGATGGCCCTCGACCGAGGGGTGGTTCCCGTCGGGCGTCCACTCGGCCTTCATACGGCCGGGCAGCGCCGGGTCGTCGAGCGTCTCGTGGAACGGCAGCAGCGCCACCTCCTCGGCCTCGGCCAGCGCCGCGATCAGCCCATTGAGCTCGCGGATCTTGGGCTCGGCGTCCGGCCCGCCGTTGTTCCACGGCAGGACGTTCGGCAGGAGGACGACCTCCGCGAGCTCCTTCGCCCGGCGCACCATCGCCCCGAGGTCCTCAGCGGCGAGGTCGACCGAGCGGCCGCGGACGATGTCGTTGATCCCGCCCTGGACGACGATCACGTCCGCGCCCACGACGGCGGTCTCGAGCCGGGCGCGGATCTCGTCGGTTCGCTCGCCGCCGACGCCGTGGTTGCGGAATCGCATGCCGGAGTTCGCGAGGGCGGCCCAGTAGAGGTACTGGCTCGTCTCGTCGTCGCCCGGATCCTCGAACGGGCGTCGCTCGGGATCCGGGTCCCAGCCGGGATTCCCCGCGGTGATCGAGTCGCCGAGCCCCACGACGAGGAACTCCCTCACTCCGTGACCCACGCGTCGAGCTCCACCTCGACGAGGACGCCGGGCGGGATGAAACCGGCGACGTAGAGGGTCGTGTTCGCAGGGTCGACTCCTTCGAACATCTCGCGGTGCGCCCGCACGGCCTCGCGCCAGTCGCTCTCCGGGCCGAGGAAGAGGCGGGTGCGCACGGTGTCGCCGACGCCCGCGCCGAGCGCCTGCGCCGCGGCGACCGCGCGCTCGAACGCTTCGCGCGTCTGCCCGTAGGTGTCACCGGGGTGGAGGGCGCTGCCGTCCGGTGCCGTCGCCGCGGTGCCGCTCACCGCGATCGCCTGGCCCGAGCGAACCGCGCGGCAGTAGGCCGCCGTCGCCTCGAACGCGCTCCCGTCCCTGTGCCGCTGGATCACGTCTTCGACTCTAGTCCGAGCGCCGAGGTCCGCCGGACGGCTCCGGGCGACCGGGACCGGACCATGCGGGGGGTGGACCCGACCCTTCGGACGGTCCATCGACACCCGCCGTGGAATAGGCTCCTCCGGTGGTCGAGCGGCTCGACGAGGAGCGTCTCGAGACCCTGAGGGCATGGGGCGCGGGACTCTCGACGAACGCACGCGACGAGTTGCGCGCGGCGGGCAAGGCCATCCTGATGCTCGTCGACGAGATCGACCGCCTCGAGGCCGATCTCTGGAACGCGCGCGCCGCAACGACGCAGGCAGAGGCCGCCGCGGCCGCCGTCACTGCCGCGGCAGCCGTCGCCGAGCCTGCGCCGGCCGTCCCGGTCGAGCAGCAGGCGGCGCCGGCGGAGCCGGACCCCGTGGCCGCCGAGAGCACGGCCACACCCACACGGGCGCCGCGCGAGCGCCGCTCGCCCGCGGTCGAGCCGTCCCAGGCGCTCGCGCTGACGCTCAGCGAGCGAATCGCACGCGGGCGCCCGCCGTCGTCCGAGACCGCCTAGCGCGCCGACTCAGGCGAGGAGCGACTCGAGCTCGGCTGACGTCGGCCGCCATGCCCCGGCCGCGGCGTTCGCGCGCACCTGCTCCGGCGTCGTCGCGCCCGCGATCACGGACGCGATCCCCTCGATCGCTCCGAGACCTCCGATTGCCAGCTCGAGCAGCGTGTGCCCCACGCCCTCGGCGCGACCCTCGAGCCGCTCGACGTCATCGAACTGCTCGTCGCTCAGGCGTCCGTCCGACAACCTCGAGCCGGCGGGCACGGACTCGCCCCTGCGGTACTTGCCGGTCAGCAGGCCGCTCTCCAGCGGAAAGTACGGGACGTAGCCGATCGCGTGGTCGCGGCAGTAGGGGAGGACGCCGTCCTCGTCGCGCCGGTCGACGAGGCTGTACCGGTTCTGCACCGCGACGACCTCGACGTCGAAGGCCTCGGCCTCCTCGAGCAGCCCGACGTCGACGTTGGAGAGGCCGAGCCGGCGCACCTTGCCCGCTGTGACGAGCTCCTGCATCGCCCCGAGCGTCTCGGCGAGCGGCGTGACTCCGTCGGGCCGATGGTAGTAGTAGAGATCCACGACGTCGGTGCCGAGGCGCTCGAGCGAGCCGTCGATCGAGCGCCGGACGCGCTCGGGCGCGCCTCCGGGAAGGTCACCCGGCGCCCAGCCGAACTTCGTCGCGACGACGACCTGCGAGCGACGGTCGCCGAGCGCGGCACCGAGGAAACGCTCGCTGTCGCCACCGCCGTACGTCTCCGCGGTGTCGAAGAACGTGATCCCGGCGTCGAGCGCCGCGTCGACGACCTGCTGCGTCCCCTCGCGGTCGACCCGTCCGCCGAAGTTGTTGCAGCCCAGCCCGACCCGCGAGACCTCGAGCTCCGAACGACCGACACGGACCGAGTCCATCCGCCGATCGTAGTGACAGCGCCCCTTCCGGTGATGCGGCATTGCCGGAAGGGGCACTTTGCGTCAGGTGCGCGCGCGGACCCGCACCTCCGACACCTCGGCGGCGCTGTCCTGCGGCATGCCGGTGATCCAGACGACGACGTAGCGCCCGGTGCGGCGCGGAACCGAGAACGACGTGCTGGCCGTGAGCGCGCGCGCGGTCGTCACGGCGCGAAACGGCCCCTGCGGCGACTCTCCGAGCTGGATCTCCGCGGTCGCCCCCGGAACGGGCGAGTCGACGAGCACGCGCTCCACCCGCGCCCGTCTGCCCATGTCCAGGACGAGACCGACACCGGACTTGAAGAAGCTCGAGTAGTGCTCTGTCCGCCAGAACGTGCTCGTGCGCCCGTCGACGGCCAGTGGGGCCTCCTCGTTTCGCTCGCGCCCATCTCCCTCGGGATCGAACGCCCCGACCGCCGTGAGCTCTACCCACGGCGCGGGCTTCGGCCGCGCGGGCTTCTCGCGCGTGGGCGTCGTCGTCCCGGTCGTCGGGATCTGCGGCGGCCCCGCGACGCTGTTGTCGTCGCCGAGCCCGAGCACGACGGCGAGGCCGAGGGCGAGAAGGAACGCCCCGAGCGCGGCGGCGGCGAGCACGCGGGTAGGTGACGACGGCACCCGCCCATTGTTGCTCGCGGCGATCGAATCGTCGCTCCTAGCGCAGCGTGCGCAGCGAGGCCGGGTCGAGGCCCAGCCACGTCCGGGCGAGACGCCCGAGCGTGCCGTCGTTCCGCATGCGCGTGAGCGCCGTGTTCACCGCGTCGACGTCGAGCCCGCCGCCGCGCGCGACGGCCACGACGAGACCCCGGCCGCCTGCGATCCGGCCGGCGACGGGGCCGAGCTCGGAGCCGTGACCACGGACGAAGCGCCCCGCCTCGATCGCCGGCACGAGCGCCGCGTCGCACGCGCCGGTGCGCAGCTGCTCGCGCAGCCAGTCGACACCCTGCGCGAGAAGCGGCACCGACTTTGGTCGCACCACCGTCGCGGCGGTCCTCGCCTCGGCGCTCCCGCGGAGCGCGCAGAGCACGCGGCCGCGGAGGTCCGCGATCGACCGCGGCCGCGGAAGGTCACGCCGGAGCACGACGGCGGCGTCGGTCGTCAGGTACGGGTCGCTGAGCGCGGCCGCCGCCCGCGCCCGAGGCGAAGGCTCGATCCCGGCGAGCGCGAGGTGCCAGCGGGACGGCGCGCCGGCGAGGAGCCTCACAGCCCGACGCAGCTCCACGAAGCGGTCGACGTGCGCGCCGAGCCGCTTGGCGAGGATCCGTGCGAGCTCCGCCTCGAAGCCACGGGCGAGCAGGACCTCGCCTCCGCGCACGACACCGGCGTCCAGGGCCGGATCACGGAGGCCGAGCGCGACGACGAGCGCCACTGGTGGACCGGACGCCGTGGGGCTCGGCTGCGGCGACGGCTCGGCCGCCTGCGCCGCAATCGGTGCCGTCGCCAATGCGCAGACGGCAATCACGAGGAACGCGCGCCGGTTTCGCATGCGGCGCAGCCTCCGTCTCTTCACGCGGTCCCCCGAAGGACGTCGACCGGCGTTCCCGTCGTGGCGAAGGCGTACATCAGGGGCGCGTCGCGGGCCATCATCCGCACACAGCCGTGCGAGGCGGGATACGCGGGCACATACCCGTACTCGTGGAAGGCGATCCCGCCCGTGAAGTAGGTCGCCCAGGGCATCCAGACGGAGAACGGGACCGACCACGAGAGCCGCTCCTTCCGGTAGACGCGGAACGAGCCGGACGGCGTGCGCCCGCCCGCGCCGGAGGAGATGTGGAAGACGCGCTCGACGCGGTCGTTCACGATCGCGAGCGCGAGCTGGCGATCGAGCAGGAGCTCCACGCGCTTGCCCGCGGCGTGGCGCACCGGCTCGGGTCGCGTCGCCCGCCCGAGCGCCTTCAGGACGTCGGCGCCGAGGACGCCGTCGCGTGGTCGCCCAGTCCATTTCTCGAACGCGAGCACCGCGACGGAGGTCTCGTCTCCCGGCCGTCCCGTCACCCCGGTCTCGGCCATGAACCCGAGATCGGCCAGGAGCTGCTGCGCCTCCCGGAGGGTCGGCGCGCTCTGGCTCGCGAGCGGCTCGCGCACCGTGCGGCGGAGGTCGTAGCCGGGAAAGAGGCCGACCGGGACGCCGCCCTCGATCCGGACGCGCACGCCGACCACACCGGGCACCGACCGGAATGTCCGGACGAGCTGTCCGACGCGCGCGGTGAGCAACGCCTCGTCACGTCCGGCGGCGAAGCGCGAGCCGAGGTCGACGGTGACCACCCGTCGCGTGACCGTCAGATCGCGCACGTCGGTGCCGGCGGGAATCGCACTGCGGACCCCTTTTGCGCGCTCTGCACGCGTCGGCCCCGCGAGGAGCGCACGCAGCAGGCCCGGCATGGCCGGAGCGGTCCGGGAGACCGCCATGGGCTCGCCGTCGCGCAGGAACCAGACCTGTCCGCGCCGCGCGTCGGTCCCGCCGAGCGCCGGAGCGGCGATCGTGAGCGCGCAGGCTCCGACAGCAGCGGGAATCGCCAGCCTGACGCGCCTCACGGGGCGCAGTTCACGCTCTCGGCCCCGACTCCTGCGCCGAGCGTGGGGGAACCACATGGTTCCCCCACGTGCCCCCTCCTTTGCCGCCGCGCACGGGTAACCCGCTTGTGGGCCTCCCGGCAAAGCCGCCTCCGGCCGTCTTGGTTCCCGCACGGTCAGCGGCTCACGAACCAGATCGGTGTCCGACTTCAGTCGTCGGACACCTGCTCCTCCCGCGGCGTCAGCGCTACGGCTCGGGCTGGGCCCGGACGACGACGACCGGGCACGGCGCCTCGTCCGCGACCTTTGCCGACGTCGAGCCGAGCAGCGCGGCGGCGAGATTGCCGCGCCCGCGATTCCCGACGACGAGGAGGTCGGCGTCGGCGGCGGCGGCGATGAGCGCCTCGGCGGAGCCACCCTCGACGACGGAGATGCTCGCGTCGTGGTCGGGGCCGAGGACGTCCGCGACCTGCGTCACGGCCGCCTCCTCCGCTACCTGGCGCGTTACGTCGAGAAGCTCGACGTTATCCGTCCACGCCATCGGGACGAGGCCCGAGTCGGCGGGCGTCGCGACGGGCACAAACGTCCAGGCGTGGACGACCTGGAGCGTGGCAGACCGAAGCTTCGCCTCCTCGGCGGCCCAAGTCAGCGCCGCCCCGGCGTGTCTCGACCCGTCGACTCCGACGACGATCTTCCCGGCCATGTGGACCATTGTTGCGGATCGGAGAGCGCCGCGAAAGCGCATGCTCAAGCCGGACACGGCAAATGCCGATGCAGACCGGGCGGCAGTGATTCCTCCGTCCGACACCCCTGCGTCGGCTCCCGACGTCTCCTCTCATACGGACGAGACGCTCGACCCTGTGGTCGAGTCGTACCGGAAGCTGGCGGACGTCTTCCACGACGTGCTCTCGGAGCAGTCGCTCGACGACCTCCTCCAGCGGATCGCGGACACCGTGGGCGAGCTGATCCCGTACGACGACATCACGTTCTACGAGGCGAACGACACCGCGCAGGAGCTGCGGGCGGTCTTCGCATCGGGCGAGGACGCCGAGAAGGTCCTGGCCGACGAGCCGTTTCCCTACGGCGTCGGGATCACCGGCTGGGCGGTCGAGCACCGCGAGCCCGTGCTCGCGAACCGCGCCGAGCTCGACCCGCGCGTTCGCTTCGTCACGAACACGACGCCCGATCCGGAGTCGCTGATCGTCGTCCCGCTCGTCGCCCGCGGGCGGCTGAAGGGCACGCTCAACATCTACCGCTCCGGCTTCCAGGAGTTCACGGAGGACGAGTTCCTGCTGGTCGTCCGCTTCGGCGATGCGGCGGCGCTCGCGATCGACAACGCGCACATCCGCGCGACGCTCGAGCGGCAGGCGCAGACCGACCCGCTGACCGGCCTCTGGAACCATCGCGCCTTCCACGAGCGGCTCCGGGACGAGCTCGTCTCGGGCTCGACCGAGCAGACGTCGGTCGCGCTGATCATGCTCGACCTGGACGACTTCAAGCGCGTGAACGACATCTACAGCCACGCCACCGGCGACCACGTGCTCTCGGAGGTGGCGTCGATCCTGCTCGGCTCGGTGCGCGGCTCGGACAGCGTCTGTCGGATCGGCGGCGAGGAGTTCGCGATCATCGCGCCGACGAAGGCGCTCTCGGACGCGTTCCGGCTCGCAGAGCGGGTGCAGGAGCACGTGGCGGAGACCGAGTTCGGCCCGGTCGGGCCAGTAAGCCTCTCGATCGGCATCGCCGCGGGTCCCGAGCACGCCGCGAACCCGCGCGAGCTCGTCGCGTGCGCCGAGGTCGCGATGATGACGGCGAAGGCGCGGGGCAAGGGCCAGATCGTCGTCTTCCACGAGGACGGGCCGGCACGCCCGTCCGACGAGATGCCCGCCCGAAGCGCCGAGTTCCGCTCGATCGCGCATCTGAAGATGCTGCACGGCGTCTCGGCGAAGCTCAGCCGCCTGAACGACGTGGCCGAGATCGGCTCGACGATCGCGGACGAGCTGCGCCTGCTGATCGACTACCACAACTGCCGCGTGTTCGTCCGCGAGGGCGACGATCTGAGGCTGATCGCATTCCGCGGCGACCTCACGGCGGCGACCTCGGCGACCGAGGCGCTCGCGACGCGCGTCGGCGACGGGATCACGGGCCACGTCGCCGAGACCGGCCAGCCCTTCATCACGGGCGACGCGGCGCACTGCGAGCTCGGCCTGCGGATCCCCGGCACCGAGGAGATCGAGGAGTCGCTCCTCGCCGTGCCGCTCCGCTACGGGCCGACCGTCGTCGGCGTGATCGTCGTCTCGAAGCTGGGTGTCGACCAGTTCGACGACGACGACCTACGGCTCCTCGAGGTGCTCGCCGGCCACGCGTCGGTGGCGCTCGTGAACGCGCGCCTCTACGAAGCGCAGCGTCGCGAAGCAGAGAGCGCAAAGGCGCTCCTCGAGCTCACGCGCGAGCTCTCCGCCGTCACGAACCTCGACGGCGTCCTCGAGCAGGTCGCACTCGGCGCGGCACGGATCATGGGCTCGGAGCGCTGCTCGGTCTGGCTGCCGACGCCCGAGGGCGGGCTGGAGTGCCGCGCGACGGCCGGCGGCCCGCCGTATGCCGCCCTGCAGGGATGCGTGATGCCGCCCGAGGTCGTTGCGCCCTTCGCGACGAGCTCCGAGCCGTTCGTGATGGCCGAGGAGGATGCGGCGTGGGTCGGTCGCTCGCTCGGCGCGCACGGCGAGGCATCGCAGCACGCGATCGCGCTGATCCCGCTCGACCAGGGGCTCGGCGCCCTAGCGGTCGCGGTGGAGTCGGACGTGGGCGGCCGCGAGCTCGAGCTGCTCGCCGGGATCGCGTCGCAGGCGCGGCTCGCGATCACGAACGCCGGCAGCTTCGCGTCGCTCGAGCGCACGTTCCTCTCCACGGTCGAGGCGCTCGCGAACGCGCTCGAGGCAAAGGACGCGTACACGAGCTCGCATGCCCGCTGGATCTGCGACATGGCGATCGAGGTCGGCCGCGAGCTCGGGCTCGACGCCAGGCGGCTCAAGCGCCTCGAGCTCGGCGCGCTCTTCCACGACATCGGGAAGATCGGCATCCCCGCGTCGATCCTCATGAAAGCGGGCCCACTGACGCCGGAGGAGCGGGCCGTGATCGAGCAGCACCCGGAGCTCGGGGAGCGGATCCTCGCGCCCATCGAGCAGCTTTCCGAGGTGCGTCCGATCGTGCGCGCGTGCCACGAGCGCTATGACGGCCGCGGCTACCCGGACGGCCTGGGTGGCGACACGATCCCGCTCGAGGCCCGGATCATCTTCGCCTGCGACGCGTTCCACGCGATGACGACCGACCGACCGTACCGCGAGGCCCTCACGGTCGAGGAGGCGTTCCACCGCCTCGAGGAGGCCTCTGGCACGCAGTTCGACCCGAAGGTCGTCTCGATCTGCCTCCGCGTGCTGCGCCAGCCGCCCCCGGTGGACTAGAGGCTCAGCCGACGCGGCGGAGGACGCGGAGGGCGCGTGCCTCGAGCGCGACGGCCTCCCGGGAGCGGTACGTCGCCCCGTTCGGCTGGATCTGCGGCTCTGCGGTACACAGCTCGTGCGCCCACCGGCGCCCGAAGCGGGTCGGCGGGAGGACGAACGTCACGGGCTCGCGCCAGGCGTTGAAGAGGACGATGAAGGACTCGTCGGCGACCGGCTCGCCGTCCGGCGCGAGCGTCGGGATCTCCGCGCCGTTCAGGAACGCCCCGAGGGCGAAGGAGTCGCCCCGCGACCAGTCGGCCTGCGTCATCTTCCGGCCGTCGGGCCGGAACCACCAGACGTCCGGGGCGCCCGAGCCCTGCCGCTCCTCCCCCGTCAGGAAGGCCGAGCGGCGGAACACAGGATGCTCGGCGCGGAGCCGGAGCAACCGCCTCGTGAAGGCGAGGAGCACCCGCGCGCGCTCGTCGACCTCCCATTCGAGCCACGAGATCTCGTTGTCCTGGCAGTACGCGTTGTTGTTCCCGCCCTGGGTGTTCCGGAGCTCGTCGCCGGCGAGGAGCATCGGCGTCCCCTGGGAGAGGAGGAGCGTGGCGAGGATGTTCCGGCTCTGGCGGTCGCGCAGCGCGTTCACGTCGGGATCGTCGGTCTCGCCCTCGGCGCCGCAGTTCCACGAGCGGTTGTCGTCGGAGCCGTCCCGGTTGCCCTCGCCGTTCGCCTCGTTGTGCTTGTGGTCGTACGAGACGAGGTCGCGGAGGGTGAACCCGTCATGGGCGGTGACGAAGTTGATCGACGCCGACGGATGGCGCCCGTCCGCCTGGTAGAGGTCGCTCGAGCCCGTGAACCGCTTCGCGAACTCCGCCACGGCCGCGTGCTCCCGCCAGAAGTCCCGCACCAAATCGCGGTAGAGGCCGTTCCACTCCGACCAGAGGACCGGGAAGTTCCCGACCTGGTAGCCGCCCGGCCCGACGTCCCACGGCTCGGCGATCAGCTTCACCTGGGAGAGCACCGGGTCCTGGTGGATCACGTCGAAGAAGGCCGAGAGCCGGTCGACGTCGTAGAGCTCGCGCGCGAGGGCCGACGCGAGGTCGAACCGGAACCCGTCGACGTGGCACTCGGTCACGAAGTACCGGAGCGAGTCCATGATCAGGCGCAGGACCGAGGGATTCACGGGGTTGAGCGAGTTCCCGGTCCCCGTGAAGTCCATGTAGTGGCGGGGATCGTCCGGGACGAGCCGGTAATACGCGGCGTTGTCCACGCCCTTGAACGAGAGCGTCGGCCCGAGGTGGTTGCCCTCGGCCGTGTGGTTGTAGACGACGTCGAGGATCACCTCGAGCCCCGAGCGGTGCAGCGCCTTGACCATCCCCTTGAACTCGCTGACCTGCTCGCCTCGCGACCCGGTCGCCGCGTAGCCGGCGTGAGGCGCGAAGTACCCGATCGTCGAGTACCCCCAGTAGTTCGTCAGGCCGCGCTCGACGAGCGCATGCTCGTCCGCGATGTGGTGGACGGGCAGGAGCTCCACCGCCGTCACCCCGAGCCCTCGGAGGTACTCGAGCGCCGCGTCGGACGCGAGCCCGGCGTACGTCCCGCGGAGGTCCTCGCGGACGCCCTCCAGCTGCCGCGTGAACCCCTTCACGTGGACCTCGTAGATCACGGTCTCGGCGAGCGGCCGCCCGAGCCGGACGTCGCCCTCCCAGTCGAAGCCGTGGTCGATCACGACGCCGCGCGGGATCGCCGCAGCCGAGTCGCCGGGATCGGGGTCGTCCTCTCGCCCGGGGGCGTACGCGAACGTGCGCGCCCGGTCGTAGGCGATCGGCCCGTCGATCGCCTTCGCATACGGGTCGATCAGGAGCTTCGCAGGGTTGAACCGCCGGCCCGCCGCGGGATCCCAGCGTCCGCGCACGCGGTAGCCGTATCGCTGGCCGGGGCCTACGCCCGGGAGGTAGGCGTGCCAGACGTGCGCCGTCTGCTGCTCGACCGGGACCCGCTCCTCGCGCTCGTCCGCGTCGAACAGGCACAGCTCGACGCCTTCGGCGTTCTCGCTGTAGAGAGAGAAGTTCGTCCCGTCCCCGTCCCACGTCGGGCCGAGGGGGAACGGCCTCCCGGGCCAGACGGCGCGACTCACCGGCGCACCCTAGCCGCGCAATCGGCGGGTTCTCGCGGCGTTACCTGGACGTTGCGTCCTGTGGATCGATTGGCACAAGATCGGCGCTGGTCTGCCCTTGACAGAAAACGGTGTCTGACACCGTCGCGACCCAGGCGGCTCAGCCGGCGGGCACGAGCCACACCGCCGCGAGCGGCGGCAGCGTGACGCCGGCGGAGAACGGGCGGCCGTGCAGGGGCTCCTCCAGCGCCTCCACGCCGCCCAGGTTCCCGACGCCGGAGCCGCCGTACTCCTCCGCGTCGGTGTTCAGCACCTCGCGCCAGTGGCCGCCGACCGGCAGCGGCACGCGCCAGTGGTGCCTGACGACGGGCGAGAAGTTCACGACGCACGCGAGCGTCCGGGACGCGTCCTCGGAAAAACGTGCGTACGCCAGGACGTTGTCCTCGCGCGCGTCCCCGACGAGCCACGAGAAGCCGTCGGGCCGGAAGTCGACCTCCCACAGCGCCGGCTCGTCGCGGTAGATCCGGTTGAGGTCCGCGACGCACCGCCGGACCCCCTCGTGGAGCGGGTAGTCGAGCACGTACCAGTCGAGCGAGCCCGCCTCCGACCATTCCGTCCCCTGGCCGAGCTCGCCGCCCATGAAGAGCAGCTGCTTGCCCGGATGGGCCCACATGTGCCCGTACAGCGCGCGGAGCGTGGCGAACTGCTGCCACTCGTCGCCCGGGATCTTGCGCAGCAGCGCGCCCTTCCCGTGGACGACCTCGTCGTGCGAGAGCGGGAGCACGAAGTTCTCGTCCCACGCGTACACCATCGAGAACGTCAGCTCGTCGTGGTGCCAGCGCCGGTGCACCGGCTCCTTCGAGACGTAGTCGAGCGTGTCGTGCATCCAGCCCATGTTCCACTTGAACGTGAACCCGAGCCCGCCCTCGTCGGTCGGCCGCGAGACGCCGGGCCAAGCCGTCGACTCCTCGGCGATCATCACTACGCCGGGGTGGATGCCGTGCACGACGGCGTTCAGCTCCTGGAGGAAGGAGACCGCTTCGAGGTCCTCGCGCCCCCCGAAGCGATTCGGGAGCCACTCGCCCACCTCGCGCGAGTAGTCGAGGTAGAGCATCGAGGCGACCGCGTCGACTCGGAGCCCGTCGACGTGGAACTCCTCGAGCCAGTAGAGCGCGCTCGCGAGCAGGAAGTTCCGCACCTCGTGGCGACCGAGGTTGAAGACCAGCGTGCCCCAGTCCGGGTGCTCGCCGCGGCGGGGGTCCGCGTGCTCGTAGAGCGCGGTGCCGTCGAAGCGCGCCAGCGCCCAGTCGTCGCGCGGGAAGTGGGCCGGCACCCAGTCGAGGAGGACCCCGATCCCCCGCCCGTGGAGCGCGTCGACGAACGCGCGTAGGTCGTCGGGCGTGCCGAGCGTCGCCTGCGGCGCGTAGAAGCCCGTCACCTGGTAGCCCCACGACCCGCCGAACGGGTGCTGCAGCACCGGGAGCAGCTCCACATGCGTGAATCCGAGCGCCTCCGCATGCTCGCCGAGCTCGTCGGCGAGGTCGCGCCACCCGAGCCCCTGCCGCCACGACCCCGCGTGCACCTCGTAGATCGAGAGAGGGTTGGTCAGCGGGTCGGTCGCAGTGCGGCGCGCGAGCCAGTCGTCGTCCGCCCACTCGTACCGCGAGCGATAGACCACCGACCCGGTGCCCGGAGGCGACTCGGCCCGGAATGCGACCGGGTCGGCCTTGTGGCGGACGACGCCGTCCGCGCCGCGCACCGCGTACTTGTAGGCGTGTCCTTCGCGCGCGTTGGCGGCCACGCCCGACCAGACGCCCGACGAGCCCTGCGCCTCGAGCGGGTCGGCGCCTTCGCTCCAGAAGTTCCAGTCGCCGACCACCGACACATCCCGCGCGTTCGGGGCCCAGACCGCGAGCTGCACGCCCGTCTCGTCGTCGAGGAAGTGTGCGCCGAGTCTCTCCCAGAGGCGCTCGTGACGGCCCTCGCCGATCAAATGGAGATCGAGCTGGCCGAACCCGCTCACGTGCGACTCACGCCGCCGTCTCGAGCATGCGCAGCATGCCCACGATCGGAATCGACGCCCAGTCCGGCCGGTTCCGCGCCTCGTAGCGGAGCTCGTACACGAGCTTCTCGAGCTCGAACAGCGCGAGCAGCCGGTCGAACCCCGCCCGGCTCGGCGGCAGCAGCCGCTCGTCCGCACAGGCGAGATAGCCCTCGACGAACGCCTCGCGGCACGCCTCGACCCAGCCCGGCGGCGCCTCGACGCCCCACAACAGGAGCGACGCGTCGGCCGCGTACGCGAAGGAGCGGGTCATCCCGGCCAGGTCGCGGAGCGGGGAGCGCTTGCGGCGGCGTTCCGGGAGCGAGCGCGCAGGCTCGCCCTCGAAGTCGATGACGACCCAGTCGGCGTCGGTCGACCACAGCACCTGGCCGAGGTGGTAGTCGCCGTGCGTGCGGATCGCGAGACCCGCCGGGCCGACGGCGGCGAGCTCGTGGACGAGGTCGCGGAGGTCCTCCGCGCGGTGCGCGACGGCGCCGAGCGCGTCGTCCTCCGCAAGCCCGCCGAACGTCGCCGAGATCTCCTCGTCGAGCGCCGCGGCGAAGAGCGCGAGCGACTCCGAGCTCGGTTCCACCGGAGCGAAGGAGGGATCATCCTCGCGCGCCGCAAGCGCCCCGTGCATTCCGGCCGTCACCTCGCCGAGGCGCCACGCGCGCTCGGGGAGCCAGGACGCGTCGTCCGAGAGCGAGTCGACCGTCAGCTCCCAGCCGCCGCCCTCGGCGGAGACCCGCTCGGTGATCGAGACGAGCGACGTCTCGAGCGGCGGGCCCGGCGTCTCGAGCGCGCCTTCCAGGCGAGGCGCGTTCGTGAAGCCCTCTTCCCCGAGCGCACGGAGCATCTCGATCTCGGGGTTCGGGCCGGCCTCGAGCCGGCGGTAGAGCTTGAGCATGTGCAGCTCGTCGAGCATCACCGAGCTGTTCGACTGCTCGACCCCGAGCGATCGCACGGTCGCGCCCTCGTTCTCCACGCCCGCGAGAGCGGCGAGCCGGGACGCGACCTCCGGGCGCTCGAGCACGTCGACCGACCCGTCGGCCGCGATGTCGACGAGGTAGTGCTCGTGCGTCCCCGTCGCGAACCGCACCTCGACGATCGCGAGGGTGACGGCCGGGTCTTCGACGGGACAATCGACGATCTCGGCGCTGTCGAGCGCCTTGTCCTTGGCGCCGAACCAGCGCGCGCCCTGGATCAGCGCGAGGAGCTGCTCGTTCGTGGGAACCGACGGCTCAGGCATCGGGGACATCCTCGAACAGCCTGAACCAGAAGAAACCCCGCGGGCCGAAGGTGAGGAGGTACGGGAGGGTCCCGATCGCGGGGAACGGCGTCCCGCCGGTCATCTCGACCGGGGTGCGGCCCTCGTACTGCGAGAGGTCGAGCTCGACCGCCTGCGCCGACCGCGCGAGGTTGTGGACACAGAGCACGGTGTCCTGCTCGTGCGTGCGGAGGTGCGCGAACACGCGCGGGTTCGACGTCTCGAGCGCCGCGTAGGTGCCGAGCCCGAACACGGGGTGCTGCTTGCGCAACGCGACGAACCGCTGGAGCCAGCGGAGGAGCGACGTCGGCGACCGGAGCTGCGCCTCGACGTTGACGGCCTGGAAGCCGAAGACGGGGTCCATCAACGGTGGGAGGAACAGCTGCGCGAAGTCGGCGCGCGAGAAGCCTCCATTCCGGTCGCCCGTCCACTGCATCGGCGTGCGCACGCCGTCGCGGTCGCCGAGGTAGACGTTGTCGCCCATCCCGATCTCGTCGCCGTAGTAGAGCACCGGGGTGCCCGGCAGCGAGAACAGGATCGCGTGCATCAACTCGATCTCGTCCCGGCCCCCGTCGAGCAGCGGCGCGAGCCGCCGCCGGATGCCGAGGTTGAGCTTCATCCGCGGGTCGTTCGCGTACTCCGCGTACATGTAGTCCCGCTCCTCGTCCGTGACCATCTCGAGCGTCAGCTCGTCGTGGTTGCGGAGGAAGAGGCCCCACTGGCAGTGGTCCGGGATCGGAGGCGTCCGGTCGAGGATCTCGACGAGCGGCCGCGCCTCCTCGCGGCGGAGCGCCATGAACATCCTCGGCATCACGGGGAAGTGGAACGCCATGTGGCACTCGTCCCCGTCGCCGAAGTAGTCGACGACGTCCTCGGGCCACTGATTCGCCTCCGCGAGGAGCACGCGGTCCGGGTACGACGCGTCGACCTCGGCGCGCACCCGTTTGAGGAAGTCGTGCGTCCGCGGGAGGTTCTCGCAGATCGTCCCCTCCTCCTCGAACAGGTACGGCACCGCGTCGAGGCGGAAGCCGTCGAGCCCGAGGTCGAGCCAGAAGCGGAGCGCGTCGATGATCGCCTCGCCGACCTCGGGGTTCTCGTAGTTGAGGTCGGGCTGGTGGTGGTAGAAGCGATGCCAGAAATACGCGCCGCGGACGGGGTCGAACGTCCAGTTCGACTGCTCGCTGTCGACGAAGATGATCCGCGCGTCCTCGTAGCGGTGCACGGTGTCCGACCAGACGTACCAGTCCGCCTTCGGCGAGTCGGGGCCCTGTCGCGACTCCTGGAACCAGGGGTGCTCGTTCGAGGTGTGGTTCATCACGAAGTCGGCGATCACCCGCATCCGCCGCTCGTGCGCTGCCTCGACGAACGCCGCGAACTCGTCGACCGTGCCGAACTCCGTCGCGACGGTGAGGAAGTCCGCGACGTCGTACCCGCCGTCACGCAGCGGCGACGGGTAGAAGGGCAGGAGCCAGATGCAGTCGACGCCGAGCCATTCGAGGTAGTCGAGCTTCTGACGGAGCCCGCGGAAGTCCCCCGTGCCGTCGTCGGACGAGTCGAAGAAGGCCCTTGTGTGCAGCTCGTAGAACAGCGCGGTCTTGAACCAGTCCGGTTGCGACTCGAACCAGTGCTCCGAGCCGCTGCGGTCGGCGGAACTCATGACTTGCTCGCCAAGCAGGATCCGGCAGGAGCCGAATCCTGCGGCTTGATCCCTCGCCCTGCGGGCCAGGGCAAATCCCTGAAGGCGCCCGCATTCGCGGTCGCAACGCCAAATGACTTGCTCGCCAAGCAGGATCCGGCAGGAGCCGAATCCTGCGGCTTGATCCCTCGCCCTGCGGGCCAGGGCAAATCCCTGAAGGCGCCCGCATTCGCGGTCGCAACGCCAAATGACTTGCTCGCCAAGCAGGATCCGGCAGGAGCCGAATCCTGCGGCTTGATCCCTCGCCCTGCGGGCCAGGGCAAATCCCTGAAGGCGCCCGCATTCGCGGTCGCAACCCCCTCGGATGTGCAGTTGTGATCCGCCTTCGGTCGGACCGTTGCTCGTGCGTGGCTGAGCAGGATCACGGGCGCGCCACCGTCATCACGTGCGCCTTCCCCGGGCCGAGCCGCACGTAGTTCCGGGCGCACCACGCGTACCTCTCGCCGGTCAGCGCATCGACGATGTCGTACGGCTCGTGCAGGCCGAGCTCCGGCGGGACGACGCACACGCCCTCGTGGATCGCGAACGGGTCGAGGTTGACGATCGCCAGCACGACGTCGCCGTCGAGCTCCTTCGCGTAGCCGAGCAGGTGCTCGCTCTCCGTCTCGAGCCACGTGAGGCGGTCGATGCCCGCGCCCGTGAGCGCCGGATGCGCGCGACGGATCTCGTTCAGGCGGCTCACGAGCGGCAGGAGCGGCCCGTCGAGCGACCGGTCGCGCACCTCGTACTTCTCGGAGTCGAGGTACTCCTCGCTGCCGGGCCGCACCGGGACGTTCTCGCAGCGTTCGTAGCCCGAGTAGATGCCGTAGCTCGGGGAGAGCGTCGCAGCGAGGACGAGCCGGCACTCGAACGCCGGCCGCCCGCCCTGCTGGAGCGTCGCGTGGAGGATGTCCGGGGTGTTCGGCCAGAGGTTCGGCCGCAGGTACGGCGACCAGTCCCGCAGCTGATCGACCAGCTCCACCAGTTCGGGCTTCGTGTTCTTCCAGGTGAAGTACGTGTAGGACTGCGAAAAGCCCGCCTTCGCGAGGAGCGTCGTCAGTACGGGCCGCGTGAACGCCTCGGAGAGGAACACCGTCTCGGGATGGCGCTTCCGGACCTCGGCGATCAGCCACTCCCAGAATGGGATGGGCTTCGTGTGCGGGTTGTCGACGCGGAACACCGTGACGCCGGCCTCGCACCACCGCAGCACGACCGCCCGAAACGCCTCCCACAGCCCCTTCCGGTCGGTCGTCTCCCAGTCGAAGTTGTGGATGTCCTGATAGCGCTTCGGCGGGTTCTCGGCGTACTTGAGCGAGCCGTCGGGCCGGTGCTGGAACCACTCGGGATGCTCGCGGAGCCACGGATGGTCGGGCGAGGCCTGCAGCGCGAGGTCGAGCGCGAGCTCCATCCCGTGCGCGCGCAGCACCTCGACGAGCGCGGCGAGATCGTTCTCGTCCCCGAGCGCCGGGTCGATCGCGTCGTGGCCGCCCTCGGCGGCGCCGATCGCCCAGGGGCTGCCCACGTCCCCCGCTGCGGCGCGCTCGGTGTTGTTCCGCCCCTTGCGGTTCGTCACGCCGATCGGGTGGATCGGCGGGAGGTAGAGGACGTCGAAGCCGTGCTCGGCGAGCGCGGGCACCACCTCGGCGACGGCCGTGAGCCCGCCCCACGAGCGGGGAAAGAGCTCGTACCACGCGCCCGCACGCGCCCGCGCCCGCTCGACCTCGAGGCGAAGCGGGTCGCTTCGTGCGGCGTCGTGCCGATCCTCTGCTCCGAGTGCATCTGCCGCGGCACGCCACGCCTCGACCTCGCCCGACCCGAACAGCACCGCGCCCTCGGCGAGCTCGCCGGCGAGGTCGGTCTGGCCGGCGGCGACCTTCCGGTCGTGCTCGTCGAGCCACGCCGCATGCCGGTCGACCCACGCCTCGATCTCGAACTGCCAGCGGCCGACCGCATCCACGGGGAACGACCCGGCGAAGCGATCGTTCCCGAGAAAGCGCAGCGGCTCCTCGCGCCAGCGCGTCCGTCCGCGCCGGTGCCGCACGACGGCGCGGAGCGGGTCGTGGCCGTCGCGGACGATCGTCGCGGCGACGGCGACGCGGTCGCCGACGCAGGCCTTGGCCGGCCAGCGGCCGCAGTCCACCTGCGGCACGACGTCGGAGATCACGATGCGCGCTCCGGGCATGCCCGGCACACGGTAAACAGTTCAGCCGTGCGACTGGAACGGTCCCTCGGGGTGCAGCTCCACCCGACCTCGCTGCCGGGGGGCCGGCTCGGGCCGGATGCGTACGCGTTCGTCGACTGGCTCCACGAGGCCGGAGGGCAGTGGTGGCAGGTGCTTCCACTCACCCCGCCGGACACCTTCGGATCGCCGTATACATCGGCATCCGCGTTCGCCGGCTGGGGCGGCCTCCTCGCCGACCCGGAGGCACTGGTCGGTCCCGCCGAGGCGCTCGCGTTCCGCGCGCGAGAGGCGGCCTGGCTCGACGACTGGGCGGAGTTCGCGGGCGAAGGCGCCCTCGAGGAGCAGGTGCGCTTCGCGCGCGAGTGGGGCGCGCTCCGCGCCTATGCCGCGGATCGGGGCGTGCGGGTCGTCGGAGACCTGCCGATCTACGTCGCGGCGGGCGGTTGCGACCACGCGGCACACCCCGAGCTCTTCCTCCCCCTCGAGGAGGTCGTCGCCGGCGTGCCGCCGGACGCCCTCAACGCGCACGGCCAGCGCTGGGGAAATCCGCTCTACGACTGGGGCGCGCTCGCGCGGACGGGATACCGCTGGTGGATCGACCGGATGCACCGCGCGCTGGACCTCGCCGACCTCTTCCGGCTCGACCACTTCCGCGGCTTCGCCGCGTACTGGGCCGTCCCGGCGGGCGCCAGGAGCGCCCGCGGAGGAGCGTGGCGACCGGGACCGGGTCGGGCGGTGTTCGACGCAGCGCGCGCCGAGCTCGGCGACCTCCCGGTCGTCGCGGAGGACCTCGGTGTGATCACACCGGACGTCCGTGAGCTACGGGATGTGCTGGGCTTCCCGGGCATGGCCGTGACGATCTGGGCGTTCTCGGGCGGACGCGACAACCCCCACCGGCTGGAGAATCACCGTCCGCACCAGGTCGTCTACACGTCCACGCACGACACCGACACGCTCGCGGGCGCATTCGGCGAGCGGGACGCCTGGCACCTCGTCGAGTTGACGCTCGCGTCCGTCGGCGAGCTGGCGATCGTCCCCGTGCAGGACGTGCTCGGTCTCGGGAACGAGGCGCGGATGAACCGGCCCGGCACGACGAGCGGGAACTGGAGCTGGCGTCTGGAGGCGGGCCAGCTGACCCGTTCGCACGCGAAGCGGCTCCGCGCGGCCGCCGTCGCGGGCGGTCGCGCGTCCGCCTAGAAGAGGATCTGCAGGGCGAGGTCGGGCGGGCAGCCCCGCTCGAGCAGCGAGACCGCGCGGTGGAGGTCGACGTCGCGGTCGAGCGCGATCACGATCGCGGCCTCTCCGTCGTAGCCGGCGGCCTGGAGGCACTCGATCCGCCAGGACGTGATCCCCTCCCGCTCCCACTCGCGGCGGGACGGGGCGATTGGTGTCTGGATTGCCATCGTGTCGTAGAAAACGCCCGACATGTGTGGAGACGCTGAAGCGCCGTTCACGCTCCATGACGCTCGTGTTGCGTTCCGGTTAGGCCGCTCGGGAGGACCGTCCGCGCCTGTCCGGAGCGTCGGCAATCTCCACAACCGTTCGGATGGGCCGAACCGCGAGCGCGACGCGGCTTTCGCGACGCTCTAGAGTCAAAGGACCGCGAAGGCGGACCTGCATGCCCACCGAGACGAAGCTCGATACCGTCGAGGCGATCCGGATCGCGGCATTCCGCGCCGTGATCCGCTCGTTCCTGCGCACGAGCGAGCAGCTCGCCAGGGAGCACGGGCTCACGCCGCGCCGCCTTCTGCTCCTCCTGATGATCAAGGGCGCGCCCGACGGAAGTGAGCAGTCGACCGTGACCGAGCTCGCGGAGCGGCTCCAGCTGGCGCAGAGCACGGTCACCGAGCTCGTCGGCCGCGCGGAGCGCGTAGGGCTGATCGAGCGAGAGCGCTCCGAGCGCGACCTTCGCGTCGCGCACCTGCGCCTCACCGCGGAGGGAGAGAGACGGCTCGCGCTGTCCGTGCTCGGGCTCGAGCAGGAGCGCCATGTCCTGCGCCGCCGCCTCGACGAGCTCGACGGTTGACCAGCTCGCCAAGCAGGATTCCGCGGGAGCGGAATCCTGCCGCTGGATCCCCGCCTTCGGCGGGGCACATCCCTGAAGGCGTCGGCTTCGCCGCCGCACGAGCTTCGTGTGTCGCAGCTAACTGTCCATCGCCTCGAGTGGGAGCCGCGCCGCGACTCGGCTCTCGCCGCCGACGCGGTAGGCCACGTCGACCGAGTCGTCCTTCCCGTACGACCCCGCGATGCCGAGCACCATCGACGTCCAGCGGCTGGCTCCGACCTTCTCGCGGGCGAGTGGACGCTCGAAGACGAGCGCGCCGTCGCGCACGACGAAATCGACGCCTTCCTGCTGCTCCACGCCGTTCACGTAGACCTCGAACGGACGCTGCACGTCGCCCGGCAGGCGTACACGGGTTCGTCGGCGCGGGGCTTCGGCCACGCTCATAGAATGCCTCCAATCGTGCGGTCACCCCGCCCATTCGTCATGGTCGGCGCTTTGGCCGCGTCGGCCGTGCTCACCCAACCGGCCCTCGCGGGGAACGGCGGTTTTGCTCCCGTCCCGCCCGAGTCGCCCAACGCGAACGGGATCCACCAGAGCTACCTCTTCATCTCGATCTTCTGCTTCGCGATCTTCCTGCTCGTCGAGGGCCTCCTGATCGGGTTCGTGATCCGCTACCGGCGTCGCCAGCGGCCGCGGCACGCGGACGGCGCCCAGATCCACGGCGCGACACGACTCGAGCTCGCGTGGACGCTCGGCCCGGTCCTGATCCTCTTCGTGATCGCCGCGTTCGTGTTCGCCAAGCTCCCGAGCATCCAGGATGTTCCGAGCGCCTCCGCCGGCACCTCGAACCTCGTCGTCGACGTGACCGGGACACAGTTCTCGTGGCAGTTCCGATACCCGAACGGCGTCGTCGCCTTCGACACGATGCGAGCGCCGGTGGGCCGCACGGTCGAGCTCCACGTGACGGCGCCGGACTGGGACGTCATCCACTCGTGGTGGATCCCCGCGCTCGCCGGGAAGATCGACGCGATCCCGGGCAGGCTCAACAAGACGTGGTTCCAGGCGAAGCGCACCGGGAACTTCCAGGGCCAGTGCGCGGAGCTCTGCGGGATCTTCCACGCGAAGATGCTCGCCTCGGTCGAGGTGATGCCCGCCGACGAGTTCGACACGTGGCTCGCGCAGCAGCGGCAGCAGCAGGACGCCGGCACGGGGCCGCTCGGCGAGGAGATGTGGAACGCGACCTGCGCGAAGTGCCACGGCCCCACCGGCGAGGGTGACTACGGTCCGAAGATCGCCGGCACCGCGCTCGTCAGCGACTCGGAGGCGGTCGGGCAGGTCATCAGGAACGGCTTCGGCACGATGCCGCCCGTGGGTCGCGACTGGACCGACGACGAGATGACGGCGATCACGACGTACCTGAAGGAGAACCTTGGCGGTTGACGTCGGGCAGCCCGCGGTTCCCGCCTGGCAGCGCGGCAAGGTCGCGAGCTGGCTCGTCACCGTCGACCACAAGCGGATCGGGATCCTCTACCTCGGCACCGCCGGCTTCTTCTTCGCGCTCTCCGGGTTCCTCGCGCTTCTGATGCGCACGCAGCTCGCGCGGCCGGACGGAGGCGTGATCACGGGCAACTCGTACAACGAGGTCGTCACAATGCACGGCACCGGGATGGTGTTCTTCGTGATGGTCCCGGTGCTCGCAGGGCTGGCGAACTTCCTCGTGCCGCTCCAGATCGGAGCCCCGGACATGGCGTTCCCGCGGCTCAACGCGCTCTCGTACTGGCTCTACGCGTTCGCCGGCCTCGTCTTCTGCTCCTCGTTCTTCGCGTCGGGCGGGGCGGCGAACACCGGCTGGACGGCGTATCCGCCGCTGTCGCTCGAGGCGCTCGGGAACGGTCAGGACCTGTGGATCCTCTCGATCCACATCCTCACGATCTCCTCCGCGGCCGGGGCGGTCAACTTCATCGTGACGATCCACAACATGCGCACGCGCGGGATGTCGTGGATGCGGATCCCGCTGTTCGTCTGGTCGGTCGAGGTGTACGCGTGGCTGCTGATCGTCGTCCTGCCCGTGCTCTCGGCCGGGCTGACGATGCTGCTGCTCGAACGGCAGTTCCCCGACACGTTCCACTTCTTCCGACCCGAAGGGTCGGATGCGGGTGGCTCACCGATCCTGTTCCAGCACGTGTTCTGGTTCTTCGGGCACCCCGAGGTCTACATCATGGTGCTGCCGGTGTTCGGGATCATCTCCGAGGTCATCCCGGTGTTCGCGCGCAAGCCGATCTTCGGCTACAAGGCCGTCGCGTTCTCGACGGTCGCGATCGGCTTCTTCTCGATGCTCGTGTGGGCGCACCACATGTTCGCGGTCGGGATGCCGACCTACCTCAACATCTGGTTCATGCTCGCCTCGATGGTGATCGCCGTCCCGACCGGGATGAAGATCTTCAACTGGCTCGCGACGCTCTGGCGCGGAAACATCAGCCTCGAGACGCCGATGCTCTTCTGTCTCGGCTTCCTCAGCGTGTTCACGATCGGCGGCCTCTCGGGGATCTACCTCGCCGCGTTCCCCGTCGACTGGCAGGTCACCGACACGTACTTCGTCGTCGCGCACTTCCACTACGTCCTCTTCGGCGGCTCGATGCTGGGGCTGATCGGCGGGCTCTGGTACTGGTGGCCGAAGATCTTCGGGCGCTTCCTCTCGGAGCGGATCGGCAGGTGGACGTTCGTGCTGATCTTCGTCGGCTTCAACGTGACCTTCTTCCCGCAGCACCTGCTCGGTCTGCTCGGCATGCCCCGGCGCGTGTACACCTACCGCCACGACGGGCTGTGGGAGGCCTACAACATGACCTCGACGATCGGCTCGTACATCATGGCGCTGGGCTTCCTCTGCTTCCTCGTCGCGATCGTGAAGAGCGTCAACGGGCGCCGCGCCGGGAACGACCCCTGGCAGGGGGACACGCTCGAGTGGTACACGACCTCGCCGCCGCCGCCGCACAACTTCGACGAGGTGCCGTACGTCACGAGCGCGCGACCCCTGTACGACCTCCGGCGCAGGCTCGAGGAGGCGCGTCCGTGAGGACCGACCGCGCACCCGGGCCGCTGCTGCGGGCGGCCACGACCGCCGCCGTGCTCGCCGCCGGGATCGTCGTCGCGAGCGCGGCGCTCGATCTCGGAGAAGCGCATTGGGCCGCGACGCTCGTCGCGTTGCCGCTCCTCGTCGCGGTGCTCGTCGCCGCGCGCGTCGCGTACCCGCGGCTCGTCGTGCCCGCCTCTGCCGCGCTCGGGCTGATGCTCCTCGCGATCGCGACGGGCGGCCTGGTGGCCTGGGCGGACGACGCGGGCTGGGCGGTGGCCGTCCACGTCGCCGCCGCCGGTGGTGCCCTCGCCGCGTCGCTCGTCACGCTCGTCGTGTCGTTCCGAGGGGAGACGCTGCCGTTCGGCCCCTGGCGTGACTACCTGACCCTGACGAAGCCGCGCATCATGTCGCTCCTCCTCGTGACGGGCGCCGCCGGGATGTTCGTCGGCGCGGGCGGCTGGCCGGGGGGAGTCGAGCTCGCGACGATGCTCCTCGGGCTCGCGCTCGCCTGTGGCGGAGCGAGCGCCCTGAACCACGTGATCGACCGCGACATCGACCGGCTGATGGGCTCGCGGACGGCAGCGAGGCCCGTCGCCTCCGGCCGTGTCCCCGCGCCCCGCGCGCTCGAGTTCGGGCTCGTCCTGTCGGCGCTCTCGTTCGTCCTCCTCGCCTCGTCGGTGAACGTGCTGACGGCCGTCCTCGCGCTCGTCGGCAACCTGTTCTACGTCGTGGTGTACACCGGCTACCTGAAGCGCTCGACCGACCAGAACATCGTCATCGGCGGCGCCGCGGGGGCGGTCCCGCCGCTCGTCGGCTACGCCGCGGCGACGGGCGACCTCGCGCTTCCGGCAATCTGGCTCTTCCTCATCGTGTTCCTCTGGACGCCACCGCATTTCTGGGCGCTCGCGCTGATGCTGAAGGAGCACTACAGCGCCGCGAACGTGCCGATGCTCCCCGGGACGCGCGGCGACGGCGAGACGAGGCGGCAGATCCTCCTCTACTCGCTCGGGCTCGTCGCGTTCACCGTCGTCGTCGGGTTCTGGCTCGGCCCGCTCTACACGATCGCGGCGGCGCTCCTCGGCGCGTACTTCGTGCTGCTCGCCTGGCGGCTACGCCGTGACGGCACGCGACGTGACGCCGTGCTGCTCTTCCACTACTCCCTTGCCTACCTCGCGCTCCTCTTCGTGGCCGCTGCGATCGACCCGCTGGTGCTGTAGTGCCCCTTCCGACAATGCCCTCCACGTGGCCGCATCACCGGAAGGGGCACTGATGTTGACGCCGGAGCTCGCCCGCAAGAACAACCGCTTCGGCCTCGCGCTCCTCGCGCTCTTCGTCGCGCTCTTCGTCGGGGCATGCCTCGTCGCGCTCCTGTACCTCCAGGTCGATTAGTACCGCGTGGGCGCGGACCTCGATCTCGCGCTCCGTCTCGCCGACGCGGCGGACGGGATCGCGCTCTCGCGCTTCCGCGCGCGTGACCTCGTCGTCGAGACCAAGCCCGACCAGACGCCGGTCACGGAGGCCGACCGGGCGGTCGAGACGGAGCTGCGGACGATCCTCGGCGTCGAGCGCCGACGTGACGCCATCCTCGGCGAGGAGCAAGGGCAGACCGGCTCGAGCGCGCGGCGGTGGATTGTCGATCCGATCGACGGGACCCGGAACTACTCGCGGGGCGTCCCCGTCTGGGCGACGCTGATCGCGCTCGAGGACCACGGGCGGGTCACGGTCGGCGTCGTCTCCGCCCCCGCGCTGCACCGGCGGTGGTGGGCAGAGCGCGGCGCAGGCGCGCATGCGAACGGCGACCTCGTCCGCGTCTCGCGCGTCTCGCGGCCGGAGGACGCCGTGCTCACGTTCGCTCTCGAGCAGTCGCTCCCGAGCCTCGCCGCTCGCGCCTGGCACGCGCGCGGCTACGGCGATTTCTGGAGCCACATGCTCGTCGCCGAGGGCGCCGTCGACGGTGCGATCGACGCGATCGGCGTCTCGGTCTGGGACCTCGCCGCCGTGCAGGTGATCGTCGAGGAGGCGGGTGGCACGTTCACGGACTTCGCGGGCGAGCACCGGATCGACGGGCGCAGCGCGATCTCGTCGAACGGCCTCCTCCACGCCGACCTGCTCGAGGCCGTGCGCGAGCTCGACCGGTGACTCAGGTCGTGGCGGCCGCGCGCACCGCGGCCTCGTAGACCGGGTCGCGGACGTAGACGTCGAGCTCCGCGGAGAGGAGATCGCTCCTCGAACGAGGCGGCACGATCGGCTGCTCGACCGGGTCGCCGTCGATGCGGACGGCGGTCACCGCGTCCGCCGCGCGGCGTGACAGCGCGACCTCGCGCCGAAGCCGCGAGCGGAGCCACCCTGCGAGCAGGAGCGCGTCGGCGCGCGGCCCGTCCACGGACAGGCGGTCGACCGTCTTGATCCCCGGCCAGCGCGCCGCGAGCTCGACCCGCCACGGCAACGTCCGCCGCCAGGCGATGTCGGACGTCGCAACACGACCGAACAGGTCCGCGATGCCCGTGTACGCGGCGGGCAGGCCGTTCCATTCGGAGGAGTCGACGACGAGCCTGTCGACGACGTCGGCGAGCTCGCCGAGCTCGTTGCTCTCCCAGTCGGGGCGGCCCCGCCACCGGCAGAACGCGGGCAGATCGGAGATGAGAAGCGGCAGGACGATCGACGCGGGATGCCGCGCCGCGTCGCCCCTGATCCTGATCTCGATCACCTCCGACAGCACCTCGCGTCCCCCTTCGATCCCGAAGCTGCGCACGCTCGCGTCGGCCTCGATCTCGTTCCTGCGGCCGGGGAGCGGCACGAGGAAGATCGTGCGAGCGGGGTGGCGCTCGTCGAGACCGACGAGGACCCGCTTCGCTCTCGCGAGCCACGGCTGCGGCGCCCAGACGATGTGGGTCATCGTGCTCGTGCGCAGGTCGGGCACGTCGTCGGCCTCTTGGCGGCACCGCTGCCTCGCCAGCTTGCGCTCGATCTCCGCGACGACGCCCATCAGTGCCTCCGCCACGAGCGGCCGTCGCGGTGGAGGAGCTCGTCGGCCGCCGACGGCCCCCAGCTCCCGGCCGCGTAGTTCGGGAACGACGGACGGTCGCGCGCCCAGGCGCCGACCATCGCGTCGACGAGCTTCCACTGCTCCTCGACCTCGTCCTCACGGGTGAACAGCGTCTGGTCGCCGAGCATCGCGTCGAGGATCAACCGCTCGTACGCCTCGGGGACGCCCTCGCGGAACGCGCCGCCGTAGAGGAAGTCCATGTGGACGGTGCGGATCGACATGCCCGCGCCCGGCACCTTCGCGCCGATCGCGAGCGAGACGCCCTCGTCGGGCTGCACGTGGACGACCAGGACGTTGGGTCGCAGGCCGTCGCCGGCGATCGCCTCGAACGGCGGGTGCGGCGCCTGCTTGAACTGGATCGCGATCGTCGTCTCGCGCCGCGCGAGGCGCTTGCCCGCGCGGACGTAGAACGGCGTGTCCGCCCAGCGCCAGTTGTCGACGTAGAGCTTCGCGGCGACGTAGGTCTCGGTCAGCGAGCGCGGGTCGACGCCCGGCTCCTCGCGGTACGAGACGACCTCCTCGCCCTCGACGTAGCCACGTCCGTACTGCCCGCGGACGACCGATTTCGGGCCCGGGGTGTGCATCGCGCGCAGCACCTTGACCTTCTCGTTCCGCACCGCGTCCGCGGTGAAGTCGATCGGCGGCTCCATCGCGGTCAGCGCGAGCAGCTGCAGCAGGTGGTTCTGGAAGATGTCCCGGACCGCGCCCGCCCGCTCGTAGTATCCCGCCCGGCTCTCGATCCCCATCGTCTCGGCCACGGTGATCTGGACGTGGTCGATCAGCTGGCGGTTCCAGAGCGGCTCGAAGATCCCGTTCGCGAACCGGAGCGCCATCAGGTTCTGGACGGTCTCCTTGCCGAGGTAGTGGTCGATGCGGAAGACCTCGTCCTCGGCGAACCAGCGCCTGATCGAGGCCGTCAGCTCGCGGGCGGACGCGAGGTCGTGACCGAAAGGCTTCTCGACGATCACGCGGGCCCACCCCTCCCGCTCGCGACGCTCCCCGACCTCGCGGATCACGACGGGGAACGCCTGCGGAGGCACCGCCAGGTAATGGAGCCGGTTGCCGCCCGTGCCACGAGTCCGGTCGAGCTCGTCGAGCGCGTCGCCGACCCGGTCCTCGCCCGTGTCGTCCGCGAAGTCGGTCGCGACGTAGCGCACACCCGCGGCGAGCGTCTCGAACACGTCGGTGCGGAAGGGGTCGCGCGAGAACTCCTTCACCGCCTTCCGCATCGTCGAGACGAACTGCCTGCTCGACTCCTCCGTGCGGGCGACGCCGACCACCGCGAACCGCTCCGGGAGGAGCCGCCGGTAGGCGAGCGAGTAGAGCGCGGGGAAGAGCTTGCGCTTCGTCAGGTCGCCCGACGCTCCGAACACGACGAGCGCGCACGGGTCAGGCGTGCGCCTGACGCCGAGGCCGACTTCGAGCGGGTTGGCCATGCGCGGGCGACGCTATCGGGCGACGACGGCGGAGACCTTGTCCTCGATCCCGCCGAGGAGATTCGAGAACGAGTCGATGAACTTCTCCACGCCCTCTTCCTCGAGGGTCGCGACGACGTCGTCGTAGTCGACCCCGGCGGCGGCGAGCTCGGCGAGGAGCGTTTGCGCCTTGTCGAGCCCCGTCTCGAGCGTCTCCCTCGTCTCGCCATGGTCCTGGAAGGCCCGGATCGTCTCGAGCGGCATCGTGTTCACGACGTCGCGCCCGATCAGCTCCTCGACGTAGAGGACGTCGCGGTACGCAGGGTTCTTCGTCGACGTCGATGCCCAGAGGCACCGCTGGGAGCGCGCGCCCTTGGAGAGCAGGAAGTCCCATCGCTCGCCTGAGAAGGCGTCCTTCCAGTGCGCGTAGGCGAGCTTTGCGTTCGCGACCGCGAGCTTGCCCTGCAGGTCGGTACGACCGACCTCCTCCAGCCGGCGGTCGGCCTCCGTGTCGACGCGGGAGACGAAGAAGCTCGCGACGGAGTTGACCGTCGCCGGATCGCCGCCCCCGGCGACGAGGCGCTCGAGCCCGCGCAGGTAGGCCTCCACCACGCCGGCGTAGCGCTCCAGCGAGAAGATCAGCGTGATGTTGATCGACCGGCCCGCGGCGATCGAGTCCTCGATCGCGCCGAGGCCCGGCTCGGTGCCGGGGATCTTCACGTAGAGGTTCGGGCGGTCGACCTCCTTGTGGAAGCGAGTCGCCTGCTCGAACTGCGCCTCGCGGTCGTACGCGATTCGCGGGTCGACCTCCATCGACACGTATCCGTCTATCCCCGCGGTGCGCTCCCACACCGGCCGGAAGAGGTCACAAGCGTCACGGATGTCCTCCAGTGCGAGCGTGAAGAACAGCTCGACCGGGTCGTGGATCTCCTTCTTCGCCTCGCGGAGCTGGTCGTCGTACCAGTCGCCCTCGGCGAGCGCCTTCTGGAAGATCGTCGGGTTCGAGGTGACGCCGACGACCACGTCGTCGGCCATCAGACGGGCGAGCTCGCCCGTCTCGAGCATCTCGCGCGAGAGCGAGTCGATCCAGACGCTCACGCCGTGCCCGCTCAGCTCGTGCAACCTCGATGTGGCCATTGTCGACCTCCGTCCGTCGCTTCAGCCGTCGACGAGCCGTTCGAGCTCCTCGACCATCTCCAACCGTGCCAGATAGCGCCCTTTCCCGACGAACCTCGCCGCCAGGAAGCGCTGCACGAGCTCCGCCGCGAGCGACGGCCCGACGATCTCCGAGCCGAGGCAGAGCACGTTCATGTTGTCGTGCTCGACGGCCTGGTGCGCCGAGTACGAATCGTGGCACATCGCCGCGCGGATCCCGCGGAGCTTGCAGGCGGCGATCGAGACGCCCGCGCCCGACCCGCAGACGAGGACGCCCCGCTCCGCGTCGCCATGGAGGATCGCGTGGCCGACCGCCTTCGCCGTGTCGGGATAGTCGATCCGCACCGCATCCGTGTCGACGCCGAGGTCGACCGGCTCGTGCCCGGCCGCCCGCACGGCGGCGAACACCGTGTCCCGGAGACGGACACCGCGGTGGTCGAATCCGAGCGCGACCTTCACGTCACACGAGGCGCCGGACGGCGTCCGCGACGGCGTCGACGGTCAGCCCGAGCTCCTCGTAGACCCGCGGCCCCGGGGCCGAGGCGCCGAAGCGGTCGACGCCGATCCGCACCCCGTCCTCGCCGACCCATCGCTCCCAGCCGAAGGTGATTCCGGCCTCGATCGAGACGCGGGCCCGGACCGCGGGCGGCAGGACGTCCTCGCGGTACGCCGCGTCCTGCTCCTCGAAGAGCTCCCAGCACGGCAACGAGACGACGCGGGTGTTCGCCTCGAGCGAGCGGGCGGCCTCGAGCGCGAGCGAGACCTCCGAGCCCGTCGCGAGGACGATCGCGTCCGGTGCGGTGGACTGGTCGCGCTGCCAGAGGACGTACCCGCCGCGGAGCGGCCCTTCGGTCGTCGACGCGAGACCCTCGCCGCCGAGCACCGGCAGCTTCTGGCGGGTCAACGCGAGCGCGACCGGGCCGTCCTCGCGCTCGAGCGCGACGCGCCACGCCGCGACGGTCTCGTTCGCGTCTCCCGGTCGGACGACCCAGAGGTTCGGGATCGCGCGGAGGCTCATCACGTGCTCGACGGGCTGATGGGTCGGTCCGTCCTCGCCGAGGCCGATCGAGTCGTGCGTCCAGATCCACATCAGCGGCAGCCGCGAGAGGGCCGAGAGGCGCACCGCGGGGCGCATGTAGTCGGAGAAGACGAGGAACGTCGAGCCGTACGGCTTGAGCATCGCGGGCTCGAGGGCGATCCCGTTCACGATCGCGCCCATCCCGTGCTCGCGGATCCCGAACGGCACGTTGCGCCCGACGTGCGTCGCGGAGAACGTCCCCGTCCCGATGAACTCGGTCTTCGTCGACTCGACGAGGTCGGCGGCGCCGCCGATCTGGGTCGGCGTGAACGGCCGGAGCGCCTGCATCAGGGTCTTTCCCGCATCGCGGGTCGCGATCTCATCGCCCGCCTCGAACGACGGCAGCGCGTCGAGCCAGCCCTCGCGGGGTCGTCCCTCGAGATCTCGCTCGCGCTCCGCCGCTACGTCGGGCCACGCGTCGCGCCAGGCGGCGAGGCGCCCTTCCCACGCCTCGCGCGCGGCCACGCCTCGCTCCGCGACGCCGGCCATGTGCTCGCGCACCTCGTCCGGGACGACGAAATGCTCGTCCGGGTCCCAGCCGAGGATCTCCTTCGTCGCGCGAACCTCGTCCTCGCCGAGCGGCGAGCCGTGCGCCTTCGCGGTGTCGATCGCGTTGGGGGCGGGGTACGCGATGTGGGAGCGGACGACGATCAGCGAGGGACGTGCCGTGTCGCTCCGCGCCTCCGCGAACGCGGTACGCAGCGCGTCGAGGTCGTTCGGATCGGCGACGTGCTGCACCTGCCAGCCGTTGGCCTCGAATCGAGCTCCTGTGTCCTCGCGGTCGAAGCTGAGCGCCGTCGTGCCGTCGATCGTGATGTGGTTGTCGTCGTAGACGAAGATGCAGCGCCCGAGGCCGTGCTGCCCCGCGATCGAGGCGGCCTCCTGGGAGACGCCCTCCATGAGGTCGCCGTCCGAGCAGATCCCGTAGACCCACGAGTCGACGATCGCGTGGCGCGGCCGGTTCCACCGGTCGGCCAGGAAACGGTGTGCGAGGGCGATGCCGATCGCGTTTCCGACGCCCTGGCCGAGCGGGCCCGTCGTCGTCTCGATCCCGGGGGTGTGATGGAGCTCGGGGTGACCCGGTGTCCGCGATCCCCACTGACGGAACTGCTTCAGGTCGTCCAGCGAGAGGTCGTAGCCGCAGAGGTGGAGCGCGGCGTACTGGAGGATGCACGCGTGTCCCGCCGAGAGGACGAACCGGTCGCGTCCGGGCCACGCCGGCACGGCCGGGTCGTGGCGCATCTCCTCCGCGTAGAGGAAATACGCGACGGGCGCGAGCGCCATCGCCGTGCCCGGATGGCCGGCGTTCGCCTTCTGCACGGCGTCCATCGCGAGGACGCGGATCGTGTCGATCGTCAGCTGCGCAGGGTCCGTCGCCCGACTCACCGGGCCAACACTACGCAGGAGACGTGTCTCAGGCGCCGACTGCCTCCGTCGGTCGCATGTTCTCGTCGGCGAGCCGGGCGGGGTCGTCGATCACGGGCCGTTCGCGGATCAGCGCCTCGAGCTCCGCGACGAGGTCGGCGGCCTGTCCGTGGACGACCGCGCCGACCAGACGTCCCTCGGCGGTGAGGTAGAAGCCGAGGACGCGCCCTTCGGCGACCGAGCCTCGCAGGATGCATTCCGTCGCCGGCTCGACGTCGCCGAGCACCTGGAACTTCTTGTCGAAGAGCTGGGTGAAGAACACCGGAAGCTCGTCGTATGCCGCGCGGGCGCCCGCGAGCTGACGCCCGAGGTGGCCGCCCTGCGCGTTCGCGTTCGACCAGTGCTCGATCCGCCGCAGGCGGCCCGAGGTCGGGTCGGGGTAGCGCGCGACGTCGCCGGCCGCGTAGACGTCCGGGAGCGATGTCCGAAAGCGCTCGTCGACGACGATCCCGTCGTCGACGTCGGCGCCTGCGTTCTTCGCGAGCTCCACGTTCGGCACGACCCCGATCCCCACGATCGCGAGGTAGCCCTCGATCGTCGTACCGTCCTTCGTGCGCGCGCCGGTCAGCAGCTTCCCGTTGCCGGTGAGCTCAGCGAGCTCCGTCCCGAGCAGGAGCTCGACGCCCTCGCCGCGGTAGAGATCGGCCAGCTGGGCCGAGAGCTCGGGCGAGCGGAGCTGCGGCATGAGCTGCGGCCCCATCTCGATCAGCGTCACGTCGAGGCCGCGCGTGCGCAGCGACGCGGCCGACTCCGCGCCGATGAAGCTCCCCCCGATGACGATCGCGGAGTGCGCTTCCTCGGCGGCGGTGCGCACGGCGTCGGCGTCGGCGAGCGTCCGGTAGGTGTGCACGCCGACGAGGTCGGCGCCCGGCAGCGGCAGCGGCCGCGGGCGCGCTCCGGTCGCGAGCACGAGCCTCCCGTACGGGACCTCCTCGCCGCCCTCGAGCACGACGACGTGGGCCTCGGGGTCGATCCGCTCGACGGCCACGCCGAGGCGGAGCTCCACGACCTCGTCCTCGTACTCGGCGGCCGGACGGACGTACGTCCCTTCGCGCTCGACCTCCCCGCGGAGGAAGCCCTTGGTGAGCGGCGGTCGGTGGTACGGAGGGTCGGATTCGGCGGCGAGGACGGTCACGGGCGCCTCGCCTCCGGCTGCGCGGTACTCGGTGACGAGCTTGCCCGCGGCGAGCCCCCCGCCAACGACGACGATGGTGTCGGATTCGGTTGCCATGGAGGATTAGTACCCGGTCCGGCCGATTCCTTACCCGATCGGGAGAGGTTCGTCGCTCAGGCCGGCGGGAGTGGCGCCTCGGGCATCGTCGAGAAGCCCTTGCGACGCATCTCGCCCCAGTCGCGGCGGCCGCGAACCAGGTCGAAGAAGCCGAGGAAGCGCCAGAACGCGACGATCTGGCGGTAGCCCACGTTCTCGACGAACGAGAACCCGATCAGGCGGGCGATCTCGCGACCATCGCGATGCCGCCGGAAGCTGTGCTCCTCGAGCGTCAGCGCGGCCAGGCTGAGGAGGACGCCCAGCAGGATCGCGACGACGAGGAAGCCGGCGAGGAACACGCCCGAGAGCCCCCCGGCCAGCCACCAGAGCAGGATCACCGGCACCCCGAGCACCTCGACGAGAGGGCCGAGGAACTCGAAGAGGAGGAAGTAGGGCACGGCGGCCCATCCGAGCGTCCCGTATCGCCCGTTGCCTGCGACACCGCGATGACGCCAGAGGGTCTCGCCGAGCCCGCGATGCCAGCGCCGGCGTTGCCGCGAGAGCTGACCCATCGTCTCCGGCGCCTCGGTCCAGCAGACCGGATCGGGGACGAACTCGATGCGGTACCGCTCTCCCCGCTCCCGCAGGTGCCGGTGGAGGCGTACAACCAGCTCGATGTCCTCGCCGACGGTATCGCTCGAGTAACCGCCGACGGTCTCGATGAGGGAGCGCCGGAAGAGCCCGAACGCGCCGGAGATGATCAGCAGCGCGTTCATCCTGCTCCAGCCCACGCGGCCGATCAGGAACGCGCGAAAGTACTCGAGCACCTGCAGGGTCGCGAGGCGGCTGCGGGGCAGCCGGACGTCGAACACACGCCCGTTGTCGATCCGGCAGCCGTTCGCGATGCGCACGATCCCGCCGGTCGCGACGACGACGTCCGGCTCGGCGACGACCGGCCGCACGACCCGCAGGAGGGAGTCCTCCTCCAGGATCGCGTCGGCGTCGATCGCGAGCACGTAGGGGTAGCGCGACGCGTTCACCGCGGCGTTCAGCGCGTCCGCCTTGCCGCCGTTCTCCTTGTCGACGACCCACAGGTGACGGTGGCGCCGCGAGACGTAGACGCCCCGGATGGGCGCGGTTGGCAGCAGGACGCGAAGCGCCTTGCGCACCGGAACCAGGTCGAATGCCTCGCGGAGACGCTCGAGCGTCGCGTCGCTCGAGCCGTCGTTTACGACGATCACCTCATGCTGCGGGTAGCGCAGCGCCAGCAGCGAACGGACGCTCTCGACGATCGTCGGCTCCTCGTTGTACGCCGGTACGAGCACGGACACCGGCGGCGTGACGGGCGACGAGAACACCTCGTCGTCCGGGGCGTGGCCGCGGGCGCGGAGGTGCCGGTTCACGTCCCGCCAGGCGATGGCCGTGAATGCGAGATAGACGACGTTGAGGGTCGCGAAGTAGACGAGGGTGATCGTCGCGAGAGCGATTGCGAAGTCGTGGAGCCAGCTCATACGCGGAGGAGGTCGGCGGCCTCGTGGAGGTGCGGCCCAGCGCCCGGCTCCTCGGCCGCCTCGAGGAGCGCGTCGGGGTCGATGCGGGAAAGCGCCTCCGCCGCCGCGCGAGCAGCCTCGAAGCGGTCCTCGCGGGCCTGCTGTACGAGCCTCGGGATCGCGGCGTGCTCGCCCACCTGCCCGAGCGCGCGGGCCGCGTGCAGGCGCACGAAGTAGATCCGATCGTCGAGCGCGCGCGTGAGCGCGTCTGCCCCATCGGCCGAGGCGAGCCGGCCCAGCGCGCCCGCCGCCCGCGCCCGAACCTCGGCGGCGGGGTCGCCGACGGCCTCGATCACGGCCGCGTCGTCGGAGGCATCGCCGAGCCAGCCCAGCAGCTCGATCGCGGCCGCGCGCAGGTCCTGATCGGGATCGTCGACGAGCGTGCGCAGCACGGGAAGCGTCCCCGGCCCGATGTCGAGCAGCGCGCGAAACGCGATCGCGCGCGGCACGGTGCCGTCGACGAGGGCCCGCATGAGCGGCGTGGCGGCCTCGGGTGCGACGAGCCGGCCGAGGCTGCGAGCGGCGGCCGCGCGAACGTCGGGATCGCGATCGTCGAGCCGTCGTACGACCGCCGGAACCGCCTCCTGGCATGCCATATCCCCGAGCCGGTAGGCGGCGGTGGCCCGACGCCAGGCGCGGTGGTCATGGAGCGCACGGATCTCCGCGGCGTAGGCTTCCGTGCCGGCGAAGTACTCGCCGATGCGTTCCCGGGCCTCGCCGCTGACGCTCCGCGAGAGCCGGCCGATCGACTCGGCGAGGATCGCGCGCTCCTCGGCGGTCAGCTCGGGCGCCTCGACCTCGTCGCCGTCGACCAGCGCGAGTGCCAGCGGACGGAGCCGCGCCTCCAGCTCCGAGCGCCGTCGCTCCTCGCCCGCGAGGGACATCCGTCGCGCGACGAGGGCGACGAGGAACAGCACGCTGAGAACGGCGAGCGCCAGCGCGCCGATGCCGAGGGCCTCGAGCATCGCTACTGCCGCCCGAGCACGGCCTGGACGCGCGCGCTCAGCTCGCGCGGGCTGAAGGGCTTGCGGATGTAGTCGTCCGCGCCGGCGAGGAACCCCTCCTGGACGTCGGCGTCCTGTGCCTTCGCCGTGAGCAGGATGACCGGGATGCGGGCGGTCGCCGGGTCGCCTCGGAGCCGGCGTGTCGCCTCGAGCCCGTCGACGCTCGGCATCATCACGTCGAGCACGGCCAGCGCAGGAGAGAGCTCCCCGGCGAGCCTGACCGCCTCCGCCCCGTCCGTGGCGGTCGCGACGGCGTATCCCGACCGCTCGAGCCGGTACCGCACCAGGTCGAGGATGTCCGGGTCGTCGTCGGCGACGAGGACGAGGGGGGCGGGCGCTGACTCGCTCACTCGATCGGGGTATCGGCGTGGCGGGCGACCGCCTTGAGCGCCGGGTAGTGCGAGGCGGGCTGCGCCAGGGGCACGACGAGCCGGAACGTCGCTCCCGGGCCCTTGCCGTCCACGAGCTCGAGCGAGCCGCCGTGCGCCTCGGCGATCCGCCGCGAGACGGCGAGGCCGAGTCCGGTCCCCGGGATCGCTCTCGCGATCGCGTCGCGACTGCGGAAGAACCGCTCGAACAGCCGCCCGCGCTCGTCGGCCGGGATGCCCGGCCCCGAGTCCTCCACTTCGATGGCGCACGCATCGCCCCCACGGCCGACGCGCACCGCGATCGACCCGCCCTCCGGCGTGAACTTCACCGCGTTCGAGAGGAGGTTGTCGAGCACCTGCCCGATGCGCATGACGTCCGCGTGGAGGACCAGCCCTTCCTCGCCCTCGAGGTCGATCGCGATCGACTTGCGAGTCGCGGCGGGCTCGACTCGCTCCAGGCTGTGGCCCAGCACCTCGTCGAGGTCGGCGTCGCCCAGGTTCACCGACACCCCGTCGGTCTCGGACTGCTGGAGGAGCAGGAGGTCGTCGACGAGTCGGGCGAGCCTGGCCGCGTTGCGCTGGACGACCTCGAGGAGCTGCATGCTGTCGGCGCCGAGCGGCGCGAGGTCGTCCTCCAGCAGCTCGGCGTACCCGGTGATGGCCGCGAGGGGTGTCCTGAGCTCGTGGGAGACGGTCGCGACGAACTCGTCCTTCGCTCGCGCGGCGGCGCGTTCGGGTGTCGTCTCGCGGAGCGAGAAGATCCGCCCCATCAGCACGCCGCCCGCACCGCGCACCGACGCGGTCCGGCCGACGAACGAGCGACCGCTCTCGGCGAGCGTGAATTCGCCGACGTGCTCCCCCTCGGGGTCGCGCGCCACTGCCTCGAGCAACTGCTGGTAGGCGTCGGACGACGTCGTCAGGCGCGAGAGCCGGTCGACGCGGTCCCAGATCGTCCCCAGCCCGCCGACGCCGATCTCGGCCCAGAAGGCCTCCATGGCCGCGTTCGAGAAGAGCACCTCGCCCCGGAGGTCGGTCATCAGGATCCCGTCCGTCGCCGCGTCGAGCACGGCGCGGCTCTGGGCGAGGAGCCGCTCGCGCTCGGCTTCCGCGACGCGGCGCTGCGTGAGGTCGAGGACGGTCCCGAGGTACCCCTCCGCCTCGCCGTGCTCGTTCCGGAGCGCGACGGCGCTGCTGGCGACCCACACGACAGACTCGTCGGGGCGACGGAAGCGGTACTCGACGGCGAACGACGTGTCGTCCACGACGAGCGCCTCCCAGGCATGCGATACCTGCGGTGCGTCGTCCGGATGGACCGCGCGGAGCCATCCGTCGCCGTGCGCGTCCTCTCCGGACAACCCGGTGAGCTCCCGCCATTTCGAGTTGACGAAGATGCACGCCCCCGACTCGTCGGTCGCGAAGATCCCGACCGGAGCGCTCCCCACGAGCGTGCCGGTGAAATCTGCCTGGCGGCGGAGCTCGCGCTCGAGCTCCTTGCGCGCGCTCAGGTCGAATGCGACGCCCATGAAGCCTTCCTGACTGCCGTCGCTCGCCAGCATCGCGGTGACCGTGAGCGACACCGGGATCCGGCCGCCGTCCTTCCTGACGAAGGTCCACTCCCTCGTCTCCGCGAGGTTGCGCCGCGCCGCGGCGACGAACACCTCGAATCCCGGCGCCACGCCGAGCTCCCTCGCCCGTGCCGCCACCTCGCGTGGGTCGTGGATCAGCTGCAGCGTCTCGCGGCCGACGACCTCCTCCGCGGTGTAGCTCAGCATCCGCTCGGCCCCCTCGTTGAAGACGGTGATCACGCCGTCGACGTCCATTCCGATGATCGACTGCTCGGTCGCCGCGCGCAGCACGCTGGCGAAGCGCTCGGCCTCCTGCCCGGCCCGGGTCTCGGCAACGTCGAGCGACCGAGCCGTCCAGAACACCACGGGCAGCGATACCGCCATTGTCCCGATCAGGAAGAGCAGGACGCCGACGTCGAAGCCGTACAGACCCCGGTCGGCGCCGCGCCCGATCGGGATCAGGAACGCGGTCGGCACGAGGACGACGACGGGCAGCAGGCGGCGCAGCAGGCGCCCGCCGGCGGACGGCCTGAGGACGACGGCGATGATCCCCTCGCCGGGTGCGAGCACAAGCCCGGCGGCGACGAGCAGGAGGATGCCCGCGGCGGTCGGGACCGCCATCGTCGTGAGATCGGACCGCCAGTACAGGCTGTCGAGCCCCGACGCGTAGCCGACTAGGCCTACGAGGCCGATCCCGCCCGCGACGAGAAGGGGCACGTGCGCCGCGATCCGAACTCGCTGCTTGAGGCTGTCGAGGCCGAGGAGCCCGAAGGCGGTCAGGGCGAGTGCGATCGCCGTGCCGAGCGACATGCGCCCGGCGCCGGCGGGCGAGAAGGGATCGTCGAAGAGCAGCTCGTCGATGCCGGGCGTCGCGCCGTGCAGGGTCTCGACGATCGTCGCGACAGCGATCACACCGGCGACGACCTCCAGCACGGTGCGCAGCCGCTGTCGCTCGGTTCCGCGCAGCATCACCGCGACGCCGAGCGCGACGAAGCAGAGCGCCGTGTTCACCTTGAGGGACGACGAGCCGAAGCCGAGCTCCGTCAGCCGACGGCGCTCCAGCGCCCACCCGACGAGCGCGATCGCGCCGAGCGCGACCACCACTCCGCCCAGGAGTCGACCGACGATCCTCGCCACCCTCGATTCATCGGCCGAAGCGGGAGGAGGGATGAGCGCAGGTTCGCCGCGCCGTTCGTCGGCATCCTTCGTCCGTGGCCGTTCTCATCGCATCGGGGCTCCGGAAGGAGTTCTCCGGCGATCCCCTGTTCGACGGGGTCTCGTTCCGCCTACGACGGGGCGACCGGCTGGCGCTCGCCGGCCCCAACGGCGCCGGGAAGACGACGCTCCTGCGGACGATCGTCGGGGAGACGTCGCTCACCGCCGGTGAGCTCGCCTTCGCCAAGGACACCCGCGTCGCGCTGCACGACCAGCGACCGCCGCGCGGCAAGGGGCTGACGCTGCGCGAGTTCTCGCTCTCCGGCGCAGGCGATCTCGTCGGGATCGAGGATGAGCTGCGCCGCCTGGAGGAGGGGATGGCCGCGGGCGACCACGCGCCTGCGACCCTCCGCCGCTACAGCGACGCGCAGGCGAGGCTCGAGCACGCGGGTGGGTGGGCCTGGCGCGATCGAGCCTCCTCGATCGTGCGCGGCCTCGGGTTCACCGACGACGACCTCGACCGCCAGCTCGACACGTTCTCGGGCGGGGAGCTGACACGGGCGTCGCTCGCCCGGGCGCTGTCGGCGGATCCAGACCTCCTCCTGCTCGACGAGCCGACGAACCACCTCGACGTCGAGAGCCTCGAGTGGCTCGAGCGCGAGCTCACCTCGCTCGACGCCGCGATCGTCCTCGTCGCACACGACCGGTGGTTCCTCGAGGCGGTGACGACGGCGGTTCTCGAGCTGGGCGGGCCGAAGCCGTTCTTCTTCGACGGCCCGTGGCACGCCTGGCGACGGGAGAAGGCGGCGCGCGCGTCGGCCGCGGCGACGCAGCTCGACCGGGTCGGCGACGACATCGAGCGCCTCGAGCGGTTCGTCGAACGGTTCCGGTACAAGAAGTCGAAGGCGAAGCAGGCGCAGGCGAAGCTGACGCAGATCGGCCGCCTCGAGAAGGAGCGCCGTGCCGCCGCCCAGGAGCTAGAGGCGATGACGAAGCGGCGGCGGACGCTCGGGTTCGAGTTCCTCCGCCCCGCCCGCTCGGGCCGGATCGTGCTCGAGGCAGAGGGAATCGTGCTGAGCGCGGGTGACAAGCTGCTGCTCGACGATGCCTCTCTCGTGCTCGAGCGCGGCGAGCACGTCGCGCTCGTCGGCCCCAACGGCTCGGGGAAGACGACCTTCCTCGAGACGCTCCTCGGCGCACGGGAGCCCGATGCGGGGCGCATCAAGCTCGGCCACGGCGTCGTCCCCGCGTACTTCTCGCAGCACGAGGCGGAGCTGCCGGAGCACGGGACGATCCTCGACGTGACGAGCCAGGCGACCGGCTTGCCCAGGCCGCAGGCGCAGAACCTGCTCGGCCGCTTCCTCTTCTCGGGCTGGGAGACGCACGAGAAGCAGGTCTCGGTCCTCTCGGGAGGCGAGCGGCGGCGGCTCGCGCTCGCCCTCGTCGTCGCGTCGGGCGCGAATCTCCTCATGCTGGACGAGCCGACGAATCACCTCGACCTCGAGAGCCGCGAGGCGCTCGAGGCGGCGCTCGAGGCGTTCCCGGGCACGGTCCTGCTCGTGTCGCACGACCGGGCGGTTCTCGACGCGGTGCCCGACCGGATCGTCTCGGTCGAGGACCTGAGCCTCCGCTCGACGGACGGCGGCTGGGCCGACCTCGTCCGGACGCGCGAGGCGGCGCCTCCCGTGGAGCCCGTGCGGGAGCCCAGGTCGTCGGCGAAGACGCCGCCGCGACCGGCGCAGAAGCGGCCGACGGAGCTCGACAAGGTCGAGAAGCGGATCGCGGAGCTCGAACAGCGCGTCGCGGAGCTCGAGGCCCGTCTCGCGGAGAACTGGACGGATATGGACCTCCTCGCCTCGTACACGTCCGGCCGCGAGGAGCTCGACAGCCTGCTCGCGCGCTGGGAGGTCCTCTTCGCAGAGGCGCAGGCGGAACCGGGCGAGGACGACGCGGTCGCGCCCTCACCCGTGCGCTGAGTCACGACGCGCCGGTTCGTCGCCGATCATCTGGGTGTGACGACTGGCCCGGGCGGCGGCGTAGAGGGGGCGTGCACGCGATGACGCTCGAGCAGCCGCTCGCGGTTCGCCCGCCGAGAAGCCTCGCGGAGGCGGCCGAGGCGCACCTCGACGACGTGCTCGGCTACCTGCTGTACCTGACGCGCGACCGCGAAACGGCCGAGGATCTCGCCGGCTCCACGTTCGAGAAGGCCGTTCGCCTGTGGGAGCGGTTCGATCCGAGTCGGGGGACCGCACGCACATGGCTGCTCGGGATCGCGAGGACGACCGCGCTCGACTGGTTCCGCGCGGAGTCTCGGCGGCGGAAGCGGGAGGAGGCCGCGGCGCTGCCCGAGCGCGTCGACGAGGCGTTTCTCGAAGGACTGTCCCCTGCGCTCGAGGTCGGTCTCGCCTCCCTGAGCGCCGGAGAGCGCGAGGTGCTCGTGCTGCGGATCGTCCTGGAGCTCGACGGCGATGCAACAGCCCGCGTGCTCGGCATCAGCCCGACGGCGGTCTCGACCAGGCTCAGCCGCGCGCTCAAGCGACTCGAGGAAAGGGTGAACGAGGGATGACCGTGAACGAGATCGTCGACGAGCTGCGCGCCACACGTCCCCAGGCGAGCGACGCGCTTCGCCTGCAGGTCCTGACGATCGCCGCCCGGCCGGTGACTCGCATCCCGACGCTCGGCGAGCGACTTCGCGGGCGCCGCCGGCTTGCGGTTTTCGTCCCCGCGGCCGCAGCGCTCGCGATGACGGCAGCGGTCGCGATCGGCGTCACGCGCTCCGGCTCCCCCGACTCCGTCGAATCGGCGGCGCCGGATGCTGCGCGAAGCTCAGGCGCAGGCGCGACCGGCGACTCGCTCGCAGCGCCTCCACCGACGGCCGACGCGACGACGGCCCAGAAGTCCGCCCCGGGCCCGATCGGCGACCGCGCCGAGCGCTACAGCGCCGCGCTCTCCCTCCAGGTCGACGACACGGACGCGCTCTCCTCCGCCACCCAGCAGGCGCTCGCGATCGCCCGTGACCTTGGCGGCTACGTCGTCTCCGTGCACTACGCAACCGGGGACGCAGGCGTCGCGTCGGTGACGCTCCGGGTGCCGTCGAGCAACGCCGCGGACGCGGTGACCCGGCTGTCCAGCCTCGGCACGATCCTCGGGCAGAACGTCCAGATCGACGACCTCCAGGAGACGCTCGACACGCTCGACCGGCGCGAGCAGCAGCTGCGCGCCCGCATCGCAGCGCTCACCGCCGCGATCGAACGGGCCGAGACCGACGTCGAGCGCGCGCGTCTCGAGGAGCAGCGGGCGCAGGCGCGGGCGGCCCTGCGCGACGTTCGTGTGAGCCACGCGGCGACCACCGCCGAAGCGCAGAACGCCACGATCCAGCTCGACCTCCGCACGAAGCAGGACAGCGGCGTCGCCGTTCCCGGGTCGCGCCTCGACCGCGCGCTCGACAAGGCACTCGCCGTGCTCGCGTGGGAGGGCGTCGTCCTGCTGGCGGTCGCGATCGCCGCGGCCCCCTTCGCGCTCGTGGCCGCCGCCGTCTGGACGACCCGCCGGACGCGCCGCCGCCGCGAAGAGGACCGCCTGCTCGCAGCTTCGTAGGAGCATTTCGGCCGCGAAGCAGGCCGCTCAGGGATCTGCCCGCCGAAGGCGGGCTCACCCGCGATCGGGATCCGCTCCTGGAGCATTTCGGCCGCGAAGCCGGCCGCTTCAGGGATCTGCCCGCCGGAGGCGGGATCACCCGCGATCGGGATCCGCTCCTGCGGATCCCGATTTCGCGGAAGGACAGAGCGTCGCGATCAGCGCCTCCGCGACCACCTTCAGCGGACGACCCGAGATCTGGCTGGCCTTCCGGAGCCGCGCGAACGCCTCGTTCTCGGTGAGCCCCTCCCGCTCCATGAGGAGACCCTTCGCGCGCTCGATCGCCTTGCGCGCGGCAAGCGCCTCCGCCAGCGAGTCGGCCTCCTCCCGCAACGCTGCGAGCTCCTCGTGGCGAGCGAGCGCCGTCGCGAGCGCCGGCAGCAGGTCCGACTCGCGGAACGGCTTGACCAGGTAGCCGAACACACCCGCTTCCACGGCCCGCGCCACGAGCTCCTCCTCGCCGTAGGCGGTGACCATCACGATCGGGATCGCGCGCTCGTCGAGGATCCGGCGCGCCGCCTCGATCCCGTCGAGGCGCGGCATCTTCACGTCGAGGAGCGCGAGGTCCGGCTTGGCGCTCCGTGCGAGCTCGACGGCCTCCTCCCCGTCATGTGCCTCGGCGACCACTTCGAACCCGGCCCGCTCGAGCAGCTCGCGCAGGTCGAGGCGGATGATCGTCTCGTCCTCTGCGATCAGGATCCGCATCGCACCTCCTCAGCGCTCTGCCGGGAACCGGACCTCGGCGCGGAGCCCGGGGTCGTCGGCAAGGGCGAGCATTCCTCCGAGCTCGTCCCGGACGAGGGCACGGACGATCGACATCCCGGTGCTGTCGCCCGCGGTCCCGATCCCGCCGCCGTCGTCCTCGACCGCGAGCACGATCTCGCCACCGTCGAGCGCGAGGGCGATGGCGACGTGATCACCCCCGTGCTCGAGGGCGTTCGAGAGAAGCTCGGAGAAGACGAGCGCGAGCGCGGTCGCCCGTTGCCCCGCGAGCACCACGGGCTCGAGCACGGCCGACACCTCCTTGCCCGCGACTAGGCCCTGCACGAGAGTCGAGCGAAGACGATCGACGAGCTCTGCGAGGTCGACCACGTCCTCCCGCTGCTCGGTTAGCTCCTCGTGCACGGCGGCGATCGCGAGGATGCGGTTGACGGAGTCGCCGAGGGCCTTCTGCGGGTCGACGGCGTCGGCGCGCGCCTGGAGGCGGAGCAGAGACGCGACGGTCTGCAGGTTGTTCTTGACCCGGTGGTGGATCTCCTGGGCGAGGACGCCGCGCAGCGCCATCCGACCGTGCTCGAGTGCCACCGCCGCCTGGCTCGCGATCGCGTCGAGTAGCTGACGGTCGTCGTCGGTGAACGGCGAGTCGCGGTCGACGACGAGCTCGCCGATCGCGCGGCCGCGCCACCGGAGGGGGAGCCGGACGGCGTGCGCGCCGGCACGCCCCTCGGGCCAGGCGACGCGACCGTCCTCGAGGACGAGCGCCGCGCCGGTCGCGCCGAGCGACTCGACGGTGGTGCGCACGATCGCCTCGAGCGACTCCTCGAGGTAGAGCGACTCGGAGACTGCCTCCGAGATGCGCGCCAGCGCTTCGAGCTCATCGACCCGGCGGCGCGCCTGCGCGTAGAGCTTCGCGTGCTCGATCGACTGGCCCACCTGCGAGGCGATCGACGTGAGCAGGCCGATCTCCGCGTCGGTGAACTCCCGTGGCTCGCGCGTGCGTACGTTGAGCGCCCCCTCCAGGACGTCCCTGGCGAGGATGGGCACGGCGAGGATCGACTCGTACTCGTCCTCCCGCAGGTTCGGGAACGCCTTGAAGCGGGGGTCGAGGTGGGCGCCGGCCGGAAGCATGATCGGACGGCGCGCGGCCGCGGCGGCGCCGGTGATGCCGACCCCGGTCCGCATGCGCGGCGCGCTGGTCGCGTCCTCGATACGCGTCCCGTGCGTCGCGCGGAGGACGAGCTCGTCCACCCGCTCGTCGTAGAGGTAGACGAAGCACGCATCGGTCTCGAGCGCGGCGGCCACCTCGTGCGCAATCGCCTGGAGGACGTCCTCGAGGTCGAGCGACGAGTTCACGACCTCGGTCGTCCGCGTGAGGAGCGCGAGGTGGCGGGCGGCGTCGTCCATCTCAGCCGTCGCGCCGCGCGCTCATCGTCAGTCCAGCGTGCTCAGGACGACGGCGCCGAGGACCGGCACCGCGATCGTGAGCCCGAAGTTGAACCAGCCTACGACGACGAGCCGTCGCCGTGTCGCGGGAGCGGTCGAGGCGCCGGCGCGGAGGTCGCGCTGGAGCCTCGGGCCGAGCACGAAATCGTGGAGGAGTGCACCGACCACGAGCAACGCGACGAGCACCGACTTGAGGATCAGCGTGCGGTCGAAGTCCGTGTCGAGCGCCGCCCGATGGAACCCGCCGTGCCGCTCCGTCAGCCATAGGCCCGAGAGGATCGCGACCGCCATCGCGCTCCAGCCGATCGGGCGCCAGCGCCGGCCTAGAGCGCGCATCGCGACCGCCCGGGCTTCGCCCTCGAGCCGCCGGATCGCCGGGACGCCGACGAAGACCAGCACCACTGTTCCTCCCACCCAGATGCTCGCGGAGAGGACGTGGAGGATGCGGAGCGTGGTCATCACGGGACGTCAAGGCTACGGATTTCCATCGACGCATCCGCACGCGCATGCGGGATAGCGTCGGAGTGTGGCACGCGACTGGGCCCTGTTCCTGCACCTGGTCGGAGTGCTCGTGTTCGTCGGCGCAAGCGTCGCCGTGACGTCGTTGCGACTCCTCGCGATCGGCAAGGCGCGTCCGTCGGAGAGCGCGCTCCTCCTCCGCGCCGTCCGCCCGCTGGTGCCTCTCGTGGGGATCGGGCTCGTGCTGACGCTCGGGGCGGGAGCCTGGCTCGCGGACGAGCTCCGCGTACCGTACGACTCGGGCTGGCTCGTGTGGACGTATGTCCTCGTCGGCTGGCTCGTCGTGGTCGGCGCAGTCGCGGGCAGGCTCGACCGCAAGACGCGCGAGCTCGCCGAGCGCGAGGCGGAAGCGGGCGACACGCCGTCCCCGGAGCTCGTCCGGCGCCTGCGCGACCCGGTCGCGCTCACGCTCGACGCGTCGATGCTCGCCGCGACCCTCGCGATCGTCGCCCTCATGGTCTGGCAGCCGTAGCGTTGCCTTTGCGAGATCCGTGCAGCGAGCATCGCGGCCGAAGCCGGGGTTCCCCCGGCGGGAGGCCAATTGCGGGCGGCCGGTGAACGGGCCAGAAGGAATGGGCCGACGGGGAAACCATGTGGTTCCCCCGTCCCGAGAGAAGGGGGCTCGTGGGGGAAACATGGTTTCCCCCACGCAGAACGACCACGGGCCCCCACCGGGGACCCGCGATCGGCCGTCAGACACAGACATCGCCGCTCGCCTTGCGGCTCGGCCTGCACCGCGCATCATGCGCCACACGGCGGACGATGTCCAGAGGGAAAGCGGCGATCCTGGCTCACGCGGGTTTCCGCCACGAAGTAGGCGGCTTCAGGGGTGTACCCGGCCGCAGGCCGGGGGTTTCGCGGCGGGAATCCGCTCCCGCGGGTTCCCGCCTGCGAGGCTAGAGACTGCTTAGGTAGCGGTCCTTCTCCCACTCGGTCACCTGGATCCGGTACTCGTTCCACTCGCGCCGCTTGAGCTCGACGTAGCGCGGGAAGATGTGCTCGCCGAGCGCCATGCGCATCAGGTCCGAGCCGGCGAGCTCCTCGGCCGCCTCGCCGAGCGACCCGGGCAGCGAGACGATCCCCCGCTCCTCCCGCTCCTCCTCCGAGAGGCGGTAGAGGTTGGTCGTCATCTCGTCCGGGAGCTCGTAGCCCTTCTCGATCCCCTCGAGACCGGCGTGGAGCAGGGCCGCGAACGCGAGGTACGGGTTGCACGCCGGATCGGGACAACGGATCTCCGCCCGCGTCGCCTGCTCCGCGCCCGGTTTGTAGAGCGGGATGCGGATCAGCGCGGAGCGGTTCCGCTGCGACCAGGCGACGTAGACCGGCGCCTCGAACCCGGGGACCAGCCGCTTGTAGGAGTTCACCCACTGGGCGAGCACCGCGGACATCTCGCGGGCGTGGACGAGCAGCCCGGCGATGAAGCCCTTCGCGGTCTTCGACAGGTGGTGCGGATCCTTCGCGTCGAAGAACTGGTTGCGGCCGCCCTTGAACAGCGACATGTGCGTGTGCATGCCCGACCCGTTCTCGCCGAAGAGCGGCTTCGGCATGAACGTCGCGTAGTAGCCGTGCCAGGCGGCGACCTCCTTCACGATCAGGCGGTACGTGATCGTGTGGTCGGCCATCGCGAGGGCGTCCGCGTAGCGCATGTCGATCTCGTGCTGTGACGGCGCGACCTCGTGGTGGTGGTACTCGATCGGGATCCCGACGGACTCGAGCGCGTTGATCGTGTCGTTCCGCACCTCGGTTGCCGCGTCCTGGGCGGTCATCGCGAAGTAGCCGCCCTCGTCGAGCGTCTTCGTGTCCTGGTCATCCTCGAAGAGGAAGTACTCGAGCTCGGGGCCGACGTTGAACGCGTCGAAACCGAGCTTTCGCATGCGGTCGAGCGCGGCGCGCAGGACGAAGCGCGGGTCTCCCTCGTAGGGCACGCCGTCCGGCTTGACCACGTCGCAGATCATGCGGGCGACCGGCGAGCCGAGCGCATGACCGTGCTCGTCGACCGGCCTCGGCATCAGCTGGAACGTGTCGGGGTCGGGGATCGCGACCATGTCCGACTCCTCGATTGCGTTGAAGCCCGTGATCGAGGATCCGTCGAAGCCCATCCCGTCGTCGAGCGCACCCTCCATCTCGGCCGGTGTCACCGCGAACGACTTCAGATGGCCCTCGAGGTCAGTGAACCACAGCAGGACGTGCTCGACCTCCTCGTCGCGCATTCGCTTCAGCACCGCGCGACGCGACGCGACCGTCGAGGTCGCGCGGTCCTTGGACTTCACCATCGTGGAGCGACTCGCCGCCCCCGTGCCTCTCGCTCTCGCCATCGCCGTTCTCCTCCCTGAAAACGCAAAAAGCCTCGGACACGGATGCTCCGCGCCCGAGGCCCCATTGCCTCGAAGACAGGCGTGAGACTACCACCGGAGACGGCCGGACGCGCCGCGAATCGGTGTTGACTCCCGTTCACGGGGCACCTCCCTTGAAAGAGCGGTAAGGTCCCGACCTTCCATCCCCCCGGCGGTTGCCCCACAACCGCCCCGCAGCGAGCACGCCGTCGTGCCAAGCGCCCCCAGCCCCCCACGGAAGCTGAGCCTGTGCGGCGGCTGCTCCTGCGCGCCCCGTCCCCGCCCGAGGAGGCAGTCGTCGGTACGCGCATGACCCATGAGCACCTCGTCGAGCAGGCGATGCACCTCCCCCGACGAGAGGCCGCAAGGTGGCGTCACACGCGGTTCGACCAGGAGGACCTGGTCGGCGACGGGAACCTCGCGCTCGTGAAGGCGGCGCGTCGCTACGACCCGAAGTACGGCGTGCCGTTCCCAGCCTTCGCGCTCCGCTACGTGCGGGGGGCGATCCTGGATGTGATCCGCTCTCGGGCACGGCGGAGCTCCCTCGGCGACGGTGCCTATGCCGACGTCGTCAGCTTCCACGATCTCGGCCCTGCCGGTGACGGCGACGAGCGGATCAGCTTCGACCCGCCCGACCCACGCCCGACGCCGGACGTGACCCTCGAGAGCCTCGAGCGGCTCCGGGTGCTCGCCACCTTGCCGGCCGGCGAGCGCGTCGCACTCTTGCGGACAGCCGTCGACGGCGAGACCGCGGAGGAGGTCGCGCGCGACCTGGGCGTCAGCGCCGGACGGGTCCACACCCTCGTCCACACCGGGTCGACCCGGTTACGGAGACGCGCGGCGTGACGTCATTGCTGGGGGAGATCCTCGAGGGCGAGCCCCTCACGCCGCGCGAGACGGAGGTCCTTGCGGGCGCGGCCGACGGAGAGACGGCTGCCCAGACGGGGGCCCGCCTGTACCTCTCCTCCGAGACGGTCAAGAGCTACCGCAAGCGCGTGATCGCGAAGCTCGGGGCGCGGAACGGCACGCATGCCGTCGCGGTCGCGCTGCGCTCGGGCCTGCTCCCGCTGCGCATCCAGCGGCCCGTGTCGCAGATCGCACCGCGCCGTATCCAGCGCTGACGACGAGCGACCCGCAAGGCGGCGCCCGCCTCCGATGTCGATCAAGCGGCCGGCGGGAGAGGGAGCGGCAGAGGAGCGCGGACGGTGATGCTCTCGCCTCTGGCGACGTAGCCGAGACGATCGTTGAGGGTGCGCATCGCGCTGTTCCGATGCTGTGTCCAGGTGTAGACCGTGCGAATGCCGTGGTCCGCGGCCATCGCGAGCGTCACAGCCTTCAGCAACGTTGCGATCCCCTGTCTGCGCCGGTCGCGGAGCACCGCGGTGAGCGCATTCTCCGCGCGTGTCGGGTCGTCCTCGTCCCGCTCGAGCCCCGCGCAGCCGACGATCTCTCCCTCGACGAGCCCGATGACCATGCCCCCGGCCCAGGCGAGCCAGTCGCGCTCCCACTGCTCGCGCGTGACGACGACCGGCCGGTCGGTCGCCATGTCGGCAAACGCCTGTACAGCGAGCGGCTCGTACGCAGCCCCCCATAACTCGGGACGCTCCGCGACGACGGCGATCTCGAGCCAGTCTGGGCCGACGGGCGCCACCTCGGCGCTGATCATGCGCACCTGCTCCACCTGACGGTCGACCTCGACGTATCCGAAGCGCTCGGCGAACACGAGCCAGCCGGCGTCGTCGACGTTCGTCCCGGCCTCCTCGAACCCGTTGGCGGCCGCGTGATCCGCCAGCGCGCGAAGGATCCCCGTCCCGATCCCCCGACGGCGGAACGCCGGCAGGACACGAGGATGGAGGCCTGCGCAGCCGAGATCCGATCGTCCCGCGAGCCCCGAGCCCGCGACGACTCCGTCCAGCTCGGCGAGCACGTAGAGCCGCTCCGGTGTCATCGACCTCCGCATCCACTCCACCGTTGCGCAACGCTCGTTCGGCAGCACGGAGATCCGTACCTGACGCCAGGCCTCGAGATCGGCGTCCGTCTCCGCCACGCGCACCTCGACGCCCATCAGCCGCTCCGCTTCAGCTTGCCGTTCCGCTTCGCGTACACCTCCCCGCGGTTGAAGATCCAGAGTCCGAGCGGGATGCACGCGGCGCCGATGATCAGGAGCGGCCAGATGTCGTGCCACAGCGATCCGAGCGGCGCCCCGTCGAGGATCGCTGCGCGGATCCCCTCGAGCGCGTACGTCGCGGGCGAGATCTTCGCGAGCCATTGCATCCACTCCGGCAGGACGTCGACGGGGTAGTAGACGCCGGAGACGACGAGCAGCATCCCCTGTGCCACGAACCCGAGCTGCGCGCCCTTCTCGGGCGAGATCAGCGGCAGGACGGCGGTCATCATCCCGATCCCGAAGAACGAGACGGAGGCGACGATCAGGATCACGAGCGCCGCGGCGAAGTTCGCCTCGTCGAACGCGAGCCCGAAGAACGCCGCGACGACGATGAACAGCAGGATCGCCCGGACGAGGCCGTACAGCACCGCGAACACGCCCGAGCCGCCAAGGTGCATGGCGCGCGAGAGCGGCGCCATGAACGTGTACTCGATCGTCCCTTCCCAGCGCTCCCACGCAACCGTTTCGGTGAGGAACTCGAAGATGATCCCGAGGTAGGCCCAGACGACGGCGCCGATCAGGAGCGTCGTCGTGGCGCGCTCGACGTCGATCTGGCCGCCCGCGGCCTCGATCCCCTTAGCGATGAACACGATCGTGAGCGTGTTCGCGACGGTCCAGACGAAGAACGCGAGATCCCAGTAGATGTAGCGACGCGTGAGGTAGACGTTCCGCTCGACGACCCCGCCGAGACCGATCAGCTCGTGCCTGAGGCTGAGGGCGACCGCTCTCATGCCAGCGCCTTCCTCTCCTCCGCGTCGAGCTCGTCCTCCTCGTCCGCGAAGCCGCGACCAGTCGCGGCGAAGAACGCCTCCTCGAGCGTCGAGGCCCCGAAGCGGACCTTGAGCTCGTCTGCGGGCTCGAGCGCGAGCAGCTCGCCGCGGTCGAGGATCCCGATGCGCTCCGCGAGCGTCTCCGCCTCGGCGAGGTCGTGGGTGCAGAGCAGGATCGTCGAGTCGTGGACGGCCCGCGTCTCGCGGATGAAACCCTGCACCTCGAGCTTCGAACGAGGGTCGAGGCCCGTCGTCGGCTCGTCGAGGAGCAGGAGGACGGGGGAGGTGAGAAGCGCCCGCGCGAGCGCGACCTTCTGCTGCATCCCACGCGAGAGGTTCTCCATCGGCTCGGTTCTCCGGCCCGAGGGGAAGCCGACGCGCTCGAGGATCTCGGGGATCCGCACGCTCGTCTCGGACGGCGTCATGCCGTAGAAGCGCGCGGCGTAGTGGAGGTTCTCCGACGGCGACATCTTCTTGAAGAAGCTCGCCTCGACCGAGACGCGGTTCACGAGCCGGCGCACGGCCTTGTCCTGGCGCACGACGTCGTAGCCGAACACCCGCGCGCTCCCGCCGTCGGGCAGGAGGAGCGTCGAGAGCAGGCGGACGAGCGTCGACTTGCCGGAGCCGTTCTGGCCGAGGATCGCGACGCACTCGCCGCGTGCGACCTCGAGCGTGACGTCGGCGAGCGCGGCCACGCGCCGGCGGCCGTGACGCCGGTCCTTGCGGACGAACTCCTTGCGCAGGTCGCGCGCCTCGACCGCGAGGACGTCGGGCGGAACGGGCGACAGTTGGATCACGGTGATGCTCTCCCTTCGAACGGCGGTTTCCGGGACGTGCGGAAAGAGGCACCGCTCCAGGCGGGCCTCGGCAACGGGTGTCCTAGAAACGCACGAGCATCGCGCCGCGAGCGTATCCCGTCCCCGGCGACGCCGGGGTACGGAGAACCGCACCTTCCTCCACCGCGCCGCTCCGACTTGCGCGCCGCCCGCCGCCTTCTCTATGGTGGGGCGCAGGCCGGGACGACGCCGTTCCGCCGCAGGCACTGGCGCCTCATCACTCCGCGGGAGTGGTGGGGCGTTTTTCGTTGGTCCGAAGGAGGTGAACGGATGTGATGAAGGTCGAGGCGGTTGTCGTCAGGGATCGCGTCGAGACCGTGATGGAGGCGGTCGAGGCCGAGACGGGTCACGTCGGTGTCACGGTCCTCGAAGCCGTAGGGCACGGGCGTGAACGCGGCATCACGCACGAGTATCGGGGGCGCGTCTTCGAGTCGCGGTTCCTGCCAAAGGCGCACCTCACGTTCGTCGTGCGCGACGAGATCGCGGAGCAGGTGATTGCGGCGATCGCAGACGCGGCCCGGACGGGGTACGTCAACGGGGACGGGATCTGCTGGATGTCACCCGTCTACGCCGCGACCCACAACCGTACGGGTCAGAAGCTGGAGGAGGTGGAGGTCCGTGGGTGAACCCATGGTTCCCCCACGAGCCTCCTCCTTCTGCGCAGTTCACGGAAGCCTTCGCACCTCGGCTCCCGCCGGGCAAAGCCCGGCTCCGCCGGCAAGCCATCGCGCACGGATCGACCGCTCGAAGATCAACCACATTGGAGGTGTGGGCCGATGAGCACCAAGGAGCTCGCGTTCGCGGCGAGCACGATCTGGGTCGTCCTCGCGGCGATCCTCGTGCTGTTCATGCAGGCCGGCTTCGCCTTTCTCGAGGCCGGGCTGACGCGGATGAAGAACGTCGGCCACATCGCGGCGAAGAACGTCCTCATCCTCGGCGTCGTCTCGATCGTCTACTACCTCGTCGGGTTCGGGATCGCGTTCGGAGACGGAGGCGGCGCGCTCGTCGGCGGCTCCGGGTTCGCACCGTCGGTCGACGAGCTGCTCGCGATCGGGGCGGAGCCGTTCTCCTGGTTCGGCTCGATCCCCGGGGCGGCCGGCTACCTCTTCGAGGTGGCCTTCGCGGCGGTCTCGCTCGCAATCGTCTGGGGCGCGATGGCGGAGCGGACACGGCTCTGGGTGTACATCGTGTTCGGCGTCGTCTTCACGCTGATCTACTCGGTCGTCTCCCACTGGGTGTGGAGCCCCGACGGCTGGCTCTTCTCGAAGGGCATGCAGGACTTCGCGGGCTCGACGGTCGTCCACTACCAGGGCGCGCTCGCCGGTCTCGCCGGAGCCCTGCTCCTCGGGCCGCGCATCGGGAAGTACGTCGACGGGAAGCCCCAGCCGATCCCGGGCCACAACATGGCATACACGACGCTCGGCGTGATCATCCTCTGGTTCGGCTGGTTCGGGTTCAACCCGGGCTCGACGCTGAGCGTCGACTTCGGCGGGGTCGGGTTCTTTGCGTACGTCGCCCTGAACACGAACCTCGCCGCGTCGGCCGGCGTCCTCGGGGCGGTGACCGCGTCGTGGATCGTGATCAAGAAGCCCGACCTCTCGATGATGCTGAACGGCGCGATCGCCGCGCTCGTCGCGATCACCGCCGCCTGCGCGTTCGTCGCGCCCTGGGCCGCGATCGTGATCGGATTCGTGGCAGGCGTGATCGTCGTGCTGGGCTCGCTGCTCGTCGAGCGCGTCGGCATCGACGACCCGGTGGGCGCGCTCGCCGCGCATGGCATGGCCGGAGTCTGGGGGACGCTCTCGCTCGGGTTCCTCGCCCTGCCGGAACTCGCCGAGAAGCTCGCGACTGGCCGCGGCGGCCTCCTCTACGGAGGCGGCTTCCACCAGCTGGGCATCCAGGTGCTCGGGCTCGTCGCAGTCGGCGCGTTCACGTTCACAGCCTCGTTCCTCGTCCTCTGGCTGATGAAGGTGACGGTCGGGATCCGCACCGAGCCGCACGTCGAGGGGATGGGGCTCGACGTCTCCGAGCACGGGATGTGGGGCTACCCCGAGTTCTACATCCCGGTCCCCGGCGGCTACGGCACCGAGCACCACACGAGTCACGGGATCCGGGCGCCGACTGCGCCGCCGGCTCCCGCGCCAGCTCCGGCGACGGGGTAGAGGTTCAGTGGCACTGTGGGAGCCGCGGAGCGGCTCCCACAGTGCCAGAGTCAGCGCAGCTCGTAGACGACGGTGACGCTGGCGGTCGTCTCCTGCGGCCCCGACTCGACCGGCGTCGATGCGTCTGCGGCCGCCTTCGCGAACACCGGGACGGCCGCGGCTCCCGACTCGGAGATCGACGTGACGCGCCCGAGCTCGCGACCGGCGGCCTTGGCGAGCACGGCGGCGCGCTGGGCTGCGTCGGCGACCGCCTTGGCGAGCGCCTGACGGTACAGGGCGTCCGCGTCCGAACGGGAGGGCGACGGCCCGTAGACGGTGTTCGCGCCGGCCGCGACCGCGGCATCGATCAGGCTCCCCGCCTTGTCGAACGCGACCGTGGCGGACGCGATGTTCGAGGCGACGAATCCGTTCGGGCTCCCCTGGTTGTCGAAGGAGGTCGAGAGCGACACGGTCTGGGTCGTCACATCGGTCCCGCCGCCCGCACGGAGGGCCTGCAGGACGCGCTCCATCGCCGTGGCGTTCGCCTGCAGCGCGGCCCTGGCTGTCGCCGCGCGTGTCTCGACGCCGGCCGAGATCTCGGCGCGATCGGGCACGGCGAGGACGACGCCCTGGCCATTCACGGTGACCGAGTCGGCGCTCGCGGGCGGGTCGACCGCTCCCGCTCCGCTCGGCTGGAGCACGGCAACGGCTGCAGCGGCGGCGACGAGGAGCCCCAGCGCGACTGCGATCTTCTTCATCTCGACGACCTCCGGAGTCGGTTTTGCTCCAGATACGCCGCCGACCCGCCGGAACGTCACACGCCGGCGCGCCCCCGGTCAGCGCCCACCGAACCGCTTGCGGGCGGCGGCGATCGCCTCGTGCACGCCTCCCGGGCCGGGCGCTCCGCGCGCCTCGATGCTCTCCTCCGCCGTGCCGGTCGCCTCGAACGTGCCGTCGCGCACCGACGTCGCGACCTGCTCGTGCGCATCGCGAAACGGTACGCCCCCACGCACGAGCTCCTCGGCGACGTCGGTTGCGAGTAGGAGCGGGTCGGCGGCGGCCGCTGTCAGGCGCTCACGATCGGCGGCAAGGCCGCTGACGAGCACCGTCATCCCCTGCAGGGCGAGACGCACGTCACGGCGCGTGGCGAAGACCGGTGTCTTGTCCTCCTGCAGGTCGCGGTCGTACGCGAGGGGGAGGCCCTTCACGGTCGCGAGCAGCCCGGTGAGCCGCCCGATCGCGGTCCCCGCCTTGCCCCGGACGAGCTCGGCGACGTCCGGGTTGAGCTTCTGGGGCATCATCGACGAGCCCGTCGCGGCGGTCGCCGGGAGCCGGACGAAGCCGAACTCCGCGGTCGACCAGAGCACGATCTCCTCTCCGACCCGCGAGAGATGCTGGAAGAGCATCGCGGCGGCATAGAGGTAGTCGAGGGCGAAGTCGCGATCCGAGACCGCGTCGACGGAGTTGCGCAGCTGGGCTTCGGGCGGGTCGATGCCGAGGGTCGTGCCGGCGAGCGCGCCGGAGCCCAGCGGGCTGGCGGAGGCGGCCTCACGTGCGGAGGCGAAGCGTGCGCGGTCGCGTTCCAGCATCTCGACCCACGCCAGCAGGTGGTGGCCGAGCGTGACCGGCTGCCCGCGCTGCAGATGGGTGTAGCCCGGCATGAGCGTGTCCGCCTCTGTCTCCGCGAACGACAGCGAGACAAGGGCGAGGGCGTCGATCTCCTCCCGCGCGGCGTCGCTGGCGTCGACGACGTAGAGGCGGAGCGCAGCGGCGACCTGGTCGTTCCGCGACCGGCCTGCATGGATCTTGCGCCCGACCTCGCCCAGCAGCCGCTCGATTGCCGAGTGCACGTCCTCGTCCGACTCCAGCACCGCCGACGGGTCGGCCGCGAGCTCGCCGAGGCGCTCCTCGACGAGGGCGAGCTCGTCTGCCGAGAGGAGCCCCGCGCCGTGGAGGCGCGACGCGTGCTCCACCGTCGCCGCACAGTCGAAGGGCAGGAGGTCGAGGTCGTCCACGCGCAGGAGCTCCCACACGGCGGGATCGAGCTCACCCTCGACGCGGCCTGACCAGAGCGTCACAGGGGCGATTCTGACGAATCGCCCTGGAGACCGTCGTCGCCGTGCCCGACAAAGCCGTCGATCAGCCCGATCGATGATTTGGTCCGATTGGCGCGACGAGCAGGTGTCCGACTGAAGTCGGACACCGGAGACGACGAGGGCCGGCGTATGGCCGGCCCTCGCACGTCGAGCTATGAGCTGCGCGTCGCGGGCGGAGCCGGGCTTTGCCCGGCGGGAGCCCAACCCCGCTCGATCCGTGCAGCGTCCGGAAGGAGGGGCTCGTGGGGGAACCATGTGGTTCCCCCACGGGTGTTACATCATCCCGCCCATGCCGCCCATGTCGGGCATGCCGGCGCCGGCGGGCTGCTTCTCGGGCGCCTCGGCGACGATCGCCTCGGTGGTGAGGATGTTCTTCGCGATCGACGCAGCGTTCTGCAGCGCCGAGCGCGTCACCATGGTCGGGTCGATGATCCCGGACTTGACGAGATCCTCGATCTCACCGGTGTCGACGTTCAGGCCCTGGCCCTTCTTGGCCGAACGGACCTGGTTGACGACGACCGAGCCCTCGAGCCCCGCGTTGTAGGCGAGCTGGCGGACCGGCTCCTCGAGTGAGCGGAGGATGATCGACGAGCCGGTCTTCTCGTCGCCCTCGAGCACGTCGAAGCCCTTCCGTACCGAGTCTCCCGCGTTCAGGAGCGCGACGCCGCCACCGGCGACGATGCCCTCCTCGAGGGCCGCGCGGGTCGCCTGAAGGGCGTCCTCGACGCGGTGCTTCTTCTCCTTCATCTCGGTCTCGGTCGCAGCGCCGACTTTGACGACCGCGACACCGCCTGCCAGCTTGGCGAGCCGCTCCTGGAGCTTCTCGCGGTCGAAGTCGGAGTCGGTGTTCTCCACCTCCGCCTTCAGCTGCTTGATGCGGCCCTTGATCGCCTCGGAATCGCCGGCCCCGTCCACGATCGTGGTCGAGTCCTTGTCGATCACGATCTTGCGGGCCCGGCCCAGCTGCGAGAGCTTCGTGTTCTCGAGCTTGAGACCCATCTCCTCGGTGATCACCTCGCCGCCGGTGAGGATCGCGATGTCCTCGAGCATGCGCTTGCGGCGGTCGCCGAAGCCCGGCGCCTTGACGGCGACGGCGGTGAAGACCCCGCGGAGCTTGTTGACGACGACGGTCGCGAGGGCCTCGCCCTCGACGTCTTCCGCGACGATCAGCAGCGGCTTGCCGGCCTGGATGACCTGCTCCAGCACCGGGAGGAGGTCCTTGACCGCGCCGACCTTCTGGTTCGCGATCAGGACGTACGGGTCGTCGAGCACGGCCTCCATGCGCTCGGCGTCGGTGATCATGTACGGCGACAGGTAGCCCTTGTCGAACTGCATGCCCTCGGTGAACTCGAGGTCGAGCCCGAACGTCTGGCCCTCCTCGACGTTCACGACGCCGTCCTTGCCGACCTTCTCGATCGCGTCCGCGATCACGTCGCCGATCTCGCGCTCACGCGACGAGATGGTGGCGACCCGGGCGATGTCCTCCTTGCCGGAGACCTCGACCGACTGCTTCTTGAGGTCGGCGACGACAGCCTCGACGGCCGTCTCGATGCCCCGCTTGAGCCCCATCGGGTTGGCGCCCGCGGCGACGTTCTTGAGGCCCTCCCGGACGATCGCCTGGGCGAGCACTGTCGCCGTCGTCGTGCCGTCACCGGCGACGTCGTTGGTCGCCGTGGCGACCTCGCGGACGAGCTGCGCGCCCTGGTTCTCGAACGGGTCCTCGACCTCGATCTCGCGGGCGATCGTGACGCCGTCGTTCGTGATCGTCGGCGCACCGAACTTCTTGTCGAGGACGACGTAGCGGCCCTTCGGGCCGAGCGTCACCTTGACCGCGTCGGCGAGGGTGTTGACGCCCCGCTCGAGCGCGCGGCGTGCGTCCTCGTTGAACTTCAGCTCCTTGTGAGCCATCTCTCTGCCTCCTGAGCGAACGAGCTAAGCGGCGGCGCCGGCGAGCTTGCGCTTGCCCTTGCTGCCTGTGGTTACGACCTTCGCGAGCACATCCGATTCGCGCAGGATCAGGATCTCGTCGGAACCGAGCTTGATCTCGGTGCCGCCGTACTTGGAGAAGATGATCTCGTCACCTTCCTCGACATCCATCTTGATGTACTCCCCGTCCTCGTCGCGCGGGCCGGGGCCGACCGCGAGGACCTTGCCGCGCTGCGGCTTCTCCTTCGCCGTGTCGGGCAGCACGATGCCGCTTGCCGTGACGTCCTCCTCGTCGAGCACCTCGACGATGAGTCGGTCACCAAGGGGCTGCAGATCCATGCGTATGCCTCCTCAACGTGCGTTGACACTTCTCTGGCACTCACCATAGGAGAGTGCCGACACACTCTAGCACGGTGATCTGAGTCTAATCGACTTAGGTTCGGTCGGTCGAGCACGGGCACAATCGGGCGATACGACGCGAGTTCTCTGCCGGGGGGGTGATCGTCCGCCGCATGCGGGGCCGCTGGTGGGTCGCGCTCGTGCGGCCGCGACGCGACGACGGGAAGGTCGTCTGGGCCCTCCCGAAGGGGCTGATCGACGACGGCGAGCGCAGCGCCGAGACCGCGGTGCGGGAGGCGTACGAGGAGACGGGGATCCGCGCGGCGCTCGATCGGAAGCTCGGCGACGTCCGCTACGTCTACACGTGGGACGGGGAGCGCGTGTTCAAGGTGGTCTCCTTCTTCCTGCTCCGCGCGACTGGCGGTCGGATCGGCAACCTGCCGGCCGGAATGGAGATCGAGGTGGCGGAGGCACGGTGGGTTCCGCTCGATGACGCGCCGACGACGCTCTCCTATCGTGGCGAGCGTGAGATGGCCGCCAAGGCGCGCGACGCGCTCGCGGATGCTTTCTCCTAGACTCGCGCCGAGTGCCGACCTTCGCCCTGAACTTCTACTCGCCGGTCGTCGCGGATCAGCTGCGCACCGGCCGCAAGACCGTCACGATCCGCCTCGGCGACAAGTCGACGAAGTACCGGAAGGGCATGATCGTCACGGTGCTCGTCGGCGCGCGCTACGGGCAGCGCGAGAAGGTCTTCGACGCGGTGATCGACAAGGTCGAGGTGAAGCCGCTCACGGAGCTCTCGCCGCGCGAGATCGAGCACGACAACCCGGAGATCCGGCGGCTCGACGAGTTCACCGAGTGGCTCTCCCGCCTCTACAACCGACCGGTCGCGGACGACGACACGGTCACGGTGATCAAGTTCTCGCAGATCCTGGGGACAATGTTCTAGCTCGCCAAGCGGGATTCCGCAGGAGCGGAATCCCGCGGCTTGATCCCCGCCTGCGGCGGGGCACATCCCTGAAGGCGTCGCCTTCGGCGCCGCAACTGCCTTCCCGGTAGGCCGCGAGTACGCCTCTCAGCGACCGGCTCGCCGGATCGCCCCGCCGAAGAGCTCGTTTGACCGCAGCGGGGTGCCGCACTCCTCGCACTCGACCTGGAACGCGGACGGGAGCCGCGCGTCGCACGACGGGCACCGCGCGAGCAACGTCGTCGCACACTGGGGGCAGCTCGTCGGACGGGCCTCCTCGTGATCCTCGAAGTACCGCGCGACGTGCCCGCACGAGGGGCACAACGCGACCCAGTCCCCCAAGGTTCTTCGTCGCTCTTCCTGGATCCAGTTTCGCTTCGATCCTGCCATGGCGGGCGGTCGTCCGAGAACAAGTTACAGACTGCAACTTGTGGTGGCATAGACCCTTTCCGAAGCCAATGCCGGTCGTGCCCGACCCGCCGGGACAGCCGCTAGAGTCACGTCGACGTCGCCCAGGAAGGGGAGCGAAGCCCAGATGGCAGTTCGCGAGGCCGAGCCGGTCGAGACGCTGCAGCAAGTGAAGGAGGCGGGACTCGATCGCGAGGACCTGCTCGAGATCTACCGCAACATGCTGATCACCCGCGGGATCGAGGAGCGGGGTCACATCCTCTACAAGCAGGGGAAGATCCCGGGCTCGTTCTACACGGGCCGCGGTAACGAGGGGTCGGCTGTCGGAGTCGCGACCGCGATGGGGCCGAACGACGTCGGCACGCCGTTGCAGCGCGACATGGGCGTCCACGTGACGCGCGGCATCGAGCCGTGGCGCATCTTCGCGCAGTACATGGGCCGCGACGACGGCCCCACGCGCGGGCGCGACGGCAACGTCCACATGGGCGACGCGCGTCTGGGGCTCCACACGATGGTGAGCCACCTGCCGGCGATGCTGCCGGTCGCGGTCGGGATGGCGCTCGCCTTCAAGATTCGCGACGAGCGCCGGGTAGCCGTCGCGTGGTGCGGCGAGGGCGCGTCCGCGCGGGGCGATGCGCATGAGGGCATGAACCTCGCGGGCGTCCGCAGGCTTCCGGTCGTGTTCGTGATCGACAACAACCAGTGGGCGTACTCGACGCCGTCGCATCTCGAGTACGCCGTCGAGCACCTCGCCGATCGCGCCGCCGCGTATGGGTTCGACGGAGTCGTCGTCGATGGCACCGACGTGCTCGCCGTGTATCGCGAGACCAAGCGTGCGATCGAGAAGGCGCGCGAGGGCGGCGGGCCGACGCTGATCGAGTCGGTCACGCTCCGCATGGAGGGCCACGCGGTCCACGACGACGCGTTCTACGTCCCGAAGGAGCTCTTCGAGGAGTGGGCGCGGCGGGACCCGATCGAGCGCTTCCGCAGCTGGCTCCGCGACACGGGCTCGATGGGCGACGAGGAGGAGGACGAGATCACCGCGGGCGTCAAGCGCCTCCTCCACGAGGCGATGCAGCGCGCCGAGGAGTCCCCCCTCCCAGATCCGGCAACGGTGACCGACGGCGTCTTCGCGACGACCGACGAGCTCGACACCCCTCACCACCGCTGATGGCCGAGAAGACGTATCTCCAGGCGATCTCGGACGGGCTGCGGCAGGAGATGCAGCGCGACGAGCGCGTCTTCGTCCTCGGCGAGGACGTCGGCGTATATGGCGGCGCGTTCAAGGTGACGCAGGGCTTCCAGGAAGAGTTCGGCGCCCAACGCGTGCTCGACATGCCGCTCTCGGAGACCGCCATCGTCGCGGGCTCGACCGGCGCCGCGCTGATGGGCATGCGGCCCGTCGCCGAGATGCAGTTCGCGGACTTCGTCTCCTGCGCGTGGGACCATCTCGTCACGGTCGCCGCGAAGCAGCGCTACCGCACCGGGACGCCGATCCCGATCGTGCTGCGCCTACCCTCGGGCGGCGGCTTCTCGGGCGGGCCGTTCCACTCCCAGAACCCGGAGTCGAGCTTCGCGCACATCCCGGGGCTGAAGGTCGTGTGCCCGGCCACGCCCGAGGATGCCAAGGGCCTCCTCGCGACGTCGATCGAGGACCCGAACCCCGTCCTCTACTTCGAGCACAAGCACCTCTACCGCCGGATCAAGGGCGAGGTGCCGGACGACCGCTACACGACGCCGTTCGGCAAGGCGCGTATTCACCGCGAGGGCGACGACATCACGGTGATCACGTGGGGCGCGATGGTCTACACCGCCGACGAGGCCGCGACGCGCCTGGCGGACGAGGGCATCTCGGTCGAGGTGCTCGACCTCCGCACGCTGATCCCGTGGGACCGTGAGGCCGTGCTCGAGAGCGTCGCGCGCTGCTCCAAGGCGCTCGTGCTGCACGAGGACACCAAGACCGGCGGCTTCGGCGCAGAGATCGCGGCGACGATCGTCGAGCACGCCTTCGAGCTGCTCGATGCGCCGGTGCGCCGCATTGCCGCGCCTGACGCGCCCGCGCCGTTCGCGCCGTCGCTCGAGAAGGCGTACATCCCGCAGGTCGACGACGTCGCAACGGCCCTGCGCGACCTGGCCGCATACTGAGGACGACGGCCCCGACGAGGAGGACGACGTGAGCACCGGAACCCAGGTCGAGGTCGTGATGCCGCAGATGGGCGTTTCCGTGTCGGAGGGGACGATCACCCGCTGGCTCAAGCAGCCGGGCGACAGCATCGCGCTCGACGAGCCGCTGCTCGAAATCTCGACCGACAAGGTCGATACAGAGGTGCCGAGCCCCGGCGAAGGCGTCGTCGCCGAGATCCGCGTCCAGGAAGGCGAGACGGTCGAGGTCGGCACCGTGCTTGCGTTGATCGGCCCCGCGGGGACGGCGCCCGCCGAGTCAGAAGGCCCGCCGGAGCCGTCGGCGCCTGAGGCTGTGGCGCCGCCCGAGGCCGCCGCGCAGCCCGAGCCCGTCGCGCAGGCGCCGAGCCCGCCGCAGGCTCCCCTCGCTCCGCCGCCGTCAGAGCCCACGCCGCAACCCGTCGCAGCTGCGCCGGTCGCTGAGACGCCGGCGCCGCCGGAGGGCTCCGGCAACGGGAGGACCTTCATCTCGCCGGTCGTCGCCCGCATCGCGGCCGAGCACGGCGTCGACCCCGGCGTGATTGCCGGCACCGGTCAGGGCGGTCGCGTGACGAAGAAGGACATCCTCGCCTTCATCGAGTCCGGCGCGGCAGCCGCCGCGCCTCCAGCCCCTCCGGAAGCGCCCGTCGAGGCCCCCGCATCCTCCGAGCCCGTGGCCGAGCCCGTGGCGGCGCCCGCTCCCGTCGCGCCTCCGGCGCCCACGGCCGCGCCTCCGACTGCACCTGCGCCCGCTGCACCCACGACGGCTCCGCCTCAGGCGCCCGTGCCGCCTCCAGCGCCGGTCGTCCAGCCGGCCACGCCCGTGATGGCCGCGGGCGTCGAGCACGAGGAACCGATGAACGCGATGCGCCGCGGCATCGCGGAGCACATGCGGCGCTCGCTCGACACCTCGGCGCACGTGACGAGCGCGATCGAGGTGGACATGTCCAGGGTCGTCGCGGCACGCGAGCGGCTGAAGCAGGAGTACCAGCGCGCATACGGTGTGAACCCGACCTACCTCGCGTTCGTGACGAAGGCCGCCGTCGAGACGCTCAGGGACTGGCCGTGGGTGAACGGGGAGCTCCGCGGCGAGAAGATCGTCACGCGGGCGTTCGTGAACGTCGGCGTCGCGGTCTCGCTCGAGGAGGGGAAAGGGCTGATCGTGCCGGTGATCCGGAACGCCCAGGACCTGAACCTGCTCGGCATCGCCCGCGCGATCGCAGATGTCGCAGAGCGGGCGCGGACGAAGAAGCTGATGCCCGACGACGTCCAGGGCGGGACGTTCACGATCACGAACCCGGGCGGCTACGGCACGTTCCACGGCACCCCCGTGATCAGCCAGCCCCAGGCGGCGATCCTCGGGACGTACGCTCTCGTCAAGCGGCCGTGGGTCGTGCAGGACGCGCTCGGGCAGGACGTGATCGCAATCCGGCCGATGATGAACATCACGCTCACGTACGACCACAGGCTCGTCGACGGCGCGTACAGCGGCGGCTTCCTCCGCGACCTCCGGGCGCGGCTGGAAGGCTGGGACGACGGCAGCGCCTGAGGGCGCGATGGCGCAGCGAATCGTCCCGATGATCGCCTACGCCGATGCGGCGGCGGCGATCGACTGGCTGACGGAGGCGTTCGGCTTCCGCGAGCGCGAGGGACAGCGGTACACCGCCGACGACGGGACAGTGACGCACGCCGAGCTCGAGCGGAACGGCGCGACCGTCATGCTCGCCACGCCCAACGCCGAGTACCAGGGACCGCGCCGCCACCGTGAGACCTGCGAGGCGGCGCGGCGGTGGCAGGACAACCCGTGGGTGATCGACGGCCTGTTCGTCGAGGTCGACGACATCGACGCGCACCACGCTCGCGCGGTCGCAGCGGGCGCGATCGTGATCCGGGCCCTCGAAGACGTCGAGGGCGTGGGGCTTCGCCTCTACACGGCCGAGGACCTCGAGGGTCACCGCTGGATGTTCGGCCAGCCGCTCGCCCCGGCCGCCGCGTGACCGCGGCTACGCTCGTCCCGTGACCGGCGCCTACCTAATCGACCTCCCCGGGCGCACTCCGTACGGCGAGGCGCTGGCGCTGCAGCGCTCGCTTGCCGGCGCAGTCTCGCAGCGTGCGATCCCGGACACGGTGATCCTGCTCGAGCACGAGCCGGTGGTGACCCTCGGCCGGCGCACCGACGAGGCGACCGAGCTACATCTGCCCGAAGACGTGGCCGTCGAGGTCGTCGAGACCGACCGTGGAGGCAAGTCGACGTACCACGGCCCCGGACAGCTCGTCTGCTATCCGATCCTCGACCTGAACCGCCATGGACGCGACTTGAAGAGGTACGTGCGCGACCTCGAGGAGACGATCATCCGCACCGTCGCCGCATTCGCCTTGGAGGGCACGCGCTACGAGGGGCTCACGGGTGTCTGGATGCCGCCGTCTGCCGGCGCAGGGCCGCGCAAGATCGCCTCGATCGGCGTCCGCGCCTCACGCTGGGTGACGACGCACGGGTACGCCCTCAACGTCGACCTCGACCCGGCGCCGTTCACCCAGTGGATCACCGCCTGCGGGCTCGAGGACGCGCAGTTCACGTCGATGAAGGCCGAGCTCGGCAGGCCGGTCAGCGTCGCGGACGTGCGGCCCGCCGCGGCCGGCGCCATCGCCGAGGTGTTCGGGCTCGAGCTCGAGGCGCTGCCGGCGGAGGACGGAGCCGGTCTGTGGTCACAGCCCGTCCACGACCGCCTCTCGGTGCGCTGAGGCGCGCAGGTCCCGGCGCGCCCGTCCATAAGATGAACGAGATGCAGACCTCGCTCCCCGTCGCCGGGCGCCCACGCCGTCCCGAGTGGATGAAGGTTCGCGCCCCGAGCCCTGACGGCCGGTACTACGACGTCCGCAAGCTCTTGCACGGCGCGAGCCTCGTGACCGTCTGCGAGGAGGCGCGCTGCCCGAACATCGGCGAGTGCTGGGGTCGCGGCACCGCGACGTTCCAGATCCTGGGAGACACTTGTACCCGCGCGTGCCGGTACTGCTACGTCAACTCGGGAAAGCCCGAGCACGCACCGGATCCGCTCGAGCCGTTTCGGCTCGCACAGGCGGCGGCGACGATGGGCCTCAACCACGTCGTCGTGACGTCCGTGGACCGCGACGACCTGCCCGACCGCGGCGCCGGACATTTCGCGGCGACGATCCGTGCACTCAAGGCGAAGCTGCCGGATTCCTCGGTGGAGGTCCTGACGCCCGACTTCCTCGGCGTCGAGGAGGCGGCGCTCGCAACGGTGCTCGGCGCGAGGCCCGAGGTCTTCAACCACAACATCGAGACGGTGCGCCGGCTCCACCGGCGGATGCGAGGCGCGAAGGCGAGCTACGACACGGCGCTCTGGCTCCTCCGCCGCGCGAAAGAGGTCGCCGATTACCCGGTGATGACGAAGTCGGGGATCATCGTCGGCCTCGGTGAGACGAACGACGAGATCGTCGAGACGATGCGCGACCTCCGCGCGAACGGCGTCGACGTCGTCACGATCGGTCAGTACCTCCAGCCGTCGGCCAAGCACGCCACGATCGACCGCTGGGTCCACCCCGACGAGTTCCGTTGGCTCCGCGAACAGGGAGAGGCCCTCGGCTTCGGCTCGGTGTTCGCGGGTCCGCTCGTCCGCTCGAGCTACCGGGCCGATGAGCAGCGCCACGCGGCCGTCACCGGCCGCGGCGCGGTCGCGTACTGAGCGACGCGCTAGCCTGTTCGGCATGAGAAGGATCTCGACCGCCGTCGCGGTCGCAGTCCTCGCGCTCGCAGCCGTGTCGTCGGCGCCCGCGGCCACCGGCCCCGCGTTGCGAGTCGACGGGACCCAGCCGCTGGTCGTCCGTGGCGTCGCCTTCCGTCCCGGGGAGCGAGTGTCGCTCACGGCGATGACGCTGCTCGGCGCCAGGCAGGTCGTGGTGCGAGCGACGCGCGCGGGGCGTTTCGCCACAACGTTCCGCCTGCCCACACAGTCGTGCGGCAGCGCGTTCGCATTGCGCGCCGTGGGGGCGCTCGGGAGCCACGTGACGCTCCGGCTACCCAGCCGCGCCTGCGTGCCCCCGCCGATCCGCTGAGCCGCGGAGAACGGCGACGGGCGGGGTCGCCCCCGCCCGTCGCGTCATACCGTGGTGACGTCGGCCGTTACTTCGGCGGGGTCACCTCGATCTGCATGAAGCCGCCCGGAGTCAGGCTCTTGATGCGGATCGACGTCCCGGTGTGCGGGTGGTTCACGCTGCTCCACTCCGACTGGTAACGGCCGTTGTTAGGCGCGTCACCCGGGTCGGACGACACGTAGTAGTTGCTCATGTCGTCGAACACCGAGACGCCCGGCTGGGACGGCACGTTCACCGCGGCACCGCCGAGGTGCAGCGTGATCGAGTCCGTCGGCTCCAGCGAGAACGTCGAGTCGAACGACTGCAGCCGCGGTCGCATGACCGAGCCGTTGGCCCAGTGCAGCATCGCCGGATGTGCGTCGATCGGCAGGATCAGCCCGCCGCCCGGGTGGTCGCCGACGTTGTTGTCGCCGAACGACTGGTCCCAGTACCAGACGAGCATGCCGTCCTGGTAGGGGAACCGCTCCGCCCAGTTCGGACCGACCGTGCCGCCGAAGTTGTACGGCCCGGTCTGGAGCCCCGCGTCGAAGCCGAGGTACTGCCGGTTCTCGGCAACGTACGCGTTGAAGTACTGGAACGTCTCGCTCCCTGTCGTCACGTGGAAGCCGGTGCTGCCGTTCGTCGTGTAGTTCCAGGGGACCGTCGTCTCGGCGCCGTCCGTCGTCTGGCCGGTGATCGCGATCTCGTCGATCGAGATGCCGGCGGGCGAGGTCGCGCTTGCTCCCTGCACCCCGCCGTCCGTGAAGTAGCCGAAGCCGATGGTCACGGTCTGGCCTGCGAACGAAGACAGGTTGGCCGTCAGCGTCGCCCAGCCGGACGAGACGCCGTCGATGCCCTCGGGCACGACGGACGAGTTCGACAGGCTGGTCGGAACCCTGGTGCCGTTGACCTCGAGGTACGCGTAGTCGTAGCCGATCTCGATGTTGTACCGAACCTGCGCCGTGAGGCTCACCGCGCCGGCGGGGAGCGTCACCGACCGCGCCATCTCGGTCGTGAGGTTGTTGGCGGCACCCGAGTAGTAGAACTTCGAGCCCGCGAAGGGCGTCCCGACATTGCGGGTCACCGACTTGTCGGGCAGCACGACGATCGCTGCCTGGGCCTGCTTCGTGTTCGCCTCAGCCGGTCCGAGCTTGATCTCCTTCTTCTTGTCGCCCGGGAAGACGGCCTCGTAGTTGAGCCACCCGAGCTGGAACTTGTCCCAGGAGCTCATCTGGAACGGCCGGTCGCCGATGCCCTCGGCGGGGTCGCCGTTGTTGCCGTAGGAGCCGCTCGACCACGTCGTCCAGAAGCCGGTCGAGTTCTCGGCGCCGCCGGTGTTGCCAGACGTGTCGTACTCGTCCGGAAGACCGAGGTCGTGGCCGAACTCGTGCGAGAACACGCCGACGCCGCCGTTCTCCGGCTCGATCGTGTAGTCGCCGATCCAGTAGTCGGAGTTCCCGATCCGGATGCCGCCGAGCTTCGCATCGGGCGGACCGTCGAGGCCGATGTTGTTGTAGAAGGCGTACCAGCGGTGCGACCAGATCGCGTCGGTGCCCTGTGCGCCGCCGCCGGTCTCCTCGCCCACACCGGCATGGATCGTCTGGAAGTGGTCGATGTAGTGGTCCTGCTGTCCGGTGAAGACCCCGTCGGCGTTCGAGTCGTAGCGATCCCACGAGTCGAACTTCTTCAGGTAGTCGTTGACTTGGGCCGGGGTCTTGCCGGCGGCGATCTGCGCGTTGTACCAGGCGTTCGCCGCGTCGCGAACGAATAGCCACGTGCGGGCGCAGACGATGTCGCCGCAGTAGTTCGAGCCGTAGTTCGCCTCGTTGAACGGCACCTGCACCCAGTCGGTCACGTCGCCGTTGACGGCGTACCGGCCGGACGAGTTCTCGATGTAGAAGTTCCGCATCGAGCTGTCGCCGGGCTTCTCCGAGAACAGCAGGTACTCGTAGTAGCTCTTGCTGAAGTCCGGTGCCCAGATGGTCGTGTTGTCGGTCGTCCGGTCGGGCTGCGGGATCTGGTTTTTCTGCGGGCCGGCGGTGCCGCCGTACGTCGCATTGATCTGATTCCCGAACTGGCCGATGATCGTGAAGATCGAGTCCTCACCCTCGCGTGCGAGCTGGACGTACTGCCCCTTCGCCACCTGCCCGACCTTCGCCCCTTGCGGGATCTGGCCCTTGGCCTGCATCGCGAGCGCGGTCGCGCGGAGCGCTGCCTGCTTCTCCGCGAGTGGGTTCGGCAGGCTGTCGGCCCCGCGAGGGGTTTGCTCGCCTGCCTTGGGTGCCGGCCCGCTGCCGGCCGTGGATGCCCCCACGCCGACGCACAGGACGACCACAAGCGCTCCGAGCAGGAGCGCGAGGAACTGCTTCCTCATGTTTCTCCCCTTGTGAAGATGTTGTCCGTCTGACGGTGACCCCCAAGGGGGCCAGCGGCGAACCTAACGTCCAGTGGCGCAAAGGGCAAGCGGGTACCCCCATTCGAGGAATGGGGTGAAATGTGAGCGATCGGCGCATACTCCCGGCATGGCCTGCGCCGATGTGGAGGCCGCACGCGCCCTGTTCGATCGGCGTGGCTGGAAGCAGGCCCGCGTGGCTTTCGTCGCGGCCGACGCCGTCGTCCCGCTGGCCGCAGAGGACCTCGAGCACCTCGCCGTCTCGGCCTACATGCTCGCTCTCGACGACGAGTACCTGAGTGTCCTCGAGCGTGCGCATCGGGCGCACCTCGAGGCCGGCGACACCGTCCGCGCGGTGCGCTGTGCCTTCTGGATCGGGCTGAACCTGATGACACATGGCGCCGTCGGGCCGGCGCGCGGCTGGTTCGGGCGGGCGCAACGCATGCTCGAGTCCGAGCAGTCCGACTGCGTCGAGCGCGGCTACCTCGTCATCCCTGCGGTGCTCGAACACGTCGTCGAGGGCGACCCCGACGCCGCGCACGACGCAGCAGCCGAGGCGGCCGCGATCGCCTCGCGGTTCGGAGACAAAGACCTCTTCGCCCTCGCGGTGCACGAGCAGGGGCACGCCCTGATCCGCCTCGGGCGAGTCGAGGAGGGTCTCCGGCTCCTGGACGAGACGATGGTCTCGGTCGTGGCCGGCGAGCTCTCGCCGCGGACCACGGGGATCGTGTACTGCAACACGATCGCGTTCTGCCAGAGCGTCTTCGAGGTCCGCCGCGCCAGGGAGTGGACCGAGCACCTCACGCGCTGGTGCGAAGAGCAGCCGGACATGGTGGCGCACACCGGCGTGTGCCTCGTGCACCGCGCCGAGATCATGGGGCTGCAAGGCGCGTGGCCCGACGCGCTCGAGGAGGCACGACGCGCGGCCGAGCGCTTCGAGGAGCGGATCTCCGAGCAGCGGTCACGCGGACGGGCGCTCTCGATCGAAGGCGACCTCCATCGCGTCCAGGGCAGACTCGACGCGGCCGAGGCGGCCTACCGCACCGCGAGCCTCTGCGGCTACGAGCCCCAGCCGGGCCTCGCGCTCCTTCGCCTGGCACAGGGAAACGTGACGGCGGCGGAAGCGGCCATCCGCCGCGCGCTCGACGAGACCTCGCGTCGCCTCGACCGCGTCCCTTTGCTCGCGGCGTGCGTCGAGATCTCGGTCGCCGCCGGCGACGTCGACGGCGCGGAAGATGCATGCCGCGAGCTCGGCGACATCGAGGCAGAGCAGCAGAGTGAAGCGATCGCCGCGATGGCCGCGCGCGCGCGCGGCGCGCTCGGCCTCGCCCGGGGCGAGCCGCGCGAGGCGCTCGTCCCATTGCGCGAGGCCGCTCGCGTCTGGCAGGCGCTCGATGCGCCGTACGAGGCGGCCCGCGCACGGACGCTCGTCGCGCAGGCCTATCACGCGGTCGGCGACGAGGACGCGGCCGCCCTGGAGCTCGAGGCCGCACGCGACGTCTTCCGGCGGCTCGGTGCCGTCACGGACGTGGCTGAGGGCGAAGCGCGCCCCGCGGACGACGAGCACGGGCTCACGGCGCGCGAGCTCGAGGTGCTCCGCCGTGTCGCGGCCGGCGCGACGAACAAGGCAATCGCCGGGGAGCTCGTCCTCAGCGAGCGGACGGTCGACCGGCACGTGAGCAACATCTTCGGGAAGCTCCGTGTGAGCTCCCGTACCGCGGCGACGGCCTACGCGTACGAGCACCACCTCGTCTGACCGCCGCTCTGGGTGAAACCACCCACCCGGGACCCCTTGCAGATTGGGTGGTTCGACCGAAGCGCCGCGGCCCCTCGAGCCTCACGCTCGTCTCATGAGACCCACGAGCCGGAGGCGTGAGATGAGATCGGTCGACGAAGCACGAATCGCAGCGACCGCGGGGCTGCCGGTCGAGGACCGGCGGCTCGAGTGCGCGGGCGTGACCACGGCGGTGCTCATGGGGGGCGAAGGCCCGCCGGTGGTGCTGCTGCACGGCCCCGTGGCGAATGCCCTGCACTGGCGCCGCGTCATCCCCACGCTCGCGGAGACACACCGCGTTGTCGCGCCGGACCTGCCGGGCCAGGGAGCAACGGCCGCGACCGCGAGTGGGACAGCGGCCGACGTCGTGGCCTGGCTCGACGCGCTCGTCGAGCAGACGTGTGACACGAGGCCGGCGATGGTGGGAGTCACCTTGGGAGGCGCCGTCGCAGCTTGCTTCGCAGCGGAGCACGGTGATCGGCTTGACCGCCTCGTGCTCGTCGACGCGCTCGGGCTGGCGTCGTTCGCCCCGGCGCCGCGCTTCGGGGCGGCACTGAACGCGTTCCTCGCGCGGCCGGATGGAGCGACGTACGACGACCTGTGGCGCGTCTGCACGTTCGACCTCGACCCCATGCGCGACGCAATGGGCGCGCGCTGGAGCTCGCTGCGCCGCTACACGCTCGAGCTGCTCGACGAGCCGGACGCAATGCGCGGTCTCGGAGCGCTCATGGAGGCGTTCGCGCTGCGGCCGATCCCGGCCGAGCAGCTCGCGCGCATCACGGTGCCGACGACCCTCGTCTGGGGTCGTCAGGACCTCGCCACGACCCTCGTCGCCGCCGAGGCGGCGAGCGCTCACTACGGCTGGCCGCTCCACGTGATCGACGACTGTGCGGACGAGCCTCCGCTGGAGCGACCCGAGGCCTTTCTCGGCGTGCTGGCAATGGCGATCGACCCGATGGAGGTGACCCGATGACGACCATGGACATCGCGACCGTCGACACGCTCCGGCGCACGGTCGGCGGCTCCGTGTTGCGACCCGGAGACGACGGCTTCGCGGAGTCGACGTTCCTCTGGAACGCGATGATCGATCGGGCGCCTGCGCTCGTCGTGCAGCCGACCGACACGGCCGACGTCGCAACAGCCGTCGACTTCGCACGGCTCCACGGAATGCCGATCGCGGTCCGTGGCGGCGGTCACAACATCGCGGGTACGGCGCTCGCAGACGGCGGCGTGACGATCGACATGTCGCGCCTCCGGTCGGTGGTCGTCGACTCCGACGACCGGCTCGCGACCGTACAGCCCGGCTGCCAGCTCGGCGACGTCGACCGAGCCGCGCAGGAGCACGGACTCGCCACGCCGCTGGGGTTCGTCTCCGAGGTCGGCGTCGCGGGTCTGACGCTGGGCGGGGGCCTCGGCTACCTGACGCGAAGGTTCGGCTGGGCGGTGGACAACCTGCTGGAGGTGGAGATCGTGACGGCGGACGGGCTCGTCCGGCGGGCGAGCCGAGACGAGAACGCCGACCTCTTCTGGGCGGTACGCGGCGCGGGCGCGAACTTCGGCGTGGTGACGTCGTTCACGTTCCGGTTGCACGAGGTCGGGCCGACCGTCGTCGGCGGGCTCGTCGCGTGGCCCTTCGAACGCGCGGACGAGATCCTCGCCGCGTATCGGACGCTGACCGTGGGGGCGCCGCGCGAGCTCGCCGTATGGCTCCTGTTGCTCCACGCGCCGCCCGCGCCGTTTGTGCCGGCGGAATGGCATGGCCGGAAGATCTGCGCGATGGCGGTCTGCTACAGCGGAGACCTCGATCGCACAGAGGAGGCACTCGCGCCGATCCGCGGGATCGGAGACCCGATCCTCGACCTCCTCCACGAGCAGCCCTACGTCGAGGTTCAGTCGTACCTCGACGCGACGGAGCCGAAGGGCATCTGCCACTACTGGCGGACCGAGTTCCTCGCCGAGCTCGGCGACGGCCTGCTCGACACGATGCGCAACCTCGCCGACGAGTCGGACCTGCCCGAGGCGGAGATCGGCGTGCTCCACCTCGGCGGAGCGCTGAACGAGCGCGACGAGGACGACGGGGCGGTGGGCAACCGCGACGCGCGATACGCGATCGGCGCGAAGGCGATGTGGCCGCCGAATGCCGCGAGCGGCGACCGGATCACGGCGTGGGTCAGAGCGGCCCACGAACGCCTGCGCCCGTTCTCGACGGGGCGGACCTACGTCAACTTCCAAGGCCACGACGAGGACGAGACGCGCGTTCGGGCGACGTACGGCGCGAACTACGACCGGCTCGTCGAGCTGAAGCGGCGCTACGACCCGGAGAACCTGTTCCGCTCGAACCGGAACATCGCGCCGTGAACGTCCACTGAGACGTGCGTAGGGCCGCCATGGCTCCCTTCCACTGTGCTGACCTCCTGCCAGTTCCGGGCCAAACAGAACCTGTCTGGTCGGTTGCTGCTTGACAAGGCTGCTCCAAGAGGCAGAGATTCCACTACCAGAGGAGGGGATCCTCTTGCCGCCGTCGGCAACCCGCAGAGGAGGAACCATGAGATCGAGCTGGAGTCGTACGCTCGTGCTCGCATCAGTTTCGGCACTGGGCGTCTGCACGCTCGCAGCATCCGCAGGAGCGGCTGCACGCGTGACCAGCGCAGCAACAAGCCTTGTCCCCAAAGTCGGGACGGGTGGCCCGCAGACCGGAGACTTCACGCCATCCGGCGAAGGGGCAGCCGTGGACGAGGAGTTCCCCGGCGAGCCCGAGGACGAAGAAGGCGACGAGGGACCGGAGCCGTTCGACGGTCAGCTGCCGGGCGGGATCAGCCTGTCCAAGGGCAGCGGCAAGGGGACGGCTGTCAGCGGCACCGCCAAGGCGAAATCCCAGCCCGAGTTCCAGAGCGAGTTCGAGGGCTTGAACCTGTTCCAGCAGCGGTACGCGCGCGGCGGGAACCAGTTCACCGTCGAGCCGCCCGACCAGGCTCTCTGCGTCGGGAACGGCTACGTTGTCGAGGCAGTCAACGACGTGATCAACGTCTTCAACGAGTCCGGTCAGTCCGTGCTTCCCGACAACACGAGCACGAACATCGTCTCCGGGTTCCCGACCGACGTGAACCATGCCGTCGACCTCAACTCGTTCTACGGCTACGCGCCGGCGATCAACCGCGCGACTGGTGTGCGAGCGCAGTTCGTCACCGACCCGTCGTGCCTGTACGACGCTGCGACGCAGCGGTTCTTCGTGGTCGTGCTGACGCTCGAATCGTTGCCGAACGGGGCCTTCACGCAGCAGAACCACATCGACATCGCGGTCAGCCAGACAGCCAATCCGACCGGCGGCTGGAACATCTACCGCCTCGATGTGACGAACGACGGGACGAACACCGGCGGTGTGAACCCCGGCCCGTATCTCGGCGACTACCCGCACATCGGGGCCGACGCAAACGGGTTCTACGTCACCACCAACGCGTACCCGTGGTGCTGCAACGGCTTCGCCGGCGCGCAGATCTACGCGCTCTCGAAGGCGCAGCTGGCCTCGGGTGCGGCGAACGTGTCGATGCAGCACATCGACACCTCGGGCCTGGTCAACGCTCCGAGCGACGCAGGCCCGACGCAGCCCGGGTTCACGGTCTGGCCGGCCCAATCGCCCGGAACCGGATCGTTCGAGACGGCGAACGGCGGCACCGAGTACTTCCTGAGCTCGAACGCCGCCGACGAGGCGACGCACCCCAAGGCCGGCACCGGCGGCGATTACACGTCGAGCCAGATCGTCGTCTGGACGCTCGCGAACACGTCGTCCCTGAACAGCGGGACGCCGAACCTCAGCCTCAGCAACAGGCTGGTGTCGGTGAACCAGTACGCGCTCCCGCCGAAGCAGCGCCAGCCGGGCTCGGGTACCGCTCCGGGTCTTGCGGTGCCGCAGGGTCACTGCATCAACGACATCGCGACGGCGACGCTCGCGGGCGTCGGGTGCTGGCGGCTGCTCTTCGCCGCGGAGCCGGCGCACACCGAGGTGATCTCCACGCCGGATTCGAACGACACGCGCATGCAGCAGGTGACGTTCGCGAACGGCAAGCTGTGGGGGGCGCTCGACAGCGCGGTGAGCGTCGGCGGCGAGAATCGCGCCGGCATCGCCTATTACGTGGTCAATCCCGCGTCCGGGAAGCTCGTGTTGCAGGGGCTCCTGGGCGTCGCGGGCGCCGATCTCACGTATCCCGCGATCGGCGTCACGCCGAGTGGGCGGGGCGTGATCGCCTTCACCTACACAGACGCAAGCACGTTCCCGAGCGCGGCGTACACGCCGATCGACGCAAAGGTCGGCGCCGGCGCATGGTCGTTCGCTGGGCCGGGCGGCCAGGGAGCTGCCGTGGACGACGGCTTTACGAGCTACAAGTCCCAGGTGGGGAACCCGCCGCGGACCCGCTGGGGCGACTACGGCGCAGCCGCCGTGGACGGCAACTCGATCTGGATCGCGAGCGAGTACATCGCCGCGGCGTGCGACTACGCCACATGGGGCGGTCGCTTCTTCGGAGCCACCACCGGCGACAACAAGCTCGGCACCTGCGCTCCCTCGCCCGGCGCGGCGGGCCCGCGGGTGGCGCTCGGCAACTGGTCGACGCACATCGCGAAGCTCAACCCGTAACCGAGCTGGACGCACGAGGGGAAGGGCCCGCCCGGCCGCGGCCCTCCCCCTCGGGTCTACACTCGGGCGAGTGAGGGTGCTCCCGATCGCTGCCGTACTGGCCGTGCTCGTGGTGGCAGGAGCCTCTGCCGCCATGGCACCGAGCGGTCTGCGCGGCATCGTCACCCGCGGCCCCATCGGTCCGGTCTGCGTCGCGGAGCAACCCTGCACCGAACCGGCGCCGGTCGTGACGCTGGTCTTCGCGAGCGGGGGTCATGTCGTCGGCAAGACGACGACCGACGGCGAGGGGAGATACCGGATCAGGCTCGCTCCCGGGCTCTACCGTGTGTCGCGAACGGGGGAGGCACGCCTCGGGCGCCGGATGGAGCCGGTCCAGGCACGGGTCGTCCTCGGCCGGTTCACACGCGTCGATTTCTCGATCGACACCGGGATTCGCTGACCGAGTCGCCTCCGCAGTGCGGCTAGCTGTGCGGGCGGGCCATCTTGTGGAAGTCGAGCGCCTCGTCGAGCACGTGCTCCTCGACGCCCGCCTCCCGCGCGACCTCGCGGAGCGAGCGGCCGGACGCGACGGCCTCGTTGACGATCTCGGTCGCCTTGTCGTAGCCGATGAACGGGTTGAGGGCCGTGGCCGCGCTCAGGGTGCTCTCCGCGTACGCCTCGTTCCGCTCCCGGTTCGGCTCGAGCCCGGCAACGCACCTTTCGGCGAAGAGCCTGGAGGCGCTCGCCAGCAGGGCGATCGACTGGAGGAGGTTGCGCGCGAGGAGCGGGACGTAGACGTTCAGCTCGAACTGGCCGTTCATGCCGCCGATCGTGATCGCCGTGTCGTTGCCGATCACCTGCGCGGCGACCTGAGTGACGACCTCGGGGATCACCGGGTTGACCTTCCCCGGCATGATCGACGAGCCCTTCTGGAGCTCCGGTAGGAACAGCTCCGAGAGCCCGGCCCGCGGCCCGGAGCCCATCAGCCGGAGGTCGCTCGCAATCTTCGTCAGCGACACGGCGACGACCTTGAGCGCGCCGGACAGCTCGACGAGCCCGTCACGTGCGGCCTGCGACTCGAACGGGTCGGCCGGTGGCGAGATCGGGAGCCCGGTGTCGGCGTGCAGGAGCTCGCGCACCTTCGCGGCGAACTCGGGATGCGTGTTCAGGCCCGTGCCCGTGGCGGTACCGCCGAGTGGGATCTGGCCGAGTCGCGGGAGGACGTCCGAAACGCGTGCGATCCCCTGGCGGATCTGGGCCGCATAGCCGGAGAGCTCCTGGCCGAGCGTCACGGGGACCGCGTCCATCATGTGCGTCCGACCCGACTTGACGATGTCGGCGAAGGCGATTGCCTTGTCCTCGAGAGCGCCCGCGAGGAGCTCGAGCGCGGGGAGCAGCTCGTTGACCGTCGTGTCGAGCGCGGCGAGGTGCACCGCGGACGGGAACACGTCGTTGGACGACTGCCCCATGTTCACGTGGTCATTCGGGTGAACGTCCTCGCCCGCGAGGGTCGCGATCACCTCGTTCGCGTTCATGTTCGAGCTCGTGCCGGAGCCGGTCTGGAAGACGTCGATCGGGAACTGGTCGTCGAGCTCGCCCGCGGCGATCCGGTCACCCGCCTCCGCGATGCGCTGCGCGACGTCGGCGTCGAGGAGCCCGAGGTCGGCGTTCGCACGCGCCGCGGCGGCCTTGATCCGGCCTAGCCAGTGCGCGACGGCCGGCGGGATCGGCTCGCCCGACACCGGGAAGTTCTCAACGGCCTTCGTGGTCTCTCCTCCCCACAGCTCCCGTCGCTCGGCGGTGCCGCTCATCCGAGCGAGTGTATCGGCGGTCGCGAGGGCTAGAACGGTGTCAGACACCGTTTTCTGTCAAGCGGAATTGGTGCCGATTTCGTGTCAATCGCTCCACAGGCGGCGCGGCCTGCGGCAACGGCGGTCTCGCGACCGCGACCCAGCGGAACTGACGTGTCCGCAGCGGTCGACTTGACAGCGAACGGTGTCTGACACCGTCGTCGGCACGAAGGCACGACCGGCGGCGAGGCAGCTCAGCGGGAGGCGGTGTCGAGACCCGCCGCGGCGAGGAGCGCATCCCACTCACCGAGCTTGACCCTGGGTCGACCGTGCGGCTCGCCCGCGGTGCGCTCGGTCGCGTCGATCAACTCCCAGCCCGCCTGCGTGACGACGCGGACGCCCCGTTCCGCGAGGAGCGCGTCAACCTCGTCCGCCGGAATGCCGTGCGCGAGCTTGCCTGCGGCGGCGTCCTCGACGAGGCGCTCCACCGTCTCGGACGCGTCCTTCTTGTTCGTGCCGATCACCCCGGTCGGGCCGCGCTTGATCCAGCCTGCGCAGTAGACGCCTGCCAGCGGGAGGCCGTCTCCACCGAGCACATGACCGCCGTCGTTCGGCACCGTCCACGAGCCCTCGTCGAACGGAAGCCCCTCGATCGGCGTGCCGCGATATCCGACGCTCCGGAAGACGATCCCGCAGGGGATCGTCTCGCGGTCGTCCGTCGCGACAGCCCGCCCGTCGACGAGCTCGTTGCGGACGACCTCGATCGCCTCGACCTTCTCGTCGCCGAGGAGCGCGGTCGGCGACGTGTAGAAGCGAAGCCTGATCGCGCGCGGCTTCCCCTCGGGCTCCCGGCTCGCGTAGCTGCGCAGATGCTCGATATTGCGCTTCACCGTCGGCGGCGCGGCCTCCAGCTCTGGGGCGCTCGCCTCGTCGAGCGCGAGCTCGGCCGGATCGACGAGGATGTCGGCGCCGGCCAGGTCGCCGAGCTCACCCACCTCGACCGGTGTCCAGGCCGCCTGGACGGGACCGCGTCGGCCGAGGACGAGGATCTCCCTCACGCCCGCGGCGTTGATCGCCTCGATCGCTGCGTGGGTCGTATCCGTCGGCGCGAGCTCGCCCGGGGTCAACGCCAGCATCCGGGCCACGTCGAGCGCGACGTTGCCGTTCCCGATCACGACCGCCCGCTCGTGCGAGAGGTCGAACTCGAGGTCCTGGAAATCGGGGTGCCCGTTGTACCAGGCGACGAACGCGGTGGCCGGCCACGAGCCGGACAGGTCCTCGCCGGGGATCCCGAGGCGGCGGTCGGACTGCGCCCCGAACGCGTAGACGACAGCGGCGTATGAGCCCGTGAGCTCCTCGTGCGTGATGTCGCGGCCGACCTCGACGTTGCCGAGGAAGCGGAAGCCGTCGGTAGCCGCGATCTTCTCGAACGCCCGCGAGACGGCCTTGATGTTCGGGTGGTCGGGGGCGACGCCGAGGCGCACGAGGCCCCAGGGCGTCGGCAGCCGCTCGATCAGGTCGACCGCGAACCGCGGCTCCTCGCGCGCGAGGAGCGCCCCCACCGCGTAGAAGCCGGCCGGCCCGGAGCCGACGACGGCGACGCGGTAGGGCTGGTCGGCCACAGCGTGATCCTATGGTCGAGCCGTCCGCGGCAACGCTGTACCGTCCTGGCGCGTGAGCGTCCGTCGCGTCCTCGGCAGGGTGCTGGCCGTCGTGGGAATCGCGGCGCTCGTCGTCACGATCGGGCTTGGTGCGTGGGCCTGGAAGTCCAGCCTGCTTCCGGGCTCGTACAACGTCATGGACTACGGGCGGCCGGACTACGGCGGCGGGCCGATTCCGCCCGTTGGTCACGAAGGGCACGGCGGCGTGAGCGTAGGCGCCCTCCACGGCCCGGCCGGGAGACCGGACGTCCGCTACCGCCTCGTGGCGCACAAGGCGACGGTTCGTCTCCCGTCGGGCAAGACGGTCGACGCGCTGACGTTCGACGGAACCGTCCCTGGCCCGGTGCTTCGCGCTCATCGGGGCGATCTCGTCGAGGTGACGCTCGTGAACCGCGACGTCGACCCCGGCGTGACGATCCACTGGCACGGCGTCGACGTCCCGAACGCGGAGGACGGCGTCGCGGGCGTGACGCAGGACGCCGTTCCGCCCGGTGGCTCCTACACGTACCGCTTCCGTGCCGACCAGACGGGGACGTTCTGGTACCACAGCCACGAGTCGTCCTCGAGCCAGGTCGCGCGAGGGCTGTTCGGCGCGTTCGTGATCGAGCCGCGCGAGCCGGGGGCCGGTCCCTCGCTGGACCTCCCGGTGGTGGCGCACGAGCTCGACGGGATCGAGACGCTCGGCGGTCGCGACGGCATCACCCGGCGGAGCGTGTCGCCGGGCACCGTCGTGCGGCTCCGCCTCGTCAACACCGACAACGCACCGAAGCCCTTCGTCCTCTCCGGATCGCCGTTCCGCGTCGTCGCCATCGACGGGACCGACCTCAACCGTCCAGGGCTGATCGACGACCATCCGATGCTCCGGGTCGCGGCCGGAGGCCGATACGACGTCGAGCTCACGATGCCGACCACCCCCGTCGCCCTTCGCGTCGACGGCACTCCCGCGACGCTCGTCCTGAGCCCGGACGGCGGCGACGCGGCGCCAGAGGACGCGGCAGGCGCGGACTTCGACCCGCTCGCGTACGGGGAGCCGATGGCGACCCCGTTGAACTCGGGCGCCTTCGACCGGCGCTTCACGCTCACGATCGGCCGCAAGCCGGGGTTCCTCGACGGCCACCCGGGGATGCAGTGGACGCTGAACGGCGGCATCTATCCGGACGTGCCGATGCTGATGGTCGAGCCGGGCGACCTGGTGAAGCTCACCCTGGTGAACGACACGTCGACGGTGCACCCGATGCACCTCCACGGCCATCACGCGCTCGTGCTCTCGCGCGACGGGCAGCCCGCCACCGGCAGCCCGTGGTGGACGGACACGCTCGACGTCGAGCCCGGCTCACGGTACGAGCTCGCGTTCCGGGCGGACAGCCCGGGGCTCTGGATGGAGCACTGCCACAACCTCGACCACGCCGCCGCGGGCCTGACGATGCACCTCGCGTACGTGGGCGTCGCCACCCCGTTCCTGACGGGGGGCGACGCCCACAACCATCCGGAGTAGCGCTAGCTGGCGAGCACCGGCGTCCTGCCGCCCCGGAACTCGGTCATCGCGATGAAGCCGATGAGCCCCGCGATCACCATCGCGTTGATCGGGTGGAAGAAGCCGACCCAGGGAACCTCGAAGCCGATCCACGCGAGGATCACCTGGAGCACCAGGAGGCCGAACAGGATCAGCGTGTGCTTGACCCGATGGCGCGCGACGAGCGACACCACGAGCAGGATCAGGCCGAGGAGGACGACGAGGTAGCCGAACCCCGAGTGCATGCCGAACACGTCCTCGAACCGATCCTCGTTGACCGTCCCGCCGTCCGTGTCCTTCGCGACCGAGAACGCGCCGTAGCCGGCGAATCCGATCTGGACGATGACGGCGAGGAAGACGAGCCCCGCCAGATACTTGTAGACCGCAGCCATGGTCGATCGACCTCCGTCAGGTGATGGGCGGATGCGGGGCCGACCCTACGACCTGGGGCGGACGACTACAAGTGACAATGGTTTACCTTGTCGTCCTGTGGAGCAGGACGGTGCGGCGCGGCGGAGCGAGTTCAGTGGGAGCAGCCGGAGCCGCAGCCGCCGAGCTCCGTTCCCTCGGGGAGCTCCTCGCCCTCCTCGACCTGGAACGAGTGGCCGCAGCCGCACGAAGAGACCGCGTTCGGGTTCTCGATCTTGAACCCGGACTCCTGGAGGCCGTTCAGGTAGTCGATCCTCGCGCCGCGGAGGTACGGGGCGCTGAACGGGTCGACGACGACCCGCACGCCCTCGAGGACGAGCTCGTGGTCGCCCTCGGCGACACCCGAGTCGAACCCGAGCCCGTACTGGAACCCGGAGCAGCCGCCGCCCTGGATCGCGACGCGGAGAACGAGTGAGTCCGCATCGGGCTCGGACGCCATCAGCTCCCTGACCTTCTCCGCGGCGAGCGGGGTCAGATCGATGACGACGTCGGTCGGGCGCTCGGCGATCTCCATGCCATGATCGTACCCGAGTCGCTGGAGGTCGCGAGCCCCCCGACTTTGTAACAGTGGAAACGTCCTGTCGGTGCGGGATTCGCTCCCATCTCGTGCGCCCGGACGAGAGTGGTAGCGTTCGCCCGAACCCGCCGTCGAGGGATCGAGGACCGCGTGCTTTCCGACTGGCTCCCGTTTCTGATCTACGCGTTGCTCGCGGCGGCGATCCCGGCGACGATGCTCCTCTTCTCGTTCGTTTTCGCGACGCGACCCCGGACGCGCACGAAGGAGCGGATGCTCCCGTTCGAGTCGGGCGTCTCGCAGCATGCTCCCGGGATGGAGCGGCGCTTCACCGTCAGCTTCTACCTCACGGCGATGCTGTTCATCCTGTTCGACATCGAGATCGTGTTCCTGTACCCGCTCGCGGTGCAGCTCGAGGCACTCGCCTGGTTCGGGCTCGTCGAGTTCCTCACGTTCGTCGCGATCCTCGGGGTGGCGTACGTCTACGTCTGGCGGAAGGGAGCGCTCGAGTGGCGCTAACCAGGCAATTGCCGCTCCTCTCCGATCGGCCCGCCGCGAAGGCCGGCCTTCGCTCCGAGCGGACGCTGTGGCCGGACCGCGGTCCCGGCGTCTTCGAGCAGGAGCTCGACTCGATCGAGGACGCGCTCCTCATCACGACGGTCGAGAAGGCGATCGCCTGGGCGCAGTCGAACTCGGTCTGGCCCGACACGTTCGGGCTCGCGTGCTGTGCGATCGAGATGATGTCGATCGTCTCGTCGCGCTACGACATCGCCCGCTTCGGGATGGAGCGCTTCAGCTCGTCGCCGCGGCAGGCCGACCTGCTGATCGTGTCCGGCCGGGTGACCCACAAGATGGCGCCCCCGCTCCGCCAGGTGTACGACCAGATGCTCGAGCCGAAATGGGTGATCGCGATGGGCGCCTGCGCGAGCTCGGGCGGGATGTTCAACAACTACACGGTGCTCCAGGGCGTCGACAAGATCGTCCCCGTCGACATCCACGTCCCGGGCTGCCCGCCGCGACCCGAGGCGCTGATGGAGGGGATCGTTCGCCTCCACGAGAAGATCCGCGCCGGCGTACCGCCCGCCTATGGGATCCGCGGAGTCGCCGAGTGACCACAGGCGTACCCGGGGTCGTCGAGACGATCGAGTCGTACGGCGAGACGACCCTGGTCGTCGACCCAGCCAGGATCGTCGAGGCCTGTACCCACCTCCGCGACACCGAGGGCTACAACGAGCTCGTCGACCTCTCCGCCGTCGACTACCTCGGCTGGGGCGGGAAGGGCGTCGCGGGCTACATCGGCACGCCGCAGGGCCGCGACCTCAACGCGACGGGCGCGCAGGGCTTCGAGCGCGTCCCGGACCCGCAGCCCAAGCGCTTCGCGGTCGTCTACCACCTCCTCCGCATCTCGGACGATCCCGCCCGGCTCCGGCTCAAGGCCTGGCTCGACGACGGCGAGGAGCTCGACTCCGTCGTACCCGTGTGGCCGGCGGCCGACTGGAACGAGCGAGAGGCCTACGACCTCTACGGGATCGTCTTCCGCGGGCACCCGAACCTCGTTCGGCTCCTGATGCCGGACGACTGGGAGGGATACCCGCTCCGCAAGGACTACCCGCTCGGCGGCGAGCCGGTCCGCTTCTCGGGGGAGCGGTAATGACCGTAGTCCCCGAGAGCCGGATCTACGAGGGGACCCGCATCCCCGCCCGCTGCCCCACGATCCTCGACGTCGATCCCGCGAAGCACGACCTCGAGGACATTCTCACGGTCAACTTCGGCCCGAACCACCCGTCGACGCACGGCGTCCTGCGGCTGATCGTCGACCTCGACGGGGAGCACGTCGCCGGCCTCGAGGCGGTGATCGGCTACCTGCACACCGGCTTCGAGAAGAACATGGAGGCGAAGACCTACTGGAAGGGGATCACGTACCCGGAGCGGATCGACTACCTCTCCTTCCAGGCGAACGAGCTCGTGTTCGTGCTCGCGATCGAGAAGCTCCTCGCCATGCAGACGCCCGACAAGGCCGTCTGGATGCGGATGTGCCTCTCCGAGCTGAACCGGATCCACTCCCACCTCGTCTGGCTCGGCACGTCGGCGCTCGAGCTCGGCGCGATCTCGATGTTCTGGTACGCGTTCCGCGAGCGGGACATGGTGCTCGACCTGTTCGAGATGGTCACCGGCGCCCGCATGCACACCCGGTACTTCCAGGTGGGCGGTCTCGCGGAGGACATCCCCGAGGGCTTCTACGACGCGGCCCGTGCCTTCTCGCGGCACATGCCGCACGCCGTGGACGACTACGAAGGGCTCCTCGACCGCAACCAGATCTGGCTCCGCAGGACGAAGGGGATCGGCCTGCTCTCGGTGGAGGACGCGCTCGCGCTCGGGCAGTCGGGCCCGATGCTGCGCGCGTCGGGCGTCGACTGGGACCTCCGCCGGGCCGAGCCGTACCTCGCCTACGACGAGGTGGACTTCGAGGTCCCCGTGTACCCGAACGGGGACGTCTACGACCGCTACAAGGTGCGCATGGACGAGATGCGGCAGTCCGCACGCATCGTCGGCCAGTGCGTGACGCGGCTCGAGGAGCTGCGAGACGCGCCGTGGATCGCCGACGACCGCAAGGTCGTGCTGCCGCCGCGCGAGGAGCTGCACACCTCGATGGAGTCGCTGATCCACCACTTCAAGATCGTCACCGAGGGCTATCTCGTGCCCGAGGGCGAGGTCTACGTCGCGACCGAGTCCGCCCGCGGCGAATGCGGCTGCTACCTCGTCTCCGACGGCGGGCCGAAGCCGTGGCGCGTGAAGTTCCGCGCGCCGAGCTTCGCCGCCCTTCAGGCGACGGCGACCTGCGTGCGGGGCACCGCCGTCGCCGACCTCATCGCCGTCGCCGGCTCGCTCGACCCCGTGATGGGGGACGTCGACAGATGACCGGCGCGCCGCGCCGCTCACTTAGATTGGCACGCGCGTGAGCTCCACGTTCTTCGACGAGGTCCAGCGCATGCGCGCGATCTACCCGGACGAGCGGTCGGCCGTGCTCCCGGCGCTGCGGCTCGCGCAGGAGCGGCACGGCGGCTGGCTGCCCGAGGAGGCGTTCCGCGAGGTCGCGGACGCCCTCGACACGACGCCCGCGTTCTGCCTCTCGATCGCGACGTTCTACGACATGTTCCACACCGAGCCCGTCGGGCGGCGGGTCGTCGGAGTGTGCACGAACATCTCCTGCGCGCTCGCGGGCGCCCAGGCCGTCGTCGACGCGTTCGAGCGCGCGCTCGACCTGCACGTCGGCGAGACGACCGTCGACGGCGCGATCACGCTGCGGACGGTCGAGTGCCTCGGCGGTTGCGGCTGGGCCACCGTGGTCGCCGTCGACGACCAGCAGAGGCTTCGCGTCCGCCCGGGCGACGTGCCTGCGCTCGTGAAGGAGCTTCGTGGCGACGCCTGAGCTCGTATTCGCGGGGACGGACGGCGGCGCGGTCACCGACCTCGGCACGTACGAGGAACAGGGCGGCCTCGCCGCGCTTCGTCGCGCGCGCGAGATGACCCCCGACGAGATCGTCGCGGAGCTCAACGCGTCGAACCTCCGCGGCCGCGGCGGGGCGTTCTTCCCGACCGGGCGAAAGTGGAGCTTCATCCCCAAGCCCGACCAGAACCCGAACCCGCACTACCTCGTCGTCAACGCCGACGAGTCCGAGCCGGGCTCGTTCAAGGACCACGAGATCATGCTGCGCGTGCCGTTCCGCTTCCTCGAGGGCTGCCTGATCGCCGCCCGTGCGATCGAGTCGCAACACGTGTTCGTCTACATCCGCGGCGAGTACGGACACCCGTTCGAGGTGCTCGTGGACGCCCTCGAGCAGATGCGAAGGCAGAAGCTCCTGGGAGACGTGACGATCGTGGTGCACCGCGGTGCCGGCGCGTACATCTGCGGCGAGGAGACCGCGCTCCTCGAGTCGCTCGAAGGACAGCGGGGCCAGCCGCGGACAAAGCCTCCCTTTCCCGCGATCGCCGGCCTCTACGCGTCCCCGACCGCGGTGAACAACGTCGAGTCGATCGCCACCGTGCCGCCGATCATCGAGCTGGGCGGCAGTGAGTACGCGGAGCTCGGAGTCGAGGACTCGACCGGGACGCGGGTCTTCTCGCTCTCCGGGAACGTCGTGCGGCCGGGCAACTACGAGCTGCCGCACGGCTTCCCGCTCAAGGAGCTGATCTACGAGGTCGGAGGCGGGATCCCGGACGGACGCGCGCTCAAGGCCGTGATCCCGGGCGGTTCGTCCACGCCGATCCTCACGGCGGCAGAGGCCGAGCAGGTGAGGCTCGACTACGACTCGCTCGCGCAGGCGGGCACGGCGATCGGCTCTGCGGGTGTGATCGCGATCGACGACCGCTGCTGCATGGTGCAGCTCGGCGTCCGCGTCTCGCAGTTCTACGAGCACGAGTCCTGCGGCAAGTGCACGCCCTGCCGCGTCGGAACTCGCTGGCTCACGCAGATCCTCAAGAAGATCGAGTCCGGCCGCGGCACGCATGCCGACCTCGACCTGCTCCTCGACGTCGGCGAGCACGTCAACGGCACGTGCCTCTGCCCGCTCGGCGACTCCGACGCGATCGCGGTTGCGAGCTACGTGGCGAAATTCCGCGACGAGTTCCTCGCGCACGTCGAGATCGGCGGCTGTCCGTTCGAGGGCGCCTCGTCGCTCGACGGGATCGTCGCACCGACGGACGTCCACGAGGCGCACGCCGGGCCGGCGGAGATCGTGCGCCCGCTCGAGGTGGTCGCGTGAGCATGGTGTCCGACTTCAGTCGGACTCCTCACGCGGACGCGCACCGCCGGTCGTCAGGTGTCCGACTGAAGTCGGACACCGCTGGAAGGGTCGCGCGGTGACGGAGCTCGTGAAGGTGTCGATCGACGGCCGCGAGGTCGACGTCGTGAAGGGCACGGGGCTCGTGGAGACCGCGGAGGCGGCGGGCATCGAGATCCCGGTGTTCTGCTACGAGCCGAGGCTCGGCCCGCCGGTCGGCGCGTGCCGCATGTGCCTCGTCGAGGTCGAGGGGCTGCCGAAGCTCCAGGCCGGATGCACCCTCAGCGCGCAGGACGGGATGGTCGTGCACACGGCCGCCACCTCGGCGCGCGCGGCGGAGGGCCAGAAGGGGACGCTCGAGTTCATCCTCGTCAACCACCCACTCGACTGTCCGGTCTGCGACAAGGGCGGCGAGTGCCCGCTGCAGGACCTCACGTTCCGGTACGGCCCAGGCTCGACTCGGATGACGTTTCCGAAGCTGACGTTCGACAAGCCGATCCCCGTGTCGCCGCTGATCGCGCTCGACCGGGAGCGCTGCATCCTCTGCTATCGCTGCACGCGGTTCTCGAGCGACGTCGCGGAGGACGGGCAGCTGATCGCGCGGAACCGCGGCGCGTACACCGAGATCGCGACGTTCGGCGAAGACCCGTACCGCGCCCCGTTCTCCGGGAATGTGATCGAGCTCTGCCCCGTCGGCGCGCTGACCTCGACCCAGTACAGGTTCCAGGCGCGACCGTGGGAGATCCAGGACGTCCCCACCGTCTGCGGGCTCTGCCCGGCCGGCTGCAACATCCGCGCGACCACGCGGGAGGGGCAGGTCAAGCGCATCCAGTCGCGGAACCACCCGGAGATCGACGGCGGGTTCATCTGCGACAAGGGCCGCTTCACCTACCCGCACCTGACGTCCGACGACCGCGTGCTCGAACCACTCGCCCGCGGCGCGCACGGATTGGAGCCGATCTCCTGGGACGCCGCGCTCGACCGCGCCGAGGAGCTCCTCCGCGGCGCCGGCGGGAGAGTCGTGACCGCACTGTCGGGCTCCGAGACGACCGAGATCGCCTACGGGCTCGCGACGCTCATGCGCCGCGGCCTCGGCGCGCACTCCGCGGTGCTCCACGAGCCCACTTCGGCCGCGCTCGACGCTTTTCGCGCGCCGCTTTCGACGATCGGGGCCGCCGAGCTCGTCGTCGTGATCGGCGACGACGACGTCGTCGACCGCGCCCCGGCCGTCGACCTCTGGCTCCGCCGCGCGCGCCGGAACGGCGCCGAGATCGTCACGATCGGCGCCCGCGGCTCCGTCCCCGCGGCGCCGGGCGAGTCGGCGGACGGGCTGCAGAGCTTGGCCGACGGGAGAAACGCGCTCGGCAAGCGCCTACGCGGGTCGGACCGGGCCGTCCTGATCTGGTCGGGCCCAGGTGGTGGAGGCGGTGCGAGGCTCGCAGAGGTCGCGCACGCCCTCGGCTTCGAAGGGAAGCCCGGCTGCGCGGCGTTCCACCTCCCCGCCACGCCCAACGCGCGCGGCGTCGCCGAGGCGTGGGCCGCCGCGGCGGACGAAGACGAGGTCGAGCCAGAGGGCATCGGGCTCCTCGTCGTCTCCGGCGACGGCGCGGCGTCCGACCCGGGCGTGCGTGCGCTCGCCGAGCGGGCCGACCATGTGATGGTCGTCTCCCTCTTCGCCTCGCTCGCCGCCGGCTGGGCCGACCTGATCCTCCCGGCAACCGGGACGCTCGAGCGCGAGGGAACCTCGATGAACCTCGAAGGCCGCGTGCAGCGCCTGCGCCGTGCGGTGATCGCGCCCGTCCCCGACGAGCTCGCCTGGCTCGCGAAGCTCGCCGCACGCTTCGACGTCGGCCTCTCGCCGCACGCCGAAGCCGTGTTCGAGGAGCTCTCCGGCCGGATCTACGGCGGATGGGGGCTGGACGAGGCCGGCGAGCGTGCTCCGCTCCCGCCTCGCGTGCCGTACGAAGCGCCGGAGCCCTCCCCACGCCCTGTCGCTCATTCGCCGGAGCCGAATGAGCCGGGAGACCACTTCGTCGGGACGCTCCGCCTCCTGCGCTACCGGCCGCTCTTCTCCGGGCCGGAGATCGAGCGGATCCCGGAGCTCCAGTTCCAGCGGCCCGAGCGCGAGGTCGCGCTCTCGGCCGCCGACGCCGACCGGCGCGGGATCTCGACGGGAGACGCCGTATCGCTCCGCTCGAACGGCACGTCGGTCGAGCTCCGCGCACGCATCGACCCACGGCTCCTCGAGGGCGTCGCGCGGATCGCAGAGGAGCACGCGTCCGAGCTTCACCTCGACGTCGAGGTCGTCCGCGTATGAGCGGGCTCGTCGTGGCGAGCGGTGCGAACGGCGAGCCGTGGTGGATCTCGCTGATCAAGTCGGTGATCGTGATCAACCTCGTGCTCTTCGGGTTCGCATACCTGACCCTGGTCGAGCGGAAGGTGATGGGTCGCATGCAGCTCCGCTACGGCCCGAACCGCGCCGGTCCCTACGGCCTGATGCAGCCGATCGCCGACCTCGTGAAGCTCATCAGGAAGGAGAGCTTCTTCCCGGCGGAAGCGGTCGACGTCCTCTACATCTTCTCGCCGTTCATCGCTGCTTTCACCGCGTTGACGACGTTCTCCGTGATCCCGTGGGGCCCCGGCTGGGTGATCGACGGCTACCAGGTGAACGGCTACGTCGCCGACGTGCCGATCGCGCTGATCCTCGTCTTCGCGATCGGCTCGCTCGGGATCTACGGCTTCATCGTAGGCGGCTGGGCGTCCGACTCGAAGTACTCGCTGCTGGGCTCGATGCGGACGTGCGCGCAACTCGTCTCGTACGAGGTGTCGCTCGCGCTCTCCGTGCTCGGAGTCGTGATGATGGCCGGCTCGCTCTCGCTCGTCGACATCGTCGCCGCCCAAAACCAGCAGGTCTGGTACGTGATCCCGCAGATCATCGGGTTCGCCGTCTTCCTCCTCGCGGGCACCGCGGAGACGTCCCGCGCGCCGTTCGACCTCCCGGAGGCCGAGCAGGAGCTCGTCGCGGGGTACCACACCGAGTACGGCGGGATGCGCTTCGGGCTCTACTCGATGTCCGAGTACATCAACCTGATCACGCTCTCCGGGCTCGCCGTCACGCTCTTCCTGGGGGGCTGGCACGGACCCTGGCTGCCGGGGCCGATCTGGTTCCTGCTCAAGGTGTTCGTGCTCCTCTTCCTCTTCATCTGGATGCGGACGACCCTCCCGCGCCTGCGCTACGACCAGCTGATGCGGTTCGGCTGGAAGGTGCTCCTCCCGGTCGCGACGATCAACGCCGTGGTGACCGCGCTCCTGGTGGTCTGGATCTAAGGTGACCATGCAGCCGTTCGGGACACTCAAGGGCTTCGGCGTCACCTTCAAGCACCTCTTCAAGAAGCCGATCACGCAGGAGTACCCCGAGTACAAGCGGCCGGTGTACCCCCGCTTCCGCGGGCGGCACCGGCTGCATCGCCACGCGAACGGGCTCGAGAAGTGCGTCGGCTGCTCGCTCTGCGCCGCGGCATGTCCCGCCGACTGCATCCGCGTCGTCGCCGACGAGAACACGGCCGAGCACCGCGTCTCCGCGGGCGAGCGCTACGCGCGCATCTACGAGATCAACCTCTCGCGCTGCATCTTCTGCGGCTACTGCGAGCTCGCCTGCCCGTTCGACGCGATCACCCTCGGGAACGAGTTCGAGATCTCGGAGTACTCGCGGGACGACCTGATCTACACCAAGGACATGCTGCTCGCCGAGCCGATCAAGCGCGTCCCGGTCCAGGACCCGGACCTGTACGACACGCCGATCCCCGCGTACAAGCGCGACTCCTGATGGGGAACTTCCTGACCTGGGTCGTGTGGCTCGTCGCCGCGGCGGCCTGCCTCGGCACCGGGCTGCGCGTGGTCACGGCGTCCAACCCGTTCGCGTCGGCGCTGTCGCTGATCGGCAACCTCGCCTCCCTCGCCGTGCTGTACCTCCTCGCCTCGGGCGAGTTCGTCGCGGCCGCCCAGATCCTCGTCTACGCCGGCGCGGTGATGGTGATGTTCCTCTTCGTGATCGCGTACCTCGGCGGCCGCGCGGACGCGCCGTGGGCTGGCGGCACGCGGCTGATCCAGGTCTCCGCGGTCGTCGCCGCCGTCTCGCTGCTCGCCGTCACCCTCGTCGCCGTTGGCCTCGAGGCCGGCGACCAGCTCTCGAAGGAGGCGGACGTGACGCGCGCCTTCGGCTCGCCTGCCGCGATCGGCGAGGTGTTCCTCACCGATCAGCTGCTCGCCTTCGAGATCACCTCGATCGTCCTGCTCGTCGCCGCGATCGGCGGTGTCGTCCTCGGGATGCGCTCGCAGTCGGAGCAAGACGCCGACCGGCCGAGGGCTGCGCCATGAGCGGCCCGGAGATCCCGTGGTATCTCGCCGTCGCGTCGATCCTGTTCACGATCGGCGTCGCCGGCGTCCTCCTGCGCCGCAGCCCGCTGATCGTGCTCCTCTCGCTCGAGATCATGCTCAACGCGGCGAACCTCGCCTTCGTCGGCTTCTCGCGCCTGCACGGCGAGATGGACGGGCAGGTGTTCGCGCTCTCCGTGATGGCCGTCGCGGCCGCAGAGGTGTGCGTCGGCCTCGGCCTGATCGTCGCGATGGCCCGCCGCCGCCTCGACCTCGACGTCGACGCCTTCACGGAGCTCCGGGGCTAGTGCCTCTTCCAGCAATGCCCTCGCGGCCACATCACTGGACGAGGCACTGATGATCTTCGGAGGCTGGCTCTGCCTGCTCGCCCCGCTCGCGGGGTTCCTCGCGATCATGCTGGCGGGGACGCGGATCAGCCGCAACCAGGCCGGCATGCTCTCCACGGCCTCCGTCTTCGTCGGGTTCGCGGGAGCGGTGATCGCGTTCGTCGACGCGCTCGGTCGGAGCCCCGACGACCGGTCCGAGCTGACGACCGCGTGGACGTGGCTCACCGCGGGCGACTTCAAGGCCGGCGTCGAGCTGCTCGTCGACCCCCTCTCGCTCGTGATGATGCTCGTCGTCACCGGGATCGGCGGGCTGATCGTCCTCTACTCGAACGGCTACATGGCAGGCGAGGACGAGGAGCGCCGCTACTTCGCCTACATGGCGTTCTTCGTGTTCTCGATGCTCCTGCTCGTCGAGGCGGGCAACCTCCTGCTCCTCCTCGTCGGCTGGGGTCTCGTCGGGCTCGCGTCGTACCTGCTGATCGGCTTCTACCACGAGCGTCCGTCGGCGGTGCTCGCCGCGAAGAAGGCGTTCATCATGAACGCGCTCGGCGACGCGGTCATGGCCCTCGCGTTCTTCCTCACGATCGCCAAGGTGGGGAGCCTCGACTTCGCGCCCGTCTTCGACGCCGCCTCGTCGGGCGCGCTCTCCGACACGGTCGTGACGCTGATCGCGCTCGGGCTCCTCGGCGGCGCCGTCGCGAAGTCGGCCCAGATTCCGCTGCACACGTGGCTCCCCGACGCGATGGAGGGGCCGACGCCGGTCTCGGCCCTGATCCACGCCGCGACGATGGTGACGGCCGGCGTGTACCTGATCTGCCGCACGCATCCGGTGTTCGAGGCGGCCCCGGACATCCAGCACCTCGCGGCGCTGCTCGGGCTCGCGACCCTCCTCGTGGCGGGCGTCGTCGCGCTCGTCCAGTGGGACATCAAGCGCGTGATCGCGTACTCGACGATGAGCCAGATCGGCTACATGTTCCTCGGCGCCGGGGTCGGCGCGTACGGGTTCGCGATGTTCCACCTCGTCACCCACGCGTTCTTCAAGGCACTGCTCTTCCTCACCGCCGGGATCGTGATCCACCACCTCTCGGGCGAGCAGGACATCCGCAAGATGGGCGGTCTCCGCCGCGAGCTTCCCATCACACACGTGACCTTCCTGATCGGGACGCTCGCGCTTGTGGCGATCCCGCCGTTCGCGGGCTTCTGGTCGAAGGACGCGATCCTCGCCTCGGCGCTCGCGTCGGGCGGGGCGCTCGGCTGGGTGCTCTACATCGGCGGCCTGCTCGGGACATTCCTCACCGGTCTCTACGCGCTGCGGCTCTACTTCTACGTCTTCCACGGCGCGCCGAGACACGCGGAGCACGCGGCCGAGGACCACGGCGAGGCGCCGTCCACGATGATCGTGCCCGCGCTCGTGCTCGCTCTCGGCTCGACGGTGGTCGGGTTCCTCGCGATCCCCGGCGTCTGGGAGCCGTTCGAGGACTGGCTCGCACCGGTCGTCGAGCCGCTCGTCACCCCGTCGTCGACCGAGGAGTGGCTGACGAGCCTCGTCGCGGTGTCCTTCGGGACGGCCGGCGGGTACCTCGCCTGGCGCGCGTTCCGGGCAGGGCGCGAGCTCGTCGCGGACGGCGCCGTCCGCCGGGCGCTCGAGCACAAGCTCTGGTTCGACGAGCTCTACGACGCGCTGTTCACGCGTCCTGCGCAGGCGCTCGCGGTGCGGCTCCGTGACGACGTCGAGCAGCCGGTCGTGCAGGGCGGCCTCGACGAGATCGCGGAAGGCACGCTCGACGCCTCCGCCGTCGTGGGACGGGCGCAGACCGGCCTGCTGCGCACGTACGCGCTCGCCTTCGCGGTGTCGGTCTCCGTCCTCACCCTCGTCTTCCTCGTGGTGCGATAGTGCCCCGTCCAGCAATGTCATCCAGGTCCCTGGCGCGCTGATGCTCACGACGCTCCTCATCGTGGTCCCGCTCGTCGCTGGGCTGCTGGTCTGGGGGCTGCCGCTGTCGAACGAGTCGACCGCAGGGCTCGCCCTCCTCGCCGCGCTCGCCGAGGTCGGCCTGTGGGCCGGCGGAGCGCGGAACTTCGACTTCTCGAGCCAGGAGCCGCAGTACTCGGCGACCCGCGAGTGGTTCTCGGACCTCGGGATCTCGTACTCGGTCGGCCTGTACGGCTTCCAGTACTGGCTCGTCGGCCTGACGGTGGTGGTGGGCGCCGCGGCGATCGGCTACGCGATGTGGGTCGGCCGCGACCGTCCGCGCGCCTACTACGGCTTGCTGCTCTTCCTCGTCGGCTCGCTCGTCGGGGTGTTCGTCTCACAGGACCTGCTCCTCTTCTACGTCTTCTTCGAGGCGATGCTGATCCCGATCTACGTGCTCGTCGGCGTCTGGGGCGGGCCGAGGCGCGTGAAGGCGACCCTGACGTTCGTGCTCTACACGATGGCCGGGTCGCTCCTGATGCTCGCGTCGATCATCGCGTTCGGGATCTCGCAGGGGACGTTCGAGCTCGCCGAGCTCGGCACGAGCTCGAACGACTGGATCTTCCTCGGCTTCCTCGCGGCGTTCTTCGTGAAGGCGCCCCTGCTGCCGTTCCACGGCTGGCTCCGCCTCACGTACACCGAGGCCACGCCCGAGGTAGCGGCGATCCTCTCCGGCGTCGTCTCGAAGGCCGCCGTGTTCGGGCTCGTCTGGATCGTGCTGCCGCACTTTCCCGAGCCGGTCGACGACCTCCGCGGCCTCGCGCTCGTCCTCGCGGCCGCGACGCTCGTCTACGGCTCCCTGCTCGCGTTCCGCCAGCCGGACATCCGCGGCGTCGTCGCGTACTCGTCGATGGCGCAGATGGGTCTGATCATGCTCGGGATCTTCTCGGTGAACGACCTCGGCCTGGACGGCGCGATCCTCCACTCGGTCAACCACGGGCTCGTCTCCGCCGGCTTCTTCCTCCTCGCGGGGATGATCGAGACACGGGCGGGTTCCGGCGAGTTCGCCAGGCTCGGCGGGATGGCGAAGGGGAGGCCCGCGCTCGCGACGGTCGTGCTGATCCTCGGGATGTTCACGCTCGCGGTGCCGGGGTCGTCGAACTTCGCCGGCGAGTTCTCGATCCTGGCGGGCGTGTTCCAGCGTGGCTGGGGCTACGCGGCCGTCGGCGCCGCGGCGATCGTGCTCGCCGCGATGTACGCGCTGCGGCTGATCTCGGCAATCCTCCACGACCGCCGCGCGAGCGACTCGACCGACGAGTCGACCGATCTCGTCGGCGGCGAGCTCGCGCTCGTGCTGCCGCTCGTCGCGATCCTCGCCGCGCTCTCCGTCTGGCCCGCCCTGGTGACGGAGCGCTCGTTCCCGCTCGACCAGCCGACCTCGTTCATCGCCGGGCAGGAGCAGGCGCCGTGATCGAGACCCCGCACGTCGACTGGCTCGCGCTCTCTCCGACCCTCGCGCTGCTGGGCGCGGCGGCGATCGCGCTCCTCGGCACCGTCACCGTGCCACGGACGGCCGTCCGCGCGTTCTCCGCCGGAATCACCGCGATCGGGTTCGTCGTCTCGGCGGTCTTCGCCGGCGTCGTCTTCGACCGCTCGGTCGACCCCACCGTCCTCCTCTCGGAGACCATGACGCGCGACCGGCTCGGCGCGCTGGCGGCGATCATCCTCGCGCTGATCGGCCTGGCCGTCGTGCTCGTCTCGTGGTCGGACGGACGCCGCGACCACGTCGGCGAGTACTACGCGCTCCTTGCCGCGTCCGCCGCGGGGATGGTGTTCATCGTCTCCGCCTCGAGCTTGCTGACGATGTTCCTCGCGCTCGAGTGGTTCTCGATCGCGCTCTACATCCTCTGCGCGCTCGACACGCACCGGCGCGAGTCGCTGGAGGCGGGTCTCAAGTACCTGATCATCGGGAGCTTCGGCTCGGGCGTGCTGCTGTTCGGCTGCGCACTCGTCTACGGCTCGACCGGCGAGCTTGGCTTCTCCGCGATCCGCGAGGCGACGGGCGCGGACGACCCGCTCTTCGTCACGGGTATGGCGATGATCCTCGCCGGGCTCGCGTTCAAGGTGTCGGCTGCCCCGTTCCACATGTGGACGCCCGACGTCTACCAGGGTGCGCCCACGTCCGTGACGGCGTTCATGGCCGGGGCGACGAAGGTCGCGGCGCTCGTCGTAACGCTGCGGATCCTCGTCACGGCGTTCCCGGAGCAGGCGGAGATCTGGTCGGTCGCGGTTGCGGTCCTGGCGGTCGCTTCCCTGGCGATCGGGAACCTCGCCGCGATCGCGCAGCGGGACGTGAAGCGGATGCTCGCGTACTCGTCCGTCTCGCACGCGGGGTTCCTGCTGTTCGCGATCGCCGCGAACTCTGACGACGGCGCGACCTCGCTTCTCTACTACCTGATCCCCTATGCCGCCGCGACCGTCGGAGCGTTTGCGGTCGTCGCTGCGAGAGAGCGCGAGCTCGGGCGACCGGTCTCGCTCGCGTCGCTCGAGGGACTCGGCTGGGAGCGGCCGTTCCTCGGCGTCGGGATGTGGGTGTTCATGCTGAGCCTCGCGGGATTCCCCCTCACGGGCGGGTTTCTCGGGAAGCTGTTCGTCTTCTCCGCGATCTACGAGGCGGGCTGGTGGTGGCTCGTCGTGATCGGCGTGCTCGCAACCGCGCTCTCGCTCGCGTACTACCTCAACATCGTCCGCGCGCTCTACATGCGCTCGGGCGAGGTGTCGCCGGGAACGGTCGTCGCGGCCGGCGGCTCGCCCCCGCGCGACCTGCTGCTGGACGCGGCGGTCGCCGCGGGGATCGTCGTCACGATCGGCTCGTTCTTCTTCGTCCAGCCGCTCGTCGATCTCGCCCGCGACGCCGCCGCCTCCCTGCCGCTGTAGCGGCTAGCCGTTGCCCTTGTCGGTCTTTCCGTGACCTCGTTCGTCCGCGCCTGGGCCCGGGTCGGAGATCCCGTTTCCGTTCCCGTTCCCGTTGTCGCCCACCGGCGTCTCGTCCTTGGACACGAGGCCGGGCGGCCCGCAGTGCGTGTGGTTCTGGTCGCCGTAGCCCCAGCCCGGCCGGCACGCGTCTCCTTGCGGGCCTGCCGGCGTTTCGGCCTTGGACGCGAGGCCCGGCGGCCCGCAGTGCGTGTGGTTCTTGTCGCCGTAGCCCCAGCCCGGCCAGCACGCGTAGCTCACGGTGACCGTGAAGCTGCCCGCGTTGTCGGCCAAGAGGTCGTCGTTGACCGCGAACACGAGCGTGCCCGTACCGGACAACGCTGTCGGGCCGTGTCCGATCTGCACCCATGGGCCAATCCCGACGCGACCGAGCAGCCCCCAAGCCGGCGCGCCGGGAAGTGGGAAGCCGCCATATGAGCTATGCGTCGTGTCCACCGCCGCGTTCCCGTCGGGACCGGGACAGTACGAGTCGCCGTAGGCACAGACGCCGCCGGTCGCGGTCACGGTGACGACCTGTCCCGGCAGTAGCACGAGGCCGGTGTTCGCGCCCGGCATCGTGCCCCCGCCCACGATGTAGGCGGACGAAACGGTAATGGGGCCGGCGGCGCCCGCCTGCGCCGTGGCCGCGAGCGCGATCGCCACGACGGCGAACGCGACGCCCTTGAAGCTCTTCATCGCTTTCCCCCTCTGGAAGCGCGTCGCGACCGCTTCGCGACGTAGCTCGAGGATCGGCGCTCGCGACCGTTCGGGCGATCCCCCGATCAGGGCTGCCGGCGTTTGCCTACACGGTGTCGAGCGCCGGCGGGTTCGGTCCGGTCGGCCGCACCGCCGGGTGTAGGCTCGCCCCCATGGCTACCACGCTCACCTGGCTCGGTCACGCAGCGTTCCGGATCGACACGGAGGCCGGCACGCGCGTCTACGTCGACCCATTCCTCACCGGCAACCCGAAGTGCCCCGAGCCCGAGCAGACGCCGGAGCGCTGCGACCTCGTCGTCCTCACGCACGGCCACGGCGACCATGTCGGCGACACCGTCGCGCTCGCCCAGCGGTTCGAGTGCCCCGTCGTCGCGCCGGTCGAGCTGCGCGACTGGCTGACGGAGGCACACGGCCTGCCGGAGGACGCCTCGCAGTCGCCGAACAAGGGCGGCACGGTGTCGTTCGCAGGGGTCCGCCTGACGATGACCGATGCGAACCACTCGTCGAGCAACTGGCAAGACGGCAAGATCGTCTACACGGGTGAGCCGACCGGCATCGTCGTTCGTCAGGACGACGGGCCAACGATCTACTTCGCGGGAGACACGAACGTGTTCGGCGACATGGCCCTCATCCGGAGGCTCTACGCGCCGGACGTCGCGGTGCTGCCCATCGGCGACCACTACACGATGGGCCCGGAGGAGGCCGCGCTCGCCGCGGAGCTCCTCGGCGCGGCACGCGTGGTGCCGTCCCACTACGGCACGTTCGGCCTGCTGGCGGGGACGCCCGACGCGTTGCGGCCGCTCCTGCCCTCGGGCGTGGAGCTGCTCGTCGCGGCGCCGGGCGAGACCCTGACCCTCTAGCAGTCAGCGTCCGAGCGCAGGCCGCGGGCCCGGCCGCCGCCGCCGGATCGCCACGAGCGCGGCTCCCGCGAGCGCGAGCGCGCCGAGCACGACTCCCGCGACCGGGGCCGTCGGGAACGAGGCGTCACCGCCGTCGCCGATCGTCACCGGGGAGTACGTGTGCGTCTGCGAGAAGCCGTCCCAGATCTCGTAGCGCCACGTGCCGGCCGACGGGAACGTGACCTTCGCGATGTACGTCCCGGGCTCACCCGCGGGCCTCGCGGCGGACGTCTGGATCGTCCCGCCCTCGTCCGTGATCCGGACGGCGGGCTGCAGGCCGGCGAGCGGCGTCACGCCGTGCTGGAGGATCGTCATCGTCGGTGTCCACGTCCCGCCTGCGTCGGTGCCGGCCGGGAGCGAGCTCAGCTGGACGGTCGCGAAACCGCCGGCCGCCGCGGCGGTGGGGAGCAGCAGGCCAGCGAGCGCCAGCCCGAGGAGCATTCGCTTCATCAAGCCTCCTTTGTCACCTCTCGTACACCGCCCGGCGCAGGACCGGTTCCCGCGGCCCGCCCGCTCCTAGTACCCTCGACGCTGTGAGGGAGCGCTGGTTCGGCGCGACGGGCCGGAGGGTTCCGGCCGTCGCCCTGGAGGGGACGATCGATCTCGACGGCGCGCTCGTGGTCGACTCGATCGACGACGACGAGGCGTTGCGGGCCGCGCACGCAGCCGGCCGGCCCGTCGTGGCGCGCGCGAGCGACGCGGCCGGGGTGACCACGGCGCTCGCCCGCCCCGAGGTCGCCTGCGTCGTCGTCACGGACCCGGCCCTGCTCGACCTCGACCTGCCGGAGCTGACGTATGGCTGAGCGCGTCGCGACCTACTCGATCTGCGCGTGCGACCTCGAGGCGGGGCAGTGGGGCGTGGCGACGCAGTCGAAGTTCCTCGCCGTCGGCTCGGTCGTCCCGTGGGCGGAGCCGCACGTCGGCGCCGTCGCGACGCAGGCGTACGCCAACCCCGGCTACGGCCCGCGGGGGCTTGCGCTCCTGCGCGACGGGCTCAGCGCCGAGGAGGCGGTCGAGCGGCTCACCTCTGCGGACGAGGGCCGCGCCCACCGCCAGCTCGGGATCGTGGACGCAGAGGGCCGGGCGGCGACCTATACGGGCACGGAGTGCCACGCCTGGGCAGGAGGGCGCGCCGGTGCCGGCTACGCCGCGCAGGGGAACATCCTCGTGTCGGGCGGAGACGGTCGACGCGCTGGTCGAGACGTTCGAGGCGTCCGCCGGGAAGCGGCTCGCAGAGCGGCTGGTCGATTCCCTCGACGCGGCGGAGGCGGCGGGCGGCGACAGCCGCGGGCGCCAGTCCGCGGCCCTCCTCGTCGTCGAGCGCGACGGAGGGTATGCGAACCTCTCGGACGTCCTCGTCGACCTCCGGGTCGACGACCACCCCGACCCGCTCGTCGAGCTGAGGCGCATCTACCGTTTGCACCACGCGTTGTTCGGCACCACCCCGCGCGACGAGTGGCTCGCTGTCGACGACACCCTCCGCGCCGAGCTGGACGGCCTCCTGCGGCGCGTCGGCCATCCCGACCTCGCGTCGTGGGCCGGCGTCGAGAACCTCGAGGAGCGTGTCGACGGCGATGCGGAGATCGACCCGGTCGTGCTGGAACGGCTGCGGGAGGCGTCGTGAGCGACCGCTACGCCGTCGTCAAGCTCGACGAGCTCGTCCCCTATGAGACGGAGGGCCAGGCGCGCTGGCACACGATCCGCCGGGCGCTGGACATCAAGGCGTTCGGGATGAACGCGTGGACCGCGACCGAGGACGGGCAGCAGGTGATCGGCGAGCATGCCGAGGCCGACGGCGGAGAGGAGCACGAGGAGGTCTACGTCGTGGTCTCCGGTAACGCGACCTTCACGCTCGACGGAGAGGCCTTCGACGCACCCGCCGGGACGATCGTCCACGTGCCTGATCCGGCCGTGAAGCGCGGCGCGGTCGGGACCCGCGACACGACGATCCTCGCGATCGGGGCGAAGCCTGGTGTCGTGTTCACGCCGTCGCCGTGGGAGCGTACGGCCGAGGCCCTCCGCTTCTGGCAGACCGATGAATGGGACAAGGCGATCGCGATACTCGAGGAGCATCTCGCCGAGACGCCCGACAGCGGCGTGACGGTCTACAACCTCGCCTGCGCCCTCGCGCGAGCGGGCAGGCGCGACGAGGCGCTCGCGCGCATCCGCGAGGCGGTCACGCTGGAGGACAGGTTCCTCACGCTGGCGCAGACGGACGACGACCTCGCCTCGATCCGCGACGAGCCGTCCTTCCCCCGGCCGTAGCCACGCGCACGACGATGCCGGGGCTCGAGGTCACGCGCGCGCAGATCGTCGCGTTCAGGCGGCGGACCGGCGCCCTCGACGAGCGCCTTCCACCGGGATCCGCTTCGCTCGGGCGGGCCGCCCGGGCCGGTTTGCAGGACAGCGTCCCGCGCTCGGCGCTCCATTCGCTGCATGCGCGCGTCGAGCGGACGGCGCCAGATGCGTGGGAGGATCCGTCGCTCGTCCAGGTCTGGGGCCTGCGCTACACGACGTACGTCGTCCCGGCGGGCGACCACGCCCCGTTCACGCTCGGACGGCTGCCGGACAGCGGCCGCACCCGGCGCAGGGCCGAGGATCTCGCGGCGCAGCTGCACGCCCACCTCGACGGTCGCCGGATCGACGCCGGCGAGGCGGGAGATGCGCTCGGCGTCAACCCGAACGCCCTCCGCTACGCGGCGATGACCGGCACCGTGCTCATCCGCTGGGACGGCGCGCGGCAGCCGACCGTGTGGACCGTACCGCGTCCCGAGGTCGATCCCCCGGACGCCCGCATCGAGCTGGCGCGGCGCTACCTGCACGCCCTCGGCCCGGGGACGGCGGAAAGCTTTGCCGCCTGGGCCGGTACCAGCTCGCGTGCCGCGCTCGCCGCGTTCGACGCGCTCGGCCACTCACTCGTGCCGGTTCGCACCCCAATCGGCGACTCGTTCGTCCTCGCCTCCGACGAGGCATTCCTTCGCGCGCCCGACGGCGCTCCGGCCCCGGCCCGTCTGCTTCCGAGCGGCGACCTCTTCTACCTGCTCCAGGGCGCCGATCGTGAGCTCCTCGTCCCGGATCCCGCACAGCGCGCCTCCCTCTGGACGTCCCGCGTCTGGCCGGGCGCCGTCGTGGTCGATGGCGACGTCGCCGGCACGTGGCGCCGCGCCGGTGCCCTCGTCACCGTCCAGGCGTGGCGCCGGCTCTCGCGTGCGGAACGCGTAGCGGTCGAGGCGGAGGCCGCGACCATGCCGCTCCCGGAGGTGCACGGCGCGGCCGAGATGAGGTGGGAGGCCGGCTGACCGACCCGAGGCGGCGCGCCTCAGGCGCGTGACCCGTCGCCCGGCAGCCGTCTGCCGTCTGCAAGCGCCCGGAAGCTGGGAACGGGATCGTGCTCGGGGCGAGCGGCGAGCACGAACGCTCCGGGCTCCGGCCCGGCGAGCGCGGCGACCAACAGCTCGACGCCGGCGGCGAGCGCGAACGCCTTGTGTGCCTGCGTTCCGCCGAAGGGGACGAGCTCGTCCGGTCGCGCCCCGCCGGTCAGCACGTCCCCGTGCGTGACGGCGCCCATCGAGACGTCCGTGACGACCGGGCGCCCGTCCGAGGAGGGGATCGCGATCGCGATCGGGTTCGTCCCCGTGAGCGGAGGGCCGCCGTCCGGATGCGGCAGACGCCGTGGTGACGTGGCCGTGACGACGGCGACGAGCCCCCCGTCCGCGAGCCGTCGCGCCCAGGCGCCGAGGACGCCGGTGGGGAAGCACGCCTCGGCGACCACGACGCGAGCGCCTGCCGGAGGGTCCTCGAGGATTCCGTCGCAGATCGCCGCGAGCGTCAGATAGCCGAGCGCGCCGCCGCCGTTCCAGAGCTCGAAGCCGTCGGAGCGCTCGATCCGCCGCGGCTGCCCGGCCGGATCGACGGTCTCTCCGAGCATCCCCTCGAGCCACGGGATCCTCGCCAGCCCGTGCCCCGTACGCCCTCCGCGATCCGCGGCGGTCAGATGATCGACGACCGTCGTCGCGTCCCCCTCCGAGAGGCCGGCCGCGCGCAGACGGGCGATCGCGCGCGCCGGTGTCACGACATCAGCGTAACGCGAGGAGTAGGCTTTGTAGCGTCCTCACATCAACGTGTGAGGATGCGACTGGATGGCCGCGCCTCCCCCCGGCGCGGACGTGCAGCGACGGCACAGGCCCACCGCCGCTGGGCTCGCCGTCACGGAAGGGAGCCTCCGGGCTCCCTTCTGTAGGGGTGGGTCGACTGCCACGCCGACGTCGCCCACGACTCGGTGGCGGAAACGTCCAGCGTCGCGGCCGGAGGGCGATTCATTCGCCCGGGAGGCCAGGCTCGCTGTGCGGCAACACCGCGGAGAAGAAGGGGGCTCGTGGGGGAAACATGGTTTCCCCCACGTCTAGAGAACCGTAAGCGCTTTGCGGATCCCGCCCTGCCGGCGTGCTTGGACTCGCTCGGCCAGCCCGCGGATCGCCGCGCTCGCCTCGGCGTCGGGCGACGCCTCGAGGACCGTGCGGCCCTCGTCCGCCGCCTCGCGCAGAGCCGGATCGAGCGGGATCTGCGCCACGAGCGGAGCGTCGATCTCGGCCGCGAGCGCCTCGCCGCCGCCGGCGCCGAACAACTCCTGCCCGGTGCCGACGAGCCACGACATGTTCTCGACGACCCCGACGATGCGCATCCCTGTCTTCTGCGCCATCACCGCCGCCCGCACGGCGACTTGCTGCGCGGCGGGCTGCGGCGTCGTGACGACCAGCGCCTCGGCGCGAGGGAGGAGCTGGCCGATCGAGATCGCGACGTCGCCGGTGCCGGGCGGCATGTCCACGACGAGCGTGTCGAGCTCGCCCCAGTGAACGTCGGAAAGGAACTGCTCGAGCGCCTTGTGGAGCATCGGCCCGCGCCACATGATCGGCGCGTTGTCCTCGGCGAACAGGCCGATCGACATCACGTGCAGGTCGCCTCGCACGGGCGGGACGATCATCGAGTCCACGACGACCGGGCGCTGCGAGACGCCGAGCATGTGCGGGATCGAGTAGCCGTAGACATCGGCGTCGAGGATTCCGACGCGCTCGCCGCGCTCGATGAGGGCCGCGGCCAAGTTGGCCGAGAGCGTCGACTTCCCGACACCGCCCTTCCCCGAGACGACTGCGACGACACGGGTCGACGGATCGAGCCGGATCTCCTTGGCGGGGCGCCCGCCGCGGAGCCGCGTCGCGAGCGCCTCTTTCTCTTCCGGGGTCATCACGTCGAAGAGGAGCGTGACGCCCGTCACGTCCGGGACGGCGCCTACGTGGCGTGCGACCTGGTCCTGGAAGCTCGCCCGCAGGGGGCAGCCGGCGACCGTCAGCGCGATCGTCACCGTGACCGTGCCATCCTCGGCGACGATCACGTCGCGCACCATCTCGAGGTCGGTGACGGGGCGCTTGAGCTCGGGGTCGATCACGCGCTCGAGCGCCACGAGGATCGCATCGCGGTCGGGGGCCATTGAGGTCCAGCGTAGCCACTCGGGGTACGGCGCCCGCCAGTCAGCCCGAGGACGCCGACGAGCGCAGCGCCGAGGCGAGGGCCGCGCACTGCGCGGCGCTCCCGGCCGCGACGATCCGCGAGCGCTGGCCGAGGTCGAGCAGCGCGTCACCGAAGGGAGGGTCCTCGAAGAGCTCGATCTCGAGGCCGCGCTCGCGGACGAGGAGCTGCGCGGCTGCGATGTCGATCGAGCGCGCCGGCTTGAGGCAGCAGACCGCGTCGACCCGTCCGGCAGCCAGATGACACAGCGAAAGCGCCAGGGAGCCCATCACCCGGACCCGGTGGGCGACGCCGCGGAGCGCAGAGACGACGTCCGCGATCGCTTCGGTCGTCGTTCCCTCGAGCGCGAGGATCTCAATGGTCTCCTTCGGCCCCGGTCCGTCGAGCGGCTCGCCGCCGAGGCGTGCGCCGTGCCCGCGCTCCGCGACCCACTCCTCGCCCGCTCCGAAGTCGTAGACGAAGCCGAAGGTCACATCGTCCATTGCCGGCCCGTCCGCGACGGCGACCGAGAGCGAGAAGTACGGGATGCCTCGCTTCGCGTTGACGGAGCCGTCGATGGGGTCGACGATCACCCTGAGCTCGCCGCCTCGGCCGAACGTCCGGATCCCGAGCTCTTCGGAGACGAGGGTGAGGTCGATGCCGAGCGCCTCGAGCCGCCGCACGACGACATCCTCCGCCGCCGCGTCGATCGCGGTCGTGTCGTCGCCTCCCTCGCCGGCGCGGAGCACGGGCTCGCGCTCGGTCCGTGTCGGCAGGTCGGCCAGAACATGTTCGAGCTCCTCGACGCACCCGCGCGAGAACGCGAGCCAGTCGGTCACGGCTCGAGCGGGTGAAAGAGCAGGCCCGAGACCAGCTTCGGGAAGAAGTACGTGCTCTTGGGTGGCATCGTGATGCCCCGGCGGGAGTGGTCGAAGACGTCCTCGATCGGCGTCGCGCGGAGGAGAAACGCGCAGTCGGCCTCACCGGCACGAACGCGGGCGACCGCCTCCGACGCATCAGGCGTGTACGAGATCCCCTCACGTCCGACGCGCTCGACCAGCTCGGGGTCGAGCTCGCCGGGCTCTCCGCGAACGAGCCGCGTCGAGTCGGGGCGCACGAGTACAGCCGCCGAGCGGTCGTGGGGCTCGGCCGCGAGCGCCACGAGCGCGGCGTCGGGCGAATCGAAGGGCTCGCCGTCGAGCCGGATGTCCGGCCGCCCCGAGAACACGCGGTGGGTCGGGAGGATCGCCAGCCCCGGGTCGTCCGTCGAGACCAGCACCGCCAGCAGGCGGTCGCCGCCGCCCTCCGCGGCGAACGCGACGGCCGTCTCGTAGCGATGGTGGCCGTCCGCGATCAGCAGCTGCAGGCCGGCGAACGCCTCCGCCATCCCTTCGTCTCCGTCGAGCCGCCACAGGCGCGAGTCGCCGACGTCGAGGTCGGGCGGGCGGCCCGGAACCTCGACCGGAGGGGCGCCGTCGTACAGGAAGAACAGCGGCTCGAGCTGCGCCTGGGCCGCCCGCAGGAGTCGTAGGCGGCGGCGGCGCGTGCCCGCGTGCGTCTGCTCGTGCGGCAGCACGACACCTGCGGAATACGGCTCGGCGCGAAGCGACGTCGCGATGCCGGTGCGTGTCCGGCCGGCGCCGGCGCTCTCGGGGACGTCCTGCTGGAGCACCCAGACGGCGGGCGACTCGTCGCGGACGAGCACCCCTTCGTCGAGCCACGCGCGGAAGCGGTGACCCCCCGCGGCCTCGTCCGGGTCGCAGGTCAGATGAACGACGTTGTGGGGGTCCCGCGCGCGCAACTCGGCCCGTTGGGACTCGTCCAGCACGTCGTAGGGCGGCGCGGTCACGTCGGCGCTCGGGCTGGCGTACCTGACCGCGCGGAACGGACGGACGTCGGCCACGCGCCGAGCCTACACTCCGCCAGATGATGCCCACGATCGCGGAGCTCTCCGAGGACCGCACGGTCGACGGGGTGTTCGCAGTGGCGAGGAAGCGGCGGCTGACCACGCGCAAAGGCAAGCCTTATCTCGCGCTGGAGCTGGTCGACCCGAGTGGGCGGATCGAGGGTCGCGTCTGGGAAGACGTCGAGCTGCTCGACCGGAGGTTCGCCGAGGGTGACGCGGTGCGCGTGCTCGGCCGCGTCGAGCGCTTCGACGGACGGCTGCAGGTGCAGGTGCGCGCGCTCGAGCCGACCGAGGACGACCCTGCCACCCTCACGCCGGCACTCCGCCGCGACGCGGACGAGCTCGAGGGGTTCCTCGAGTTCCTCGCAAGCGAGTTGTCGCATCCGGGCCTCGCCGCAACGGTCGGCACGATCCTCTCGACCCCGGAGGTGCGCGACGGGATGCGCGCCTTGCCGGCGGCCGGCGCGGACGGCCACCACGGCTACGCGGGCGGGCTGCTCGAGCACACCGTCGGTGTGGCGACGCTATGCCGGGAGACGGCGCAGCTCCATCAGCGGCTGCGCGCCGACCTGCTGCTCGCCGCAGCGCTCCTGCACGACGTCGGCCGCGTGCGCGAGCTCGGCCGCGGCCCGGCGTTCCGTCCCACCCGGGAGGGTGCCCTGCTCGGGCACGTCCAGCTCGGTGTGCGGCTCGTCGACGAGCACGCCGGGGCGCTCGACCCGGAGGTTCGGGCCGAGCTGCTCCACGCGATCGCGGCGCACCACGACCGCCCCAACGCGCGCACCGCGGAGGCAGCCGTGCTGTACCACGCGAACCAGCTCGACGCCCAGGCCGCAACCCGCCCCGTCGGCACCGACTGAGCCCAGGCGCCTGTCCGGGGAGTCGGCACGGTGAATGACGCGCGGCACGGGCTGCGAGGCAAGGACGCAGGGAGTCCCGATACCAGAAGGTATCGGGACGACCGAGGACGAAGCATCGCGGCCCGTGACGCCTGTCCGGCGCCCTGTTCGACTCCCCGGACAGGCGCCTAGGTGGAGGCGGCTGTCCTCGCGCTCCTCGGGGCCGTCTCCTGGGGTACCGGTGACTTCTTCGGAGGTCTCGCGTCCCGCCGCGCGCATGTCCTCACCGTGCTCGTCGTCTCGCAAGCGGTCGGCCTCGTCGGCGTCGCGACCTGGGCGATCGTCCGCGGCGACGCACCGCCCGGGCTCGCCGACATCCTGCCCGCCGTCGGTGCGGGGGCCGCGGGGGCGGCGGGCCTCGCGGCGCTCTACCGCGGCATGGCGATCGGGGCGATGGGGATCGTCGCGCCCATCTCGGCGGTGAGCCCCGCGGTCCCGCTCGGCGTCGACCTCCTGCGCGGCGACGCGCCCGCGGCGCTCCAGTGGGCCGGCATCGCCACCGCGCTCGCCGGCGTCGTGCTCCTCGCCCGCGAGCCGAGCGGCGCCCGTGGCGGCCGGGCGGGGCTCGCCGCGGGGGTGTCGCTCGCGCTCGTCGCGGCGCTGGGCTTCGGCTTGTTCATCGTGGGGATCGACGGCGCCTCGGACGGCGGCGCGACCTGGGCCGTCGTCGTGGCGCGCGCGTCCTCGTCCGTCGTCGCGCTCTGCGCGCTGCTCGTCGCGTCCGTGCCACTTCGCCCGCCGACGCGCCTACTCCCGGCGATCGTGGCGGTCGGGCTGTTCGACACGACCGCGAACGTGCTCGTCGCCCTCGCGACGACGTACGGGTCGGCTGGGATCGTCGCCGTGCTGAGCGCCCTGTACCCGTTGACGACGATCCTGCTCGCGCGCGCCTTCCTCTCCGAGCGCCTCGATCGCACCCGCCGGATGGGCGGCGCGCTCGCCCTCGCCGGCGCGGCGCTCGTCGCGGTGGGATGAGCCGGCTCAGACGTTGAAGCGGATGTTGAGCACGTCGCCGTCTGCGACGACATAGGTCTTGCCCTCGAGCCGCTGCGTGCCCCGGCGAGCGGCCTCTGCGTGCGAGCCGGCGTCGAGCAGGTCCCCGGTCGCGATCACCTCGCAGCGGATGAAGCCGCGCGCGATGTCCGAGTGGATCGTCGCCGCCGCCTCGAGCGCGGTCTGGCCGCGACGGAGCGTCCACGCACGCGTCTCCTTCTCGCCCGCCGTGAAGAACGTGATCAATCCGAGCGCCTGCTCGAGCTCGCGGACGACCTCGTCGAGCGCGGACGGCCCCTCGCGGAACGCGGCCGCCTCCTCGTCCGAGAGCTCGGCGAGCTCCGCCTCGAGCTTGCTGTCGATCCCCCCAGGGCCGTTCTCGACCGCCAGGAGCGGCTTCGTCGTCAGCGGGTCGAGCGCCTCCGGCAGCTCGCCGGGCCAGTCGGCGAGCGTCCTGCCGCCGTCCAGGTGGTCGAGGATCTGCGCGAGCGCCTCCACCTCCGCGCGCGAGGCAGGATCGCCGGACTTCGCCTCCTTCGCGACGCGTTCGTGACGGCGCTCCACGTGATCGCGGTCCGCGACGAGCAGCTCGAGCTTGAGCGTCTCGAGGTCGTCGGCCGGCGTCGCACCGTCCGAGAAGCCGTCGAGGACGGCGAGGATCGCGTCGACCTGCCTGAGGTTGCCGAGCAGCTGCGGGCCGGTGCCAGGCACGTCGACGACGCGGATCGCCGCGGGGGTCACCTTGCGCGCGGCGACGAGCTCGGCGAGGCGGCCGAGCCGCTCGTCGGCGATCGTCGCCATGCCGACGTTCGGCTTCTCGCCGACCGACGCGTACGCGGTGATCTCGGCGCCCGCGCGGGTCAGGGCGTTGAACAGCGTCGTCTTCCCGCTGTTCGGTAACCCGACGATCCCGACCTCGAGCGCCATCGCGCGCTCAGGCTACTCGTCGTCGTCAGGCGCCGAAGCCGACCTGCGAGCCCGGCGGGTACCGCTTGAGGTAGACCACGCGCGGGACGACGACCGTCAGCCGGCCGTCCTCCGTGTCGAGCTGGACGGTGCCGCCGGAGCCGGCGCCCACGGCCCGCTCGACGGCGTCCGCCATGTCGGGCTCGACCGTCGCGCCGATGATCTGCCCGCCCTCGAAGGCGAGCTCGATGCGGATGGACTCGTCAGGCAGGGCACACCACCTCCGTGAGGACACCGTGAACGGCGTCGGGATGGACGAACGCAACCTCGAGGCCGAACAGCCCCGTGCGCGGGACCTCGTCGATCAGCTCGGCTCCGGCCTCGGCGAGCTCGGCGAGCGCCGCGCCGACGTCGGCGACCTCGTACGCCACGTGGTGCATCCCCGGCCCACGGGTCGCGAGGAACCGACCGACCGGGGTCTCGTCGCCGGTCGGGGAGACGAGCTCGATCCGGTCGGGGCCGAGGAGGAGCGACATCGCGTGCACGCCCTGCTCGGGCACCGTCGAGCGGTGCTCGACCGTTGCGCCGAAGAGCCGGCTGTAGGTCGACAGCGCCTCGTCGAGATCCGCCACGGCGATCCCGACGTGGTGGATGCCGCGGACGGTCACCCGGCCGATGCTACTTCGGCGGCGACGGGTGCGCGCGGCTCGAGGATGCGGTCGACGAGCCCGTACTCCACCGCCTCCGCAGGCGTCATGAAGCGGTCGCGGTCGATGTCCTCCAGCACCTGGTCGAACGGCCGCCCGGTGTGGCGCGAGAGAACCTCGGCCATCTGCCGGGTCGACGCCTCGATCTCGCGTGCGGCGATGGCGATGTCCGAGGGCGCGCCGCGCGCCCCGGCCGAGCCCTGGTGGATCATCAGCTTGGCGTGCGGCAAGGCGAGTCGCTTGCCCGGCGCGCCGCCGGCGACGATCACCGCCGCGGCCGACATCCCGATCCCGAAGCAGATCGTCCGCACGTCGCAGCTCACGTGCTGCATCGCGTCGTAGATCGCCATCCCCGCGTACGCGTCGCCTCCGGGCGAGTTGACGTAGAGGTCGATGTCCTTGTCGGGGCCTTCGGCCTCGAGGAACAGCAGCTGCGCGACGACGATGTTCGCGAGCTCCTCGTCCACGGGTCGCCCGAGGAAGACGATGCGCTCGCGCAGGAGCCGCGAGTAGATATCGAAGGCCCGCTCCGCGCGGCCGTCGCCTTCGACGACGGTGGGGATCACCACGGCGGCCTCCTTCGCTAATCTGCAACCGAGCGGTTGCACTATACATGCAACTTGGAGGTTGCGAATGGACGTTTGGAGGGAGATCGTGCTGCCGACGACGCGGGAAGACGCGTGGGAGGCGCTGACCGAGCCGAGCCGGCTCGAGGAATGGTTCGCGACCGAGGTCGAGCTCGACCTGCGCGAGGGCGGCGCCGCCGTCTTCCGCTGGGGTGACGGGGACGCCCGACGCGCAGAGGTCGTCACGGTGGAGGACGAGGAGCGACTCGTCCTGCGCTTCGAGGACGACGGCGTCGTCGACCTCCGGCTCGCAGACGACGAGGACGGGACACGGGTGCTCGTTCGCGAGTCGACCCCACAGTGGGGCGCGGCGCTCGAGCTCAGCGCGCTCGCATCGTGGGCGACGGCGTAGACCTGGTCTTCGACGCACTCGCCGACCCGACCCGGCGCTTCGTGCTCGAGATGCTCGCAGGCCGCGAGAGCGCGAGCCAGTCGGAGCTCGCCGCGCAGGTGCCCGTCACTCGACAGGCCGTCGCGAAGCACCTCTCGACCCTCCACGCGGCGGGCCTCGTGCGGAGCGAGCGCCGCGGCCGGGAGACGCGGTACGCGCTCGACACCGCGCCGCTCGACGAAGCGGCGGCATGGCTCGAGCAGGTCGGGTCGGAGTGGGACACGCGCCTCGCCGCCCTTGCGCGACACGTCGAGGAGCGGGGCGCGGGCCGCGGCTAGCCGACGACCTCGTCGCTGGTCGTGAACCGCACGCCGCCCGCGTGCCACAGGTCGAACGAGTGGGCGACGAAGTCGGGCGAGAGCCCCTGGGAGGCGTCCTCGACGAAGGCGACGTTGTAGTTCCGCGCGAGCAGGCCCATGATCGCCGCGTGGTTGCAGACGTCCGTGGCGACGCCGAAGAGGAGCACCTCGTCGGGGGCGAGCAGCTCGAGCAGAGGCTCGACGTTCGGGTTCGAGAAGGCGCTGAACGTCTTCTTCAGCACGAGCAGCTCGCGCCGGTCGCGGACGAGCTCGGGGAGCATGCCGGGCGAGTAGGGCGTCAGCGAGAGCGGCAGCGGGTCGCGCTGCGCCGTCTCCGGGATCTTCACGGCGCCAGGCGTGCCGCGGAGGCAATGCGGCGGGAACGTGATCGCGAAGTCGGGCTCGTCGGCGAGCTCGGGATCGGTCAGCTCGTGATCGTCGGCGGTGGCGAGATGGGTGACGCCCTCCTCCTCCGCCCAGCGGACGAGGCGCGCCATCGCGGGGACGGCCTCCTCGGCGTCGGGCACCGGCAGCTTGCCGTCGGGCCGGATGAAGTCGACCTGCGTGTCGACGTCCCAGAGGAGCCGGCCGCTCAGCGGACGAGCTCCAGCCGCTCGTTCGGCCGAAAGCTGCGACCGACCTTTCCCGCAGGGCGTCCGTCCGTCAGGACGATGTCGGCGGTGAAGTCGTTCTCCCCGCGGATCAACGAGGAGCCGACGCCGTACGCGTCGACCGGCACGCCGTTCCGCTCGAACTGCTGGATCTTCGCGACCGTGAACCCGCCGGAGGCGACGATCCGCACCCGCTCGAACCCGTCCTCGTCGAGCGCGGCGCGTACCTTGCGGACGAGGCGCTCGTTCACGCCCCGCGGGTCGAAGTCGCCGAGCTCGTCCCAGAGCGAGCGGTCGACGAGCTGGCTGGAGGTGTCGAGCCGGACGCCCCAGAGCCTCGGGCCGAGCGCGCGGGCGACCTCGAGCGCCGTCCGCACGGAGTCGTTCTCGTAGTCGACGAGGACCGTGATGCGGAAGTCCTCCGGCGCCCAGTCGGCGAATTTCGTCGCGGCAAGCACCGTGTTCCCGCCGTACGCCGCGATCAGCGAGTGCGGCACCGTCCCGACGCCGCGGCCACCCCACCACGAGGCCTGGGCGTCCGAGGTCACCCCGATCTCGGCGCCCAGAACGGCACCGGCGACATGGGCGGCGTACCCGTCCCCGGTCTGGACGCGGTGGTGGTCGTGCCGCGCCGGCATGAAGATGATCGGCTTGCCGTTCGCCGCCTCGAGCACCCGCGCCGTGTTCGTCGCGATCAGAGTCCGGCGCGCGAGCGTTCCGAGCACGACGGTCTCGAGATGACCGAAGGACGTGTAGTCGCCTTCGATCGTCATCACCGTCTCCCACGGCTCCGCGCGGTCGCCGTCGCGCAGCGCATGGACCGTGAGCCCAGGCCAGTCGTGGGAACAGAGCTCGAGGATCGCGATCGACTCGTCCATGCCGCCGAGCATCGCGTGGTGGCGCTGGAACAGCTGCATCAGGACGCGGGGGCGGCGCCTGTCGTGGAGGAGCGCGACGCGGGTGTGGTTGAAGTACGCGTCGCTGTAGTAGCCGTCGCGCATCTTCTCGAGCGGCAGGTCGAAGGTGTGCGGGTCGAGCCGCTCCCGACGATCGCGGGAGGGCGCGACGGTCATGTCGCGTATGCCGCCTCTGCGTCGAGGCACGCCCGGATCGCGGCCTCCGCAACCTCGAGCTGCGCGGGCGAGGGCTCGCGCGTCGAGATGCGGCGCTGAAGCTCGGTGCCCGGACGGGCGAGAGCACGCGAAAGGCGGTTCTCGGGATGCCGGTTCATCCATCCGAACACCTCGACCGCGGCGCCCATCGCGCCGATCGCGCCGGCGATCCGCACCTTCGTCCGGTGGCGTGCAGGGGCAAGCTCGGAGGCTGCGCCCGCGAGCGCCGTCGCGAGCGTGAGCGGGCCGATGAGGTGCGAGCCGCAGCGCTCGTGCTCCTTCGCGGCGGGCGCGCCCGTCTCGTACGTGCCGATCGAGATGTGCTCCGCGCCGTGGTAGCGCGTCAGCTCCTCACCCCGGAGGGCGACGAGCGCGGGCACCAGCGAGGCCATCACCACTGCCGCCTCGCGCGGAATCGCCGGCAGCGACGAACGGCGCACGACGTTCGCTCCGGCCGAGGCGGCGACGAGCGCGGCGGCGACCGCGGGACGCTCGAAGGGCAGCTTCGCCTCCGGGAGGCCGCGCTTGAGCGCCGGCAGCACGGCGAACGCCTCGGCGAGCCGAAGCGGGCCGCGGACGAAGGGCACCGAGACGCCGGGGGCGAAGGTCGGCTTGGCGCCGGACGCGCTCTTCACGGTTCCGTCCTCGAGTCGCACAGCGGCGCCCCAGACGTTCGGTCCGTGTACGAGGACGCCGTTCTGGAGGGCCATGCCGCCGAGCCGCAGCTTCTCCATGGACGCAGGGTAGCCGTCCGCGCGGGGCTCGCTCGGGGCGCCTCGGGCGCGACGACCGGCACCCGCCGTCGGCCTCCTGGAGCTCGAGCTCGTCAGGCTTCGCCGCGCAGGCGCCGGATCCGCTCCACGAGCGCGGCTGTCGATCCGTCCAGCGGTCGCTCGGAAGGCTCGCCGCCGAGGACGGGCGCCAAGACGCCCGCGAGCTCCTTCCCGAGCTCGACGCCCCACTGGTCGAACGAGTCGATCTCCCAGATCGCGCCGGCGACGAAGACCGAGTGCTCGTAGAGCGCCACGAGAGAGCCGAGCGCGAAGGGCGTGAGCCGCTCGAGGAGGAGGATCGTGGACGGCTGGTTTCCGGGCATCTCCTTGTGCGGGACGAGCGCGTCGGGCACGCCCGCCTCCCGGAGCTCGTCGACGGTGCGCCCGAACGCGAGCGCCTGTGCCTGTGCGAGCGCATTCGCCAGCAGGAGCCGGTGGTGGTCGCCGAGCGGGTTGAGCGAGCTCGCGAAAGCGATGAGGTCGCACGGGACGAGGGCCGTCCCCTGATGCAGGAGCTGGTGGAAGCTGTGCTGGCCGTTCGTCCCCGGCTCGCCCCAGACGATCGGCGCCGTGTCGACGGCGACGGGGTCGCCGTCGAGCGTGACGTGCTTGCCATTCGACTCCATCACGAGCTGCTGGAGGTACGCGGGGAACCGCGCCAGGTACTGCTCGTACGGGAGCACGGCATGGGTCTGGGCGCCGAACAGGTCGCGGTACCAGACGCGCAGGAGACCCATGAAGAGCGGCAGGTTGCCGTCGGGTGGCGCCTCGGCGAACTGCCGGTCGACCGCGTGGAAGCCGGCGAGCATGTCCGCGAAGGCATCGGGCCCGATCGCCAGCATCGTCGAGAGCCCGATCGCGGAGTCCATCGAGTACCGGCCACCGACCCAGTCCCAGAAGCCGAACGCGTTCGCCGGGTCGATCCCGAACTCCTCGACCGCTTCGAGGTTGGTCGACACCGCGACCACGTGCCGCGCGATCGCGCTCTCGTCGCCGCCGAGGCCGTCGAGGAGCCACTGTCGGGCGCTGCGCGCGTTCGTCATCGTCTCGACGGTCGTGAACGTCTTCGACGAGACGATCACGAGCGTCTTCTCCGGATCGAGCTCGCGGAGCGCCTCGACAAGCTGCGTCGCGTCGACGTTGGAGACGAACCGGAACGCCGTCCCGCGGTCGCTGTAGGCCCGGAGCGCCTCGTACGCCATCGCAGGCCCGAGGTCGGAGCCGCCGATGCCGATGTTGACCACCGCGCGGATCGGCTTGCCGGTGTGGCCGCGCCACTCTCCCGAGCGGACGGCGGTCGCGAAGGCGGCCATCCGGTCGAGGACGTCGTGCACGTCCCGCACGACGTCACGGCCGTCGACGACGAGCGACGCGCTGCGGGGCATCCGCAGGGCGACATGGAGCGCGGGTCGATGCTCCGACCGGTTGACGTGCTCGCCGCGGAACATCGCGTCGCGTCGCGCGGCGACGCCGCGCTCGTCGGCGAGCGCGAGGAGGAGCTCGATCGTCTCGTGCGTGACACGGTGCTTCGAGAGGTCGGCATGGATCCCGGCCGCCTCGAGAGACAGCCGGTCGACGCGGCCGGGATCGTCGGCGAACAGCTCCCGCAGGTGCACTCCCCGCACCGCCTCGTGGTGCCGGACGAGTGCCTGCCACGCGGCGCTGTCGATAAGTGTCCCGGTCACGTCGTCAGTGCGGCCGGCGGCCGCGTCCCGTCTCGTAGACTCGCACCGACTCTAGACGGTCGAACCCGGGAGGGGCGATGGCGACGGACACGCCGATGCAGCTCGGAATGGTTGGCCTCGGTCGGATGGGCGCGAACCTCGTCCGACGACTGATGCGCGACGGGCACCACTGCGTCGGCACGGACGTCGGCGCCGAGGTGGTCGCCGCCCTCGCGGCGGAGGGGATGACCGGCGCAGCGACCGCGAAGGAGCTCGTCGCCGCGCTCGAGCCGCCGCGGACGGTGTGGGTGATGGTGCCCGCGGGGGAGATCACGGAGCGCGCGATCGCCGAGCTCACGGAGCTGCTCTCGCCGGGCGACACGATCATCGACGGCGGCAACACCCGGTACCACGACGACATCCGCCGCGCGCAGGAGCTCTCGGAGCGGGGGCTCCACCACGTCGACTGCGGGACGAGCGGCGGCGTCTTCGGGCTGGAGCGCGGCTTCTGCCTGATGATCGGCGGCGAGGACGAGGTGGTCTCGCGGCTCGCTCCGCTCTTCACGTCGCTCGCACCGGGTCTCGGGACGATCGAGCGGACGCCCGGTCGCTCCGGCGATCCGACGCCCGAGGAGCTCGGGTGGCTCCACTGCGGCCCGGCCGGCGCGGGGCATTTCGTGAAGATGGTCCACAACGGGATCGAGTACAGCCTGATGGCGGCGTACGCGGAGGGCCTCAACGTGCTCCACCATGCGAACGCCGGTGCGGACGCGCGCGAGGCGGACGCCGAGACCACGCCGCTCGAGAACCCCGAGCTCTACCGGTACGACCTCGACCTCGCGGCAGTCGCCGAGGTCTGGCGGCGCGGATCCGTGGTCGCGTCGTGGCTCCTCGACCTGACGGCGGCAGCCCTCCACGACTCGCCCGGGCTGGACGACTACGCGGGGCGCGTCTCCGACTCCGGCGAGGGGCGCTGGACGTCGATCGCAGCGATCGACACCGGCACGCCGACGCCCGTCCTCACCGCGGCGCTGTACGACCGCTTCTCGTCGCGTGCCGAGGGCGAGTTCGCGCATCAGGTGCTCTCGGCGATGCGGCACCAGTTCGGCGGGCATCTCGAGAAGCCGGGCGGCTGAGGCCCAGCCTGGCAGCTCGGCTACCCGAGCGGCGTCATCGCGAGGCGGCGGTAGAGGTCGACCGCGAGCACGAGGTCGTCGACCGCGATCCGCTCGTCGGCTCCGTGCACGAGGCGCGCGACGAGCTCCGGCGCCATCGCCCTGATCGGGAAGAACCCATACGCGGTCGTCTCGAGCGCGCTCCGGACGTAGTGGCTGTCGGTGAAGCCGCCGCACACGATCGGCGCAAGCCGAGCGCCAGGCTCCGTCTCGGCGACCCATTCGTCCAGCGCGCGCCAGAGCGGCGTGTCGATCGGCGAGCGTGTCCCGCCGACGCACTCGTTCTCGATCCACTCGATCTCCCAGTCGCCCGGGACGCCCGAGCGGAGCAGCGTCTCGACCTCGCCGCGTGTCTGACCGGGTAGGAGCCGGCAGTCGACCGTGATCGTGCAGGAGCCCGGAATCACGTTCCGCTTCCGCGACGCCTCGATCATCGTCGGGGAGAGCGTCGCCGAGAGGAGTGGCGCGAGCAGTTGCGCGGCGAGCGGGTCGACTGCCCCTGCCCGATCGAGTGCCGCCTCGACGGGTGGGACCTCGCCGAGGACCTGCTCGAGGAACGCCTCGACCTCTGGGATCAGCGTGGGCTCGAACCCGAGACGTCCGAGCGCCTCGAGCACCGGTGCGGCGTGCAGGAGCGCGTTGTCCGCCGCATGTGGGTCGGACGCATGGCCGGCACGGCCGCGCAGTCGAAGGCGAAACGGCGCAGTCGCCTTCTCGCCGACCGCGCAGAGGTACAGCACGCGGTCGCCGAGCACGCACCGCTCGCCGCCTCCCTCGTTGACGGCGAAGTCCGCCCGGACCGCGTCGGGATGGTTGACCGTGAGCCAGGACATGCCGAAGAGGTCCTCGCCCACCTCCTCGTCGGCGGTGAGCGCGAGCACGAGGTCGCCGGGCGGCCGCACGCCCTCACGGGCGAGCGAGGCGAACGCCACGGCCGCCGTGGCGACGTGGCCCTTCATGTCCAGCGCCCCACGGCCCCACACCTCGCCGTCGACGAGGTCGCCCGACCACGGGTCGCGCTCCCACTCCTCCGGATCGGCGAGGACGGTGTCCGTGTGCGCCATCAGGAGCAGGCTCGGCCCGTCGCCGCCGGGCAGGCGGGCGACGAGGTTGGCGCGATCCGGCGTCCGCGCGAGTAGCTCGCTCGCGATGCCCTGCCGGGCGAGGTAGTCGCGGAGCACCTCAGCGGCACGCGTCTCGTTGCCGGGCGGATTGACCGTGTCGAGCCGGATGAGCTCCTGGAGGAGCCGGGTGGCCTCCTCGCGGAGGGTCAAGGGCCTGTCCGGAAGATGGTCGCGGCGGATGGCGCGCGGCACGCGCCGCGAGGCAAGGACGCAGGGAGCGGCAATATGCACGCATATTGGCGCGACCGAGGACGCCGCATCGCGGCGCGTGACGCCTGCAAGCCGCTCCGACCCATCTTCCGGACAGGCCCTTACGCCGACTCGGCCTTGGACCGCGCCGTGAGCTCGTTCCGGACCTCCCAGAGCTCCGGGAAGACGACGGTCTGGACAAGGCGCCCGAGCACCTCGACCGGAGTGCCCTGGGTGCCGACGACGCCGTCGCCGATCACGCGCGCGACGACGCGGTAGTGGCGGATCCGCCACTGCTGGCACCACTCGTCGAGCTCGATCAGCGACTCCGCGAGACGGTAGAGCGCGTCGTGGTCGCGCCGCCGCACGTACAGCTCGGCGATCGTCAGCCCCGCCTCGCGGCGGCGGGCGTGGAACGCCTGGCCGAGCCGCGGCAGCTGCGCGCGAAGGCTCCGCCAGCCCGGGGAGTCGAAACCGCTCCCGTGCCCGAGCACCTTGCGGATCTCCTGGTACTCCCACGGCGAGAGCTCCTCGAGCATGTCGAGCTGGTCGGTGACGAACCGCATGCAGCGGAGCGGCCTGCGGAGCATCCGCGCGGCCTCGGCCACGTCCTCCTCCTCGGTGAGCCGCGCAGCCTCGGCCACGTCGCTCGTGGCGAGCTTCAGCCACAGCTCCGAGGACTGGTGGACGACCTGGAAGAGGAGCTCGTCGCGGTGGGCACGCTCCTCCGGCGGCTTCTGGAGCTCGAGCAGCTCGACCGTGTTCACGTAGCGCTCGTAGTCGGACGGCGCGTCGCCGGGGAGGATCGGGGTGTCGTAGTCCTCGCTCGCCTCTGACATGACTCGGAGCATACTGCCGCTCATGGGAGACCTGTTCGGCGACGCCGCGTCGGAGCAGGCCGCGCGCACAGGGCCGCTCGCGCACCGCGTGCGGCCGCGGACGCTCGACGAGCTCGTCGGCCAGCAGGACGTTGTCGGCCCCGGAACGGCGCTCGGGCGGGCGATCGCCGAGGGCCGCGCGCCGTCGATGATCCTCCACGGGCCGCCGGGTGTCGGCAAGACGACGATCGCACGGATCGTCGCGGAAAGCTCCGCGGCGGCGTTCGAGGAGCTCTCCGCCGTGTCCGCCCGGATCGACGACGTGCGCGCGGTGATCGCCCGCGCTCGCGACCGGCTCGGCGGCAACGGGGTACGAACGCTGCTGTTCATCGACGAGATCCACCGCTTCGACAAGCGCCAGCAAGATTCTGTGCTCCACGCGGTCGAGGACGGGCTCGTCACGCTGATCGGGGCGACCACGGAGAACCCGTACTTCGAGGTCAACCAGGCGCTCCTCTCGCGCTGCACCGTGATCGAGCTGGAGCCGCTGTCGCTCGAGGATCTCGAGCGTGTGGTCGCGCGCGGGGCCGAGGCACTGGCGGCGGACGTGCCGGACGACGTCTCGGCCGAGATCGCGCGCCGCGCGGGCGGCGACGCACGGACGGCGCTTCAGACGCTCGAGCTCGCATGGGACACCGCGTCGACCGCCGGTCAGCCGCTTGCCGTCGGCCATGTCGAGGACGCCGCCCGCAAGCGTCCCCTGCGGTACGACCGCGACGGCGACCGCCACTACGACCTCACGTCGGCCTTCATCAAGTCGATGCGCGGGGGCGATCCCGACGCGGCCGTCTACTACCTCGCCGCGATGCTCGAAGGCGGTGAGGATCCGCGCTTTCTCGCACGCCGGATCGTGATCGCCGCGAGCGAGGAGGTGGGCGACGCCGATCCGACCGCGCTGGTCGTGGCCGTCGCGGCGGCGCAGGCGCTGGAGCACGTCGGCCTGCCGGAGGCGCAGCTGAATCTCGCGCAGGCGGCGATCCACGTCGCGCTCGCGCCGAAGTCGAACGCCGTCGCGCAGGCGATCTGGCAGGCACGGGAGGACGTAGGACGCGAGGGCATCGGAGAGCCGCCGGCGATGCTGCGGGACACGCACTACCGTGCGGCAGCGGCGCGCGGGCACGGCGCCGGGTACGTCTCGCCGCACGACGATCCCGCCGCGTCGCCGGAGGACTACCTACCGGAGGGGCTTCGCGGGCGGACCTACTATCGTCCGTCGTCCCACGAGCGAGGAGACTGAGGAGGCGAGGCGTGACGATCGGAACGGGTGACAAGGCGCCCGAGTTCGACCTCGACGAGGCGCACGGCCGCCCGCGTGTCCGTCTCTCCGACTACCTCGGCCGCTCGAACGTCCTCCTCGTGTTCCACCCGTTCGCGTTCACCGAGGTGTGCGCAGAGGAGGCGCAGGATCTCCAGGAGAACCTCGAATCCTTCCGCAACGCGAACACGGAGATCGTGTTCGTCTCGTGCGATGCGCCCGCGGCCCGCCAGGCATGGAAGCGCGAGCTCGGCGCGGGCTACACGTTCGCCTCGGACTTCTGGGGGCACGGCACCGCGGCAAAGAGCTACGGCGTCTTCGACGAGGAGACCGGCGCCCCGATCCGGGGGACGTTCCTGATCGACCGCGACGGGGTCGTGATGTGGTCGCTCGTGAAGGCCGCGGGCACGCGTCGTACCGAGATGGTGCCCGGGTCGCTCGAGACGCTCGACGAGCTGGCCTGAGCGACCCGCGACGGGCCCGGCGCACGCGCGAGAGTCGGCACGAAGTGGGAGCACACCCGTCACGGGTTCGGGGCTACGGTGACTCCAGGGGGCCTGGAGCCCCCATCGGGGGGCGTGGACCGGAGCGCACCTGTCGGCTGCGGGCGGCGGTGCTCCGCCGGTGAGCGGGCTCCATGTCCGGCAGTTCGGCGATCAGGGCGCGCCCGCGATCGTCTGCCTCCACGGCGTCACCTCCTGGGGCGGGCACTTCGAACCGCTCGCGACCCGCCTCGCACCGGGGTACTGCGTGCTCGCGCCCGACCTGCGCGGGCACGGCGACTCGGGCCGGGAGCCTCCGTGGCGGATCGGCGACCACCTGGAGGACCTGGAGGCGGCGGTCGGTGAGCAGCCGCGCATCTGGCTCGGGCACTCGTTCGGCGGCCGGCTCGCGTTCGAGCGGGCGGCGTCGCGACCAGGCGCCGTGGACCGGCTCGTCCTCCTCGACCCGGCGATCCTGGTCCCGCCGCACGTGGCGCTCTGGGCGGCGGAGAATGCACGTGCGGAGCGTCGCTACCCGAGCGTCGAGGAGGCGATCGACCGGCGCTACGAGGAGAGCCAGCTCCATCGTGCGCCGCGGGCGCTCGTCGAGGCGGAGCTAAGGCACCACCTCGTCGAGGAGTCCGACGGCTGGCGCTACCGCTACTCCCAGGCGGCCGTCGTCGCGGCGTACGGCGAGATGGCCTCGAGCCCGCCGCCGTTCGACGCGGTCCGGATCCCGACGCTCCTCGTCCTCGGCGAGCGCTCGTACCTGCCGTACGACCATCTGCTCGACGCGCATCGCGACGCGCTCGACGATCTGCTCGAGGTCGTCACCGTCCCAGGGGGCCACTCGGTGCTCTGGGACGCACTGGACGAAACCGCCGACGCGATCACCCGCTTTCTCTCCGCGCGAGGTCGACCGGCGTAGACTCGCCGGCTCGATGTACACGGTCGGGTACCTCGTCGGCAGCCTCGCTTCCGACTCCATCAACCGAACGCTCTCGAGGGCGCTGGTCCGACTCGCACCGCCCGAGCTGACGTTCGTCGAGATATCGATCGGGGGGCCTACCGCTGTACAGCCGCGACTACGACGCCGATTATCCGCCCGCCGGTCGAGCGCTCAAGGATGCGATCGAGGCCGCCGACGCCGTGCTGTTCGTCACGCCGGAGTACAACCGCGCCGTCCCAGGCGCACTGAAGAACGCCATCGACTGGGCCGGCCGGCCACGGGGCACGAACTCGTTCAGCCGCAAGCCGTCTGCGGTGATCGGCGCCTCGACCGGCAAGCTCGGCACCGCGGTCGCCCAGCAGAACCTCCGCAGCATCCTCAGCTTCTGCTCACACCCGGCCTGATCACCGACGACGGCGAGGTCACCAACGCCGGCACCGAGGAGTTCCTGCGCAACTTCATGGCCGAGTTCGGCGGGTTCATCCAGCGGGTCTACACCATTCTTCCCCGCCCCTCCGGTGCGTAGCGCGCCGGCGTCCGACGGCTCAGCCGGCGTAGTGCTCGTCCGCGAGCGCGAGGACGTCGTCGAGGATCTCGACGCCTTCCTCCGCCTCCTCGGGCGTGATCGTCAGCGGGGGCACGACCATGACCACGTTCCAATGGGTCATGAGGTAGAGACCGCGCTCGAGCGCCGCCTTCGCGAGCCGAGCGACCGGGGCGGCCGCCTCGCCCGAGGCGTTGTAGGGGACGAGCATCTCGCGCGTCTCCCTGTTCCTCACGAGCTCGATCCCCCAGAAGCAGCCGAGCCCGCGGACGTCGCCGATCGACGGGTGCCGGTCGGCGAGCCCGTTCAGGGCATCCGCGAACCACTCCCCCATCGCGGCGGCGTTCTCGACGACGCCCTCCTCGCGGAAGGCCTCGATCGAGGCGACGCCCGAGGCGCACGCGAGCGGATGGCCCGCGTAGGTCAGCCCGCCGGGGAAGAACCGATCGCGGATCCCGTCGATGACCTCGCCACGCGCGATCATCGCGCCGAGCGGCACGTACCCGGAGTTGATCCCCTTGGCGACCGTGAGGATGTCGGGGACGACGTCCCAGTGGTCGCACGCAAACCAGCGGCCCGTGCGCCCGAAGCCGGCCATCACCTCGTCCAGGATCAGCAGGATGCCGTGGCGGTCGCACACCTCGCGGATCGCCCGGAGGTAGCCGTCGGGGGGCGGGATGACGCCGTTCGTCCCCGTCACCGTCTCGAGGATCACCCCGGCGACGGTGTGCGCACCCTCGTACTCGAGGATCTCCTCGAGGTGCGGCGCACCCGTGCACACGGGGCACGGATCGGGGTGGCCGGCGGGGCAGCGATACGTGTACGGATCGAACATCCGCACGACGCCAGGCATGCCGGGCTCGACCGCCCAGCGGCGTGGGTCGCCGGTGAGGGTGACGGCGCCGTTCGTCGCGCCGTGGTACGAGCGGTAGCGCGCGATGATCTTGTGGCGGCCGGTCACGAGCCGCGCGAGCTTCACCGCGTTCTCGTTTGCCTCGGCGCCGCCGTTCGTGAAGAACGACACCGAGAGGTCGCCCGGAGTGACCTCCGCCAGCATCCGGCCGAGTGTCGAGCGGGACTCGCTCGCGAGCGGGGGGCCGATCGTGCAGAGCTGGTCGGCCTGGTCCTTGATCGCCTGGATGATCTTCGGGTGCTGGTGGCCGATGGAGACGTTGACGAGCTGCGAGGCGAAGTCCAGATAGCGCTTCCCCTCGTAATCCCAGAAATGACGGCCCTGCGCTCCGGCGACCGGGATCGGGTCGATCTGGCTCTGCACCGACCACGAGTAGAGGACATGCTCCTTCGCGTCCTCGACGATCTGCGCTCCGAGATTCGGGTTCGCCTCGACGATGGCCATCTCCACACGCTCCTTCGCTCGTTCGCTCCGCCGATCGTAGCTCCGACGACTTGCGGCGCACCATGACCGGGTTCAGGATCAACCCATGAGTCTGAAAGTCCACGCCCCGCAGGCCGGCGGTGGCCTCCTCGAACGGGACGAGCAGTTCGCGACGCTGTTCGAGGCGCTCAGCGACGCGCGCATCGGGCGCGGCCGGGTGGTGTTCGTCGCGGGCGAAGCGGGTGCCGGCAAGACCTCGCTCGCGCGCGGATTTTGCGACGCGGTGGACGACCGGGCGCGCATCCTCGTCGGCGCGTGCGACCCACTCTCGACGCCGCGCCCACTCGGCCCGTTCCTCGACGTCGTCGAAGGGGACGGCGAGCTCGCCGAGCTCGTGCGCGTCGGCGCCTCGCCGGCGGATGTGTTCGGTGCCCTTCACGCGTGGCTGGGCGAGCAGCCGACCGTCCTGGTGCTGGAGGACCTCCATTGGGGGGACGAGGCGACGCTCGACGTGCTGCGTCTCCTCACCCGGAGGATCGAGGACGTGCCGGCGCTCGTGGTTGCCACCTTCCGCAACGACGGGCTGCCGCGCACGCACCCGATGCAGATCCTGCTCGGCGACCTCGCGACCGCGACCGCCGTCGATCGGCTCTCGCTCCCACCACTGTCGAGCGACGCGGTCCGAGAGCTCGCACTGGGGCACGACGTCGACCCGGACGAGCTGTACCGGACGACCGAAGGCAATCCGTTCTTCGTCACCCAGGTCCTCGCCACGGGCTACGCCGGGGTGCCCGCGACAGTCCGAGACGCCGTCCTCGCGCGCAGTGCGAGCCTCGACCGCGCGGCCCTCGACCTGCTCGAGACGATCGCCCTCGTGCCGCCGCGTGCCGAGCCCTGGCTCCTCGACGCGGTCGCCGGGGACAGCCTCGACCGGATCGAGGACTGCCTGTCGTCGGGTCTCGTCGCGATCGACGAGCGCGGCGTCTCGTTCCGCCACGAGCTCGCGCGTCTGGCCACGGTCGACGTGACCCCCTCGACGCGGCGCCGGGCGATCCATCGCCGAGTCCTCGCCGCCCTCGCCGGACGGCATGACCAGGAACTGGACTATGCCCGTCTGGCGCACCATGCAGAGGCAGCAGGGGACGCCGCCGCGGTGCTCCTGTACGCCCCCGAGGCTGCGCGATCGGCGGCGACGGCCGGGGCATACCGCGAGGCGGCCGCGCAGTACGAGCGGGCGCTTCGATTTGGCGCTGCGCTCGAGCCCGGGGAGCGCGCCGAGCTGCTCGAGGGTCGCTCGCGGGCCTGCTACCTCGCCGACGACCAGCTCGAGGCGATCGAGGTGATCCGCGAGGCGATCCGCTGCCGACAGGAGCAGCGAGCGCCGTTGCAGGAGGCGCGCGCGCTGAGCGAGCTGGCCGACTATCTCAGCTGCCGCGGCTTCCTATGCGATGCCCAGGAGACCAAAGATCGAGCATCCAGGCTCGTCGAGGGCCACGCCGAACAGCGTGAGCACGCCTACGTACTCCAGGCCGCAGGGAGGTTCCGGCTCGACGGCGACTACGACGCGAGCATCGAGCTCGGTGGGAGGGCGGTCGAGATCGGCGAGCGCTTCGGCGACGAGCACGTCGCGGGGCACGCGCGCGTCACGGTCGGCGTCGCGACGGGTCGGCGCGATCTCGACGCCGGCCTCCGGCTGCTCGAGGAGGCCGTGCAGCTTGCCCGGGGCACTGGCCAGCCCGAGGTCGTCGCGCGGGCGTTCAACGCCATGGGATACATCTGCGCGGCGAAGTACCGGCACGAGCAGGCCGATGCGTACTACGAGGCCGGGCTCGAGCACTGCGCCGAGCATACGAGCGACCTCTGGCGGATCAACATGCTCGCCCTGTCCGGGCTCTCTTTCCTCGCCCAGGGCCGCTTCGACGACGCGTCGCGTCGTGCGGCCGCGATCCTGGACGACCCGCGGGAGTCGCCCTGGCCACATCACACGGCACTGGTCGTGCTCGCGCTCGTGCGGGCGCGGCGGGGGGACCCCGGCGCGCGCGACGCGCTCGCCGAGACCAGCACCGTCGACCTGCAGCCCGAAGAGTTCGATGCCGTCGTCGACCAGGCTGCGGCGCACGCCGAGATCGCCTGGATGGACCGCAGACCGGAGGAGGTTCGCGATGCGACCGAGGCGACGCTGCAAGAGGCGATCGAGCGCGGCGACACGGAGGCGACCTCCCGGCTCGTGTTCTGGCGGCGCCTCGCCGAGCTGGAGACGGGCGTGCCGACCGATGTCTCGGGCCCATACGCGCTGGCGCTTGCCGGCAGGTGGGAGCAGGCTGCCGACGAGTGGACGAGGCGTGGCCAACCGTACGAGACGGCACTCGCGCTCTCCCAGTCGGGTGACGTCGCCGCGCTCCGCCGAGCGCACGCCGAGCTCCAGCGGATCGGTGCGCGACCGCTCGCAGCGCTGGTCGCGCGAGAACTGCGCGACCTCGGCGCGCGCGACATCCCACGTGGGCCGCGCCGGTCGACGCGGACGAACGACGCAGAGCTGACGATGCGCGAGCTGGATGTGCTCGCGCTCCTCGCCGACGGGCTACGCAACGCCGACATCGCCGACCGGCTGGTCGTGTCGCGCCGTACGGTCGACCACCACGTCTCGTCGATCCTCCGGAAGCTCCGTGTGCGCAGCAGGGGTGAGGCCGTGGCCGCCGCCACCCGTATCGGGCTGCTCGAAGACCGGTAGCGCCTCGCCGAAACCTAGGTAATCCCGCCGATTCGGGCGGGGTCTCCGCCGCCCTACCGTCTTCGGGTCATCGACCCGAGGAGAGAAGCATGGAGACGTACGTGATCCTGCGCCGTGGCGGCTGGCGGACCGCAGGCGACCTGCAGGACGCCGCTGCGCGCTCGACCGTCGAGGGAGAGCGGATGAGCGACGACGTCCGCTGGATCCGCAGCTACGTGACGGCCGAGACGGACGGTCGAGTCGGGACGGTCTGCGTCTACCAGGCCTCGAGCCCCGAGGCGATCAGGCGGCATGCCGGCGCTGCGGAGCTGCCCGTCGACGAGATCGTGAAGGTCGCCGACACGGTCATCGTCCGACCCGACCCGGAGAGGGTCGCGGCCTGAGGGCCGCGGCTATTCGCACCAAGAGAGGAGCCGAACATGCGTCGAATCACCATCCTCGCGCTCACCGCGGTGGCGGCGGCGGTCTTTGCCGACCTCGCCTCGGCCGGGCCCGCCGTCCATCGCCACGACATGGCCACGATGGGCGGGACCACCTCCCAGGCCCTCGCCGCGCAGCTCGCGGACGCCCGCGTGGCGACGGCGAAATACGCCAACAACCTCGCCCTCGCGAAGAAGCAGGGCTACGGGGTGATCACCCAGATGATCCCGGACATGGGCTGGCACTTCATGAACCCGAAGATCACCGCTTTCGACGTCACGAAGCCGCCGATCCTCGTGTACGGGAAGCGCGGCTCGACGTGGCAGCTCGTCGCGTTCGAGTGGGTCTTCCCGAAGAAGCCGGCGAAGCCGCCGCTGCCGGGCGCGACGTACGGCTCGTTCGGAGCGGCCTGCCACTACAAGGACGGGACGTTCGTGTTCCAGGCCGACCAGAACGCCTGCGCCGCGAAGAGCCCGCAGAGCGGCGCCGCGTTCGGGTTCTGGCATCCGGACCTCGTCACGATGCACGTCTGGGCCTGGTACCCGAACCCCGCCGGCGTCTACTCCGGCATGAACCCGCTGATGCACCCTTTCAACAAGGGCTAGAGACCGTGGGGGAAACCATGTTTCCCCCACGAGCCCCCTTCTTCTGGTTTCCGGCAACGCCGGGCGGGTATGGCCTCCCGCCCGGCAAGGCCGGGCTCCGGCCGCGGACGGACGGTCGCTCCATCTAGGTTTTCCACGTGAGGGCGGCGCTGATTCGCGAGCTCGGCTCGGGTCCCGAGCTGGGGGAGATCGACGAGCCGGCCGGTGACGTCGTCGAGGTGCTGGCGGCGCCGCTCAACCCGGTCGACCTCGGCGTCGCCTCGGGCACCTACCACGCCGGGAATCCGGCGCCGCCGTACGTGCCCGGGTGCGAGGCGATCGGGCGCACCGCGGACGGTCGCACCGTGTGGATCTTCGGAGGCAGCCTCGGGCTCCGTCGCGACGGCGGGATGGCGGAGCGCGCTCTGATCGGCGACGCGGCGGCCGTCGAGGTTCCCGCCGGCGTCGACCCCGCACTCGCGGGAGCGCTCGGCATCGCGGGGCTCGCCGGCTGGCTTCCGTTCGCCTGGCGTGCGCCGCTCCACGGCGGCGAGACGGTCCTCGTGCTCGGGGCGACAGGGGCGGTCGGGCTGGTCGCGGTGCAGGTCGCGAAGCTGCTCGGGGCAGCGAGGGTGATCGCGGCGGGCCGGGACCCGGAGCGGCTCGCAAAGGCTGCCGCGCTCGGCGCCGACGCTACGGTCCGCATCGGGGAGCACGACGACCTTGCCGCCGCGTTCCGCGAGGCGGCAGACGGAGACGGGCCCGACTACGTGTTCGACGCGCTCTGGGGAGAGCCGGCGGGAGCGGCGATCCGCGCCGCCGCGCGCGGGGCGCGCATCGTCAACCTCGGGCAGTCGGCAGGGCCGACCGCCGAGCTCGCGTCCGGTGACGTTCGCGGCAAGGGGCTCACGATCCTCGGCCACGTCGCGTTCGGCGTCCCGCCCGACGTGCTCGCCGAGCACTACCCACGACTCGTCGGCCACGCCCGCGCGGGCGAGATCCAGCTCGACGTCGAGCGCGTTCCGCTCGCCGGCGTCGCCGAAGCGTGGCGCCGTCAGGCGGCCGGCGAGGCGACGAAGCTGGTGCTCGTGCCCTGAGCCGTCAAGGCGCCACCAACCGCTGCGAGGCGGCGTCCCAGCGCCAGACCGCATCCGTGGAGATATGCGTCCCGCCGACCCAGCGGTCGACGCCGAGCAGCTCGACACGGTCGGCCTCGCCGGCGAGCGCGCGCTCACCGTCTCGCGTCAGCCGGACGGGAGAACCGGCGAAGAGCCTGCCGTCGCCGAGCGGAGGCGGCGTCGGCAGCTCCTCGCCGTCCCGGGTCTCGACGAGTCGACGGCTCCCGCGGCCGACGTCCGCCAGCGCGCGGAAGAACCAGGTGTCGCCGAGAAACGGCGCCTGCTCGAGCTCCTGGGCGGCGACGAACGCGGCGGCGGGAGTAGGGGCGCCCTCGGCCAGGGCGCGCAGGGCAGTCCGCTCCGTCGTGGAGAGCCCGTCGTCGGACGCCGGCAGCTCCTCGAGGAGCCTGCGGAGCGCCGGCGCAAGCAGCGGCAGCGTCGGCGTGCCTCGCCCCAGCCATTCGGCGAGGCCCCCGGGCTCCGGAGCGCGGAAGGCGTCCCACACCGCCGCCGCCGTCTCCAACGCTCCACTGGTGAGCTCCCGCCGCGCGGGCCAGAGGCTCTCGAGCTCCTCGGCGGTCAGCTCGCCGAGCCCGCGGAACGCCGGCCGGCCTGGAAACGCATCGACCAGAATCGCGCTCGGTGCCGCACCCGCCGTGCCGGCGAGCGCGAGCACGTCGAGGAGCTGCAGCTGGTCGTACAGGTCGTGCTCGAACCAGAGGACGACGGGCATTCGCTCGGCGAATGCGCGCTCGAGCTGAGCGTCGCGACGTTCGAGCGACGCGAGGATCGCCCGCCGGCCACCCCAGCCGCAGTCCGACAGAAACGCGGCACGGCAACGGAGGAGCTCCGGTCGAGTGACGGCGGGCACCGGCCCCGCATGAAGCACGTCCTGCCAGGACAGGACGGCGCCGCCGAGCGCGGTGCGGCGGAGCGTGTTGGCGGCGCTCTCCCCGTTCGTCACGTGGAGGACCGCGGGGGGCGCGGCCGCCTCGCCGCCGCTGCGGGCGAGGTAGGCGGCGCCGCATGTGCAGTGGTCGAGCGAGTCGCACGCGCAGCCGACGACGCGCGCGAGCTCGTCGCGCATCCGCCGGAGACCCGCGATCCGCCCGTCGATCTCGTCGATCTTCGCCGCCATCCGGACGCGCAGGATCTCGGAGGGCGAGGTCGAGCGCCGCGATGCGCGGAGGTACTCGCCGATCTCCGTGAGGGTAAACCCGACGGCCTGCGCCTCCTTGATCGCGCGGAGGAGCCGCACCGTGTCCTCGTCGTAGCGGCGGTGGCCGCTCGGATCCCGCTCGGGCTTGGGGAGCAGGCCTCGGCGTTCGTAGTAGCGAAGCGTCTCGACGTTGACGCCCGCGCGCTCCGCGACCTCTCCGACTCTCACGCCCGCACGATAGACCCGTACCTTGGTACGGATGTCAAGTCGCTCGCGCGAGGCCGGCTACTAGGCCGGCGTGGCGGCCGGCCTGAGCTCCTCGCCGAACTTCGCACGCGCGACGAACTGGCCGAAGCCGGGCTCCACCTCGAGCTTTCCGTCGTCGACGACGACCGTGCCGCGGACGAGGACGGTCTCGACGTCGCCCGTGACTTCGGTGCCTTCGTAGAGGTTGTAGTCGGTCTTCGAGTGCTGGTCGGCGGCGGTGATCGTCTTCCGCTTCGTCGGGTCGAAGATCACGAGGTCCGCGTCGGAGCCGGGGGCGATCGTTCCCTTGCGCGGGTAGAGGCCGAAGAGCTTCGCCGGGTTCGTAGAGAGGAGCTCGACCATCCGGTTGACCGTGATGTGCCCGTCGCCGACCCCGAAGTGGTGGATCATGTGCAGCCGGTTCTCGAGCCCCGGCCCGCCGTTCGGGATCTTCGAGAAGTCGTCCCTGCCGAGCGTCTTCTGGCCGTCCCAGAGGAATGCGCAGTGGTCGGTCGAGATCGCCGACAGGATGTCGGTGCGGACCGCGCTCCAGAGCACGCCCTGGTTCTCCTTCGCGCGCGGCGGCGGCGTGTAGACGTACTTCGCGCCCTCGAAGTCGGGCCGCTCGAGGAACGTGTAGTCGACGAAGAGGTACTGGGTACAGGTCTCGCCCCAGACGTCCCAGCCCTTCTCGCGGGCGAGCGCGATTGGCTCGACGGACTCGCGGCACGAGACGTGCACGACGTAGAGCGGGCAGCCGGCGACGCGGGCCAGCTGGATCGCCCGGTTCGTCGCCTCACCCTCGGTCTCGGGCGGGCGGGTGAGCGCGTGGTAGTGCGGCGCCGTGTTCCCTGCCGCGAGGGCTTCCTTCACGAGCACGTCGATTGCATCGCCGTTCTCCGCGTGCACCATCACGAGCGCGCCGGTTCGGGCGGCGACCTCCATCGTCCGGAAGAGCGTCTCGTCGTCGACCTGGAGCGCCCCCTTGTAGGCCATGAAGAGCTTGTAGGACGTGACGCCCTGGTCGGGTAGCGTCGCGAGCTCCTCGAGCCGGCCCGGCTCGGAGAGGTCGGTGACGGCGATGTGGTAGCCCATGTCGATCAGTGCCTTGCCCTCGCGCTTGGCGTGCCAGTCGGAGAGGGCGTCCGCGAAGCTCTGGCCCTTCGCCTGGATGCAGAAGTCGACGTGGCAAGTCGTGCCGCCGAACGCGGCGGCCTCGTGTCCCGACCGGACGTCGTCGATCGTCGTGGTGCCGCCGAACGGCATGTCGAGGTGCGTGTGCGGGTCGACCAGGCCGGGCAGGACGAGCTTTCCGCTCGCGTCGATCGTCGCGTCTGCAGAGAGGTCCAGGTCCTCGCCGAGGAGGGAGATCCGCTCGCCGTCCACGAAGACGTCGCCGACGTAGTCGTCGGTAGCCGTCACGACACGGCCGCCCTTGATCAACACGGACATCGCGGATCTCCCTTCCTCGGTCGTTCCCTGCGGCGTGGGCTACTTGCCGCCCACCGTCACCTTCACGGTCGCCTTCTTCCACGTCACGCCCGTCACGTTGACGCCCGCAGCCTTGAGCTGCGCGACCGCCTTCGCGGCGTACGCGTAGTTCGTCGCGCCCTGCGGCGCCTTCTTGATCACGCCGTAGGTCTTCGCGATCTTCGCGGTCTGCGCGACGGCCCCGGTGGGCGGCAGCCCGATCCCCCTCGGGGTCGGCCAGATCAGCGCGTTGATCTCGTTCATCTGCCACGTCTGGTGGCCGCGACCGAGCAGCGAGCCGTTCTTCAGCACGATGTTGACGCACTCCGCCTGGTGGTCACGGCAGTAGATCCAGCCCTCGAACGAGGCCTTGAGGAACTTCACCGCCGTCGCCTGGTTCGTCTTGTCGGCGAGCCAGTCCGAGCGCACGAAGACGTTGTCCTCGAGCATGCCCGTCCCGACCTTCGGATCGGCCATGCGGAACACGTTCAGGTCCTTGAGCGTGTAGAGCTTCCCGGTCTTCGGGTTCTTGGTCTCGAGCACCTGGGCGAGCTCGTTGTACGTCATCGCCGCGGCCGCGTCGACCTGGTTCTTCAGGAAGAGCTGCATGTCGAACGGCTGGTTGACGATCGTCACGTCGCTCGAGCTCGAGTGGTCGATGCCGTTCTTCTGGAGCGCCGCGAAGAGCTCGGGCTCGTTGCCGCAGCACCAGACGCCGACCTTCTTCCCCTTCATCTTCGCGATCGTGTTAATGCCGCTCGAGCGCCAGGTCAGCTCGGTCATCCCCGAGCGGGCGAAGACCTGCGCGATCGACACGAGGTTCGACCCCTTCTCCCTGGTGGCGAAGAGGTTCGGCAGCCAGTCGAGGCCGAACTCCGCCGCCTTGCCCGCCACGACGGTCTCGGGCGTGATGCTCGGCCCGCCGACCTTGATCGTGACGTCGAGACCTGCCTTGTCGTAGTACCCCTTCTCCAGCGCCGCGTAGTAGCCCGCGAACTGCGCCTGCGTCACCCACTTGAGCTGCAGGGTGACCTTCGTCGCCGCCGGGCGCGTCGGCGCCGCCGTCGCAACCGCCACCCACGCGGCGAACGCAGCGCACGCGACCGCCGCCGCCGCGAACCCGATTCGCTTCCGCCTCAACGTCGTCCTCCTCCGGTTCGACATCTCGATCCGTCACTCGCCGCGGAGGCCGCGTGACGACGGGTGCCAACTCGTCGTCAGCCGCTCCACGAGCGCGACGGCCCCATAGAACACGATTCCGAACGCACTTGCCAGCGCGATTCCCGCCCACGCGCGCGGGAAGTTGAAGAGCTGTGTGTCGTTCAGGATGCTCACGCCGAGCGCGTTCGTCGGCCCGCCGAAGTACTCGCCGACGATCGCCCCGATCATCGAGAGCACAGCCGCCACCTTGAGCCCCGTGAACATGAACGAGAGCGAGTTGGGGATCCGCACCAAGCGGAAGGTCGCGAGCTCGCCCGCCCCGTAGGACCGCATCAGCTCGATCGACCGCACGTCCACGCTGGTCAGCCCGCGGAGGGTGTTCACCATCACGGGGAAGAAGCAGAGGACCGCGGCGATCGCCATCTTCGAGAACGGGTTGAGGAGCCCGAACCAGTTGTTCGTGATGGGCGCGAACGCGATGATCGGGATCGCGTTCGCGGCGATCGCGAAGGGCAGGAGGGCGCTGCCGAGGGCACGGAACCGCGCCAGGAAGAGCGCCATCAGGATCCCGAACGCCGAGCCGAGCGCGAACCCGCCGGCCGCCTCCTTGAACGTGTAGACGCCGTAGTCCCACAGGGTGCCCTTGTCGTCCCAGAATGCCTGGGCGATGTCCGACGGCTTCGGCAGCAGGAACGTCTCGACGTCGAACGCGGTTGTCAGCCCTTGCCAGAGGGCGATGCCGACGAAGAAGACGAGGATCGCCGGGACCCAGTCCCGGAGCCTGCCGCCGATCTCCCGGGCGAATCCCGCGGGAATCGGCTCGACGACCGTGCTCGTCAAGGCTCCTCCGTCGCCGCGCCGGCGTCGCGCGAGCCGCGCCCGCCGTGGCCGGCCGCGAGGGCCTCGCGCACGGCGGTGACGAGCTCGAAGAAGCGCGGCTCCTCGTGCGTCATCGCGTTCCGCGGATACGGAAGGTCGACGTCGATCGTCTCCGAGATCCGCCCGGGCCGCGCTGACATCACGACGACCCGCGTCGAGAGGAACACCGCCTCCGGGATCGAGTGCGTGACGAAGACGATCGTGCTCTCGGCCTTCGCCCAGATGCCGAGGAGCTCGAGGTTGAGGCGCTCGCGCGTCATCTCGTCGAGCGCGCCGAACGGCTCGTCCATCAGGAGCAGGGCGGGGCCGAACGAGAGCGCGCGCGCGATCGAGACGCGCTGCTGCATCCCGCCCGAGAGCTGCCAGGGGCGGCTCGACTCGAATCCGGTCAGCTCGACCAGGTCGAGCAGCTCCGCGACCCGCTCCTTGCGGCGCGCCCGGTCCCAGCCGAGGAGCTCGAGCGGCAGCGAGACGTTCTTCGTGACGGTGCGCCAGTCGAACAGCACCGCGTCCTGGAACACGATCCCGTAGTCGTGGTCGACGCGCGCCTGGTGGGCGGTCTTCCCGTTCACGCGCACCGTCCCCGCGCTCGGCGTGACGAGGTCGCCGATGATCCGGAGCAGCGTCGACTTCCCGCAGCCGGACGGGCCGATCAGCGACACGAACTCGCGAGGCGCGACCTCGAGGTCGATGTCCTCGAGCGCGGTGACGCCCGTGCGGAACGTCTTCGTGAGGCCCTGGATCGAGACGACGCTCGCGCCGGCGTCGGTCATGCGACGTGCTCCGGCGCGCGGTGCAGCAGGAGGCGCTCGGCGATCACGACGAGCCCGAAGAGGACGAGCCCGAGCGCGGCGCAGACGATGTTCGTCGCCCAGAGCGCGGTCGGCTGGAGGGAGTAGTACTGGTTGAAGTTCACGATCGCGCCGCCGAGGCCCTCCTGGATCGAGGCGGGCGTCTCGCCGATGATCGCCCCGATCACGCTCGCGGTCGCCGAGATCTTGAGCGCGGTGAACAGGTATGGCAGCGAGGCGGGGACGCGGAGGCGCCAGAGGATGCTCCAGCGGGTCGCCGCGTACGAGTCCATCAGCTCGAAGGCGCGCGGGTCGGCCGACTTCAGCCCCCGGAGCGAGTTGATCGCCACCGGGAAGAAGGTGAGGTACGCGGCGAGCACCGACACGGCCTTCCAGCCCTCGACCCCCTTCGAGCCGAGACCGATGACGACCATCGGCGCGATCGCGAGGATCGGCACGGTCTGCGAGGCGACGACGTACGGCAGGAGGCCGCGTTCGAGCAGGCGTGAGTGGACGAGCACGACCGCCAGCCCGAAGCCGAAGATCGCCCCCAGGACGAAGCCGGCGAGCGCCTCCTTCGCGGTGAACCAGGCGGCGTCGAGGAGGGGATGGATGAGCGCGGGGCCGCCCTCGGTGACCGGCTCCCTGAACGCGTTGAGGATGTCGTGGATATGCGGCATCGTCGTGTCGTCCACGACGAACGGCCACGTCCAGCCCGTCGTCTCCCACAGCCACTTGTAGCCTTCCCAGGCGCCCCAGAGCGCCGCGACGACGAGCACGAACGTCGCCAGCCGTCCGAGGGCGGGCACGATTCGCGCCTGACGCGTCTCGACTGCGACGGACGTCATCTGGGCGCATTCCTTACCACACCTGCGGCCGCGTCAGGGCGTTAAGCTCGGGCCCCGTGGCGCTCGATCCGTCCCGCGTCGTCTCCCGCCTCGAGGAGCTCCGCTCGCTCACCGGGAGCGATGACGGCGCGCAGCGGGTCGCGTGGACGGAGACCTGGGCGAAGGGTCGTGCGTGGCTCGCGGAGAGCCTTTCCGACCTTCCGCTCGAGGTCGAGCGCGACGCTGCCGGCAACGACTGGTACACGCTCCGCGGCGACTCGGAGCGCGCCGTCCTGCTCGGCGGCCACATGGACTCGGTGCCGAGCGGTGGCTGGCTCGACGGCTGCCTCAACATCCTCGGCGCGGCGGAGGTCCTCCGCCGGATCGCGGACGAGGGGACGCCGCCCGTCACGGTCCGGCTCGTCGACTGGGCGGACGAGGAGGGCGCGCGGTTCGGCCGCTCGCTCTTCGGCTCGTCCGCCGCGGGCGGCTCGATGGCCGACCAGGGCGAGCTCCGCGCGCTCGTCGACCGTGACGGCCTCACCTTGCCCGACGCGATCGGCGCGTACGGCGTCGAGCTCGACCGCGCCCTCGACGCGCACGTCCAGCTCGAGCACGCAGCCGCCTACCTCGAGCTGCACATCGAGCAGGGCCCGGTGCTCGAGTCGCTGGACCTGCCGCTCGGCGCCGTCCTCGGCACCTTCGGCGTCGAGCGGTGGCGGATCACATGGACCGGCCAGGCTGCGCACGCCGGCTCTACCCCGATGGACCAGCGGCGCGACGCGCTCGCGGGGGCCGCGAAGCTCGCGCTCGCGATCCGCGACGTGGCGCGCGAGACGGGCGACGGGGCCGTGTGCACGTCCGGCGGCGTCGTATGCCGACCGGGGATCGTGACGTCGGTCGTCGAGACCGCGGAGCAGCTGCTCGACCAGCGCCACCTCGACGCGGGAAAGCTCGCCTCGATGCTCGCCCGTGCGCAGGAGCTCTCGCGGACGTTCGCGCAGGAGGAGCGGATCGAGGTCGACTGGGAGCGGATCTGGAACATCGAGCCGATCCTGTTCGACGAGACGCTGATCGGCTTCGCCGACGAGGCGATCCGCGACGTCGCGGGCACGACGCACCGCCTGCCGTCCGGCCCGCTCCACGACGCGGCCGAGGTCGCGCGCGCCGGCGTGCCGACCGTGATGCTCTTCGTCCAGAGCCTGCGCGGGCTCTCGCACACGAAGCTCGAGGACACGAAGACCGAGCATCTCGAGCTCGCGGTCGCCGCGCTCGACCGCCTGGCGTCGAAGACGATCGACTGGGTCGCGGCGTCCTAGATGCCCGACGGGCACGCCCCGGAGCGCGGGGCGGTCGTCGCCGGCCTCGTCGTCGGCTGCTTCCTCACGTGGAACGTCTCTAACGTCGGGGCGGCGGCCGATCCACTGGCGGACGCGTACGGCGTGTCGCTCGCGGTCATCGGCCTGCTGACGACGGCGCTGTTCGTCACGCACCTGCTCTCCCAGCTCCCCGCCGGCATCTGGTCGGATCGGATCGGACCGCATCGGGTCGCACTCGTCGCGTGCGCGGCGGCGGCGCTCGGAAACACGTTCCTGCTGATCGACGACGAGATCGCGCTCGGGATCGTTGGCCGGCTCGTGGTGGGAGTCGGCTCCGGCGCCGGGTTCGTGGCGGGTCTCGACCTCGTCCGCGCCGGGGGCGGGGGGCCGGTCCTCCACGGGGTCTATGGCGGCGCGACGATGGCGGGCGGGGGGCTCGCGCTCGTGGTCGTGCCGCCTCTGACCGACGCGACTGGCTGGCGGGCGACGTACGCGGCGGCGCTCGTGCTCGCAGTGGCCGCCGCCGTGCCGACCGCCTTCGTGCGCGGCCTCCGCCGCGTCGGGGCCTCCTCCCACGGTGTCCTCGGCGACCGGAGGCTGCTGCCGCTCGGGGTCCTCCAGGCTGCGACGTTCGGGCTCGCCGTGATCGCGGGCAACTGGGTCGTCCCGCTGCTCGAGCGACAGGATGCGAGGTCGGCCGTCGCCGGCGCGCTCGGTGGTCTGGTGTTGCTCGCCGGGATCGTGACGCGGCCCCTGGGTGGAGGGGCCGTCCACCGCCGCCCCGCCGGCAGACAGCGGCTGCTGGCGGGCTCGCTCGTCGCGGTCGCGGCCGGGTCGCTGCTTCTCGCCGCGGGCGGGCCGACCTGGCTGTCGGGCCTCGGCGCCCTCTGCCTCGGCCTCGCGGCGGGACTTCCCTTCGCAGCGATCTTCGAGGCGGCGCAGCGGCTGCGCCCCGACGCGCCGGGGGCGGCGGTCGCACTGGTCAACGCATGCGCCGTGCTCGCGGTGCTCATCGGGACGCCGCTCGCCGGCGTCACCTTTGCACTGCCCGGCGACGGGCGGATCGCGTTCGCGGCGATCGCGTGCCTCGCGGCCGGCGCGCTGCCGTTCGTCCGGCGCCTCCCTCCGACGGACCCGGCTGGCGGCCGCGGCAGCGACCGCGGATACTGAACCTCTCGCACACGACGGAGGATCTGCACATGCCACTCTCTTTCGGCGTCACCGTCCTGCCCGACCCGCCGGCGTCCCGGCTCGTCGAGCTGATGAAGCTCAGCGAGGACAACGGGTTCGAGATCGGCTGGACCTACGACTCGCACGTGCTCTGGCAGGAGTCGTTCGTCCAGCTGACGCTGGCGATCCAGGCCACGTCGCGGATGAAGTTCGGGCATCTCGTCACGAACCCCGGCACGCGCGAGCCGACCGTGCTGGCGAGCCTCTACGCGACGATGCACGACATCTCCGACGGCCGGATGGTGATGGGGATCGGCCGTGGCGACTCGGCGAGGCGGTACATCGGCCAGCAGCCGGTCAAGGTCGCCGAGTTCGAGCGGCGCCTGCAGATGATCAAGCCGTTCATGAACGGCGAGGAGGTGCATTGGAACGACAAGGACCTCCACCTCAAATGGGTGCGGCCCGAGCTGCCGCGGATCCCGATGTGGGTCGCGGGCTACGGCCCCCGGGCGCTCGGCGTCGCGGGCCGCGTCGGGGACGGCGTGATCATCCAGCTCGCCGACCCGGAGATCATCCAGTGGATCATGGGCACCGCTCGCGCGGCCGCCGAGGAAGCCGGCCGCGATCCCGCGGAGCTCAAGTGCATCGTGTGCGCGCCGAGCCACGTCGGCCCGATCGAGGACGGGCGCGAGCAGACGCGCTGGTTCCCGGCGATGGTCTCGAACCACGTGAAGGACCTCATCGAGCGGTACGGCACGGACGGCTCCGTCGTCCCGCACGCGCTGACGGACTACGTGGAGAAGCGCAAGTTCTACGACTACGACGAGCACTCCCGCGTGGGCGCGAAGCACGGTGAGTTCGTGACCGACGAGATCTGCGACCGGTTCTCCGTGCTCGGTGACGTCGGCCAGATCTCCGAGAAGCTGCGCGAGCTCGAGTCGGTCGGCGTCGACCACTACTCGATCTACCTGATGACGCACAACCAGGAGGCGACGCTCGAGGCGTACGGCCGCGAGATCATCCCTCAGTTCGCCGGAGCCGCCGCTTGAGGCGGGCGTCGTGAGCGAGCTCGTCGACAACTGGCGCTCGGTCGCGTCCGGCTGGGAGCGGCAGCGCGGGCTCTTCTGGGACTCGACCCACATGGTCTCGGAGCGGCTCGTCGAGCTTCTCGATCCGCGGCCCGGCGAGACGATCCTCGAGCTCGCCAGCGGCCCCGGCGACACGGGCCTCCTGGCGGCCCGGTCGCTCGCGCCGGGAGGCCGGCTCGTGTCGACGGACGTCGCGCCGGAGATGGTGCAGGCGGCGGAGCGCCGCGCAGCCGAGCTCGGGCTCGACGAGCGACTCGTCTCGTTCCAGGTCGAGGACATGACCGCGCTCTCGTTCGAGGACGCGGCGTTCGACGGTGTCGTCTGCCGCTGGGGGCTGATGCTCGTCCCTGACATCGGTCTCGCGGCGAGCGAGATCGCGCGTGTCCTGCGGCCGGGCGGGCGGGTCGCCCTCGCGGTCTGGGCAGATCCCGACGACAACGACTGGATGACCGCAGCGGGGCGGAGCGCCCTCAAGCTGGGGCTCGCCGAACGACCCGACCCGGACGCACCGGGTCCTTTCCGGCTCTCGCGCGAGGGCCTCGTCGCCGAGGTGCTTGCGCATGCCGGCCTGAGCGTGGAGACGGTCGAGGACGTCGCCGTCATGTGGCGGGTGCCGGCCCTCTCCGACTGGTGGGGCGTCGCCCGCGACACATCCCGTGCGCTCGCGACGATCCTCGAGCGAGCCACCGCCGAGCAGCAGCACGCGGTCCGCGCCGGCGCGGAACGGAGGCTGGAACGCTACGTCCAGCCGGACGGCTCGCTCGCCGTCCCGGGCCGCGCGCGCGTCGCGCTCGCGCGGCGCGCCGCCTGAGCCACGCGCCGAATGGCGAGGGCCGGACTTGAACCGGCGACACCACGGTTTTCAGCCGTGTGCTCTACCAACTGAGCTACCTCGCCCCGCGGGCTGAGTGTAGCCCCGAGACGTCCCGCCAGTGGGCGGCGCGACCGCGGCCGGAGGCCGGCTTGGCCGGCCGGGAGGCCAGCAGCGGGTCCCTCGTGAACCGCGCGGAAGGAGGGGGCCCGCGGGGGAACCATGGGTTCACCCGCGCTGGTGTAGCCTCACGCCGCCGTGGGTGCCACTGCGAGGACCGTGACGATCGTCGGCGCGCCGCTCGACCTCGGCCAGGGACGGCGCGGCGTCGACATGGGCCCCTCCGCGATCCGCTACGCCGGGCTCGAGGAGCGCCTTAGGTCGTTCGGGTGCACGGTGGTCGACCGGGGCAACCTCGCGACCCGCGAGCCCGAGGCGCTCGCCGTCGGCGACGAACGGGCGCGGTTTCTCGCCGAGATCCTCGACGCCTGCGCGGGCCTCGCGGGGCTCGTCGCGGACGTCGTCGCCGAGGAAGCCCTGCCCCTCGTGCTGGGCGGGGACCACTCGATTGCCCTGGGCACGCTCGCGGGCCTGCGGAGGGCCGCCGGCGAGCCCGGCGGCGTGATCTGGATCGACGCCCACGGCGACCTGAACACCCCGGCGACGAGCCCGTCCGGGAACGTCCACGGGATGCCGCTCGCGGCCGCCCTCGGCCTTGCGGGTGACGCGTTCTCCCACGAGGGACTGGACTTGCCCGCCGTCGACCCGCGGCGTGTCGTGCTGCTCGGCGTCCGTTCCCTCGACCCGACCGAGCGCGCGCTCATCCGCGAGACGGGGATCCGGGCGATCACGATGACCGAGATCGACCGCATCGGGATCGAGCGGGCGGTGCTCGAGGCGATCGACCGCGGCTCCGGGCCGGGCTTCGTCCACGTCTCGCTCGACCTGGACGCACTCGACCCCGAGGTGGCGCCCGGAGTCGGGACGCCGGTGAAGGGCGGTCTCACCTACCGCGAGGCGCACCTCGCCTGCGAGGATCTCGCCGAGTCGGGGCTCGTCGGCTCGCTCGAGCTCGTCGAGGTGAACCCGATCCTCGACCGCGAGAACGGCAGCGCGGCAATCGCCGTCGAGCTCGCCGCGAGCGCGCTCGGCCAGTCCATTCTGTGAAGAGGTGGGGGAACCCCTGGTTTCCCCACCAGCCCCCTCCTCAGCGTCGTGCACAGATTGAGCCGTCCTGGCCTCCCGGCCGGCAAAGCCGGCCTCCGGCCGAGGTAGCGCGGTTCACAGGTCGGCGGCTTTAGCGCCGCGCTCGGCTACGCAGACGTGGTGACGACAACGAGCCGGCTGGGCTAACGAGCTCCGAGGCGAAGGAAGAGCGAGGCGATGCGAGGCTCCGCGGTTCGGGTGGTAGTTGGCGGTACGACCGTGCGCGGAGGAGTGCGGCCGGAGGCCGGCTTCGCCGGCCGGGAGGCCAGGCGCGGGCGATCCGGGCGCAGCGCAAGAGGAGGGGGTCGGTGGGGGAACCAGGGTTCCCCTGCCATAAGAAGAGCGTCCGGGCCGGCTGACCGCGCCACGAACGCTCTTCAGAGGCCTTGAGCCTATCGCAGCGGAGTGCCCGGGCCAAGGATCTGGATCCCGAGCGGCTGACCCGGCTTCGCGTGGAGCATCGCCGCTGCGCTCCCGCGGTTGATCGCGACCGACATGTTGCGGTAGCTGTCCTCGTAGAGGATCACATCGCCCGCCCGGGCGTCCGCGAAGGTCCGCGCCGTCACCGCGAAGTACCTCTCGCCCTCGAGCTCGAGCTCGACGCGGGAGCCGGGCACGACGCCGACCTGCTCGACGTCCTCACGGGTCAGGTTCAATGCGATGTTGCCGAAGCTGTCCACGTAGAGCGTCGTCGCGTCGATGCGCTCGGCGGAGAACCGGGGCTGCGGCAGGTCGAGCCGCACGAGGGCGTCCGGGGCGATCGGCGGACCGAGCTCCGAGACCGGCACGCCGTTGGCGAGGTGCGCCGCGGCCGGAGCGAAGAGGTCACGGCCGTGGAACGTGCGCGAGATCGATTCGAGCGCATACTCGGGATTCGCGAGCTCGCACGCCTCCACGATCCCCGCCCGTTCGGCCGCCGGCAGGAGAAGCCCGTTGTCCGGCCCGACGAAGAGGCGGCCCTCGGCGTCGGCGAGCGCGAGCGCTCGCCGGATCCCCCCCACCCCGGGGTCGACGACCGCGAGGTGGACGCCGATCGGCATGTAAGGGAGCGTGCTCGCGAGGACGTGCGCGCCCTGCAGCACGGCGGTCGCTGGGATCCCGTGCGTCACGTCGATCACGCGGGTGTCGGGCGCGATCCTCGCGATGACCCCGTGGCACGTCCCGACGAAGTCGTCCTGGAGACCGAAGTCGCTGAGGAAGCAGATGACCATCCCGGGCGAGTCTACGACGCGACGATCGCCTCCTCGACCGCCTCGACCAGGCCGTCCACGTCGCTCGTCCGCGCCTCCGCCGCGACGGTCAGACCGGCCTCTCGCGCGGCGCGCGTCGTCTCCGGGCCGATCGAGACGACGGGCACGCCCCGGTCGACCCGCCCCAAAGCGCGGGCCGCCGATGGAGAGGCGACGAGGACGAGGTCGCACTCCGGCCACGCCGGCGGTGTCAGCTCGACCGTCCGGTAAAGAGCGACGACGTCCGCGCCGAGCGTGTCCGGAAGGAGGCGGCGCGCACTCTCCGCGCCGGCGAAGAGAACACGGCCGGGCGACGGCGGGAGCGCGGCGAGCAGACCCTCTTGCGTCGAGGTCGGGGCGACGAGATCGGCGCCGCCGAAGGCCTCGGCGGTTGCCTTGCCGATCGCCGCGACGTGCCTAGGCGTCCCTCGCATGCGACGCCGGAGCTCGCGCGACCCGGTGACGCTCGTGAGAACGACCCAGTCGTAGCCGCCGACGTCGACCGGATCGTCGCCGAGCGGCTCGAGCGCGACGAGCGGCACGTGGCTGACCTCGTGGCCGGAGCCGCGGAGCCGCTCCACGAGGGCACCCTCCCGCCCGGCGGGGCGCGTCACGACGATGCGGGCCACGGACTTTCGTTCGCGGGTCGGGTGCTCGCCATCCCTAACCCCCACCCACCCACGGGGAACGAACGGTATGCCTCAACGTGCTACGCGTCTGCACCAACATCGCGCCGGGCGTGTGACGCGCGCGACGCCTCGGCGACGGACGCTCGCGATGCCTAGGCATCGGACGCATGCCGAGCTCACAGGCGACTGTCATCGCGCGAGCGCCGCGAGCTCGCGTCCCAGCGCGTCCGGGTCCTCGCCCTCGCGCCGCTCGAGCCAGCTCCCGTCCTCGGCCGCGACGAGCCCCGTGAGCGTCCTGCCGTCGTGGTGGGCGGCGACCGGCGCCAGGCAGCCGCCGCCGACGACCGCGACGCACCGGCGCTCTGCCTCGACCCGCCTCCGCGTCTCCGCGTCGTCCATTGTGGCGACGAGGTCTTCCTCGCCCCCGCGCACCTGGAGAGCGAGCGCGCCCTGGCCTGCCTCCGGCAGCATCACGTGGGGATCGAGGCGGAGTCCGATCTCCCCGCCGAGCCCCAGCCGGTCGAGACCGCACGCCGCCAGCACGACCGCGTCGAGGCCGCGCTCGCCACGCTTCCGCAGGCGGGTATCGATGTTCCCGCGGAGCGGTTCGACGGAGAGCGTCGGCTCGAGCGCGAGCAGCTGCGCGCGTCTGCGAGCCGAGGCCGTGCCGATGCGCATCCCGGGCCGGATCTCCCGAGCGCCGCAGAGGGCGTCGCGCGCGTCCTCGCGCACGGGATACGCGCCGACCGCGAGGCCGTCCACATCGCTCGAGGTCATGTCCTTCGCCGAGTGCACCGCCACGTCGATGCGACCTGCGAGGAGCGCCTCCTCGAGCTCCTTGACGAATACGCCACGGCTGCCGATCTCGCCGAAGGGCTTCGTGCGGTCACGGTCGCCGGCAGTCGTGATCGGCACGAGCGCGATCTCCACTCCGGGCCTGCGCAGCGACTCCGCCGCTCGCTCAGCCTGGGTGAGCGCGAGCCTACTGCCGCGCGAGCCGACGCGGAGCAGCACGGCAGCGTCCTCGAGCCTGCGTCGCCGGCAGGCCGCACCTGCGCCGGCCCATAGGCCGGATTCGGACGAACGCAGTCGGAACGAGGAGCGGAAGAGGCCGCCCGGGACGCACGTCCACGGAGCGGGTCACGCCTCGTCCTCCTCGCTCAGGCCGAATAGGTGGCGCACGACGTCAGCATAGAGCAGCCCGTCCGCAGTCACCGCCGCCTCTTTCAGGCGCACCGTCGGCAGGTGCAGGAGCTTGTTGACGATCTGTGCTGTGAGCCTGTCGACGACGTCGCGATCGCCCTCCGGCAACCGGCCTTCCAGACGCGCGAGCTCGGCTGCTCTGATCTCCTCCGCGTGCGCCCGGAGGGACGCGATCGCAGGGACGACCGCCAGCGAGGCCCGCCAGGCGCGGAATCGCTCCGCCTCCTCGGAGACGATCCGCTCGGCGTGGACGGCCTCTGTCCGCCGGCCTTCGAGCGTGGCGGAAACGACGCTCTCGAGCGCGTCGATGTCGTAGAGGAAGCAGCCGTCGATCGCTCCAAGCGACGGGTCGACGTCCCGCGGCACGGCGAGATCGACGATCAGCAAAGGCCTACCACGGCGCGCGCGGAGGACGGAGACGAGCGACTCGCCGCCCAGCACGAACCCGGGAGCACTCGTGGAGGAGACGACGATGTCGGCGACGCTCAGGGCCCCGGCGAGCTCGTCGATGGCGGCGGAGCGTGCGGCGAACGACGCGGCGAGTCGTTCTGCGTGCTCGGGCGTCCGGTTGGCGACAGCGGAGATAGTCGCCCCGCGCGAGCGGAGGTTCCGCGCCGTCAGCTCGCTCGTGCGGCCGGCGCCGACGAGCACGACGCTCCGCCCGGCGAGCCCCTCGAACACCTGCTCGGCCAACGCCGCCGCCGCGGCGGGGATCGACGCGGGGCTCTCGCCGATCGCGGTCTCGACGCGTGCCCGGCGGCCGGCCCGGAGCGCCATGCGGAAGGTGCGACCGAGCAGCGGCCCAGGCGAGCCTGCCTCGAAGGCGTCCCTGACCTGGCCGAGGATCTCGCCCTCCCCGGGCACCATCGAGTCGAGGCCGGCGGCGACGCGGAAGAGGTGCAGCGCCGCGGATTCGTCCGCCAGGCGATACGCGGCCGGCGCGAGCGCGGGCGCGCCCGGTCCCGCCAGCTCGAGGAGCGCTCGATCGGCGTGCTCCACGAGGCCGTCGCCGCCCGCGACGTAGAGCTCGGTTCGGTTGCATGTCGAGAGCACGACGGCCTCGTGCGCGGGGCCGCCTGACGCCGCGAGCTCCCGCGCCAGCTCGGCGGCAGCGTCGAGATCGACCGCGACGCGCTCGCGCACCTCGAGAGGCGCGCGATGGTGCGAGACACCGGCGAGCGCGAGCCTCATGCCGCGAAGTGGGTGAGGGGGAGCACGGCGATGACGAGGACGAGCCCGCCGAGGAGGAGCCGCGCGAACCGCCGGCCGCGGACACCGGCTTCCCAGCGGACGACGAGGGCGAGCGCGTAGACGACCCAGATGAGCACGGCGACGGTCATCGCGGCGTCGAGGCCGTTCACGTCGAGCCAGCCGAGTCCCACGACGATGCCGGCCGAGAGCAGGAACAGGCCCGCGAGCGTCGCGCGAGCTGAGAGCCGGTCGAGGGCCTCGAGCGACGGCAGGCGAAGCCGCAGGACGCCCGCGTCGCGCCGCTTGAGACGTCGTTCCTCGAAGACGTAGAGAGCTGCCATTGCGGCGGCGACCGTGAAGCTGGCGAGACCCGCGAGCATCAGAGCCGCGTGGATCGCAAGCGCCCACCCGTCACCACGCGCGCCGAGCGCGGTCCCGCCACCCACCCACGCGAGGACGACGAGCGCGGCCGCGACAGGCATTACCGCGAGCCCGACGAGCCGATACCGCGGCCGACAGCCCCAGACGAGGTACCCCGTGACGAGGAGCCAGGAGAGGAGGTTGAGCGCCCCCGCCCACGTCCCCCACGGGAATCCGTCGGCGGAGCGGGCCTGCGCCGCGAGAAGCACGGTCTGCGCGAGCCAGCCGATCCGCACGCCCCAGATGCCGAGGGTGCTGTAGCGACGGTGACCGCGGAGCTCGCCTGCGTAGACGAGCGCCGCCTCGCCGTAGGCGATCACCGTCGGCCAGACGAGGAGCTCAACCATCGGTCGACTCGCCGGCAATGCGCGCCCGTGCGAGGCGGGCGAGCTCGCCGGTCTCGCGCTCGAGGCGCGACAGCTTGGTCGCGATGATGACCACCCAGAACAGGACGAAGAGGAGGAACACCCCGTAGGCGGCGGCGACGTACTTCTCGGACGAGCTCACGGCGCAAGCGCCTCGCGCAGCTCCCGGAGGTTCGCGTCCGTCCGCTTCCCGGCCAGCTCGACCCGGTACATCACGTACGCGAGGAGGGTGATCGCGCCCCACGACACGCAGAATGCCGCGAACATCTCGCCGGTCATCTGCGGCCCGTCTCGCGTGAACACGGTCGGATGGATGAAGTCGCTCGCGAGCCGGATCGCGAGGAAGCTCACGGGCACGAGCGCGACGCCGAACAGCGCATAGACCGCCGAGATCCGTTCCCGCCTCGGACCCGACTCGATCGAGTACCGGAGCATGAAGTAGGCGCAGTAGAACAGGAAGAGCACGAGGAACAGCACGAGCTGGTTCGAGCTCCACGTCCACCAGACCCCCCACGAGGCCTTCGCCCAGATCGAGCCGGTCACGAGTGTCAGCGCCCCGAAGATCGTCCCCTGGTGGACGCCCGTGTAGCTCTCGAGGTCGTACCGGTCGCCGCGGGTGGTCAGCAGCCGGAACGCCTTCCAGGCGGCGAGGCCGAAGCACGCGTACGCGGTCAAGGCAATCGGGACGTGGACGTAGAAGATCTTCTGCGAGAGCCCCTGGTCGGCGTCCTCGGGTGCGACGAAGAAGATCATCGCCACGGCGACCGCCGCGAGCGCCGCGGCGAGGGTCGCGAGGACTGTGAGGGAGGGCTTCGTCATGCTCGTCGGGCGTCGCTCACTCCGTGACGACGTACTCGAACGCCGCCCACGAAAGTATCGCGAACACCGCGTCGTAGAGGCCCAGGAACGCGAGGAACTTCCCGGGCTCCTCCGAGATCGTCGCGCCCACGCCCCCCACGACGATCGGGATCGCCAGCGGCAGGAAGATCAGGGGGAGGAGCACCTCTCGGCCGCGCGAGGCGGCGGCCATCGCGGAGACGAGCGACCCGACCGCGCAGATCCCGACGGAGGCGAGAACCACGCCCGCCAACGCGTGCGCGTCGAGCGGCGCGAAGAACAGGACGAACGCTGGAATCGCCACGACCTCCGCCGCGAAGAGGAAGGCGAGCGAGGCGATCGCCTTCCCGAGCCAGATTGCGCTCCGGTCGGTCGGCGCGAGCACGAGCCCGTCCAGCGCGCCCGCCTCTCGCTCGGGCACCCACGCTCTCGCGAGGCCGAGGAGCGACGTGAACACGAGGGCGACCCAGAGCAGGCCGTAGGCGGGGTCGTCCCCCGCGTCGGCCGGTAGCGCGAAATGGAAGACGACGAGGGTCGCGAGCACGAAGAGGAGCATCGCCGGCAGCGTGTCGCGGGCCCGTAGCTCGAGCCGGAGATCCTTCCGCGCGAGCGCGGCGACGTCCCCGAGGTACCCGCTCACGGGGCCCCGAGCGCGAGACAGGCGGTCTCGAGGGGCGCCAGCCGGTCTGGCTCGTGGGTCGCCACGACAATGGTGCTGCGCCCCGCGAGCGCCTCGAGCTCCTGGTCGAGGAGCGCCGCCCCCTGGGTGTCGAGCGCGGAATGCGGCTCGTCGAGGACGAGCAGCTCCGGTTCGTGCAGAAGCGCGCGACACAGGGCAAGCCGCTGCGTCATCCCCCGTGAGAACGCCGAGACGCGGTCTCCGCGCGCGTCCCACAGCCCGAAGCGCTCGAGGAGCATGCCGATCCGCTCCCGCCGCTCCGGCACCCGGTACAGGCGGCCGAAGAGGTCGAGGTTCTCGAGGGCCGTGAGCTCGCGATACACGAGCGGCTCGTGGCCGACGAACCCGAGGCGCCCCCGGTCGAGCGCGACGTCGATCGTCCCGCGCGAGGGGACTGCAAGGCCGACCAGCAGGCGCAGGAGCGTCGTTTTCCCGGAGCCGTTCGGGCCGGTGACGACGAGCGCGTCGCCGCGCGCGAGCTCGAACGAGACGTCCCGGAAGACGCGCCGCGCGCCGTAGCTCCGCTCCACCGCCCGCGCGCGGACGAGCGGGGCCTCAGCCACGTGGCACCCGCCAGGCGGGTTGCGCGAATCGGAACCGTGCCACGCCTCCCCGTTCGCACAACCACCCCCAGGGGCACCCCCGGTGCCCTGACGTCACGCTATCGCCGAACGTGTGCCGCATGGGTGCCGGGATCGTGCCGGAAATGTGGCGCTCACACGAGGGTATCGAGCGCGACGAAACAGAAGAAGGCGATCGACAGCGCCCCGTTGACCGTGAAGAAGGCCGCGTCGAGCCGACGGAGATCGTCCGGCCGGACGATGAGGTGCTCGTAGAGCAGCAGTGCCGCGACGACGGCCACGCCGAGCCAGTACCACAGCGCGACGTCGAGGCCTGCACCGGCAGCCGCGAGCAGGACGACCACGCCCGCGTGCATGGTGCGCGCGCCGGCGAAGACGCCGCGCACGCCGAACCGCGTCGCCCAGGAGTGCAGTCCGACCTCGAGGTCGTGCTCGCGGTCGAACAGTGCGTAGAAGAGGTCGAAGCCCGCGACCCAGAGGCACACCGCGCCGCCGAGCGCCCACGCCTGCCACGGGAGCTCGCCGGTGATCGCGACCCACGCGCCGACGGGCGCCAGGCCGAGACAGGCGCCGAGCCATAGATGGCACCCCCACGTGAAGCGCTTCAGGTACGGGTAGGCGACGAACATCGCGACGGGGATCGGCCACAGCCAGCGGACGATCGGGGCGAGCTGCAGCACCGCGAGCAGGTACACCGCGAGGGACAGAACGCAGAGCACCAGGACCTGCGCCCGAGTCAGCGAGCCGGCGGGGAGCTCCCTGCCCGCCGTCCTCGGGTTCTCCGCGTCGAGCTCTGCGTCGATGAGCCGGTTGAGGCTCATCGCGAGCGTGCGCGCGGCGACCATCGCGAGCGTGATCCACCCCATGGTGCCGAGCCCCGGCCACCCGTCGACCGCGAGCAGCGCGCCGACGTACGCGAACGGCAGCGCAAACACCGTGTGCTCGATGCGGACGAGGCGGGCGAGCCTGACGGGAAGCGGAGCGGCCAGTGCGGTCACACCGGCTCCTTCGTCTTCGAGACGAGCACGACGCCGTCGATGCGCATCCCGTTGTCGACGGCCTTCGCCATGTCGTAGACGGTCAGGGCGGCGACGGTCACGGCCGTCAGCGCCTCCATCTCGACGCCGGTCTGCGCCGTCGTCTCGGCGGCTGCCTCGATCACCACGCCATCGTCGTCGATCGCGAGGTCGATCTCGACGACCGTCAGCGGCAACGGATGGCATAGCGGGACGAGCTCGCTCGTTCGCTTCGCGGCTTGGATCCCGGCGATCCGGGCGACCGCCAGTGCATCGCCCTTCGGCAGCGTGCGGAGGCGTGCAGTGGTGGCCTGGGCCATCTGGACCCGGCCTCTTGCGACCGCCCGACGACGCGAGAGCGGCTTTGCCCCCACGTCGACCATGCGCACCTCGCCGGTCGTCTCGTCGACGTGCGACAGCTCGCTCATGACGCTCTGTTGCCAGATGTGGCGACGTGCTCCTGGATCACGCGCGCATCGTAGCCCCGTGCACGGTGTCAGGCGACCGGCGCCGGGGCGCGCTCGGCGAGCTCGGCGAGCTCGCGCTCGACCCAGTCGTTCAGGTCGCGGGCGCGCACCGTCTCGCGCATCGCGTCGAGCGAACGGCGACGCACGTCCCTGGGAAGCGCGATCGCCCTCGCGAGGGCGTCGGCCTGCCCCGGCACGTCGAGCGGGTCGATGCCGACCGCCCACGCCCCGATCTCGTCGAATGCTCCCGCCTGGCGTGAGAGAACGAGGGCTCCGTCCCGCTCGTTGACGAGCGGCGCCTCCTTCGCGACGAGGTTGAGACCGTCCATCACGGGGTTGACGAGCAGCACGTCGTAGTCCGTGTACGCCGCGACTGCGGCGAGGAAGTCGTCGCGTACATCGAGCCGAATCGGCTCCCAGCCCGGGGTCGCGAAGCGCGCGTTGACGGCCGCTGCAGCGTCTTCCGTGGCGGTGCGGTACTCGACGTACTCGGAGATCTCCTGGCGCGACGGATCGAGATGCGCGACGAGCCCTACGCGTCCGTGGAGCGACGGGTGGCGCTCGAGCAGGAGCCCGAAGGCCTCGAAGCCGCGCACCGCGTTCTTCGACGGGTCGGTCCGGTCGACGCGGAGGATCACGATCTCGGGTCGCTCGGCAGCGAGCGCCTCCCTTCGTTCGTGGACGCCCTCGTCTGCGGCGAGCCTGGCGAACGACTCGGCGTCGACGGGGAGAGGATTCGCATGCGAGCGCAGCTCGGCTTCGTCGCCGCGACCGAGCAGCGCCTCGCACGACTCCACGAACGCCGAGCGCCAGCGCTCCGTGTGGAACCCGATGCTGTCGCAGGCCAGGACGCCCTCGTGGACCGCGGCGGCGATGTCCGGCGGGAGCACGCCCCATGCGTCGGGCCCGACCCAGGGGATGTGGATGAACGTGGCGATGCGTGCCTGTGGCCGAACGGCGCGGACGAGGGCGGGCGCGACGTAGAGGTGGTAGTCCTGCACGAGCAGCGGCGCGCCCGGGTGCCTGTCCAGCTCGTCGACGGCGGCGGCCGCGAGGCCGCGATTGACGGCGACGTAGCCGTCTGCCCACGGGTGCGCGAGATCGGCGGCCGGATCGTGCTTCAGGTCCCACAGCCCGTGCTGCACGAACCAGAGCACCGGGTTGGCGACCACCGTGTAGAAGAGCCGGTAGGCCTCCCGCTCGTGGGCCACGAGATGGAGACGAACAGACGCCCCCGACTCGGAGCGCACGTCGCCGGGCCCCCCTCCCGCGACCTCTCGGTCGGCGTCGCTCATCGCACTCGCCACCCAGACGACACGACGGTGGTCGCCCAACGGCGCTAGTGCGGCGACGAGACCGCCTGCGCCGCGGACGGCGACGATCGAGCCGTCGGCCTCCCGTCGATGAGTGACGGGGCCGCGGTTCGAGACGACGACGAGCGGCTCGGGCAACGCGTCTACCGCGTTCCGGCCGGTCGCTCGCCGAGCGTGACGTCGACCTTCTTGCGCTTGGTGCCGCCTCGCAGCACGGTCAACGTCACCGTCTGGCCCGGGAGAAGCTCCGTGGAGACGATGCGCGAGACGTCGTCGGTGCCCAGGACCGGCGCCTTGCCGATCGCGACGATCACGTCGCCGCCGAGCGTGACGTCCAGCCCGTTGTACACCTCCGTCCTCGTGCCGCCCCGGAGGCCGGCGCGGGCCGCCGGCGTGCCGTCGTCGACTCGCGTGACGAGCGCGCCGCGACGTGCGCCGAGCTTGAACTCCCGTGCGATTCCGGGCGTCACGTCCTGGGTGCGGATCCCGATGTACGCGTAGCGAACCTTGCCCGTGCGCACGAGCTGGTCGAGCGAGCGGCGCGCGATGTTGATGGGGATCGCGAACCCAACACCCTCGTTGTCGCCGGACGTGCTCTCGATCTGCGCGTTGATCCCGATCACGCGGCCGCCCACGTCGAACAGCGGCCCGCCCGAGTTCCCCCGGTTGATCGGCGCGTCGACCTGGATTGCGTTGGCCACCGCGAATCCCGAGGTCAGCGAGTCGATCGAGCGGCCCGTGGCGGAGACGACGCCGACAGAGAGGGACGTCTGCTGGCCGAACGGGCTCCCGATCGCGGCCACCGGCTCGCCCACGACGACCTGCGCGGAGTTGCCGAGCGGCACGGGCGACAGGGGGTGGTCGGAGCCTGAGACCCGGACGACGCCGACGTCGCTGAACAGGTCCCAGCCGACGACGTCGGCGCGCACACGGTCGCCGTCCGAGAACTCGACGTAGACCGCGCTCGCGCCACGGACGGTGCGCGACTCCGCGACGTTCGTGATCACGTGGGCGTTCGTGAGGATCAGGCCGTCGCGGTCGACGACGAACCCCGATCCCTGGGAGCTCCCTTCCGCGCCGAGGTTGGCGTAGATCGTGACGACCCCGCTCGAGCGCGCTGCGTACAGGGCGGCGGGATCGAAGGCGGACGGCGGCACGCTGCGGGTGGGGACGGCCGCGGTGGCGGGCAGGGCGTCCTCCGTGACGGTCGCCGTGACCGCGTCTTCTCCTGTCTCGTGCGCGACCAGCAGCGCGATCCCCGCGCCGAGCGCCGCGGCGACGATGGCGGCGCCTGCTGCGGCCCAGAGACGCATGCGGGCCACGGTACCAGTGGCCGTGTCGCGCGACCCTCGGGCGTTTCCACGTGAAAACGGGGTCGCGGACCCGCCTCAGGACGAGACGGGCACCGCCTCGGGCGCGGCTGCGACCGCCGGAAGGGCTAGCGTGAACGTCGTCCTGCCGTCCGTCGTCGAGAGCTCGACCGTGCCGCCCATCCGCTCCGCGAGCTCGCGTGCGATCGCGAGCCCAAGGCCGCTGCCGGACGCCTGCGGCCCTTCGACACGGTAGAAGCGGTCGAAGATCCGCTCGGCGTACTGCACGGGGATGCCCGGCCCGTCGTCGGTGACGCTGAGGAGCGCCGTGCCGCCCTGCCGTCCGGTCCGGATGAGGATCTCGGTGCCCGCAGGCGTGTGCGCGATGGCGTTCGCGAGCAGGGCACGGCCGATCTGGAGCACGCGCTCCTCGTCCGCGAGCGCCCACGCGTCGGGCTCAGTGTCGAGGGAGAGGCCGTGCCCGGCCCCCTCCGCGATGGGCCGGAGCTCATCGACGAGCGCCCGGCCGACGTCCGCAAGGACGACCTCCTCGCTCTCGACGTGGAAGCGCCCGGCGTCCATCCTGGAGAGATCGAGCAGGTCGGCGGAGAGCCGGGTGAGCCGCTCGACCTGCTCGCGTGTCGTCGCGAGGAAGCCGGAGCGGGTCTCCTCGTCGAGGTCCTCGTCCGACATGAGCTCGAGGAAGCCGCCGAGCGAGAACAGAGGCGTCCGCAGCTCGTGCGACGCGTTCGCGACGAACTCCTTCCGCGCCGTGTCGAGCTGGGCGAGCTGGACGCGCATCCGATCGAACGCAGCGGCGAGCTCGCCGAGCTCGTCCTCGCCGTCGTCGACGACAGGCTGGTCGAACCTTCCCTCCGCGATCCGGTTCGCAGCTCGCTCGAGCCGGCGAATCCGACGCGCGTGCACCGCCGCGGCGGCGCTCCCGAGGATCGCCGCGATCAGCAGCGCCACTCCCGTCGCGTAGAGGAGCCGGCGTTTCACCACGCGAACGGTCGCGAGCTGGTCCTCGATCGACGACGAGAGGAGGAGGACGTTCCCCGACGGGAGAAGCGGCACCGCGACCTGCCCGTACGGCCGGTCGCCGCGTTCGACCCGTCCTCGAGCGATCCGCGTGGTGCGGGCCGTCCGCAGCGCGACGGGGTCGTCCGTCACTGGCCGCCCCGACGACGCCGAGTCCGCGAGCGGCCTGAGGGAGAGCGGCGACGGGCCGAATACCTGGTAGACGACCGTTCGAGCGTTGTAGAGGATCGACGCGGCGGCGACGAACTGGTCGACCGAGAGCGGCTGGCTGAAATCCTGGCGCGCGTACGTCGCTGCGACCTCGATCCCGTCGCGCTGGAGCTCGTCGAGGCGGTCGTCCACGAGCCGGCGCTCGAGCGACGGCACCACCATCAGGTACGCCGCTCCGAGCGCGCCGCCGACGATGAGCAGCAGCGCGACGGCGAGCGTCGTGCGAATCCCGCCGGGGAGCCGGAACTTCATGTGCCGTCCCGGAAGCGGTAACCGGCGCCCCGAACCGTGAGGATCAGCTCCGGGTCGCGCGAGTCGAGCTCGATCTTCTCCCGGAGGTGGCGGACGTGGACGTCGATGGTGCGGGGCTCCCGGTAGTCGGCGCTCCCGCGGATGCGCTCGAGGAGCTGCCGGCGGCTGAACACGACGCCGGGCTCCGAGGCGAGCAGCGCGAGCAGCTCGAACTCGACGAACGTCAACGAGACGGGCGCCCCACGCACCTCGACCGTGCGCCGCGGCAGGTCGACCACGACGTCGCCGCGGTCGATCACGTCCTCGCGCCGGCCGGCGAAATGCGGGTTCGCCGCGCGTCGGAGGAGCGCGCGAACCCGGCTCCGGAACTCGCGGATCGAGAACGGCTTGGTGATGTAGTCGTCCGCGCCGAGCTCGAGGCCGAGTACCTTGTCGAGCTCGTCGTCGCGGGCCGTGAGCATGATGATCGGCACGGTGCTCTCGCTCCGGAGGCGTCGGCAGACCTCCAGGCCGTCGACCTTCGGCAGCATGATGTCCAGCACGACGAGGTCGACCGGCTCCTCCGCGAACCGACGTAGCGCCTCGTCGCCGTCGCGTGCCTGGACGACGCGGTACCCGTCTCGCTCGAGCGGATACGTGAGGAGCGCCTGGATCGAATCCTCGTCGTCGACGAGGAGAATGGTCGAGGAGGAGTCCGGCATCTCGTGGTGGGTCACGCCCGGGCGTGCACGCCTGCCCGCGCCTACTATAGCCCCCTGCATGGAGCCCGCCCGCCTCGGCACGAGCAAGCGGAGGCCGCGGCGCGGCTCGGTCGAGCGGCCCGTCGACGGGCGTCTTGTTCGCAAGACGAGCGTGGTCGTGCTCGCGCCGATGATCCTCCTCCTGCTCACACTTGGACGCTCCGGTCCGTTGCCCGCGCCCGCTCTTCCGCCGGCGTTCGACCGCTCGACGGCGACAGCACTGACGATCGACCTTGCACGCGAGAATCCCAGTCGGGTGCCCGGCTCGCTCGGCGCAGCGGATGCCGCAGCCTGGTTCCGCAACAAGCTCGCGTTGTACGGGGTCCCGGTCCGGGAGGACCGCTGGCGCGAGGAGGTCCCCGGCGTCGGCCGGGTCGAGTTGCAGAACCTCGCCGCTGTTGTCCCCGGGACCGTCCCGGAGACGATCGTCTTCGTTGCTCATCGTGACAACAAGGGCACCACCGCAGGAGCGAACGACAACGCCAGCGGAACCGCGGCGCTCGTGGAGCTCGCCCGGGGCTACGCGACCGCAGGGACGACGGAGTCGGCACGGACGCCGCTCCACACGCTCGTCTTCCTCTCGACCGACGCCGGCGCGTACGGCTCGCTCGGCGCCGCCCGCTTCGCAGCACACTCGCCGCTCGCCGAGCACGCAGTTGCCGTCGTCTCTCTCGACGGGATCGCCGGCAGCGTCCGCCCGCGGATCGAGCTCTCGGGGCTGGACGGCCGTTCGCCGCCCCAGGCGCTCGTCCGGACGGCGACGGCCCGCGTCTCCGCCGAGACGGGCAGTTCGCCAGCGCTGCCGGGGGCACTGACACAGCTCGTCTCGCTCGGACTGCCGTTCGGCTACGGCGAGCAGGCGCCGATGCTCGGTCACGACCTGCCGGCGATTCGCATCTCCACCGCACCCGACGGCGGAGTTGCCCCGGGAGGCGACGAGCTCGGAGATCTCGACTCCGCACGACTCGGCCAGCTCGGCCGGGCGTCGGAGACGCTGCTCAACTCGCTCGACCAGACGGTCGAGCTGCCGACGTCGACCAACGGCGCGCTCTACCTCGCGCAGCGCATCGTCCGTGGGTGGGCGCTTCAGCTTCTGCTGCTGGCCGGGGTCATCCCCTTTGCGGCGGCGACACTCGATCTGCTTTCGCGCGCGCGTCGGCGGCGGCTTCCCCTCCGCGCAGCTTGGCGCTCGCTCCGCCGCCGCGCCGGCATGTGGCTCGTGTTCCTCGCGATCGTCGGCGCCGCGTCGCTCGTCGGGGCGTTGCCGTCCGAGCCGGCGCTGCCGCCGCCCCCCGACGAGCCACCGGTCGACTCGTGGCCGCTCGGGCTGCTCGCCGTGCTCGCGCTCGCCGCGTTCCTCGTCTGGCTGCGTTCGCGGGCACGCGCGCTGGGGCGAGCTCCGGTGAGCGCCGAGGACGAGCTCGCTGCGTACACGGTCACGTTCGTCGCGCTCCTCCTCGTCGCGGCGGGGACTGCGCTCGTCTCGCCCTACAGCCTGGTCTTCGTGCTCCCGTCGCTCTACACGTGGCTCTGGCTCCCGCAGCTCGGACGGACGCCCGACTGGGTCACGGACGTCCTCTTCGGTGCGGGCCTCGCCGGTCCCGTCCTCGCGCTCGTCGTGCTCGCCGAGCAGCTCGATCTCGGAGCGCGGGCGCCGCTCTACGCAGCGTCTCTCGTCACGACGGGGGTGATTCCCTGGGGTGCGACGCTGGCGCTCACCGCCTGGGCCGCGGTCGCAGGTCTCGTCGGCGCCGTCGCGTCGGGCAACTATGCGCCGACCGAGCCGTCGAGAGGGAGGTAGCGCACCCTCGACCCGGCGGCGAGCTGACCGGTGCCGCGAGGGATGTGGACGAGCGCGTCGGCTGCGGCCGCGCGGGCGATCATGTGCGACTCCTGGCCCGCGAGCGGATGGAGCCGGACGTCGTCGCCCGATCGCTCGACCGTTGCGCGCTGGAAGTCGTCGCGCGAGGGCCCGCGACCTGCGGGCACCGCGAGCACGCCAGCGTTGAACTGCGGCTCGGGACGGCGATGCCCCTGGAGCGCACGGATTGCCGGCAGCAGGAAGAGCAGCGCGCCGACGAGCGAGGAGACCGGGTTCCCGGGTAGCCCGAACACGAGCGTGCGATCACGCGTCCCGAACGAGAGGGGCTTGCCCGGGCGCATCGCGACGCCCCAGAACGTCTCGACGACGCCGAGGCGGCCGAGCGTCTCGCGTACGAGGTCGTGCGGCCCGACCGACACGCCCCCCGATGTGACCAGGACGTCCCCCTCGAGCCCGCGCGCGAGAGCCGCCCGGTGCGCGGCCGGATCGTCCTCGACGCGCTCGGGCGTGCCGACGGCGCCGCCCGCGTCGACCAGGAGCGCCGCGAGCATCAGCCCGTTCGACTCGTAGATCTCTCCCTCACGTAGCGGCTCGCCCGGCTGCCTCAGCTCGGTCCCGGTCGTGACGATCGAGACCCTCGGTCGGCGCGCGCAGGTGAGCGTCGTGATCCCCGTCGAAGCCAGCGCCGCGAGCCGCGACGGCGTCAGCGGGACGCCAGCCGCGACGACGATGTCGCCTTCGTTGACGTCGCCTCCTCGGGGCCGCACGTTCGCCCCGTCAGGGGCGGCCTGGGGGATCACCACGGTGTCGCCCTCGTCCCGGACGAGCTCGATCGGAACGACGGCGTCGGCGCCCTCCGGGACGACGGCGCCCGTCGAGATCGCCATCGCCTCGCCCGCAGCCAGGGGCCGCTCGGCGGGGCGCCCGGCGGCGATCCGGGAGACGACGGGCAGCGTGCCCGGCGTGTCCGCGGCCCGCACCGCGAACCCGTCCATCGCCGAGCTGCGGAACCGCGGCAGGTCGACGGCGGCACGAGCGTCGTCTGCGAGGACCCGTCCGGAGGCGTCAGAGAGCGCCACCGGCTCGGATTCGAGTGGGCGAACTGCAGCGAGGACGCGGGCGAGCGCGTCCTCGACGGTGAGGAGCTCGGCCACAGCGCCCACGCTACACACGGGGTACGCTCCGCCGCGTGATCTCGGTCGTCGTCCCCGTACGCGACGAGGAACGCACCGTCGAACCGCTCTACGACGAGCTGGCGAGCGCGCTCGGGGGCCTCCACGAGCCATGGGAGGTCGTCTACGTCGACGACGGATCGCGCGACGGAACGCATGCCGTGCTGGCCAGGCTGCACGAGTCGACGACCAACGTGCGCGTCGTGCGGATGCGCCGGAACGCCGGCAAGGCGGCGGCGCTCGACGCGGGGTTCGCGGTGGTCGAAGGAGACGTCGTCGTGACGATCGACGGCGACCTCCAGGACGATCCCGCCGAGATCCCGCGGCTGCTCGAGAAGCTCGACGAGGGGTACGACCTCGTCACGGGATGGAAGACCCATCGCAGCGACCCGTTCCTGCGACGGGCGCTCTCGCGGGTGTTCAACACGGTGACCGGCTGGCTCTCCGGCGTTCGTCTCCACGACATGAACTGCGGGCTGAAGGCATTCCGCGTCGACGTCGCGCGGAACCTCGACCTCTACGGGGAGCTGCACCGCTTCGTCCCCGTCCTGGCCCATGACCTCGGGTTCCGCGTGACGGAGATCGGCGTGAACCACCGAGCGCGGGAGCACGGCCAGAGCCGGTACGGGATGGAGCGCTACGCCCGGGGGTTTCTCGACCTCCTGACCGTCACGTTCATGAGCCGGTACCGCCACCGGCCGCTCCACCTCTTCGGCGGCCTCGGCCTCGTGCTCGGCACGATCGGCACGGGGATTCTGGTCTACCTCACGATCGAGAAGCTCGGCGGCGAGCCGATCGGCCGGCGGCCGCTGCTGCTGCTCGGGGTCCTGCTCGTCGTCGTCGGCATCCAGTTCTTCTCGCTCGGGCTCCTCTCCGAGCTCGTGACCAGCCAGCATCGTGAGCGATTCCGCGCACTCGAGGATCGCCCGTCGCGGCTCGTCGACGAGATCCTCCGCTGAACCATCTACGGTGAAGGCGCTCTACCTCGGGACGTACGATCGTGCGTCCCCCCGGAACACCCAGGTCGTGTCGTGCCTCCGCGGCGCGGGCGTCGAGGTGGTCGAGCGGCACCGACAGGTTTGGGGGCGCCACAACTGGTCACCCCGTCCCGGCTCGCTCGTGCGACTCGCCCGCGCGGAGGTCGCCCTCTCGCGCGTCGATCCCGGCGACGCCGACGTGCTCGTGGTCGGGTATCCGGGTCACACCGACATGGCCATCGCACGGCGAGTCGCGCACGGCCGGCCGCTCATTTTCAACCCGCTCGTCTCGCTGGCGGACACGCTGGTCGACGACCGCGCCGTCGTCTCCCGACGGTCTCCGCTGGCCGCGGTCCTCCGGGCGATCGATCGGCACGCCTTTCGTGGGGCGGACCTCGTGGTCGCCGACACCGAGGCGCACGCTGCGTACTACCGCGAGAGGTTCGGCCTGCCTTCGGAGCGTGTCGCGGTCGCCCTGGTCGGCGCGGAGCAGGCCCTGTTCCGTCCCGCCGAGACGGAGCGACCGGAGTTCCACGTCCTGTTCGTCGGGAAGCTGATCCCCTTGCACGGGCTCGAGACAATCCTCGCCGCGGCACGGCTCGTGCCGGACGTTCCATTCGTGATCGCCGGGGAAGGCCAGCTCGCGCCGCTGCTCTCCGACCGGCCCGCGAACGTCGAGCACGTCCCGTGGATCGACTATCGAGACCTGCCCGCGGCCTATCGACGCGCCGGCTGCGCGCTGGGCATCTTCGGAGCCGGGGAGAAGGCCTCGCGGGTGATCCCGAACAAGGTGTTCCAGGCGCTCGCGTGCGCACGGCCCGTGATCACCGCCGACACGCAGGCCGCCCGTGAGCTCCTCACCGACGGTCGCGATGCGCTGCTCGTTCCGGCAGACGATCCGCCGGCCCTCGCGGCGGCGATCCGTCGGATCGTCGACGAGAGAGGGCTGGCGGATCGTCTCGGAGCCGCCGGCCGGGCCACGTACGAGGAGCGGGCGTCCGAGCGTGTCCTCGGTGTGCGCTGGCGGTCGCTCCTCGAGGGAGCCCTGAACGCGTGAGGGCTCGGACGGACGGCGTCGTGGCCGCGGGCGCCGCGGCGTATGCGTCGGGTCTCGGGGCGCTCGCGGTGCTCCAGCATCGCGCCTTCTGGAGCGGGCGATTCGATCTCGGCAACAGCGTCCAGGCGGTGTGGTCGACCGCGGACGGCAAGCCCCTCTCGGTGACGGCGCTGACCGGCGTGCAGATCTCCCGGCTCGGCGCCCACTTCGAGCCGATCCTCGTCGCGTTCGCCCCGCTCTGGTGGCTCTGGCCCGACGCGTCGCTCCTGCTCGTCTGCCAGGCGGTCGCCATCGCGGCCGGCACCGTCCCCGTGTACCTCCTCGGGCGGAAGCACCTGGCGTCGGACTGGGCGGCTGCAGGGTTCGCGCTCGCGTACCTCATCCACCCGGCGACGCAGTGGCTCGCGCTCGACGACTTCCACGTCGTCGCCCTCGCCACGCCGCTGCTCCTGTGGGGCTTCTGGTTCCTCGACGAGGATCGCCTGCTGCCGTTCGCCGTCGTCGCGCTGGCCGCGTGCCTGACGAAGGAGGAGATCGGGCTCGTCGTCGCGGCCATGGGGCTCTGGTACGCGCTCCGCCCGGGACGTCGGTGGGCCGGCGCCCTGATCGCCTCGGGCGGGCTGCTCGTCACGGTCGTCGCGTTCGCGATCGTGATCCCGCACTACTCGATCTCGGGCAGCTCGCGGTTCGAGGGCCGCTACACCGCGGTCGGCGGATCGCCGACCGGGATCCTCGAGACCGCCGTCACCGACCCGGGCACAATCCTCTCGGCGGTGACCCAGAGTCGGGACGTCGCCTACCTCGCCCACCTTCTACTGCCGCTTCTCGCGCTCCCGCTGCTCGCGCCGCTCGCCGCGCTGACGGCCGCCCCGGAGCTCGCGCTGAGCCTCCTCTCGGATACGCGAACACAGACATCGATCCACTTCCACTACACCGCGGGCGCGCTCCCGGGGCTGATGGTCGCGGCCGTGCTCGGGGCGGCCCGTCTCCGCAGGAGATACGCGTGGGCGCGACGCCCTGAGGGACGGGCGATCGTCGTGTCGACGCTGATTGCGGGAGTTCTCCTCGGGCCACTGCCCGTCTGGAGCAACGTGCCGTTCGGCTCCGACCTCGCCGCGCGCGAGCACCACGTCGGGCGCCACGCCCGCGCCGCCGAGCGGGCCATTCGCCTGATTCCCGGGGACGCGCCCGTGAGCGCGACCAACACCCTCGGCGCACACCTCTCCGAACGGCACCGCGTCTTCAGCTTCCCCGTCCTCGGGGAGGCGCGCTGGGTCGCGGTCGACCTCGAGCGGCCGAGCTACCGCGACCAGCTGGGGCGGGAGGCGCAGGTGCGCCGCGCCGTCGCCTCGCTCCGGACGGACAGTCGGTTCGCGGTGGTCTACGACGACGACGGCATCCTCGTCCTCCATCGCGAGCGCTAGAGGGGAATCGTCTGGGGCAGCAGGTAGGCCGTGAGCGCGAGCGCTGCGAGCCGCGACGCGCGCTCCTCCTCGGGCGCCGCGAGCGGAACGGCCCACGCGAGGTACCACACCGCCAGGTAGGGCGTCGTGACGAGCACCAGGCACGCGGCGAGCCCCAGCCGCGCATCGCCGTGCGCCGCCTCGCGCATCAGCAGCGCGAGGCCCACCGCCAGCACGGCGACTGCCAGGCCGAGGGCGACACCGTGCGGCACGCCGAGCGACTCGAGTCGGGACGGGAGCGCGTAGCTCGTCTCCCGGGCCGCATTCCCTGCGAGAGGCTTTGCGGCCCTGAGCCAGTCGAATCCGTAGAGCCACATCGAAAGGGCGCCCAGCACGACAGCGGCCGCGATGACGCCGCGCCAGCCGAGAGGACGGGACCGGGCGCGCGCGGCAACCGCCGCGAGCGCGAGGAAGACGAGCGGCACCCACTTGACGAGCACCGCGGCCACCCACAGGGCGCCCGAGAGGTCGTGCCGCCGACGGAGGGCGAGCGCGACCGCGAGCGCCGCCAGACCGCCGACGAGCGCGTCGTTGTGTCCCCCGCCCGCCGCATGGACGGCGAGCACGGGGTTCCAGCCGACGAAGGCCACGGCGAGCGCCGGTCGCCTCGCTCCGCGCGCGACCGCAGCGCAGGCCACGAGCACGGCGACCGCGGCAAGCGTCTTGTAGAGCCAGGCGGCCGCGTCGGACGAGATACCCGCCAGCTCGGCGACCGGCTCCGAGACCCCGGTGAAGACGGGCCCGTAGACGGTGGTCGTGTCGCGCCAGTCGGCGCCCATGTACCGCGTCGCGGGGCTCTGGGGAAAGTCGGACGGCGGGTCGACGTACGGGTTGCCACCGCCCTCGGCGGCGATCCAGCCGTAGCTCCAGTAGGTCCAGGCGTCCGTCGAGAGGAGGAGCGGCGCGCCGAGCGGGACGAGCTGCACGAGCGCCGCCACCACCGCCACGGCCCGCACCGGCGCAGAGACGCGACGAAGGAGCAGCAGCCCGACGAGGTAGCACCCGAACGCCGCGACCAGGAGGACGAGGAACGGCCAGGCCGTCCCCTGGTCGAGCGTCCCGCCGTCGCGCGGGACGAGCGGCGAGCTAGAACGCCAGGCGAGGAGCGACGCCGTGCCGACGAGGCACGCGGTCGCGACCCCGGCGGCGAGCGCCGGTCGGAACCTCACCGGCCGGTCGCTCGGCCCGCGCCCGCCGGCGTCGCGTCCCCCTTGGCCTTGCCGTTCTTCTTCCCGCCGGTGTCGCCGGCTGTCGTGTCCGTCGTCGTCGTCTCCGGCGCGATGTAGTACGGGTCGTACGAGAGGGCGGTTGGCCCGCGCTGCCATGTGCTGAACACCGCGGGCTGCCGCGGCTCCGGGAAGTCGACGACCGGTGTGCGCTCGAGCGCAGGCGCCATGAACCGGCGCCAGATCTCCGCGGGGAAGCTCCCACCCGAGACGGAGATGCCATGCACGTCGAGCATCGGGATCTCGCCACGCGTGTAGCCCATCCAGACAGCGGTCGCGAGGCGCGGCGTGTAGCCGACGAACCACGCGTCTGCGTGCTCGTCCGTCGTGCCGGTCTTGCCCGCGGCCGGCCGGTCGAGCGCCGCCCGCGTCCCGGTGCCGTAACGGACGTTGTCCTCGAGGATGCTCGTCACGACCGATGCGACTCCGTCCGGAACGACGCGCGTGCGGTGCCGCTCTCGGGCCCAGCGGGTGTCGAGCTTCCCACTCGGCAGCAGCACCTTCCGGATCGCGGTCGGCTCGGAGTAGACGCCGCCCGCGGCGAGCGTCGCGTAGGCGGAGGCCATGTCGAGCGGCGAGACTGCGATCGACCCCAGGCCCATCGCGGGCACGTACTGGCCGCGCACGGCGAGCGGCGTCCGCACCCCGAGCTTGCGGGCCATCGCCGCGACGCCGGCCGGCCCGACGTCCAGTGTCAGCTGGGCGTAGACGGTGTTGTCGGAGCGGAGCGTCGCCTGCGTGACCGAGGCCCAGCCTGTGTAGCTCGAGTCGTACGTCTTCACGCACCACCACGTCTCGTCCTCGCAGCTTCCGGTCTCGCTCGGGCGATACGTGAACGGCGCCGACACGTAGTACGTCGAGTCCGGGTCCATGCCCCGCTCGACCGCCGCGGCGAGCACGAACGCCTTGAAGGTCGAGCCGGGCTGCCTGCGTGCCTGCGAGAGCAAGTTGAACTGGTTGTTCGCGCGCCCGGGGACGATCGCGGTCATCGCGCGGATCGCGCCGGATCCCGGGTCGATCGAGATGACCGCCGCGGCCGGGTCGTTGCGCCGCGTCAGCGTTCCCGAGATCGCCTCGTGCGCGAGGCGCTGGAGACGCGGCTCGATCGTCGTGTAGACACGCAGGCCGCCTGAGCGGACGGTCTCGGCGCCGTACGCCTGCACGAGCTGGTTCCGCACGAAGCCGAAGAAGTACGGCTCCCGGATCTCCTCGTAGAGATCGCCGGGATGCAGGCCGGCGGAGCGGGCCCTGCTCGCGCTCGCGTACTGCTTCCGGGTGATGATCCGCTCCTGCAGCATCGCGAGCAGCACCTCGTTCCGGCGGGCGACGGCCCGGGCCGGGTCGACGAACGGGTCGTACGCCGACGGCGCCTTCGTCAGCCCGGCGAGCAGCGCGGCCTGGGAGAGCGTGAGGGCCCTCGCCGAGCGTGAGAAGTACGTGCGCGCGGCCGCCTCCGCGCCGTACGCGAGGTTGCCGTAGAAGACGGAGTTGAGGTACGTGGCGAGAATTCGCTCCTTCGACCACTTGCGGTCGAGCTTCACGGCCAGGCACGCCTCGGTGACCTTCCGCTCGACCGTTCGCTCGTTCGAGATGTAGAGGGTGCGGACGAGCTGCTGCGTGATCGTCGAGCCGCCCTCGACGACGCGCCGCGCGTTCAGGTCGCGCCACAGAGCGCGAGCGATCCCCTCCGCGTCGATCCCGCCGTGCGAGTAGAACCGCCGGTCCTCGATCGCGACCGTCGCCAGCGGCAGCCAGCGCGACATCCGCTCGAGGGGGACCACCTGGCGGTTCCGCTCCGCGGGGATGGAGCCGAGGAGCGAGCCGTCGGCCGCGTAGACGAACGTGTTCTGCCCGATCTTCACCGGGTGGAGCGCCGAGAGGTCGCAGCGCGGGGCAAAGGTCATCACCGCCGTCGCCCCGGCGATCCCCGCGGCCACGAGCACCGCGACGGCGAGCAGCAGGACGACGAACCGGCCGCGGTGGCTGGTCCGCTGCCTGCGACGCCGCGGACGGATCGGCGTCGGCGCAGGTCTGCGCCTCGGGCGCGGTCGCCGCGAGGGGCTCATTGCGCGATGGTAGCCATGGTCTCCCCACGTTCTCCACGAGGAGCCGGGCACCTCGCCCTCCGACGGGCGACGCGGTATCGTCGGGCGGGTGCGCGGCGACGTTCGCAGGGTCGTGGCCGCCGCGCGGAGCCGGTCCTGGTGACGCCCCGCCTTCGATGAAAGGCGCCCTCGCGATCTTCGCCTGGAGCCGGCTCGCGATCTGGGGGCTGGCGGCTGGGACGGTGCTCCTCTTCGGCGATCACCTCAATCCCGCGAGAGGACGCTGGGACACCCCGCGCCTGCACGAGCTCGGCGACTGGTTCGACGTCCTCGCGCGCTGGGACAGCGACTGGTACCTGCGTATCGCCGAGTCCGGCTATCGCTGGCCGTCCAGCACACCTGCCTTCTTCCCGCTCTACCCGGCCGTCGTCGCCGTCGTCGGTCGGGTGCTCGACAACCACTTCCTCCTCGCCGGCGTCCTCGTCTCGCTCGCCACGTCGGCCGCGGCGTTCGTCCTGCTCTTCGAGGTCGTGCACCTGCGGCTCGGGCCGAGCGACGCGCGGCGCGCGACCCTCTACCTCGCGGTCTTCCCGACCTCGCTGTTCCTCGGTGTCGTCTACGGCGAGGGGTTGTTCCTGGCGCTCGCGATCGGGACGTTCCTGCTCGCGGAGCGCGGCCGGCTCGGCTGGGCGGCGGTCATAGCGGGGCTCGCCATCCTCACGCGCGCGCAGGGGCTCGCGCTGCTGCCCGCCCTCGCACTGTTTGCGTGGCGCTCCGAGCGCCGCGGCAGGGCGCTCGCGCTGCTCGCGATCCCCGTCGCGCTGTTCCTCGTCTATCCGCTCGTCCTCGAGATCTGGGTCGGGCACGGGCTCGCGTTCCTCGACGCGCAGCGCGTCTGGGACCGGTCGCTCGCGCCGCTCGGCCCGCTCGGCGGCCTGGTACAGGCGATCGGGGAGGGCGACGTCCTCGGGCCGCTGCTCGCGATCGCGTTCCTCGGGCTCGCCGTGCTCGCCTGGCGCGTGCTCGGCGCGCCGTACGGCGTGTACGCCCTCGTCGCCCTCGCGATCCCGATGGCATTCCCGTCCGAGCGGCTCGGGGGCCTCTACTCGTTCCCCCGCCTCGCGCTGGCGGCGTTTCCCTGTCTCGCTGCGCTCGCGGTGCTCGGCCGCGACCGACGGGTGAACAGCGCGGTGGTCGTTGTTCTCGGCGCCGCGCTCGCGGTGGACGTGGTTCGATGGTCGCTGTGGTACTGGGTGTCATGACGGAGGTGCCGAGGCCCCGGCTCGTCGGTTGGGCGATCCTCGTCACGGCGCTCGCCGCGCTTTCGTACGCCGCGAACCTCGCCGACACGGGCGACACGCCGGACGACCTTCTCTACCGCTGGTCGTCGGCGGTCGGCGGGCTGATCCAGTACGCGATCATCCTCGCGATCGTCCTCCTGATCGCGCGCGGGATCGCGCCCGCGACCCTCGGGCTCGTCCGTCCCGCCTCGTGGACGGCCGCGGCGGGTCGGGTCGCGGGAGCGCTCGTCTCCATCTGGGTGATCGGCGCCGTCCTCAACGTCTTCCTCCAGGCCGGCAAGGAGCAGGGTCTCGTGCCCAACGGCTGGGATCCCGGTCGCGCGGCGCCGTTCGTCGCGAACTTCATCGTCGTCGCCGCGGTCGCGCCCGTGGTCGAGGAGCTCACGTACCGCGGGCTCGGGTTCGCCGCGGTGCGCGACACGTTCGGCAACGGCGCCGCGGTCGTCGTGACGGCGGTGGCGTTCGGGCTCGCGCACGGCCTGTTCGTCGCGCTGCCGGTACTGACGATCTTCGGCCTGATCCTCGCCTGGGTGCGGCTCAGAACAGGGAGCATCTACCCGACGATCGCGCTGCACGCCCTGTTCAACGGCATCGCCCTGATCGCGGCGGTGACGGTATGACGGGCGCGGACGATCGGTTCGACGAGCTGCGTCGCCTCATCGGGTCGAATGACCGCGCGATCGTCGACGGCGTCAACGCGCGCCTGCGTCTCGTCGCCGAGCTGTGGCGGTTGAAGGAGGAACGAGGAGACGCGCGACTCGACCCGGAGAGGGAGCAACGGCTGCGCGACGAGCTCCACGCCGCGAACGACGGCCCGCTCTCCGCCGAGGGGCTCGACAGGCTCGTCGGCGAGCTGCTCGAGCTCACGAAGCGCGAGCTCGGCGGGGCAGGCTAGTCGGGCTCGTCCTCGCCCGTCGCGAACTCGTCCGGGGTGACCCGGTCGAGGAACTGCCGGAACTCGTTCAGGTCGACGTCGCCGAGGCTCATCACGCTGCCGGTGTGCGCGAAGTCCGGCTCGTCGCCCTCGAACTGGACGCCGGACTCGTCGATCACCTCGTCGGCGGCGTAGATCTTCGCGTCGGCTCGGAGCGCGATGGCGATCGCGTCCGACGTGCGGGAGTCGATCTCGATCTCCGTCCCGTTCAGCACGAGCGTGATCCGCGCGAAGAACGTGCTGTCCCGGAGCTCGGTCACCGTGACGCGCTCGACCGCCGCGTCGAGCGAGTCGATGATCGAGCAGGTGAGGTCGTGTGTGAGCGGCCGTGGCGGATCCTGCCCCTGGAGGCGCATCAGGATCGCAGCCGCCTCGGGGTGGCCAATCCAGATGGGGAGGAACGTCCGCCCTTCGGCCGTTCGGAGGAGGACGATCGGCTGCTTGCCGACGAGGTCGAAGCTCACGCCGTAGACCGTCATCTCCTGCATGACCCGCTTCTCAGTGTAGACACGCCCCTCGACACCGGAACCGTGCCGCCGCCGTGGCATCCGGGCGTATCGCTCACTGTGGGTCGCGCGGCCGCTGCGGGGTAGTTGCGGCCGCGAAGCGGACGCCTTCAGGGGGTTCGCGCGACGGGAATCTGCTCGGCAGATTCCCGTCTTGCGCACAAGGTGGGCGATCCTGGATTCGAACCAGGGACCTCCGCCTTATCAGAGCGGCGCTCTAACCGACTGAGCTAATCGCCCGGCGGCCGACGAGTGTACCGCACGGCTCGAGCGCCTCACACCGCGCCCGGGCTAGAGCGACTCGAGCGTCTCGACGAGCTCGGCGAGGCGCGTCTCGTCTCCAAAGTGGAGCTCGAGCTTCCCCGCCGAGACGCGCGCCGGCAGCCCGGTCAGCTGCTCGGCGGCATGACGCGCGCGCTCGGCGAGGGCCGGGTCGACGGGCGACGAGCGCGGGCGGCGGCGGGCGCCGCTCTCCTGCGCTGCGCGCTCGGTCGCGCGCACCGTCAGGCCGTCGCGGGCAACCCGGCGCGCGAGCCGAAGCCGCGCGTCGTCGTCGGGCACCGCGAGCACCGCGCGTCCGTGCCCCTCGGTCAGCTCGCCGCGGGCCAGCATCCACAGCACCTCCTCCGGCAGCTCGAGGAGGCGCAGCCGGTTCGAGACGCCTGCCTTCGATCGACCGACCCGCTGGGCGAGGTCGCCGAGCGAGAGCTCGAACTCATCGACGAGCACGGCGTAGGCGCGGGCTTCCTCGACCGGTGAGAGATCCTCGCGCGCGACGTTCTCGACGAGCGACAGCAGAAGCGTCTCGCGGTCGTCCGTGTCCCGGACGAGGGCCGGCAGCGTGTCGAGACCGGCCTCGCGAGCGGCCCGCCAGCGGCGCTCGCCCGCGATCAGCTCGTAGCCGCCGGACGCGCGCGGTCGCACCACGACCGGCTGGAGCACCCCCTGGTGCCTGAGCGACGACGCCAGCCCGGCGGTCGCCTCAGGCTCGAACCGCCGCCGAGGCTGCTTCGGGTTCGGATGGATCGCGTCGAGCGGGAGCCGGAGCAGGTCGGTGTCCGCGGCTTCCCCACCGCCGACGAGCACCTCGAGGCCGCGACCGAGGCCGCGGCGTGGGGTGGGGGCCTCAGGCGCGCTCGACAAGCTCCATCGCCACCTTCCAGTAGGCCTCGGCGCCGGCGGAGCGGCGGTCGTAGGCGATTGCGGGCACGCCGTGGCTCGGCGCCTCTGCGAGGCGGACCGAGCGAGGCACCGTGGTCGCGAAGACGAGCGGCCCGAAGTGACGACGCAGCTCCTCCTCCACGTCGGCGGCGAGGCGAGTGCGTGCGTCGACCATCGTCAGGAGGATCCCCGCCACGCCCAGGCCCGGGTTGAGCCGGCGCTTCACGAGGTCGATGGAGCCGAGGAGCTGTGAGAGGCCCTCGAGGGCGTAGTACTCCGCCTGCACGGGGACGAGGACGCGATCTGCAGCCGCGAGCGCATTGACCGTGAGCGGGCCGAACGCCGGCGGACAGTCGAGGAACACGAAGCCGTATCCGTCGGTCGCCTCGTCCGTGAGCGCCTCCGAGAGGTAGCGCTCCCCGCCCGCGAGCGCGGACAGCTGGACGCTCGTCGCCGAGAGCTCGGCCTTCGCGGGCACGAGGTCGAGGTTCGCGAACGAGCTCGGCCGCGTCAGCTCGCCGAGCGGGACGCCGTCCAGCAGGTCGAGCGTCGAGACGCCGTTCGCGCGCCGCCCGAGGCCGGACGTCGCGTTCGCCTGCGGGTCGAGGTCGACGAGCAGGCAGCGCTCGCCGGCCTCCGCGAGACACGCTGCGAGGTTGATCGCGGTCGTCGTCTTGCCGACGCCGCCCTTCTGGTTCGCAACCGCGACGATCCGGGCCGACACGAGGTCAGGCTACTGGGCCGCCCGGACGCCCAGGACGCGTCACGCGTCGAAGGCGGAGGGGGGTTGTCGGTGCTCTCTCGCGTGCACGACGAGCCTGTCCTCGCCCGTCTTCAGATGGCCCAGCGCCGCCCATGCGTGAGACATCGCCCGGGCAACATCGTCCTCACGGAAGTGCTCGGCCGCCCTGCGCGCGTGGGCGCCCGCCAGGTCGAGCTCGTCTGCGGCAGAGTCGAACAACGACGCGGCCGCCTCGAGCCTGATCTCACGCTCGTCGGCGCTCACATCGCGGGTTTCGCGGCGCCTCCTGTCACTCCTCGCGGCGCGTCGGCCTCAGGCGAGAGGCCGCTTGCGGGCCAGTCCCGCCCTGCGCGGGAACCCAGCCGGCGTCGGGCCGAGCTTGCGCAGGACAACGAGGCCCGCGTCGGCGCTCTCGACCCGTCCCGCCAGCAACTCGGCCACCGCCTCGACCCGCGCGACCTCGGCGGTCGGCCCGACCCAGAGGATCACCGCGCCGCCCTCTCGCACGAGCGGCAGGCACCACTCGGCGGCCGTCGGCGGACGCGCGAGCGCCTTCGCGACCGCGATCCCGTACGCGTCGGTCGGCTGCTCCTCCGCCCTGCCCCACACGACGCGCAGGTTCGGAAGCTCGCCGGCCCACATCTCGAGGAAGTCGCACTTTCGGCGCTCCGCCTCGAGGATCGTCACCTCGAGCGCGGGGAGCGACGCGGCGAGCGGGATCCCCGGCGTCCCACCGCCGGAGCCGACGTCGACGAGTGGGCCCGTCTCCGCCCGCACGAGCGGGACGGCCCGAAGGGCGTCGTCGAGCAGCACGGGGCGCGCCGCGACCGTGTCCCCGAGCGCGGTCAGGCCGGGGGTCGCGACGACGGCGGCAAGCCAGCGGTCGAGGAGCGCAGAACCTCTCCTCTCATGCCGGTCTCCGGTTCTCCTGTGGGACAACGCTATGCGGCCGGAGCCCAGCCTTGCCGGGCGGGAGGCCAGGAGAGGGTCGATCCGTGAGGTGCGCAGAAGGAGGGGGCTCGTGGGGGAACCATGCGGTTCCCCCACGTTAGGTCAGTCGGCGGAGCTGCGGGGAACGACGACGACGAAGCGGTTCGGCTCGATGCCCTCGCTCGCGGTCGTCACCTCGGGGTCATCCTTCAGCACCTCGTGTACGACGCGACGCTCGACTGCGCTCATCGGCTCCAGCTCGACACGGTGGCCGGTCGCGGAAACGCGCTCGGCAGTTCGGCGGGCCAGCGTCTCGAGCGTCGCTGAGCGGCGGGCACGGTAGCCGGCAGCGTCGACCACGATCCGCCGGCGGTCCTCGCCGACCGCCCGATGTGCAATCGCGTTCGCGAGGTACTGGAGCGAGTCGATCATCTGCCCGTGACGACCGATCAGCACGCCGAGGTCGGCCCCGGTCACCGTCGCGAGCACCTCGTCGCCGTCGTCCTCGACACGCACCGTGGCGTCGAGACCCAGCGTGCCGACGACGCGCTCGAGCAATCCCCGGGCGACCGCGTGCTCACCCTCGTCGACGCGGGCCGGGCTGGCCGGCGTCGCAGGCGGACGGTCGACCGTCGCGAGCACGCGCGCGGGCGCGTAGCCGACGCCGAGCAGCCCGCGCTCGCCCTCGCTCACGACCTGGAAGCGAACGCCCTCGCGGTCGATCCCCGGGGCGAGCCGCTCGAGCTCCCGGAGTGCGGCCCACTTCGCCTCGCCGACGGTCTCCCCCGTCGCCTCGACGGAGACCTCGTCGCTCACCGTCTGCGGCCCCCTCCGCTCCGCTTGCGCTTGACGCGCCGTGGCGGACCGGCGACCGCGCGTGTCGTGCCCTCCGCGGTCTGGGGCGCCGACTGCTTCTGGCCCGTGCCCTGCTTTGCCTTCTGCGGCGCCGGCTTCGGCTCGTCCTTCGCCAGCGTGCGAGAGCTGCGCTTCGCCCCGAGGTTCGGCTTCGGCATCAGCCTCCGGGTGACGACTCCCTGCCCCGTCGTCCACAGGTTCGTCGTCATCCAGTAGATCATCAGCCCCGCCGGGAACCGAAGGACGAACGGGATGAAGACGATCGGCAGGACCATCATCAGGATCCGCTGGGCCTTCTGCATCGAGATCGACATGTAGTACGACGAGGTGAGCTGGCTCGCGACGTACACGAAGAGCAGGAGCGGGCCCCAGCTCTCGATCGTCGGCTGGGTGATGTCGACGAGGCCGAGGAACTCGAGGCTCGAGCCCGGGTAGCTCGGAAAGATCTCCCGCTCGAAGTCCTTGAGGACGTAGAACAGCGAGATGAAGATCGGGATCTGCAGGACGATCGGGAGGCACGAGGAGGCCGGGTTGATCTTGTTCTCGCGGTAGAACTTCATCAGCTCCTCGTTCTGCCGCTGCCGGTCGTGCTTCCAGCGCTGCTGGATCTCCTTCATCTCCGGCGCATGCGCCTGGAGGTTCTGCATCGAGTGGATCTGCCGGACCATCACCGGCACGAGGATGATCCGGACGAGCACGACGAGCGCGACGATCGACCACGCCCACGAGAGCCCGGCGGTGCCGTGGAACCACTCGAGGATCGAGGTGAGGAGGTCCTCGAGCGGCTTGAGCGGATTCGTCAGCGCGAGGATCACGCGCGGCTCCGTTCCTCACGTCCGCGGAACAGCGTGCGGTCGACGACGCGGTCGACCCCGCCGTGGCTCCACGGGTTGCACCGGAGCAGACGCCAACCGGCGACGATTCCGCCGCGCACGAGCCCGAGCTCCCTGAACGCGTCGATCGCATACTGCGAGCAGCTCGGGTGGTACTTGCACGTCCCCGGCGGCGTCAACAGCCCGAACGTGTACCGCCAGACGTGCACCGCGCCGATCCCGAGCCACCTCATTCCTTCACCTTCCCGAGCACCTCTCGCACCTGCTCGACCAGCCACTCGTGGCCGCGCGCGGTCGCCGGCTCGGCCAGGCCAGGACGCGCGACGAGCACGTAGTCACACCCCCGCGGCGTCTCGTCGGCGACCTCGGCCCAAACGGCACGCAACTGGCGCTTGAGCCGGTTCCGCACGACGGCGGAGCCGACCGCACGCGGGATCGCAAGGCCGACGCGCGGCACGCCTTCCGTGTCCTCCTCGCGGGCGAACCAGTGCAGCGTGAGCGAGCGGGTCGACACGGATCGTCCCTGCCGGTAGACCGCGTCGAAGTCGCGCGACCGGGACAGGCGGTGGCGACGCTCCACGGCCTGCCGCTACGCGGAGAGCCGCTTCCGGCCCTTGGCGCGGCGGCGCTTCAGGATCGCGCGGCCCCCGCGGGTGGCCATGCGCGCGCGGAAGCCATGCTTGCGCTTCCGGCGGCGGACGTTCGGCTGATACGTGCGTTTCACGGTTCGAGAGGCCTTCGCGACGAATGGTGCCCGCACCCTGCGGGCATGGCGAAGCGCGGAGTATAGACGAGGCCTGGAGCCATAGGTTATCCACACCCGCCCAGCGCGGAACGGCATGGGAAAGGGCTGCTCACGAGGCCCGAATGTCGCCCGGAGAGGCGCGGCCGACGGCGTTGTCCACACCTGTGGAGATTCGTGTGGAGATCGGATAAATCCCTGCAAAAGGCATACTTTTCTTCCGCAGACGGGCCTTTGTCGCGTCTCCGACGGTCCCTCAGGAGGGTGGTATGCTCGCGCCTCCCGCCACCCGGAGAGGAGCGTCGAAGACCGCGTTGGAGCCCGCCGGCGATCGCACTGCCGACCTTCTTTGGGACGACGTCTCCCGACGCCTACGGGAAACGCTCAACGAGACCACACACGCGACGTGGTTCGGCGCCGCCGGCGGCGCGCACCTCAGCGACGACGCGTTCGTCGTGGTCGTCCCCAACGACTTCACGCGCGAGTGGATCGAGAGCCATTTCCTCGGGCTCGTGCGCGCCGCGACACGTGACTCGGTCGGCCGCGAGATGCGCGTCTCGCTCACGGTCGCCGAGCACGCGGAGCCGGCGGAGGCGGCCGCCGCGCCGCTGACGGTGCCGACGGCGGAGCCCCAGCCCGGCGCGAACCCGAAGTACACGTTCGACAACTTCGTGATCGGGTCGTCGAACCGCTTCGCGCACGCCGCGGCGCTGGCGGTCGCGGAGGCGCCTGCGCAGGCGTACAACCCGCTCTTCATCTACGGGGGCACAGGGCTCGGCAAGACCCATCTCCTGCAGGCCATCGGTGCGTACGTGAGCGACCACTCGAAGGGGCTCACGCGGCGCTACGTCACGAGTGAGACCTTCACGAACGACTTCATCAACTCGCTGCGCGACAAGCGGATCGAGGGCTTCAAGCACCGGTACCGCGCCTACGACGTCCTGCTCGTCGACGACATCCAGTTCCTCGAGGGCAAGGAGCGCTTCCAGGAGGAGTTCTTCCACACCTTCAACTCGCTGTACGAGGCGGGCCGCCAGATCGTGATCTCGTCCGACCGGCCGCCGAAAGAGATCGCAACGCTCGAGGAGCGCCTGCGCTCGCGGTTCGAATGGGGGCTGATCACCGACATCCAGGCGCCCGACCTCGAGACGCGCATCGCGATCCTTCGCAAGAAGGTCACCACAGACGGGATCGCGATCCACGATCCCGAGGTCCTCACGTTCATCGCGGGGCGCGTCTCCACGAACATCCGCGAGCTCGAGGGTGCGCTGACCCGCGTCGTCGCGTTCTCGTCCCTCACGGGGCTGCCCCTCGACGTCGACCTCGCCGAGCAGGTCCTGCGCGATCTCTTCCCATCGAACGGCGGCGTGCCCGAAGTGACGATCGCCGGGATCCAGGAGGCGGTCTGCGACCGCTTCGCGCTGAGCGTCGAGGAGCTCTGCAGCCAGCGCCGCTCCCAGGCGGTCGCGTACCCGCGTCAGGTGGCGATGTACCTGTCCCGCGAGCTGACCGACGCGTCGCTGCCGAAGATCGGGAAGGAGTTCGGCGGTCGCGACCACTCGACCGTGCTCCACGCAAACGCGAAGATCACGCGGATGATTTCTGAGGACAGAGCTGTGTACAACCTCGTGCAGGACTTGACCGCGCGGATCAAGCACCGTGGATGAATCGGGCCCGTTCACTCCCCTCCGCCCCGTGCCTGTCGGTCCCGTGGACAACACGCTCCCTGGACCCACAGCCTCGATCCCGCATCACAGCAGCGTTCGGGTCTGTCTTCCCCGCTGTCCACACTCCCTAGGCACTACTACGAAAGGTTTAAAAAAGACATGATGGAAACCGACACTGTGGTCGGCTCCAGCATCCGCGTCACCGTCGATCGCGACGAGCTCGCCGCCGGGCTGCAGCTCGTGTCGCGGGCGGCGTCGTCGCGAGGCACCGTCCAGGTGCTCGGCGGGGTCGGCATCCGCACAGCGGAGGGTCTGCTGGAGCTCGAGGCGACGGACATGGAGCTCTCGCTCCGGACGACCGTCCCGGCGACCGTCGACGGGGAGGGGACGCTCGTCGTGCCGGCGAAGCTCCTCGGCGACATCGTCCGCCTCCTGCCGCCGGGCGAGGTCACGTTGGCGCACGCGCCGGAGGAAGGCGCCGCCACGCTCGAGGCCGGCTCGTATTCGTCACGGCTCAACATGTTCGCCGCGGAGGACTTCCCGCGGCTGCCGTCGGTCGACGTGCCGCTGCAGGAGGTCGACGCGGCCGCGCTGCTCGACACCATCCAGCGCGTGTCGCGCGCAGCCTCGCGGGACGAATCCCGTCCGGTGCTGACCGGGATCCTCGCGCAGTTTGAGGGCTCCAAGCTGACGATGGCGGCGACCGACTCCTACCGGATGTCCGTGAAGGAGACCGAGCTCGAAAGCGGCGGGCCGCAGCTCGAGGCGATCATTCCCGCCCGTGCGCTCGACGAGCTCGGGCGTGTCGCGGCCGGCGCCGAGCGGATCCAGCTCGGGGTCAACGAGAACCACGTGATCTTCGGCACCGGCCAGGCGTGGCTGACGACGCGTCGGATCGACGGCCAGTTCCCGAACGTGCAACAGCTCCGGCCCGAGTCGTTCGAGGTCGAGCTCGCGCTGAACCGTGCCGAGCTCCTGGACGTCGTCCGTCGCGCCGCAGTGATGGCCCAGCGGAACACGCCGCTCCGGCTGCGGTTCGAGGAGGGGGAGCTGACGATCTCGGCACAGAGCCAGGACGTCGGCGAGACGCGGGAGTCGCTCGCAGTGCGCTACTCGGGGGAGCCACTCGAGATCGGCTTCAACGCGGAGTTCCTGCGCGAGGGCCTCGAGTCGGTGACCACGGACGAGGTGAAGCTCGAGCTGATCAACCCGCTCAGGCCGGGCCTGATCAGCGCCGACGGCGACAGCTTCTGGTACCTGATCATGCCGATCCGGCTCGCAGGATGACCGCGCCGCGCCCGTCGCGAAAGGCGGACCGCGCGAGCTGATCGTCGGTGAGGTCTCGCTCCGCGACGTCCGGTCCTACCCTGCGCTCGAGTTGGCGCTCGAGCCCGGGCTCGTCCTCGTGACGGGCCCGAACGGCGCCGGGAAGACGAACCTCCTGGAGGCCGTTCACCTCGCGACGCAGGGCCTCTCGTTCAGAACGCGGCACGACGCGCAGATCGTCCGCAACGGGGCGACAGACGCCCGCATCGCGGCGCGCGGCATCCGCGGCCAGGTCGGCATGCACGCGGAGGTGACGCTTTCGCGCGAGGCGCCGAAGCGCATCCGGCTCGACGGTGCGACGGTCGCCTCGGCAGAGGAGCTCCGGCGGAAGGTGCACACGCTTGTCTTCACGCCCGACCGCCTTGTCGTGGTCAAGGGCGGCCCCGCGGCGCGCAGGGCCTACTTCGACCGTGTCCTCGCCCGCGTGCTGCCCGCGCGCGCCGACCTGCCCGTCGCCTACGCGGCCGCGCTTGCGCAACGGAATGCCGCGCTTCGCCGGGTCGGCGCCGGCCTCTCGGGGCCGGACGCCCTCGAGCCCTGGACGGAGCAGGTCGTCGAGCTCGCGGAGGCCCTGGTCGGCGCCCGCCGGCAGGTTGTCGGGCTCCTCGCACCCGCGTTTGCGGAGCGCGCGGCGGAGCTCGGCCTCGAAGGGGGATCCGTCGCCTACGACGGCGAGCCTCCGTCGCGCGCGGCACTCGAGGAGCGACTGGCGCGCGACGTCGAACGCGGAACGACCGGCCTCGGGCCGCACCTCGACGACGTGCGCCTTCTCGCCGGCGAGCGCGATCTGCGGACGTTCGGCTCCCAGGGTGAGCAGCGGATGGCCGTCCTCTCGCTGCTCCTCGCCGAGGCCGGCGTGCTCACCGACCAGGGTGGGATCTCTCCGCTCCTCTTGCTCGACGACGCACTCTCCGAGCTCGACGCCGACCGCCGGAGGCTCCTCTCGACGCGTCTCGGCAGCGTCGGCCAGACCCTCGTCACCGCGACCGGGGCGGAAGCACTGCCCCTCGCCCCCGCGCAGCTCCTCGCCGTGTCACCCGGTCGCGTGGAGAAAGGCTGATGGAGCGGCTCGACGGCTCGGTCCGGCGCGCCCTCCGCTCGTCCGGTGTCCCGGACGCAGGCCTCCTCGCCCAGGTCACGCGCGCCTGGCCGGACGCGGTCGGCCCGGCGATCGCCCGATCAGCGTGGCCGCAGCGCCTGGCCCGCGACGGGACGCTGCACGTGACGACGATCTCCTCCACCTGGGCGTTCGAGCTGGGCCGGATGGAGGCCGAGATCCGCGCCAAGCTGGCCGCCTCGCTGGGGGATGCGACCCCGCCGACGCTCCGGTTCGCAGCAGGGCCGGTCCCCTCGCCGCCGGCCGCCGAGGAGGAACGGCCTGCGGCGCCGTCACCGACCGCGGAGGAGGCCGCGAGAGCCGCCTCACTCACGGCCGGGATCGAGGACCCGGGGCTTCGCGAGGCGGTGCGTCGGGCGGCCGCGGCAAGCCTTGCGAGAGACCGCGGCGACCGTCCTGTCTGATATACTTCTCGAGGCCCGCAAAACCGGCGTTTTGCAGGCGTTTTTCTTTCCAGGAGAGGCATGACGGAAACCGCCTACACCGCAAAGGACATCACCGTGCTCGAGGGGCTCGAGCCGGTTCGCCTGCGACCCGGGATGTACATCGGCTCGACCGGCTCACGCGGCCTCCACCATCTCGTCTACGAGGTCGTCGACAACGCCGTCGACGAGGCGCTCGGGGGCCACAACGAGCTCATCGAGGTGACCATCCACCCGGACAACTCCGTCACCGTGCGCGACGCGGGTCGCGGTATCCCGGTCGACGTGATGGCCGACGGCGCCTCGGCGCTGACCACCGTGCTGACGAAGCTGCACGCCGGCGGCAAGTTCGGCGGAGACGGGTACAAGGTCTCGGGCGGCCTCCACGGCGTGGGCGTCTCGGTCGTCAACGCACTCTCCGAGTGGCTCGTGGCGGAAGTGCGCCGCGACGGCAAGGTCCACCGCCAGGAGTTCGTGCGGGGCGAGCCGCAGGGCGATGTCGAGACGGTCGGCATCTCGAAGGAGACCGGGACGACGATCTCGTTCCTCCCCGACCGCGAGGTGTTCGAGGAGCCGGAGTACTCTGCCGACACGCTCACCCAGCGCCTGCGTGAGACGGCGTTTCTGACGCGTGGGCTGCGGATCAAGCTGACCGACGAGCGCGCCGAGGGCAAGACGGTCGAGTTCCACTACGAGGGCGGGATCAGGGACTTCGTCGCCTATACGAACGAGTCCAAGGAGGCGATCCACCGCCACATCGTCTACTTCGACGGCGAGAACGACGCCGGCTACGTCGAGGTCGCGATGCAGTGGAACTCGTCCTACCAGGAGTCTGTCTTCTCCTTCGCCAACAACATCAACACGCACGAGGGCGGCACCCACATGCAGGGGTTCCGCTCCGCGCTGACCCGCACGATCAACAAGTACGCGCGCGACAAGGGGCTCCTCAAGGAGAAGGAGGACAATCTCGAGGGCGAGGACATCCGCGAAGGCCTCGCCGCGGTCGTCTCGGTCAAGCTCTTGAACCCGCAGTTCGAGGGGCAGACGAAGACGAAGCTCGGGAACCCTCCGGTGGCGGGGCTGGTCGAGTCGACGGTGAATGCGCGGCTGGCGGAGTTCCTCGAGGAGAACCCCCGCGACGCGAAGCAGATCGTGCTCAAGGCGGTCGCCGCGTCACGCGCACGCCAGGCAGCCAGGAAGGCGCGCGACCTCACCCGCAAGAGCGCGCTCTCGGGCTCGTCCCTCCCCGGCAAGCTGGCCGACTGCCAGTTGAAGGACCCGGACTCGTGCGAGCTCTTCATCGTCGAGGGTGACTCGGCCGGCGGCTCCGCCAAGGCCGGTCGCGACCGCAGCTACCAGGCGATCCTGCCGCTGCGCGGGAAGATCATCAACAGCGAGAAGAACCGCATCAACAAGGTGCTCTCGAACAACGAGATCCAGGCGATGATCACCGCGATCGGCACAGGGATCGCCGACGAGTTCGACCTCGAGAAGCTCCGCTACAACCGGATCATCGTGATGACGGACGCCGACGTCGACGGCTCCCACATCCGCACGCTGATCCTCACGTTCTTCTACCGGCAGATGGCCGAGCTGATCGAGAGCGGTCACGTGTACATCGCGGTGCCGCCGCTCTACAAGGTCAAGCTCGGCAACCAGGAGCTCTACTTCGAGAAGGACTCGCAACTCGAGGAGCTGCTCGTGCGCGAGCGTGTCCACGAGATCGCGATCACGGATCGTGACGGCGCCGAGGTGAAGCTGACCGAGGCAAAGTGGCAGCGACTGGTCGGCACGCTGCACGACTTCGAGGGCTGGTCGTCGCGCCTCCGCTCCGACTTCGGCGCGGCGCCGGCGAACTTCACGATCGAGCACCGGCTCGTGGAGGCAGAGGCAGCCGACCCGGCCGCCGCCGCGGAGGCGATCGCGGCGTTGCCGCCCAACGGCTTCGGCTTCGAGGTACTGACGGTCTCGGCCGACGGCGTGGCGGTGAAGGTCGTCGAGACGGAGACGAGCGCCGCCGCGACGCTGACCGTGTCCGCCGAGCTGCTCGCCTCGCCCATCTACGCGAACGTGCGGCGCGCGCACGAGAAGCTCTCCGACGCGACCGGCCGGCCGCCGTTCGAGCTCCGCTACGGCAAGCACGTCGAGGTCGCGCAGACGTTCGAGCAGCTCCGCGATCTCGCCCTCGACTTGACCAAGCGGGACGGCATCCAGCTGTCGCGCTTCAAGGGCCTCGGCGAGATGAACGCAGACCAGCTGTGGGAGACGACGATGGACCCGTCGAAGCGATTGCTCGTCCGCGTCGACGTCGAGGACGCCTCGACGGCGGACAAGGTCTTCTCGGTGCTGATGGGCGACCAGGTCGAGCCGCGGCGCGCATTCATCGAGGCGAACGCGCGGGACGTCAAGTTCCTGGACGTGTGACGTGTCCGAGGTAGAGACAGGGGCGCTCGGCCCCGGCCGCATCGAGCCGCGCGAGCTCGAGCAGGAGATGCGCTCGAGCTATCTCGACTACGCGATGTCGGTGATCGTCGGCCGAGCGCTGCCCGATGTCCGCGACGGCCTCAAGCCCGTGCACCGGCGGGTGTTGTGGTCGATGTGGGACGGCGGGTTCCGCCCGGGGCGGCCCTACGTGAAGAGCTCGAAGGTCGTCGGCGACGTGATGGGCAACCACCATCCACACGGCGACGCGTCGATCTACGACACGCTCGTGCGCATGGCGCAGCCGTTCTCGCTGCGCTATCCGCTCGTCGACGGGCAGGGCAACTTCGGCTCGATCGACGACGACCCGCCGGCCGCCATGCGCTACACCGAAGCTCGGCTGGCGCGCATCGCCGCGGAGATGCTGCGCGACATCGACGCGGACACCGTCGACTTCGGCCCGAACTACGACGAGTCGCGCAGGGAGCCGCTGACGCTGCCGTCGCGGTTCCCGAACCTGCTCGTCAACGGCTCCGCCGGGATCGCGGTCGGGATGGCGACCAACATGCCGCCGCATCGTCTCCCCGAGGTCGTCGACGCGATCGTCGCGATGATCGACGACCCCGAGGCCGACGTCGAGAAGCTGATGTCGCACATCAAGGGTCCGGACTTCCCGACCGGAGCCTTCATCGTCGGTCGCGCGGGCATCCGGGATGCCTACCGGTCGGGCCGTGGCCGGATCGTCATGCGCGCTCGCGCCCACATCGAGGAGCTGCGCGGGGGCAAGTCCGCGATCGTCGTCACCGAGCTCCCCTACGGGGTCAAGAAGGGCGGCGACAGCGGCGTGATCGCGAAGATCGCCGACCTCGTCAACGACAAGGTGCTGACCGAGATCTCGGACCTCGCCGACCACTCCGACCGCACGGGCATGCGCATCCAGGTGGAGCTGAAGCGCGACGCCGTCCCGCAGGTCGCCCTCAACAAGCTCTTCAAGCACACGCCGCTCCAGACGACGTTCGGCTACAACGCGGTTGCGCTCGTCGGCGGGGTCCCGAAGACGCTGTCGTTGCTCGAGCTCGTCCGGCACTACCTCGACTACCAGCGCGAGGTCGTCGTCCGCCGCTCGAAGTACGAGCTGCGCCAGGCCGAGCAGCGCGCGCACGTCCTCCAGGGCTACCTGGTCGCGCTCGACAACCTCGACGCCGTGATCGCGTTGATCCGGGCCGCGGCGGACACGGAGGAGGCACGCAACGGTCTGATCTCCGAGTTCGCGCTCTCCGAGGTCCAGGCGCAGGCGATCCTCGACATGCGGCTCGCGCGGCTGACCGGCCTCGCGCGCAGGGAGGTCGAGGACGAGTTCGCCGACCTCCAGGAGCGCATCCTCGAGCTACGCACGATCCTCGGCGATCCCACGCGGGTCGACGGGGTCGTCCGCGAAGAGCTGCTCGAGATCAAGGAGGGGTACGGCCGGCACGACGACCGCCGCACCGAGATCGTCGCCGCCGAGGACGAGCTCGAGCTCGAGGACCTGATCGCGGAAGAGGACATGGTGATCGCGATCACGCGCTCCGGCTACATCAAGCGGCTCCCGGTCACCACCTATCGCGAGCAGCGGCGGGGTGGCATCGGCGTGATGGGCATGGAGCTGAAGGACGAGGACTACATCGAGCACCTGTTCGTCGCATCGACGCACGACTACATCCTGTTCTTCACGAACGTCGGCAAGGTCTACCGGCTGAAGGTGCACGAGCTGCCACTCGGCTCGCGGCAGTCTCGCGGGCGAGCCCTCGTCAACCTGCTGCCGTTCCGACAGGACGAGCAGGTGCGCGCGGTCATCCAGACGCGTGACTTCACCGAGGCTCGGTACCTCGTCTTCGCGACGAAGAAGGGCGTCGTCAAGAAGACGGAGCTCGCCTCCTACAACACGCCGCTCAAGGCCGACGGGATCATCGCGATCAAGATGCGCGAGGGCGACGAGCTGATCGGCGTGCGACACGCGACCGGGCAGAACGACATCCTGATGGTCTCGAGGAAGGGCCAGGCGATCCGGTTCCACGAGACCGACGTCCGGTCGATGGGGCGCGACACCTCGGGCGTGGCCGGTATGAGGCTGCGGCCGGGCGACGAGGTGATCTCGGTCAACGTCGCCGAGGACGACGCCGACCTCCTGGTCGTCACCGAGAACGGCTACGGAAAGCGAACGAGGGTCTCCGAGTATCCGGTCAAGGGCCGCGGTGGCATGGGGGTCAAGACGGCCCAGCTCGTGGAGGGCAAGGGTAGCCTCGCCGGGGCCAGGATCGTCCGTGAGGGGTACCAGGTGATGCTGATCTCCGACGGCGGCACCGTGATCCGGACGCCGGTCGACGGGATCAAACGGCTCGGCCGGGCGACCCAGGGCGTGATCGTGATGCGCCTCCGCGAGGGCGAGCAGGTCTCGACCCTCGCGCCGGTGATCGGCTCGGACGACGAGACGGAGCTGCCCAACGAGGAGCCGGCTCCCGAGCCGGATGGTGAGTAGCGCCTAGTCCACAAACGCGACGACGATCACGACGCCGAGGATCACCACGGCGAGCACGATCAGACCCTCGACGATCGCCTGCGTGACGCTGCGGCCGGCGTCCTCGACGTCGTGCGGCCACGCCGCCCGTCTGACGCCGCGTACGGCCGCCGCGGCGAGCATGGCGAGGACGAGTGCGACGAGGGCGACGCCGACGACGCGCATCCGCCCGAATCACTTCTCCGGCTTTGGCCCGCGGCCGAGCGTCTCGAGGAACTCGATCGGGATCGGGAACACGATCGTCGAGTTGTTCGTCGCTCCGATCTCGAGCAGCGTCTGCAAGTAGCGGAGCTGCACGGTGATCGGCTCCTGCGCCATCACCCCGGCCGCATCCTTCAGACGCTCCGAGGCCTGGAACTCACCCTCGGCGGAGATCACCTTCGCGCGCCGCTCGCGCTCGGCCTCGGCCTGGCGCGCCATCGCCCGCTGCATGTCGCTCGGGATCTCGACGTCCTTGACCTCGACGATCGAGACCTTGATCCCCCACGGCGAGGTCGCCTCGTCGATGATGGCCTGGAGGATCTGGTTGATCTTGTCGCGTTCGGAGAGCAGCTCGTCGAGGGAGTGCTGGCCCAGTACGGAGCGGAGCGTCGTCTGCGAGATCTGCGAAGTAGCGACCATGTAGTTCTCGATCTGGACGATCGCCGCCTTCGGTTCCACGATCCGGAAGTACGCGACCGCGTTGACCCGGACGGGCACGTTGTCCTTCGTGATCACCTCCTGCGGCGGCACGTTGAGTGTCACCGTGCGGAGGTCGACCTTCACCATCCGGTCGATCACGGGGATCAGGATGAAGAGCCCGGGACCCTTCGGCTGCGGCAGCAGGCGGCCGAGCCGGAAGATGACGCCCCGCTCGTACTCCCGCGCGACCTTGACGGCCGCGAAGAGGATGATGAGCAGGACGACGAGGATCGCGACGAGGACGATCAGCGCAGCGGACATCAGGCCCTTTCAGTCGGGTGCGGGGATCCTACGACGAGCTCGAGCCCGTCTTCGACGGACTCGACAGTGACGTGCTCGCCCGGGACGAGGGGAGTGCCGTCGGGCGTCCGGGCGCGCCACAGCTCGCCGGCCACGGCGACCCAGCCGTCGCGCCTCACGACGGCGTCGTCGCCGACGAGTTGCGTCACGCCGACCTCGACCGGGTAGCGACGCGCCTTCGCCACGCGCGACAGCGCGACGCCCAGCAGGAGCGCGAGCCCGCCGGCGATCCCGAGCGCGGTCCAGATCGAGACCTGGTACGCGTCTCCGGCCGGGTCGAAGAGGAGGAGCGCCCCGAGGACGAACGTGATGCCGCCCGCAACGGTCAGCGCGCCATGGGTCGGGACGAACGCCTCGGCGACGAAGAACGCCGCCGAGAGCAGCATCAGCAGGAGGCCTGCGACCGAGACGGGAAGCACCTGGAGGCCGTACAACCCGATGATGAGCGAGATTGCGCCGACCGTGCCCGGGAAGATCAGTCCCGGGTTCCAGAGCTCGACGACGATGCCGAGCAGGCCGAGCGAGAGCATCAGCGCGATCACGTTCGGGTCGATCAGCAGGTCGAGCGCCCGTTTCCAGAACGGCATCTCGACGCGCTCGAGCTCGGCTCCCGCGGTGTGCAGGACGAGCCCTTTCGGGACGGTCGTGCGCCCGTCGATCTGCTCGAGCAACGCGGGGACGCTCGGCGACATCACGTCGATGATCCCGAGCTGGAGCGCCTCGCGCGCGCCGTAGTTCGCGGCGTCGCGCACCATCGCCTCGGACTTCTCGGCGTTCCGGTCGTGCTCCCGGGCGAGCTCGCCGATGTAGGCGGCTGCGTCGTTGACGACCTTCTTGCGCAGGTCGGAGCCGAAGTTCGCGCCGGTCGACGTGATGGGCGTCGACGAGCCGATGTTCGTCTGCGGCGCCATGGCGAGAATATCCGAGGCCTGGCCGATCACGGCACCGGCGGAATCCGCGCTCGACCCCGAGGGGGCGACGTAGACGACGACGGGAACCTTGACCGCGAGCATCTCTTTCACGATCGCACGCATCGAGGAGCCGAGTCCGCCCGGCGTATCCATCTCGATCACGACGGCTGCGTAGCCGTCGTTGGCGCCGCGCCGCATCTCGTCGATCAAGTAGTCCTGCGTGACGGGATTAACGTCGTTGTCGAACTCGACGACGAGCACCTTCGCTCCGGAGGGAGCGCTCGCTGCGGTCCCGGCGAGCACGAGCGCGGCGGCGACCCCCACGAGGAAGGTTCCGAGCGCTCGCCCGAGGCCCGCGTTCACGACGTCTCGAATGTACCAGCGTCACGCCGCCCGTCCGCCGCGGCGGGCCCGGTAAGCATCCCGTGAGGGAAGGGGCGCGGCGCTTGCCGGAGAAGGCGTGCTGCGTCACCCTGGTTTCCCCTGCATGCTCTGCCGATTCGGTCTCCCACTGCTCGTCGCGCTCCTCTTGCCGGGACACGCGGCCGCCGGCCTCGCCTCGCTCGAGGTGCACGAGCTTGTGCTGCACGGCGAGCGGACGCTGAGCGCGAGCGGTCGCGTCACGTCGTTCCAGCTCGCCGGAATCCACTGGCGGGGACCGGGGACGCTCGACTTCCGCACGCAGGGTGCCAACGGCCGCTGGTCGGCCTGGCGGCCCGTGGTCGAGGACGCCGGCGACGCGCCGGACCCCGGCAGCGCGGAGGCCCGCGCGACGCGCGGCTGGCGCCTCGGCGCGCCGGTCTGGGTCGGGAAGGCCGACCGCGTCGAGGTCCGCGCGCACGGACGGGTGAGCCGGGCGCGGGCGCTGACGGTGCGGAGCCCGATCTCGAAGGTGCCGCTCAGGGTGACGGCGTCGGCCGGAGCGCCCCAGCTCGTGCCACGCAGCGGCTGGCAGGCGGACGAGTCGATCCGGCGGGCGGCGCCGATCTACGCGGATACGCTGCGCATGGCGTTCGTGCACCACACGGCCGGGACGAACGACTATTCGCGACTCCAGGCGCCCGCCATCGTGCGCGGCATAGAGGTTTACCACGTGAAGGGAAACGGCTGGAACGACATCGGCTACAACGCGCTCGTCGACCGGTTCGGCACGGTGTACGAGGGCCGCTATGGGGGGATCGACCGGAACGTGGTCGGCGCGCATGCGAAGGGGTTCAACACCGGCTCGTTCGGGATCGCGGTGCTCGGGAACTTCCAGACGGCCGACCCACCGCAGGCCGCGGTCGACGCGCTCGTGCGAACGCTCGCCTGGCGCCTCGACCTGGCGCACGTCGACCCGTTGTCGACGGTGAACGCGATCTCGTCGGGCAACGAGCGCTTCAACCCGGGGATCCCGGTGCTGCTTCGCGCGATCTCGGGCCACCGTGACACGGGGCTGACGGAGTGCCCCGGACAACGGCTCTACGCGATGCTTCCGTCGATCGCAAAGCGCGTCGCCGCGCTCGGGCTCCCGAAGCTCTACGCCCCGCTCGCCGCACCGGACGAGGGCGGCGGCGTCCGTTTCACGGCGCGGCTCTCCTCCGCGCTCGCGTGGCGGGTGACGGTCACGGACGCGACGGGGGCCGAGCTCGGCGCGGGGAGCGGGACGAGCGCGAGCGTCGACTGGACGTGGCGGCCGCCCGGCCCAATTCCGGCGGGCGCCCGGTGGCGGATCGAGGCGCCCGGCGCGACCGCTGCGGTCGGCACGCTCGGCACGCAGGCGACGACGGCGCTCCAAATAGCCGCCGCGAGCGCGGAGCCCGTGACGCTCACGCCGAACGGCGACGGGCAGGGTGACGCCGCCGACGTCGGGTTCACGCTGAGCGCCGATGCCAATGTCGGCGCCGACGTCGTCGACACGACCGGCGCGGTCGTCGCGCAGGCCGCTCCGCTGCGCTGGCGTCGCGCCGGCGAGCGCACGATCGCGGTCGTCGGGCAGTCGCTCGCGGACGGGTCGTACACCCTCAGGCTCACTGCGAAGGCGACGGGCGGGAGGGTCGCGACGGTGGATGTTCCGCTGCTCGTCACTCGTACCCTCGGACGGGTCGCGCTCGACGCCGCGTCGTTCACCCCGAACGGCGACGGTCGCGGCGACACGCTGACGATCACCGTCCCGCTCGCGGCGCCTGCGAGTCTCACCGTTCGGATCCTCCGTGGCGGGAAGTGGATCGCGACCCCGCTCGCAGGGTCGTTCGACGCGGGGACGCAGGCCGCGACCTGGGATGGGACGAAGCGCATCGGCCGCGCGCGCGACGGTGCGTACGTCGTCTCGGTCGAGTCCGTCGACCCGAACGGGACCGCGCGTGTCGAGCTACCCGTGGTGCTGGATCGCACGGCACCGGTCGTTCGCGTCGTCTCGACGTCGCCCGCGGTGCTCCGCGTGTCCGAGCCGGCCGTCCTCGCCGTCCGGGCGAACGGCGCGCTCCGCCGGATCGCGGTGGCGGCCGCGACGGACGTTCGCCTACGCGGGATCGAGTCGCTCAGGACGCTCGTCGTCGTCGCGCACGACGAGGCCGGGAACCGCGCCGTCCTGCGGCGCCGCTGAGCGCCACCGGCCCGAGTAGACTTCCTCCGTGATACCGACCCCGCCCTTCGGGCGGGACACGATTGCGTCGATCCTCCCGCATCGTGACCCGTTCCTGCTGCTCGACGAGGTGGTCGAGCTCGAGCCCGGCACCAGGGTCTCGGCGTCGTATCGGGTTCCCGAGGACGGCTGGTGGTTCGCAGGGCACTTCCCCGAGCGACCGGTGATGCCGGGCGTGCTGATCGTCGAGGCGATGGCCCAGACAGGCGCGGTCGCCGTGCTCGCCGAGGAGGAGAACCGGGGACGGATCGCGTTCTTCGCAGGGATCGACGACTGCCGCTTCAAGCGGATCGTCTCGCCCGGCGACACGCTGACGCTCACCTGCGAGATCGACCAGGTGCGTGGCCCGATCGGCCGCGGCAAGGCAACCGCGCACGTCGGCACCGAGCTCGCCGCTCGCGGGACGCTGACGTTCGCGGTGGAGCGCTGACGCCGTGATCGGGTCGGCGAACGGCGTGCGGATCGGGATCACCGGGCTTGGCGTGAACGTGCCCGATCGGGTCGTCACGAACGACGATCTCGCGCAGTACGTCGACACGTCCGACGAGTGGATCCAAGAGCGCACCGGGATCCGCGAGCGGCGCATGGTGAGCGAGGGCGAGGCGCTGACCGACATCGCGCTTCCCGCCGCGCGCGCCGCCCTCGCCGACGCGGGCGTCGACGCGTCCGAGATCGACCTGCTGATCTGCGCGACCGTGACGCCCGACATGATGTTCCCGACGTCCTCCGCCTTGATGGCGGACGCGCTGGGCGCGCCCGACGCGGCGGCGTACGACCTCCTCGCAGGATGCACCGGCTTCATGTACGCGCTCGCGCAGGCGTACGGGATGCTCGCCTCGGGTCTCTCTCGCCGCGCCCTCGTGGTCGGCGGGGACGTGCTGTCGACCATCCTCGACTGGCACGACCGCTCGACGCTCGTGCTCTTCGGGGACGGAGCGGGAGCGGTCGTGATGGAGCCCGTCGCGAGGGGAGGCTTCCTCGGTTTCGAGCTCGGCGCCGACGGAGGAGGAGGCGTCCACCTGCAGTTTCCCGGGAGCGGCTCGCGCGTGTTCGACCACCCCGAGTCGCTGCTCAGGATGAACGGCCGCGAGGTCTACAAGTTCGCGACACGCGTGATGGTCTCGTCCGCGACCGCCGTACTGAACGAGTGCGGGAAGACGATCGACGAGGTCGACGTCTACGTCCCGCACCAGGCAAACAAGCGGATCATCGACCACGCTGTCGGTAAGCTCGGCGTCCGTCATGGACGAACGGTCGTGAACGTGGACAGGTACGGCAACACCTCGTCGGGCTCGATTCCCCTGGCCCTGGAGGACGCGCGGACGGACGGGCGTCTGCGTGACGGCGCGCTCGTCCTCATGACCGGCATGGGAGCCGGCCTCACGTGGGGCTCCGCGCTCCTCGAATGGGGCGCGACGAACGGCGCGGGCGCCTAGGACCTCGGAACGGAACGGCGAACGGATACGCGATGAGAGCGGCGATCACGTGCACGCAAGGAGGAAGGACATGAAGGTTGCGTTCTGCTTCCCCGGGCAGGGCTCACTCGAGGTCGGCATGGGACGCGAGATCGCCGAGGCCGTGCCGGAGGCGATGGACGTCTACCGGGTCGGCTCGGAGGCGACCGGGATGGATCTCGCGCATCTCTGCTTCGAGTCTCCCCTGGAGGAGCTCGTCGAGACCGAGGTGCAGCAGCCGACGCTCGTCGCGACGAGCCTCGCGATCCTCGCGGCCGTCCGCAAGGAGGGCATCGAGCCGGACGTCGTCGTCGGCCACTCGGTCGGCGAGTTCGCCGCCCTCGCCTCGGTCGGGGCGCTCGGCACCGGCGAGGCGATCGGCCTCGTCCGCGAGCGCGGACTCGCAATGGCCGAGGCGGCCCGGCAGCGCCCGGGTGCCATGGCGGCGATCCTCGGGCTCGAGGACCACTATGTCGAGACGCTCTGCCGCAAGATCCTCGGCGTCTGGCCGGCGAACTACAACTGCCCGGGGCAGATCGTCGTCTCGGGCGAGAGCGACGCGGTCGAGGAGTGCTGCGCCGAGGCCGAGAGCCTCGGCGCCCGACGAGCGATCAGGCTCAAGGTCTCCGGGGCGTTCCACAGCCCGCTCGTCGCGCGCGCCGCCGACCGGCTCAAGCCCGCGATCGACAAGATCCGCTTCGCCGACCCCGTCGCGCCGTTCATGTCGACGGTCACGGCGAAGATCGAGCCGGCCCAGCGGCTCGGCTCGCTGCTCGTCGACCAGCTGACCGCGCCGGTGCGGTTCACCCAGGCGGCCCACGAGCTCGTGCGCGACGGCGTTACGACGTTCGTCGAGATCGGGCCGGGCAACGTGCTGTCCGGCCTCGTCAAGCGGATCGATCGCGGCGTCCGGACGATCTCCGTCAACGACCTCGCAAGCCTCGAGAAGGCCAAGGAAGCCCTCGCCTCGCGATGAGCGCGGGCAGCTTCGCCTCGCTCGACGGCAAGGTCGCGCTGGTCACCGGCGCGTCCCGCGGGATCGGCAGGGCGATCGCCCTCGAGCTCGGACGGGCCGGCGCCAGCGTCGTGCTCTCGTACCACACCGGTCGGGACGAGGCGGAGGCGGTCGCGAAGGAGATCGGCGGCCGGGCAGTCGAGGCGGACGTCTCGGACTCGGCTTCGGCGAAAGCGCTCGTGGAAGAGGCCGGCGAGCTCGACATCCTCGTCAACAACGCGGGACTGACACGGGACGGCGTGCTCGCCCGGATGAGCGACGACGACTGGCGTGCCGTGATCGAGACGAACCTCTCGTCGGTCTTCTACACCTGCCGGGCCGCGGCGAGGCCGATGATGAAGCGGCGGGCCGGCGCGATCGTCAACGTCTCCTCCATCGTCGGCGTCCACGGCAACTGGGGGCAGACGAACTACGCAGCGTCGAAGGCCGGGATCATCGGCTTCACGAAGTCGCTCGCCCGTGAGCTCGGGAGCCGGAACGTGCGCGCCAACGTCGTCGCACCGGGCTACGTCCGGACGCGGCTGACGGACGTCCTTCCGGAGGAGGCGACGAAGACGATGCTCGACGCGACCCCGCTCGGGCGGCTCGGCGACCCCGAGGACGTGGCCGGCGCGGTCCGGTTCCTCTGCGCCGACGAGGCGCGCTTCGTCACCGGGGTCGTGCTCCTCATCGACGGTGGGCTCGGGATGTAGCGTGGCCGGCATGAGCGAGAACGGATCGGGGCCGAACGGCCGGCGGCGCGTCGTCGTGACGGGCCTCGGCATGGTCAGCCCGCTCGGCAGGACGGTGGAGGACTCCTGGTCGGCCCTCGTCGCGGGCGAGTCCGGCGCCGGCCCGATCACGCAGTTCGACACCACCGGCTTCCCGGTCGACTTCGCCTGCGAGATCGACGACCTCGACGTCACGGACTACGTCGACTACAAGGCCTCGCGCCGGATGGACCGCTTCACGCACCTCGCGCTCGCAGCGGCTCGCCAGGCGGAGGCAGACTCGGGGATCGACATCGCGAGCGAGCCCGATCGGATCGGCGCCGCCGTCGCGACCGGGATCGGCGGGCTGAAGTCATTCGAGTCGTGCATCCAGGTGCTCGACTCCCGCGGTCCTGATCGCGTCAACCCGTTCTCGATCGTCCAGATCATCCCGAACCTGGCCGCGGGCTGGGTCTCGATGGAGCTCGGGACGAAGGGGCCGCTCCTCTCTGAGTGCACGGCGTGCGCCGCCTCGAACATGGCGCTCGGCGACGGGCTCGACGCAATCCGCCTCGGGCGTGCGGACGTGATGATCTGCGGCGGCACCGAGGCGCCGGTCTCCCGCGTCGGAATCGCAGGGTTCGGAGCAATGCGCGCGATCTCGCGCCGCAACGACGACCCCAAGGCCGCGTCCCGCCCGTTCGACGCCGAGCGGGACGGGTTCGTGATGGGCGAGGCCGCGGCGATGATCGTCCTCGAGGACCTCGAGCGCGCCCGCGCGCGCGGCGCGAAGATCTACGCGGAGCTGCTCGGGTACGGCGTCTCGTCCGACGCCACGCACGTGTCCGACCCGGACCCCACCGGCCAGAGCCCTGCCCGCGCGCTCGAGATGGCGTTCACCGACGCGGGCATCTCCCCGGACGAGGTGGGCTACATCAACGCACACGGCACCTCGACGCCCGTGGGCGACAGCGCCGAGACGCGGGTGATCAAGCTCGCGCTCGGCGAGGAGAAGGCGTACCGCACGCCGATCTCGTCGACGAAGGGCGCGACGGGGCACTGCCTCGGCGCCGCGGGGGCGGTGGAAGCGTCGTTCACGATCCTCGCACTCGAGCGTGGGATCCTGCCGCCGACGATCAACCAGGAGGTCGCCGATCCCGAGTGCGACCTCGACTACATCCCGAACGAGGCGCGGAACGACCAGGTCGAGATCGGCGTGTCGAACTCGTTCGGCTTCGGCGGCCACAACGCCGTCGTCGTCTTCCGCCGCTGGAACGACTAAAGCAGGCAGAGCTCGTTACGAACTGCGATGTCGCCGGTGGGGGTGCGCACGCCGTGGCGACCGGAGGCCGGCTTTGACGGCCGGGAGGTCAGGAACGGTCGGCGGGCAACGGCGGAGAAGGAGGGGGCTCGTGGGGGAACCATGGGTTCCCCCACGTTTTAGGGGAGGCGCAGCTCCAGGAGGAGCGTGTCGCGCCAGGCTCCGTCCAGTTGGGCGATCCGCTCCCGTCGCCCCACGACGCGGAAGCCGAGTCTCTCGTGGAGCCGCAAGCTCGCCTCGTTCGCCTCGATGATCGACGTCTGGATCGTCCAGATGCCGTGCGCCGGCGCCTCGGCGACGAGCGCCTCGAGGAGCGTCCGTCCGACACCACTCCCGCGCGCGCCTGCGTCGACGTAGATCGAGTGCTCGACGACACCGCGATACGCCGGCCTGCGCGACACACGGGACACCGCCACCCAGCCGACGACGCCACGGTCGCGCTCTGCGACGAGCCGCGGCGCCGGGAGGTGCGCGCCGTTCCACATCTCCCATGAAGGCAGCTCCGTCTCGAAGGTCGCGACGCCGGTCGCGAGACCCTCCTCGTAGATGCGCGCGACGTCCGGCCAGTCGGAGTGAGCGAGCGTGCGGACGACCATCCGGCCAGAGTACGGGCGGCCGCACCCCTCCGCGGGCCGAGTCGACCTAGGGTGCGCGCGTGATCGTGACGCGCCCCACACCGGACCGTCTTCCCGAGGCGTTAGCGCTGCTGCAGGCCTCCGACGAGGCGATCTGGGGCGCGTCCGACTGGACCGAGAGCGACCTGCGCGAGGACTGGGAGCGAATCGACCTCGACCGCGACGCGTGGCTCATCGAGCTGGACGGACGCCTCGCAGGCGTCGCACAGCTCCTCGACCGCAGGGGCGCGCGGTTCATCGGCGACGCGTACGTCCATCCCGAGCTGACCGGCAGGGGCGTCGGCGCGCTCGTCGTCCAACTGCTCGAGGGGCGCGTGCACGAGCTCGAGGCCGAGTGGCCGGCCCACGGGCCTGTCGTCCTCCAGCTCGCGCATCTCATCGGGGACGACCGGGCCCCGGGGCTCTTCCTCGCCCGCGGCTTCGCGCGAGCACGCAGCTTCTTCCGGATGGTCGCCGATGTCGGCAGCGAGCATCCGACGCCCGAGTGGCCGGAGGGCGTCGAGCTGCGCCCGCTGGACCTCGAGGCGCATGGACGGGAGCTCCACGCCGCCCAGGAGGAGACGTTCGCCCGCGAATGGGGGCACGTCGCGCGGACGTACGAGGATTGGCGGGAGCGGGCGTTCGTCATGCCGCGGATCGACCCCGCGCTCGTGCCGGTGGTCTGGGCGGGCGACGAGATCGCCGCCTTTTCGCTGAACTACGCGAAACGGAACGGCGACTGGGGCTGGATCGGGATGCTCGGGGTCCGCGAGCCGTGGCGCCGGCGGGGGCTCGGTCTCGCGCTGCTCCGCGACTCGTTCGGACGCTTTCGCGATGCGGGCGAGACGACCGTGGCACTGGGCGTCGACGCAGAGAACCCCACGGGCGCGACGCGTCTCTACGACCGCGCCGGGATGCGCGTCCTCTGGCAGGCCGACGTCTGGGAGAAGCAGCTCGTCCGCGTCGAGGCGCCGCGAGGTCGGTCCGCGACAATGGCGAGGTGAGCGCCCTTCGCGCCCGCTGCCCGCAGTGCCGGACGCTGACCGCCGTCGCGTTCGACGACGGCTACGAATGCCACAGCTGCGGCGCGACCTACGCTGCGGGCCTCGTCCGCGTCCCGCGCGCGTGGGGCGTGGGCGGCGAGGCGATGTGGGAGACCGCGTCGCTCGCGCTGCCGTACCCCGAGGCGCTCGTCGTCGCCGAGGACTCGCTCGACGCGCAGACGGCGGCTCTGGCGACGGGCATCCCCGTGCGCCCGCTCGTCCTCGGGGGCTGCTGCTGCGCCCACGTCGGGGCAATCCGCGGCCTCGCGGCGCGTCACGAGCGGCTGGCGGTGGTCTGGCTCGACGCCCACGGCGACCTGAACACCCCCGAGACGTCGCCCAGCGGGAACCTCTGGGGCATGCCGCTGCGGATGGCGATCGACGAGGGCAGCGTCCTCCCTGCGGACGTGGCGCTCGTCGGCGCACGCGACCTCGACCCTCCGGAGCAGGCGTACCTCGCCGAGCAGCGGATCGACGACGACCTCGGTCGGGCGCTCGACGGCGTGCACGCGGCCTATGTCGCGCTCGACGTCGACGTGCTCGAGCCGGGCATCGTGCCCAGCTTCATGCCCGTCCCCGGCGGTCCGAATGCGGACGACGTCGAGTCGATCCTCCGCGACGTCGCGTCGCGAGTGCGGGTCGCCGGGTTGGGGATCACGGCGCTCGGCACGGGTGCCGAGCCGGCGCACCTCGCCCGATTCGTCGCCGCAGCCGGGCTTTGAGCCGACAGGTTCTAAGATGCCGTGGATGTCGTCCCGGCAGATCGACGTCTCGATCGAGCACAAGCACGCGGATCCCGACCGCCGTGACGGCGCCGGGCATCCGAACACATGCCCGACATGCGGATCCCACTACCGCGACGACGAGCTCGTCGAGCACCTCCGCGTGTGCCCGCAATGCGGTCATCACTTCCCGGTCCGTGCCCACGAGCGGGTGGGGCAACTGGCGGACGCCGGGTCGTTCGAGGAGGAGGACGCTGACCTCCGCTCCGCCGACCCGCTCGAGTTCTTCGACCTGAAGCCGTACACCGAGAGGCTGGCAGAGGCGGAGCTCGGGACCGGCATGGGCGACGCGATCCTCACCGGGAGGGCAGCGATCGACGGGCATCCGTGCCGGATCGCCGCGATGGACTTCTCCTTCATGGGCGGCTCGATGGGAAGCGTCGTGGGCGAGCGCTTCGCGCGTGCCTGCGAACGGGCGGCGGAGGAGGGGGGCATCGTCGTCTCGGTCTCGGCCTCCGGGGGCGCGCGCATGCAGGAGGGGATCCTCGCGCTCATGCAGCTGCCGAAGACCGTCGTCGGGGTGGAGGAGCTCCACGATGCGGGCGGCGCGCTCTTCTCGGTCCTCGCGCACCCGACGACGGGCGGCGTGACCGCGAGCTTCGCGAGCCTCGGCGACGTGATCCTCGCCGAGCCCGGCGCGCTCGCGTCGTTCGCAGGCCCCCGTGTGGTTGCGCAGACGACGCGCGAGAAGCTCCCCGAAGACTTCGGTCTCGCCGAGTCGAACCTCCGCTTCGGCCACGTGGACGGAGTCGTGCCGCGCTCCGAGCTGCGCCCGACGCTCGCGCGCCTGCTGCGGCTGTTCGAGGCGAGATCGTGACCCAGGAAGCCGAGCTCGGGCTGCGCGACCGGCTCGCCCAGCTGTCGGGGGTGAAGCTCCTGCGTGGCACGAAGCTCTCGGCCGAGCTGGAGCGCCTCCAGCGCCAGCTCGAGCGCCTCCGCGAGGACACGACGGACGAGGAGATCTGGCGTTCCGTCGAGCTCGCGCGCCACGACAAGCGCCCGTACACGCTCGACTACGTGGAGCGGATCCTCGACGACTGGTTCGAGCTCCACGGCGACCGGGGACGGATGGACGACAGCGCGATCGTCGCCGGTCTCGGCTCGCTCGAGGGTCGCACGATCGCGCTCGTCGGGCACCAGAAGGGTCGGGACCTCAAGGAGCGCGCGGCTCGGAACTTCGGGATGGCCTATCCGGAGGGATATCGCAAGGCAATGCGGACGATGCAGCTGGCCGAGCGGCACGGATTCCCGGTCGTCACGCTGGTGGACACCCCCGGCGCCTACCCGGGGATCCTCGCCGAGCAGCATGGGCAGGGTGGCGCGATCGCCCGCTCGCAGGCGTTGATGCTGCGGCTCTCGATCCCGACGGTCGCCGTCGTGATCGGCGAGGGCGGCTCCGGTGGCGCGGTCGCGATCGCGGTCGCCGACCGAGTGCTCATGCAGGAGAACGCGATCTACTCGGTGATCTCCCCGGAGGGGTGTGCATCGATCCTCTGGCGCGACGCGGCGCAGGCGCCGAAAGCGGCCTCCGCCTTCAAGCCCGACGCGGCCCACTGCCTCGAGCTCCAGGTGATCGACGGGATCGTCCCCGAGCCCGAGGGCGGGGCTCAGCTCGACCACGACGGGGCGGCGACGCTCCTTCGCGAGGCGCTCGTCGCGCACCTCGACGAGCTCGCAGAGGTGCCGGCGGACGAGCTGCGGCGGAACCGCCGTACGAAGTTTCGCTCGATGGGCGTCCTCGCGCACGTCTGAGCACTCTCCACACTTTCCACAGGCTTATCCCCGGCCCCTGAGGGCGTGATTTGCAGGGCTTTCGTCTGACTGGCGCAGATCGTGTTAAGGCTCGGTGAGCGGAGACGGCGATCCGGCCTGGGTGAAACGGGGATCATGGGAGCGATGTCGAGCCTCGAGGGCTACCGCCGCAAGCGCGATCCGTCACGAACTCCCGAGCCGTTCGGGGGGCAAGAGCGAGGCGCGAAACCGGTCTTCGTGATCCAGCGGCACGACGCGCGTCGCCTCCACTACGACCTGCGGCTGGAGCGCGACGGCGCGCTCGCGAGCTGGGCCGTGCCGAAAGGCCTGCCGTTTCGCGCGGGGGTGCGGCACCTCGCGGTCCACGTCGAGGATCACCCCCTCGACTACGGCTCGTTCGAGGGCGAGATCCCAAAGGGCGAGTACGGCGCCGGGACGGTCGAGATCTGGGACCGCGGGACGTACGAGCTCCTCGAGGAGAAGCAGGACGGCGGGCTCACGTTCAGGCTCGCCGGAGAGCGGGCACGCGGCGTCTGGACGCTGGTGCCGGCGCACCTCGACGGAAAGGAGCAGAACTGGCTGCTGCTCCGCAAGGACGCGCCGCAGGCGGACGGACAGGCGATCAGGCCGCAGCTCGCGTCGCTCACCGAGCGGCTCCCCGCGGGGCCGGAGTGGCTCTTCGAGCCGAAGTGGGACGGCTATCGCGCGATCGTGACGGTCGACGGCGGCGAGGCACGCCTCACGAGCCGGAACGGCAAGGATCTCACCGAGCGCTTCCGGGAGGTCGCGCGCAACGTCACGAAGGCGGTCCGGACGCCGTCGGCGGTGCTCGACGGAGAGGTCTGTGCCCTCGACGAGGAGGGCACCGCGCGCTTCGAGGCGCTGCAACGCGGCTCGGGCCCGCTCGTCCTGATGGCGTTCGACCTGCTCGAGCTCGACGGCGCGTCTGTGCGCGAGCGGCCGCTGCGCGAGCGCCGCGAGCTGCTCGAGGAGCTGCTCGATCCCGCGGTGCGGGGCGTCCGGCTCTCGCCGGCGTTCGAGGACGGGGACGCGCTGCTCGAGGCCGCGAAGGCGCAGGGCCTCGAGGGCGTGGTCGCCAAGCGCGCCGACATGCCGTACCGGCCCGGGCGGCGGACGCCCGAGTGGCAGAAGCTGAAGCTCCGCGCGCAGGAGGACTTCCCGATCGTCGGGTACACGCGGGGAGAGGGGCGCCGGACGAAGCTCGGCGCGCTCGTCCTCGCGCGCCGCGAGTCGGACGGCCTCCACTGGGCGGGCAACGTCGGCTCGGGGATCGGAGACGACGAGGTCGAGCGCCTGCGCTCGCTTCTCGCCCCGCTCGAGCGGGCGACCTCTCCCCTCGCCGAGACCCCGCGGATGCCGCGCGTCCGCGCGAAGGATGTCACCTGGGTCGAGCCCGCCCTCGCCGCGGAGGTGACCTACGCTGAGAAGACACGCGAGGGCCGTCTCCGCGCGCCGGTCTACCTCGGGGTCCGCGACGATGTCCCGGTGGAGCGGCCTCCGATCGAGCCGGAGATCCGCCGTGGCCGGCGCGTGCTGCGGCTGTCGAATCTCGACAAGCCGTTCTGGCCCGCGGACGGGATCACAAAGGGCGACCTGCTCGCGTACTACCGCGACGCGGCCGAGGCACTCGTTCCGCACCTGCGAAAACGGCCCTTCACGATGAAGCGCTACCCGGACGGCTGGCAGGGCAAGAGCTTCTTCCAGAAGCAGGCGCCGTCGCACATGCCGGACTGGATCGACAGGGCGCCATTCCCGGCCTCGACGCGGGAGGGCGAGAACAGGATCGTCGACTACGCGCTGATCGACGATGAGCTCGCGCTCCTCTGGGCCGTGAACATGGGGTGCATCGACATGCATGCGTGGGCCTCGCGTGCCGACCGGGCGGACAGGCCCGACTGGGTGATGTTCGACCTCGACCCGTCCGAGGGGTCGGGGTTCGAGGAGGTGATCGAGGTCGCGCGGCTCGTCCGCCAGGCGCTCGACGTGCTCGAGCTCGAGTCGGTGCCGAAGACGAGCGGGTCGCGCGGGATCCACGTCCTCGTCCCGATCACCAGGCGGCACGACTTCGCCGAGGCGCGCGAGTTCGCGGGGATCGTCGCGGGAGCGCTCGCCCGGGCGCACCCGGGCCTCGTCACCACCGAATGGACGAAGGCGAAGCGCAAAGGGGTCCTCGTCGACGCGAACCAGAACGGCCCGGGCAAGACGACCGCGTCGGTCTATTCGGTCCGTCCGCGGGCCGGCGCGCCCGTCTCGACGCCACTCCGGTGGGACGAGGTGCGGGAGGGCCTCGATCCGACGGCGTTCACGATGGACGCGGTGCTCGACAGGGTCGCGCGCGAGGGCGATCTCTTCGCCCGGGTGCTCGAGGGAGGGCAGTCCCTCGGGGCCGCGCTGCGCGTTCTTCGCTGACCGGCCTGCGTGCGTCCGACGCCCCGGCAGTGTCACAACCACTTCGGTTTGCTCGGGCCGCCCGCGTTCGACGTCCGTCACGGATCGAGGCGTCGGGGATGGCCGAGCGCGGACAGCTCGACGACGTCGCGACGGAAGAAGAGCGAGACGGTCCAGTCGGCCACGACGCGAACCTTCCGGCGGAACGTCGGCAGTGCGTACAGGTGGTACGTCCGAGCGACGAACCACCCGAGGAACCCACGGAGCCGGAGCCCGGGAAGCTCCGCGATGCCCTTGTAGCGACCGAGCGTGGCGACCTGTCCGAGCATGCGGTAGCCGTAGGGCTCCTGAGGGCCAGAGAGGTTCTTCGCGAGCCTGCGGGCCTGTCGGAGGGCGTGCTGGCAGGTGGGCGGGTCTAGGGTGCCGGGCGTGCGCGTGTTTGGCACCGCCGCGCCGTCGCCGAGCGCCCACACGTCGCTCGTCCCTTCGACCTGGAGCGTCGGACCGACCACGACGCGACCCCTCTCGTCCAGCGGAAGGTCGAGCAGCTGGAGGTCGGGGGTCGGCCGCACGCCCGCCGACCAGACGAGCGTCCGCGCCGGCACCACCGTGCCGTCGGAGAGCACCGCATCACGCTCGTCGAACGACGCGAGCGTGGTCTCGACGTGGATCTCGACACCCTGTCGCTCGAGATAGTTGTGCGTGTACTCCCCCAGCTTGCGCGGGATCTCGGAGAGGATCCGCGGCGCGAGCTCGACGAGCACCCAGCGCTGCCGGACGTCGCGGAGCGTCGGGTACCACCGGCGGACGGCGTCCCGGGAGAGGTCGTGGAGCTCGGCGAGCGCCTCTACCCCCGCGTAGCCCGCACCGACGAAAACGAAGCCGAGGTCGCGCTCCGCCTCGACCGGGTCGAGACGTGCGGCGGCGGACTCGAGCGCGCGGAGCAGCCGGTTGCGGAGCTCGATCGCGTCGGCGACGTCCTTGAAGCCTCGGCCGTGCTCGGCGAGCCCCGGGATCGGGAACGTCCGCGGCACCGCGCCGAGCGCGACGACGAGCCGCTCGTACTCGATCTCGAAGGTCCCGCCGAGCGTCTCGGCGACGACCGTGCGCGTTTCGGCGTCTCGGCTCACCGCTCGTCCGAGGAGGAGCTCGGCGTGTCTGCACATCTGCCGGAGCGGCACGACGACGTGGCGCGGCTCGAGCGTCGCCGCCGCCGCTTCGGGAAGGAGCGGCGTGTACAGCATGAAGTTGTCGGGGTTGACGATCGTGGCGCCCCGCTTGCCGAGCAGGCGGGCGACGTACGCGCCGGCGAACCCGCCGCCCACGACCAGGGTGTCGCCACGCGCCTGCCGCCGTTCCACTGTCCATATGCTGCTCGAAACCGCCCGCTCCCCGTCGACGTACTTGACGGAGATGGAATTGTGGAGGGGCTCCATGCGCACCCGACTCCGGGGGAAGACGGGGATCTCGGAGGAGGCGCGCAAGCCGCACGACGCGGCCAAGACGTTGTCGCCCGCCCGGACGCTCCCCGCCGGGCGCGGCGGCACCGCCCACTACGCACACGCGTAGACGGCTGCGCCGGGACCGACCCGTCCGGTCCCGGCGCTTACCTTCCTCCCATGCGGGATCGCCGCCTGCAGGTCTCGGTGATCGGGAGTGGACGCGCGCACGAGGCGGCCGCGGTCGAGGTCGGCCGTCGGCTCGCCGAGCGAGGCTGCGTCGTGGTCACGGGCGGCCTCGACGAGGTGATGGCATGGGCGCTGCGCGGCGCACGCGAAGCAGGCGGAACGACGATCGCGATCCTTCCCGGCGAGTCGCACGGGGCCGCGACCGAATGGGCCGATCACGTCGTCGTGACCGGGATCGGGCACGCCAGGAACCTCGCCGTCGCCGCGTCCGGCGATGCCGTGATCGCCGTCGGCGGAGGTTGGGGGACGATCGCGGAGATCGCGTTCGCGATGCGGCTCGGCAGGCCGGTCGTCGTGCTCGAGGGAGGCCCCGAGGTGGAGGGCGTCCCCCGTGCGGCGACGCCCGCCGAAGCGGTCGAGCTGGTGCTCGCGGCGATCCCCCGCTAGTCGGTCATCCGCGCGAGCAGTGTCCGCGCGGCGGTCTTGTCGAGGAACTCGTTCAGGTTGCCGCATTTGGGGCTCTGGACGCAGGACGGGCAGCCTGCGCGGCAGGGGCAGCGCTCCAGCAGCCGCGCGGTATCGGTCACCCACACGTCGAAGCAGGCGAACCCGCGCTCGGTGATCCCGACCCCGCCGGCGTGGCCCTCGTACACGAAGATCGTCGGCAGGCCCGTCTGCTGGTGGACGTTCGTCGAGAGCCCGCCGATGTCCCACCGGTCGCACATCGCGAACAGCGGGAGCAGCGAGATGAGCGCGTGCTCGGCCGCGTGGAGGGCCGAGACGAGGGTCGGCATCGTGTCGATTCCCTCGAGCAGCCACTCCGCCGGCGAGAACCAGACGCCCTCCGTCTCGAAGGTCGTCTCCGGCAGGTCGAGCGGGGTCGCGTCGATCAGGCTTCCGTCCGCGATCGCCTTGCGCTGGAACCCGATCACCTGCTCGGAGACGGTGATGCGCCCGTGGTGGAGCTCGACACCTGCCACGCGACGGGAGCGGAGCGACTCTGCGATCTCGGTCGCCGTCTCCTTGCGCGCCTGCGTGTACCAGTCGACGGTCACGGGCCGGACGAGCGCCGTTCGTGTCGCCAGGTCGAGCGCGGTCACCGCGAACTGGTCGCCGAGGTGGAGGTAGACGGCGCCCTCGTGCACCGTCGAGTACGCACGCTCCTGCTCGGATGTGCCGAGCACCGAGCCGGTCTCCTCGTCCACGATGACGAACGCCGTCGGGTCGCCCGAGCGGAGCGAGATCCGCGCGGCCGGTGTGTCCCGTCCGCGCCACACGTAGCCGGCGGGCGTCTCCGTCAGCTCGGGGAGCAGAGCAGCCCGCTCGAGGGCCTCCGGTCCGAGGATCCCGGCGTCCGCCGTCGTGAGCGGCCCCTCGTACGCGGCCGCGAGGACGTGCCCGTCGAGGATCCGCGGCGTGGCGTGGTCGAGGAGGGCCGCCTCCGCGTTCCGCTCGAGGAGCGCGGGCGGGTCGTCGACGAAGAACTGGTCGAGCCCGTCCTCGCTCGCGACGAGCAGCGCGAGCCCGCGCGCGCGCCGGCCGGCGCGGCCCCACTGCTGCCGGAGCGACGCGACCGTCCCGGGGAACCCGACGGAGATCGCGCAGTCGAGCGAGCCGATGTCGATCCCGAGCTCGAGCGCGTCGGTCGCCGTGACGCCGAGCAGCTCGCCCTCGACGAGTCGGCGCTCGATCTCCCGCCGCTGCTCCGGCGTGTAGCCGGCCCGGTACGGGGCGAGCCGCCGCGCGGTCTCCGCGTCGAGCCGGTCGCTCGCGAAGCGGTGCACGAGCTCGGCCGCCTTGCGGCTCTTCGTGAAGCAGATCACCCTGAGCCCCCGGCCGACGAGCCCGGCCAGGAGCTTGCTCGCGTCGCCGAGCGGGCTCGCGCGGGTGCCCAGCTCGGGGTCGAGCAGCTCCGGGTTCCAGAGCACGACCTCGCGCTCGGCACGGGGGGAGGTGTCGGTCGAGACGACGCGGACGTCGAGCCCGGTCAGCGCCGAGGCGAGCTCGCCGGCGTTCGCGATCGTCGCGCTCGCGAGCACGAAGACCGGGTCGGCGCCGTATGCATGGGCGAGTCGCCGAAGCCGCCGGAGGACGTTGCCGACATGCGAGCCGAACACGCCGCGGTACACGTGGGCCTCGTCGACGACGACCACGCGCAGGTTGTGGAGCACGTCGCCCCAGCGGTCGTGGTGGGGAAGGACCCCGACGTGCAGCATGTCCGGGTTCGTGAGGATCGCGTTCGCCGTCCGCCGAACGTGCGCGCGCTGGCCGACCGGCGTGTCGCCGTCGTAGATCGCGGGCCGGAGGGCGCGCAGGCCGAGCCGGGCGAGCCAGCGCGCCTGATCCTGTGCGAGCGCCTTCGTCGGATAGAGAAAGAGCGCCCGCGCGGTGGGCTCGCGCGCGATCGCGTCCAGCACCGGGAGCGAGAAGGCGAGGGACTTCCCCGAGGCGGTGCCCGTCGTCACGACGACGCTCTCGCCGCGCTCCACCGCCTCCCAGGTCTCGGCCTGGTGGACATAGAGGGCGTCGACGCCGACCGCGGCGAGTGCCGCGACGACATCAGGATGCAGTCCCGGAGGGAGCGGCTCGGTCCGGCCCGCCCTCCCCGCCACCGTCCCACGGTAGGCGACCTCGGGAGCGTCGAGCAGGGCGTCCCAGGGGGCCGGGTCGCTCAGGACGCGGCGCCGGCCAGCGCTCGGTCGGCCGCCTCCTCGTAGCGCCGCCGAGGCTGCGCGCCGTAGATCGTCTCGCCGGGCTCTCCGCGGGCGAACACCATCACGGTCGGCAGGGAGAGGACGCCATAGCGTCCCGGGATGCCGAGGTTCGAGTCGATGTCGAGCCGTGCGACGAGCAAACGTCCCTCGTGCCGCTCCTCGAGCGACTCGAGCCACGGCTCGATCGCGCGGCATGGCCTGCACCACGGAGCGGTGAACTCGACGACTACCGGCACCGTCGCCTGCAGAACGTCTCGCTCGAACGTCGCGTCGGTCGTGTCGATCACATGCGCCCCCTGAGCGCCTTCCAGCGGAGGACCGGGACCTGGCGCATCGCCTCCAGCACGATCGCGCCGCTCATCTTCGACTCGCCGACGCGGCGGTCGACGAAGGTGATCGGCACCTCGACCACGCGGAACCCTGCGCGGAGCGCCCGGTACGTGCCCTCGATCTGGAAGCCGTAGCCGCGCGCCGCGATCGCGTCGCGGTCGATCGTCTCGAGGACGACGCGCCGGAAGCACTTGAACCCTCCCGTCAGGTCCCGCACCGGGACGGCCAGCACGATCCGCGCGTAGAGCGAGCCGCCCCGTGAGATCACGCGTCGGAGGAGACCCCAGTTCTCGGTGCCGCCGCCGTCCACCCAGCGCGATCCGAGCGCGACGTCCGCGCCCTCTTCGCATGACGCGATCAGTCGCGCGACGTCCGCCGGGGCGTGGGAGAAGTCGCAGTCCATCTCCAGCACGAGCTGCGCATCGGTCGTCTCCAGCACGTGCGCGAACCCGGCAAGGTATGCGCGCCCGATCCCCTCCTTGCGCCTGCGGTGGAGGACGTCGAGCCAGGGGAGCTCCTCCGCGAGACGGTCGACGATCTCGCCCGTCCCGTCGGGCGAGCCGTCGTCGATGACGAGCACGCGGTCGCGCGAGACGTCGAGAACGTGGCCGAGGGCGCGTACGAGCGGCTCGACGTTCTCCCGCTCGTCGTAGGTCGGCACGCAGACGACAGCCCTCACCGCCACGCCCGGGAGTCTGCCCGCTGGAGGCGACCGCCAAGAGCAGCTGCGGCGGCGAAGCCGCCGCCTTCAGGGATCTGCCCCGCCGCAGGCGGGGATCAAGCCGCGGGATTCCGCTTCTGCGGAATCCCGCTTGGCGAACGAACCTATGATCGACGGATGCCGCCCCTCCCGCGCAACAGCGACGTCGCGGACGCGCTCGACGAGCTCGCGGACGTCTCCGAGGTCCTCGGCGAGCAGGGGTTCCGCATCATCGCCTACCGTCGAGCCGCGACACGGGTCCGCGAGACCGGCGCGTCGATTGCCGAGCTCGCCCTCGCGGGCCGCGCGAAGGAGTTGCCCGGGATCGGAGGGACGATCGAGGCGAAGATCGTCGAGCTCACGGAGACCGGGCACATGGCCGCGCTCGAGAAGCGGCGGGCCGAGGTGCCGGGCGAGGTCACGCAGTTCCTCCGGCTCCCGGGGCTCGGTCCCAAGACCGCGGCGCGGATCTGGCGCGAGCTCGACGTGACGACCCTCGAGGAGCTGCGCGAGGCGGCCGAGCAGCAGCGGGTGCGGACGCTCCAGGGCCTCGGAGCGAAAAGCGAGGAGAAGATCATCGCTGCGCTGGACAAGGGCTTCGGGGCCGAGCCGGAGCGCCGCGGCTTGCTCGGCGTCGGGCTACCGGTCGTGCGCGAGGTCGTCGAGGCGCTGCGCGAGCATCCCGCCGCGGTCGAGGTCTCGGGTGCGGGAAGCGTGCGGCGCGGTCGCGAGACGTTCCGCGACCTCGACGTGATCGCGACTGCGACGGATCCGGCCGCCCTGATCGGCCATTTCGTCACCCTGCCGTGGGTTCTCGAGATCGCCGCGCGGGGCGACACGAAGGCGACCGTGGTCACGAAGCAGGGTCTCCGCCTCGATCTCCGGGTCGTGCCGCCGGAGGACTACGGCAGCCTCCTTCAGCACTTCACGGGCTCGAAGGACCACAACGTCGCGCTCCGCGAGGAGGCGCAGCGGCGTGGGCTCTCGATCTCCGAGTACGGCGTCACGGTCGTCGAGAGCGGCGAGGTTCACCGCTTTCGCACCGAGGACGAGCTGTACGGCTTTCTCGGCTACGCCTGGATCCCGCCCGAGCTGCGCGAGAACGGGGGCGAGCTGGCCGCAGCCCGGGACGGCGAGCTTCCGACCCTCGTCGAGGTCTCGGACCTCAGGGGCGAGCTGCACTGCCATTCGACCTGGTCCTCGGACGGCCGCTCGTCGATCGAGGAGATGGCGCGCACCGCAAAGGCCGGCGGCGACCGCTACCTCGCGCTGACCGACCACTCGCACTACCTCCGCGACGGGCGCATGGAGGCGCAGTGGCGGGAGATCGACGAGGTCAACGAGCGTGTGAAGCCGTTCCGCGTGCTCAAGGGCGTCGAGGCGAACATCCGCTCAGACGGCACGATCGACGTCGCGGACGACGTGCTCGCGGAGCTGGACTGGGTGGTCGCGTCGCTCCACACGGCGTTCGACCGCAACCCGACCGAACGGATCATCGCGGCGCTCGACAACCCGCACGTCGACAGCATCGGCCACCTGACCGGCCGGAAGCTCAACCGCCGGCCGGGCGCCGAAGTCGACGTGGAGCGGGTCGTCGCGCGCGCCCTCGAGACAGGGACGGCCCTCGAGATCAACAGCCAGCCGGACCGGCTCGACATGCGCGACGTGCACGCGCGGCTCGCCCGCGAGGCCGGCGTGCTCGTCCCGATCACCACCGACGCGCACTCCGTCGGCGCGCTCGGCTACCGGGAGCTCGGCGTCGCCCAGGCCCGGCGCGCCTGGCTCACAAAGGAGCAGGTCCTCAACACGCGCTCCTGGCGCGAGGTCGCCGCGCGCCGACCCGGACGCTAACCGTCTAGAGCTCGCGTAGCAGCGCCAGCACCCCGTCGGTGCCCTCGACGACGACGTCCGCGGCGGCGAGCAGCGCGGGCGGCGCCTCGGGCGAGTCGACCGCGACCCGTACGCCGAGCTCCAGCCCGTCGAGGCCGGCGAAGGCGTCGACGTCCGTCGTGTCGTCCCCCGCGTAGAGCGCGCGCGAGACGTTCGCGCGCCGCACGAGCGCCTCGACGGCTGTGCCCTTGTGCGCCTCGACCGGCGGTCGCACCTCCAGCACCATCCGGCCCCAGCGGGGGACGAGCCCCTCGGCGCGAGCCGCGTCCTCGACGCGGGTCAGGTAAGCGCGGGCGGCCGCCTCGTCATCCGCGCGACGGAAGTGGAACGACGCGCTGAGCGGCTTGCGCTCGGCTGGCCAGTCGACGCCCGCCACGAACGTCGCGATCCGGTCGGCCCACCCGGCCGCGTCCGGGGCGAGCTCGAGACCGTGCTCCCCGACGACTGCCACGCCGGCGACGCCGACGAGGCGTTCCACCTCGGCGCCCGCACGGCCGCTCACGCACGCGACGAGCGCGTATCGCGAGACGAGTCGCGCGAGCTCATCCCGGGTCTCCTCGGGGACCCGCGCGTCCTCGGGCCGCTCCACGATGGGCGCGAGCGTGCCGTCGACGTCGAGGAGGATCGCGGCCCGCTGCGGCTCGGCCGCGAGCCGTGGGAGGAGGTCGCCCGGCATCGGCGACCTAGGATACGGCGACCGCGCCGCGAACCCGGCACGAGTGATCGCGCGGCTCGCGCTCATCGGCCTCGTCGCAGGCGTCTTCTCCACGGTGTTCGGCGTCGGCGGCGGGATCGTCGTCGTCCCGCTCCTGATCTCCCTCGCCGGCCTCCCGACGCATGCGGCCGCTGCGACGTCGCTCGGCGCGATCCTCGTCACCGCGACGGCCGGAACGGTGCTCTACGCCGTGCGTGGCGAGGTCCGCGTCGGATACGCGCTCCTCATCGGCATCCCCGCGGTGGCGGGCGCGCTCCTCGGCACGCATCTCCAGCAACGGCTCTCCGGGCGCGCGCTGACGCTCGCCTTCTCCATGCTCCTGGCGGTGATCGGCGTCCGCCTGATCGTGTTGTGAGCGGCTGGGCGATCCCGGCGGCGATCTGCCTCGGGCTCGCTGCGGGCGTGCTCTCGGGCGTGTTCGGCGTAGGCGGCGGAATCCTCTTCGTCCCGACGCTGCTGCTCCTCGGGCTCGGCCAGGTGGAGGCCGCCGCGACGTCGCTCCTCGCGATCGTCCCGACCGCGGCGACCGGCGCGCTCCGCCAGCGGGCATACGGGAACCTCCGGCTGCGGGCCGCGCTCGTCGTGGGCGCCGTCTCGGTCGTCGGCGCAGAGCTTGGCGTGCAGATCGCGACCCGCCTCGACGAGGACGTCACCCGTCGCGCCTTCGGCGTTCTGCTCGTGGTCGTCGCCGCCCGGCTCGCCCTCACCGTCGCCCGCCAGCCGCGACGGTACCCTGACGTGTCGTGACGAGCGCCCGTGCATCGCTCCTGCTCGCTCTCGCGCTCGGCGTGATCGTCGCCGGGGTGGCAGGCGCAGCGCCGTCCGACCCGGCCGCCACGGCGACGGGGGCCACCGCGCTTGTCGCCTCGGTCACGCTCCCCGGGGTGCCGGCGAGCGCGACCAGTCGCCTCGAGGCGCCCCCCACGGCGAGCGCCGGCGGCCCGTTCTCCTACCCCGAGGACGGCTCGGCGTTGCGGATCGGCGCGTCGACCGCGAGCGTGACGGCGCAGGCGGGAACTTCCTCGTCGGCCGAGGGCGGCATCCGCGCGCTCGCCGTCTCCCTGCTCGGGGGTGAGATCACAGCGGAGTCGATCTCGATCCGCGCTGGCGCCGCCGCGGGAGCGGCGGGCGCAACGGGCGACGTCGGCTCGTCGCTGATCACCGGTCTCGTCGTGCTCGGCCAGCCTGTCGCCGTGACCGCGAACTTCCAGATGCCGCTCGCCGACTGGGGGACGCTCGAGGCGCTCGGCCAGACGAGCTCGACATCGTCGGCCGGGCCGCGCTCCGCCTCGAGCTCCGTGATCGGCCTCAGGGTACGTCTCGTCGCCGAGCACGGCGGGCTCCCGGCGGGCTCGGAGCTCGTGGTCGGCGTCGCGACGGCGAACGCCCTCGCCGTCCCTGCGCCGACGACTCCCGCGGCCCCCGCGCCGACCACGCCGACCACGCCCGGCGGCGCTCGCGGCACGGGCTTTCCGGCGCGGCCGTCGATCACGCCCGCGACTCCCGCGCGCCCGGCGCCGTCGGCGCCCCGCGAGCCAGGGCACTCGATCCCCGGCGCGCCGCCGGAGCTCGTGCAGCCGGCGCCGGAGGTGACGGCGCGACTCAGCGAGGGCGGCTACGTCTTCCCACTCTTCGGGCCGGCCGCCTTCGGGGACACGTTCGGCGCCTACCGCGCCGACGTGGCCGGCAAGTGGCACCACGGCGAGGATCTCGTCGCGCCTGCGGGCACGCCCGTCCTCGCGGTGGCCGACGGCACGCTCTTCTCGGTCGGCTGGAACGACATCGGAGGGTGGCGGCTCTGGCTCCGCGACACGGCCGGCAACGAGTTCTACTACGCGCACCTGAGCGCCTACTCGCCGCTCGCCGTGGCCGGCAAGACCGTGAAGGCCGGAGATGTCCTCGGCTTCGTGGGGAGCTCGGGCGACGCAGACGGGGGCGTTTCGCACCTCCACTTCGAGATCCACCCGGTCGACCTGCTCTACCTCGGCTACGACGGCGCGGTCGCGCCGTACCCGTTCCTCGTCGCCTGGCGGCGCGCGGACGACGTCTCGTTCGGGTCCGGCCGCCGCTACGTCCCGGCGGCCGGAGGGGCGCCGGTCGCGCTCGCGCGTGCGGGCGCGGTGCTTCTGCAGGCCAACGACATCTCGACCCGCAGCGGGCTGGTGCCGGGGGCGCTGAAGCGGGCGCTCGCCGGTCGCGAGGCCCGCTCCAACGGCACGCCCTAGCTCTTCGCGGGCTTCGCGCTCTTTCCGGCGGTCGCCGCGGCCTCGTCGACCGCGTCCGCCGGCCCGCCGTTCACGGGCACGTCGGGCGCCGCGTACGTCTCGAGTGGCTCGAGGTCGTCGTTGCCGGCGACCATGTCCATCAGCTTCTCGCGGGTCTGCGGGCCTGTCCACGGGTTGTAGAGCGCACCGGCGATGACCCCTGCGAGGATCAGCATCTTGCGGCCCTTGTGGCTCTTCTTCTTCGAGCCCTGCAACGTGTTGGCCGCACTCGAGAGATCGTCCAGCGCGCGGCGGAGGTGCTCCTGCGCCTTCTTGTCGGTCGCAAGCGTCTTCGCGCCCGCCGCAACGCCGTTGCTCTTCGTCAGCGGCCCGTAGAGCTCCCGGGCAGCGGAGAGGGCGTCCTTCAGGTCCTGCCGGAACTCGTCGTCCTTCAACGCGCGCTCGAGGTAAGGCTTGATCGTCTCGAACGTGTCCGCCATTTTCGCCGCTTGCTTCTTCGCCATCGCGGCCGTCCTTTCGTCTCGGGAGGTTCCGTGAAGTATTACCCGGCCCGCAACTCTCTAGGCTTCACGCCGTGAAGAACCTCAAGCGGATCGCGCTGGCGGGTACCGCGGCGCTCGCGGCGATCGGCTATGTCTGGGTCGCTGCGGTGCGCGCCGTGCCGAGGGTCCGTCGGCGCAAGACCGAGGCGCGTGCCCGTCGCGCCGCACGCTGACGCCGCTCCGGGGCGCCACGAGTACGATCGCGCGTCATGAAGGGACTCGTCTGCGCGGGCGGGGAGGCGACCCGGCTCGGGGAGCTGACCAGGGTCGCGAACAAGCACCTGCTTCCGGTCGGCAGCTGGCCGATGATCTACTACCCGCTCCAGCTGCTCGAGCGCGCAGGCGTCGAGAGCGTGCTCGTCGTGACCGGGAAGGGCCACGCCGGGCAGATGATCGACCTCCTCGGCGACGGGCACCTCGCGGCACGGGGGACGGAGAGCCCGCTGATCTCCCTCGACCTCACCTACAAGGTGCAGACCCAGCCGGGCGGGATCGCCCAGGTCGTGGGCATGGCGCGCGACTTCGTCCAGGACGAGAGCCTCGTCGTCGTGCTCGGGGACAACATCTTCGAGCGCTCGCAGTCGGACGCGATCGCGGCGTGGGCCGGCCGGGCCGGGCGGGCGCAGATCTTCGTCAAGGAGGTGCCCGACCCCGAGAACTTCGGCGTCGTCGCGTACGACGGCGACGGGCACGTCACGGACATCGTCGAGAAGGCGGGGGTGGTCGACACGCGCTACGCCGAGCCACCGTCGCAGCACGCGGTCGTCGGGCTGTACTGCTTCCCACCGGACGTCTTCGAGGTGATCGAGGCGCTCGAGCCGTCCAGCCGCGGCGAGCTCGAGATCACCGACGTGAATCGGCACTACGCCGTCGAGGGTCGTCTCGACGTGGTCGAGGTGAAAGGCTGGTGGGAGGACGCCGGGAAGCACTGGAGGCACCTCGCGGAGATCGGTCGCCGGGTCGAGGAGACCGGCGTCAACCGATGAGTGTGAAGGGCATCCTCCGCATCCCCCTGCGCCGGTTCGAGGACGAGCGTGGCTGGTTCTGCGAGCTCCGGCGCGACAGCGCGCTCCCGCGCCGGATGGTGCAGACGAACCTGAGCTTCTCGCACGCGGGCGTGATCCGAGGGCTCCACTTCCACGAGCGGGGCCAGGACGACCTGTTCGCCTGCCTCTCGGGCACGGCCCGTGTCGTCGTGTTCGACCGCGAGAGCGGCGAGGCGTTCACGGAGGACATCGGGGACGAGAATCCCGTCGCGATCTACGTCCCCGGCCGGCATGCACACGGCTTCGAGGCGCTCACCGACATCCTGTTCTGCTACCACGTGACCGAGGAATACGATCCCGCCGACCCCGACGAGCACGGGGTCGCGTGGAACGACCCGCACGTCGCCCACCTGTGGAGCACCACGACACCGACGCTCTCGGAACGCGACGCCGCACCCTGATCACCGGGGCCGGGGGCCAGCTCGGGGCCGCCCTCGCGCGCGTGTTCGCCGACGACGACGTGCTCGCGCTGGACCGCCGCGGCTGGGATGTCCGCGACGAGCCCCCCGCGCTTCCGTGGGCACCCGACCTCGTCCTCCACACGGCGGCGTGGACGAACGTGGACGGCGCCGAGGACGATCCGCAGGGGGCCGCCGCGGCCAACGTCGGCGGGACGGCGCACGTGGCAGCGCTCGGTGCGCCGCTCGTCGCGTACTCATCTGACTACGTGTTCGACGGGACGAAGGACGTGCCGTACGTCGAGTCAGACTCGCCGAGCCCCCTCTCGGCGTACGGGCGGACGAAGCTCCACGGCGAGGCGGCGGCGGGCGATCGGGCGTGGGTGGTCCGCTCGTCGTGGCTGTTCTCGGAGATCGGCCACAACTTCGTACGGACGATGCTCCGCCTCGGCGCCGAGCGCGACGAGGTTGCGGTCGTCGACGACCAGCGAGGATGCCCGACCTACGTCGGCCATCTCGCGGAGGCAACGCGTGAGCTTCTCGCGGGCGACCCCCAATTCGGCGTCTGGCACCTCGCCGCGGACGGGGAGTGCACGTGGGCGGAGCTCGCGGAGGCCCTCTTCGAGGAGGCGGCCCTCGACTGCCGCGTCCGGCGCATCACGAGCGAGGAGTTCGGCGCCCGTGCACCGAGGCCCGCGTACTCGGTCCTGCGCAGCGAGAAGGGGGCTCCCGCGCTTCCGCACTGGCGCGACGGGCTCCGCGCATGCCTCGCCAAGCTTCTCTGAACAGCTTCGAGGGCATATTGACCCGCAAGCCGGGAGAGGCTCGTACGGGAACCAGGGGCTCCCCCACGTCGACTACCCTTCCGCGGATGCGCGTGCTCGTCACCGGCGGCGCCGGGTTCATCGGCTCGCATTTCGTGAAGCGGCTCGTCGCGGGCGGTGACGCCGTCGTCGTCCTCGACAAGCTGACCTACGCGGGGAACCCCGCCAACCTCGAGGGCGCCGGCGCGGAGCTCGTCGTCGGCGACATCGCCGACCCCGAGGCCGTGGCTCGGGCGGCGGTCGGCTGCGACGCGGTGGTGAACTTCGCCGCGGAGACGCACGTCGACCGTTCGATCCTCGGCCCGAAGGAGTTCGTCTCTACCGACGTCCTCGGCACGATGACGCTGCTCGACTGGGCGCGCGCGAACGAGGCCCGGTTCGTCCAGGTGTCGACGGACGAGGTGTACGGCGACCTCGAGAAGGGCGGTCGAGCCGCCGAAACGGATCCACTGCGCCCGTCGAGCCCGTACAGCGCGGCGAAGGCGGGCGGCGACCTGCAGGTGCTCGCCTACGTCAGGACGTACGGGGTCAACGCCTCGATCACGCGAGGCGCGAACACCTTCGGGCCGAACCAGTACCCCGAGAAGCTCGTGCCGCTGTTCGTCACCAACGCGCTCGACGGCGAGCCCCTCCCCGTCTACGGCGACGGCCAGCAGGTGCGCGAATGGCTCCACGCAGAGGATCACTGCGCGGCGGTCGATCTCGTGCTCCGCGAGGGAGCGCCCGGCGAGGTCTACAACGTCGGCGGCGAGGAGCATGTGAACCTCGAGGTCACCCACCGGATCCTCGAGCTGACCGGCGCCGACCCGTCGCTCGTCCGGCACGTCGAGGATCGCGCAGGGCACGACCGCCGCTACGCGCTCGACGATGCGAAGCTCAGGGCGCTCGGCTGGACACCGGAGCACTCCTTCGGCGAGGCGGGGTTACCCGAGACCGTCGCCTGGTACCGCGCACACAGGGCCTGGTGGGAGCCGATCAAGTCGGGCGAATACCGTCGTTACTACGAGGAGCAGTACGCAGATCGGCTCCGAGCGTAACGCCCACAGCCAGGGGAAGACGTTCATGCGCCGACTCGCCCTCACCGTCCTCGCCGCGCTCGCGAGCATCGCGGCGGGCGTCGGCCCGGCGACGGCGGCCCCATCGTCGCCGACCGCGTTCGTCCTCGCCGGCGGTGGCTGGGGGCACGGCGTCGGCATGAGCCAATGGGGGGCGTTCGGCCAGGCGAAGGCCGGGCGCGACTACCGCACGATCCTCGACCACTACTACCCGGGGACGACGCTCGGCCCGTCGCCTGTGACCGTCCCGGCGAAGCTCCGGGTGCTCATCGCGGACGGGGTCGGGTCGGTCTCTGTCACGGCCCCAGGCGCAATCACGGTGGTCGACGACTCGGGGAAGCGGGCGCAGGTCGAAGGGCAGCTGACCCTCGGTCCGAAGCTGGTGCTCCCCCCTGCCGCGGGCGCAGCGACGGCCGACCCGACCACGCTGGCCGATCCCGTCACACTGCGGGCCGCGGGCGGAGGGCGCCTCGTAGTCGACGGGAAGACGTACCGCGGCTCCCTGCGCGTCGTCCGGGTCGCGAAAAAGCTCCAGCTCGTCAACGTCGTCCCGCTGGAGTCGTACCTCCTCGGCGTGGTACCGGGCGAGATGCCCAAGGACTGGCCGCTGGAAGCGTTGAAAGCACAGGCCGTCGCGGCGCGGACCTATGCGATCGCGAACCTCGTCGAAGGGCGGAGCTTCGACCTCTACTCCGACGCCCGGAGCCAGCTCTACTACGGCGCGAACGCGGAGTCGCCGGGCACGACCCGCGCGGTCGCCGAGACACGGGGCCAGGTCTTGAGCTACGGCGGGGCGCCGGCCGAGACGTTCTACTTCTCGTCGAGCGGAGGAAAGACGCTGAGCGCGCTCGACGCGTTCGGCCAGGATCTCCCGTACCTCCCCTCGGTGGACGACCCGTGGGACGAGTCGTCGCCGAACCACCGCTGGGAGACGCGTGTGCTCGGCGGCCAGCAGCTCGCGCGCCGGCTCGGCCTGCAGGGCGCGGTGACCGACGTCTCATACGAAGCGGGCGCCCCGGGCGCACCGGCGGCCCTCCGCGTCACGACCGCGCAGGGGGCGACGAGCGAGCAGCGCCTCTCGGACGTCCGCAACCGACTCGGGCTCAAGTCGCTCGAGTTCACGCTCGGCGTGCTGCGGATCGACCGCCCGGCCGACGCGCCGCGACAGGCAGGCGTCGTGCGTGTGACGGGCCTTGCCCGCGACGTCGCCGACGTCGTGCTCCAGCGCCGGACCGAGGCGGGGGACTGGGTCCAGGTCGCGCGTGTCGCGCCGACCACCGACGGCACGTTCGCGCTCCGGGTGCGGGTCGCGACGACGACGGCGTTCCGTCTGACTGCCGGCGGCGTCGCGGGGCCTACGCTCGCGTTCCGGATCGCGGCGTGAGCCCCCGCGCCCGCCTCGGGCTGCTCGGGGCGCTCGTCGCGCTCGCGCTCCCCGCTCCGGCAGTCGCAGGACGCGTGCACGTCGGCATCGCGCCGGGCGCCGACCCACACGTCGTCGCGGCCGCGGTGGAAGGGGTGACCGGCCACCGCGCGGAGGTGCTCGACGGCCTCCGGGCTCTCTCGGTCGACGCCGCGCCGGCGCAGCTGCGAGGGCTCGACGGTGTCGCCTGGGTCGAGCCCGCGGTTGTGCGCCGACTCGCGTTCGCGCCGACGGACCCGCTCGCGGTCCGCCAGTGGTACATCGAGGCGACGCACGCGTTCGGCGCCTGGGATCAGCTTCCCCCCTCGCGCCGGTACGCGTTGCGGTGATCGACTCCGGCATCGATCTCTCGCATCCGGATCTCGTGCCGAAGATCGCGGCGGCCAAGAGCTTTGTCGGCGGCAGTGCGCAGGACACCCGCGGGCACGGGACGATCGTCGCGGGGATCATCGGAGCAGAGCCCGAGAACAACATGGGGATCGCGGGGCTCGCGCCCGGGGCGGAGCTGCTCGTTGCGAAGGTCGTCGCCGACAACGGGACGATCTCCGTCGAAGCGGAGGCGAAGGCGATCCACTGGGCCGTCGATCGCGGCGCGCGGGTGATCAACATCTCGCTCGGCGGGCTCCGCGACCCAAGCGACCCGAGCCGCGATACGTACTCGCGGCTCGAGCAGCAGGCGATCGCCTACGCCGTCCGCCACAGCGCCGTCGTGGTCGCAGCGGTCGGCAACGCCGACCAGGCGCCGCGCACGCCGTGGCGCTTCGCGAGCTACCCGGCCGCGCTTCCGCACGTCCTCGGCGTGAGTGCCCTCGCGCGGAACGGCGCGTCGCCGGTGTTCTCGAACCGCGACGCCGTCTACAACGACGTCGCCGCGCCCGGAGAGGACGTCTTCTCGACCTTCCCGCGCAAGCTCACCGCCGATCGGCCCGAGTGCCAGGACCAGGGATACACGCCGTGCGCGACCGACCAGTTCCGGCCGCCGGAGGGCACGTCGTTCGCGGCGCCGCAGGTGACCGCGGCCGCCGCCGACATCCTCGGCGTTCGACCGTCGCTCCGTCCCGAGCAGGTGATCGCCCTGATCGAACGGAACGCAGACGATTCGTCCTCCGCATCCGGCTGTGGACGGTGCGAGCCGGGGCGGGACGCGCTCACCGGCTGGGGCGAGCTCGACATCGCGTCCGCGATCCTCGCCCTCGACCGGCCGCTGCCCCCGCGCGACGCGTACGAGCCGAACGACGACGCGGGCGCCGACGCGTACCGCCTGTACTTCCCGGCTGGGGCGAAGGCCCGGTTCGTGCGTGCCTCGACGGACTTCTGGGACGACCAGGACGACGTCTACTCGGTCAGGCTCCGCGCCGGTGAGAAGCTGTTCGTCTCGCTCGTGCCGTCGAGCTCGAACGGCGTCGTCCTCGCGCTGTGGCGTCCGTCGACGATCTCGGTCACGGATCTCGCGCGCCAGGATCTCCGCGTCCGTCTCTCGAACCGCTCGGGCAGGCGCGAGCGCCTCGCGTACACCGCGCCGGAGGCCGGCTGGTACCACCTCCAGGTGCGGGCGACGATGCCGACCCCCGACCCGGTCGCCTACCGGCTCTCGATCGTCCGAGTCCGCTAGGCAGAGCGGAGTCTCGTGGCGGTTTGCGTTGTCCAGCGTCGCTGTGAGTCCACGCTTGCGGCCGGAGGCCGGCTTTGCCGGCCGGGAGGCCAGGCGCGGTTGTCGGATTCGCTGCGGAGAAGGAGGGGGATCGTGGGGGAACCATGGGTTCCCCCACGCTAGAGCAGTTCGTCCTCGGGAACGTCGCGGAGGACGCGCGCGGGGCTGCCGACGACGACCTTCCCCGCCGGCACGTCCTTCGTCACCACCGCACCGGCCCCGACGAACGCCTCCTCGCCGACCTCGATCCCGGGGCAGAGGATCGCGCCACCGCCGACCCGGGCGCCGCGCCGGATCGTCGGTCCCTTCATCGAGGCGAGCCGTCGCTCGGTGCGCCCCATGAAGTTGTCGTTCGTCGTCACGACGCACGGCGCGACGAACACGTCCTCCTCGAGCGTCGAGTAGGCCGTGACGTAGGCGTCTGCCTGGATCCGGGTGCGCGCGCCGATCGACGTGTCGTTCTCGACGAGCGCCCCCCGGCCGAGCACGACGTCGTCGCCGACCGCGACCCGCTCGCGAACGCACGCCTGGTCGCCGACGATCACGCGGGCGCCGAACGTCGAGCCCGCGAACACGATCGCGCCGGTGGAGATCACGGTCCCCTCGCCGACGACGGTGGGCGGAAGCGGCTCGCGCTTCGCCGTCGAGCGGGGCGACAGCGTGGGCTGTTTGCCCACCACCGCGTGCTCGAGGACCTTCACGCCGTCGCCGAGCACGGTGCCCGGATGGACAACCGCGGTCGGGTGGACCTCAGCGGCCATCGCGGAGGCTCACGGTCAGCCGGTCGAGCGCACGCACGACCGCGAGCCCGTCGCGTGCCTCGCGGTGGTCTCCGGGCCCCTCCCGGACGAGCGCCAGGAAGTGCTGGAGCTCGAGCCGCAGCGGCTCGTCGTTTGCGATCTTCGGGCTGTAGATGTCGCCCGTCCGCGTGCGCCACTCCCCGTAGCTCTCGGCCGGCTCCCACGGGGCCTTTTCGTACACCGTGACCTTGCGCTCGAGCTCCATGTCGTCGAAGACCACCATCTTCTCGCGTCCGACCACGGTCATCTTCCGCATCTTGTGCGGGTCGAGCCACGACAGGTGCATGTGCGCGACCTTTCCCGACGGGAAGCGGAGGAAGCAGAACACGACGTCCTCGATCCCCTCCTGGAGGTAGTCCATCCCGTACGCGACGGCCTCGCTCGGCTCCTCGTCGAGCAGCCACAGGATCACCGAGAGGTCGTGGACGCCGAGCGACCACAGCGCATTCTCGTTCGAGCGGATCACGCCGAGGTTCTGGCGGTTCCCGTAGACGCAGGCGACCTCGCCCAGCTCGCCTGAGTCGACGAGCTCCTTCACGCGGCGGAGGCCCGGATGGTAGAGCAGGAGATGGCCGGGCATCAGCGCGAGGCTCCGCTCCTCGGCGAGGGCGACGAGCTCCTCCATCTCCTCCCCGCGCATCGCCGGGGGCTTCTCGACGAAGACATGCTTGCCGGACTCGAGCGCCTGCTTCGCGAGCGCGTAGTGGGTGGGCACCGGCGTCGCGATCGTGACCGCCTCGACTGCTTCGTCGGCGAGCGCCTCCTCGAACGACGCCGTCACCCGGGCGTCGGGATAGCGCTTCGCGTACTCGTCGCGCCGGCCGTCGTCGATGTCGCAGACCCACGCCAGCTCGGCGAGCTCGCCGACGACGCGTGCGACGTTCCTTCCCCAGCCTCCGACGCCCGCGTGGGCGACGCGGATCAAAGGCCTGTCCAGAAGCTCACCTGCGGAAGGAATGTCTGGACAGGCCGGTCACAGCTTCCAGACCTTCTCGCTCGAGATCCCGACGCGGCCGGTGGCGTTCCGGAGGTCGACGACGAGGTCGGACTCCGCGACCAGCTGCGCGTAGTCGATGCCCGAGTGCGCGGTGGCGATCACGACGGCGTCGTACTCCTTCGGCTCGAGCGGCACGGACTCGAGCGCGATCCCGTCCGTCGCGAACGACGGGACGTGCGGGTCGTGGTACGAGACGCTCGCGCCCGCCTTCTGGAGGAGCGCGATGACCTTCACCGCCGGCGACTCGCGCCAGTCCGAGATGTCCGACTTGTACGCAACCCCGAGCACGAGGATCCGCGCGCCCGCGACCGACTTCCGCGCGCCGTGGTTGAGCGCCTGCGAGATGCGCGAGCGGCAGTAGTACGGCATGTTCTGGTTGACCTCGCCCGCGAGCTCGATGAACCGCGTCGAGAAGTCGAACTCGCGTGCCTTCCACGTGAGGTAGAAGGGGTCGATCGGGATGCAGTGGCCGCCGAGGCCCGGCCCCGGCTGGAACGGCATGAACCCGAACGGCTTCGTCGCGGCGGCGTCGACGACCTCCCAGATGTCGATCCCCATCCGGTCGCACAGCTGCGCGAGCTCGTTGACGAGAGCGATGTTGACGGAACGGAAGATGTTCTCGAGGAGCTTCGTCAGCTCGGCCGCGTCGGGCGAGGAGACGCGGTGCACCTCGTCGACGGCCGAGAGGTAGAGCGCGGCTGCCGCCTCCGTCGACGCGTCGTCGATCCCGCCGACGATCTTGGGGACGGTCTTCGTCGTCCAGTCCACGCGGCCCGGGTCGACCCGCTCGGGCGAGAACGCGAGGTGGAAGTCCCGGCCCGCGACGAGCCCCGACTCGCGCTCGAGGATGGGGAGGAGCTCCTCACGTGTCGTGCCGGGGTACGTCGTCGACTCGAGCACGACGAGCTGGCCCGGCCGCAGCCGCTTCCCGATCTCGGCTCCGGCGTCGAGGATGATCGAGAGGTCGGGCTCGCGCTGACGCGTCAGAGGCGTCGGGAGCGCGATCAGGATCGCGCCGACGTCGCGGAGGACGTCGTAGTCCGTCGTGGCGCCGAGACCGTGCTCCTCGACCAGACGCGCGAGCGTCGCCGACGGGACGTCCTCGATGTAGCTGTCGCCGCGCCGAAGCCGCTCCACGCGCGCGTCGTCGACGTCGACGAGCACCACCTTGCGGCCCGCCTCCGCGAACACCTGCGCCAGGGGCACGCCGACGTAGCCCGCGCCGACGATCGCGAGCTCGTACTGCGCGGTCGCCGCCGCGCCGGCCGTCGCCGCGCTCGGGTCCGTCGCGGATGTCGTCTCCGGGCCGCTCACAAGCCGGGATCCTAGCGGCGTGAGGCCCCGTTACCCGGCGACGGACTCGTCGCTCTGGAACAGGCTGAAGTCGTTCCCTTCCGTGTCGCTGCAGTGCGCGAACCAGCCGACGTGCGGGATCGGCAGCTTGTCCTCTGCCTTGCCGCCGTGCTCGCGGACCTTCGCGAGCGACCCGTCGATGTCGTCCGTGTCGAAGTAGACGACCAGTCCGAACGGCCCTTCCGACGGCATCACCGCGCCGCCCTGGTCCTCGCCCGTGCGCACCATGTAGTACTCGATCCCGGGCATCGCGGAGTCACCGAACTCCCACCCGAAGACGCCGCTCCAGAACCCCTTCGCCCGCTCCGCGTCGGCTGCGGGGAGCTCGAAGTGCACCAACTTGCCGGCCATCGTTGCCTCCTCTCCGAGGGAGGTCACATCATGCACGGAGAAGCGCGGCGGCGATCCGCGAGGCCGCCCGCCCGTCGCCGTACAGCGGCGGTGCGTCCGCCGGGAAGGCGGCCGCCCGGACCGCCTCGGCGATCGCGACCGGGTCGTCGTCGACGAGCGTGTTCGCGCCGACCTCGACCGTGTCCACCCACTCCGTCGAGGGGCGCATCGTGACGCAGGGGACGCGGTACCAGTACGCCTCCTTCTGGAGCCCGCCCGAGTCCGTCGCGATCACCCGCGCCTGCGAGGCGGCAGAGGCGAACGCGAGATACCCCATTGGCTCGCCCATCTCGACGTTCGCGCCGAGCGGGATGCCCTCGGCGCGCAGCGTCGCCGCCGTGCGCGGATGGGCGGGGAGGACGACGGGCTCGTCGAGGCGCGAGAGCCCTTCCGCGATCCGGCGCAGCCGCTCCGGCCGCACGTTGGCCTCACGGTGCACCGTCGCGACGACGTACGTGCCCGGCTCGTGGGGCGGCGGGACGCGCGCCCGGGCGACGGGCGCGAAGCGGAGCGTCGCGTCGGCCATCACGTCGCCGACGACTTCGACCTTGCCGGTGGCCCTTTCGGCTCGCAGCGTCTCCGCCGAGCGCTCGTCCGGACAGAGCAGGAGGGCCGCGAGCCCGTCGACCTCGATCCGGGCGTGCTCCTCGGGCATCGAGAGATCCCGGCTCCGCAGCCCGGCCTCGACGTGCGCGATGGGCAGCCCGCCGGCGGCCGCGGCGCGGGCGCCGGCGAGCGTCGAGTTCGTGTCCCCGAGGACGACGACCATGTCGGGCCGCTCGTCCTCGAGCACGGCCCGGATCGCGGGTGTCAGGGTGGGGACGTCCGCCGTGCGAAGGTCGAGCCGGTATCCGGGCTCGGGGAGGCCGAGCTCGTCGATGAACACCTGTGAGAGCTCGGCGTCCCAGTGCTGGCCCGTGTGGACGACGACCTCGTCGATCCCCGCCTCGCCGAAGGCTGCGGAGAGCGGCGCCGCCTTGACCAGCTGGGGACGGTTGCCGACGACCGTGACGAGCTTCATCCGCGCGCCAGCGTACTAGCGCGGTTGGAGCCGGAGCCCGCCTCCGCCGCGACCGGCGCATCTCCCGACGATCAGGCGAAGAAGCGCCGTGGGTTCTCGACGAGCATCTCGTCGATCTGCCTCTGCGTGACCCCGGCGGCGAGCAGCCGCGGCAGGATCCGCGTCGAGAGGTGCAGGTAATCGGGGTGCTCGTCCGCGAACAGCGGGTTTCCGACCATGAAGTCGTGGAACGTCGCGGCGTCGTGCCCGAGGTGGATCCGGTCGACATAGCCCGCCTCCACGAGCGCCACGAGCGTCTGGATGCGTTCCTCGTCCGGGTTGAAGTGCTCGATGTTGAAGCGGTCGCAGCCGAGGCTCGCGCCCGTGTCGGCGATCGCGCGCAGGTAGTCGAGGTCGTTGCTGTCGCCCGCGTGCGCGACCACCACGCGCCGCGGATCGACCCCTTCCCGCACGAGCGCGTCGAGAGCGACGAGACCGGTCTGCGTCGCCGCGTGCGTGTGCACCATCACCGGGGCGTCGGTTTCGACGGCAGCGGCGGCGACGAGCGAGAGCATGCGCGGGACGTCCCCCGCGAGCCCGTGGCGGTCGACCGCGCACTTGAGGAACGCGGCCTTGACGCCGGTGTCCCCGATGCCCTCGCGGAGCTCGTGCACGAACAGGTCGACGATCCAGTCGTCGGTGCGGTACCCGAGAAAGCCCGGCAGCTCGACGAACGCGTACACGCCCGTTGCGACCACGATGTTCAGGTCGACACCCTCGTTGACCCGCTGGATGCGGGGGATGTCGCGGCCGAGGCCGTACGCGGTCGGGTCGACGATGGTCTCGATGCCCGCCTCGCGCAGCCTCCGGAGCTCTGCGATCGCCCCGGCGACACGCGCCTCCTCGTCCCAGTAGCTCGTTCCGAAATGCGTGCCGAAGCTCGCGAGAGCGCCCGGATCGAGGATGAACACGTGCTCGTGCATGAGGGTCGGGCCGAGCGCGTCGAGCGAGACAGGGCCGCGGACCGTCTCGACCGTCGTCCGCGGGGCGCGGGCCGGCGACACGCTCAGCGTGGTGCCCGCGGGTCGCCGTGACGCTGCACCGCGCGATTATCTCCGCTCGCTCCCGTTGGTCAACGGGGGCCTAGACGTTCGTCGCTCTGCTGCTGCTAGTCGGGTCCCTGCCCGTGCGGTCAGCGGATCCTGATCGTGAAGCTCTTCTGCACGACAGTTGCCGAGTCCCCGGCGACTCGGATCGTGATCCGGTAGCTCCCTCTCTTGGTCGGCGTCCCGGCGAGGGTGCCGGTTGCCTTGTCGAGCGTAAGGCCGGGTGGACGCTTGCCGCGCAGCGCGAAGGTACGGGTCTTGCTCGCGCCAGTCGTCTTGAATGTCCAGTGGTAGCGCGAGCCGACGTGGCCCGCCGCGGGTGCCTTGACGTTGCGGGCGAACGAGAGCAGCGGCAGGATCGTGATGTTCCAGGCCACCGACGCCTTCGCGCCGGTGGCGTCCGTGATCGTGACCGTGACGGGGTACCCGCCGGCGGTCGTGCCTGCCCCGGCGATGCTCCCGGTCGCTGGGTCGAGGGTGATGCCGGGTGGCATCTCGCCCTCGGAGCTGAACGTGTACGGGCCACGGCCGCCGACGGCTTTGACGCCCGTCGCGAGAGGCTGGTCGACGAGGCGCTTGGCCGTCAGGCCAGCGGTGGGCGGCGTCTTGTCCGTCAGCGTCTGGATCGCGAGCGGCGCGAGGATGAACAGCGTGAGCTGGTGCGTGTCGCTCGCACCGGTCGCGTTCGCTTGCACCGTGAATCCGAACAGGCCACCTTGGGACGGCGTCCCCGAGATGACCCCGTTCGGCGCGAGCGTCAGACCGGCGGGCAGGGTGCCGCTCGCAAGGCTCCAAGAATTCACGGGCGCTCCGGAAGCGGCGAGCGGGGGCGACGTGTACGCCTGGTTGACGTTCGCATCCGGCAGGCTCGCCGTGCTGATCGTCAGCTTTGGCGCGCCGGGATTCACATTGATGACGAACCGATCGTCCGATGGCGTCTTCCCCGGGCAGAACGACGTCCTGTGGTACTCGACCGTGAGATAGAAGTCGAAGTGTCCCGCCTGCGTCGGCGTCCCGCTGACGAGACCCTCGTCAGAGACGGACAGTCCGGGCGGGAACACGCCCGACGAGACGTGGTACGTGGCGCAGTCGAAGTCGGCTCCGCGATCGGGGTCCGAATCGCTGTCCCTGTCGAGGTAGATCGTCAACGAGTACGGCTGCCCGACGGTCCCCGCGGGGCAGACGGCCGGTTCCTCATCGAGGCAGCCCATACGGAACTTGTCGAAGTTCCCGGCCGACGCGTCGGAGACGACCATGAGGGCGGCGACGCACACCAAGGACGCAAGGCCGAGAAGCTTCAAGCGACGCATCCTCATGGCGTCTTGAACGGACCGCTCTCCGCGAGACCGACGAATGCCGCCACCGCGGTGCCAACGCCCTCGATCGGCTTCGAACCCGAGGCGATCGACCGGCTGTACGCCTCCCGAGCGCGCTTCAGCCGTTCCCGTCCACTCTTCGTGGCAACCACGAACGCGGCGACCGCGAGAACGACAAGTTTCGCCGTTCGCTTCATGCCGGAAGCCTAACTCCGGCTCGACCCGCGTTGGGTAGAAGCCGCCGGGGGCCTCCCACCCGTTGAGTGGCAGGTGCCGATGGGCCGTGAAGGATTCGAACCTTCGACCTTGGGATTAAGAGTCCCCTGCTCTACCAGCTGAGCTAACGGCCCGCGAGGCGCCAAGAATAGCGCCCGTTTAGGGGGGTGATCGGGGCCCATTGGACAGGTGTTGGGTCCCCGGTTCGGCGCTTCCGCGACGTTGGTAGTGTCGCACGGTGGCCCGCAGGAGCGCACTGCTGAAGATGCTCGGGATCGCAGTGGTCGCCGGCGTGATCACCACCGCCATCGCTGTCCTGATCCAGTGGCTGCCGAGCTCCGCGTCCGAGGAGATGGACCGGATCACCTTCACGTTCTGGTTCGCGACCGTCATCTGCATCGCGATCTTCTCGCTCGTGATCGGGGTGATCGTGTACTGCGTGATCGCCTTCCGCGCGCAGCCCGACGACGACACGGACGGGCCGCCGATCCACGGCAACACGCGACTCGAGGTGATCTGGACGGTCGTGCCGGCGATCCTCGTGATCGCGATCGGCGTCGTCAGCGCGATCGTGCTCGAGAAGAACGCGGACGCCGGCGCGAGCCCGCTGCGGGTGAAGGTCTTCGCCCAGCAGTTCGCCTGGCGCTTCGTCTATCCGGGCAACGTCCGCTCGGACGAGCTCGTGATGCCGCTCCACCGCCACGTGAAGTTCGAGATGACGTCGGCCGACGTGATCCACTCGTTCTGGATCCCACAGATGGGCCAAAAACAGGACGTCGTGCCCGGCATCGAGACGGAGATCGTCGTCACGCCGACCAAGACCGGCACGTACACGCTGATCTGCACCGAGCTCTGCGGGCTCGGCCACGCCACGATGCGCGCGCCGGTCCGCGTGCTCGAGCAGGGCGCGTTCTCGGCATGGCTCTCGAAGCAGCACGCCGCTGCAGGCGGGTCGGCCGGCGGCGCGGCGGGAGGTAGCTCGACGGGCGGCGCGACCACCGGAGGGTCGACCACCGGCGGTTCGACGACGAGCGGCGCAACGGACGAGCTCGGCGCGAAGACGTTCGCGTCGGCCGGCTGCGGCGCCTGCCACGAGTTCAAGAAAGCCGGAACGGACGCGCAGGTCGGGCCGTCGCTCGACGACCTCACCGCAGCCGCGCAGAAGGCGGGCGAGTCGGTTCCCGACTACGTCCGCCAGTCGATCGAAGACCCGAACGCGGTCGTCGTCGCGGGCTACCAGCCCGGCGTCATGCCCCAGAACTTCAAAGACAGCCTGTCCAGCGAGGAGATCGACGCGCTCGTCGCGTACGTTGGCGGGGAGGAGGCCAAGTGACCAGCACCACCACCGTACCGACGCATCTCGGCACCGGTCACGGGGACACGCCCCGTCGGCGCGGCATCCTGATGCGACCGGGGTGGGTGCGCGCCGCGTGGGTCACGGCCGCCTTCTTCCTCATCGGGATGTACCTCGTCGTGACGTTCCGGTGGATCTTCGGCTGGGACCCGGTCTACGACTGGGAGATCATCGTCCTGATCGCGGGGATGGTCACCGCCCCGATCGGCTTCCTCCTCGGTCTCGGCGCCTTCGACTACTGGTTGTACTGGATCTCGGGGCGCGCGACGCTCGTCGACGACCACGCGAACCACGGCGCGTACCGCTGGACCGACTACTTCAAGGTCAACACCGACCACAAGGTGATCGGGGTCCAGTACCTCGTCACGACGTTCTTCTTCTTCATCGTCGGCGGCTTCCTCGCGATGCTCTTCCGCGCAGAGCTCGCCCAACCCGGCATGCAGTTCTTCGACACGCAGACGTTCAACGGGCTCGTGTCGGCCCACGCGACGCTGATGATCTTCGTGTTCATCATCCCCGCGTTCGCCGGCCTCGCGAACTTCGCCGTGCCGTTGATGCTCGGCGCGCCGGACATGGCCTTCCCGCGCCTCAACGCACTCTCGTTCTGGATGCTGCCGGTCGCCGGGACGCTGTTCCTGACGAGCTTCCTCGCACCGGGGGGCGCGTTCGCGACCGGCTGGACGAGCTACGCGCCGCTCGCGTCCGAGCAGCCTTTCGGCCAGGTGTTCTTCAACATGGGCGTCCAGTGGGCCGGTGCCTCGTCGATCGCGACCGCGCTGAACTTCCTCGTCACGATCATCACGATGCGCGCGCCGGGGATGACCTTCTGGCGGATGCCACTCCTCGTCTGGGCGAACTTCACGACGTCGCTTCTCGTCGTCATCGCGACGCCGTTCATCGCGGGCTCGCAGTTCTTCGTGATGTTCGACCGGGTCATGCACACGAGCTTCTTCACGCCGGACAACGGCGGCTACGTGCTCGGCTACCAGCACATCTTCTGGTTCTACTCGCACCCGGCCGTCTACATCATGGTGTTACCCGGGTTCGGGATCATCTCGGAGGTGATCGCGGTGTTCAGCCGCAAGCCGATCTTCGGCTACCGGCTGATGGCGATCTCGCTGATCGGGATCCTCGTGCTCGCGTTCTCGGTGTGGGCGCACCACATGTTCGTTGCGGGCATGGCCGACTGGCTGCGGATTCCGATGATGATCACGACGCTCTTGATCGCCGTTCCCACCGGCGTCAAGGTGTTCTCCTGGCTCGCGACCCTCTGGGAGGGGAAGCTCCACCTGAACACGCCCATGCTGTTCGCTCTGGGCTTCATATCGACATTTGTTATTGGAGGGCTGTCGGGAATCTATCTCGCCGCGGTCCCCATCGACATCCACGCCTCGGACACGTACTTCATCGTCGCCCACATCCACTACGTGCTCTTCGGCGGCTCCGTGTTCACGATCTTCGCGGGCATCTACTACTGGTTCCCGAAGATGACCGGGCGAATGTTCGACGAGCGTCTCGGCAAGCTCCACTTCTGGCTGACGTTCGTCGCGTTCAACGCCACGTTCTTCCCGATGCACTGGGTCGGGCTCGACGGGATGCCACGCCGCGTGGCCGACTACGCCGGCACGTACGGCGCGATCAACATGGTGATCTCGATCTTCTCGTTCGTCCTCGGCGCCTCCGTGGTGGTGTTCGTCTACAACATGATCACGAGCTGGGCACGTGGTCCGATCGCCGGCTCCAACCCGTGGAGGGCGATGACGATCGAGTGGCAGGTCTCCTCGCCGCCACCGGTCTTCAACTTCGACGAGATCCCGCAGGTCGTCGGCAGTCCGTACGAGTACGGCGTGCCCGGCGCGAAGCACGTCGTCCTCAAGGGCGGCGCGCTGCAGGAGGCATCCACGTGAGCGAGCCGCTCGACACGCAGGAGGACGTGACGCGCGTGCTGGTCGTCGCGAACGAGACGCTCGCGGGGGACGAGCTCGTCGACGCCGTCCGCCGGAGGGCGGCCGAGGGCCCGATCCGCACTGTGGTCGTTGCTCCCGTGAACGACCCGCGCGCCGGCTACGTCGTCTACCGGAACTCGCGCCGCGCGGCTGCGGGCCGGCGGCTCGACCGGCTGGTCGCGGCGCTCCGCGACGCGGGGATCCCCGCGCACGGCGACGTCTACGAGGGAGGGCCGGTGACCGCGGTGGAGGACGTCCTCGCCCTGGAGCCGATCGACGAGCTGATCGTCTCCACGCACCCCGAGGAGACGTCGGGGTGGCTTCGCCGCCGGAACGTGCTCGACGAGCTCCGGCGCCTCGCCGGGGACCGCCCGTTGACGCACGTCGTCTCCGACGTCGCCGCGCGTACCGGCCAGGCGAATGTCCTCGTGGTCGCGAACGAGACCGTGCTCGGCGAGCCGTTGCTCCGCCGCATCCGTCAGCGCGCTGCGGAAGCGCCCGCCGCGTTCCTGATCGTCTGCCCCCAATCGGATCCGGGGCAGGCAGAGCACCCGGAGGCTGAGCGACGCCTACGGGCCGCGCTCGCGACCCTTCGCGACGAGGGGATCGAAGCGCACGGCCAGGTGGCCCATCCCGACCCGTACACCGCGGCGATGCAGGTGATCGAGGACGAGCGAGTGGACGAGGTGATCGTCTCGACGTTCGCCGGTGAGCGCTCCGGCTGGCTCCGCCGCCACGTCGTCGAGCGCCTTCGCAAGGATGCGGGCGTGCCCGTCGAGCACATCGTCGCCGAAGAGCCCGCCGCCGTGGAGGCGGCACGATGAGCGCGCACGCCGAGGCATCCGGACACGCCCATCACGGGCCACCCGCGGCGAACCGCAGCTCGCGGCTCGACCCGACGACGCTCGGGATGTTCCTCTTCATCGCCTCCGAGGCGATGCTCTTCGGCGCGTTCTTCACCGCGTACTTCTTCGTGCGCGTCGTCAACCCGCTCGCCCCGGCGACCTGGCCGCCGCCGCCCTACGAGTTCCCGGTATTCGTCGCCGGCGTGAACACGGCGATCCTCGTCACCTCGAGCTTCACGATCCACTGGGCGACGCAGTCGATCAAGCGGAACGACCGTAACGGGCTCCGCGCGGGTCTCGTCCTCACGATCCTCCTTGGCGCGGCGTTCCTCCTCACCCAGCTGATCGAGTACGCGCACGTCGGCTTCAACACGGGCGACGGCGCGTTCGCGTCGGTCTTCTTCGGGCTCACGGGCCTGCACGGTGCCCACGTGTTCATCGGGCTGTCGCTCCTCACGATCTCCGCGGTCCGCGCGTTCCGTGGCCACTTCTCGGCCGAGCACCACCACGGCGTCGAGATCCCCGGGATCTACTGGCACTTCGTCGACGTCATGTGGATCATCGTGTTCTTCGCCGTCTACGTCCTGTAGCCCCGGCTGGCACCTCACGGCGCGTCCGCGGTGGCGAAGCGCGATTGATTTCGGCACTCTTGGGGAACGGTTCCCCCCGGTGCCGCGACACGTCGCAGTCCACGTCCAGGAGCCAATGCTCGTGAGGAGGGCGTCGTGAAGAACCCGCTGCGCGACGAGGCGTCGGCCTTCCAGGTCGTGCTGATCACCCTCGGGGGAGCAGCGCTCGTGGTGATCGCCGCCTGGGTCAACACGTGGCTCGGCCTCGCCGTCTTCATCGTGCTGGTCGGCGCTGCCTTGTGGGCGATCCGCGGCGGCCTCATACAGCGGCCCGCGCAGACGCACGTCGTGCGCGACGAGGCGCCGTCGCGCAGGATCCTCGTCATCGCGAACGAGACGGTCGGCGGCGACGAGCTACTCGCGCTCCTCGGCACGAAGGCGCTGGACGTGGACGAGGAGGTCCTGCTGGTCTGCCCGGCGCTCAACTCGCGCGTGCGCACGTGGACCTCGGACGAGGATCCCGCCCGCGCCGATGCCCAGTCACGCCTCGCTGCGAGCCTGTCCCGGCTCGAGGGCGCAGGGGTCAGCGCGCGCGGCGAGATCGGCGACGGCGACCCGCTGCAGGCGCTCGAGGACGCGCTCCGCGAGTTCCCGGCCGACGAGATCGTCGTCTCGACCCATCCCCCCGGGCGCTCGCACTGGCTCGAGCAGGGGGTCGTCGAACAGGCGCGTCTGCGCTACGACGTGCCGATCACGCACGTCGTCGTCGATCTCGCCGTCCGCTCGTAGGGCGAGGCGGTCGGGCGGGCTACTTGCCCGCGTTCGACGAGACGTAGTCGGCGACGGCCTGGATCTGGGCCTCGCTGAGCTGGCCCTTGAACGACGGCATGCCGCCCTGGCCGTTCGTGACCCGGTCGATCACGAGCTCCTTCGAGGGCTTCGCCTCGTCGAGGTTCGGCCCGACGGTGCCGGTCGAGCCCGCCGCCTTCAAGGTGTGGCAGCCGGTGCAGCCGGCCGTCGCGAAGACTGTCTTCCCATCCGACGCCCCGCCGGGCTGGGACGGCTTGGGCGGATTCGCCGGGTTGATGATCTGACCGCTCGCGTCGAGCCCGGCCACGGAGGCGACGTACGTGGCGACGTCGTCCGCGTCCTGGCCCGTGAAGATGTTGCGCGGCATCCCCGGCGCGCCGGTCGACGGGGTCGTGACCGCGTACGCCATCTGGCCACGCACGACCTGGAGGATCGCGTCCTCGCCGAGCCCGTCCTTTCGCGACTGGAGGAACGCGTAGTCGAGGTTGGGACCGATCGTCCCGGTCGTGCCGGCGTCCGCGAGGGTGTGGCAGCTGCCGCAGCCTTGCTTGAACAGCTCCTTGCCGTGGATCTTGTCGCCCGACGACGGATCGGTGTAGCCGACGGTGTCGCCGCAGGCGGCGAGCCCGAGCGCGCCGACTAGCGAGAGAACGAGGAGCGTGGCGACGTGCACGGGGCGCCGACGCAGAGAGGATGACAGCGAGCGCTCCACGCGGGAGCGAGTCTATCCCGACGCGTTTGTGCGCAGCTGCTTCAACTGTGCGCGGACGACGCTTGCATTCGGGTCGTCGGGCGCGAGCGTGAGGAACCTCTGGTAGGCGCCGATCGCCGTGGTCACGTCACCCGTCTGCTGAGCCGTTTGCGCGAGCTCGAGCTGGATGTTGGGGTCGTTCGGCTGGAGCCGGACGAGCTTCTTGTACGCGTCGACCGCAGCGATGGCCTCGGCCGCGGCCTGCTGGTAGAGCGTCGAGGCGGCGCTCGTCACGTCCGAGGTGACGGCGCTCTGGAGCGGGTCCGTCAGCGTCGCCTGCCCGGACTTCGTGGTGAGCGACGGGAACGCGGTGCCCGGCGCGCGGAAGGCCGCCACGATCTGCGCTTGCTGGAGCTGCTGCTGGTACTCGCTCGCCCGGGTGAGGTGCAAGCCGGCGAGCTCGCGGTAGGCCTCGGGCGATCTCGGGCGAAGCACGATGACACGGTTGAGCGCGTCGATCGCGCCGCCCGTCTCACCCTCGGTCTGGTAGGCGGTCGAGAGGTCGCGCCACGCCTGTGGGCTCTTCGGATGGTCGGCCGCCTGCTTCTGCGCGTCGGACACGGACTGCCCGGAGCTCGTCCCGCCCTGGTCGCGGAAGATGTCGCCGATCCCCGTGCCGCCGGCGCCGACTCCGAACACCACAAAGCCGAGCCCGAAGACGAGCGCAAGCAGCACGAACATCCACTTGGCGTGGCGGCGGAGCCGCGGGAAGAACATCGTGTCCTCGATCGACGGCGCCGTCGAGGCGCGCGGTCGCTGCGCTACTGCAGCATGCGGCTTCGGGCTCTTCGGGCGGCTCTTCTCGAATCGGGCCATGCGCTCGTCCCTCGTCTGTAGCGGTCCTCGCCGTGTACGAGAGTAGCTGCAACCCGATCCGGCGAACCGCCCAGCACGACGGCCGTGGCCGGGTCCTCGACGGGGTCGAACGGCGAGCCCGCGAGCGACACGACCGCGAGGTCCGCTCGCTTGCCGGGGACGAGCGAGCCGACCTCCGCGGCCATGCCGAGCACGCGCGCGCCGCCGAGGGTCGCGAGCTCGAGCGCGCGCGCGGCCGACAGCGCGTCAGGCCGGCCGGCGCGTGCCCTCGCGCCGACGATCGCCGTACGCAGCTCCTCGAACAGGTCGAACGACGGCGTCGAGGCCGGGCTGTCCGTCGCGATGCCGACGGGGATCCCGGCCGCAAGGAGATCCTCGAGTGGGGCCACGCCGCAGCCGAGGAAGCCGTTGGAGCGAGGGCAGTGGGCGACGCCGACCCCGCTCTCCGCCAGCAGGCCGATCTCCTCGTCGTCGACGTCGACGCAGTGCGCCGCCATGACGGTCGGGCCGAGCAGCCCTGCGTCGGCGAGCAGGCGGATCCCCGTCGTGCCCGGCGGTGGCACGAGCAGCTCGGCGAACGAGGACCAGTCTCCGGACCCGTCGAGGAGGTACAGGCGCTCCGAGATGCTCTCCGCAAGGTGGGTCGCGACGGGAAGCCCGAGCGCGGCGCACGCCTCGTAGAGCTCGAGCGTGCACGTGTAGGGCGCATGGGGCGAGACGCCGAGGCGCACCCGGTCGGACAGCACCGGCCCGACCCGCTCGCGCAGCTCCTCGAAGCGCGTGAGTGCCGTCGCGTCACGTCCGAAGACCTCGAGGTAGACGACCGCGCGGAGCCCGGTCTCCGCAGCCGCCTCCGCCGCGGCGCCCACGAAGCTGCAGTCCCCGACCGTGGTGATCCCGGACCGCAGGCACTCGTGCGCGCCGTCGGTCGCGATCGCGCGCATCTCGTCGAAGTCGAGCAGGCTCTTCCGCGAGACGTGCATGCCGATCCACGACGAGAACAGGAGCCCGTCGCCGAACCCCGCGTAGACGGCGTACTCGAGGTGTGAATGGCAGTCGACGAGCCCGGGGACGATCACGCAGCCCTCGAAGCGCTCGCCCGTCCCGATGTCCGCCGCCGGGCCGACGTCGGCGATCGTCCCGTCGTCGGCGATCGCGACGGCTCCGTCGCGAATCGGGTCGCCCTCCACCGGGACGACCCAGTCGGCCGAGAGGACCCTCATGCCTGCGGAAGGAGGGGGCACGTGGGGGAACCATGGGTTCCCCCACGTAGGACGCAGTCGGCGGAGAGAATCCTCACAGCGCTTCGGCTTCGGTGGCCGCTCGCTCCCAGCGGCGCTCCATCAGCACCGACAGCCAGATCGACATCTCGTACAGGACGAGGAGCGGCACGACCTCGAGCACGAGCGAGACGGGGTCGACGGTCGGCAGGAGGATCGCGAACACGAGCATGACGACGTACCCGATCCGGCGGTTGCTACGGAGCCGCGCGGAGGTGAGGACGCCGATCCGGACGAGCGCGAGGACGAAGATCGGCATCTGGAAGGCGATCCCGAATGCGAGTAGCGTCAGCGCGACGAACGAGAGGTAGTAGCTCGCCCGGATCTGCACCTGATAGAGGTCGGAGTCGTAGTCGACCAGGAACGTCAGTGCCCTCGGGAGGACGATGACGTAGCAGAAGGCGAGCCCTGCGGCGAAGAGCGCCGTGGAGAGGACGACGAACGCGCCGAGCACGCGCTGCGTGTCCTCCTTGACGGCCGGCGCGAGGAACGCCCAGATCTGCCAGAGGATGATCGGCAGCACGAGCGCGATCGCGGCGTAGAAGCTCACCTTCAGCGACGTGATGAACGGCTCGGTCACCCCGAACGTCACGAGCGGGGTCCCGGCCGGGAGCAGGTCCTTGAGCCGTTCGATCAGGTCGTCGTGGAAGACGTACGCGAGCGCGAAGGCGGGGATGATCGAGCCGAGGCAGATGAACAGGCGGTGCCGGAGCTCCGTGAGGTGGTCGACGAGGCTCGCTTCCTCGTCGTGGCCGAGGCGCCGCGGCAGCATGCGGGCCATCGCGGTGCGCCGGGGCTAGGAAACGGTGTCGCGCTCGCGGGCCGGGGTCGCGGGAGCCGACGGCTCCGCGGGCGGCAGCTCCGCGGGCGGCAGCTCCGCCATCTCGTCGACGTGGTCGTCGTCCTTGCCGGACACCGATTCCTTGAACTCCCGCATGCCCTTCCCGAGCTGGCGGCCCATCTCGGGCAGGCGCTTCGGCCCGAAGACGAGGAGCAGGACGAGCAGGAGGATCAGGAGCTCCCAGATACCGATTCCGAATGGCATGCGAACAGCGTACCATCGCGGTTTCGGCGGGCGGGGACCGGGACGGAAGGTCGACGCGAGGCCTGGTCCGGCTACCATCGGAGATGTGGACGCGCGGGCCTCGCGCCTGTGCGCCGCGCCCCATCGATACGCGAACGAAGGACGCTTGTGGCATTGCTCGAGATCACGAACCTGCACGTCGCCCTGGAAGACGGCACCGAGATCGTGAAAGGGGTCGACCTCGCGGTCGACACGAACGAGAAGCATGCGGTCATGGGGCCGAACGGCTCGGGTAAGTCCACGCTCGCGTACGCGCTCATGGGTCACCCCTCCTACGAGATCACCGAGGGCGACATCCGGCTCGACGGCGAGTCGCTCCTCGAGCTGGAGGCGGACGAGCGTGCGCGGCGCGGCCTCTTCCTCGCCTTCCAGTATCCGCACGCGATCCCCGGGGTGACGGTGACGAGCTTCCTGCGCAGCGCGATCAACGCGAAGCGCAAGGCGGCGAACGGCGGCGAGGAGGACCCGGTGCCCGTGAAGGAGTTCCGGACGGAGCTCCTCTCCGCCATGGAGCAGCTGAAGGTGCCGAGGGAGCTGGCACAGCGCTATCTCAACGACGGGTTCTCGGGCGGCGAGAAGAAGCGCGTCGAGATCCTCCAGATGGCGATCCTGAAGCCGCGCATCGCGATCCTCGACGAGACCGACTCGGGTCTCGACATCGACGCGCTCCGGATCGTGGCCGAGGGCGTCAACGCGCTCGTCGGGCCCGCGATGGGCGCGCTCGTGATCACGCACTACCAGCGCATCCTCAACTACGTGACGCCCGACCACGTCCACGTGTTCGTGGGCGGCCGGGTCGTGGCCTCGGGCGGCGCCGAGCTCGCGCACCAGCTCGAGCGCGAGGGCTACGAGGCATTCATCCCTGCAGGAGTCGCAGTCGAGGCGGAAGGGACGGCATGAGCCAGAGCGAGACCGAGATCATCCGTGACATCCGATCCGACTACGGCTACGGCTGGCACGTCGACGACGTCTCCACGATCTACAAGGCGCCGAAGGGCCTCTCGCACGAGCTGATCGACGTCATCTCCTCCCACAAGTCCGAGCCGGACTGGATGCGGCAGTTCCGCCACAAGTCGCTCGACTACTTCCTCGCGCGGCCGATGCCGTCGTGGGGCGCGGACCTCTCCGGGATCGACTTCGACAACATCCACTACTACGTCAAGCCGACCGAGAAGCAGGCGGACAAGTGGGAGGACCTCCCCGCGGAGATCCTCGACACCTGGGACCGGCTCGGGATCCCGGAAGCGGAGAAGAAGTACCTCGCGGGCGTCGGGGCGCAGTACGAGTCCGAGGTCGTCTACCACAAGCTCCACGAGGACCTCACGCGCAAGGGCGTGATCTTCCTCGACATGGACTCGGGCCTCCGCGAGCACGAGGAGCTCGTCAAGCAGTACTTCTCGAAGATCATCCCGCAGAACGACAACAAGTTCGCGGCCCTCAACTCGGCGGTCTGGTCGGGCGGGTCGTTCATCTACGTGCCGCCCGGGGTCTCGATCGAGATGCCGCTCCAGGCCTACTTCCGCATCAACGCGGAGAACATGGGCCAGTTCGAGCGCACGCTGATCATCGTCGACGAGGGCGCCTACGTGCACTACGTCGAGGGCTGCACCGCGCCGATCTACTCGTCCGACTCGCTCCACTCCGCAGTCGTCGAGATCGTCGTCAAGAAGGGCGGTCGCTGCCGCTACACGACGATCCAGAACTGGTCGAACAACGTGTACAACCTCGTCACGAAGCGCGCCGTCGCCTACGAGGACGCCACGATGGAGTGGGTCGACGGCAATCTCGGCTCGAAGGTGACGATGAAGTACCCGGCGATCTGGCTGATGGGCGAGCGAGCGCACGGCGAGGTCCTGTCGATCGCGTTCGCGGGGAAGGGGCAGCACCAGGACGCCGGCGGCAAGGTCGTCCACGTCGCGAAGAACACCTCGAGCGTGATCACGTCGAAGTCGATCTCGAAGAACGGCGGGCGCGGCGGCTACCGCGGGCTACTCGAGGTCGCGAAGGGCGCGCACGGCTCGAAGTCGAAGGTCGTCTGCGACGCGTTGATCCTCGACGAGGAGTCGCGCTCGGACACGTACCCGTACATCGACGTGAAGGAGAACGACGTCGACCTCGGTCACGAGGCGACCGTCTCGAAGATCGGCGAGGAGCAGCTCTTCTACCTGATGAGCCGCGGGCTCTCGGAGGCCGAGGCGAGCGCGATGATCGTCTCCGGGTTCGTCGAGCCGATCACGAAGGAGCTCCCGCTCGAGTACGCGGTCGAGATGAACCGGCTGATCCAGCTCCAGATGGAAGGGTCCGTCGGGTGATCTTGCGTTCTGCCTGGTCATCGAGCCATGCGACGCGGCCGAAGGGCGATTCATTCGCCCGCAGGCCAGGTGCCGGTGGGCACGCCACGAGCCGGAAGGAGGGGGCTCTTGGGGGAACCATGGGTTCCCCCACGCTCCTCCAGATGGAGGGCTCGGTTGGGTAGCCCGGTGACGGGCGTCGACTTCGTCGCCGTCCCGTCGACGGATTGGAAGCGGTCGAGGGAGTTCTACGTCGACACGCTCGAGCTCCGCGCCGACGAGCACGCGCAGGCGGAGTTCTGGGTCGGGAGCACGTGCTTCGGGATCTGGGAGCCGGCGACGTTCGGGGTGGAGTTCGCGCCGCAGCAGAACGCGCACATCGCGCTCTCCGTCGACGACGTCGCCGCAGCGCGCGCCGACCTCGAGGCGAAGGGCGTCGGGTTCTTCGGCGAGATCCTCGACTCGGGGGTGTGTCACATGGCGTTCTTCAGGGATCCAGACGGCAACGACCTGATGCTCCACCACCGCTACGCGCCTCGCGCGGAGGGACGGGTCGACTCGTGAGGACCGACCTGCTCGAGCGCTACGACGCGCTGCCGCTGCCGACGACGAAGGACGAGCACTGGCGCTTCACCGACCTCAAGGGCTTCGACCCGGACGGGTGGAACGCCGGCTCTCCGACGGCCGAGGCCCCTGCCTCGCTGCTCGACCTGGACGTCGCGGCCACCGCAACCATCACCGAGTCGGGTATCTCGGTGTCGGACTTCAGTCCGACACCTGCTCTCCGCTTCGAGCCGCTGACGGACGACAACCCGCTGCTCGGCTCGCTCGTCAAGCCCGACGACAAGTTTCGCGCGCACAATGCCGCGGTCTGGGAGCACGGACTCCTCGTCCACGTGCCCGAGGGCGTCGTGGTCGAGAAGCCGCTCTACCTTCGCGTCGCGAGCTCCGCGCCGGGCGGCGCGCTCTTCTGGCGCGTGCTCGTCGTGGCCGAGCCAGGCTCGCGCTTCACGCTCGTCCAGGAGCTCACGTCCGCAGACGACGAGCTCGAGACATATGCGAACGGGGTCGTCGAGGTCGTCGTGCGCGAGGGCGCGAAGGCGGAGATCGTGGACGTTCAGCGGCTCTCGCGGAAGGCGTGGCTCTTCGCGTCGTGCCACGCGAGCGTCGGCCGCGACGCGGAGCTCGACTGGGTCGAGGGCGGCTTCGGCTCGGCGAAGGGGAAGGTCTGGATCCAGAACGACCTGGCGGGCCGTGGCGCGACGTCCCGCGTGACAGGCGCCTACTTCGCCGATGGGACGCAGCACCTCGACTACGACACGTACCAGCTGCACGCCGCGCCCGATACGACCAGCGACTTCGCGTTCAAGGGCGCGTTGCGCGACTCGGCGGCGACGGTCTGGCGCGGGATGATCCGGGTCGAGGAAGGCGCGCAGAAGACCAACGCCTACCAGGAGAACCGCAACCTCCTCCTCTCGAAGACGGCGACCGCCAACTCGATCCCCGGGCTCGAGATCCTCGCCAACGATGTGCGCTGCACGCATGGCGCGACGCTCTCGCAGGTCGATCGCGAGCAGCTCTTCTACCTGATGGCGCGTGGCCTCCCGCGTTCCGAAGCCGAGCGGCTGATCGTGCGCGGCTTCTTCCAAGACGTGCTCGACCGGATCGACCTCGAGCCGGTCCGGGAGGCGCTCGGAACGGCCCTCGAGGCCCGCATCCCCCAGGCCTGACGCGTTCTTGACGAAACCCTGACCTCGTGCTCAGGGTCTTCTCACCTGCGCCGCGTACGGTCGGTGCATGAGACTCTTCGCCATCGTCGGGCTGCTCGTCGCGATCGCGATCCTGCTGTTCTAGGACTGACCCCCGCGCGTACGCTTCGCGGATGGACGAGATCGGCCTCTTCCCGCTCGGGCTCGTCCTGCTCCCCACAGAGCAGGTCCCGCTCCACATCTTCGAGCCGCGCTACCGGGAGCTGATCGCGGAATGCCTCGACGCGGGCGAGCCGTTCGGTCTCGTCTTCGCCGACGACGACGGGCTCAGGCGCATCGGCACGCTCGCCTCCGTGGTCGAGGTGACCGACCGCTTCGACGACGGCCGGCTCAACGTCGTCGTCGAGGGTGGCGAGCGCTTCAGGCTCGTCGAGGTGACGGAGGGTCGGAGCTTCCACACGGGGACGATCGAGCCCCTCGGTGACCTCGTGGATCCGCCGAAGGCCGACCAGGTCGACCGTGCGGTGACGGTGTTCTCGCGCCTCGTCGAGCTGACCGGCACCGAGGTGGAGCCCCCCGACCTGGAGGGCGGACAGCCGTCCTTCGCGATCGCGGCCCGGTTCGAGCTCGCACCGGAGCTGAAGCTCGAGCTGCTCGAGGAGACGAGCGAGCGGCTGCGGCTCGCCCGGCTCTGCGAGATCCTCGAGACGGCCGCTGCCTCCGTCGAGCGCCAGCGGGCGATCGCGGAGCTCGCGCAGACGAACGGGCACGCGAAGCCCAGCTGACCGCCGGCACGGCTGAGCCCCGAGGGCACACGGCTACGATGGCCGGGATGGCATCGACGACTGCACCCGTGCTCGACGCGCACCGGCTGCGCAAGGACTTCGCAGTCTTCGACGAGCTCATGGACGGCAAGCCCGTCGCGTTCCTCGACTCGGCCGCGTCGACCCAGAAGCCGCGCCAGGTGCTCGACCGGATGCGCGTCTTCTACGAGCACGAGTACGCGAACGTCCACCGGGGCGTCTACCGGCTCGCCGAGCGTGCCACGGAGGGGTTCGAGGGCGCACGCCGGACCGTCGCCGCGTTCCTCAACGCGCCGTCCGAGAAGGAGCTCGTCTTCACCCGTAGCGCGACAGAGGCGATCAACCTCGTCGCCTACGCCTGGGGCCTCGACAACCTCGGCCCCGGGGATCTCGTTGTGATCACGGAGCTCGAGCACCACTCCAACTTCGTTCCGTGGCAGTACATCGCGCATCGCACGGGCGCGGGCTTCCGGCACATCCCGATCGACGACCAGGGCGAGCTCCAGCTCGACGCCCTGGAGGGGATCGCGCGCGACGGGAACGTCAAGGTCGTCGCGAACAACCTCGTCTCCAACACGCTCGGCACGATCAACCCGGTCGAGACGCTCGCGGTGTGGGCGCACGAGCAGGGCGCGATCATGGTCGTCGACGCGGCGCAGGCCGCGCCGCACCGGGTCGTCGACGTGCAGGCGCTCGGCGCCGACTTCGTCGCGGTCTCGTCGCACAAGCTCTGCGGGCCGAGCGGGATCGGCGCTCTGTGGGGCAGGCGCGAGCTGCTCGAGGCGATGAGCCCGTTCAACCTCGGCGGGGAGATGATCCGCTCGGTCGGGCTCGACCGGACGACCTTCAACGAGCTTCCCTACAAGTTCGAGGCCGGCACCCCGGCGATCGGCGAGGCGGTCGGCTTCGGCGCCGCGATCGACTACGTCTCGGACGTCGGGCTGGACGCGATCGAGCGGCACGAGCACCTGCTCGTCGAGCAGACGATGGCCGCACTCGACGAGCTGCCCTGGGTCAGGGTCTTCGGCCCGCCTCCGGAGCGTCGCGCAGGGATCGTCTCGTTCGACGTCGAGGGCATCCACCCGCACGACGTCGCCCAGATCCTCGACTGGGAGGGGATCGCGGTTCGCGCCGGCCATCACTGCACCCAGCCGCTCATGACACGCCTCGGCGTCGCCGCGACGACCCGCGCGAGCTTCTACCTGTACTCGATCCCGGAGGAGGTCGAGCGTCTTGTCGCGGGGCTCCACAAGGTGAAGGCGTCGTTCGGCTGATGAGCGAGTTCGAGCAGCTCTATCGGGAAGTGATCCTGGATCACTACAAGGCTCCAAGGAACCACGGGGTGCTCGAGCCGCACGATGCGATCGCCGACGGGCAGAACCCGCTCTGCGGGGACGAGGTCACCGTGTCGCTGCGGTTCGGCGACGGCGACGTGATCGAGGACGTCGGCTTCGAGGGCCGGGGCTGCGCGATCAGCCAGGCGGCGACGTCGATGCTGACCGACCTCGTGAAGGGCCGCACGGCGACCGAGGTCGCGACGATGCCCAAGGACGAGCTGCTCGACGAGATCGGGATCCCGCTGACGCCGGTGAGGCTCAAGTGCGCGCTCCTCGGGCTCGGGGTGCTGAAGGTGGCCCTCCACCGGGCGAAGGGCACGCCGCTGCCCGAGGAATGGGGTACGTCGTCCGGGGACATCACGCTCGCCTGAGCGGCGGCACGATGGAGATCGAGGCGCTGCCGCTCGAGGAGCTTCCGGACGGGTCGATGCGCCTGATCCCGGGGAACGGCTCGACGATCGGCCTCTACCGCTGCGGTGGCTCGCTCTACGCGATCGAGGACCGCTGCTCCCACGACGACGGCCCCCTCTGCGAGGGCGAGTGGGACGGGGAGGCGTGCGAGGTCGTGTGCCCGCGGCATGGGTCGCGGTTCGACCTCAGGACGGGGTCGGCGTTGTCGCTTCCCGCGTACCTCCCCGTCGAGACGTATCCCGTCCGTGTCCGCGACGACGGAATGATCGTGATCGACCTCGAAGGCGACGGGTAGGCTCGGACCGTGCTCGACGACCGCGTCCGCGCCGTGCTCTCCCGCCTGGAGGAGGAGGACGACGCGGAGCAAGAGGCGGGGCTTCGACCGTCGGAACGGTCGCTCGCCGTCGGCCGCGACTCGGGGCGGCTCCTCTTCGCGCTCGTCGCACCGAACGCGGGCTGCGAGGTGCTCGAGATCGGCGGCTCTCGCGGGTACTCGGCGATCTGGCTCGCGGCTGCGGCACGCATCCTCGGCGGTCGCGTCGTCTCGCTCGAACAGGAGCCGGTGAAGATCGAGGCGTGGCGGAACAACATCGCCGACGCGGGCCTCGAGGAGTGGGCCGAGCTCGTCGAGGGGGACGCGCGCGAGACGCTCCCGAAGGTCGCGGACGGATTCGACGTCGTCTTCATCGACGCCTGGAAAGACGATTACGAGTGGTACTTCCGCGAGGCTCGCGCGAAGCTCGAGCCAGGTGGCGTGGTCGTCGCCGACAACGTCGACACGAGCCCCGTGGTCAAGGCGTACGCGGAGGCGCGCCAGGCCGACCCGACGGTCGTCTCCGTGACCGTCCCGCTCGGGAACGGGCTCGAGGTCACGACGATCCTGCGCTGACCCGTCACGGCCCGCGCGGCGGGGCGTGCGCGAGAGTCGCGAGGCGTCGCGCGAGGTACGCCTGGGTCGATGCGTAGCGAGGGGTGTCGGCGACGTTGTCGAGCTGCCACGGGTCGCGGCGCATGTCGTATAGCTCGCGCCACCCGTTGTCGTAGGCGACGTAGAGGAAGCGTCGCGTGCGCACCGCGCGGAACGGCGGCGGGCCGCCCCTCCGCAGCTGACCCGGCCCCCGGTACTCGATGAGGCCGTCGACCCGCCACGGCGGGTCGTTCGCGCGGAGGAAGGGAACGAGGCTCCGGCCGTCCTGGGGGATCCCCGGATCCACCCCGGCCAGCGCGGCGACGGTCGGCGCGATGTCGACGTTCAGGGCCGTGTGGTGGTCGATCGTGCCGTCCCCGGCCCGCCAGGGCGTCCGGATCACGAGCGGAAGGTGGATGGACTCCTCGTACGGCCAGAGCTTCCCGCCCAGGCGGTGCTCGCCCCACAGGAACCCGTTGTCGCTGAGGTACACGATCACCGTGCTGCGGAGCAGGTGCCGTCGCCGAAGCTCGCCGACGAGCCGGCCGACCGATCGGTCGAGGGAGCGAAGGGTCTCGAGCTGCCGCCCGCGCACCTCGTCGAGGTCGTACGCTGCGCCGCGCGGCGTGAAGGTCCGGACGAAGCGCGACCGCCAGGGCTTGTCCGAGATGTCCGCCTCGTCGAACGCGGGAGATCGGAGCGGCGGCAGCCCGCGGATGCTCTCGCGGTCGCGTGGCGCGGGGATCGCGGGGAGGTGTGGTGCGACCGGCGCGAAGTAGAGGAAGAACGGCTTTCGCGCTGTGCGGACGAAGTCGAACGCCTTGGACGTGAGGACGGACGTCGAGTAGTCGGCCGGGCGGCGCCCGTAGTCGACCAGGTGGCCGTCCTCGTTGAGGGTGTAACCGTAGTACCGCTCCTCCGGGACGCTGTCGATCGCGACCCACCGGTCCCACCCGGGCGGCACGTGGTGGTTGCCGGCCAGCGTGTAGCCGTTCAGGTACTTGCCGACGAGCGCAGTCGTATAGCCGGCGTCGTGCAGCCAGGTCGCGAGCGTCGAGCTCTCGTCGAAGCTCGGGTAGCCGCCCGGGCCGAAGTTTGCGACGACGCCGGTGTGGTGGGGGTACTGGCCCGTGAGGATGCTCGCCCTGGAGGGGCAGCACTCCGAGGTCGTCGTGTAGTACCGGTCGAAGGTCACACCCTCGCGCCCGAGCAGCAGCTGGACGTTCCGCATGCGGCGGTTCGCGTCGAACCGCTCGTCGTCGGAGACGATCACGACGACGTTGAGGCGCGGCGTCCCGCCTGCCGCGGCAGCGGCGCTGCTCGAGTCGCGCGCGATCCCGAGCGCCACGGAGAGCGACGCGGCGACCGCCGCCACGAGAGCGCGCCACCGCATGTTGCGACACCGTAGCGCGGTCCGGAACAACGAGGTTCGGTCTGCCGCACTGGTGCCCCGTCCACCCGCGTTGCTATGGTGCGCGTACCGCGGAAAGGAGGTGGTCGGGTGTCAGATTCTTGCAGTACCGGCAGTGGAGGTACCGACGGGTAGAGGCGTGTCCCCGGGACCTACGGGGAATCGCCATAGCCACGCGTAGGGGACTCGCGCTTCGCGCCGCCGACCACCTCTGGTCTGGCAGGAAGCGCCTCTACCAATACGACGTCGGCTACCGAATGAGCGAGGGCCGCCCTTTCGGGGCGGCCCTCATTCTTTGCCTGCGAGCGGCGATTCCGCTTGCGCGGAACCGACGCCGCAAACTCCGTTGGCCCGGCTTCGCCGGGCCAACGGCACATCCCTGAAGTGGACTGCCGCCTGCGGCGGCGTCCGAACACCGCACGACCCCGGCGTCCCTGTTAGTTCGAGACCGCGCGGCGGAGCTGCTCGTCGAGCGGAACGCGCTCCCCGAGGCCGAGCCTCTCCATGGACGAGCCGCGGTCCGAAACGACGTTGTCCGGGCCCTCGAGCATGCGGAGCTGATCGCGGGTGAGGAGCGCGGGCGGGATCCGCTCGAACATCGCGGCGGGGCCGCGCGCGAGCCAGAATGGGACGTGGATCGACGGCCTCCGCGTCCCGAGCGCGGATTTGAGCCGGCGCCACAAGTCGCTCCACGTCACCGCGTCGGGGCCACCGAGCTCGACCGGGCCGTTCGAGCCCTCGCCGTCGACCGCGAGTCGCACCGCTCGCACGACGTCGTCGATCCAGATCGGTTGCAGCCGCTGCGTGCCGGGGCCGATCACCGGGGTCAACGGAAAGAGCCGGGCGATGCGGACGAAACGCGGCAGCGCCCCGCCGTCGGCGCCGAAGACGAAGCTCGGCCGGAGCACGACGTGGTCGATCCCCGAGCCGCCGACCGCCTGTTCCGCGGCCCACTTCGCGCGGAAGTACGGCACCGTCGCGTTCGGCCCGGTGCCCAGTGCGCTCATGAGCACGACCCGGCGGACGTCGCTCTCTCTCGCCGCCTCGACGAGGTTGCCCGTTCCCGCTGCCATCACGCGCTCGAACGCGGCTGGTGCCCCCTCGACGATGGCGACGAGGTGCACGATCGTGCGCACGCCGCGGGCCGCCGCGCGGAGCGAGGCCAGGTCGGTGACGTCGCCACGAACGAGTTCGCACCCGACGCCGTCGAGCGCCGCCGCGCCGCGCGCAGTGCGCACCATCGCGCGTACGCGGACGCCGCTCTCAGCGAGCGCACGGGTCATGTGCCTCCCCACGAACCCGCTCGCGCCCGTGACGAGGATCACGGCGCGTCCGAGAAGTTCTGCCAGTACCGGCTCGGCGTCGGGCCTCGTTGCCCCTGATACTTCGAGCCGAGCCCGCCCGACCCGTACGGCGTCTCCGCCGGCTCTGACATCTGCACGAACGACAGCTGGCCGATCTTCATCTCCGGGTAGATCGTGATCGGGAGGTTCGCGACGTTCGACAGCTCGAGCGTCACGTGCCCGTCGAAGCCCGGGTCGATGAAGCCCGCCGTCGAGTGGATCAGCAGGCCGAGCCGCCCGAGCGACGACTTCCCCTCGAGTCGCGCGACGAGGTCGTCGGGGAGGCTCACCCGCTCGAGCGTCGAGCCGAGCACGAACTCTCCGGGATGGAGGATGAACGGCTCGACGCCGTCCACCTCGACGAGCTCCGTGAGCTCCTCCTGCTCCGCCTTGACGTCGATATAGGGGTAGCGCGAGTTCCGGAAGACCCGGAACAGCCTGTCGACGCGGACGTCGAGGCTCGACGGCTGCATCAGCCCGGGCTCGTAGGGGTCGATACCGATGCGACCGGACTCGATCAGACGCCGGATGGCCTGGTCGGAGAGCACCATCGCAGCGGATCGTAGACCTCCTCCGGAGATCCCCGCCCGCTCCCCCGGGCGCCCGGGATCACCTACACTGCTGGACCCGGTGTCCATGCTGTATCCATCGATGGACCCGAACGAGCGCTTCCGCGCTCGGCGGGGCTCGACACGACGAAGGAAGCGGCGGCGGCGCGCCGCGGTCGCGGCGATCCTCCTGTTCGCCGTGCTGGCACTCGCAGGCGGCATGACGCTGGCGGGCAAGACGGAGAAGAAGGGCGCGGCCAGATACACCGTCGACGTCGCCGACGACGCGGTGGTCGTCGCGTCCCGACCGAGGCCGCTGCCCGTGGAGGTCCGCGGCGTCCACGTCACCGGCGCCCTCGCCTCGTTGCCCGGGAAGCTCGCCGAGTACGCCGCGCTGAAGAGGTACGGGCTCAACACCATCGAGCTCGACGTCAAGGACGAGGGCGGCGAGATCGGCTTCGCGCCAGCGGGCGTCCCGCTCGCGCGCAAGACCGGCGCGGTGCGGAGCTACTACTCGCCGCGCCAGGTCGCGGACATGCTCCACCGCAAGGGGCTGTACCTGATCGGTCGCATCGTGGTCTTCCAGGACCCGTATCTCGCCCGCGCCCGCCCCGACCTCGCTGTGCACCGGCCGGACGGCTCGATCTGGACGACGAGCGCCGGGCTCGCGTGGGTGAACCCCTACGACCGGCGGGTCTGGGACTACAACATCTCGATCGCCGAGGCGGCGGCGAAGGCCGGCTTCGACGAGATCATGCTCGACTACACGCGCTTCCCGTCCGACGGCGACGTCGTCGGCACCGTGTACCCGGGCCGGACGAAGGTGTCCAAGGGCGAGGTGATCGCCGACTTCGCGGCGTACGCGCAGCGTCGGCTCGCGCCGCTCGGCGTCCGCGTCTCGACCGCGCTGTTCGGGCTCTCCGCGACGCGGGACATCGGCGTCGGCCAGGTGCCGCGCTGGATCTCGCGCCATGTGGACGACATCCATCCGATGGCCTATCCCTTCCTCTACGGCGGCGGCGAGCTCGGCATCGTCTCGCCCAGCGCCGAGCCCGGGGAGACGGTCTTTCGGACGCTCATCGACTTCAAGCGGCAGGTGCGCGGGAGTCGGGCGCAGCTGATCCCGTGGATCCAGGACTGGAACTACAGCCCGGACGCCGTCATGCAGCAGGTGCGCGCCGCACGCCTGCAGGGGGCCAAGGGCTACCTGCTCTGGAACGCGAACGGGCTCTACACCAAGCAGGCGCTCGCGCCTCCCCCCTCCTAGCCCCATTACCGATGTCGGTTCCGACGCTCGCGCACGAGGACCGCGGGGCCGGCCCGGCAATCGTCTTCCTCCACGGCCACCCCTTCAGCCGTGCGATGTGGGCGCCACAACTCGCCGCATTCTCCGACGAGTTCCGCGTCGTCGCACCCGATCTGCCCGGCTACGGCGCATCCCCGCCGCTTGCGCAGATCATGTCGATGCGTCGTCTCGCCGACGAGGTCGTCGGGCTTCTCGACGCGATCGGCGTCGAGCGGGCGACCGTCGTCGGGCTGAGCATGGGTGGCCTCGTGGCGATGGAGCTGGGGCTCGCCAATCCCGATCGTGTGAACGGGCTCGTCCTGGCGGCGACGACCGCAGCGCCGGTCACGGACGAGGAGGCGAAGCGGCGCCGGGCGGCGGCGGAAGAGATCGAGGCGAAGGGCATGCTCGGCCACACGGCGGAGATGCTCCCCCGCCTGTTCGGGCCTGACGCGGCGCGCGATCCGGCGCTCACGGTGCCGATCGCAACGACGATGCTGCGCTCGGGGCCGGCGGGGGCCGCGGCCGCGCTGCGCGGGCGGGCGCGGCGCCCCGACTACGAGCGGCTCCTCCGCGACCTCCGTCCGCCGGCGCTCGTGATCGCGGGCGACAGGGACGCCTACTCGACGAAGGAGATCACCGATCAGCTCGTCGCCGCGCTCCCCGACCCCGAGGTGCTGATCCTCGCCGGAATCGGCCACCTTCCCAACCTCGAGGCAAAGGGCGCCTTCGACGACGCGGTGCGGCGTTTCGCGCGTCGCGTGGCCGGCTAGGGCCCGAGCCGCGTGCGTGACCACGCGTCGCCGACGCGCTCGTACCGCGCCCTGTCGTGGAGGCGGTTGGGGCGGTTCTGCCAGACCTCGAAGACCTCGGGGACGAGCCGGTAGCCGCCCCACCATGCGGGGAGCGGGACGTCCTCGCCGGCAAAGCGCTCGTCGGCGTCGGCGTACAGCCGGTCGAGCGCGTCCCTGTCGGCGATCGGCCGCGACTGCGGTGAGGCCCACGCGCCGAGGCGGCTCTCGCGCGCCCGAGTGTCGAAGTAGGCACGTGCCTCGTCGTCCGGCAGGCGCTCCACGCGACCCTCGACTCGCACCTGGCGCCGGAGCGGCGGGCCCCAGTAGAAGCACAGTGCGGCCCGGGGGTTCTCGCGGAGCTCCCCGCCCTTCCGGCTCTCGTGGTTCGTGTAGAGGCGAAGGTCGCCGCCTTCGACGCCGCGGACGAGCACCATGCGCACCGACGGCCGGCCGTCCGGCGTCGCGGTCGCGAGCGCGGCGGCGTCGGGCTCGTGGAGATCGGCGGCGCGTGCCTCGCCGAGCCAGGCGGCGAGCGTGCTCCACGGGTTCGGCTCGAGGGCGTCGAGCCAGGCGTCGGTCACGTGCGGAATCTCCTCGCCGGGGCCTCGGATACGCTGCGATCATGGCCGCCACGCGCACGATCGAGATCAGGACCGAGATCCCCGGACCGCAGTCGCGTGCGCTCGCGGAGCGGGAGGCGCGGGTCGTGGCGGGGCCGCTGCTCGTCCACTTGCCGATCTTCGCAGCGCGGGCGGAGAACGCGACGATCACCGACGTCGACGGCAACGTGTTCGTCGACTTTGCAGGAGGTGTCGGCGTGGTCAACGCCGGCCATGCGCATCCGGCGGTCGTCGAGGCGGTCACGGAGCAGGCCGCGCGGTTCCTCCACACCGACTACACGGTCGTCCCCTACGAGCCCTTCGTCGAGCTCGCCGAGCGCCTCTGCGCTCTCGTGCCGATCGGGGGCGAGACACGTGCTGCGTTCTTCAACGCCGGGACCGAGGCGGTCGAGAACGCGGTCAAGCTGGCGCGCCTGCACACGGGTCGCCCGGGTGTGATCGCGTTCGAGGGCGCCTTCCACGGACGCACCTTGCTCTCCATGACGATGACCTCGAAGTTCCACCCGTACAAGACCGGCATGGGGCCCTTCGCGCCCGAGGTCTACCGCGCGCCGTTCCCCAACGCGTACCGCGGGCCGAGCGCAGCGGAGGCGCTGGCGCGGCTCGAGCGGATCTTCGAGGCCGACGTGCCGGCCGAGCGGATCGCGGCGATCGTCTTCGAGCCACAGCTCGGGGAGGGCGGCTTCATCCCCGCGCCACCGGAGTTCGTGATCGGCCTGCGCGCGCTCTGCGACAGGCACGGGATCGTCCTCGTCGCCGACGAGGTGCAGACCGGCTTCGGCCGCACCGGCCGGATGTTCGCGATGGAGCACTTCGACGTCGAGCCCGACCTGATCACGATCGCGAAGTCGATCGCGGCCGGGCTGCCGCTCTCCGGGGTGATCGGCAGGGCGGAGATCATGGACGGCGCCCACGCAGGCGCGATCGGGGGCACCTACATCGGCAACCCCGTCGCCCAGGCGGCCGCCCTTGCGGTCCTCGACGTGTTCTCCGACGAGAATGTTGTCGCGCGCGCGAACGTCGTCGGCGAGCGGATCCGCGAGCAGATGCTCTCCTGGCAGGCCCGCTGGCCGCAGATCGGCGACGTACGGGGCCTGGGCGCGATGCTCGCGATCGAGCTCGTGCACGACCCCGAGACGAAGGATGCCGCGCCGGAGCTTGCGCTGGCGATCATCGAGGCCGCCCTCGCGCGGGGGCTGATCCTCCTCAAGGCGGGTCTCTACGGAAACTGCATCCGCGTTCTCTGCCCGCTGACGATCGAGGACGCTGTCCTCGACGAGGCGCTCGCGGTCTGGGAAGACGCCCTGACCGCCGTGCTCGGCTAGAGAAGAGCAGGTGTCGGACTGAAGTCCGACACCGCCATCGCTACGGACGCGTTCAATATTCGAGTGACCGACGGCGCTCGTGGCGCGCCAGGGCGAGCTCGACGAGCCGGTCGAGCAACTCCGTGTACTCGATCCCGGATGCCGCGAAGAGGCGCGCGTAGAAGCTTGTCGCCGTGAAGCCCGGGATCGTGTTCAGCTCGTTCATCACGATCTCGCCGTCGGTCTCGCGGACGAAGAAGTCGGCGCGCGCCATCCCCTCGCACGACGTCGCGACGAAGGCCGCGATCGCGACCTCCCGCGCCCGCTCGATCTGCGCCTCGGTCAGGCCGGGCGGCGGCACCACGAGCTCGGAGCCGCCCTCGTCGTACTTCGACGAGTAGTCGTACCAGTCCGCGTTGTGCGCGACGACCTGGCCCGGTAGCGACGCCTCCGGGCTCGGCAGGTTGCCGAGGACGCCGACCTCGATCTCCATCCCGGGAACGAACTCCTCGACCATCACCTTCTCGTCGTGCCGGCGGGCGAGCGCCACCGCCTCCACCAGCTCGGACTCGTCCCGCGCCTTGGAGATCCCGACCGACGAGCCCATGTTCGCCGGCTTGACGAAGACGGGATAGCCGAACGGGTTCGCGACGGGGTCGCCGAGACGGAGAGCGACGTGCCGCGCGACGGGGATGCCCGCGCCGCGCATCAGCGTCTTGAAGACGTCCTTGTCCATGCAGACGGCCGAGGCAAGCACGCCAGGCCCGACGTAGGCGACGCCGGCCAGCTCGCAGAGGCCCTGGACGGTGCCGTCCTCGCCGAACGGGCCGTGGAGGATCGGCAGCACCACGTCGACCGCGCCGAGCGTCGCCGGGGCCGAGTCGGACGGAACGGGCAGCGTCTCCGCGGTCGTCCGCTCCGGCAGCTCGGCCCGCGCGTCCCCCGCGGGGAGCGCCCAACGGCCGTCGCGTCCGATCTCGATCGTCCGCACGTCGTAGCGCGCGGGGTCGAGCGCCGCTGCGACGGACGCGGCCGACGAGAGGGAGATGTCGTGCTCGCTCGACCGGCCGCCCGCGAGCACAGCCAGCCGCACCCTGCGGCTCACGCGCGTCCCTGGTCGGCGGCCGCTCCCGCCGGGCGGAGCCCGGCTCCGCGCCCGCCTGGCGCCGCTCGCGGCACGGTGCTCTTCGGGCCCGTATTGCCCATACTGTGCCCCCCCGCCCCGCACCGCGAGCGGCGCCCCAGAAACGCGCGTGAGGCGCCGGGGCGACTCACGGAGGCGGGGGCTGTGTGGTCGCCGGCGGGGTGGTCGTCGGGGTCGGCGTCGGCGTGCTCGTCGGCGGAGACGTGACGTCCGGCGGCGGCACATAGGCCCCCACGGTCAGCTTCACGACCGATTTCGGGTCGGCCTGCGCGTTCCCCGCCGGGTCCTGGCTGATCACGAGCCCGTCGAGCGCCTCGTCGTCCGTCTCCTGCTGCGTCACGCTCGACCTGAAGCCCGCCGCGCGGAGGGTTGCGCGCGCGTCGGCGACGCTCTGCAGCGAGACGTCGGGGACGGTGGTCGTCTTCGGGCCCTGGGAGACGGAGAGGGTCACGGAGGAGCCACGCGAGGCGGTCGAGTTGCCGGGCGGATCCTGGTCGACGACCTCGCCGGCCGGCCGGTTGCTCTCGACGTCGGCGCGGCCGACAGTGAACCCGGCCGACTGGAGCTGGGCGGCTGCTGTCTCGTACGTCTGTCCGATCACGGCGGGCACGGCGACCGGCTTCGGTCCGCTCGACACGTTGACGCGCACGGAGGCGCCCTCGACGACGATCGTCCCCGGCCGCGGATCCTGGGCCGTCACGGTGTCGGAGGTCTTGTCGGATGGGATCTCGTGCACGTCGGCGTCGAGTCCGAGGCTCGTCAGCTCCTTGACGGCGGTGTCGCGCGACTTGCCCACGAGCGATGGCACGCTGATGTTGCGCTTGCCGCTCGAGACGAGGATCGTGACGATGCTGCCCTTGGCCTGGCGCGAGCCGGCCTCGGGTTCCTGGTCGTAGACGTAGCCCTTCTGGACGTCGCTGTTCGGGAGGCGACGCACGTTCGGGTCGAAGCCGTCGTTGACGATCGCGGCTACGGCTTTCTGCTCGAGGATCCCGTTGTAGTCGTTGACTGCGACCGGCTCGTTCGCGTCGATCTGGTCGCGCACGTTGTCGTAGAACAGCCAGCCACCGATGCCCAGCGCGAGCGCGGCGCCGAGGGCGAGGAGCCAGGGCCACCACGCCCGGCCGCGCCGCACCGCGCCCTCGTACGAGCGGTAACGCTCGTCGCCGCCGACACCGGCGGGGCGCACGGGTGGGGCGACGGCGGTGGCGGCGGTGGTCTCGCCTCGGAGGACCATCGTCGCCGCCTCCTCCGTTTCCGGGACGACGGCCTCTCCGCGGCCGACGAGCTCGAGGTCGCGGTCCATCTCCTTCGCGGAGCGATACCGATCGGCCGGCTCCTTCGCCAGAGCCCGAAGCACGACGAGGTCGAGGTCGCGTGGGATCTCCGGACGGTGGGCCGACGGCGCCTCGGGGATCTGCGATAGGTGCTTCATCGCGATCTCGACGGGCGTCTCGCCCGTGAACGGCACCTTCCCGGTGAGGAGCTCGTAGAGCACGATTCCGGTCGAGTAGAGGTCGGAGGACTCGTCCACGGGCGCGCCGCGCGCCTGCTCCGGGGAGAGGTACTGCGCGGTGCCGATGATCGAGCCCGCCTCCGTCATCTGGCTCGTCCCCGCACGCGCGATGCCGAAGTCGGCGACCTTCACGCGCCCCTCGTTGTCGACGAGCACGTTGTGGGGCTTGATGTCCCGGTGGACGATGCCGTTGCGGTGCGCGTAGCGGAGCGCGGCGAGCACCTGGCGCGTGTAGGAGATCGCGACGGGGATGGGGCACATCCCGCGCGTGACGATCAGCTCCTTGAGTGTCCGGCCCTCGACGTACTCCATCACGATGAAGTAGGAGCCCTCGGCCTCGCCGCGGTCGTGGATCGCGACGACGTTCGGGTGGGACAGGCCGGCCGCGTGCGTCGCCTCGCGGCGGAATCGCTCGACGAACTGGACGTCGTTCGCGTAGCGCTCGTGGAGGATCTTGATCGCGACCCTGCGGCCGAGCTCCTGGTCCTCCGCGAGCCAGACGTCCGCCATGCCGCCCGACCCGAGCCTGCGCTCGAGCCGGTATCGGCCCGCGAAGATCGTGCCCCGTCTCTCGTCCATCGTGGTCATCGGCTCCGAAGGTTAGGGGTTCCCCGTCGGACGCAGGATTGCCTCCATGACGTCGCGCGCGATCGGCGCGGCCGTCACGCCGCCGGTCAGGCTCTGGTTCTCGAGCGCCACCGCGATCGCCACCTCCGGCCGCCGGCCCTCGCGGCCGGCGAAGGCGATGAACCAGGTCGTGTTCCGCCCCTCGACGCCCGTCTCCGCCGTGCCTGTCTTGCCACCGACCCGGTACCCGGGGATCTGCGCGGCGGTGCCCGTCCCGCCCTGCACGACGCTCACCATCATGTCCTCGATCTCCTTCGCGTTCACCGGGCCGACCGCGCGACTCAGGCGCTCGCGCCTCGTACGGGAGACGGTCTTCCCCTGGGGGGAGACGACCTTGTCGACGACCCATGGACGCATCACGATCCCCGCGTTGCCGATCCCACCTGCGACCATCGCCATCTGCATCGGCGTCACGAGCAGCCGCTCCTGCCCGAACGCCATCCGGCCGGCGTCGACGTCCTGGTTGCGCTTCGGGTACCAGAGCTCGTGGTTTCGATAGAGCCCGCTCGGATAGCGCTCGCCGTCGGGCGTCTCGAGCGGCGGGCGCTCGTAGAAGCCGAACTTCTTCGCCTGCTCGAGGATCCGCTTCGCGCCGAGCGCCTTGCCGATGTTGCAGAAGACGGAGTTCACGGAGTGTTGGAGGCCCTGTGCGAGCGTCAGGTTGCCGAACGGCGCCTCCGTGTCGAAGTTGTTGACGCGCTTTCCGTAGACCGTGCAGTACCCCGGGTCGTAGAAGCTCGAGTCGGGCGTGAAGCGGTTCGACTCGAGCGCGGCGGCCGTCGTCACGACCTTGAAGGTCGAGCCGGGCGCGTATAGCCCCTGTGTGGCTCGGTTGATCAGCGGCGCCGCCGGCCGGCAGTCGGCCGTGACCCGGTCGATCTTCCCGAAGTTCTCCTCGACGAGGTTCGGGTTGTACGTCGGGGAGGAGGCCATCACGAGGAGCTTCCCGCTGCGCGGGTCGAGCGCGACGACGGCGCCGCACGTCGACCCGAGCGCGTCGAGCGCGACGCGCTGTGCGTGGAGATCGAGGGTCGTGACGACCGTGTCGCCGACGATCGGCTTCCCGGAAAGCTCGTGGAGCTGCTGGTCGACGAGGTCGGAGAGCGCACGATCGGTACCCGTGAGGACTCCGTTGAGCGACCTCTCGAGCCCGGCGCGGCTGCGCGAGATCGTCGAGTAGCCGACGACGCTCGCGGTCAGCGGGCCTTGCGGGTACCGGCGGAAGTAGTAAGTCTTCCCACCGCGCTTCTCGGCGCGGTTGCGCGCCAGGATGCGGCCCGGCGCGAGGATCAGGCCGCGCTTCACCTCGAACTCCGCCACGCGCTGGATCTCGTTGTCCTGGCGGGCCGCGAGGCCGGGCCGCGCCAACGTCTGCCAGTACGTCGTCGCGGCGATCAGGACGACGATCAGTCCCATCGCGACCCGTGCGACGCGTGCGAGCTGCGGGTTCACCTCGACGTCACCACCGCGCGGCTCGAGACGAGCAGGAGCAGCGCGACCATCACGAAGTTCGCGACGATGCTCGTGCCCCCGTAGGAGATGAAGGGCAGCGTGATCCCCGTGAGGGGCACGAGCCGGAGCACGCCGCCGACGATGATGAACGTCTGCAGGGCGAAGCCGAAGCTCAGCCCGGCGGCGAGGAGCTTCGAGAAGCCGTCCTGCGCGATGAGCGCGACACGCATGCCTCGCGCGACCAGCGCGAGGAAGAGGAGGAGCACGGCCGCGACCCCGATCAGGCCGAGCTCCTGGGCGAGCGCGGAATAGATGAAGTCGGTCTGCAGGTAGGGGATCAGCGGCGTCCCGTCGACGGTCTGGAACGTCCCGTTGCCGATCCCCGTGCCGCCGTAGCCGCCGTTCGCGATCGAGTAGAGGCTCTTGACCAGCTGGTACGAGTCGCAGTTCTGGCGGTACTCGAGCGCGCCGTTGATGGCGCAGTAGACCTTGTCGTCCGTCCACGGCTCGAGCCAGACCGTCACGCGCTGCTGGACGCGGTCGAGGGCGTTGTAGAGCACGGCGGCGCCGCCTGCGAACAACACGAGGCCCGCGAAGACGATCGAGAGCCGGTTCGTTGCGACGTAGAGCATCGCGAGGAAGATCCCGAAGTTGAGGAGCGCCGAGCCGAGGTCGCTCGTCTGGACGAGCACGAGCATCGCCCCGCCCCAGATCGCGAGAAGCGGGCCGAAGTCCTTCAACCGGCCCTGCGCGAGCGCCTCTCGTTTGTCGCGCAGGTAGCCCGCGAGGAAGACGACGAGGAAGATCTTCGCGAACTCGCCGGGCTGGAACTGGAGGGGCCCGATCTCGACCCAGAGACGCACGCCGTTGATGCGCTGGCCGAGGCCCGGCACCGATGGGAGGATCAGGAGGACGATCGCCGAGACGCCGAAGAGGTACTTGTAGCGCTCGAGGATCCGGTAGTCGTACCGGAGCCAGACGAGCACGAGGCAGTAGGCGGCGACACCGACCGCGACCCAGACGAGCTGCTTGCGCCCGTCCTGCGGATCGAGGCGGTAGACGAACGTGAGACCGACGGCGCAGAGGAGCGCGGCAAGTGGCAGCAGGGTCGGGTCCGCGTGCGGCACCGTCAGCCGCGTCACCACGTGGGCGGCGACGAAGATGCCCACGAGGACGAGCGCCCATGGGACCCAGCCGTAGTCGATCGCGCCGGTGCTCTGAAACCACGCGCTCGCGAACGCGGTGGAGGCGACCAGCCCCGCGAGGAAGAGCGTGACGAGCTCGCGGTTTCGCGCGCTCATCGCACGACGCTCCACCAGAGGGCGACCGCCGCCGCCCCCAGGATCGCGAGCAGAAACAGGAGCGCGGGCCACCGGCTCCCTTTCCCTGCTCCGTGGCGCCGGACGTCCTCGAGGGTCGGTCCGTCGGCGCCGATGTCGTCTTCGGCCTCGTCGTTCACGGCGGGGACGAGGGCCTCCGGAGGCTCGACGTCGGCGGCGACGAGCTCGAAGAGGACGACCGTCACGTTGTCCTCGCCGCCCGCCGCGTTCGCCGCCGAGACGAGCGCCGCGGCGGCCTCGCGCGGCGCTGCGCCCGTCGCCTCGAGGACCCGAACGATCTCGTCGTCCCGAACCATCGCACTGAGCCCATCCGAGCAGAGGAGCACGAGGTCGCCGGGCGCGACGTCGAGAGTGAGGGTGTCGACCTCGACGTCGGCGTCCGTGCCGAGCGCGCGGGTGATGACCGACCGATGGGGGTGGACCGCGGCCTCGTCCTCGGTGAGCCTGCCGCTGCGGATGAGCTCGCCGACGAGCGAGTGGTCGGTGGTGAGCTGGTCCAGGGACCCGAGCCGGTACAGGTACGCGCGCGAGTCGCCGACGTGCGCGATCGTGACGGTCGCGGCCGCCTCGTCGACCACGGCGACCGTCGCCGTCGTTCCCATGCCGGCGACCGCGGGGTCGTGGACGGCGCGTTCGAAGATCCGGGCGTTCGCCGCACGGACGACGGTCGCGACTCCGTCCTCCCCCTGGATCGCAGCGGCACCCTCTTCGAAGACGGCGGCGGCGAGCCGGGAGGCGACCTCGCCCGCCTGCGCGCCGCCCATCCCGTCGGCGATCGCGAAGAGCGGCGGGTCGCAGACGTACGCGTCCTCGTTCTGGCGTCGCTTCCGGCCGGTGTCCGAGAGCGCCGCGGAGCGTCCGACGCCGACCCTCATCAGTGCCCCTTCCAGTGATGTGGCCACCTGGTGAGCATTGCGGGAAGGGGCACTTCCTACGCCTCCACCAGCAGGTCGGTGTGCCCGATCCGGATCACGTCGCCCGGCTGCAGCAGCCGGCGTGTGGTCACCGGGGCGCCGTTCACGAAGGTCCCGTTCGTCGAACCTGCGTCCTCCACCCAAAGGCCGTCGGCGCGGCTGTCGATCGTCGCGTGGCGGCCGGAGACGGTCGTGTCCCCGTCGAGCCGAATTGCGTTCTCGGCGCCGCGGCCCACGCCGGCCGCGTCCGACAGCTCGATCTCGGTCCCCGGCGCGAGCGCCGGGCTCGCGAGCACGCGCACGCGACGGGGCGACGGGGCGAACGACGCGCGGAGTGCCGCCGCCTCGGCGGCGGGCAGGATGATGCTCTCCTGCGGGGCGCCCGCCGAGAGCCCCCTCGTCGCAGACCGCACCACGAGCCAGACGAAGACGTAGAGCAGGACGAGGAAGCCGACCTTGAGGCCGAGCAGGGTCTCGTCGGTCGTCAGGGCGAGGCTCACGCGCGGCTGCGCCCGAAGACGAGCTCCGTGCTGCCGATCGTGATCCGATCGCCGTCGTCGAGGGCTGTTCGCCGTTGGACCTTGCGGCCGTTCAGCTCCGTGCCGTTCGTCGAGCCCAGGTCGACCACGACCCACTCCGACGGCCCTTCACGGACGAGCTCGACATGCCGGCGAGAGACGTTGCCGTCGTCGACCCGGATGTCGCACTCGCGGGAGCGGCCGACGACGACGCGCTCGGCCGTCAACGGCACGGCACGACCGTCGACGGTCAGCGTCACCTGCTCGCGTTTTTCCTCGGGCTCGGGCACCGCGCGCTGCTCCTCGGGGCGGTAGACCATCGTCGCCGCCGGTGCCTCGGCCGCGGGGGGAATCGGGAACGCCGCCGGCGGCGCCTCGGGCGGGGCGGAGACGCGCACGGCCCCCGCGCCGACTGGGGCGAGCTCTTCCGGCTGGGCGACGCGCGTCGCGATCCCGAACTCGCCGATCGCCAGGTCGGCGTCGGTCTCGAGCACGACGTGCGGCTGCGTCAGCATCGCGTAGCCCTCGCGTCGTGCGTGCTCGACGAGGTACTCCTGCAGCTCGCCGACGAGCGAGCCCTCGAAGGCGGCGAACTGCGAGCGGTCGCCGGGTGAGAGGTAGATCGTGTACTCGTTCGGCACGTACACCCGCGAGACGGAGACCGAGCGATTCTCGTCCATCTCCTTCGCGAGCTTGCGGGCGAGCTCGACCGGCTGCACATGCGTTCTGAACGCACGTCCGAAGACCCCTTCGAAGAGGCCCTCGATCCTGGTCTCGATTGCGCGAAGGACGCTCATTCCTCGGGGCGCCTCCCCCGCACGAGTGTAGTGGACGCGTTTGCCGGCGCGGTCGTGTGCCCAGCGGCCCTCGGACGCGTCGCATCCCTGCGTCCTCGGTCGGCCCGGTACCTATCGGGGCTCCCTGCGTCCTTGGGCTGCTCGGTCCGAGACCCGCTGTGCACGAACGAGCTTACAAACGCGTCCACTCGCGGCCACGACCTCGGGCGAGCTCGCGCAGGACGGGCGACGCTACGAGCAACAGGCACAGCAGGAGGGTGCCGAGGAGCATCGGCGGCCACGGGATCGAGGGCCCCCACAGCATCACGAGCACGAGCTGGAGGACGCCGAGCGCGGCGATCCCGACGTTCCCTCGCGCACGCGCACGCGGAAGGAGTGCCGCCGTGATCGCGAACGCCAGCGCGCTGGTCGAGATCTGCGGGTGGTCGCGGAGGATGGTCCCGAGCGCGGTGAGGACGGCGGCCGGGTCCTCGCTCTGGGCGACGCCGAGGTCGTGAACGGCGCCGGCGCCGAGCGGCAGATCGCGGCCGGAAAGGCCCGCGACGGCAGCCGCCGCGTAGACGCCCGCCGCTGCCTGGAGCGCGCGCCGCCAGGTTCCGCGTACGGGCTGCATCGCGAGCGGCAGGAGCGCGATCAGCCCGAACGCCGCGAGCACCGGGCCGGCGAGGAACGCGAGCCCCGCTCGCGCATCGCGCCACGTAACCGCCAGCCAGGCGAGCGCGAACGCCCCGTAGACGACCGCGGCGGCCTGCGCCACGTTGCCGAGCGGAAAAACCGGCGCTGCCAGAGCGATCGCCAAACCGGCGCGCGGCGCCCGGAGGCTCACGACGCCGGCGGCCACCGCGAGCAGCACGAGGAGCGGTGTCGGCCAGAACGGCAGGAGCGAGCCTCCGAGCAGCGTCGCAAACGCTGCGGCGGCGGCAGGGACGAGCCGGGGTCGCAGCGGGACGGGCGGTGACGCCGGGCGCGTGCGCTTGGAGGGGCGGGACCGCCGTGGAGTCGCCCGTCCAGCTGGCCGGGCGGGTGTTCCCGAGAGGGCGTCACGCAGATCCGTCGCGAGCCGCGCGGCGGGGGGCCGCTTGGCCGGGTCGATGGAGAGCGCGGCGTCGACCGCGGCGATGAGCCTTCGTGAGAGATCGCCGCGGCGCGCCGAGAGCGGAGGGGCGCCGGACGCGATCGTCGACGCGACCTCGGGCAGCGGCACGCCCCAGAACGGATGGCTGCCGGCGAGCGCCTCCCAGAGGATCACGCCGACGGCCCAGACGTCGCTCCGCTCGCTCGCCTCGCTCCCGTCCAGGCGCTCGGGCGCGATGTACGCAAGCGTCCCCGGGACGTCGCCGACGGCCGTGAGCGTGTCCGCCTCGTCGAACTGGGCGAGACCGAAGTCGAGAACCCGTGCCGAGAGGCCCTCGCCGTCCTCGACGAGCACGTTCGAGGGCTTCACGTCGCGATGGACGATCCCGTGGCGATGCGCGTGGGCGAGACCCTCGAGGATCTGCGCCGCGAGCTCCACCGCGGCCGCGTCGTCGAGCTCGCCCGTGCGGATCAGCTCGCGCAGGGTGCGGCCGCGGACGTACTCGTACGCGATGTACACGTGGCCGTCGTCCGCGCCGAAGTCGTACGCACGCACGCAGCGCTCGTGGCGCAGGCGCGACGCGGCCTCCATCTCGCGTGCCGCGCGTGCCGCGCGCTTGCCCTCCCGCGGAACGATCTTCAGCGCGACGTCGAGCCCGGTCTGCTCGTCGCGGGCGAGCCAGACCGAGCCGGAGCCGCCCCGACCGATCGGCCGGAGCGGCCGATAGCGGTCGAGGACGAGTGCGCGATCGGGAAGGGCGAAGGCAGCGGAGGGCACCGGTCCCAGTCCCTTCGCCGCGAGAGGGGATCGTCCTCCGCCGCCGAACGTGCCGTACACTCGTCCGCGTCGGATCGCTCGGCCGAGGGGCCCTCGTCGGGCGGGCGGATCCTGAGCCTGGTGATCATGTGACCGTGCACGACGACGACATCCTTGACTTCGATTTCGTCGACGACGAGACGCGCGAGCTGCCGCCGCAGACACGGCCCGGCGGCACGCGACCCCCTGGCGGAGGCCCGCCGCCCTCCGGCCCGCGCGGTCCGCGCCGCCCGCAGTTTCGTACACCGCAGGGGATCACCCCGCTCCTCCGGCTCGCGGGGTTCGTCGGCTTCGCGATCCTCGTCGTCGTGCTGCTCGCCGTCTGGGTCCAGGGCTGCGCCGGCGACGACACCCAGACGACGTACGAGAACTACATGGCGGACATGGGCGCCGTGGGGCGCGACTCGCAGAAGATCGGCAACGACCTCGCGACGCTCCTCACGACCCCGGGCCTCACGCAGACCGAGCTCGAGACGCGGCTCGGCGGGCTCATCCAGCAGCAGCAGCTCGACGTCACGCGCGCCCAGGACATCGACGCTCCCGGCCCCCTCACCCCGGCGAACGCGAGCGCGATCGAGGCGCTGAACTTCCGCGTGAGCGGGCTCCAGGGACTGCTCGACACGTTCCGCGCGACGAAATCCACCGAGGACGCGACGGTGGCCGGCCAGCAGCTCGCGGCGCAGGGCCAGCGGCTGGAGGCGAGCGACGTCGTGTGGAAGGACCTCTTCCAGGGCGTGGCGACCGAGACGATGTCGTCCGAAGGCGTCCAGGACGTGAAGGCGCCCGCATCGGTGTTCGTCCAGAACTCCGACCTCTACACGCCGCGCTCGCTCAGTGCGATCTGGCAGCGCGTGCACGGGGCCTCGACAGGCGGCACCTCGCCGGGTGCGCACGGCAGCGCGCTCGCGTACACGAAGGTGCAGCCGGCCAACATCCAGCTCTCGACGACCAACGAGACGAAGATCGACATCTCGACCGACCTCTCGTTCGAGGTCGGCGTGCAGAACTCCGGCGAGAACCAGGAGGTCGGGGTGAAGGTGACCCTGACGATCCCGGCGCAGCCGACGCCGATCGTGAAGAACGGCACGATCGACGTGATCGACCCGGGTGAGACGAAGATCGTGACGTTCGCCGACTTCCCCGACTTCCCGTTCGGTGAAAACACGACGGTCCAGGTGAGCGTGAAACCGGTTCAGGGGGAGACGAACACCGGCAACAACTCGGCCGAGTACCCGGTCGTGTTCTCGCTCGAGCCGTCGTGAGCCTGGCGCTTGGGGTCGCGATCGCGGGCTGTGCCGTCGCCGCGATGGCGCTGCTCGTGAGTCTCGCCGTCTGGCGTCGGCTGCGCGTGGTGCGTCGCGGACAGCAGGCGATCCTCGGCGGCTCCACAGCGGACGTCGTCGAGTTCGCGGTGTCGCTCCAGGGTCGGATCGACGATCTCCATCGCGCCGTGGACGAGGTCGCCGGCGGTCTGACGCGGGTCGACCGCAGGATCGACGGGTCGGTGACGAACACGTCGGTCGTCCGCTACGACGCGTACGGCGACGCTGGCGGCCAGCAGTCCGCCTCGTTCGCGTTTCTGGACGCGCATCGCACCGGGACGGTGGTCACCGCGATCCAGGGTCGCGACTATGCGCGCGTCTACGTGAAGGAGCTCGAGCGCGGCCGCCCCTCGCTCGCGCTCTCACCAGAAGAGGCCGAAGCCGTCGAAAGGGCCATGGCGAGATAGAACGTGGGGGAAACCATGTTTCCCCCACGAGCCCCCTTCTTCCGCGTCGTTCACCGGTCACCGGTGGCGGGCCTCCCGGCCGGCAAAGCCGGCCTCCGGCCGCGACGGCCACGGCACGAACAGCCGGAAGTGCGCTCGCGCCGCTCGCTGCTACATTCGCGCCAGATGCAGCACGTCCTTGTGTTGAACGCCAGCTATGAGCCGCTGAACGTGTGCTCGACGCGGCGCGCGCACGTGCTCGTCTGGAAGGGCAAGGCGGAGGTGGTGGAGCGCCTCGACGAGCCCCTCCGGACGGCCACGAACACCTATGTGCGGCCGCACGTGATCCGGCTCGTGAGCTATGTCCGCGTGCCGCAGTCGGTGAAGCGGCGCATCTCGCGGCGCGCGCTCTTCGCCCGCGACGGCTGGCGCTGCGCGTACTGCGGCGACGGCTCCTCGCGCCTCACGCTCGACCACGTCGTGCCGCGCTCCCGCGGGGGCGACTCGGTCTGGGAGAACGTTGTCACGGCCTGCGCCGCATGCAACCTTCGCAAGGCGGACCGCCTCCTCGAGGAGACGCACATGCGCCTCCTCAGGCCGCCGCGCCCGCCCGCGCCCGTGCTCTTCATCAGCCTTGCGCTCCACGCGGTCCCCGATACGTGGCGCCAGTACCTCCCGGGGCTGGACGACGCGTCGCCGGCGACCGCGACCGCCGCGGCCTAGTAACGCGGGGGAAACCATGTTCCCCCACGAGCCCCCTTCTTCGGCGTCGCGCACGGGTCACCGGGGCCTGGCCTCCCGGCCGGCAAGGCCGGCCTCCGGCCGCGACAGCCGGCGCACGGAGAAGCGGCCTAGAGCCGGTCGCCCAGCCGAGAACGCCGGCGCAGAGTGGAGTCCTCTCAGGCGGCGACGGTCTCCCAGCCCTCCTCGCGGTCGGCGCGATACGAGCCGAAGACGCGCAGCCGGGCCGTCTCCTCGCGGAGCTCCGCGAGCGCCGCGGCGACGTCCTCGTCGAGCGGATGGCCGCCGAGCACGCAGTCGAAGCGGTAATCGAACGGCCTCGTCGGGATCGGGCGCGAGACGAGCTGGACCATGTCGATGCCCCGGCGCGCGAGCGGGCCGATCGCCTCGTGGAGCGCCCCTGGGCGATGGTGCGTCTCGAACGTGAGCGCGGTGCGCCACTCACCGTCCCGGCGGTCGAGCCGCGTGTACGGGGCGAGCGCCGCAAACCGCGTGTAAGCGACGTGGTCGCCGACGTCGTCGGCGAGGGAGGCGAGGCCGTGCATCCGCGCGGCGCGTGCGCTCGCGATCGCGGCGACGGACGGGTCTCCGAGCTCCGCGACCGCCGCCGCGGCGTCCCCCGTGGTTGCCGCGACGACCGCGGTCGCCCACGGCATCGAGGCGAGGAGGCCCCGGCACTGGTCGAGCGCGACCGGGTGCGAGCGGATCTCGCGCACGTCTTCGAGCGGCACCTGGGCGGGCCCGGCGAGGCAGTGGTGGATCGGCAGGATTGCCTCGGCGACGATCGACAGCGCGGAGTCGTAGAGCAGGTCGTGGGTCTCGTTCACCGGGCCGACGAGGGAGCTCTCGATGGGCAGGACGCCGTAGGTCGACATCCCCGACGTGACCGCCTCGACCACGTCGGAGAAGGAGGCCTGCGCGACGATGCGGGCGGCCGGGAACAGCCGGTCGCAGGCGGCGGCGCTGTGCGCGCCCTCACGGCCGGGGTAGGCGACGGTGATGTCGTTCGCGTTCACGCCGACAAGCGTCGCAGGACGGCGTCGCCTGTGTCGCGCGTCGTGGACGTGCCGCCGAGATCAGGAGTGGGTGCGTCGACGAGCGCCTCGTCGATCGCGCGCTCGAGCACGACCGCCTCATCCGGCCGGCCGAGCCCGTGACGCAGCATGAGCGCGGTGGAGCGCAGCATCGCGGCCGGGTTCGCGACGCCCTGGCCGGCGATCTGCGGCGCCGAGCCGTGGACGGGCTCGAACAGCCCGGGGCCATCGTCGCCGAGAGAGGCGGATGCGGCGAGGCCGAGACCGCCCGTCACCGCTGCGGCGACGTCCGAGAGGATGTCGCCGAAGGTGTTCTCGGTGAGGACGACGTCGATCGACTCGGGCGCGTTCACCACGGTCATCGCGAACGAGTCGACGAGGGCGTGGTCGAGCGGGACCTCCGGATACTCGGTCGCACCGAGCTCGGTCACGACGTCACGCCAGAGCCGCGACGTGTGCATGACGTTCACCTTGTCGACCGACGTGACGCGGCCTCCTCGCTCACGGGCGATCGCGAACGCCCGCCGAGCGATTCGCTCGACCTCCGGCCGCGTGTACTCGCACGTGTCGAACCACGTGCCGTCGTCGCGCGTCCCCTTTGCGCCGAAGTAGAGCCCCCCGACGAGCTCACGGACGATCATCAGGTCGATCCCCGCTTCACGGGCGCGTGCCGGACGAAGGTTCGCGTAGACGCCGAGCTCCTTGCGCAGCCCGAGCAGCCCCTGCTCAGGCCGCACCGGCTTGCCCTCGAGCTCCGGCAGGCCGACGGCTGCGAGCAGGACGGCGTCGCTCTTGCGGCAGGCCGCGAGCGTCTCCTCGGGCAGTGGGGTGCCCTGCGCGAGGATCGCGCCGCCCCCGAACGCATGCTCGGCATGCTCGATCCCGAGCGCGTCGAGGACGCGGATCGCCTCGGCCGCGACCTCGGGCCCGATCCCGTCCCCGGGCAGGACCGCGACGGTCACGTAGGTCCGACCTTGCAACAGTCTGTTGCAAGCGTTGTCACGCGATCGCGTGTGCGGTCTCGTACGCCGCGATTGCGTCCTCGTGCCGGAGCGTCAGCGCGATGTCGTCGAGGCCGTTCAGCAGCCGGTGCCGCGTCGCCTCGTCGAACTCGAAGGGAACCTCCCGTCCGTCGGGTGCGATGACGACCAGGCGCTCGAGGTCGACGGTCATCTCGGACCCCGTGTCGAGGTCGACGGACTCCATCAGGCGCTCGACCTCCTCCGCGGGGAGGACGATCGCGAGGAGACCGTTCTTGCCGGCGTTCGTCCGGAAGATGTCGCCGAACGACGGCGCCACGATCGCCCCCAGGCCGTAGTCCGAGAGCGCCCAGGCGGCATGCTCGCGCGACGAGCCGCAGCCGAAGTTCCGGCCCGCGAGGAGCACGCTCGCGCCGCTGAACTGCGGGCGGTTGAGCTCGAACTCGGGCCGTTCGGCGCCGTCCTCCTCGTAGCGCCAGTCGAAGAATGCGAACGGCCCGTAGCCGGTGCGCTCGATCCGCTTGAGGAACTGCTTCGGGATGATCTGGTCGGTGTCGACGTCCGGTCGGTCGAGCACTGCGACCCGGCCTCTCACGGCGCGCACCGGGTTCACGCCGCCACCGAATCCGAGTCGATCGCCCGGACGTCGACGAAATGGCCGTGGAGCGCCGCGGCCGCGGCCATCTGCGGGCTGACGAGGTGCGTGCGCCCGCCACGGCCCTGGCGTCCCTCGAAGTTCCGATTCGAGGTCGAGGCGCATCGCTCGCCGGGCTGGAGGATGTCCGGGTTCATGCCGAGGCACATCGAGCATCCTGCGAGGCGCCACTCGAACCCGGCGTCGAGGAAGACGCGGTCGAGGCCTTCCTCCTGGGCCTGCCGGCGGACGGACGCCGAACCGGGCACGACGAGCGCCTTGACCCGACGGTCGACAGTGCGGCCGGCGACGACCGCGGCCGCCGCGCGCAGGTCCTCGATCCGCGCGTTCGTGCACGAGCCGATGAACACGCGGTCGATCGCGATGTCCTCGATCCGCTGGCCCGGGCGCAGATCCATGTAGGCGAGCGCGCGCTCGACCGCGGCGCGGTCGTCCGCCGAGTCGTATGTCGCCGGGTCGGGCACGCTGCCGGTGACCGGTACGACCATCCCGGGGTTGGTGCCCCACGTGACCTGCGGGGCGAGGTCGTCGACGTCGACGACGACGTGCGTGTCGTACGGCGCGCCCGGGTCCGAGGCGAGCGCGCGCCAGTCGTCGACTGCTTGCGCCCAACCAGCCCCCTGGGGGGCGTGCGGCCGACCCTCGACGTAGGCGAACGTCGTGTCATCCGGCGCGATCAGTCCCGCCCGCGCACCCCACTCGATAGACATGTTGCAGACCGTCATCCGCTGCTCCATCGACAGGCCGCGGATCGCGTCGCCGGCGTACTCGACGGCGTACCCGACGCCCCCGCCGACACCGACCTGGCCGATCGCGCCGAGGATGAGGTCCTTGGCGGTCAGCGCCTCGGGCAGCGCGCCGCGGATCTCGAGCAGCATCGTCTTCGGCTTCTTCTGGAGGAGCGTCTGCGTGGCGAGAACGTGCTCGACCTCGGACGTGCCGATCCCGAAGGCCAGCGCCCCGAAGGCGCCGTGGGTCGAGGTGTGGCTGTCCCCGCAGACGATCAGCTTGCCGGGCTGCGTAAGGCCGAGCTCGGGCCCGATCACGTGGACGATGCCCTCGTGGCCCGATCCCGTCCCGTGCAGCGTGACCCCGAACTCTGCGCAGTTCGCGCGGAGGGCGTCGAGCTGCGCGCGCGCGAGCGCGTCGGTGATCGGCCCCGGCAGCGTCGGGACATTGTGGTCCATCGTCGCGACGGTCAGCTCCGGACGGCGGACCCGCCGTCCGGCGAGCCGGAGGCCCTCGAAGGCCTGGGCCGAGGTCACCTCGTGCACGAGGTGAAGGTCGACGTACAGGAGTGTGGGCTCGCCGGGCTCCTCGCGCACGACGTGGCGCTCCCAGAGCTTGTCGAAGAGCGTCGACGGCATGGGGGAAGATTACGTGCGGCCGTTCCGCTGCCCCGCTCCGAGCCTGACCTCTACGTCCTCCGCGCCGAGGAAGCGTCGGAGCTCCTCCGCCTCCACGCGGATCCCGGCGACGACCGGCCGCGCGAGTCGCCCGAACGGCGTCACCTCCACGATGAGCCGTCCCCGTTCGAAGGAGTGCCTCCAGACACCGGCGCTGCCGCCGTCGACGAGGACGACCGGGGCGATCCATCCCTGCGCGCGGCTCACCCGGTGCCGATGCTCGTCGGAGACGAGATGGCGCCTGTCGCGGTGCCCGAGGAGATACGAGTCGAAGTGCGGCAGGAGGCGTACGTGCGGACGCGCGATCCGCGCGCGGGAGAGCTCGTCGAGGCTGGCGCAGAGCGCAGTTGCCTCCGAGCCCTCGACGTCGACTGGGGCCAGCTCGTCCTCGGAGCGAGCCCAGATCGTGCCCGCCTCGCGCAGCGTCATGCCGGTCCACGTGGCGAAGTCCGCCGCGGTGGCCGGGCCGAACGCCCCGAGGTAGCGCCGCAGGAGGAGCGTCTCGGCGTCTTCCTGCGCCACGTCATGGTGGCGGGGCACCCAAGCGTCGGCACGCACGAAGGTCGGCTCGCCGTTTCGCTGCGGGCCGTAGCACACGATCCCGCGTGCGGCCGCGAGGTGGAGCAGGTCGACGACGGGGTACGTCAGCGCGCCGACGGGGACGGCGGCGACCTTCCCCCGGCTTCCCCACCCTCCGCCGTGGATGAGCCGTGGCCTCCTGCCGAGCGTCCGGCAGACCCGTTCGGCGATCTCGGGTCGCGTCAGCGGCTCGTCGAGGGCGCCGAGCGCGGCCACGATCGCCGCCTCGACGACGCGGCCCGGCACGCCCTTGCCGATGGCCCAGCGGACCTCCTTCTCGGCGCGTCTTGCCGTGCCTCGCACGAACACGGCGACGAGCGCGGACGGGACGACGTGCAGCGTGCGGCGCATGCAGCCGACCTTCACGAGAAGCCGTTCGGCGAACGCGGTGTCGACCTCCGCGATGGTCAGGTCGCAGCTCCGCGCCGACAGCGAGATCTGCGCCGCCGAGAGGAGTTGTGCCTGCGCGCCGGCCATGTCTCCGACGACCGAGACGAGCGCCTCCTTCGGCGCCCGGCGCGCGAGATGGTGCCGGTCGAGCCGGAAGGCGGCGACCTGATCGCGCGTCACCGAGGCGGCGGCGCTTCTCGGCATCGCGGCAGAGTACGCCGCCGCCTACCCGGCCGCGAGCACCTCGTCGAGGAACGCGTCCGCGTCGGCGGAGATCGGGATCGGCTCGTATGTGAAGGAGACCGGCCCCAGCGTCTTCAACCCGTCGCCGGTGACGAGCAGCACGACTCGGTCGGCGCTCCCGACGTCGCCCGCCGCGACGGCTGCGCGTAGCGCGCCGAGCGTCACCCCGGCCGCGGTCTCGCCGAAGACACCGGTCGTCCTTGCGAGGAGCGCCATGTTCTCGCCGACCTCGTCCTCGGGCACCGCGTGGATCGCGCCGCCCGTCTCGCGTGCGGTCGCGACGGCGAAGTCGCCGTCTGCGGGCGAGCCGATCGCGAGCGACCGTGCGATCGAGTCGGGGCGAACGGGGGTCACCGGCGCGCCTTCGCGGAACGCGGTCGCGACCGGCTGGCAGCCCTCGGCCTGGCCGCCGATGAGCCGCGTCGGAGAGTCGTCGACGAGCCCAAGCGCCTGCAGCTCGGAGAGCCCCTGCCCGACCTTGTGGAACAGCGCGCCGGAGGCGATCGGGATCGCGATCACGTCGGGCGTGGTCCAGCCGAGTTGCTCCGAGACCTCGAAGGCGAGGGTCTTCGAGCCCTCGGCGTAGTACGAGCGGAGGTTCACGTTGACGAAGCCCCAGGGCAGCTCGAACGACAGCTCGACGGACAGCCGCGAGCAGTGGTCGTAGTGGCCGTCGACGGCATAGAGCTTCGGCCCGTACGCAGCAGCCGCGGCGAGCTTCTCGGGCTCGAGGTCCGCCGGCACGAACACCGCCGCCTCGAGCCCTTCCGCTGCCGCGCGCGCCGCGACGGCGCCCGCGAGGTTGCCGGTCGAGGAGCACGAGAGCGTCGTCAAACCGAGCTCCTGCGCCTTCCGCGCCGCGACCGCGACGACGCGGTCCTTGAACGAGTGCGTGGGGTTGGCCGTGTCGAGCTTCAGCCAGAGCTCCCCCACCCCGAGCTCCGCGGCGAGGCGCGGAGCCGGCACGAGCGGCGTGTAGCCAGGCGCCAGCCGCGGCTCGTCCGGCGCGTCCACGGGCAGCAGCGGCGCGTAGCGCCAGAGCGACAGCGGCCCCTCGGCGATCCGCTCGCGCGTGAACTCGGCGCGCACCCGATCCCAGTCGTAGACGGGGTCGAGGGGGCCGAAGCAGCGGGCGCAGCTGCCGGTCGCCTCGAGGGGGTGCTCGGTCGCGCAGACCCGACAGGAGAGGGAGAGGGCTGACACGGGTGAAACCTCCTTCGTTCGCTCGACACATCCATCCGGGTTTGGCACCGTCCCCTCCTCGAAGGGGGGTTGCCGAGGCGTCACAGGGCCGGTCCCTCAGCCTCTCTCGATGTGGAGCGGGACGAATCCCGCGTCCGCCTCACAGCCTACATGGGGTAGGTCGCAGCGCCAGCTCCTCGGTTGACAGCCCCGAACCGGAGGGCGTAGGCTCGCTGACATGTCACGTTTCCCCGTGACGCTCGGTCAGGGACGGCCGAGGCGACGAGCGATTCGCGTGCTCGCCGCGTTCGCGGTCGTCGCGGCTGCCGCCGCCACCGCCGTCTTCGCCGCCTCCGCCGCGCCGCCCGCCGCACCGGGCTCGGGCGCGAACGGAAGCGCGAACGGCCAGCTCGGGCTCGTCGGGATGGACCACGTCGGCATCACCGTTCCCGACATCGACGAGGCGGTCGCCTGGTTCGAGAACGTGATGGGCTGCGTTGCGCCGCTGACGTTTGGGCCGTTCTCCGGCGTCCAGGACCTGCTCGACGTCGACCCGCAGGCGGTGATCCACCAGATCACGATGGTGCGCTGCGGGCGCAGCGCGAACATCGAGCTCTTCGACTACTCGGCGCCGAACCAGCGAACCGACTTCCCGAAGAACTCCGACTGGGCCGGCCACCACATCGCCTTCTACGTCACCGACATCGACACGGCCGTCCAGTACATGGTCGCGCACGGTGCGCAGAAGTTCCTCGGCCCGCTCCCCGTCACCGAAGGCCCGGCGGCCGGCCAGTCGATCAACTACTTCAGGACGCCGTTCGGGACGTACATCGAGCTGATCAGCTATCCGAACGGCATGGCCTACGAGCGCGACCCGGGCCGCCCACTCTGGTCGCCGAAGCGAAACGGGACGACGTCGACGGTGACGAGCGTCCCGGGACTGCTCGGCATCGACCACGTCGGGATCACGGTGCCGAACGTCGCCGAGGCGGTCGCCTGGTTCGAGAACGTCCTCGGCTGCACGTCGCCGCTCGCCTTCGGGCCGTTCTCGGGCGTCGGCGATGTGCTCGACGTCGATCCTGCCGCGGTCGTCGAGCACATCCAGCACGTGCGTTGCGGCGACGGCCCGAGCGTCGAGCTCTTCCAGTACTCGGCGCCTGGCCAGGACCGCACGTTCCGCCTGAACTCGGACTTCGGCGGGAAGCACATCGCGTTCTACGTCCGGCACATCGACAAGGCGGTGGCGCGGATGGTCGCGCTCGGGGCGCAGAAGCTCGCCGGCCCCCTGCCAGTCACGGAAGGGCCGGCCGCCGGCCAGTCGATCAACTACTTCAGGACGCCGTTCGGGACGTACCTCGAGTTGATCAGCTATCCGCAGGGCGAGGCGTACGCGGAGAACGCTCCGATCCCGCTCTGGGATCCCCGCGACAACCGGCCCTGAGCCGTCTTCGACCGCGCCCGACACCGTCGACCGGCTCGCCGCTGCGCTCGCGGCCGCGCCAGCCACCCGTTGGACGGCGGCCCTGGTCAGGCCGGGACGGTGACCGCGCCCTCCGAGGCAGACTGCACGAGCGAGGCGTATTTCGCGAGCGCGCCGGTCGTCACCCTGGAGACGAACGGGGCTAGCTCGCGCAGCCGGGCGGCGAGCTCGTCGTCGGGGACGTCGAGGTCGATCGAACGGCGCTCGACGTCGATCGTGATCGTCTCGCCCTCGCGGACCACGGCGAGCGGCCCAGCGTTCGCGGCCTCCGGGCAGACGTGCCCGACCATGAACCCGTGCGTCGCGCCCGAGAAGCGCCCGTCGGTGACGAGCGCGACCTCGTCCGAGAGGCCCTCGCCGACGATCGCCGCGGTCACGTGGAGCATCTCGCGCATCCCCGGCCCGCCGACCGGCCCCTCGTAGCGGATCACGACGACGTCGCCCGGCCGGATCTCCCCGGCCTTCACCGCCGCGAAGGTGTCCTCCTCGGAGTCGAAGACACGGGCCGGCCCCCGGTGGAGCAGGCGGTCGTTGCCCGCAAGCTTCACGACGCAGCCGTCGGGAGCGAGGTTCCCGCGGAGGATCGCGAGCCCGCCGCGTGGCTTGATCGGCGTCTCGATCGGGACGACGACCTCCTGGCCCTCCGTTTCGGTCGCGGCCGCCGCGATCTCTCCGAGGGTGCGACCGTCGACGTTCCGCGTCTCGGGATCGACGAGCCCGGCCTTCGCGAGCTCGCGCGCGACGAGCGCGACGCCGCCCGCAGCGTGGACGTCGGTTGCGACGTACCGCCCGAACGGCTTCAGGTCGGCGACGATCGGCGTGCGGGCCGAGATCGCGTCGAAGTCGTCGATCGTGAAGTCGATCTCGAGCTCCTTGGCGATCGCGACGAGGTGGAGGACGCCGTTCGTCGAGCCGCCCGTCGCCGCGATCGACGCGGCGGCATTCTCGAGCGAGGCCTTCGTGACGATCTGCGACGGCCGGACGTCCCGCCGGACGAGGTCGACGACGAGCCTGCCGGCCTCCTCGGACGCCCCCTCCCGCGAGGCGTCGAGCGCGGGGATGTCGTTCTGGCCGGCCGGGCTGATCCCGAGGAACTCGAGCGCGGTCGCCATCGTGTTCGCGGTGAACTGGCCGCCGCACGCCCCGGCGGCGGGGCACGCGACGCCCTCGAGCTCGTGCAGCTCCTCGGCGGTGATCTTCCCCGCCGCGTACGCGCCGATCTGCTCGTAGACGTCCTGGACGGTGACGTCCCGCCCGCGCCACCGGCCCGGGGCGATCGACCCCGTGTAGAGCACGAGGCCGGGAATGTCGAGGCGCGCGAGCGCCATCACCGCCGCGGGGATCGTCTTGTCACACGCGATCAGGCAGACGAGCCCGTCGAACAGGTGGCCGCGCGCGACGAGCTCGATCGAGTCGGCGATCGTCTCGCGCGAGACGAGCGACGCCTTCATTCCGGTGGTCCCCATCGAGACGCCGTCCGAGACCGCAATCGTGTTGAACTCCATCGGCGTCCCGCCGGCCTCGCGGATCCCGCGCTTGACGTGCGGCGCGAGCGCGCGCTGGGTGAGGTTGCACGGCATCGTCTCGATCCAGGTCGTGCAGACGCCGATCAGCGGCTTCGCGAGGTCGGCGTCGTCGAAGCCGACGGCCTTCAGCATTGCCCGGGCGCCGGCCCGGTCGGGGCCGTCGGTGAGCGCGGCGCTGTGGCGCTTGGCGGGGTCGGAGGGAACGTCGTACGGGGTCGTCACGTCGCAGGACCTCTCTCGATCGGGTTGGACGGGTCGCGGCACCATTCGCTGAACGAGCCGGGGTAGAGCCTCGCATCGTCTCGACCGGCGAGCACGAGCCGGTGGACGACCGGCGCGGCGCTGACGCCCGAGCCGCAGTAGACGACGAGCTCGGGTGCGTCGAGGACGTCGTCCGGCAGCGGCTCGAGGAAGTATGCGTTGCGGGCGCCGGGGATCCGGCCGGCAACCGGGTCGAGCGGCTCCGTGTCGCCGCGCCAGCGCTCGGGCGCGCGGGCGTCGAGGAGCACGAGCCGCGGATCGTCCAGGCGGGCGCGCAGCTCTCCCATCTCGGCCATGTCGTCGTCGCGGACCTGCGCGACAAACGGCGCGCGCTCGATGCGCGGCTCGTCCGTCGAGAGCGGCCCCTCGTAGGCACGGACGTCGAGCGTCCCCGCGTGGTCGTGCCCGAGGTGCCGAAGGAGCCACCAGCAGCGAGCTGCCCAGCCGGAGCCGTCGTCGTACGCGAGCACGAAGGTGTCCGGGCCGATCCCGGCGCGTGCAAAGAGCGCTGCGAGCGCATACGGATCGGGCAGCGGATGGCGTCCGCCGTCGGCGGGATCGGCGGGCGGGGTCGAGAGCTCGGTCTCGGGGTCGAGGTGGACGGCCCCCGGGACGTGCCCCGCGTCGTACGCGTCGCGAGGGCGGCAGTCGACGAGGCGGACGGTCACAGCGCGCCTCGCCCGGTGACGGCTAGAGCGAGGACGTCGGTGCCGGGAAAGCGCCCGGCGAGCACGGCGGCGCATCTCTCCGCGTCGTCCGCCCAGACGATCACGGTGGGGCCCGAGCCGGAGAGCGTCGCCCCGCGCGCGCCCGGCGGCGGATCCTCGCGCACCTCGGCGAGCACCGGCGACGGCCGGTACGGCTCGTGGAGGCGGTCGTCGAGGCCAGCTGCGAAGAGGGTCGCGTCTCCCGTGGCCGCCCCGGCCGCCAGGAGCGCGGCTCGGGCCGCGTTCGCCGCCGCATCCGCGTGCGTCACGGTCGAGGGGAGCGAGCGGCGCGACGCCTCGGTCGACGTGCGCTCGCGGGGGACGATCGCGACAGGCAAGAGCGGGAGCACGTCGGCGATCCGCGCGATCCGTCCGTCCCACGTGAGCGTCACGCCGCCGACGAGCGCTGCGGCAAGGTTGTCCGCGTGACCCTCGAGCGTCCGGCCGACCGCGAGCAGCTCCTCGGGGTCGGCATCCGGCGAGCCCGCGGCGAGGCCGAGCGCGATCGCCGCGGCCGACGAGCCGAGCCCGCGCTCCAGCGGGATCCGGTTGACGAAGCGAAACCGCTTCCCGGTCGGGTCGCCGACCAGCGCGAACGCACGCACGGCGAGGTTCGTCTCGTCGGCAGGGAGCTCTGCGGCGCCCTCTCCCTCGACGACGACACCGACGCCGTCCGTGATCTCGAGCTCGTTCCACAGGTCGAGGGCGACGGCCGCAGAGTCGAACGCGGGGCCGAGGTTGGCAGACGTGGCAGGCGCGCGGACGACCATGGCGTCCTTCTAGCGCTTCCGCGGAGCGGAAGCGCCGGCGATCGCGTCGGGATCGGGTGCGACGAGCGTCGGGGGCGGTGCGAGGCGGTCGGCGGCCGCGGGGTCCTTGAGCCCGTGGCCGGTGATCGTGACGACGACCCGGTCGCCCTCGACGTCGCCGCGGAGGACGGCGACGAGACCGGCCGCGGACGACGGCTCGCAGAAGAGCCCCTCCTCCTCGGCCAGAGCCCGCCACGCGCGGACGAGCTCGGCGTCATCGGCCTCCAGCACCTGCGCGCCCGCGTCGCGCACGGACGCCGCGTGCACCGGGTCGCCGATCCGGATCGCCGTCGCGAGCGTTGCACGCCGGTCGGCCGCCTCGACGGAGACGATCGGCGTCTCGAGTCCGAGCTCGGCCAGCGCCTGCGCGTACGACGACGTGTTCCCGCCGCCGCCGTACGGGAGGACGAATGCATCCGGCGCGCCACCCAGTTCCTCGACGACTTCGAACACAGCGGTCTTCTGCCCCTCGCGCCGGTGGGGGTTCAGCGAGTTGACGAGCACGTGGGCGCCGCGGTCGGCCAGCTCCTGCGCCGCGCGGAGGGCGTCGTCGAAGCTCCCGTCCACCTCGAGCACCGTCGCCCCGAGCATGCGGGTCTGGGCGAGCTTCGCGCCCGCGACCGCGCCCTGGGGCGTGAGCACCAGCGCGGGCAACCCCGCCCGCGCCGCGTATGCCGCCGCGCTCCCCGCGGTGTTGCCGGTCGAGGCGCAGAGGACGGCGGCGGCGCCCTGCTCGAGCGCCTTCGAGACCGCCACGGTCATCCCGCGATCTTTGTACGAGCCGGTCGGGTTGGACGCCTCCCACTTGAGCCACAGCTCGCGGATTCCTGCGGAAGCCGCTAGACGATCTGCCCGTAGGAGCGGCGTGGAGCCCTCGCCGAGGCTGACGACGGGCGTCGACCGGGAAACCGGCAGTCGGTCGCGAAAGCGCTCGATCAGAGGAACGGTCATGCCTGCACTTCTAGACGATTCCGGCGCAGCCGGAATCGTCATGCCCAGCCGAGCTCCTCGACGCCACGCTCGGAGACGACGGGGATCGCGTCCGCGCCGCCGCGCGACTCGGGGAGGGCGCGGATCGCGGCGAGGGCGCGTTCCACTCTCCCGGCGGGAGCCTCGTGCGTGACGACATGGAGCGTCGCGTGCCCGTCGACGGGCTGCTGCACGAGCCGTGCGACCGAGACGCCTTCGGCCGCGAGCTCGTGCGCGAGGCGCTCGAGGACGCCCGCGCGGTCGTCGACGGTGAGCCGGAGGTACCAGGGCGAGGCGAGATCGCCGGGCGGCAGTCGGTCGAGCTCCCGCCAGACCGGGTCGTCCTGGAGGAAGCCCGTGCCGCTCGTGCCGACGATCGAGACCAGGTCCGCGACGACCGCGCTCGCCGTCTCGATCCCGCCTGCGCCCGGCCCTTCGAGCGTGATCTCGCGGATCGCGTCGCCCTGGAGCATCACTGCGTTGAACGGGCCCTCGACTGTGGCGAGCGGGTGATGGGCGTCGACGAACGCCGGCCCGACCCGCGCGTCGACGCGTCCGTCGCTGAGGGTCGCGCGCGCAAGGAGCTTGACCTTCATGTCGAGCGCGCGCGCCGCCTGGACGTGCTCCTGCGTGAGTCCCTGGATCCCCTCGACCTCGACCCACTCGAGCGGCACGCGCGACCCGAACGCGACCGTCGAGAGGATCGCGAGCTTCGCCGCAGCGTCGCCACCGCCCACGTCGTCCGTGGGGTCGGCCTCCGCGTACCCAAGCTGCTGCGCCTCGGCGAGCGCCTCCTCGTAGCTCCGGCCGTCGCCCATCGCCGAGAGGACGAAGTTCGTCGTCCCGTTGACGATGCCGACGACGCGATGGACGTTCGTCGAGACGAGCGACTCCCGCAGCACCTTGATCACGGGGATCGCAGCACACACGGATGCCTCGAAGCGCAGCTGCGCGCCGGACGTCGCGGCGGCCGCGAACAGCTCCGCGCCGCGTCGGGCGACGAGCTGCTTGTTCGCGGTGACGACGGATCGGCCGGAGCCGAGCAGCTCGAGGACGTACGAGCCGGCCGGCTCGACGCCACCCATCACCTCCGCGACGACCGCGAGCGAGCCGTCCCCGAGGACGTCGGCAGGGTCGGTCGTCAGCACCCCCGAGGCGGGCTCGAACCCGCGCTCCTTCGCCGTGTCGCGGACGAGCGCGCGGACGACGCGCAGGCGGTGCCCGGTCGCGCGCTCGATCTCCTCGCCCTGCTCCTCGAGCAGGCGGTGGACAGCCGCGCCGACCGTCCCGTAGCCGAGGAGGGCTACGGGAACGTCAACGGACGGCACTCGCGTCCTCGCGACGCATGAGCGAGCGCAGCTCCTCCCCGACCGTCTCGATCTGCTTGCCGGCCGCCTCGGCGCGGCGCCGGCGGAGGCCCTCCTCGCCGTTCTCCATGTCCGCGATCCACGTCTTCGCGAAGGCGCCTGAGCGGATCTCGTCGAGGATCGTCCCCATCTGCTCGCGCACGTGCTCGTCGATCACGCGTGGGCCGCTCAGGTAGTCCCCGAACTCCGCCGTGTCGGAGATCGACCAGCGCATGTGCTGCAGGCCGCCCTCCCAGATCAGGTCGACGATCAGCTTCAGCTCGTGGAGGCACTCGTAGTACGCGACCTCCGGCTGGTACCCGGCGCCGACGAGCGTCTCGAAGCCCGCCTGGATCAGCTCGGTCACGCCGCCGCAGAGGACCGCCTGCTCGCCGAAGAGGTCGGTCTCGGTCTCCTCGCGGAACGTCGTCTCGAGGATCCCGGCGCGGCCGGCGCCGATGCCGACGGCGTACGCGAGCGCGACGTCGCGGGCGCGACTGGACGCATCCTGCTCGACGGCGATCAGCGCGGGCGTCCCGAGCCCCTCGGTGAACAGCCGCCGGACGACGTGCCCGGGACCCTTCGGCGCGACCATCACGACGTCGTGACCGGTCGCGGGCGCGATCCGCCCGTACAGCACGTTGAACCCGTGGGCGAAGAGCACGGTCGCGTCCGGCCCGAGGTTCGCCTCGACGTGCTCGGAGAAGACCTGCGGCTGGACCTGGTCCGGGAGCAGCAGCGCGACGAGCTGGGCGCCGCGCACGGCCTCGGGAATCGTCCTGACCTCGAGCCCGGCCTCCTCGGCGTCCGCCCACGAGGAGGAGCCCTCGCGCAGGCCGACGACGACGCGAACGCCGGAGTCGTGCAGGTTGAGCGCGTGGGCGTGGCCCTGGCTGCCGTAGCCGATCACGGCGACCGTGCCGTCGAGGAGGGAGAGGTCGCCGTCACGGAGGATCGTTGCCATCGGAAGTCCTTTCGGTCGTTCGGAACCCGGGTCAGTTGATCGCCGCGAGGCGCCTCGTCGTCCGTCGGCGAGCGGCCGCCCGCGGCACGCCGACACGGCCCGTGCGGACGAGGTCGGTCACACCATACGGCCGGCAGAGCTCGTGGAACGAGTCGATCTCCTCCGGTGTGGCGACGAGCTCGAGCACGACGCTGTCCGAGCCGACGTCGAGGAGCCGGCCGCCGAGCGCCTCGGCGGTGGTGACGAGCTCGGCGCGGCGCTCGGGCGGCACGGCGACCTTGACGAGCATCAGCTCTCGCTCGACCGCCTCGCCGCCCACGAGCTCGGTGACGCGGAGCACGTCTACCAGCTTGTGGATCTGCTTCTCGATCTGTTCCAGCGAGTGCTGCGCGCAGTCGACACGGAGCGTGATGCAGCTGACGCCCGCGCGCTCCGTGGGGCCGACCGCGAGCGACTCGATGTTGAAGCCGCGCCGGGCGAACATCGTCGTGATCCGCGTCAGCGCGCCCGGCCTGTCCTGGACGGTGACGCTCAGCGTGTGCTTCACGACGCCTTCACCTCCTTCACCTCGAGCGTGTCCACGTACTCGATCATGTCGAGCGCAGCCGCGCCGGAGGGGATCATCGGGAAGCACTGCTCCGCCGGGTCGACGCGGCAGTCGATGACCACCGTCCGTCCCAGCCGGAGCGCCTCCTCGAGCGCAGGCTCGAGCTCGGCCTCGCTCGTGACGACCATCCCGACGCCGCCGTACGCCTCGGCGAGCTTCGCGTAGTCGGGGATGCTGGTAGTGAGGTCGACGTGCGAGCGGCGGCCCTCGTAGAACATGTCCTGCCACTGGGTGACCATGCCTAGGTACCCGTTGTTCACGAGGACGACCACGATCGGCAGGTCCTCGACGGCCGCCGTCGTGAGCTCCTGCGCGGTCATCTGGAAGCACCCGTCGCCGTCGACGCACACGACGGTCGCCTCCGGGCGGGCCGCCTTCGCGCCGATCGCGGCGGGGATGCCGTAGCCCATCGTCCCGAGGCCGCCCGAGGTGATGAAGTTCCGAGGACGGACGGTGGTCACGTACTGCATCGCCCACATCTGATGCTGCCCGACCCCGGTCGTGACGATCACGTCTTTCTCGGCGGTGAGGCGCTGCAGCGTCTCCACGACGGTCTGCGGCTTGAGCCAAGCGCTGTCCCGGTCGTAGCGGAGCGGGTACTCCTCCCGCCACTCGCGGAGCTGCGAGAGCCACGCCTCCGGCACGGGAGCGCCCTCCGCGCGGTGCCGCACGACCTCGCGCGCCAGCTCGCCGACCGCGGTCGAGAGCGCTCCGACGACGGGGATGTCGGCGTCGCGCAGCTTCGAGATCTCGGCGGCGTCGACATCGAGATGGACGACCGTCGCGCCGGGGGCGAACGCGGAGAGCTTCCCCGTGACGCGGTCGTCGAAGCGCGCGCCCACCGCAACGAGGACGTCGCAGGAGTTGATCGCGAGGTTCGACCACTTCGGGCCGTGCATCCCCGGCCACCCGAAGTGGAGCTCGTGGTCCTCCGGGAAGGCGCCTTTCCCCATGAGCGTCGTGACGACGGGCAGCGATCCGGCCTCGGCGAGCTCGAGCAGCTCGTCGCACGCGTCCCCGTTCAGCGTGCCGCCACCGACGTAGAGGACGGGCTTGCGCGCGTTCGCGACGGCACGTCCGGCCTCGCGGATCTGGAGTGGATGCACCTTCGTCGGCGGGCGCCAGCCCGGCAGGTCGACCTCGGCCGGGAGCGTGACGTCGGCGACCGCCTCCTGGACATCCCGCGGCACGTCGACGAGCACCGGCCCGCAGCGTCCCGTCCGTGCGACGTGGAAGGCGGCGCGCATGACGGAGGGCAGCTCGCGGGCGTCCTGGACCAGCCACGAATGCTTGACGATCGGCATCGTGATCCCGGTGATGTCGCATTCCTGGAACGCGTCGGTGCCGATCAGCGTCGAGCGGACCTGACCGGTGATGCAGACGAGCGGGGTCGAGTCCATCCAGGCGTCGGCGATCGGCGTGACGAGGTTCGTCGCGCCGGGGCCTGACGTCGCGATCGCCACGCCGACCTTTCCGGACGCACGCGCGTAGCCCTGCGCCATGTGGCCCGCGCCCTGCTCGTGGCGAGCGAGGACGTGGCGGACAGTCGTGCCGCGGGCCATCGCGTCGTACGTCGGCATGATCGCCCCGCCGGGGATGCCGAACATCACCTCGACGCCCTCGGCCTCGAGCGCCCGGAGGATCGCGTCTCCGCCGGTCATCCTCACGGCCCGACTCCCAGCGCGAACTCGGTGTCGCGCCGGGCGCTCGGCAGGAGCCCGAGCACGGCGTCGACGAACTCCCGGGTCGTCGCGGCGACACCGGGTGCCGCCACCTCGACGGGCCTGCGCGGGCCACGTAGCGCTGCGGCGAGGCTCTCCTCCAGCGCCTGACCGGCCGTCGTGCGGCCGAGGCCCTCGGACAGCATCAACGCGGTCGCGAGCAACATCGGGCTCGGGTCGGCGACGCCCTGCCCCGCGTGGTCGCTCGTCGTCGAGCCGACCGGCGCGAAGAGCGCCGGGCCGTCCGGCGAGAGCCAGCCGGTCGCGACGAGCCTCCGGCGGCCGCCGAGCGCCGGCGCAGCGGCGACGGTGTCGCCGAGCACGCCCTCGGCCACGACCACGCCCGCCGACCCCGCCCCGAGCCGGTGCAGCGCCTCGAGGAGCGGGACGTGTTCGAGCTCGACGCCCGGATGGTGGTCGGCATGGCGCTCCACGCGCGCAGCCCAGCCGGCGGAGACGCCGACCGACGTCAGCCGTCCCGAGCGAGCCCGGGCGGTGGCGAGTGCCCGCTCGAGCGTCCAGTCCGCGGCGCCGTTGTCGAGCGGGGCGAAGGCGATCGCTTCGCCGGCGTCGTCGAGTACCCGCGTCACGCTCGCGCGGAGGTCGAGCGCGGCCTTCACGCCCTCGAGCGCGGGCGCCGAGTCGCCGGCGACGAGAACGGCGTCGGCGTTCGCGGTCGCCTCGCGGGTCACTGTGGGGAGGAGATGGCCCGAGCGGGTCAGCGCCTCGGTGTCGAACGGCGGGTGCAGCTCCTCGACGTCGAAGCCATGCTCGCGCCCGAGGCGGGCGAGCGCGCGGCTCGCGGCCGCGGTCACCTCGGGGCCGATCCCATGGCCGGCGAGGCACGCGACGACGTACCTGCTGCGGGGGGTCATCTCGGTTTGGGGGGTCGGGGGTCGAAGGTCATGGGGAAGGCTCCTCTCGCTCGGTGCGACCCGGGGACGCACCTCTGGTGTGGTCTCGGTCGGCGTGTGCGCCGTCGGGGGCGCGTGGGCGTCGATCTCCCCTAGACGGGGAGAATCGCGATGAGCTCGATGCCGGCGCCGGTCGAGACCGCGGGGCGCGGTACGAGAAGGTGCGCAGATACGGCGTGGCAGAGCATCATCGTCATCGGAGAGTGCCTGTCACGGGGTGGCCCTGTCAACACCCAACCGGCCAGCCGAGGCGCCAACAGTCCAGGTCCAGACCTGGACCCTTGGGGCCTGTCCAGGAAGTGAACCAGGCCATCTTAGGTGCGTCGCGCGGCGCGAGACCTCGTCCTCGTCGCCCCGATATGTCCGGTATCGGGGCTCCCTGCGTCCTTGTCTCACACCACGTGCCGCGCGTCATACGGCGTGGCAACCCCCTGGACAGGCCCCACGATTTGCCGCCGTCCGCCGGAGTCTTTATCATCGATCATCGATGGTAATGGGAGCGACGATTCACGCGAGCGCGGCCGCCGGCAAGCCCGGCGCGGGCATTCGCCCGTTCGCGATCGTCGCGCCGTCTCGGCGCTAGCCGGCGACCTCCTCCCGCCTCCGCCCGCTAGCGCACACCACACCAGGCGGGAAGCACCTCCCACTGTTCCCACGACCCATCCGAGAGAGGCGGTCAGACCGAGTGCCCACCCCGCTCCACGACCCGACCCGAGAGCGCGACGCCTGCGGCATCGGCCTCGTCGCGGACGCGCGCGGACGCGCGTCGCGCGAGCTTCTCGACCGCGCCCTCGCGGGGCTCGCGGCGGTCGCGCACCGGGGTGCGTGGGCGGCAGACGGCGTCACGGGCGACGGAGCGGGCCTCCTCCTCCCGCTCCATCCCGCCCTCACCGGGACGGACGGCGCCGGCGTCGCGATGTGCTTCCTCCGAGAGCCGTGGCTCCGCGGCGTCGTCGAGGAGGCCTGCCGCGCCGAGGGGCTCGAGCCGGCCGGCTGGCGCGAGGTGCCGCACGACGTCAGCGCACTCGGCTCCACCGCGGTCGCGTCGATGCCGCGGATCGTCCAGCTCCTGTTGGCGCCCTGCGCCGAGGGGGACGCCGAGCTCCGCGCGTACCGGGCGCGTCGCCGGGCGGAGCTCGTGGACGGCGTCTACGTCGCGTCGCTCTCGTTCCGGTCGGTCACGTACAAGGCGCTCTGCGCGGCGACGCAGCTCGCGAGCTTCTACCCCGACCTCGGCGACCCAGCGTGGGAGACGGCCTGGGCGATCTTCCACCAGCGCTTCTCGACGAACACCGAGCCGAGCTGGGAGCGGGCGCAGCCCTTCCGGCTCCTCTGCCACAACGGTGAGATCAACACGATCGAGGGGAACGTCGCCTGGACGGAGGCGCGTGAGCGTGCGCTCGGCCTCGACCCGGCGCTGTCGCCGGCGCTCGACGGCTCGGGCTCGGACTCGGCCCTCCTCGACAACGCAGTCGAGCTCCTCGTCCGTTCGGGTATCGAGGTGCGCGAGGCCCTCTCCCGGCTCGTCCCGCCCGCGTGGCAGAACGACCCGCGCGTCGACGAGGACGAACGGGCGATGCGCCGCTACCACGCGATGCTCTCGGAGCCCTGGGACGGGCCCGCGGGGCTCGTGTTCACGGACGGCTCGACGTGCGGCGCGAAGCTCGACCGGAACGGGCTCCGGCCGTTGCGCATCGCGGTCTGCGCCGACGGGCTAGTCACGGTCGCGTCCGAGGCGGGCGCCGTGCCGTTGCCCGAGGGAGTCGCGGTCCGGCGGGCGCGCCTCGCGCCCGGCCAGCTCTTCTCCGTCGACCCCGAGCGCGGCGTCCTCTTCGACGGCGAGCTCACGCGATCGCTCGCCCGCGCGCGGCCATACGCGCGTTGGGTGGCCGACTCGCTCGTGTTCGGCGAGCAGGGCGCGCCGGTCGCCGTGCCCGAGGAGGACCTCACCGCCCGCCACGCGCTGCACGGCTACACCCGCGAGGAGCTGAGCCTCATGCTCCGACCGATCGCGCAGACCGGTCGCGACCCTGTCTACTCGATGGGAGACGATGCGCCGATCGCGCCGCTGGCCGGCCGCGCACGTCCGCTCGCGTCGTACTTCCGGCAGCGCTTCGCGCAGGTCACGAACCCGGCGATCGACCACGAGCGGGAGCGCGCGGTGATGTCCGTCGCGACGCTCGTCGGCCCTCGCGCGCCGCACGACGCGGACGGCCCGCTCGCGCCGCTCGTGGCGCTTCCCTCGTTCCTCGTCACGCCGGACGGCCTCGCGGCGCTCGGGCCGGCGGACGTCGACGCGACCTTCGACGCCGACGAGGGTCTCTCGGGGGCGGTGGAGCGTGTCGCCGACGCGTGCGCCGACCTCGCCGCCGGCGGCGCGACGGCGGTGTGCATCAGCGACCGCGCGGCCGGCGGGTCGCGGGCGCCGATTCCCTCGCTGCTCGCGGTTGCGGCCACACACGGGCGGCTCGTCGAGCGCGGCCTGCGGACGGCGAGCTCGCTCCTCGTCTCGAGCGACGAGGCCCGCGACACGCATATGGTCGCGGCGCTCGTCGGGTACGGCGCGGACGTCGTCTGCCCGCGGCTCGCGCTCGAGACGGTCGCGCGCCTGGCCGCGACCGACAAGGTCGGCGGCGATCGCCCGTCCCCCGAGGAGGCGCAGGCGCGCCTCCTGCATGCACTGGAGTACGGCGTGCTCAAGGTGATGTCGAAGGCCGGCATCTCCGACGTGGCGAGCTACCGCGGCGCCCGCCTGTTCGAGGCGATCGGGCTCGACCGACGCCTGTGCCGGCGCTTCTTCGGCGGCACGCCCTCCGCGATCGGCGGCGTGGGGCTCGAGCGGCTCGAGGCCGACGCGCTCGGGCGCCTCGACGCGAGCGAGGCCGAGAAGCCGGCGCTCGAGAATCCGGGCTTCTACAAGTTCCGCAAGGGCGGCGAGCACCACGCGACCGACCCCGACGTGGTGGCCGGCCTCCAGGCGAGCGTCACGGCGGCGCATGCGCTGATCCGCGCCGTCCGCGGCGACCGGCTGGACGAGTACGACCGGTTCGCCCGGCTCGTCGAGGAGCGGCCGGCCCTCGAGCCGCGCGACCTGCTCGAGCTCGTCCCCGCCCGCTCGCCGGTGCGGCTCGACGACGTTGAGCCGGTCGAGTCGATCGTGCGCCGGTTCTCAGGCGGCGCGATGTCGCTGGGCGCGCTCTCCGCCGAGGCGCACGAGACGATCGCGATCGCGATGAACCGCCTCGGCGCGCGGTCGAACTCCGGCGAGGGGGGTGAGGACCCGGCCCGCTACGGCGACGAGCGCAACTCGAAGATCAAGCAGATCGCTTCGGGGCGGTTCGGCGTCACAGCCGCGTACGCGGTGTCGGCGGACGAGCTCCAGATCAAGGTCGCCCAGGGCTCGAAGCCCGGCGAAGGCGGCCAGATCCCGGCGCACAAGGTGACCGACGAGATCGCCCGTCTGCGCGGCACCTCGCCCGGCGTCGCCCTCATCTCGCCGCCGCCGCACCACGACGTCTACTCGATCGAGGACCTCGCCCAGCTCGTCTTCGACCTGAAGGAGGTCAACCCCGACGCGGACGTCTCGGTGAAGCTCGTCGCGTCTGCGGGCGTCGGCGTGATCGCGGCCGGTGTCGCGAAGGCACGCGCGGACATCGTCCATGTCGCAGGAGCCGACGGCGGCACCGGCGCGAGCCCGCTCCCTTCGATCAAGCACGCTGGCGCGCCGTGGGAGCTCGGGCTCGCCGAGACACAGCAGGCGCTCGTCGCGAACGGCCTGCGGGGCCGCGTGCGGGTGCGCGTCGACGGCGGCTTCAAGACTGGCCGCGACATCATGGTCGCCGCGCTGCTCGGCGCGGACGAGTTCTCGTTCGGCACCGCGCTCCTCCTCGCAGAGGGGTGCCTGATGGTGCGATCGTGTCACCTCGACACGTGCCCGGTGGGGATCGCGAGCCAGCGGCCCGAGCTGCGCGAGAAGTTCGCCGGCACGCCCGAGATGGTCGAGGCGTACCTCCGCTTCGTCGCTCTCCAGGTGCGCCGCCTCCTCGCGAGCCTGGGTCTCCGCACCCTCGACGAGGCCGTCGGCCGCACCGATCTGCTCCGCCAGCGGCGGACCGGTGATCCCTCCGCCGACGCGCTCGACCTGCGCCGCCTGCTCGTGCGCGCCGGCGCGGGCACGGCGCGGTACGCCGGCGAAGCGGTGCCGGACGACCGCGACCGGCTCGGCGCGGTGCTCCACGCACAGGGGAAAGCCGCGATCAGCGGAGCGCGGCTCGTCGAGCCGGCCTTCGAGATCCGGAACGGCGACCGCGCGATCGGCGCGCGCCTCGGAGGAGCGATCGCCCGCTCCGTCGGCTCCGGCACCCCGGCGGGTCGTGTCCGCGCCCGCTTCGAGGGCGCCGCCGGGCAGAGCTTCGGCGCCTTCCTCACGGCAGGAGTCGAGCTCCGCCTCGTCGGCGAGGCGAACGATTACGTCGGGAAGGCGATGTCCGGCGGGCGGATCGTCGTCTCCCCGCCGGCCGAGGACGCTGGTGACCCGTGCCTCGTCGGCAACACCGTGCTCTACGGGGCGACCGGCGGTGAGCTCTTCTGCGCGGGCTCCGCCGGCGAGCGCTTCGCGGTGCGGAACTCCGGCGCGGTCGCGGTCGTCGAGGGCGTCGGCGACCACGCCTGCGAGTACATGACGCGAGGCACCGTCGTCGTGCTCGGGCCGCACGGCCGGAACCTCGGGGCCGGGATGACCGGAGGTGAGGCGTTCCTGCTCGACCCGGACGAGCGCCTCGTCAACCTCGAGCTCGTCGAGCTCGCGCCGCTCGGCCGGGGCGACCGCGAGCGCCTCGTCGGCCTCCTCGAGCGCCACGCACGTGCGACCGGGTCTGCCCGGGCGACGGCACTCCTCGCTCGGCCCGACGACTCGCTGGGCCGCTTCCGCCGCCTCGTCCCGTGCACGGCGCTCGTCGCAGCCGAGCCGGAGGAAGATCAGGCCACAGCGTAAAACGCGACTTCATGCATACTATGCGAATGCCCTACGTCAGTCTCGTCGGCGCGGCCGGGTACACCGGCCAGGAGACCCTCGACCGCGTGCTCGGCCATCCCGAGCTCGAGCTCTACGCCGTGGGCTCGGACTCGCTTGCCGGCCAGGACGCGACGGCGCTCGACCCGCGCCTCAACCGGAACGGCGGCAGGCGCGTGCCGCGGCTGATCACGAACGCCGCGGCGCTGGCCTGCGAGGCCGACGTGACGATCCTCTGCCTGCCCCACGAGGAGGCGGCCGCGCTCGAGCCACCGTCTCGAGGGGTCGTGATCGACCTGTCGGGCGCACATCGGCTCGCCGACCCCGCGCAGTACGAGACCTGGTACGGCTTCACGCATCCCGCGCCGGAGGGGCTCCGCGACTGGTCGTACGGACTGCCCGAGCTGTCGCCGCCCGCGGGCCGTCTCGTCGCGAACCCTGGCTGCTATGCCACTGCTGCCCTGCTCGCGCTCGGCCCGCTGGCGGACGCGATCGACCAGGAGTCGGTTGTCGTCGCTGCGATGTCAGGAATGACGGGTGCCGGACGCGGTCTGAAGCCGTCGACGCACGCCGGCTTCGTCCTCGAGAACGTCTCGCCCTACCGCGTCGGCGCACATCAGCACGTGCCGGAGATCACCCAGGCGCTGGGATTCCCCGTCTCGTTCACGCCGCACCTCCTGCCGGTCCGTCGCGGCCTCCTCGCCACGTGCAACGTCCGCTCGACCGGTCCCGACCTGCGGGTGCTGCTGGAGGAGCACTACGCCGGGAGCCATGTCATCCGGGTCCTGCCGGAAGGCGTCGTGCCCGAGCTGTCGCGCGTCCAGCACACCGACGGCGCCGAGATCGGCGTCTTCGAGGATCGCCACACGGACCGGACGATCGTGATCTGCGCGCTCGACAACCTCGGCAAGGGCGCAGCCGGCCAGGCCGTGCAGAACCTGAACCTGCTGTTCGGCTTCGCAGAGACCTCGGGTCTCCGGCTCGAGGGCGTCCTCGTCTGAGATGTCCGTCACGGCCGCACCGGGGTTCGCCGCCGCCGGCGTGAGCGCGGGGATCCGGCCGTCCGGAAAGCCCGACGTCGCGCTCGTGCGCGCGCTCGTGCCTGCGGTCGGCTGCGCGATGTGGACGACGAACCGGGTGCAGGCCGCACCCGTCACGGTCTCACGCCGGCACCTCGCCGAGGCCCAGCCGCAGGCCGTCGTCGTGAACGCGGGCGTCGCGAACGCAGCCACGGGTCGGGCGGGCGAGGAGGATGCTGCGCAGACCGCCGCCCACGCTGCGGCGGCGCTCGGGCTGCGGCCCGCAGAGGTCGTGGTGCTCTCGACCGGTGTGATCGGACCGCGGCTTCCGATGGGGAAGCTGCTCGCAGGCGTTGACGAGGCCACCGTCGCACTCTCGACCGGCGGCGGTCCGACGGCGGCCGAGGCCATCCTCACGACCGACGCCGGCCCGAAGACCGCGCTGGCCGCGCACGACGGCTTCACCGTGGGCGGGATGGCAAAGGGCGCGGGGATGATCCACCCGCGGCTCGCGACGATGCTCGCGGTCGTCACGACCGACTACTCGCTCGCCGAGGGCGAGGCTGACGCGTTTCTCCGGCCCGCCGTCGAGCGGACGTTCAACCGGATCTCTGTCGACGGGGACTGCTCGACGAACGATGCGGTCGTCCTCCTCGCCCATCGCGCCGAGGGCGAGCGCGATCGATCCGACGACGCATTGTTCGCCGGGGCCCTCGAGAACGTGTGCGCCGACCTCTCCCGCCAGATCGTCGCGGACGGGGAGGGCGCCACCGTCGTGCTGGAGATCGTCGTGCGCCATGCCACCTCCGACGAGGAGGCGCGCGCGATTGCGCTCCGCGTGGCCACGTCGCCGCTCGTCAAGACCGCCGCCTTCGGACGCGACCCGAACTGGGGCCGCGTGCTCGCTGCGGCCGGCTCGGCCCCGTGGAACGGCGGTTTCGCGCACCTCGACCCCGACCGGCTGCGCGTGGCCTTCGACGGCACCGCGGTGTTCGAGGACGGCGCCCCGACGGGGCTCGTCCCCACCCTCGACGGCGCCGATGCCCGCATCGAGCTCGATCTCGGACTCGGCGACGGCGAATGCGCGTATCTCGCCTCCGACCTCTCGTACGACTACGTCCGGCTCAACGCGGAGTACACGACGTGAGCGGCCTCGTCGTCCTGAAGCTCGGCGGCCGGGTCGCCGCCGACGCGGTGCGCGACGCGCTCGCCGAAGCGGGAGGAGCAGCCGTCGTCGTCCACGGCGCAGGCCCGCAGATCACCGAGGAGCTCGTGCGGCGCGGGATCGAGGCCCGGTTCGTCCGCGGGCGGCGCGTCACGACCCCGGAGGTGCTCGAGGTCGTGCGGGAGTCGTTCGATGCCCTGAACGCCGAGGTATGCGCCGCGATCGGCCCCGCCGCGGTACCGCTGCGGGGCGAGGACATAGGGCTTCGGGCCCGGCAGGTGCCGTCGCTCGGCCTCGTGGGCGAGCCCGAGGCGTGCGCGCCTGCGGCGGTGCTCGACGCGGTCGCCGCGGGGCGCGTGCCGGTGGTTTCGCCGCTTGCGGTCGGCCCCCTGAACGTGAACGCCGACGAGGCAGCAGCGGCGCTCGCGGTCGGCCTCGGCGCCGACCGAATTCTGTTCGTGAGCGACGTCCCCGGCGTGCTCGTCGAGGGAGCGCTCGCGCGCGTCCTGCCAGCCGACGAGGCCGAGGCGGCGCTCGACGCGGGCGAGTTCGAGGGCGGCATCGTCCCGAAGCTCGTGGCGGCGGTGCGTGCCGCGCGGGGCGGCGTCCGCGCCTCGATCGGCGCGACCGAGGTGCCCGCGTGACGGCCGGTCGGGGCGCGACGTCGGCGGGCCTCGATCGCAACGCGGTTCTCCCGACGTACGCGCGCGCCGACCTGACGATCGTCCGCGGGAAGGGCTGCCGCGTCTGGGACGACGAAGGCCGGTCGTATCTCGACTTCGGCGGCGGGATCGCGGTCACTGGGCTCGGTCACCGGCATCCCGCCGTCACCGCCGCGGCCCATGCCCAGCTCGACGCGCTGTGGCACGCCTCGAACCTCTACTGGACGGAGCCGATGCTGCGGCTGGCGGAGCTCCTCTCCGTGCGCGCCGGCGGCGCGCAGGCGTTCTTCTGCAGCTCAGGCGCCGAGGCGAACGAGGCCGCGCTCAAGGTCGCGCGCAAGGCGACAGGCCGCACGCGGCTCGTCGCACTCGAGGAAAGCTTCCACGGGAGGACGTTCGGGGCGCTCTCGGTGACGGGCCAACCGGGCAAGTGGGAGGGCTTCGGGCCGCTCGTCCCGGGTGTGTCGTTCGCCCGTCCGAACGACGTCGAGTCCCTCGAAGCCGCCGTCTCGCCCGGTGGGGACCTTGCCGCGATCGTCCTCGAGCCGGTACTCGGCGAGGGAGGCATCGTCCCGCTCGAGCCGGGATTCGTCCAGGCCGCGGCGGAGATCGCGCGGGAGTTGGGCGCACTGCTCTGGGTCGACGAGGTGCAGACCGGCGTCGGCCGCACGGGGACGTTCTTCGCCTACGAGCAGCTCGGCATCGAGCCCGATCTCGTGACCCTGGCGAAGGGTCTCGGCAACGGGCTGCCGATCGGCGCGCTTCTCGTGCGCTCCGGCGCGGCGGACGCGATCGGCCCGGGCGACCACGGCGCGACCTTCGGCGGCAACCCGGTCGCCAGCGCGGCGGCGTGTGCGGTGGTCGAGGCGATCGACGACGCGCTCCTCGCGAACGTCGCCGAGCGCGGAGAGCAGCTTACAGCGGGTCTCGAGGCACTGCCCGTCGTGACCGGGGTGCGCGGTCGCGGGCTGATGGTCGCCGCCGCGCTCGATCGTGAGGTGGGCCCGGTCGTCGACGCGTGCCGCGACGAGGGGCTCCTCGTCCTCACCGCCGGCCCACCGCCGGGTGTCCTGCGGCTCCTTCCTCCACTTGTCGTCGGCGAGGCGGAGGTCGAGCAGGCGCTCGCGATCCTTCGCAACGTCCTCGCGTGAGCGGCAACCGGGTCAGGCAGCAGGCGATCCTCAGGCTCGTCCGCGACCGCGCGATCACGACCCAGTCCGCGCTCGTCGAGGCCCTGCGCGAGGAGGGCCACGACGTGGTGCAGACGACGATCTCCCGGGACGTCCACGACCTCGGCCTCGTCAAGGTGCGCGCGCCGTCCGGGCGCCTCGTCTACGCGGCGCCGGGGGCGGACGACGCCGACCGGCGCCACGCGATCGGCGTCGCGCTGCGGCGCTATGCGACGTCCGTCGAGCGGGCCGGCCCGCTCGTGGTCGTGACCACCCCGTCCGGCTACGCCAGCGCCCTCGCGCAGGCGATCGACGAGGGCCGGCACGCCGCGATCGCGGGCACGATCGCGGGCGACAACACGATCTTCGTGGCCCCGCGCGAGGGGACGAGCGTCACGGCGCTCGCAGCAGAGCTGCGAGATCACCTCGAAAGGGACTGAGCCCCGCGCAGACGAGGTGGGGTTTGGCCGCGAAGCAGGCCGCTTCAGGGGTGTACCCCGCCGGAGGCGGGGGGTTTCGCGGCATGGGATCCGCTTCTGCGGATCCCATGCTTCGCGACAAGAAAATGAGACGGCCGCTTGGGGGAGCGGCCGCCTCGGTGGTACTGGGGAGGGTGGGTGCTATCTCATTCGGCGTTCGCGCCCGAACCCTTCGTCCCTCGAACGAGGGATTCACCTGGGTCTCGCTAGAACGAGTACCGCTCCTCTTTCCATGGATCCGCGTCGTTGTGGTACCCGTAGCGCTCCCAGAAGCCCGGTGCGTCCGTCGCCCGGAGCTCGATCGCGCGCAGCCACTTGGCGCTCTTCCAGAAGTAGCGCCCCGGCACGACCAGCCGGAGGGGCCAGCCGTGCTCGGGCGCGAGCGGCTCGCCGTCGGCGTGCGTCACGAGCAGCGCGCCCTCGAGCGCGAGGGCCGAGGCGGGGACGTTCGCGGTGAAGCCCGCCTCCGCGTGCGCGATCGCGAAATGCGCGGACGGCCGTGGCGAGACCTTGTCGCGGATCGTCGACCAGGGGATCCCCGTGAACTCGGCGTCGAAGCGGCTCCACCGGGTGACGCAGTGGATGTCCTCGACCACGGTCTCCCTGGGAAGAGCGTCGAGCTCCTCCCACGTCAGGGTCAGCGGCTGCTCGACCTCGCCGTAGACGCGGAAATCCCAGCCGGCGAGGTCGGCCGGATAGTCCGGCACGTCGCCTGCGTGGAGCACCGGCCACTTCTCGGTGAGGTACTGGCCCGGCGGCAGCCTCGCGGGGTCGTAACCCGCTTCCTCGACCTTTCGTTCCGCTCTGCTCCTGAACACGGTCGCTACCCTCGTCTCGATGGCCGTCACGACGTTACAGACAGCGCCCAGGCCCCGGTCGTTCGTCGCCGTGCGCGGGCCCGACGCCGCCGGCTACCTGAACCGGATGGTCTCGAACGAGGTCGAGGCGATGGCCGTCGGGGAGTCCTGCGAGGCGCTGCTCCTCACGCCGAAGGCGCGGATCGTGGCGCCGATGCGCGTCTGGCGCCGCGCCGAGGACTCGTTCCTCCTCCTCACCGAGCCCGAGGCGGGCGAACGGCTCGCGCGCGAGCTGCTCCGCGCCCGGTTCGCGGCGAAGTGCGAGATCGCGCTGGAGGAGCACCGCTCGATCCTCGTGCTCGGCGCGGGGGACCTGTCCGGCCGTGACGACGCCGTGGCGAACGGCGACTACGGGATCCCGGGCGTGGAGCTCGTCGACGCCGAGCCGCCCGAGGGCGCCGAGGCGATCGGCGAGGACGAGCTCGAGCGACTACGCATCCTCGCGCGGACGCCGCGCCTCGGCCGCGAGCTCGACGACCGCGTGATGCCGGCCGAGGCCGGCCTCGAGCAGCGCGCGATCAGCTTCACCAAGGGGTGCTACCCGGGGCAGGAGCCCGTCGCGCGGCTCCACTTCCGCGGCCACCCGAACCGCGGCCTCCGGGTCGTCGTGCTCGACGACGGCGAGCTGCCGGCCTACGACGCCGAGCTCGTCCACGACGGCAGGGCCGTGGGCCGGATCACGAGCGCCGCGCGCGACGCCGACCGCGGCGTGGTCGCGCTCGCCTACGTCCGCCGCGAGGTTCCCGCCGATGTGACGCTCGAGCTGGCGGACGGACGGGCGGCGCGGACGATCGCCGCCTGACCCGTCGCCTCGCGACACGACGAAGTGCGCCCGGCACGATTCGAACGTGCGACCTCTGCCTCCGCAGGGCAGCGCTCTATCCCCTGAGCTACGGGCGCTCGGGAGCGGAAGTGTAGCCGGGGTCCTGCGGCGGGCCGGTTCTAGACTCCCGCCATGCCGCTCTGGCTCTCGGAGGACGACGTCGCAGCGCTCGTCTCGCCCGGCGAGGCCGTGCCGGTGATCGAGGACTGCTTCCTGCGGATCGCCGCCGCCCAGGTGGAGCTGATGCCGCGCCGGCGGTTCTCGGTCGAGGGCGGGTACTTCGCCGTGATGGCGGCGGCTGACCGTGGGCTCGGCGTGGCCGGGCTCAAGAGCTATACGGTCGTCGGAGAGACGCTGCAGTTCGTCGTCTGCCTGTTCAGCCTCGAGGACGGCTCGCTCACCGCGCTGATCGCGGCCGACCGGCTGGGACAGGTGCGCACTGGCGCTGCGAGCGGTGTCGCCGCGAAGCATCTCGCGCGACCAGACGCGAAGAGCCTCGGCCTGATCGGCGCGGGCTGGCAGGCGGAGTCCCAACTGGCCGCGATCCGCGCGGCGGTGCCGTCGATCGAGCGGGTCGTCGTCTCCAGCCGGACGCGTGCGCGCGCCGAGGCGTTCGCCGAGCGGCACGGCGCGGAGGTCGCAGGCAGTCCTGCCGAGGCGGGTGCGTGCGACGTCGTCGTCACCGCGACGACGTCGAAGGATCCCGTGCTCCGCGGCGACTGGCTCTCGGACGGCGCCCTCGTCTGCGCCGTCGGCGCGAACTACGCGACAGCCCGGGAGCTCGACTCCCAGGTGATCGCCCGGGCGACGCTCGTCTGCTGCGACTCGCTCGAGGACGCCCGGCTCGAGTCGGGCGACCTGATCGAGCCCGTCGCCGCCGGGCAGCTCGACTGGCTCGAGGTACAGGAGCTCCACTCGATCGTCGCGGGCGAGCTGCCCGGTCGCCAGTCGGACTCGGACATCGTCGTGTTCAAGTCGAACGGGATTGCGCCGTGGGACGTGGCCATCGGCCACGAAGTCGTGCGGCGGGCGCGGGAGCGAAGAGTCGGCGTCACGCTGTAGGGCTCGGGCCAGAGGCGCAGCACGACCCTCCCTAGACTGTCCGCGCGTGCCGACCTGTCCCTCCTGCGGCAAGGAGCTTCCGGGCGAGTTTCCGTTCTGCCCCTTCTGCGCCGCGCCTCTGAACCAGCAGCCCGCTGCGTCGGTGCACGAAGAGCGCAAGGTCGTCTCCGTGCTCTTCTGCGATCTCGTCGGCTTCACCGCTTCGTCCGAGGCGGCGGATCCGGAGGACGTCCGCGCCCGGATCCGGCCCTACCACGCCCGCCTGCGACAGGAGATCGAGCGGTACGGCGGCACGGTGGAGAAGTTCATCGGCGACGCCGTGATGGCTGTGTTCGGCGCGCCGGTCGCGCACGAGGACGACGCCGAGCGCGCCGTCCGTGCGGGGCTTCGCATCCTGGAGGCGATCGACGAGCTGAACGAGCAGGATCCGGCGCTCTCGCTGCAGGTGCGGATCGGCGTCAACACGGGCGAGGCGGTGGTCGCGCTCGGCGCACGTCCCGCAGAGGGCGAAGGCATCGTCACCGGGGACGTCGTCAACACCGCCGCGCGCCTGCAGGGCGCCGCCCCTGTGAACGGGATCGCCTGCTCCGAGCAGACGTACCGTGCGACGGAGCGCGTCTTCGACTACGAGGAGCTGGCGTCGGTCGCGGTGAAGGGGAAGACGGAGCCGCTGGCGCTGTTCCGCCCGCTCCGTGCCCGAGCCCGCTTCGGCTCGGACGTGACCCGCACCCATGCCGTACCCGCTCGTTGGCCGCGAGCTCGAGAAGTCGGCGCTGATCGGCACGTTCGAGCGTTCCTACCAGCAGCGCTCCTGCCAGCTCGTGACGTTGGTGGGCGAGCCGGGGGTGGGAAAGAGCCGCCTCGCCGCAGAGCTCTTCGAGTACGTCGAGGATCGCCCCGGGCTCGTCCGTTGGCGGCAGGGTCGCTGCCTTCCCTACGGCGACGGGATCGCCTTCTGGGCGCTCGGGGAGATCGTCAAGGCAGAGTGCGGCATCCTCGAGTCGGACTCGCCCGACGCGGCGGCGACCAAGCTCCGGCAGGCGCTTCCACCGGACGATCCCGACCGCGCCTGGCTCGAGGATCGCCTGCGGCCGCTCGTCGGGGCCGGCGGCGAGCCCGCCTCGCAGGAGGAGTCCTTCACCGCCTGGCGCCGCGCGATCGAGTCCTGGGCGGAGGCGCGGCAGACGATTCTCGTCTTCGAGGACCTCCACTGGGCCGACGACGCCTTGCTCTCCTTCCTCGAGCACCTTGCGGACTGGTCCGCCGGGGTGCCGCTGCTCGTTCTCTGCACAGCGCGCCCGGAGCTGTACGAGCGACATCCGACCTTCGGGGCCAATGCGAGGAATGCGCAGCGCATCAACCTCGCTCCGTTGACCGAGGAGGAGACCGCCCGCCTCGTCTCGTCGCTGCTCGAGCAGACGGTCCTGCCGGCGGAGACCCAGCGCACGCTTCTCGAGCGCGCGGGCGGCAACCCGCTCTATGCGGAGGAGTTCGTCCGGTTGCTCGCCGACCGGGAGCAGGTGAGCGACATGGTCCGCGAGATCCCCGACACCGTGCAGGCGTTGATCGCCGCCCGTCTCGACACGCTCTCGCCCGGGCGGAAGAGCCTCTTGCAGGACGCCTCGGTGGTCGGGAAGGTGTTCTGGTCGGGTGCGCTGGCCGAGCTGGGCGGCCGTGCCCGGCTCGAGGTCGAGCAGGCCCTGCACGAGCTCTCGCGCAAGGAGCTCGTGCGCCCCACACGGACGTCGTCGATGGAGGGAGAGGCCGAGTACGGTTTCTGGCACGCGGTCGTGAGGGACGTCTGCTACGCCCAGATCCCCCGCGTCACGAGGGCCGCCCGCCATGTAGCCGCTGCGGCCTGGATCGAGGACAAGGCCGGCGAACGAGTCGAGGACCTGGCCGAGGTGCTGGCCCACCACTACGTGCAGGCGCGCGAGCTCGTCCTCGCCTCGGGGCAGACGGACCACGCGGACGAGCTCGGGGCTGCTGCCGTCCGCTATCTCGCTCTGGCAGGCGAACGGGCGCTCGCCCTCGACGTCGACGACGCCGAGGCCACCTTTGCCAGGGCGCTCGCGCTGTGCCCCGCGGCCGATCCGGCGCGCGCGAGCCTGCTCGAGCACTGGGCTCGCGCGGCGCTACAGCAGGGCCGGTTGCACGAGGCGAGAGCGGCGCTCGAGGACGCGATCGACATCCATCGGCAGAACGGGGACAACGTCGCCCTCGGGAGGACGCTGACCATGCTCTCGACGCTGATCGCGAACCTCGGCGACCCGCGCCGGGGCGAGCCGCTTGCCCAAGCGATCGCGCTCCTGGAGGCCGAGCCGCCCGGGCCCGACCTGGTCGCCGCCTACGGCGAGCTGGCGGGCCGGCACGTCGTCTTCCTCAGCGACTGGCACGGGGCGATCTCCGCTGCCGAGCGCACGCTCGCTCTCGCCGCGGAGCTGCGCCTGCCCGAGCCCGCTCGGGCGCGCGGCTTTCTCGGAACTGCCCGGGCGTCCCTTGGCGAGCGGGACGGCATCGACGACCTGCGACGGGCGATCGTCCTGTCGCTCGAGCAGGGGAGGAGCCGCGACGTCGCGATCTTCCACAACAACCTCGCCGGGATCCTCTGGTTGTACGACGGGCCCGCGGCGGCGCTCGAGGTCGCCCGGGAAGGAGTCGCGTTTGCAGACCGGCGCGGCGTCACCGACGCCAGACGTCATCTGGCCGCCGAGAGCCTGCTCTACCTGGCCGCGAGCGGCCGTCCCGCAGAGGCCCTCGCGGAGGCAGCGTCGCTTCGAGCCGAGCTCGAAGCGAGCGGGGCCGTCGCCCTGATCTACGTGCTGTCGGCGCAGCTGCTCCTGCATGCCGAGCGAGGAGACCCCGAGCTCGGGTCGCCGGATGCGGAGCGCCTCTCGGCGTCTGCGCGCGAGACCACCGAGTTGCAGCTGATCTCCGCCGGCCTCCCTGCGGCTGCGCGCATGCTGCTCGCCCGCCGTCGGCCCACCGAGGCTGCCCGGCTGCTCGCGGAGCTCGAGCACACGCCGGACATCCGCCGTGACCCCAACTATGCCGCGAGCCTGCCGGCGCTCGTGCGGTGCGCCCTCGGGGTCGGGGACGCTGTCCTGGCGGCTCGGCTCGCGGCGGGCGTGGAGTCGCTCGCGCCGCTCCACGAGCACGCGCTCCGCGCCGCATCGGCGCAGCTCGCCGAGGCCCGAGATGAGCATGCAGAGGCCGCACGGCTCTACGCCGACGCTGCCGGGCGGTGGCGGGAGTTCGGAGACGTGCCCGAGCGCGCGTACGCGTTGCTCGGCCAGGGCCGCTGCCTGCAGGTCTCGCGCGACCCGGACGCCGGCGACTCGCTCCACGAGGCGCGAGCGCTCTTCGGGTCGCTGGGCTACAGGCCGGCGCTTGCGGAGACGGAGGCGCTGCTCGGAGAGGCGGAGACCGCGGCTACGTCTCCCTGAAGACGATCTCCTGGGCGCCGTCCCAGAGGAACCTCCGCCCGAGCTCGCGGAGGAGCTCGCCGCCCTCGACGATCGTTGCGAAGTGGTTCCCCGCGAGGGCGCCGGCCTTCGAGGCGAAGCTGACGTAGCCGTACGCGAGCAGGACCTCGGTCTCCGAGACGCCGCCCGGGTAGAGGACGATCTCGCCCGGGTTCGGATAGCACGTCGCGTTCTCGGGGCCAAGACCGAGATCGAGGTCGCCGAACGGGATCCAGCCGGCCTCGCCCGACCAGCGGACGTGGATGATCCGCGACTCGAGCGGCAACAGCCCGCGGAACGCGGCGACCGTGGCGGGCGCCGCCTCCTCCTCGAGGCGCGCGACGAACTCGAACCCGCCTGCGCTGATCCGGAGCATGGGCGCCGATCCTAGAGGCACTAGCCCGCCGCCGCGCTCGAGACATACGCGGCGACGGCGGTGATCTCGGTGTCGCTGAGCTTCCCGGCGAACGACGGCATCACGCCCTTCCCCTCTCGCACCCGTTCGGCGACGAGCGAGGCAGAGGGCTGCGCGGCATCGAGGCTCGGCCCGACCGTTCCGCTCGCTCCGGCGTCGGCGAGGGTGTGGCAGCCTGCGCAGCCGGCGGAGACGAACACCCGCTTCCCGAGCGCGACGTCTGCGGCGGTCGCCGCCGGGGCGGCCGTGTCGTTCGCTCGGTCGACGAGCACCGCGACGGCGACGAACGCCGCAAGCCCGGCGACCGGCATCCACCAGTGCGTTCGGTCCGCGTGGCGGAGGTTGAAGAAGAGACGCGCCCAGCCGCCGATCGCCATCAGCGCGACGAGCACGAGCCACGCGTTGTCGGCGCCGTACGCGAACGGGAAGTGGGCCGCCAGCATCGTCAGCAGGACCGGCAGCGTGAGGTAGTTGTTGTGTACCGAGCGCTGCTTCGCCTGGAGCGCGGGCGTGGGATCCGGCTCGCGGCCTGCTTCCTTGGCCCGGATGAGCTCCCAGTGCGCGGGGATGATCACCACGAAGACGTTCGCCGCCATCACCGTGCCGATCATCGCGCCGACCTGGAGCCACGCCGCCCGGGGGCTGAACAGCTCCGCGGAGCCCCACGCCGCGAGCGCGACCAGCACGAAGAGCACGGCCCAGAGGACGCGGGGATCCGTGACGAGACGGTTCAGCACGTCGTACGCGATCCACGCGGTCGCGAGGAGGCCGATCGAGATCGCGACCGCGACCCAGGGGTCGAGGTCGCTGCCGGGCTTCACGAGCGTGCTGGACGCCTCGAGGTAGTAGAGGACGATCATCAGCCCGAATCCCGAGAGCCAGGTCGTGTACGCCTCCCACTTGAACCAGGCGAGGTAATCGGGCAGCCGCGGCGGCGCGACCACGTACTTCTGCACGTGGTAGAAGCCGCCGCCGTGCACCTCCCAGAGCTCGCCGCCGACGCCCGCCTCTCGGTCGGCGGGGTCCTTTGCGGGGCGGAGCGACTGGTCGAGGAGCACGAAGTAGAACGACGTCCCGATCCACGCCATCGCAGCGATCACGTGGAGCCAGCGGAGGCCGAGGTCGAGCCAGTCGCGGAGGGCGTCCGAGAGCGCGAGCGTCACGACGGCTCCGCGCGTAGGGGAGGACTGTGTCCGACTGAGGTCGGACACCACACGGTTCCGGTGTCGGACTTCAGTCCGACACCTGCTCTTCCTGCGCGCGGCTCCAGCGGTCGACGGCGATCGCGACGAGCTCGCCGAGCGCGGTCTCGAGCTCGGCGTCGGTGGGGTTGTCGATCCTCGTGCGGAGGACCTCGAGGATCTCCTGCTTCGGGCGCCGGTTCACGAACACGCAGAACCGGAACCCGTGGCGGTCCTCGTAGTCGGTGTTCAGCCGCAGGAGCTCCGCGATCACCTCCGGGTCCACCTCGTGGCCCTGCTCGGCCGCGGAACGGGCGGAGAGCCCCTTCTGCTGGCCGATCGCCGGGTGCGCGTTCAACACCTCGCGCTTCTCGTCGTCCGGCAGCTCGTGCACGAGCGTTCGCGCTCGGACGAGCGGGTCGGGCTCATCCGCAAGCCGCTCGACGAAGCGCGTCCGCCCCTCGAACAGCGCAGCGAGCTGATCGACGCTCAGCTGCCGCGGTAAGTCCCGCGTGGGGGAACCCATGGTTCCCCCACGAGCCTCCTCCTTTGCGTTGCGGTTCCGCGACGGACGCCTAGCCTCCCGGCCGGCAAAGCCGGCCTCCGGCCGCGACGGCTCGTTCTCCCTTGCCGCGTCGGGCTCGCGATCGTCCAACGTCGCCTAACTCCCCCGATAGCTCGCGATGCCGTAGGGCGAGACCAGGAGCGGGACGTGGTAGTGGCCGTCCTCGAGCTCGACGGTGAGCTCGACCCGGCGGAAGAACGGCGAGGGCGGCGAGAACGCGAGGACGTACGAGCCGGGCTCGAGCCCGTCCGCCAGGCGCGCGCGGCCGTCTGCGTCCGTCTCGGTCGCCGAGACGACGAGGTCGTCCCGCCGGAGCTCGACGGGCACGCCCGGTGCCGGCCTCCCGGCGGCGGTGTCGAGCACGTGGGTCGAGAGCGAGCAGCTCACGCGGCGAATCTTCCCGCCTGGGCCCGATGGGCGCGCGCGATCTCGGCCTCGTCCGCGCGCACGAGCGCGCACCCGCGGACGACGTCCTCGCCGCCGACGACGAGCCGGTCGACGCGATGCGGCCCGGAGAAGACGAGCCCGGCGACGAGATCCTCGGCGCCGCCGAGCTCGAGCCCGTCGACCGCCCAGATCGCGAGATCGGCCTGGCGGCCGGTCTCGAGCGCGCCGATGTCGTCTCGTCCGAGCACCGCGGCGCCCCCGCGGGTCGCGAGCCGGAGCGCCTCCCGCACGGTCATCGCGGCCGGGCCGCCTCGCCCGCGCGCTACGAGCAGCGCCTGCTTCACCTCGGCGAAGAGGTCGCTTCGCTCGTTCGACGCAGAGCCGTCGACGCCGAGCCCGACGCGGCAGCCTGCGTCGACGAGGTCGCGGACGGGAGCGACTCCGGCCCCGAGGCGCAGGTTGGAGGTCGGGCAGTGGGCGACCCCAGTGCCGGTCTCGGCGAATCGTCCGATCTCGGACGCGGACAGGTGCACGCAGTGCGCGCACCACACGTCGTCCGCGAGCCAGCCGAGCCGGTCGAGGTACTCGACGGGCGTGCAGCCGTAGAGCTCGCGGCAGTACTCCTCTTCCTCGACCGTCTCTGCCAGATGCGTGTGAAGCGTGAGGCCGAGGCGCCGCGCGAGAGCGGCGGACTCCTCCATCAGCCGACCCGTGACGGAGAACGGCGAGCACGGCGCGACGGCGATCTGCACGCGCGCGCCCGGTCCCGGCTCGTGGAGCTCCGCATGGAGGCGCTCGGTGTCGGCGACGATCGCGTCGAGCTCCTCGACGAGGTCGTCGGGCGGGAGACCGCCGTCCGAGCTACCGAGGTCCATCGAGCCGCGCGACGCGACGATCCGCACGCCCAGCTCGCGCGCCGCCTGCACCTCCGCCTCGACGATGCCCATGCGCCCGCGCGGGAAGACGTAGTGGTGGTCGAAGACGGTCGAGCAGCCCGAGAGCGCGAGCTCGGCGAGCCCCGTCCTCGCGGCGGCGTACTCGGCGTCTGCGTCGAGCCGCGCCCACACGGGATAGAGCTCGCGGAGCCAGGTGAAGAGGTCGGCCTGCTGGGCGCGGGCGCGCGTCAGCGTCTGGCAGAGATGGTGGTGCGTGTTGACGAGCCCCGGCGTGACCACGGCGCCGCCGAGGTCGACGCGCTCGGCCTCTTCCGCGCCGCCGGGTTCCGCGGCGCCGCCGACGGAGACGATGACGCCGTCCTCGACGAGCACCCAGCCGTGCCGATGCTCGGTGCCCGCGTCGTCCATCGTGACGACCCAGCCGTTCGCGTAGAGCGTCCGCATGCGGGCGGACGTTATCGTCCGGCGTCGTGGCCGGAACGGCAGCCGATGTGCTCGCGCGCGCCGACGAGCTCGCCGCGATCAGCGAGGAGCACGACCGGCTGACGCGCCGCTTCGCGACTCCCCCCATGGCGCGAGCCGCCGACCGCGTCGCGGGATGGATGGAGGACGCCGGTTTGTCAGTGCGGCGCGATGCCGTCGGCAACGTGATCGGCCGCATGCGAGGCGACGCGCCGCCGTTCGTCCTGGGCTCGCACCTCGACACGGTCCCGAACGCCGGGCGCTACGACGGCCCGCTCGGAATCCTCGTCGCGCTCGCGGCCGTCGAGCGCCTGGCAGCCGGCACCCGACCCTCGATGCCGGTGGAGGTCGTCGCGTTCGCCGACGAGGAAGGCGGCCGATTCGGAACCTCGTACCTCGGCTCGGCCGCCTACACGGGCGGCTTCGTACGTGAATGGCTCGACCTCGTGGATGCCGACGGGATCATGCTCGCCGAGGCGATCGTCGCAGCGGGTGGTGACCCCGAGGCGGCGGTCGGGTCGCCGGCGCCGCAGCTCGCCGGCTATCTCGAGGTGCACATCGAGCAGGGGCCCGTCCTCGAGCGCGAGGGCGTTTCGGTCGGTGTTGTCTCCGCCATCGCGGGCCAGACGCGCGCCCGCGTCGTCGTCCGAGGGGAGGCCGGGCACGCCGGCACCTTGCCGATGGCTGCTCGGCGCGACGCGCTCGCCGCCGCGGCCGAGGTCGTGCTCGCAGTCGAGCGCGTCGGCCGGAGCACGGACGGCCTGGTCGCGACGGTCGGCGCCCTGGAGCTCTCGCCGAACGTGGGCAACGTCGTCCCGGGCGAGGCGCGGATGCTGCTCGAGGTGCGCCATGCGGAGGACGCCATCCGCGCGCAGGCGGCCGACACGATCCGGGCGGAAGTCGAGCGGATCACGTCGGCGCGCGGCGTGGATGCGTCGTGGACGTTGCGGTACGACACGGCTGCGGTAGAGATGACACCGGACGTCCGGCGTCGGCTCGAGGCTGCGATCCTCGCAGCGGGCCATCCTGTGAGGACGCTCGTCAGCGGCGCGGGCCACGACGCCGTCGTCCTCTCGCGCGTCTGCGACGCCGCGATGCTGTTCGTCCGTTGCGCCGGCGGGATCAGCCACGACCCGCGTGAGTCGGTCGACGAGGCGGACGTCGCCGTCGCGCTCGACGTCGTCGAGAGGTTCCTGCGGGGCCTGGCCTAGACCGAGCCGGAGGTCTCGCCGACGGCGGCCTTCGCCACCTCGGCGTTCTCGCTGCCGACGGCGTGGAGGATCTCCGGCCGGTCGAGCAGCCTCGCGCGCTGGGCAGGGCTCGGGAGCCGGTTCACGACGTACTTGTCTTCGAGGATCTCCGCGAGCGCCCGCCCGCGCCCGTGCTCGCGGATCACGTACTGCGCGACGCGCTCCTCGGCGCTCGAGCGCTGGAAGAGAAACGAGAAGAGGTCCTTGAAGGCCATCGCTCCCTGATCGTAGCCCCAGTGCTCGGGCGCGTCAGGAGCGCGCACGCCATGCGAGCCAGACGATGATGCAGATCGCGATCACGAAGATGACGAAGGCGGGTGCATCCACGGCCTCTTGTCTACCCGAGGCGACTACCGCCAAACGGCAGCACCGCTCAGGAGCGCTCGATGCCGGCGGGCCACTCGAGGTTGGCGTCGGGGATCGGGTCGCCGTGCGGGTCGTGCGTGGGGAAGCCGAGCGTCTCGTCGATCCTCGCCTCGAGCTCCTCCGAGAGCACGTGCTCGAGGCGGTTTGCCTCGTCGTGCACCTCGTCGACGTGGATCCCGAGCGTCTCTGCGAGGTACAGCTCGAGCAGTCGGTGGTGCCGGATCACCTCGAGCGCGACCCGCTCGCCCTCGGGCGTCAGCGAGACGCCCTTGTAGGGCGCGTGGACGACGAGCGACAGCGCTGCGAGCTTCTTGACCATCGCGCTGGCCGAGGCGGGCGAGACGCCCATCCCCCGGGCGAGCGCGGTCGTCGAGACCCGGTCGCCACTCTCGCCGAGCTTGTAGATCTCGCGCAGGTAGTCCTGGATCGCGTCGCTGAGGGTCGGCCGCGCCACCCCGCGAGTGTACGGACGGTTGCCGCGTCCGCCCGGGGCGCCCTGCTAGCGTCGGCCACCTCGTGGACGTCCGTGTGGGCCACAGCCCCGACCCCGATGACGCCTTCATGTACTGGGCGCTCACGACCGATCTCGTCGACACCCGCGGGTTTCGCTTCCAGCAGGTGCTGGCGGACATCCAGACCCTGAATCACTGGGCGCATGCCGCCCGGCTCGAGGTGACGGCGATCTCTCTCGCGGCATATCCGTTCGTGCAGGAGGACTACGCGCTGCTGCCGCACGGCGCCTCGATCGGGAGCGGCTACGGCCCCGTCGTCGTCGCACGCGAGGCGCGGTCGCTCAATGACCTCGCGACCATGGAGATCGTGGTGCCGGGCGCGCTGACCACGGCGTTCCTCGTGCTGCGGATGGTCCTGGGCGAGTTCGCGTATCGGGAGCTCGCCTTCGAGCAGATCCCGGACGAGGTGGCGAGCGGCCGCGCCGAGGCCGGCCTGATCATCCACGAGGGCCAGCTGACGTTCTCGGAGCACGGCCTCGTGAAGGCGCTCGACCTGGGTGAGTGGTGGCTGCTCGAAACGGGTCTCCCGCTGCCACTCGGCGTCAACGTCGCGCGACGCGACGTCGAGCGGCCCCGCGACCTCTCCGCCGTGCTCCGCGACGCGATCCAGTGCGGTCTCGACCATCGCGGCGAGGCGCTCGAGTACGCGCTCGAGTTCGGGCGCGGCATCGACGCTGCGGTCGCGGACCGTTTCGTGTCGATGTACGTGAACGAGCTGACGAAGGACTACGGGGACGAGGGCCGTTCCGCCGTCGCAGAGCTCCTTCGCCGCGGAGATGCGCTCGGCGCGTTCCCCGCCCCGGTCTCGGTCGACTGGGTCGAGTAGACCTCAGAACTCGTTTCAGAATGAAGCCTTGTGCCGCCGTGTCGCGATGGGCGGCACGCTGCGGCGTCCTCGGTCGCCCCATATGCCCGCATATCGGGACTCCCTGCGTCCTTGCATCGCACTCGCCCACCGCGCCCCGGCAACGAAGCGTCATTCTGAAACGAGTTCAGCGCTTCAGCGTCAGCGCCGCGCCCGCCGCGAGGAGGGCGAGGCCGAGCGCGCGCGGCCAGCTCAGCGCGATGCGCTCGAAGCCGAAGAGGCCGTAGCGGTCGATCACCGCGCCGGCCGTGAGCTGACCCGCGACCAGGAGCCCGATCGTCGCGGCCGTCCCGATCCGTGGCGAGACGACGGTGATCGTGAAGACGATGAACGTCCCGAGCACGGCGCCGAGCCACAGCCACTTCGGCGAGGACCACGCGTCGGCGATGTCGCCGGGCCCGCGTCGCACCACCAGCAGCACGGCGAGCGCGAGGCCGAGCGAGAGGAGGGACGCCCAGGCGAGCGCCTCGACCGTCCCGATCCGCTCGCCGAAACGCCCCATCACGGCCGCCTGAACCGACCCGGCGAGACCGGCGAGGAGGGCCAGCGCGGCCGCGAGTCCCGTTCCGCCGCTCACCGGGAGGACGCTATACGCTCGGGGCTCTCGCGAGCCCGGTCAAAGGAGCCGTCGTGATCCGAGCATTCGTCCTCTACGAGTCAGCACCGGACGCCGACCGCTACGAGCAGCACGCCGAGCTGTGCCGACAGGTGCCCGGTGGCACGTTCCGCCACGGCCTTGTCTTCGGCGCCCCGCTGGGCGAGCCGCGCCATCGCTACTACGCCGAGTGGGAGTTCGCCGACATGGACGCGTTCCGCGCCGCCTCGCGCACCCCGGAGTTCGCCGCGACCGGGAAGGACGCGATGGAGCTGGGAGTCCCGTTCGAGGTCGCGTTCGCCGAGGTGGGATAAGTGCCCCTTCCAGCGATGCCCTCCAGGTCCCTGGCGTGCGATGAGCGGCGCCATGCGTCGTCCTCGGTCGCCCCGATACCTTCGGGTATCGGGGCTCCCTGCGTCCTAGCCTGGCTTGCTCCTCGCACGCCAGGAACGTGGCCACATCACTGGAAGGTGCACTAGTGCCCGAGCCGACGCATCCGCGCCCGCTCCCGCCCGACGAGCTCGGGTTCGAGACGATCGTCTACGAGAAGGCGCCGCCGCGGGCGACGATCCGACTCGACCGCCCCGACGTCCTCAACGCCTTCGACTTCCGGATGCTGCGCGAGATCGCCCGCGCATGCGAGGACGCCTCGTGGGACGACGACGTGCGCGCGGTCGTCGTCACCGGCACGGGACGCGCGTTCTGCTCGGGCGCCGACCTCGCGAGCTGGGACGTCGACTACCTCGGGCGGCCTCAGGAGTACTGGAAGTGGTTCGGCGCGTTCAAGGACATGCACGACCGGCTGCGCGAGATCGGCAAGCCGACGATCGCCCGCATCAACGGGATCGCGGTCGGCGGCGGCAACGAGCTGCAGCTCGCCTGCGACCTCGCCGTGATCGTCGACGACGCGTACATCCGCCACGTCGGGCTAGAGCACGGCTCAGTGCCGGCCGGCGGCGCGACGCAGTGGCTCCAGCTCCTCGTCGGCGACCGCCGCGCCCGGGAGATCATCCTCCTCTGCGATCAGATCCCCGCCGCCCAGGCCGAGGAGTGGGGGCTCGTCAACCGCGCGGTTCCCGCCGCCGAGCTCGACGCGGTCGTCGACGCCTGGGTCGAGAGCCTCGCGCGGAAGCTCCCGAACGCGACGCGCTACGCGAAGCAGCAGCTCAACGTCTGGCGGGACCTCGCCTGGCATCAGACCGTCGGACACGCACGGGACTGGCTCGCCCTCTCGATGCTCTCGGACGAGACGCAGGGCGCCGTGCGCCAGTTCCTCCACTCGCGGCGCTAGGCTCCGCGCGTGTCCGACGAGGTGCTCACGAGCCGTGCCGGCGCGGTGCTCACGATCACGCTCAACCGGCCGGAGGTCTACAACGCGTTCAATCGCGAGCTCCACGCCGCACTGCACGAGGCGCTGACCGAGGCCCGGGACACCGCGATCCGCTGCGTCGTCGTCACGGGGGCGGGCAAGGGGTTCTGCGCGGGCCAGGACCTGAAGGAGTTCGGCGAGGTCTCGACGTCCATCGGCGACGCGCTCGAGCGCACCTATCACCCGAACATCCGTCTGGTCAGGGCGCTCGAAAAGCCCGTGATCGCCGCCGTCAACGGCCCGGCCGCGGGCGCCGGCCTCTCGTTCGCCTGCGCCTGCGACATCCGCGTCGCGTCCGACACGGCGACGTTCGTGCCCGGGTTCGTCGGGATCGGGCTCGTCCCGGACTCCGGCGGAACGTGGTTCATCCACCGGCTGCTCGGCTTTGCGCGCGCGTTCGAATGGATGTGCGCGAACACGCGCCTCTCGGCCGCCGAGGCGCTCGAGTGGGGTCTCGTCTCAGAGGTGATCTCCGCCGACGGGTTCGATTCGCGCGTCGCCGAGCTCGCTGCGGAGTGGGCTGCGCGGCCGACGCTGGCCGTCGGGAGGACGAAGCAGCTGTTCGAGCACGCGTTCTCCGCGTCGCTCGAGGAGCAGCTCGCACTTGAGGCGGAGCTCCAGCAGGCGTCGGTGGGGACCGCGGACTTCCGGGAAGGAGTCGACGCCTTCCTGGAGAAGCGGCCAGCGACCTTTACCGGCACCTGACCCGAAGGGAGCTGTCGTGTCGGAGACACTGACGGCGCTCGATGCGCCGAACCCCCACCCGATCCACCTTGTCGTCACCGACGACCTCGAGCGGACCCGCGTCACGGTCTTCTTCCGCCTGATCCTCGCGATCCCGCACTTCGTCTGGTGGGCGCTCTGGAGCCTCGCCGTGACCCTCGCGGTGATCGCCGCGTGGGTCGTCGGCATCTTCGCCGGGCGGGTGCCGGACGCGCTCCATTCGTTCATGGCGGCGTACGTCCGCTACTCGACGCACCTCTTCGCGTACGTCGGGATCGTCGCCGACCCCTACCCCGGGTTCATGGGCGCCTCTGGGTATCCGGTCGACCTCGAGATCGCGCCACCCGACGCTCAGAGCCGCCTGACGATCCTTTTCCGGCTGATCCTCGCGATTCCGGCCGCGATCGTTGCGAACGTCCTCCAGAACGTCGCGGGGATCGTCGCGATCCTCGCGTGGTTCTATGCCCTGTTCACCGGCGATGCGAACAAGGGCATGCGGGACCTCCAGGCCTACTGCCTGCGCTACGCGGCGCAGACGCACGCGTACGTCCTGCTCCTCACGCAGCGGTACCCGAGCTTCTCCGACGACTGACCCCGTGCGGGTCGAGACCGTCGACTACCACACCGGCGGCGAGCCGTTTCGCATCGTCACCGGGGGAGTGCCTCCGCTCGAGGGCGCGACGATCCTCGAGCGGCGGCGCTTCGCGCGGGAGCGCCTCGACCACGTCCGTCGGCTTCTCGTCTTCGAGCCACGCGGCCATGCCGACATGTACGGCTGCCACGTCGTCCCGCCAAACGACGATGGCGCCGACCTCGGGGTCGTCTTCTTCCACAACGAGGGGTACTCGACGGCGTGCGGCCACGGGACGATCGCGCTCGTCACGTGGGCGCTCGACTCCGGGGTGGTCGAGCGCCGTGAGGGCGAGAACCACGTCGTCGTGGACGTGCCGTCGGGCAGGCTCGAGACGTGGGCTCGCGTCGAGGACGGCCGCGTTCGCTCGGTGCGCTTCCGCAACGTCCCGTCGTTCGTCTGGGCCGAGCGGCTCGAGGTGGCCGGCCGCGTCGTCGACGTCGCGTTCGGCGGCGCGTTCTACGCCTCCCTGGAGGAGCGGGTCGAGCCGCGCGAGCTGCCGCGCCTGATCGAGCTCGGTCGGCGGATCAAGGCGGAGCTCGAGGCTGCCGACGACGTCGTCCACCCGCTCGAGCCGGAGCTCCGCGACGTCTACGGCGTGATCTTCTGGCAGGACGAGGGCACGGAGCCGCTGACTCAGCGCAACGTGACCGTGTTCGCGGACGGCGAGGTCGACCGCTCGCCGTGCGGCTCGGGGACCTCCGCGAGGCTGGCATTGCTCGACGCGCAGGGGAGGCTGCTGCGCGGCGAGGCGCTCCGGCACCTGTCGATCGTCGGCTCGGAGTTCACGGGGCGCGTCGTCGCCGAGGCGGACGTGGCCGGCCGCCCCGCCGTCGTGACCGAGGTCGAGGGCTCCGCGTACCGGACCGGGCGCGCGGTCTTCGAGCTCGACCCCGCCGACCCGCTCGGCGAGGGCTTCCTCCTCCGCTAGAGGCTTGATGCGAAATTCGTGCGCGATCGTGGATGCCGCCTCAGGCACGGCGCCAGGCCGGCTCCGCGCCCTTGCTCAGGCCACCAAGCCTGCGCTGCGGACGCAGAGCCACCCTGGCTTGGCCTGAGACGGCCCCACGGGGCGCCCATTTCGCATCAAGCCTCTAGCGCGCCGCGAGGGCGGCGATCAGCTCGGCTTCCTCGGGGAAGCGGCCCTCGTGCTGCTTCGAGAAGACGAGTGTGCCGTCGGCGACGACGTCGAACTGGCTCTTGGCGCCCTCGACCGGCGTCGCATCGTGCCCTTCGCCCGTCAACACGGCCGCGAGACTCGCGGCCCGGCCGTCGTAGCCGCTTCAGACGGGGCAGTAGAAGATCTCGACGCGCACGACGTGGACGCTACCCGAGGCGTCGCAGGTGGCGCCCCGGACGGCGTAGCCTGACGGCTTCGTGAGCGACGAGCTGCAAGCGGTACCCCAGACGTGGCATCACGGCCTGGTCGCGACCTGGTGGGCGGAGTTCAACGACGACTTCCGCCCACACGAGATCCCGTACTTCCAGCGCTACGTCGAGCGTGCCGGTCAGCCGGCGCTCGACGTCGCGTGTGGAACGGGGCGGCTGCTGATCCCGTACCTCCGGGCCGGGCTCGACGTCGACGGCTGCGACGTCTCGGCGGACATGGTGGAGCACTGTCGCGCCAAAGCCGCCCGCGAGGGGCTGACCCCGACGCTCGTCGTACAGGCGATGCACGAGCTCGACCTGCCGCGGACGTACAGGACGGTCTTCGTGTGCGGCGCGTTCGGGCTCGGCAGCACGCGCGAGCGGGACGCCGAGGCCCTCCGCCGCATCCACGACTTGCTCGAGGCCGACGGGACCCTGCTCCTGGACATCGAGGTGCCGTACGCCGATACGGAGCAGTGGCAGCACTGGACGGGCGACGGCCGCCGCGCGCTGCCCGAGGCCGCTGCGCCGCCGCGCGAACGGCGGCAGGCCTCCGACGGGGCGGAGTACGGGTTGCGCTCGCGGCTCGTGGAGCTCGACCCGCTCGATCAGCGCGCCACACTCGCGATCCACGCGGAGCGGTGGCGCGACGGTGTGCTCGAGGCGGAGGAGCACCACATGCTGACGATCGGCCTGTACTTCAGGAACGAGATCGTCCTCATGCTCGAGCGAGCCGGGTTCGCGAGCGTGGAGGTCCAGGGCGACCACAACGACCGCGCGGCAACGAGCGACGACGACTTCGTCGTCTTCGTCGCCCGGAAAGGCCGAGCCTCTAGCCGACCGTGGGCACGCCGGTGAGGCGGAAGCGCCGGCCACTGGCATCGAGCTCCGCCGGAACGCCGAGCGGCAGCGTCAGCATCGGGTCGGTGTGGCCGACCTCGACGTTCGCGAGCACCGGCAGGCCGGCGGCCTCGGTGCGCGCGGCGACGACGTCCCACAGCGACCTCGCGTCGTCCTCCGTGTAGCCGTACGGCCGCCCGACCACGAGGCCGGCCGCGGCGTCGAACACGCCGAGCTGCTCGAGGTCGGTCAGGTACGCGTCGACGGCAGCGGGTGAGGGTGCGTCCTCCGAGGTCTCGAGGAAGAGGATCGCGCCCTCGGGATCGACCCAGTCGCTCGATCCCTTCAGATGCCAGCAGATCGTCTCGAGGCAGCCGCCGAGCAGCGGGCCGGACGTGACCCCGTCGCGAATCGAGATCCAGCCCTCGCTCTCGCGCTCGACGCGCGGCCGGCTCAGATCCGCCTTTGTGTCCCAGTCGAGGAACTCGTCCGTCCAGGTCGGCGCGGGCTCGAAGGCGATCTCTCCCTCACCGAACCACACGGCGCGCAGGTACCGGTCCGTATCGGGCAAGACTCGAGGGAACTCTCCGAGCTCCGGGACGAGGGCAGGCCCGTAGAACGTCGCGAGACCCGCGCGGCTCGCAATCGCCCAGTGGAGCACGGTCACGTCCGAGTAGCCCTGGAAGACCTTTGGGTGCGCCCGGATCAGGTCGAAGTCGAGCAGCGGCAGCAGCTGGTTCGAGTGGTTGCCACCGATGCTCGCGAGCACGACGGCGACGTCCTCGTCGAGGAAGGCCGCGTGCAGGTCCTCGACCCGGGCCTCGGCCGGTGCCGAGACCCAACTCTCGCTCCGGGCGGCGTTCGGCATCACCCGAACCCTCAGGTCGAGGGCTTCGAGGTACGCGGTCCCGCGCTCGACCCGATGGGGCCACAGCCCCACCGCGCCGAACGACGGCGAGACGATCGCGACGGTGTCGCCCGGCCGGACACGACGTGGGCGCGTCAGCTCGCGCACGGGACGCTCAGATCGTCTTGAACTGCTCGAACGGCTGCCGGCAGGCGTTGCAGTAGCGCAGCGAGCGGCAGGGGGTCGGGCCGAAGACGTTGTCGAGGCGGGTCTCGGTCGAGCCGCACCACGGGCAGGGGAACGGGCCGCGCTCGAGCTGGATCAGGGTCGGCGTCCCGGCGCTTCGGGGCGCAGGGGGGGCGAGGCCGGCAGCGCGGAGCTTCTCGCGGCCCGCTGGGCTGATGCGGTCGGTCGACCAGGAGTCGTCGAGCACGACCTCGACGTCTGGCTCCGCCCCGAGCCGCCGGATTGCGTCCTCCATCTGCGAGCGCATCACCTCGAGCGCGGGGCAGCCCATGAACGTCGGCGTGAAGTCGACGTGGACGCGGTCTGCCTCGACGCGGACGTTCTTGACGACGCCGAGGTCGACGATCGAGAGCACCGGGATCTCCGGGTCGGGGATCTCCTCGAACGCGCGCCAGACGTCCTGGGGGGCAAGCAACAGTCTGTTGCTCGCGGGGCTCACCACCGCGCTCCCGCGGGCGCCGAGCGGCGGACCATCGTCATCTCCTCGAGCAGCTCGGCGAGCGCCGCCTCGTGCTGCCCTCGCGACGCGGGCTCGACGACCGGCATCTCGCGTCCGAGCTTCTCCTCGACGCGATGCACCAGCTCCCGGCGAAGCTCGTCGTCGAGCACGCCGAGGGCGTACGACCACAGCTCTTCGATCGCCTCGTCCAGGCGCGGGCGTGCGTCCTCGGAGGCGAGGAGCCGGTCGATCCACATCTCGGCATGGATCCGGTGGTAGACCTCCTCGCGGTCGATCTTGGCGGCGATGCCCGCGATCTCGGGGTCGTCGGACCGCTTGAGCGCCTCGAGGCGGATCCCGTCGGCCGTCTCGTAGAGCCAGTGGCGAGCAATCGTCCGCGCCCACTCGAGGCGGCGGAGCTCCACGAGCGGTGACGAGCGGTACTCCTCGGGCGGCCGGTCGAACGCGAGCGCGTCGGCGTCGGTCCCGAGCTCGCGGGCGGCGAGCTCGTAGAGCGCGCGGGCGTGCCCGATCTCGTTCTGCGCGATCGACGAGAACGCGACGTCCTCCTCGAGGAAGGGGGCGATCCCCGTCCACTCCGAGTTCCGCCAGCCGAGGATCAACTCGTCGTCGGCCAGTTCCAAGAGCGCACGGAGACGTTCCTGCATCATGTCAGCACTTCGCCGGAAGATGCGTCGCGTGAGCGCGTCGCAGCTTCCGGCGCCTGGGCACGCTGCCTCGCCTCCTTCAGCCGCTCCTTGATCGAGTAACCGTCGACCCTGCGGTACTTCAAGTCGAACTCGTCGACGAACTCGGCGATCTCGTCGATCGCCCCGCGTGGCACGAGCCAGAGCGCCTCCGACTCGCCGCGCCGCCCGTACTGCTCGCGCGCGTAGATCTCGGCGAAGCGCCCGTCGGGGGCCGCGATCGAGCCGGCATGCTGCATCGGCGCTCCCGGCCGCTCCCGCCGGAACACCTCGAAGACCACTACGCCGCCTCGGCGAGCACCGTACGCGAGACCCAGTCGACCTCGGCACGCGAGAGCCGGCGGAACGCGAGCCGCTCGGCGGAGGCGGGGCCGTGCCCCGAGACGACCGCCATGAGCTTCTCCCAGTCGGGCTCGTCGTAGTGCCAGACGCCGTCGTCGTCGCGGCGCAGCTTCGGGTCGGGCAGCGTCAGGCCGAGCTCCCAGACCTGGGGCACGTAGCCCTCGAGGAACTGCTGCCGGGCCTCCTCGTTCGCCTGGCTCTTGATCCGCCAGTGGACCATCGGGTCCTCGTCGGCCGGGATCGGGTTGCCGTGGAACATCATCAGCGGCTCCCACCAGCGGTCGAGCGCCTCCTGCACGAGCTCGCGCTGGCCGACGGTGCCGGTGACGAGCGTGAGGATCACGTCCCGGCCATGGAGGATGTGGAACGACTCCTCCCAGCAGATCTTTCGCATGATCCGGCCGTATGGCGCGTACGAGCACTTGAGGAGCGCCTTCTGCGAGATGATCGCCGCCGCGTCGACGAGCCACGCGATCACACCGACGTCGCCCCACGTCCGCGTCGGGTAGTGGAACACGTTGTGGAACTTCGACTTGCCCGCGATCAGGTCGTCGAGGCACGCGTCGCGCGGCTTGCCGAGGTCCTCGACGACGCGGTAGAGCAGTTGCGCGTGGCCCACCTCGTCCTGGATCTTCGCGGTGAGGGCGAGCTTTCGCTGGAGCGTCGGCGCCCGGAGGATCCAGTCGCGCTCAGGGAGGACGCCCATCAACTCCGAGTTCGCGTGCATCTCGACGAACTTCGTCAGGCGAGCGCGGTACTCGTCGGGCATCCACTCGCCCGACTCGACGAGCCCGCCGGACTGGACGTGGGCGAGGAACGCGTCGGTGCGCTCGTCCATCCCACTGATGCTACCGAACGACCGGTAGCATCGCGTCATGGCCACCAGGCGCGACGAGCTCGTCGCCGTCGCCACCCGCCTGTTCGCGGAGCGGGGCTACCACGGCACCTCGATGGCCGACCTCGCCGAGGCGATGGGGGTGCAGAAGGGCTCCCTGTACTCGCTCACGGAGTCGAAGCAGGAGCTGCTCGTCTCCGTCACACGGGAGGGCGCCGCGGCATTCCACACGGCGCTCGACGCGGTGCCGGAGCGCGACCCGCCCCTCGAGCGGATCCGCCTGGCGCTCCGCGCCCATCTCGCCGTCGTCGCCGGGCAGGTGGACGCCGCGACGGTGTTCACCCGCGAGTGGCGCTTCCTCGAGGAGCCCGAGCGGACCGCGTTCCGCGCCGAGCGGCGACGGTACGAGGAGCGCTGGCGCGAGCTGTGTCGCGAGGCGGCGGAGCGGGGCGCGCTCCGGGCCGAGCTCGACGTCGAGGCTGCGGTCCTGCTCGTCCTTTCCGCGGCGAACTGGGCCTACACGTGGCTCCGCCCGGACGCGGACACGGAGGCGCTCGCCGACCGGTTCTTCGCGATCATTGCCGACGGGGTGCGCGGCTACGCGTCGGCGCCCGCCTGACGGATGGGGACGATCCTGATCGTCAACCCGAAGGCCAGCGGCGTCTCGGGCGACGTCCTCGAGCGCGTCCGGGCCGAGCTGCCCGCCGGCGTCGAGGTGCTCGAGACCGGTGGACCCGGCGACGCGACGGCCCTCGCGCAGCACTACGAGTCGACGGCGGACGCGATTTACGTCCTCTCGGGCGACGGCACGTACAACGAGGTCCTGAACGGGATCACCGGCGACGTGCCGCTCGGCTTCCTGCCCGGCGGTGGAACCAGCGTCCTGCCGCGTGCGCTTGGGCTGGGCCGCGACCCCGTCGCCGCGGCGCGGCTCGCGGCGGGCGGGGCGACGCGAACGCTGGGCCTCGGCCGGGTCAACGGCCGGCGCTTTGCGTTCAACGCCGGCATCGGTCTCGACGCGGAGCTCGTCCGCCGGATCGACCGGCGCGGCCGCGGCGACGACGGGCGCCGGCCCGGCGATCTTGCGTTCACCCGCGAGGCGCTCGGGCTCCTCGTGGAGCGGCGGGGGCGGTTCCCTGACGCGCTCGAAGTGGTGGGAGAGGGGCCGGCTGCGTTCGCCGTCGTTGCGAACTGCCGCCCCTACACCTACCTCGGCCGGGTCGGGCTTCCCGTGGCCCCCGGGGCGTCGTTCGGCGGAGGGCTCGACCTCGTCGCCCCCTCGAACGTTCGCGCGCGAGACCTACCGCGGCTTGTGCTCGCCGCCGTTCGCGGCGCCGGGCCGCGGCCTGGTCTGCTCGTCCTGCACGACCGCGAGCGCCTCGTCGTCCGCTGTGAACGATCGCTTCCGCTCCAGGCGGACGGCGAGGATCTCGGCGACGTCGAGGAGGCCGTCTTCGAGTCCGAGCCGGGCGTGGTGACCGCTCTCGCCCCGGCCGCCGGGCTCTAGGTCGAGTTCCGGCGGGCGCGTGCGCCGAAGAGGTCCGACCAGCGCCGCCCGATCCCCTTCGCGAACTGCATCTCGAGCATCCGGAAGTGCTCGTCGAGGATCTGCTCGAGCCCGTCGTCGTCCCGCCGTCGCATCGCTTCGAGCTGCCGGCGATGGACGTCGAGCGTCTGCCGGTCGGTCGTGACGCCGCCCGAGTACGCGTCGCGGATCGGTGAGAGCCCGCGCGCGACGCCCTGCATCGCTGCCTGGATCGTGTCGTTGTGGCACGAGCGGACGAGCGCGCGGTGGAACATCGCGTCCGCGCGCATCACGCTGGGGCGCTCGCCGAGGTGCCGTTCGAGGAGGTCGATCGTCCGCTCGATCGCTGCGAAGTCGGCGGCGGTCGCGCGGCGGGTCGCCTCGTGCACGACCGCCCGCTCGAGCACGCGCCGGCCGTGGAGGACGTCGATCGCCGAGCGCTCCTCGAGCTTGACCGCCGAGAAGAGCGCCACCGCCGGCACGAGGTCGGTGGCGACGAAGATCCCGCCGGTCTTCCCGCGACGCACGTCCACCAGCCCCGAGAGCTCGAGCACGCGAAGCGCCTGGCGGAGCGTGGGCTTCGAGATCCCGAGCTGCGCCGCGAGCTCGCTCTCGTTCGGAAGCCGGTCGCCCGTCCGGAGACCGGCTCGCTCGACTGCCTCCGTGAGGTGCTCGATCGCAGCCTCGAACGTCCGCGTCGCGCGGATCGGCTCGATTTCGAACGTCGTCGCCGTGGCCATCGTCGCAGCAGTCTCGCAGGATCGCGCCGATCCCATGAGGTGTCGGCGGACGGAAGCCGGAACGGCGTCAGACACCGTTTTCTGTCAAGGGCAAACTGCACCAACTTCGCGCCGACTCGTCCACAGGGCAAACCTCGTGCTCCAAGCGCGGATTTGTGCGCGCAACCGTCTTGCACGCGACGTGGTCGACACGGCCCCTTGACAGAAACCGGTACCTGACACCGTCGTACGCCGGCCGCTCCGCGTCGGCGCGAGACGATTTGACTGAAAAGAGCAACGCTGTTTCACTTCAGAGGTGCGGAGCCCGTCCGTGGTCGAGCAGGGGTTGAGTCGCGTCATCGGCGTCGACGGCGAGCCCGACCGCCGTGTCGAGGGACTGGGCGACGAGGCGCTCCTCGCGATCCATCGCTCGCTCGTCCTGCTGCGCACCTACGACGAGCGGTCGGTCGTGTACCACAGCCAGGGCCGGATCGGCACGTACGCGATCTTCCGGGGTCACGAGGGGATCCAGGCTGGCGTCGTGCACGCGCTCGAGGAGCGCGACTGGATCTTCCCGAGCTACCGGGAGTCCGCGATCGGGCTGCTGCGCGGGCTCCCCGCTGCGACGGTGCTGCAGTGGTGGCGCGGCCACCCGTCGGGCTGGTGGAACCCGGCGGAGATCAATGTCGCGTCGATCTGCGTGCCGATCGCCTCGCAGGTGCCGCACGCAGCGGGGCTCGCCTGGGGGCTTCGGCTCAAGGGGACGGACGCTGCTGCCGCCGTGCTGTTCGGCGACGGCGCGACGTCCGAGGGCGCGTTCCACGAGGGCGCGAACATCGCGGCGGTGGTCAGGGCGCCGCTCGTCCTCGTCTGCAACAACAACCAATGGGCGATCTCGACCCCACTCGAGGCGCAGACCGCCGCCGCACGGCTTTCCGACAAGGCGATCGGGTACGGGATGCCGGCCCTGCGCGTCGACGGTCACGACGTGCTGGCCGTCTACGAGGCCGTCCGCGAGGGTGTCGGGCGCGCGCGCGGGGGCGAGGGCCCGACGTTCGTCGAGGCGGTCACGTACCGCGCCGCCCCCCACGCGACGGCCGACGACCCGGGCCTGTACATCGACCCGGACCGCGTCGCCGCCGACCGCGAACGAGACTGCGTGCCGGCGTTCGAGGGGTACCTGCGCCGCCTCGGGCTCCTCGACGACGAGCGCGTCGGCGCCGTCCGCCAGGAGGCGCTGGCGACGATGCGGGCCGGCATCGAGGCCGCCGAGGCGGAGCCGCCGGGCGACCCGGAGCTCGTGTTCGCGCACGCATACGCAGACCCGCCGCCGGCGCTCGCGCGCGACCTCGAGGACCTCATGCGGGTGCTCGGGCGGTGAACGCTACGGCCGTGGGCACGCGGGAGCTCCTGCTCGTCGAGGCGGTCAACGACGCGCTCCACGTCGAGCTCGCGCGGGACGACTCCGTGATGGTGATCGGCGAGGACGTCGGCCGGCTCGGCGGGGTCTTTCGCGCGACCGCCGGCCTGCGTGACCGGTTCGGGCCCGACCGGTGCGTCGACACACCTCTGTCCGAAGCGGGCTTCCTCGGCGCCGCGGTCGGCCTCTGCATGGCCGGGTGGCGTCCCGTCGTCGAGATGCAGTACGACGCGTTCTCGTACCCCTGCCTCGACCAGCTGATCACCCACGTCGGCCGGTACCGCTGGCGGACCGGAGGCGCGATGGGCTTCCCGCTCGTGGTCCGGATGCCCTACGGCGGGGGCGTGCGTGCGCCCGAGCTCCACGACGACTCGCCCGAGTCGTACTACGTCCACACGCCGGGCGTGAAGCTCGCAGTGCCCGCGACGCCGGCCGACGCGAAGGGGCTGCTCACCGCGGCGATTCGCGATCCGGACCCGGTGGTCGTGCTCGAGCCGAAGCTCGTCTACCGCACCGCACGCGGCTCCGTCCCGGAGGGCGAGCACGTCGTCGAGCTCGGCCGTGCCCGCGTGGCGCGGGAGGGGAGCGACCTCACGCTCGTCGCGTGGGGCGCGATGGTCGCGGTCTGCGAGAGGGCCGCCGAGGCGCTGGCCGGCGAGGCGTCGCTCGAGGTGCTCGACCTGCGGACGCTCAGGCCGCTCGACGAGGAGACGCTCCTCGCATCGGTGGCGCGGACCGGCCGCTGCGTCGTCGTCCAGGAGGCGCCGCGGACGTGCGGCTTTGCCTCCGAGGTCGCGGCGTTGCTCGCCGAGCGCGCGATCCTCGACCTCCACGGACCGGTCCTGCGCGTCACGGGCTACGACGTGCCGTACCCGTACTGGCAGCTCGAGGACTGGTACATGCCGTCCGTCGAGCGTGTTGCCGACGCGGCGCGACGCGTCCTCGCGTTCTGAGGCCGGGGCCCCTCCGGCGGGTTACCCTCCGCGCGTGGCATATGAGTTCCGCCTGCCCGACCTCGGCGAGGGCCTCACGGAGGCCGAGATCGCGCGCTGGCTCGTCGCGGAGGGCGAGGAGGTACGCGAGGACCAGCCGCTCGTCGAGGTGCAAACGGACAAGACGACCGTGGAGATCCCCTCGCCACGCGGCGGGACGGTGCTCAAAGTGCTCGTCGGCGAGGGCGACGTCGCACCGGTCGGCGCCGTGCTCGTCGTGATCGGCGAGGAGGGCGAGCAGCTGCTCCGCGCCGTCGAGACCCCGGAGTCCGCCGTTCCCGAGGCGGAGACCGACAGCCCGCTCGTCTCGGTCGTGCCGCCCGATCCCGCCGAGGCGGTGCGCGCGACGCCCGCGGTGCGCCGCATCGCGAAGGAGCTCGGCGTCTCGCTGACCAGCGTCGCCGGGACAGGCCCCGGTGGACGGATCGTGGAAGGTGACGTCCGCGCCGCAGCGGCAGGCGAGGGCGTCGCCCAGCGCATCCCGGTGCGCGGCGTTCGCCGCATGATCGTGGAGCAGGTGACGCGGGCCCATCGCGAGGTCCCCGGGGTCACGTTCGTCGAGGAGTGCGATTTCGGCGGGGTCGACGTGGCTCGGCTCGTGCCGCTCTCGATCCACGCCTCGGCGGCGTCGCTCGCCGAATACCCTGAGCTGAACGCCCGCCTCGTCGGCGACGAGATCGTGCTCTTCGACCGCGTCGACGTCGGGATCGCGGTGCAGACGGACGACGGGCTGATCGTCCCCGTCGTACGCGGCTGCGAGCGGCTCTCTGTCGACGAGATCGACGCCGAGGTCCGCCGCCTCGCCGACGGAGCCCGAGCCGGGGCCCTCTCGGCCGAGGAGCTGCGCGACTCGACGTTCACGGTGACGAGCGCGGGCAAGCTCGGCGGGATCTTCGTGACCCCGCTCGTGAATCACCCCGAGGTCGCGATCCTCGGGCTCCACCGGATCGCCGAGCGACCCGTCGTACGCGACGGCGAGATCGTGATCCGGCCCGTCGGCAACGTCTCCGTGAGCTTCGACCACCGGGTCGTCGACGGGGTGCGTGCCGCGGCCTTCTGCCTCGACGTGATCGACCGGCTGCAATCCGCTCGTCGCGACGCCGCGTAGTCCCGGTCGTACCGCCCTACCACGACGGAAGGGGAGACCATGAGAGGGAGGCTTCTGCTCGGGCTCTTCGTGCTCGGGCTGGCAGCGGTCACGGCTGCGGTCGCGGGAGTGAACGCGAACTGGAGCGTGCACGCGACCGGCGCCTCGGAGGTGCCGCCGCACGAGACCCATGGGCAGGCGCAGGCGATCTTCCACCTGTCGCCCGACGGGAGCTCGCTCGACTACAAGCTGATCGCCGCGAACATCGACAACGTGGTCCAGGCGCACATCCACATGGCGACGCCCGGAGTGAACGGGATGATCGTCGTGTGGCTCTATCCGTCGACCACGGTCGGCGCCCCGGCGCCGCCCGGCGGAGGCCGCATCCAGGGCGTGATCGCCCAGGGGACGATCACCGCCGCGAACCTCACGGGACCGCTCTCCGGGCATCCGCTGTCAGATCTTGTGGCGGCGATGCGCGCGGGCAACGCGTACGTCAACCTCCACACGAACGACGGCGTCGATCCACCGAATACCGGGGCAGGCGACTTCCCCGGTGGGGAGATCAGGGCCGACATCTCGGCGACGGACTAGTCACCCTCGGCCGCGACGACGGGGCGGCGGCGGCCGCCCCGTACAATCCCGGCCGTGGACGACGCGGTCGACATCGGGTTCACCCTGGGACTGGGCCTTGCGGCGGGCCTGCTCCTCGCCGGGATCCTGGCCGCATGGCGCTACGGGCTCGTCGCCTCGGCGCTCGGCGCCCTTGCGGTCGGGCTGCTCGCAGGGCTGCTCGTGCGCGGCTGGATCGGGCTTCCCGGTGCGTTCGCCGGCGCACTGATCGGCGCCGTCTCCGCGTCGATCGTCGCCCGTGGGTCCTTGCGTCGCGGCGGAACACCCGGCGGCACCGCGTTCCTCTTCGTGCTCGCCGCGATCCTCGTCGCGATGGTCGCCCTGATCCCGTTCGTGGGGTACGTGCTCGCAGTGCTCGTCCCCGTCGCTGCGGTGCGGCGGGTACGGCAGGAGCCGGAGCGGCACGCGGGGCTGCGGTCGCTCGCGAAGTGACCGTGCCCCCGGGGACGAAGCTCGTCCTCGTCGTGATCGACGGGCTCACGCCGCAGATGCTCGAGGGGTCGCTCGAGCGCCGGTCGTTGCCGACGCTCACCGCGCTCGCCGAGCGAGGGACGCTCGGCCGCGCGACGACGACCTTCCCGTCGCTCACGCCGGTGTGCCTCTCGTCGATCGCGACCGGTGCGCACGCCGACGTGCACGAGATCCCTCATCTCGTCTGGTGGCACCGGCAGGAGCGGCGACTCGTCGAGTACGGATCGTCCTTCGGCGCCGCGCGCGCGGCCGGTCTGGGGCGCACCCTCAGGGACACGCTCGTAGGGATGAACGCCGGGCATCTCGGCCGGCGCGCGGTGACGGTGTTCGAGGCGCTCGCCGACGCGGGCCACGAGACCGCCGCCGTGAACTTCACGGCGTACCGTGGGCGGACGCTCCATCGCCCCTCGGTGCCGTTCCTGGGGCCGGTCCTCGGACCCGAGCAGTTCTACTTCTACAACCTGTTCCGCGCAGAGCGGACGGGTGCGCCGCTGTCCTTTCGCAACCGCGCCCGCGGCTCCGTCGACGCGTACGCCGCCGCGGTCGGGCGCTGGCTCGTGACGCGGGACGGCTTCGACTTCCTGCTCTTCTACCTCTCGGACTACGACTACGCGTCGCACGCGAATGGGCCGGACGCGGCCGACGCCGTGCTCCGGCGCTGCGACGATGCCGTGGGCGGCCTGGTCGAGGCGGCCGGAGGGCTCGACGCGTTCCTCGAGCGGTACGCGGTGATCGTGATGTCCGACCACGGGCAGACCGCCGTCCGCGACGTCGCACGGGTCGGCGACGTGTTCCGGCACGATCAGGACACGCTCGTCGCCGCGTCGAACCGCGCGGCGCACGTCTACCGGACGGGCGACGCGGCGCCGAGCCCACGCACGCTCGCGGAGCGGCTCGACAGCGAGCGGTCGGCGGGCGTCGTCCTCTTCCGCGAGGACGAGCGTGCGGTCGCGCGGCGAGACGGCGCGGAGCTCGTGCTACGCGGGACCGAAGCCGGCGTCGAGCTGGACGGCGATCCGGCGATCCTCGACCAGCCGGACGGCGTCGCCCGGGCGCTCGGGGCGCTCCGCTGTCCGAACGCAGGCGATGTCGTCGTCTCGGCGGCGTCGGGCTGGGAGTTCGCCGACCTCGGCGGCAACCATCACCTCGGCGGCGGCTCGCACGGCTCGCTCGACGAGGGCGACTCGCTCGTGCCCGTTCTCGCAGTCGGCCTCGGCGAGAGGACGCCGGCGAGCATCGTGGACGTCGCCCCGCTCGTCCTCGCCCATTTCGGGGTCGAGGCGCCGCCGTACGCGCTCCGACGCGCAGCATGAGGGGCGTAGAGAGCGCGCGCAGCCGGATGGTCGCGCGCCAGCTCCGGCGTCGCGGGATCGCGGACGAGCGCGTCCTGGCCGCGATGGAGCGTGTCCCGCGCGAGGCGTTCGTCCCCGAGCCGCTCCTCGGGCACGCATACGACGACGCGGCGCTTCCGATCGGCGAGGCGCAGACGATCTCCCAGCCGTACATCGTCGCGGCGATGTGCGAGCTCCTCACGCTCGACGGGACCGAGACGGTGCTCGAGATTGGTACGGGCTCCGGATACGCGGCCGCGGTGCTTGACGAGCTCGCGGCCGCGGTGGTCTCGATCGAAGTCGTGCCGGAGCTCGCGGAGCGGTCACGCGCGGCGCTCGCGGCAACTGGCCACGGGACCGTCGAGGTGCGCGTCGGCGACGGCCGGGCCGGCGCGCCCGACCGGGCGCCGTTCGAGGCGATCGCGATCGCGGCCGCGACCGATGCGATCCCGCCGGCGCTCGTCGAGCAGCTCGCGACCGGCGGTCGACTCGTCGCCCCGCTCGGCGACAGGCGCGGACAGCAGCTCGTTCGTCTGGCGAAGACCGAGGACGGGCTCGACGAGATGTGGTCGGTGGCATGCCGGTTCGTGCCGTTGGTGGGAGGCTGAGACGCCGGTCCGCCGGGACCGCCGGTACGCTCGCGCGACGCAGATGGACGAGAGGACTGCGATCACGGGAGCGACGGTGACCCCTCGACGACGGGTCGACGCCGCGCTCCGCAGGAGGGCGAACTGGGAGCAGCTCTTCAAGTTCTGCGTCGTCGGCGCGAGCGGCTACGTCGTCAACCTCGTCGTCTACACGCTCCTCCTGCGCGGGGCAGGGCTCCACTACGTGCTCGCGGCGATCGGGTCGTTTCTCGTGGCGGTCACGAACAACTACGCATTGAACCGCGCCTGGACGTTCCGCCACGAGCGCGGCCACGTGGTGCTCCAGGGCCTGCGCTTCCTCGTGGTATCGGCCCTCGCGCTCGGGGCGAACCTGCTCGTGCTGCACGCGCTCGTCTCCGCCGGGATGGGGGAGATCACGGCGCAGGCGATCGCGATCGTGCTCGTCACGCCCGTCAACTTCATCGGCAACAAGCTGTGGTCGTTCCGGCGCGGCTGAGAGCCCGACCGCGACCGACGACGTCCGCCTCCCGCCCGAGCAGGGCGCTCGCCCCTGCGACGGTGCTCGTCGCGGTTGCGGCCGCGCTCGCCCTCGCGGGAGCCGCGCACGCCGCGGCGCCGCCCGCCCAGTCGCCTGGCCCGTTGTACGACGCGAACGGCAAGCTCGTGCCGGTGCCCTTCCCGCCGGGACAAGGCCCACCGAGGCTTCGGGAGAAGGCCGTCGCGGCGGCGTTTCTCCGTGTCCCGAAGGTCGCGGACTGGGTCGACCGCTACCCGCCCGATCCGCCGACGGACGCGACCTTCGACCGCAAGACGCGGTTATGGTCGGTGCACGTGTACTCGGGCCGCGCGGGAGAGATCGCGACCGGCAAGGTGACCGACCGCGGAGCGGTGACGGAGGCGTGGACCGGCCCGCAGGTCGCCTGGAAGATGGCCCGCGGGAGCCCCGGGGCGTTCGGTGGGAAGCTCCTCACCTCGTGGCCGGTGTGGCTCGGGCTCTCCGCGGTGTTCCTGCTCGGCCTGATCGACGTGCGCCGCCCGTTCACGACCTCGACGCTCGACCTGCTCGTCCTCCTCTCGTTCGGCGTCTCGCTCGTCTTCTTCAACCGCGGGGAGGTGTTCCAGAGCGCGGCGCTCGCCGTTCCCCCGCTCGCGTACCTCCTCGCGCGTACCGTGTGGATCGGCTTCCGGCGGGGTGCCCGGCCGCACCTGCCCGTCCCGCGCTGGCCGGTCTGGGCGCTCGTCGGCGCGACCCTGTTCCTCGTCGGGTTCCGCGTCGGGCTCGATATCGAGAACCCGCGCACGGTGATCGACGTCGGATACGCCGGGGTGATCGGCGCCGACCGGATCATGGACGGACGCGCGCCGTACGGCACGATGCCCACGGAGGAGGGTAAGCCGTGCGGCCCGGCGGCCAGCGACGGCGAGATCCGCGACCGGATCCAGACGAATGGGCGCTGCGAGTCCGCGAATCCCAGCGGGGATACGTACGGTCCCTTCGCCTATCTCGCGTACGTCCCCGCCGTCGCGACGCTGGGCTGGAGCGGGAAGTGGGACCACCTGCCCGCGGCGCACGCGACCGCGATCGCGTTCGACGTGCTCGTGCTCCTCGGGCTCGTCCTCGTCGGGCGCCGGCTCGGGGGGACACGACTCGCAGCCGTCCTCGCGTTCGGGTGGGCGGCCTACCCCTTCACGACGTACGCGCTCATGTCGAACACGAACGACGCGATCATGCCCGCGCTGCTCGTGTGGGGCTTCTGGCTGGCGTCCTCGCCGACGGCGCGGGGTGTCACGACCGCGCTTGCAGGCTGGACGAAGTTCGCCGCGCTGGCGCTCGCGCCGCTCTGGCTCACGTATCGCGCGACCGACAAGCCGGCCCGCATGGGCCGCTTCGCGCTCGGCTTCGCGCTTGCGACGCTCGCCGCGTTCTCGATCCTCCTCCTCGAGCCCTCGCTGCGCGACGCGATCGAGACGTTCTGGGACCGGACGGTCGGCTTCCAGCTCGACCGCCCGTCCCCGTTCTCGATCTGGGGCTGGGGGCCGTACGACGCGCGCGGCATCCCCGACCTCTCGTCGTTCCAGACCGTCGTCCAGGTCGGGACGATCGCGCTCGCGGGGATCGTGGCGCTCGTCCCGCGCGACAAGGGCCCGCTCGAGCTCGCGGCGCTCTCGGCCGCGGTCCTCCTCGCGGTCGAGCTCTGCCTCACGCACTGGTTCTACCTCTACCTTCCCTGGGTGCTCCCGTTCGTCCTGCTCGCGCTGTTCCTGCCCCGCGAGAACGTGGCGCAGCGGCCGCCGGGGCGGGACGCGGCGCCGGCGGAGGGCATTGCGTGACAGGTGGCAAGTTGCAGACTGCAACTTGGTCGCTCCGGGCGCCGTCGCCCGAGGCGCTCCTCGCGTGCGCGGTCTTCGTCGTAACCGCCGTCGGGGTCACCGTCGTGTGGGAGGTCCTCGGCGACGCGGTCACGGACATCGCCCTCTACCACGCGTACGGCGAGCGCATCGCCGACGGCGTCGTGCCGTACCGCGACTTCGGCTTCGAGTACCCCCCGGGCGCACTGCCCGCGATCGTGCTGCCGGCGCTCGTCACCAGCTCGCTGCACGCGTACCGGATCGCGTTTGTCGCGGAGATGGCGCTCGTCGGGGTGGTCGGCGTCCTGGTCGTCGACGCCGCCCTTCGGCGGCTAGACCTTCGGCGGCGGGAGCGCGTCCTGTCGCTCGCCGTGGTGGCGCTCACGCCCTTGCTGCTCGGCGGCGTGATCCTGACTCGCTTCGACCTCGTGCCGGCCGTGATGGTGGTCGTGGCGGTCGGGCTCGCGGTCGCCGGCCGTCCGCGAGCGGCCGCGCTCGTCGTCGGTGTCGGCGCCGCGGTGAAGCTCTATCCGGCGCTCCTGCTCCCACCGCTCGCGATCGACGCATGGCGGCGCGGCGGCCGACGCGAGGTCGCCATCGTGCTGGGCCTCGCCGCGGCGCCGATCGTGCTCGCGTACGTCGCGTTCCTCGTGATCGCGCCGGACGGCGTGCTCGACTCGCTCGGGCGGCAGGTTGGCCGGCCGCTGCAGATCGAGAGCCTCGGCGCGGGCGTCTTGCTCGTGCTTCACCAGGCGTTCGGGATGGGGCTCGGGTGGACGTCGGGAAGCGGCTCCCAGAATCTCACGGGAACCGGCGCCGGTACGCTCGCCGTGCTCCAGGGCATCGCTCAGGTCGCAGCCGTCGTGCTCGTCTGGGTCTCGTACGCGCGCGGGCCGTCGACGACCGAGCGGCTCGTCCGGCACGCGGCGGCGTCCGTGGTCGCCTTCGTCGCCCTGAGCAAGGTGCTCTCGCCGCAGTTCCTGGTCTGGCTGGTCCTGCTCGTCCCGCTCGTCGGCGGGCCCCGCCGCCGGGCCGCGATGGCACTAACGCTGGTCGCGTGCGCCCTGACCGCGATCTGGTTCCCCGCCCTCTACTGGAACCTCGTGCGGGACTTCGACCCGCTCTCCTCCTGGCTCGTTCTCCTGCGCGGGCTCGTGCTGCTCGGCCTGCTCGCGGCGCTTACGTGGCCGGCCACGGAGCGCGCACCGGCTCGATCGCCGTCGCCCGTCCCGTCGCCGGGTCGCACGTGACCAGCGCGCCTTCGAGGCGCACGCCACCCGAGGCCGTCTCGAACCGCACCGGCATCCCGGTCCGCATCCGCCGCACCGCGAGCTCGGTCTCGACGCCGATGACGGAGTCGTGCGGCCCCGTCATCCCCACGTCGGTGAGCGCGGCCGTCCCACCCGGAAGGATCCGCGCGTCGGACGTCTGCACGTGGGTGTGGGTCCCGAGGACGGCCGTGACGCGGCCGTCGAGCCAGGCGGCGAGCGCGACCTTCTCACTCGTCGCCTCGGCGTGCACGTCGACGACCACGACGGGCGCCGCCTCGGACGCCTGATCGACGAGCGCGTCGACCATCTCCCACATGCTGTGCGCCGGCTCGAGGAACAGCGACCCCAGCAGGTTGATCACCGCCACCGCGGTGCCGCCGCGAGCCTCGACGACGCCTAGGCCCCGTCCGGGCGCGCCGTCCTGCATGTTGGCGGGCCGGAGGACGACCTGCGACGCAGCGAGATAGGGCCCGATCTCGTCACGGCGCCACGTGTGGTTGCCGAGCGTGATCGCGTCCGCCCCGGCCGCGAGGAGCACCTCGGCGAGCCGCGGCGTGATTCCCATCCCGTTGGCGACGTTCTCGCCGTTGACGACGCAGACGTCGACCTCGAGCCGCTCGCGGAGGCCCGGCAACAGGCCCTCGACCGCGTCGCGGCCGGGCCGGCCGACGACGTCGCCGACGAAGAGGATGCGCATCTGCGCCGCGTGTCCTAGGGGAGCGACCCGGGCGACGGGTAGACGGCGATCGAGACGTTGTTCCCGCCTTTCGCCGCGTGGGGAGCGAGCGCCTGCTTCTCGACCGCCGCGACGTTCACGGCCGTGCCGAGCTTGGACGTGGCGGCGAGCACCGGGGTGCCGACCGCGATGGACGGGTCCGGCCGCACGTTCAGCACCGACACCATCACCGACGGCGCCCGGGTCGGCCTCACGTCGATGCGGCTCCCGACCCGCCTGCCGCCGATCACGAGCTTCGTGACCGCGACGACCGAACCCGCGACGGGTGAGTAGACGTCGGTGCCGGGGGGCGTCCCCACGTCGAGGATGTTGGTCCCCGGCGGGCCGCCCTCGAGCTGGTACCAGCGCGGCCAGTCGCGCCCGTTGCCCGCGATGTGGCGCCACAACCGCGCGAGCAGGCCCTCGTTCGCCTGCCGTCCCACCGGCTGGAGCGGAAGCGAGCCGTCGCCCGAGCCGTGGAAGCCGATCGCCGTGAGCGACGCGGCCGCGACCGGGAGCTGGATCCCGAGGTTGCCGATCGTCGCGAGCGCCTGCGGCGTTGGCCGCACGGCGGCGTCGCTCGAGGCGGGCACCGCGGCAAGCGACGCGGGCTCCGGGCTGCCCGACGAGCCCCCGCTACCGAAGGCGGTCAGGAGCACGGTGACGACGCCCAGGACCGCGAGCGCCGACAGGATCACGAGCCTGCGTGCGCGCCGCTGGGAGCGGCGCCGACGTTCACGGAGACGGGCGGCTTGCCGGGAGCGCGGCGAGGCCATCGCGGGCACGGTAGCGCACCCGGCTGTGGCCCACATGCCCCACGCGGGCGCGACCGTCCACCGGCCACGGGCAGGGCTACGATCGCGACATGACCGCGCCCCCGCGGATCCGGATTCCCCGCTGGGTGCAGCTCGTCGTGCTGCCGGTGCTGCTCGTGTTCGCGTTCCTGCTCGCGCGCACCCTCGGGCACGTCATCTTCCTGTTCCTCACCGCGGCCGTGATCGCGTTCACGCTCAACCCGCTCGTCCGCGACCTGACCCGCCTCCGGCTGCCGCGCGGGCTCTCCGTGGCCGCCGTCTCGATCGTGTTCGCGGCCGCGGTGATCGGACTGCTCGTCGCGCTCGGCACCGTCGTCGTCTCGGAGACCCGCACCGCGGCCGAGCGCGTCGACAGCTACCTGACGGAGGAGAGCCCCTCGACCGGACAGACGGGGGTTGAGGTGGACATCGACCGGCTGCAGGCGTGGCTCGACGACCACGGGCTCGAGGGGGTCCGCGTCGAGAAGCAGCTCGACGACGTCGCGCAGTCGATCGGGGCGGGCGACGTCTCGCGGTACGCGCAGGACGCGATCTCGTTCGCGCAGGGCGCCGCGGTGTCCGTGATCCTCCTGCTCTTCTCGGTCGTGCTGATCGCGGTGATCTCGATCTACATGCTCCTCGACATGCCCCGGCTCGAGGAGTCGATCGACCGACGCTTCCCTCCCTCCGACGGCCCGCCGCTGACCCAGCGGATCGAGCGCGCGCTGTGGGGCTACGTCCGGGGGCAGGTGATCCTCTCGCTCGTGATCGGCACGAGCGCCGGGGTCGGCATGTGGATCCTCGGCACGACCGGCCTCGTCGAGGGCGCCGACCGGTACGCGCTCCTCTTCGGGGTGTGGACGGCCTTCGTCGAGGTGATCCCGTACATCGGGCCGTGGCTCTCGGCGGTGCCGCCCGCCATCTACGCGCTCTTCGTCGACCCGATCGGCGTCATCTGGGTCGCGGCGCTCTTCGTCTTCATCTACCAGATCGAGGGGCATGTGGTCGTGCCGAAGGTCATGTCGAACGCGCTGCGGCTCCACCCGCTCCTCGTGATCTTCGGCCTGCTCGCGGGCGGCGAGCTCTACGGGATCGCCGGGGTGCTCATCGCCCTGCCGACGATGGCGGCGGGCCGAGCGGTCTGGGAGTTCTTCCACGAGCGGATCGAGCTGGACTCGTGGGAGGGAGAGCCTGACGAGGAGATCCCCGTCGACGTCGAGCTCGAGCCCCCGCAGCACGCGGGCCGCGTGCCCTGAGGCACCCGCGCGCGCGTACGCTTCGGGCCGTGAGCTTCCCCGCGACCCGGCTGCGGCGCCTGCGGCGCACAGACACGCTCCGAGCGCTCGTGCGCGAGACCTCGCTCTCGCTCGACGACGTGGTGATGCCACTCTTCGCCTGTCCGGGCGAAGGAGTCGTGCGGCCTGTCGAGGGACTCGACGCGATCGCGCAGCGCTCGATCGACGAGCTCGTGCGCGAGGCGGGCGAGCTCGCGCGGGTCGGCGTCCGCGCCGTCCTCCTCTTCGGCATCCCGGAGACGAAGGACGCCGAAGGCTCGGGTGCGTGGGACGAGGACGGGATCGTGCAGCGTGCGCTTCGCGCGCTGCGCGCAGAGGTGCCCGGGCTCACGCTGCTGACCGACGTCTGTCTCTGCGAGTACACCGAGCACGGCCACTGCGGCGTCCTCGACGGGGACACGGTTGCGAACGACGAGACGCTCGAGCTCCTCGTCCGCACCGCGGTCAGCCACGTCGAGGCGGGCGCCGACGCGGTCTGCCCGAGCGACATGATGGACGGGCGGATCGGCGCGATTCGCGCGGCCCTTCCCGACACCCCGATCGTGTCGTACGCCGCGAAGTACGCGTCGGCGTTCTACGGCCCGTTCCGCGAGGTCGCGGGGTCGGCGCCCGCGTTCGGGGACCGCCGCGGCTACCAGCTGGATCCCGCGAACGCGCGCGAGGCCCTCCGGGAGAGCGCGCTCGACCTCGACGAAGGCGCCGACGTCCTCATGGTCAAGCCCGCCCTCCCGTACCTCGACGTGATCCGGGCGGTGCGGGAGCGCTTCGACTGCCCGGTCTGGGCGTACCAGGTCTCCGGGGAGTTCGCGATGGTGCGTGCGGCCGCGGACGCCGGCCACCTCGAGGAGCGGCGGGCCGCGATCGAGTCGCTCACCGCGATCAAGCGGGCCGGCGCCGGGACGATCGTCACGTACTGGGCGAAGGACCTCGCGGCGTGGCTCTGACCCGGTCGAGCCTCTGGCGCTCGGCCACCGGCCTCATCCCGGGCGGCGTGAACTCGCCCGTTCGGGCGATGCGCGCGGTCGGCCTTTCCGAGCCCGTGTTCGTGCACCGCGGCGACGGCTCGTCGATCGAGGACGTGCACGGGAACCGGTACGTCGACTGGGTCCAGTCCTGGGGCCCGCTGATCTTCGGTCACGCCGACCCCGAGACGCTCGAGGCGGTGCAGGCGGCGGCGGAGCGCGGGACGACCTTCGGCGCCCCGACCGAGGCGGAGGTCGAGCTCGCGGCGGAGATCGTCGACGCCGTCCCCTCGGTCGAGATGGTTCGCCTCGTCAGCTCGGGCACCGAGGCGTCGATGAGCGCGCTCAGGCTGGCGCGCGCGGCGACGCGCCGCGACCGGGTGATCAAGTTCGCCGGCTGCTACCACGGCCACGTCGACGCGCTGCTCGCGGATTCCGGGTCGGGCGTGATGACCCTCGGAATCCCCTCGACGCCCGGTGTTCCGTCCGGCGCGACCGCCGACACGATCGTCTGCACGTTCAACGACGTGGACGGCGTCGCGGCGGCGTGCGCGCGCTACGGGGAGGGGCTGGCGGCGATCGTCGTCGAGCCGGTCGCCGGGAACATGGGCTGCGTTCCCCCGGCGCCCGGCTTCCTCGAAGCCCTCCGCGCGCTCTGCGACGCGACCGGGGCTTTCCTCGTCTTCGACGAGGTGATGACCGGCTTCCGGGTCGGCCGCGGCGGCGCGCAGTCGCTCTACGGCGTGTTGCCGGACCTGACTATTCTCGGGAAGATCGTCGGCGGCGGGCTGCCGGCCGCCGCGTTCGGGGGCCGGGCGGAGCTGATGGAGCGCCTCGCGCCCGTCGGCGACGTGTATCAGGCCGGCACGCTCTCCGGGAACCCGCTGGCGACCGCGGCCGGGCTCTCCGTCCTCCGTCGTCTGCGCGACCCGGCCGTCTACGACGAGCTCGAGCGGGTCGGCGCGCTGCTCGAGCGCGGGCTCGAGCCTTTCGGGACGGTTCAGCGTGTCGGCGCCATGCTGACGCTCTTCTGCCGGGACGGGCCGGTCCGCGACCACGAGGACGCCCGCGCGTGCGACACCGATCGCTTCGGTGCGCTCTTCCGCCACCTGCTCTCGGCGGGGATCTACCTCCCGCCCTCGCAGTTCGAGTGCCTCTTCCCGTCCACGGCTCACACCGACGAGGACGTCGAGCGCACCGTCGCCGCGGTCGAGACGTTCGCCGAGACGTCCAGACCGTGACGGGGAGCCGAGGTAGTCGCGGCGGCGAAGCCGACGCCTTCAGGGATGTGCCCGGCCGAAGGCCGGGATCAAGCGCTCGCGAGCTGAGCTCCGTGACGGGGAGCCGAGGTAGTCGCGGCGGCGAAGCCGACGCCTTCAGGGATGTGCCCGGCCGAAGGCCGGGATCAAGCGGCGGGATCTCGCGTGAGCGTGATCCCGCTCGCGAGCTGAGCTCCGAGTGACGTTGTTCGAGGACATTGCCGCCGGCGCCGCGGCCGAGAGCCCACTATGGGCCGACGCTCTCCGCGCCGACGGGGCGCGCGAGGCGGTGCCGGTCTTCTCGCCACTCGTCCCCGACTCGCGCCTCGCCCTCGGGCTCGAGACGATCTACGAGGGCTACCTCCTCCATTACGGGCGCTCGCGGCTCTTCGACCCACCGGACGAGGACGTCGCGCTCCTCCTCGGCGACGCGCTGCTCGCGCAGGGCCTCGTACTCGTCGCCGCCACCGGCTCGGTCGCCGCGGTCGCCGATCTCGCCGAGCTCCTCGCGCTCTGCACCCAGGCCCGGGCGGACGACGCCGACGGCGACGGCGCCGCCTGGGCGGCGACCGCGGCGCTCCTCGGAAGGGGCGGGCTGGACGAGGCCCGCGCGGCGCTTCGCGACGCCCGTGACCCGGGGCCGCTGGAGCGCCTCGCGCGCGTCCAGGCGGACGACGCCGCGGTGGACGCCGCGCTCGCTGCGCACGCAGAGCGGCTCGTATAGCATCGCCCGCGATGACCGCTGCGCTCTGGCTCCTCGCCGACGCCGCCTCCGAGGGCAAGAAGGTGGTGCTCTCGATGCTCGTCGTCGGGCTGATCTTCCTCGGCGTGATCCTCCTCGGCGACCTGAGCCACTACGCCGCCGCTCGGCGCCGCCGATCCAAGCTCGACCGCCCGCTCTGACGGCCTGCCGGGGCATACAGGCGTCGTCTGTGCTCCTAGACTGACCGCGGCATGGCGGCCCCGGCGAAGGATCTCCGCGACTGGATTGCGCTGCTCGAGCGCGAGGGCGAGCTCGTCCGCGTTGGCTCCGAGGTCGACCCGGACCTCGAGATCACCGAGATCGTCGACCGGGTCGTCAAGTCCGGCGGCCCCGCGCTCCTCTTCGAGAACGTGAAGGGCTCGCGGCTCCCGCTCCTGATCAACCAGTTCGGGACGGAGCGCCGGATGTGCCTCGGGTTCGGTGTCGAGCGCCTCGACGACATCGCGGCGCGGCTCGGCGAGGTGCTCGAGCTGCAGCCTCCGCAGGGGCTGATGGACAAGGTGCGCAAGCTCGGCACGCTCAAGTCGATCGCGGACTCGATGCCGAAGAGCGTCTCGAAGGGGGCGTGTCAGGAGGTGGTGCTGACGGGCGACGACGTCGACCTCGACCTCCTCCCGATCATGCGCTGCTGGCCGCTCGACCCTGCGCCGTTCGTGACCCTCCCGGCGGTGATCACGCAGGACCGCGAGACGGGCGTCCGTAACGTCGGCATGTACCGAATGCAGAAGGTCGACCGGCGGACGACGTTCATGCACTGGCAGGTGCACAAGGACGGCCGGGCCGACCTGCTCGCCGCGCCCGACGGCCGCATCCCGGTCGCCGTCGCGCTCGGCCTCGACCCGGTGACGGCGTACTCCGCGAGCGCGCCCCTCCCGAAGCACGTCGGCGAGCTGATGGTCGCCGGCTTCCTCAAGGGCTCCCCGGTCCAGCTCGTGCCCTGCAAGACGGTCGAGCTCGAGGTCCCGGCGAACGCCGAGATCGTGCTCGAGGGCTGGGTCGATGCGGCCGAGACCGCGCTCGAGGGCCCCTTCGGCGATCACACCGGCTACTACACGCCGCCCGAGGAGTTCCCGCTCTTCCGGATCTCGGCGATCACGATGCGGCGCGACGCGATCTACCCCTCGATCGTCGTCGGGAAGCCCCCCGCGGAGGACGAGTGGCTCGCGAAGGCGACCGAGCGGATCTTCCTCCCGGCGATCCGCATGAGCGTCCCCGAGATCGTCGACTACGACCTGCCGACCGCAGGGGCGTTCCACAACTGCGTGATCGTCTCGATCCGCAAGCGCTTCCCCGGGCACGCGCGCAAGGTGATGCACGCGATCTGGGGCCTGGGTCTGCTCTCGCTCTCGAAGTCCGTCGTGGTAGTGGACGAGCACGTCGACGTCCACGACTACGCCCAGGTCTTCTTCCAGGTGTGCGCGAACGTCGACCCGAAGCGCGACGTGGTGTTGACGGACGGGCCGCTCGACCAGCTCGACCACTCCGCGGTGCTTCCCTGCTTCGGGGGCAAGATCGGGTTCGACGCCACGGCGAAGGGCCCTGACGAGGGGACGCGGGAATGGCCGCCAGAGATCGAGATGACCCCGGAGGTCAGGGAGCGCGTCGACGCGCGCTGGGCGGAGCTGGGCCTCCCCGTGCGTTGACAGTGCACACCCGCCGCGGAACCGTGCAGAATGGCACCCGGGCCGGTGGCGTCCGGCCCGCGTGTGGAGACGGTAGGTCGTTGACAGCCGCGGCCGCCGGAGGTTTGAATCGCAAGCGGACACGGGGCAGCGAGTGAGCGACGAGCACGACACGCAGCAGGTTCCGACGCCGAGCCTCTGGCCGATCGGCTTCGCGATCGGCGTCGCGTGCATCCTCGTCGGCCTCGTGGTCAGCATTCCCGTGCTGATCGTCGGCGCGCTGATCGCCCTCGTCTTCGGCTTCCTCTGGGTCCGCGATCTCTTCACGACGCACCCCGTCACGTCGGCCGAGCCGGGCATCGACGAGCAGCCGCGGCCGGCGACGGTGGGCGACGTCGCCGCGCCCGTCGACCGCGCGACCTTCCTCTCGCTCGCAACGATCGGGGTGGGGGGCCTGATCGGCGCGGGCTTGACGCTCCCCGTCCTCGGCTTCGGCGTGCTGCCGTCCTTCATGGGCGAGGGCATCCAGACGAGCCACGCGAACCTCGGGCCGATCACGAACTTCCCCGAGGGCCAGTACGTGATCGCGACGTTCCTCGAGAACCCCGACCAGGGCGAGGTGTCGCGCCGCACCGCGTTCATCCGCAACAACGGCCTCACCGACAACGGTCAGCCGAGCTTCACGACGATCTACAGCCGCTGCGTCCACCTCGGCTGCCCCGTCCAGCCGAACGGCCCGATCGACGAGTCGGCGAAGAAGGAAGTGAACGGCGTGGAGCTCCGCCCGGTGCTCGCAGCGAGCTTCGGCTGCCCGTGCCACGGCGGCCTCTACAACTCGGAGGGCAACCGGCAGGCCGGGCCGCCCGTCCGCTCGCTCGACCGCTTCGAGTTCTCGATCGTGAACGGCGACCTGATCCTCGGCCGGACGTTCAGCGTCGCGAACGTCGAGGGCGTGGGCGCGAGCGCGCGGATCTCGAAGTACTACAAGGCGTACCCCGGCGTCCACGTCGACGGCGTCGAGCGCTTCCTGTACCCGATCCCCACCCCCGGAAGCACGGGTAGCTGACGTGGCGAAGACGGCGCGGCGCAAGCAGCTCGAGACCGCGGCCCTCTACCCGCTCGACTGGGTCGAGGAGCGCTCGGGCCTCGTCGGGTACACGAAGTGGTTCCTCTTCCGGAAGGTGCCGCACGACATCAGCTGGGCCCAGACGCTCGGCGCGGCGGCGCTGACCGCGTTCCTCTCGCAGACGCTGACCGGCGTGGTCCTCGCGATGTTCTACAAGCCCGACCCCGACAAGGCGTACGACTCGGTCGTGAACATCACCCAGGACGTGACGCTCGGCTGGCTCGTGCGGGGGATGCACAAGTGGGGCGCGAGCGTCTTCATCATCCTGCTGTTCTTCCACATGGCGCGCACGTTCCTGTTCGGCGCCTACAAGTACCCGCGCGAGCTGAATTGGGTGATCGGCGTGCTGCTCCTCGTCTCCGGGATGCTCGAGGGGTTCACCGGCTACCTGTTGCCGTGGGACCAGACCGCGTACTGGGCGACCGTCGTCGGGATCAACCTGAACGCGACCGCGCCCTTTGTCGGACCGTTCCTGGCGCAGTTCTTACAGGGAGGCCTGAACATCGGGCCGGACACCCTGCCGAAGTTCTACGCGCTCCACATGCTGCTGATCCCCGGCCTGATCTTCGCGCTGATCGGGTTGCATCTGTACCTCGTCGTGCGCCTCGGCGTGACATCCCCGCCGTGGTCGAAGACCGCGGCCGGGCGTGAGCGCGAGGAGACCGGTGCGCGCGAGGGTCTGATCCACGACCCCGCCGTCGAGGGTGAGGCCTGAGTGCCCCTTCAGGCAATGCCATCCAGGTCCCTCGCGCGCGATGAGCGGCGCCAGGCGTCGTCCTCGGTCGCCCCGATACGTTCCGGTATCGGGGCTCCCTGCGTCCTAGCCTGGCTTGCTCCTCGCACGCGAGGAACGAGGCAGCATCACCTGAAGGGGCACTGATCGTGGGCACGCCGCTCAAGGAGCGCAACCGGGCCGAGTTCAAGCGCTACAAGGAGGACGTCCAGAGCGAGGGGAAGAGCTTCTTCCCGTACGCGATCCTCCACGACTCGATCATGTCGCTGGTCGTCGTCGCGGTCATCATCGGCCTCGCCTGTGTCTGGTACTTCACGGCCGACGGCACGGAGGCAGGGCTCCTCGGCCCGTTGTACACCGACGAGGCCGACCCGGGCACGATCGCGTTCGTCCCGCGGCCCGACTGGTTCTTCTACTTCCTCTTCTACCTCCTGCGGATCTTCAAGTGGCCGGAGACGGTCGTGCTCGGCACGGTCGGGATCCCGACGATCCTCCTGATCCTCCTGATCGGCCTGCCCTTCTACGATCGCCGGCCCGAGCGGCGGATCGGACGGCGCCCCGTCGCCGTCGTCGCCGCGATCCTCGTCGTGATCTCGATGGGCGTGCTCACCTGGAAAGGAGCCACCGCGAAGGAGGCCCTCGGCTCCGAGCTGATCGCGGCGAACAAGCCGCAGGAGTGGGCGGAGCAGCAGGGGTTCGCCGACAACCCAACCGCGGTCGCCGGCGCGACGCTCTTCGCGCAGTCCGGCTGCCTCAACTGCCATACGTACCTCGGTGAGGGCGCCGGCGCCCTTGGCGCACCCGACCTGTCCGAGATCGGCGCGTCCGGTCGCGGCGTGGCCTTCTTCAAGTCGTACGTCTCGAACCCCGCCCAGTACGGGAACAACGTGATGATCTCGTACGGCTACCTCGGCGACGAGAACCTCACGAAGATCGCCACGTTCCTCGACGCCAGCAAAGGCACCGGGGGCTAGCCCAGGGGGACCGGCGCGTCCAGCCCGGCCGTGCCGGGTTACGCTCACGGCGATGAAGGTCTTCCTCGGGATCACCGGCGCGTCGGGCGCGCCGTACGCGAAGGGCATCCTCGAAGGGCTCCTCGCTGCGGGCGCCGAGGTCGGCGTGTGCGCGTCCTCGGCGGGGATCGAGGTGCTTGCGACCGAGCTGTACGGTGACGCGACGCTGCCACGGGACGAGGTGCTCGCACGCTTCACGGTCGACGCCGGCCAGGTCACCATCCACGCGCCCGACGACTGGAAGAGCCCGTTCGCGAGCGGCTCGGCGCGGATCGACGCGTACGTCGTCTGCCCCTGCTCGATGTCGACCGTGGGCACGCTCGCCTCGGGCGCGATGACGAACCTGATCCACCGCGCGGCCTCGGTCGCGCTGAAGGAGCGCAGGAGGCTCGTGCTCGTCCCGCGCGAGACTCCGCTCTCCTCGATCCACCTGCGCGGCCTCGCGACCCTGAACGACGCAGGGGCCGTGATCCTGTTCGCCGCGCCCGGCTTCTACCACGGCGCGGACACCGTGCAGGACCTCGTGGACTTCGTCGTCTCACGCTGTCTCGACCAGCTGGGCATCGAGAACGCCCTCGTCCGGCGGTGGGGCGAATGACGCACGACAGCGGGACGCTCCAGCCCGACGCCGTCCGCGGCATGTTCGACCGGATCGCGCCGGTCTACGACGCGATGAACCACGTGATGACCGCCGGCCTCGACCGGTCCTGGCGGCGCCTCACGGTGGAGGCGGTCGTCCAGCCCGGCGACCGCGTCCTCGACGCGTGCTGCGGCACGGGCGACCTCGCGGTGGCCGCAGAGCGGGAAGGCGGCGTCGTCACGGGCCTCGACTTCTCGCCCCGCATGCTCGAACGCGCGAGACGGAAGTCGGCGACCGTCACGTGGGTCGAGGGCGACCTGCTCGCACTGCCCTTCGACGACGGCTCGTTCGACGCCGCGACGGTCGGCTTCGGGGTCCGTAACGTCGCGGACCTCGAGGCGGCGCTCACAGAGCTCCACCGCGTGCTGCGCCCCGGGGGGCGTCTCGCGATCCTGGAGATCACCCATCCGCGCGGGTTCCTGCGGCCGTTCTTCTCGCTCTGGTTCGACCGCGTCGTGCCGGTTCTCGGGAAGGTCCTGCCGGGCGGCAAGGCGTACACGTACCTCCCCGCGAGCGTCCGACGGTTCCCGGGGGCGGAAGAGCTCGTGTCGCTGCTCGAGCGCCGCGGATTTGAGCAGGTGCGATTCCGGCTGCTCGGCGGCACGATCGTCGCGCTTCATTCCGGAGTTGCTTCAGGCGACTCCGTGAGCGCCTCTCCCGAAGGGAGAGGTGGGTGAGCGCGCTCGCCTCGATGAGCGCCGTCGAGGGCCTCGCCGGATATCTCGCGGAGGTCGAGACCCGCCTCGCGGCCGTCGTCGAGGCGCACCCCGGCACGGTCGCGGCGGTTGGCTCGGACGCGCTCGCGGCCGGCGGCAAGCGGCTCAGGCCTGCGCTCACGTTCCTCTCCACGCCCCCGGGTGCGCCGCCACCGGTGACCGAGGGGGCGGCGATCGAGCTCGTGCACATGGCCTCTCTCGTCCACGACGACATCGTCGACGAGGCCCGCCTGCGCCGAGGACGCGCCGCCGCCTGGACGGCGCACGGCCCGTTCGCCGCGAAGGCCACGGGCGACCACCTCTTCGCCCGCGCCTTTGCGATCCTCGCGGGGACCGGGTCGGTCGAGCAGGTCGGCACACTCGCGGACGCGTCGCTCGCGCTCGCGCGCGGGGAGGCGCTCCAGCGTCTCCAGCGTCGCGACCCTGACACGAGCGTCGACGCGTACATCGAGCGCTGCGCGCTGAAGACCGGCTCGCTGTTCGCCGCAGCATGCGTGCTCAGCGGTGGCAGCGCGGAGTTCGGGCGGCTCCTCGGGATCGCGTTCCAGATCGTCGACGACGTGCTCGACTGCTCGGGCGAGACGATCGAGACCGGGAAGATTCCCGGCACCGACCTGCGCGACGGGACTCCGACGCTGCCGCTCCTGCTCGCCGCCCGCGAGGACGACGCCGTCCGGCGGGCGCTGGCGGGCGGGCCGCTCGAGGGAGCGCTCGTCGGGGTCGCCGCGAGCGGCGCGCTCGAGCGGTCCCGCGAGACCGCCCTCGACTACGCTAGGAGAGCACGAGCGAGCCTGAACGGCGCCGTCCGCCGGGAGGAGCTGGAGGCGCTCGTGGATGCGGTCGTCGACCGCGACCGCTGACCGACATGGCCCTCCTCGACACGACATCCACGCTCGCGCCGCTCCGGGACAAGGTGGAGGCCGGCGAGCGCCTCGACCTCGAGGACGGCCTCGCGATCCTCGAGTCGGACGACCTGCTCACGCTCGGCGAGCTGGCCGACACCGCGCGGCGAATGCGCGGCGGCACGGACGAGGTCTACTTCGTCCAGAACCTCTATCTCAACCAGACCAACGTCTGCCGCGTCAAATGCAAGTTCTGCGCGTTCGCGGCGACGCGCAAGCAGGAGCACGCGTACACGATCACGACCGACGAGCTCGTGGCCGACGCGGTCGAGCAGCACAGCCTGACCGGGTTCACCGAGATCCACATGGTGAACGGCGAGAACCCGCACGTCGGCTTCGATTTCTACGTCGACACGATCCGCGCGCTCGAGACGGCGCTGCCGGACGTGCACCTGAAGTGCTACACGGCCTCGGAGATCCACCACATGACGACGCTTTCCGGGCTCACGCACGAGGAGGTGCTGCGCGAGCTCAAGGAGGCGGGGCTCGGGTCGCTCCCCGGGGGCGGGGCCGAGATCTTCGCAGACCGCGTCCGCGCGCTCGTGGCGCCCGGGAAGGAGCACGCGGACATCTGGTTCCACGTGCACGACACCGCGCATCGGCTCGGGATCCCGACGCACTGCACGATGCTCTACGGCCACGTCGAGACGTACGAGGAGCGCGTCGACCACATCCTGCGCCTCCGCGAGCAGCAGGACCGCACGGGCGGCTTCCTCGCGTTCATCCCGCTCGCGTTCCACCCGGAGCACACCGTCTTCGAGCGTCGCGGCTGGCGCCACACGACCGGCGCCGACGACCTGAAGATGCTCGCCTTCGCCCGCCTGATGCTCGACAACGTGCCGAACATCAAGGCCTACTGGATCATGATGGGGATGCCGATGGCGCAGGTCGCGCTTCACTTCGGCGCGAACGACGTGCAGGGCACGGTGATGCGCGAGGCGATCTTCCAGGCGGCCGGGGCGACCGCCGGGACGGAGCAGAAGATCGGCGAGCTCGCCCGCTTCGTCAGCGAGGCTGGCCGCATCCCGGTCCAGCGGGACACGCTCTACAACGAGGTGCGCCGCTGGCCCGCCCGGGACACCGCGTGATCCGGCTCGGGCGGATCTCGTACGTCAACATGGCGCCGGTCTTCCACCGGCTGACCTGCGACGTCGAGGAGATCACCGGCGTCCCGACCGAGCTCAACCGGATGCTGATCGACGGCGAGATCGACATCGCGCCGATCTCGTCGATCGCCTACGCCCGCGACGCGTCGCGCCTCCGCTTGCTCCCGCGGCTCTGCGTGTCGTCGGAGGGCGCGGTCGATTCGATCCAGCTCGTCACGCGCCTCCCGCTCGGCCGAGTCCAGTCCGTCGCGGTGACGCCCGAGAGCGCCACGTCCGTCGTGCTGACGAAGGTGCTGCTGCCGCGCGCCGAGCTCGTGCCGCTCGACGTCTGGCCCAACGCGGACGCGAAGCTCCTGATCGGCGACGCGGCGCTCCAGAGCGCATTCGAGGACCCGACCCCGCATCACGACCTCGGCCGGCTGTGGCTCGAGCGCACCGGCCTGCCGATGGTGTTCGCCGTGTGGGCCGCGCCCGAGCCGGTGGTCGACGGCCTCGCGGAGCTCCAGGAGGCGCTCGTCGCCTCGGTGCGGCTCGCGCGCTCCGAGCCGGAGCGCCTCGCGCACGAGGCGAGCGCCCGCTATGGCTATCCGGCCGGGTTCCTCGCCCGCTACTTCGAGAAGCTCCGCTACAGCTTCGGGCCCCGCGAGCGCGCGGGCCTGTACACGTTCCTCGAGATGGCCCGTGACGTCGGCGAGCTCGCGCAGGTTCCGGAATTGCGCTTCATCCAGGACGAGGTCGCCATCGCATGACGACGGTGACGGCATCGCCGAATGTCGCCGAGATCCTCGAGCGGGTCCTCGACGGCGAGCGCCTCGGGGATGAGGACGCGCTCGGCCTGCTCGAGTCGCGTGACCTCGTCGCGGTCGGCCGGGTCGCGAACGAGATCCGCAACCGCAAGCACGACCCGTCGCGGGTCAGCTTCATCGTCGACCGGAACCTCAACTACACGAACGTCTGCGTCACCGACTGCGACTTCTGCGCGTTCTACCGCTCACCGGGCGACACGCGCGAGGCGTATGTGCTGCCGAAGCCCGTCATCTACAAGAAGATCGAGGAGACGCTCGCGATCGGAGGAACCGGGCTGCTCATGCAGGGCGGCCACCACCCGGACCTCGGGATCGACTACTACGTCGATCTCTTCACGTCGATCAAGGCGCGGTACCCGATCCACCTCCACGCGCTCTCGCCGCCCGAGGTGCAGCACATCGCGCGTCGCTCGAAGCTCACGGTTCCGGAGACGCTCGCGCGCCTGCGCGACGCGGGCCTCGACTCGCTGCCCGGCGGGGGCGGGGAGATCCTCGTCGACCGCGTGCGGACGATCATCGCGCCGAAGAAGACCACGTCCGACGAGTGGCTCGGCGTCATGCGCGACGCGCATCGACTCGGTATGTCGACGACGGCCACGATGATGTACGGGCACGTCGAGACGGTCTCCGAGCGGGTCGAGCACATGCGGCGGGTCCGCGAGCTGCAGGACCAGACCGGTGGATTCCGTGCGTTCATCTCCTGGACGTTCCAGGACGACGGCAACCGCCTCGGCGCGCTCGTCTCGCGCGAGACGATGCCGACGAGCTTCGACTACCTGCTCACCCAAGCCGTCTCGCGGATCTACCTCGACAACGTGCCGCACATCCAGTCGTCGTGGGTCACCCAGGGGATGAAGATCGGCCAGGTCGCCCTCGGCTTCGGGGCGGACGACATGGGCTCGGTGATGATGGAGGAGAACGTCGTCTCCGCCGCGGGCACGACCCATCGGACGTCCATCGACGAGCTCGTCCACCTGATCCGCTCGCTCGGCAAGACTCCAGTGCAGCGCGACACGCTGTACCGCGAGGTGCGCGTCTTCTAATCCTGCGAGCGTCCATTCCGCTCTCGCGGAACGGACGCCGCAAGCTCCGTTGCGCCGGCTTCGCCGGCGCAAGGGCACATCCCTGAAGCGGACTGCCGGCTGCGCCGGCGCCCGACCTCAGGGAGGCGCCTTCTGTCGCCCGGCAAGTTGCAAGTCGCAACTTGCGCCGTCCGCCGGCTCGCGTGCGCCGCGACCTGGTGTACGGAATCCGTGAGGATCTCGAGCGGCGGCCAGGGGGCTCCACTACCCTCGACCGGGGTCGATGCGCCGCCTCGTCGTCACACTCCTCGTCTCGCTCGCCGCCGTCGCGCTCCTCGCCCCGGCCGGGCACGCCGCGCCGCGCGAGCTCTGGCCCGGCGTCACCTACGAGAACGACGTGCAGTTCACGCCGCACGGCCCGGTAGCGATCAACGTGCTCCGCGGGCCCCGCCCAGGCGGGCTGACGACGCTGGAGCCGGTGGTCTCGAACGATACGATCGTCGGCCGCGAGACCCTCACAGGCATGCAGCGGAGGCTCGCCCCCACGGCGACCATGGCCGGCGTCAACGGCGACTTCTTCGCACTGGCGACCGGCCGCCCGTCCGGCATGGTGATGCGCGAGGGCCAGTTGCTCGCCCCGCCGAACGGCAGCCGCGCGAGCGCGGGCGTCACGACGGACGGCACGCTCGACATCCGGCGCGTCGGATTCGCGGGCAGCTGGGACGCCGGCGCCGGGCCGCACATCCTCGCGGCGCTGAACGCCGCGCCGAAGAGCGGGCGCGTGGCGCTGTTCACCGGTGCGTACGGCCCGGCCACCCCGCCCATCGCAGGGAGCGCCGCGGTGATCCTCTTTCCGTTTCCCGACGCGATCCCGTCGGTCGGCCTGTCGGCGCCGGCCGTCGAGGTGCGCTCCGGCTCGAGCGCTGTCCCGATCCCCTCCGGCGGCGCGGTGCTCCTCGCGCGCAACGCTGCGGCGGCGCTCCTCCGCCAGGAGGCGTCCGTCGGCTTGCCGATCACCATCGGCCTCTCGTTCAAGCCCGACTGGCCCGGCATCGTCGCGGCGGTCGGTGGCGGTCCGCAGATCGTGCGAAACGGTGCGCCCGTGTTCCGGGCAGGCGAGGCGTTCACGACGAACCAGTTGGGGCAGCGCGCGCCCCGGAGCGCCGTCGGCCAGGCCGCGGACGGCCGGATCGTGCTCGTGGCGGTCGACGGGCGTCAGCCCGGCTACAGCGTCGGCCTGACCAACTTCGAGCTCGCTCAGGCGCTCGTCCGGCTCGGGGCGGTCACCGGCATGGCGCTCGACAGCGGCGGCTCGACGACGATGGCCTTCGACGGGACACTCCTCAACCGCCCGTCGGACGGGCAGGAGCGGCGCATCTCGAACGCGCTGATGCTCGAGTACCAGGGCGTCTTCGCATCGGAGCCGCCCCCGCTCGTCTCGCCGAACGGCGACGGCGTCGACGACGTGCCCGGCCTCCGGTACCGCGTCTATCGCCCCTCGACCGTGACCGCGGCCCTGAACGGGCCGGGCGCCGCCACGACTACGGTCCCGCCCGCCGAGAAGCAGCCGGGCTCCTACCCCGTACCGTTCCCCGGCCCGGCCGCCGCCTCGACCGGCGCCGACGCCGCGCCCGCGGTCGGCGAGTGGACGCTCCAGGTGACCGCCACCGACGACCTTGGGCGCGAGTCGACGATCACCCGGACGTTCACGGTCGACGACACGCTGGGCTTCCTCCGCGCTCCCAAGCGATGGGCCGTCCCGCCCGGCGGCCGGGCGATGCAGATCTCGTGGAAGCTGGCACGGCCCGCCAGGGTCGGCGTCGCGATCCTCGACGAGGCCGGTCGCGTCGTGCGCGGCGGCCTCGCGCCGAACAGCACCCTCGCCGAGGGCGACCACGACGTCGAGTGGGACGGCCTCGCGAAGAACGGCAACCGCGTCTCCGGCGCGCTCACCGTACGCGTGATCGCGATCAGCAACGTCGGCCGCTCGGAGCTCCGCACGACCGTCTCCGTCCGCAAGGCCGCCGGGTCGCGCGGGTAGCCTTCCGCGGCGATGCCCCTCGCCGCCCTCAGCGAGATCACCGATCGCATCACCGAGGTCGTCGGCAACCACGGCCTGTACGCGGTCTTCATCCTGATGATGATCGATGCGGTGTTCCCGGCAGCGAGCGAGCTCGTGATGCTCTACGCGGGGGCGATCGCCTCGGGCGCGATCGCGGGTCAGTCCGTGAGCCTCTTCGGCCACGAGTTCCAGAGTGGGTTCCCCGCGTTCGTCGCGATGGCGACGGCGGGGACGGTGGGCTACCTCGTCGGCTCGATCGCGGGCTGGGGCGTCGGCGACTACCTCGGTCGCCCCTGGCTCGAGCGGCACGGCCGCTGGGTCCATCTGAACGCGGAGAACCTCGACCGTGCCGAGCGCTGGTTCGACCGCTGGGAGGAGTGGGCCGTCTTCCTCGGCCGCATCACGCCGGTGATGCGCTCGTTCATCTCGATTCCGGCCGGCCTCTTCCGCGCGCGCTTCGGGCCGTACGTGTGGCTGACCCTGCTCGGCTCGGCGATCTGGTGCTTCGCCTTCGCGGGCGCGGGTTGGGCGGCCGGGGCCAACTGGGAGAGCATCGACAACGGCTTCCACTACGTCGAATACGTGATCGTGGGTGCGGTCGTCGTGGTACTCGCCGCCCTCGGGTGGCGCTGGGCTCGGCGCCGGCGGCGGCCGGCCGACGAGGCGGCACGACAGGATTTCCCTGCGTAGAGGCGGGTACACTCGACCGTCGTGATCCCGCTCGTCGACGTCAAGGCGCAGTACGCCCCCCACATTCCGGAGCTCCAGCGGCGTTTCGCCGAGGTGCTCGAATCCGGCCGCTTCATCTTCGGCCCAGAGGTCGAGGCCTTCGAGCACGAGGCCGCTGCAGCGCTGGGCGTCCCGCACGGGATCGGGGTCGCGAACGGCACCGATGCGCTCGTCCTGGCGCTCGAGGCGATGGGCGTCGGTCGACGGGACGAGGTGATCTGCCCCGCGTTCACGTTCTACGCCACTGCCGAGGCGATCGCCCGGGTCGGCGCGACCCCGGTGTTCGCGGACATCGACCCCGTCACGCTCAACCTCGACCCCGCCGACGTGGGGGGTCGCATCACCGAGTGGACGAAGGCGATCGTCCCGGTCCACCTCTTCGGCCGGCGCGCGCCGCTCGCAGAGCTGGCCGCGCTGGGCGTCCCGCTGCTCGAAGACGCCGCACAGGCGTTCGGCGCGGAGGGCGTTGCGACGACCGGCGTCTGTTCGACATTCAGCTTCTTCCCGACGAAGAACCTCTTCGCGCTCGGCGACGGCGGGCTCGTCGCGTGCACGGATGACGCCGTCGCGGAGACCATCCGGATGCTGCGTTTCCACGGCTCGCGCGACAAGCAGACCTTCGAGCTCGTCGGCACGAACTCGCGCCTCGACGCCGTCCAGGCGGCGATGCTGCGCGTGTTCCTCCCGCATCTCGCCGGCTGGAACGCGGCACGGCGGGAGGCGGCGGCCCGCTATGCGGAGCTCGGGTTGGGCGAGGCCGTCGGGCTGCCCGCCGACGAGCCCGGCCACGTGTACCACATGTACGTCGTACGGACCGAGGAGCGGGACCGGATCGCGGCCGCGCTGCGCGAGCGCGAGATCGCCTGCGCCGCCTACTACGTGACGCCGCTGCACCTCCAGCCGGCGATGGCGTACCTCGGCTACGAGGCCGGCTCCCTGCCCGAGACGGAGCGCGCCGCCGCCGAGAACCTCGCCCTGCCGATGTGGGGCGGCATCGACGCCGACCGGCAGGCCGAGGTCGTCGCCGCGGTGCGGGCGGCCGTCGGCGTCGCCGTCTAGCGATGCGCAGCCCCGTCAACCGCCACTCGATCTGGCAGGTGGCCGTCGACGCGGCGATCGTCGCGGGCGCCTGGTGGCTCGCGTGGAGCCTCCGCTTCGACCAGGGGCGCCCCGTCTACTACGACCGGTATCTCGACTGGTCGATCGTCCTCCTCGTCGTCGCGGTGAAGCTGCCCGTCTTCGCGCTCTCGGGCTTCTACAACCGGTGGTGGCGCTACGTGTCGACGCGGGACATGTGGACCGCGCTCCGCGGCGTCGTGCTCGGGTCGATCGCCGTGTTCCTCGTGTTCACGCTGTTCAACGTCCACCGCGTCGCCGTGCCGCGCGGGGTGTGGTTCGTAGACCTGCTCCTGTGCCTCGCCTTCGTCGCGGGTTCGCGGCTTCTCGCGCGGACGCTGATCGAACGACCGCTCCCCGGGCGGATCGTCACGCGTGGCAAGGACGTGATTGTCGTCGGCGCGGGCGACGCCGGTCAGCTCGTCGTGAAGGAGATGCAACGCAACCCTGCCCTCGGGTACTCGCCGATCGGCCTCGTCGACGACGACAGCCGCAAGCGAAACCTGCGCCTGCACGGCGTCCGCGTGCTCGGCACGGTCGACGACCTCGGCCGGATCGTGCGCGAGCGCAGGCCCGATGAGGTGCTGATCGCGATCCCGAGCGCGTCGGGGCAGCTCCGCGAGCGGATCGTCGAGACGACGCGGAAAGCGGGCGTGCCGGTGAAGACGCTGCCGGGCATCGCCGAGCTCGTCTCGGGTGACGCCGACCTCGCGCGGCAGCTCCGCCCGGTCGAGGTCGAGGACGTTCTCGGCCGCGAGCCGGTCGAGATCGATTTCGCGTCGGTCTCGGGCTATTTGACCGGCGAGGTGGTGCTCGTCACGGGCGCGGGAGGCTCCATCGGGTCGGAGCTCTGCCGCCAGATCTCCCGGATCGCACCGGCGAAGCTCGTGCTCCTCGACCACGCGGAGCCCGCGCTGTTCGAGATCGAGCGGGAGCTCGTCCGCGATCGCGGATTCCGCGCCGCGGCCGCCGTGGTGGGCGACGTGAAGGACGCGGTGAAGCTGCGGCAGGTCTTCGACAAGTACCACCCTGGCGTCGTCTTCCATGCGGCGGCGTACAAGCACGTCGCGATGATGGAGGCGAACCCGCTCGAGGCCGTTCGCAACAACACGCTCGCGACGCGCGTGCTCGCGGACGTGGCCGTCGAGTACGGGACGAAGCGGTTCGTGCTCGTCTCGACCGACAAGGCCGCCAACCCGAAGACAGTGATGGGGCAGTCGAAGGCACTCGCCGAGTGGATCGTCGAGGCATGGGGGAACCGGGAGGGTGTAGAGACCCGGTTCGTCGGGGTGCGGTTCGGCAACGTCCTCGGCTCGTCCGGCTCCGTGATCCCGATCTTCCGCCGCCAGATCGCCCGCGGCGGGCCGGTCACGGTCACACACCCGGAGATGACGCGCTTCTTCATGACGATCCCGGAGGCCGTGCAGTTGATCGTGCAGGCGGGTGCGATCGGTGGCCGCGGCCAGGTTTACGTGCTCGACATGGGTGAGCCGGTGCGGATCGTCGACCTCGCGGAGCGGATGATCCGGCTCTCCGGGAAGGAGCCCGGCACGGACATCGCGATCGAGTTCATCGGCCCGGCGCCCGGCGAGAAGCTCCACGAGGTGCTCGTGGGCGACGGCGAGGTCGTGACCGCGAGCCCGTACCCCATGATCGACCTGATCACCCAGCCCCCCGTCGACGCGCGGTGGCTCGAAGGCGAGCTCGCGCGGCTCGAGCGGCTGGTCGAGGACGGCGAGACGCTCGAGCTCGTCGGCTCGCTGAACCGGCTCGTCGGGTCGGCTCAGCCTGCGGCGGCCGAATCCGAACGCGTCGGGTAGCGGGCCGATGCAACCGCTGTTCGTCGTGGGTGACGTCCACGGTCATCGTGACGTCCTCGTCCGCCTGCTCCGAGAGACGGGCCTGGTCGACGGCACCGAGCGCTGGTCGGGCGAAGACGCCGTGCTCTGGCTTCTCGGCGACCTCCTCGACCGTGGGCCGGACGGGATCGGATCGATCGACCTCGTGCGACGACTCGAGCGCGAGAGCGGTGGGACGGTGCGCTGCCTCCTCGGCAACCACGAGGCGTTCCTCCTCGCCGTCCACGCTGCCGGCGACGAGGAGACCGGGTTCCCCGGCACGACGTTCGCCGACGTGTGGCGCGCGAACGGCGGACTCCCCCACGACCTGCAGGCGCTGACGCCGGAGCATCGCGCCTGGCTCGTCTCTCGTCCAGCGATCGCGCGCGAGGGGGACTGGCTCCTGCTCCACGCCGACACGGACGCCTACCTCCGCTACGGGCGCTCGGTCGAGCGGGTGAACGCGGGGATCGCCTCGGCGCTCGGCTCGGGTGTGCCGGACGCTCTCGACGAGGCGCTCGAGATCCTCTGCGACCGTCTCCGGCTCGGCGATCCGGTCGTGGTCGACACGCTCCTCGACGTGCTCGGCGGCTCGCGGATCGTGCATGGACACACGCCCGTCGCGTCGGTGCTCGGGCGCGACCCGCGGGCGATCACGGGACCCCTCGTCTCGGACGACGGTCGCGTCGTCAACGTCGACCACTGCCTTTTCGGCGGCGGGCCCGGCTTCGTCACGCGGCTCGACGAGATCGCCGCGCTCGGCGTCAGCCCAGCGCGGACAGCATGAGGTCGAGCAGAAGCGCCGGATCGCGGTCGGTCCGGTGCGCGGGCCGCGTCGGCTTCCGCTCGAGCACGAGGTCATCGGCCGAGCCGAGCGGCCGAAGCAGCCCCTCGTCGATCAGCCGCGCATCGACGGCGCCCAACCGGCCGGCGAACATCGTGTAGACCGGCGTTCCGAGCGCTACCGCCTCGCGGTTCATGGTGCCGCCGGCAGACACGACGACGTCGGCGAGCCCGACGAGGCTCAGCGCGTCGACCGCGCGCTCGGGCACGACGAGCGAGGGCAGCTCGAGCGCCCGGAGCGCGCCCCGCTGGGCCGGCGTTCGCGGAAGCACGACCGTGTGGACGCCGGGATCCCTGCCGAGGCGCGCGAGGACGTCGCCGAAGACCGGGCTCCCGTGCAGGTGGTAGAGCGACACCTCCGGGGGCGTCCGCACGACCGCCAGGATGCGCGTTCGGTCGAGCGCGAGCGCCTCCAGCACCCGCTCGTCCGGCTCGAAGCCGTGGAGGTAGTACTCCTCCTTGAGGCCGGGATACCGGCGGACCTTCCGCGACCGCGCGCCAAGCCGGTCGAGTCGATCCTGGGGGATCGCCTCGGGAACGACGACACGGTTCGCCGCTCGGCAGCCGAGCCCGTGCTGCTGGAGCGCGAACTCGTAGTCGAAGGCGTAGGCGGAGCGAATGCCCAGGGAGCGTGCCGCCAGGGGCAGCTCGTGCGACGCGTGCGAGAGGGCGACGTCGAACTGCCGCTCCGCGGCGAAGCGGCGGAGCGCGCGAAGGCGGCCGCCCATCGCGCGGATCTTCGAGATCCGCGACGCGCCGCCGTGCGGCGGCCCGACGACGGTGTGCTCGAGCCCTGCGTCGTCGAGCAGCTCGAGCGTCTGGGCGAAGTCGCGCGCGCTGATCGTCACCTCGTTGCCCGGGCTGCGAAGCAGCTCGACGAGGGGACGGAAGAAGACGACGTGCGGGGAGTTCGTGACGTCGATCCAGACGCGCAGCACGCGCGTATCCTCGCGGAGCGCGACGATCGCAGGGGACACGACCTCTCGGATAAGGTTTCCTTATGGATACGAGGCAGCTGGCGGCGTTCTGCGCGGTGGTCGAGCGCCGCTCGTTCTCCCAGGCGGCCGACCAGCTCGGCGTCACCCAGCCGGCGGTCTCGCTGCAGGTGCGAGCGCTGGAGAAGCGGCTAGGGACCCAGCTGCTCGATCGCTCGGGCCGACGGGTCGAGCCCACCGAGGCGGGCCGACGGCTGTACCGCGGCGCGCAGCGGCTCCTCACCCTCGAGGCGCAGGTGCTCGACGAGCTGGCCGCCGAAGCCGAGGGAGAGCTCACCGGCGCGCTCGCGATCGGCGCTTCGACCGGCCCCGCGGCGATCGTCGTGCCGCAGCTCCTCTGCGAGTTCCAGGAGGCGCATCCCGGAGTCCGCGTCGCGTTGGAGGTGCACGACACGCGGACTGTCGTGGAGCTCGTCGCGGAGCGACGGCTCGAGCTCGGCATCGTGGGAGCCGCGCCCAGACATCGCGGAGTCCGCTACGCGCCGTTCACGTACGACGAGGTCGTGCTCGTGTGCCCGCCGGGGCATCGCTTCGCCGACCGCGACGTAGGCGTCGACGAGCTCGTCTCGGAGACGCTCGTGGTGATGCAGGAGGGCGCCGGGGTCCGGCGGATCGTCGAGGACGAGCTCCGCCGCCTCGGCATCCGGCTGCGCGACCTCGACGTCCGCCTCGAGCTCGGGCTGCAGGAGTCCGTGCGGAGCGCTGTGCTCGCCGGGTACGGCGTCACATTCATCTCGCGCGCCGCCGTCGAGGCCGACCTCGCGTCCGGTGCCCTCGCCGAGGCGCGCGTCGCCGGCATGAACGGCCGACGCGAGATCTCGCTCGCGCGAGGGACGGGAAGGGTCTCGAGCCGGATCGCGGACGCGTTCGCGGAGTTCGCACAGGGACGCGCCGCAGCGCTCGCCGCCGTACGGAGCACGGAGCCCACGCGACCGGCGTGAGCAGCGACCGTCCGCTCAGGATCATGCGGTACGGGGCCGGCTCGCTGTCCGAGCTGCCGGACGTCTGCGCAGAGGCCGGCATCGAGCGGCCGATGCTCGTCGCAACGCGGCGCGGCGCGGCGTCCCTCCGCGCGCTTCCTGTCGTCGGGGTGTACGACGGCGTCCGCCCACATGTCCCGGTGGAGACGGTGCGCGAGGCGGCCGCGGTGGCAGCGGAGCTCGACGCCGACGCGCTCGTGGGCGTCGGCGGCGGCAGCGCGATGGACACCTGCAAGGCAGCGGTCGCGGAGCTCGCGGAGACCGGTCGGATGCCGGTGCCGCGCATCGTCGCGGTGCCGACGACGTACGCCGGGGCAGAGTGGACGTCGTACTACGGCGTCCTCCTCGCACCAGGCCGGAAGGGCGGGGGCAACGATCCGCGCGTCACCCCGATCGCGGCGATCTACGACCCCGAGCTGACGCTCGGGCTCCCGTTGCAGGCCACCGTCGGGACGTCGATGAACGCCATGGCGCACTGCGCCGAGGCCTACTACCACCCAGACGCGGCGCCGCGCGCCGCGCGACACGCCGACACCGGCGCCATGGCGATCGCGCACGCCCTGCCGCTCGTCGTCGCGCGCCCTGACGGGATCTACGGGCGCTCGCGCCTCCTCGAGGGCGCGCATCGCGCGGCCCTCGCGCTCGCGGAGTCCGGCGTCTGCCTCGCCCACGCGATGGCGCAGGGGATCGGGGGTCGCTATGACGTCCCGCAAGGCTCTGCGAACGCGGTCTGCCTGCCGGTCGCGCTGCGCTTCAACGCGGACGCGGTGCCCGACGCGGTCGACCGGTTCGCCGCCGCGCTCGGAACCGACGATGCGCCGACGCGGATCGAGGAGCTCGCGGCGCTCGGCGGGTTCGGTCGGCTGCGCGACCTCGGCGTGCCCGAAGCGGGGCTCGGCGAGCTCGCGGAGCTGATCGCCGCCCGTCCCGGCGCACGCGTCAACCCGCGCCCGGCAAGCGCAGCGGACGTCGAATTCCTTCTGCAGACGGTCTGGTAGCTACTCGAACTGCTCTCCTTCGTCGCGGCGGTAGCCCCACCACGCGAGCGCGAAGAACACGACGGTCCATCCGGCGAGCGCCGCGACGTGGTGCAGCGGCAGCGGGTGGTCTCCGGTGGAGACGGAGTCGAGTACCTCTGCCCAGCTACGAGTGGGCACGAGCTGCGAGACGAGGTCGGCTGTTCTCGGAAAGTCATCCGGCGGGCGCGTCCAGAGGAACCCGGCGATGATCAGGGGGATCACGATGATGTTGGCAATCGGCATTGCGGACCGGGGCGGGAGCCAGTAACCGAGCGCGATCCCCGCGAGGCCGAACGGCACGCTGCCGAGCAGCAGCGCGAGAATCAGCGCCACGAAGCGCCAGGGGGCGAACCCTGCGCCGTACACCGCGACGCCCACCACCATGACCACGACCACCGTCGCGACCGCGAAAACGAGGGCCGACAGGATTCGGCCCGCGATGCGCGTGGTGGCCGTCGCCGGCAGCGTGCGCACGTAGCTCTCCCACGGCGTCACCCGCCCCGTCGCGATCCCCACGCCGAACTGGAAGAGGGAGACCGTGATCAGCGCGGTGGCCGCGAACCCCGCGACCATCCGCTCCGGCTCGTCCTCTACGAGCTGCTGGCCGAACAGCAGCATCAGCACGGCCGGGAACGCGAGCGTCGGAATCGAGTACGGCGTATACCTGCCGTACTCGATCGTCTCCACCTTCGCGTACGCGAGCGCGAGCCTCATCCGCCGGGCTCCCGCGTGAGCGTGACGAACGCGTCTTCCAGGCTGACCTGCGTCACCTCGAGCTCGCGGAACGGCACGCCGGAGCGAACGAGAGCTGCGACGAACGCGTCAGCGTCCTCGACGTGGATCACGTGCCGGTCGAGCCTCGACTCGACGGACGCAACGCCCGGCAGTCGCGGCAGCTCGTCGGCGCGCACCGTAACCTTGGCGAGACCGGCATGGGCTCTGACCTCCGGAACCGTCCCCGTTAGGAGAATCCGGCCCCGCACCAGCAATACGACGCGCGAGGCGACGTCCTCGGCCTCGGCGAGCTGCTGGGTCGTCAGTAGAACGGCGCCGCCTTCCGCCGCGAAGGCGGCGACGTCGTCGAGCAGCGCCCGGCGGCCGGTGGCGTCCATGCCGGCGGTTGGCTCGTCCAAGAACAACGTTCTCGGGTTCCCCGACAGCGCGAGAGCTACCGCCAGCCGTCGCTGCTGGCCCCCGGAGAGGCCGAGCGCGACCCGATCGGACAGTTCCGCCAGGCCGAGACGCTCGAGCACGCCGTCGGTCGGGGGCGCGTCTGGATAGTGCGCCCGGACGAAGTCCACGGTCTCACGGACGCGGAGCGACGTCGGGAAGCCGACGTTCTGGAGCACCACGCCGACACTGCGTCTCGCCTCGGGGTCACGAGGGTCGCGCCCATGGAGCCACGCTCGTCCTGATTCGGGGCGCCGTAGGCCGAGCATCAGCGAGACCGCCGTGGACTTGCCGGCGCCGTTGGGCCCGAGCAGCGCCAGGATCTCACCGGGTTGGAGCTCGAGATCGACGCTGTCGAGCGCGCGTACCGATCCGAAGGACTTCGAAACAGCTTCGAGGCTGGCGAGGGACCCAGGCACGGCGGGACGCGTTCCGCCCTCCACCGGAATCCGCGGGGGCGCTTCGGGCGATGGTACGAGGCTCGCCGCGCGATCGCTAGTGGCGTTTCTTGACACGTCCGAAAGGGACAGGAGGCCGACCCCAACCAGCACGTTGTAGGTCGCGTGGGCGCCGATCGCAGCGCCGAGCCTGCCGGTGGCGAGGTACACGAGGCCGAAGGCCGCGCCGGTCGCGACGTGTTGCGTCGCACGCGTTCCTCGGCGGTTCACATGGCTCGCTGCGAACAGGAGTGTGCTGACGACAAGCGCCCCCACACGGCCCAGCGGGCCTACGAGAAAGCCAAGCATGAGCGCGCGCCAGACAGCCTCCTCGTGCGCGGCCTTGACCGACAGGACGAGGGCGCGCGCGGCGAGCCGCTCTCGCGGCACCGCCGCGACCGCCGCCGGCGAGATGCCACGGCGCGCGAGCGCGACGAACAGAATCGCGCCGGCGCCGATTCCGAGGGGCGCCGCCAGCACGGCATGGTCGAGCAACGGGTCGATCTGCGGCGCGACGACGGCTGCCAGGGCGACCGTCGCCGTCCACCATGCGAGCCGCGCGCTCGTCACGATCCCATCGCCCCGACAGGCAGGAGGTAGAGCGACGCCTCGTACAGCCCGTCGACCCCGAGGAACGCGTCGACCCTTCGGTCGTAGAAGCCCCCCACAGGACAGGCGGTGAGCCCGAGCGCCGTCGCGGCGAGGAGGAAGTTCTGCGCCACGTGACCGGCCTCCAGCAGTGCGAAGCGATACGCGCGCGAGCCGTACTTGAAGCGCGAGCGCCAGAAGACGGCGGAGATCATCGCGACTGCGGCGCTCGGCACGAGGAGCTCGTCGTACGGGGTCAGACCCGCGAGCTCGTCGCTCCCGAGCGAACGGAGCCGTTCGAGCGCGGCGCGGAGCGGGTCGAAATGGTAGAGCGCGGGCTCGAGCTGCTCGACGCGCTGCGCGGCGACGTACAGCTCCAGTGGGTACAGCGCACCACCGGACGGAACGGCGCGGAACGGCTGGGGGCCGAGCGCGCCGGTGACGCCGTAGCTTGCACGGAGCAGCGTCGAGAGGTGCGCAAGCGGGAGCGGCACCTCCGCGTACTCGCGGGTCGACCGGCGTGCCGCGACGAGCGCGTCCAGGCTCTCGGGGGCGGGTTCCGGTTTGGGGAGCCGTACTGCCGGCAAACCGGTTCGCCGCCGGACCGCGCGACTCGCGCTTGCCTGGAGGTCGGGGCTGCGAGCGAGCAGCGACCCTCCAACGGTGTCTGTGTCCACGACGTCCGGGTAGTAACGGGACGCTTCGTGGAACAGCTCGGCCGGGTCGTGGACGCCGGGGGGTTCGTCGCCGTACACCCAGGTTCCGACCAAGAGCGTCTGTGGCTGGACAGCGCTCACGGGTACGGGTGGGGGAGCGGGTTGAGGTCGTCGTACGTCAGCGGTGCGGGGACGAGGCCCGCCCCGAAGGCCGCCCGGTAGAGCCGCTCGCCTCCTCGGTACGGGGCGGTTCCGGAGACATCGAGCGCGCAGAGCTGAGGTGTAATCACCCGGGCGACCTTCAAGCCGAGCTCCTCGACGTCGGGCGATGTGACGTCGACCGCGTAGGCGGAGATGCCCTGCTCGCCAAGCCGGCGTACGATCTCGACGACGATCTCCCCCGGTGTCGTGCCGGGAACGTCGGCGACGTCCGTCGTGCTGCGCTCTTCGCCGGAGGCCTCGAGGAACGCCAGTTCGGGCGCCCGGTCGGGCGTCCCGTGGAAGAGCGTGTGGTCCTCGAGCGAGCGTACGTCCTCGACACGCTCGATCGGTGGTGGCGCGTCGGCGAGCAGACCACGCAGCCAGCGATGGACGGAGAACGCCTCCGCGAGGGCGATTCTCCAGGCGTTGCCGATCGTTGGGGCGCAACCCGCTCCGATGCCGATCGCGGCTCGGTCGCCGTCCGCTCCGTGGACCACTCCGATCGTGGCCGGCACGCCGAAGAACGCGCTCGTGTCGATTGCCGTGTACCTGAGCCCGGTCGGGGCGAACACCTCCGCATCGACTGCTCGGATCGTCGGGTCGTCGAGCCAGGTGAGCCGCGGAAGCGAGAGCCGGTTCGCCCAGGCGAGCATCATCGCGTCGCGCTCGACGACCTCGAGCAGAGCGGCGAGCACGGCCTCCGCGAGCGTCGGGCCGCACGCGAGACCGTTGCTCGTCGGGTAGCCGACCGGCGGCTCGGAGCGGACATGGTGAAGATAGACGAGCTGCGCAGGGAGGAAGGCCGGCTGGCCGTCAGCGAGCGAGAATCCCTCGACGAACGACAGCTGGGTCGACCGTGTGAACGGCGCGAATGGAAAGCCGGGGACATGCTGCCGTTCGTGGAAGAGCGCGAAGGACTCGGGCGCAACCGCGTGCGTTCCGAGCTTCGCAGCCGAGGTGACCGTCAACCCGTCGGGGATGAACGTGGCGGAGTACCGCTCGATCGCCTCGCCGATCGAGGCGGCGCGGGCACGGCCGACGTGAACGTGGGCCGACCCCGCGTACTCGACGGTGACGGCTCCCGTGGTTATTGCTGCGCTCGCGAGCTGGCACGCAAACGCGTGGAGACGCGCCTCGTCTGCGGCAACCATGATCGCGGATGCGACGCGCACGATGCCGACCAGCGGAGAGACGGCCTCCTCCAGCCTGACGAGCGCGTCAGCGACCGGCGTTGCCGGGCTGTCGAGCAGCTCCAGCATCGATCTCCCTGAACCACGGGTTGGGTGGTGGCGATGCCGTGCCGCACGCAGGACAGCGCGGCACTCGGAGCACCCGATGTCGTGTAAGAGCCAGGGTGCCCTGTAGCTCGAGTGCGTACAGGACTCCCGGCAGCGTCGGGTCGCGCGCGCCGAGCCAGCGGAGGCAGATCAACGCCGCGAGCCCCGCTGTGATCGTGCTCGTCGCACCCGGCATCGGAGCTCGCACCGGCTGTCTCTCGATCACTGCGAAGTCCTGCTCGTAGCCGGAGGTCGCCCCGCGTCGCAGGAGGTAGCAGGCGTGACACGCCGTCTGACCGGGGACGTAGAGCGGACCGATCGCGGCGAAGCGGCCGTCGGTCGGGAGCAGCGCGAGCCATGGTGTGGCGTCGCGCAGGTGACGTTCGTTCAGACTTCCGAGCTGTTCAGTCTCCTCGGCTGCGGGCGCCGCGACGATCAGGTCCCCCTCCGCGCCGGGTCCGTCCACAGGGCCCACAACCCGCGTCGTGAGACCAGCGGTCTCCAGCAGGTGCGCCACCTCGGCTCCTGCCGGCGCCGATCCGACCACCGCGACGCACGAGCTCGTCAACGCATTGCGCGCCTGCGCCGGCGTCGCAGAGCTGACGGCTGCGACATAACACGCGGCGGTGTCGTGCCCCGCAGCCGCCGGACCGTCGACGAGCAGGCCGTGCTCCTCGAGCAGCGTGAGGGCCTTCGCGATCGGCGCCTCTGCCGCCTCGCCGAGGACCTCCACGATCTCCCGCACGGTGTGCGTGCCGTCGAGAAGGGGGACGAGCGTCGGCAGAAGCGCTCCGACAGCTCGCCCGTTGAGCTCGACGACCTGTCCCGCGTGCTCGAACAGCAGCCGGCCCCTGTCCTCGACGGCGCGCCACCAGGGGGCGAGCAGGGGTCGCTGCTCGGCGTCCGGCTCGCCACGTCGCGTTGCTTGCTCCGCCGCCGTGCTCACCAGCAGATCTGGGAACAGCAGCAGCAGAGGACCAGGTTGCAGCTGCAGTTGGAACAGGCACCGCCCGGGTCCACGTTCGCGTAGAAAGCTCCGCCATACCCCTTGGTCGTCGCCTCGAGATCGAGGAGCTCCTCGGTGAGCTCGCTGAACATGTGCCTCTCCTCTCTGTTTACTAGAAAGCCAACATTTCGTTGACACGGTATGCAACAGAGAGCCGCAAGTGCAAGGGCGCTTCGTCTCGGATATGTGTCGATTCGTCCACAGGCACGGGCCGGCCGATTGACCACCGCAGCAAACGCGCCGATCATGTGCCGGTGGGTGAATACGTCCTCGTCACCGCAGCGGTCGCGGCGCTCGCGATCTCGATCGCGACGATCCCGGAGGGGAAGCTCGCAGCGCGCCTCCCGACGACCGCGGCGAAGGCGCAGGCGCTTGTCGCCCGTGACGCACGAGCCCACGGTGTCTCGGGTGCGGAGGCGAAGAAGGTCCTCTCCCGCGCGCCGTACCGGACGGCGCCGCTCCGCTACCTCTACGCCTCGGGCTGGCTGGACGGGCGCAAGGACCAGCGGTCGTGCTTCTTCGCCAAGACGATTCCCGAACACACGCAGTCCGAGGTGACGAGGGCGATCCGTGGAAACGCGTCGCTCGTCACGCGCCTCGCGCGGATGCACGTCTCCGTCGCCCAGGCCGCGAGGGCGGTCGTTCGCGGCGCCTCCGCCGCCTGTTAGCCGGCCCGGGTCAGGCCGGGTTTCCGGCGCCGGCGCTGGTAGCCGCCACGACCCGCCGCAGGCTCACGAGCCCGACGACCGCGCCTGCGTCGTCCAGGACGGGCAGGTGGCGGAAATTGTGCTCGAGCATGACCTGCGCGGCCTCCTGGACGCCCATCTCCGTGGACGCCGTCAGCGGGTCCTCGGTCATCCACTGACGCACACGCGCCTCGCTCGTGTGCACGCGCGCCGCCATCGCCTTCAGCATGTCGCGCTCGGTGAGGATCCCGATGAGGCGGCCGTAGTCCTTCACGATGACCGCGCCCACGTTGACCTCGCTCATGCGCTCGGCGACCTCGCCGAGGGTGTCCTCCGGGGCGACCTCGATCACCTCGGCGCGCATGACGTCTGCGAGGGTGGGCACGACGGGAGTCTACCCGCCCGCTTTTGAATAAGCAGTGCTAATCCAGGTCATAAATCTGCCGGGTGGAGTCCGGTAGCATGCATGTGTGTCGCGCGCGCCCTCTTTCGACGTGCTCGTGATCGGCAGCGGCGCAGCGGGGCTCGCGGCCGCCGTCTCCGCAGAGCACGCCGGCGCGCGTGTCGGGCTCGCGACGAAGACGACCCTCCAGGCCAACAACTCCTCGAAGGCGCAGGGCGGCATCCAGGCTGCGTTCGGCGACGACGACTCGCCGGAGCAGCACGCCGAGGACGTGCTCCGCTCCTCGCACGGTACCGCCGACCCCGCGCTCGTCGAAGTGCTGACCGCCGAGGCGCGTTCCGCCATCTCGTGGCTCGAGGAGCTCGGCTGCGGCTTCACGCACGACAGTGCCAATGGCGGCCCTTCGGGCTACCGCCTCGCGCGGTGCGGCGGCGCTTCGCGGAAGCGGCTCCTGCAGGTCGGTGACCGCACGGGCCACGCCATCACGAAGGCGCTCCGCGAGCAGCACGAGGCGGGTGAGGCCGAGACGCTCGCCCACCACCGGCTCGATTCGCTCGAGCCCGACGGCGCCGGCTGGCGCGCGACCTTCGCGACGCCCGACGGGACGAGCGCCGTCTCCGCCGGAGCGGTCGTGCTCGCCTCGGGCGGCCGCTGCTACGCCGAGGCAGGTCGCCGGGGAGAGCTCTCCACGAACCACCCGAACGCGACCGGCGAGACGACACGGATCGCGCTGGACGCGGGCGCGGAGGCGCGCGACCTCGACGCGCTCCAGTATCACCCGAATGGCGGTGCGTGGCCCGCGACGATGCAGGGCTACTCGATCCCCGAGACGACCAGGGCGTACGGCGCAGTGCTCCTGAACGCCGAGGGGGAGGAGTTCACCGACTCGCTCGGGCCGCGGGACGAGGTCGCGCAGGCGATCTTCGACGAGGTCGAGGCCGGTCGCGGCGTCACGACGGAGGACGGCCGCCCCGCTGTCTGGCTCGACACGACGCGGATCCCGCCCGCCGACGCGGACATCTCGCTGCCGTACATGCTGCGGCGCTACCGCGGCGCGGGCATCGACCCGCTCGTCGAGCCGATCCTGACCTACCCCGTGCTCCACTACCAGAACGGCGGCCTCGTGATCGACACGCAGGCCGAGACGACGCTCGTTGGCGTCTTCGCCTGCGGCGAGATCGCGGGCGGCACGCACGGGCGGAACCGCATGATGGGCAACAGCCTCCTCGAGTGCGTCGTCTTCGGACGTCGTGCCGGGAAGGCCGCATCCGAGCAGGCGAGAAGCTGAGGAGATGTCGACCACGATCGTTGACCTCGACGAGGCCGTCCTCGAGGCGGCGGCCCACCTCTACGTGTGGGCGCTGAAGGACATCCCGCAGGACCTGCGCAACGCGCTCGCGGCCGCGAGGGACCGCGAGACCTCGGTGACGGGCATCCGCGTCCTCGAGACGATCCACCGGAACGTCGAGATCGCGGACGAGCAGAAGAACCTCGTGTGCCAGGACACCGGGATCGCCGTCTACTACTGCCGCGTCGGCGAGCACTTCCCGGTCCACCCGGCGCGGATCTATGCCGCGCTCAAGTCGGGTACCGAGCGGGCGACCGTCGAGCATCCGCTCCGCTCGAACACCGTGCACACCCTGACCCGCGAGAACACGGGCGCGAACGTCGGGTACCGCGTGCCGATCGTCCACTGGGACTTCGTCCCGGACTGGGACGGCCTCGACGTGAAGTGCGTGCCGAAGGGCTCGGGCTCCGAGAACATGACGTTCCTGAAGATGCTCGTGCCCGCGGACGGCGTCGCCGGGATCAAGCGCTTCGTGCTCGACTCGATCGTCGGCGCGGGCGGCAAGCCGTGCCCGCCCGGGATCGTCGGGATCGGGATCGGCGGCTCCGCCGACTATGCGATGCACCTCGCGAAGGAGGCGATCGCGCGGCCCGTCGGCTCGCGCAACCCGGATCCGCTCGTCGCGCAGCTCGAAGACGAGCTCTACGAGCTCCTCAACGAGACGGGGATCGGCCCGATGGGGCTCGGCGGCGACGTGACGGTGCTCCAGTGCCACATCGAGCACGCCGACACACACATGACCTTGAACCCGGTCGCGGTGAACTACCAGTGCTGGGCGGCGCGGCGCGCCTCGGCCCATATCACCGCGGACGGTTCCGTCGAGTACGACCGGGAGGCGTGAGCCGATGGCGACGCACGAGCTCACGTTCCCGATCGCCGACGCCGCGGAGATCGAGAAGCTCCGCGCCGGCGACGAGGTGATCGTGCAGGGGCACATCATCGGGATCCGCGACCGGACCCAGATCCGGATCTTCGACCAGGGGATCGAGCCGCCGATGGACCTCAACGGCGGTTTTCTGCTGCACACGGCGCCGGGTGTCCGCAAGCTCGGCCCGGGTCGCTACGAGAAGGTCTGCATCGGCACGACGACGAGCGCGCGCATGGTGCGCTTCACCGAGGGGCTCGGTGCGCAGTACGGCGTCCGCGCGATCTGCGGCAAGGGCGGCTTCCCCGACGAGGCGATCGAGCCGATGCAGCGGCTCGGGATGGTCTACTTCGCGATCGTCGGCGGCGCTGCCGCGCTCGAGACGACGCAGATCGAGGAGATCGAGGAGGTCGCCTGGGAGGAGCTGATGCCCGAGTGCCTCTGGAAGTTCCGCGTCAAGGACTTCGGCCCGCTGATCGTGGGGATCGACGCTCACGGCGGCTCGCTCTACCGCGACGTGCAGGAACGGGCCAGGACGAAGCTGGAGGAGCTCTATGCCCGAATTCAGTGACGGCTTCCTCGGCGTCCCCGCACGCTCGGGGAAGCCGCGCGAGGTCGGGATCACCCATGTCATGGACAAGGGCCTCAACCTCCGCGACATCGAGGGGCTCTTCGACACCGCAGGGCAGTTCGTCGACATCGTGAAGTTCGGCTGGGGCACCAGCTACATCACGAACAACCTCGAGAAGAAGATCGCGCTCTACCGCTCGTTCGAGACGCCTGTCGTCTGCGGCGGGACGCTGTTCGAGGCCGTCTACGCCCGCGGACGGCTCGACGACTTCAAGCGGTGGCTCACCGAGCACCGGTTCTCGCACGTCGAGATCTCGGACGGCACGATCGAGATCCCCCGCGAGCGCAAGCTCGAGCTGATCGAGGACTTCGCGCGCGACTTCACGGTGCTCTCGGAGGTCGGCTCGAAGGACTCGGAGGTCGTGTACGCGCCCTACCAGTGGGTCGCGTGGATCAAGGAGGAGCTCGCCGCGGGCTCCTGGAAGGTGATCACGGAGGGCCGCGAGGGCGGGACGGCCGGGATCTTCCGCTCGGACGGGGACATGCGGACGGGGCTGATCGACGAGATCGCGCACGAGGTCGCGGTCGACGAGGTCCTCTTCGAGGCTCCGACGAAGTCCTCGCAGGCCTGGTTCGTGAAGCACTTCGGCCCGAACGTCAACCTGGGCAACATCCCGCCCGACGAGGTGATCGCCGTCGAGACCCTGCGCCTCGGCTTGCGGGGCGACACGCTCATCGAGGTGCTGCTCGCCTCGGAGCCCGGCCGCGAGGACGACCCGGCGCCGCTCGCCTAATCGACAATGGAGTGGAAGCTCTCCCTCGCGGGGCTGCTCATCGGCCTCCTCGTCGGCGTCACCGGCATGGGCGGCGGCTCGCTGATGACCCCGCTCCTCGTCCTCGTCTTCGGCTTCAAGCCGTCGATCGCGATCGGCACGGACATCGTGCACGGGGCGATCTTCAAGTCGTTCGGCGCCGCGCAGCATCGCAGGATGGGACACGTCCACGCGCGCCTGACGGCCTGGATGCTGCTCGGCTCTGCGCCCTTCTCGCTGCTCGGCGTGGCCGTCTCCTGGTGGCTGAAGAAGGAGTACGGCGAGGGCTACGAGGAAACGGCCAAGGCGATCCTCGGCATCGCCCTCGTGATCTGCGGGATCGCCTTCCTGGTGAAGGCCTACATCCACTCCTACCCCGAGGACAAGCCGTTCATCCTCGCGCGGCGAGATCGCATCATCGCCGTCGCGACGGGCGTCGTCGGAGGCTTCGTCGTCGGCCTCACGTCGGTCGGGAGCGGCACGCTGTTCGGGCTCGTGATGCTGATCGCGTTCCCGCTCACCGCGGTCAAGATCGTCGGCACGGACATCTTCCACGCGGCCGTCCTGCTCACGGTGGCCGGTGCGGGGCAGCTCATCGCGGGCCACGTCGACCTCGGGGCGACGGGGTGGCTTCTGATCGGATCGGTGCCCGGCGTGCTGATCGGCGGCCGGCTCACCCTGCGCCTGCCCGATCGCGCGCTGAGGGTCGCGCTCGCCGCCACCCTGACGCTCTCCGGGGTGAAGCTCCTCGACCCGCCGGGGTCCGACGCGATCGTCATGGCGGGCGCGGCGATCGCCGCGGTCTTCGCCGTCGTCCAGGCGGCGCGCTGGCTGGCCGGCCGCAGCGCCGCGTCGGCGCCCGACGTCTCGTAGCTACGCGGGGCCGGGAGGCAGCGGACAGGAGACGAATGTGCGGCCGGTCAGGCGGTAGCCGACCTTGTAGGCCGTGCAGCCGGCGCAGAACCCCGTCGACGCCGCGAGCAGGGCGAGGGCCGCGACGAGGGTCCCGAGCGCGGCGCCGAGCAGCTCGAGCCCGGCCACTGACGCGAGCGTCGCGGCGGACAGCACGCCGAGGCCGACCATGTTCGCGAACCGGGGCGGGCGTGCGTCCTCGAGGCGTCCCTCGCCGAGCCGCGGCTGGATCAGCTCGAAGTACGCGACGCACGCCAGGCACCAGCGGCGGCCGAGCGTCAGGCCCAGCGCCAGCTGCAGCGCGAGCAGCGCGTACAGCCACCACGAGCCGGTCGCCACGCCGAGGAGGGCCACCGCGCCGACCACGGCCTGATTGACGCGCGGTGCGCGGTCGTCGATGACCTGCGTGTCCCGATAGGGGTCTGCGCGCCGCTCGCTTCGCTTCATTTCGGAAAGTATTGCGGACCCTAGACTGCGCCGATGCCGGGAACCGGCCCGCCCGTGATCGTGCTCGGCGTCCGGCGCTCCGGGACGACGCTGCTCCGCGTGATGCTCGACCGCAACCCGGAGCTCGCGGTCCCCGACGAGTCGTACTTCGTCCCCCAGCTCGCGCGGCGGCACCGGACGCCGGTCGACCCCGCGGCATTCGTCGACGACCTGCGGCGGCTCCCGACGCTCGTCGAGTGGGGCGTCTCGCCCGCATCGGTGGAGGCGCGCCTCGGCCCCGGGATGACGACAGGGGAGGCGATCGCCGCGGTGTTCGCCGCCTACGCCGCCGACCGCGACAAGGCTCGCTGGGGCGACAAGACGCCGCTCTACATGCAGCACCTCGACGTCCTCGAGCGGCTCTTTCCCGACGCTCGGTACATCCACCTGATCCGCGACGGCCGTGATGCGGCGCTGTCGTTCCTCTCGGTGCCGGACGGGTTGATGACCGAGGGCTGGGGGCATCCGCGAGACGCCGCCGGTTTCGCGTGCCAGTGGGGGACGGAGGTCGTCGCAGCACGGGCTCTCGGCACGCGAGTCGGCGAAGGGAGCTACCGCGAGCTCCGCTACGAGGCGCTCGTCGCCGACCCCGAGGACGAGCTGCGCGCGGTCTGCGCGTTCGCGGCGCTCGAGTTCGACTCTGCGATGCTCGACTACGTCGGTCAGACGGACTCGGCCCGCAAGGCCCACCAGCAGCGGCTGAACGAGCCGCCTCGCCGGGGCGTGCGCGACTGGCGGACGGAGATGAGCGAGACCGACCGCGGGGCGTTCGAGGAGATCGCCGGCGGGCTCCTCGCCGAGCTCGGCTACGAGGTCGAGACGCGCGGGACGGCACGGGCGAGGCTGGCCTCCTACCGGCTGCGGACCGGCGCGTGGCGCGGCGTCGGCGCACTCGTCCAGCGCTCGCCGCTCTGGTCGCGGCGCCACTCGCCGTTGCAGTGACGCGTCAGGCCCGGTTGTGGCAGACGGCCTCGACGGTCGTCCCGGCGGGGTCGTGGTCGAACACTGCTACCCCCGGCGCGTGCGGGGCTTCGCCATCTTCGTCTTCGGCGCCGAGCCCGACGAGGCGCGCGCCGGGCGCGGCCCGTCCTTGCCCCGGAACGCGACGAGCATGCCGTTCAGCGAGAAGTAGTACGCGCGCTCGGTCGCGATCCCCGGCGAGTACTTCCCGAGCCCGTAGTGCCAGACGATCTTCCCGTCCGAGACGCGGGCCGCGTATGTCTCCGTCTCGAGCGTCGAGAAGAACACGAGGTCGCCGACGACGACCGGCGGCCCGAGGATGCGGCCGCCGACGTGCGCGCGCCAGAGCAGCTGGCCGTTCGTTTTCCGGTACGCGCGGAGGCCGCCGTTGAAGTCGCCGATGAAGATCCGGTCGGTGCCGACGGCGGGCGTCGAGTACCCGAGGGAGTTGACGCTGTCCGTCCAGATGACGTGGCCGTCGGACGCGTCGAGCGTGACGATCTTCCCCGAGCGCGCGATGGTGTAGAGCCGTTGGCCGTCCGTCGACGGGCTCGCGTAGAAACTCTCGTACCGGAACGCGTCGCGCTTCACGTACGTGCTCCACAGCTTCTGCCCGTCGCGCTGGCGGAGGCAGAAGATCGAGCCCGCGTACGTCGTGATGCAGACGCGACCGTCGGCGAGCGACGGGCTCGCGTTGATCCGGCCGCCGGTATCGAAGGCCCACCGCACGTGGCCGGTCTCGACGTCGACCGCGAAGAGGCGCCCGTCCGTGGCCCCGAAGTAGGCGATGTCGCCCGCGATCGCCGCCGACGACTCGACCTTCGCGTGCGTCTGGAGCTGCCAGAGGACCTTCCCGCTCTTGCGAGTCAACGCCGTGACCGTCCCGTCCTTCGAGGAGACGATCAGCTTGTCGCCGGCGATCGCGGGGGTCGAGGGCTTCGGCGCGTCGCTGAGCTTGCGCCAGAGGACGTCGCCGGTCGCCGCCTCGATCGCCCACGTGTCGCCCTTGAAGGTGTTCACGTAGAGCACCCCGTCGCAATAGCTCGCCGGGTACTCGATGTAGCCCTTCAGGCCGCGGGCCCAGAGTGGCTTCGCGGCCGGGATGCCGAGGTCGATGGCGGGACGAGCGAGCGTGCGCCTCGGGCCGCCGCCGAACATCGTCCAGCACCGCTTGTCGACCGGTTCGGTCTGGGGCGGCTTCGGCTTCGGCGGCTTCGGAGTCGTCTCGGGCGCGGTCGTCGTCGGCGTCACGACCGTCACGTCCGTGACGTTCGTCTCGAGCGTGCCGCCCGGCGGATGCCGCGTCAGCAGCACGGCGATCCCCGTGCCGAGCACGACGAGGACGAGAGCGGCGAGGATGAGCAGGAGTCGGCGGCGCATGCGTGGTCGGCTCCTCCGGGCCGGCCTCCAGTGTGCCTACGACGCCGGAGCGGCGACCGCGCGCCTCTACAATCGCGCCGGTGGCTCGACGGCTTGCCCCTGCCGCGCTTGTCGCGGCTCTGCTGGTGGCGACGTCGGCCGCCTTCGTCGTCACCGAGAAGCTGAAGCTCACCCGGAACCCGATCGTCGGCCCCCGGGTCGACAAGCTCTTCTCGCCGGTCTGCGACTGCGGGACCGACACCGCGTCGATCAGCTTCCGGCTGCGGAAGCCCGACCTCGTGACGGTCGACGTGATCGACTCGAACGGCGATGTCGTCCGCGAGCTCGCGCGTCGGCGCCCGCAGGGGCGGGACGACGTGTCGTACGTCTGGGACGGTCGTGACGGCGACGACCACGTCGTCGACGAGGGGGCATACCGGCCGCGCGTCCATCTCGACCGGGCGCGGCGCACGATCGTGATGCCCAACCCGATCCGGGTCGACGTCACTCCGCCACGGGTCGTCAGCTTCACGGCGCGACCGCTCGTGATCTCGCCTGACGGCGACGGCCGCTTCGACCGCGCCACGATCCGGTACCGGCTGAGCGAGCGGGCGGTCGTCGAGCTGTACGTCGACGGGACGCGCGCGATCCGCAAGCTCGGCACGAGACCGCGCGGCACGACGAGCTGGACGGGCAACGCCGGCGCGGAGCAGCTGCCGGAGGGCGTCTACACGCTCCGGCTCGTCGCCCGGGACGTCGCCGGGAACCTCGGGCCGCGCTCGGGCTCGCGCACGGTGCGAATCCGCTTCCTCGAGCTGGGGCGGGACCGCGTCGTGACGACTCCCGGAGGCAGGTTCGCGATCCTCGTGCTCTCGCAGGCGCGAAGGGTCGCGTGGCAGCTGGGCGGCCGGTCCGGGACCGCGCGTCCCGGCACGCTCAGGCTTCGGGCCCCCGTCGCGCCGGGGCGGTACACGCTCCGTGTCGAGGCGAACGGGCACGTGAGGCGCGCCGCCGTCCTCGTGCGCCAGGCGGCGTCGCCGTGAGCACCGCGGCGCAGGCGGCAGCGGTCGTCGGCGCGGGCGGGCTCGCGGCGCTGCTGCTCGCCCCGGGGCGCTGGCAGCGCCTCGCCGGGCTCTGCGCGTGGGGCGCCGGCCTCGCCGTGCTCGGGATCTACCTCCTGCCCGACCTGAGCACGGCGCGGCTCGCCGCCGGGGCGGTCGGCGGGCTCGTCGCCGCCTTCGTCCTGGCCTGGGCGCTCGACCGCTGGCCGTACCTGCTCGCGTTCGCGACCCTCGCCTGCATCCCGCTGCGGATCCCGGTCGACATCGGCACTGACACGGTCAACCTGCTCCTGCCCCTGTACGCGGTGATCGGCGGCCTCGCCCTCGCGATCGCCTGGTCGCTCGTGCAGGGCGACACCCGCTCCCGCGAGCTCGGCCCTGTCGCCTTGCCGCTCGCCGCCTTCGTGGGCTGGACGGGCCTCTCGATGCTCTGGACGGGCGACGTCCGGCGCGGCGCGATCTTCCTCGCCGCCTTCGTGCTCCCGTTCGGGCTCGTCGCGATCGGGTTCGCGCGGCTGCCGTGGCGGGGCCGCTGGCTGACGTGGCTCTGGGGCGGCCTCGTCGCGACCGCGCTCCTGTATGCCCTCGTGGGCGGCTACCAGTGGGTCACGCGCGACGTCTTCTGGAACCCGAGCGTGAAGGTCTTCAACGCCTACGCGCCGTTCTTCCGCGTCAACTCGGTGTTCTGGGACCCCTCGGTGTACGGCCGCTACCTGACCGTCGCGGTGCTCGCCTCGCTCGCCGGGATCCTCCTCGGCGGCGTGCGCGGCTGGCGGGTCGCCGGGTTGTACGCGGTCGTCGTGGCGACGTGGCTCGGTTTGCTCATCTCGTTCTCGCAGTCGAGCTTCGTCGCCCTCGCTGCCGGGATCGTCGTCGCGGTCTCGGTCGTGTGGGGCCGTCGGGCGATGGTCGCGCTCGTCGCGCTGGGGCTCGTCACCGCCGCAGTGCTGTTCGCCGTGCCGCAGCTGCGAGACGACCTCGTCGGCAAGTCGCGCTCCGGCGTCAACCGCGTGACCTCCGGACGCGCGAACCTCGTCGGCCAGGGCGTCCGCATCGCGCTCGACCACCCGGTGATCGGGGTCGGCGTCGGTGGGTTCTCGCGGGAGTACGCGCATCGGCGCGGGATCACGGGTAAGGACCCGAAGCGCGTCGCGTCCCACACCACGCCCGTGACGGTGGCGGCGGAGGAAGGGATCGTCGGCCTCGCGCTGCTCGCCTGGCTCGTCGCCGCCGCGCTCCTGGCGACGCTGCGGGGGCTCGGCAACGGCTTTACGTCGCGGGTCGCGCTCGCGACAGGGATCGTGTTGCTCGCGATCGCGGTGCACAGCCTGTTCTACGCCTCGTTCTTCGAGGACCCCATGACGTGGGCGCTCCTCGGGCTCGTCGGCCTCAGCGCGCGGGTCCCGAAGAAGCCGCCGCCCGCGCAGGCGGAGCTCGCCCCTCGACCCCCCGCGCCGTCGGTGCCCGAGCCGGCCCACACGATCCTCTAGTGCCCCTTCCGGCAATGCCCTCCAGGTTTCCAAGGCCGCATCACCGGAAAGGGCACTAGACTCGCGCCGTGCTCGCAGGCTTCGAACGGGCGCTCGTGCTCGCGCCCCACACGGACGACGGCGAGTTCGGCTGCGGCGGAACGACGGCGCGCCTCGTCGAGGCGGGCTGTGACGTGCGCTACGTCGCGTTCTCGATCGCGACTCGCTCGCTGCCACCCGGGTTCGCGCCCGACACCCTGGCCCGCGAGGTGCGCGAGGCGACGGCGGAGCTCGGTATCCCCGAGGCGAACCTCACCGTGCACGACTTCGACGTGCGGACGTTCCCGTCGCGGCGGCAGGAGCTCCTGGAGCTCCTCGTCGCGCTCTGGGACGAGTGGCGGCCCGACGTCGTCTTCCAGCCGTCCCACCACGACGTCCACCAAGACCACCAGACGATTGCGCAGGAGGGTCTCCGGGCGTTCAAGCGCACGACCCTGCTCGGCTACGAGATCCCCTGGAACAACTTCGACTTCTCGTACGGCGCCTACGTCTCGCTCGAGCGGCGCCACGTCGAGCGCAAGGTCGCGGCGGTGCAGCGCTACGCCTCGCAGCAGCACCGGCGCTACGCAGACGAGGAGTACATCTGGAACCTCGCGCGCGTCCACGGGACGAACGTGAACCGCGACTACGCCGAGGTGTTCCAGGTCTACCGCATCGTCGCCTGACGGCGTCTAGCCTGACCCGATGCGGATCGGGGCGATCGGAGCGGGACTCTGCGTGCTCGCGGGGCTGTGCATGGTCGCAGGGCTCGCCGTCGACCTCGACTCCACCGCGGCGAAGATCTTCATCGCCGCCGCCGCATGCCTGTTCGTCCCCGGGGCGCTCCTCGCCTATGTGTGGATGCGGGCACGCGTCCCGCCGCAATGATCGGGCACAGCGCGCGCCTCCTCCCGGCAAGTTGCAGACTGCAACTTGCGTTGTTGGCAGCCGCCGCTGTCGCGCTCCTCGGCCCCGGGGTTGTGCAGGCGGCGGTGCCCCTCGTCGTGGTCGACCCCGGGCATGACCGGCTGGCGAACCTCCGCACGGAGCCGATCGGGCCGGGCTCGCCGACGCGCAAGATCTTCGACGGCGGCGGGACGCACGGGGTCGTGACGGGGATCCGCGAGCCCGACCTGACGCTCGCGGTCTCGCTCCGGCTGCGCGAGCTGCTGCGGCGGGCCGGCGTCCGCGTCGTGATGACGCGGACCCGCACGGCGGGCGAGAGCATGGGCAACGTCGCGCGGGCGCAGATCGCGAATCGTGCGCACGCAGCGCTCTTCCTCCGCATCCACGCCGACGGAGCCGCCTCAGGCGATGCGCGCGGCACCCACACGCTCACGCCCGCCCTGCGACGCGGCTGGACCGACGACGTCTACGCGGAGAGTCACCGCGCGGCGCGGCTCGTCCAGGCCGAGCTCGTCCGGGCGCTCGGCTTCCCGGATCGCGGGATCCAGGAACGCTCGGACTACACCGGCTTCAACTGGGCGGACGTCCCGGTGATCCTCGTCGAGCTCGGGTTCATGACGAACCCGACCGAGGACCGCGCGCTTGCGCGGCCCGCCGTGCGCGAGCGCGCGGCGCTCGGGCTCTGTCGCGGCACGCTGCGCTACGTCGGCCTCGCACCCGCTCGTTGCGCGTCGTAGCTCACCCGGAGGATCAGCGCCGAAGTTTTAGACGCGCCTAAAGGTCTGCGCTACGGTTTAGCCATGTCTAAACTCACGCGCCGCCGACTTCTCTGCGCGACCGCGCCGCTCGCGGCAGCGCCGCTCGGGATCAAGCTCGCGCTGGACGGCACTTCCGAGGCGGCGTCGCACACGGGTCACGGGCACGCTGAGCACCGGACGACCGCGTCGCACCTGGGCTCGGCGGCGGCGGGGCACGCGGCGATGATCGGCGACGGTGCACCGGCCGTCGGCGGCCCGAACGACCTCGACGAGCTGCTCTACCCGCCGGCGGCGCTTCCGCACCGACCGGGTCGCGTGCGCGAGTACACCCTCGTCGCGACCGACGAGGAGATCGAGGTCGCGCCGGGCGTCTTCTTCCCGGCCTGGACGTACAACGGCACCGTCCCGGGGCCCGTGATCCGGGCGACCGAGGACGACCTCCTCCGCGTCCGCTTCGTGAACGCCGGCGTCCACCCGCACACCATCCACTTCCACGGGATCCACCCGACGAACATGGACGGCGTCTTCGAGATCGTCGGGCCGAATGAGGAGCTTACATACGAGTTCCCGGCACGACCGGCGGGCTTCCACCTCTACCACTGCCACTCCACGCCGCTGAAGAAGCACATCCACAAGGGCCTCTACGGCGCGTTCATCGTCGACCCGAAGGTGCCGCGCGACCCCGCGCGGGAGCTCGTGCTCGTGATGAACGGCTACGACACCGACGGCGACGGCGAGAACAACTTCTACACCGTCAACGGGCGGACGTTCTACTACGCGCGCTATCCGATTCGCGTGCGGCGCGGCGAGCTCGTGCGGGTGTACCTCGCGAACCTCACGGAGTTCGACCTGATCAACTCGTTCCACCTCCACGCGGAGTTCTTTCGCTACCAGCCGACGGGGACGGGCGACCACTGGGAGTACACCGACACCGTGATGCAGTGCCAGGGGCAGCGCGGCGTGCTCGAGATTCGCTTCTCCCACACCGGCACGTTCATGTTCCACGCGCACCAGTCCGAGTTCACCGAGCTCGGCTGGATGGGTTACTTCCAGGTGGAGGGGTAGGTGTGGTGGAGGCGCGGGCCGAGACCGGCGGCATTGCGTGGCGCCTGTGGGCTCTCGTCCCGCTCGTGCTGCTCGCGCTCGCGGTGTCGCTCGTCGTCTCACAGGGCGACCGGCTCGCGGAGCTCGTCGGCGGGAGCCCGCCCCCGGCGGACGAGTTCGACGTGCGTCGCGTCCAGCTCCGGCCCGGCGAGATCCGCGTCCAGGTTCGGAACCCGCAGCGCGACGACCTCACGATTGCCCTCGTCACCGTCGACGACGCGATCGTGCCCTTCACGCTCGACGGCCCGGCGACGCTGGGACGGCTGCGCTCGAGCACCATCGTCGTGCCGTACGAGTGGGTGGCAGGGGAGCCGCTCGCGATCGGCGTCACCAGCTCCACCGGGATCCAGACGACCCACGAGGTCGCCGCGGCAGTGGAGACGCCGGTCGCGAGCGCGCACGGGTTCCTCGGGTATGCCGCGATCGGCCTGCTTGTCGGTGTCGTCCCCGTGGCGCTCGGCCTGCTCTGGCTGCCGTCGCTCCGGCGGGTCGGGCCCCACTGGCTCGCGGCGTTCATGGCGTTGACGGCGGGCCTGCTCACGTTTCTCGGCGTCGAGGCGCTGGCGGAGGCGCTGCAGCTCCAGGCCGCCGTGCCGGCGGCGCTCGGCGGCACCGGGCTCGTGCTGCTGGGCCTCGCAGCGAGCGCGCTGGGCATGACGTTCCTCTCGACGCGCCTCTCCCGCGGGCGGGTCGGCGCGACGGGCCTCGCCCTCGCCCTCCTCGTGGCGATCGGGATCGGGGTGCACAACCTCGGTGAGGGCCTCGCGATCGGCACGTCGTTCGCGACCGGCGAGCTCCAGCTCGGCGCGTTCCTCGTGGTCGGGTTCATGGTGCACAACGTGACCGAGGGCCTCGGGATCGCCGCGCCCGCGTCACGTGCCCACGTGGCGGTGTGGCAGCTCGCGGGGCTCGCGCTGATTGCAGGCGCGCCCGCAATCGCAGGCACCTGGATCGGGGGATACGCCTCGAACGACGTGCTGTCGCCGCTGTTCTTCGCGATCGCCGCGGGCGCCGCGCTCCAGGTCGTCGTCGAGGTCGGACGGTACGTCTCGCGCACCGCCCCGGGCGGTCTACGCTCCGGCTGGGCGATGGGCGGATTCCTCGCGGGGATCGCGGCGATGTGGGCGACCGGGCTGCTGGCCGGATAAGTGCCCCTTCAGGGAATGCCCGCCAGGTCCCTCGCGCGCGATGACCGGCGCCATGCGTCGTCCTCGGTCGCCCCGATACCTTCTGGTATCGCGGCTCCCTGCGTCCTAGCCTGGCTTGGTCCTCGCACGCGAGGAACGAGGCAACATCCCCTGAAGGGACACTAGTGGACCCCGGCCGCCTGCCGGACGGGTCCGGCGACCAAGAGCGGCAGCCGCACGATCGCGCGGCGCCCATTCATCCACTCGATGACGTCCTCCCAGGCGAGGCGCGGGTCTTCGAGGCCGCGCAGGAGTCGCTTGTCGGCAAACGTCGTGGCGCGCGCGGCCTCTGGCCGTTCCTCGGGCCCGCGTTCGTCGCCTCGGTCGCCTACGTCGACCCGGGCAACTTCGCGACGAACATGGCGGGCGGAGCGACGTTCGGCTACCTGCTGCTCTGGGTGATCCTCATGGCGAACCTCATGGGAATGGTGATCCAGTCCCTGAGCGCAAAGCTCGGGATCGCGACGGGGATGAACCTGCCCGAGGTCTGCCGCGAGCAGTTCCCGCGCACGGTCAGCTTCCTGCTCTGGATCCAGGCGGAGGTCATCGCGATGGCGACCGACCTCGCAGAGTTCATCGGCGCCGCGATCGGCCTCAACATCCTCTTCGGCATCCCGCTCTTCCCGGCGGCGCTGATCACGAGCGCGGCGGCCTTCGCGATCCTCGCGCTCCAGGCGCATGGCTTCCGTCGCCTCGAGGCCGTGATCGCCGTGTTCATCGGCGTGATCGTGGTCGCGTTCGCCGCCCAGGTGTTCCTCGCCGACCCCGATCCCTCCGAGGTCGCGCGGGGGTTCATCCCCGGGTTCGAAGGATCGGAGAGCGTGCTGCTCGCCGTCGGGATCCTCGGAGCGACCGTGATGCCGCACGTGATCTACCTCCACTCCGCGCTGACGCAGCACCGCGTCGTCGGCGCGACGGAGGAGGAGAAGCGCCGCATCTACCGGTTCGAGCTCGTCGACGTGATGATCGCGATGGGGATCGCGGGGATCGTCAACATGAGCATGCTGATCATCGCCGCCGCGGTCTTCCACGAGCAGGGGCTGACGGACGTCGGGGACGACCTCGTGCAGGTCGCCGACCAGCTCGAGGCGCAGCTCGGCGGGCACGCGAACCTGCTGTTCGGGGTCGCGCTCCTCGCGTCGGGGCTGTCGTCGTCGAGCGTCGGCACTCTGGCCGGGCAGGTCGTGATGCAGGGCTTCATCCGGCGCCGGATCCCGCTGTTCCTTCGGCGGGCGATCACGATGGCGCCTGCGCTGATCCTCATCGCGGCGGGGGTCGACGCCTCCCGCGCCCTCGTGCTGAGCCAGGTCGCGCTCTCGTTCGGGATCCCGTTCGCGCTGATTCCGCTGCTCTGGTTCTGCCGTGACCGGGCGCTCATGGGCGGTCTCGTCAACCGCCGCTCGACGACGGTCCTCACCGCCGCGATCGCGACGGTGATCGTCTGCCTGAACGTCTTCCTGCTCGAGCAGACGGTGCTCTAACGCGTCACGAGCCGCCCGAGGCGCCGGCGCTCCTCGGGGCTCGTGAAGCCGAGCACCGCGAGCGCCAGTGGATAGACCGCGCAGAGGACGAAGGCTGCGGCGAAGCCGACGTCGAGCGCCTTCCCGAGCACCGCGAGCGCGACCGCCGCGGCGGCCGCGGTGATGACGCGGCGCCACTGGTACGGCACGGGGTAGATCCGCTGCGACCACCAGGCCATGCCGACGGCCATGGTCGCGTACGCCGCGACCGTCGCGATCGCGGCGCCCATCATCCCGTAGGGCGGGATCAGCGAGAGGTTCAGCGCGACGTTGACGATCGCCGCCGCGCCGGTGACGACCCAGTTGAACTGCGTGCGGCGGATCCGCCCGACACCGATCGCCACCACGATGTAGGCGGCGAAGGCAACAGCCGCGAACGAAAGCGGGCCGACGACGCGGTACGACTCGGCGAAGCGCGGTGCCGCGAGCAGGTCGACGAGCCACGGTGCGAAGAGCGTGAGCGCGAGCGCGACCCAGGCCGTGACGACCGTCAGGTACGTGAGCACGTAGGCGTAGGTGCGCTTCGCCTCATCCTCGTCGCGGATCGAGAACGCGAAGGCCGGCCAGGCCATGCGGAATGCGGTTAGCAAGAGCACCATTGCCGACGCGACGCGCACCCCGACCGAGTAGAGCCCCGCCTCGGAGACGTCGGACAGCTTGACGAGGAAGAAGCGGTCGCTGAAGTTCGTGACCCAGAGGAAGAGCGCCGTCGGCACGAGCGGGATCCCGAAGCGGTTCATCTCGCGGAGCAGGCCGCGGTCGAACTGGAGCCCGAGCTGCTCCCGCCGGAAGCCCAGCAGCGCGAAGTAGACGATCAACGTGCCGCTGAAGTTGCCGACGATCACGCCGAGCGCGCCCTTGTCGAACGACACGACGAGGACGAGTGTCAGGCCGATCGTGATCAAGACGTTGGCGAGGCTGGCGCAGACGAACGCAACCGAACGCTCCTCGACCCGGAAGAGGGACGTCAGCTGCTCGTAGTTGACCGTCGCCCAGAGCGCGACCCCGGCGGCGCGGACGAGGTTCGCGGCGCTCGTCGTCCCGAAGAGGAACTCGGAGACGGGCTGGGCGAAGACCAGGAGCAGCAGCAGCCCGAGCGTGCCGGCGCCCATCGTGAACCAGAACGACGTCCGTAGGACGGTCCGCCGTGCGACGGCGTCGTCGGCGTCGAAGTAGAAGCGGAAGAACGCGCTCGAGATCCCGGCGCGGAGGATGATCCCCAGCACCGTCGTGAGGGCGATCAGCGTCTCGATCTTCCCGTAGTCGGCGGGGGTGAGGTAGTGCGTGTAGACCGGCAGCAGGAGCACGGCGACGATCCGCGAGACGAGCCCGCCGACCCCGTAGATCAGCGAGTGGCGGCCGAGCCGGCCGAGCTGGCCGCCGAGGCTCAGCGGGGTCGTCTCGCTCACCGATCGAGCCCTTCGTACAGCTCGACGAGCGCGTCGGCCACTCGCTCGACGTCATGGACACGCTCGACGTACGCGCGCGATGCGTCGCCCACGCGGCGCCACTCCGGCGGGCCCGCGTCGACGAGCTCCCCGAGGCGTGCCTGCAGCGTGTCCGCGGTCACTCCGACGAGCGGTACCTTCGTCCCGTACGCCTCCTCCGTACGCGCGCGGGGCTCGTCGTGGAGGTACGTCAGGACGGGCTTGCCGAGCGCGAGGCACTCGATCGCGAGGACCCCGTACCAGCCGGCGTTGAGCTGGTCGACCACGATGTCCGCTTCGCGGTAGACCGCGAGCGCCTCGTCGTGGGGGACGCCCTCGACGATCCGCAGGTCGACGCCGAGCGCGTCGCAGGCGGCGACGACGTGCTCCGTCCCCTTCCGCTCCCGAGACGACGGAGCGTGGACGACGAGGGGCCGCTTCCGATCGCGCGGCGGGACAGGCGTGATCGTCGAAAGGTCGATCCCGGGCGGGATCACCGTCGCCTCGGGAACCCAGCGGATCGCGTCCCAGCTGCCGACGACCTCCGCCCCCGCCTTCTTCCCGGCCGCGAGCTGCTCCGGTGTCTTGCCGCGGATGTCCGACCCGAGGTAGTGCATCACCGAGCGCTTTCGGAAGGCGCGGAGGATCGGGTACTGGAGCGACTGCGGGACGAGCGTGAGCCCGAACATGAAGTGGAAGACGTCCGTGCGCGGCAGGAGCGACGCGAGCGCGCGCCACTGCGCCGCCTGGCGCCGGACGAGGCCGTCGCCGAGGTCGAGAGAGCGGTCGGCCTCCGAGTGGAGCGCGTAGCGGTTGAACACGACGAGCGAGGCGTCGATCCCGCGCCGGCGAAGCGCCTGGACGTTGGACCACGGCACGCCCGCAGTGTTGACCGGGCAGTGGACGACGCGGAGCGGGCGGCTTGCGTGCACGAGCGGCGAGGATACGGGCCCGTCAGGCGTCGTTCGGTGTCAGACACCGATTCTTGTCAAGGGCGAACCTGCGCCGGTTTCGTTCCGATCGCTCCACAGGCGTCGCCAGCCGTGGGCGGTCTCAGTCCCACTCGACTTGGTCGAAGTAGCGGAGCGCCTTCCGGCCGGGGCGCACCCTCGCCTGGAGCGCTGTGAGCTCCTCGTCGGTGATCTCGCCGAGCGCCCGCTTGATGCCGAGGTAGCGGAGGTTCAGGTCCTCCTGGCCGACGACCGTCGAGATCCGCGGGTTGATCTCGATCACGTGCTCGCCGACGAGCTGGATGTTGAAGAACCACTCGATCCCGAGCTCGGCGACGATCCGGTCCGCGATCTCCATCAGCTCCGGGTCCTCGAGCGTCACGAAGTACATCGCGAGCCCCGCCCTGATCGCTTCGCGGGTCTTCGGGTGACCGAGCACCACGCGCGTCCCGTCGGCGATGCCGTCGATCGTCCGCTCCTCGCCGGTCGCGAGCTCCATCACGAGGAGGTCGGGGCCACCCTCGTCCGGAAGGAGCTCGACGGCTTCCTCGAGCCGCATGGCGACCGACCCGGGGCGCTCGTTGAGGAGCTGGTGCGCGCGGTCGACCGTTGGGTCGAGCACCCGGAAGCCGCGCGAGCCCGATGAGAAGACCGGCTTGAAGCACAAGGGCCGGTCGGGGTAGCCGAGCTCCCGGGCGGCCGCGTCGACCTCGGCTGCGCCGCGGACGCGTCTGAACTCGGGCGCGGGAACGCCGATGCGGTGGAGCAGCGCGTACGACTCCGCCTTGTCGTTCGAACGCACGATCGCGTCCGGCGACGAGACGAGCACCGGGATGTCGAACCGGTCGCGCTGGTCGGCGAGCCCCTGCAGATCGAACGACGACTGCGGCAGGACCACGTCGACCTCCTCGCGCGCGACGACGTCGAGCATCGCGTCCGCGAACTCGGGGTCCGTGCCGGCCGGCACCAGGTGGAACGCGTCGCACAGGTGCCGTCCGACCGAGCGCTCGGAGAGGTCTGTGCCGACGAGGCGCACCTCGCGCTCGCCGTTTTCGCGCAGCGCCCGGAGCAACGCGGCGCTGCCCGGGGCGCCGGACGCGGAGACGAGCACGGTGACGGGGCTCAGGCTCAACGCAGGAATGCAAGCATGTCGTCGCGCTCTGCCCCGAACCATGGGGCGCGCGCGAGGATCTTCTCGCTCACGTGAGGTCGATCCTGTCCTCGCCGAGGAACGCGAGCCGTTGCGCCCGTTGCGCGTCGAGCATCGCTTCCATCGTCGCCGCCATGGTCGAGCCCGGGTACACCCAGATCTCCGGGTGCACGAGTAGCTGGAGCCATGGGAACGCCCCGGCGCGGAGCTCTTCGTGCGGACACCCGGAGCGCCAGCGGTGGTTGGAGTCCGACCGGTACGTCGCAGGGTCGAAGTAGGTCTGCTCCATCACGTTCACCACGCCGTCGAGCGGGGCGGTCATGAACGCAGGCTCCGGGTTGTGCCAAGCGACGACGGGGTCGAACCGCGCGTCGAGCTCGACGTGCGGATGGACGGCATGGAGGCCGACCTGGTGGCCGAGCTCCCGCAGCCGCGCGATCGCGCGCTCCCCCTCTCGCGACGCGAGGTTGTAGAACACCGACCGCGTCATCAGGAGGTACGTCGTCGCGACCCCCTCCTCGGCCTCGAGCTCGGCCATCTCGAGCGCCGCCTCGAGGGACAAGTCGATGTCGTGTCGGAGAAAGAGATCGCCCACCGTGGGCGGCGACTGGAAGAACGCGAACCGATAGCCGCCCCCTGCGGCTGCGCGAAGGATCTCGCGGTAGTGCTCGAGGGAGAAGTCGCAGCCCACGTCACTCGACCTCGACGACGAGCAGCCCGGCTGCGCGGTCGGCGCTCGCGAGCGCTTCGACGGTGGTCGGCCCGGTGGCGACGACGTGCCCGTGGCGGTCTTCGGCGGTGCGCACGGGCGCGACGACCGTGCCGGGGGTGAGGTGCGTCTCCGCCTCCACCACGCCGTCCGCCGAGACGACCGGGCCCAGCGCGCCGACACGGGTGACGCGGCCGGTCGGGAGCGGGCCCGGGTCTGCGGTGAGGAAGCGGATCGCGACCGGCTGCGAGAAACGCGGCAGCGCGACCTCGTCGGGCACCTCCTGGCCCAGCGCGACCCGAAGAGACACGTCGACGACGTCCACGCCGACCGCGTGCCCGACGAGCTCCGCGAGCTGCGGGGCTGGCGCGCGCGCTGCCGCTCCGATCACGGACACCCCTCCGTCCGATGTTGCGATGAGCTGGACGAGCCCCACGCCGTCGCGCAGCCCGAGCACCGCCGCCGCGCGCTCCGCCGTGCGCTCGGCGGCGGCGAGCTGGTCGGAGTGGATTCGCGCGGGCTGGACGTGTGCCCAGGCGACCCCGAATCCCGGTCCGTCCGGGCGAAGGCGGTCGGAGAGCGTCAGGAGCCGCACCGCCCCATCTCGTGCGACCACGACCGCGTTCATCTCGGTCCCGTCCACGAACCGCTCCAGCACCGCCTCGTGCGACGTAGACTCCGCGAGCGCGGCATGGAGGTGGGACTCGAGGTCTCCGGGGTCGTCGATCCGGAACAGCCCGTGTTGGCGCTCCCCGTCGGCGGGCTTGAGCACCGCGGGCAGCCCGACCGTGTCGAGCGCGGCGCGACCCTCCGCCAGGTTCCGCGCCGCGGCGTAGGGAGGCTGCGGCAGCCCTTCCTCGGCAAGGGTGCGCCGCAACGCGAGCTTGTGGGTGAAGCGGTGCGCGGCGTCCCGGCCGAGGGACGGGAGGCCAAGGCGCTCCGAGACGACGGCGACGACCGGCACCGCACGGTCGCGCGCGAGCGTCAGCAGCGCGTCGACCCCGTGGCTGCGCGCGAGGTCCTCGATTGCGGCGGCGTCACCGACATCCGCGATCTCCGCGACGTCGGCGCGGCCGAGGCCCTCGGCCTGCGGATCGTCGTCGACCGCGACGACACGATGGCCGAGGCCGCGCACGTGGACGATCGCGTGGCGCTGGTCGCGCCCCGCGCCGACGAGGAGGACTCCGGACACGGCGCGATGCTAGACGAGGCGTTCCCGCAGGCCCGACGGGATCGCAGAGGGGCTCGACTACCATCCCGACGTGGCGCTGACGGGCAAACGCATCGCGATCACCGGCGGGGCCGGGTTCATCGGGACGACGCTCGCGCGACGACTCGTCGACGAGAACGAGGTGATCGCGGTCGACAACCTCCACCGCGACGCGCTCTCGGGAACGGAGCTGGCAGGGCATCCGAACTTCCACTTCGCGCAGGGCGACGTCCTCGACCCGGAGCGCCTGACCGAGCTCTTCGCGGGCTGCACGCACGTCGTGCACGCCGCCGGGATCGCGGGCGTCGACACGGTGCTCTCGAGCCCGGTACGAACGATGCGCGTGAACGTGATCGGCACGTACAACGCGCTCGAGGCGGCACTCGCGACGAAGGAGACGGTCGAGCGGGTCGTCGAGTTCTCGACGAGCGAGGTGTTCGGGCAGTACGCGTTCAACGTCCAGGAGGCCCACGTCACGTCGATCGGCTCGGTCGGCGAGGCGCGCTGGACCTACGCGGTCTCGAAGCTCGCCGGGGAGCACATGGCGCATGCCTACCACGGAGAGCTCGGGCTCCCGTCCGTCTCGGTCCGTCCGTTCAACATCTACGGCCCCGGCCAGATCGGCGGGGGCGCGATCCGTGCGTTCATCGAGGCGGCGCTGGCAGGCGACGACCTCGAGATCCGCGGCGACGGCTCGCAGATCCGCGCGTGGTGCTACGTGGACGACATGGTCGAGGCGGTGCTCCTCGCGCTCGAGCACCCGGCCGCGGTCGGGGAGAGCTTCAACGTCGGCAACCCGCGCTCCGCTGTGACGATCTACGACCTCGCGACGCGGATCAAGCGGATCACCGGCTGTCCCGGTGAGCTCCGCTTCGTCCCGCTCCGGTACATCGACGTCGAGCTCCGCATCCCGAACGTCGCGAAGGCGCGAACGCTTCTCGGCTTCGAGGCCGAGGTCGAGCTCGACGAGGGGCTCGAGCGGACGATCGCGTGGTACCGCGCCCGGCTCGGCGCCGCGGCGTGACCCGCGAGGTGATCAGGCTCGCCAGGCCCGACGTCGGCGCGGAGGAGCTCGCTGCCGTCGCGGAGGTGCTCGAGAGCGGGCAGCTGACGATGGGACCGTGGGTCGAGCGGTTCGAGCGCGCGCTTGCCGAGGCGATCGGAACGGCCGACGCCGTCGCGGTCTCGTCCGGCACGGCCGCGCTCCATCTCGCGATGCTCGCCCTCGGCGTCGGCGAGGGCGACGAGGTGATCGTGCCCGCGTACACATTCCCCGCGACCGCGAACGCGGTCGAGCTGTGCGGCGGCCGCGCGGTGCTGGTCGACGTCGACCCCGAGACGTTCCTCGTCCGCCCCGAGCTCGTCGCGGAGGCGGTCACGTCGCGCACGCGCGCCGTGCTGGCCGTGCATCTCTTCGGGCGGCCGGTCGAGTGGGAGGAGCTGCAGACGGCAGTGCCGCAGGACGTCGCGCTCGTCGAGGACGCCGCCGGCGCGCTCGGCGCGTCGTATCGCGGGACGCCGTGCGGGGCGCTCGGGCTGATGGCGTGCCTGTCGTTCCACCCCAGGAAGATCGTGACGACCGGCGAGGGCGGGGCCGTGACGACGGACGAGGCGGAGCTCGCCGCGTCGATCCGGCGGCTACGGCATCACGGGATCGCCGCCGGCGCGCCGACGGACATCCCGGCCCCGGGGCTCAACTACCGGCTCGCCGACGTCCTCTGTGCGCTCGGCGTGCCGCAGGTGGAACGCCTCGAGACCCTGCTCGAGGCGCGCGAGCGCGTCGCGGGGTGGTACGAGGACCGTCTCACGCACGCCGTCGGCGTGCCGGGCGTGAGCGAGGGCGACCGCCACGGGTGGCAGGCATATGTGGTCACGCTCGACCGTCGCGACGAGGCGCTCGACGGCCTCAGGGCCGACGGGATCGAGGCGCAGATCGGGACGTACGCGGTCAACGCGCTTGCGGCGTACCGCGACCGTGGCTCCTTTCCTGGCGCGGACTCCGCCTTCGCGCGCGCGCTCGCCCTGCCGCTCGCGGGGACGATGACCGAGGACGACGTCGCCCGCGTCGCCACCGCGCTCCTCCGCTACGCGTGACGCGCACTTGGCAGCGGCTGAACGCGCCGACCGGTGTCGAACGATTGGCGCACAATCGGCACACAGTCCGCCCTTGACGAAATTCGGTGTCTGACACCGTTGCCGACCGTTCACCGCGCGCCTCATCGGATGATGCCTAAAGGCAGATGTCGTCGGACCGCACCGGCACCCGTGTGAGCGGGCGGCCTGTCGCATCGCGAAGCGCCGAAAGGATCGCCGCGGTCGAGACGACGGTGGGCGGCTCGCCGACGCCCTTCGCGCCGTAGGGCGCGTCGGGCTCGGGCTCCTCGACGAGCTCGATGTCGACAGGCGGCATGTCGAGCGCGGTCGGGATGAGGTAGTCGGTGAAGCTCGCGTTGAGGATCGCGCCGTCCCGCGTGACGAGCTCCTCCATCAGCGCGAGGCCCAGGCCCTGCGCGGTGCCGCCCTCGATCTGGCCCTCGACCGCGAGCGGGTTGACCGCCCGGCCGACGTCCTGCGCGGTGCCGATCCAGACGACGCGCGTCAGCCCGAGCTCGACGTCGACCTCGACGACCACCCTCATCGCCGCGACCGCGAGCGCGACATGCGCGCGCTCGCCGGTGATCTGCCCGGTCTCCGGGTCGAGCGGGGTCGTTCGCGGGTGCCGGTAGACACGCTCGACGTCCACTTCGCCGCCGCCCTGCCGGTCGCGCTCCTCCAGCGCCGCCCGGCACGCGTCGCGCACTGCGCCGGCCGCCATCCACGTCATGCGTGACGCGGAGGCCGAGCCGGCCGAATCGACAGAGGCGGTCGCCGACGGGGCGAGCGACACGTCGTCCGTGCCGAGCTCCGTGCGCGCGACCTGGAGGATCACGCCGGTGACGCCCTGCCCGACCTCCGCCGCGGCCGAGTGCACGACGGCGCTGCCGTCGGCGTGGAGCACGACTCGGGCGGTGCAGAAGTCGTCGAAGCCCTCCGAGTAGCAGATGTTCTTGAAGCCGAGCGCGAAGCCGATGCCGCGACGGACGCCCTCGCCGCGTGTCGTGTTCCCCGCGCCACCGGGCAGCCGCAGCGGGTCGCGCGGCAGAGCCTCCTCGCCAGGCAGCGGCAGAGCGGCGGTGCGCCTGATCACCTCGCGCGTCGGTAGGGCGCCCGTGATCGGCTGGCCCGTCGGCAGGAAGTCGCCGGGCTCGAGCGCGTTGAGGAGCCGCAGCTCGACCGGGTCGATCCCGAGCTCCGCGGCGAGGCGGTCGATCTGCGCCTCGGTCGCGAAGCACGTCTGCACCGCACCGAAGCCCCGCATCGCCCCGCACGGCGGGTTGTTCGTGTACACGACGGTCGCCTCGATCAGCGCGTTGTCGACGTGGTACGGGCCGACCGCGAACGACGCGGCGTTCGACGCCACCGCCGTCGAGCTCGAGGCGTACGCACCGCCGTCGAGGAGGATCCGCATCCGCACGCACGTGATCCGGCCCTCCCGCGTCGCGCGGTGCTCGCACCACATGCGCGCGGGGTGGCGGTGGACATGGCCCGTGAACGACTCCTCGCGGTCGTAGCTCATCTTCACCGGGCGGCTCGTGTGGAGCGCCAGCAGCGCGCCGTGGATCTGCATGGAGAGGTCCTCGCGGCCGCCGAACGCGCCACCGACGCCCGCGAGATGGATGCGAACCTGCTCCGGGCGGAGGTCGAGGCACGGAGCCACCTGGTCGCGGTCGACGTGGAGCCACTGGGTCGCCACGTGGATGTCGACGCCGCCTTCTCCGTCCGGGACGGCGAGACCCGACTCCGGCCCGAGGAACGCCTGGTCCTGGATCCCGACCTCGTACTCGCCGTGGACCACGACCTCGCCCGGCGCCTCCGGGTCGCCGTGCCGGATCACGAGGTGACGCACGACGTTCGGCCGGGGGTCGTCGAGGTACCCGTGCCCCATCGTCGGGCGGTCCGGGTGGAGCGGCTCCTGCTCGAGCGCGCGCTCCATGTCGACGACGGGCTCGAGGGGCTCGTACTCGACCTCGATCGCGGCGAGCGCCTCCCGCGCCTGCTCCGGATGGGAGGCGGCTACGACCGCGACCGGCTCGCCGACGTAGCGCACCCGGTCGATCGCGAGCACGGGCTGGTCGGGGAACTCGAGGCCGTAGGTCTTCCGGCCGGGGACGTCGGCGTGGGTGAGGATCGCGTGCACACCAGGGAGGGCGAGGGCCTTCGACATGTCGACGGAGACGATGCGCGCGTGCGGATGCGGGCTCCGCAAGGTGTCGCCCCAGAGCATCCCGGGCGCGGAGAGGTCGCTCGAGTAGTCGAACGCGCCCTTCACCTTCGGCACCGCGTCGTCGCGCAGCAGGCGCTCGCCGACCTTCCCGACGCGCGGCGCCGTGCGGGGCGCGGTGACGCTCATCGCCGCTCCGCGGCGAGGTGCACCGCGTCGAAGATCTTCGCGTAGCCCGTGCAGCGGCACAGGTTCCCGGAGAGCGCCTCGCGGATCTCGTCGTCGCCGGGATCGGGCGTGCGCGCGAGCAGGTCGGTGACGGCGACGACGAGGCCGGGCGTGCAGAACCCGCACTGCACCGCGCCCGCGTCGACGAACGCCTGCTGCACCGGGTGGAGCTCGTCTCCGTCCGCTAGGCCCTCGACCGTGACGACCTCGTGCCCGTCGGCCTGGGCCGCCAGCACGAGACAGGAGCAGACGAGCTCGCCGTCGAGGAGGACCGAGCACGAACCGCACTCGCCCTGCTCGCACGCATTCTTCGAGCCCGGGAGCTCGAGCGTGTCGCGGAGCGTCGTGAGGAGGCTCTCGCCGCCCCACAGTTCGGCCTCGCGCCGTTCGCCGTTCACGGTGAGCGCGATCCTCACGGAGCACCTGACACGACGAACCACGCGCTGGCTGGGTTGGATGGGCGAGTGCGATGCAAGGACGCAGGGAGGCTGGATAGCAGCGTTATCCAGCCGACTGAGGACGCAGCAGCGTGCCGCCCATCCAACCCAGGCGGCCCGTGCTTTGTCGGGTTGGGCGCTCTCACAAGCGGAGGCACCTCTCGAGCGCACGTCCCGCGAGGACGCGCAGCGCGTGGCGGCGGTACGCGGCCGTCGCACGGACGTCGTCGATGGGGCTCGCCGCCTCGGCGACGCGCTCCGGCAGCGACGCCGCGTCCGCCAGCGGCACCGTGACCAGCTTCGCGGTCGTGGCGGCGGAGCCGAACGAGGCGCGCACCTCGCCGGTGTCGGGGTCGACGACCACCGCGAGCGAGCAGATCGCGATCACCATCGCGTTCCTCGGGCCGACCTTCATGAACGTCTGCGCCCCTCCGCTCGACCGCAGCCGCACTGCGATCACGAGCTCGTCCGCCTCGAGCGCGTTCCGCTTCACTCCGAGCAGGAACTCCTCGAGCGGCAGCGTCCGCACGCCGCGGGTGCTCGCGATCTCGACACGAGCGCGCTCGGCGAGGAGCGGGGGGAGCGCATCGCCCGCGGGCGAGGACGTGCCGAGGTTGCCCCCGATCGTGCCGCGGTTGCGGATCTGCGGGGAGCCCACCGTGCGCGACGCCTCCGCGAGGGCGGGAAAGCGGTCGGCGAACTCGGGCTTCATCGCCTCGGTGTACGTGAGGCCCGCGCCGAGCCGGAGCTCCCCGTCCTCGTGCGACCAGCCCCGGAGGTCGGCGAGCTCGGCCAGGTTGACGAGGGCAACGGGTCGCGAGCGGCCGAAGTTGAGCTCGACCAGCACGTCGGTGCCGCCCTGCACGAACCGTGCCTCGGGCAGCTCGGCCTTCAGCCGGAGCGCCTCGTCGAGCGTGCGCGGCGTGTGGACGTCCACGAGCAGAAGACAAGCACACGACGGGCTCGCTGCCCGTCGCGTGCTTCGTGTCGGACTTCAGTCCGACACGGGGTCTTCGCTTGACAACTTCGTATTTGTGAGTTATCACTCACAAGAATGAACACGACGACACGACAGACAGCAGAGGAGCGGCGAGAGGCGGTGCTCGCGGCGGCACAGGTCGCGTTCGCCCGGGGCGGGCTCCACGGGACGTCGACCGAGGACATCGCGCAGGCCGCGGGGATCTCGCAGCCGTACCTCTTCCGGCTGTTCGGGACGAAGAAGAAGCTCTTCGTCGCGACCGTCGAGCGCTGCATGGCGGACACGCTGGAGCTCTTCCGGGCCGCCGCCGGCGACCGCCGCGGGGAGGAGGCGCTCGAGGCGATGGGCCAGGCGTACGTCGCGATGGTCACGGGCGACCGCACGCGCCTGCTCACCCAGCTCCAGGCGTACGCCGCCTCCGACGACCCAGAGGTCCGCGAGGCGATCCGCTCCGGCTTCGGCTCGCTCCATCTGTTCGTCGAGACGGTCTCGGGGCTCGACGCGGAGAGAGTCGCCCAGTGGTTCGCGAAGGGGATGCTCCTCAACGTCGTCGCGGCGATGGACCTGTGGGGGTCGCGCGAGCCGTGGGCGACGCGCCTGCTCGAGGGGTCGCTAGGCCCCAGGCTTACCGTCGCCGAGGAGCGGCGCTGACGCTCTTTCATTTGCCCAACTAATTGAGTGACTGGTCACGAACACAAGGAGGTTACCACGATGACACGCCGCACCTCGACCCTCTGGACGTTCGCGATCACCTCGCTCGCGCTGTTCATGGTCTCGCTCGACAACCTCGTCGTCACGACGGCCATCCCCGTGATCCGCGTCGATCTCGGCGCCTCCCTCGAGCAGCTCGAGTGGACGGTCAACGCCTACACGCTGACGTTCGCGGTGCTGCTCCTCACCGGGGCGGCGCTCGGCGACCGGTTCGGGCGCAGGCGGATGTTCGCCCTCGGTCTCGCGATCTTCACGCTCGGCTCGGTCGCAGCCGCCGTCGCCCCGAGCATCGAGGTGCTCAACGTCGCGCGAGCCGTGCAGGGCCTCGGCGGCGCGATCGTGATGCCGCTGACCCTCACGCTGCTCAGCGCGGCCGTCCCACCGGAGAAGCGCGGCCTCGCGCTCGGCGCATGGGGCGGCGTCGGCGGGCTCGCGATCGCCTTCGGGCCGCTCGTCGGCGGCGCGGTGGTCGAGGGGCTCGCGTGGCAGTGGATCTTCTGGCTCAACGTCCCGATCGGGCTCGTGCTCGTCCCGCTCGCGCTGCGGCGGCTCGAGGAGAGCCGCGGGCCGGGTGGCCGGCTCGACCTGACCGGACTCGCGCTCGCGAGCGCCGGCCTGTTCGGAATCGTCTGGGGGCTCGTGCGCGGCAACGGCCAGGGCTGGACGAGCCCCGAGATCGTCGGCTCGCTCGTGGTGGGCGCGATCCTCGTCGCCGCGTTCGTCGCCTGGGAGCTGCGGGCCGCGGCGCCGATGCTGCCGATGCGCTTCTTCCGGAGCCGTGCGTTCGCGCTCGCGAACACGTCGTCGTTCCTGATGTTCTTCGGGATGTTCGGCTCGATCTTCCTGCTCGCGCAGTTCTTCCAGTCGATCCAGGGATACGGGCCCGTGGGCTCCGGTCTCCGCATCCTCCCGTGGACTCTGGCCCCGATGTTCATCGCTCCGGTGGCCGGCGCCCTGTCCGACCGGATCGACCCGCGCATGATCCTCGGGACAGGGCTCGCGCTCCAGTCCGTGGCGCTCGCGTGGATCGCCTCCGTCTCGAGCCCGACGACCCCCTACTCGGACCTCGTGATCCCGTTCGTCCTCGCGGGCGTCGGCATGGCGCTGTTCTTCGCGCCGATGGCAAACGTCGTGCTTTCCGCCGTGCGGCCGGTCGAGGAAGGGCAGGCGTCGGGCGCGAACAACGCGATCCGCGAGCTCGGCGGGGTCTTCGGCGTCGCCGTCCTTGCCTCGGTCTTCGCGCACGCAGGCGGGTACGCGACGCCCGACACGTTCGTCGACGGCATGTCGGCGGCGGTCTACGTCGGGGCGGCGTTCGTCGCCGTCGGGGCGGTGGCGGCGTTCCTGATGCCGCGCCGGACGAAGCAGCGGACCGTCGAAGTTGCCTCGTACGAGGCTGTTCGTGAGGCGGCCTGACGCCGATACGACGTCGAGAGAGGCCCTCGTGGGGGAGCGGGGGCCTCCTTCCTCTCCCGACGTTCGGGGCGGCGGCCCCCCGGCGGGTCGGTGCGAGCGTCGGGCGTCCAGGCCGGGTCCTGCGTTCCGGCAACACCGAGGCGTTCCCTCGGTGTCCCCCCAAAAAGGTACGGCTTCCACACCCCCACGCGCCGTCACCCTTTGGCGCGGAATCTACGCCTCTTCCGGTCGAAGTCAAGTCCTTGGAAAACGGCGAGCGTGCGGGGATTTCCCCCGGTGTACGCTCCAGGGCGGCCATGTCCCGCCGGGAGACCTTGAGCGCGCCCGAGGACGACCTCGACGCGGCGCGAGGGCCGTCCGTCTCCGTCGTCGTGACGCTCTTCGACGAGGCCGGGACGCTCGAGGAGCTCCACCGGCGCCTGACCGCTGCGCTCGAGTCCCTCGACCGGCCCTACGAGGCGCTCTACGTCGACGACGGGTCGACGGACGGGTCCTTCGCGATCCTCGAGCGCCTCCACGCGGACGATCCGCACGTCCGGGCCGTGCGACTCAAGCGGAACGCGGGCCAGCATCCGGCGATGCACGCAGGGCTCTCGCGGGCCCGCGGCGAGATCGTCGTGACGATGGACGGCGACCTGCAGAACCTCCCGGAGGACGTCCCACGGCTCGTCGAGGCCGTCGAGGCGGGCTACGACGTCGCGAGCGGACGCAGGGCCGCCCGACACGACTCGTGGGGGCGGACGCTCCCGTCGCGGCTCATCAACGGGATGCTGCGGCGGTTCACGGGTGTCGCGATCTCGGACTTCGGCTGCGCCTTCAACGCGTACCGGCGCGAGGTGGTGGAGCCGATGCTCGGCTCGATCGGCCGGCAGAAGTTCACGAAGGCACTCGTGCTCTCGGGCGGCGCGTCGGTCGTCGAGGTCGACGTCGGCCACGCCGCGCGCCAGGGCGCCTCTCGCTATTCGCCGCTCCGCCTCACGCGTCTGGCGCTCCACGTCCTCGCGGGGTTCTGGCCACAGCCGATCCAGACCGCCGGCGTGGTGCTCGGCACCCTCTGCACCCTCGCCTCCACCGCGCTCGGGATCTACGGAGTCGTGTACTGGATCTCGAACCACGACTTTCCAGGCCCGCTGCTCCTCGGGGCCCTCGTGGTCGCGGTGCTCGGCGTGCAGGGCTTCATCCTCGCGCTCGTCGGCGAGTATCTGGGCAGAATCCAGCGCGTGGTAGAGCAGCGGCCCCTCTACGTCGTCGATCGCGAGCTGTGACGTGGGGGAACCCATGTTTCGAACATGGCGGAACCCATGGTTCCCCCATCAGCCCCCTCCTCTTGGAAAGAAGGGGGCCCGCGGGGGAAACATGGTTTCCCCCGCGCAACAACCCATGGTTCCCCCACGAGCCCCCTCCTTCCGGCTCCTGGACGCGCAGACCGTGCCTGGCCTCCCGGCCGGCAAAGCCGGCCTCCGGCCGCAACACCCGCTGACCGGATCAACGAGAAACGGCTGTTGCATCCCGATCCGTGGAGGGAGTGTCGAATGAGCCGCGTGCTCGTCACCGGCGGCGCCGGGTTCATCCCGTCGAACCTCGTCCGGCATCTCCTCGAGCACACGCCGCACGAGGTGATCTCGCTCGACGCCCTCACGTACGCGGCGAGCATCGAGAACCTCGCCGACGTGATGAGCCACCCGCGACTCGAGTTCGTCCACGGCGACATCCGCGACGCGGGGCTGGTCGACGAGGTCGTCAGCGGGGTCGACGTGATCGTGAACGCGGCGGCGGAGTCGCACGTCGAGAAGTCGATCCGCGACGGGGCGTCGGAGTTCGTGACGACGAACGTCGAGGGGACGCAGATCCTCCTCGACGCGATCCGGGCGTGCGAGGTCGAGCGCTTCCTGCTCGTGTCCTCGAGCGAGGTGTACGGGACGGCGGAGTACGCGCCGATGGACGAGCGGCACCCGCTCGAGCCGCGGAGCCCCTATGCCGCGACGAAGGCGGGAGCGGACCGGCTCGCGTACAGCTACTGGGTCACGTACGACCTGCCGATCGTGGTCGTGCGCCCGTTCAACAACTACGGGCCGAGGCAGCATCCCGAGAAGGTCGTCCCACGTTTCGTCACGCAGGCGCTCCTCGGCGAGCCGCTCACCGTCCACGGCGACGGGCACGCGAGCCGCGACTGGCTCTACGTCGACGACACCGCATCCGCGATCGAGGCGCTGATCGAGGCGCCGCTCGAGAGCGTTGCCGGCGAGGTCGTCAACGTCGCGACGGGCACGGACATCACGGTCGGCGAGATCGCGCAGCTCGTGCTCGAGGCGGTCGGCGATCCCACGATCGACGTCGTCCACGTCGACGAGCGGCCCGGCCAGGTCGACCGGCACATCGGCTCCACCGACAAGCTCGCGCGCCTGACCGGCTGGCGCGCGTCGACCTCCTTCACGGACGGCCTCGAGCGCACGATTGCCTGGTACCGCGACAACGAGGCCTGGTGGCGGGGGATCCTGGCGCGCGACCGCGTCTCCTCGTCCTAGGCGCAGGGCCGGCCCAGCTCGGCCTGCTCGAGGCGGCTCGGGTGCGCGGCGACGTCGACGTGATCGCCGTCGACCGCGATGCGAGCGCTCCGGGCTTCCGGCTCGCCGACGAGCGCGCGGTGCTCTCGTCGGAGGACGAGGAGGGGATCGACCGGCTCGCCCGCGCGCGGAGGGTCGACGGGATCGTCTCCCCCGGCGCGGATTGGCCGGTAGGGATCGCGGCGCGGGTCGCCGGACGGATCGGCCTGCACCATCCGATCGACGCGAAGACCGGTGCCCTCGCGACGTCGAAGACCCGCCAGCGCGAGGCGTTCGCCGCAGCCGGCGTCCCGCACGCGCGGGCGCTCGATTCCAGTGAGGTCCACACGTCGCTCCCGTGCGTCGTCAAGGCGCCCGACCGGCAGGGCCAGCGCGGCCTCAGGCTCGTGCGCTCGCGAGCGGAGCTCGAGCCGGCGCTCGCCGCGGCGCGGGCGGAGTCGCGCTCGGGGACGGCGCTGGTGGAACAGCTCGTGGACGGCCCGGAACTGACGGTCAACGCGTTCTCGCAGGATGGGCGGTTCGTCCCGCTGACGGTGACCGACAGGCTGACGGCCGAGCCACCCGGGTTCGGCGTCGCCCTCGCGCACGTCTGGCCGTCCACGCACGAGACCGATGCCGTCGTCGACGCGGCCCGGGCTGCCGTCGAAGCGGTCGGCATCCGCGAAGGCCCGTCGTACACGCAGGTCCGCCTCGGTGCGGCCGGGCCGGTCGTGATGGAGGTCGCCGCGCGGCTCGGCGGCGGCCACGACGCGGAGCTCTGCGAGGCCGCCCTCGGCGTCGACCTGAACGGTCTCGCGATCGACGCCGCGCTCGGCCGTGCAAGCAACAGTCTGTTGCAAGCGCCCTCGGATCGGGCGGGCGGCGCCGCGGTCGTGTTCCTCGTGCCGCCGGTCGGAAGGCTCGTCGAGGTCGAGGGCGTCGACGAGGCGCGGCAGAGCGAGGGGGTGCGCTGGGTGCGGGTCTACGGTCGCCCCGGGCACGTCTTCGGGCCGCTCCGCCGCGGCGCCGACCGCGCGGGCGCGATCCTCGCGACGGGCGCGAACAGGGGCGAGGCGCTCGAGCGGGGTCGCCGTGCGGCGGACGCCGTACGCTTCCGGGTCGATGCGGACGCGCCGTGAGACCAGGCTCGGGTTCCAGCCACCCGCGATCGGCGACGAGGAGGTCGCCGCCGTCGAGGAGACGCTGCGCTCCGGCTGGCTGACCACCGGGCCCCGCGCGGCACTGCTGGAGGAGCGCCTGGCCGACTACCTCGAGGTGCCGCACGTGCTCGCGGTGAGCTCCGGGACGAGCGCGATGCACCTCGCGCTCCTCGCGCTCGGGATCGGCACCGGGGACGAGGTGATCACGTCGCCGATCACGTGGCCCGCGACCGCGAACGTCATCGAGCACACCGGTGCGACCCCGGTGTTCGGCGACGTCCGCGCCGACGACCTGAACCTCGACATGTCCCTCCTGCCAGGACTGATTACCGAGCGGACGAAGGCGATCCTCCCGGTGCACCTCGCCGGGCAGCCCTGCGACCTCGACTCGATCCACGCGCTCGGCGTGCCCGTCGTCGAGGACGCCGCCCACGCGGTCGAGAGCCGGTACCGCGGCCGCAAGCTCGGCGGGCTCTCCGACGCCACGTGCTTCTCGCTGTACGCCACGAAGAACCTCGCCGCCGGCGAGGGAGGCCTCGTCGCCACGCCTCGCGACGACGTCGCCGAGGCGATCCTCGACATGCGGCTGACACGGCGCGGCGACGGCTCGCGCTACGACCAGCGCACTCCCGGATTCAAGGCGAACCTGTCCGACGTCCTCGCCGCGATCGCGCTCGTGCAGCTCGACAAGCTCGAGCTCCACGGCGCGATCCGCGCGCGACAGGTCGCGCTCTACGACGACGGCCTGGCCGGCCTCGACGGCATCATTCCGCTCGCCCGCGACCCACGCGACACGCATGCGCTGCATCTCTACGTCGTCCGCATCGACGCCGAGCACGCCGGGGCCACGCGGGACACGTACCAGCGTGCGCTCGCGGACGAGCTGATCTCGACCAGCATCCACTTCCTGCCGGTGCACACGCTCACGTGGTTCCGGGAGCGCTACCCCGTCCAGGCGCCGCTGCCCGTCGCCGAACGGGCGGGTGAGGAGGTGCTGTCGCTCCCGCTCTCGCCGGCGCACTCGGACGAGGACATCCTCGACGCGATCGACGCCGTCCGCCGCGTGCACGCCTCGTTCACGGCATGAAGAAGCGCTCGCTGCGGATCACCCTGACGCTCCTCTTCACGGGGTTCGCGCTCGCGTACCTCGTGTGGAAGATCGACCTCCACCAGACCATCGACATCCTCGTCGACGCCGATCCGTGGTGGTTCGCCCTCTCGGTCGCGATCATGGTCGGCACGGCCCTGCCGATGGCACTCCGATGGCAGTGGCTGATGGCGGCGCAGCGGATGCCCGACCGTTTCTGGTGGCTCACGCGGGCGTACTTCGTGGCGTACACGGCCGGGCAGCTCCTTCCGACCTCGGTCGGCGGGGACGCGATGCGCGTCTACGAGACGTCGCGGCGTCACGGCGGCCGGACCGCCGACATCACGGCGATCGTCCTGCTCGAGCGCGGTCTCGGCGGCGCCGGGACGGTGCTCCTGGGTGCCATCGGCTTCGTCCTCGCCCTGGGCACCTACGACGTGGGTGCCTACCTCTGGCTCGAAGGGCTGTTCGTCCTGGGAACGCTCGTGCTCATGTTTCTGTTCTTCGCCCGCTCGGCGCGGCCACTCCTCGAGCGGACGCGCCCGCTCCTGCGGAGGCTGCGCGTCGAGCGCCCCATGCGCGCCTTCTACGCCGGCGTCCATCACTTCCGCGAGCACGTCCGCCTGCTCGTCGTCGTCTTCGTGTTCACGACGGCGATCCAGGCCGTCCGAGTGCTCTCGATCTGGGCGGCCGGGAAGGCGGTCGGGATCGACCTCGGGCCGCGGATCTACTACGTGATGGGCCCGCTGTTCTTCCTCGTGCTGCTCGTCCCGTTCACGATCAACGGCTTCGCGGTGCGGGAAGCCTTCTTCGTGAGCTTCCTCGGGAGCGTCGGCGTCCCCGCCGATCAGGCCTTCGCGGCCGGGTTCCTCTTCTTCCTCGTCACCGCGACGCTCGCGCTGCCGGGTGCGGTGATCCTCCTCTGGGAAGCGATCAGGGGCGGCACGCGACCCCGGCTCGAGCATGGCTGACGCGGGGGTGCGCATCGCATGCGTGGTCGTCACGTACGACGCGCTGCCATGGATCGCGCAGTGTCTGGAGAGCGTCTCCGGCGCCGAGACGATCGTCGTCGACAACGGCTCGAGCGACGGCACCGTCGACCTCGTCCGGGAGCGGTTTCCCGGCGTGGACGTCGTCGAGAGCGAGAACCGCGGCCTCTCCGCCGGCTGGAACACCGGGATCCGGGCGACGACCGCGGAGCACGTCCTGCTCCTCAACGCCGACGCCTGGCTCGTCGAGGACGCGCTCGGCGCGCTCGCCGCCGCGGCCGATCGTCACCCCCGCGCCGCCGCGATCGGCCCGCGCCTGGTCAACACGGACGGGACGCTCCAGCGCTCGGTCCGCGGCTACCCGACGCTCTGGCGCCTGGCGACCGAGTACTTCTACCTCCGCAAGCTCGCGCCGCGCTCGCGCGCCCTCAACGCGTTCTACGGGGCGGGCTTCGACCACGGGACCGAGCGGACCGTGGAGTGGGTGATGGGCGCCTGCCTGCTCGTTCGGCGGGCGGCGTACGACGAGGTCGGCCCGTTCGACGAGCGGTACTTCATGTTCAGCGAGGAGGTCGACTGGCTGCGGCGCGCGGCCGACCGCGGCTGGTCGGTCGTGTTCACGCCCGAGGCCAGCTGCGTCCACGTCGGCGGGGCGGCCCACGGGGGGCGCCTGTTCCGCGAGAACGTCAGCGGGCACCTGCGCTACCTCACGCTCCACGGCCGGCCGGGCGAAGCCGAGCGCGCGCGTCGGCTGCTCCGGGCGTCGCTGCTTGTCCGCGGCCGCCTGTACCGCGGAGACCGCGGACGGCTCTATCGCGAGGTCGCCGCCTGGCTCGGCTCGGGCGACGTCGAGTCGTTGCTCGCCTGATGCTCCTCCTCGTCCAGCTCGTCTTCGGCGTGGCGGTCGTCCTCGCCCCCGGCGCCCTCGTCGCGTGGGCGCTGGGCGTCCGGCGCCTGTCCGCAGCGCTCGCGTGGTCGCTCGCGATCGTGTTCGCGGCGCTCACGGTGACGTTCGCCGTCTCCGCTTCGCTCGGCCTCACCCTCGTCTTGCTCCTCGCGGCGGCGCTCGCCGCCGTTCCGTTCGCCCGGCGCAGCGGCGGAGGCACACGCGCACCGGGCACGTGGTGGGTCTTCGCTGCCGGGGCGGTGCTCGGTCTGCTCCTCTGGCACGTCGCGGGGAACGTCGGCGGCGACGGCTTCTTCCACCTCGCGCGGATGCAGAAGCTCCTCGCGTTCGACGACCTTTCGCTGCACGCACCCGACGAGTTCCCGGACGGCGGGCTCCATCCCGGGTACGCGTTCCCGTTGTGGCACGGCTTCCTCGCGCTCGTCGCGAAGGTCTCCGGCGCCGACCCCGTCGACGTCGTGCTGCACGGCCCGACGGTGCTCGGGCCACTGGCCGCCGTGGTCGGCTACGAGGCGGGCTGGGCGCTGTTCCGCCGGGTCGTCCCCGCCGCGGCCTCGGCGGCCGCGGGCGTCGCCCTGGTGGCGATGGCGCCGGCGCACGGCGGCGCGTTCACCGCGCTCGCGCTCCCGGCGACTGCGTCGCGCCAGCTGCTGCTCCCGGCGGCGCTCGCGCTCGCTGTCGAGGCGACGCGGACGCCGACCCGGCCGCTCCTCGCCTCCGCGGCGGCCGCCTCGCTCGTTCTCGCGGTCGTGCATCCGACCTACGCGCTCTTCCTCTGGATCCCGTTCATCGGGTTTCTCGCCGTCCGCTGGCTCTGGCGACGCCGCGACGGACGCTCCGGGCTGCTTGCGCTCGGCGCGCTCGTCGTCCCCGCAGCGGCGTTCTTCGCCTGGCTGCTGCCCGTGGTGAACGACACCGCGTCGGTCGACCCGGACCCGGCCGAGCGCTCCCGCGCGTTCGCGCAGTACGCGGGCCAACTCGCGGGCAACCCCGACCGCTTCTCGGTCGTGCCGGAGCTCTTCGGCCGGACAGGAGCCGTCGCTGTTGCCGGGCTCCTCCTCGTCCCGCTCGCCGGCCTCGCCGCGCGACGCCGCTGGGCTGCGTACGTCGTGGGCGGCGCGCTCGCGGTGCTCGTCGTCTGCCTCGTCCCGTGGATCTTCACGCCGTTCTCCGACGCCGTCTCCCTCTCCCAGTCCCGGCGGCTCGCGGGCTTCCTGCCGCTCGCGTTCGCGGTGGCCGGGGGGATCGGCGTGCTCGCGCGCCTGATCGGCGCCCTCGTAGCCCCCGTGGCGCTCGTTGCGGGCGTCGCGCTCCAGCTCCTCTACCCCGGGGACTTCGGCTACACGCTGGAGTCGGGCGGTCCGGCGCTCGCGACGTGGTTCGCGGTCGTCGGTGTGCTTGTCGCACTCGTGCTCGGCTTCCGGGCGCGCCCGCCACTCGAGCGGAGCGCCGCGCTTGCATCGGCGCTGCTGCTCCTGCCGACCTACGTGCACGGCCTGACCCACTGGACGCCGTCGGAGTCCCGACCACCCAACCCGCTCTCGGCGGGGCTGGTCGCAGCCGTGCGCCACGAGGTTCCGGTCGGAGCCGTCGTCTACGCCGATCCGGAGGCGAGCTACCGCCTCGGAGCCTTTGCCCCGATCCGGATCTGCGTCGCCCCGCCCGGCCACGTCGCCGACACCGTCGCGAACCGCCCCCGGGAGCGGGTCGAGGAGTTCAGGCGGTTCGCTCGCACGGGCGATCTCGCGATCCCGCGCGCGTGCGGCGCCACGTGGCTCGTGGTCGATCGGCAGCGGTTCGCGCGGCTGGCGCCCGCCGCGGCGCCCGCGTACCGCGACGCGCGATGGGCGCTCTACCGCCTCTGAGGAGGCCGCCTAGCGTCGGCGGAGGTAGCCCGACGGGTTGAAGGTGAGCATGAGCTTCTCGCGGCCGCGATCGACCTCGAAGTCGTCCGTCGTCTCGAGGAAGGCCGCGACCGCCTCCATCGGGCCTGGGCCGAAGCCGGGGGAGACGGGATGGCCGTTGACGTTGGTGTCTTCGACTACGAGGTAGCACCCCGGCGTGACGAGGGGGGCGTAGAGCTCGAGCTCGCGGAGCACGTGGTCGCGGCTGTGGTCCGAGTCGAGGACGACCATCACGCGGCGTGCGCGTCGCGCGCGGCGCCGGACGCGCTCGACGACCTCGTCCTCCACAGACGATCCGTGGAGATACGTGATCCGCCGATGACGCGGGCGCCCTGCGAGCGTCTCGACGTCGATCGTGACGATCTTCCCGCGTCCGACGAGGTCGCAGACGGTGGCGAGGTAGTAGGCGCTGCCGCCGGCGTATGTCCCTGTCTCGACGATCAGGTCGGGCGTCGTCTCGGTGAGGATCTCCTGGTAGGCCCAGAGATCGAGCGGGCACTTGCGCACGGTCCGCCCGAGCCAGAACGTCTGCTTCCAGGTCGTTTTCTGCGCGTCGTAGTACAGGCGATGGAACGCGTCGATCACGACCTGTGCGTCGAGCGCATCCGTCCGTGGCTCCATGGCGCGGAACCTACCCCGACCCGGCTCGCCGGTCGACCCCGAATGGTTGGTACCGTGCGCCATCATGCCGATGGCTACCGCTCGATAGGCGGCGCCGTGCTCAGGCATGACCGCCGTCCGGCGCCGCGTCTCCGAACCGAATGACTCACATCCGGTCCGAACATCTCGTCGAGCGTCGGATTCGAGGCGCGCTCGAGCCCGTCGACGCCGCGGTCGCCGACGAGACGCGTGATCTGCTGATTCTCGACGCCACGTCGGACCCGGGCGCCCTCGCCCGCGTCGCGACCGACGGACGGGGTCCGATCACGCGGTTCGCTCGGCGTGTTCTGTATCGCGTGCTGTTTCCCCTTCACGAGCAGCAACGGAAGTACGCCGAGGCCAACGCGCGCATCGCGCTCCAGTTGACGAGTCGCGTGCGCCAGCTCGAGCGGGCTGGCGAAGCAGATTCCGGCGCGTCGCCTGCTCGGCGACAGGACGCGGACCTCCTCGCCCTGAGGTCAGGCCTTCGTGGGGACAGCGACGCGATCCGACGGCGTCTGACGCCGTTCGTCGAGTACTTCAGGGGCAGTGCGCCGGTACTCGATCTCGCGTGCGGGAAGGGCGAGTTTCTCGAGCTGCTCCGGGCGGCTGGAATCGCCTCGACCGGGGTCGACATGGACCCCGCAATGGTCGAGCACTGCCGTGGCCGCGGGCTGGCCGCGAGCCTCGAAGACGGCCTCGACGCTCTCGCCGCCGCCGGAGACGCCTCACTCGGTGGGCTCTTTGCCGCGCGAACGATCGAGTACATGACTCCGCGAGACGTCACCGCGCTCGTGGCCCTCGCCGGGAAGAAGCTTCGACCGGGCGGCGTGATCGTCGTCGAGAGCGTGAACCCACGCTCGTCCTACGGGCTGGCTGGCTTCTACCGTGACCTCGCGAGCGTGCGGCCGTACGACCCGGAGGCCGTGGCGTCGCTGCTCGGGCACCGCGGCTTCGTGGAAGTCGAGACCGAGTTCCCTGGTTCAGCCGAACTCGACGCTAGTGCGGAGCCGCTCGACGCGCCGCCTCGGTACGCAGTCCACGGGGCCAAGCCGTCTCGGTGAGGATCATCGTCGCGAGCACGATCGTCCCGCTCCTCCGGGGCGGGGGAACGGCGATCGTCGACGACCTCGTCGCGCGACTGCGTGGCGCGGGACACGAGGTCGACACCGTCCTCATCCCCTTTGCGTCCGACCAGCCGACGATGACCCAGCAGATGCTCGGCCTGCGGCTGCTCGAGGTCTCGCAGGCATCGGACCTCCTGATCGCGATTCGCACGCCGAGCTACCTCCTGCGGCACCCGAACAAGGTCGTCTGGTTCCTCCACCATCACAGGCCGTCGTTCGACCTGTGGTCGACGGGGTATCGCGACCTGCCATTCACCGAGGACGGCATCCGTCAGCGACGCCATCTCCTCGATGCAGACAACCTCGGGTTGCGCGAAGCCAGGCGCGTGTTCTCCAACTCGCAGGTCGTCGCCGACCGCCTTATGCGATTCAACGGCGTTCGGGCTGAGGTTCTCTACCCACCGCTGGGCCTGCTCGACGGCTACCGGTGCGAGAGCTTTGGCGACTATGTCTTCTGTCCGAGTCGCATCGCCCACGTCAAGCGCCAGTGGCTGCTCGTTGAGAGCATGGCCCACGTCCGGAGTGGGGCTCGGTTGGTGATCGCCGGGCATCCGGACGCCCCCGTGCACCTGCAGTTGCTGGAGTCGCTGGTGGCGGAGCACCGGCTGGAGGACCGGGTCGTGCTGCTGCCCGACTGGATCTCGGAGGAACGCAAGCGCGAGTTGTTCGCGCATGCGCTGGCGTGCGCGTACGTGCCATTGGACGAGGACTCGTACGGCTACGTGTCGCTCGAGAGCTTCCAGTCGCGCAAGCCGGTGATCACGTGTCTCGATTCCGGCGGGACGCTCGAGTTGGTCGAGGACGGCGTAACGGGCCGCGTGGTCGAGGCGGATCCCGTCAGGGTGGCGGAGGCGATCGACGGCCTGTACGCCGATCCGCAGGACGCGCGCCGGATGGGTGAGACGGGGTACGAGCGAATGGGCGAGCTGAATATCTCGTGGCCGCACGTGATCGAGCGCCTCACCGCATGAGAGTTGCAGTGGTGACCGCGTACGCGCTGTTCGAGCGGGACGCCGTCGACCTGCTCGCGGACAAACTCGCGATCGAGCTCGAAGGGCACGGCCACGCCGCCGCGGTGCTCCGGTTGCCGTTCACGGGCACGCAGGCGGTCCTCGAGCAAGTGCTCGCGCTCCGCCTCTTCGTCCTGGCGCACGTCGACCGTGTCGTGACGATGGGCTTCCCCGTGTACCACGTCCGGCACGACGAGAAGGTCGTCTGGCTCGTCGAGCGCAACGGCGAGCCTGCCCTGAACCGGCATGCCGCCGACCCGGAGCTCGAGCGCGAGGACGTCGCAGCCTCGCTCCACCGGGCCAACCGTGAGGCGCTCGCGGATGCGAGCATGCTTTTCGCGCCCTCCGAAGAAGTCGTGGAGACCGTCGAAGCCGACTACGGGCTTGCGGCGGAGCTCCTGCATCCGGCCGATCCGAACGACGCGACGGGCAAGCCGTCCTGGCGCCACGTGATCGAGCGCGTCACAGCATGAAGATCGCCTGGTTCACGCCCTTGCGAGAGACGAGTGTGCTCGCGAGATACAGCATCGCCATGTGCGAGGCCCTGGCGCCGTCGTGCGACGTGGAGCTTCATGCGCTGGATCCGTCCCCCTGGCGGGCGACTACCGTGCCGATCCGGGAAGCCGATCGTGACGGCGTAGTGGCTGAGGACGCTCTGCGGATTTACGTCGTTGGAGGCGATCCGTCCTCCCGTGAGACGATCTCGCCGGGCGCGACGTGGGCGCCCGGCGTCTGCGTGCTCCATGATCCGGTCGACATGTCGCTCCTGGCCGAGTCGGAGCTGGTAGTCCGCGCGCTCGGTATCGTCGTCCACTCAGAGGATCAGCGGGCACGGATCGAGCAGCGGTGGTTCGGCCCCGTGGGCCGCATCCACGAGCCGATCGGGGAACGCCGTGATACGGCAGGGCGCTCCGCCGCGGAGCTCCTCGCGTTCCTAGAGCGGGCAGCCGTCTGGCGACCCGGACTGGCGCTCATCGACCGCGTCGCGACCGAGCTGAGGACAATGGGACTGAGCGGGTCGTCGCCGGCCGTCGCTGCGATCGCCCGCGAGGTCTCGACCTTCGCGGGGCCATGACCGAAGACACGGGCAACGACCTCATCCTCAGGCCGCTGGTGCCCACTGACGAGGACGCGCTCGCCTCGCTCTTCGAGCGGAACGACACGCCCGAGACGAGAGGGCGGTTCGATCCCTTCCCGCTCACGCGCGAGACCGCGCGAGACCTTTGTGCGTACGGCGGTCGCGACGGCTATTTCGTCGCGGTGCAGGACAGTCGAATCGTCGGGTTGTCGATGTTGCGAGGCCTCGACGAGGGGTGGGAGGTGCCGTCCTTCGGGATCGTCGTGGACCGCGAGTGCCACGGGCGAGGCGTCGGCCGCTGCCTCACCGACTACACGATCGAGCGGGCGCGGGCCGACGGAGCCCCACAGGTCCGCCTCTCCGTCTACGCGTCGAACGAGGTCGCAGCGGGCATGTACCTGCGGCGTGGCTTCGTCGAGCAGAGCCGCGAGGTCGTCCGCCGCGAATCGGGGGAGATGATCCGCGTCGTCATGGTGAAGGAGCTCGAGCCCGAGACGAAGCAGACGCTCACCGACGCTCACGCGGGCGCAATCGAGGAGCGCAGAGCGATCCCCGTTGCCGAACCGGCACTCGTCGGACGTGAGAAGGAGTTCGTCTTGGACTGCATCGACTCGACCTGGATCTCGTCCACCGGGCTGTACATCGGACGGTTCGAGGCGGGCTTCGCCGAGTTCTGCGGCGTCGAGCACGCGATCACGTGCGCGAACGGGACCGTCGCGCTGCATCTCGCACTGCTCGCGCTGGGCATCGGCCCGGGCGACGAGGTAATCTGCCCGACCCTCACGTACGTCGCGGCCGCGAACAGCGTCGTCTACTGCGGTGCGACGCCGGTGCTCGTCGATGCGGAGGCGGCGACGTGGAACCTCGATCCCGCCGCGGTGGAGGCTGCGGTCACGCCCAGGACGAAGGCGATCCTAGTGGTGCACCTCTACGGCCATCCGGCGGACATGGATGCGATCCGCCGGATCGCCGACGCGCACGACCTGCGCGTCGTCGAGGACGCGGCCGAGGCGCTCGGGGCGCGTCATCGCGGTCGGCGGGTAGGGAGCCTCTCGGACGTCGCGACGTTCAGCTTCTATGGGAACAAGGTCATCACCACGGGCGAGGGCGGCATGGTCGTGACGGACGACGCGACCCTCGCGGAGACGGTGCGGTTGCTCCGAGGACAAGGGCAGGACCCCACCCAGCGCTACCGGTTCCCGGTCGTCGGTTACAACTACCGCCTCACCAATGTGGCGTGCGCAATTGGGTGCGCTCAGCTCGAGAAGGTGGAGTGGCACGTCGGTCGGCGGCGACAGATCGCGGGCTGGTACCGCGAGCTGCTCGGCGACCGGCCTGGGATCGCGTTCTCGCCGGAGGCGGAGTGGGCCACGAGCTCCTACTGGATGAGCAGTGTGGTGCTGGAGGGCAGGACCGCGGACGAACGCGACACGGTCATGGCGGCGCTCCAGCGAGCGGGCGTCGAGACGAGGACGTTCTTCTACCCGATGCACACGCTCCCGCCACACGCCGACGACCGTCCGTTTCCGGTCGCGGACGCCTTGGCTGCCGGCGGGATCAACCTTCCCTCGGGCGCGGCACTCGCCTATCGCGACGCCGAGTTCGTCGTCGATCGCCTGCTCGAGAGCGTCTCCGCCTGAGCTGAAGGCTGCTCCGGCCGTCGTTCAGCCGGCTGCTGCGGCCTCGGTGAGGCCCGTCTCGAGCGGCCTCGGATGGAACTCGAGGTCGACCGCGGCCTCGGGGCTCGCGGGCGGTTTCTCGCTGCGAAGCCGGCGGAGCTGATCCGGATAGAGGGGAAGCGGCACCACGCGGGAAATCGCCGCGAGTGCGGCGACCCCCGGGACGGGAACGGAGACCATGCGGGCGGGCTTCGCGAGGACATCGCTCGCGAGCTGCACGAGCTCCCTCATCGTCAGACACGGTCCCGCGAGCGTGTAGGTGCGGCCGAGCGCCGACGGCGCATCGAGCGCGAGGGCGCACGCGTGGACGACGTCGTCGACGTGCGCGGGACAGAGCACGTCTTCGCCATGGCCGACGATCGGCACGCGCCTCCCCTCCCGGACGCGCCGCAAGACCTGGTCGACGCCCTCGCCGCCGCCTGCGCCGTACACCTCTGGGAGCCGGACGATCGTCCAGCCGAGCTCGCTGGACCTGACGGCCTCCTCCGCGCGCAGCTTGGACATGCTGTACGCGCCGCCTTCGGGCGAGATCGCGCGGGTGCTCACGTGGAGGAAGCGATGGACCCCGCCGGCACGCGCGGCCGACAGCAGGTTCCGGGTGCCCTGGGTGTTGAGCTCGTCGTAGCGCGCGCTCGACCTGCTGTGGGTCACCGCGGCGAGATGGACGATCGCGTCGATTCCTTCTGCGGCGCGGGCCAGCGCACCGAGATCGGCGAGGTCCCCCCCGACAGTCTCGTCCGCCTGCGCGACCGGTCGCCGGTAGACGAGGCACCGGCGACGCCAGCCGCGCTCGCCGAGTGCGTCGAGGAGCCTCGTGCCGATACCGCCGGATCCGCCGGTCACAAGCACGGTGCCGCGTTCGCTCATGTTCGGCCTCGCAGCCGATAGCGCACCATGTTCCGGGCGAACTCCCAGATCGTCGTGATCCGCACGAACGAGGATCGCGCCTTGTTCTCGAGGAAGAGAACGGGCAGCTCGACGATCGTCATGCCCGAGCGTTGGGCCGCGAGCACGAGCTCGGCGTCCACGAACCAGTCGTCGGACGTCAGCGACATTCGGTCGTATGCGGCTCGCGTGACCGCCTTCGGCTTGCCGTTGATGTCCCACAGGCCCCAGGTCCCGAACAGCACTCGGAAGAGCGCGTTGTAGCCGCCCGACATCACGCGGCGATACAACCCGTCGGCGCGGTTCGTGCGGACGCCCTTGCCGACGTCCGCGTCGGTGCTGCGCATGAGCTCGACCATCCGCAGGACGTCCCCGATGGGGTTCTGGGCGTCGCCGTCGATCACGAGCAGAAGGTCGCCCGTGGCGGCGGCGAGTCCGCGTCGGAAGTCCCAGCCCATCCCGCCCTGCTTCTCGGCGGCGAGAACCACGGCGTCGTCCCTGGGCTCCGCGAACCGCCGGACGACGTCGCGAGTGTCGTCGTGCGTGTCCGGCCAGTAGTTCGCCACGAGGACCAGCTCGTAGCGGATGCCTGCCCCGTCGAGCTGCGCCGATAGCGGGCCGAGCACCTCGAGAATGCTCTCACCCGCCGCAAAGCAGAGGACAACGACGGAGAGCTCGGGGTGCTGCGTCCTCATGCCGCCGGGCGTCGGACGACGTGTGCGAGCCGCGCCTCGGCCTGCGCCCAGTTTGCAGCGACGCGTCGCGTGAGAGGATGGACGGGGTGGTGCTCGACCACGTGCTCGGCAGCGCTCGCCTCTACGACGGTGTCCAGCGGATCGCTGGCCTCGAGGCCCTTCGCCCAAGGGTGGGATCGGTCCTCGCGTCGCTCGAGCCGGGACTGATCGTCGACGTCGGCGCCGGAACGGGCAACTTCTACCGCGTCGTTCCCGGAGGCTTCACGTACGTCGCGCTCGACGTCGACGAGCGGAAGCTCGCCCGCGCCCGACAGAAGTACCCCGGTGTCCGCACGATGCTCGCCGATGCGACGACGCTCCCACTCGCCGATGCGGAGGCCGATTACACCCTCTGCATTGACGTCTCCCATCATCTCACGGACGTCGAGCTGACCGGGCTGGTGGCGGGCCTCGCCCGCGTCACGCGCCGGAAGTTGATCTTCGTGGACGCGCTGGACGTCCCGCGGCTGCCGAGCAGAGTGCTGTGGGCAATCGATCGCGGAAGCCACCGAAGGTCCCGCACCACCGTGCGCGACGCTCTGGAGCGCTCCTTCACGCTGGAGCGATTCGAGACCTTCACGATCCGGCACGTCTATGCACTCGCCGTCGCCGTCCCGCGAGACCACTGAGGGCTGCGGTGTCCGCGTCCGCAGGGGCACGACACGATCCCAGAACCATTCGCTCGGTGTCTCTGTCCGCGCTCTTGACTCGCGTTCTGCCGTTGGCCTGCTTCGTCGCGCTCGTGGCGTGTCTCTGGGTGCCGACGCGGATGGCGACGCCGGCCCTGATCGAGGAGCCGGGGCTCTACTTGCTCGCCGACCAGGGCGTGTCGCTGGTCCCGGCGGGCTCGTACAGCGAGGAGCACCGTCTGCGTCCGTTCGACGGCGTCGTCTTCGCGGTCGGCCATCGGCTCTCTGCGGACAGCTTCCGTGGTCTGTCGGTGCTGCTGATCGCGATCTTCGTGGCCAAGGGCCTCGTGGCGTTCGCGCTCTTCCGGCGGCTCCTGCCCGGACAGAGGGGGTTGAGCCTGGTCGCGGCCGGGCTTGTGGTCGTCTACCCCGCCGACTCGGGGTTGATGCTGCTGCGTTTCGCACACGTCCACCTTGCGCTCACGTCCGCGCTGCTCGCCGTGCTGCTCTTCCTGTTGCTCGCCGAGCGCTGGCGCCCGTGGCTCGTCCCGCTGATGTGGCTGGCCACGCTCCTGAGCATCGGCACCTACGAAGCCTCGGCGCCGCTCCTGGTCGCGGCGCCCGCGCTCCTCCTCCTGCCGGCGCGGTCCCTCACGACATCGCTCCCGAGGCTCTGCATGGTGTGGTACACGCCGATCGCGGGGTTCGTCGCGTGGGCGCTCGTCTCGAGCGTGGGGAAGCGGAGCGACGTCGCTCAGCAAGACCAGCTGCTCCGATCGTTGTCGTGGTCCGACGCGATCCATCACGGAGTGCCGGCGCTCCTTCGGGGCTATCGCTGGCACTTCTGGGACGCGTGGTCGAACGCCGTGACCTCCGTCTACCGGCACCCGACCGCGCTCGCCGTCGGCGTGCTCGTCGGCGCTGTGTTCTTCGTCGTCGCATGGCGAACCGAGACGGGCGACGAGCCGCGCGCGCGGCGACGAGACTTCGCGGTCGCGTGCATCGTCGGGCTCGTCGCCCTCGGCCTGGGCTACGTCGCATACGCGATGCTCCCGTCCCATCGCGACCTGACAGACCGCCTCCAGACCGCGGCACCGGGCGCGGCGCTCGCGGTCTCCGCGCTGGTGGCGCTGGTCGTCGCTCAGCGTGTGCTGGCGCTCGTGCTTGCGTCGTGCCTTCTCGCCGTCGCGTCGGCGGGCGCGCTCCAGCAGAACCGATCGTGGGTCGATGTGAAGACGACACAGGATCACCTCGTCGCTCAACTGGTCGAGACGGCCCCCGCGTTCACCCGGCCCGACACGGCGGTGATCGTCGTCGACGACACGGGCTCGTTGGCGACAGACTATTCGTTCCAGTACCCCGAGGTGCTCGCCAACCGTGTCCGGCAGTTGTACCGCGCGCCCGGACTGGACGTCCTCCTCTGTTATCCGGGGCACACCTTCCCCTGGGGCTGCACGCTCGGCCCCGACGGAGCCGACGTCACGTACGCCGACATCACGCAGGGGCCGACGATTCCCTACTCGCGCGCCATGTTCGTCGAGTACGACCTCGACGGCCGACTGCACCTCTTGGACGACCTCGCCGCGCTGACGTCCGCCGGAACCCAACCGGCCGACTATGACCCAGAGGCCCTGATCGCGGCCGATGCAGCGCCGCCGACCCGCGCGGCGACGGAGATCTCACCGTGGCCGCCGACGTCCGAGCTCCCCCCGACGCTGCAACCTCGTGACCACGTCCGATTCGATTTCGGGAGTGGGATCGCCGGACCGGGCTGGGGTGGGGCGGGGTTGGATCCCAGAGGACGGTCCTACCAGTGGTCGGTCGACAACGTCGCGTCGCTGACGGCCTCGCTGGCCCCCGACCGGGACTACGTGTTGCGGCTGACCGTCATCCAGACGTTCGTTCCCGACCTGGCTCGTGGCCTGGAGCTCGCAGTGAACCACGTCTTGCTGCGCCGGCGAACCGTTCGGGAGCCGGACGGCACATACTGTGTGCTGGCCACGATTCCGCGCGCTGTGCTCGCACGAACACGCTTCTTCGACAGGATCGACGTCATCGTCCCGCACCTCGCGGGCCCGAGTGCGACGAACGTCGGGCTCGGTGTCGCAGCGGACGAGCTCGACGTGACGGCGCTCCGGTCGACACCGTCGAGCACGAGCGACGGCTGCGCGGGAGGCGATTGACGTGACCGGTGTCAGCCGGCTGCTGTGGATCGTCAACCACCGGACCCTGATGCAGGCAGAGGTACCGATCCTCCAGGACCTCGGTCACGAGGTGTTCCTCCCCAAGGTAATCCCGGGCGACGACCCCGAGTATCGCAGCGGCGTGGTCACGCTCGAATACGACGAGTCGTTGAGCTTGCCGCCCGGGGCGCTGAGGGTGCTGAACACCCACGACTTCTATCGCCGCGCCTGGAGCCCCACCGTGACCGGCATCCTCGACAGGTACTTCGACGTCCTCGTCACATCGGTCTCCGCCTATCTCACGCCCCTCAGCGAGGCCAGCCGAAAGTTCCGTGGGATCGTCGTCGCCCGCGTGTTCGGTCGCGAGGATCCACGGTGCTACTCGGAACTCCTCGAGGCCGGGCCGGCGCCGCTGCTCGAGCAGATCGGAGCGATGGGACGACGCTTCGTCTTCGGACAGGGCTACCCGAACCTGGCCGAGATCGAGGCGCCGGAGCTCCGCGACCGCGCGGCGACGATCACCGTTCCGCTGCCGGCCCACGCGTTCGAGCACGAGGGTCAATGGACCGGACGGGACACGCACGCCATCCTTCTGTGCCCCGGGATCCGCAAGAGCGGGTACTACCGGATGGTTTACGAGGGGATCAAACGAGACTTCGGCGACCTTCCCCACCTCGTCTTCGGGCGGCAGACAGAGCTCATCGACGACCCCGCGGTGCTGCCGTATCTCTCCGACGACGCGCTGCTCGACCTCTACCGCGGTGCGCCTGTGTTCGTCTATCCGTCGACCGAGCCTCGGCACGTCCACTACTCGCCGCTCGAGGCAATGGTGGTCGGCACGCCCGTCCTCTACCGTCGCGGCGCCTTGATCGACTTGCTGACGGACGGGGCGGACCTGCCGGGCGCATGCGTCGACACCGCCGAGATGCGGACGAAGGCGCACGCGCTGCTCGGCGGCGACCGTCTCATGGCCGAGGCCATACGCGCCGGTCAGGGCCGCGTGCTCGAGCACTTCACCTCCCGGCTCGCCCGCACGCAGTGGGCGGCGGCCCTGGGCGCGGCGGCGGCATGATCGACGTCTTGAGATGGGCCGGACGTCGCCTGCGCCGGATCGTCCTCCCGCTCGTCGGCCAGCCGGCGATCATGGCGAAGCTCGACCAGCAACGGTCGGCGCTGCAGGCCCAGGAGGACGCGCTGAGGGCTCTGGAGCGGCACGTGTCCGAGGAGATCGACCGGCTCGACGGCTACCTCGTCTACCACGCCGACGCGACACGGCAGGCAGTCGGGGGCGGGGGACAGCCCGTGCTCTTCGTGGGGCCTTCGCTCGACGCGATCGTGCTGAGCCCCGTGGCCGACGTCGTCGTCCCGACGCGCGAGGAAGGGCTGCTCGCCCACCTCGTCAAGCACGGCGTGGAATGGGTCGAGCCTGGTGTGCGACACGTCCTGGCACGAGAGCTTCGTCCCGGCGACGTCGTCGTCGACGCCGGCGCGAGCGTGGGGATCCATTCGGTGGCGATCGCGATGAGCATCGGTCCCGCCGGCCGGGTCCTGTGCTTCGAGCCCGTCCTCCACGTCGCGGCGGCCCTGGAGCGAACGCTCCACCTGAACGGCGTCGGCGATCGCTCGCGGGTCCACCCACTCGCGCTGTGGGACACGACGGGACGAGGGACGCTGTTCGTCGCGAGCCACAGTCCGCTGAGCTCGCTCTTCCATCCTGCCGACTCCCCGTGGGGCGAGGTCGTGGACGTCGACGTGACCGCGCTCGACGAGGTCGTCGGCCCAGGCGAACGCATCGACCTGGTCAAGATCGACGTCGAAGGAGCGGAGCCGCGGGTGTGGAGAGGCATGGCCCGCGTGCGGCAGGACAACCCTCGGCTCACGATCGTGATGGAGTGGTCATCGACGCACTTCGCGCAGACCGGCGAGAGCGAGAAGGCGTTCATGGACGAGATCGTGTCCGACGGCTTCGAGGTGTCCGTCATCGAGGAGCCGGCCGGTGAGCTTGCCGCCGTGCCCCACGACCTCGGGCTACTCGAGGGGACGAACCTCTTGCTTCGCCGCGGTCGTTGAGGCCGCGTCGCCGCGGCTGGGGCGGACGCGGGCGCCAATCCGGGACGGGGAGTACGATCCCGCGCACGCGCATGGCCACGGCTCGCCTCTCCTCCCCGCGCGCGACGGCACTCGTCGCGATCGCGGCGCTTGGACTTGCGTGCGCGTTCGTCGTCTCGGACAGCGGGCCGAACCAGTCGGCGCACTTCGCGCTCGTGCGCTCCCTCGCGGCGGGGACGCCCGAGATCCACCCGGGCGAGACGATCGACTCCGCCTACGTCGACGGCAAGTTCTACGCGGCGAAGGCGCCGGGGCTCGCGATGTTCACGCTGCCGTGGTACGGCGCGCTGCGCGCCGCGGGTCTTCAGGACCAGTCGCTTGCGAGCGCGGACGGATACCGACACCGCGTCTGGGAGCTCGAGCTCGTCGGGAGCGTCCTCCCGTTCGTCGCGCTCCTGCTGCTGATCGCGTTCGCGGTCGAACGCCTGGTTCCGGGGTACGGCGCGCCGACGGCGGTGCTCGCCGGGGCAGGGACGCTGCTCCTCCCGTTCGCGACGCTCTTCTTCGACCACGTGCTCTCGGCGGCGCTCGGGTTCGCGGCGTTCGTCGTCCTGCTTCTCGCGCGCGAGAGGGTCGGCGGCGGCGCCTTGTTGCCCGCCCTCGCGGGGCTGCTCGCCGGTCTCGCCGTCGTCGTGGAGTTCCCGCTGGGCATCGTCGCGGTCGTGCTCGCTGCCTACGCCGCTGCCGGGGAGCGCCCTGGCCGCCGTGTCATGGCCTACGGCATCGGTGCCGTCGTCGGCGTCCTCCCGCTCCTGGCGTTCAACACCTGGGCGTTCGGCTCTCCGTTCACCCTCAGCTACACGAATGCGCTGACCGCCCCCGTCGCGGGCGGGACACCTTCGGTCGGAGCGAACGCGGCCGGGTTCTACGGTGTCGGGTTCCCTGATCCGCGCGCAGCGCTCTCCCTCCTGGTCTCGGAGAAGGGGCTCCTCATCGTGACACCCCTCGCCGTGGCCGCGCTGTTCGGGCTGCCGCTGCTCTGGCGCCTGGGTCGGCGGGCCGAGGCGCTTGTCTGCGGGGCTGTGGCGTTGCTGTTCCTGGCCTACAACGCCGGGTACTACCTGCCGTACGGTGGGCAGAGCCCAGGGCCGCGCTTCCTCGTCCCGGTCCTCCCGTTTCTCGCGCTGCCGCTCGCGTTCGTCCTCCGAGCGCGTCCCTTCGTCGTCGCCGGGATCGGCCTCGTGTCGGTCGGAGTGATGGCCATGGCGACGATCACGGGCCCGCTGACCGGCGTCGAGTATTCGGTGGACACGTGGTTCGACCGGGTCGGCAACGGGGCGGTGGTCGAGACGCTCTTCGGCTGGCTCGGCGTCGAGCCGAGGTGGGTCGCCGCACTCCCCTTCGCGGTCCTGCTCGCGCTCGCGTGCGGCGTCGCACTCGCTCGCGTGCCGCTCTTCCGCGACTGGCGGCGTGAGGCACCGCAGCTCGCGGGAGTTGTCGCTGCCTGGCTGCTGATCGTCCTCGTCGCACCCGACCTGCAGCCGGCCGACGAGGCCCACGAGACGGACGAGGGCGCGATCGCGGTGCTCCTCGTCCTCGCGACGATCGCGATCGCGCTCCACGTGGCGCAGCGCTCCAGTGTGATGGCGTTGCTCGTGCTCGCGCCCGCGTTCGTGCTTCAGCTCCCGCGGCTCGAGGCCCGCCCGCGACTCTCGCTGCTCGTCGCGCTCGCCGTGCTCGGCCTCGCCGCGTTCGTGTGGCAGAGGTTGCGGCCGCTCCGCGCCGAGCCGTTCGCCGAGCTCGACAACACGACGGAGACCCTCGAACCGCTGGAGACGCTCGAACCGCTCGAGACGCCGATCGCCCCGGCTCAGTGAAGGTCCTCCTCGTCAGCTTCTACTTCCCGCCGGCCGGCGGGGGCGGGGTGCAGAGACCGCTCAAGCTTGCCCAGTACCTCCCCGCGATGGGCATCGAGACGCACGTGCTCGCACCCGACGACCCACGCTGGATCCACCGCGACGACGGGCTCCGGATGCCGTCCCAGGCGTGGGTGCACAGGGCACGATACGTCGGCGTCTCCGGCGGGAAGCCGGCCGAGGTCCTTGCGGGCACCCACGGCCTCGAGCGCGTCGCGACCCAAGCGCGTCTGCAGTTGCGGCGCCTCGTCGTGCCCGACGAGAACGCCACCTGGGCGCTCACGGCGATCCCCGCCGGGATCAAGCTGGTGCGGAAGCACGGGATCGACGTGGTCATCTCGACGTCGCCGCCGCCGTCGACCCACCTGATCGCGGCCGCGATCGCCCGCGCGACCGGGGCGAAGTGGGTGGCTGACCTCCGCGACTCGCTCGTCGCGCACGCTCACCGCCGCGCCGACAGCGTCGCGACGCGCGCCAAGTCGTCGCTCCACCACAGGGTCGCGCGGCTCGTCGCGTCGCGGGCGGACGCGATCACCTGCGTCTCCGAGGCGATCTCCGAGGAGACGCGGGCGCTCGCGCCGCGCGGCCGCGTCGTCACGATCGCGAACGGCTGCGACTTCGACGACGTCGTCGGCCTCGACCGGCACCCCTCCGACCGGTTCCGGATCACCCACACGGGGAGCTTCTTCGGGCGCCGGGACCCGCGACCGTTCCTCCAGGCGCTGCACGACTCGGGGCTCGACGTCGTGGCGCGGTTCCTCGGCGACTTCAGGCCCGCCGACCGCGAGTGGGCGGAATCGCTGGGTCTCGGCGACCGGCTGGAGCTCCTTCCGTACGCGCCGCGAGCCACCTCGCTCGCCCTCCAGCGCGACTCCGAGGCGCTCCTCTTGTTGATCCCGGACGCGGGCGGACGCGGACGAGGAGTCCTCTCGGGGAAGGTCTTCGAATACGTGGCGGTTGGCCGGCCGATCCTCGCCTTGGTGCCTCCCGACGGTGCCGCCGCCCAGCTCATCCGGGAGACGGGCTCCGGCGTCGTTGCACCTCCGGACGACCCGGTGGCGATCCGGGCCGCGCTCGAGAGCCTGCACGCGCGATGGCGCGAGGACGGATTGCCGGACGTGGATCTCGGCGAGGACTGGCATCGGCGGCTCTCCCGCCGGACGAGGGTCGAGGAGATGGCCGAGCTCCTCCACGACGTCGTGGGGCGCTGACGCAAGCCGCCCACCGCGGTACCCTCGCGCGACGGACGACGTGCTCCAGCGGTGGTTCTCGGCCGGCGTCGGCACCCGCCGACTCGTCGTGGCGTTCTGCGTCGCAGTGATGGTCGTCGCCCTCGTGGTGCGGTTCCCCGACGCGTTCCGCGACGCCAACGACACGGCACGCGCGAACGCCGCGCTCGACCTCGTCGACCGCGACGTCGGAGCGGGGAACTCCGTCTTCCCCGACCAGCGGCTGCTCGTCGAGGCCCGCGGTCTGATCCCGCCCAATGCGAGCTTCGCCGTCGCCGTCGGCGATCCGCAGCCTGGCTGGACCGAGCTCACGGCCGGGTCGGCCGAGCCCTTCCTGCGCTCCTACCTCCTCCCCCGCCGACTCGATCCGAACGGGCCGTGGATCGTGTGCCTTGCGTGCGACCGGGACGCGTATCCCGGCGCCGACGCGGTCTGGGAAGGCGACGACGGGCTCTCGATCCTGCGGCGCGAGTCGTGACCGTCCGCGCGATTCTGGGGCTCGCCGCGCTGAACGGGGCGTATGCCGTGCTCGGCGTCACCCTCCTCTGGGCGATCCGAGGGTTGCCGCGCTGGTCCGACGTGCTGCGCCTCGCCGGCCTCGGGTACCTCCTCGGCGTCGCCGCGTTCGGAACCGTCTGGACGCTGCTCCTCGTCGTCGGCGTGCCGTTCGGCGGGTGGGCGATCGTGCTTTCGCTCGTGTGCGGCACCGCCGCCGCGGCCGCCGCCGGCTTCGTCCTCCGCCGGCCGCGCCCATCCGGCTTCGGCGACCCGGACCGGCACGCGTCGAGCGCGATGCTGCTCGTGACCGCCACCGGGATCGCGCTCACGGGACTGCTGCTCGAGGCGCTCTTCCGCGCCGCGCGCCTGCAGAGCCTGCAGGCGTACGACGCGTGGGCGTTCTGGGTGCCCAAGGCGAAGGCGATCTACTTCTTCGGTGGCCTCGACCATCAGGTCTTCACCACGTTCCCGGGGCCGACCTACCCGCCGCTCGTCCCGATCCTCGACGCGGCGGCGTTCCACTCGATGGGGGGCGTGGACGTGATCACGTTCCACCTGCAGTACTGGTTCCTCGTCGTCGGCACGGTCGCCGCGATCGCGGGCTGCCTCTACCGCCACGTGCCTGCATGGCTGCTCTGGCCTCCGCTCGTGCTCGTGCTCGCCGTTCCCCGCGTCGCCTCCGGTCTGCTGACACCCCAGGCGGACGTGCTTGTCGATGCGCTGTTCGTCGTCGGCGCGCTGCTCCTGGCCCTCTGGCTGCGCGACGAGCGCGGCTGGCGGCTCGCCGCCGCCGCCGTGCTGTTCGCGGGCGCCGGACTGACGAAGCGCGAGGGGCTCCTGTTCGTCGCGGCGGCGCTCGTCGTCGCGCTCGCCGTGTCACTCATCGGGAGACGAGCCGGCTGGCCGCGCCTCCTTGCCGTCGCGGCAGTCGTGGGCGTGGCCGCGCTGCCGTGGCGGCTCTGGTACCGGAGCAACGGGATCGGCGGTGAGGCACCGACCAACGTCGGCGCGGGAGGCTCGCTCGGCCGCGGCGGGGACTCTCTGCGGCTCTCGTTCGACGTGCTCTTCGATACGACGCTCTGGTCGGTCGTCCCGATCGTCGCGCTGATCGCCCTCGGCGCCGCGCTCGTCTGGGGCGACCGGCGCGTGGCCGCGTTCCTCGCGGCGGTGCTCGGCCTGGTCTTTCTCGGCGGCGCCTGGGTGACGTACTCGTACCGGGACGTCCCGATCACCGCGAACGAGGCGCTGAACCCGATCGTCCGCTACACCGGGGCGATCGTGCTCCTCGCAGCAGTGGCGATGCCGTTGCTGCTCGCCTCGGTGTGGCGGAGCGGGACGGAGGAGCGCCGGTGAGACGTTCGACGGCACGGCTGGCCGCCGCCGCGATCGTCGTCGTGCCGCTCGTCGGCTATCCGGCGGTCGTGCTCGCCGACGGCGCACGCTTCCCGTCAGCGGACGACTGCGTCCACATCGCAAAGCCGGGCGCGTCCGGCGACCTCGACCTCGTGTTCGGTCGTCGCGACACGCCGGCAGAGGCGGAGCAGCTCCTCGAGCAGGTCAAGCGCGTCGGCTACGTCGACGCCCAGGTCCAAGGGGACGGCTGCCTTCGCTGGAAGGTCGTCTACACGGGCATCGAGTCCTACGAGCAGGGCGCCAGCTCCGCGGCCGAGGCGCGCGGTGCGGGCCTCCAGCCCCAGATAGAGATCGCGCCGCCGTAGCTCTGACGCCTACGATTCGACGCCGTGGCGACCCTCGCCCTCGACCGACCGCGCGTCGTCTCCGCCCGCGCACCGGTGGTCGAGGGGTTGTTCTTCGCGACCGTCTTCACCGTCACGTTCGCCAAGCTCCAGTGGGAGGTCGCGGGGACGTCGCGTTCTCCGACGTCGTCACGTTCCTCTTCCTGGTCGCCTTTGCGCTGTACCGGCTCGAGCGGCTCGACGGCCGGATGGCGCGCGCCGCATGGATCACGCTCGCCTTCTTCTTGGCGTTCCTCCTCGTCTACCTGATCGGCTTCTTCAACCTCGACACGGCCGAGTCGCTGGCGCAGTGGGCGAAGGGGATGGGCAAGTTCCTCCTCCACTTTCTGTTCCTCGTCGCCGGCGTCGCGTTGATCGCCCGGCGAGGGCAGCGGTTCTACTGGCAGACGCTGGCGGCCTTCGTCATCGGCGTCACCTTCAACGCGGTGTACGGCGTTCTCCAACTGGGTGTCGCCGAGGGCGCGGGCGGCAACCTCGACGCCGCGTGGCTGCAGCCGCTCACCGGGGGCGCCAGCAAGATCAACGTCTACGGCGCGATCCAGGGCCAGGACGTCTACCGGATCAACGCCTTGACGGGCGACCCGAACCACCTCGGGATCGAGCTCGCCGCCGTGCTCGTCCTCCTCCTGCCGCTCTACCTGCGGCTCGAGCGCGCTCACCGGCTTCGGACGCCGCTGATGGTGCTGCTGGCGTTCCTCCTCGTCGTCGAGCTGGCGACGCTCTCGCGCAGCGGCCTGCTCGGGCTCGTCTGCGGCCTCGCGGTGCTCGCCGTCCCGTATCGCCGGCACCTGCTGACGGCCCGGTTCCTCGTCCCGCTCGCGATCGTGCTGCTCGGGGTGCTCGCGTTCGTCGCGCGCCGGGCGAACTTCTTCGAGCAGGTGCTGCGCTCACGGATCTCCACGGAGGGGCAGGCCGCCTCCACGCACTTCGTCGTCTACGACTTCATCCCCGACGTGCTCTCGCAGCACCCCCTCTTCGGGCTCGGGCTGAACACGTTCTCCGTGTACTACGAGTTCGTCACCGGCCGCACGAACTTCGGCCCGCACTCCTTCTACGTCGCGCTGTTCGTGGAGAGCGGGCTCGTCGGCGCCCTCGTGTTCGCGGCGTTCCTCGTCTACCTGTTCCGCAGGGCAGGCGCGACGCGCCGGATCGGTAGGGCGCTCGCGGCCGCCGGCGACCCGCTTGCCGCGCGGGTTCGACCGCTCGGGTGGGGGCTCACCGCCGCCCTCGTCGCGACCCTCGCCTCGAACGCCTTCTACCTGACGATGTCCTTCTACTACTTCTACGCCCTCGCGCTGCTCGCGATCGCCGCACCGACCGTCTTCGCCACGGGGCTGGCCCGCCGCCGCGCGTGAAGCTCGTCGTCCTGACGACGTCCTATCCGCGCGGCCGGGACGACGTCGCCGGGAGCTTCGTGCGAGACGGGGTCGAGGCCCTGCGGGCGGAGGGGCTCGATGTGCGCGTCGTCTCACCGGCGAGCTTCCGCCACTACGGCATCGCCTACGGCGACGGGATCGTGAACAACCTCCGCCGAGCGCCGTGGAAGGTCGTTCTGCTCCCGCTGTTTCTCCTGTCGTTCGCGATCGCGGCGCGGCGGGCGAGCGGGGACGCGGACATCGTGCATGCGCACTGGCTGCCGAGCGCGCTGCCCGCCCTGGCGACCGGGAAGCCGTTCGTGCTCCAGCTGTGGGGCTCCGACGTCGCCCTCGCGCGGCACGCACGGCCGCTGGCACGCCGCGTCGTTCGACGGGCGCGGGTCGTCGTCTGCGCCTCGCAGTCGCTCGCCGACGACGCACGACGGCTCGGCGCGCGGGACGTCCGGGTGATCCCGAGCCCCGTGGCGATCCCCGAGTCGGTCGGCGAGCCGGACGACCCGCCGCACGCGCTCTACGTCGGGCGGCTCTCCGAGGAGAAAGGCGTGCGTGAGCTCGCGGAGGCGGCGCGCGACCTGCCGCTCGTCGTCGTCGGCGACGGGCCGCTCCGCTCGCTGTTTCCCGACGCGGTCGGCTTCGTGCCGCCGCACGAGCTCGGCCCGTACTACGAGCGCGCGTCGGTCGTCGTCGTACCGTCGCGTCGCGAGGGCTACGGCATGGTCGCGCGCGAGGCGATGGCCCACGGGCGACCCGTCGTCGCGACCGCGGTCGGCGGGCTCGTCGATGCCGTCGAGGACGGCGTCACGGGGTTGCTCGTTCCGGCCGGCGACAGCGGTGCCCTCCGCGAGGCGCTGACCACGCTTCTCGGGGACGCCGAGCTCCGGGGCGGCTCGGCGAGGCTGCTGCGATGCGCATCGCCGACGGCTTCTCGCGCGCCGTAGAGGTCGCGGCTCTCGTCGCCGCATACGACGACGCGCGCGGGCTTCCTCGCGGCCGCCCGCCCGGCCCGTCGAGCGTCTAGATGGTTGATGCCACGAGATCGCTCGCTCCGGGGCGGGGGCTGGGCGGCTCGGCGATGCTGGTGGCATCGGTGAGGTGCCCGGCACCCGAAGCGCACGGGGCTGGCGGGCCTGCGTAGCGAGCAGGCCAGCCCCGGCAGCGGCCCAGACGCGCCAGACCACGCAGCCGGACGCGCGAGATCGTGGCATCGATCATCTAGGGTCGTCGCCGTGGCGACCTTCCCGACGCTCGCGGAGCAGCTCGAGCGCCGTGTCGCGCGGCCCGACAGTGCAGACGTCGTCGTCGTCTCGGAGGGTCACGTGCCTGGGGCCGCGGACGTGCCCGAGGCCTCCGTGGTGCTCACGGTGGAGGCAGCGACGTCGAGCCCGGAGTTGCGGGCATTCGTCGGCGAGCATCGCGGCAACGTGCTCCTGCTCTCCGGCGATCGCCCGCTCAACTGGGAGCTCGTCGACCGCCTCCGTGGGGAGCTCGCGTCCGATCCGTCGTGTGCCACCGTCTCGATCGACCCGGACGCGCGCGCGTCGCCGCCCGGGATCCCGCCGCAGACGATTCCGCGGCCCCGGCGCGGCGCAGTCCTCGTGCATCGCGACCATCTCCTGCTCGCACTCGACGAGGAGCCGCTCGCAGGTGCCACGGACGAGGCGAGCGATCTCGTCGGCCGTGTACTCGCGCGGCTCGAGCGGCCGGGCTTCGTTCACCGCGCCGCCGCGCCTCCGAGCGAGACGGCCATGGTGCAGGCGGCGAAGGATCGCTCGGCGGGACGCGGCCCCGCGACGGTGGTCTTCGACGGGCGGTCGTTCGCGTACACGTTGTCCGGCACGCAGGTGCAGACGATCGGCCTCCTCGGCGGCCTCGTGCGCGCGGGGACGGACGTCACGGTCGCGCTGACGGCCGAACTGCACGAGACTGTCCGCACGGAGCTCGGCGAGCTCGTCGATGCGATGCGCTTCGTCGAGCACTCCCGCATCGGCCGGGTCGAGCTCGTCCACAAGTCGCACCAGTTCTGGTCGCTCCACGACCTCGCCGAGTCGCTCGCGATGGCCGAGCGGGTCGTGCTGACGCAGCTCGACATGATCCTGGAGCGCACACCGGCGTATCGGCGGAACCGACAGAAGTGGGAAGAGCAACGCGCGACGACCGCAGCGGCGCTCGCCTCGGTCGATCAGATCGGCTTCCTGTCGACGGCGGCGGCACTCGATGCGGCGAGCGACGGCGAGCTGGAGCTCGACCGAGCGACCGTGGTCTACTGCGGCGTCGACCATCTGAGCGGGCGGCACGTGCCCGACCCGGCGCGTCGGCTCGGCGGCCGGCCCTACCTGCTCGTCGTCGGCAACGCGTACTGGCACAAAAACCGCACCTTCGCCCTCCGCCTGCTCGGCTGGCTCGTCGAGCGGCACGGCTGGGACGGAGGCCTCGTGCTCGCGGGGGGCCATCCCGACATGGGGTCCTCCCTCGAGGCGGAGAGTCGGCTGCTCCACGAGACGCCTGCCCTCGCGGGCCGCGTCGAGGACCTCGGCCACGTCTCGGACGAGGAGCGACTCGCGCTCCTCGCAGGCGCGGAGCTGACCCTGTTCCCCTCGTACTACGAGGGCTTCGGCTTCGTGCCGTTCGAGTCCGCCGCGCTCGGGACGGCCTGCGTGTACACGTATGGATCGTCGATGAAGGAGCTCCTGCCGCAGGTCGGGGGACTCCCGTCGTTCGACCTCGAGGAGGCAGGCCCGTTCGTTGCGGGGCTCCTCGCGAGCGATGCGCGCCGACGGGAGGTCGTCGAGGCGATCGGCGCGGCTGCAACGGACTTGACGTGGGACCGCGCCGCGGCCGGCTATCTCGAGGTGTACGACCGCGCGCTGGCGCGGGAGCCGAGGCCGGTCAGCCGGCGCCTCCTGGACCTCATCCCGGGGCCGGACCGAACCTTGCGAGCCGACTCGGAAGTGCTCCTCGTGGACGTCTACCGCCGGAGGCGCGGGTTCCGGCTCGCGGCGGACGCCGCCGTCGGCGCGGGGCAGGCCGCAGTGGGTGGTGCACGCCGCGCGCGCCGGCTGGGCAAGCGGCCGTGACGGCGAGGGTCAGAGGACGCGGCAGCGGACGAGCGTCTTGAGGACGCGCACGCCGTCCAGCGCAGTCAGCTTCTTGCCTTCCTCCCGCGAGCGCGCCTTGTACGTGATCGGCACCTCGTAGATCTGCTCGCCTGACAGGAGCACTCTCGCGGTGATCTCGGGCTCGATCGCGAACCCCCGCTCGCGCAGCTTCAGGGAGCGGAACAGCTCGGTGCTCATCGCCTTGTGGCAGGTCATCACGTCCGAGATCCAGCAGTTGTAGATCACGTTCGTCGCCATCGTGACCGCCTTGTTGCCCATCACGTACCAGAAGCTGAACGCCGAATGGCTCGACCAGGAGCGCGTGCCGAAGACGACCCGCGCCTCCCCGTCGAGCAGCGGCTGGAGCAGCGGCGCGAGATCCGCGGCGCGGTACTCGAGGTCCGCGTCGAGGATCGCTGCGAAGTCTCCGGTCGCGTGCTCGAGACCCGTCCGGAGCGCGGCGCCCTTCCCCCGGTTCCTCTCGTGGTGGACGACCGTGACGCTCTCGGGCCACGTCGTCTCGCGGAGGAGCTCCTGCGTCCCGTCGGTGGACCCGTCGTCGACGATCACGAGCTGGCGCGAGTCCACCGGAAGCTCCGCCGAGAGCGCGTCCGCAACGGCCTGCTCGAGCGTCGCCCGCTCGTTGAAGACGGGCATCAGGATCGAAAGCGTGGTCGGCATCGGCGGCACCGTATCCCTATCGGCGGACAAGCGGGCCGACGTGACGCCTGTCGTCCTGGGCGTCGAGCCTCTCCTGGGGCGTCGCTACGATCGCGCCGTGCGCGAGCTCGTGATCGACGGCAGGCGAATCGCCGATGACACGCCCTGCTTCGTGATCGCCGAGATCGGCCACAACCACCAGGGCAGCCTCGAGCGCGCGCGCGAGCTGATCCGGGCCGCGAAGGACGCCGGCGTGGACGCCGTCAAGCTCCAGAAGCGCGACAACCGCCGCCTCTACACCCGCGAGCTGTACGACAGCGCGTACGACAACGAGAACAGCTTCGGGCCGACGTACGGCGCCCATCGCGAGGCCCTCGAGCTCGACCGCGACGCCTACGTCGAGCTGCGCGAGGAGGCGCGGGGCCTCGGCCTCGTGTTCTTCGCCACCGCGTTCGACGAGTCGAGTGCCGACCTCCTTGCCGAGCTCGACGTCCCCGCGTTCAAGATCGCGTCCGGCGACCTGAGGAACACGCCGCTGCTCCGTCACGTCGCCTCGCTCGGCCAGCCGCTCGTCGTCTCGACCGGCGGCGCCACGATCGAGGACGTGGACCGCGCGGTCGAGGTCGTCACCGGCGCAGGCGGGACGCTGTGCCTGCTCCAGTGCACGGCGGCGTATCCGGCGGCGGTCGAGGATCTGAACCTCGGCGTGATCGGCACGCTGCGCGACCGCTACCCGGAGCTCGTGATCGGGCTCTCCGACCATCAGGACGGGATCGCGATGGCGCCGGTCGCGTTCATGCTCGGCGCCCGTGTCATCGAGAAGCACTTCACGCTGAGCCACACCGCGAAAGGAACCGACCACGCGTTCTCGCTGATGCCCGAAGGCATGCGCAAGCTGGTCCGCGACCTCAGGCGCGTCCCGATCGCGATCGGGGACGGGGTCAAGCGACCCCTGCCGAGCGAGGAGCAGCCGCTCCGGAAGATGGGGAAGAAGCTCGTGGCGGCCCGACCGCTCGCGGCAGGGCATGTCCTCGTGGAGGGCGACCTCGTGGCGAAGTCCCCGGCGGACAGCGGCCTCCCGCCGTCTGTGCTCGGCGAGCTCGTCGGGCGGCCACTCGCCCGTGCCCTGGAGGAGGAGGAGGCGATCCTCTCCCAGGACGTCGACACTTCCACGCCGTTCCGCGCCGGGAGCAATAGCACCGTCTGAGCGGTGTCGCCCGCGGCGTCTAGGCCGTGCAGCGCAGCAGCTTCCCGACGCTCGACTCCCAGACCGGCACCGGGTCCGGGCGGCAGGCTGCGAGTACGGGGTTGTCCGGCGGCGTCACGGTGCCGGGCCCGCCCTCGTCGAGGAGCGCGACGAACCGTTCGCCGGGGGCGCAGTCGCGGGAACGCTCGCGGGCGAGCGGCATGAGCACGGGTAGCGCTGCGACAAACTCGGCGTTCAGGCCGACAATCGCCACGGGGCAGCCCCCGGCGGCCCGCGCATCGGCCTGGCGGACGAGCCCCTCCTGTGCCCGCTCGCTGTCGACCCAGTCTCGGACCCAGCCGCGCGCGTCGTGCGCCGTGACGACCCCGCCGCCGATCAGGAGGACCCCGACGACGACCACGACCGCCGACCCGAGGCGCACGGCGCCCCGCGCGAGCACGAGCGCCGCGAGCGTGATCGAGGGGATGTAGTAGCGGCTCGCAACCACGCCCGCGTGGGCCGCGAAGAGGATGAATCCGAACGCGACGACGAGCAGGCCGACCGAGAGCCAGTCGACACCGACGCGGAGCGCCACGGCGGCGAGGACGACGATCGCGGCGACGACGACGAGCGTGGGCAGCTGGGTGTGGAGGACCTCGCCGGCCTGGGAGAGCTGGTTGGACAGGCGCGTCGTCAGGCTCGTGCCCGCGGTGAGATCGCCGTAGAGCGGCTCTCCGGTGATCGCGAGTTGCACGGTCCGGACGACCATCGGCACGAACGGAAGGAGGATCCCGCCGACGACGGCGCCGATCACGCGATGCCTTCTCGTCTCGAGCCGCGCCCAGCGGCCACGCTGCTGCTCCAGGGTCGGCCACAGGAACGGCGCGAGGAGCAGCACGCAGATCGACGGCTCCTTCTGGAGGACGCCGAACGCCCAGAGCACGAGCCCTGACCCGAGGGCAGCGAGCACACCGGGCCCGGCCCGATCGCCGTCCAGGAGTCGGTCGATCGCATGGACGAGCAGCACCGCGCCGAGCGCCATGCTGCCGACGAGAAGCGGCTCCTGGGGGCCGAAGCGCGTGATGTCGATCGCGATCGACGGCGCGGTCACGGCGACGAGCGGCACTCCGACGACGAGCAGCCAGCGCCCATCTCGAGGACCTTTCGGACGCCCGATCAGCAGGAGCGCGAGCAGGGTGACGCCGAGGATCAGCACTGCCCACCGTGCGATCCCCCAGAGCTGGGGCCCGAGGAAGTGCGTCGGCGCGCCGAGCGTGTGCCACTGCAGCGCGTTCCACATCACGAACCCGGGGCGGTACCGCGTGCCCTCGGGCATGCCTCCCTCGAGTACTCCGCGGAGCTGGTCGGGCGCGTTCTGGATGGCGCTCCAGTCGTCGACCATCGAGGGGAAGTCGTGGTGCAGACGAGGCTCGTACGTCCAGAGCGCCACGAGGCCGACGATGAGGAGGCAGATGAGGACCCCTACCCGGCCGCGCATCGGCCGTTTGTACCAGCGCCGCGCGCCGACCCGTCGCCCTTCTCCCGGCCGCACCCCATCACGCCTGTCCAGGCGTTACCGTCGGCATGACGAAATGGAGCCGGCGCGCGACACTCTTGGCGACGTATTCCGCGGGTCGTCGCTGCGGACGCTCGCGACGCTCGCCGTGACGGCGGTGTTCGTCGCCCTCGTGGCGTGGGGCGCGTTCGAGGCCGTCGGGCAGATCCGCGATCTTGGCACGCGCCGCAGCGACGCGATCGCGGCGCGGTCCGACGGTGCCGACGTCGCGGGCAACGCGGGAAACGCATTCCGGAGCTTCCGGGCGACGCTGCAACCGGGTGAGCGCTTCGCGCTCCTGTTCGCGCCGGAGACGAGCATCGACGACAAGGGGACGTACCGCCTCGTCGCGTTGTCGTACCTGTACCCGGCGATCGCCGTCGACGACCCGCGGGACGCCCGGGCGGTGATGGTCTTCGGAGACCCGTCCGCCGCCGTCCGCTCGGCGTTCGACGAGACCGGAGTCGTGGACGGGGTCTGGCTGGGGCAACGCCGGTGAGCGACGTTGTCCGGCTCGTCGCCCTCAACGCGGCCTTCGCCGCGGTCGGCGTCGCGATCGCATGGCTCGCCGGCGTGCCCGGCGGCCGCGGGTGGCGTGCGACGCTCGTCGGGCTTTCGCCGGCCGTCGGCATCGCAGCCTGCGGGCTCGTCGCGGCCCTCTGCGCGATGACGGGCCTTGGTGTCGGGCTGCTGTCGACCGCTGTGCTCGTCGTCCTGGCGCTCGCCGCCGCGAGCCTCCTCCTGCGGGGCCGCCGGCCGGGCACGGGGTCGCTCGCACCGCGTCCGTCGGGCGGGATCGCCGGCCGCGCGCTCGAGCTCGTCGCCCTCGCGTTCCTCGGCGTCCTGTCGGTCGCGATCCTGCGCCTCTACGCGGCGACCGGGCTCACCCAGTGGGACGGCTGGGCGATGTGGGCGCCGAAGGCGCACGCGCTCTATGTCGACCGTGACGTGTGGGGACCGGTCTTCCGCGACCCGGCCTATCTGATGCAGCACCAGGAGTACCCCGTGCTGCTGCCGTCGCTCGAGGCGCTCTCGGCGGACGCAGTCGGCCGGTTCGATCGCGCGCTCATCGACATCGAGTCCGGCGCCCTCCTCGTCTCCTTCGGGTGGGGCGCATGGGCGCTCCTCAGGCTCGTCGTGACGCCGGCGCTCGCGGCGGGAGTCGCGCTCGGGCTGGCCGGGTCGATGCGCCTGATCGAGAACGGGTCGTGGAACTATGCGGACACCGCCGTGGCGTCGTTCACGGCGCTCGGCCTCCTGTGCGCGCTCGTGTGGTTGTCGAGAGGTGCGTCGCCCATGCTCGCGCTCTCTGCGCTCTTCTTCGCCGCGGCCGCATCCACCAAGGCCGAAGGGCTGCTGTTCGCCCTCGCGGCGCTCGCGGCCGTCCTCGCGACCGCCCGCGGCTTCGGGCGGCCGCTGCGGTCGGTCGGGTGGTTCGCGGGCGCCGTGCTCGTCGTCCCGGTGACCTGGGCCGTGACCGACCGGCTCAACGGCCCCGGCGCACAGAACGTCGACCGTGCGACGCTCACGGACCCTCGAGCGATGCTCGACGCGTCCGGACGCATCCCGGACGCCGCCTGGCGCCTCCTCTCGGAGAGCTGGAACGGGTGGCCGCTCGCGTGCGCGTTCGTGGCCGCCGCGGTTGTGGCCGCGTCTCTCGTTCGGCTCTGGTGGCACGTTGCATTCGTCGTCCTCTGGGGCCTGCTCGCGTTGACCGCGCTCGTCGGCGTGTACTACGCGAGCGTCTCCCCGATCGACTGGCTCCTGGGGACATCCTCGGACCGCGTCGTCTTCTCGGTCGTGCTCGCGCTCGCCACGTGCGCGCCCGTGCTCGTAGGCCTGGCCTGGGACAAGGCGGTCGTTCACTCCGCAGCTGCCCGGCCGGTGCCCGCGCCGGCGCGCCCGCACCCTTCGACCGCCTCTAGATGATTGATGCCACGATCTCGCGCGTCCGGCTGCGTGGTCTGGGGCGTCTGGGCCACTTCCGGGGCTGGTGTGCCCGCAATGCGGGCCCGCCAGCCTCGTGCGCTTCGGGGGCCGGGCACCTCACCGATGCCACCAGCATCGCCGAGCTGCCCGGCCCCCGCCCCAGAGCGGCCAGCCCCCGCCCCGGAGCGAGCGATCTCGTGGCATCAACCATCTAGGATCGCGCCGTGAGCGACCCGCTCTTCGACCTCACCGGTCGCGCCGCCGTCGTCACCGGCGGGATAGGCCAGCTCGGCGCCGAGCTCGCGGTCGCGCTCGCCGGTCGTGGGATGCGGGTCGCGATCCTCGACCTCGAGACCGAGCCGCGCCCCGCCGCCGCGGCGCTCCGCGCCGGGCTCGAGGAGGGCGAGATCCGCGTCCACCGCTGCGACGTCACGGATCGCGGGGCGGTCGAGGCGGCGCTCGCGCTCGTCGAGGTCGACTGGGGGGTCCCGCACCTCCTCGTCAACGCCGCCGCAATCGACGCCCCGCCCGACGCCCCCGCCGCGGAGGTCGGGCCGTTCGAGGACGTCCCGCTCGACGCGCTCGAGCGCGTCGTCCACGTGAACGTGCTTGGAGTCGTCGTCCCGTGTCAGGTGATCGGCGGCGCCATGGCACGGGAGGGGCGGGGTGCGATCGTCAACGTCGGTTCGGTGTACGGCCTGCTCTCCCCGGACCACGGCATCTACGACTTCCGTCGCGACGCCGGCGAGGAGTTCTTCAAGCCCGTCGCCTATGCGGTCTCGAAGTCGGCGCTCCTCAACCTCACCCGATATCTCGCGACCTACTGGGGCCGCAGCGGCGTGCGGGTCAACACGCTGACGCCGCACGGGATCGAGAACGGCCAGCCGGCGCCGTTCGTCGAGGCGTTCGCCTCCCGCTCGCCGCTCGGCCGGCTGATGGACGTCTCCGAGGCCGTCGGCGCGGTGGTCTTTCTCGCGTCGGACGCGTCGTCCTACGTGACCGGCGCGAACATCGTCGTCGACGGCGGCTGGTCGGCCTGGTGATCCCCGCCGAGGTGCCGAACCTCGTTGCCGGCGAGGACCGGCCCGCGGCGGACGCACGGTGGCTCGACAAGACGCGGCCGGCGGACGGCGCCTCGCTGTGCCGGCTCGCGCGCTCGGGGCCTGTGGACGCGGCCGCCGCCGTCGAGGCGGCCCGGGACGCCCAGGCGGCCTGGGCGGCGCGGCCCACGGTCGAGCGCGGGGACGTCGTGCGGGGCATCGCCGAGCTCCTGCGCGAGCGCCGGGACGAGGCGAGCGAGCTCGTCGCTGCCGAGACCGGGAAGCCACTCGCGCTCGCGCGCGGCGAGACCGCTGCCGCTATCGAGATGGGGTTCTTCGTCGCCGGGGAGGGCCGGCGGTTCTACGGTCGCACGACGACCGCGTCGATGCCGCACCGAACCGTGATGACGCTCCGGCGGCCGGTCGGCATCGCGGCGCTCCTGATCTCGTTCAACACGCCGCTGCCGAACGTCGCCTGGAAGGTCTTCCCGTCGATCCTCTGCGGCAACGCGTCCGTGCTGAAGCCGTCGGAGCACGCACCTCTGTCAGGGTGGTGGATGGGCAGGCTTTGTCTCGAGGCGGGCCTTCCCCCTGGTGTGCTGAACATCGTGCACGGGCTCGGACCCGAGGTCGGGCTGCCGCTCGTCGAGGACCCGCGCGTCGACCTCGTCAGCTTCACGGGCTCGGCGGGGACCGGACGGGTGATCGCGGAGGCGGCGGGCCGTCGGCTCGCGAAGACGTGTCTCGAGCTGGGCGGAAAGAACGCGCTCGTCGTCTGCGACGACGCGGACCTCGACCGGGCGGTCGAGTGGACGCTCGCGTCGGCGTTCTCCAACGCGGGGCAGCGGTGCGCCGCCGCGAGCCGGGTGGTCGTCTTCGACGCGGTCTACGACGAGTTCCGCGCGCGGCTGCTCGCGGGTGTCGACAGGCTCGGGCCGCCCGGCCCCGTGATCAGCGAGGCGAGCATGGAGCGCATCCTCGACGCGGTCTCCCAGGCGCGGGACGAGGGCGCGGTCGTCGTCCGCGGCGGCGAGCGCGTCGGCACGGCCGGGTGGCACGTGGCTCCGACCGTCCTCGAGGGCCTCGCCCCGGAGGCGTCGCTCTCCTGCGAGGAGCTGTTCGGCCCGGTTGCGGCGCTCTTCCGCGTCAGCGATCTCGACGACGCGGTCGCGGTCGTCAACACGTCGTCGTACGGGCTCACGTCGGCGATTCACACCGCGAGCGTCCATCGTGCGATGCGCTTCGCCGAACGGGTCGCGACCGGCGTGGTCGTCGTCAACGCAGGGACGCACGGCAGCGAGGCGCACATGGGCTTCGGCGGCGTACGCCAGTCGGGCACGGGGTGGAAGGAGGCCGGGGTCGAGGCGCTCGACGTCTACTCGGAGACGCAGTACGTGAACCTCGTGGTCGATCCCGCGCTCGCCTGAGCGTCGATTCGCGCGACCGCCGGCGGGGGTACCCTCGCTGCCGTGCCGTCCGAATACTCGTTCGTCGTTCCGGTCTGCAACGAGCGCGAGACCCTCGAGGAGCTCTACCGACGACTGGTCCCCGTGCTCGACGGCCTCGACGGAACGGCGGAGGTCATCCTCGTCGACGACGGCAGCACGGACGGGAGCTTCGAGCAGATGCTCTCGTTCCACGAGCGCGACGAGCGGTTCAAGGTTGTCCGGCTGTCCCGGAACTTCGGCCACCAGATCGCGCTCACCGCCGGGCTCGACCACGCACGAGGCAACGCGGTCGTGATGATGGACGCCGACCTGCAGGACCCCCCGGAGGTCGCGCTCGAGCTCGCGAAGCGCTGGCGCGAGGGCTATGCCGTGGTCTACGCGGTGCGCGAGCGTCGGGTCCAGGAGACGCGGATGAAGCTGGTCACGGCGAAGGTCTTCTACCGGTTGCTGGGCCGACTGACGGAGATCGACATCCCCGGCGATGCAGGAGACTTCCGTCTCGTCGATCGTCGTGCGCTGCGGGCCATGACGTCGATGCGCGAGCACAACCGCTACCTCCGAGGCATGTCCGCCTGGGTCGGCTTCGACCAGACTGGAGTGCAGTACGTCCGCGACGGTCGATACGCCGGCCGGTCGAAGTACTCCCTGCGGAAGATGGTGCGGTTCGCGCTCGATGGGCTGGTGTCTTTCTCGACCGCTCCGCTCAGGCTGACGCTCAACCTCGGGTTCCTCGTCTCCGTGCTCGCCTTTCTCGTCGGGTTCTCGGCAATCCTGGTCAAGGTCTTCGACGTCTACGCCGTTCCCGGGTGGGCGTCGATCGTCGTCGTCATCGCACTCCTCGGCGGGGTACAGCTGACCGTGCTCGGCGTGATGGGCGAGTACGTGGCGCAGATCCACGAAGAGGTGAAGCGTCGGCCGCTCTATCTCGTGCGGGACCGGGTCGGAATGGAGGAGCTCCACGACCCGCTGCCCGACCCTGCCCTGGGAGCGGGCTGACCGCAGTGAGCAGGAGCGGCGGCGACTCGGGCCCCGGCTCCGGCGCCGCCGCGGAGTTCGACGAGTACGCGGACAACTATCGCGAGGTCGTGCAGCGCTCGATCGCGTTCTCCGGCGTCGAGCAGGAGCTCTTCACGCGCCGGAAGGCCCGCCACCTGCTCGACATCGTCCGTCGCCGGCTCGGCCCGCCCGGTGACATGCGGGCGCTCGACGTCGGCTGCGGGGTCGGCCTGTCCGACGCGTACCTCGTCGGACGCCTCGGCGAGCTCGAAGGGACCGACATCTCGGCCGAGGCGGTTCGGCGAGCGGCGGAGGCCAACCCCGCCGTGCGCTACACGCCCTACGACGGTGACTCCCTCCCGTACGAGGACGAGCGGTTCGACATGGCGTTCGCATTCTGCGTCCTTCATCACGTTCCGCCGGACGAGCGACGACCGTTCGTTGCCGAGCTCCGGCGGGTCGTGCGGCCCGGCGGGCTCGTCGTCGTGCTCGAGCACAACCCGTTCAATCCGCTCACCCGCCTCGCGGTCGCCCGCTGCGCGTTCGACGAGGACGCCGTCCTGCTGACCTCGCGCCACGCGCAGCTCCTGCTTCGCGGAGGCGGCCTGCATCCCGTCGAGCGCCGCTACGTCATCCTGATCCCCTCCGAGGCTCCGCGCATCGTCGCCGCGGAACGGATGCTCGCGTCGCTACCGCTCGCGGCGCAGTACTACGTCGCGGCCCGACGCTGAGCAGGGCGGTTACGATCGCCGCCGTGAACGGCGCGCCGCACGCTCCCAGGTCGGGAGCTGTCGGACCTGGGTCTGTCGCCGGGCCGACTTGAGCACCACCCGCACGCCGGTCGCGGTACTCGGGCTCGGCGGGATCGGCGGCCTCCTCGCTGCGACGACGGGTGCGCTCTGCGTCGGCACCGAGCGAACGGTCGAAGCGATCCGCGCCCACGGGCTTCGCCTCGTCAGCGGGGGCGAGGCGATCACCGCGCACCCCGAGGCGACGACCCGGCTCGAGCGGCCGGTGGCGCTGCTGGTCGTCGCCGTCAAGGCCTACGACCTGGAAGCGGCGCTCGATCGCGTTGCGCCCGAGGCGCTCGACGGCGCGGTCGTCCTCCCGCTTCTGAACGGCCTCGAGCACGTCGAGGCGATCCGGGGGCGGCTCGGAGCCGCTTGCAACAGTGTGTTGCAAGCGCCGCCCGTTGTCGTCGCCGGGTCGATCGGGCGCGTGTCGTCGGCCTCGCCGGAACCAGGCGTCGTCGTCCAGGTCGAGCAGGCGGGAGGGAGAATCACCGCAGCGTCCGCCGACCTGGACCGCGTGACCCTCGCGGCGCGGCTCGAGCCGCTCTCCTCGGCCGGTCTCGAGCTCGTCGTCCGAGACGACGAGCAGGAGGTCCTCTGGGAGAAGGCCGCACGGCTTGCCGTGCTCGCCGTCGCGACGGTGGCCTCCGGTCGACCGATCGGCGGGCTCCGGGAAGACCCCGCCTGGCGCCCGAGGCTGCGGGACGGGCTCGACGAGGCGGTCGCGGCGGCGGCCGCTGAAGGCGTCGCGCTCGCGGCCGCCGACCAGTGGGCGATCATCGAGGCCATGCCGCCGGAGGTCACGACCTCGGCCGCCCGCGACGCAGCCGCGGGTCGCCCGACCGAGTTGGATGCGATCGCCGGCTCGGTCGTCCGTGCGGGGCGTCGTCACGGCGTCCCGATGCCGGCGCTCGAGAGGCTCCTCAGAGATGCCGAGGAGGCGACTGCGCGGTGACCTCGACGCACGCCGAGCCGGCTCAACGGCCCCCAGCGGACGCGTCGATCACGCCCACCTCGGGCTCGACGCGGCTGATCGGGCGCGTCGTCCTCGGCCTCGCCGCCCTCTACGCGCTCGTCGTCGGCGTGCTCGCGTTGCTTCGCTACGAGTCCTTCGCCTCGGACTTCGACCACGGGATCTTCTCGCAGTACGTGTGGCTGCTCGGCCACCTGCACGAGCCGTTCAACACGATCGTCCTGCGGACGCTGCTCGGCGACCACGTCGAGCCCGGGATCGCGCTGCTGGCGCCGCTCGGGACCCTGGGGGTCGGCGCCGCGGGGATCCTCGTCGTCCAGACGCTCGCGCTCGCGGCGACCGCACCGCTCCTCTACCTCCTGGCACGGGAAAGCGGTGCCCGCGGCTGGGTGGCGGCCGTTCCCGCGCTGCTCTGGTGCGCATCGCCCGTCGTGCTGCGTCCGGCGCTGCACGACTTCCATCCGGAGACGCTCGTGCCCGTCCTCCTCGTGGGTGGACTCGTCCTCCTCGCCCGCGGGCATCTCCTCTGGTTCCTCCTGACCGTCGTGCTCGCGTGCTCGATGAAGGAGGACGTGGGGCTGACGTTCGCCGCTCTCGGGCTCGTCCTCGCCTGGGAGGGTCGACGCCGGCTCGGCCTCGGCCTCGCAGCGGGTGCCGCGGCGTGGTCGGTGATCGCGGTCTACGCGGTGCTGCCCGCGTTCGGGAACGCCGCGTCCGAGGAGTTCGGGCCGCGTTTCGCCGGCGACCGGGGCGACTCGTTCGCCGACGTCGCGCGCTACAGCGTCCTCCATCCGTTCAGCGCCGTCGACCGCGCGCTGACGCCCACCGACGTCGGCGTCCTCGCGATGCTCGTGCTGACGACCGGCGGCCTCTGCCTGCTCGCGCCGCGAAGGCTGCTGGTCGTGGTGCCGGCCGCCGCGCTCAACCTGCTCTCCGCCTACGACCTCCAGCACACGATCCAGTACCACTACTGGATCGTGTCGATGGGGGTCGTTGCCGCTGCCGGCGCCGTCGGCGCCGGACGCGTCGGGCCGCGCACGGCGCGGGTGTGGCTCGGCTGGGCCGGAGTTGCGGCCGTGGTCCTGCTCGCCCTTTCGCTCCAGTGGATGAGCGCGATCACGCGCCAGATCCGCTTCGAATGGCCGCACCGCGCCGACCGCCAGGCCGTGCTCGACGCGATCCCGTCCGGCGCCAGCGTGTCCGCCCCGATGCACGCGCTGTCGCACCTCGCCGAGCGCCGGCACCTGTACGTCGTGCCCGAGCCGATGATCGCGGTTCGCGTCGGGACGGAGTGGACCGCCGCCGACCGCGAGCGCGCGACACACGACCTCGAGTACGTCGTCTTCGATCCCGGCATGCGCTTCTGGGGCTCTCCTACCGTCGAGCAGGTAAGAGCGGAGATCGAGCGCCGCGGGTTCCGCGAGGTCATGCGGCGCGGGGAGACGGTGCTCTATCGCAAGGAGCCCGGGACCTGATGCCCACGGCGATCGCGCTGATCGGCGCACGCTCCGGCTCCGAGCGGGTCAAGGACAAGAACGTCCGGCGGCTGGCCGGGCACCCGCTCCTCGCGTACGCGATCGAGACGGCCCGGCGGTCCGAGGTGTTCGACCGGATCGTCGTCTCCACGGACAGCGAGAAGATCGCGCAGGTCGCCCGGTGGTACGGCGCGGATGTGCCGCTCCTTCGACCCGAGGAGTACGCGACGTCGACCTCGCCCGACATCGAATGGATCGCCTGGACGCTCCCCCGGCTCGACGAGCGCTACGACCTGTTCGCGATCGTCCGCGCGACCAACCCGTTCCGCGGGCCGGACGCGATCCGCCGCGGGCTCGAGCAGCTGCTCGCCACGCCGGAGGCCGACTCGATCCGCGCCGTCGAGCGCGTCAAGCAACATCCCGGGAAGATGTGGGTGATCGACGAGGTCGGCAGGTTGATGCGCCCGCTGCTCGACCAGTCCCACCTCGACGTCGCGTGGCATGCCGGGCAATACCAGGCGCTGCCGGAGATCTGGGTGCAGAACAGCGCGCTCGAGATCGCCTGGACGCGGGTCGTCGAGGCGACAGGGACCCGCGAGGGGTGGATGCTCGCGCCGTTCCTCACGGAGGGCTACGAGGGTCTCAACATCGACGACGAAGAGGACTTCGCCCGGGCGGAGGAGCTGGTCGCGAGCGGCCGCGCGCAGCTCCCCGCCGTCGAGCGCGAGCCATATCCTGCCGCTCGATGAAGCTCGCCTCGCTCGAGACGCTGTCCTGCGACGCCGGCTGGCGGCCGTGGCTGTTCGTCAAGGCGACCGCGGACGACGGGCTCGTCGGCTGGTCGGAGGTGACCGACTCGCACGGCTCCCCGACGGGACTGGCAGGGGTCGTCCACGACCTCGCGCCGCTCGTCGTCGGAAGGGATCCCCGAGCGGTCGAGGCGATCCACTGGGATCTCTACCGGCGGACGCGGCAGAGCCCCGGCTCGATCGTGCAGAAGGCGCTCGGCGGGATCGAGAACGCGCTCCTCGACCTGAAGGCGAAGGCGCTCGACGTCTCGGTCGCCGAGCTCTTCGGCGGCCCGACGCGCGAGACAGTGCCGCTCTACTGGTCGCACTGCGGTACGACACGCGCACGCGCCTGGGAGGTGACCGGCACGCCGAAGCTCGACTCGTACGAGGCGGTCGCCGCGCTCGGCCGTGAGGTCGTCGAGCGCGGTTACCGCGCGTTCAAGACGAACATCGTCGTCCCAGGCGACGAGCCGCGTGTCCTGATGCCCGGCTTCGGCCGCGACGGCGGGACCGACCGCAACCCGACTCCGGAGCTGCTCGAGGCGCTGACGCGGCTGCTCGAGGCCTTCCACGAAGGCACAGAGGGACGGGCGCAGCCGATCGTCGACCTGAACTTCAACCTGACGACCGAGGGGATCGTGCGGGTCGCGCGCGCGCTCGAGCCGTACGACCTCGCGTGGCTCGAGGTCGATTCCTACGACCCCGCGGCGCTCGCGCACGCACGGCGGCGCTCGCCGATTCCGCTCTGCTCGGGCGAGAACCTCTACGCGCTGCGCGGCTTCCGGCAGTACCTCGAGGCGGGGGCGATGGACGTCGCCTCCGTGGACGTGATCTGGAACGGGTTCGCACAGTCGCTGAAGGTCGCGGCGCTCGCGGAGACGCACGAGGTCGCGTGTTCGCCGCACAACTACTACAGCCACCTCGCGACGTTCATCGCGGCCCAGTGGTGCGCCGCGATCCCCAACGTGCGGCTCCTCGAGGTGGACGTCGACGACGTCCCCTGGCGCGAGGAGCTGACGACTGCAGTGCCGGAGATCTCGGGCGGCGAGCTCGTCGTCCCGTCGGGGCCCGGCTGGGGCTGCGACGTCGTCGAGGACGTTCTGCGCGCATACCCGGTCGCGTAGCCGGCTCAGCGAGGGACGGTCGTCCCCGTTCGACGGGTGCGGCTCGACGCGACGCTGACCACGGTCGCACGGGATGGCTCGCCCGTGCGCATCGTGAGCAGGCTGACGAAGAACGAGCCCAGCACCACCTGCGTCCCGACCGCGACCAGCGTGAACCCGATCGCGGTCGCGTACTCGTGGGCGAGCGCGCCGAAGCCGTTCGCCGCCCAGACGACAAAGATCGCGCCGACGACCACGAGCCCCCCCAGGAGCACGAGCCCGCCGAGCGCGAGCCCGTGCTCGAGCCTGATCCGCGACCGCGCACGCTCGATGAGCCGATCGGTCTCTCCGAGATGCGACGCGGCGAATGCACGGGCGAACACGCCGAGCTGCACGATCTGCGTCCCGAGGAGGATCGCGGCAATGCATGCGAACAGCGTGTGGATCTGCCAGGAGCGGCCGAGAATCGTGACGGGCCCCGTTGCGAGCGCGACGGCCCCGCCCGCCCCGAGCACGAGGAGCACCACGCCGGGCACGAGGTACAGCCAGCTCGGGCTGTAGAGCAGCATGAACTTCACGTGACGCCAGGCGTCGCCGAAGCGGTTCAGCTTCGACTCGCCGACGCGCGGGTAGTAGTCGATCGGGATCTCGCTGACCCGGAGGTCGCGCCGGAACGCCTTGAACACCATCTCGGAGGCGAACTCCATCCCGGTCGAGTGGAGGTCGAGCGCCTCGAGGGCGCTCCGGCGGACGGCCCGCATGCCGCAATGTGCGTCGGAGACCTTCACGCCGAAGAGGAGGTTGAGGAGCCCGGTGAGGATCGGGTTGCCGATGTGGCGGTTGAGCCACGGCATCGCCTCACCGTGGATCGTGCCCTCGAACCGAGAGCCCACCACGAGGTCGTCGCCGCCGGCGAGCCGCTCGACGAACGGCGCGAGCTCGCGGAGCGGGTACGTGCCGTCCGCGTCTGCCATCACGACGTACTCGCCTCGTGCGTGTGCGAGCCCTGCCAGGTAGGCGCTTCCGTAGCCCGGCCGTTCCTCGCGGACGACGGTCGCCCCGTGCTCGGCGGCGATCCGGGCGGAGCCGTCCGTGGATGCGTTGTCGACCACGATCACCTCGCCGGGGCGACCGGATGCCTCGACGCCCTCCCAGGCCTGGTCGACGACCGACCCCACCGCGTCCTCCTCGTTCAGGCATGGGATCACGACCGAGATCTCGGGCTGCACGCGGCCATTATCGGCAACCACCCCGGTCGCGTCCGGCCACGCCGCCGGGCGCTGTACCGTTCCGCGTCGGTGTCGATCGGGACCGCGAGCGCATGAGGATCCCGGCGTCCGCGCGGGCGCTCGGCTGGCGCACCGGCAAGCGGGCCGTCGACTGGAGCGCTGAGCGGCTCAAGCTCGCGAGCTACGTGCCCATGTACGACTACCGCGAGCAGCTCGACCTGAAGACGACCCTCACCCGTGACGCCCGTCGCATCCGAGACAAGCGTGACTCCACCGTGTCGGGCGACAACGTCGACCTGACGCTCACGGTCGACGGGCTGGCGGACGTCGCCGAGGGACGCGACTGGCACGGCCTGCGGATGCTCGAGGTCGGGCCGAAGTACGGGATCCATACGCGCTGGATCGACGAGCGGCTCGCGCCGTCGTTCCTCGCGTTCTCGGACTTCGAGGAGGACCGGGCCCTCCACGAGCCGTGGGAGGACGCTCTGCGCGCGCCGCACGCGTGGGTCTTCGGCGACCTCCGCCACGCGGACGGACTCCGCGAGCACGGCCCGTTCGACCTCGCCTTCTTCCTCGGCGTCCTCTACCACAGCGCGTTCCACCTCGAGCTGCTCGGGAGGCTCAACCGCGTCACGCGCCTCGGCGGGGAGCTGCTGCTCGAGACGACGATCGACCCGCGGCCGGACTCCGCAGTCCGCGTGCGCTGGCAACCCGGCACGGGGAAGGCGAAGATGGTGCCGACCTTCGACGCGCTGCGGATCGAGCTCGCGTGGACCGGCTGGCGCGACGTGACCGTCTTCACCGACTACCGCCCCGCCTCGAACGAGGTGCTGCTGCTCTGCCGGAAGACCGACGAGCTCCCGGAGGGCGCGGACGTCGTCGAGGTGGTCCGGCCCCAGCGAGGCCCGGCCGGGACGGCGTGAGCCCGCGACTCCTGCCGGCGGTCACGCTCGCAGGGATCGTCCTCGCAGCCGCCGCGGTCTGGGGGACGCTCGGACAGCAGCTGGACGTACCGACCGTCTTCGGCGACGAGCTCATCCACTGGGACGCCTCGCGCTCGCTCGCCGCCGGCGATGGACTCTCGGTTCGCGACGGTGGCTACGGCTTCGGCCCGCTGTACCCCCTGCTGCTCGCCCCGGTGCACCTGCTCGCGTCCACGGACCTCGACGCCTACCGGTGGGCCCGGATGCTCGACGCGCTCGTCCTGGCGCTCGCAGCGATCCCTGCGTACTTCCTCGCGCGCCGGCTGCTTCCGCCCGGCTGGAGCCTGGCGTGCGCCGCTTTGACCGTGGCGCTGCCGTCGGCCCTCTACACGGGGTTCGTGATGACCGAGTCGGTCGCGTATGCCGCGTGCGTGCTCGCGTTCCTCGCGATCGCCCGCTGCCTGGAACGCCCGACCGTGAAGACGCAACTCCTCGCGCTCGCCGCCGTCGGCCTCGCGGCCGCCGCTCGGTTCCAGCTCGCGTCGCTCGCGGCGGCGCTGGTCCTCGCGCTCGTCGTGCGGGCCCTGCTCACTCCGCGGCAGGACCGTCGAGAGCTGCGCCGGTACTGGCCGCTGCTCGCGGCGCTGGCGATCGGCGCAGTCGCGCTCGGCGTCCGGGCCGCCCTCGGCAACCCGCTCGAGGGCTACGGCGACCTCTGGCGCTCGTACGACCTCGTCTCGATCGCGCGCTGGACGTGGCGCGCGTTCGCCGGCCTGGGCCTCTACCTCGCGCTCGTGCCCGTCGTCGTCGCACCCGCCGTCGTCGCCGGGCTCGCGCGGGCGGGGCGTGCGGGCGAGCGGGAAGCCGCTGCGTTCGTCTCGCTGTTCCTGGGTGTGAACGCCGTGCTGCTCGTCGTCGTCGGCGCATTCTCGAGCACGGAGTTCGGCGTCGGCTTCCTCCACGACCGCTACCTCTTCTACGTCGTGCCGCTGTGGATCGTCTCGACGGCGGCGTGGGCCGAGCGGCGCCTGCCGATCGGCGCGGTCGGGATCGTCCTCGGCGCGTTGCTCGTGCTCGCGCCACTCGTGACGCTGCCGACGTACCTCCTGAACGCAGACGGCGGGCGTCGCTTCGACGCCGTCGCGAGCGCGCTCCCCTCCGAGGTGGCGGCCGCCGCCGGCCTTGCGGAGCCGCAGCGCTGGTGGCTCGTCGTCGCCGGGGTCGCCGCGACAGCGCTCGTCGTCGGGGTCGGGTGGGCGCCGCGTTGGCTCGTGCTCGTTCCCGTGGCCGCCGTGTTCGCACTGAATGCCGGGTTCGCGTGGCACTCGAGGATCGACGCGGCCCGGAACACGACGTTCGCGCCGCTGGACGCCGACACCGTCTCCTGGGTCGACGGCGCCGTCCCGTCCGGCGCGAAGGTCGCCACGCTGGCCGGCGGCGTGTCGGTCGAGACGCGCGACGCCCTCCGGCTGACCGAGTTCTTCAACGCGTCGATCGGCGACGCGTACGACCTCGGCGGCGGGTACGCGCCGACGCTCGCGTCGACCAAAGTGCGCGTCGGCGGCGGAAGCGTGCTCCTCGCCGACACGGGCACGGTCCACCCGGCATGGGTCGTGGCACCGAAGGAGCTCGACCTGGTCGGCGAGGTCGTCGCCGAGGGAACGGTCGAGGGGCTCCGGCTCTGGCGGGTCGCCGGCCCACTCCAGCTCGCGGAGCCCGCGCGATGAGGAACGTGCTCGGTCGCGTCTGGGCGCGGGCCGCGGCGCTTGCCGACACGCGCCGCGGCGCCGCGATCCTCGTCGGCGCCGCGTTCGTGGTGTTCGCGATCCAGAGCCTCGGCTGGCCGGAAGGGCCCGGCCGTGACCTCGAGTCGTACCTCGCGGTCTACGTGGACTTCTGGCACACCAACGCGGTGTTCCCCTGGGAGATGCTCAATCGGACGCCCGTGGCGCCGCTCGTCGTCGGGGGAGTGCTCGACCTCGGCCAGCCGTGGCTCGTCGAGCTCTTCGGCGCGCTCCTCTTCGCAGGCTCCGTCCTGCTCTACGCGAGGACCGCGCTCCTCTTCGGCCGCGGTCCGGCCGTGTTGGTGGGGGCAGCGCTCGTGCTCTACCCGGGCTACGGCGTCGTGTTCCACGAGCTCGCGACCGAGATCGTCTTCGCCGCCGGCTTCGCCGTCTGGACCGCGGTGATCGTGCGTGCCGCACTCCGGCCGTCCGTTTGGTGGTTCGCGGGCGCGGGACTCGCGACCGCGCTCATCGCGCTGACGCGCCCCGCGAACCAGATCTTCCTCGTCGCCGCGATCCTCCCGCTCGCGCTCGCGGCTCCGTGGCGGGTGCGGGTCGGCCGCGCGGCGGCCTTCGTCGGGGTCACCGTCGTCCTGCTCGGCGCCTGGGCGGCGACGAACGCCTGGCGGTACGACGACTTCGCGGTCTCGCGTGGAACGCAGGCGAATCTGCCGTTCTTCCGGGCGTTCATCGTCGACCACATCGTCCGGCCCGACAACGGCGCGGCCTCGCGCGAGCTCGCCGCCGACGTCCAGCGCGACCTTTTGCCCCGCGAGCCGTACCGCTCGTACGGGATCGATCTCGCGACGTTCTTCTCACGCGGCAGCCCGCGCGAGCAGGAGGACCTGATCAGCCTCTCCGACCGCGTCTACGGCTGGGACTCCGACTACTCGATCCTCGGGCGGACGGCAAGGGAGGCGGTGCTCGCCCACCCGGGGACGTTCTCCTGGGCGGTGTTCCAGGACTTCGTGAAGGAGCTCTGGAAGCCGCTCTTCGCCGGCCGGAAGGCCGCGGCGACCGAGGCGGCGGCGACGAGCGCCCCGGCGACGCCCGCCCCGCCGCCGACGGTCGTCGTGAACGGCACGGAGCTGCCCGCGCCCACGGAGGGCGAGCCGATCCCCTCGGAGAACCAGAGTGCACAGATCTCGACGCCCGACCATTCGATCCGCGAGGTCTGGACGTCCGCGACCGAGCACCACGTCGTGTTCGACGATCCTGCGAAGCGCGCCCGCTGGGAGGCGAACGACCGCTGGGTGGCGGAGCTGTACGCCGCCTTCCCCGATCGCTGGTGGAGCCCCTGGCTCGGCCTGCAGATGGACCGCTCGTCGAAGCTCTACCCCCCGCCTCTCCTCTGGCTTCTCGCCGGGGTGGTCGGAGTCGGCTTGCGCCGGCCGTGGCGGTGGTGGGCGACCGTCGCGCCGGTCGCGGGCGCGCTCCTGATGCTCCTCGCGACCGTGAGTGCAGTCTGGGCCGAACCGGCCTACGCCGTACCCGTCGTGCCCGCCTTCGTGCTGTTTGCCTCCGTGGCACTCCTCGGCGACCGGACGAGACCGGCTGTCGGCCAGACGAGTGCCGCCAGCACGCCGAGCAGCAGTACGTTCCGGAGCAGCAAGTAACCCGTCTCGAAGGCGCCACGCTCGTTCACGTAGTCGCGGTAGAGATCCGGGAACCAGACCTGCGTCGCGACGAGGGCGATCGCGAGTAGCGCGCTTGCGACCCGACCCCGCCGGCCCGCGACGAGCGGCACGAGCGGGACGAGCCACAGGACGAACTGCGGGGACAGCACCCGCCCGAGCGCGAGTTGTGCCGCGACGACCGCGCCGAGATCCCGCACGAGGCGGGCGGGCGACGCTTCGGGACGACGCCAGGCGGCGAGCCAGACGCCGACCACGACCGCGATCGCGGCGAGGCCGCCCAGCACGCCGAGGATCTGCCCGAGGCTACCCGTGACGTCCGCGCTCCGGACGGCACCGGTGCCACCCTCGTCGACGCCGACGCCGAGCGAGCCGAGCCCGACGTGGTCGGCAGCGCGGCCGACGGCGATCGCGACGTTCCCCGGGAGGCTCTCCACCTGGACGCCGCGCGTCAGTTGGGCGCGGATCGAGAACCAGGCATTGCTGGGCGCGAGTGCGACGAACGGCAGCACGACGACGGCGACCGTGGCCGCGGCGAGCGCGACCCCGACGAGGGCCTCCCGGACGCCCGCGGCGGCGCGCGACGTAGATCGCAAGGAGCGGGAGCAGGAGGAGTGGGTAGAGCTTCGCGGAGATCGCAGCGCCGAGCGCCATAGCGGCCAGTCGCGACCGTCCGCGCAGGAGCGCCGCGACCGCGAGCGCGGTGAGCGCGACGGGGAGCGCGTCGAAGCGTGTCAGCGCGAGCTCCCCGAGCAGGAGGGGCGTCGCGCCGACGAGGCCGAGCGCGACCGCGGCGTGCCCGACGGTGGCGGCGAGCGCGCCCAGCGCGACGGCGGTCAACACCACCGTCGCGGCCAGGAGCAGGGTCATGAACGCGGCGAACGACCGTGCGTAACTGCGCGCGGCGTCGTTCATCTCGGGCTCGTAGACCGGGTTCTCGCCCGACGCGACGAGCGAGGGCAGCACGAAAGCGGGAAGGGCGCCCGGCGGGTACTCGATCCGGACGTCGCGGTACGGCACGTCCCCCGCGACGATCCGGTCGCCGAACGACTGGTACAGCGGGACATCCCACGAGGACGCGTCGTTCGCCCGGGACCAGGTCAGCGCAGCGGTCGCGAGGAGGAGCGCCAGCGCGGCGACGGTGAGCACTGCGAGGTCGCGCCTCGTCGCCGTCCTCCGCATGGGCGAGAGGCTAAACCGCGCGCCGATCGGCGGGGTACCGTCCCGGCTCGTGAGGGCGCCCTCGACAGAGCGTCTCGTCTCGCGTCGGGGCGGGGCGCTCCTCGTCCTCGTGGCGCTCGCGAGCTACGGCGTCCAGGCGATCGCGTGGCCGCTCGAGCGGGGTCGCGACTCGTGGGACTACTGGCTCTGGTTCCTCCAGGCGGGCGACTCGGACCCGCCGTTTTCCGCCCTCCAGGTCTTCCGGACGCCGGTGGCGCCGCTCGTCACCGGGATCCCGATGTGGCTCGGCGGAGCGCGCCTGACCGAGGTCGTGTTCGCGTTCCTCTACGCGCTCTCGCTCCTCGGCTGGGCCTGGGCGGTCGTCCCGATCTCGCGCACCGCCGCCCTCGCGGTCGCTCTCGTGTTGCTCGTCACCCCGACGTACGCCGGCCTGTTCCACGAGGTCTCGAGCGACCCGGTCTTCGCCTTTCTCCTCGCCTGGTGGTCGGGGGCGGTCGTGCGTGCGTGGAGCACGGGCTCAGGCTGGTGGCTGGGCGGGGTGGGGCTCGGCGTGGCGCTGCTCACGTTGTGCCGCCCCGCGGCGCAGGTCGCGATCCTCGCCTGCGTCCTCGTCCCGCTCGTCGCGCGGCGCGGCACGCGACCGATCCTTGCCGGCGCAGCCGTCGCGCTCGCGGCAGCGATCGTCCCCCTGGCCCTCTGGGCCGGGCAGAACGCGGCGCGGTACGACGACTTCACGGTCGCGCGCGGCAGCAAGGCGTGGGTGCCGTTCTTCCGCGTCGCGGGCGACGTCGACCCGGCGAACGGCCCCGCGTCGCGGAAGCTGGCGGACGCGGTCGAGCGGAACGTCCTCACGCTGCCCCCGTACAAGCGCCGGGGCGTGGACATTCACACGTACTTCCACGGCGCCGGGAACCTCGAGGTGATCCGGATGATCGCCCTCTCCGACCAGGTCTTCGGCTGGGACACGGACTACGACGTGCTGTTCGACGCGTCGACGGAGGCGATTCGCGCCGACCCCTGGGGCTACGTGCGCGGCGTCGCCGACACGTTCTGGGACTTCCTCTCCCAGCGCTATGCGCCGGCGCCGCGCACTCGGCCGGTGCCGATCCCCGAGCTGCCGGCGGAGCTGACGATCGACGGCAAGCCATTCCCCGCGCCGATCACCGTCTCGCCTCTCGTCCAGGCGGTGCGCTACGGGTTCGTCTGGTGCCCGACCGACGACCTCGAGCGCTGCGTCGTCCCCGATCCGCTGGCGGCGCTCGGCGACGTGAGTCAGGCACGGCGCTACTCGGAGCTCGTCGACACGATCCGGGACTGGAACGCGCAGCTGCCGACGCGCGACTCGAACGCGAGCCTCGCCTCGAAGGGCGGGACGCTCAGCGACCGGTGGCCGCGCCCGATCCTCTGGATCCTGGTGGCGGCGATCGCGCTCACGATCCGCCGGCCCATCGGGACTGCGCCCGTGCTCGTCCTCGGCGCGGTCGCGGCGGTGATCCTTCTGGTCCATGCGCTCTCGCAGGCGCCGCAGAGCGAGTTCCAGATTCCCTTCGTCCCCGTCTGGATCGTCGCCGCGCTCGTCGGCCTGCTCGCCCCGAGACGCGTCTGACCTCGGCCCGGGGTGACGGCGAACGGGCGTCCCTACAATCACGCCGTGCCTCGACTCGAGCTCATCCCGCCCGGCGAGTTTCGGCGTGTTGCCGACGCCGACCTCGACTCGAACGGGCGCCTCGCCCTGCTCGCCGACATGTGCCGCTTCAACGCCCTCACCGCGGTCAAGCGCGCGGGGTCGGGCCATCTCGGCTCGACGTTCAGCTCGCTCGACGTCGTCGCACATCTGCTCTGGGAGGAGTTGAACGTCGCCCAGGTCGGCTTCGACTCGCCCGACCGCGACGTCTTCTTCTCCTCGAAGGGGCACGACGTGCCCGGCCTCTACGCAGCGCTCAACGCCCTCGACGTGATCCCTGCCGAGCGCCTGCTGCGGCTCCGGCGCCTCGGCGGCCTCGACGGGCATCCCGACGTCGGCGTCCCGGGGATCGAGGCGAACTCCGGCTCGCTCGGGATGGGGATCTCGAAGGCCCGGGGGATCGCCTGGGCCAAGCGCCATCTCGGTCGCGGAGGCCGCGTTGTCGTGATGGTCGGAGACGGCGAGCTCCAGGAGGGCCAGAACTGGGAGGCGCTCCAGGCCGCCGCGCACCAGCGGGTCGGGCGGTTGCTCGTCGTCGTCGACCGGAACGAGCTCCAGTCGGACAAGGCGACCGAGGAGATCCTCGCGCTCGAGCGCCTCGACGAGAAGCTCCGCGCCTTCGGCTGCCGGGTCGCGACCTGCGACGGCCACGACCACGCCGCGCTGCGGGCCGCTTTCGCTGCGTTCCGCAGACGACGAGGGGACGCCGGCCGTGCTCGTCGCGAGGACGATCAAGGGGAAGGGCGTCTCGTTCATGGAGCATCCTGTCGCGCTCGCCGCGGGCGGTGGCACGTACCGCTGGCATGCGGGCGCGCCCGACGACGAGACGTTCGAGCGGGCGGCGGAGGAGCTCCTCGGCCGGATCCGCGAGCTCGCCGGGGCAGACGGGCTGGAGCCGGTGGCCACCGAGCCGGTGCCGGCGGGGGACGACGCACGCGGGACGAGCCTGGCGGGCGAGCCCGAGAGCGGAGCAGGCACGCGGGCGCACGCGTGTGACCGATGAGTATGTCGCCGCCGCGTACGGGGACGCGCTGCTCGAGCTCGCCGCCCGCGAGCCGCGGCTTGTCGTGCTCGACGCCGACCTCGCGTCGGACTGCCGGGTCCGTGCGTTCGAGCTGGCTGAGCCAGACCGGTTCGTCGAGAACGGGATCGCCGAGCAGGACATGGTCTCGATGGCGGCCGGAATGGCCCGTCACGGTCTCGTCCCCGTCGTCAACTCGTTCGCGAGCTTCCTCGCCTCCCGCGCGAACGAGCAGATCTACAACCAGGCGAGCGAGCGGACGAAGGTCGTGTATGCGATGCACTACGCAGGGCTCATCCCCGCCGGCCCGGGAAAGTCCCACCAGAGCCTGCGCGACGCGTCGCTCGTCGCGGCGATCCCGGGCGTCGCCGTCGTCCACCCATGCAACGCCGAGGAGACGCGCGCCGTCGTCGAGTGGGCGGTGCTGGAGGCGGAAGAGAGCGTCGCGATCCGGCTCGCGATCGGGCCGTCGCCCCGCAAGATCGAGCTCCCTGTCGAGTACGGCGTCGAGCCAGGGGTCGGCGTCACGCTCCGCGACGGCACGGACGCGATGCTCGTCTCGTACGGGCCGGTGATGCTGCACGAGGCACTCACCGCCGCGACGCTGCTCGCGGAACGGGCGATCGCCGCCGCTGTGGTCGCGATGCCGTGGCTGAACCGGATCGACGAGGACTGGCTCGGCGACACGTTCAACGGAGTCCGTGAGCTGCTCGTCGTCGAGGATCACGCGCCGGTCGGCGCGCTGGGCGACGCGCTCCGCAGAGCTGTCGCGACGCTCCCGGAGCCGCCGACGGTCTCCGTCGCAGGAGTCGAAGGCTGGCCCGCCTGCGGCACGCCCGTCGAGGCGCTCCGGTACCACGGGCTCGACGGCGCGTCGCTCGCGGACCGCGTGGCACTCGCGCTCGAAGGCCACGCGCGGGCGTGAACGAGCCCATCTGGGTCGTGGTCGCGGACCCGCTCACGGCCCGGGTGTTCTTCGACTGCGGGATCGTCGACGGATTGGAGGGAACGCTCGACGGGCGGCTTCGCACGGCGTTCACGTTCCGCCGAGCGGATGCGGAGCCGTGGGCGGCGCGCCTCCCGGCCGAGGTCGCCGCATACCACGTCGACGACCTCTACCCGGCGCAGGTGGCGCCGCCCGAGCGGGTTCTCCGCCGTGTAGACCGCTGGCTCGACGAGCGGATCGGCTACTACCCGCTCGCGATCCGCCTCAACCTGCGGCACGGGTTCCACCGAGAGCGCATGGCGCCCGGCCACCGCAACTACCTGCTCGACTCCTCCCGTATCGGTCCGCTGCCGGTGCGGCCGAGGATCGAGGGCGCCATGCGCGCGTGGCACTTCTCTCCTCGACGCCACGTCTCGAGCGCCCTCCGCCGGCGACTCGAGCGCGAGCGGCCCGCGATCGTGCTCTCGAACGTCCAGATGCAGTCCGCGACGCCGCTGATCGTGCTCGCGCGGCGTCTCGACCTGACCGTCGTGGGCTACGTCGCGAGCTGGGATCACACCGTGGGCAAAGGCGTGATCTGGAACGGCCTCGACCGCTACGTCGTCCAGAACGAGGCGATGCGGGAGGATCTCGTCCGCTACCACGACGTGGAGGCGCCGCGGATCGTCGTGACCGGCTGGCCGCAGGCAGACGTGTTCCACCGTCGGCGGCTCCGCGCGGCGTTCGACGAGCTTCTCGACGCCTACGGGCTCGACGCGTCAAAGCCGGTCGTCGCCGTGATGGGCAACACACCGACGAACATGCCGTACGAGGGTCGGTTCTTCGCGCGCCTGGTGTCGTGGTGGGCCGAGAGCGGCGCGGACCGGCGCTTCTCGCTGCTCTTCCGGCCGCACCCGCGCGACCGCGACTGGCGGGAGCGCTTCGCTGCGGCGCTCGCCAGACCCGGCGCGGCCGTGCAGGAGCCGAGCTTCACCGACCTCGAGGCGCTGGCGACGGTCCTCCAGCACGCCGACGCCGTCGTCTCGAACGCCGGGACGATCCTGCTCGACGCCCTGGTCAACGACCGGCCGGCGGTTTGCGTCCTCTACGACGAGGGCGTACCGCCGGGCGAGTCGTGGGCGCACAAGAGCGTGGTCGGCGAGCACTACCGCGACGTCGCAGGCTCCGGCGCGTTCTACGAGGCGCGGTCGTTCGACGAGGTCGTAGCGGGGATCGAGCGGTGCCTGCGCGATCCGGGCGAGTTGCGTGACCGGCGGCGCGCGGTCGTCGAGCGTGTCGTCGGGCCGGTCGACGGCCGCAGCGCCGACCGCGTCGTCGAGGCGATCCTCGACGGGGTCGGCGCGTGACGCAGACGCCGCGGCCTGCGATCGTCGGGATCTACCGCGAGGCGAACGCTCCCCTCGTCGAGCGGCTCCTGGAGCCCGCGCTCGGGGCCGGCTGGTCGACGGCGTGGTGGGCGCTCGACCGCGTCGCGGGCCCGCTCGCCGCGGTCACGGTGGGCGAGGGCCCGGGCGAGAAGCTGCCGCTGCTCAACCGCGTGCTCGAGCGGCACGGACCGGTCGACGGCCCCGTCCTCCTCTCGGACGACGACATCGCGTTCGACCGAGGCGATGTCGTCGAGCTCGTCGCGCTGAGCGAGCGCGCCGGTCTCGCCCTCGCGCAACCCGCGCACGTCGCGGGCTCCGAGGTGAGCCACGGCATCACGCGCGCCCGCCCACGCTCGCGCGTCCGCCTCACCACGTTCGTCGAAAGCGGACCGCTGGTCGTGGTCGCCGCGGACGCCGTCCCGCGGGTGACCCCCCTTCCCGATGCGCGCGGGATGGGCTGGGGGCTCGAGCTCGACTGGATCGATCTCGGCCTCCCGCTCGGCATCGTCGACGCCGTCCGCGTCCGACACCTCGGCAAGGTCTCCGGCACCTACGACGACTCCGCGCTTCGCGCGAGGATGCGCGCGGAGCTGGCGAAGCGCGGCGTCGACGACTGGGCCCCGCTCCAGCGGACGCTCGCCGTCTGGCGGCCGTGGCAGCGGCGTCCGTCGTGGAGGGCGGCGTGATCCTCCGGCGTCGAAGCGCGGCCGACGGGCCGCCGACGCTTCTCGTCGACCACTGGTACTCGCACGCGGTCGGCCATGTCGTCGAGGCGCTCCGGCGGTGTCAGGCGTATCACGCGGCAGACCCCTCGCTGCGCATCTCCCTCGTGCTGAACGGCGCCTCGCCGACCGAGCTCGCGACGTGCGTCCCATGCGTGGAACGCGCGTTCCCCGTCCCGTACTCGAGCTTCGGGGCGGAGGACGGCGATCCCCGACGGGCGCTGCGCGGCGTGCCGCGCGACTGGGACCACGTCGTGCACCATCCCGCGTCGATCGATCCCGAGCAGCAGCGGTTCGAGGGGCTGAGGCGCTACTACGAGGCCGCGCGCCGGCATTTCCGCGGTCGCCTGAGCGAGGGTGTCATCGGCGTCCCGCCGCCTCCCTACGCGCCGCACCAGGAGCTGCGCCTCGACCTGCCGCACGAGACGCGAGAGCAGGCCACACGTGAGCTCGGCGGGCGGCCGACGATCGCGGTGATGCCGGCTGGGAGCGGCGCGCGGCACCTCTACCCGTCCCTTGCCTCCTGGCAGTCGATCCTCGACGAGCTCGAGCGGCGCATCCCCGATGTCGGATTCGCATTCGTCGGAAGACTTGGCGCGGCCGGGGGTCGGACGGTCAGCGGGATCGGCCGCGAGGAGGTCGGCCGGCTGCTCGAGTCCCGGCGGGCCGCAGTCGACGCGTTCGACCGTCCGATCCTCTCGCAGCTCGCCACCGTCGAGGGCGCCCGGCTCTTTCTTTCGCCGCACACGGGGTTCGGGATGGCGGCGCTCGCAGTCGGCACCCCATGGCTCACGCTCTCGGGCGGCGACTGGCACGAGTACTTCTTCAACGGCGTTCCGTTCCACTCCGTGCTCCCGACGCGCCGCGAGCACGAGGTGTTCACGCAGGGCCGGACGCTGCCGCTGGTCGACCCGGACTCCGACGGGGAGGGGCCGAGGGCGTGGGCGGTCAGCGCAGCCCGGCTTCGCGACGACCTCGACGAGATCGCCGACGCGGCCGTCCGCCTCCTCGAGGGACGCGTGACCTACGAGGATGCGCTCGCCTCCTACGTCCCGCGCCTGCTCGACGCGTACGGCGGGGAGCGGGCGCGCGTGCGGACGTTCGAGGACGCCCACGTCGACTACCTCTGACGTCTACGGTTCGAGCCCGTGACGGTCGTGATGACCCTGCTCGTCCGGGACGAGCGAGACATCGTCGAGGAGCAGCTCGCCTTCCACCTCGCCGCGGGCGTCGACGTCGCGATCGTCACCGACCATGCCTCGACGGATGGCACGCTGGAGGTGCTCGAACGACTCGAACGCGGGGGAAGTGTGCGCGTGCTCCGTGAGCCCGACGGCCCGTTCCTCCAGCGCGAGTGGGTCACGCGGATGGCCCGGCTCGCGGCGACCGAGTACGACGCCGACTGGGTGATCAACGCGGACGCCGACGAGTTCTGGTGGCCGCGCGGCGGCTCGCTCCGGGAGGTGCTCGAGGCGGTCCCACGACGCTACGGGATCGTCCAGTCGCTCGTCCGGCACTTCGTGCCGGTGCCCGACGACGGACGGCCCTTCGACGAGCGCATGACCTACCGCCTGCGCACGAGTGCCCCGATCAACGACCCGGCGAGCCCCTGGCGGCCGTACCGCAAGGTCGTCCATCGCGCCTCGCCGACGATCGAGCTGGTCGAGGGCGGCCATGCCGTCCGCTCACGGGAGCTCCAGCCCCTCCGGGGTTGGTACCCGATCGAGTGCCTCCACTTTCCGCTGCGCACGCCCGCCCAGGTCGAGCGCAAGGGACGCGCCTGGGGGGACGCGGTCGCCAAGTTCTACGCTTCGGCGGACGTGGCGCGCGCGGCCGGGACCGCGTACCACGCGCTCCAGCACGACGCGGCGGCGCGCGGCCAGGTGGACGCCTACTTCGCCGCCCTCGCGTTGGGGCCTGACGACGTCGAGCGCGGGCTGGCCGAAGGCCTCCTCGAGGAGGACACCCGCGTCCGCGACGCACTGGCGACCGTCCGCACAGGGGCCGACACGCTCCGCTTCGAGCGACCGACGACGCTCGAGACGGCCTCGTTCGCGGTCGACGCAGCCGTGCTCGGCGAGGCGGACGTGATCCGCACCCAGCGCTGGCTCGACGACCTCGACCGCCGGGTGGGAGCGCTGGAGGCCAGGGCTCCCGTGCGGCTCGAGCGCATCGTGCGTCGCACGATCCGGCGCGTCCGGCCGGGATGAAGGTCGTCCTCACGCTGCTCGTCCGCGATGAGGCGGATGTCGTGGAGGCGAACCTGCTCCACCACCTCGACCTCGGCATCGCGCACGTCGTCGCCACCGACCACCGTTCGACCGACGGCACCACGGAGATCCTCCGGCGGTTCGAGCACGACGCCGTCCTGACGCTGGTGCGGGAGGAGTCGGAGGAGCTTCGCCAGTCGGAGTGGGTGACCCGCATGGCCCGCCTCGCCGCGACCGAGCTCGGAGCCGACTGGGTGGTCAACGCGGACGCGGACGAGCTGTGGTGGCCCCGCGACGGGTCGCTCGCCGAGGTGCTCGCTGCCGTGCCGCCTCGTTACGGGGCGCTCCGGGGCCTCTGGCGCAACTTCGTCCCGCGGCCCGACGACGGCCGCCCGTTCTTCGAGCGCATGACCGTTCGGCGGCGGCCGTCGCCCGACCTCACCGACCCGTTCCACGCGCAGGTCAAGGTCGTGCACCGCGCACGCCCGGACGTCGTCGTGACGCAGGGGAACCACGACGCGCTCGGGCCGCCGCTCCCGCTGATCCGAGAGTGGCTGCCCTTCGAGATCCTCCATTTCCCGGTGCGTAGCGTCGACCAGGCACGGCGCAAGTTCCAGGTTGCCCGCGACGCGGGGCGACGGAGCCCCGGGACGTCCGTGCCGCAGCACACCGACGCGGCTGCGCGCGCGCTCGAGGAGGCGGGGGACGACGTCTTCTACAGGCGGCTCGCGCTCGACGACGACGCCGTCCGGCGCGGGATCGAGTCGGGCGAGCTGGCGGAGGACACCCGCGCGCGCGACCGGCTCCAGGCCCTCGTCGCCGGGACGACCGCTCCCGAGCCGCCGTCGCCGACGCTCGCCGAAGACGTGGCGTTCGCCGTCGAGGCGCAGGCGATGCTCGAGCACGACGGATGGGTGAAGCTGCAGGGCCGCACCGAGCGCCTCGAGCGGGCGATCGGCGGGCTGGAGCAATCCGTGGCGCTCGGTGGCGGCTGAGGGCGGGAGGGCAGCGCCGGGGCACCCGGTACGATCCACGGACGTTCGCCCGCGTGTGCCCGCAGGCGCCGGGCGCCGACGGGACACCCATGAGCGAGATCACGAGCGACGCCCCCGTCACGCTGATCCGGCCCGCCGGGCGTAGCGGCCTCCCCGACTTCCGCGAGCTCTGGCGCGCGCGCGACCTCGCGCTGATCCTCGCCTGGCGCGACGTCAAGGTGCGCTACAAGCAGTCGCTGATCGGGATCGCGTGGGCCGTCCTGCAGCCGCTGCTGACGATGGTCGTGTTCACGCTGATCTTCGGGAAGTTCGCGCAGCTTCCCTCACAGGGGCTGCCGTATCCCGTGTTCTCGATGCTCAACCTCGTCCCGTGGACGTTCCTCGCGGCGGTGTTCACCCTCACGGCGGGCTGCGTCCTGACCAACCGGATGCTCGTGCAGAAGGTGCATTTCCCGCTCCTCATCCTGCCGCTCGCCTGTGTGCTCGTCCCGCTCGTCGACTTCGCGTTCTCGTTCGTCGTCGCGCTCGGGATCACCGAGTGGTACGGCGTTTCGATCCACCCGACGATCGTTTGGGCGCCGGCATTCCTGCTGATGCTCGCGATGACAGCGATCGGGCTCGGCTCGTTCCTCGCTGTGATCAACGTGCGCTATCGCGACGTCCCGTACGTCGTGCCCTTCCTCGTCCAGCTCTGGCTCTTCGCGTCGGGCGTCATCTACGCGGCGGGAGCGATCCCCGAGAAGTACATCGCGGTCGCCTCGCTCAACCCGGCTGTCGGGGCGATCACCGGCTTTCGTTGGGCAGTGGCCGGGACGCCGCCCCCCACCGCGACCATGCTCGGGCTCGGTGTGCTGATGACGGTCGTCTTCTTCTTCTCCGGGCTGTGGTTCTACCGGCGCTCCGAGTACCGCTTCGCGGACACGATATGACCGCGGTCGTCGCCGAGGGGCTCTCGAAGCGCTACAGGATCGGCGAGTACAGGGCCGGGTATCAGACGCTGCGCGACACGCTCGCCCACGCGGCACGGCGCACGCTGCACCTCGAGCATGTCGACCACTCGCTCGAGGACCTCTGGGCGCTCAAGGACGTCTCGTTCACGATCACGGAGGGTGAGGTCGTCGGCTTCATCGGCAGGAACGGCTCGGGGAAGTCCACGCTCCTCAAGATCCTCACGCGGATCACGTCGCCGACGGAGGGAACCGCGTCGATCCGCGGTCGGGTGGGGAGCATCCTCGAGGTGGGCACGGGCTTCCATCCCGAGCTCACCGGCCGCGAGAACACGTACCTGAACGGGGCGATCCTCGGGATGAAGCGGCGCGAGATCCAGGCGAAGTTCGACGAGATCGTCGCGTTCAGCGGGATCGAGAAGTTCATCGACACACCCGTGAAGCGCTACTCGAGCGGAATGTACGTCCGGCTGGCGTTCGCCGTGGCCGCGCACCTGGACCCGGAGGTGCTGATCATCGACGAGGTGCTCGCCGTCGGGGACTACGAGTTCCAGCAGCGCTGCATGGGGCGCATCGAGGACATCTCCAGCTCGGGCAGGACGGTGATCTTCGTCTCTCACGACATGAGCGCGATCACGCGGCTCTGTGATCGCGCGTACTGGCTCGAGGGTGGTCATCTCGTCCAGGGAGGGCCGTCCGAGGATGTCGTCTCGGCGTACCTCCAGGGCGCGTCCGGGTCGGGATCGGAGATCGCATTCGCCGCCGAGCACGCACCCGGGACCGATGCGCTCCGCCTCCTCGCGGCGCGGGTCGTCGACGAGAACGGCGACGCCGTGAGCACCGCCGACGTGCGCGAGCCGGTCGGCATCGAGGTTCAGTTCGTCGTGCTCGACGAGCAGCAGCCGGTCTTCCCGAAGATCAAGCTCACCAACGACCGCGGGGAGATCGTCTTCAACGCATTCGACACATCGCCTCGCTGGCACGTCGCGCCTCGAGCGGGCACCTATCGGTGCACCGCCTGGGTCCCGCCGAACCTGCTCAACGAGGGCGTGATCGCGGTCGACGTCGCGGTGACGTCCTTCGCGGGCGGCGGCGGCGGCGGCTTCGCGAACCACGTGAACGTCCCCGCGATCGTCAAGTTCCAGGTCGTCGACCCAGGGCTCGGCGACACGGCCAAGGGCCTGCACACCGGCCACGTCAAGGGCGGTGTCCGGCCGCTGCTCGACTGGACGACCGAGTACGCCGACGCCGACGGGGGGCTCGCGGAAGTCGGCGCGCGCCGCTACGAAAGCGCGTAGCGGACGACCGGGTCGCCGCTCTCGAGCGTCGAGTCGTAGTTCCGGTTCGAGAGCGCCTTGAGCGAGGCCGGCGAGCAGTAGGTCGCTGTCGCCAGGATCCGCGGGCCGGCGGTCGCGAAGCCGCCGCGGTGAAGGCCGCTCGTGTTGCACAGGATCAGCGTCCCCCTCGGGCCCGTGAACCTCGCGATCTCCTCCGCGGGGACGCTCCGGGCGACGTCCTCGTCCGGGACGCGGCCGTAGCCCATCGGCGTCCACGGGCGCACTTCATGGTGGCGCCCGCCTGGCTGGCTGCCCGGGACGTACTCGAACGGGCCGTGGTCGGTGCCGACGTCCGAGAGGTAGACGAACGCCTTGAGAAGGTGCTTGTCGTCGAAATCGACGTGCCAGTTCTGCGAGGCGACCCGTTCGTCGCTCGCCGGCTGCTGCGCGGTGTACCAGAGATCCACGTACGAGAGCTTGGAATCCAGCCGCAGGTAGGCGTTTGCGACGTCGAGCATCCGACGCGACGCGGAGGCCGAGAACCACGCGTTGTCGGCCCCGAGGGTTGTGCCCTCGAAGCTGTACGCGCGCATGACGAACTCCTTCCCTGCGCGCACCTTGCCGCGGCCGCCCTCCGCGAGAGTGCGCTCGGTCTCCTCGACGAACGCGTTGCCCTGGGCTTGGACGGCGTGCCAGACGTCCTCGCCGACGAGCTCGGAGAACGGCAGCGTGACGTACCCCTCGCGGTCGAGCGCCTCGACGATCCCGCGCTGCACGTCGTTCAGCACGGGCTCGTGCGACGCGAACCGTTTGCGCGCGCCGCGGTTCCCGAGCAGCCGGTCGTGGAGCTCGTAGGTCGCGACGATCCCTCGTCGCTCGATCGAGGAGGCGACGCGGTTCACCCGCGACGCCAGCTTCGTCCGCTGTCGGTGCATCGTCGCGGAGGGTAGACGAGGGGTCGCTCGCCCTGCAGCGGTTAGCCTCGGCTCGCGGTGAGGATCGCCTTTGTCCACTACCCGGGCCGGCTCGCACGTCTCGAGGACGCCAGAGCAGGGCGGGGACCGACCGAGTTCCTGTTCGGCGCCGTCGAGCTGGAGCGGCGGGGCCACGAGGTGAGCCACTACGAGGTCGATCCCGACGCTCCGTCGGGTCCCTTCGCCCGGCGCCTCGTCGACCGGCAGGCGGGCCTCGAGCGGCTGCCGCCGCATCTGTCGGCTGCCGTGCTCCACGGGACCCGAGGTCTTCTCCCGCAGCTCCGCGAGGTGGAGGTCGTCGTGGCGACGACGACGGGAACGGCGGTTGCGCTCGCCGTATGGCGACGCGGCCATCGTCTGCGCACGCCGCTGGTCGGGATCGTCGCTGGCCTGCTCAACCGCCCGTGGGGACGAGCCCGCCGGGCGACGACCCTGCCGCTCCTCCGCTCGATGCACGCGATGCTCTACGGGCCCGGTGAGGCGCCCGGCCTCCTTGCGCTCGACCCAGGGCTCGCGGAGCGCGTCCACCTGAACCCGTTCGGCGTGGACACGCGGTTCTGGGCCCCCGCGGACGCAGACGGGCCGGGCGCGGGCGTGCTCGCGATCGGGAACGACGGCCACCGCGACTGGGCGACGCTCCTCCGGGCGGCGCCCGAGATCGACGCCGAGGTCCGGATCCTGACGATGCACCGGCGGCCCCCGTCCCTCCCGGACAACGTCCGCTGGGAGCCGGCGGACTGGCACAGGCGGGTGTTGACCGACGCGGACGTCCGCTCCGCGTTCCGCTCGGCGGCAGTTGTCGTCGTCCCTGTGAAGGACGTCCCGCAGCCTTCGGGTCAGAGTGTCACGTTGCAGGCGTCGGCGTGCGCGCGGCCGGTCGTCCTCTCGCGGACGCGCGGCCTGTGGGATGCCGGGGCGCTGCGCGACGGAGAGAACGTCCTCCTCGTCCCGCCGGGGGATCCGGATGCGATCGGTGCGGCCGTCTCGCGCGTGCTCGCCGACTCGGCGCTCGCGGCCAGCCTCGGACGCGAGGCTCGGGCGACCGTCGAGGCGACGGCGGACGTCGAGTCCTACGCGGAGCGGCTGCTCCGGATCTGCGAGCTCGCACGCTCTCGTCCCTGACCGCGGGCTCCCACTACGTGCGGGACAACGCTTGCAACACACTGTTGCAAGCGCGCTTTCGCCGTCTACCGTACGGCGGATGTCGCTCCGGACCGCGCCCCGCGCTGCCCTCGTCCACACCCGGGAAGTCGTGCGCCGGGCTGGCTCGCGCCTCCGCACCGAGCGCGACGTGCGGTTCCGGCGCGGCGGCCGGGCCGACGTCGCGATCTTCCACGCCTACGCCCCACCGCCCTCGGGCGGCGGAAACCAGTTCGTCCACGCACTGGCCGGCGAGCTCGCCCGTCGGGGCATCGTCGTCGAACGTAACCGGATCTCGGCGGAGACGCCCGCGTGCCTCTTCAACTCGTTCAACTTCGAGCTCCGGCGCCTCGAGGGGTTCGCCCGCGACGACGTACGGATGGTGCATCGCGTGGACGGCCCGATCGGTGTGTACCGCGGCTTCGACGACGGCACGGACGCCCGGATCGCCTCGATGAACGCACGGTTCGCGGACGCGACCGTTCTCCAGTCGCAGTTCAGCCTCGACGCGCACCTCGGGATCGGGATCGAGCTCGTCGACCCCGTCGTGATCACGAACGCACCCGACCCCGCTGTCTTCCACCCGCCCGCGAGCCGCGAGCCGGCCGACGGACGGCCGGTCCGCGTCGTCGCCACGAGCTGGTCGGACAATCCGCGAAAGGGCGGCGACGTGCTCAGGTCGCTCGACGTGTCGGTCGATCCCGAGCGGGTCACGAGCTGACCTTCGTGGGCCGCCCGCCGGCCGGCCTCACCGGGTGGCGCCTCGAGCAGCCCTTGCCCTCCGACGAGCTCGCGGAGCTCCTTCGCGGCCAGGACTGCTACGTCGCCCCGAGCCTCGACGACCCGTGCTCGAACGCGTTGCTCGAGGCGCTCGCATGCGGCCTTCCGGCCCTCTACCGGCGAAGCGGCGGCCATCCCGAGCTCGTCGGCGACGCCGGGGTCGGCTTCGAAGGGCCGGACGACGTGGCACATGCGCTCGATCAGCTCGTGCACGAGCTCGAGCCCCGTCGGGCGGCGATCGCGGTGCCGTCACTCGCCGAGGTGACCGACCGTTACCTCGAGGTGCTGCGGGGATGAGGCGCGCGACCGCGCTGCTGCGCCCGGCCCGCGCTTCCGCGATCCGGTGGCGGTCGCGACGCTGGCCCGACCGGTCACGTCTCTTCGTCCTCGGCGACGACCTCGGCTGGTCGCTCGACGACGACGCGGCATTCATCTCGTCGGTCGCCCGCGAGGCGGGCCACTCGCTCGGTCCTCCTTCCTGGGCGCGGTCGACGCGCCGCCAGGTCGTGTTCCTGACGAGCCACTTCGCTGCGCTCGACCCGCTCTGGACCGAGTCGTCCCACGTGCTCGGCACGTCGTACTTCCACGGGCGCCCCGGCACGCCGGGGTTCCCAGAGTTCGACCGCGCCTACGAGACGTTGGCCCGTCACCCGGCGCGACTCGACCGCATCCATGTAACGCACGGCGAGATGGAGGAGCTCGTCCGCTCGGCCGGCGTAGCCGCGGAGCGCATCCATCGGATCCCCCTCGGAATCGACCTCCCGCGCTTTTTGCTCGTCGACGAGGAGCGGCGGCGTGCCGCCCGCGTCGCGCTCGGGATCGCGGACGACGCCTTCGTCGTCGGGTCGTTCCAGAAGGACGGCGTGGGCCTGGGGGACGGCCTCGAGCCGAAGCTCGTCAAGGGGCCCGACGTGTTGGTCGAGGCGCTCGCGCTCGCGCACGAGCGGCTCGGGAACCTCGTCGTGGTGCTCACCGGCCTCGCTCGCGGGTACGTCCGACGCGGGCTCGAGGAGCGCGGCGTTCGGCATGTGCACCTGCTGGCGCCTGACCGCGACGCGCTCGCGCGGACCTACCAGGCGCTCGACGCGTACGTCGTCCCATCACGTCAAGAGGGCGGGCCAAAAGGTGTGCTCGAGTCCCTCGCGAGCGGCGTCCCGCTCGTGACGACCCGTGTGGGGCAGGCGGTCGACCTGGTGCAGGATGGCGAAAACGGTCTCCTGGTCGACGTGGACGACGTCGAGGCGCTCGCGGCGGGCGTGGTGCGAATCGCCGGCGACCCCGGCCTCGTCGCTGCCTTCCGCAGCGCGGGCCGGGCGACGGCCGAGGCGACCTCGTACGCCGCGCTCGCCCCGCGCTGGTGGGGGCTTCTGGACGGCTTCGCTCCCCGTGGCGATGGATAGGGAGCGCGCGGCCCGTCACGCTCGCGCGGTGTCGCGCTGGGCGCGACTCCTCACCGGCGGTCGTGCACGGCCGGGGCTCCGCGTCTTCTACGGCTGGGACCTGATCCCCGCAGCGGGCGAGCCGGTCGCCGGCGGCACCGCGAAGCTCCAGAAGCTCGCGGCGCGCTGGCCGAACACGCCGACGGACTTCTCGCTCCTGTACCTCGGGACGACGTACCTTCCGCGCGACCTCCGACAGCTCCTCTGGGTCGCGAGACGGCGTGGGGCGAAGGTCGTCGTCAACCAGGACGGCGTCGCCTACCCGGGCTGGGCCGGTGAGAGGACGGACGAGCTGAACGTGCCGCTTCGTCGCGCGCTCCACGGGGCGGACCACGTCCTCTACCAGAGCCTGTTCAGCAAGCGCTCCTCGGATGCGTTCCTCGGCGTGCCCGACTGCGCGTGGGAGATACTCCCGAACGCCGTCGACGTGGAGACGTTCACCCCGGGGCCGGTGCCGGCGGCCGGGCCTGTGGTGCTGCTCGGCGGCGACCAGACGCAGGAGTACCGTCTCGAGCTCGCGCTCGAGACGTTCCGGCACGTGCTGGACGCCCATCCCGGCGCGCGGCTCCTCGTCAGCGGCCGGCTCGTCTCCGATCCCTGCCCGACGATCGCGCGGCTCGGGCTCGGCTCCGCCGTGGAGCTCACCGGGAGGTACGCGCAGCGCGAGGCGCCCGACGTCTACCGCCGGGCACACATCCTGCTACACACGAAGGTCAACGACCCCTGCCCGACCGCCGTGATCGAGGCGATGGCGTGCGGCATCCCGGTCGCGTACCCGGCGAGCGGCGGCACGGTCGAGCTCGTCGGCGACGTTGCCGGTGTCGGCGTCCCGCACCCCGACGGATTCGAGCGGGACGAGCCACCGTCGCCGGAGGCGCTCGCCGCAGCCGTCTCCACGGTGCTCGCCGACCGCGACCGTCTGTCCGCGGGCGCCCGGGCGCGAGCGGTCGAGCGCTTCGCGCTCTCCGACTGGCTCGACCGCCACGCCGAGCTCTTCGCGTCGCTCGTCGCGTAGTTGTCAGCGTCGCCCGCGCCCGGCGACCAGCCCGCGGAGGCGACCGCCGAACGTCGCGAGCTGGAACCGCGCGCGGGTGCGATCCAGCAGGACGGCGAATGCGAGCGACGCGACAAGCGGCCGCACGAGCAGCCGCAGGACCGTCGCCGCGGGATAGCGGTTGGCCGCGAGCACGTAACCGAGACTTCCTCCGTCCCGCCGCCCGAGCGCGACGAGCTCGTCGGGGGACGGCACCTTGACCGGATGCGTGACCACCAGGGAGGGGTCGTACTCGAGGCGCGCTCCCACGCGGAGGGCGCGGACGAGAAAGTCGATCTCCTCGCCCGAGCTCCACCGCGTGCCCGAGCCCAGCCCGAGCCGCTCGTCGAAGCCCCCCGCGCGGTCGACCACGCTCCGGCGCAGGAAGATCGTGTGCGAGATCGCGGTGTGGAAGACGGTGTCCGGGCGGATCCGCTGCGCGCGTGAGGGCCATCGCCCGGCCGTGCGCCCGTCGGCGGCGACCGGCCGGCCGCTGAGGCCGTCGAGGCCCGGGTCGGCCGCGAACCGCTCCGCGACGCGCGCGAGGAGATCGGGCGCGTAGACGCAGTCGTCGTCGGGAAAGGCGACGACGTCGGCGGTGAGCAACGGGAGCACCGCGTTCCGCGCCCGCGAGAGACCGCGTGCAGAGCGCACGCGCAGCACGTCGAGGCCGCCATGGCCGGCGAGCGCCTGCTCGACCCGGTCGTCGTCGTTCTGGTCGACGAGGACGACGCGAAACGCGCGGTGGGTCTGCGTGTCGAGCGAGGAGAGGAGCGACTCGAGGTCATCCGTCCGGTCGACCGTGGCGACGACGAGGTCGAAGCGTAGGTCGGAAGCGGCTTCGGCCACCGGCGCAGGCTACCCTCACCGCGCCGTGGCCTCCGCCCTCGTGTCCGTCGTCCTGGCAGCCCGCGACGCCGAGCGGACGATCGGGGAGGCGGTCGCGAGCGTGCTCGGCCAGACCGAGCGCGACCTCGAGCTCGTCGTCGTCGACGACGGCTCGGTCGACGCGACAGGCGAGCTTGCCCACGCGGTCGACGACCCCCGTGTCCGCGTCGTCCGCAACGACGCTCCGCTCGGCCTCGCCGGCGCGCTCAACGTCGGGCTCGACGCCGCGTCGGGGACGTACGTCGCCCGGATGGACGCCGACGACGTCGCCCTGCCGCGCTGGCTCGCGACGACGCTCGGGCGTCTTCGAGCGGGAGCGAGCGCTGTCGTCGGCTCGGGGATGATCGACCTCGACGGCGACGGGCGCCTGGGCACGGTGCACCGCATGCCCGGCGGCGCGCGCGCGGTGCGGTGGACCGCGCTCTTCTCCTCGCCGTTCTTCCACTCGACCGTCGTCCTCGACCGGGCGGCGCTGGACGAGCACGGCCTCCGCTACGACCCGTCGTTCGGGGAGAGCGAGGACTACGACCTCTGGGCGCGACTGCTCGACGTCGCCGACGGGGACAACGTCCACGAGGCGCTCGTCCTCTACCGCAAGCACGAGACGCAGGCGTCCGCGCGACGGGCCGCCCTGCAGCGCGAGTGCCAGCGGCGCGTCGCACTGCGGCAGATCGCCGCTCTCGTCCCGGATCTCGACGAGGCGCACGCGGAGCTCGCCTGGCTCGCCGGCGCCGGCCTTGCCCTGCCGGACGGGACTGCGGCGGCAGCGGCCGACCTCCTGGAACGGCTCGTCGAGGCGTTCGAGAGCCGCCATGGTGGCGACGAGGCACGCCGGGCCGCTGCCTGGTCCCTCGCTCGCGCGCGTGTCTCCAGCGGGGACAGGTCGCGACTCGGGGCGCGGGCATTGCGGCTCGATCCGACGCTCCCCGTCCACGGTCTCCGGCGGCTGAGGCGACGGAACGACGCGCGCGCCGAGCAGGTCGCCGCGACGTCGTGGCTCCGGGCGGGCAGGGACGCGCCGGTCGACGTCACGTTCGTCCTCCCCGAGCCCGCGCCCTACCGGACGGCGATGCTCGACCGTGCCGCGGACCGGCCCGAGCTCGAGCTGACGGCGATCTACGCGGGGAGCAGCGTCCAACGCCGGGTCTGGGCGACGGACACGCGACACCGGGCGGTCGTCCTCGACGGGTGGCGGATTCCCGGCGCGTACCGCGTCCTCCGCCACGACTACCCCGTCTCGTTGGACGTGTTCCGCGCACTCGAGGACTCGGCACCCGAGGTCGTCGTCGTCTCGGGCTGGAGCACGTTCGCCTCGCAGGCGGCGGTCGCCTGGTGCAGGCGGCGCCACGTTCCCTACGTGCTCCTCGTCGAGTCGAACGAGCGCGACGCCCGCGCGGGCTGGCGGCGGGCGGTCAAGGGGGCGGTCGTCCCGACGACCGTGCGACATGCAGCGGAGGTCTTCGTCGTGGGGACGCTCGCGCGGGAGTCGATGCTCGCGCGTGGCGTCGAGCCCGACCGGCTCTCGATCTTCGCCGACACGATCGACCCCGGATGGTTCGGGTCGGAGGCCGATCGGCTGCGTCCTCGGCGTGAGGAGCTGCGGGTCGAGGCGGGTCTCGCGTCCGAGGACGTCGCGGTGCTCTCCGTCGCACGGCTTGCGCCGGAGAAGGGCCACGACACGCTGATCGCCGCGGCCGCGCTCCTGGCCGATCCGCGGGTCGTCGTGCTCCTCGCCGGTGGCGGGCCCGAGCGCGAGCGGCTCGAGGCGCTTGCCGCCGAGCTCGGGGCCCGCCTCGTCGTTCTGCCCGAGCTCTCTTGGGAGCGCATCGTGGAGCGGTACGCGATTGCCGACGTCTTTGCGCTTCTCTCGCGGCACGAGCCATGGGGCGTCGCCGTGAACGAGGCGGCCGCCTGCGGGTTGCCGCTCGTCCTCTCGGACCGGGTCGGGGCGGCGTTCGACCTGCTCGAGGAGGGTCGGAACGGCGTGCTCGTTCCCGCAGGCGATCCGCATGCGGCGGCCGACGCGCTCGAGGCGCTCGTCGCCGACCCGGAGCGACGGAGCACGGCCGGGGCGGCCTCGCGCGAGCTGATGCGCGGCTGGGGCTACGATCCGAGCATCGAGAACCTCGTCAGGGTCGCGCGGCGCGTCGCCGGGCGTCAGGGGGCGAGCGCCTCCTCGTAGATCGCGACCTGCTCGCCGACGACCGCGTCCCACGTCGACCGGCGGGCAGCGTGGAGTGCGCCTTCGGCGAGCCTCGTCCGCAGCGCGGGGTCGCCGAGGACGCGCGCGACCGCCTCGACCGTCGCTGACTCGTCGTAGGGGACGACGAGCGCCTCGCCATCCGCGAAGGAGGCGGCGACGCCGGTGCGGTCGGAGACGACGACCGGCGTCCCGACCGAGGCCGCCTCTGCGGCGACGAGCCCGAAGTTCTCGCCTCCCGAGGCGAGCACGAACACGTCCGCGCGCCGGTAGAGGTCGAACGGCGGCCCCGCAGTCGGCGGCAGCAGATGAACGCGGCCCGCGGTCCGGGGATCCGACGCGGCGGCGGTGACCGCGGACATCGTCCCGTGGCGGTCGTCCGGGCCGACGAGCACGACGTGCGCGTCCGGCAGCCGGCGTGCCGCCGCGACGAGGTGCTCGATGCCCTTCTCGGCCGCGATCCGGCCGACGTAGAGCACCACCGGCGCCCGGTCCGGCACGACCCCGGCCAGCGGATCGGCATCTCGCGGAGGGGGCGGCTCCGGGAAGGCATTGCCGCGGAGGCGGACGCGGGCCGGATCGACGCCGCAGGCGACGACGTCGTCCCGCTCCCGCGGCGACGAGACGATCACGAGTCGGGCGCGCGTCGCGACGCCGCGGGCAAGCGTCGCGTCGAACGCCCGCTTGAGCCGCACCTTCCGCAGGCGCGGCCGAAACATGCCCACCGGCTCGAAGACGTAGGGGATCCGCCGCGCCCGGCACCAGCCGGCGACGACCGTCGTCAGCGGGTCGCGGAACCCGATCACGTGCGCCACCGTCGGGCGCGGCAGCTTCCGCAGCGCGAGCGGGAGGGTGGGCGTCACGCCCATCCAGCGGTAGCGGAACGGCGTTGCGAGGTAGGTCACCCGGGCGCCGTCGAGCAGCTCGACCCGCGTTCGCCGGTCCGGGCGTCTGCCGACCTCCGTGAGCGTCGTCGTCAGCACCTCGAGCTCGTGGCCGCGTTCGACGAGGCGCGAGACGAGCCCACGTGCGACCTCGACCGGGCCGCCGAACGCGTGCGCGGGCCAGTAGGCGGGGATCGCGAGGAGGATCCGAAGCCGCCTGTCCACGCGGGCACCCTACGCGCGGCGTTCGTCTAGCGTGGGCCGTCCAGATGCCGGCCCGCAAGCGAATCCTCGTCCTCAACCAGTACTACTGGCCAGGGATCGAGGCGACGGCGCAGCTGCTCTCGCAGCTCTGCGAGGCGCTCGCCGAGGACTACGACGTCACCGTCGTGACGGGCGCGCTTCCCGGTCATGAGCTCCCGGCCGAGGAGGTTCGGAACGGCGTGCGGATCGTGCGCGTCCGCTCGACGACGTACGACCGGGCAAAGCTCCATCTCCGCGCCGCGAACTACGCGAGCTACCTCGGTGAGACGGTGCTCCACGCGCTGCGGGGAGAGCGTCCGGACCTCGTTCTGTGCATGACGGACCCCCCGATCGTCGGAGACATCGGGCTCGTCGTCGCACGGCGCTTTGGGGCGCCGCTCCTGATCATCAGCCAGGACGTGTTCCCCGAGATCGCCGAGCGCGTGAAGCGCCTACGGCATCCGCTCGTGGTCGGCGCGCTTCGCAAGCTTGTCGCGCTCTACCTCCGCCGCGCCGAGAGGGTGGTTGCGATCGGGGAGACGATGAAGCTCCGGCTCGTGCACAAGGGCGCGTCCGAGGCCCGCGTCGTCGTGATCCCGAACTGGGTCGACACCTCCGAGCTCCAGCCGGAGGAGCGGCACAACGCATGGGCGACGGAGCAGGGGATCGACGACGTGTTCGTAGTCATGCACTCGGGCAACGTGGGGCACGCCCAGGACCTCGACGCGCTCGTGCGGGCGGCGACGTTCCTCCGAGACCACGACGGGCTGCAGATCATGGTGATCGGGTTCGGAGCCAGGCACGCCGAGCTGATGCGGCTGGCAGAGCGGCTCGAGGTCAGCGGCTCCGTGCGCTTCCTCGGCTACCAGCCGCGAAGCCGTCTCTCGCTCTCGCTCTCCGCGGGCGACCTCCACTACGTCGGGCTCGCGCGCGGGCTGTCCGGGTTCGTCGTGCCGAGCCGCGTCTACGGGGTTCTCTCCGTCGGAAGGCCGGTGCTCGTCTCCGCCGACGCGGACAGCGAGACAGCGCGGCTCGTGGAAGAGGTCGGCTGCGGCATCGTCGTTCCTCCGGGACGCCCCGACCTAGTCGCAGGCGTGATCCGCGACGTCCTGGAGGACCGGTTGAGCCTCGAGGGGATGGGAGAGCGAGGTCGGGAGTGGGTGGAGCGCGAGGCCGACCGCGAGGTCGCCTTCCGACGCTACCGCGCGCTCGTGGCCGACGTCGTTTCCGGTGTCAGCAGCTCTCGATAGAGCCCGTCCATGTCGTCCACGAGGCGCTCGACCGAGTAGCGGGTGAGCGTACGCTCGCGCCCGGTGGCGCCCATCGTAGTGCGGCGCTCTGGGTCGCGCGCGAGGATCTCCAGCCGCTCCGCCAGCGCGTGCGTGTCGTGCGGCCGGACGAGGAAGCCCGTTTCGCCCTCGTCGACGACGTCTGGCACGCCGCCGACCCTCGTCGCGACCACGGGCCGCCCGGCTGCGAGCGCCTCGATGATCGTCACGGGCGTGCCCTCGCTCACCGAGGTGAGCACGACCGCGTCGCAGATCGCGTACCACGGCGCGACGTCCTCCTGGTAGCCGACGAGGAGGCACGAGCGGGCGAGCCCGAGGTCGTGCGCCCGTTGCTCGAGCCGCTCGCGGTCGTCCCCGTCCCCCACGAGCAGGAGCAGCGCGTCGACGCCCCGCTCGCGCAGCGCGGCGAGCATCGTCAGGAGGTCGTCCGTCCGCTTGACGGCGGTCATCCGGCCGAACCACCCGACGACGAACTTGTGCGCCGCGATCCCCTGCCGCCGGCGCATCTCCGCCGGATCCCCGTCGAACCGGACACGTGGCTCGAGCTCGATCCCGAGTCGCACGACCGAGAACTTCGCGCGGGGCGCGACGTGCAACGAGACGAGCTCGTCACGGACCTCCGGGCTGACCGCGACGAGACGGTCGGTCGTGCGGGCGAGGGCCGTCTCGATCGCGCGGAAGAGCAGCGTGCCTGCGTGACCGAAGTACCCGCGGAGCACGTGGCCGTGGAACGTGTGGACGACCACGGGACGTCGCCACGGGCGAGCGAGCAGCGCGGCGATCCGTCCGATGGCGCCCGCCTTCGCGGTGTGCGTGTGGACGACGTCCGGGCGGACGCGTCTGATGATGCCCGCGACGCGCCAGGCGGCGACCGCGTCGCGCACCGGCGAGAGCTCGCGCGAGAGGCCGGGCAGCCGCAGGATCTCGACGCCCGCGCGGTCGGCGACGAAGGCCATCGACTCCTCGCCGCGCGCGACGTCGCCCGCGACGAGCGTGGTCTCGTAGCCGCGTGCGGCGAGCCCCTGCGCGAGGTAGGTCACGTGCAGGGCGGGGCCGCCCATGTTGAGCCTCGCGATCACGCGCAGAACGCGGATCGGGCGGCCGTCGGGAGCCTTGCTCATCGCGCGGCGAGCCTAGCGGGAGGCGAGGCAGTATCGCCTGAAGGGGCACTACACTCGCGCGGTGTCCGCGGCGAAGACGCTCTTCTGGGGGGCGCTCGGCGCCCTCGCCTGGACCCACGTGGGTTACCCGCTCGCGGCGGGGGCGTTGGCGCGCGTCCGCGAGCGCCGTGTCGCGAAGGACGCCTCCGCGGAGCCGACGGTCGCGGTCGTCGTGGCCGCGTACAACGAGGAGGCGGTGATCGAGCGCCGGCTCGAGAACCTCCTCGCCCTCGACTACCCGGCCGACCGGTTCCAGATCGTCGTCGCCTCCGACGCGTCGACCGACCGGACGAACGAGCTCGTGGCGGCCGTCGCCGCGCGCGAGTCACGCGTCCGCCTGCTCGAGTGCCCACGTGGGGGCAAGGTCGCGGCGCAGGATCGCGCGGTGCGCGAGACGGCGAGTGACGTCGTCGCCTTCTCCGACGCCAACGCGACGTGGGCGCCGGATGCACTCCGTCGGCTCGTCACCAATCTCGCCGACCCGGACGTGGCGTACGTGTGCGGCGCGCTCCGACTCGCCGACGCGGAGGGGAACAACCGCGAGGGCCTCTACTGGCGCTACGAGCTCTGGCTCCGCGAGCAGGAGTCCAGGCTCGGCTCGATCACGGGCGGGAACGGCGCGATCTACGCGCTCGACCGCGCCGACTACGTCGAGGTCGACCCGCGCTGGGGGCACGATCTCTCGCTCCCGTACCGGATGGTGCAGAAGGGCCGCCGTGCGGTGTTCGAGCCGGCGGCGCAGGCGTTCGAGCGGCCGACACCGACGAACGAGGCCGAGCACGAACGGAAGGTGCGCATGTTCGAGCACTGCTGGGAGATCACGCTGCGGGGCTCGATGCTGCGCCGCCTGCCCCCCGGATACCTCGCCTCCGTGGTCTCCCATCGCCTGCTGCGCTACTCGAGCGGGCTGCTCCACGTCGTGCTGCTCGGGTCGAACCTCGTGCTCGTCGGCGCCGGCTGGCCCTACGTGCTCGCGCTCCTCGGCCAGCTCGCGCTCGCCGCCGCATTCGCCGCACGCGTCCCGATCGCGCGGTACTACGTGTACGTCACCTGGGCCACCGTTCAGGCCCTGTGGAACTACGTCAGGCGCGGCGTTCCCGCCGCCTGGGACCCAGCGGCCACGCGATGAACCGCGCCGCCGACGTCGCGCTCGCGGGCGTTGGGCTCGCACTGACGAGCCCGCTCCTCGCGGCTGCAGCGCTCGCGATCAAGCTCGAGGACGGAGGCCCCGTGCTCTTCCGCCAGAACCGCGTCGGCAAGGAGGGGAAGGACTTCGAGCTCGTCAAGCTCCGCTCGATGTCCGTCGGCGCCGAGCACCTGGGCGCGGGCTACGCCGTCGACCGCGGCGACGCGCGCATCACCCGGGTCGGCCGGTTCCTCCGGCGGACGTCGATCGACGAGCTGCCGCAGCTCTGGAACGTCCTTCGCGGCGACATGTCGGTGATCGGCCCCCGCCCGACCCTCCGCTACCAGGTCGATCGGTACTCGGCGCGCCAGCGGCGGCGCCTGGACGTGCGCCCCGGCCTCACAGGCTGGGCACAGGTGAACGGCCGCGCGACGCTCTCGTGGGACGACCGCATCGAGCTCGACGTGTGGTACGTCGAGCACCGCTCGCCGCTCGTCGACCTGAGGATCCTGCTGCGGACACCGCTCGCGCTGTTCGGCGGCACATACAAGGGTGCGACGGGCGGTTGGCGCTAGGGCCTCGGCCCTGGTGCTCGCCCGCCTTCATCCCTACTCTCCCTCGCGATGCGGCCTCCGGTCTTGCGCCGGGACATGGGCCGCCCCGTCACGTACGGCGTGATCGCGGCGGTGGGGGTCATCGCTGTTCGAAACGCCCTGGTCTATCCCGCGATCGCCGGCTACGACGCGCAGGAGGCGCTCGACTACGCGCGCGGACTGATGGACGGGCATCTCCCGGCCGGGACGGGGAGCTACTACACGCCGCCCGGCTTCTTCGCCGTGGGCGGCGTGGGCCTCGAGCTCGGCGATTGGCTCGGGCTCGACCACCCCGAGCGGGTGGGCCAGGTCGGGAACGCGCTCGCGGCGGTCTCGACGCTCGTGCTCCTGCTCGTGCTGCTGCGGCTCCTCTGGCCCGGGCGGGAGATCCTGCACCTCGCGGCTGTCGTCTTCTTCGCGATCTCGCCCGTCGTCTTCAAGTCTGCCGCGATGTTCCACCCCGAGCCGCTGTCGATGCTGCTCTCCACCGCGGCCATCGTCCTCGCGGCGCGCCTGCTCGTCCGACCCGACCATCGGCTGCTCGTCGCCGCGGCGCTCGGTCTTGCCCTCGGCCTCGCGCAGCTCGTCCGCGCCTGGACGCTCTGGACGCTCGCAGTCGTCATCGCAGTGCTGTGTGTCGCGGCGCTCACCCGGCCCCGAGAGCGCCGCACGGTGCTCGGCGCGATCGGCGTCGTCGTGGCGGTCGCCGTCCTCGGTGCCCTCCCCCTGGTACGCGCACCAGGTGACCCGCTACCACAGCGCCCTGTTCGGCCAGCCGCACCCGGAGGAGCCCGTCTGGTCGCGCCGGCCGCTCGGCTTCTTCGTCGGCGTCGGTCTTCCGGACGTCGTGACGCATCCTTACCGGCCCAAGTTCTCGCACCAGTTCGCACCGCTCGCCTACGACGAGGCGTGGGGCGATTACTTCGGCGTCTGGCGTTGGGGGGTCACGAAGCCGGCGCCGACGGGGAGTGTCTCGAACCAGCTCGTGGCGATGTCGATCGTCGGGATTCCCCTGACGCTGCTCGCTGTTGCTGGGTGGATCGCGCTGCTCGCGCTCGCGGTCCGCCATCCGGGCCGGACGACCGAACGTCAGCTTGTCGCGCTGCTGCCGTGCGCCGCGCTTGCAGGGGCGTTGTACTTCGCGACGTCGTATCCCACGGCCGACGGGGACACAGTGAAGGGGTCCTTCATGCTCACCGCCGTCCCAGCCTGGGCGGCGTGCTTCGGCTTTGCCTTCGATGGACTGCGGCTGCACTACCGGCGGATGGCGCCCGTCTTCTTCATCTGCCTCGCGGCACTCGCTGTGGTGTCCGTCCCGTTCCTCTTCGCGGTCTCCCGGCTGTGAGCGTTCCGCAGGCGTCCGACGAGTGGCGTTACCTACGCGCCGCCTGCGTGGTCGTCGCCGTGATAGTCGTCGCGGAGGTCGGAGGCTGGCCGGTATACCGGTCCGTCCATCACGGACCGACGGCGCTCGAGCTGACCGAGAAGTGCCTCCGACGCGAGAAGCTCCTGACGATCGAGTCGCTGGGCGGAGACACCATCGCGGCGGCCGCGAGCGGTGGTGCGATCGCCACGCGTGTCGAAGGAAACGGGGTCCACGTTGCGATCGCGGGCTCGGATAGCGAGGCCGCGGATCTCGCGAATGCATACCTCCACACGGCAGGCAGGCAGATTGCGATGCGTCTCGACGTGCACGGGCACGTCGTCTATGTCTGGGAAGCGCCGCGTCCTCCGACGGCGACGCAGCGCCAGACGATGTACGACTGCTGGTACGAGTAAGCCCGAGGCGCCGCTACGCTCCCACGTCGTGACCGCCGTCCTCTTCACGTGCGCGGGACAGCGCGTCGACATCGTCAGCGCGTTCGGGCGCGCCGGGGCGACGACCGTCGCGGCCGACCTCGACCCGCTGGCGCCGGCCCTCTACCACGCCGACCACCGCGCGCTCGTGCCATCCGTGCGCGACCCCGGCTATGTGGATGCGCTCGCGGCGCTTGTCGCCGAGTACGACGTCCGGCTCGTGGTGCCGCTGACGGATCTCGACCAGGAGATCGTCTCGGCCGCGCGCGCTGCGTTCGAGCCGGCCCTCGTGCTCGCGCCTTCCCCGGAGGTCTGCCGCGCGATGGGGGACAAGTACCTCGCGCACGTCTTCTTCGAGGAGAACGGGATCCCGAGCCCGCAGACATGGCTGCCCGACGCGGTCCCGGCCGACGCCCGCTACCCGGTGCTCGTCAAGGTGCGCGAGGGGTTCGGCTCGCGCCACATCTACCGCGCGGACGACGAGGAGCAGCTCGCGTTCCACCTGCGCCTGACGCCGGTCGAGTCGATCGTGCAGGAACGGTGCCTCGGCGAGGAGTTCTCGATCGACGTCTTCTGCGACGTCGACGGCCGCTGCCTCAACGCGATCCCGCGCTCGATGATCCAGTCGAAGGGCGGCGAGTCGATCAAGGGCCGCTCGCTCGCCGACCGCGAGCTCGTCGAGCACGGCGCCCGCGTCGCCGAGGCGGTCGGCATCGTCGGCCCCGCGAACGTCCAGTGCTTCCGTGAGCCCGACGGAACGCTGCCCGTGACCGACGTGAACCCGCGCTTCGGCGGGGCGTTCCCGCTGCCGCTCGCGGCCGGCAGCCGCTACCCGGAGCTCGCGCTCGCGCTTGCGCGCGGCGAGCGGCCCGAGCCGCGGGTGGGCGAGTTCCGCGAGGGCGTGGTGATGACGCGGTTCTTCTCCGACCTCTGCCTCGTCGAGGACGGGAACGGCGAGCTCGTCCCGTTCGCCGAGGAGCTCCCCCAGCCCGTCGCGGTCGAGCCGGGCACGGTGGAATAGGCGTGCGCTACGTCGTCACGGGCGCCGCGGGCTTCATCGGCTCGCATCTCTCCGAGGCGCTGCTCGCCGCCGGGCACGACGTCGTCGGCATCGACGCCTTCACGGACTACTACGACCCCGAGCGCAAGCGCGAGAACGCGCGCGAGCTCGACGTGCTCGAGGCCGATCTCCTGGCCGCCGACCTCGACGAGCTGCTCGAGGACGTCGACGGCGTGTTCCATCTCGCCGGGCAGCCCGGCGTGCGCGCGAGCTTCGGGCCAGGCTTCGAGGACTACGTCGAGCGGAACGTCCGCGCGAGCGGCCGTGTGTTCGAAGCAGCGGGACGCCACGGGGTGCGCGTGGTGCACGCGTCGTCGTCCTCCGTCTACGGCGACGCCGAGAGCTACCCGACGCCTGAGAGCGCGCTCCCGCGTCCGATCTCGCCGTACGGCGTGACGAAGCTCTGCGCCGAGCATCTCGCGTATGCGCACGGCCGCACGACCGGGCTCGCTGCGGTCGGAGTGCGCTACTTCACGGTCTACGGCCCCCGGCAGCGGCCCGACATGGCGTTCACGCCCCTGCTCGAGGCGCTCGCCGACGGCGGGAGCTTCCGGCTCTTCGGCGACGGGTCGGCGTCGAGGAGCTTCACGTTCGTCGGCGACGCCGTCGGCGCCACGATCGCCGCGATGGAGCGTGGCCGCGTGGGCGAGGTCTACAACGTCGGCGGTGGCGAGGAGGCGACGCTCGCCGAGGCGATCTCGCTCGCGGAGCAGATCGCCGGGGCCTCGCTCTCCGTCGAGCGTCACGGCGCGGCGACGGGCGACGTCCGCCGCACCCGGGCCGACGTCGCGAAGGCGGAGCAGGAGCTCGGCTGGCGGCCGACGACCGGCCTGGAGCAGGGGCTCCGGGCCCAGTGGGCATGGGTCGCTGGTAGGGTCGCGGCCCCGTGAGCGAGCGGCGGACAGACGTCGTCGACCCCGACGGCGAGCGCGAGGTCGACCTCCGGTCGGCCTGGTCGCGGCTCGCGGCCCGGTGGTGGCTTCCCGTCGGGGGTCTCGTCGCCGGCGTGATCCTCGGCATCCTCGTCTCGCTCGGCAGCACCCAGGTCTACAAGGCCCAGACGCTGGTGTACCTCGGTCAGCCGTTCACGCCGGGTGGCGGCGGCCAGATCCAGAGCCTCGCGACGAACCCGAGGACGGTAAGCGAGACGATCCGCTCGGAGGCGGCGTTGGAGAAGGCCGCCCGCGCCGCGGACATGCGTCTCGGACAGCTCCGTGGGAACGTCACGTCGAGCGCCGTCACCAGCGCCGGCCAGCCGAAGAACCTCTCGCCGCTCGTCACGATCCAGGTGCTCGCGCCGACGCGGGCGAAGGCCGCGAAGGCCGCGGACTCGCTTGCAGCGAGCGTGATCGCGCAGGTCTCGCCGTACGTGGTCGAGAAGATCACCGAGCTCGAGCAGCAGATCGCGAACAACGAGCAGCAGCTCGCGGAGGTCGACAGGCGGATCGCGATCGCGACCCAGCAGCAGAACCTCGCTCTGGCCCCGGACAGCCCTCTCTCGCTGACGGAGAAGCTCCTCGTCTCGACGAACTCGAACGCGACGATCAACAGCGCCGAGGGCCGTCGCGCCTCGATCCAGAGCGACCTGACGAGCGCGCGCCAGCTCCTCTCCCTCGCCGAGAACGTCGAACGGAGCCGCATCGTGCTGCCCGCCGCGGCGCGGAAGACATCGGCGACCAGCCACCGCAATGCGGCCGCCGTCGGCGGACTGATCGGCCTCCTCCTGGGCGGGCTCGCGGCGATCGTCGCGGATCCCTGGATCCAGCGCAGGAGCGCGGCGGCCTCCGCGTAACGGGATCGTGGTCGAGGGCAAGCGCGTCGCGGTTGTCGTCCCCGCCTACGAGGAAGCACTGCTCGTCGCGGAGACGATCCGCGGGATCCCGGACTTCGTCGACCTCGTCGTGGTCGTCGACGACTGCTCCTCTGACGACACCGTCGAGCAGGCGCGCGCGACAGGCGACCAGCGGCTCGAGGTGATCCGCCACGAGGAGAACAGGGGTGTCGGTGCCGCGATCGCAACCGGCTACGCGCGCTGTCGCGAGCTCGGAGTGGACGTGACGTGCGTGATGGCGGGGGACAACCAGATGGACCCGAGCGAGCTCGTCTCCCTCGTCGCGCCGGTGGCGAGGGGCGAGGTGGAGTATGCGAAGGCGAACCGGCTCTTCAGCGGCGAGGCCTGGAACCTGATCCCCCGCTCGCGCTACCTCGGCAACGCGGTGCTCTCGCTGCTGACGAAGATCGCGTCGGGGTACTGGCACGTGGCGGACTCGCAGGCCGGCTACACCGCCGTGTCGATCACGGCGTTACGGCGTCTCGATCTCGATCGCCTCTACCGCCGCTATGGCTTCCCGAACGACATGCTCGTCCACCTGAACGTGCAGAACGCCCGGGTGCGGGACGTTCCCTCCCGGCCGATCTACGGCGTCGGCGAGGAGTCCGGGATCAAGATCCACCGCGTCGCGCCGCGGATCGCGTGGCTCCTCTTCAAGGGATTCTGGTGGCGGATGATGCAGAAGTACGTCATCCGCGACTTCCACCCGCTCGTGTTCTTCTACGTCCTCGGCGGGCTGATGACGGTCGTCGGGCTCGTGCTCGGCGTGATCGTCGCGTGCTCGCGGATCTTCGGGGGGAACGAGATCACGACCGCGACGGTCGTGCTCGTCGCCCTCCTCCTCGTCTCCGGGACCCAGTTCACGCTCTTCGCCATGTGGTTCGACCAGGAGGCGAACAAGGAGCTTCGCTGAGGCCCGTCGTGAAGCTGTTTTCAGGCCTCCATACACCTCACGCAAACACAGTGCAAACACGCGGCGGTGAGGGCGGCGAGATGTGATGGTGTACGTCGTGTCAGCGGTTCGGCGGAAGGTGCGGCGTTGGGCGATCAGAGCCCTCAGCGAGGCACATCTCGCGGCTTATCGTGTGAGCAGGGGACGTGTCCTTGGCTCGGTGGTCGGAATGCCGGTGCTCCTGCTCACCACCACGGGCAGGCGGTCGGGAAAGGCGCGCACGACACCCCTCACGTTCTTTCGGGACGGGACCGACCTCGTGGTGATCGCATCGAACGGCGGCGCGGACAGAGCGCCCGCCTGGTCGCTCAATCTGCAGCAGACACCACGCGCGGTCGTCGAGATCGGGACCGACAAGTTGGCTGTCACGGCGAGGGCGGCGTCGGAGCAGGAACGCGAGCGGCTGTGGGTCGTGGTCACGGCGGCGTACGCTGGCTACGCCCGCTACCAGGAACGGACAACGCGACGGATACCGGTCGTTCTTCTCACACCCGAAGGCCGGCCGGTCGCACCGTGAACCCTCACCTCCTGCGGCGGCTCGCTACCAGCGGCAACGCGAAGCAGTCGTGATCTGACTGAACGTGCATCGCGTCACGCGCGACTGTGTACGGCGACGCTCTCGGTGTCTGGGAGGCAAGGGTGGAGGCGAACGCGTCGGACCAGTTGCGCGTTTCGCTAGGTCTTCGGCTTCTTATCGAGGCGGAGCCAGTGGCGGATCTTGGCGATTAGCTTGCTCATGGGACGAGTGTGGGCGAGCAAGACCACTGTAGGCTCGGTGCGTGGCCGCGAAGTCGAGATCGAGAAAAGCCAGTGAGAGCGGATCGCGTTCGGCGCGCGCTGGTGCCGGACAGACGAAGGTGTTCAAGCGAAAGTCTTGCTTCCTTTGCAAGGACAAGGTGCGAGAGGTCGACTACAAGAATGTCAACCAGTTGCGGCGGTACCTGTCCGAGCGAGGCAAGATCCGAAACCGTCGGATGACTGGTGCGTGTCGCAGGCATCAGCGGCAGATCGCGGTCGCGATCAAGCGCGCACGTGAGATGGCGCTGCTCCCGTACGTGGCGGAAGGCGGCGGGCCGCCCTCGCGGTCTCGGTCCGACGAGCGCGGCTGACGAACGCCCCTCCAGATCACCCGGGCCGGTCCGGATATGTCTCCGTGGCTTTCGCGCGGGATTCAGTTGACCGTCTGGCCCTCGGTCGGCGTCCTGGGCCTACTCACCGCTCTCGATTCACGGGAGAGGCTCCCGATCGGCTCGGTCGCTATTCGGGCTGTCGCCACGGAGATCGAATCCCGGCACCACCTATCCCTGGGTGGGGATCGTCCACGCGCATACGCGCAAGGAAGTGAGCTCTGGCCGACTCAGGCAAGTGGTCGCCTGAGCCCGTGCGAGGCGAGGGGCCTCCGGATTAGTGTCGATAGGCGGAAGTCGAGGGCACGTGTCTCGTGGGTATGTTCGGGGGTGTGCTGCCCGTCTCGGTCCTCGACGTCGCACCGATCGTGGAGGGCGGGACGCCGGCGCAGGCGCTGCGTAATTCGATCGATCTCGTACGACACGCCGAGCGCCTCGGGTACACGCGCTACTGGGTCGCCGAGCACCACAACCTGAGCGGGATAGCCAGCGCGGCGACGTCGGTCGTTATCGCGCACCTCGCAGACGCGACCGAGTCGATCCGGGTCGGGGCGGGAGGGATCATGCTGCCGAACCACGCGCCGCTCGTGATCGCCGAGCAGTTCGGGACGCTGGAGGCGCTGCATCCCGGCCGGATCGATCTCGGTCTTGGGCGCGCGCCCGGCACCGACCAGGTCACGCTGCGCGCCCTGCGACAGGATCCGACCGCCGACTCGTTCCCACAAGACGTCCTTGAGCTCCAGGCGCTGCTCGGCGATCCACTCCCCGGGCAGACGGTGTTCGCGATTCCCGGTGTCGGGTCGCACGTGCCGCTCTGGATCCTCGGGTCGAGCCTTTACGGCGCGCAGTTGGCCGCGGCGCTCGGTCTCCCGTATGCGTTTGCCTCGCACTTCGCGCCCGATCTACTGCTCCCGGCGCTCGAGGTGTACCGATCGCGATTCCAGCCCTCGGCGCAACTCGACGAGCCCTACGCGATGGTCGCCGTGAACGTCATCGCCGCGGACGACGACACAACGGCTGAGCGGCTGTTCACGTCGGCGCAGCAGGCGTTCACGAATGTGATCCGCGGAAGTCGGGGTCAGCTCCCGCCTCCCGTCGACAACATCGAGGCGCACTGGTCGCCCGCCGAGAAGGCCCACGTCTCGAACGTCCTGAGCCGCTCATACGTCGGATCGCCGGACACCGTGCGAGAAGGCCTCGAATCGGTCATCGCCGAGACCATGGCGGACGAGCTGATCATCGCCGCCGCGATCTACGACCATTCCGCACGCGTCCACTCCTACGAGATCCTCACGGACGTCCGACAGGCACTCAGATCGCGGCCCCCAGCCTGAAGACCCACTGCTTCTGAATGTGCTCCAGTCGTTCTGGTTCCGCCGGCACGACGAGTTCGACGATCCGCCGCCGTCGGCCAGCGCCGCCGCCGCCGCCGACGACTAGAGCGGCCGGGCCGACTTCTCGAGGCCGCGCCAGAGGATGTTCCGCTTCGAGCGTCGGTTGCGTGCCGGCACCAGGCGGTCGTAAATCCGAAGCCCGGCGTCGACGACGGAGAGGACAGCAACGATCACTACAAGGCAGAGGAGCACGCCGGCCCAGAGGAGCCGGCGGCGCCGTTCCCAGCGGCGCCTCATGCCGGGACAGCCTTTCCCGTGAGCTTCGGTTCGTAGGTGGCCCGGTAGCCGAGGAGCCGGCCGAGCGGCGCTCCGAGCATGAGCCCGACGTATTGGATCCAGGCGGGCGGGAACGGGAGTCGCACGGTGTCGAAGTGTGCGTGTGCGATCACCGCGAGCCGCAGCAGGTTGGGCATCCCTTGCTTGTTCGTCTTGCCGTCCTGCGCGAGCGAGAACATCGTCTCGATCAGCCGCTCGAACTGCAGGGCCGGGCGCACCTCGCACATGAAGCGTGCTGTCCCGTCGCAGGTGTTCCAGAACTGGTGCCTCGTGCCGGGCGGAACGAGGACGCGGTCACCGGGTCGGGTCGGCAACTCCTGGCCGTTCACCTTGAACGTGATCGAGCCCTCGACGATCTCGAAGAGTTCCTCCTGGAGCGGGTGCACGTGCGCCGCCGCGACGAAGCCCGAGGGCTCGACGAAGCACTCGAACCGCACGTACTCGCCGCCTGTCTCGGCGGACGTCGCCGTGAAGAGGAGGCGCTCGCCGGTGATGGGATTCTCGATCGTGTCGCCTGAACGGATCACTGGACGCTCCTTCCCTCGTGGTCGCGACGGACGGTAGGAGGTGACGAGCTCGGGGTCGTTCATCGCTGCGCCACCCGCTGTGTCACCGACGTGACACCCGTGGCCAGCTGAACGCCTCTGTGGTATGTCGTGTGATGCGCTCCACGTCGCCCCGGGGGATCCGCGCACCCGTCCGCGGGAGCGGAGCGGGCGCGGGCCGCGTGGTATAGACGTTCCTCGTGCCTTCCACCGACCTGAGCCACGGCGTGGCGCTCGCGATCGTCCGGCACGTGTCGGAGAGCGCGCCGGATCCGGTCTCGGTGGTGGTCGTGGACGACCACGGCGAGGTGGTCGCGTCGCTCCGGATGGACGGCGCAGCGCTCGACACCGAGCTCAACGCGCGCCGCAAGGCCTACACGGCGGCCCGCAGCGACGCGACGACGACACGGGCGCTCGCCGTGAAGGTCGCCGGCGCTCCGACCGAGCTGGCGAGCTTCGACCCGTTCTTCTCGTTCTTTCTCGGGGGTGTCGCGATCCTCGTCGGCGGAGACCGTGTCGGGGCGGTGGGCGTCAGCGGTCTGGCGGGTGAGGCCGACGAGCGGCTCGCGCTCGATGCGATCGCCGCGGCAGGGCTCCAGTCGCCCTCCTAGTTCGCGGTCCTACGAGGCGGTTCCCGAGCGCGGCCGCATAGGTGGGCCAGCGCCGGAGGTGAGAGGTCCCCGACCCTACGCAATGCCTTCACTGTAGGGTCGTTCGAGATGGCTCGGTCGCCGCTCGTCGTGGTCGGGCCCGCGATCGCTATCGCCTTGTGCGCGCTCCTCGCGCCGGATGGCGGGGCGGTTTCTCACGCGAGCACAGCCACAACGCTCACCGTGGGAAGCAGTGCGGGGCTCGATCGAGCCGCCGCGTCACTCCGATTGTCCGGCGGCACGATCGTGCTCCGGCCCCGTCTCTATACGGAGCTAGTGATCCGATGGCGCAGCAACAAGCTCCTCCGGATCGAGGGAACGCAAGGGACGAGGGTCGAGCGGGTCGTGTTCGACCGCGCGTCGCGGGTCTCGTTCGGGAACGTCGTGGTGGGCCCGATCCACGGTGAGGCGATGGTCGACCTACGCGACTCACGGCACATCGTTCTCCACGACCTCGTCGTCACGGCGCGCGGCAGCCGCTACCGATCCTTCGTCCGCGTTCCGTACTCACGCGACGTGACGATCCGAGACAGCGACTTCTCCCATTGCGGCGACCGCTCGCCCAAGTTCACCGACTGCGTTCTTCTTTGGCGTTGGTCGCACGACATCGTGATCGCCAACAACCGCTTCCACGACTGTCGCGGCTGCGACTTCGTGCACGGCCGCTTCGGTTCCAACCTCACGATCCGCCGGAACCGGTTCGATCGGTCTCTCCCCTGTGGGATGAACGCCTACCGGTGCGGTCACCAGGATCTCGTCCAGCTCTTCGCCGGAAACGGCCTGCTCGTGGAGCGCAACCATTTCGGTGTCTACCGCGAGGGCGGCGCGCAGCTCTACCTCACCGACGACGTCGACCACGCGACCGTCGTCAACAACGTCTTCTTGGGTACCGATCCTCGCGTCCCGGGCTACCGGGCGCGGATGGCGATCATCGTCGGCAGCGCCGCGTCCAAGCGGCTTCCCCACTACGCGAAGGTGCTGAACAACACGATCCTGACCGGTGCACGCCGTCGCGACGGGTACGCCGGCTCGATCCGGATGAGCTCGAAGTACGGAAACGTCCTCCGGCGCAAGCGCCCGATCATCGCGAACAACGTCATCGCGCTCCTCGCGAAACGCGCACATATCTGTAGTGCCGCGCGGCTGTTCGCACACAACATCGTCATCCACGGGACGTCGTGCTCCGCGTCCGACCGGGTGGAGTCCGCAGGGCTCGACGGGGGCGTCCGGCCGCGGCGCGCGTCACCCGTCGTCGATGCCGCCCTGCGCCGCTACGCACCACGAGTCGACATGACGGGCAGGATCCGGCGCGGCGTGCCCGATATCGGTGCGATCGAATACCGCCACGGCTGACGACCGAAGCACCGCCCGACGCCTGCCGGGGGTATGCGTCGTTCACTTAGTCGCTATCGTCGCCTCGAGGCCTCGACGAGCCTCATGACCGGGTATCGGCTGTGGCGGCAAAGACACCCGGTTTCCACCTAGCTCGGGCAGCACCCAAGCGACGAAGTGGACCGCGGACTAGGGCGATGCGCCCCCGACCAGGCCCCACCGCGATCGTCTCGCCGAGAGGGGGTGGTACCCGGTCTCGCGTGCGTGAGGCTGCCTAGCTAGCGAGCGTCAAGGGATTTCCTTCTGAGCGCCGAGGGGGGTCACACAGGGCATCACGTCGCGCTCGTGTTCAGCCGCGTTCAACCTCCACGCCAGGTCCTTTCGGAGACTTGATGGGCGGCCTCGGCGGCATGGGCGGTAGCGGCCAGTTCGAGGTGGAACCACCGGAGGAGCTGTCGAGCTTTGACGACGTGGGGGGCATGGAGGACCTGAAGCAGGAGGTTCGGCAGACGGTCGGGCTGATGCTTGAGCACCCCGATGACGCTGAGCGCTATGGGATCGAGTGGAAACGGCATCCTCCTCCACGGCCCCCCCGGCGTGGGAAAGACGTTCTTTGCGCGGGCGATCGCCGGTGAATACGGGCTCAACGATGCATCTCTCCACCGGCGACCTCGTCCATGGGATCGTCGGCCAATCACAGAACATCGACAAGGCCTTCCAGACCGCGTCGTTCTATCCCATCTCGGGAGCCGATGTGATCAGCAAGTGGGTCGGCGAATCCGAACGCAACATACGCCAGTTGTTCGAGCGTGCACGCGAGAATCGCCCCTCAATCGTGTTCATCGACGAGATCGACGCCATCGCAGGCCACCGCGGCGAGTTCCAGGTCCACGACAGTCACGTCAACCAGCTTCTCGCTGAAATCGACGGCGTCTCTGGACAACGGGGCGTCTTCGTCATCGGCGCGACAAACCGACCCACCAACTCGACCCGGCGCTCCTACGCGGCGGCAGACTCTCACGAACGATCGTCCTCGGCTTGCCCGACGAGACCGCCCGCCTGGCAATGCTCCGCCTTCATACCGCGCGCATGCCAACCGTCGGCGTCTCTCTGGAAGAACTCGCACACGACACCGAAGGTCTTTCCCCCGTCGACCTTAAAGCGCTCGCCCAGGAAGCAGCGCTAGCGGGCATGACACGCGCCGGTACCGACGACCCCTCGCCCCGCCGTCCGAACGAGGACTTCGTCGAAGCACTTGCTCGCTCGAGGAGTCGCGAACTGACCGTCGGATAGTTCTCCGTGCGGGCTAGGCGTGCGATTCTGGCCGACATGCCGTCGAGCGACGGCGCCCGCTTCGCACTTTGGGCCGACGAGCTGCTGGTCGGTGTCGACTGGAGCCTGAACGACCTATCGGGAAGCGGCGGCCGAACCGGCCGACCTGGCTCGTATCCTCGGCCGTGATGGAGGGGCGCCTTGTCTACTTCCGGCCGCGCACGGTCCTCGTCGTCGTCGCCGTGGTGCTCGCGGCTGCTCTGGTGCTTCGCGTGCTGTGGGTCACACGCGACGTTGTGATCTGGGTCGCGATCGCGCTCTTTCTCGCGATGGCGCTCAATCCGGCCGTCGACTGGCTGCAGACACGGGGGATCCGCCGCCGCGGGTTGGCGGTCGGCATCGTCTTTGTCGGCACGGTGCTCGGGATCGTCGCCGTTGGCGCGCTGTTTGTGCCGACGCTTGTCCGCGAGGTGAACGACTTCGCGCAGGCCGTCCCCGATTACATCGACGACCTGACGAAGGGTCGCGGCCGGCTGGGATTCCTGGAGCGCGACTACCAGATCGTCGAGAAGGTGCGAGCGGCGATCGAGAAGAGCGGCGCGGCCGGCGTGCTCGGCCTTTCGAGCACCGCGGTCACGGTGACCAAGAGCGTCGTCAGCGCGGTCGTTGCCGTCCTCACGATTGCGTTCCTGACGTTGTTCATGCTGATCGAGGGCCCCTCCTGGGTCGAGCGCGTCTACGCGCTGCTTCCCGAGGCATCGCAGCCACGCTGGCGCCGGGTCGGTCAGGAGATCTATCGCACCGTCGGCGGCTACGTGACCGGCAACCTGGCGATCAGCCTCGTGGCCGGCGTGGCGTCGACGATCGTCTTACTGGTGCTCGGGGTGCCGTACGCCGTCGCCCTCGGGTTGCTTGTGGCGATCCTCGACCTGGTGCCGCTCGCGGGCGCGACGATCGCGGCCGTCATCGTCGCGACCGTCGGGTTCCTCCACTCGATCACGGCCGGGGTCGTGCTGATCGTCTTCTTCATCGTCTACCAGCAGTTCGAAAACCACGTGCTCCAGCCGCTCGTCTACGGCCGCACCGTGCAACTCTCGCCACTCATCGTCCTGATCGCGGTGCTGATGGGCGCCAAGCTGGCCGGCGTGGTGGGTGCGCTCGGTGCGATCCCGATCGCCGGCTCGGTCCAGGTCGTGCTGCTCGACTGGCTCGCCCACCGGCGCCGGACGCTCGTCGAGCCGGGCTCGTCGTCCGGTGCGGCGGGTCTGCCGCCATAAGACGTCGCTCTTCCCCCGGGGCGGAGGACGGTCTCTGGCACGGCCATCGACATGTGTTACGGCCCTGAGAAAGCGGACGGCGTGCGGCCTCTCCCCGGGACCGGACTGCGTTGCCGATCGAACCCACCGGAGACGGGCATCGCAGCGGCCACCCACCCGTGCGTATCCCGATCCGCGGCGGTGCCGGTCACGGTGGACGACGTTCGCGCGCCGCGGTCGGCCAGGAGCGTGAGCGCTCGGAAGCGGATCGGACGATCCGGATGCGTTTGGCGTAGCCCCGTGCGGGAAAAGCGAGGGCGATGAGCACCCGCCATGCCCCGTTGCCGCAGCCGGAGCGCATGGAGCCGAAGCATCCGGATCCCGGCCTTGCCACGCTGACCGTCCGGGACTATCGCGCTGTCTTCATCCGAGCGGTGAAGGAGGCGCTTGACGACCACGTGACGAACCTCGCGGCGGCACTGGCCTATTACGTCTTTCTGGCGATTCCGGCGCTGCTGCTGGTCGCGGTCGGAGCCTTCAGCTTGTTCGCCGGTCCAGACGCGGTCTCGAGCATCGTCGAGCGCCTCTCGGGGGTCATCCCTCGCGAGGCCGTGAGCCTGGTGCAGGACGCTCTGTTGCGTGTCACCCAGCAGCGGGCCGGGGCGGGCGTGACGATGTCGGTCGTCGGGCTCGTCCTCGCGCTCTGGTCGCTCAGCGGCGCGATGCAGACGCTGATGTGGGCGCTGAACGAGGCGTACGAGCGGGAGGAGACACGCGGCTTCGTCAAGCGGCGACTCACCGGGCTGGTGATGGTCGTGCTGCTCCTCCTCGCGTTCGCGCTCGCGTTCGGGTTGCTCGTCCTCGGGCCGCACCTCTCGGGCTGGATCGGCTCCGCGGTGGGGGCCGAGGCACTCGTGCAGTGGCTCTGGTGGACGGCCCAGTGGCCGATTCTGCTGCTCGGCCTCTTGCTCGCCTTCGCGATGATCTTGTATCTCGGCCCAGACGTCGACCATCCGCGCTGGAGCTTCCTAACGATCGGCACGGCGTTCGCGGTCGTGGTCTGGTTCGCCGCCTCCGGTGCCTTCGCCCTGTACGTGAGCAGGTTCGGCTCCTACGACAAGACCTGGGGCTCGCTCGCGATCGTGATCATCATGCTCACCTGGCTCTGGCTCAGCTCGCTCGCGCTCCTCCTCGGAGCCGAGGTCAACGCCGAAGCCGAGCGTTCCCGCGAGCTCCGCCGAGGCGAGCCGGCCGAGGCCACACTCACCGCACCGCCGAAGGGGTAATCCGTCAGGGGCGCCGAGCCACGCCACGCCAAGATGCTTGGCGACACGGACGCACATCTGACCGATCGGTCCGAGCCGTCGTGCAAACACGCTGCAAACGAACGAGGCGGAATGAAACGCCTTCGGCCGCACGCGCCATCACGACAGTCCGCCTCCGAGCCGACGTGACGGCACAAGACATCACTCGCCGACCCGGACGGCACCGCCGTTACGGACCCAGGAGGCGAACAAAGAGCTGCGCTGAGACCGGCACCGTCGACTCGTGACGGACGAGCTCGTCGCCGTGTGGTCAGACGGCGATGCTGACCGGCGAGGTCGCGATCCAGATCGCTGTGCCGAGGAAGACGGCGCAGCCGATGCAGAGCATCGACGATGCGCAGCCTTGGTGAGGTCAGCTTGGTGCTCATGCCTGCGAAGAAGAGGGCCGAGGCGAAGAGGACGACGCCGAGCACGTAGTTCGACGCGCGCTGGATGTTCCGGCGCGCCTGCGCGGCGGACAGCTCCGCCTCCGCGTCGAGCCGGTCGGCCTCGGCGCGGGCCGCGAGCTTGTACTGCGGCATCGCGAACGGGGTCAGCGGCGCCTTCGGAGTTCTTCAGCGGCTTCGTCGCGATCCAGGCGTCGACCGCGGGCCTGAACTCCTTGCGGAAGCGCTTGAAGTAGAAGTCCGCGAGCTCCGTCTGTTTCTGGGCGTACGCGTTGACCCACTGCGTGAACGTGGCGACGTCGATCTCCGTCTGGGTGTTCGCCAGGCCGGCGGCCTTCGCCGAGTCGATGCGCAGCGCGTTCGCGCGGGCGGCCGCCTTCGCCTGCTCGCCGTTCCATCGGGTCGACTGGTAGCCGCTCCACGCGGTCGCGACGGTGGCGACGGCGAGCAGCACGGTCGCGACGAGCTCGACCCAGTTGCGCTCCACCCAGTTGCGCCCGCCGTCGGCGCTCGTCATGACGTCGGCGTCCCGACCGCGTCGCACGGGAGCTGCACCTGCGTCTGGACCGCGCCGAGCGCCTCGTCGATGATCCGCAGCGAGCGCTCCATCGCGACCGGTTTCAGGCCGCCGACGCCGGAGTGGAACGGGTTGTCGAGCCCGTTGAGCAGCAGCAGCAGCACCGTGATCACCGCGACGACCGACCCCATCAACATGCCCTGGACGACCGCGCGCTCGCCGCTGTCGGCGAAGAACAGCATGTACACGAAGATCACGGCCGCGATGAAGAAGAGCACGATCCAGAGCTGGGTCGGGATCACGCCGACCGCGCCGTGGATGCGGTCGGCCCGCGCTTCCTCTCGCGCTGACGTCTGGTCGAGCCACTTGTCGTAGGCGGATTGCTCCACCGCCGTCTGCGGCTGCACCGTCTGCAGCGTGCGGAACATCCGCACGCCCCACGGGTTGATCGCGTCTCCCTGCGTGCCGGCGCGCATCCTGTCCCACTCGCCGTTGACGACCGAGCGCCCGTAGCAGACGAGCTGGCCCGTCAGCTCGCCGGCGGCCGGCCGCGGGAAGAACTGTGCGTTCTCGACCTGTTGCACGACGATCAGCGCCTCCTGCTCGGCGCCGCTGCGCGACTGGTCGTAGCTCGTGAAGGCGAGGAAGACGATGAACCCGAGCAGCACCGAGAACCCGGTCGCCAGCACGCCGAAGACCCCCGACGCGCGATCGCCGTCCTCGAAGTAGCTGCCCTCGGGTGCCGAGCGACGGACGAACAGCATGACCGCCACCGCCACCGCGGTCACGGCGGCGATGATCAGGAGCTGCCCAGACAACGTTCACCAGCGCACTCTCGAGGCCATGGGTTCGCCGTCAGAACGCGGATGCCTTTGCATGTTCACGTTCAGGTCGACAATCGAACGCGGCTAGGCGAGTGCCTTCTGCTCGAGCGCATCGAACTCGACCTGCGTGATCGCCCCGCTGTCGAGGAGCTGCTTCGCCGTGTCGATCTCCGCGGCCGGGCCGCGGTTGGCCGCGGTCGCGCGGATCTGGTCGTCCATCTGCTGCTGGGCGCGAGCCCTCTCCACAGTCCGCTTCGCCATCTCGTCGCTATTGGCGATCAGATAGACGAACACACCGAGGAACGGCACGAGAATGACGAAGACGAGCCAGAGTGTCTTGGCCCCGCCCGCCGATGTCAGTCACGGTCGCCTTGTTTCAACGCCGCAAGAAAGCAGCAGGTTCTCGGCCTCGAGGCCAGCTAGGAGCGGAGCGGACCGTCAAGTACGCTCAGCCCGACATTGCCGTCTCGCCCTAGCTGCTTGGCGAGCACCGTCTTGACGGCCACAGAAACGGAGGTCTTACATGGCAACAAGTCCGACTCAGCTCCCTGAAGCGAGCCAAGAGGAACGGGCATCTCTCGATCAACTCGGCCCAGTTGACTACCTCGTCGTCGAGTTTCCGGCGGGAGCGAGCAACTTCACAGGCGAGATGGCCAAAGAGCTGCTCGCGCTGGTCGACTCCGGGACGATCCGCGTGATCGACATCCTGATCTTGACCAAGAACGAAGATGGTTCTGTCGACGCAATGGAGCTCTCCGACATCGAAGAGCTCGGTCCGCTGCAAGCAGTCGAGGCCCAGCTGGCGGAGCTCTTGGCCGCGGAGGACGTCGAGCACCTCGCAGCCGCCATGGATCCCGGAAGCACGGCCGGAGTCCTCATCTGGGAGAACCTCTGGGCGGCGCCGTTCGCATCGGCTGCGCGCCGTTCGGGTGGTCAGCTGATCGCGAACGGACGGATTCCTATTCAGGCGATCATCGCCTCGATCGAGGCCGATGAGGCATCTGCGAGCGAAGGAGACTGACATGCCTCTCAGAGCAGCACGTGTTGGACGAGTTGGCGTCATCGGCCATCCGGTGGCGAAGACCGCGGTAGTGGCCAAGGCAGTTTCACCTGGCCCTTCGCCGGTTGCGAAGACCGCGGTGGTGGCGGCCGCCGTCACACCCGGGAGGGCGGGGCGCCGGCGAATCTAGCTTCGAGCCCCAACGTCTTCGGCCGGTCAGCGCTCACCCGAACGGGAGGAGAGCCGGACGTGGCGGGGCGACTATGGAGGCCAGCGGCCAGTTCGACAGTCGTCCAAGGCCCCGCAAATCGTGGCACGGAAAGGTGGTAGGAGTTGAGTCCCTCCGAGATCCAGAGAGATGTGCTTCCGATCCCTGACCGGCCGTACGGCGGGGCGTTGCCCCTGGACGCGAAGGACCCGGAGGCGAAGTTTCCGCCGATCGAGCCGCTACAGCCACCGGCGGGCGCACCCAACGTGCTCGTCATCTTGCTCGACGACGTCGGCTTCGCCGCGTCGAGCGCGTTCGGCGGGCCGTGCGCGACGCCGACGGCTGAGCGGCTGGCCGGGGACGGCCTGAAGTACAACCGCTTCCACACCACGGCGCTGTGCGCCCCGACGCGGTCTGCGCTGCTGACCGGGCGCAACCACCACTCGGTTGGAATGGGCGTCATCACGGAGCTCGCCACCTCGGCGCCGGGGTACAACTCGATTCGCCCCAATACCTGCGCGCCGCTGCCGCAAACGCTGCTGCTGAACGGCTATTCGACGGCGCAGTTCGGCAAGTGCCACGAGGTGCCGGTCTGGCAGACGAGCCCGATGGGCCCCTTCGATGCCTGGCCGACTGGTGGGGGCGGCTTCGAGTACTTCTACGGCTTCATCGGCGGTGAGACGAATCAGTACTACCCGGCCGTGTACGAGGGCACGACGCCGGTCGAGCCCGAGACGACGCCGGAGGAGGGCTATCACTTCACCGAGGACATGACCGACAAGGCGATCCAGTGGGCGCGCCAGCAGAAGTCGCTCATGCCCGACAAGCCGTTCTTCATGTACTTCGCACCGGGCGCGACGCACGCTCCGCATCACGTGCCGACGGAGTGGTCGGACAAGTACAAGGGGCGCTTCGACCAGGGCTGGGACGCGCTGCGCGAGGAGATCCTGACCCGCCAGAAGGAGCTCGGCGTCGTGCCGGCGGAGACGGAGTTGACCGAACGGCACGACGAGATTCCTGCCTGGGACGACATGCCGGATGCGCTGAAGCCGATTCTGGCCCGCCAGATGGAGGTCTACGCCGGCTTCCTCGAGCACACCGACCACCACATCGGTCGGCTCGTGGACGCGCTCGACGACCTCGGCGTGCTCGAGGACACGCTCGTCTACTACATCATCGGCGACAACGGGGCGAGCGCCGAGGGCACGATCAACGGCAGCTTCAACGAGACCTTCATCTTCAACGGCGCGGCGGCGCTCGAGACGCCTGAGTTCATGGCCGCGCGCATCGACGACTTCGGCACACCGAAGGCCTACAACCACTTCGCGGTCGGCTGGGCGCACGCGATGGACACGCCCTACCAGTGGACGAAGCAGGTCGCCTCGCACTGGGGCGGAACGCGCAACGGCACGATCGTCCACTGGCCGCGTGGGATCGCAGCACGCGGCGAGGTCCGCTCGCAGTTCCACCACGTGATCGACGTCGCCCCGACCGTGCTCGAAGCCGCCGGACTGCCCCAGCCGACGGTCGTCAACGGCGTCGCCCAACGGCCGATCGAGGGCGTCAGCATGGCGTACTCGTTCGACGGGGCGAGCGAGGCTGATCGCCACGAGACGCAGTACTTCGAGATGTTCTGCAACCGCGGCATCTACCACGAGGGCTGGACAGCGGTCACCCGCCACTCGACACCCTGGGTGATGGGGCCGCAGCTGCCGCCGTTCGACGAGGACGTCTGGGAGCTCTACGACACCAACACGGACTGGAGCCAGGCCCACGACCTGGCCGCCGAGATGCCCGAGAAGCTGGCCGAGCTGCAGCAGCTCTGGCTCGAGGAGGCCCGCAAGTACAACGTGCTCCCGCTCGACGACCGGCGCATGGAGCGCTTCGACGCCGAGCTCGTCGGCCGGCCGGAGCTCGTGAAGGGAAACTCGCAGCTGCTCTTCGGCGGCATGGGACGCCTCAGCGAGAACAGCCTCCTCAACATCAAGAACAAGTCCCACGCGGTCACGGCTGAAGTCGTCGTGCCCGAGATCGGGCGCCGAGGGCGTGATCATCGCTCAGGGCGGCGCCTTCGCCGGCTGGAGCCTGTACGCGAAAGATGGGCGTCCAACCTACTGTTACAACCTGCTCGGCCTGCAGCACTTCAAGATCGAGGGCGACGCCGCGATCCCGCCCGGAACGCACCAGGTGCGGATGGAGTTCGCCTACGACGGCGGCGGCCCCGCCAAGGGCGGCACCGTCACGCTCTACCTCGACGGCGACAAGACCGGTGAGGGCCGCGTCGAGGCAACCGTGCCGCTGATCTTCTCCGCGGACGAGACCGCCGACGTCGGACGCGACACCGCGTCCCCGGTCAGCGACGACTACGACGGCGAGAGCAGCGTCTTCACCGGCACGGTCAACTGGGTGCAGATCGATCTCGGCGAAGACGCAGAAGACGCCGACCACCTCATCACCCCCGAGGAGCGACTCCGCGTCGCCATGGCCCGCCAGTAGTGAAGGAAGCGTGAGAGCGGATTCCCTCTCCCGCAGGGTCCCATCGGTGCGGGCAGCGTGAGCCGCCGCACGATCTTCTGGCTCGTCGTCGCGCTCGCCGGATTGATCCTCCTCGCCGTCGTCGGCGCAATCGTCTTCTCCCTGCTCGACAAGAACGGCGCATTGGGGCTCATCTCCGACCTTGAGGACGAGGTCGCCGCCTACCTGGCCGTCTTCGGGCTCGTGTTCGCCGATGCGATCGTGCCCATCTTCCCGGGCGAGACGACGCTGACCACGGCCTCCGTCGCCGCCTCGCAGGGCACACTCGAACTCGCGCCCGTGATCGTCGCGGGCGCGCTCGGGGCCGTCCTGGGCGACAGCGCCCTCTACTGGATCGCCCGCACCGGCCCCAAAAGGCTGAAGTCGCGCCTCGAGGCGGGAGCGCAGAAGGACGAACGCGTCGCCAAGGGCCTCGCCCTCCTCGGCAGGTCAGGCCCACTCCTGATCGCGTGCGGCCGCTTCGTGCCCGGCGTCCGCTTCGCCGTCAACGTCTCGATGGGTCTGACCGAGTACCCCTACCGGCGCTTCCTGCTCTTCTCCGCGATCGGCGGGATCGGCTGGCGATCTACACCTGCCTGCTCGCCTACTGGATCAGCACCGCGCTCGCCGACTTCGCACTCGCTTCGATCGTGATCTCCGGCATCGTGACGACCGTCCTCGTCGCCGGCGTCTACTGGATCGACCGCCGCCGTCACGCGAGCGACGAGACGCCGGCCACGATCGCGGAGCCTGGGATCACGGGGTCGAGCTAGCGCGAGTCCTTCCGCTAAGGGTCGTGGCCCGGGTGTCGCTCGTGCTCGAAGCAACAGCGCGCGAGCCTGCACCAGCAGGGGTCCTCGCCAACGAGGAGTTCGAGGCGAAGAGAAGAACGCCAGTGCTGCTAGTCCACGGTGGCGAGGGGAGGTGAGAGCTGGGAACCTGGGAACTCGCGGCGATCGCGTTCGTGTTGCTCGCGTTCTCGGCCGTCTCTGGCCGGCTCGAGCGGTCGGTCGTCACGCCGGCGATCTTCTTCACGTCCGCGGGCCTGCTCGCTGGCCCGGTGCTTCGGCCTGATCGATCTGCGTATCGGCGGCGAGTCCGTCAAGCTGCTGGCGGAGGCGACGCTGACGCTGGTCCTCTTCGCTGACGCCTCGCGGATCTCGTTCCCGGCTCTGCGCAGGGAGTTCGCGGTACCGGCGCGCCTGCTCGGAATCGGCCTGCCGCTCACGATCGCCGCCGGCACGCTCGTCGGGGTCGGCGTGCTGCCCGGCGTCAGCCTGGTCGAGGCGCTTGTGCTCTCGATCATGCTCGCCTGCACCGACGCAGCGCTCGGCCAGGCGGTCGTCACCGACGAGCGGATCCCGTCGCGGATCCGGCAAGGTCTCAACGTCGAGAGCGGCCTCAACGACGGAATCTGCGTCCCGCTCTTCTTCATCGCGCTCGCCCTCGCCGAATGGGACGAGGGGACCGTGACGGCACACGCGGCGGTCGCACCTCGTGCTGGAGGAGATCGGCTACGGCCTCGTCGCAGGCGTAGCAGCCGGCGTCCTCGGCGCGCTCGCGCTCCGGGTCGCGGCGCGTCGTTCACTCGTGGAGCCGCACTGGCTGCAGATCCTGACGGTGGCCACGGCGCTCCTCGCGGCCGGGATCGCGACCGGGCTCGGAGGCAGCATCTTCATCGCCGCCTTCACCGGCGGGTTCCTGTTCGGCGTCTTCGGCCGCGACAGCGGCGGCGAGGTGTCGTACCTCGTCGACGAGGGCGGCGAGCTGCTCAACGCCGTCACGTTCGTCGTCTTCGGCGCCGCCATCCTCGGACCCGCGCTCGACGAGCTCGGCTGGGAGGTGCTCGCCTACGCCGTGCTCAGCCTGACCGTCGTCCGGATGCTGCCGGTCGCGCTCTCGCTGCTCGGGACCGGCGCACGCCGCCCGACGCTCGCGTTCGTGGGCTGGTTCGGCCCGCGTGGCCTCGCGACGATCGTCTTCGCCGTGATCCTGATCGACGAGTCATCGCTTCCCCACGAGCGCACCCTGCTGCTCGCCGTCGTCGCGACGATCGGCATCTCGGTGTTCGCGCACGGGCTCAGCTGCGCGGCCGCTGACGAACCGCTACGTCGGCTGGTACGCGTCGCACCCGCGAGAGCGAGCTGCCGCCGATGGAGAGCGTGCCCGCGGCCTGCGCACCGCTGGCGCAAGCCGCAAGCACCCGCCGACGCTGCGACGCCGCAGCCCTAGCTCGGCAAGAGCGGTCGCGACCCTCGGGTTCCCGGCCCAGGACGACGAGCTGACGACGCGGGCGGTAGTGTCGCTGCTGGAGGTCGGATGAGGAGACGAAGAGTGCGCAGGGCGCTGCCGGTCCTCGGCGGAGGTGTGGTCGTGGCCGTCGCGCTGGCCGTCGCGGCAGCGACCGCGGCTCCCACGAGCTCGCGGGCGGCGGGGGCGAGCCCGCTGACCGGGAAGGTCTGGGTCCTGACCTCGCTCGCAGGGAAGGCACCCCTCAAGGGCACGGAGCTCACGACCGAGCTCACCTCGAGGCGCCGCGCGTCGGGGTCGGCCGGCTGCAACCGCTACTCCGGCAGCTACAAGGTGTCGGGGAGCGCCATCCGGATCTCGCCGCTCGCCATCACGCAGAAGGCGTGTGCCGAGCCGATCGAGCGTCAGGAGACCAGGTTCCTGAACGCTCTCTCTCGAGCACGGAGCTTCGCGGTCAGCGGAGGGACGATGACGCTGAAGGCGGGAGGCGGTCAGAGGCTCGCGACCTTCAAGGCGCAGACCCAGTCGCTGGCCGGGACGTCGTGGGATGTGCTCGGCTACAACAACGGGAAGCAGGCAGTGGTGAGCGTGCTCGCGGAGACGAGGCTCACCGCCGTGTTCGACACGAGCGGGACCCTGACGGGCTTCGCCGGCTGCAATGACTACAACGCGAGCTACAAGGCGTCTGCTCCCCAGATCTCGATCGGACCGGTGGCCTCCACCAGAAAGCACTGCGAGGAACCACCCGGAGTCGGCGAGCAGGAGGCGGGCTACCTCGCTGCGCTCGAGACCGCAGCCGCCTACCGGGTCGAGGGCTCGCGGCTCGAGCTCCGCACGGCCGACGGGTCCCTCGCGGTGGAGCTCGGCCGAAGGTAGCGCCGGCTCAGCGGACGCGGTTTGGCCGTCTGCGACCCAGGGAACAGTCCTCTGGCTAGCCTCGATGGCGTCGTCGGAAAGGGCCAACATGCCGCTGAGTAGAGGTTTCCTGACCCGGTTCCTGACGGCCGGGATCGCAGCCGTCGCCGTCGGGGGAATCGTCTCCGGTTGCGGTTCGGGCGGCGGCGGCAGCGGCCTCGAGGGCGCCGGCTCCGACTGGTCGACGAACGGCGGGACGATGTCGAACCAGCGCTACTCGACGCTCGACGACATCGACACGTCGAACGTCGCGCAGCTGAAGGGCGTCTGGCGCACCCACCTCAACGGCTCCGGGGTCGCGGCGAAGTACTCGGGCGAGAGCCAGCCGATCGTCCAGGACGGCGTGATCTACATCACCACGGGGAACGACGACGTCTTCGCGGTCTCGGTGGACAGCGGGAAGATCCAGTGGGAGCACAAGTCGAACATCAGCCAGGAGATCTCGACGATCTGCTGCGGCTGGCTGAACCGCGGCGTCGCGATCGGCGACGGTCGTCTCTACATGGGGCAGCTCGACGGCAAGGTCGTCGCCCTCGATCCCGATACCGGCGGCGTGATCTGGACGCGGCAGCTCGTCCAGTGGCAGAAGGGCCAGGTGATCACCGGCGCACCCCTTTTCCTCGACGGGAAGATCTACATCGGCGTCGTGGGCGCGGACTACGGCACGCGCGGCTTCCTGGAGGCGATCGACGCCGGGACGGGCGACAGCGTCTGGCGCGCCTACATGGTTCCGGGCCCGGGCGAGCCCGGGAGCGAGACCTGGCCGCAGAACTCCCCTGCGTACCTGCGCGGCGGCGCCTCGATCTGGTCGACGCCCGCCTACGACGAGGACCTCAACCTTCTCTACGTGACGACCGGCAACGCGGGCAACGACTGGTTCGGCGGCGACCGCGCGGGCGACAACCTCTACGCGGCCTCGATCGTCGCGATCGACAAGGACAGTGGAAAGGTGAAGTGGCACTTCCAGGAGGTGCACCACGACGTCTGGGACTACGACTCGCCTGCTGCGCCGGTGCTGTTCGACGTCGATCAAAACGGCAACACGGTCAAGGGCATCGGCGCCCCCGGGAAGACTGGCTGGCTGTACCTCCTCGACCGCGCGAACGGCGAGCCGCTCTACGGCATCGACGAGAAGCCGGTGCCGCAGAACGCGGAGCAGAAGACCGCGAAGACGCAGCCGTTCCCGCGGAACGGCGAGTTCATCCCGCACGGACCGCCGACCGCGGAGGCCGTCGCGCGCGTGAAGAGCCAGATCACCGGCGCGGCGAAGCAGCTCCCGGTCGTCGTGGCGCAGGAGATGTTCACGCCGCCGAGCACGAAGCACATGCTGATCTACACGCCGGGGCCGCAGGGCGGCAACAACTGGGAGCCGACGAGCTACAACCAGGACACGCACATGTTCTACGTCTGCGCCGCGGTGCAGACGGTCGGCGTGCTCGCCGCGGACCTCGACTTCGTGGAGGGGAAGAGCTTCGCGGGCATCGGCGCGATAGCCGGTATTGGCTACAACGAGTCGCCGGGCACGCTGACCGCGATCGACGCGACCAACGGCAGCGTCGCCTGGCAGAAGACCTGGTCCGACGCGTGCTACAGCGGCACCGTCACCACGAAGGGCAACCTCGTCTTCGTCGGGCGCAACAACGGCGACCTGCAGGCGTACGACGCCCGGAACGGAAACCAGCTCTGGAGCTTCCAGACCGGCGCCGGCGCGAACGACACGGTGTCGGTCTTCGAGCAGGACGGGAAGCAGTACGTCGCCTTCCTGTCCGCGGGCAACTCGCTGATGGCCTCCCCGCACGGCGACAGCCTCTGGCTGTTCTCGCTGGACGGGACGATGGGCCCGGCGCCGGCCCCGGGCGCCGGCTCGGGCACCGAGCACGCCGGCCAGGGCGGTGGCGGTGGCGGTGGCCAGCAGACGACAGGCGATGCGGCCGCGGGCAAGACCGTCTTCTCCGACAACTGCGCGGGCTGCCACGGGGTCGACGGCACGGGCGGGAACGGCGGGCCGGACCTGACCACGATCCCGTCGGCCAAGGACGCCGCGGCGGTGACGAAGCAGGTCGAGAACGGCGGCGGCGGGATGCCGGCCTTCAAGGGGACGCTGACCCAGCAGCAGATCAAGGACGTCACTGCGTACGTGACCCAGGAGATCACGAACAAGAAGTAGCGCGTAGGGGGACGGACCTCGACGGGCGGTCGGAGGAATGTTCCGACCGTCCGTGCGCGGCTGAGGCGCGCTGAGCGTGGCTCTATCGTTGTGCACATGCGGGTCACGACCCGATTGCCGAGATCGCTCCTCGTGGTCGCGGCGACTCTGGCTCTCGGTGCCGGCTTCGCGCCGATCGCGGCCGCGCAGACGGAGCCGCCCGTGCGCTTTCCTGCCGCCGGGGAGCTCCTGCGCACCGTTGCCGTCCACTCCGCTCCCAGGGCGTCGGCACCGGTCGTGCGCATCCTCAGCCGATTCCGCCCCGACTTCCAGTTCCAGATCGTGCTCGCCCTCGACTCCCGCCGCGGGCGAGAGGGCGAGTGGTGGTACCGACTGAGCCTCCCCGGTCGGCCGAACGGTTCCCGCGGTTGGGTGCAGGCCGACTCGGCCGACGTCCGGCCCGTCCGGAACCGGATCGTCGTGCGCCTCGGCGCGAGGCGGATCGAGGTTCGGCGCGTGCGAGACGGACGGTTGCTGCTTCGTGGCGTTGTGGCAGTCGGCAGGCCGGACGCCGAGACGCCGCTCGGACGCGACTTCTACGTCCAGTCCGCGTTCATCCCGCAGGATCCGTTCTACGGCGCGTTCGCGCTCGAGACGAGCGCGTACGCCCGCATGACCGACTGGCCGAGCGACGTCGTGGGGATCCACGGCACCGACCGGCCGCAATTGCTCGGCGAGGCCGTCTCGCACGGCTGCATCCGGGTCTCGAACGACGTCGCGCGGCAACTCGAACGCCTCGCGCCGCTGGGCACCCCGATCGACGTCGTCCCGTAGCTGCGGCTCAGCCGGTGACCGTCGTCGGCTTCGCCTGCCCGATGCCGAGACGCGTCTGGCACTGCAGGCCGCGGCCGGCCAGCGTTCTCGGGGTGCCCGTGAAGTAGACGAGCCCGATCTGCCTCGGCAACACGGTGAGCCGTGCGGTGCCCTGACGGTCGGTCGTGACTGTCCGGTCGACGCCCACGCCGCGCACGCGCACGCGGATTCCGGCAAGACGGCGACCCTGCCGATTGCTCGCGGTGAGCCGGACGACCGACGCTCGACCGCTCTGCAGCACCCTTGGGGCGACGGTCAGCGTGGCACAGCGATTCTGGAGGCCCGGAGGGGTGAACGGCCCGATGACGCGAGCGACCGCGGCCGCGACGTTGTTCCGGTAGTTCGACTCCGGCTCCTCGGACCCGACGCGGACGATGTCGACCACCGTCCCGACTCGCGTCGCTTGCGTCACGGCGACGACGGTCGCCGACGCGCCGGGGGCGAGTCGGCCGAGGTCGCAGGTGAACGGCACGCATGTGCCCTGCGACGCCTCGAGGGAGATGAGCTTCGTCCTGAACGAGCGGGGATCCTTGACCTTGAGGCCGTTGACGTCCGCCGCCGCGACGGCGGAGCGGTTCGTCACGGTCATCGTCCAGGTCAGCCGGCCGCCGACCGTGACGGTGGTCGGCCTGACGCTCTTCGTGACGACGAGGTCGAGCGTCGGCGCCGGGCCGGGCGGAGCCGGGGGCACCGGAGGCGGTGGCGGCGGAGGGGGTGGTGTGGGCGGCGTCGGTGGCGTCGGTGGCGTTGGTGGCGTCGGTGGCGTTGGTGGCATTGGTGGCATTGGTGGCGTTGGTGGCGTGCCCTTCCGCGTGTTCGTGAACGTGCAGGCGACCGTGTCGCCCTGCTCGACCTTGCCGTCGACCTTCGTTCCGGGCACTGAGACGTCGACCGCACCGTTCCGGGTGCATTCGACCTTCGAGTCGTAGTCCGCGAGGTTCGTTCCCGGCGCGGCCGTCTCGCTCGCGGTCCCCTCTCCGATCCCCGTCCGGAGCGGGCCGCTCGTCGTTCCGTTGCCTCCCGTAGCGACGACCGCGTTGTTGATGCGGAGCTGGAACACGCCCGGGTCGTCTGCCGGGATCGTGACCTTGCGCAGCTCGACCGTCGGGTTGCAGGCACGCGAGCCGGACGACGCCGTAGCCGTCTTCCCGGAGAGATGCCAGACGAGGTTGCCGGCCGAGGCGTCGAACGACGTCTGGAACACACCGACTTGGCGTCCTTCGGCGAACGTCGTCGGCTGCTTCCTGCTGGGGGGAGCGGGCGTGAACTCGTTCTGGGCGCCGACCGGGATCGACACCTCGTGCCCGTTCGTGTTGCTGTATCCCCAGTACGCGACGTCAGGCTGTCCATCGCCGAAGAGGACGCATTCGAGCACGGGCGTGACCGTCTTCTGCTTCGGCTTCGCCGTGTTCTCGATGACGCAGGTGATCGACTGGCCGCGACCCACGTTGACGTCGACCGACGGGCCGTTCGCGGTGGCGACGACGGTGTCGCCGTTCCGGCAGACCGTCTCGATCGTGTAGTCGCCGAGCGACGTCCCCGACGCTCCGGACTCGCTCACGGTGCGCGTTCCGGCCGGGACGGCGATCGTGCCGGTCGTCCCCTGGTCGCCGACGGCGTCGGCGCTGCCCTCGACCTGGCCGTCGATCTTCAGGCTGAACAGCCCGGGGTCGTCCGCCGGGACGAGATGCTTGACGAGGGTGATCGAGCCCTGACAGCGCGGTGAGCCGTCGTCCGCCGTCGCATTGTTGCCGGTGAGCTTCCACGTCAGGCTCCCGGAGAACTCCGCAGCGACCGCATCGTCGTGGCGCCCGGGGTCGAACGTGGTCGGTTGGCCGCGATTCGGCGGCGCCGGGTCGAACACGTTCTGGTCCTGCGGCGGCGTCACGCCGGCGGAGTTGGGATTGTCGTAGCCGAAGTGGGCCAGGAAGCCGCTGCCCTGGGGCTCGATGCACTGGACGTACGGCGTGATCGGGTCGGGCGCGGGCGGCTCTGGCGGCGAGGGCGGGGTGCAGCCGTTCTGCCAGATCGCCTGTCCTTCCTCACCCCAGTTGGCTCCCGGGAAGGTCTGCGTCTGGCCGTTCTCGTCCACGTACTCGTACGGCGGGATGATGTCCCCCCAGCCCTTCTCCGGATAGACGGGCCCGGTGTGGTTCAGGTGGCCGCCTTGGAGGTCCCCGTTGTTCGCGATCGCCGGCTCGTTCGACACGTACGGGTTGCTGTTGGAGCTCGTCGCGTGGCAGATGCGGACCTTCGTCGGTTTGTCGACGGTCGTCGTGTTCGCGGTCAGCGCCGTGGAGGCAGCGAGCGTCGCCACGAGCGACGCCACGGCGAGGGCGAGGACGACGCGTCGTGAGGGCGGGGCCTGGCGGCGGTAGCCCGAGCTCACTGCCCTCGACGCTACCAATCGTCAAAGACGGCGACAATCCCTCGCCTGAGGCCGGGCTCGTGAGGACTTCGTAAGCACGGTCTCGCGCGGGGGGTGTCGGCGGGTAGGATCGCGCGCGATGCCGACCTCCCTCGTGACCGGCGGCGCGGGTTTTCTCGGCTCGCACCTCTGTGAGGCGCTGCTCGCGAAGGGTCACCGCGTCGTCTGCCTCGACAACCTCGAGACGGGGTCCCTGACGAACGTCGAGCACCTGCGGAGCGACGCCTTCGCCTTTTTGCCGCAGGACCTCACGCACCACGTGGAGCTCCCCGAGCCCCTCGACTTCGTCTACCACCTCGCGAGCCCCGCGAGCCCGATCGACTACCTGCGGCTCCCGCTGCAGACGCTCAAGGTCGGCTCGTACGGGACGCACAACGCGCTCGGATTGGCGAAGGTGCACCGGGCCAGGTTCCTGCTCGCCTCGACGAGCGAGGTGTACGGCGATCCGCAGGTCCACCCGCAGCCAGAGACCTACTGGGGCCATGTGAACCCCATCGGTCCGCGCGGGGTCTACGACGAGGCGAAGCGCTACGCGGAGGCGCTCACGATGGCGTATCACCGGCAGCAGGGCGTCGACACGGCGATCGTGCGGATCTTCAACACGTACGGCGCCCGCATGCGACCGCACGACGGTCGCGCGATCCCGACGTTCATCCGCCAGGCCCTCGAGCAGAAGCCGCTGACGGTCTTCGGCGACGGGTCGCAGACGCGGAGCTTCTGCTACGTCGACGACCTGATTCGCGGCCTGATCCTGCTCGCCGAGTCGGGCGAGCACATGCCGGTCAACATCGGCAACCCGTCGGAGATGTCGCTGCTCGAGCTCGCCGAGGCCGTCATCTCCGCGACCGGATCGTCGAGCCCGATCGTCTTCGAGGCGCTTCCCGTCGACGACCCTCAGGTTCGCCAGCCGGACATCACCCGTGCACGGCAGTTGCTCGGGTGGGAGCCGGAGGTGTCGCTGGAGGAAGGGCTCCGCCGTACGCTGGCGTCCCTCGAGGGAAACCCGACACGTGCGTAGCGTCGCCGCGGCGCTCGTCGCCGCCGTCGTCGGCCTCGCGCTCTGCCTCGCAGCCACCGCCTCGGCATCGAGCTCGCTCCGCGTCGGGATCTTCGACGACGGGATGGTGCTGTACGGCGAGCCCGACGCCGTGTTTGCCCAACTCTCGAAGACCGAGGCACAGCTCGTGCGCGTGAACCTCTGGTGGGCTGGCCCGTCCCTCCGCGTCGCGACCGCGCGTCCGCGGCGCCCGGCCGACCCGAACGATCCCGCGTACAACTGGGACACGTACGACCGGACGGTCCGCTTCGCAGTCGTCAACGGGATGGAGCCCATCTTCTCGATCATCGGTACGCCTCCGTGGGCGAACGCAGCCAAGGGGTGGAACGTCGCGCCGACGAACGCGCGGGACCTCCGGAGCTTCGCGGCGGCGGCACAGAAGCGGTACAGCGGCACCTTCGTCAACGCCGACGGGGTGACGCTCCCGCGGGTCAGTCTCTGGATGGCCTGGAACGAGCCGAACAACCCCGTCTTCCTCAAGCCGCAGTACCGCCGTTCGGGCACCGGCTGGGCGATCCAGTCGGGGCGCGACTACGCGAAGATCTGCAACGCCGTCGTCCAGGGCATCAAGTCCGTCCAGCGCAGCTCGAAGGTGGCGTGCGGCGCGACCGGCCCGCGTGGGAACAACAACCCTAACTCGAGCCGCCCCTCCGTCTCGCCGCTGCCGTTTCTGAGGGCGATGAAGCAGGGCGGCGCGAAGGGGTTCGACGCGTACGCGCACCACCCGTACTACGGATCGCCGGCGGAAACGCCGACGACGAAGCCGCCGCCCGGCAAGCGCGGGCAGCCCTCGACCGCGGTCACGCTCGGGAACTTCGACGTGCTCGTGAGGGAGATCGACCGGCTCTACGGCAAAGGGATGCGGATCTGGGTCACGGAGTACGGCTACCAGACCAACCCGCCCGACAGGATCTTCGGCGTCACCTACCGCAAGCAGGCCACGTACCTGACCCAGGCGGTCGCCTGGGCGAGACGGAACCCACGGGTCGACATCTTCCTGTGGTTCCTGCTCACGGACGAGCAGCGCCTTGGCGGCTGGCAGTCGGGGCTCACGACCGTCGACGGCAAGCGGAAGGCGAGCTTCCGCGCCTTCCAGAAGGCCGTCGAGCAGTACGGCACGTAGCGCGGGGCGCACCGGAACCGCCACACTCCCCGGATGGCGAAGGGCTACGCGGAAGGTCCTGCGGCCGAGGAGGCCGAGCGGCGGCGCGACGAGCTTGCGGCCGGCGGTGTCGACCGGCCGCACGCAACCCGTCTCGCGGTCGAGGGGTGCACGCCCGACGACCCCGAGCGGCACTTCCTCGGCTGGGAGGGCGAGGTCGACCCCGACGAGCTGTTCGCCTCGGGTGCAGCGTGGGGCATCCGCCTCGTCCGCCGGCCCGTCTGAGAAAGGCGGTGTCAGACACCGTTTGCTGTCAAGACGTCCGTTCCGCACACGTCTGCCTAGGGCAGATTGGGCGCGGGAGCCACCCGGGCATCGGCCACGCGGCCTGTGCAGCGATTGGAACGAACTCGCCACGCTTTCCCCCTTGACAGAAAACGGTGTCTGACACCGTTCTGCGCGCTTCGCCGATCCGGGGCGTTCCCGAGGCCGCTGTGCGGCCGGTGTGGGCCCCGAACCCGGGGTCGGCACGCGCGCCCGCGCTACGCTGAGCTCGTGGCCACGAAGAGGGTCGAGCAACTCGAGCGAGTGATCATCCGCTTTGCGGGCGACTCGGGCGACGGGATGCAGCTCACCGGCGACCGCTTCACGAGCGAGACGGCGACGCTCGGCAACGACCTCGCGACGTTCCCGGACTTCCCTGCGGAGATCCGCGCGCCGGCCGGGTCGCTCCCCGGCGTCTCCGGGTTCCAGGTCCACTTCGCGGACCACGACATCCTCACCGCCGGCGACCGGCCGGACGTCCTCGTTGCGATGAACCCCGCGGCGCTCAAGACGAACCTGGGCGATCTCCCGAAGGGCGGCACGATCATCGTCAACACCGACGCGTTCGGCGACCGCACGCTCCAGAAGGCGGGGTATACACAGAGCCCGCTCGATGACGGCTCGCTCGGCGACTACCACGTGCACGAGGTCGCGCTCACCTCGATGACCGTCGGCGCGCTGAAGGGGATCGACGGAATCACGTCCCGCGAGGCCGAGCGCTCGAAGAACTTCTTCGCGCTCGGGCTGATGTCGTGGCTCTACCACCGGCCCGTGGACGGGACGCTCGCGTTCATCGGGCAGAAGTTCGCGAAACGGCCCGAGATCGTCGAGGCGAACACCAAGGCGTTTCGCGCAGGCTGGAACTACGGCGAGACCTCGGAGGACTTCGCGGTCTCGTACGAGGTGGCGCCCGCGCCGCTCGCGCCGGGCACGTACCGCCAGATCACCGGCAACACCGCACTGGCGAACGGGCTGATCGCAGCGTCGCGGCTGTCCGGCCTGCCCCTCTTTCTCGGCGCGTACCCAATCACCCCGGCGTCTTCGATCCTCGAGGAGCTCGCGGGCCGCAAGGACTTCGGCGTCGTCACGTTCCAGGCCGAGGACGAGATCGCGGCCGTCGGCGCGGCGATCGGCGCCTCGTTCGGCGGCGCGCTCGGCGTGACCGCGTCGGCCGGCCCGGGCGTCGTCCTGAAGGCGGAGACGGTCGGTCTCGCGATCGCGCTCGAGCTACCGCTCGTGATCCTCGACATCCAGCGCGCGGGTCCGTCGACCGGGATGCCGACCAAGCCCGAGCAGGCGGATCTGCTGATGGTGCTGTTCGGCCGGAACGGCGAGAGCCCCGTGCCGGTCGTCGCGGCGTCGAGCCCGTCGCAGTGCTTCGACGCCGCGATCGAGGCGGCGCGCATCGCGCTCAAGTACCGCACCCCGGTCTACCTCCTCTCGGACGCGTACCTCGCGAACGGGTCGGAGCCGTGGCTCATCCCGCGGGTCGACGACCTGCCCGAGATCGCGGTGCAGTTCGCCGAGCCGGGTGAGGGGCCCTTCGAGCCCTTCCGGCGCGACCCCGAGACGCTCGCCCGGCCGTGGGCGATCCCCGGAACGGCAGGCCTCGAGCACCGGATCGGCGGCCTCGAGAAGGCGGACGTCACCGGCGCCATCTCGTACGACCCCGACAACCACGACCACATGGTCAGGCTCCGCGCGCAGAAGGTCGCGGGGATCGCGGCCGACATCCCCGAGCTCGAGCTCGACGATCCCGACGGTGACGCCGAGCTCCTGGTGATCGGGTGGGGCTCGACCTACGGCCCGACGGCCGTGGCCGTGCGCCGGGTCCGCAAGCGCGGCATCCGCGTCGCCCGCGCGCACCTCCACCACCTGAACCCGTTCCCGAGCAACACGGGCGACGTGCTGCGGCGCTACCCGAGGATCCTGGTGCCCGAGATGAACCTCGGGCAGCTTGCGCTGCTCCTGCGCGCGCAGTTTCTCGTCGACGCGGTCTCGTACAGCCGCGTCCGAGGCCGGCCACTCAGCGCGGCGGAGCTCGAGGACGCGATCACGACGATGGCGGAGGCCGCATGAACGGCGGGAACGGCCTCGTCCAGCTGACGGCGAAGGACTTCAAGTCCGACCAGGAGGTCCGCTGGTGCCCGGGCTGCGGCGACTACGCGATCCTCGCGGGCGTCCAGTCGTTCCTCCCCGAGCTCGGCGTTCCCCGGGAGAACCTCGTGTTCGTCTCCGGGATCGGCTGCGCGGCCCGGTTCCCGTACTACATGGAGACGTACGGGATGCACTCGATCCACGGGCGCGCGCCGGCGATCGCCACGGGCCTCGCGACCGCCCGCCCGGACCTGTCCGTGTGGGTCGTGACCGGTGACGGCGACGCCCTGTCGATCGGCGGCAACCACCTGATCCATGCGCTCCGGCGGAACGTCGACATCACGATCCTCCTTTTCAACAACCGCATCTACGGGTTGACGAAAGGCCAGTACTCGCCGACCTCGGAGCTCGGGAAGGTGACGAAGTCGACGCCGCTCGGCTCCGTCGACCAGCCGTTCAACCCCCTCTCGATCGCGATCGGGGCCGAGGCGAGCTTCGTCGCTCGGGCGATCGACACCGACAAGCAGGGCTCGCTCGAAGTGCTCAGGGCCGCCGCGCAGCATCGCGGCGCGGCGTTCGTCGAGATCCTGCAGAACTGCAACATCTACAACGACGGCGCGTTCGACGTCGTCCGCGACGAGAAGGAGAACCGCCTGTACCTCCGGGCGGGCGAGGAGGTGCGCTGGGGCGACAAGGGGGTGCGGATGCGCTCCGACGGGACGCTCGAGATCGTCGACGCCTCGGCCGGCGGGCTTCTCCGCCACGACCCGCTGCGCGACGACCCGGGGCTGGCCTTTGCGCTCGCGCGCCTGACGTGGGAGTCGTCGGGCGCCGTCCCGCTCGGGGTGTTCCGGTCCGTGAGTCGCCCGGTCTACGAGGAGCTCGTGCACGAGCAGGTGCGTGCGTCGATCGAGCAGCGTGGGGAGGGCGACCTCACCGCGCTGCTGCACGGCTCCGACACCTGGACGATCGGCTAGCGCGCACCCGCGTCCGCCGTCTCGACCGCGATCGCTACGCGACGTCGGCGGATCCGCGTCGGCGTGACGAAGACCGCGATCACGGTCGCGAACCCGGCGGCGACCGCAGAGAGCACGAACGCGCTCACATAGGCGCTCTCCTTCGGCACATCGGTGCCCGCGAGCGTGTCGGCCGACAGGATCGCAGCGCCGAGTTGGGCGCCCATCACCCCACCCACGGTCCGCATCACGGTGTTGATCCCGGTCGCCACCCCGGTCTCGGTCGGCGCGACGGCTTCGGTGATCAGCGCCGCCATCGCGGCGTACGAGAACCCCACGCCGGCGCTGAGGCAGGCCATCGCGGCGATGATCTGCCACGGTGCGTCGTGGAACGCGGCGAGAGCCCCCGCGCCGACCATGATCAGCGCCATGCCGATCGCGAGGGGCCACTTCGAGCCCACGCGACGGCCGAGGATCCCGGCGAGCGGTCCGGCGAACAGCATCAGGAGCGACCCCGGCAGGAGGTAGAGGCCGGTGGTCGTCGCTGTGGCGGCGAACCCGTAGCCGAGGCGCGAGGCGATCGCGTCAGGGAGGTCGCCGGGCGCCTGGACGAAGCCGGGGACGATGACGAACGAGCCGAACATCGCGAACCCCGCGATCAGCGCGGTGATGTTCGTGAGCAGCACGGGGCGGCCGGCCAGGACGCGCATGTCGATGAGCGGCTCGTCGATGTTGAGCTCGAGGACGACCCAGGCGATCCCTGCGAGGGCGGACAGCGCGAACAGGCCGAGCACTGCTGGTGACGTCCACCCCCAGCTCTCGCCCTCCGAGAGCCCGAGGAGGAACGTCGCCAGCACGGTCGAGAAGAGGATCGCCCCCGGGACGTCCACGCGCGACTGCGAGCGGATCGGCGACTCGGGCACGAAGCGATGGACGAGGACCATCGAGACGGCGATCGCCGCCGCGCCGACGACGAAGATCCACCGCCAGCTGACGTTGTCGATGAGGACGCCGGAGAGCACGAGCCCGAGCCCGCCGCCGACCCCGAACACCGCCGAGAGCAGGCCGATGCCGACCTTGACCCGCTCGCCGGGGAACTCGTCCCGGATGATCCCGACGCTGAGCGGGAACACGGCTCCTCCCGCGCCGGCGACGAACCGCGCCGCGATCAGCGTCCAGATGTCCGGCGCGATCGCGCAGGCGACGCAGCCGACGAAGAACACGAGCAGCGACGCGACGAGGAGCCGTTCCTTGCCGAAGCGGTCGCCGAGCTTGCCGAGGATCGGAGTGAGCACCGCGGCCGAGAGGAGGAACCCTGTCAGCACCCACGTGACCCACGTCGTCGTCGTGTCGAGGTCTCGTTGGAGCTCCGGCAGCGCCGGCACGACCATGGTCTGCTGGAGCGCGTAGGCCGCGGTCGCGAGGGTCAGGATCCCGAGCGTGAGGCCGTAGTGCTGACGCTGCCCGGTCACGCGTTCCACCCTAGCCAGCGGCTTACGGCCGACCGGGCGGCTCGCAGGCCTGCGCCGTCCCGAGCGCAGCCTCGGGCGCCGGCGAAGCCGGCAGCCCGCTTCAGGGATGTGCCCTTGGCCCAGCGAGAGCCGGGCCAACGGAGTTTGCGGCGTCCGTTCGGCGCGAGCCGAACGGACGCTCGCAGGCAGACAAAAGCGGCATCGCACGTCCGGGCTGCCGCGGCGGCGGCGGGTTCACGTCCGTGCGATGCCGGGTTCACACCGTAGTCGATGAACGCACGTCGCGTCTCGCAGTGTCCCCCGTAGGGGGGACTCAGACCTCGACGGGTGCCGGATCGAGGGACATGTGGGAGAGCCGTCGTTGGGCCCATGCGACCGCCGCGAGGCCTGTGAGACCAGCGACCGCGAACGCGAGGCCGGTGCCGCCGACCTGCGCCAGCCAGCCGGCGACGAGGCCGCCGATCGGCGCGAGCCCCGCGAAGGCGAAGAGGTAGAGGCTCACGACCCGTCCACGGAGGTGGTCGGGGGAGGCGAGCTGCACGAGCGCGTTCGCGCTCGCGGTGAAGAGCGAGAACGTGAGCCCGAGGACGAAGAGGAGCACGAGGGCGAGCCCGGCGGTGTGCACCGGGGCGAGCGCGAGCATGGCGAGGCTGAACCCGACGGCGCCCCCGGCGAAGGTGCGCGGGCTCGCGCTGCGCAGCGTGGCGGTGGCAAGCGCCCCCGTCAGGGCACCGAGCCCGAAGCTCGCGGAGAGGATGCCGAACATCCACGCCCCGACGTCGAGCGTCTGCGACGCGAGGAGCGGGACGAGGACGTTGAAGTTGAAGCCGACCGTGGAAACGATCGTCACGACGACGAGCACGGTGAGCGCGATCGGCGACCGGGCCGCCCAGGCGACTCCCTCGCGAATCCCTGCGACGACCCGCGTTTCGCGGCTCTTGACCACGGGTGTCAGCTCCTCGACGCGCATCTCCTTGAGCGCGATCAGCACCGCGAGGAAGCTGACCGCGTTTACGACGAAGCAGAACCCGACACCGGCGACCGCGATCGTCATCCCGGCGAGCGCCGGGCCGATCACGCGGGAGGCGTTGAAGAGACCCGAGTTGAGCGCTACCGCGTTCGGCAGCTCCTGCGGGCCGACCATCTGGAAGGTCAGCGTCTGGCGTCCGGGCGAGTCGAAGACGAGGATCATCCCGCCGAGCGCAGCGAGCCCGTAGACGACCGGCAGGGTCGCGACGCCGGCGAGCGTCACCACGGCGAGCACGATCGATACCGCCATCGCCGTCGCCTGCGTGGCGATCAGCAGCCGTCGCGTGTCGAATCGGTCGACGATCACTCCGGCGACGAGGCTGAACAGGAAGAACGGGAGGAACCGGCAGAACGCAAGGGCGCCGACCGCGAGCGGCGAGCTCGAGAGCTCGATCACGAGCCATGCGAGCGCGATGTTCTGCATCCACGTCCCCGCGACCGAGATCAGCTGACCCGTGAACCACAGGCGGTAGTTTCGGTGGCGGCGGATCGAGCGGAACGTCCGCCCGCGGAGTGCGATCGCCAGCGCGGTCATTCCGCGATCTCTAGGAGTGAGCCGAGGGCGGGGAGCGCGCTCTCGATCCGCTCGCGGTCGTCGTCGGAGAGCCGGCCGAGCCGGTTCGCGAGCCAGGTCGTGCGCCGCGCACGGACGCGCCGAAGCGTGGTGCGCCCCTCCGAGGTCAGCTCCAGGCCGACCCGACGCCGGTCGTCGCTCGAGCGGACCCGGCGGATGAGGCCGAGCGCCTCGAGCCGGTCGACGTGCGCCGAGAGGGAGGGTGCGGAGATGCCTTCCGCCTGCGCGAGCTCGCGTAGGGAAAGCCCTGGCCGGGACCTGACGAGCCACAGGAGCGTTGCCTGATGGGACGTGACGCCGAGCTCCTCCGTCTCCCGCCGGAGCTGGCGTCCGATCCGCAGGATCACCGGCCGGAGCTCCTCGGCGATCTCGTTGGGAGAAAGCGTAGCCTCACGAATCATTCGTGAGGCTAAGTATATCTGATATCTGTAGATGCGCGCATGCGGCGGCGACACGCGCCGCGGCCGGAGGCCGGCTTGGCCGGCCGGGAGGACAAGCGTGCTACCGGCGGGTCGCGACGCAGAAGGAGGGGGCCCGTGGGGGAACCATGGGGTTCCCCCACGTTACTTCGCTTCGGCCTCCAGCTTGTACCCCACTCCGTAACGCGTCTGGAGGAAGGTGTGGCGGGGCGCCCGCGAGTCGACCTTCTCGCGGAGCTTCCGGACGAAGACGTCGACGGTCCGATCGCGGTGGGTGGCGCGGCGGCCCCACACCCGTTGGAGCAGCTCGTCCCGCGTGAGCACGCGGCCCTCCTCGAGCGCGAGCGCGTAGAGGAGGCGGAACTCGGTGGGCGTCAGATCGGCGCTCGCCCCGTCGACGTACGCCTGGACGTTGCGCGGGTCGAGCCGCAGCTCCTCGATGACGATCTCCTCGCCGCGGCGGGGCTCCTGCGCGCGGGTGCCTCGGCGGGACACCGCCCCGACGCGCGCGACGAGCTCCTTCATCGAGAACGGCTTCACGAGGTAGTCGTCGGCTCCGATCTCCAGTGCGTGGATGCGGTCGTGCTCGGTGCCGCGCGCGGAGACGACGACGATGGGCGTGCCGATGCCCTCCGCGCGCGCCTGCTCGATCACCTTCCAGCCGTCGACGCCGGGGAGCATCAGGTCGAGGACGCAGACGTCCGGGCGCTCGAAGCGCAGCCGGGCGAGGCCGGTCTCGCCGTTCGCGACGCCGACGGCGTCGAACCCCGCCGCCTCGAGGTGGCGCGCCATGCCCCGGGCGATGACGTCGTCGTCCTCGATGATCAGGATCTTCGACATCTGACTGAAGTGTTGCCGCCGCGCCGCATGAGCCCGGCCGCCGAATGGTGAACGGATGGTAACGATGTGGTGAACGCAGGTGCCCGGCCCCACACCGGGCACCCGGCTCGGCGCAACCCCTACTCGGCGTCCGCGTCGCGATCCGCCTCCGCCGCCTCGTCGTCGGCCGACGGCGTGACGACGACCACGATCACCTCGCAGCCGCGGATCGTCGTCGTCGAGCGCTCCGACTGCCGCACCTTCGCGGTGTCGTGCCCCGGCCCGCAGACGAGCGTGTCCGGGTTGCCGTCCGCCGCGAGCGCGTGCAGCGTGTCGTCTCCGGGCCCACCGCGGACGACATCGGTGCCGGCGCCGGCCCACAGCCGGTCGGCGCCGTACCCGCCCGTGACGGTGTCGTCGCCGGTGCCGCCGTGGAGCTCGTCTCCGCCCGGTCCGCCGTGGACGGTGTCGTTCCCCGAGCCCGCCCACACAACGTCGTCCTCGTACCCTCCGCCGATGCGGTCGTTGCCGACCCCGCCGAAGAGGATGTCGCTGCCGGCGTCGCCCCACACCGTGTCGTCGCCCTTGCCGGCACGCACCAGATCGTTGCCGTTGCGCGCGCCGACGCGGTCGTTCCCGGCGAACGCACGGATCACGTCGGCGTTCGGCGTCCCATGCAGCCGGTCGTCGCCGGGCGTCCCGTCGACGACCGCTGCGAGCGCGCTCGTCGCGATCGCGAGCGAGCCGACGACAGCCGCCACCACGAGTGCCTTGGTCCTCATCTCGTCTCCCTTCTCGGCCTGCGTCGCCCGCGAGGTGCGGGCGTCGCCGTCCATTCACCGTCCTCGCGGTGAAGCGGCCGTGTGTCGCGGGCAATGCATGGGTCAGGCGTCTGTTAGAACGACGTGAGGATGGACGGCGACGCGACGCGGGGGCGCACGCTCCTCGAGGAGAGCCGCGAGGCCGTCGTCGTGCTCGACGACGCCGATCGCGTGATCGGCACGAGCCGCCGGGCGCGCCAGTCGATCGACGGCCTGCGCGAGGGAGAGCGCATCCCCGACGGGCTGCTCTCCGGCGACGCCGGGATCATCCCCCTCGTCGTCCCGTACGAGGTCGGCGGCCGGCGCGAGCGCCTCGTCTACCTGAGCAGGAGCGGCGATCTGACCGCGTACGAGGAGCTCCGCACGGGCTTCACCGCTGCCGTCTCCCACGAGCTGCGGACGCCGCTCGCCCGGCTGCTCTCCCTCCTCGAGACCGCGGCTCTGCCGGGGGAGGACGTCGCGGAGCTCGTCGAGCAGGCGCGCGTCGAGGTCGAGCAGATCCGCGAGCTGATCGACGAGGTCCTGTTCCTCTCCGAGCTCGAGTCCGGCACCAGGGTCGTCTCGCTCGGGGCGGTTCCCGTGCGACGCGAGCTCGAGGCCGTCGTGTCGGAGCTCGCGGATCGCTCGAGCCGCGCGGGCGTCGCGCTCGTCGTCGAGGGCGACCCCGGGGTCACCATCGCGGTCCGTCCGCGGATGATCCGCGTGATCGCCCAGAACCTCGCCGAGAACGCGATTCGCTACGCCGGGCCCGGGGCGACGTTCACTCTCGCGATCGAGCGCAGCGGGGACGATGTGGTCGTCCGGGGCACGGACGACGGCATCGGCGTCGACGAGACGCAGATCCCGCGTCTGTTCGAGCGGTTCTTCCGGGCCGACAGGGCGCGTGCCTCGCGCGGGACGGGGCTCGGGCTCGCGATCGTGAAGCACGTCGTCACGCAGGCCGGGGGCACCGTCGAGGCGGCCGGTGGGCTCGGTGCGGGGCTCGAGATCCGCTGCGCCTTTCCGGCGCCCCGTTGAGCGTTCACCACTTCGTCACCGAACGTTCACCAGTGGGAACCCCCGTGGGCGGGGGTCGAACGCGACACTCGCGCCGGAGTGGCTGTGTCTGCACCCGAGCTCGACAACGTGCGCCTCGCGCAACTCGCCCCAGCCGGTTCCGCGGACGGGCGCGGCAGGGAGGTCGTGTTCGCCGTCGAGGGGCTCGAGGTCGCGTACGGCGGCGTTCCTGCCCTGCGCGACGTCACGATCGACATCCGCAAGAACTTCGTCACGGCCTTCATCGGCCCGTCGGGCTGTGGCAAGAGCACGCTGATCCGCTGCTTCAACCGGATGAACGACCTCATCCCGGGCGCGACGGTCACGGGAAGCGTCCGGTATCACGGCCGCGACCTGTACGCGGCGAACGTCGACCCGGTCGAGGTGCGACGACGCATCGGGATGGTGTTCCAGAAGCCGAACCCCTTCCCGAAGTCGATCTACGACAACATCGCGTTCGGGCCGCGCGTGCTCGGCCTGAAGTCCGGGCTCGACGAGCGCGTCGAGAAGGCGCTCACGGGCGCCGCGATCTGGGACGAGGTGAAGGACCGCCTCAAGGACAACGCCCTCTCGCTCTCCGGTGGCCAGCAGCAGCGCGTCTGCATCGCGCGCGCGCTCGCCGTCGAGCCCGATGTGATCCTCATGGACGAGCCGGCATCCGCGCTCGATCCGGTCTCCACCTCGCGCATCGAGGACCTCGTCCACGAGCTCAAGCAGCAGTACACGATCGTGATCGTCACGCACAACATGCAGCAGGCGGCGCGCGTGGCGGACATGACCGCCTTCTTCAGCGTCACGGTGGAGGACGGCGGCGCGCGCCGGCACGGGACGCTCGTCGAGTACGACCGCACCTCGAAGCTCTTCACGAACCCCTCCGACAAGCGCACCGAGGACTACGTGACGGGGCGGTTCGGCTGATGGCCCGGATCGTGTTCCAGTCGCGGCTCGACACCCTCGAGGCGAGCCTGCAGGAGCAGGGCGAGGTCGTCCTCCGCTCCGTCCGCGGCGCGATGGACGCGCTCGAGCGAAGGGACGTCGAGCTCTGCGACGAGGTGATCCGCTTCGACGACGAGATCGACACCCGCTACCACCGCCTCGAGAAGTCGGTCGAGGAGGTGCTCGCGCAGCAGTCGCCGGTCGCGACCGACCTCAGGCTCGTGCTCGCGATCCTCCACGACTCGATGCACCTCGAGCGCATCGGCGACCAGTCGGTCACGGTCGCGAAGCTGACGAAGCTATCGCACGGGCTCGAGCGGCAGCACGACCTCGCCGAGGGGCTCCAGGAGATGGGCGACCGCGCCGAGGAGATGGTGCGGATCGCGCTCGACTCGTTCGCCGAGCGCGACGTCGACCGCGCCCGCTCGCTCGTCGACCTCGACGAGCTGATCGACCGGACGAACCGTCGGGTCGTCGACCAGGTGCTGGCCGCGGGCACGCCGGAGAACCAGGAGTGGGGGATGCGCATGATCGTCGTCGCGCGCTGCATCGAGCGCATCGGCGACAACGCGGTGGACATCGGCGAGCAGACGGCCTTCGTCGTCACCGGCGAGTTCCACGAGTTCTCGGACGCGAGCACGCCTCCGCCGACGTGATCAGTTCACCAGGCCCTCACCGGATGTTCACCACCGCTCGCCCCACCGGAGACCCGGACACGGCCACCCTTGCGCCGGTGAGCCGCAAGAGCCAAAAAAGCCAACGGAGGGGAAGGTCATGAAGAAGGCATTCGTATCGACGCTCGCGCTCGCGATCCTCGTCGCGATCGCGCTCGTCGCAGGCCGCGCGGCGTCGGCCCCTGCGGCGACGAAGGACACCGGGATCACGGGAACCGGCTCGTCGTTCGTGTTCCCGCTCGTCTCGAAATGGATCCCCGAGGTCGGCAAGGCCTACGGGATCAACCTCACGTACTCGCCGACCGGCTCGGGCGCGGGCATCGCAGGCGTCACCGCCCGCACCGTCGACTTCGGCGCGTCGGATGCGCCGCTGTCCGCCGACCAGCTCACGGCCTGCAAGAGCTGCGTCGTGATCCCGTGGGCGCTCTCCGCCACGTCGATCCCCTACAACGTCCCGGGGGCGGGCGGTCGGATCCACCTCGACGGCGCGACGCTCTCGAACATCTACCTCGGGAAGATCTCCAACTGGAACGACGCGGCGATCAAGAAGCTCAACCCCACGCTGAGTCTGCCGAACCTCAAGATCACGCCCGTCTACCGCTCGGACAGCTCCGGCACGACCTACAACTTCACCGAGTACCTCTCCAGCGTCTCGGGTGAGTTCAAGTCGAAGGTCGGCAACTCGACGGCAGTCAACTTCCCGACGGGCCTCGGCGCTCGCGGCAGCGCGGGCGTGGCGGGCGTCGTCTCGAAGACCGAGGGCGCGCTGACCTACGTCGACGTCGCGTACTCGCTCAACAACAAGCTCACGTTCGCCGCGATCAGGAACCGCGCTGGCGGCTTCGCCCTGCCGGGCCTCCGCGGGATCAAGCAGGCGGTCTCGGTGCTGCCGAAGAAGGTCACGGCCCTCTCGCAGCTGAAGATCGTCGACCCGCCGAAGACCGCGGGCAAGCAGGCCTATCCGATCTCGACGTTCACGTATGTGATCGTGCCGACGAGCTCGAAGAGTGCCGGGGACGTGCGGAAGCTCGTGTACTGGGCGGTGACGCAGGGCCAGAAGTTCGGCCCGCCGCTCTTGTTCGAGCCCCTGCCCGTGACCGTCCAGGCGTTCGCCTACCGGGAGATCAAGAAGATCCAGGGCGTCTGACAGGACGCCGAGCCCGAGCATGTCGACACTCGACGACACCGCGGCGCCCGCGGCCGGTCTTCCCGCGACCGGCCTCGAGCGCCGCGGGCTCCGGCTCGGCGACACGCTGTTCCGCGGCGTCTCGCTCGCGGCGTCCGCCGGCACCGCGTTCCTCCTCGGCTGGATCGCGTACAAGGTCCTCGACCTCGCCTGGCCGTCGATCGAGCACTTCGGCCTCTCGTTCATCTGGACCGAGGCCTGGAACCCGGTCACCGAGCAGTTCGGGGCGCTCACCTTCATCTACGGCACCGCCCTGACGTCGCTGATCGCGCTCGTCATCGCGGTCCCGATCTCGATCGGGATCGCGCTCTTCCTCACCGAGATCGCACCCCGCCGGCTCGCGGCGCCGATCGCGACGCTCGTCGAGCTCCTCGCCGCGATCCCGAGCGTGGTGCTCGGCCTGTGGGGGATCCTCGTCTTCGGCCCCTGGGTCGCCCAGCACCTCGAGCCGTTCCTCCAGGACCACTTCGGCTTCCTGCCGATCTTCTCCGGCAGCCCGTCGCAGGCCGGGATCCTGCCGGCCGCGCTCGTGCTCACGATCATGATCGTCCCGATCACCTCGGCGATCTGCCGTGAGCTCTTCATGCGCGTGCCCCGCGATCTCACCGACGGCGCGCTCGCGCTCGGCTCGACGCGGTGGGAGTCGATCCGAGGCGTGACGCTCGCGTACGCCGCGCCTGGCATCTCCGCCGCGGTGCTCCTCGGCCTCGGCCGTGCCTTCGGCGAGGCGATCGCGGTCACGCAGGTGATCGGCGGCGGGAACTCGATCAACGTCTCGTGGTTCGCGACGGGCGACACGCTCGCGAGCCGGATCGCGTCGCAGTACCAGGGCGCGACGAGCCAGCTCCAGGCGGGCTCGATCCTCTACCTCGCGGCGATCCTGATGGCGATCTCGCTGGTCACCAACGTCGCGGCCCAGCTGATCGTGCGCCGCTTCGAGAAGGCCCGGAGGGCCGCGTGAGCGCCGTCGACGAGACCGTCGACGCGCTCGACATCACCCGACGCTCGAACCGGTTGCGGCGCCGGCGTGTCACCGAGAAGCTGATGGCGGGGCTCGGGATCGTCTCCGCGGGGCTGGCCGTCGCGATCCTCGCGCTCGTGCTCGGGACGGTGGTCTTCAAGGGCTTGAGCGCGCTGAACACCGACTTCTTCACCCAGCCGCGCCCACTCTTCGGGAGCGAGGGGGGAATCGCCGACGCGCTCGTCGGCAGCGCGCTGATCGTGGGGATGTGCGTGATCTTCGCCGTGCCGGTCGCGGTGCTCGTCGCGATCTACATGGCGGAGTACGCATCGCCCCGCGTGGCGACCTTCCTCCGCATCGTGCTCGACGTGCTGAACGGTGTCCCCGCGATCGTCGTCGGCATCTTCATCTTCGGGATCCTCGTGGTCGGGCACGGCCAGAGCGCCGTGTTCGGCGCGCTCGCGCTCGCGATCCTCATGCTCCCGATGGTCGCCAGGGCGACGCAGGAGGTGCTCGAGGTGATCCCGCGCAGCCTGCGCGAGGCGAGCCTCGCGCTCGGCGTGACGAAGTGGAGGACGACCTGGAACATCATCCTGCCCGCCGCCGTCGGAGGGATCCTCACCGGAGTCGTGATCGCCGTGGCACGCGTCGCGGGCGAGACTGCGCCGCTCCTCTTCACCTCGTCCATCGCCGCGAATCAGGTCTCGACCGACGTCTTCCAGGCCTTGCCGACCCTGCCCGTCGCGATCTTCACGTTCGCCGACTCCGCCGACCCTGCCGACCAGGCGCGCGGGTGGGCTGCCGCACTGGTGCTGATCGTCTTCGTGCTCGTCACGAACATCCTCGCGAAGGTGTTCTCGCGCGGCCGCACCGGGCGCTAACGGCGAGGGAGGCGGGCGCGGGTAGCCTTGCCGCGCGATGAAGACCGTGCTCGTGGTGGGTGCCGGCCGGTACCAGCGTCCGGTGATCCGCAAGGCGCGCGAGCTCGGCCTCCGCGTGGTCGCGGTCGACCGCAACCCCGACGCGCCCGGGCTCCCCGAGGCGGACGTCGCGCGGGTCGTCGACTTCTCGAGCCCGGGCGCCGTGCTCGACGAGGTGCGCGACCTCGGCATCGACGGGGTGCTGACCGTCCAGGCCGAGCGTGCGGTCCCGATGATCGCCGCGCTCGCCGAGGCGCTCGGCGTGCCCGGCATCGGGGTCGACACGGCACGGCTGATGACGAACAAGCTCGCGATGCGGGCGCGCCTTGCCGAGGCCGGCGTCCCGCAGCCGCGGTTTGCGACGGTGCGGACGGCCGCCGAGGCGCGAGCCGCTCTCGCCGAGATCGGGCTCCCGGCCGTGCTCAAGCCCGCGGACGCGAGCGGGCAGCTGGGGGTCGCGCGCGTCCGCTCCGCCGACCAGGTCGATGAGCGCGTCGCCGTCGCCGTGGCCGCATCGCCGAGCGGCGAGGCCGTCCTCGAGGAGTACGTCGAGGGCGTCGAAATGAACGGGATCGTCGTCGCGCAGGGCGGCGAGGTGCTCTCGGTCACGCTCTGCGACCGGCTGCGGCCGCCGGGCCGGAGCTTCGGCGTCAGCTGGCTCCACGTCTACCCGCCGACCCCCGTGGGCGCGCAGCTCGCGGAGGCCGAGCGCGTCGCCGCCGACGCGGTGCGCGCGCTCGGGCTGCGCACCGGTCTCGGGTTCCCACAGATCCTCGCGAAGCCGGACGGCGGGGTGGCGCTCGTCGAGTGCGCCGCCCGGATCGGCGGGATGATGGGAGAGCACATGCAGCACGCCCTCGGGATCGACCTGCTCGAGGTCGCGCTCAGGCTCGCGCTCGGCGAGCCCGTGACGCCCGAGATGGTGCGGGAGCGGTTCCGTCGGCCCGTCGCGATCCGGTTTCTGACCGCCGAGCCTGGCACGCTGACCCCCGGTCGGGTGACCAGGATCGGCGCGCTCGACCCCGTGCTTTCCTCCCCGGGGGTGCTGGACGCGTCGATCTACTCCGTCGTCGGGGAGACGATCAGGCCCGTGACGATCATCTCCGATCGCCGCGGCTACGTCATCGCGGAGGGTGCCACCCGCGAGGAGGCGATCGAGCGCGCGGATGCTGCGGCGCTCCTCGTCGACATCGAGGTCGAGGCGGCGTGACGGCCTGCGGGTTCACGCTCGAGCACTACCGCGAGCTGCTCGAGGCCGCCAAGGCGGGTGGGTATCGCCTCGCCGGGTTCGACCGGCCGCCGGAGCCCGGCGACCTGTTCGTCCGGCACGACGTCGACCTCTCGCTCCCCGCCGCGGTCAGGCTGGCCGAGGTCGAGCACGACGCGGGCGTCTGGTCGACGTGGTGCCTGATGACCCGTTCGGTCTTCTACAACCTGGACTCGCAGGAAGGCGACTGGGCGATCGAGCGCCTCCGCGCGCTCGGCGGGCGGATCGCCCACCACGCCGTCTGGCCGCATCTCGACCTGGACGACCGCTTCGAGCCGGTCGTCGCGTGGCACAACCCCGACCACGGGTACGTCAACGAGCCCCTCGACGGCGCGACGAACGTGATGAGCGCCCCCTGGTACGACTCGACGCACTTCCGCTCCGACTCGAACCACAACTGGCGCCATCGCGGCCGTGAGGATGCGTGCCCGCACGTCGCTCTCGCCGCGGGCGAGCTCGACTGGCTCCACCTGATCGTCCACCCCGAGATCTGGGTGTACGAGGGCGCGACGATGCGCCAGACGATGGAGTCGTTCCTCGACGCCGACCGCGCGTCGCGCCTCGAGCACCTCCGACGCGACCGGATCGACCTTTCCAGAACTGGTTTCAGAATGAAGCCTTGTGCCGCCGTGTCGCGCTGGGCGGCGCGCTGCGGCGTTCGGTCGCCCCGATATGCCCGCATATCGGGGCTCCCTGCGTCCTTGCATCGCACGCGCCCATCGCGCCCCGGCAACGAAGCGTCATTCTAAAACGAGTTCTGACGCGGATCAGGCGGGGGAGGGCTCCGGTATCGGCGGCCGCCGCGGCGCGAGCCGGCGGGTCTCCCGGCGCCGCGCGAGGAATGCGGTGGCGGCGATGAGGATCGCAAGCACGAACACGATCACGTGGCCGCCCGGGAGGCGCGTGATGAGCTCCATCACGGAGCCGACCAGCGCGGCGGCGGGGATCGTGAGGAGCCACGCGACGAGGATGTTCCCTGCGACGCCCCAGCGGACGGCCGAGAAGCCCCGGATCGTGCCCGCCCCGAGAACCGAGCCGGAGATCGTATGTGTCGTCGAGACGGGATAGCCGAAGTGGGCCGTCGTCCAGAGAATCGACGCGCAGGCGGTCTGGGCGGCGAACCCCTGCGGCGGGTCGATCTTCGCAATCCGCGTACCGAGCGTCGCGATGATCCGCCAGCCGCCCGCGTACGTTCCCGCGGCCATCGCGAGCGCCGCTGACGCGATCACCCACGTCGGAGGCCGGCTGAAGTTCGGGTCGAGATGGCCGGTCGCGACAAGCGCAAGCGCGATCACGCCCATCGTCTTCTGTGCGTCGTTCGTTCCGTGGGTGAACGCGACGAAGCCGCCCGAGACGAGCTGCGCGTGGCGGAACCCCCGGTTCACCTTCGACGGCGGCCTTCGCGCGACGAGCCACGTGATCGCGAGAATGATCGCGAACGCGAACGCCACGCCGAGGAACGGCGCGAGGAGCGACGGGATCAGCACCTTGTCCTTGATCCCCTCCCACTGCACCGAGTCCACGCCGCCGGCCGACAGCGCGGCGCCCACCATCCCTCCGATCAGGGCGTGGCTCGAGCTCGAGGGTAGGCCGACGAACCACGTGACGAGGTTCCACGTGATCGCGCCGACGAGGCCCGCCATCACGACGTCGAGCGTGATCACGTCCGGGTCGACGATTCCCTTCGCGATCGTCGCCACCACCGCGACGGAGACGAACGCACCGATGAAGTTGAGGACAGCCGCGCTCGCAACCGCCACGCGCGGGCTGAGCGCGCGCGTCGAGACGCTCGTCGCGATCGAGTTGGCCGTGTCGTGGAACCCGTTCGTGAAGTCGAAGAAGAGCGCAACCGCGACGACGGCCCAGAGCGTGAGGTCCATCGCTCCGCCGGCCTATGCGTTCTTGACCACGATGTTGGCGATCGTGTTCGCCGCCGTCTCGCAGCTGTCGAGCGCCTCCTCGAGCCGCTCGTAGACGTCCTTCCAGCGGATCACCATCAGGGGGTCGATCCCGTCGTCGCGAAAGAGCGCTGCGAGCCCGTCACGCAGAATTCGATCGCCTTCGTCCTCGAACTGCTTGAGCTCGACGAGCGCGTCCTGGACGCCCACGAACCCCTTGAGGTTGTCGCAGGCGACCACGAGGCGCTCGCAGGCCGAGACGAGGAGCGCAGTCTGCTGCACCGCGTGCTTCGTCGGGAGCTCGATGCCGTACAGGCCGAGCAGGTCGGAGGCCTCCTCCAGCTCGTCGACGACGTCGTCGATCTGGATCGCGAGCATGTAGATGTCGTCCCGGTCGAACGGCGTCAGGTACTGCGTGTTCAGAAGCGTGATCAGGTCGTGCGTGACACCGTCGCCTGCCGTCTCCGCGGCCTTCACCTGCTCCTGGGTGATGCCGGAGTTCGGGTGCTCGCGAAATCGGCGGTCGACGAGGCGCGCCACGTCGAGCGCGTTTCCGGCGGCCCGGGCGAAGAGGACGTAGAACTCGGTCGTCCTCGGCGTCAGCGAGAGGCGCACGGGCGGGCACGTTAACCGAAACGGCAGTCGTGACTGTGGTCGTCCACTGCGCCGGCCTCTCGTGAGCCGCTCTCGCTGGGCGACACCCGAGCCTCAGCCGCGTACGACGGTGATCGGGCACATCGGGCCCGGTGCACGGGCAAGCCGTGCGTCTGCCGTCAGAAGCGACGTATCGAGGGTCTCCGCGACCGCGACGTACGTGGCGTCGTAGGCGCTGAGGTTCTCGCGGAGCTCCCAGACCCGCTCGAGCATGCCGACGACCGGCACCCGGTACATGCCGAGTCGCGCCCAGGCCCTGACGGCCCGCTCGGCATCGGCGATCTCGACGTCTCCCTGGCGCACGCGCGCATGCAGCGCATGGACGACCTCGGCGTCCGCGAGATGGGGGCAGGCGAACGGCTCGTCGGACAGGTACGCGCGCGCGTCCCCGTCGTTCAGCAAGCCGAGGACCGCGGCCGAGGCGTCGACGACGATCACCGCTCGGCGCGGCCGGCCCCGAGGTCGTCGACGATCCCTCGTGCGTCGACGCCGAGGTCGGGGAGGGCGGCGAGGAGCGCGGGATTGTCCGCCCGGTACGCGACCCACGCCAGCTCGCGGACGGCGAACGCAGACACCGACAAACCCTCGCGGGCGGCGAGCCTCTCGAGCCGTTCGCCGACCTCGTCGGGCACGTTCCGGAGATAGAGGACCCTCATGTCGCATTATGCTAGCATAATGAACGCAATATGCGGCGTGGGTTGGGTGTCGGACCTCAAGTCCGACACCAACGGCCCGCCGCTAGCCTGGGCGGCCGTGAGCAGCGACGTGATCTACACGATGTACCGGGCCGACAAGTTCTACGGCCCGGACCGGCAGGTGCTTCAGAACATCTCGCTGTCGTTCCTGCACGGCGCGAAGATCGGCGTGCTCGGGCCGAACGGCGCGGGGAAGTCGACGCTCCTCCGGATCATGACGGGGCTCGAGGAGCCGTCCTCCGGCGTCGCGGAGCTCGACCCGAAGGCGACCGTCGGCCTGCTCCCGCAAGAGCCCGAGCTCAACCCCGCGAAGGACGTCCGCGGCAACGTCGAGGACGGCGTGCGCGAGCTCCGCGATCTCCTCGACCGCTTCGCCGCAATCTCCGCGGCCTTTGCCGAGCCCGACGCCGACTTCGACGCGCTCCTGGCAGAGCAGGCCTCGGTCCAGGAGCGGATCGATCGCGCGGACGCGTGGAGCCTCGATCAGACGCTCGACCGCGCCATGGACGCGCTCCGCCTCCCGGAGGGCGACCGCGACGTGGCGACGCTCTCCGGAGGCGAGCGTCGCCGGGTGGCGCTCTGCCGGCTCCTGCTCTCGGCCCCGGACCTGCTGCTTCTCGACGAGCCGACGAACCATCTCGACGCCGAGTCGGTCGCGTGGTTGGAGCGCCATCTCGAGAGCTACCGCGGCACCGTGATCGCTGTCACCCACGACCGGTACTTCCTCGACAACGTGGCGGGCTGGATCCTCGAGCTCGATCGCGGCCGCGGAATCCCCTTCCAGGGCAACTATTCCTCGTGGCTCGAGCAGAAGGAGGCACGGTTCGGGACCGAGGAGAAGCAGAACGCAGCCAGGCGCCGGACGCTCCAGCGCGAGCTCGAGTGGGTGCGGATGAGCCCCACGGCGCGGCACGCGAAGTCGAAGGCGCGCCTCGCCGCCTACGAGAAGCTCCTCGTCGAGGATCAGGCGACGAGGCTCGATGCAGTGGAGATCCACATCCCCGCGGGCGCCCGCCTCGGCGACGTCGTCGTCCGCGCCGACGGGGTGCAGAAGGGCTTCGGCGACCGGCTCCTCGTCGAGGACCTGACGTTCGACCTCCCACCCGGAGGGATCGTGGGCGTGATCGGCCCGAACGGTGCGGGCAAGACGACGCTCTTCCGCATGATCGCCGGCGAGGAGCAGCCCGATGCCGGGACGCTCGAGCTCGGCGACTCGGTCGAGCTCGCGTACGTCGACCAGTCGCGCGCCACGCTGCAGGGCGCGAACACGGTCTGGAAGGAGATCTCCGGGAACCAGGAGACGATCGAGCTCGGGAAGCGCGAGGTGAGCTCGCGGCAGTACGTCTCGTGGTTCAACTTCCGTGGCGGCGACCAGCAGAAGCTCGTCAAGGATCTCTCGGGCGGCGAGCGGAACCGCGTGCACCTCGCGAAGCTCCTGCGCTCGGGGGGGAACCTGTTGCTCCTCGACGAGCCGACGAACGACCTCGACGTCGACACGCTCAGGGCCCTCGAGGAAGCGCTCGTCGACTTCGCCGGGTGCGCGGTCGTGATCTCGCACGACCGCTGGTTCCTCGACCGCGTCGCGACGCACATGCTCGCGTTCGAGGGGGACTCGCAGGTGACGTGGTTCGAGGGCTCCTACCAGGAGTACGCGGACTGGGTCCGTGAGACGCGCGGCCCCGAGGCACTCGAACCGCACCGCATCGCCTACAAGCCCCTCGTGCGGCCGGGCTGAACGAGCCTCAGTGCCCGAGCGCCTCGAGCACGAGCTCCTGGAAGCGGGCGATCAGCTGCTCCGACTCCGGTAGGAGCACGCCCGAGTCGAGGCCGCCGCTCGCGATGCCGCGCTGCACCGCCTCGACGAGCACGCGGTCCTCGGCGCCGACCTGCTCGTCGAGCTCGAGGAGGCCACGCAGCCAGTCGTCGTCGGCGTCCTCTCCGACGAAGTAGTCGAGGAACCGATAAGTCCGCTCCGGGCTTCGCGGGACGATCGGCCCGACCGAGAGGTTCTGCCGGCCGGGCATCACGTTGACGACGGTGCTCGGGAACAGGAAGTGGAACTGGCCGCGCTCGATGGCGCCGTCGGTGTCATAGGCCCCACCTGGGGAAACGGTGTCGGTGGCGGACTGAAGGCCGGCACCGACGCTGTTTTTGCTCCGAGGCGCCCCGAACTGCGACAGCAGCATCCCGTCGTGCTCGAGGACGTAGGCGTCCTGTGACACGTCGAGCATCTTCACGAGGCTCGGGTGCGCGACCGCGCAGTGGTAGCACTCGAGGAAGTTCTCCGCGCAGAGCTTCCAGTTGCACGCGTATTCGTCGCTCTCGGCGCGCGAGTGGAAGCGGAGCCGGTCGACCTCGACGCCGCCCTCCGAGAGAAGCCGTGGGAGCTCGCCTAGAGCGCTCGCGAGCGGCTCGGCGTCGCGGTCGGGGTTGACGAACACGAACGGCCCCCACGCCTCGGCCGAGACGGGGACGAGCGACAGCGTCTCGGGGTCGAACGCGCGCTCCCGCTCCGCCCGGGGCGCGCTCCGGAGGGTGCCGTCGAGGTCGTACGTCCAGGCGTGGTACGGGCACTGGATCGTCTCGCGTCGCGCGTCCGCCTGGCAGAGCACGTGGCCCCGGTGCCGGCAGACGTTCACGAACGCCCGGAGCTCGCCGTCGCTGCCCCGGACGACGAGGATCGGCAGCGCACCCGCCCAGGCGGGCGTCATGCTCCCGGGCTCCGCGACGAGGTCCGCCCGTGTCGCGTACTGCCACGAGCGCGCGAAGATGCGCTCCTGCTCGACGCGGAGCACCGCCGGGTCGGCGTACCACGCGTACGGCAACGTCCGTATGCCCGTCAGCGCATGCTCCCGGGGGTCGAGTCGGTCGCGTGCATGGCCCTGGAGGATAGGCCGGGACAGGGGTGTAGGAGTACCCGACGACCGATGTAAGGCTCTCCTTACACGAATTGTCGGGTCCGGCTAGTGTGCCCGCCATGACGATCCGACGAGCTTCCGCGGTCATGTGCGCGGCCGTCGTGGCCGCCCTCGCCGTCGTCTCGGCCGACGCCGGAGCGGCGCGTTCCGCGCCCGAGCCCGCCCGGCTGGGGCCGGTGAAGTCCTACCTCCTCACGCACACCACGGAGCTGACGGCGTTCACGCGGGAATTCCAGGCGATCGCGAACCGCTACTACGCGCGCGCGAAGCGTGACGGGTTCCGCCCCGCCGTGCTGGCGCGCGACCCGTCGGTGCGGCGCGACCTCGTCCGCGCCAAGGCGATCTGGGTTCGGGGCAACCCGCTGTACGAGCGCGTCGAGGGGATCGTCGCCGGTACGCCCTCGCTCGCGGCGTACGACGTGATCCTCGATGCGGGGTCGAGCGCCGCCGAGGATCCGGCGAGCGCCGTTCCGTTCGACCTGAAGCTCCCGAACGGCAAGGTGCTGCGAAAGCCGGGCAACCTCTACAACCTGACCGAGGGGATGCTATGGGGCACGCTCCCCGCCCTCGTCTCCGGCAAGGCGGATCTCGACGGAGACGGACGGCTCGAGTTCGGCGAGGTGCTGCCCGAGCCGAACGCGTTCAAGGCCGCCGTCGACGCGTTCGTCGTCTACGCCGGCCGTCTCGATCGCGCCGCGCGTGCGTGGCGGCCGACCTCGTCGGACGCGTTCAGGTCGGTCGTCGTGATGGTGCCGACGATGAGCGAGTACTTCGGGCAGTGGAAGACCTCCCGCTTCGTGCTCGGCGACCGCGCGAGCTCCGAGGCGTTCAATGTCGTCTCGCGCCTCTCGGACATCGGCGACATCCTCGGCGGCCTCCGCGTGATCTACGCCGGCATCCGCCCGTCGATCGCCGGCGTCGACATCGCGCAGGCCGCCCAGACGAAACGCGACCTCGACGCGCTGCACGCCTTCGTCGCGAAGCTGCGCACGCAGGAGGACACAGGGAGGCGATTCACGCCGCAGCAGGCCGACATCCTCGGTCGGCAGGCCCAGGAGCGCGCGACGGCGATCGCCGGTCAGGTGACGCAGGCGGCCGCACGCCTCAAGGTGAAGATCGCCCAGTAGGCGTGCGGCTGGTCGCGCTCATCGGGGTCGTCGCGGCGAGCCTCGCGCTCGGCGGCGTCGGTCACGCGGCGGCCCGGCAGCCGTGGGACGCTGCCTCCGAGACGCAGCGCGCGCTCTCGGACGCCGAGACCGCGCTCGTCCTCGCCGAGCCTGCGAGCCTGCAGGCCGACCTGCATCGAGCCGAGCGCGCCGCCGGCGAGCTGCTCGCCGGCAATCCGGCCCAGCTCGCCGTCGCAGGGAGGGCATTCGAGGATGCGCGCTCGGCGGCAACCGACGGGGACGCGCGAGGGCTCGCCGCGGCGCGCGCAGCCGTGTGGGGGGCGGTGCTGCGCGCGTCGTTCGGCGAGGCGACGAGCGCAGCGGCGCAGGGAGACGTGCGGCGGGCGCGTGCATGGCTCCTCGTTCGCGAGTTCCAGGCCCCGACGCGCTTCACGCGCGCTGCGGCCGACGCGACGGTCGCGCTCGACGGGCTTTCGGCCAGAACGCTCCGGCCGGCTGCGGCCGCCTCGGCGGTGCGGGCCGACCTGCTCGGCACGTACGACAACCGTCTTCGCGCCGCGCTCGCGTCGGTCGAGGAGACCGGCAAGAGCGGCTTCGGCGTCCGCCGGGCGGAGGAGGCGGCGGCCGCGGAGGGCTACTGGCGCATCCTTCGCGGGTCGTATGCCGCGCAGCGCGATGCCGGCTCCGCGCGGCGACTCGACACGGCGTTCGGCTCGCTCATGGCAGCGGCGTCCGCCGGCCGAGGCGCACCTGTCGTGCTGCGGCGGATCGACAGCGCCCTGGAGGGGTTCCGCGCGGTGCCGCTCAGCCCGGCAGAGCGGATCCGGCGCGCGGGGCAGCTCCAGCGGTTCCTCGAGCTCGTCCCGATCGAGTACGACCGCGGGGTCGAGGACGGGCGGGTCACGCTCGACTTCGAGATCCAGGAGGCGATCACGTTCCGCGACGCCGCGTCGTCCGCGCTCGCAGACCTCGTGCCCTTCCTGCTTCGTCGCGACCCGGCCGCGACGCGCGCGGCAGTCAGGCTCGTCGCCGGCCTCGGCGTCTCCCTCGCGGATGCCACCCGCGGCAGGGCGGTCGCCGACCCGGAGGCGGTGCGGGCGTCGGCGAAGGAGGCGCTCGACCGCGCCTCTGCGGCGTTCCCTGAGGGCTGGGCCGACGCAAAGGAGACCGCCGACTTCGACGTGATCGAGGCTGCGCTCGATCGCGTCCAGGCCGCCGCCGCGGCGGGAGAGTGGGGCGTTGCAGAGCAGGCGCGCCTCGAGGCGTACGGCGTCTTCGAGCTCGGTCCGGAGCAGCGCCTCCGTGGTCTCGCGCCCGGATTGTTCCGGTCGATCGAGGGGCTCTTCTGGTACGGCGACGGAGGCTCGGACGGTCTCGTCCAGCTCGTGAAGCGGAAGGCGGCGGCGAACGAGATCGCCGCAACCCGCGCAGCGCTCGACGACAAGCTCGCCGAAGCCCAGACGCGCATCGGCGAAGGGCTCGGCTCACGCACGGCCGTCGTCGTGAACAGCTCGATCATCGTCTTTCGGGAGGGGCTCGAAGCGGTGCTGATCCTCGCCGCGTTGATGGCGAGCATGGTCGGCGCCCAGCGCCGCCTCCGCCGGCCGCTGCTCGGCGGGGTCCTCGTCGCCCTCGTCGCGAGCGCGATCACGTGGGTGGTGGCGCAGACGGTGCTCGGGTCGCTCGCCGGGTGGGGCGAGCGGCTCGAGGCCGTCGTGTCGCTCGTCGCGATCGGCGTGCTGCTCCTTATCCTCAACTGGTTCTACCACCGTGTCTATTGGCAGGAGAACCTCCAGGACCTGCACCGCAAGAAGAAGCGAGTACTCGCGGGCGCGAGCGTCGGGATCCTCTCCGCGCAGGCGCTCGGCCTCGTCGCGCTCGGCTTCTCGAGCGTGTACCGCGAAGGCTTCGAGACGGTGCTCTTCCTCCAGGCTCTCACCCTGGAGGCGGGTGCGATGACCGTGCTCGAAGGGGTGGCGCTCGGCTTCGTGGGCGTGGTGGGCGTGTTCCTGCTGGTCATCGCGCTCGAGCGGAAGCTGCCGCACAAGCGGATGCTCGTCGCGACCGGCGTACTCATCACCGTCGTGCTGGTTGCGCTCGTGGGCCAGACCGTGCAGACGATGCAGGCGGTCGGCTGGCTGCCGGTCAGTCCGGCCCCGGTCGAGCTGCCGTACTGGTCGGGCGTCTGGCTCGGGGTCTACCCGACGTGGGAAGGGCTGTCGGCGCAGGTCGGCGCGGCGCTCTTCGTGGTCGGAAGCTATGTCGTCGCCGAGGCGCTGCGCGCGCGGAAGCGGCGGGGGATCATCGAGCGGACGGCGGCGCCGGCGCCGTCAGCGGCCGACCTCCCAGGCGAGATGGGCGAGCTCCGGCTCGAGGAGTCTCTCCCACGCGAGCTGGACGGCCTTCGGCGAGCCGGGCATCGAGACGACGATCGCGCCGCGGTAGGTGCCGGCCGTCGCCCGGGACAGCATCGCGGCGGCGCCGATCTGCTCGAAGCTGAGCATGCGGAAGAGCTCGCCGAACCCCGGGAGCGTCTTCTCGAGCAGCGCCGCGAGCGTGTCGTACGTGGTGTCGCGTCCTGACACGCCCGTTCCGCCGTTGACGAGCACGACCCTGGCCTCGGCGACCAGCGCGTCGACCGCGGCGCGCACCTCGTCCGGCTCGTCGCGGACGAGGTGGTAGCCCGAGACGCGGTTGCCGCCCGCCACGACCCGCTCCCGGAGCCAGATCCCGTTCTCGTCCGTCTCGGGCGTGCGGGTATCGCTGACCGTGACGAGCCCGACCGGGATCGGCCCTTCCGCGGCCGCGGCCGCCCGGTGCGCGTCGGTGCCCACGACGCCCGATCGTAGATACCCTGCGCGACCGTGAGCGACCCGGCGTCGATCCTCGCTCGTGCGGAGGAGACCCTCCGCCCGCTCCACCTCACGGCATCGCACGCGTGGTGGGACTCCAGCACCTCCGCGACCGAGGAGCACGAGCGGCAGCGGGTCGAGGCGGAGCTCGCGCTCTCCGACGCGCTCGCGGATCCCGACCTCTACCGCGAGGTGTCGGCCGCGCGGGTCAACGGCTTCGGGGGCATCACTCGACGTGAGCTCGACCTCCTCTACCACGGGCTCGTCCCGAACCAGGTTCCGGAGGAGATCCGCCACCGGATCGTCGAGCTCGAGGCCTCCGTCGACTCGCGCTTCTCGCAGCACCGGGCCGCCGTCGGCGGGCGTCAGGCGGACGACAACGAGATCCGCCGCCTCCTCCGGGAGAGCGACGACGTCTCCGAGCGCCGCGAGGCGTGGGAGGGGTCGAAGACCGTCGGCGCGGCCGTGGCGGACGACGTGCGCGAGCTCGCGCGGCTCCGCAACGAGGCGGCCCGCGCGCTCGGGTATCGCGACTGGTTCGCCCTGGCGCTCGAGACGATGGAGATGGACGAGGAGCGGCTGTTCGCGACGCTCGGCGAGTGCGACGCGCTCACCGCCGAGCCGTTCGCGCGGTGGAAGGCGGAGACTGACGCCGAGCTCGCGCGCCGGTTCGGCTGCGCCACGGTCGACCTTCGGCCGTGGCACTACGAGGACGTCTTCTTCCAGGAGGTCCCGGTCACCGGCGGCGTCGACACGAGCGAGGTGTTCGCGGGAGCCGACGTCGTCGCGCTTGCGCGTCGGACGTTCGACGGGATCGGCCTCGCGACCGGGCCGATCCTCGACCGCAGCGACCTCTTCCCGCGCGACGGCAAGTCGCAGCACGCGTTCTGCATCGACCTCGACCGCGAGGGCGACGTCCGCGTGCTCGCCAACGTCGAGCACGACTCGTACTGGGCCGACACGATGCTTCACGAGCTCGGGCACGGCGTGTTCGACCTCGGGCTCGACCGCTCGCTCCCGTGGCTGCTCCGTGAAGCGCACCTGACCGTGACGGAGGGGATCGCGATCATGATGGGCGCTCTCGCCCAGGAGGCGTCCTGGCTCCGCGACGTCGCCGGCCTCGGCACGAAAGAGGCCGACGCCCTCGAGGCCGCCCTTCGCCGCAGGCGCGCCGCCGAGTCGCTGGTCTTCGTCCGCTGGGTGCTCGTGATGACGAACTTCGAGCGCGCGCTCTACGCCGACCCGGATGGGGACCTGTCTCGGATCTGGTGGGAGCTCGTCGCGCGGCACCAGCTGCTCACGCCGCCCGACGGCCGCAGCGAGCCGGACTGGGCAGCGAAGATCCACGTTGCCTGCGCGCCGGTCTACTACCACACGTACCTCTACGGGCACCTTGTCGCGACTCAGCTCTCTGCGGCGCTCGAGCGTGACGCCGGTGGCCTCGTCGGGCGCCCGGAGGCGGGCGCCTTCCTCGCAGAGCGCGTCTTCGCTCCGGGGCAGTCGATCCGCTGGGACCGGCTCATCGAGCGTGCGACGGGCGAGCCGCTGACCGCGGCGCCCCTCGCGCGTGAGATCGAGCTCGGGCTCCGCCGCTAGGCGCGCGTCTCGGTCGGGTCGATCGCCGCTGTCGGCTCGGCCGCGGGGTCGAGCAGGCGGTGGAGGACCCGGATGGCGACGGACCCCTCGCCGACCGCGGAGGCGACCCGCTTGATCGAGCCGTGCCGCGCGTCGCCCACGGCGAGGACGGCTGGCATGCTCGTCTCGAGCGGGTACGGATCGCGCTCGAGCGGCCAGGCGTGCGGGCGTGGGACGTCCACGCCGGTGAGGAGGAAGCCCTGGTCGTCCCGGGCGATCGTCTCCGGCAGCCAGTCGGTGCGCGGGTGCGCGCCGATCGCGAGAAACAGCTCGTCGGCCTGAACCGTCTCCTCGTCCCCGGTCGCTCGGTCGCGAAGCACGAGGTGGGTCAGCCAGCCGTTGCCACCGCCGCCGACGATCTCGGCTCCGAGCCTGACGTCGACGTTCTGCGTCGCGCCAAGCTGCCGAACGACGTACCGCGACATGCCGGCCTCGAGCGACGAGGCGCGCGCGACCAGCGTCACACGGCGTGCGTACCGAGCGAGGTGCAAGGCGGCCTGTCCCGCGGAGTTCGCGCCGCCGAGCACGTAGACGGCCTGGCCGGCCACGCGGTTCGCGTCGGAGCCTGCGCCGCCGTAGAAGACCCCGGCGCCGCTGAGCGCCTCGAGTGCCGGGACGCCGAGCCGGCGGTAGTCCGCGCCTGTGGCGAGGACGACCGCGCGTGCCCGGATCTCGCCGGACTCGGAGAGGCTGGCCGCCAGTCGATCGCTGTCCGCCCAGAGACCGGTCACGGTCTGCATGAACGTGAAGCGCGCACCGAGGATCCACGCCTGCTCGTAGGCATGCCGGGCAAGGAGTGCCCCGCTGATGCCCCGAGGGAACCCGAGGTAGTTGCGGATCATCGAACTCGATCGGGCCTGCCCGCCGATACCGGCCGTGTCGACCACGAGGGTGCGAAAGCCCTCGGACGCCCCGTAGACCGCCGCCGACAGCCCGGCAGGCCCCGCGCCGACGATGAGCAGGTCGATCTCGGTGTCCTCGGGCTCGACCGACGAGCCGGTCGCCCGGGTCAGCTCGACGTCGCTCGGGTTCGTGAGGGTCGTGCCGTCCGGGAGGATCACCACGGGCAGCTCATCCGGGGGCGGGCTTCCGAGCAGGCTCTGCCCCTCGGCCGAGTCGGCGAGGGAGAACGAGTGAGGGAACGCACAGCTCTCGAGCACCGACCTGAGCTCGTACGCCCGGCCCGCCCAGGAGTCGCCGACCACGTGGATCGCGTAAGGCGCCGTCCGTCGCTCCTCCGCCCACTCCAGCAGGAACGTCGAGACCGCCTGGTGGAACTGCTCGTCGGGCGAAGCCGCGGGCCTGACGACGTAGTGGTCGATGCGCCCGTGCTCGATTGCCTCGAGGATCGCGTCGCCCGTCCCGCGATAGCCCCATTCGCCCCAGCCGATGAGCATCGCCCGCTTCGCGTGCGGGTGCGCCCGTCGGACGTCTGCGAGAAATGCGCTCGAGTCCTCGTCCGGCCCCTGACCGGCGAGCACGAGGGCGAGCGGCTCGCCTGCCGCCTCGAGCTCGGCGAGGCTGTCGCGTGCCTCCGCGGTCGATCCGACGCAGACGACGCGGTAGTGGCGTTCGTACCGGTCGAGGAGCTCACGCTCGACCCCGGCGAGGGCCACAGGGTCGGGATCGACGGCAATGATGACCGGCGACCCCATCGCGGTCGATCGTAAACCGGGCGCGGCCCCGCGCCTAGCCTGCGATGGTGTAGCTCGCTGCGACGTCGGCGGTCAGGTACGCGGCCGACGGGCTGCCGGCCGGGGTGAAGATCCCGAGGACCGCGAGCTCAGCCGACGGGTGGGTGTTCTCGACGATGTGCACCTCGCGTGCATGCAGCCGGAAGGCGGAGCCGGGCGTGAGGGCCTCGACGGTATCGCCGATGTGGACGCGCCCCTCGCCGCGCAGCACCCAGACGATCTCGTCGTACAGGTGGTAGTGCCAGGGCGCCTTGCCGGGCGGGATGTAGCCGACGAACAGCGTGGCGCGGGTGGAGCCGTTGTGCGGTCCGAACAGCACCTGGAACGACCGCGCTCCCGTCGCCTGGCCCGGCTCGACGTGGTCGAGCGCGACCGCCGTCTCCGCGGCGCCCATCGGCGCGTGGAGGTCGGTCGCGGCGCCGACGGTCGCGCAGACGCACGACAAGCCCTCGGGACCGGCCTGGAGCGTGGCAGTGGAGCCGGTGGGGACGAGGCCGGCGCCTCGTCCGTCCAGCGCGGCACCGCTGAGCGTTCCGCCGCCCTCGTAGACGAAGACGAGGACGTCGTGGAGCTCGTCGGCAAGGTCGAGGGACGCCCCGGGGTCGAACCCGAGAGCGTCGAGCGCGAGCTCTGAGCCGCGCTCGGGAGGGACGAGCGGCCACCGCTCGACGCCCGCAGCATCAACCGTGCCTGCCTCGCCCGGGGCGGATACGCGACCCACCGTGAGAGCATATGGGCGGGAAGCGAGCACGCGACGAGGGGTCGCTACCCTGCCGCCGTGGCCACGCGCGACGACATTCGCAACGTCGCGATCGTCGCGCACGTCGACCACGGCAAGACGACGCTCGTCGACGCCCTGCTGTGGCAGTCCGGCTCGTTCCGCGAGAACCAGGACGTGGCGGAGCGCGTCATGGACTCGATGGACCTCGAGCGCGAGAAGGGCATCACGATCCTCGCGAAGAACACCGCCGTCCGCCACCGCGGGGTCAAGCTCAACATCGTCGACACCCCGGGCCACGCGGATTTCGGCGGCGAGGTCGAGCGCGGCCTACGCATGGTGGACGGCGTGCTGCTGCTCGTCGACGCCAGCGAGGGACCGCTTCCCCAGACCCGCTTCGTCCTGCGAAAGGCGCTCGAAGCGCACCTTCCCGTGATTCTCGTCGTGAACAAGGTCGACCGGCCCGACGCGAGGATCGGCGAGGTCGTGAACGAGGTGTACGAGCTCTTCCTCGACCTCGACGCCGACGAGCGCCAGATCGAGTTTCCGATCGTCTACTGCGACGCAAGGGCGGGGCGCGCCGGCCTGACGGGCGATCCGTCTCGTCTGGAGGACAGCCTCGAGCCGCTCTTCGACGTGCTGCTCGAGACGATCCCGGCCCCGACCTACGAGCCCGGGCACCCGTTGCAGGCGCTCGTCACCAACCTCGACGCCTCGCCGTACGTCGGCCGGCTGGCCATCTGCCGGATCCAGAACGGGACGATCCGAAAGGGTCAGCAGGTCGCCTGGTGCCGTGCCGACGGCTCGATCTCCACCGTCAAGGTCACGGAGCTGTACGTGACCGAGGCGCTGGATCGAGTCGAGGCAGACGAGGCAGGCCCCGGTGAGATCGTTGCGGTTGCGGGGCTCGCCGAGGTGACGATCGGCGAGACCCTCGCCGACCGGGACGACCCGCGCCCGCTCCCCGTGCAGGAGGTGGACGAGCCGAGCCTCTCGATGACCCTCGGCGTCAACACGTCGCCGCTCGCCGGCACGGAGGGCTCGAAGCTCACCGCGCCGATGCTGAAGCAGCGGCTCGACGAGGAGCTCGTGGGCAACGTCGCTCTCCGCGTCGTCGCGACCGAGCGACCGGACGCCTGGGAGGTGCAGGGTCGCGGCGAGCTCCAGCTCGCGGTGCTCGTCGAGCTGATGCGGCGCGAGGGCTTCGAGCTGACGGTCGGGAAGCCGCAGGTCGTGACCCGCGCCGTGGACGGGAAGGTGCACGAGCCGGTCGAGCGGGTCGCGATCGACGCCCCGGAGGAGTACGTCGGCGTGCTGACGCAGCTCCTCGCCTTGCGCAAGGGCCGCATGGAGCAGATGGTCAACCACGGAACGGGCTGGGTGCGGCTCGAGTACCTCGTCCCGGCGCGCGGGCTGATCGGGCTCCGCACCGAGTTCCTCACCGAGACGCGTGGCACGGGGATCCTCCACCACGTCTTCGATCGGTACGAGCCGTGGCACGGCGAGCTCCGCACCCGACCGAGTGGGAGCCTGGTCGCCGACCGGCGCGGCACGACGACGACATTTGCGCTCCTCAACCTGCAAGAGCGGGGCTCGCTCTTCGTCGGTCCCGGGGTCGAGGTGTACGAGGGGATGGTCGTCGGCGAGAACGCGCGTGCCGAGGACCTCGACGTGAACGCGGCCAAGGAGAAGAAGCTGACGAACATGCGCTCGTCGACGGCGGAGGAGCTGGTCCGCCTGTTCCCCGCGCGGCCGCTCTCGCTCGAGCAAGCCCTCGAGTTCATCCGCGACGACGAGTGCGTCGAGGTGACGCCCGCTTCGATCCGGCTTCGCAAGACGGAGCTCGCCGCGAACAGGCGCCAGCAGACCGCGAGCCGCAAGGCGCGCGGGCTCGCGTAGGGGCGTGATGTGGATTAGGCGCACGCGCTCGCATAGCGCCTTCCCGGCGGCCACGGGACGGTCGTGGCAGGATCGTCCGGTGGCCGGTGGAGCGGACATCGTCGACACCGCTGCCGACGCACCCGACGCGCAGCGCGCGCCGCTCCTCGTGCTCGACCGGCTGGAGGCGTTCCTCGATGCCCATGGCCTCGGCGAGGGGCCTGTCCGCGCGGAACGGATCGGCGCCGGAGGCGGCTCGAACTTCTCCTTCGTGCTCGAGCGGGGCGACGAGCGGTACGTGCTCCGACGGCCGCCGCGGCCGCCGCTGCCACCCTCGGCGCACGACATGGTGCGCGAGGCGAAGCTCCAGCTCGCCCTCGCGCCCCACGGGATCCGCCTGCCGCCGATCCTCGCGGTCTGCGAGGACGACGCCGTGCTGGGCGTCCCGTTCTACGTGATGCGCTTCCTCGACGGGCACGTCGTCACGAGCGAGCTTCCCTCCGGTCTGGAGGAGCCCGCGGCTCGGCGGCGGCTGGGCGAGGAGCTCGTCGACGCGCTGGTCGAGATCCACGCCGCAGACGTCGAGGACCCCGCGCTCGCGGCGTTCGCCCGCAGCGGGAGCTACCTCGAGCGGCAGGTCAGGCGCTTCACGCAGCTCTGGGACGTCAACGCGACGCGTGAGCTGCCGACGGTCGTCACCGTCGGGCAGCGCCTCGCGGAGCTCCTCCCCGAGCCATTGCCGACCACTGTCGTCCACGGCGACTACCGGCTCGGCAACCTCATGGTCGCTCCCGACCACCCGGACCGGGTCGTCGCCGTGCTCGACTGGGAGATGGGCGCGATCGGCGACCCTCGAGCCGACCTCGGCTACCTGCTCGCAACGTACGCCGAGCCCGGCGGCGGGCCGAGCCCGCTCGGCGTCTCACCCGTCACTGCGCTCGAGGGGTTCCCCACCAAGGCGGAGCTCGTCACGCGCTACACGGAGCGGAGCGGGCGCGACGTCGGGCCGCTCGAGTGGTTCGAGGCGCTCGCGCTGTGGAAGGCCGCGGTGTTCTGCGAGGCGATCTACGGGCGCTACGCCCGCGGGGAGCTGGGCGCCGAGGACGCTCGCGCCGCGGCGTTCGAGCACGCGGTGCCGCGGATGGCCGAGGCCGCGGCGGAACACCTCGACGCGGCGAAGCGCGTCGCGTGACCGAGCACAAGCGGCCGTCCTCGTCGGTACGGAAGGGGTTCGCGCGCGAGGACTGGAACGCACGCTATGCCGGGTCCGGGCTACTCTGGACGGCCGAGCCCAACCGCTTGTTCGCCTCGGAGGTCGAGAGCCTCGAGCCCGGCCGTGCGCTGGATCTCGCGTGCGGCGAGGGCCGCAACGCCGTGTGGCTGGCGGAGCAGGGTTGGCGCACGACGGGCGTCGACTTCTCCGACGTGGCGCTCTCGAAGGCGGCACAGCTCGCCGCGAGCCGCCGCGTCGAGGTCGAATGGGTCGTCGCGGACGTGCTCGAGCACGAGCCGGAGCGTCGCGCGTTCGATCTCATCGCGGTCCTCTACCTCCAGCTGCCGCACGAAGAGCTGGCCCGGGCGCTGGGCGCGGCGAGCGAGGCGCTCGCGCCGGGCGGGACGCTCCTCGTGCTCGGCCACGACACGACCAACCTCACCGAGGGCCACGGCGGCCCGAGCGACGCCTCCGTCCTCTTCACGCCAGAGGATGTCGTCGCGGAGCTGGGCGACCTGACGGTCGAGCGGGCCGAGAAGGTGCGTCGCGCCGTCCCGCTCGACGACGGCGAGGCAACGGCTATCGACGCCTTCGTCCAGGCCCGTCGCCCTCGTTGAGCCCCGACTATCGTTCGTCTCGATGAGACGCGTGCTCGCGCTCGCCGTCCTTCTCGCCGCGATCGGCGCGGGCGCCGCGAACGCTGCGAAGGCCCCGAGCCCGCTCGCTTTCGTGCTCCGCCCCCCTGACTTCCCGGCCAAGGCGGACCCCGTCGACGCGGGGCCGATGCCCGCCTCGTTCGCACGCAAGCTGCGCGGGATCCGGGCGGTGGGTCGCGGCGCCCAGTACTTCGCGAGCATCCCGTTCGGGCCCGAGCGCTCGCAGACGGTCTACGGGCTCGTCGTCACGACGCCGAGCGTCGCCCAGGCCCGCAAGGTCTTCGCGTGGCAGAAGCGGACGGAGATGAAGCCGGGTCGCAGCGGGTCTGCCCTGACCCTGCCGCGGTTCGGCGACGAGCAGGTCGGGCTCGCGAGCGGCGAGACCGATTCGGGAAGCCTCCTCGTCCGGCGGGACACGACCGTGTGGCGGCTCGAAGTCGCCGCGGACGGCCGGCTCTCGGTGTCCCCGGCGAGGGTCCGCGACGAGCTCACGAAGTACGCGGCGAAGCAGCGCGACCGGATCGGCTGAGGGCTCAGCCGCGCTTCACGACGAAGTCCGCGCGGCCGACGAGCTTGCCGTACCGCGGCGTCGCGAGCGTCCCGAACGCGGGCCAGACGAACACCTGGTACTTGCCGTTTTGCAGGTGCTGTTTCCGCCCGCTGAAGTTCCACGTGTCGCTGAGTCGGAACCGCGTCTCCGAGGGCCATGTGGTGAGGAGCTTTTTCCCGCCGCGCCACAGCTGGACGTTGTAGAAACGCGCCTTCGCGACCGGCACCCAGCGGACGAGCGGCGCCTTGTGCAGCACGGCCCCGCCGACCGGCAGGAGGATCCCGCCGGAGGGCTTGACCGCAAGCGTCTTCGACGCGACGTTCCCCGCCTGGTCGTAGACGCGGACCTCGTACCAGTAGCGCGACGGCGACCGTGCGGTCTTGTCGAGGAGGCGGATCCCCTTGCCGCTGTAGACGACGCTCGCCTTCTTGCCCTTGCCTCCCGACCGCCTGACCTCCGCTCTGACGACGCCGGGGGCGACCCACGAGACGGCGATGCCGCCGGACGTGCGCCGTGCCTTGACCGTCGGGCGGGCGGGCTTGGTGTGGTCGTAGTGGAGCTCGAGCGTGACCGGCGCGCTGAGATGCCCGACCGCGTCGCGGCACTGGCCGACGATCTTCGCAGGGTCTCCGTCCGGGCCCGAGTAGGTCACCGGCGCGGTGCACTCGGCCACGCCCGATCCGGCGTCCTGGCCCGCGAAGGCCACTTTGACCGGGTGGTTGTACCACCCGTCCGCGTCCGGGGGCCGTTCGACCTGGGGCGTCACGTTCGGCGCCGAGCCGTCGTAGTGGATCGACACGGACGTCGACGCAGTGTTGCCCGCTCCGTCGGTGCAGGAGCCTGTCACCCGCGCGTCGCTCGTGTCCGGGCCGCTGTACGTCCCCGAGGTGCAGGAGTTGATCCCCGAGGGCCCGCCGTCGCCCGAAAACGTCACGGCGACGGGGCTCGTGTACCACCCGTTCGAGTCCGGGTCCCGGGCGAATGACGGATCGACCGAGGGCGGGCTCGAGTCCTTCTGGACGGTGACGCTGTTACCGATGAACCCACTTGGGGAGAGAATGAGCGTGCATGTGACGGTGGTGCCAGCGGTGTCGTCGGTCACGGTCGATGCGTCGCACCCGGTCTGGTTCGCGACGCCGGCGGCGTCATACGACCACCTGACCGTGACGTTCGACCGGAACCAGCCCCCGCATGCGCCCCCGTTGCACGAGGGAGCGGGAACCGACGCTGCTCGACCGAACCCGGGGGCGACGAGGACTGCGACCACGGCGACGAGCGCGAGACAGAGGAGTCGCCCGGGTCTCACGTGAGGCGTGCGAGGCGACGGCCGGCGAAGCCGACGACAAAGCCGCCCGCGCCCGCTGTGGCGAGCAGGAGTGCGGCTGCTGCGAGCAACGGCGCTCGGGTCGAGTCACCCGTGACGGCCGACAGCGTCAGCGTGCCGACCGGCAGGCCCAGGCGATTGCCGTCGCTTGGGACCGAAACGACCTTCGCGGGCGCGGCGGTCTTCTTCGGCCGGGCGCTCTTCGCCGGACGGGCCGGATGCGGTCTTGCGCGGTTCGCCTTCTTCGGGGCGGCCGCACCGGTGGCCTGCGCCTGCGTGGCACTGCTCGCGCTCGGAACCTGAGTCGAGGTCGGCAGGGGCTGCGGCGTCGGCGTGCTGGTCGGCCGCGGGGCCGGCGTCCTCGCAGGCTGCGGTTTCGGCGCGACGACCTTCGGCGCCGTCGGGCGAGCCTCCGCCCGCGGCTTCGTGCTCGACTTCCGCGCCGGCGGCGGCGCGTCGGGCGTCGGTGTCGACGACTCGGCCCCGATCGCGGGGGTCGCCTGTGCCGGGAGCGTCGCTGCCTTGGCCGGCGCCTCCGCGATCCGCGGCGCGGCCTCGCTCCGCGGTCCGCTCGGTGGATCGTCCGGTGTCGGCACCTGACCGGCCCACGCGGGCCCGGTAAGCGCTCCCGCCAGTGCGGCAAGGCACGCCGCGACGAGCGTGACCCCTCGTCGCTTCGTTTTCCGCAGAGACGACGTCCCCGTGGGCATCCGTCCCTCCCTCACGCTCGCTGACTCACCGTACGCCGGTGGACGAAACCGGTCAACCTCGACGGGCGCAGGCGCCCCCTCGTCACGAGGGGGCGCCTGTGGGCCCCTCCCCTACTTCTTCGAGCGCATCACCCCCTGAAGTCCGAAGACGTCCGCCGAGGCGTCCTGCCACGACCAGGCGCCTTGGCCGCCGACCTGCAGGCCGGACGAGCCGTGGCCGGTCTGGCTCTGCCGGAGCGGCTGGTGGGTCTTGTTCAGGTTCAGGGCGAGCCCGAAGGCGCCGACCGAGTTCGACTGCTCGACAGAGCCGCCGTGCGAGGTCTTTGCGTCCTTGCTGTGCTCGTCCTTGCCGTGCTTCTTCCTGTCCTTGCCGTTCGGGCTTCCGACCCGGATCGGCGTGTACTCGTTCTTCGCTCCCAGCTGGATCGCCGTAGCGTCGACGTCGGCCTTCTGTCCGCTCCAGGCGCCCTGGCCGGCGACCTGGAGATAGTCGGACCCGTGACCGCTGCCGGTCTGCTGCTGGTCGATCGTCTGCTCGGTGTCGTTCAGGTTCAGCGCGGCGCCGAGCGCTACCGCGTTGTTCGACTGCGTGACGTCCCCGTCATCGCCGGGGCTGAGCACGCGGATCGAGGTGACCGTGTTGGTCGGCTTCACCTGGACGGCGGTCGCATCCGCGTCCGCCTTCTGGTAGTTGCCGGCCTCCTGGCCCGCGATCTGCGTGTAGTCGGAGCCGTACCCGCTCCCCGACTGCGACTGCGTCGTCGACTGGCTCGTCTTGTTGCCGTTCGCGGCGATCCCGAGTGCGACCGCGTTGTTCGACTGCGTGACGTCGCCGTCGTCGCCCGGGCTGAGCACCCGGATCGACGTCGCAGTGTTCGTCGGCTTGATCTGCACCGCCGTCGCGTCCGCATCCGCCGACTGCTTGTTGTCGGCCGACTGGCCCGCGATCTGCGTGTAGCTCGAGCCGGACGGGTAGACGCTCTTCGCGTCCTCCGCCTTGGCGGCCTCGTACGGAGCGCCGCCCTGCGACTGATCGATCGACTGGTCCGTCTTGTTGCCGTTCAGCGCGGCCGCGAGCCCGGTCGCGTTGTTCGACTGCGTCACATCCCCGTCGTCGCCGGGGCTCAGCACGCGGATGGAGGTCGCCGTGTTGCTGGGCTTGATCTGCACGGCCTTCGCGTCCGCGTCCGCCGACTGCTTGTTGTCGGCCGACTGGCCCGCGATCTGCGTGTAGTCGGAGCCGGACGGATGGCTCATGTCCTTCGAGTCATCCGCCTTTGCGGCGTCCATCGGAGCCGATCCCTGCGACTGGTCGATCGACTGGTCCGTCTTGTTGCCGTTCAACGCGGCCGACAGTGCGGTCGTGTCGTTCGACTGCGTGACGTCCCCGTCGTCGCCGGGGCTGAGCACGCGGATCGAGCTCGCGGAGTTGCTCGGCTTCACCTGGACGGCCTTCGCGTCCGCGTCCGCCGACTGCTTGTTCTCGGCGGACTGACCTGCGATCTGCGTGTAGTCGGATCCCTTCCCGCCACCCGTCTGGGACTGGTCGGCGGTCTGGTCGGTCTTGTTGCCGTTCGCAGCAAGCGCGCCGGCGCTCGCCGAGTTCGACTGGGTCACGTCGCCGTTGTCTCCAGGGCTGAGAACGCGGATCGACTGCGCGTCGTTGCGTGCACCGATCTGCTTCGCCGTCGCGTCCGCGTCGGCGTCCTGCTTGTTCTTGGCTTCCTGACCGGCGATCTGTGCGTAGTCCGACCCATAGCCGCCGCCCGTCTGGGACTGGTCGACGGTCTGATCGGTCTTGTTGCTGTTGGCGGCAACCGCCGCGGCAGTCGTGTTGTTCGACTGCGTGACGTTGCCGCTGTCTCCGGGGCTGAGCACGCGGATCGAACCCGCGCTGTTGCTCGGCCCCACCTGGTAGGCGCCACTCCCTCCGGATGCGGACTGTCCACTTCCTGCGGACTGACCCGCTTCCTGGCCGGCGCCCGAACCGCCCTCCATCGCGACCGCCTGGCCCGCGCTGAAGCACAGCACGAGCGCCGCGGTCGCAATGAGGGCTGACAGGCGTTTCATCGACATTGCTCCTTCCGTCAAATGACCTCGCGGGGCCGGCGCCCCGCGGCTTCCTGGGACGGAGGAGCTGTTAGCCGGGTCGCTCGGGGACGCGTCGCCGATGCCCGGACGGCCACGTCGCATGCTCGAGTGCGACGCGCCGGGCCAGGTCGAGCAGCGCGGCGACGAACGGAAGCGCGAGAAGAAGGGGGAGCCCGGAGCCGGAGGAGCCGCCCCCGCCGCTTGCGGCGGCGGCGCTCACGCCGGAGGCCGATATCACCGGCGTCTTGGACGGTCCAGGCGACGGTCGCGGCCTCGGCGATGCCTCGGGTGGCCGCGTCGGCTCTCGCCGGGCGCCGCCCGAGGTGGCGGACGGCACCGTCCGCCAGGCTGCATCGACGGCCGACGCGGGCGCGGGGGAGAACGGATCGAGCGGGGCCAGCGGGGCCCGGAACGCCTGGGGGCCGTTCGCCCGACGCTCGAGGGGGCCGCGCCGCCACAGCGGCTCGCCGGCCGGAGCGCCCGGGGCGGCGACCGAGGTCGCGCTCACGGGAGCGGAGGCGTCGCTTGCCTCGGTCGGTGCGAGCACCGCCGTGATATCGGTGATATCGGCGCCCTGCGTGGCCGCAACTGCCTGGCCGATCGTCGCCGAGACGGGGCCGAGCGAGATCTGCAGCGGCGGCGGCACGTTCACGGGGGAGGGTGGGAACGGCGCGCCGTGCACCGGTACGGGCACGGGGATCGTGACGCCTGCGCCGACGTTGACCTGCGTCACGGAGCCGTCGTTCCCAGGGCTGGAAATGCGAATTGCGATATTGGTATTGATTTGCGGATATCCGCCGGGAGTTTCGGATTGATACTGCGAAGAGTTGTCTCCGCAGTTCCAGATCCATGTCCATGACGTGGGAAAAGAACTTGTTCCCGATCCTCCCGGTGATATCGCCGAGATCGGCGCGGTGCCGAGACAATCCCAGTTCCAGTACCACGTGTCCGGATCGCCGCTCGAGGTTTGAGGTGAGGACGTGGTCGCGGGGGTCTTCGCAGCGTCGCCCGCCGCGGCGTTCGAGGGGGCCTTCACCGGCTCGGGGCTCGCCGCGAGCGGAGCGACGGATCCATTCGTGACGTTGACCTGCGCGACCGGGCCGTTGTCCCCGGGGCTGTCGATGCGAACGCTCACGTTGATGTTCGTCGATCCGGGCGCCGGCGCCGGCGACTGGGTGGGGGTCACCGAGGGCGCCGACGGCTGCGGATGTGTCGTTGCGGCCGGAGTATCGGTCGCGGTATCGGCGGTGGTGGGCGTGATATCGCTCGAAGGAGCAGGTTGCGAGGCTACATCAGGCGTTTGGCCCGTGTCTTGCGTCGCGGTATCGCCCGCGGGCACGGTCGGCGACGGCTCGGCGGACGTGGGCTCGGGGGCCTCCACGACGGGAGCCGCGTCGAGCCCGGGCACGACACCGACGTCCGGGGCGGCGGTGGACGTCTCCGTCGCTCCAACGGCGTCCGTTGCCGCCGTGGTCGCCGCGTCGGCGAGTGACGCGACCGAGGGGAGCTGCGTCGGGAGCCCGTCGTCCGCCCGTGCCGTCGAGGGGGCAACGACTGCGACCGCGGTGAGGAGGGAGACGGCGGCCGTGCAGACGACGGCAGGGCGATCGAGGTGCAGACGCATCTCGAAATCATCTATGCGCTTCGTTTGTGATTTTCATTCACGAATTCCTCAGCGACACTATTCACAACGACCTGATTCCGATGTAGAGTGTGAGGTGAAAGTGGGGGTGGAACAGGTTTGACGTCGACCTTCGGTACGCTCGAATTGCTTTCGAGGTACCACGACGCCCACGATCGGGCGGCGCGGCAGCAGGCGATCGAGCGGAACCTCCCGCTCGTTCGTGCGCTGGCACGCCGGTTCTCGCGTTCCCCGGAGCAGACAGAGGATCTCGTCCAGGCGGGTGCGATCGGGCTGATCAAGGCGGTCGACGGGTTCGACGTCGAACGCGGACGCGACCTCGGTGCCTACGCGGTTCCGACGATCGTCGGCGAGCTGCGCCGCCATCAGGCGGGGCGGGCCCCCCTCGCGACGGCCACGTTCGACGAGGACACCGCCGGCCTGACGAGCTCCGAGTCAGAGCTCGGGCGCAGCGAGAGCCGTTTGGCGCTGCACGGCGCCTTCAGGTCGCTCACCCGTCGCGAGCGCGAGGTCGTCGTGCTCCGGTTCTACCGCGACCTCACACAGCAGGACATCGCCGACCGGCTCGGGCTTTCGCAGGCGCAGGTCTCGAGGACGCTCTCCACCGCGTTCGCGAAGCTCCGCAGCGCGCTCGAAGAGCCGTGACACCGGGCATTGTGCGGTTCGCGACGCGGCGATACGATGCGGGCAGGGTGAGCGCGCAGCCGTCCCCCTCAGCCGTCGCTGAACCGTCCCGTCCGAAACCCGCCACTCCAAGCGGGCGTCTCTTGCTTCGCATGCCGCCGGGGCTCCATGCCGAGCTCGCCCGCGCCGCGGAGCGTGACGGCACGAGCCTCAACGGGTACATCATCGCCCGCCTCGGCGAGGCGGTCGGGCGACCGGGGGAGGACGGCACACCCGTCGTGCGCGCGGACGCGCGCTCGACGCAAACCCTGACCTGGCTCCTCGTCGCGAACGTGGCAGCCGTGGCGCTGGCCGGGCTGGCCGCGCTGGTGATCGTGCTCGTCGCGTCGTTCGACTAGCGCGGGTGCGTCAGGGCCGCGGCGGCTTCGGCCCCGGGCTGGTGAGCCCGCTCTCGTAGGCGAAGATCACCGCCTGCACGCGATCGCGGAGGCCGAGCTTCATCAGGATCCGCTTCACGTGCGTCTTCACCGTCGACTCCTCGGGCGAGGAGTACCGCTAGCGGCTCGAGCAGCTTCGATGACACCGGCGGGCGCCGGGATCTCGCCCGGTCGACGCCTCAGGCGTCGCCGGGCGCCCCCGCGGGTGGCGCTCGCCGCAGCGGGCGTACGGTGCGCGCGGGAGAATCGCCGCGGTGCCCTCGCCCACGCTGTCCCTACGCGCCCTGAACCGCGCGACGCTCGCGCGCCAGCTTCTGCTCGAGCGCGCCCCGTTCGGTGTGGAGGACGCAGTCGGCCGTCTCGTCGGGCTCCAGGCGCAGGTCCCGCACGACCCGTACACGGCCCTGTGGTCGCGTCTCGAGGGCTTCGAGCCGGCCACGCTCTCCGACTCCCTGACCGCGAGACGGCTCGTCCGGATCGTCGTGATGCGCGGGACGATCCACCTCGTCACGCGCGAGGACGCGCTCGCCCTCCGTCCGCTCGTCCAGCCGGTGCTCGATGTCGAGCTGGCGCGCCACCGCGACTTCGCGCCGGTCCTCGAAGGCCTGGATCTCGAGCCGGTCCTCGCGCACGGGCGAATCGCGCTCGGCGGGCGGCCGCTGACCGGCCCGCAGCTTCGGGCCTCACTCGCCGAGCGGTTCCCGCATTACGATCCGGCCGCACTCGCCTACGCGTGCCGCTGCAAGCTCGCCCTCGTCCAGACGCCGCCGCGCGGCCTCTGGGGCAGGACGGCCCAGGTGACCGTGGCGACGGCCGAGTCGTGGCTCGGCGAGCCGCTCGACCGGAGCACGACGCTCGACGAGGTCGTCGTCCGCTACCTCGCCGCCTTCGGGCCCGCGGCCGTCGCGGACGTCACTGCGTGGTGCCGCCTCACGGGCCTGCGCGAGGTCGTCGAGCGTCTGCGGTCGCGGCTCCTGACCTTCCGCGACGAGCGGGGCCGGGAGCTCTTCGATCTCGAGGACGCGCCGCGGCCCGATCCGGCGACACCGGCGCCGACACGGTTCCTGCCCGGGTACGACAACGCGCTCCTCTCGCACGCGGATCGCAGCCGGTTCGGGCACGAAGCGGGCTGGCTGGCGGGCGCGAGAGGACGTGGCACGGTGCTGCACGACGGCCTCGTCGCGGGTCGCTGGCGGGTCGACCTCGACGACGAGCGCGCGACGCTTGTCGTCGCGGCCGGTGTCCGGCTTACGAAGCGTGAGACCGCGTCCATTCGCGCCGAGGGCCGCCGATTGCTGCGGCTCCTCGCCGCCGATGCTGCGGAGCGGGACGTGCGCGTGGAGTCTCCGATCGCCTGAGGAGGAAATTTCGTTACGTAACGTAAGATAATTGCTTGAGCGAGGCACCCAACAGCGCGTACCTCCTTGGAAAGCGCCGCACACTGATCGTGTTCGCGGGCCTCTTGCTCGGGATGCTGCTCGCGGCGCTCAACCAGACGATCGTCGCAACAGCGCTGCCGGACATCGTCGCCGACCTCGGCGGCTTCGACCACTACTCGTGGGTCTTCTCCGCCTACATGCTGACCTCGACGATCACGGTGCCCCTGTACGGGAAGCTGTCCGATGTCTACGGCCGGCGGCCGTTCTTCCTGCTCGCGATCGTGCTGTTCATGATCGGCGCCGTCGTCAGCGGCCTCGCGCCGTCGATGACGGTGCTGATCCTCGGCCGGGCGATCCAGGGCCTCGGCGCCGGCGGCCTGATCCCGCTCGCGATGGCCGTGATCGGCGACCTGATCGCGCCGCGTGAGCGCGGCAAGTGGCAAGGGTTGACCGGGGCAGTCTTCGGTGTCGCGTCCGTCGTCGGACCGGCGACGGGCGGCTGGATCTCGGACAACGCGAGCTGGCGCTGGGCGTTCTTCGTCAGCCTGCCGTTCGGGCTTCTCGCGCTTGTCGTCGTGCAGCGCGGGTTCACGATGGAGCCGAGCCACCAGGAGCACTCGATCGACTACACGGGCGCAGCGCTGCTCACCGCGGGCCTTTCGACCGGTCTCCTCGCGACGGTCTGGGGCGGAACGGAGTATCCGTGGGGCTCGCCCGAGATCGTCGGCATGTTCGCCGTGAGCGCCGTCGTCCTCGCCGTTTTCGTCGCCTGGGAGGGGCGCGCGCGCGAGCCGATCCTCCCGCTCGACCTCTTCAGGAACCGGACGTTCGCCGCGTCCCAGGTCGCGCTGTTCTTCATCGGCGCCGCGATGTTCGGGACGATCCTCTACGTCCCGTTGTTCGTCCAGGGCGTGCTCGGCAAGAGCGCCACGAGCTCCGGCGCGATCCTGACACCGCTGATGCTCGCCCTGATCGGGGCGAGCGTCGCCGCCGGCCAGCTCGTCTCGCGCACCGGCCGCTACAAGGCGGTGCTGCTCACGAGCCCCGTCGTGCTCGCCGTCGGGTTCTGGCTCCTGTCGCGGCTCGACTCCCACTCGACGCTCCACGAGACGACGCGCGACATGATCGTCGTCGGGCTTGGCCTGGGCCTCGGCACCTCGACGTTGGTGCTCGTCGTCCAGAACGCCGTCCCACGGAGCATGATGGGGGTCGCGACCGCGAGCACGCAGTTCTTCCGCACGATCGGTGCGACGATCGGGGTCACGGTGATGGGCGCGATGCTGACGAGCAATCTCCACGACGAGCTGGCCGGCCGGCTCTCGCCAGCGCAGCTGGCGGACGTCGGCGGCGCGGCGTCGCCCGGCTCGCTCGTCGCGGGCGGGGCGGACTCGCTCCCGGCGGACGTCGCCGCGGCGCTCCGTGACGCCCTCGGCGCGGCGATCGAGCCGGTCTTCGCGCTCGGCGTGCCGTTGATGCTGTTGGCGCTGGCCGCGACGGTGTTCGTGGAGCGGCGTGAGCTGCGGCGCTCCGTGCACGAAGGCCCTGCAGAGCCGGGTCGCGCCCTGTTCGACGAGCTCGGCGAGGAGTTCCTTCCCGAGCAGCCTGCCCGCGCGGCGGCGAGGGGCCGATGACGAGGAGACACGACCCGGCGCTCCTCGCGGTGGAGCTCGAGCGCCTCATCACGCTCGTCAGACGCCGCGGCGGGCCCCATGACGCGGACGACCCGCCGCTGGCAGGCTCCCAGAGGCTCGCGCTCTCCGCCCTCGTCGCGGGCTCGCCGCTGCGGCTCCGGGCGCTCGCGGAGCGGATCGGCACGACCGATGCCACCGCGAGCCGCACGGTCGATGCGCTCGTCGCGCTCGGCTTCGTCCGGCGCCAGCCCGATCCCGCCGACGGCCGCGGCGTCCTGGTGGTTGCGACCCCCAAGGCGGTCGAGTTCGTGGCCGAGCGGCGCTCGCGACTCGTTGGGATCCTCGAGCAGGGGCTCTCCGGAATGTCGCGCGCCGACCGCGAGCGGCTCGTCTCGCTGCTTGCGGAGCTGAACGACGTGCTCGATCCGAGCATCGCCACAACAGAGCCGCCCGTGCCGGCTCGCGCGGCCGGCTGACGCCGCCGGCAAGCGTGTTGGGAGCCGCTCCGCCGCGGTGCGGGTAGCCGTACCCGCGGACATCGCGGGCCCCGTCAAGCTAACTGCCTAGAAACTCGACGAGTCGCCGTCGCCCACGGCCGCCGATGAGTTCCGGGGCGGAACGGGGTCTCACTCCGAACGAACGACCAAACGAGGTACGACCATGACTGAACACGCTGACACACACGCGAACGGGGCGGCAGGCCCGCCCACGAACGGGCGGCAGGCCGCCCACGAGCGACTCGCAACCGGCGCTCTCGCCCGCTGGGCGCGCATGTGCGCGACCCGCCCGTGGCGCGTCATCCTCGGGTGGCTCGGGATCGTCGTCGTCCTGATCGGCCTGGTCGCGACCGTCGGCGGAGGGTTGCGCGACCAGTTCGAGATCCCCGGCTCCGACACGCAGAAGGCGACCGACCTGATCGAGTCGCAGTTCAAGTCCGAGCAGGGCAGCGTGCTCAACGTCGTGCTCGCCGCGCCCGAGGGGCAGCGGCTCGACACGCCGGAGCGCAAGGCCGCCATCAAGGCCGAGATGGCAAAGCTCCGCACCTCGTCCGACTTCAAGCCGACGACCGACACCGCCGGGCTCGAGAGCGTGGGCAACCCGTTCAGCGACGCGACGTTCTCCGACAGCGGCCGGATCGCCTACGCGGAGGCCCAGTTCGACCGGGTGATCTACGACAAGGACCGCGACGCGGTCGTCAACGTCGAGGACGCCGTCCGCGAAGCGCTCGCTCCGGTGGGCGTCACGGTCGAGTACAACGGCGAGGCCGAGTTCCCGCCGATCGAGCAGGGCACGTCCGAGCTTCTCGGCCTGCTCGCCGCGCTGATCGTGCTGCTGATCGTCTTCAGGACGTTCGTCGCGGCCTTCATCCCGATCATGCTCGCGCTCGCGGCGCTCGCGACGGCGTTCTTGCTGCTCTTCATCCTCGCGGGCCTCACCGACATCAACACGATCACCCCGATCCTGGTGAGCATGATCGGGCTCGGCGTCGGGATCGACTACTCGCTGTTCATCGTCACCCGGTTCCGCCAGCTCCTGCACGATGGGTTGTCGCCCGTCGACGCGGCCGCCGAGGCAGGGGCGTCGGCGGGTCGTGCGGTGCTGTTCGCCGGCGCCACCGTCGCGATCGGCGTCTCGGGCCTGGCGTTCTTCGGGCTCGACTTCGTGACGAAGCTCGGGATCGGGAGCGCCCTCGGCGTGCTCACGACCGTGCTGCTCGCGAACTCGATGCTGATCTCCGTCCTTCGGCTGCTCGGCCACAAGATCGACCGGCTGAAGGTGCCGTTCCTCCGGCCGCTCGACGACTCGGAGGCCGCACGCGAGAAGACGCTCGTCGCCCGCTGGGGCCGCTTCGTGACGGGTCACGCGCGGATCGTGTTCCCCGTCGTGCTCGTCGGGGCGCTCGCGCTCGCCGCGACGGCAGCGGTCGTCCGGCTGGGTGCGTCCGACCAGGGCACGCAGCCGAAGGAGCAGACGGCGCGGCGGGCGTACGACCTGCTCGCCGAGGGCTTCGGACGCGGCTTCAACGGCCCGATCCCGATCGTCGTGCAGACGAACGGCGATACCCAGGCCCCGCAGCGGCTCTACGCCGACGTCCAGGGCCTGCCGGGCGTCGCATCCGTCCGGGAGCCACAGCTGAACGACGCCAAGAGCGTCGGCATCGTCTTCGTGACGCCGACGTCCGCCCCGCAGGACGAGGCGACCGACAAGCTCGTCGACCGGCTGCGCTCGGACGTCGTGCCGAGAGCCGTCGCGGGCGGGGACGCGATCGCGTACGTCTCCGGCCAGACGGCGGCCTTCAAGGACATCGGCCAGCGGCTCACCGATCGGGCCCCGCTGTTCCTGCTCTACATCATCGGCGTCACGTTCCTCGTGCTCGCGATGGCGTTCCGCTCGATCGTCGTCTCGCTGACGGCCGCCGTGACGACCATCCTCTCGGCGTTCGTCGGCTTCGGCGTCCTCACGCTGATCGTGCAGGAGGGCTACCTGCTCGGCCTGACGGGGCTCGACAAGACGGGACCGATCGAGACGTTCGTGCCACCGATCGCGTTCGCGATCCTGTTCGGGCTCTCGATGGACTACATGGTGTTCCTGATGAGCCGCATCCGCGAGGAGCACGTCCACGGGCTCCCGACCGAGGAAGCGGTCGCACACGGGATCGCGGCGATCGGCCGGGTCGTGGTCGCGGCGGCGGTCATCATGGGCACGGTCTTCTCCGCGTTCATCCTGAGCGGCGACCGGGTCTCGAAGGAGTTCGGCATCCTGCTCGCCGTCGCGATCCTGACGGACGCGTTGATCGTGCGGATGACGCTCGTCCCGTCCTTCTTCACGCTGCTGCGGGAGAAGACGTGGTACATCCCGGGTTGGCTCGACCGCCTGCTCCCGAACCTCACCGTCGAGGCGCCGCACGCCGGTGAGGGCCGGTCTGCCGCGCCGGCGCCGCCGGCCCCGGCGCCGGTCGGGGAGCGCTGAGCGGCTCGAGCAACGAGATCTCCGTCGGGGCGGCCGAGGGCCGCCGCCCCGACGGAGAGCACCTCGCGTTCCTCTGCGTGACGTGTGGGACGCAGCACGCGCCGACGGCGGAGCCGCCCGCACGCTGCGCGATCTGTGAGGACGAGCGGCAGTACGTCGGCTGGGACGGCCAGCGGTGGACGACACTCGACGAGCTCCGAGAGACGCACCACGCCGACATCCGCGAGGAGGAGCCCGGCCTGACCGGGCTGGGGTGCGAGCCCTCGTTCGCGATCGGACAGCGCGCCCTCCTCGTCGAGACACCGGGCGGGAACGTTCTCTGGGACTGCATCTCGCTGCTCGACGACGAGCTCGTCGACGCGGTCCGGGCACGCGGCGGCCTCTCGGCGATCGCGATCTCGCATCCGCACTACTACTCGTCCCTCGTCGAGTGGAGTCACGCCTTCGACGCGCCCGTGTACCTGCACGCAGCGGATCGGGAGTGGGTGCAGCGGCCCGACCCGGCGATCGTCTTCTGGGACGGCGACTCCCACGAGCTCGAGCCGGGCCTCACGCTGCTCCGCCTCGGCGGCCACTACGCGGGTGGCACCGTCCTCCAATGGGCGGCGGGCCAGGACGGACGCGGCGTGCTGCTCTCGGGCGACATCGTGCAGGTCGTCTCCGACCGGCGGTGGGTGAGCTTCATGTACAGCTACCCGAACCTGATCCCGCTCCCGGCGAGCACGGTCACCCGGATGGTCGACGCCCTCGAGCCGTATCCATTCGCCCGGATCTACGGCGCGTGGTACGACCGGATCGTGGACGACGGCAAGGCCGCCGTCGAGCGGTCGGCCGCCCGCTACGTCGCCGCCCTCGAGGGCTGAGCTCACGCCCTCGTCAGGGCGACGCTCAGTCGTCCGGCTGGTCGCGCACGAGCTCGAGCGTGGCGCAGTGGAGGCCGGCGATCGCGAAGCGGTGGCTCTCCGAGAAGTCGACCTGGATCACCTCGATCCCCTCCTGCTCGAGCCGCTCGACGACGGTCGGCGAGCCGGCGTTCATCACGACCTTGCCGGGCTCGAGCGTGACGGCGTTGACCGCGAGGCCCCAGTACTCCTCGACGGGCACCTCGATCACCTTCCAGTCGTCCCGCATCAGCCGGCGCACGAAGCCGTAGTTGACGAGATGCGGCGCGAGCACGGCGACGCGGTCGTCGGGGACCATGAGGAACATGTCGGCGTGGGACGTGCCGATGTTGCCGTCCCCGATCGAGTCGACCCACCCGGGGGAGTGCGTCGTGATCATCTCGATCCCGAGCCCGTCAAGGACCCAGCCGATCTGTCGCAGGCCCTCCTCGTTCGCGACGACGCTCTCGTTGAAGACGAAGGTCCGCGAGTCGAGCCAGCGCCCGGCACCCGGCTCTCCGACGCCGCGCCCGTGGATCGTGAGGTAGATGGGGACCTGCAGGGCGGTCAACACCTTCGACCAGATCACCTCTCGGCCGCGCTGCCAGGATCCGAGCCCCATCCGGTGGACGATCGCCCCGCCTCGCACGACGAGCCCGCCGCCGGCGAGCGTGACGAGGTTCTTGAGGTAGCCGTACGGCCCGATCGCCGGGACGGGCGCCTCGATGTAGTGGACGCGCACGCCGTTCGCCTCCAGCACCGCGTAGTACTCGTCGAACTGCGCCTGCAGGCGCCCGAGGTCGGCGTTCCCCGCGGACGACGAGTAGTAGTACTGCCACTCGCGCGCGTACTCGTCGCGCGTCTCGTTCTCCGTCGGCCGGGAAACGACGACCTCGCGGAGGCGACCGATCCCCTCCGCGCCCCACGGGCGACCCCAGATCTGCTCGACCTCGTCGACGAAGTCGGTCTCGTGGAGCATCCAGTTCCTGAGCGGCTTGCCCGCCTCGAACCACGGGAGCTCCGAGACGACCGAGCTCTCGTCATGGTCGGTGGCGGCTCGGGGAGACGAGTACGTCAGCTCGACGGTGTCGCCGTCGGCGGTGCGAAGCCGGAACGGCACCTGCTCCCGGGTCGAAACGTCGCTGCTCACGTGGGTCACCTCCCGGTCTGACATGTCACGACCGAGGCACACTACACCCGCGCGCCCGCCGGACCGGCCGGCCGGCGCCCGCCGGCCGCTCCCGCCGACGCGCGCCTACGCGGCCCGCTCGTACGTGAGGACGACGACGCCGTCGCCGACCGTCTGGGAGCCCGCGAGCCGGAGCCGCTTCTTGTCCCCCGTCGGGCCGAACAGGCGCTTGCCCTCCCCGAGCACGACCGGGAAGACCATCAGGCGCAGCTCGTCGACGAGGTCCTGGTCGATCAGCGCCTGCGCGAGCCTCGCGCTGCCGTGGACCACGACGTCGCCGTTATGCCGCGCTTTGATCGTCGTGACCGCCTCGGCCAGGTCGTCGCCGTCGAGCACCGTCGTGTTCGTCCACTCCGGGCCCTCGAGCGTCGACGAGACGACGTACTTCGGCATCGTGTTGAACTTGTCGGCGAACTCTCCCTCCCGCTCGGGCCACGCGTCGGCGAAGCCCTCGTAGGTCTTGCGGCCGAGCAGCAGCGCGTCGGAGCCCATCGTCTCGTCGAGCTTGAACGCGTTGCCCTCGTCGCCACGGTCGATCTCGAACGTCCAGCCGCCGTACCGGTAGTCCTCGGCCCCGCCGGGGTCTTCCATCACGCCGTCGAGCGAGACGAACTCGGTGATCACGATCCTGCCCATCGCTCCTCCTTCATGTCGTCGGGTCTCCGCTCTGTAGACGCCGGAGGGCGTGCCGACTCATCGGCGGGAGAGCCAGAGGCCGAGCGTGCCGCTCAGTGGCCGGAGACGGCGTGCGGGACGTAGGGCTCGTCGAGCCTCGTCAGCTCCTCCTCGCCCAGGTGCAGCCGCTCGGCGGCGATCGCGTCGTCGAGGTGCTCGACCTTGGTCGCGCCCACGATCGGAGCCGTCACACCCCGCCGGTGAAGGAGCCAGGCAAGCGCGACCTGCGCGGGCGGCACGCCCCGCTCGGCCGCCACCTCGGCGACACGGTCGACGACCGCGAAGTCGACCTCCGGCCTGTACAGGTTCGCGCCCCACTCGTCCGTTCGTGCGCCCGCGTCGTTCGCCGCTCGCCGTCGCGTGTCCGGTTGCCCGCGAGCAGGCCGCGCGCGAGCGGGCTCCACGGGAGGATCGCGATCCCCTGGTCGACGCATTGCGGGATCATCTCCCGCTCCTCCTCGCGGTACACGAGGTTGTAGTGGTTCTGCATCGAGACGAACGGCGTCGGCGCGATGCGCTGTGCCTTCGCGAACTGCCAGGCGAACATGCTCGACGCGCCGATGTAGCGCGCCTTGCCAGCCCGCACGACGTCGTGCAGCGCCTCCATCGTCTCCTCGATCGGCGTCCCCGGATCCCAGCGGTGGATCTGGTACAGGTCGACGTAGTCGAGGCCAAGGCGCTCGAGCGACCCGTCGATCGAGGCGAGGATGTGCTTCCGAGAGAGCCCGGCGCCGTTGGGCCCGGGCATCGTCCGGCCGTGCACCTTCGTCGCGACGACGTACTCCTCACGTGTCGAAAAGAGCTTCGGCAGGAGGTGGCCGGTGATCACCTCGCTCTGACCGCCGTTGTAGACGTCCGCGGTGTCGAAGAAGAAGATCCCGCTCTCCACGGCTCGACGCACGAGCGGCTCGGCCGCCAACTCGTCGAGCGCCCACTCGCGGCTCTCGTGCGGGCCGAAGCTCATCATCCCGAGGCACACGCGCGAGACTCTGAGACCCGTGTTCCCGAGGCGCACGACGTCCATCGAGGTCACGCTACCGCCGCCGCCCATGGCTGCGGCGGGGTACCGTGGCCGGGCTCAACCCGAACTACTGCCTGCCGTAAGCCGTCGAACCACGGGAGGCGTCCTCCGGGGCGCCTCCCACACCCGCGCATTTCTTCCCCAGGTTGCCGAGCACCTGTGGGACCTGTGGACGGTGGATCTGCTTTTGACGCACGTTGCGCGGAGTTCGTTCCCGGGCCTGTGGACGGATCGTCCAGGTCGGGCGCGGATGTGCGATGAACGGCCTCTCCCCCCGATGGCCCGGACCGAGCGCGGACGTGTGGCTCGCCGCAGAGTCGGGTGTCCACGCCAGGGGGCGGCCTTCCCCCCGTGCCGCCCCCTTTTCCGGGCCTGGCGCGTGCGACGGACTACAGTCGCCCCCGTCGTCGTCGAGGAGGTCCACATGGCTGAACGCGAGGGAGGCTGTGCGTGTGGTGAGGTGCGCTACCGGCTCACCGCCGATTCGATGTTCACGCACTGCTGTCACTGCGTGAACTGCCAGCGGCAGACCGGAAGCGCGTTCGTGATCAACCTGCTGATCGAGGCCGACCGGGTCGAGGCGACCGCCGGCGAGCCGCAGGCGGTCGAGGTCCCCCGCGACGACGGGAGCATGCAGCGGATCTACCGCTGCCCGTCGTGCCAGGTCGCGGTCTTCAGCGAGTACACGCGCCCGGAGGTGCGGTTCGTCCGCGCGGGAACGCTGGACGATCCCTCGGCGATCGCGCCCGATGTACACATCTTCACCCGCTCCAAGCTCCCCTGGGTCACGCTCCCCGACTCCGTCCCGGCCTTCGAGGTCTACTACGACTCGAGGTCGCTCTGGCCGCCGGAGAGCCTCGCGCGCCTGAAGGTGGTCATGCCCGATCGCTGACGATGTCGGGTCAGACGAGGCGGACCGGGAGCGTCGCGAGGTAGACGAGCGTCCCGACGAACAGCACGCAGCCGAGTCCCAGCACCGCCTTCCGTGCGCCGGGTGACTCGAGCTTGGTGCTCAGGCCCGCGAAGAAGAGCGCGGAGGCGAACAGGACGACGCCGAGCATGTAGTCGTTCGCGCGCTCGTTCGCGTCCTTCGCGGTGTTCGAGTCGACCCCGGCCGCCGCCTCGAGGCGGTCCGCCTCGGTGCTCGAGGCGAGCCGGTACTGCGGCATCGCGAACGGCGTCTCGGGTGCGCTCGGGTTCGTGAACGGGTTCGTGGCGAGCCAGGCGGCGAACGCCGGTTTGAACTCGTCGCGGAACCGCTCGCGATAGAACTCCGCGAGCTTCGCATCGCCGCGCTCGCGAGCGTCGACCCACTGGACGAACGTCGCGACGTCGACCTGCACCTGCCGGTTCGCGATCGCCGAGGTGCGATTCACGGCGATGCGATTCGCGGTCGCGCGGCTGTAGCCCTGGGACTGTTCACCGGTCCACTCGCGCGACTGATAGGCCGACCACGCGGTGCCGAGCGTCGCGAAGGCGAGGAGGACGATCGCCGCCAGCTCGAGTCGGCGGCGGGACCGGCCCGAATCGGGCGTGGCGTCGGTCATCGCCGACAGCATGCTCGGCGGTCAGGACGCCGAAGGCATGTGCGACGATCGCCCGGTGACCGCGCAGCCCGACGCCGCGACCGCAGCGCCAGATCTCCAGGTCGAGCCGTCGCTCGGCGAGTCGCGCTGGCCTCCGGCGCTCGCCCTCGTGCTGTTCATGGCGATCAACATCGCGCTGAAGGTCTGGCTCCCGCACGAGGGGGCCATCCGCGCGCCCTGGGTCGTTCCGGCGGTGGAGACCGTCCTTCTCGTCACCCTGCTGCTCGGGCCGGCGACGCTCGTGGAGCACCGCCGGTGGCTCCGACCGGTCTCCGTCGCGCTCGTGGTCGTCCTCGTCATCGCGGCCCTCTGGTCGACCGCGTTCCTCGTCAAGGACATGATCGAGGGCACCGGCGTGACGCAGTCGGCGACTGAGTTGCTCGCCTCCGGAGCGGTCGTGTGGCTCGGCAACAACGTGGCGTTCGCGCTCCTCTACTGGCTGATGGACAGCGGTGGCCCGAGCTTGCGCGCCCGGCGGCCCGACCGAGAGCCGATCGACTTTGCGTTCACGCAGCAGATGAGCCCCGAGCTCGTGCCCGGGGGGTGGCGGCCGGTGTTCCTCGACTATCTCCACCTCGGTTTCACGAATGCGACGGCGTTCAGCCCCACGGACGTCATGCCGCTCACGCTCCGGGCGAAGTACACGATGCTCGTGCAGTCGACCGTCGCGCTGGCGCTCTTCGGGCTGGTCGTCGCCCGCGCGATCAACGCGTTCGCCTAGCTATGCCGTCGCGGCGTCCGGCGTAGCGCGGGCCGGCCGGTCCTCGGCGCCCGCGCCCTCCCGCGCGAGCGAGATGACGACGGCGCCGACGAGGGCGACGCCGAGGCCGGCACAGGCGACGACGACGTGCCAGCTCGGTCTGCTGAGGCGCTCGTCGAAGAGCGCGACGCCGAGCAGGATGCCGACGACCGGATTGGCGACCGAGACCGTGGCGACAGACGGGGCGAGCTTGCCCGTGCCGAGCGAGATCTGCTGGAGGACGAACCCGAGAACGCCGGCGACCGCGAGCGCGTAGGGCTCCCAGTGGGTGAGCAGCTCCTCGATCCCTGCATGGAGGTAGTCGAGCGTCGGCTTCGTGAGCGCGGCCGAGAGGCCGAAGAGGATGCCCGCCACCGTCCCGTACACGGCGGCCTTGAGCGACAGGCCGCCTTTGCCGCCGAAGGTGAGCAGCACCGCGCACAGCACCCCCAGGATCGCGATCGCGATGGCCCACTCGCTCCCGGGGGCGTTCTCGTTACCGCCGGCGGGGTCGCCGTACAGCGCGAAGAGCGCAAGACCGACGACGATCACCGCCGCACCGACCACCTCGCTCCGGCCGACGTGTTGGCTCGTGAGCACGTAGCCGAGCGGGAGCGCGAACACGACCGTCATCACGAGGAGCGGCTGGATGATCGCGAGCCTGCCCCGGTCGAGCGCCGCCGCCTGGAGCACGTAGCCGACGAGCAGAGCGATCGTGCCGAAGAGCCACATCCTCTGGCCGGCGAGCCGGGCGAGCGACGCCGGGTCTCGCAGCGAGAGCTCCGGGAGGTTGAGCGCTCCCTTCTGCTGCAACGTGGCGGCCAGCGCGAAGAGGAACGCAGCGATGAGTGCGAGGATCGAGGCCACGGCGGGAGCCTAGGCTCCGGGGCCGGACGCTGCAATCCGGCACGATCCGGACGGGTATGGTGACCCTCGTGGTCGAGCCGATCGGCGACCTGCCCGCGGCAGCCGCCTGGCTGGCCGAGTAGTGGCTCGGGCGAGGCGATCGCCGGCGATCTCTCCCGTCCACCGCCTCACGCAGGCGCAGGCTCGCCGCATCGCGATCCGGGCGCAGCTGCTCGATGCGCCCAGGCCCACCGGGCTCCTCGAGGTCGTCCGGCAGCTCACGTTCCTGCAGATCGATCCCACGGCCGCGATCGCGCCGAGCGCCGACCTCGTCGCCTGGAGCCGCCTCGGCCTGTCGTACCGGCCGGAGCAGCTGACGCAGGCGCTCGAGGCCGACCGGTCCCTGTTCGAGCACAACGCGCTCGTGCGCCCGATGGGCGACGTCGGGCTGTATCTCGCCGGGGCGGGCGACTGGCCGCCCTACCCGCGCACGCGAGCGTGGATCGAGAAGAACGACGCGTTCCGCCGCGACATCCTCGCGCTGCTCTCGCGCTCCGGGCCGCTCGCGTCGCGCGACATCCCGGACACCTGCGTCGTGCGGTGGGCCTCGACCGGCTGGACGAACAATCGCAACGTCACGCAGATGCTCGAGTGCCTGATGATGCGCGGCGAGATCGCGATCTCCGGTCGCGTCGGTCGGGAGCGGCTCTGGGACCTGCCCGAGCGTGTCTACCCGGCCGACACGGTGGTCCCGACGGTGGACGAGGCGGAGCGGACGAAGGACGAGCGACGGCTCGCCGCGCTCGGCATCGCCCGGGCCAAGGCGAGGGCCATGCCCATGGAGCCGGTCCACGTGGGCGACGCGGGCGAGCCGGCCGAGGTCGAAGGCGTGAAGGGCGCGTGGCGTGTCGACCCGACCCTGCTCGGCCAGGAGTTCGAGGGACGGACCGCGCTGCTCTCGCCGTTCGACCGGCTGATCCACGACCGTGTTCGGGCGGAGGGGCTCTTCGGGTTCGAGTACACGCTCGAGATGTACAAGCCTGCTGCCAAGCGCCGTTGGGGCTATTTCGCGCTCCCGATCCTCCACCACGACCGCCTCGTCGGGAAGCTCGACGCGATCGCCGACCGCGAAGCCTCGGTGCTCCGCGTCAACGCGATCCACGAGGACGTGACGTTCACCCGGGCGATGACGAACGCCGTCCAGGCGGAGCTCGACGAGCTCGCCTCATGGCTCGGGCTCGACACGGTCGCGACGCCCATCTAGACCAGACGGTGCTGGGTCGCCCAGCGCGCGAGCTCGTGACGTGTCGAGAGCTGGAGCTTGCGCAGGACGTTCGAGACGTGGCTCTCGACCGTCTTCACCGAGAGGTGCAGCCGCGCCGCGATCTCCTTGTACATGTAGCCCCGCGCGATCAGCTGGAGCACCTCGCGCTCGCGGGGCGTGAGCTCGTCGAGCTCGGCGTCGCCCGCGACCTGGTCGCCAGGGCGGAACGCGTCGAGCACGAAGCCGGCGAGGCGAGGCGAGAATACGGCGTCGCCGGTCGCGACGCGCTCGATCGCTGCTGCGAGCTCGGCGCCCGAGATCGTCTTCGTCACGTAGCCGCGCGCCCCCGCCCGGATCACGGCGATGACATCCTCCGCCGCGTCCGAGACCGAGAGCGCCAGGAACCGCACTCCCGGCCGGTCCGCAGCGACGGCATTGATGATCGCGTCGCCGCTGCCGTCGGGCAGGTGGACGTCGAGCAGGACGACGTCCGGGTCCAGCTCCTTGATCAGCGGCACGGCGTCGCCCACGCTCCCCGCCTGCCCGACGACCTCGACGGCGTCTCCGAGCTCGGCGCGCACGCCGGCGACGAAGAGGTCGTGGTCGTCGACGAGGACGACCCGCCGCTTCACGACGACCTCCGCGGCACGCGCAGCTCCACCTCGGTCCCGTGGCCCGGGCTCGAGACGATCGACGCGGAGCCGCCGACGCGCTCCATCCGGCCCTCGATCGACTCGACGAGGCCACGGCGGGTGTCCGCCACGGTGGCTCGGTCGAAGCCTGCACCGCGATCGCGCACGAAGACGCTCACGGAGTCGTCGGTGACCTCGGCGTAGACGTCGATCTCCTCGACGCCCGCGAACTTCGCGGCGTTCGTCATCGCCTCCCGCGCCGCGAGCACGAGCGTGTTCACCGACGCGTCGACCGGGCAGTCGCCGGCGCTCGCGAGCTCGACCCGCACGCCGTGGAGCGCCTCGACGTCCCCCGCGGCCGCCTCGAGCGCCGCGAGGAGCGAGGCGCTGTAGTCGCCGAGCGGCTGGTCCGCGTACAGCCAGCCCCGGAGCTCGCGCTCCTGCCTACGGGCGAGCGAGGCGACGCGCCGCGGCTCGTTCGCGTGCTTCTGGATCAGCGCCAGCGTCTGCAGCACGGAGTCGTGGACGCGGGCGGCCACGTCCGACCGCTCCTCGCTGCGGATCCGCGCCGTTCGCTCGACGTCGCGCTCGAGCGCGAGACGCCACACCCATGGGCCGCCGATCAGGAGCAGCGCTCCCGCGACCGCGCCGGGCGTCAGAAGCGACGACGACGTGCCCCCGCCCCAGAGGAGGACGACCGTCCCGAGGGCTGCCAGCCCGATGCCCCCGTACGACAGTGGCGCGTCCGGGTGGAAGCTCCCGCCCTGCCGCCACGCGAGGGCGAGCCCGCCGGCGATCAGCGCGATGCCGACGACCGAGCGGCTCGAAAGCCCGAGCGCCCCGAGCAGCGCGGCGCCTGCGACGAACGCGAGCGCGGCGGCGACCCACACGCGCCGCCCGGCCGCCCAGGCCCAGAGAGCGAGGTAGAGGAGGATCCCGGCTCCGCCGGCCAACGCCAGCAAGGCGAAGACGAGGCGGACGAGCGTCGCGTCGACCCCGAGGGTCTGCGCGATGCCCGCGCAGACCCCCGCGATCACTCGCTCGTCCGGGCTCGTCGCGAAGGTCCGCAGCGACATGCCGGCTCATCGTACGGCGCGTTCGACGCGGACCGACCCCGCGCCGACATGCGCCTCGAGGTCGAGCACGCGGGCGCCGGATCCGCCAAGATCGACGTCGGCGTTCCAGCCGTCATCTTCCTTGCCGAGCAGATTGACGTGTCCCGCTTGCGCCTCGCCGTAGCCGCGGAGCGCGACGCCCGGCGGGAGGATCACCTTCAGGTCGCCGACGTCGACCCTCGTCTCGACGCGTGTCACGCCCGGCGGGAAGTGCATCCCGCTGAGATCGAGCTCGAGCGCGCCGATGCCGAGCCGGTACTCGTCCCGCAACGCCTCCGCGCTCGTGACGACGTACGTCCTGTCGCCGACCCCGCGGCCGGGGTGCACGTCGAACACCGCGGCGAAGATCGCGACGGCGATCACCAGGATCGCGACGAGGGATGCCACGACGATCGCGAGCCAGCCGAAGACCCGTCGCACGCGGTGCGTGCGCTTCGGCGCGAGCTCTGATGCGTCCGTCGGCGCGTCGGCCTTCGGATGCCGCGTCAGCCAGAGGATCAGCCCACCGGCGATCAGGAACAGCCACCACGCGTCGCCGTCGGGCCACAGCGTGGCCCGGGAGAGGAGGATCGCGCCGGCGACGGCGAGGAGCCCAAGCCCGATCAGGGGCCATGGGCGATCTCGGCGGTTCCGCAGCGCCGCCGTCGCGACCGAGTCCCCCTCGTCCTCGTCCGGGATGACGAGCCACGCGGCGACGTAGATCAGGATGCCGGCCCCACCGAGGAGGGTGAGGACGACGAAGCCGACGCGGAAGACCGCGGGGTGGATCTCGAAGTAGCGTGCGAGCCCTCCGCTGACGCCGGCGATCATGCGATCCGACTGGCTGCGCTGCAGCCTGCGGACCTCGGGGATATGTGTCGTGTGTTCGCTCATGGCCCCAGGATGGCTTCGCGACCGTCCGAGAACCATCCGGAATGACCCTGAGTCGACCCTGATCCGCCCCGGAGGTGTCGGCTACGTGCTCAGCCGGAGTAGTCGAAGTCGCGCGTGAACGCGCACGTGCCACGGAGGTCGAACGCGAATCGCTTGTCGCGAACGTGCACGTCGTCGTTGACGAGCTCCACTCCGGGGCGGTCGTGACCGGGGACGATGCACGAGACCGCTGCGTCCGTCTCGAACGGGGTCGTGGCGCGAAGGTGAACGCTCTCGCCGACGCGGATCTCGCCGTCGCCGAACTCGATCTGGGCGGGCTGCACGTCGATCGACGCCGTCGGCTTCCTGACCCACGGCAGCGATCCGACGTGGTCGCCTCCGAGGCGGCCGAGTAGGATCTCGGCGAGCTCGTCGGGGCCGTCGACGTGAAGGACGAGCGTCCACGGCGAGCGCGGCTCGTCGTCGTCGTAGCTGTAGGTCATGACTGCGCCGCTGCCCGACAGGTCGACGTCGCCCGCCCGACCGTCGTCGACACGCCAGCTGAGGGCGCCGAAGCAGATCCCATGGGTCGACCGCCCGGACGAGACCCCGTTCACGCGCCTGCATGGGCAGATCGCCTCGCAGTTGCACGCCTCGAGGTAGCGCCCCGAGATCCGGAAGCTCACGTGACGCTCCACGCCGCGAGCGCCAGGAGAGTCAGGGCGATGGGCGTCGACGCTCGGGCTCCGAACGAGGCGACCTTTTCGACGAAGATCGCACTTCCCACGAGCGCCATCCACAAGAGGCTCCCCGCGCTGATCGCAAGCATGGCCAGCATCAGCGCCCAGCAGCAGCCCAGGCAGAGGAGGCCGTGCTCGACGCCGGCGGGTGCCGCGCTTCGTCGGGTCAAGACGCCGAGTGGCCCGCGACAGCCCCGCAGGCACGCGTCCTTCAGCGGCGTCACCTGATACACCGCCGCAGCGACGAGCGCGCCGCCCGCGAGCCACTTCCCCGCGTCGGTGAGCCCGCGGGCTGCCTCGAACGCGACGACGCCGGAGACGAGCCAGACCGCGAAGTACCCGCCGACGAATGCGGCGCTCGACCTGCCGACTGCCGATGCGAGCGACGCCGCCGGAACGAGCGAGGGCAGCATCATCGCCGCGCTCATCGCAATCCAGAGCCAGAGGAACGAGCCCAGCGAGGCGGTCATCCCCATCGAGCCGCCTCCCATGGCGCGGGCGCTCGCCAGCCAGCCCACGAGGGAGAGCGCGATCAGCGCGGCGGGGACACGAAACGCCCTCGGCAACGTGCGGCGATCATACGCCCCGCCCGCCTGGACAACAGCCGCTCGCAGCGGTCCGGGCCCCGCCTCCGGTCGGCCCTCGGACGGCAGGGTGGTAGCGTCACCCGGCCCGCGAGACGCGAGCGCGACGCTGCTCGTGGCTCGGCGCGGACGCCGGCGCGACCACGTTCACATCCACCCACCAGGAGGCTCCGCTCGTGACCCTCAAGCACCCGAGAGCTCCGCAAGGCAGGTCGAACGACCTCGTGACGGCGCCGCTCTTCAGCCTCGAGACGGGGACGATCCCGCGCCATCGCATCCCCGAGGGCGAGCTCCCTCCCGACGTCGCCTATCAGCTCGTCCACGACGAGCTGATGCTCGACGGAAACGCGCGGCTGAACGTCGCGACGTTCGTCTCGACCTGGATGGAGCCGCAGGCCGAGAAGCTCATGGCGGAGTGCTTCGACAAGAACATGATCGACAAGGACGAGTACCCGCAGACGGCCGAGATCGAGATGCGGTGCGTGAACATGTTGAGTCGGCTCTGGAACGCACCCGACGCCGCGGAGGCGACCGGCTGCTCGACGACCGGGTCGAGCGAAGCTGCGATGCTCGGGGGGCTTGCGCTCAAGCGCCGCTGGCAGCGGAGGCGGGCCGCCGAGGGCAAGCCGACCGACCGGCCGAACCTCGTCATGGGGATCAACGTCCAGGTCTGCTGGGAGAAGTTCGCCAACTACTGGGACGTCGAGATGCGGCTCGTGCCCATGGAGGGAGACCGGTTCCACCTCTCCGCCGAGGAGGCCGTGAAGCTCTGCGACGAGAACACGATCGGTGTCGTCGCGATCCTCGGGTCGACGTTCGACGGCTCCTACGAGCCCGTCGCCGAGATCTGCCAGGCGCTCGATGCCCTCGAGCAGGAGAGCGGCCTCGACGTCCCTGTCCACGTGGACGGCGCCTCCGGCGCGATGATCGCTCCCTTCCTCGACCCGGACCTGCAGTGGGACTTCAGGCTGCCCCGGGTCGCCTCGATCAACACGTCCGGGCACAAGTACGGCCTGGTCTATCCCGGCGTCGGCTGGATCGTCTGGCGCGACGCCGACGCGCTGCCGGAGGACCTGATCTTCTGGGTCAACTACCTGGGCGACAACATGCCGACCTTCGCGCTCAACTTCTCGCGGCCCGGTGCGCAGGTGGCGGCGCAGTACTACAACTTCATCCGGCTCGGGTTCGAGGGGTATCGCAAGGTGCAGGGCTACGCGCGGGACGTGGCCACGCGGCTCTCGGGACGCATCGCGGAGCTCGGGCCGTTCGAGCTCCTGACGAGCGGAGACGAGCTGCCGGTGTTCGCCTTCACGCTGAACGCGGGGATGGAGAACTTCACGGTCTTCGACGTCTCCAACGCGCTGCGCGAGCGCGGCTGGCAGGTGCCGGCGTACACGTTCCCGGAGAATCGAACCGACCTTGCCGCGCTTCGCGTCGTCGTCCGGCGGGGGTTCACGCACGACATGGCGGAGATGCTCGTGCACGACCTCGAGAGGCAGCTGCCGCGGTTGCAGCGACAACTGGCCCCGCAGCACGACGCGGAGACGGGTGCGGCGTTCGCGCACTGAGACGGCCCGAGCCCGTGTGGAATGATCAGCCTCTGAGCGCCGAGATGTCCGCGGATCACCACAGCGCGTACCTCGAACGGGCGGTCGCCGCCCTGACGCCGGCGGGACGCGCTCGGGTCGACGAGCTCCTGGAGCAGCTCGCGGAGGCCGTCGGAGGTCGTGAGCCGCTGCTCCGCTTCGCGACCGCCCGAAAGGCCGAGGCCGACGCCGGCAGCACCGGTGGGGAGACCGCGCCGGAGCAGGGACTGACGGCGCAGGACGTCAACGCCCTGCTCGCGGGCTTCAGGCGGATCCGGGACGAGGAGCCCCTCGACGACGTCGGGGACTGGGCGAACGCGGTCGTCGCCCTCGTCGAGGACTCGATCACCATCTAGCGGCGGTTACGCCACCCACTCCGCACCGGTCGAGCGGCCGGCGTCGGCGTGATGATCGATGTTCGAAAATCGTCGATACTAGCCGGGTCGGTCGTTACCGCTGAGCACCGAGGAGACACGTGATCATCGACTTTCGCGTCCAGCCGCCGTACCGCAGCTTCCTCGACACCTACTTCTACCGCCCTCGTCCGCGTTCGCCGGATCCGCTGAAGGTCACGCAGTACGAGCTGGGCCGCGTCAACAGTCCCTCGTTCGACGCGAGGTCGGCCGAGCTCTTCGTCGGGGAGATGGACGAGCTCGGCGTGGACGTCGCCGTGATCATGGGCCAGCAGTCGGGTGCGACCTGGGGGATCGTCGACAACGGGCACATCGCGGAGCTCGCCGGCAGGTACCCCGGCCGTTTCGTCGGGTTCGCCGGTGTCGACGCACACGACCCGGACGGTGTCGGCGAGATCCGTCGTTCGATCGAGGAGCTCGGGTGTCGAGGGATCTCGCTGCTCCCGGGCTGGAGCGAGCCGCCGCTCCACGACGACGATCCGCACGTGTTTCCGCTCTACGAGGCGGCGCTCGAGCTCGACGTCCCGGTCGTCGTCACGAGCAGTCACGTCATCGGCCCCGACATGAGCTTTGCGATGCCCGAATACCTCCAGCGCGTGGCGCTCGCGTACCCGGAGCTCACGCTCATCGTCGGGCATGCCTGCTGGCCTTGGACGGCTCAGGCGTGCGCCCTGGCGGCGCGATGCCACAACGTGTACCTGATGCCCGAGTTCTACATGTACGTCGCCGGCATGCCCGGCGCCCGCGACTACATCGATGCGGCGAACGGCTTTCTCTCGCATCGGATGCTGTACTCGTCGTGCTTTCCGACGCGGTCGCTCCACCAGGCGCTCGACGACTTCGCAGCGCTGCCGTTGAGCGAGGACACGCGCGAGCGACTTCTGTGGCGGAACGCCGCACGGCTGCTCGGCCTCCCGGACGCTGCGAGCTGATGTCCGCCCGTCCCGAGGTCATGGACCTGGTCGTCGTGGGGAGCGGCGCAGCAGGGTTGACCGCCGCGATCACCGCGAGACGAGCGGGTCTCGAGGTCCTGCTCCTCGAGAAGCAGCCCGAGCTCGGGGGCACGACGGCACGGTCGGGCACATGGATCTGGATCCCGAACAACGGCCTGATGCGCGGGAGCGGGCTCGTCGACGCCCGCGACGATGCGTTGCGCTACATGGCTCGCCTGGCGCGACCCGACAGCTACGACGCCGACCATCCGACGCTCGGGCTGCCGGCGGACGAGCACGAGATGCTCGCGGCCTTCTACGACTATGCCGGGCCCGCGCTCGACGAGCTCGCCGCGGCCGGCGCGATCGACCCCGTGGTGCGATCCGACGCGCCGGACTACTTCGCCGAGCTGCCGGAGAACAAGGCTCCCTACGGACGCGTCGTCGTCTCGCGCGGTCGGGAACGGCCGGATCAGCTGACGGGACCGGAGCTCATCGCCGACTTCGCGGCGGCGGCGCGGCGACACGGCGTGCGGATCGAGACCGGCGTCGCCGTCACGGACGTCTTCGGCTCCGGCGGCCGCGTCGAGGGCGTGGTGTGCGGCGACAGGCGCATCGCGGCGCGGCGGGGCGTGGTGTTCGCGACCGGGGGATTTGCCCACAGCCAAGATCTGATGACGCGTTTCGTGCCCACGCCGCTCCGTGCAACCGGCGCATCGGCCGGCTCCGAGGGCGACTTCCTTCGGATCGGCATGAGGCTCGGGGCGCAGCTGCGGAACATGGCAGAAGCGTGGTTGGCGCCGATCCCGATCGAGCCCTACGTCGCCGACCCGGGCACGTTCACCACGAACATCTTCGCCCTTCGCGGCGACAGCATGATCCTGGTCGACCGCAACGGCCGCCGCGTGGCGAACGAGAAGCTCCCCTACCACGAGCTCGCGTCGGCGTTCCTGCGCTGGGATCCGTCGACGGCGAGCTATCCGAATCTCCGTCTCTTCATGGTCTTCGACGAGCACACGAGACGCCTGTACGCCGACGGCAAGAGCGGGAACCCGCTTCCGCTCGACGTCGAACACGCGGATCACGTCGTCAAGGGAGCGACGCTCGGCGAGCTGGGCTCTCGCCTCTCGGAGCGTTTGGCGACCAGCGCGCGGGAGATCGGTGCCGGTCTGCGGCTCGCCCCTGGATTCCCCGAGTCCCTGCAGCTGACGATCGACCGATTCAACGCCGCCGCCGCGGTCGGAGCAGACCCGGAGTTCGGGCGTGGCTCGTCCGCGATCGAGCTGTTCCGCAACGGGCCGGCGCGCGCGGGCAACGAGCGGAACCCTGCGCTCTATCCATTCGATTCGAAAGGGCCGTACTACGCGATCATCCTCGCGCCGGCGTCGCTCGACACGAAAGGTGGTCCCGGGACAGACTCGTTCGGCCGGGTCCTCGCGGTCTCCGGTGAGCCGATCCCGGGCCTCTACGCAGCAGGCAACTGCGCCGGGTTTCCGTCCGGACGCTCCTACTGGGCGGGCGGGGCGACCATCGGGATCGCGATCACATTCGGGTGGCGGGCCGCGCTGCACGCGGCGTCGGCAACTGCGCAGCCCGAGGCGAGCTCGTCGCGGGCTACGGTTCCTCGATGAGCACCGAGGGTCGCCGCAGCGTTGTCGTCTTCGGCGCGCGGAACCTCGGGCGCGCGGTGATCGAGCTCCTGGCGGCCGAGGGATCGCAGGTCGTAGGGGTTGCCCGCTCGGAGGAGACGCTGGCCGGCGTCGCGAGTGCCGGAGGGCTGCCTCTCGCGGGAGACATCACCGATCGTGCGAGCGTGCAGCAGGTGCTCGAGAAAGCCGCGGCCATGCACGGTCGGGTCGACCTTGTCGTGAACGCGGCCTCGCCCTACGGCGGCGACAGAAACGGGCCGTTTGGCGGCGGCCCGCTGAGCGAGGCGACGGCGGATGCGTTCGAGCCGTGGGCCGCCGCGCCGGCTCGCGCGGCGTTCACGTTTCTCTCCACCGCGGGCTCGTTTCTGCTCGCGCAGGGCGGCCCTGCGACCGTGATCCAGGTGACCGGCGGCTCCGCCCGGCGGGCCATGCCCGGGCGTGGCCTGTGGGCGGCGGGCTCCTTCGGCGTCCGTGCGCTGACGAACGCGGCGGCGCTGGAGCTACGGGAGCACGGCATCCACGTGGCGCTCCTGATCGTCGACGCAGGGATCGAGCCGCTCGCCGGGGCTCCTGCCGGCCAGTCGGTCGAGGCGCTCGCCGACCCTCGCGCGCTCGCGGAGGCGATCGAGTTCCTCGCCCAGCAGGGCGCCCGGAGCGCAACGCACGAGCTCCAGGTGACGCCGCTCGCCGAGCGCTGGGTGCCCTGACCGGCGAGCACAGCCTGTGTGGCATGTGTAGTCGACGTAGCGCCTAGCTCGACAACAAAGAAGCACCCGGGGCCAGCGACGCAGTTCACCGTTCGGGTGTCGACGCGAAAATGTCCAGTCCCGCGCTCTGCGCCAGGAACCTCGCTGCGAGTTGTCCCTTGACGCTGTTGCCGGCGTCGTCCAGCAACGGCGCGAACGTGCCTAGACCACCTTTGCCGGGAGCGACGGTGACGATCCCTCCGCCGATGCCGCTCTTGCCCGGGAGCCCGACGTCGTAGAGCCAGTCGCCCGATGTCTCGTAGAGGCCGGCGGTCGTCATCACGGCGAGGGTGAATCGGCAGGTCTCCGCGTCGATCACGCGCTGACCACTGACGGGATTGACGCCGCCGTCGGCGAGCGTGGCCCCCATCACGGACAGGTCGCGCGCGCTGATGCGGAGGGAGCTCTGTCTCGTGTAGAGGTCGACGGCCTCGGCCGGGTCCCAGTAGATGCGCCCGCGCGTCTCGAGGAGAGCTGCGAGGTCGCGGTTCCCGAGGTTTGTCTCGGACGCGGATTCGTAGACGTCGTCGTCGAGCGGCAGCTCGCGGCCCGCGAAGCGGGACAGGCCGTCTTGGAGGAAGCGCCACTTCTCGTCGGCGGTGCGGCCCGGGACGAGGCTCGCGGTCGCGATCGCCCCCGGGTTCACCATCGGGTTGGTGCGCCCGTCGGCGCTCTCCGCGATCCCCTCGAGCGAGTTGAAGGGCCTGCCGGTGGCGTTGACGCCGACCTTCGCGCGCAACTCCTCGGCTCCCACCGCCTGGCAGACGAGGGCGAAGGTGAAGGGCTTGGCGACGCTCATGATCGTGAATTCGTGCTCCGCATCCCCAGCCGTGTACAAGGCTCCCGAGGTCGCTCCAACGCAGACCCCTAACAGGTCAGCCGACCCGCCGGCGAGCGCCGGGTAGACGGTCGAGACCGCTCCCTCGTCGTTCGACCGGAAGCGCTCGTAGGCGGCCGTCACGAGCTCCTGGACGCGGGTTGCGGCGGGCAGCCGGCCGGTGGAGACGAAGGGCGAGCTCGTCACAGGAAACGGTTTCGCTGCAGCCAGAGCAGGCGAAGAAGCCCCAGAGCGGCGGCAGGTAGTAGGTCGCGATCCGGTAGAGGAGCACCGCGGCGAGGGCGGACTCGTCGGTCATCCCGGCGGACACGAGACCGATCGTGAGCCCGAACTCGGCAACGCCGATGTTGCCCGGTACGGGAACGAGGCTGCCCAGGAGGGAGACGCTCATGTTGATCACGAGCAGCTCGGCGAGCGAGAGGTCGTAGCCCAGGCTGCGGGCGAAGAGGCCGAGGGCGGTGGCGAAGAGCACCTCCGTCGCGAGGCTTCCGAGGACGAGCAGCGCCCGCTTGTTCGAGGCGCGAAGCCCGCGGAGCGCGGAGCGAACCTCGGGCCACCAGCCTCGGACGTTCGTGACGATGGCCTCCCGGAAGCGCCTGATCACGACCAGCACGACAGCGGAGGCGAGCACGAGCCCGGCCACGATCCAGAGCAAGGTGCGCGAGCCGCCGGAGGGGAAGGGCAGCTCGAGCGCGAGCGAGGACTCGGAGAAGAGGAGCAGCACGCCGAGCAGCACGGCCTGGACGACCGTGCTCGCAAACGAGTCGATCGTGCCCGAGGTCACCGCGACGGGAGCGGAGAGACCCTGACGCTGGAAGAAGCGGATGTTGACCGCCATCCGGGCCAGGTTCGAGGGGAGCGCAACGTTCATGTAGCCGGTTGCGAGCTGCATCGCGTAGACGGGGCCGAACGGGAGCGAGGCCGGTGCCGAGCCAAGCGTCGAGACGGCCTGCGTCACCCGAGGGAGCTGCGCGACCAGGAGAGGTCCTACGAGCCTCCGCGGTCGGGGAAGGAGCTCGCGTTTGCGCCGCGGCGCGCCCAGAGGGCGGCGTCCACGACCGCGCTCACGACGATCACGCGGCTCGTCAGCCAGAGGCTGAAGAGGATCGTCGCAGCCAGACCGAGCGCGCCATAGGTGTCCTCGCGCGTGTTCCCCAGCCAGACGATCAGTAGCTGGGTGAAGACGTTGACGGCCAGGAAGCCGACTCCGACGACGATGGCGCCTGGAAGCAGCGTAGACACCCGACGGTCGCGGCATGGCAGCCGGCGCGAGAGACCGAACCAGATCGCGGCGCGCACCAGCACGGCCAGCGGGGCATCCACGACCCAGAACCACGGGCTCGCGCCGACCGACGCGGAGACGACGGCAGCCACGGCGAGGGACGCCACGACCGCGAGCAGGAACAGCAGCACGTTCGTGGAGGTGAGGTGCCCTCGCCGCGGCTCGAGCCCCCAGGCGAGCCGGTGGATGGCGACGGCGGTGCGGAGGAGGCTTCGCGTCAGGTAGAGGAGGACCGGCACCCCGATCAGGAGCGCGTACCAGCGGGCGCTGCTCGTCGCCGCCACCGCGACCGACTGGACGACGAGGCCCGCCAGGCCGAGCCGGTCGGCGACCTCCCGCGGCGTCTGGTCGCTCGCGTCCGCGTACACGCCGAGGCCGGCGACGAGGACGAGCACGAACGGCAGGAACCAGAGGAAGAGGCGATAGGCGAGCGCGCCCGCGAGCTCGCTACCCGCGATCGCCTTGTCGAGCGCCAACACGTCGCGTGCGATCGCGACCGGCCGTCGCTCGCCGTAGCGGCCCTCGAGCAGGTTGCGGGTCTCGTCCGCGCGGGCTCGCAGCTCCTCGGCCCGCGAGCGGAGGCGGGAGACCTTTCCGTCGGGCCGCGTGTCGGGCTCTCCGTGGTCGTCCACGCCGCCTCTCAGAACGACCAGATCAGCGGGACGAGGAGCACCGCGACGACGCCGAACAGCACCAGGAGCGGCAGGCCGACGAGCGCGAACGAGAAGAACCAGAATCGGCCGACGCCCGCGTCGTCGGCGTACTCGGAGACGATGACGTTGACCGGCGACCCGGTGAGCGCGAGGAGCGAGCCGGCGTGCGCCCCGAAGGCGAGGGGCAGCAGCACCTGGGACGGCGACATGCGCAGGCGCGTCGCCGTCACCGCCATGACTGGGAGCAGCGCCGCGACCGAGCCGTTCACGCTGATCAGCGCCGTCAGCACGGCGACCGTCCCCATCATGAGCACGATCAGCCGCCCCCTCGAGTCGCCGGCGCCCGCCGTCAGCTGCTGACCGGCCCACGTGGTGACGCCTGTCGAGTCGAGCGCCTCGCTGACGACGAACAGCGAGGCGATGAAGATCACGGTTGGATCGCCGAAGCCCCCGAGCGCCTGGTCGAGGTTCAGCACCCCCGTCGCCCACAGCGAGAGCGCGACGCCGAACGCCACGACGCCTACGGGCAACCGGTCCCAGACGAACACGGCGACGGTGACGCCGAGGATCAGGAAGGTGATCGTCGAGTCGCTCACGGCGACCCCGGCGCCGGCGCGTGAGCTTCACATAGGGGCGAGATGGATCTCGCCCCTACTCCAGAGCCGCCGCGATGCCGAGCATGACGAGGCTGGCCACCACGAGGATCCCCATCAGCGGGAGCATGAAGCGGATCCACCGGTCGTACCGGACGCCCGCGAGCGCGACGCCCGCCATGACGACCGCGCTCGTGGGCGTGATGAACCGGGCGACCCCGGCGCCCCAGCTCCACGCCGTGACCACGAGCGGCCGAGAGACGTCCGCAAAGTCCCCGAGCGGCGCGAGAAGCGGCATCGCCAGCGTCGCGTGGCCCGACGACGACGGGATGATGAACGCGATCCCGGTGTTGATGATCGCGACGAGCCCGATGAACACGACGGAGTTGGTGCCGCTCACGGCGTCCTCCATCCAGCTCAGGATCGTGTCGATCGTCTGCGTGTTGTTGAGGATCACGGTCACGCCGCGGGCGAGGACGACTGCTACTCCGGCGCCGATGAAGTCGCCGAAGCCGCGACCGATATGGCCCGTGATCTCCTTCTCGCTGAACTTGGCGACGAGCCCGACGACCACCGACGCGACGAGGAACAGCGCGATCAGCTCGGGGAACCACCAGCCGAGGTTCCACCACGGATCGTTGGGGAGCGGCTCGTGCGTGTACGGGTCGACCTTGACGCCGAGGTGGAAGATCGAGTCCCACGGGACGACCGAGAACACAAGCAGCGCGAACGTGAACGCGGTGATCGCGAGGACCACCTTCTGCCGCCCGGTGAGCACGAGGTGCGAGGCCGACTCTTCCTTCTTCACCAGCTCTGCGTCCTCGGGGAGGTAGCCGACGAGGGAGCGGCTCGGGGTGGCTTTCGCGCGTTCCGCGTAGCGGACGACGTACGCGATCGTGATCGCCGTGAGCACGAACCAGCCGATCCAGCGGAGGCCGATGCCGTCGCCGATCCCGACGCCCGCGAACCCGCTCGCGACGCCGATCGAGAACGGGTTCACCGTCGACGCCATCGCGCCAACGGTGGCGCTTCCGATGATCATCCCGGCGACCGCCATGCGGTCGTACCCGAGCGCGAGCAGGAGCGGGATGAGGAGCGCATAGAAGCCGAGCGTCTCGTCTGCCCAGCCCATCGTCGTGCCGAGCAGCGAGAACAGCGTCATCACGGCGACGATCACGAGCCACGGGCGCCCTCGCATCGCGTAGGCGAGCTTGCCGATCGCGACGTCGAGCGCGCCTGTGGCGAGCACCATCGTCATGAACGCGCCGATCGCGAGCACGAACGCGAACACACTGACCGCGCCGAACAGGGAGCCTACGCCGAAGGGGTGGACGACGCCGGTCTCCGGGTTCTGCAGGCCGTAGAGGCCGTTCACCGGCGCGAGGAAGAAGTCGCCGACTCGGTCGCCGAAGTCCTGCGGCGAGTCGATCCGCTGGAACGACCCCGGCTGCGGGACGCCGTTCTCGTCGTGCACGTAGGTGCCCGAAGGGATCAGGAAGGCAGCGAGCCAGACGAGGAACGTGACGATGACGAGCACGGTCATCGTGCTCGGGAACTGGAAGCCGTGCTTTTCCTCCTCGGGCTCTGCGGGTGCCTGCTCGGCGTCGCTCATGAGGATCCCTTCGCTCGGTTGGCCAACTCCTGGAAGAACAGGGTTTCCGCGAGTACCGCCTTCTCCCACTCGTCGACGAGCAGCCGCTCGTCCGGGCCGTGGATGTTGGCGAAGCTGTCGGTGCAGCCGAACACGAAGATCGCCGCGCCGGGGACGCCTTCGCTCATCGCCTTCACCAGCGGAATCGCGCCGCCGGTCGCGATCTCGACCACCGGCTCTCCCCACGCCTGCTCCATCGCGCTCGTCATGGCGTCCCAGCCGGCGCCAGACGCGCCTGCGCGGAACCCGTCGCCGGTCGCACCTGCGGTGAGCTCGAGCGCCACGCCGAAGGGCTGCTGCGCCTCGAGGTGGCGGACCACCGCGTCCTGTGCGTCCTTCGCGCTCTGCTGGGGATGGATTCGGACGTTGAGGCTGGCGCGTGCGTGCGACTGCACCGCCGCCGCGGCCCCCTCGACCGCCGGAGCGTCGATCCCGAGCACCGTGATCGACGCGCCGGTCCAGATCCTCGACCCGATGCTGCCGGTGCCGACGATCGGAATGCCGTCCTCGATCTCGGCGAGCTTGCGGAACTCCTCGTCGGTGTACGACTCCCCGTTCCAGTCCTCCCGCCGCAGGCCCTCCACGGCCACGTCGCCGTGCTCGTCCCAGAGGGAGGCGAGCGCGCGCAGGAGCACGACGAGCGCGTCGGGCGCGGCGCCGCCGTACTGACCGGAGTGCTTGTTGCTCGCGAGCGTACGCACCTCGACGGTGATGCGGGCGTCCCCCCGGAGCGAGACCGTCAGGGACGGCTGGCCTGCGCGGATCGAGCCGCCGTCGGCGACGACGATCGCGTCGGCGCGAAAGACCTCGGGGTGCTCGGAGGGGTAGCCCTCCTCGAGCGGGCTGCCGACCTCCTCCTGCCCTTCGAGCAGCAGCTTGATCCCGACCGGCGGCTTGCCCTCCCACGCGCGCAGCGCGCCCACGTGGACGAGGATGTTCGCCTTCGAGTCGGCGGTGCCGCGGCCGTAGATCGCGTCATCGCGCTCGCTTGCCTCGAACGGCGGCGAGGTCCAGAGCGCCTCGTCCCCGGCGGCCACGACGTCGTAGTGGCCGTACAGAAGCACCGTCGGCGCCCCGTCGGGCGCCGGAATCTCGCCCGTGATCACCGGCGCGGTGCCCTCGAGCTCGAGCGAGCTGAAGCTCTCCACCCCCGCCCCCCGGAAGAGCTCCACGACCGCCTGGTGTGCTTCGAGGAGCGCGGGCCGCGTGTGTTCCGGGAACCCCCATTCGGAGACCGACGGGATCGCCACCAACCGCGCCAGATCGGACTTCAGCTGCGGCATCAGTGCTGCCACGGTCTCCTGCATCGGCGCACTCATCTGCACGCACTCACGTGCGAATCGTCCAGCATCGAAGCCTCCATCTGTACGGCGTTCCGCCCGAATATATGTGGTTGGGTGGCGCCCGGAACGTGCCACGAAGGCCCGCTGATCGCCTGCCGAGCCGCCACGTCCACCTTGGCGTGCTGGGGCGCCGACGGGCCGACGCCTCAGGTGCTGCGGTTCGCCTGCGCCTCGTGCACGACGAGGACCGTGCAATGAGCCTGGTGTGCGACGCGCTCGCTGACGCTGCCGGTCGTGCGGATGCCGTGGACGCCGCGTGAGCCGACGACGACGAGATCGACGGTGCGCGAGCGCTCGACGAGGGCGGCGACGGGATGCGCGGGATCCCAGGTCTCCACCCGGTCAGCCCAGCCGGCGTCACGCTCGATCGCTTTGCCGCCGGTCGCGGTAACTACCTCGACCGTGCCGCCGAGAGCGTCCGCGAGCTCCTCGGCCGAGCGAAGCGCGGCGAGGGCGTAGGTCGAGCCGTCGAACCCGACGACGATCTTGCGCGGCCGCCACGGGCCGTTGTCGGCCGGGTAGGCGAGCAGGACCGAACAGGCCGCGTCGTGCACGAGCTCTGTCCCGGTGTCGCCGAGCAGGATTCCGAGAAAGCGGCTGCTCCGTCTGCCGCCGAGCGCCACGAGCGTGGCCTGCAACTCCTCGCGCTCACGCCGCAGAACGTCGGCCGGCTTGCCGCGTACGACGCGCGCGCTGCAACCCGCCCGGCCGCCGATGATCGTTTCGGCCACGCGACGAGCTTCTCCGGCCTCGTTCGCGAGTAGCTCGGCGAAATGCGGGGCATGCATTCCGGTGTGAATCGCCGGGGCCGTGTCGAGGGCGGTGACCGCGTGGAGGATCGGGTTCTCCTTCGGCGCGAGGAGGAGCGCTTGCCTGAGGGCCTCGAACCCCCAGTCGGTTCCGTCCACACCCACCACGATGCGCGCGAACACGGTCATCCGGCCACCATATCGGCGGCTTGGTAAGGCGAGCTTCGCCAGCCTTCTCGCGGGCGCGCTGCTCTTCACGAACGACCGATTCGGTGAACGTAGGATTTCCCCGTGGCTGCCTGTTCGCACGTGGACCAGCGCATGTTCCAGCTCGCCGCGGAATGAGCCCAGTTCGTCCGTCGGTACGGGTCGTCGGTCAAAGCCTCGAGCCGGAGAGTCACCGGCTGCGCGATTTCTTCACGCGGACGGCGCAGCCGTACGAGTTTCTCGAGCTGGGCTCGCCGGAGGCCGCTGCGCTGCTCGCCGAGCACGGCCTCGCGGCGCGAGATCTCCCCGTCGTCGTCGACGGCAGCGACGTGTACCCGAACGCGACCCTCTCCCGGCTTGCGGAGGCGTGGAACCTTTCGACGCCGCCTTCGCGGAAGCACTACGAGCTCGCGATCGTCGGCGCCGGGCCGGCGGGGCTCGCCGCCGCCGTCTATGCCGCCTCCGACGGGCTCTCGACGGTCGTGATCGAGGCCGACGTGCCGGGCGGGCAAGCGTCGCACACCTCGATGATCGAGAACTTCTTCGGCTTCCCCGACGGCATCGGCGGCGCGGAGCTCGCCCGGCTCGCAGGCCGGCAGGCGGAGCGCTTCGGGGCCGAGCTCGTCCTCCTGCGCGGCGTCGTCGGTAGCTCGGCCCGTGCTCCCAGCGCGCCGTCGCTCCTGATCGACGGCGGCTACGAGGTGACCGCCGACACGGTGATCGCGGCCAACGGCATGGAGTGGCGCCGGCTCGAGGTCGAGGGTGTCGAAGAGCTGCTCGACCGCGGCGTCTACTACGGCGCCGGGCGCAGCGAAGCCGCCCGCTGCGGCGGTGACCATGTGATCGTGGTCGGCGCCGGAAACTCAGCCGGCCAGGCGGTGCTCCATCTCGCGCACGCAGGCGCGAGGGTGACGATGATCGTGCGCGGCGACCGGCTCGGGGCGAAGATGTCTGCCTACCTCGTCGAGCGAATCGAGCCGAACCCGCTCATCGACGTCCGGTTGCACACCATCGTCTCGGCAGTGCACGCCGACGGCGACCAACTCGGTGCGGTCACGATCTCCGATGAAGCCGGCAAGACCGAGCAGCTGCGCGCGCGGGCGCTGTTCCTGTGCATCGGCGGCACTCCTCGCACCGCGTGGGCAACAGGCGTGGGCGTTCGCGTCAATTCGGCGGGCTTCGTTCTCACCGGGAGCGGTCTGCTCGAAGCTGGGCGGCGGCCGGACGGCTGGCCGCTCGACCGCGATCCGCTCGTGCTCGAGACGACGATTCCGGGCGTGTTCGCGGCCGGCGATCTGCGCAGCGGGTCGACCAAGCGCGTCGCCGGCGCAGTCGGGGAGGGGGCGATGGCAGCCGCGCTCGTCCACCGTCGGCTCGAGGAGCTCGCCGCGGGACGCTGAGTCGCAAACCTCGGGCTCCGCCCCGGCGTCAGGTGGGTTGCTGACCGCCGGTCGCGAGCGCAGGCGCGTTGAAGCGCTCGGGCCGCGGGCGGCGCATGCGGAATGCGTCCTCGTCTCTCGCGTTGCCAATTACGCCGGCGTACCGAGCCAGACGTCGCCCCTGGTAGTTGGCGACTGCGAGAGCTTTGGCGTCTGGCCCGAGGACGTTCTTGCCGCTCGTATACGACGTGCCGTACGGGTTGCCTCCGGCCGCGAAGACCTCCCTGACCGTGTACCCCAGCGGCAGGATCAGCATTCCCCAGTGATAGAGCGTGTTGTTCAGCGCGAGAATCGTCGACTCCTGCCCGCCATGCTGCGTCATCGACGCGGTGAACCCGGTGCCGACCCGGTCGGCGAGCTTTCCTTCCTGCCACAACCGTCCCGCCTGGTCCACGAACTGCTTCAGCTGCGCGGCGACGTTGCCGAAGCGGGTGGGCGTCCCGAGCGCGACGCCGTCTGCCCACTCGAGGTCGCCGAGCGTCGCGACCGGTTCGTCCGCGACCTCCGAGCGGTGCCTGCCCCAGTGCTGGTTCTGCGAGATGAGCATCTCCGCCGCGAGCTCCTCGACGTGTCGCAGCCGCACCTCGGCGCCCTCCGCTTCGGCACCCTCGGCGAGCGCGTGCGCGAGCTTGTGGACGTTTCCCGTCGCGCTGTAGTAGATGACCGCGACACGCGCCGCTCTCGCCACCGTTGCCTTCCTTTCACGTCTCGCTCCGTGCGATCCGAGGTCGTTTCGGCGCTGGTTGCAGCCCGTCTCCCGACCGCCGGACCAGTCTAGGACGTATGGACGTCGACCGAGGGGAGGGTCGGCGCCGAAGCTGGAGCAGACCCCAGAGCGACACGAGCGGCGACGGGTGGGCGACCCTGACGATGCAGCGGCGCGGGTATCCGGCGAGTCTCACGCCGAAGAGTTCCTCGTCCTGTTCGTGCGGGCACGCAAGCCGAGCGAGAACCCGCTCGCGGGGATCCGGCCGGCGGCTGATCTCCTTCCCCGTCGACCTGGGGCGCTAACGGGCGCCGTGGCTTCGAGTTCCTTCGGATCGCGCGGCGCCCAAGGAGTCACGTGATGAGGCTAGGCCCCGGACTCAAAGCGGGCTTGCTCTTCGGCGGTGCGCTCGGCGGTCGGCATGACCTCGAGACGCTCGTCTGGGATCGGGTCGCCGCTTTCGATCGAGAGTCCGTACGTTCCTGCGGCGAGTCTCTGCTCAGCTCGCTCGACGGCGGCAAGCTGGAGCCGTAGGTCGTCGGAGAGACCCTCGTTCAGCTCGTTGTCGTACAGGTCGGACGCCTGATCGGCCATGTGCTGATCGGTCGTCGTCGGCTCGTCGCTGTCCTGGTGCACGAGGCCGTGCAGACTCTGGGTGATGCGGCTGCGTTCCCGCGCAAGCAGCTCACGTGCGCGCTCGGGATCCATGCAGCGAGCATACGCGGGCGACCGTTTCCACTGTCGAGACTGTCAGGTCTGCAGGATCGCGGAGATCTCGAGCGCGATCTTGACCTTGTCGCCGACGAGCACGTTTCCGGAACCGAGTGCCTGGTTGAACTTCATGTCGAACTCGCTGCGATTGAGCGTGGCAACAGCCTCGAGCCCGGCGCGAAGGTTGTTCCACGGGTCGGTGTCCGTGCCCTGGACGAGCACGGTGATCTTGATCTCCCTCGTGACGCCGTGCATCGTGAGGTTGCCGCGCACACACGACGAATCGTCGTCGATCGCTTCGACGTGCGTGGACTCGAATGTGATCTCTGGGAACTGCTCGGCATCGAAGAAGTCGGGCGAGCGCAGGTGCGCGTCCCGATCGGCTTCGCCGGTGTCGATCGAACCGACCCTGACGCTGCCCGACACCTGGCATTGGCTGAGCTCCTGCCTCATCTCGAGCGTGCCTTCGAACTCGGTGAACCTGCCGCGTACGTTGGCGATGCCCATGTGCTTGACCGTGAACTCGACGCTGGAGTGCGCCGGATCGACGACCCATGTGCCGGTGTCGATGACGGGTGCGGTACGCGTTGCCATGTCGCCTCCCGAAAAATCGTGGTCGCGCTCGACGATACTCCCTGCTACGCGAGCTCCGGGTCGATGCCGGGCGCGCGGCTGATCAGCGCAGCGACCGACCCGGCCACCGGCGTCGGGCCGTGGTTCAAGGACACGCACCTGCAGCGCGTCTAGGCATCCAGGTCCACGGCCGGTTCCGGGACTCCGACAAGCTGGCCTCCCGCGCATCTCTTCGCCTCGACGACCCGGCGCGGGTTGGCGATGCCGAGCGCGCCGACAACGCCGCCCGCTGCGACCAGCACGGCACAGATGACGACCACGCGGTGGAAGGCGTCGACCGAACCGTCGTCGGCGACGAAGGTGTCACCGACGAGCGTGCTTGCGGCGACGACCCCGGCGATGGGGACTCCCACGAGTCCCGCGACGCGGGCGACGGCGTTGTTGACGGCCGAGGCGATTCCCGCATCCGTCTCGTCTGCGTCGGCCAGCACGGTCGCCGTGAGCGGTGCGACGGTCATCGTCAGGCCGAGCGAGAACACGAGGACCGCAGGGAGGACGTCCGCGACGTAGGACGTGTCGAGGCCGGTTCGGAGCAGAAGGAGGATGCCGGCCGCCGCGATCAGCGGCCCGGCGCCCATGAACAGGCGCGGCCCGTACCGGTCTGCGAGCGCGCCGAAGCGCTTCGAGAGGGAGAACATGACCAGCGTCGTCGGCAGCGTCGCCAGGCCGGCTTCGAGAGCGCTGTAGCCGGCGACCTGCTGCAGGAAGATCACGAGGTAGAAGAACAGGATCGCGAGCCCTGCGTACATCGCGAGCGTCTCGATGTTGCCGACCGAGAAGTTGCGGCGCGCGAACAGGCTCAGCCTCAGCATGGGCTGCGCTGCCCGGCGCTCGTAGGCGAGAAACCCAGCGAGCGCGAGAGCGCCTCCAACGAGCGGCACGACGATGGCTGGGCTCGACCAGCCGAACCGCGGTTGCTCGATGAGCGCGAAGACGATCCCGCCGAGCCCTGCCGCGCAGAGGACAGCGCCAAGGACGTCGACGCGACGGCCGGCCACTTTTGGCGTTCGCGGCACAGCCGCGAGAACGAGCACGACCGTCGCCGCGACCAAGGGGACGTTCAGCGCGAACACCCAACGCCACGAGACCTGGTCGACGATCACGCCGCCCGCCAGCGGGCCGATGACCGCTGCGATCCCGCCCCACGCGGTCCAGGTCCCGATCGCCGGGCCACGTTCACGCGTCGAGAACGCGCCGATGATGATCGCCAGCGAGCTCGGCACCAGCAACGCCGCCGCAGCACCCTGCAGCGCACGCGCGGCAATCAGCACGCCGATCGTGGGGGCCAGCGCACAGCCCATGGAGAACACACCGAACGCGGTCACACCGACTGCGAACACGACACGCTCGCCGTAGATATCGCCCAGCGAGCCTCCGATCAGGATCAGAGAGCCCAGGGCCAGCAGATAGGCGTTCACCACCCACTGCTGAGCGGTCAGTCCGCCGCCGAGGTCGCGCTCGATCGCGGGCAGCGCGACGTTGACGATTGTTCCGTCGAGCGTCGCCACGCCCGAACCGAGGATGGCAGCGAGCAGCGTCAGTCGCTGCCGGTGCGTCACCGGTCGACCATTCCTCCGTTCATCCGTCCACCTCCTCAGGTGAGTGAGGGCAAATGATGGTGGGCTTCCTTGATCGTGCCGTAGCCGACGTCGACGGCCATCGCCCTGTCGTCGAGCGTACGCTACGACGAGGAGAGGCGAAGCGTACGGTCACTCGGGTGCCGCTGCCGGCCGGAGGTCGAGCCCGCGCAGCAGCTGCGCGTTGAGGGCGACGACGATCGTTGAGAGGCTCATCAGCAGCGCGCCGACGGCGGGCGGCATCGTGATCCCCCACGGCGCGAGGACGCCCGCGGCCAGCGGGATCGCCACGATGTTGTAGCCGGCGGCCCACACGAGGTTCTGCACCATCTTGCGGTAGCTCGCGCGCGAGAGCGTGACGACGCTGACGACGCCGCGCGGATCGTCCGACGCCAGGATCACCCCCGCGGACTCGATCGCGACGTCCGTCCCGGCGCCGATCGCGATGCCGACGTCCGCGCGGGCGAGCGCGGGCGCGTCGTTGACGCCGTCGCCGACCATCGCGACGCGGTGGCCGCCTTCCTGCAGCTCCCGAACGTAGCGCTCCTTGTCCTCGGGGAGGACCTCGGCGAAGACCTCGTCGATGCCGAGGTCGGCGGCGACGGCGTCGGCGACCTGACGAGCGTCGCCGGTGATCATCGCCACGCGGATGCCGAGCGCATGCAGCTGCTCGACCGCCTCGTGCGCCTCCGGGCGCACCTGGTCCTCGAGCGCGAACGCGCCTACCACGGCGCCCTCCCGGACGAGGTACAGGACGGAGGCTCCCCGGCTTCGCCACGGCTCCGTCTCGCGCCGTAGCTCGTCGGGCACGTCGAGACTGCGTTCGCGCAGGAGGCCCGGCCCGCCGATCGCGACGCGTGCCCCGTTCAGCGACGCCTCGACGCCGCGGCCGCTCATGGCGCGAAAGTCGCGCGCGACCGGGATCGCGCCTTGCTCGCGCGCCGCGGCGACGATCGCGCGCGCGAGCGGGTGCTCGCTCTCGGCCTCGACGGCGCCTGCCTGGGCCAGCACGTCGTCGCGCTCCGGGCCCGCGACGCCCGTGAGGACGTGCTCGCCGCGCGTCAGCGTGCCCGTCTTGTCGAAGAGGACGACGTCGACGAGGCGACTGCGCTCGAGGCTCAGACGATCCTTGACGAGGATTCCGCTGCCGGCTGCGAGCGAGGTCGAGATCGAGATCACGAGCGGGATCGCGAGCCCGAGCGCGTGCGGGCACGAGATCACGAGCACGGCCACCGCGCTGATCACGGCGAAGTCGACGTCGCCGGCGACCGCCCAGACGACGAAGGCCGCGATCGCGGACGCGGCGGCGACGTAGAAGAGGAGTGCGGCGGCCCGGTCCGCGAGAGCCTGGGTGCGGGAGCGCGACTCCTGCGCCTGCGTGACGAGCCGCTGGATACCGGCGAGCGCCGTCTCCTCGCCGACGGCCGTCACGCGGACGCGGATCGCAGAGTCGGTCGCGACGGTGCCGGCGGTGACGTCGTCGCCCTCGCCCCGGGCCACGGGCCTCGACTCGCCCGTGATCATCGACTCGTCGAGCTCGGCGCGACCGGCGACGACCTCGCCGTCGGCGGGCACACGGGCGCCCGGCCGCACGAGCACGACGTCGCCGACCCGCAGCTCGCCGATCGGGACGCGGTCGACGGTGCCATCGCGGACGCGCTCTGCCTCGTCCGGCAGCAGCTCGGCGAGCGCGCTGACCGCGCCGCGGGCCTGGCCGAGCGCCTTCATCTCCTGCCAGTGCCCGAACAGCATGATCACGACCAGCGCCGACAGCTCCCACCAGAACTCGAGATCGAACAGTCCGAGCGTCGAGGCCGCGCTCGCGACGAACGCGACGGTGATCGCGAGCGAGACGAGCAGCATCATCCCCGGCGCCCGCCGGCGGATCTCCGACCACGCGCCCGAGAGGAAGACGGATCCGCCGTAGAGGTAGGTGACGGTGCCGAGGACGGGTGCGACCCAGCCGTCGCCCGGAAACTCGGGCGCCGTATAGCCGAACCAGTCCTGGATCATCTCGCTGTAGACGACGACCGGGATCGCGAGGATCAGCGTGACCCAGAAGCGACGCTTGTAGACGTCGGCGTGGGCCGCGTGGTCGTGTTCGGCCGCGTGACCGGCGTGCCCGTCGGCGGCGCGATGCAGCTCGCGCTCGCGTCCCTGGACCTCCGGCGCGTCGAGGGCGCCGTGCTCCGAGTGGTGCCCGTGGCGGTGCTCCACCGTGCTTCTCATGTTGTCACTCGCCGCATGCCGTGAGCGGACCCGAGCAGACTCCCTCGCAGGAGCCCGACGGCCGCGCGAGGGTCTGGCGATTGGGTGTTGAGCCGGTGTCGGGCTGACCGGGACACGTTACGATCCCGCCGTGGCTCCGGCGACGAGATAGCGGTCAGACGCGGCGACTGCCGCGCGTGCTTGGCGCAGGCGCGCCGACGCTGCTTTCGAGGCGGCCTTGGACGCTGCTTGCCACCGCTACGACTTGGAGGTACACCGAATGATTCGCCAGAACCTGTTCTCGGACGCATGGGACGGAGACGAGGAAGCAGCTGGGACTCGGCATCGAATCTTCTGGCGGCCGGACGACGCCAGGATGGGAGCAACGCTGTACGAACTGGCTCCCGACGCGCCCGAGCTGCGGATGCACATGCACTTCGGAGCCGAAGAGATGTTCTTCGTCCTGAGCGGTCGTCCCGTCTTCCGGAACCAACACGGTGAAGAAGAGCTGGCTCCGGGCGACTTCGTCTTCTGCCCCGAGGGACGCGCCGGGCTGCACACGTTCAGCAACCCCACCGAAGAACCGGCCCAGATCCTCGCGATGAGTGCCGGGAGCTTCCCGGACGTCGTCGCCTACCCCGAACACGGATATGCATGGGTGGCGACTCGCGATCCCGATCCGGAGCTACTCGCCAGAGGTGGCGACCCCGGCATCATCGCTCGCTTCGAGATCCCGATCGAGTAGATCGTTCGGGCCGTTGCCCACCTTCGCTCGACACGACGAAGAGGCCGCGAGAGCGGCCTCTTCGCTTGTCGGGCTCCGCGACGCGGACACCTCGACGGATGTCGGAACGTGAAGTCGTTCCGTCCAGAGGGATCAGAGCAATCGCAACTCGCGGGCACGCGAGACCACGTCGGGGCGCGTGGCCACGTCGAGCTTGCGAAAGATGCTTCTCACATGGGTCTTGACGGTGTTGAACGAGACGTAGAGCGCTCACCGATCTCCCGTTGCGTGAGATCCGTCGCCAGCGGGCGGAGCACGTCGAGCTCCCGGTCGCTGAGATCCTCCTCATACGGCGTGCGCGCGGCCCGGCTCATGGGACGGGCTCCCGCTGTTCGGCCGCGAGCTTCTCCGCGCGCTGCTTGATGCCGAAGAGCATCTTGCGCTCCATCACGAGCGAGCCCGGTTCCATCGGAATCATCCCGATCTTGTCCTTCAGCCTGGGCAGGCGGAAGCGGTTGCGGCTGATCAGCCGGGTCTTTCCGTCGTTCTCCTCCAACACGAACGTCCACACCCAGTTGCCGTCCGCGGACTGCGTCGCGAGCACGTGCTCGGGCTCGACGATCGTGAAGCTCATCCTGTTGGCGCCGTAACCGAAGCCGTCGCCGATCTGCGGGTGCTGGTACTCGGGCAGGACGCGGTCGATCGAGTGCATGTTCAGGCCGAGCAGGTTCTCGATCCAGTCGTAGGTATAGGCGCCGCCGCGCGGGTGCGGTCCCAGCTGGGCGATCCACGGCCAGACCGCCGAAGGTGGCGCGTCGATCGTGATCGCGCGTGTTGCGAGCCCGTCTGCGTCTTCGAGCAACTCGTCGCCTGGGAGCCGCGCCGCAGCCTCCTCGGGCGTCGAGCCCCAGGTGAGGATCGGCTGGCGCAGGAACCGTCGGTATAGGAAGGCGGCTCCGGCGAGCGTCGCCGCAGCGCCTCCGAGCGTCCTGAGTCTCATGTGGCTCCTCCTTGTCGGCTACGGCCTTTCCGCGGGGCACCGCGGACACCGGCATGGGACTGGGTCGCCGCGGCGCGCGCAACGGCGACTCCTGCGTCCCAGCCCGGCGCCCGGCCGCCAACGGGAAGCGGAACCTGCGCGATGTCCAGTCCTGCGGAGACGAGCAGCCAGGAGCTGAGCGAGTTCGAGTTCCACATCTCGCCGGTGCCGAGCTCGTCGCGACCCCAGGTCGGCGTCGGTACGAGCGGCACCAGATCGAGCACACGCTGTGCGACGACCGGGTCGTCCGTGAGCGTCCGCGGGCTCTCGACCGCCTCGGCGACATCGGGGATCTCCCCGCCCAGCCAGCGCCGCACCTCGTAACGGAACAGCGTCGACCAGCCGAGCAGGCGGCTCCCGACCGCACCCCCGGCGACAGCACCGTGGCTCGCTCCGCCACTGCCCGTCACCGGCGTCATCTCGATCACGTACGGGCCCTTTGGCACCCGCACCTCCAACGCAGAGTGGTAGAGGTCGTAGCGCCTTCTCCGCTCGAAGGCCGCCACAAGTGCCTCGTATAGGAGACCATTGAGCCGGACGGAATGCCCGCCCGCGCCGAGCGGCAGCCAGTACAGGTCCACGCCGTAGCTCATGCGGTCAGAGACAGAACACGTCTGGGTGACCACGCACGAGATCGATGGCGACCGCCGACGAGGTCAAGGCAGCCGCAACCAGAGGCGGCTGAGGAGCGGCCGCATGGGGATATCCGACTCACGAACCCGTATGTAGAGGGCGCCTCTGCTAGAAGCATTTCTGGCTCAACCATGCGGATCTTCTGGCCGTAGAGGGTCGCCGGATGCCGCGCTGGTGTGGACCTAGTGATGACACGGTTGTGTCTACTATATAGACAACGCGCCGAAAAGGTCTGGCGCCGTACATTTCCGCTGAAACCGCGCTGTCCTTAGCTCCTCCCGACTATGGAGGATTCGGCGTCTGGTGTGTTGCCCCGGAAAGTGCCTGGTACGGCGTTCCCTGCAATCTCGCCGGTTTCGCCGCTCACTCCACGCTTGTCTTGAAGGATCCTGGGCCGTCCCGCAGAGCCCCGAATCTGTCCCGAGAATCTAGCCCCAAGGAAGACGAGATCTGTTGTCGACCGCGCCAACCGGGGCGACCTTCACCATGGGAGTCGGTCGCCTAGCACGCTTGGAATCGCCACGGGCTTAGGCGCGTGCGTCGTCGTAGACCACGACGGTTCCCGCGAGGAAGTCCGGAAGCCCACGCCGCCGCTCGGTGAACAGCACCGGGATGAAGCCGGCGAACATGGGCACGATCGCGAGCACGAGCCCGACCAGGCGCACGAGCGATCGACCGATCGAGGGAGGGTCGCCCGCGGGGCCGTGAACATGGACGCGTAGCAGCCGCATTCCCGGCGTCTGCCCCGCGGAACTCCAGAAGAGGACGAAGTACGTCCCCGCAATCAGCATCCAGCCCGACGCAAGCAGTGCGCCCACGAGCCACTCCGGACGCAAGCCTCCGACCATTGATGCGACGAGCGCGGCGATCCCGACCACGGACATGAAGAGGACGACCGTCACGGCTGCGTCGGCCGCGAGCGCGATCGCGCGCGTCGCAACTCCGCCGTAGATAGGGCTGTCTGTTCGCACCGGGCGGCGGACTGCCTGCTCGGCTCGGTCGTCGAGCCGCGCGGCGGAGGCGCGAACGCTGCCCACTACCTCCTCGGCAAGACCGGTTGTCTGCCGGGCAATTGCGTCCCTGAGTTCGGGACTCGACGCGACATGACGCAGAGCGTGCTGGGACTCGTCGCTCGTGAGCACTCTGTCGGTGAGTTCGAGCGTCTTCGGGCTGGCCAGGGCGGCCGTCATGAGGCGCTCCAGCTCTCCGCTTGCGGCAAGCTCGGCGACGATGCGCTCGAGTACCCGGTTACGGACGATCGAACGCGCGAGCTCCTCCGGCAGCGAACCCGCGAGCGCCCGGTCCAGGATGCGAGCGATCTCGGGTGCAGATAGGACTTCGTCGACCGCATCTTCGAGTGGGCCTCTCCATGCCCGCGCCGCTGCACGTGCAGGGAAGAAGGCGGCGCGTCCGGCAGCGTCGAAAAACCCCGAGCGCTCGTCGTCATTGGACGCCATGCGAGCAGTATCGCCTGCCTCGTTTGCACTCTCCACCGTCTCGGTCCCGCGTCGGTCGCTCACCCTGAAGGAGCGCTCGGCGCTCACTCACGGCTCGAACCCTTCACCCCGATCCATCGAGCTCGTCTTGCTTCTCTGCAGCTCGAACCAGGTCGGCAGTGCGACTCGTAGCCGAGCAGCTTCGCAGTCGCTCACCGTTCCTGCTCTGCTTCTCGCAGGGCGATGTTTCGGATCACCTCGAGGCCGACGATGAGGAAGGCGAGCATGACGAGCGTCGTGGCCCAGCCGCGGGCGAACAGCGGAGCGATGAGCGCGAGCACGAGCACCGAGCCCGCAGCAATGGCGTAGGTCGCCAGGCGGTTCTGCAAGACAGGCTGTGCGGCGCGGCGTGCCTGACCGGCGCGACGGCTGTCACCGACGAACCAGACTCCGACCAGCGTGACGATCCCGAGGATGATCCAGACCCAGGCGCGGTCGGCCAGGACCTGCGTCAGGATGTTCCACGCGTCTTGCACCGCCGGTTTGACGCTGTCGTCCTTGGCGAGTTTGTCGACGAGATAGCCGCCCGCGGCGCGGCGCACGGCCAGCATCAGGAGCCCAACGGCGAGCACCCCGATCGCGAGTGCGCGGAGCTCGATCCTGCGACGCCCCCGGGCGAGCCAGATTGCGAGTGCCGCGACGGCAAGTGCGATGAGCCACATCCAGTTGGCGACCGTGCGCAGGATCCGCGTGATCGTCTGAGCGGTCTCCAGTTGGCTCTCGTCGATGATCGTGATCTTCCCGGCGGAGTCGGGCAGTTTCTCCGCGACGCGTCCGATCACGGCCACTTGGTCGCCGATCTGGATGATGATCGGATTCAGGTCGAGGACGACCTTTCCGCCTTCGGTCTGGAACTTCGTCTTGTCGTCCAACAGGCGCACCAGTTGGCGTTGCGTCCTTGTCGTCGTCTCCACCCAAACGTCCTGGACGCGCGGCCGTTCGAGCGCCGCCTCCGCCGCACGATCCGCGCCAGAGCGCGAAAGACCGGCCAGAACGGGAGCCAACCCTTTCTGCGCAGGGGGCAGTCGATCCGCGATCGCCGCCTCCACGTCGACGTTTGCGTACAGCCTGTCGACCGCGGTGTTCGCAACCTGGGTGCGGATCGCGTCGTTCTCGATCATGTTCCGCGAGACCGTCTCGAACCCCGACTCGTCGAGCGCCGTGTGCTCGAGGTAGTACGCCAGCATCCCGACGAGCGCGAGCAGGACCGCCACAACGGTCAGCACGCGCGCGCCGATCCGGCGCATCCGCGACGAACCCCCGGGCTTCGAGTCGTCCCCCGAATCAGTCATCGCATCCCTCGAGAGTTAGCGGACAGATCTCCTGCGAGCGCACATGTGACTTCGGCGGAGGTCAAGCCCGCGTCCGGCGATCCTGCACCAGGTAGGCAACGATCAGCGCTGTCACTCGTTTCGGGAACTATCCACGCACGCACGCCGGCCTTCGTCGTACAGATGGGGTGAAGGTCGCAGCTCAAGGACTAACGCCCACGGGCTGCTCGACGGTGCCGGTCACCGGCGTGCTCTCGTCGGGTGCCGGATCGGCCGCGTCGCGGTCGCCCTGGAGCTGACGCCGCCAGCCGGCGAGGACGCCGTGCACGCTCGCGGCGCCCAGGATCGGTCCCGGCGGTACCTCGAGCTGCTCCGGGTGGAGGATGAACGGGCGCGTCTGGAGGCCTCCCATGCCGCCGTGGAAGGAGATCAGCTCCTCGAACGCGCACCCCTCATCGAGCTCGGGGTCGTAGAAGCTTCCGACCATGATGTCGCCCACGTGCTGGAAGCCGTCGGTGCGGAGCAGGTGCTGCGGCGCATGAGGCGAGAACGGCGCAAGCGGGTCCTCGCCCTCGACGCGACCTTCCGTGAGGTAGTGCGTGCCGTTGGCGCCGAGCGCGACGGCCCCGCGCTCGGACGAGCGGACGAGCAGCCAGCCGACGTGGGGATGCGCACGGAGAGTCGGGATGAGCTCGGGGTGCCGCTCATCGATCTCCTCGAGGGTCAGCCGGCGGCGCTCCTCCATGAGGTAGATCAGGCCGAGGTTGCCCGAGCCGAGCACGACGACGTCCCGGTCGGAGACGTCGTTCTTCGGCTTCTTTGCCTTCTTCCCCGTCGCCTCGCTGACGGCAAGGCTGACCATCGAGCTCTGCTCGTCACCGCCTTCGATCCCCGTGACGTCGCCCCGCGAGAGTGAGCGCTCGACGAGCTCGTCGAGGCCGTAGCCGTTGCGCTGCTTGAAGGTCGCTCCCTGCGTTTGCCCGTGGTCGGAGAGGCGCGCGCCGACGCCGTCGTCGGACGCGACCGAGTACGGCGAGCACCAACCGTTCCAGGCGGCACGGCCAGAGCCGCTGCTCACCAGGGCGATGCCCGTCGCGGGCGAGCTCCCCCGTTATCGGGCGCGCACTGCGCGCGGCGACCTCGTCGCCGGGGTGACGGTGGCGGCGCTGGCGATCCCCTCGGCGATGGCGTTCGCAGAGGTTGCGGGGCTCTCGCCCGTGAACGGCCTCTATGCGCTCCTGCTTCCGACCGTCGCGTATGTGCTCCTCGGTTCGTCGCGGCAGCTCGTCATCGGCCCGGAGGGCTCGATCTCGACGCTCGTCGCCGCGGCAATCCTGTCCCTTGCGGTCGCCGGCAGCCCCGATGCTGCGGAGCTAGCGGGGATGCTCGCGCTGCTCGTCGCGGCGTGCTTCGCGCTCGCCTGGCTGCTGCGCCTCGGCTGGATCGCCGACTACTTCTCACGGCCGGTGCTGGTCGGCTACATCCACGGGGTCGCCGTCATCCTCGTCATCGGTCAGCTCGGGAAGCTGCTCGGTCTGTCGATCGACGCACTGGACCCTCTACCGCAGCTCTGGGAGGTCGTGCGAGAGCTCGGGAGTGTCAGCGGCGCCACGGTCCTCCTCGGCGCGGTCGCGCTTGCGATTCTCCTCGTACTCGGCCGCGTCATGCCGCGGCTCCCGGCGGCGCTCCTGGTCGTCGTCGCAGCGATCGGTCTCTCCTGGGCGCTCGACCTGCAGGCCCATGGCATCGCCGTACTTGGCCCGATTCCCGCAGGACTGCCGAGCTTCGTCCTGCCCAGCCCCGCCTGGCAGGACGTCGTCCACCTCGTGCCTGCGGCGGTTGGCATCTTCCTGGTCGCGTTCGCGGACGAGATCCTGACGGCGCGCTCCTTCGCCGGGAAGCACAACCAGAACGTGCGCGCGTCCCAGGAGCTGCTCGCGCTGGGCGCCGCCAACGCCGCGGCCGGCGTCACCCAGGGCTTCTCCATCGGCGCAAGCGGCTCGCGCACGGCGGTCAACGACAATATGGGCGCGCGGAGCCAGATTGCAGGCATCGTCGCTGCCGCCACCGTGCTGGTGATCCTGCTCTTCCTCACCGAGCCGGTGCAGTACCTGCCGAAGGCCGTGCTCGGCGCCGTGATCGTCTCAGCAGCGATCGGCCTCGTCGACCTGAACGCCTGGCGCAGCCTCGCCGCGGTCGACCATGTCGAGGTCGCGATCGCCGGCGTGACGACAGGATGTGTTGTCGTGTTCGGGGTGCTCCAGGCGCTCGCTGTCGCCGTAGGTCTCTCGGTGATCGACACCGTGCGAAGAAGCGCAAGCCCGCACGACGCCGTTCTCGGCTGGGTCGACCGGCTCGGACGCTACGCGGACGTCGCCCTCCACCCCTCGGCGACCGTGACGCCCGGCGTCGTCGTCTACAGGCTCGACGACCGGCTCTTCTTCGCCAACGCCCGCTACTTCAAGGGGCGGGTGCGCGAGGCGATTCGCGGGGCGCGAACGCCCGTTTCGTGGCTCGTCTTCGACGCGGAGTCGGTCACGCATGCGGACTCGACGGGACTCGAAGCGCTCGAGGAGCTGACGAAGGACCTCCGGCGCGACGAGATCACGCTCGTCGTTGCCCGGCTCCGAACGCGCATGCAGGACCAGTTCGAGCTCTCCGGCCTGACCGAGACGATCGGACCCGAACACTTCTACCCGACGGTGCACGCCGCCGTGCAAGAAATCGTCCGTTCTCAGGAGGGTCCAGCGTGAGCCGTGGATGCAGAGCCGAGTGAACCACCGCCTGGCGAGCGGCCGACGGAATTCTCCCGCGCGAACCGCTTTGCGCTGATCATGATGGTGACATGGGCACCGGGAGCGTCTCGGACGGCTTCGAAGCCAACCCGACCCATGTGCCCTTCGAGGGCATGCGCTGGGTCCCGGGCGGGACGTTCGCGATGGGCTCGGAGGACTTCTACCCCGAGGAGCGGCCCGTGCACCGCGCCTCCGTGGACGGGTTCTGGATCGACGAGCATCCGATCACGGCGGCCGAGTTCCGACGCTTCGTGCGCGAGACGAGCTACGTAACCGTCGCGGAGCGGCCGCTCGACCCAGAGCAGTACCCGGACGCCGATCCCGACCTGCCGCACGCGACCACGAGGACGATGAACACCTCCCCCCGACCAAGGCCCCACGTCGATGTTCAGCGCGAGGGGGTGGGTACCCTCGGACTCGGTCGTCGCCTCGCGTGCGTGCGCGTGCGCGCGATGAGGAGGTGGGTGGGTGCCCGCGACCAGGAGGCGTGGGCGCGCGTACGTGCGGGGAGATCGGCGCAGGTGCGTGTGTCGGGCGGTTGCTTGACGGCGTGTGCGCAGGCTCCTAGCCTCGCGGAGGTGGCGTGTCGAGTCGTCTGCATTTCGCACAAAACGGGCTCGGGTGGCGAGGAGGTCGGTCGGCTCGTTGCGGAGCGGCTTGGCTTCCTCTACGTTGACGACGACATCGTCGCTCGCGCGGCGGCGAGGGGAGGGATCAGCGCTGCTGACGTAGCCGACGAGGAGCGACGCAAGTCGTTCGTCAGCCGACTTCTCGAAGCGTTGGCGATCGGCACCAGCGAGGTCGGCGGCACGGCCGTCGTCCATGGGGTGGACAACGACGACGTGCGCGCCCTGATCCGTGAGACGATCGAGCGCACGGCCGCACGTGGAAACGCGGTGATCGTCGCTCACGCGGCGTCACACGTGGTCGAGCCCGGAGACGAGGCGCTCCGCGTTCTCGTAACGGCCACGCCGTCAACACGCGCACACCGCCTCGCGGCTGCGGAGGCGCTCGAGCAGGCGAAGGCTGCTCGCGTGGTAAAGGACTCGGACGCAGGCCGCCGCGACTACCTCAAACGCTTCTACGAGATCGACGAGGAGCTACCGACCCACTACGACCTAATCGTCAACACCGATGTCCTCTCCGTCGAACGTGCCGCCGACCTCGTCAGCCGAGCCGCTGCATCCTGACGCTCAGGACGATCGATCGTTCGCTATGTCGCTGATCTCAACGGTGTCGAGGCGAGGCCATAGACCACCAGTACGGCCAGCGTGATCATCGCCGCCGCGAACCACGGAGCGATGCCGATGATCAGGAAGCTGTTCACGATCACGAGGATCGCCCAGATGTACGCGATGACGCGGCCGAACTCCCCGCCGCCGAGAAGGGAAAACGCCGCCCAGATCGCAATTACCGCGATCCCGAGGTCCCAGAGGCCCCAAGCCCACATGTTGTCGCCGAAGAAACCGGCAGTGAAGTCGTTGATCTTGTGGCTGTTGGCGAGGTAGCTGATGCCCGAGAGGACCCGGTACACCCCGACGGAGAACATCACGATCGCTGCCAGCATGATCCAGCCGGTCCGGCTCGCGTAGGCCTGTACTGAGGACACCATTCCTCCCTTCGTTTGCTGAGCAGCGAATCTAACACCGCAAACCGACCAACGCCGCGTCCTCTTGCGCCGAGCCCGGATGCCCGAACGTCGCCGTCCGACGAGGCCGGTCGATGACCGCGGTGGGTCAGGGCACGGTGCGGCGCATGACGCAGTTCCCCGTGCCCTTGCTGCGGACGAACGTGAAGCTCGCCCGCTCGAAGAGCGTGCGTGTCCCGTTGTAGAGCACGGACTTCTTCTTGCCCTGCGTGTCGTGCGGGTAGCCCTCGACCACGCCACCGCCAGCCTCCGAGATCAGGTCGAGGGCACCCTGCAGCGCGACGGCCGACAGCCCCTTTCGCCGGTAGCGCCGGTCCACGAAGATGCAGGTGATCCGGTAGTCGGGGACGAGGTCAAGCTCCTCCTCGTACTGCTTGCGGTGGTAGATGTTCGGCAGCTCCTCGGGGCTCCCGTACTCGCACCACGCGACCGCCTCGTCCCCGTCGTAGACGAGCGCGGCATGCGCCCGGCCCTCCTCGACGAGGCGCCGCTTGAGACTCCGGTTGTCGTCGGCGTCGAACGTCTTCTCGGAGTGCATCGTGTGGAAGTAGGTGCACCAGCAGCCCCCGAACACGCCGTTGTGCCGTTGCGCGAGCCCGGCGAACCCGTCCCAGGTGTCCGGGCTGAGCGCTCTGACCATGTACTCGCTCATCCGCTCCTCCGATCCGGCCGCCACAGCCTAGTCGCGGTCGCCCGCTCTCCGACAGGTCTACGCCGCTGCCGCCGCCGCCCTCGGCGCAGGTCCTCGTCTCAACCGCCGCTCCGAGCTCCTCGCTCGTTGCAGGGGATCGTGAGCTTCTGGTCGAAGGCCAAGGCAGCTGCCTGCCTAGGCGGAACGTTCGGTACGAGTTCGTACGCGCCGATCACGCCGTCGATGGAGCGCGGAGCCCGCGAAGCCAGGAGCCATGCGGGGTTGAGAGAACGGGAGCGACGGGACTCGAACCCGCGACCTCCGGCGTGACAGTTCTGTCCGAGGTTGGTCACGGTCAGTCTGGGGTGTCCTCATTGAGAAGCCATGCGGTTTGCGCGGGGTCGCGAGGTCAGTGCTGGTGGCTAGTGGTCGATGTGATCTGACACGAATCTGACTTGTAACGTCGGCGTTCCGCCGACCAGCGGCCTGACCGGCGTGGTGAATGAGCCTTAGGGTCGCCGCATGGCGTCATCGACTCGCACGACCTGGCTCAAGGCGGTTGCGCTGGTGGTCGCGCTGGCCTCTCTGACGATCAACTTCGGGCTGATCGATCTGATCGATGGCTATACGGGGTACATCGACCAGGCGCGCAATCAGGTGTTGGACGCGGGCTGGGGATTGGTCTTCGGCGTGATCCTTCCGCTGGGTCTGTTGGCCCAACTTCGCCGCCCGGAACGACGGATCGGCGGGATACAGCAAGCGGCGGTTGTCGCCCTTGCGCTTGCCATGGCGGGCGTTGCGGGGGAGGCGTGGCGGTACGGTGCCCTCGCGGCCGGAGTCGCCGGCGTGGGTGCGGTGTTGGTTGCTCTCCATCCGGCGCGCGCGACATTCCTCGCGCGCGGGCAGCACCTGGACGTCGTCATGCTCGCGCTCGCGGCCGTCGCCGCCGTTCCCTCCCTTGTCTACGCCTGGCGGATGGCCTCGGCGCAACGGCACGATCTTCCGCCTGCCGATGCGGTGTCGAACGGTCTGCACCACTGGACCGTGATGACGACGCTCGCATTGCTGGTGCCGCTGCTCGTGCTGCTCGCCGCGCTTCGCACCATGGGTTGGCGCATACCGGCAATCAGCGCCTCGATTGCGGCAGGCGGATGGGCGATCTCCTGTCTTCTTGCGCCGGAATCAGCAGCGGGTAGCGAAGGCCACGCGTGGGGGTGGGCGGTCCTTGGCTGGGCGGTCGTGACATTCACGGCGAGCCTCTGGCCGCGAACCGGCGACCGAGCGGTCAAGGCAGCAGCTCTTGCGCCAGGTGCGTGATCGGGCTCTGCCGACCCGGGTCGCTCTGCTGCTGCGCTCGCTCCCGCTGCCCCGCGGCCAGTCCAACGGTGATCATCATGGTGGCGGGGGTGGGCACCCGGTCAGCCCTCGCGTGCGCGCGCGTGCGCTCGAGAGAAGGAGGTAGGCGTTCGGGACGGGGAGCGTCCCTGCGCCTCTAGGTCGCGTCCGCCTCCGACTTCACGTACTCGATGTAGCCTCGGACATCGGCCACGGGCTCCGAGTACGCGCCGCCGAGCGCCTCCTCCATCCGCTCGAGGTACTCGTTGGCCCAGGCCGGGAAGTTGTAGTCGATCGCGCGCAGGAACTCGAGCGTTGCCGCCCAGCGGATGTCCGCGATCGAAGGCTCGTCGCCTCCGACGAACAATTTACCGGCGAGGAAGAACGTGTTGAACGTTTCGAGCGGCCCGGCGAGCGCGGTCTCGGCGTCCTTGCGGGCCTGTTCCTTTAGCTCGTCGGAGACCTCGGCCGTGGCGACCTCGCCCGCGTACTGACCGAAGCGCAGCGCCGGATAGGTCGCGCGCGCGAGCAGCGGATAGAAGGTGCCGATCAAGTAGAACATCGCGCTGTCGACCATCGCTCGCTCGCCCGGATCGGTCGAGTAGAAGCGATCGAGACCGTGCTTGTTGCAGAGGTACTGCATGATCGCGCAGCTCTCCCAGAGGGAGCCTTTCGGCAGCCCCTCCTCCTCGAGTAGCGGCGTTAGGTCGGCCGGGTCCTTCGCGAGGAAGTCCGGTGTCGACTTCTTCCCCCAGACGTCGATCTCCTCGAAGTCGAGATCTGCGGCGCGCACGAAGATGCGGACGGTCAGGTTGTTCACGCTTGGCTTCAGGATGCTCAGGGTGTGCGTTGCCATCACTCCTCCTTCAGTACGGGTTCTTCGGTGAGCGGTCGTCCGAGAGCGACGCCTGCGAGCGCGTGACGAGCCGCTCGATGGCGTCGGTGAGGTGGACGCGGTCGATGTTGGGATCGCCCCGCTCGACACGCAGGATGTGCGCCTCGAGCAGGACGTCGGTGTGCGTGTTTCCGTGCGGCGGCTCGAAACGATAGGACGCGAGCTCCACGAGCAGCCCGAGCGGGTCCTCGAAGTAGATCGAGTCCATGAAGCCGCGATCCTTGACCCCGGAGTGCTCGATGCCGCGCTCGTCGAGGCGCTCGACGGTCTGAGCGAAGGTCGCCTGCGAGAGCGCGAACGCGAGGTGGTGCACGATGCCCGGCTCCCTCGGCGCCGACTTCTGCTCCGGCGCGCGCTCCTCGTTCGTGAACACGGTGATCAGGCGTCCGTCGCCGGGGTCGAAGTAGAGGTGGCTCTCGGCGGCGTTGTCGAGATTTGGCTGCTCGAACACGAACGGCATCCCGAGCACGCCCTCCCAGAAGCCGATCGACGTCTGGCGGTTCGCGCCGTTGATCGTGATGTGGTGGACGCCCTGGGTCTGGATCTTCCTCATGCGCCGCGGTCCACCAGTTCCGCCTTGTACTCGCTTCGCGCCAGGCTCCCCCACGGCACGAGCTCGACGCGTGTGGAGACGACGAGCACGGCGCGGATTCTCTCACGGATCGCCTCGGCGAGGTCGTTGTCGAGCTCGACCCCGTCGGCGAGCTCGACGGCGACGGGGAGGGGCGGCTCCTGCTTGACGCCTGCGGACTCGGGCCGGACGCGGATGTGGCCGCTCACGCGCGGGGCGAAGCCACCGACGACGTCGCGCACCGCCGACGGGAAGACGTTGACCCCGCGCACGATCAGCATGTCGTCGGTGCGGCCGACGCAGCGCACGCGCGGCCCGGTGCGCCCGCACGGACACGGGCTCGTCCGCACGTGGACGTGGTCGCGTGTCCGGAAGCGCAGGAGCGGCGCCGCCTGGTGGCGGAGATGCGTGAGCACGAGCTCGCCCGAGGCGCCGTCCTCGATCGGGATCCCTTCGCCGGTCGCCGGGTCGATCAGCTCGGGGTGGACGAACCCGCGCGCGCCGAGATGCATACCATCCTGCTCCTCGCACTCGCCCCAGAGCGAGATCCCGATGTCTCCGATGCCCATGGCCTCGGTGACACGTGCGCCCCAGCCCTCCTCCAGCCTCGCCCGCAGCGCCGGCTCACCGCCGCCCGGCTCGCCGGCGACCAGGACACGCTCGACGCTCGAGCTTCGCAGGTCGAACCCACGGCCCGACGTCCATTCCAGGAGATGGGCCGCGTATGACGGCGTGAGCACCGCCGCCTCAGGTCGCAGCAGCTCGATCGCGCGCACGAGCCGCTCCGTGTTCCCCGTGCCGACGGGGACATGGCAGAGGCCGATCAGGTCGAACGAGGCGAGCGCCGCGCCGGCCACGAACGGGCCGGCGTTGTACGTCGACACAACGCGCTGGCCGGCCGAGATCCCGGACGCCGCGTAGCTGCGAGCCGAGCCGGTGACCCAGTCGTCCAGGTCCCGCGTGGTCAGAGGGATGTAGCTCGGAGTCCCGGTGGTGCCGCTCGTCGAATAGATGCGCACGATCTCCGAGCGATCGACGCACAGGTGCGCGCCGACCGGGTTCTCCTCCGTCGCGGTGGCCTTCAGCTCGGCCTTCTCGGTGAGCGGAAGCCAGGCGATCTCGGCGAGCCCTCCTGCGTCGTTCGCAGAGGAGCGCTCGAGCTTGTCCCGGTAGAACGACGAACGCTCGAGCAGGTACGCGAGCTGCGCGCGGTAGGCGACGTCGTCGAGCGCGAGCTGTTCGTCCCACGAGCGCGCCTCAACCTGCGGATCGAGCATCAGTCGCCGGAGGGAGGTTCGTAGGCGACCGCCTCCTCGGCCTTCCCGGCGAGGAAGAAGCCGAGCGGGTTCTCCTGCTCCTCGACGAGGTGCGCCAGCAGCCCCGCCGTTCGCGCGAGGATCGGAACCGCCTTGACGGCCGCCACTGGATAGCCGAGGTCGAGCATCACCGCGGCGATCGGAAGCGAGACGTTCACCGGCAGCGGCTTCTCCCATTCGGTCGCGACCGCGTCGCGGAGGAGTCGCGCCAGCTCGACGTTGTCGCCGCTCACGCCGCGCTCGTCGGCGAGCACCAGGATCCGCTCCGCGCGCGGGTCGAGGGGGCGATGCACGGGATGGCCGAAGCCGGGCACCTTGGCGCCCGACCGGCGCGCGGTGCGAGCGATGTCCGAGACGACGTCCTCTGCGCTCGCTCCGCCCGCGACGCGTCGGCTCGCATCCTCGAGCAGGAGCGCGCATTCCTCAGACGTCCCCAGGACAACCGGCCCCGCGCCGAGGATGCCCGCGGCGACGGCGCCCTGCAGGGCGGTGGGATCGGACGCGAGCGTCATCCGCGCGGCGACGTTAGTCGGCATCATCCCGTGCTCGGCGATCGAGACGAGCAGCAGGTCGAGGAAGAAGCGCTGGTCGTCGGTCGGCTCGTCGCCGGTGAGCAGCAGGTAGACGTACTCGGTGAAGGTCAGGCGGCCCATGAGGTCGCCCGTCAGGTCCCGCCCACGCACCTCGACTCGCTCGGGATACGCCTGACTGATCCCCGTCACCGGCCGGCCGGGCGTCCCAATGGTCACAAGCCGAGCTCCTCGCGGACGAGCTTCGCGCCCGCAACCATCGCCTTCAGCTTGCGGTACGCGAGGTCGCGAGACAGGTACTTCATCCCGCAGTCCGGCGCGACGACGAGTCGCTCGGGTGGCAGGACCGTAAGCGCCCGGCGGATTCGCCCCGCGACGACCTCGGCCGTCTCCACCTCGGGGTCGCCGAGATCGAGGACGCCGAGCACGAAGATCTTGTCCGAAACATCGAGCAGCACCTCCGGGTCGAGGTCCGGCTGCGCCGCCTCGAGCGAGAGGTGCGTCGCGACGCAGCCCTGGAGCTCGCGGATGAACGGGTAACCGGGCAGGCGCTCGTGAACGATGTGCGCGTAGCCGAAGCAGGTGTGGAGCACGGTGTCACCATCGACCCCTTCGAGCGCACGGTTGATGGCCTCGATCGCGTACTCGAGGGCCTGCTCGGGTCGCGCCTGCAGGTAGGGCTCGTCGATCTGGACGACATCCGCCCCCGCCGCCTTGAGGTCCCGGAGCTCTTCGTTCACCGCCTCGGCGTACCCCAGCGCGAGCGTCCGAGCATCGGCGTAGTAGTCGTTCTGCGCCTGCTGCGCCATCGTGAACGGTCCCGGCACCGTGATCTTGATGCGCCGGTCCGTGATCGAACGCAGGAACTCGACGTCCCGCACCTCGACCGGTCCCGTGCGATGAATCGGGCCCACCACACGCGGCACCGGGTTGGAGTGACCGGTTCGATCCAGCGCAACGCCGGGGGTGTCGAGGTCGACACCGTCCAGGGCGGTCGCGAACCGATTGGAGTAGCTCTCGCGCCGCATCTCACCGTCGGTGACAATGTCGACGCCCGCACGCTCCATATCCGACACCGCGATCCGGGTCGCATCGTCCTGTGCCTCCTCAAGGTGCGGCTCCGCGATGCGCCACAGCTCGCGGGCTCGCACCCGCGGCGGCAGCCGCGACCCCAGCCGCTCTCGATCGATCAGCCAGTCGGGCTGCGGGTAGCTCCCGACCACGGTCGTTACGAGCGCGTCACCCATCATGTGGGAACATATCGGCGAGCCGAGGAAGGTCGATCGGCTGACCGCATCACGCCAGGACGTGACCGAGACGCCCCACTCTCACTCCGGCCCGGATCGGGGACGACGCGTCACCTGGGGGGCGGCCTGCTCGTCATCGTCGCCCCCGCGAGCAGGCTCAGGCCCCATCACTAGGTAGGTCGCGAGGGGGGGAGGCCACCCGACCCCGCTGGGAGCCAGTCTCGTATTCCAGGAGTCGAGATGACACCCCCCGCGACCAGGCCCCGTCTCCATGATCAGCGCGAGGGGGTGGGGTACCCCCCTCGAGCGAGCCCCGCCTCGCGTACGCGCGCGTGCGCGAGGGACGTAAGAGTCGGGACGGGCGGGCGGCCCGCGACCGGGCCCGCGCATCGTGATGGTGAGGGTGGGTAAGGTCAGCGAGGCGTGGGCGCGCGTACGTGCGCGGAGAATGGCGGCCCTGTGTCGGGCGGTTGCTTGACGGCGCATGCGCGGGCTCCTAGCCTCGCGGAGGTGACGTGCCGAGTCGTCTGCATTTCTCACAAAACGGGCTCGGGTGGCGAGGAGGTCGGTCGGCTTGTCGCGGAGCGGCTTGGCTTCCTCTACGTCGACGACGACATCGTCGCTCGCGCGGCGGCAAGGGGAGGGATCAGCCCTGCTGACGTGGCCGACGAGGAGCGACGCAAGTCGGTCGTCAACCGACTTCTCGAAATGTTGGCGATCGGCACCAGCGAGATCGGCGGGGCCGCCGTCGTCCATGGGGTGGACAACGACGACGTGCGCGCCCTGATCCGCGAGACGATCGAACGCACGGCCGCACGTGGAAACGCGGTGATCGTCGCTCACGCGGCGTCACACGTGGTCGAGCCCGGAGACGAGGCGCTCCGCGTTCTCGTCACGGCCACGCCGTCAACACGCGCACACCGCCTCGGCGCTGCGGAGGCACTCGAGCAGGCGAAGGCTGCTCGCGCGGTAAAGGACTCGGACGCAGGCCGCCGCGACTACCTCAAACGCTTCTACGAGATCGACGAGGAGCTACCGACCCACTACGACCTAATCGTCAACACCGACGTCCTCTCCGTCGAACGTGCCGCCGACCTCGTCAGCCGAGCCGCTGCATCCTGACGCTCAGGACGATCGATCGCTCGCAGTAGGCTCTCGGACCGTGCTCGATTGGCTGCATGGCCAGCCGTTCGTCTGGCTCGTGGTCGTGGTGTTCGGCGTGACCTATCTGGTCGCCGCCGCGATCTCGTGGGTGGTGCTGAGGCTCGCGGTCGGCGAGAACGCGCGCACGTTCAAAGCCGTGTCGCCTGGATTACTCCCCCCACTGGGGGTGGTCTTCGGCCTGCTTGTCGGTTTTCTCGCAGTGCAAGTCTGGAATGACCATGGTGAAGCGCAGACAGCGGTCAACCGCGAGGCGAGCGCATTACGCTCCGTCGTACTCCTGGGCGGGAGCTTCCCGACCGCGCAGCAGGCCAGGATGCGCGTGCTCGTGCGGCGGCACATCACCGAAGCCGTGGATGAGGAATGGCCGGCGATGGCCAGCCAGGATGCCACTCTCACAGCCGTACCTGCCTCGCTGGCCGAGGCGCTCCGTCTGGCACTTGCGCTCCGGCCTCGCTCCGAAGGCCAAAAAGTGGCGCAGCGGGAGATGGTCGTCGCACTCGAGACCGCCCTTGACGCACGTCGGGAGCGCATCATCGTTAGCGAATCGCGCGTGAACTGGGCCAAGTGGACGGGCGTGGTTCTGTTGGCAGCTCTCACCTTGCTCGCGATCGCCCTCGTTCACAGTGAGAGGCGGGCCACCACAGCGATCGCGAATGGCATCTTCGCCTCCGCGGTAGCGGTGTGCCTGCTGATGATCGCCTCTCAGGACAGGCCGTTCGCTGGCCCATTCGCCGTGAAACCGGAGCCGCTCGTGCAGGTCATGCCGGGAGGACGCTAAGTCGAGCACTGCGGATGCCCATGGCTGATTGCCGGTGGAAGCTCCGCGCTCGGGATGACACCGGGGATAAATCCAACTCTGGAGTGACGGAGGGAATCTCTCACTGATCGCCGCGCCCCAGGATCGCGTGCGGCGGTGAGAGCAGTCGATAGCTCCCTATGGCACGATCCGAGACCGTGGACAAGACTCGGATCGCGGCAGTTTCGCTCGTTGCTGATCTTCCTGCGGCGGAGCTCGACGAGCTCGCGGCCGCGGTGAGTGAGGTCGAAGTAGAAGCGGGCGCCGAGGTCATCTCGCTCGACAACTACGGAACCGCCATCTATTTCATCGAACAGGGCCGCGCCGATGTTCTGCCCGACGGTGGACAGGCGACCCAAACGCTCGGCCCCGGCGACACGTTCGGTGAGATCGCACTCCTCCTCACAGGAGAGCGGACGGCCAGCGTCGTGGCGCGCACGCCAATGCGGCTGCTATCGCTCTCCGGCCAGGACTTCGAGCGCATCCGAGCACGTGTACCCGAGCTCGAACGCTCGCTCCGCCGCCTTGGCGTCGAGCGCGCAGGTCGCGCATCCCTCGTGCAGGTGGCCCAGGCCGGACCGCCCCCGCCGTCCGTCCCTGACCCGATCCAGGTCCTCGACGGCAGCAAGGTGTTCCTGATCGGCCACGCAATCGGCGTCCAGATCTACTCGTGCAACGGCACGGGCTGGAGCCTCGTCGCACCCCGCGCGGACCTCTTCGACGACCAGGGCGAAATCGTCGTCACGCACTTCGCCGGGCCGACGTGGCAGGCCAAGGACGGCAGCATGGTCGTCGGCCACGCCGAGGCCAGCGTCAGCGCCGATCCCACCGCCATTCCATGGGTGCGGCTGTCCGCAGCTTCAACGACTCCCGGCCAGCTCGGGAACACCACCGTCATCCAACGAATCGCAACCACTGGTGGGCTCGCTCCCCCTGACGCAGACTGCACCGCGGTAATGGCGGGAACAGTGGCCGAGGTCCCCTACACCGCGGACTACTACTTCTGGAAGTAAACGGACCGGACAACGCAGTTCCCCGCCCTCGATCTCCGGGTCGCTGGAGTGGACGGTCGTTGAGCAGAGTCCGTAGCCGTAGATCGGCTTCTCTCCTGTCTTCGCCTCGATCGCAACGAGCTCTACGATGATCAGGCACGACGAGGATCTGTTCGAGTCGCTCGACGACCTGCTCGCGCTCCTCGACAAGCTGCACATCGACTAGCGATCCGCGACAAGCGAGGAACACGGTGGCACGCAAGACCATCACCACCCAAGTCGCCATCATGGGTGCGGGCCCTGCGGGCCTCATGCTCTCCCACCTGCTGACGACGCAGGACATCGAGTCCACCGTCGTGGAGATCCGCAGCCGGCGAGAGATCCAGGAAACCGTCCGTGCAGGCATCCTGGAGCCCGGCACCGTGAACATGCTCGTGGACTCCGGCGTCTCCGACCGAGTGCTGCGCGAGGGCGACCGCCACGACGGCATCGTCTTGCGCTTCAACGGCGAGAGCCACCGGATCGACTTCGAGCAGCTCGTCGGCGAGTCCGTGTGGCTGTACCCGCAGACCGACGTCTTCATGGATCTCGCCGCGCGCCGCGAGGCCGACGGCGGCGACGTCCGCTACAGCGTCAGCGAGACCACCGTCCACGACCTGGAGGGAAAGCCGAAGGTCTGGTTCAGCGACGCGGACGGCCGGGAATTCGAGATCCAGGCCGACTTCCTGGTCGGCGCCGACGGCTCCCGCAGCCACTGCCGCTTCCAGGTCCCGGAGGCCGACCGCACGTGGTACTTCCACGAGTACCCGTTCGCCTGGTTCGGCATCCTGGCCGAGGCGCCGCGCAGCCTGGACGTGCTCATCTACGCCAACTCCGAGCACGGCTTCGCCCTCGTCAGCCAGCGGACCGAGACCGTGCAGCGCATGTACTTCCAGTGCGACCCAAAGGAAGATGTCGCCGACTGGGACGACGAGAGGATCTGGACCGAGTTCCGCAAGCGCCTGAACGGCAACGGCTTCGAGCTCCGAGAAGGCGCTGTCCTCGAGAAGATCGTCCTACCGTTCCGGAGCCTGGTCCATACCCCCATGCGCTACGGGAATCTGTTCCTCGCCGGCGACGCGGCCCACAACGTCCCGCCCACGGGGGCCAAGGGCCTGAACCTGGCCATCCACGACGTCCACGTGTTGTTCGAAGGCCTCGAGCCCTTCTACTCCAACGGTTCCACCACGCTGCTCGACTCGTTCAGTGACCGCGCCCTGGAACGCGTGTGGAAAGCCCAGCACTTCTCCTACTGGATGACCTCCATGCTTCACACCGTCCCGGGCTCAGACGACTTCGAGCGCGGCCGTCAGCTCGGCGAGCTGAACATGGTGGTCTCCTCTCGCCATGCCCAGGCGTACCTGGCCGAGGCGTACACGGGCTGGCCGACGTCGATGTAGCCGCCGCCGCGACGAACTCGGTGACTCAAGGGCGCTCGAAGCGCGAGATCAGAGACGCACAGAGTGATCTCGCCGGGCTTCAGCCGGACCCGACCCCAGCGTTCGCAGTCAGGGCGATGGCGCGGCATATAGCCCTTGCCACGCGTCCGCCAGCGCGACCCGCTGCGCCGGCGTCGGATGCGTCTGCAGCATCAAGCACGCCCACGTCGGCGGGCTTTCGCGTCGGCGTAGGGTTCGATCGTGGCCGAGCGGGTGTGCGCAATGTGCGGGCGGAGTAGCGTCGGGCTCGATTCCTGGCATACCGTCGTCCACCACTCGCTCGTGAGCGACACCGACCAGGAGGAAAGTCGCCGCGTCGAGGTCTGCTCGTGGAGGTGCGCCAGGCTTGCGTACATGACCGAAGAGCAGCTGCCCGATTCGGTACGACCGCACTACGAGGACGCGATCCGCGTCCTTGAGGCCGTAGGAGTGCGGGCATCTCACGTCGATCCGAAGACGGCGCGGCGGGCGTTGCAGTTCACGACCACCATCCTTCGGAATCTCTTCGAGATCCCGACTGAGCCCGCGGCCGGCCCGGACCGCCGAAACGAGAGTCGGAGATAACCACAGGTCTTCGACTAGACCCCGACCAGACCCCACCGTGATCCTCACGCCGAGGGGGTGGGTACCCGGTCTCGCGTGTGCGCGCGTGCGCGGGAGAGGAAGTTGTGGGGCTACGCGGCGCTGGGGGGGGCGTTTGTGAGAGAGCCGGTGGCCGTGGGGGCCTCGAAAGGCCAGGATCAGTCCGAGGAGGAGATGCTCGACGCATCGCGGCCGTCTTGTTGTCTGGGCACGCGACGTGCCGTGTCTGCGGCCTCTGCGGTGCGCGAGTCGTCGTAGAGGACGACGGTTCCCGCGATGAAGTCCGGCAGCCCTCGCCGCCGCTCGGTGAACAGCACGGGCAGGAAGCCGGCGAACAGTGGCACGATCGCGAGCACGAGCCCGACGAAACGAACGAGCGATCGGCCGAGGGAGGGGGCGGTCCCGTCGGGGCCGCGAACGCGCACGCGCAGAAGGCGCATGCCCGGTGTCTGGCCCGCGGCGCTCCAGAAGACAGAGAAGTACGCGCCCGTAACCAAGATCCAGCCGGAACCGAGGAGCGCACCGACGAGCCATTCCGGGCGGAGGCCCCTCACGAGCGACGCAACGAGCGCGACGACGCCCGTTATCGACATCAGGATGACGATCGTGAGCGCGGCGTCGGTCGCCAGCGCTACCGCGCGTGTGACGATTCCCGCGTACGTCGCCGGGTCGGTTCGCGGCGCGCGGCGGACGACCTGCTCCGCGCGGTCGTCGAGCCGCGCGGCCGACGCGCGAACGCTTCCCACCATTTCGTCGGCGAGCCCCGTCGCCTGCTCCGCCATCGCATCGCGAAGCTCGGGGCTCGACGCCACGGCACGCAATGCGTGTTGCATCTCCTCGCTGGCGAGCACTCTGTCGGTGAGCTCGAGCGTCCGCTGGCTTCCCAGCCCCAGCGCGACGAGGCGCTCAAGTTCGCCGCGTGCTGCGAGCTCGGCAACGATGCGCTCGAGAACGCGATGGCGGACGAGCGAGCGCGCGATCTCCTCCGGCAGCGGTCCCGCGAGCGCCCGGTCGACCACGCGCGCGATCTCGGGTGCGGACAGAACGTCTTCCGCGGCCTCTTCCAGCCGTCCTCGCCACACACGCGCGGCTGCGCGCGCCGGGAAGAAGGCTGCGCGGCCGGCAGCGTCGGCCAGGCCAGGGCGCTGCCGGTCGTCGTTCACCATCTCGTCTCCCGGGCTGATCGAGACTCGACGCCTCGATCGAGTCGGCCGTCATACGCTGCCCGCCACGCCACCGCTCCGAAGCTACCGGTTAGGTGGCGCTGCGCCAATCGTCCCGCGCCGCGGTCGGCCGTCACCTCATCCGAATCGCATGAACCGAGGTCACCCCACCCCGTCGCGGCGGCGGCGTGGAAGATGGACGCGCTATCGTCCCGGGCATGGCGGCCCCGCAGAAGACGACGGACGACCGGGACGTCATCTCGCAGCTTGCAGACAAAGGCGAGGACGCACTCCGACAGCTGGTCGACCGACCGCGGCGGATGGTGGATGGGGCGATCCACGGGCTGGATGATCTCCTACGCGACATGGCGGCGAGGCTGCGCGCGATCGATCCGCTCGAACGTCGTGTGGCCGCGATCGAGAAGCGCCTCGATGCGATCGAGAAGCCGGCGAGGGCAACTGCTCGCAGGTCGCCCGGACGTGCCAAGCCCTCGACCGCCGCTGCGCCGCCCACGGCAGTGGCGACCGAGCCGGGGCAATCCGACCACGATTCGGCCCCCGCGGGCGGCAACGTCGCTGGCCAGCGCGAACGCGATGAGGCCCCGGCGAGCAGCGAACACAAGCCCGCCGGGTAGTCGAACTCGCGCCGAGTGCTACCGGCGACAGGCCCCGCACCACATGACACGATCCGCAATCCTGGCGCTCACCCGCACGGAGCGGAACGCCCTCTTCCCGGCGCTACATGACCGCCGCCGGGGACCAGACCCCATGGTCATGAACACCGCGACGGGGGTGGGGTACCCCGGTCAGGCCTCACGCGTGCGCGCACGTGCGCGCGAGGAGAGAAACCCCCGACCAGGCCCCACCCAGCCCCGACCAGGCCCCACCGAGATCGTCATGTGGAGGGGGGTGGGTACCCATCTATCCGCCGCTGCCTCGCGTGCGCGCGAGAGGAGTGTGTGGGCGTTCGCGACGAGCGCCTCCCCGCGACCAGGCCCCGGCGCGGAGGTCAGATGTGCGGGGGGTGGGTGCCATCAGGGGGCACCTACTCGCGTAGTGGGTCATCCGCCTAGATGCGGCATGAACACCGTGGTTGCGGCTACCCGTCAACCAAACAGTCAACCTCGCGGCTAGATCGAATCGAAGGCCCGCAGGACCTTCGATAGACGGTCGTTACGCTCGACAAGCCTGGTGCACTGGGTCTTGTTGAAACCCAACTCCATGAGGAGCGTGACGTCGAGCAGCAGCCTCGCGCCGCTAGTGAGGTAGTAGAGGTCGACTTCTTGGGCAGCCCGCTTCTCCAGTCGCTGGCTCCAGTGGGTGTAGTAGTTCCGCGTGTCTCGGACGCGCTCCGCGAAGTTCGTCGGCACCCGTTTGCGCAGGCGAGCGGGCATCGTGTCGACGAGGTTCTGGATGCGTTGAATGTATGCGACATCTCTGGGGCGTGGACGCTTTCGGGCGTGGAAGGTCTCCAAAGCCTGGGCAAGCGCGAGAAACCGATACTCCGCCTGAAGCTGTCTCGCAGGTAAAGCCGACAGATACAGGTTGTAGACAGGCTCCATCGTGGACGCACGTCTGAACCATCGGGCGATCGGTCTCAGGCCGACGGCATGGGCGTCGCTCATTCGGAACGTCATCAGGTCTCTCCGAACTACGTCGGCTCTCGTCGTGGCTCGTGAAAACAAAACCCACACCGGAACGCGTTCCTCGGAGGTGCGGTTCTTGAAGTCACGACGCCGAACCGTTGTCTCGCCCCGAACCTCCAGGAGCGGCGCATCGATGGACGTGGCAAAAGCCAGCAGCGCACTGAATCGGCCGAGGAGCTGGAACAGATTCTGAAACGTCCGCTGTCGTGCGTGCTCGACTCGAATCCACGCCTGCTGTTCAATCGAGAAAGAGAAGGGACGCTGGGCAGGCGACGCTCCACCTATGAACGGGTGATGGGCGGTCAGCGATCGGCCGCCTGATTTGGCCAGCGGAGTTGGCGTGGGTGTGCGGTAAGCCACGGAGCCTGCGTCCTTTACAAACGTGGGCGTGCCAATCCCAGTTATGCCCAACCACTCTCGAAGGTTCGCCATACGGGCTTCGAGAAAGTGAAAGGAAAGTTCCCGGTCGCTCGTTGCGTGCAACCCGAAGAAAGCGCCGTTTGCCTTCAGCTCGGCCTGCCGCCCCGCAGGTATGTGCAGCGACCAGTTGGTGATGAAGGAATCGCGGAGTGTGACGAGTCGGCCGTCCACGGTTTGGCCAAGGATCCACGGGAACTCGTCATGCAAATCCGGGAACCTCGCACCGGACACCAGATCCAGGTGGAGACCGTCTTCAGGGTCGTAACGCAGCCGACCTGACTCCACGTTGTCAGGCTGGTCTGGCCGCCAAAACTGACCCGCCCACTCTGCTGCTTGGTCGAGACGGACAGGATCCCCCGAAGGCATGGTCGCGATCTTCTTCGATGGAATGCGTTCCTGCACTGCTACACATCCTGACGAGGGTGCAGCGAGGGGTCGATGCCGCAGGTGGTAGTGGGTGCTCGGCACCTACGAGGAGGCCTCGGCTGTGGTGCCGCCGCCCAGCTCGTCAGCGTGCTGGCCCGCGAGGTACAGCAACTGCCCCCAGCTGAGCTTCTCGACCTCCTCGACCGTCGTCGGCATGACGAACGGCTCCTCGGCCTGCTCGGGAGCGCGGCCGTACTGGTGCTCGAAGATGCGGAGTGCTGCTCGCCAGGCATCCGGCCCGCCCTTATCCAGGTGATCGTTCAGGACGCGAAGCGCCTTTGGGACAACCTCATCGAGCGCGGCGCGGCGGGCTCTTCCACCGTGGGTTTGCGCGGTCGACCGCCGAGACGCCCTGACCGAATCCGGGCATCTTGTAGCTCGGCGGGTACTGTCCCGTTGTCTGACTTCGGCCACCGCGCTGAAGGGGAGGACACGCCTCCGCGTCGCGAGGAGACGGCGACCGCGGACGATGATCTCGTCGGGGTGGTCGGCGTGCCGCAGGTAGCGGACGTGATCCAGCCAGCCGAGGTGCGTGCCGTCGCTTGCGAGCACTCGGTAGCCCCCGGCGACGGCGAGGCGCCGGCCGAGTTCCGCCTGTGTCCTGTCGCGCCGCTCGCCTCCGCCACCCTCCTGCACGGAAGAGAAGAGTAATCGCGGCTCCGGCAGGCTCTCCTCTCAGGCGAGTGCACCGCGAGCACTCGTTGTTCACACGCGCAAAACCCGTACGTGGGGAAGGACGTCCTCGGTCCGCTGTCAGGAAGAGGGCTCCGGGCAACGCCGCGCTTCCTTGACTTCTGCCGCGCCTGCCCGAGCAGGCGAAGGCGATGCGCGCACGGGCTCGTCGGGCGCTCCTGCGAGTTCGGGACGGACGCTTCGCTCGAGGCGAGTGGTGATCAAGACGGGGCGACCCGCGCTAGCCTTGGGCCTGACGAGATCGAATCGCGGGAGGCCGAATATGGGCGCGCACGTGCAAGACAGGGTCGTCGTCGAGTCGGAGCGGGCAGCTCAGTCGGGTCGGGCGGGCGTGATCGAGGAGGTTCTGGCCCAGGATCCGCCGCGCTTCCGCGTCAGGTGGGACGACGGGCACACGAGCATCTTCGCCCCCTCGGCAGGCGTCGCGAGGATCGAGCCGCGCAAGAGAGAGCGCGTGCAGGTGAGCGTCGACTGACCGGATCGGGCAGGCCGCATCGTCCTGATGACAGTGAGCACCCTCAATTAGGAGGCATGACCATGCGCAAGATCCTGCTGGCGCTCCTGGCAGCATTTGCAGCGGCCGCCTTCGCCGTGCCCATCGTCGCTGCCAATCCCTTCACCGAGCCGGCCTTCTACAACGGGCAGCTCGTACACTTCCTGCTTCCATCGGCTAGCAGCGCGAACCCGAACGAGCAGGTGGTCGCCGACTGCTTCCGCGTCGGACCAAAGGTTCCCGACAGTGTCGTCCCGGGCGCAACGGTGTACATCATGCTGATTCCCGGCGCGAGCCAAGAGACGCAATGCTCGACCGACGGTCGCCCGGCTGGGCCGCTCACACACAACCACGTCTTCAGCAAGGCCCCCGGCGACCCTGGCTACAACGCGCACTTCCAACTGGTGCTCGTCGGTCCCGGCCCCAACTATCCCGGCGCAGCGTTCGCCGACACGTACAACTCCGAGGCAGCAGTCCTCGCGGGCATCGCAGCCGGACAACTCGTCGTGCTCGACCCCGACGCGGCCCACACGCATTGGTCACTCAAGGTCTGAGCTCGCAAGAAACAGGGAGCGGAGAGGGAGGAGCAGCACTCCTCCCTCTCCGCTCACGAGTTCGCTAGCGCCGCGTCGGCGCGGACGCGAGCCACGTCGCAGGCGAGATCTCCCGCTCGGGCGTGTCTTCGCGCTCGCGCTACGTCGCGGACTGATCACCGAGAATCCGTTGGCGCGGCTTCAGCCGGAGGAGCTCCCGAAGGGAGTGGCGAAGGATCCTCCTCGGGTGCTCAGCCGCGAGCAGATCGCGGGTTCTGTTGCGGTCTGCGCCGGAGCGGTATCGGCCGATCATCGGGATCGCCGTGCTCGGTGGGCTTCGACAGCAGGAGGTGCTCGGACTGCGGTGGAGTGAGATCGACTTCAAGGCAGGCGTCATGCGGGTGCGGCATCAGCTCACGCGCGGCGATCGGAACAACCCGCCGAGGCCCATAAGGCTCAAGACGAAAGCGGGGATCCGTGACGTGGTGCTCCTGCCCGACCTCGCCCACACATTGCAGCGTCACCTTAGGGCGATTGCGGCCGAGCGAGGCTTGCCGCGCCAGGAGGACTTTGTGTTCACAACAGCAACCGGCTCGCCGCTGAACTACCGGAACGTCTCGACGCGTGGACTGGACAAGGCGGCCGATGTGGCGAAGTTGACTCCGCCGGAGCTGCCGAAGCTGACCTTCCATGACCTTCGTCACACCTACGGCTCGCATCTCGCCCAGAGCGGGCTCGACCCGGTCGGCGTGCAGCGTCAGCTCGGGCACGCGCGTCCGTCGATCACGATGGACCTGTACGTGCACGAGTTCGAGACCGCTCGCCGTCGCGTGCAGGTCGGCGAGCGACTCGCCAGCGCTCTCGGCGGGCTGATCACCGAGTGAGATCTGACCAAATCTGACCAAAACGAAGGCCCGGGCACCTGCTCGGGCCTTCGATGTCCCGGAAACGGCTTGAACAGGGACGGGAGCGACGGGACTCGAACCCGCGACCTCCGGCGTGACAGGCCGGCGTTCTAA
>CAVUMO010000002.1:0-1012500 GCA_963742625.1 uncultured Actinomycetes bacterium
TGGAGGACACGGGGTACCCGTCGTCCACGAAGCAGCTCGACCTGTCGAGGCTCCTCGTCGACGAGCTCCGCGCGATCGGCCTCGAGGACGCCGAGCTCACCGAGCACGGCTACGTGTTCGCGACCCTTCCCGGGACGGTCGAGGAAGCCCCCACGGTCGGTCTCATCGCGCACGTGGACACGTCGCCGGACGCTCCCGGCACGGGTGTGGCGCCCGTCCTCCACCACGCGTACGCGGGCGGCCCGATCCGGTTGCCCGGCGATCCGAGCCAGGTGCTCGATCCGCACGAGCTGCCGCACCTGGCGGCGCGGGTGGGGCACGACATCGTCACGAGCGACGGCACCACGCTGCTCGGCGCAGACGACAAGGCCGGGGTCGCCGAGATCGTCACCGCCGTCGCCTATCTCGCACGGGACGCCGCCCCTCGCGCGACCGTGCGCATCGGGTTCACGGTGGACGAAGAGGTCGGCCGGGGCACGGAGTACTTCGACATCGACCGGTTCGGCGCGGACTTCGCCTACACGTTCGACGGCTCCGGACTCGGCGAGGTCGAGATCGAGACGTTCTCCGCCGACCAGCTGAAGCTCACGGTCAAGGGTGTCGGCGTGCATCCGGGAACCGCAAAGGGACGTCTGGTGAACGCGATCAAGCTGCTCGCCGACGTGATCGCCGCGCTGCCGCGCGACATGCTCTCACCGGAGACGACCGAGGACCGCGAGGGGTTCGTCCATCCGGCGCGGATCTTCGGGAACGCCTCGTCGGCGACGCTCGTGCTGATCGCCCGCGACCACGACGACGAGAAGCTCGCGGAGCACGTGGAGCTCGTTCGACAGCTCGCGGCGGAGGTCGTCGAGCGGGAGCCGCAGGCGTCGTTCGAGCTCGAGATCGAGGAGCAGTACCGAAACATGCGGAGCATGCTCGATCGTCACCCCGAGATCGTCGCGGCTGCCGAGACGGCGATCCGACGCGCAGGAGTCGAGCCGGTGCACAGCATCATCCGCGGCGGCACCGACGGGGCGCGCCTCACCGAGCGCGGGCTGCCGACGCCGAACCTCTTCACCGGTGGCCAGGACTACCACTCGCTGCGGGAGTGGGCGTCGGTGCAGGACATGGCCGCGGCTGCGGCGACGGCGGTCGAGCTGATCCGCTTCTGGGGCGAGTCGGAGCGGCCGCCCCGATCGTCCTAGATCTCCTGCAGTCCCATGTCAGTGGGAATGCACTTCGCAGCCGAGCCACTCGTGCCCGAACTTGCGCATCTCGTCGATCACGGGCTGCAGCGCGGCGCCCTTGCCGGTCAGCTCGTACTCCACGCGCGGCGGCGACTCCGCGAAGCTCCGGCGCACGACAAGGCCCTCCGCCTCGAGCCAGCGCAGCCGCTCGGCGAGCGTTCTCGGGCTGATCCCTGCGCAGGCGTGCTCCAGCTCGGTGAAGCGGCGTGGGCCCTCCGACAGGTCGTGGACGATCAGAACCGTCCACTTGGCGCCGACGATCTCGCTCGTCGCCGCGACAGAGCACTCGCCCGCCTCGTGGACGGGCAGCATCGTGCGGGTCGGCTCGGCCTGCGTGGCCATGTCACGAAGTGTAAGGAGGACCGGCGGCGAATGGTGTACGGATTTCCGTAGGGCTCAGTCCCAGGGTGGCGGGTTGTGCACCCAGCGGCCGCCGACCATGGTCGCGACCACCTCCACCGACGGGAGCTCGTCGGGCTCGCACGCAACCGGGTCGCGGTCGAGCACCACGAGATCCGCGAGCCGGCCGGGGAGAAGCGTTCCGCGGCGCCGCTCGTCCCCGACGAGCCAGGCGGGCGCGACGGTCGTCGCGTGGAGCGCCTGCTCGATCGTGACCGACTCCTCCGGGCGCCAGGCGGGTCGGTCGTCGATCGTCCGGCGCACGCCTGCCGCGATCCCGGCGAGTGGGTCGAGCTCCTCGACAGGCGCGTCCGAGCCGTTCGCGACGACCGCGCCGCTCTCCGTCAGCGACCGGAAGGCGTACGTCCCGTCGAGCCGCTCGCCCCAGAAGCGCTCGGCGAGGTCGCGGTCGGAGGGAGCGTGGCTGTACTGCACCGAGCAGGCGACGCCGAGCTCGGCGAAGCGACCGACGTCGGCCGGGTCGAGGCACTGCGCGTGCTCGATGCGGTGGCGGAGCCCGAGCGGCTGCCAGAGGTCACGCGTGGCCTCGAACGCGTCGAGCGCCTCGCGGTTCGCGCGGTCGCCGATGGCGTGCACGGCGACGGGCCATCCCGCAGCGGCCGCCGAGCGCACGATCTCCGCCAGCTCGTCGCCGCTCGTGATCACGACGCCGCTCCCGTCCAGCATCCACGCGGTCTGCGAGCCGAGCGTCCCGTCCATGAACGCCTTCAGATAGCCGAGCCGCAGGTAGTCGTCACCGAGCCCCGTGCGGATCCGCAGCGCGGCGAGCTCGGCGACCCGCTCGTGCGGGAGCGACTGCCACACGCGGAGGCTGAGCCCGTCGTGCTCGTGGATGCGGGCGAAGATCGCGTTCGCGCCGAGCCAGCCGTCCTTGTCGTGGATCGCGCCGACGCCTCGCGCGTTCGCGACCCTGAGCCCCTCGCGGGTCGCCGCGACCCACTCGTCCTCCGAGACCGTGACGAAGCGCTCGCGGAAGCGCCACGCGGACTCCTCGCGGAGGATCCCGGTCGGCGTTCCCGCGGCGTCCCGCTCGACGACGCCGCCGGGCACGTCGAGGTCGCCGTGCGCCCGCGCGAGCCCGGCGCTGTTGAGCCAGAGCGAGTGGTAGTCCTTCGACCAGAGCGCCGCGGGCGTCTCGCCGGTCACCTCGTCGAGCGCCTCACGCGACGGATGCTCGGACCAGAGCGCGTCCCGCCAACCCGTCCCCCGCAGCCACGTTCCCTCTCGCGGCTGCGAGGCGACCCGCGCGAGGGCCTCCGCGAGCGAGCCCGCGCCCTCGAGCCGGACGTCCCGTCGCGCGAGCGACCAGGTGGGAAAATGGACATGCGCGTCGGTGAACGCGGGGAGGACGCAGCGCCCGCCGAGGTCGACGCGGTCGGGCGTCGGCAGCGCGTGCTCGTGCGCCCCGACCCCGCCCACGACTCGGTCCCCCGCGATCGCGAGCGCCGCGCTCGTCGGCAGCGACGGGTCCATCGTCCGAATCAGGCCGTTCGCAAGGATCACGCGCGCCAGCGTAGTGCCTCGCGCTGTGCGCGGACGGTGGCGAGCGGGACGCTACGATCGGTGGCGATCGCTTGAGCTTCGACCGTCCGCTCGCGCTCCTCTCCCTGGCTCTCCTGCCGGCGCTCGTCCTCGGGTTCCTGCTCCTTCGCAGGCGCCGTGTCCGCTACCCGGTCCAGTTCACGAACGTCGAGGTGCTGCGTGGCGTCAGCGGGCACCTCTCGAGCCGGCGCGAATGGGCGGTCGGCGGGCTCCTCCTCGCCGTCCTGGGCCTGCTGTGCGTCGCGCTGGCGCGTCCGCACGTAAACCGCGTCGCGCCGGTCGAGAACGCGACGGTCGTCCTCGTGGTCGACACGTCGCGGTCGATGCTCTCGGACGATATCGCCCCGTCGCGGCTCGAGGCCGCGAAAGGCGCGGCTCAGGCGTTCCTCGAACGAGTGCCGGACCGGCTCCGCGTCGGCCTCGTCACGTTCGCGGGCGAGCCGACGGTCGCGGCCGTCCCGACGCACGACCGCGCGGTGCTCCACGACACGATCGCCGCGATCAACCCGTTCCAGTCGGGCGGGGGCGGCACCGCGATCGGCGACGCGCTCGCGCGCTCCGTCGAGCTCGCGCGCGACTCGTTCCGCTCCGGCTCGGCACCGTCGTCCGGCGACTCGATCCCGGGCGTGACGATCCTCTTCCTCTCCGACGGGCGCCAGTTCCGCGGCATCCTGCCGCCCGAGGCAGGTGCGGCAATGGCTGCGCGGGCCGGGATCCCGGTCTACACGGTCGCGCTCGGCACCGACGATCCGGGCGGCCAGGACGGGATCTTCGGGTTCGCCCAGTCGCCCGACCGCGACACGCTGCGCCGGATCGCGGAGACGACGGGCGGCGAGTACTTCTCGGCGCGCTCGGCGCCGGCGCTCGCGTCGGCGTACGGAGACCTGGGCTCGAGGCTCGGCCGCGCGGAGCAGCGGACGGAGGTGACGTTCCTCGTCGTGGCCGCGGCGGCCCTCGGCCTCGCGGGGGCGGTGGTCCTCTCGCGACTCTGGGCACCGGCCTTCCCCTGATCACCCGCGAGGTCGAGCGGGGGAGGTGCCCGGGGGCCAGGTGGGGGCGCCGGCCCCCGGGCACGCGCCTCACGCGGGGAGGATGTTCTGGTTCACCCGGAAGACGTTCTCCGGGTCGTACTCCGCCTTCACCCGCTGGAGGCGCGGGTAGTTGGCGCCGTAGGTCGCCTTGACGCGGCCCGCGCCCTCGTCGTCCATCATGAAGTTGACGTAGCCCGCGCCCGCCGCGTACGGCCGGAGCGCCTCCGAGTAGCCGACGGTCCACTCGCGGAGCGCGTCGGCCTTGGCGGGCTCCGGGTCACAGCCGATGAAGACCTGCGACCAGGTCGCGTCTCGGTATGCCCAGGCGGTGTCCTCGGCCTTGACGTCCTGTACCGCACCGTCGATCGGGTAGAGGTGCGTGCCGGCCTTGAAACCGGGCATGCGCTCGTTCCACTCGCGGTTCAGCACGACGGCCTGGTCGGGGATCTCCCGCACGAAGTCGCCCCGCCAGTACCACTGGTCGCCCGGGCCGTAGAGGCCGTCGAAGGCGCCGTTGAGCGCCGCGATCGGCATCCGCTGGACGCCGTGGAGCAGCGGCTCGGCGACCGACAGTATCGGGGCCATCGCCGCCTCCGCGTCCTCGTCCGAGGCGTCGATGCACCAGACGATGCCGCACACCTTGCGCAGGTGGAGCTCCTCCGGGAAGGCCTCCGCCACCGGCGGGATCGTGTGGAAGTTGAAGAAGCCCATCACGTTGCGCGGCGCCGAAGGGAGCCACTCGCGGTATGCCGTGAGTAGCTCGTCGGCCTGCTCGATCGCCCAGAACGTCGGCCCGCCGACGATCGTCTCGAGCGGGTGCGCGCGGAACGTGAACTCGGTGACGACGCCGAAGTTGCCGCCGCCGCCGCGGATCGCCCAGAACAGGTCCGGGTGCTCGCTCGCGCTCACGGTCACCTGCGAGCCGTCCGCGAGAACCATCTTCGCGGCGAGCAGGTTGTCGACCGTCAGCCCGTGACGGCGCGCGAGGTACCCGTGCCCGCCGCCCAGGGTCAGGCCGGCGACGCCCGTCGAGGAGATGATCCCCGTCGGGACGGCAAGATTGTGCGGCTGGGTCGCCGCGTCGACCTCGCCCCAGACCGAGCCGGCGCCGACGCGGACGGTCTGCGCGGCCGGGTCGACCGCGATGGACTTCATCGGCGACAGGTCGATGACGAGCCCGTCGTCGACGCTCGCAAGGCCTGCGCCGTTGTGCGCGCCGCCGCGGACGGCGATGCGCAGGTCGTGGTCGCGGGCGAAGCGGATCGCGGCCGTGACGTCGTCGGCCGTCTCGCAGCGGGCGATCAGTGCCGGTCGCTTGTCGATCATCGCGTTGAAGAGCGCGCGGGCCTCCTCGTAGCGGGCGTCGTCGGGGCCGATCAGCCTCTCCCCGAACGTTGAGAGCTCCGCGCGTGCGCTCTCGACCGCGGAAACGGTCGTGCTCATGCGTCCTCCTCCTGGTCGTTCTCTCCGGTCGCCGGAGGGTACGGCGGGGAGAACGCGCTGTCATGACCGAGCCTGACCGACTTCTCGGAATGGTCGACGATGCGCAATGATCAAGATTGATCATCCGATGAGCACCCGTGCCCCATTGCCGGGCCCGCTTCGGTTCTCGCCCGCCTTCGCCTTTGCGGGACGCGCCCAGGAGCGTGCGACCCTTCTCGCCCTGATGCCCCGCTCCCCCGGGGAGGGGCGCCGCGCGGCCTTCGTCGCCGGCGAGCCGGGCTCGGGCAAGAGCCGTCTCGTGCGCGAGCTCGCCCGAGACGTCGCCGAGGAAGGCGCAACCGTGCTCTACGGCGACTGCGACGGCGTCGTCGGCTTCCCGTACGGCCCGTTCGCGACGGCGCTCGACCACCTCGTGCGCCATCAGGAGCCGGACACGCTGCGCCGGCTCCTCGGGCCAGGCGGAGGCGAGCTGACCCGGCTCCTGCCCGACCTGGAGACACGGGTCGGCGAGCTGCCTCAGCGGGCGACGGCGGACGCCGACACGGAACGGCACCGTCTCCATACCGCGGTGACGGACCTGCTCGTGGCGGTCAGCGCCGAGGCGCCGCTCCTGCTGGTCCTCGAGGACATGCACTGGGCCGATGCATCGACCCTGCTGCTGATGCGGCACCTGATCCGTTCGGGCGCCGACGCCGGGATGCTGCTCGTCGCGACGTTCCGCGACTCGGAGGCGGAGCTCCAGGACGACCTTGCAGAGGCCCTCGTCGACGTCTACCGGACGGAAGGTGTCGTTCGCCTGCGCCTGGGGGGACTCTCCCGCGGCGAGATCGCGGAGTTCGTCGGCCTGTCGGCCGGCGTCGAGGCGTCCCTCGAGCTCGCGGGTGCGATCGAGGACCTGACCGGAGGGAACGCGTTCCTCGTCACGGAGCTCTGGCGCGAGCTCGTCGGCTCCGGTGCGGTGGAGACGGGTCCCCACGGCGCACGGCTGACGCGCGGTGCGGAAGCCCTGGGCGTCCCGACGACCGTCAGGGAGATGGTCGACCAGCGGCTCGCACGGCTCTCGCCGGGAACGATCGAGGTGCTCGAGCTCGCCGCGGTGATGGGCGCGGACTTCGAGCTCGACACCGTGCGTCGCGCGGCGACCGGCGGGGAGGAGGTCCTGGTCGAGGCCCTCGAGGAGGCAGTTCGGAGCGGGCTCCTCGTCGAGGAGGCAGGCCGTGGGCTCTCGTATCGCTTCGCCCACGAGCTCGTCCGCCGGGCCGTGGACGACCGTCCCTCGGCCGCGCGGAGGGCCGAGCTGCATCTCCGCGTCGCCGAGGCGCTCGAGACGGGGCACAGCGGCGGGGACAGTCGCGCAGTGCTCGCTGCGCTCGCGCACCACTTCGCGGCCGCCGCCCCGGTCGGTGGCACCGAGCGGGCCGTCTCGTACAACCTGCTCGCCGCCGAGTCGGCGATCGCCGCGCTCGCGTACGGGGAGGCGCAGGAGCGACTCGAAACCGCGCTCGAGCTCGGTGTCCGCGACCCGCACGAGCGCGGGGCCGTGATGCTCCAGCTGGGCGACGTCTGCCATCGCGCCGGGCACGCCGACGCGGCGCTCGACGCCTTCTCCCGCACCGCCGAGCTCGCACGCTCCCTCGGCGACGCGTCGTTGCTCGCCCGCGCGGCGATCGGCTTCGAGGAGGCGTGCTGGCGCCCCGCGATCCACGACGCGGGCTCGATCGAGCTCCTCGAGGAGGCGGTCGCCGCTCTGCCGGGCGACGACTCGGAGCTTCGTGCGCGGGCGCTCGGCGGCCTCGCGCGGGCGCTCGACTTCCGCGGCGAGTCGGCCCGCGCCGCCCTCTCGCGGGACGAGGCCATCGCGATGTCGCGCAGGCGCGGCGACCGGCGGACGCTCGGGACGCTGCTCGCGATGGCGTACTGGGCGCGCGGGTCGAGCATGAACGAGGAGGTCAACCGCATGCTCGTGGAGGCCCGAGCCATCGGCCACGAGCTCGACGACGACCTCGTCTCGGGCGAGGCGGTCGCGTGGCTCGTCCCGTCGTTCGTCGTGCTCTGCGACCACCACGCCGCCCGGGACGCGCTCACCGAGCTCTTCGCGATCGCGCAGCGCGTCAGCCAGCCCTTCCACTTCCACGTCGCCGAGCATTACGCGAGCGCGCTCGCCTTGAGCGACGGCCGACTCGCGGAGGCGGAGGCTGCCGCCGAGCGGTCGCGGGAGTGGGGGAGCCTCCTCACCGGCCGCGACGCCTCGGGGACCTACGGCATCCAGATGTTCGGGATCCGCCGCGAGCAGGGCCGGCTGCCTGAGCTCGCGCCCGTCGTGCGGCTCCTCGCCGGCCAGTCCCACGACGGCGCCTGGCGGCCAGGTCTCGCGGCTGTCCTCGCCGAGCTCGGCATGGAGAGCGACGCGCGGCGCGAGGTCGACGCGATCCTCGCGGACGGTGTCGGTGCGCTCCGCCCGTCGCTCTGGCTCGGCTCGCTCGTCTACCTCGCCGATGCCTGCGCGACGCTGCAGCACGAGCGCTGCGCGGCGGCGATCTACCCGGAGCTCGCGTTCTACGCGCGCTCGAACGTGATGATCGGCCATCTCGTCGCCTGCTACGGCGCGATGGACCGCTACCTCGGCACGACGGCCGCTGCCCTCGGCGAGTGGGACCGGGCGGAGGAGCACTTCCACGACGCGATCGCCCTCAACACGCGGCTCGGCGCGCGGACGTGGCTCGCCCACACCGCGTACGCGTACGCCCGGATGCTCCTTGCCCGCGGCAAGGGAGACGACGCGGCGCACGCCAGGGCGCAGCTCGGCGTGGCGATCGGGCTTGCGCAGACCGTCGGCCTGCCGGCGCTGCTCCGGCGGGCGACGGAGCTCGGGACGGGCGCCGAGCCGGCGGCGCCGAGCCTGCCGGACGGGCTCAGCCCGCGCGAGCTCGAGATCCTCGTGCAGCTCGCGCGCGGCCGCTCGAACCGCGAGATCGGGCGGCTGCTCCACATCAGCGAGCACACGGCGGCGAACCACGTTCGCTCGATCCTCCGCAAGACCGGCTGCGCCAATCGCACCGAGGCCGCGGGCTATGCTCTCCGCCGAGGGCTCGTCCCGACCGAGGTCTCTTCCTAGGAGGATGCGCGATGCCTCTCTACGTGATCGAGCGGAAGTTCGCCGACCGGCTGGATCTGACCGGGGACGACGTCCGCGCGATCGATGCCGTCAACGGGGAGGAGGGGGTCGACTGGCTCTTCTCGTTCATCTCCGCCGACAAGCTGCGCACGTACTGCCTGTACGAGGCGCCCTCGCCGGACGCGATCTTCGAAGCGGCCCGGAGAGCAAACGTGCCGGCCGACAAGATCGTCGAGGTCAACCGGTTCGAGCCCGCCTCGCTGCGCTGAGCGCGCGCACCCCTCGGTCGTACACTGCGGCCGTGCCCTGGGACGGGCTCACCGACGAGCAGCGCGAGCTGCGTGATCTCGTGCGGACGCTGGCGCGCGAGCGGATCGCGCCGCGTGCTGCCGAGATCGATGCGACCCACGAGTTCCCGTGGGACGTTGTCGAGTTGTTCCGCGAGCAGGGGATCTTCGGCCTCGGGTTCGAAGAGGAGGTCGGCGGGACGGGGACAGGCACGCTGCTCGCGCTCGTCGCGATCGAGGAGGTCTCGAAGGTCTGCGCGACGAGCGGGCTGATCCTCGCGGTGCAGGAGCTGGGCTCGCTCGGGCTCAAGCTGGGCGGGACGGACGAGCAGCGGGCCGCGTGGCTACCGCGGCTCGCGTCGGGGGAGGTGCTCGCCGCGTACGCGTTGACCGAGGCGGGCTCCGGGTCGGACTCGGCGGCGATGCGGACGACCGCCCGCCGGGCCGACGGCGGCTACGTGCTCGACGGATCGAAGCGATTCATCACCAACGCGGGGGTCGCTGGCCTGTACACGGTATTCGCGAAGACCGATCCCGACGCGGGGCACGCGGGGATCAGCGCGTTCGTCGTCGAGGCGGACACCCCGGGATTCGAGGTCGCGCGCCTCGAGGAGAAGATGGGGATCGCGGGCTCGACGACGGGGGAGCTCGTGTTCGACGGGTGCGTCGTGCCGGAGGCGAACCGGCTCGGTGACGAGGGGACGGGCTTCAGGCTCGCGATGCGGATCCTCGACCGCTCCCGGCCGGGGGTCGCGGCGCAGGCGCTCGGGATCGCGCAGGGCGCGACCGACTACGCGCTCGAGTACGCACGGACCCGCGAGACGATGGGGCAGCCGATCGCGGAGCACCAGCTCGTGGCGGCGAAGCTCGCGGACATGGAGACGAAGACCGAGGCCGCACGCGGTCTTCTGTATCGCTTCGGGCGAATGGCCGACGCGGGTGTCCCCGAGGTGGAGCTGACCAAGGCGTCCGCGATGGCGAAGCTCATGTGCGGCGACGTCGCGATGGAGGTCACGACCGAGGCCGTGCAGATCCTCGGCGGCTACGGCTACGTCAAGGAGTACCCCGTCGAGCGGTTCATGCGGGACGCGAAGATCACGCAGATCTACGAGGGCACGCAGGAGGTGCAGCGTCTCGTGATCGCGCGCGAGATGCTCCGCGAGTCGCGTGCGTTCCTGCTCGACGGCGTCGGCTGAGCGCGCGGGCGGGGCTCAAGTTCAGTTACGCAGGCAGCGGGGTCGAGGCCGCCTTGCTCGCCCAGTACCGGTTCAGCGCGCCCTGGATCTTGACGAACCACACGATGGCCCCGACAATCGGGAGCAGCATCCAGAGCCCCGTCCAGCCCGTGAACGGAGCCGCACGCCCGTTGGCGGTGTACAGCTTCCCGACCTCGGAGGGGACGAGGAACCAGGTGACCGGGGAGATCACGATGTAGATCACGAGGCCGACGACGCCTCCGACACCGATGCCGGAGTGCTCCTTGACCTCGTCCTGGGTCTTGAACACCCAGTACAGGCTGTAGAGCCCGAGGGTGACGATGAAGATCAGGATCGCAAAGCCGATGCCGCGCGGATGACCCAGAGGGCCGCTGGGGGAGACTTGTGTCCTCATACCGGGGATCCTGCGGGACCCGCCGGACAGCGCGTCCGCCCTACCCGACGACGGCCGCCGCAGGCGCGAGCTGCTCCGCGACGGCGACGACGTCGCCGACCACGACGAGCGCCGGTCCGGGAAGCCCCGCTGCGCGCTCTGCAAGCTCGCCGAGCGGTGCGGTGACCGTCGTCTGGTCCGGCAGCGTGCCGCGCGAGACGACGGCCGCGGGCGTCGAGGCGGGCAGCCCCGCCGCGACGAGACCGCGTGCGAGCTCGTCGAGCCGGCGGAGACCCATGAAGAGCACGAGCGTCCCGTCCACGCGGGCGAGGCCCTCGTAGTCCGGCTCCGAGCCGTCGGCGGCGTGGGCGGTGGCGATCGTGACGCGGTCGGCGACCCCTCGGTGCGTGACGGGGATCCCGGCCGCCGCGGGAACCGCGGCGATCGACGAGACACCCGGCACCACCTCGACGTCGACCCCGGCCTCGACGAGCGCGAGCGCCTCCTCGCCGCCGCGGCCGAAGACGAAGGGGTCACCGCCCTTGAGCCGCACCACGTCGAGCTCGCGGCCGAGCTCGACGAGCAGTCCGTCGACTGCGTCCTGGTCGAGCCCGTCGCGGCAGATCCGGAGAGCATCCTCGGGCGCTTCGTCGACGAGCTCCTCGGCGACGAGCCGGTCGTAGACGACCGCGTCGCAGGCACGGAGCAGCTCGAGGCCCTTCATCGTAATCAGCCCGGGGTCACCGGGACCTGCGCCGACGAGCGCAACGCTCATACCCCCTCCGGCGCCGGCAAAGCCGGCACCTCCGCCGCTTCCCCGCTACGACGGCGGCGAAGCCGCCGCCTTCGCTCCCTGACCGGCTCCGTCGAGCCTACGCCGGTTGGGTCGCCTCCGTCGAGCCTACGGCTCATGCGAGGCGCTCCGCGACGAGCGCCTGGAAGAAGTCCCGCCGTGCTTCGTACGTCGGGTAGCGCTCCTTCGCCCACGGGCGGAGGCTGCGGAGCTCGGCCGCGAGCTCGGCATGCCGCGGCCCGACGACCCCGGCGATGTCGTCGCGCAGCCGCTGGGCCAGCGCGGGGGATGCGCCGCCGGTCGAGACGGCGACGGCAATCGGCCCCTGCCGGTGGACGGCCGGAAGGATGAAGCTGCAGAGGTCGGGGACGTCGACGACGTTGCAGAGGAGCCCGCGTGCCTCGGCGTCGCGGAACACCCGGCGGTTGACGGACGGCGTCGCGGTCGCGGCGACGACGAGAAGCCGTCCGTCGAGATCGCCGGAGCGGTATTCCCGGTGGACGAGCTCGACACGGGGGCAGTCCAGCTCGGGGTCGATCTCCGGCGCGACGACGGTCACCTGTGCGCCGCAGTCGAGCAGCCCCTCGACCTTCTCGCGCGCGACGGGCCCACCGCCGACGACGAGCGCCGGACGTCCCTCGAGGTCGAGGCACGCCATGTAGTAGCGCTTGTCAGCCACTCGTCTCGACACTCGCGAGTCGCGCGCCGTTCCGGTCGAGATGGACGAGGAGCCGGATCCCGCCGGCCTCGAGCGTGAGCGAGTGGCTGCCGGGCCCCACTGCGGTCAACGCGATCTTCTCGAGCGGCTTCCCGCGGAGCTGATCCAGGGCCTCGCCGACAGCGGCCGCGCTCTCCTTCGCCTCGATCCCGCCGGGGAGCCGACGGTAGAGACGGAGGAGCGCCTGCTCGCCCCCGGGCCCGTAGAGCGCGCGTGCACGGCCGGACTGGAGCGCGATCGTCACGAGCCGCTCGAGCTCGGAGGCGTCCTCCGCGTCGACCGGGCCGCCGTCCTCGAGCGCCGCGTGGATCGCGTTCAGGCGCTCGCGGTAGTCCCCCTCGGGCACGGCGGCGAGCACGGCCTCGACCTCGGAGAGCGCGAGCTCGCGCTCCTCGCCGCGGACGGCAACCGCCTCGCTCACGCGCGCATCACGCCTGCGCCTCGTCGCCGAGGATTGCATGCAGCTCGTGCTCGAAGCCGCCGGTCTCGATCGCGCAGTGCATCCCGCACTCCTTCGGGGCGTTCGTCTCCCACCACCAGCGGCCCGCGCGCGCCGGCTCGCCCGGCGCGATCGCACGGGTGCAGGGCGCGCACCCGATCGAGGTGTAGCCGCGCTCGTAGAGCGGGTGCACGGGGACGTCGTGCTCTCGGATGTAGTCCCAGACCTCCTCCTCCGTCCACTCCGCGAGCGGGTTGAGCTTCACGATCGCCTCGTGGTCGTGGTCGATCTCGACCTTGCGGATGTCGGAGCGGGATGCCCACTGGTCGCGGCGGAGCGCGGTGACCCACGCGTCGAGCCCGTCGAGCGCCCGGTTGAGCGGCTGCACCTTGCGGACGTTGCAGCAGAGGAGCCGGAGGTCGACGGAACGGCGGAAGAGGTTCGGCCCGTTGCGGTCGACGAGCCGCTGCAGCTGGCCGGCGTCGGGCTGGAGCAGCTCGAGACGCAGCCCCGGATACCGCTCGAGGAGGGTCTCGATCAGGTCGTAGGTCTCCTCCGGGAGGCGGCCGGTGTCGATCGAGAAGATCCGTACCTCGGGGTCGATCCTGTAGGCCATGTCGATGAGCGCGACGCCGCCCTCCTGGAAGGAGGTCGAGATCGCGAGGCGCTCGCCGAAGCGCTCGAACGACCACTCCAGGAGCTCCCAGGGCTCGCAGCCCTCGAACTCGATCGAGAGCTCGCCCGCCTCCCAGTCGTCCAGCTGGATCGTGGTCATGCGGCCTCCCGCGTGGCCGCGGGCTCGCGTCCGGCGAGCGCGCCGAGCTCCGCGTCTGTGTGTCTGTCGGCGAACGCCTTGAACGACTCGCCGGCTCCCCGGCCGTCGAGCCAGCCCGCAACGAGCCCCTCGACGACTCCGTCGAGGTCGTCGGTCGGCACCCGGCGGAACAGCGCCCGCCCGATCGCGGCGTCCGCGCCGAGCCCGCCCCGGAGGTAGATCTCGTACGCCTGCTGCCGCTTCCCGGCGTCGTCGCGGACGGTCGATCCCTGGAAGCCGATGTCGCCGACCCAGTGGTGTGCGCAGGCGTGGGGGCAGCCGTCGAGCGCGAGGCGGAGCGACGCGACGTCGTCGCCGAAACGCCGTTCGAGGCCCTGGATCAGCGCGTCGAGCCGGGTCTTCGTCTCGGTCACGCTGAAGTTGCAATGCGGCTCGCCCGTGCATGCGATCGAGCCACCGCGGATGGGGTTGGCTTCGAAGGAGAGCCCGGTGGTCTCCTCGATCGAGGCGCGGATAGTGTCGACACCGTCCTCCGGCACGCCGGTGAGAACGATGTTCTGCTGGCGGGTCACTCGCAGGTCGCCGCCGACCCGATCGGCGACGTCGGCCAGGGCGCGCATCTGATCACCGGAGAGCAGACCGACGTGCACGGGGATTCCGAGGGAGACGACGCCGTCCTCGTGCTGGGGCGTGACGCCGAGGTGGTCGGCGCGCGTGCCCGGGTCGGGTGGAAGCTCGAAGTCCGGCAGCGCGTAGCCGAGCCGGCGCTCGACCTCGGCGCGCATCCCGGCCGGGCCGATGTCGTCGACCATGAACTTGAGCCGCGCCTTGACCCGCGAAACGCGATAGCGGAGGTCTTCCTGCCAGGCGTCGAGCAGCGCCCGCAGCACCGGGAGGGCCTCGTCGACGCGCACGAAGACGCCGAGCTCGCGGGCGAGCCGAGGGACGGACGAGAGCCCGCCGCCGACGAGGACGCCGAACCCGTGCTCGCCGTCGTGGATGCAGCCGACCAGCGCGATGCAGTTGATCTCCGGCGCGTTACAGCGGTCGGCGCACGCCGAGATCGAGATCTTGTGCTTGCGCGGCAGGTTCGAGTAATCGGGGTTCCCGTAGAAGAAGCGCGTCACCTCGTCCAGCACGGGCGTCACGTCGAAGAGCTCGTGCTGCGTGACCCCTGCGAGCGGGCAGCCGGTGGTGTTGCGGACGGCGTCGCCGCAGCCGCCCGCGGTCGTCAGGCCGACGCGGTCGAGCTCCGCGAAGACGGTAGGCAGAGACGCGAGGGTGAGGTTGTGGAGCTGGATCGTCTGGCGGGTCGTCAGCTCGCCGGCGCCCTTGCCGTGCTCGTTGGAAAGGCCGCCGACGGTGCGGAGCTGTGCCGGGGTGATGCGCCCGGCGGGCAGCTTGATCCGCAGCATGAAGGTGCCGATCTTCGGCTTGTCGTGGTAGACGCCCCACCACTTCATGCGGACGATGTCCTCCTCGGGGATGTCCGCGTAGCCCATCGCGATGAGGGCCGGCAGCTCGTCGAGGATCCCGAGCGGGCTCTTCTCGCGCTTCAGCCGCTCGACGGCGTTCCGCTTGAGGACGAGCTCGAGGGTCGGCGGCTCGGCCGAGCGCCCGCGCGCGCGTCTCGCGGCCGCCCTGCTCTCGCTCGTCGCCTCCGCCGACACTTCAACATGTATAGCGACGTTACTTCACTTTGACAAGTAACGACCCGTCGCGAGCGGGTACCGGCCGCGGAGCCCGTCGACGTAGGCGGCGAGGCGGTCGGACAGGCCCGCGTCGTGCAGCTCGACCACGTTCTCGGCGTTTCGCTCGCCCGAGCGCGAGAAGTTGTAGGAGCCGACGAACGACACGTCGTCGGCGACGACGACCTTCGCGTGCATGAAGTCCTGCACGCCGTCCGGCGCCCACGGGGTCGAGCGCTTCGCCGCGAACGAGCCGCGCGCGAGGATCATCTCGAGGAGCGGGATCTTCCACGCGCTCACGCCGTTTCGCGACCACTGGAGCAGCACGTCGTCGGACTGCGTCTGGTCGATCACGCCTCGGACCTCGCAGCGCTGCTCGTTGACGACCTCGACGAGGGTGCCGAGGATCGGCCCGGCGGTGAGCACAGGCGAGGCGATGCGGATCCGCCGGCGCGCACGGCCGATCGCCTTCGCGACCCGGTGCGACAGCGCGTCGCCGTGCCCCGGCGTGAACCACGGCCGCGCCTCGATGCCGCCGTCGAGCTCGACCGGCCGCGGCTCAACCGTGCCTGTTCCCTCGACGGTCCCCCTCTCCCAGAGCTCGTCGAAGGCAAGCGAGAACGCGAAGGCGAGCCGCTCCGAGCCGAGCACGCGGACGACGACGTTCTCCTGGCGCGTCCACGAGTCCTCCGTCCAGTTCATCGACCCCGTCCACACGTCGCGGCCGTCGCGCGCGCAGAACTTGTGGTGCATCAGGTCGGGGATCCCGGCGATCCCGCGCGTCTCGACGGGCAGCTGCTCGATCGCCTCCGGCCGGGTCTCCGGAGGGGGAGGGACGGGAATCGGGCCGGGGTGGTCGACGTCGAACAGGAGTCGTACGCGGACGCCACGCTGGTGCGCGGCGAGCAGCGCCGCCAGCACGAGCGCGCCGGCGTCGCTCTCGAGCCGCACGTCGTAGAGGGCGAGCTCGAGGCTCTCGCGCGCGTCGTTGAGGAACGTCGCGATCTCTCCCGCGACCTCCGAGGCCGCCTGCCCGCCGTCTGTGAGCGTCCGCAGCTCGACCGGCACGTCAGCCGGCGGGTGCGCAGGACATTGCCATCGAGCTCAAGGCTACGCGTCGTCCGGGTCCGATCGGCGTACGGTCGACCCCTGCCGAGGGGGCAACGAGCCTCCCTCGGCAGGGGTCCCCGCGTTTCTCAGCTGGGCACGATCATCCCGAAGAGCCCGTGCGACTCTTCGTCCGGGCCTGCTGTGAAGAACAGCTGGTCCGGCGTGCCGTTCGAGCCGGCGTTGCCGAACTCGAGCGCCCAGAGCCCGTCGATCACGAGCTTCTGGCCGGAGGAGTCCCGGAGCGTGCCCCGGTGCTCGAACCCACCGGCGGTCTCCTCGTACGCGTTGATCTGTCCGTCGCCGAAGTTGCCCACGAGGAGGTCTCCGGCAAACCGGCCGAACGAGGCCGGGGCCAGCGCGAGACCCCAGGGCGCGTTGAGCTGACCGTGCTGCGCGACGCGCTCGAGCAGGTTCCCGGCGAGGTCGTATGCGTCGACGAAGCCGCGGCCCTGGCCGGCGAGCTCGTCCTCGGCGTCGGCATCCTGCTGGGCGTACGAGACGAACACGCGTGAGCCGATCGTCTGGATGCCGAACGGGGCGTAGCCTTTCGGCAACGTCGGGTCGACGAAGGCGCCGGCCGGCGTGACGTCCTGCCAGGCGCCGTCGAAGACGTCGACCCGCGCGTTGTGGAAGTCGGCCGCGTACAGCAGTGGATGACCCGCCGTGGGCTGTGCGATCGCGAGTCCTTTGTAGATCGCGCCGGGCTGCCCGTGCGCGGTGACGAGCGCGGCCGCCGAGCCGCCTCGCCATGCCCGGATCATCCCGTCCTCGCTCGAGAAGATGAAGCTCGCGGGTGCGAGCGTCGTCGGGCTGACCGTAGTGCCGACCAGGAAGTTGTCGGCAATGCCGGCGAAGACCGCGCCGGTCGGGCCGCCGTCGACGCCGACGACGAGCGGGTTGATCGTGATCGCACCTGTGCCCGTGTTGAAGTTGTAGAGCGTCGATCGATCCGTGCCGTTGTCGGCGACCCACCATGGACTGGTCGCGCTGCGTGCGAGGCCCCAGCCGTTGACGAGGTTCGGATCGGTCGCGGCCGGTGGACTGGGAACGTCGGATACGAGCGGTGTGACGGCGAACGTGCCGCCTGGCGGCGCAGCTGACAGCTGGGCCGCGGCCACGAGCGCCAACGCGGCGGCCGCGGCGAGGAATGTGATGCGCAGGGTCGGACGGCGCATGACTGGCTCCCTCCTCAGGTCGGGTATCTGCGAGTCCCTACGGCAAAATGCCCAGGACGGTTCTCGCCGACCGGGATGCGCGCGATCGTCATGACGGGCTGATCCGGCGGGCCACCCGGCACGCCGACCGCTAGGCCTCCGTCCTGCGTGTCGCACGTCGCGATCGGCGGCTCCCAGTTGGTCTTCAGCGGCAACCCGGGCAAGCTCGTCAACGGCACCGGGATCTACCAGGGCGCCACGGGCCGGACGATCTCCAGCAGGGAAGTGCCCGGGATGGACGACGCCAGCGACGTCGTCCTGAGGATCCAGCTCGCAGCCTGACGCATGCGTTTGGGGGCCGGCGGTTGGTGACGTCCCGCCCGTCGGCCCTTACGTTCCCAAATCGTTTGGCGGCACGGTCGTCGGCCGCATCGACGAGCGACAATGACTCCGGCGGAGCGCCTCTCCGTGTTCCTTCAGCTGGCGAACCGGCGAGTTGCGCGGTCCCGAGAGCGGTTGTAAGGTCGTCGCGTGCCTGACATGTCACTAGCACGGAAGTGCAGCTAGCGGACAGCTCGACGTCATGGCTCAAGGGAGTGCAGACCGGGTCGAGCGGCAAGGGTCCCACTGCGGCGCTCAATCTCAGCCCAGCCCGGTCGGGATGATCGCGTATTGGAGCCGCACGCTCACCAACCGGAGGAGGCTTGATGATCAAGCAGAGACGGGCGCCAGGGATGCGTATCACCGCAAGGGCGCTGATCCTCGGCGGAACCGTCATCACGCTCGCGCTAATCGCGGCGGGTTGCGGCGGAAGCGAGTCGAGTGATTCAGCATCCGGGACAACAACCAGTGCCTCTGCGAGCGGGAAGCCATGCGACGCCTCCATAGGCGTGATGACCGTTCTGACCGGCGCGGCGGGTCCGCAGGGGCGCGAAATGCTCCACTGGGCGCAACTCGCTGTCGACCAGTTCAACAAAGCGAACGGGACCAACATCAAGGTCGTCGAGGGTGACGATCAGCTCGATCCCGCGCAGGCCGCAACTGTCGCCCAGCAGTGGGCGTCCGACAAGAAGATCGTCGCCGTAGTGGGGCCGGAGTCGGACAGCACCGTCGATTCAGCGGGACCGATTCTTGGAAAGGACGGCCTTGCGATGGTCTCGTCGACAGCGACGAGCTCCCGGCTCACAGCCGGCAAGTACCCGACCTTCTATCGAGTCATTCCCCCGGACAGCCTCCAGGGCTCTCAGGACGCCCAGTACATGATCGACAACCTGAAGGTGAAGAAAGTCTTCGTCATCGACGACCAGAGCGCGTACTCGAAGGGCATAGCCGACGTCGTCGTGCCAAAACTCAAGGACGCCGGGGTCGATGTCTCGAGTGACTCGGTCAGCCAGAACAACACCGACTATTCCGCTCTCGTGAGCAAGATCTCCGACGACACCGACGTCGTGTTCCTCCCTTGGATGCTCGCTGCCAATGCGCAGCTGTTTGGTGATCAGATGGCCGAGCAGGGGAAGAAGGCCGCGATCTTCGGCAGCGACGGTGTCTTCTCACCGCAGGATTTCCATGTAAATGGCTCCTACCTTTCGACGTTTTCGCCGGATATTCAGAGCGACCCGAAGTACGCCGACCTCGTGAAGGAGTTCGAGGATCAGTACGGACAGTTCGGAGCGTTCGGGCTCACCACGTATCCGGCAACCCAGGTCGTGCTCGAGGCGATCAAGAAGGCCTGCGACGACGGCGGGTCCCCGCCCGACGTCGCGGCGGTCGCGGAGAACGTGAAGAACACGAACATCCAGGAGTCCGTCCTCGGCCAGCCGATCGAGTTCGAGTCGAACGGCGAGATGAAGAACGCGAAGTTCTACGTGTACACGATCAAAGACGGCAAGTACGTGATCGCGCCCTCGTAGGCAGACTCGCGAACCGGCGGCCTCCCGGGAACGCATCGCCCCGGGAGGCCGTGTACAGCCCCTCGATGGACTTCTTCATCCAGCAACTGGTCAACGGCCTGACGCTCGGGAGTCTCTACGCACTCCTCGCGCTCGGCTACTCGATCGTCTACGGCGTCCTCGGCCTCCTGAACTTCGCGCAGGGCGAGGTCTACATGGTCGGCGCGTTCATCGGCTTCGGCGTGCTGAGCGGGCTCGGGGGGCCGGCCTCCCTCGCCGTGCCGGTGCCGCTCGCGCTGGTGCTGATGTTCACGGCGGCGGCGCTCGGATCTGGCGTGCTCTCGGTTGCGATCGAGCGGATCGCGTTCAAGCCACTACGCGAGGCCTCGCGGATCGCGCCGCTGATCACTGCGCTCGGCGTGTCCGTGTTCCTCCAAAACGCGGTGCTCCTCCTGCTCGGCCCGGACATCCGCAACTACGACGCGTCGAGCTTCATCCCGTTCACGAGCGGGATCCACGCCGGCCCCCTCAACATCTCGCTGATCCGGATCATCGTGATCGTGACGACCGTCGCCGTCATGGTCGCCCTGACGATGTGGGTCGGCCGCTCGAAGCTGGGTCGCTCGATGCGGGCCGTCTCGTACGATCGCGAGGGCGCGCAGATGATCGGCATCGACGTCGACCGGACGATCATGATCGCGTTCTTCGTCGGTGGGGTGCTCGCGGGCGTCGCCGGGGTGATGGCCGGCCTCGTCTTCAGCAGGGTGTTCCAGCTGATGGGCTTCGTCGCCGGCCTCAAGGCGTTCACCGGCGCCGTGATCGGCGGCATCGGGAGCATCCCGGGCGCGATGCTCGGCGGAATGCTCGTCGGACTGGCGGAGTCGTTCACCGCCGCGTACATCTCGTCGACGTTCCAGAACGTGATCGTCTTCGCGGTGCTCGTCGTGATGATGGTCGTCCGTCCGACCGGGCTGCTCGGCCGGCCCGCGGTGGGGAAGGTCTGACCGGGATGTCGATCGGCTCGGACCGGTGGGTCGAGACGGCGGAGTCCCGCACCGAGGGGCCTCGCGGATGGTGGGGCCGGGGCAAGCGACGCTGGGGCTCGGTGCCGCCTCTCGGACGGCTCGGCGTGCTCGTCGCCCTCGCTGCGCTCGTGCCGCTCGTCGTCAGCTCCGACTTCCTCGTCCGCATCGGTGTGAACGGGCTGCTGCTGGCGCTCCTCGCCGTAGGGCTCAACGTCTCGGTCGGCTGGGCCGGCCTGCTCGACCTCGGCTTCGTTGCCTTCTACGGCTTCGGGGCGTACACGTTCGCGCTCCTCTCCTCGGACCAGCTCGGCATCCACCTGCCGACGCTCCTCGCGGTGCCCATCGTGATCCTCGCGACAGGGCTCCTCGGGCTCGTGCTCGGGCTCCCGTCGTGGCGGCTGAGCGGCGACTACCTCGCGATCGTCACGCTCTTCTTCAGCCAGATCTTCCTCGAGCTGGCACTCAACTTCGACCGCCTGGGGGTCGACCTGACGGGCGGGCCGAACGGCATTTCCGGCGTCGACCCGTTCTCGTTCCTCGGCTTCGAGCTCTCGAGCCCGACGTCGTACTTCTACTTACTACTCGTCCTCGTGGCGGTCATCGTGACAATGCTGTACCTCGTCGACCGCTCGCGGACCGGGCGCGCGTGGCGGGCGCTCCGCGACGACCCGCTCGCCGCGGAGATCATGACCGTCCCGATCAGGCGGCTGAAGCTGATGGCGTTCGCGAGCGGCGCGGCGGTCGCCGGGCTGGCGGGCAGCGTCTTCGCCTCGTTCCAGCTCGGCGTCTACCCGCTGAACTTCCAGATCCAGTTCCTCATCGTGATCTACGCCGCCCTGATCCTCGGGGGCAGCGGCAGCCTCGCCGGCGCGGTCGCCGGCGGGATCGTCGTGACGCTCGTGCTCGACCTCCTCCGTGACCCGGGGCAGGCGAGTGCCGCGTTCTACGGCGTGATCGCGGTCACGCTGATCGCGAAGGTGCGTCCGTGGAGGACGCTCGCGGCGGTCGTCGGCGCGACCGTCGCGCTCGGCTTCGTCGTGCATGTCGTCGTCGGCGCGATCTGGCCCGACGCGGTTGCGGGTGAGGTGCAGGCGAGCGGCGCGTTTGGCTCGGCGATCGAATCCTGGGTCGTGCTCCCCGAGGACCCGACGATGATCGGGAACTGGGCGTTCTGCGCGGTCGTGGTCGGCGTCGTGGCGCTCACGCGCGTGTCGGCGCGGACGCGCACGATTCTCCTGGTTCCTCTTCTCTACCTCGCGGCGTTCGTCTGGGAGAACCGGCTGGTGGACGAGCCGAGCATCACCCGGCAGCTGCTCCTCGGCGTCCTCCTCATCGTGATGATGATCTCGCGCCCGCACGGACTGCTCGGCACTCCTCGCGTGGAGCGCGTCTGATGGCGCCGCTCCTCGAGTTGCGAGGCGTCTCGAAGTCGTTCGGCGGCCTCCGCGTGATCCAGGACCTCGACCTCGTGGTCGAGGAGGGCGAGATTGTCAGCCTCATCGGGCCGAACGGGGCGGGCAAGACGACGGTGTTCAACCTCGTCACCGGGGTGTACGGGCCCGACGAGGGGACGATCCGCCTTGCAGGCGAGGACATCGTCGGCCTCCCGCCGCACCGGATCGCGACGATGGGCGCGGCGCGGACGTTCCAGTCGATCCGGCTCTTCCTGAACATGTCCGTGCGAGAGAACGTGATGGTCGGCGGGTACGGGCGAACCCGTACGCGGCCCTGGCAGGCCGTCCTGCGGACGCGGAGCGCGAGAGCCGAGGAGTCGGAAGAGCAGCGGCTCGCCGAGGAGCTCCTCTCGTTCTTCGGGAAGCGGCTCGCCGGGTTCAGGCTGGAGCAGCCCGCCTACACCCTCTCGTACGCGAACCGTCGCCGGCTCGAGATCGCGCGCGCGATGGCGACAAGACCGCGCGTCCTACTGCTCGACGAGCCCGCCGCGGGCATGAACCCGCACGAGACGCATGAGATCACCGAGCTGACCGCGCGCCTGCGCGACGAGGCGGGCTTCACGGTCGTCATGATCGAGCACGACATGCACGTCGTCGAGGGCGTCTCCGACCGTGTCGTCGCACTCGACCACGGCACCGTCATCGCGGAGGGCTCGTTCGAGCACGTCGCCACGCACCCCGCGGTGATCGAGGCCTACCTCGGAAAGGGGGCGGCGACGACGAAATGACGATGCTGCTCCGGCTCGACAACGTCACGACGTACTACGGCGAGATCCGAATCCTCGAGGGGGTCACGATCGAGGTGGCAGAGGGCGAGGTCGTATGCCTGCTCGGAGGCAATGCCTCGGGCAAGTCCACGACGCTCAAGACGGCGCTCGGCCTCGTGCGACCGCGGAGCGGCAGCGTGGAGCTCGAGGGCGAGGACGTCACCGACCGGCCGACCCCATATCGGATCAAGCGCGGCATGGCGATCGTGCCCGAGAATCGGCGCGTCTTCGCGCCGATGACCGTCGCGGAGAACCTCGAGATGGGCGCGCACCTGCGGGAGGACGACGACATCGACGAGACCCGCGAGCGCGTCCACGCCCTCTTCCCCCGGCTCTACGAACGGCGCGCCCAGCTCGCCGGCACGCTGTCCGGTGGCGAGCAGCAGATGTTGGCGATGGGCCGCGCGCTGATGTCACGCCCGCGTCTTCTCCTGATGGACGAACCGTCGATGGGGCTCGCGCCGGCGCTCGTCGAGCAGAACTTCGAGATCATCCGCGAGGTGAACGCAACAGGAGTCGCCGTGCTCGTGGTGGAGCAGAATGCGAACATGGCGCTGTCGATTGCCGACCGCGGCTACGTCCTCCAGACCGGCGTGATCGCCCTCGCCGACAAGGCGGACGCGCTCCTCGCCAGCGACGACCTCAAGCGGGCGTATCTCGGCCGGTGATGGCAGTCTCGGGACAACCGGGGAGCGCGCGCCGCGTGTGCTCGTCGTTCCACGGCGCCTGGGACCGCGACCTCGAGCCGGCACTCGAGCTCGAGGACCGTGACATCGTCGAGCTCCACGTGCCGGACGCCTCGCGCGACCAGATCGGCGAGCGCGCCGTCGTCGCCGACCTCGCCTCCGTCGACTTCGACCTGATGAACCCGGTCGCCGGCCCGGTGTTCGTCCGGGGAGCGCGACCGGGCGACGTGCTCGAGGTCGAGGTGCTCGAGGTGCGGACGCGGGCATGGGGCTGGACGGCGATCGTCCCGGGGTTCGGGCTCCTCGCCGACGACTTCCCGGAGCCGTGGCTGCGCATCTCGCGGATCGAGGACGGGCGCGTGCTCTTCGGCGACCGGCTCCAGCTGCCGTCCCGGCCGTTCCCGGGCACGATCGGCGTCGCCCCGGAAAGCCCGGGCCCGCACTCGGTCATTCCGCCCTCGCGGTTCGGCGGGAACATCGACGTCCGGCACCTCACCGCCGGAGCCACGCTCTTCCTGCCGGTCGGCGTCGAGGGCGCCCTGTTCTCGGCGGGAGACGGGCATGCCGCGCAGGGCGACGGGGAGGTCTGTGGGAGCGCGATCGAGACCGGGATGGAGATCGCGCTCCGGCTCGGCATCAGGCGCGACATACGGATCGACGCGCCGCAGCTCCTCGTCCCCACTGTGGCGCCCCCGGTCTCGGGCAGCCTGCACATCACGACCGGTGTCGCGGAGGACCTCCACGAGGCGGCCCGGGGCGCGGCGCGGGCGATGGTCGACCTGCTCTCCGGCCGCTTCGGCCTCGCCCCCGAGGAGGCCTACGCGCTGACGAGCATCGCGGGGGACCTCCGGATCCACGAGATCGTCAACGCGCCGCGCTGGGTCGTCGGGATGGCGCTCCCGGTAGCGGTGCTCGCGTGACGGCCGACGCCGACGCGATCGCCTCGGCGGGTCGCTGGCGCGTGACGCTCGTCGAGGTCGGCGCGTCCATCCACCCCGGTGAATGGATCGCACCCGGCTACCCCGAGTGGGCGTGGTCGCCGATCAACGTCGTCGTCCTTCGGAGCCCCGAGCAGACCGTCCTGGTCGATGCCGGCCCGGGGTTCACGACGGCCTGGTGGCCGTTCGACGGCATTCACGCGGACACCGAGGGCGCGCTCGCCTCGGTCGGGGTCACGCCCGCTGACGTCGATCTCGTGGTGCTCACCCATCTCGACTACGACCACGCCGGCGGCCTGCTCTCGGGGACATGGCCGGACGACCTGGAGCTCGCGTTTCCGAAGGCACGCGTCGCCGTGCACGAGGACGCGGTCGCGGCGGCCCACGCAGCTGATCCCGACGCGCCGGACAACGTCGGCACGCGGCTTCTCGCGTTGCTCGAGTCGGAAGGTCGGCTCGAAACGGTTCGCGACGGCGACGCCGTCGCGGAGGGGATCACGGTGCGGAGCGCGCCGGGACATCGCGTCGGCCACATGTGCGTCGAGGTCGCTGGGGAAGATCCTTTCGTGTTCGCGGCCGACAGCTTCCACAACGTCGAGCACGTGGCGCGCCCCGAGTTGGACACCTCGTCGGACGAGGAGGGAGAGACGGCTCTCGCGACGCGGCGTCGCGTCCTCGGCGAGCTCGCCGACTCGGGCGCCCGAACCGCGATCACCCACGCGTCGGGGCCGTACGCCTTTCGGGTCGTGGGCGACGGCTCGGGCGGCTTTCGCGCGGTCGAGGTGCGCCCCTAGCCGCTCTGCTACACGGACGCGGTCGCCTCGACCTCGATCAACAGACCTGGAAGCGCGAGCCCGGTCACGCCAGCGATCGTCTGTGCCGGGTCCCCGGCTCCCCCGGTGACCTCTGCGATCGCGCTCGAGATCGTCTCGAACTCGGTGGGCATCGTCGTGTAGACGGTTCGGCGCACGATGTCGTCCCAGCTGACATCCACCTCGTGCATCGCGGTCTCGAGGTTGCGCATCGCTGCAATGGTCTGGGCACGAAGGTCGCCCTCACCGATGATGTTGAACGCGGCGTCGAGCGCGACCTGCCCGGCGAAGTAGATCGTGCGCGACCCGGTCGCGACGGTGATGTGGCTGAACCCGGGAGCGGGGTGGAGCGAGGCGGGATTGATCAGCTCACGTCCCATGCTCGAGCCTCCTTCGTCGGTGGATGTTCGACTGCGAGCACGCGTGTTGTGTGCGGCTCGCCTTCGTGAGCGGACCTGCCATCACGTCGGCACGGGCACGAGACCGAGCTCGGTCATGAACACGACGACTTTCTCGTGTTCCTCGTCGTCGAGTGGCAGATACGGGGGCCGTGGATAGCCTCCGGGCAACCCTCTCACGTTCAGCGCCGCCTTCATCACGGCCTGGGCCGACGCAAACTTGGGGCTGAAGTCCGGGTACATCGAGAACTCGAAGAAGCGCTTGTCGCGCTCGCCGCAGGCGTGCGCGGCTTCGAGGTCGCCAGCCCAGAGGTGATTGAAGTAGTCCGGGTGGTCGCGGCCGAGCGCGCCGCCTCCGCCGATCGTGCCGTCACCGCCGTGATGCACGAGCAGCGTCATGCTGAGCTCGTCGGCGCCGAATCCAAAGATGCGTAGCCGGTCGCCGAGCGCGAAGAACGTCTGGACGAAGGCGGCCAGACTCGAGGTCGAGTTCTTGATCGCGACGACGGTGTCGATCTCGGCAAGCTGGGCGATGAGCTCGGGCGGCATGTCGATGCCGGTTCCGCGTGGCCAGTTGTAGAGCGAAAGCGGCAGTCGGACGCGCTCCGCGATCGATCGGTAGAACGCCACGATCTCGCGCTCGTTCGGGCGCGAGTACGGTGGGGGCGCGACGATGATGCCGTCCAGGCCCGCCTCTTCGGCGGCGCGCGCGTATGCGAGCGACTCGCGCGGCGAGATCGCATTGCAGCAGCCGATCACGGGGATACGGCCATCGACCTGGGTCGCGGCCATCTTGAACAGGTCGATCCGCTCATCGGGAGCGAGGCTGAACCACTCGCCGCTCGAGCCCGCGACGACGATCCCGTGCATCCCTTCGCCGACGAGCCACTCGAGAAGCTCCGAGAAGCCGTCGCGGTCGAGTTCGCCGTCGCGCGTGAACGGCGTCACCATCGCCGGGATGTACCCGCGCCAGTCGACGCTGCTGCGGTCCATGGCACTCATCATCCCGCAGTCCTTGCCGTGCGGTCGCGGTCCTGTTGCCGTATCGCCTCGCCGATACGCCTGATCCCCTCGGCGATCGTCTCCGGCGGTGAGGCGAGAGACAGACGGACCGCGGTGCTCGCCTCGTCGCCGAACGTCGCTCCAGGGGCGACGGCGACGCCGCGCTCGACGAGGAGGCGGCGGGCGAACTCGTAGCTGTCGAGGCCGCTGCGTGCGATGTCGGCCATGACGTAGAAGGTTCCGCGCGGCCGCGTGAGCAGCAGACCTTCGGTCTCGAGGCGCTGAACCGCGAGGTCGCGGCGAGCGCGGTACTCCTCGCGCATCTCGTCGATGCAGTCTCGAGGCCCGGAGAGCGCGGCGAGCGCGGCGTGTTGCGCAAGGGAAGAGGGGCACGCGACCACCGCTTCCTGTGCCTTCACGACGGCCTCTGCAATGACCGCGGGGGCGGCGAGGTACCCGATGCGCCACCCCGTCATGGCATAGCCCTTGGAGAAGCTGAAGACGGAGACCACCGGCGCGTCGCCCCCGAGCGAGGCGACGCTCACGTGCGCGCCGTCGAACACGATGTCCTCGTAGACCTCGTCGCTGACGACGACGAGGCCGTGGCGCTCGGCGATCCCGACCAGGCCTTCCAGCGTGTCACGGGTGAAGACCGCGCCCGTCGGGTTGCTCGGGCTGTTGATCACGAGCACACGTGCGTCTCGAGCGAGGCGCTCGACCTCGTCGAGGTCGGGCGTGTAGTCGGCCTCCGCGCGAAGCCCGTACCGAAGCACGCGACCGCGGAGGAGCGTGACGATCATCTCGAAGCTTGGCCAGCCGGGGTCGGGGATCAACACGCCGTCGCCGACGCGGAGGAGCACGAGCAGAGCCTCTAGGACCGCGGTCGTGCCGCCGGTCGTGACGACCACGTTGTCTGTGGACGCCGGGATCGAGTTGTGCGTGTGCAGCTTCGAGACGATTGCCTCACGCAGCTGACCCGTGCCGCGCGAGAGCGTGTACTTCACCTGCCCGTCCTGCATGGCCTGCGCCGCAGCGCGGATCACATGCGGAGGCGTCGGGAAGTCGGGCTCGCCGATCTCGAGATGGAGACCGTCGTCCGCGACGTCTGCGAGATCCATCATCTCCCGGATGCCCGAGCGGCGCATCGCACGGACCGTGTCCGAGAGCAGACCGGCTGCTTCCTCGTCTCGCGCCCGGCGAGAGCTGCTCATGCCGCCCTCGCGACGAGGTTGCCCATGGCGTCGACGACGACGTCCCACCCCGGCTGAATGTACGTCGTGCTCGTCGGTTCGGTCACGACGACCGGACCGTGAAGCTCGTCGCCGGGCTGGAGACGGGCGCGAGCGTGGACGTCGACGTCGACCGCCCCCTCCCGAGAATCGACGACGACGGGCCAGGTTCGAGAGCTCTCGCCTGCACTCGCCCCGCCGGGCGGGGGCGGTGGTGCCCAGTAGGTGACGGGTGGAGCGGGCACCGCAGCGCTCACGAGCAGCGCCACGAACTCAACTGGTCTGTCCTTTCGTGAAAAGCCGTAGCGCGCATGGTGGGCGTTGTGGAAGCGGTCGCGAATCTCCTCGAGATCGTCGCTTTCGAGACATCCTGCCCGAAGCTCGACGGGCAGCTCCCATTCCTGGAGCACGTACCGCATTGCTGCGCTGCGCCGTAGCCGGGACGGCGTCTCGCCGGTGTCGTGCGTCAGCTGACGTGTGGCTTCCCGTTCGAGATCGGAGAAGCGTCGCTCCAGGTCTGCACCGTCGGCCTCGTCGAGTGCGACGAGATAGGAGGATCGCGCGTAGTGGCTGTGGTCGGCGACGATCATGCCGAGCGACGAGAAGACGCCGGGGGCGACCGGGATCACGACCTCCGGTATCGAGCACGCATCGGCGAGGAGCGTGGCATGTAGCGGTCCGGCGCCGCCGAAGGCGATCAGCGTGAACTCGCGCGGGTCGTGCCCGCGGTCGATCGTCTGCAGCCTGATCGAGTCGGCCATGTTCGCGACTGCGATCCTGACGATGCCCTCGGCCACGGCCTCGACCGCCATTTCGAGAGACAGGGCGAGATCCGCGAGGCTTCTACGGGCCTCGTCGGTCAACAGCTCGATGCCCGACGCGAGCGAATCTGCTCCGAGACGGCCGAGGACCAGGTTCGCGTCGGTGAGCGTCGGCTGCGTGCCGCCTCGGCCGTAGCACGCGGGCCCGGGCAACGAGCCGGCGCTCTCCGGCCCGATACGCAGGGCGCCACCCGTGTCGATGTTCGCGATGCTGCCCCCACCCGCGCCGATGCAGCGAATGTCCGAGGTCGGGATGCGTACGGGGTAATAGTCGACCTCCGTGCCGTCGGTGATCGGCACCTCGTAGTCGAGCACGAGTGCCGTGTCGCAGCTCGTTCCGCCGATATCACACGAGATCACGCGAGGCCGCTCCAGCCTGCGAGCCAGGAACGACGCCGCGACAGCACCGCCGACGGGGCCGCCGCGGAGCGTGAGCACGGGGAGGTCGCGGAGCCCGTCGGGGCCGCTCACCCCTCCGTGGGACTGCATGAGCAGGAGTCGGCCGCGAAAGCCGTGGTCGTGCAGCCGCTCGTCCACGCTTTGCAGGTATCCGCCGAGCACGGGCAGGAGCGACGCATTCACGGCCGTCGTGACCATGCGCTCGTACTCGCGGATCACCGGGGCGACCTCGGTCGAGATCGAGACGAACCCGCTGGGTACGAGATTCGCGAGCTGCGCCTTCGCCTGCCGTTCGTGGGAGTCGTTGACGGGTGACCACAGGAAACAGATCGCGATCGCCTCGGCCCCGTGTGCGATCAGCGTCTGCGCGGCCTCGTCGAGCTGGCCGACGTCCAGCGGCTCGACGATCTCGCCGGAGAAGAGCGTCCGCTCGTCGACCTCCCGGCGAAGCCGGCGCGGGACGAACGGCGCAGGCTTGACCTGGTGGAGGTCGTAGATCGCCGCCCTGGGCGTCTTCGCCCACCGTCGCGCCATGCGCTGGATGTCGAACTCGTCGCTGAACCCGCGTGTCCCGATGAAGCCGGTGCGGGCCTGCGTGCCTTCGATCAGCGCGTTCGTGCACGTCGTGCTGCCATGGACGATGCGCGAAACCGCGCCGAGCTCGAGACCGAGCTCCTCCACCCCCGCGACGATTCCGTCGACGAGGCTCCCCGGCACGGTTGGCACCTTCGCCACCGACAGCCCACCGGTCTCCACATCGACCGCGAGCACGTCCGTGAACGTCCCTCCGATGTCGATCCCGAGAATGTGCCGCGCCTCGCTCACGTCGCGGCAGGCGGCACCAGCTCGTACCCTCGCCGGTCGACGGGGCTGCGACCTGGTGCGATCGCGTCGAATGCCCGACTCAGCTCGGCGCGGAGCTCATGCGTCGCCTCCTCGTCGAGCGCACCGGTTCCGGGGTCGATGACGACTCCGTACTGGGTTCGCGCCCGCTCGCACGAGAGGATGCCGTCGAGCACGTCGTCGAGGACGCCTCGGGCGTCGCGCTCCAGCGGGTTGCCGTAGCCGGCCCCGCTGGTCGCGTCGATGACGAGCACGTCGCCTTCGCGCACGGCAACGCGCTCGGCCTTCATCGTCCATCGTGCAACCTGCTCCTCCGTGCCGTCACTCCGTCGGATGTGGCAGCGCGCGGTGGCCCCGGGCTTGCCGCCGAACAGCCCGAACGGCGGGGTGCTCGCGCGATCCCCGTTCAGAGAGAAGATCGCATCGTGGCCTACGGGCGAAAGCTCGAGGTGGTTGCCTTCGCCGCCGCGCCAGCGACCCGCACCGGCAGAATCGCCTCGCAGCCGGTAGGCGAGCACCCGCCATGGATACCGGTACTCGATCGTCTCGACGGGGATGTCCCAGCCGTTCGCCTCGATGAAGCAGACGTTGTGCCAGCCGTTGGCCCCGGCGCGTCCACCCCATCCACCCTGGGAGTTGATCGAGTACCAGACGTACGGGTCGCCCGTGATCGGGTGCCGACCGCCGAGGAAGGCATTGCACGTCGTTCCGCTCGTCGCGGCGATGACGCGTTCGGGGATGACCGGGGCGAGCGCCGCGATGACGACGTCGACGATCCGGTTGCAGACATCGGGGAAGCCGACGGCCGGCGCCGGAAACCGCGGGTTCACGAGCGAGCCGGCGGGCGCCGTGACGTGGATTGGCCGGTAGAAGCCGTGATTGGGCATGATCGTCGGGTCGGTGAGTGAGAGCAGCGTCGAGACGACCATGGAGACGGTCACGGGGAAGACGCTGTTGACGGGCCCGCGCGACTGCGGATCTGTGCCCGCGAAGTCAACGAACACATCGCCGTTGCGGATCGTGAGCGAGACGGCGATCTCGAGCGGGCGGTCATCGTGTCCGTTCCCGTCGATCCGGTCCGACGCCGAGTACGTGCCGTTCGGCAGGAGCAGGCTCTCGCGCAGCGCCCGCTCCGAGTGGTCGAGGTATTCGTCCACCGCTCCGAGCACGACGTCGCGCCCGTACCTCTCGAGGAGGCGTACGACGCCCCTGACGCCGGCGTCGTTCGCGGCGATCTGTGCGTCGAGGTCGCCTTCAACCTCCCTCGGCGTTCGCACGTTGGCAAGGAGGATTTCGGAGACGGCGTCGATGCGCGTGCCGCGATCGACGAGCCGGGCTGGAGGGATCCTGATCCCTTCCTCGTAGATCTCGCTCGACATCGGAAAGCTGCCCGGCACACTCCCGCCGACGTCGCTGTGATGAGCCCGGTTCCCGGCGAACATCACGATCTCGTCACCGACGAAGATCGGGGTGATCAGCGTGATATCCGGAAGATGCGTTCCGCCCCGGTACGGATCGTTGAGGATGAAGACATCGCCTGGGCGCATCTCGTCCCGCGGGAACCGGTCGATGCACGCCATCACTGCGAAATGCATCGACCCGACGTGCCCCGGGCAGTTGCATGCCTGGGCGACGAGCTGTGCGTCGGCGGTGAAGAGGGCACAGGAGAAGTCCTTGCCGATGTTGATGATCGGCGACAGCGAGGTGTTACGGAGCGTCAGGTCCATCTCTTCGCAGATCGCGAACAGGGCGCCGCCGATCACGGCAAAGGTGATCGGATCGACCTGCACCCGCGCCGGGGCGTCGGCGGCCCGTAGAGCCGCTGGAACGGCGCCGAGACAGACGTAATGCTCGGCGGCATCTCGAGCCCACGCCGAAGGCGACAGTGGCGGGATCCAGGAGTCGGCATTGAACGCGTTCACCGCTCACGCTCGCTTCGTCGCCGAGGGCTGCGCTCCCGGGACGGGCTGCGGCTCGGGAGGGATAATCAGGCCTTCGTAACTTTCCCTCGACGGGCGCTGCGGTAGGCGCGCTTCGCGGCCTGGTAGGCCTCGAGCGCCTCGACGGAGTCGACGTCGCCGAGCGTGGGGTAGTCGGGCGCGAGGGGGCGCGCGACCTCGACGCCGAGGCGCTTCGCGAGCACCGCGCTCAGCGCCTTGACCTTCATGTCGCCGAAGCCCGGCAAGGCACGGATCCGTCGCTCGAGGTCCTTCGCGTCGCGCGCCTCGATCCACAGCCGCGAGGCATCGCCGTCGTACTCGGTCTCGACGAACGCGCAGAGGTCCTGCACCCGCTTTGCCATCGCGCCGGGGAAGCGGTGGATCGCAGGCTTCTCGCGGAACGCCTCCTCGAGCCGGGCGGGGTCGGTCGCCGCGATCGCCGCGGGGTCGAGCGTCCCGAGCCGCTGCCGCAGCTTGAGCGGGCCGGCGAACGCGGTCTGCACCGTGATCTGCTGGTCGAGCGCGAACCCGATCAGCAGGGCAAGCGGGTCGCGCGCGATGAGCGCGTCGGCCTCCGGGTCGCCGGTGAAGTGGAGCTCGTCGGGCGCCATCGAGTCGATCGTACGCAAACTGAAATGTGGGTCGCCTGAGCGCGGCCGATCCCTTTCCGTTCGGTCAACGGGCTCATGGCCGCCAACGCCTGGCTCGACCCGGGGTCGGGCTGAGGGCCGTACGGTCGTCCGTACGCCCGGGGCGCGACCCCGTGGCTACCGTTGCAGCGTGGATGCGCTCGCGTCGCTCTCCCCGGCAACGAGGGCCTGGTTCGAGCGGGCGTTCGGCAGCCCGACGCCCGCGCAGGAGCTCGCCTGGCCCGCGATCGCAACCGGCGTGCACGTGCTCGTGCAGGCGCCGACCGGGTCGGGCAAGACGCTCGCCGCGTTCCTCCATGGGATCGACCGGCTGAACGACGGGCCGGGCGAGGGGCTGCGGCTCCTCTACGTCTCCCCGCTGAAGGCCCTGAACTACGACATCGAGCGGAACCTCCGTGGGCCGCTCGCGGGCTTGCGCTCGGAGCTCGTCGTGGGAGTACGCACGGGCGACACCCCGCAGCGCGACCGCCAGCGGATGCTGCGTCGGCCGCCCGACGTCCTCATCACGACGCCCGAGTCGCTCTACCTGCTGCTCACCTCGCAGGGGCGGGAAACGCTGCGCGGCGTCGAGACCGTGATCCTCGACGAGGTGCACGCGGTGGCGGGGACGAAGCGCGGCGCGCATCTCGCCATCTCGCTCGAGCGGCTCGAGCGTGTCGCGTCGCAGCCGTTCCAGCGGATCGGCCTCTCGGCGACGCAGCGTCCGCTCGCGGAGATCGGGCGCTGGGTCGTCGGCTCCGGCGGCGAGATCACCCTAGTGGACGCCGGCCAGCGCAAGGAGCTCGACCTCGAGGTCGTGATCCCGGTCGAGGACATGCGCGAGCTGGGGACGGGCCTCGATCTCGCGCAGCCCGTGGTGCAGGACGGCGTCGAGATGGACTCCGGCTACGAGGCCAACTCGCGCTCGATCTGGCCGTCGATCTACCCCGCGCTCCTTGACCTCGTGCGGGCGCACCGCTCGACGATCGTGTTCGTCAACAACCGCCGCCTCGCCGAGCGCCTCGCCCTGCGCATCAACGAGCTCGCGGAGGCAGAGGTGGCGCGCGCGCACCACGGCTCGCTCGCGCGGGAGCAGCGGGTGCTGATCGAGGAGGACCTGAAGGCCGGCCGCATCCCGTGCCTCGTCGCAACCTCGAGCCTCGAGCTCGGGATCGACATGGGCGCCGTCGACCTCGTTGTCCAGGTCGAGAGCCCCAAGTCGGTCGCGCGAGGCCTGCAGCGGGTCGGTCGCGCGGGGCACGAGCTCGGCGCGGTCTCGAAGGGCCGCATCTTCCCGAAGTTTCGGGCCGACCTGCTCGAATGCGCCGTTGTCGCGAAGGCCATGCGCGAGGGCGCGATCGAGGAGACCGCGATCCCGCGGAACCCGCTCGACGTCCTCGCTCAGCAGATCGTCGCGATCTGCGCCGACGACGAGATCGCGGTCGACGACCTGCACGCGCTCGTCCGCGGCGCCTACCCCTTCGCCGACCTCTCGCGCGAGCAGCTCGAGAACGTGCTCGACATGCTCGCCGGCCGCTACCCGTCCGACGAGTTCGCCGAGCTCCGACCCGGATCGTCTGGGACCGGACCGCCGGGGTGATCCGCGGTCGCACCGGCGCGCGCCGGCTCGCGGTGACGAACGCCGGGACGATCCCCGACCGCGGTTTGTACGGCGTCTTCCAGGTGGGGGACGGCGGCCGCGTCGGCGAGCTCGACGAGGAGATGGTCTACGAGGCGCGTCAGGGGCAGACGTTCATGCTCGGCGCCTCCACGTGGCGGATCGAGGAGATCACGCGCGACCGGGTGCTCGTCTCGCCGGCGCCCGGCGTCCCCGGTGCAGTGCCGTTCTGGAGGGGCGAAGGCGTGGGGCGGCCGTACGAGCTCGGCGCCCGGATCGGCGCGGCATCGCGGACGCTGTCGGCGCTGTCGGACACGCGCGCGACCTCGACGGCTCCGCGACGAGTACCACCTCGACGAGCGTGCGGCGAAAACCTCCTCGCGTTCCTTCGCGACCAGCAGCGGCAAGGCGCCTTGCCGACAGACAAGACCGTAGTCGTGGAGCGGTTCCGTGACGAGATCGGCGACTGGCGGATCTGCATCCTGACCCCGTTCGGCGGCCGCGTGCACGCGCCGTGGGCGATGGCGCTCCAGGCGAAGCTCCGCGACACGCTCTCGCTCGAGGTTCAGTCGCTCTGGTCCGACGACGGGATCGCACTGCACCTGCCCGACGCCGACGCGCCGCCCTCGCTCGCGGAGCTGCTCGTCGAGCCCGAGGAGCTCGAGGACCTCGTCGTGCAGGAGGTCGGCCGCACCGCCCTCTTCGGCTCACGCTTCCGCGAGAACGCCGGCCGTGCGCTCCTGATCCCGCGGCGGCGGCCGGGGCGGCGCACGCCGCTCTGGCAGCAGCGGCTCAAGGCCCAGAGCCTCCTCGAGGTCGCGCGGCCGTACGGCTCTTTCCCGATCATCCTCGAGACGTATCGCGAGTGCCTGCAGGACGTCTTCGACCTCCCGGCGCTGCGCGGGATCCTCCACGGGCTCCGCTCGCGCGACCTGGACCTCGTCGAGCTCGAGACGCCGTCGGCGTCGCCGATGGCCTCGTCGCTCCTCTTCGACTACATCGCGACCTACATGTACGAGGACGACACGCCGGCGGCCGAGCGCCGGGCGCAGGCGCTGTCGCTCGACCGCGACCTCCTGCGGGAACTGCTCGGACAGGAGGAGCTGCGCGACCTCGTCGACCCAGGCGCCCTCGCCGACGTCGAAACCTCGCTACGACCCGTCCCGCGCAACGCGGACGAGCTGCACGACCTGCTCCGCCGCGTCGGGGAGCTGCGCGACGCGGAGGTCGACGCGGGGTTCGCCGAGACCCTCGTGCGTGAGCGGCGCGCGTTCCGCGCGCATGTCGGTGCCGCCGAGGCGCTCGTCGCGGCCGAGGACGCGGGCCTCTATCGCGACGCGTTCGGCGTGATGCCGCCCGGTGGACTGCCCGAGGCCTTCCTCGACCCGCTCGAGGGTGCCCTCGAGCGGGTCGTCCTCCGCTTCGCGCGCTCGCGCGGGCCGTTCACGACCGGCGAGCTCGCTCGCCGGTACGCCCTCGAGCCGGACGAGGCGGAGTCGATGCTGGCCGGTCTCGAGGTCCGCGACCTGCTCGTCCGGGGCGAGCTCCGCCCAGGCGGCACCGAGCGCGAGTGGTGCGACCCGGACGTGCTGCGCCGCATCCGCCGGGCCACGCTCGCCGCGCTGCGGCGCGAAATCGAGCCTGCCGAGCACTCGGCGCTCGGGCGGTTCCTGCCGGGCTGGCACGGGATCGACCGCCGGGCGACGTTGCGAGAGGCCCTCGTCCCCCTGCAGGGGCTGGCGCTGCCCGTGTCGCTCTGGGAGTCCGAGATCCTGCCCCGCCGGGTGCCCGGCTACCAGCCTGCGTCGCTCGACCAGATCTGCGCCTCCGGCGAGGTCGTCTGGGTCGGGGCCGGGCTCGACCGCGTCGCCCTCTACTACCGCGAGGACGCGCCTCTCCTCGGCCCGCCCGCTGCCGCCGACCCACTCTCCGGCCCGGCCCACGACGCGCTTCGCGCGGCTCTGTCACGGAGCGCCGAGTTCTGGCTCGACCTCCTCTCCTCGGCGGAGCTCGACCCGGCCGACGCGCTGCCCGCGCTGTGGGAGCTCGTCTGGGCGGGCGAGGTGACGAACGACGCCTGGGCGCCGCTTCGCGCGAAGCGCCGGTACGGCGTGCCGACCGCGGAGCGTCGCCCGCGGCGGTTCTCGCGCTCGCGCGCCTCGGGCGAGGTCGCGACCGCCGGGCGCTGGTCGCTCACCTCGCGTCTGTTCGCTCCGGGTGCGACGCCGGCCGAGCGGCGCTCGCTCGCGGAGCTGCTCCTCGAGCGCCAGGGGATCGTGACGCGCGACGGCGTGCGCGCCGAGGGCATCGCCGGCGGCTACGGCGCGGTGTACGGCGAGCTCAGGGCGCTCGAGACCGTCGGCGCCTGCCGACGCGGGTACTTCGTCGAGGGGCTAGGGGGCGCGCAGTTCGCGCTGCCAGGCGCCGTCGAGCGACTGCGGGAGCTCCGCAAGGTGGACGACGACGAGCCGCTCGTGCTCGCCGCCGCGGATCCAGCGCAGCCGTACGGCGGCGTCCTGCCCTGGCCGAGACGCGCCGCGGCGAGGGCGGCGCGGGTCGCCGGCGCGCACGTCGTCCTCATCGGGGGCACGGCCGCGCTGTACGTCGAGCGGGGAGGACGGTCGCTGCTTCCGCTCCGCGACCCGGACCCCGACTGGCTGCGGCCGGCGCTCGACGCCCTCGTCGCGTGGGTGCGCGCCGACCGCGGGCGACGGCTCTCCGTCGAGCGCTTCGACGGCCGCCCCGTGGTCGAGAGCGACGTCCTGCCGCTGCTCGTGGACGCCGGCTTCCTCGCCGGTCCGAAGCGCGCCGTGCTCCGTCCCTGACCGTTCTTAGGCCCACTCCACGGGGAGCCCGTGAGCCGGTGCCACGCCGAGCGTCCGCTCCGGGCCGCCCGGCCACGTTCGCACGGTGACGTAGAACGCGAGATCCGCGTCCGGCGCGAGGCGGCGCGGCTCGAAGGCCAGGTGGGCGAGAGGCGCGTCGTCCGCGGCCGACGCCCCCGCGCGATCGAGGTGGCCGAGGACCGCAGCACGCTCCGCGTCGTCGAGGTACTGCCACATGACCGAGTGCCACAGCACCGTCCACGCGCCCGGCTCGGGGGCGAGGTCGGCGGCGAAGTCCGCCGCGCTCCGCCTCACGACCGTGACCGGATTCGCACGCCCGAGCTCGAGCGCGCCGCGGAGCCGCGCGAGCCGCTCCCGCTGGTCGGGCCAGACGTACGAGGTCAACGTCAGCGCGCCCTCCTCGGTCGACGAGTCGATCGGGTCGCGGTCGGAGCCGAGCCGCTCGACGACGTCCAGGAGGGGGCCGGTCCACGGGACGTTGCCGAGCCACGCGTCCGCGAACACGACGGGCGACCCCACCGGCCCGGTTGCGCCGGCACCTTCGAAGCGAAAGCGATCGGCGAGGAGGTTGAGCCCTCCGCTCGCGCCCACCTCGAAGAGCCGCACCGGCAACGGCGCGATCGACTGGAGGTGCCAGAGCGCGCCGACGAGCGGACCGGCCCGTCCCACCTCGTTCGTCTGGGGCGGGCGTTCGAGCGCCGCCCGCAGCTCGTCCGCGTGCTCCTCGAAGACGCCGAGGACCACGGTCACCGCCGAAGCGGCGTCGTCGTCCCCTCCCGTGCTCGGGTAGTGCGCCGCCAGCCGCGGCTCGAGACCCAGGAGCACGCGGCGGTGCACCCCGCCGAGCAGTCGGAGCGCGACGAGCGAGTCGAACGGATCGTCCTCGTGCCCCGCGAGGACGCGAGCCGTGGGCCCGCCTGCCTCGGCATCGCCGGCGAGCCGCTCGAGCAGCGTGGCGTAGAAGCCTGACCCGAGCGAGGCGCAGGCGGACGCCTGCCAGCGAAGCTGCGCCGCAAGGCGGTCTGCCATCGCCCAATTCAACACCGTCCGCACGTGAAGACGGGGCGTCCGCCGGCGCCCCGTCTTCGCTCCCCTCGATGTCGGCTGCGGGTTACGGCAGGCCGACCGTGTGGCGCTTGCGCGCCGTCAGCAGGATCCCCACGAGCCCTGCCGCGAGCAGCGCCACCATCCCCGCTCCGGCTCCGAACGACGTCCAGTCGATGTCGTTCCCACCGGACACCGTGGCCGTCGGAGCCGTCTCGGGAACCCTCGTCAGCGCCCCGTCTCCGGTGAGCCCTTCGGGCTCGGGAGCGGAAACGCGGGAGAGCGGCGAGTCGCCCGTGAGCCCGAGCGACTGCGAGCCGCTCGACGGTGAGAGCACGACCTGGACGCCATGGGGCAGCTGCGCCACCGATGTGCTCTCGTCACGGTTCGACGCGCCGCCCGCGAACTGCGACTGGTCGACGCCGATTCCCTGGCTGAGGTAGGGGATCGTCTGCGGCTCGACCTGGCCCGTCTCGTGCGACTGGGACGCGATCGCCGTCTTGATCGCGACGTCGAGCCCCTGCTGGGACGCGTTCTGGCCGGCGACCTTCCGCGTTGCCGCGCCGGAGAACTGCGCCTTGTCGACGCCCTGCCCCTGGCTGAGATAGGGCACGACGACGTCGCCGGACGACTGCGCCTGCCAGCCGTCCGACTGGGAGGCGACCGGCTGTACGCCGTCGCCCTCTTGGATGTAGGCGCCCGCGGGACCTGCGAGCACCGCCGCGAGGGCAGCGAGCGCTGCCGTCGCGAAAATCATGCGTGTGGACTTGTCGTCCATCTCTGCCTCCTTCGTCCGCCTCGACCGTCCGACCATGGCTGGGACGCTACGAAGGGGGCGGCCGCGCGTCGTGCACCGCTGCGCCACGTGCTGTGTAACGCTTGCGACACATGGAATGGCGGCTGTTCGAGGGGATCCCGCCGGAGGACGTCCGCGCGGTCCTCGCGCTCGCGCGCCGCAGCACGTACCGGCGAGGTGAGGTCGTCTTCCACCGCTACGACCCGGCCGACTCCGTCCACCTGGTCGCGAAGGGCCGCTTCGACGTCCGCATCGGGACACCGCTCGGGGACACGGTCGCCCTGGGGATCCGCGGGCCGGGCGAGACATTCGGCGAGCTTGCGGTGATGACCGAGGGCGAGCGGAGCGCCACGGTCACCGCGCTCGAGCCGGGCGAGACGCTCGTCGTCCGCGGCTCGGAGCTGCGGCGCCTCGCGCGGATGCACGCGTCGGTCGACGAGGTGCTCGTGCGGCTCCTGTCCGAGCGCGTCGCGGCGCTCTCGGAGCGCCTCGTCGAGGCGTACACGGTCGGCGCGGAGACCCGTGTCGCACGCAGGGTGCTCGAGCTCGCTCGCGTCTTCGGCGGAGCTCCACCGGTCGTGATCCCGCTCATCCAGGAGGACATCGCGGCCCTCGCCGGCACGTCACGTGCGACCGTCAACCGCGTCCTCCGTGACGCCGAGCGCCGCGGAATCGTGGAGCTGCGCCGGGGCCGCACGGTCGTCCTGAACGAGGAGGCACTCGCGCACCTCGCGCGCGCGACGGACAGGAATCCTGCGTAGCGCACCTAACTGAGGCGCATGGCCGTTCGCGCGCCGCAGCTCCAGCACGCGCTCCGCGCGTTCACGCTCGGTGCCTTCGCGTACCTCCTGCGCGAGCTCGACGACGCCGGCGAGGCGCTGCCCTTCGCGTTCGAGGAGCACGGTGGGCGCGACGGGCCTGCGCTCTACGAGTACCGGCCGCTCGTCCGCGACTTCGTCGAAGCCCGCGCCGGGCGTCTCCGCGGGCGGGACGACGCGACGATCGCGCTCGAGGAGCTGCACCGCGAGCGCGCTGCCGCGATCTACGCACGCGCACACGCCGGACGCGAGCCGTCCGAGGACGACGCGCTGTTCCGCACCGTGCTCGTCGACCTTCTCGTCCGCGTCGCAGAGGCCTGCGGGGGCTTCGACTGGGACGACGAGGCGTTCGAGCGCTGCTACGCCGAGCTGGAGCGCTCGCTGTTCGGCGAGAGCCGGTCGTACGCGGCGGTCGCGCCGCTCGTCGGGCTGACGACCGGGATCCAGCGCGAGCTCGGTCCCGGCATCCGCGTGCGCGTCGCCGCCGACGGCGAGCTCGCCCGCCACTGGCCCGAGGCGCGCGCCTTGCTGCCCACCGGCTTCGGCCGCGAGGCCGACCGCTACTGCATGCTCGAGCTGCGCTCCGCCCTCGGGCCGGAGGAGGAGGTGCCCGACGCGCCCGCCGAGATCGCCGACGCGGTCAGCGCCATCCGCCTCGCGACCGCGGCGCCGCTCGCTGCCGGTCCCGTCCTGTTCGAGACGCTCGACGGACGGCCTTACGGCATCCGGCCCGTGCTCCCGATCGCGGCGACGCAACCGCCGGGCGAGCCGACGCGGCTCGACGAGTTCCGCGCGGCGCTCGCCGCGGAGCTGCTCGTGCGGCTCGCGCTCGCGGACGGCGACACGACCCTCGCCGAGGCGCTCGACCGCTGGGAGCTCTCGCTGTTCCAGCACGAGCCCTTCAAGTCCGAGCAGCTTCGCGGTGCGCTGGCAGCGCTCTTCGGCTCGACCTGGCCGCTCCGGGTCGCCGTGCTCCTCGAGCCCGAGGCCGACCGGCGGGAGGCGCTCCACGGCGCGCTCGAGCGCCTCTGCGACGGCGATGAGGCGGAGTCCCCGGCTCGAGAGGCCGTGCGGCGCTCGCTCGTCGAGGTCCTTCGCGACGGCGACCGGGTCTCGCTCGGCACGCGCCTCGACCGCGCGCTCCTCGGGCTCGAGGCTCCGGGGCGTCTGCGCGCCGCCTCGTAGGGCGACGCTTTCCCTGGGTTGGGCGCCGCGGCGGCGCCGTCGCGGAACCGGCACGAACCCGGCACACCCCCGTCACGGGTGCAGGGCTACGGTCGGTCCATGGAGGAGGCGCGGAGCGTGCTGGAGCGGTTCGACCGGATCGAGTCCATGCGACGGGCGAACGCGGGCCCGGTCGAGCTCCTCGGCGAGCTCCGCGCTCTCCTCCGAGAGGCGGAGGCGTGGGCACGAGAGGAAGGAGGTGATGCCGGCGACGCTGCGGTCGCGCGACTGCGGGAGGCGTTGGCGCGTGACATGATCGGTGCGTGATCGCGCATTGGGACGACGTGACGGTCGTTCGACGCGAAGAGGGCCATATCTGCGGCGACTGGCAGTCGCTCACGGGGGACGAGTCCGTCACCGTGGGGGTGAAGCGGATCCGCGTCCCGGCGGGCTCGTGGTCGACGCCGCTCCACCTCGAAGGATCAGAGGAGGAGGTCTTCTTCGTGCTCGGGGGCACCGGCGTCTCGGTGCAGCGTGTCGGCGAGGAGCAGCAGGCGTTTCCGGTCCGGCCGGGCGACTGCCTCGTCCATCTCGCGCTCGTCCACGCCCATACGCTCCAGGCCGGCCCCGACGGCCTCGACGTGCTCGCCTTCGGCCAGCGCCACTACGCCCGGAACACGCTATTGCCCCGCGCAGGCGTCTCCTGGCTCGGCCCGACGTGGGTGCTGCAGGGCGAGCCGTCGGACCATCCGTGGAAGCGGGAGGCGGCCGCGGGACCGCCGGAGCTCGGCGAGCTGAGCGAGCGCCCCGCCCACGTGGTGAACGTCGACGAGGTCGAGCCGGCCGCGCGTGCCGGCGCGACCGTCGAGCGGAGCGTCCGCGACCTCGGCCGCGCGGCCGGGTCGTTCGCCACCGGCCTCCGGCTCTTCGAGGTTCCGGCGGGCAAGCTCCACAACCCGCCCCACTGCCACAACGCCGAGGAGGAGATCTTCGTCGTCACGGGCGGGGAGGGGACCCTCGAGCTCTGGCGCGGCGCGACCGCGGACGGTCCTGACGAGGAACATAACGTCCGGCCGGGCAGCGTCGTCGCGCGGCCGGCGGGGACCGGCGTCGCTCACGCGTTCCGGGCAGGGGATGACTGGCTTTCGTTCCTCGCGTACGGGACGCGCGATCCCCGGGACATCACCTACTACCCCCGCTCGCGCAAGGTCTCTCTCCGCGGCCTGGGTGTGATCGGCCGTCTCGACGTGCTGGACTACTGGGATGGCGAGGATTGAGGCGGCGTGAAGGAGTCGACGGGACCGCGGTGAACGAAGCGGGGTCATGGGGCTCATCCGCCTGCTGCCGAGACCCGGCGGCTCACCGCCTGCACCGGCGCCGGAGCGCGGATCCGGGCACGTCGAGCGGCTCCCGGAGCCGGTCGTGAGCGAGCCCGCGCCGGAGACTCCGCCGGACGTCGCCGAGGCGCCCGCTGCCGCTGCCGAGCCGGCGGAGGACACCTCCGAGGCGACGCGGGCCGCGACGCGCGTGATCGTGCTCGCGAACCAGAAGGGCGGCGTCGCGAAGACGACGACGACGCTGAACCTCGGCGTCGCGTTCCGCGAGATGGGGTATCGCGTCCTCCTCGTCGACCTCGACCCGCAGGGCAACCTCACGATGAGCCAGGGGCTGAACCCCGATGCGATCGAGCGGTCGATGTTCGACGTGCTCGTCCACCGGGTGCCGATCTCCGAGGTGATCGAGCAGCGCGAGGCCGACCTCGCCGTCGCCTCGATCGACCTCGCCGGCGCCGAGCTTGCGCTCAGCGCCTTGATCGGTCGCGAGCGATCGCTCGAGAAGGCGCTCGCCGAGGTGCGTGGGCAGTACGACTTCGTGCTGATCGACACGCCGCCGTCGCTCGGCCTGCTGACGATCAACGCGTTCGTCGCCGCGACCGGCGTCATCGTCCCCGTGCAGTGCGAGTACCTCTCGCTGCGCGGGCTCGTCCAGCTCGAGAACACGCTCGCGATGGTTCGCGAGAACCTCAACCCGCACGTCGCCGTCGAGGGGATCGTCGCGACGATGTTCGACGCGCGCACGCTGCACTCCCGCGAGGCGATCGAGATCCTCGAGGAGAACTTCGGAGACCTCGTCTACCGTACGCGGATCAGGAAGACCGTCCGATATGCGGAGGCTCCCGTGAAGGGGAGCTCCGTCCTCAAGTACGACCCGACGGGCTCCGCGGCAGAGGCTTACCGCGAGCTCGCGCGCGAGGTCGTCGCCGCGAAGGAGGCCCAGGATGGCGCGCAAGCGCGCGAGCATGCGTGAGGGGCCGCTCGCCGAGCTGTTCCGCGCGACCGAGGCCGCGCAGCGGGCGCAGGGCGGGCAGCAGACCGAGAGCGAGACCGCGCCGCCCCAGCCCGAGCCGACCAGGCCCGAGGCCGCCCGGCCGGTCCAGCCTGAGCTTCCGATCGAGCCTGAGCCCGACGACGTGACCCTCGAGGCGACGGTCGAGCACGTCTACGACTTCGAGCTGTCCCGGCCCGAGCCGGTCGAGCCCCGGCCGGAGCCCGAGCCCGCGCCTCCGCCCGTGTCACGCGCGCCCGAACCGGTCGCAGCCGTGGAGGTGCCGGCCGTCACGCCGATCGAGACGACCGCACGGCGCGCGGAGCCCGCGATCGAGCACGAGCCCGTCGCGGAGCCGTACGCGCCTCCCGCGAGCCGCTTCGTGGCGCCGATGCCCGAGAGCCCGCCGCGCCTGCACGTCGCGGGCGACGTCGCCTCGTACCTCGCGGTGATCCGCGTGGTCGGCGTCGGCGGTGCCGGGATCAACGCCGTCAACAGGATGATGGATGCGGGGATCGCCCAGGTCGACTTCGTCGCGGTCAACACGGATGCGCAGCAGCTCGAGCTCTCGGACGCGCCGGCGAAGATCCATATCGGCCAGTCGATCACCCAGGGCCTCGGCTCCGGCGCCGACCCCGAGACGGGTCGTCGAGCCGCAGAGGAGGGCTTCGACCACGTGCGCGCCGCCCTGCGCGGCAGCGACATGGTCTTCGTGACGGCGGGCGAGGGCGGCGGCACCGGCACCGGTGCGGCACCCGTCGTCGCCCGGATCGCGCGTGACCTCGGCGCGCTCACCGTCGGGATCGTGACGACGCCGTTCAAGTTCGAGGGCACGCGCAGGCGCATCGCGGCGGAGTCAGGGATCGAGGAGCTGCGCGCGGCGTGCGACACCGTGATCGTGATCCCGAACGACCGCCTGCTGGAGGTGCTCGACCGCTCGACGTCGATGATCGACGCCTTCAAGATCGCCGACGACGTGCTCCGCCAGGGCGTCCAGGGGATCTGCGACCTGATCACGATGCCGGGCCTGATCAACCTCGACTTCGCGGATGTCCGCACCGTGATGGCGGACGCCGGGTCGGCCCTGATGGGGATCGGCTACTCGGAGGCCACGGAGGGCCGCGCCCGCGAGGCGGCGGAGCGCGCGCTGCGCTCGCCGCTCATCGACACCGAGCTCGTCGGCGCGCGCGGCATCCTGCTCTCGATCGCGGGTGGCGAGGACCTGACGCTGCTCGAGGTCAACGAGGCCGCGGAGGTCGTACGCCAGGCTGCCACGGACGACACGAACATCATCTTCGGCGCGACCGTCGACGAGCGGCTCGCGGGGCAGGTCTGGGTCACGGTCGTCGCGACCGGTCTCGGCGGGCCGCGGCGGACGTCGTTCACGCCGTCCTTCCCGAGCTCGCGCGGGGCGACCGCCGAGCGCCCGCGCCAGGCGCCTTCGACGGAGGAGCGCGAGCTGCCGAGCTTCCTGCGCTGACGTCGCGACTCGTCGCGGCCGCGGGCCGCTCAGTCGAGGGTTACAGGGATCATTGCGTGAGGTGCCCCGCGACGTCCCACGTCCAGAGCTCGACGACGTTTCCGTCCGGGTCGTCGACATAAGCGGCCCGGCCTTGGTCGTCGAAGGCGTGCTCCTCGGGCTCGAACCCGAAACCCCGTAGTCGCGCGACCGCGTCGTCGTAGGCGGACTCGTCGAGGTGGAGTGCGTAGTGCACGTGCACGCCGCCGCGGCCGCCCGCGATGCCGACCTGCGGTCGCCAGAGACCGATTCGCGTACCGGTGCCGGCCATCAGCCAGGCGCGCTCAGAATCCTCCCGGCGGGAGATCAGCGGGAGGCCGAGGACCTCCCCGTAGAAGCGGAGCGAGCGGTCGAGGTCGAGCACCTCCAGCACGACCTCGCTCACTCCGGTGACGGGGATTGGACTGTCGGCCCGCGCGGCGCGATCCATTCCACAAGCGTGCCACGTCCCGCACCCTTGGGGCACGGCCGTTCTACGCTCTCGGCATGCGTGGCGCGATCGCGGCAGGGAACCCGCACTCGGCGGACGCCGGCGCCTGGGCGCTGCGCGAGGGCGGGACGGCCGTCGACGCGGCGGTCGCCGCGACCCTGGCAGCCTTCGTGACCGAGGGGCCGCTCACCGGCCCGGCCGGCGGGGGCTTCGCGCTGCTGCACGAGCCCGGCTCGGGCGCCGTGCTGCTCGACTGCTTCTTCGCTGTGCCCTCTCGGGAGGCGGTCGAGATGGAGCAGGTCGAGATCGACTTCGTCGGCTCGTCGACGCAGGTCTTCCACGTCGGCGAGGCGTCCGTTGCCGTTCCGGGGCTCGTGTTCGGGCTGGTCGAGGCACACCTCCGACGTGGGCTGCTCCCGTGGGAGCGGCTCTTCGTGCCCGCGCTCGAGCTCGCAGGGCGGACGCTCGCCGCGAGCCCGGCGCAGGTCTACCTCCACGAGATCCTCGTCGCGATCCTCCAGCGCGAGCCCGGAGGGCGCCGGGTCTACGGCGTGCCCGGCTACGTCGACGCGAGCGACCTCGTCCCGGCGCTGCGGCTCCTCCAGCAGGCCCGCGGAGAGGCGATCGCCTTGCTGCTCCCCGACCTCGCGGAGGATCTCAGCACCTACGAGGTGGAGGTACGCGAGCCGCTCGAATGCGGCTTCGCGGGCGCGGTCGTACGGACGACGCCCGCGCCCTCGCTCGGAGGTGCGATCGTCCAGGCGGGGCTCGAGACGCTCGAGGCCCGCGAGGGCGACCGGTCGGGCTCGGCCGAAGAGGCGTGCTCGCTTGCTGCCGCCCTCGCGGCCGGATACGGCATCGCGGGCCCTGGCGCGGCGGCCGGCGTCAGGCCGACCGGCACGACGCACGTCTCGGTGGTCGACGGCGACGGGGCAGCGGTCGGGATCTCCTCGACGCTCGGCTCCGGCTCGGGCGTGTTCCGCCACGGCTTCCAGCTCAACAACATGCTCGGGGAGCTGGACGTGATCGGCACGGACGCCCGTGAGCCGGGCACGCGGCTGCCGAGCATGATGGCCCCGACCCTCGTGCTCGAAGACGAGGACCCGCGACTCGTCGTCGGCAGCGCGGGGTCGGTCCGCCTCTCCGGGGCGATCCTCCAGGTCGTCGCCGCGGTCGCAAGGCAGGGGATCCCGGTGGCCGAGGCCACCGCCCGTCCGCGGCTCCACGTCGACGGAGGCACGGTGCATCTCGAGGGCGGTTGGGCCGACGGCGTGGCCGAGGCCCTTCAGGACGAGGGCTATGACGTCATCCGCTGGGACGACCGCAACCTCTTCTTCGGTGGCGTGTCTGCGGTCGAGCGCCGCTCGGCGGCGACCCTCGGCGCCGCCGGCGACCCCCGGCGGGGCGGGCACGGGGTGGTCGTCCCGTGATCACCGTCAGACGCGCGGAGCCGCCCGATGCGGATCAGCTCGTGCGCCTCGCGGCAGCCGTCGGTCGCGAGCCCGGCGAGTGGCTCCTGACGACCGAGACCTGGCGGACCGCGGCCGACGAGCGGCGGTACCTCAAGGCCGTTCGGCGACACGCCGACGCGGCCGTCTTCGTTGCCGTCTACGACGAAGAGGACACGGTCGTCGGGAGGCTCTCCCTCGCGCGGGACCCTCATCCGGCGAGTACGCACGTCGCCGACCTCGGGCTGATGGTCGCGGCGGAGTACCGCCGGCAGGGGATCGGGCGCGCGTTGCTGACGGCCGCCGTCGACTGGGCGAGCGGCTCCGGGATCCGCAAGCTCGAGCTGCACGTCTTCCCGTGGAACGAGCCCGCGATTCGCCTCTATGAGAGCTTCGGTTTCGAGCGCGAGGGCATGCGGCGTGCGCACTACAGCCGCGACGGTGCCGACGTCGACGCGCTCCTCATGGCGTACCACCTCCCCTCGGAACGGGAATCCCCTCCATCTCCAGGGCCCTGATCAGGAACCGACGCATCTCGGGCTCGTAGCGCGGGTCGTAGAGCGCAGCCCCGCCGACCATCCCTCCCGCCGCCCGAACCGCCTCGACGAGCTCCGCGATCGTCGGGCCGGTGTCCGCGCGTCCGACCGGGAGCGCCACCCAGCCGTGAGGAGATCCCCCGGGCCGGGCATCTGGACGATCGCACCGCTTCGGTGTGGCGCCCGCGGGCGTCTGTGTCTCGTCGTGGCTCGCGGCGTGATCGGCCATGGAGTGAGCGTGCCCTGGAAGTCGTGACGGGTCCGTGCCGACTTCGTGCCGATTGCGTGTCCGCGCGCTAGAGGCGCGTTGCGCTGCAGCGGTCAGGCTCGCGGCGCGACAGACGCGACGAGCATCTCCCACGAGGGCGCCCCACCGGTGCGGAGCAGCTCGGCGGCCGTCGCCGGCGCCTCTCCCCATGCGGCCGGGGTCGAGAGCAGCTCGCGTCGCGGCCGGATCGCGACCCGGGGGAGATGGAGCCGGTCCGCGTCCCAGCACGTGCCGATCGTCGGGTCGGTCGAGACAAGGCCGTTTGCGTGGTCGAAGAGCGCCACGGTGAGGCGCTCGAACCGACCGTCGTCGAGCACGAGCACGCCTTCCTCGCGCAGCTCGCCCGCGAACGACGCCGCGCGAGCACCATGCTCGGGATCGAACCCGTCGGTCAGCCGGCGGGTGTCGTGGAGCAGCCCGAACCAGAAGACGAGCGCCCGATCAACGTCGCCGACCGCAGGAGCGAGCGCGAGCCCGGTCGCGACGACGCAGTGCCAGTGCTCGTCCCCGTGGAGGGTCGAATCGCGGCGCCACGAGCGCGACAGTGCGACGTCGACGAGGCCGGTCAGCGCCCCGGCTTCCACTCCGTCACCATCGCTCGCTGTGCCGCCGTCTGCGGCGACGCCGCCCAGGCGTCGGGCGTGCCTCGACGCAGCCTGGCGATCGTCCGCACCGCGTCGCCGTCGTCAAGGCCGTGCCGGACGAGCCAGCACCCGACGACCGTCCCGGTCCGACCGATCCCACCCCAGCAGTGGACGTATACGGCTCGACGCTCCTCGAGCGCCGCATCGACGTCGTCGAGGATGCGCGCCATGTGGGGGACGGTGGTCGTCCCTAGGTCGACGATCGGATGCGCGATTCGCGTCGCCTCGGTCGCGAGCAGATGCTCGTACGATGCCAGCGCATCCGCGGGGTGGGTGAGGTCGACGAACGTCGTGACGCCGCCCTCCGCGAAGGCACGTAGCCGACGCTCGGCAGCGTCGGGTTCCGACGCGCCGGGGTACTCGCCCGCGAGCAGGCGCTCCGCGACGACGTAGCTCTCCGGGATCGGCGGTTCCACCTGCGCGCCCACGCTACTCACGGCTCCCGTCGTCGGAGCGGGCGTACCCTCTCCACGGATGGACGCCGACGCGACCGAGCTGCGCGTGCTGGGCTGTCTGCTCGAGAAGCAGCGGACGACGCCCGATCAGTACCCGCTCTCGCTGAACGCACTCCGCCTTGCCTGCAACCAGACGACGAACCGCGATCCGGTCGTCTCGTACGACGAGAGCGAGATCCACGACGCGCTCCAGCGCCTCGCGCGAAAGGGCTGGACTCGGCTGGCGAGCGGCGCGGGCAGCCGGGCCGCGAAGTACCGCCAGCTGTTCGACACCGAGCTCGGCCTCGCCGACGACGAGGTCGCCGTCCTCTGCATCCTCATGCTCCGCGGCGCTCAGACGCCGGGGGAGCTGAAGCAGCGGACGGACCGGCTCCATCGCTTTCCGGCGCTGAGCGACGTTCATCAGACCCTCGACGCGCTTGCGCGTCGCGAGCTCGTCGAGCGGCTCGACCGACGAGCCGGCCAGAAAGAGGAGCGCTATCGACACCTCCTCGCCGGCGACGCGTCCGACGCCTCGAGCGATCCGGCGGTCACGTCGGAAGCAGCTCGACCACCTGACCCTCTCGACGACCGCGTCTCCGCGCTCGAGGCCGAGCTCCGGGAGGTCCGACGAGACCTCGATGGGCTGCTCGCCCGGCTAGAGGCTTGATCTGAAGTTCGTGCGCCTCTAGGCGACCGACGGCCCTCCGGCGACCGCCGACGTCACATTGTCGGCCGCGGTGTACGCCGAGAGTTGGATGCTCTCGCGGTCGAGCTCCAGCCCGGAGCCGAGCACGCCGGGACCCTTAACCCGCACGTCCGACCCGAGACCGGCCGAGGGCCCGCGCGTGACGAGGGCGTCCGCGACCTCGTCGACGAACCCGAGCAGGCGCTTCGGCTGCGTCGCAGGCCCGTCGAGGTGCTCGAGGGCGTCCAGGAGGTACCCGCGTCGCAGCTTCGGCCAGATCGCGGCGAACGCGTCGGGCCGGGAAACCGCATCGAGGCACAACGTGTCGCCCAGCCCGAGCACGGCGCCGCACTGGCCCGCCTCGGCCGGGAACGCCGGCTCGAGCGCCGCGAGCTCCCGCTCTCGTGCGGAGAACAGGTCGCGGTGCGCACCGGTGGGCGACGAGGAGCCCATTCGCTCTCCCTGGGCTCGCACCGAGTCCCAGACGTCGTGCTGCGCCGCGCCGCGCGCGAGCGGCATCGCCGCGAGGGCCATCGCCTTGCGCCTGCGGAGCTCCGTGTTTGCGATATGGGGCGCGGGCGAGAACGCGGCGGAGACGGAGCGCCAGCGACCCTCTTCCGTGCACGACACAGGGACGCGGATCGTGGAGCCGGCCGCGACGAGGACGGTCACGTTCAGGATCCGGTTCTGCTTCGCGCCGACGATCTCGGCGCCGTCGTAGAGCAGGACATCGTACGGCAGCGGATTGGTCACGACCAGCTCGGGCACCTCGCCCGTCTCGCTGGTCTCGGTGATCGAGAGACCGTGTGCGAGCGCGGTGTCGAGCGTGACGTAGCGCGCACGCGGACCGCGCAGCGGGAAGAGCGGCGCGACGACGATCCCGCGGTGTTCGACGGGGTCTCCGATCTGGAACGGCAGCGTGGTGGTGTGCAAGGCGAGCTCCTTTCGTCGGCAGGAAGTCACCCGGCGGGCGCCGCCTCCTTACGGCGACCGCCGTGGCCTCACGGCGACCGCGCCTGCTGCACCACCCGCCAGGCCGCCGCGGGCGAGAACCCGCGCCGCACGAGGAATGAGACCGCTCGCCGGCGCGCGCCGTCGTCGTCGACCGCGCGATGCCCGAGCGCCCGGGCGGCGAGCGCGTCCTCGTCCTCGCGGCCGTACACCCCATCGAGCACCGGATCCGCGACCGCGTCCGGCAGTCGACGCCGCCGAAGAGTCTGCGCCGCCCGTCGCCGACCGTAGCCCCGCGTCTTGAGCCCGCGTGCGAGCTGACCTGCAAGCTCCGCGTCGTCGAGGTAGCCGAGCCGCAACGCCTCGTCGATCGCAGCTGCCGCCTCGTCCGCCGCGACTCCGCGTCGCGCGAGCTTTACCTCGATCTCCGCGACCGACTGAGCTTTCGCCGCGAGCGAGTTGCAGACGAACAACCGCGGATCCGTCTGCCGAGTCCTCGAGCTCTGGGTTGTCTCACCAGGCGACAGCATGTGATCATCATGCCGGAGTCGCCGGACGTCCCCGCGACCGGCGCTACGTCCCGTCGCGGATCCCGCGACCCTCGCCGAGCGCGATCGCCGCCTCGACGAGCGCGAGGTGCGTGAACGCCTGGGGGAAGTTCCCGAGCTGGCGTCCCGAGCGCGGGTCGTACTCCTCGGCGAGCAAACCGACGTCGTTCCGCAGCGCGAGCAGCCGCTCGAACAGCGCGGTCGCCTCGTCCCCCCGGTCCTGGAGCGCGAGCACCTCGACGAGCCAGAACGAGCACGCGAGGAAGACGCCCTCGCCGCCCGGAAGCCCGTCGACGCCCTCGTCCGCCGGGCGATACCGCAACACGAGGCCGTCCACGAGGAGCTCGCGCTCGAGTGCCGCGACCGTGGACACGATTCGAGGATCCGTCGCAGGGAGGAAGCCGACGATCGGCATCACGAGCGCGCTCGCGTCGAGCGCGTCGGACCCGTACGACTGCGTGAACGACTGCTTCGCGTCGCTCCAGCCGCGTGCGAGCACCTCGTCCTTGATCTCGTCGCGGATCCCCCGCCAGCGGTCGATCGGCCCCTCGCGACCGAAGTCCTCGCACGCGCGCACGCCTCGGTCGAACGCGACCCAGGCCATGACCTTCGAGTGCGTGAAGTGCCGGGCGGGGCCGCGCACCTCCCAGAGCCCCGAGTCCTCCCGCTTCCAGTTCTCCTCGAGCCAGGCGAGCAGGTTTCGGGCAAGCGACCAGATGTGGTCGTCGGCCGGGGCGCCGTGGGCCCGCGCCTGGTACAGCGCGTCGAGCACCTCGCCGTAGACGTCGAGCTGGAGCTGCGTCGAGGCGGCGTTCCCGACCCGGACGGGCGCCGAGCCCTCGTATCCTGGGAGCCACTCGAGCGTCCGCTCGTCCAGGCGCCGCTCCCCGCCCAGCCCGTACATGATCTGGACGTCGGCGGGATCGCCGGCGATCGCGCGAAGGAGCCACTCCCGCCAGGCCACCGCCTCGTCCTTGTAGCCGGCCTGGAGCATCGCCAGCAGCGTCAGCGTCGCGTCGCGCAGCCAGCAGAAGCGATAGTCCCAGTTACGCACCCCGCCGATCCACTCGGGAAGCGATGTCGTCGGCGCGGCGACGATGCCGCCGGTCGGCTCGTAGGTGAGCGCCTTGAGGAGGAGGAGCGACTCGTGGATCTCGTCGTGGTACGGGCCGTAGTGGACGCAGGTGTTCGCCCACTCGTGCCAGTAGCTGATCGAGTCCTCGAGCGCTTCCTCGGGGTCGATCTCGTCGGGCAGCGGCTCGTGCGACGGGTACCACGTGAGGACGAATGGAATGCGGTCGCCGGGCGAGAGCGAGAACTCCGAGACGGTCGTCATGTTCTCGCCGTGCAGCTCGACGGGCGTGCGAAAGCAAAGCGCGTCGGGCCCGGCGATCGCGACCCGGGCATGGTCGACGCGGCGCACCCACGGCACGATCTGGCCGAAGTCGAAGCGGATCACGAGCTCCGAGCGCATCGGCACGATCCCCTCGACCCCCTCGACGATCCGCACGATGTCCGGGGCATGGCCGCGGGGCGGCATGAAGTCGATCGCGCGGACGACGCCCTCGGCGGTCTCGTAGGTCGACTCGAGCACGAGCGTATCGCGCCGGTATGCGCGGGAGCTCCCCGTCAGCGGCGAGGTGGGCGCGAGCACCCAGCGGCCGTGGTCGGGCGTCCCGAGCAGCGCCGCGAAGCACGCCCCCGAGTCGAAGCGCGGGAAGCAGCACCAGTCGATCGACCCCTCGCGGTTGACCAGCGCGGCGGTCTGCAGGTCGCCGATCAGGGCGTAGTCCTCGATCCGCGCCACCCGCGGATCGTATGGAAGACGGGTGGCCGCGCGGTGTCCGACTTCAGTCGGACACCTGCTCTTCCGCGCCGCCTCAGGCTGCGGCAGCGGCCGCGTCGCCGAAGGGGGCGAACATCGCGGCGAGGTGGCCGAGCTCGGTCACCGACCCGGCGAGCAGCGTGACGCGCCCCTCCGAGACCGCCGCGCGAGCGCTGAGTGCGCCGCTGATCACCTTGTGGAGCTCCTCGGGCGCTGCCTCGACGACGAGTTCCGGCTCGTCGGCCGGCAGCTTCATCGCCGTGAGCTCGCCGCCCGTTACCCGCAGAGAGATCGTCTCGCCGTCGACGAAGCGGATCTCGTACGTGCCGTCGACCGCCCCTTCCGGCCGGAAGCGGGCGTGAACCGCGTACATGCTCCAGCAGTCGCCCGACTCGGGCGGGCCGAGCGTGCCGGCGCCCCATGCCGCGAGCGCCCGCAACACGGAGTCGAGCTCACGTCCTCGCTCGGTCAGCTCGTAGACGGTGACCGCCCACGGCGGGGGCAGCTTCGTCTTGCGGACGATTCCCGCCTCTTCGAGGTCGCGCAGGCGCGTCGCGAGGATGTTCGAGCCGATCCCGGGAAGGGCCTCGGCGAGGTCGGTGTAGCGGCGCTGCCCCAGCATCAGCTCTCGCACGATCAGGAGCTCCCAGCGGTCGCCGACCTGGTCGAGCGCGTGCGCCACGGGGCAGTACTGGTGGTAGGCCCTCATGCGCTCCATTGTATGCCATCGCTACGGGTTCGGTTGTCCGCACTCTTGGTACGGAAGACCGTACTTCTTAATCGAAAGCAGAACCGCTAGCGTGCCCCACGTAAGCCATTCGAAAGGTGACGACCCAATGGTTGCTTCCGCAAGGCACAAGTGGTGGGCGCTGGCGCTCCTGAGCGTCGTCCAGTTCATGCTGGTTCTGGACATCGCGATCGTGAACGTCGCGCTCCCCTCGATCCAGGTTGATCTCGGGTTCTCGCAGGAGAACCTCCAGTGGGTGATCAGCGCCTACGCGCTCGTGTTCGGCGGCTTCCTGCTCCTCGGCGGGCGGGCGGCCGACCTTCTCGGACGCCGGCGCATGTTCATCGCCGGTCTCGTCGTCTTCACGTCCGCGTCGCTCCTGGCGGCGCTCGCGTGGAGCGAGACGTCGCTGATCGGCGCACGGGCCGTGCAGGGTCTCGGCGCGGCGATCATCGCCCCGGCCGCGCTCTCGATCCTGATGACGACCTTCTCCGAGGGCAAGGAGCGCAACATTGCGCTCGGTGTCTGGGGAGCGGTCGGCGGCTTCGGCGCCGCGGCAGGCGTCCTGCTCGGCGGGGTCTTCACCGACCTCCTGAGCTGGGAGTGGATCTTCTTCCTGAACATCCCGGTCGGGATCGCTGCGCTCGCGCTCGCACCCGTCCTGCTCGTCGAGAGCCGTGATGCCACCGCCAAGAGCTTCGACGCTCTCGGCGCGGTGCTCGTCACCGGCGGTCTCTCGACGGCCGTCTACGGGATCACCCAGGCGAACGACTGGGGCTGGAGCTCCGGGAAGACGATCGGCATCTTCGCGGCCGCCGTCGCCCTGCTCGCCGGCTTCGTCGTCCGCGAGCTGCGCACGTCCGACCCGCTGATGTCGTTCTCGATCTTCCGGATCAAGACGGTCACGGGCGCGAACATCGCCGGCTTCATCCTGGGGACGGCGTTGTTCTCGATGTTCCTGATGTTGACCCTCTACATGCAGCAGGTGCTCGGCTACTCGCCGCTCGAGACGGGCATCGCGTACATCGCGGTCGCCGGCAGCTCGATCGTCTGGGCGATGGTCGCGCAGCAGCTCGTCACGCGCGTCGGCGTCAAGCCGGTGCTCGTCACGGGCATGAGCCTGCTGACGGTCGGGCTCCTGTACTTCACGCAGGTCTCGGTCGACGGCTCGTACCTCGGCGACCTCCTGCCGGGCTTCCTCGTGATTGGGATGGGGATGGCGTTCTCGTTCGTCTCGATCTCGATCGCGGCCCTCGCAGGCATTCCCGCGGAGGAGGCGGGTATCGCCTCCGGCCTGATCAACACGTCCCAGCAGATCGGCGGCGCGCTGGGTATCGCGGTGCTCTCTTCGGTGGCGGTCGCGCACACGACCGATGCAACGAAGGCGGGCGACGCGGTGCCGCAGGCGTTGACCTCGGGCTTCCAGGCGGCGTTCTGGGCCGGCGCGGGCATCGCGCTGGTCGGCGTCGTTGCGGCCCTCACGCTCATCCGCAAGGACGAGCTTGCGGCGGCTCCGACGTACGAGGCAGAGCAGGAGGTGGCGCTCGAGGCAGCGGCCTAGGCCGAACGTCTCGGGTCGTCACCCCGACGCGAGGGGCGTGGCTCAGGCCGCGCCCCTCGTCGCGTCTCGAGGGCTGAAGGCGCGGGCTGCGTAAGATCGCGCGGATCCTCGTGCTGAGTCCCTCTCGGAGCGACCATGACGATGCCGACCTCCTTGCCGACGGCCGGATCGAGCGCCTGCTCGCAAGGTACGAGCTCGTGATCCTCGCCCGCTGCATCAGGGAGACGAAGAACGTCCACGACGGGCACGACGTCGCGCAGGACGTGCTGTTCCGGCTCTTCCGCGAGTTCAACGCAGGGAAGCGCTACGAGGGGATCCCGTACCGCGTCGTCGTCCACCAGGTGACGAAGTGGACGCTCGCGGACTTCTTCGCCGGGCGCCGGACGGATTCGCCGCTGCCCGACGACCTCGAGCTTGGAGCGGACGATCCGGGCGAGCGCGTCGTCTCAGACCTCTGGCTGCGCGACGTCGTCGCCCAGCTGCCCGATTCGGAGCGCGCCGCGTGCACCCTGGTCTACCTCGAAGGCCTGGGCCCAGAGCAGGCGGCCGAACGGCTCGGCACCACGCGGAACAACATCGACCAGCGCCTCTTCCACGCGCGCAAGCGGCTCCGCGAGCTGATGGACGACGATGGCTGACGTCGACCGCCTCTTCGACGAGCTCGCCGCCGCGTACGTGCGCGGCGAGCGGCCCGACCTCGCCGCTTACCTCGCCCGGGCGGGCGACGACGCCGACGAGCTCGCGCGGCTCGTCGACGCATTCCTCCGCACCGTACCTCCGCCAGAGCCGTCCGAGGACGACGTCGCCGTGATGCGCGCCCGGCTCGATGGCGAGCCGGGGCTCCTCGCCCTGCGCAGGCGCCGCGGCCGCCGGGTCGACGAGGTGGTCGACGACCTTGCCGCGCGGCTCGAGGTGGACGACCGACCGCGCCTGAAGCGCTACTACCAGCAGCTCGAGGGCGGCGTGCTCGATCCTCACCCAATCGACGAGCGCGTCTGGGATGCGTTGCGCGACGTCTTCTCGACCAGCGTCCGCAATCTCATCCGTCCGCTCGTCACGCGCCAGGGCGGAAGCGCGATGGCGTATTACCGCCGCACGGTCTCGGCCGACCCGGCCGCGCTCCCGTCGCCGGCCGCAGCGGCCGAAGTGCCGGTCGTCGCCGATACCGACCCGGCGCCCGCCGGCAGGGACGCGCTGGACAGGCTCTTCCTCGGCGACAGCTGATCGCGCCGCGAGGGCCGGGGAGGGCCGCAGCCGCAGAGCGGCCCTCCCGGATCGACGTCTACAGCGGGTGGACCCGTCGCCGTGTGGCGAACGTGCCGCCGACGAGCAGCAGGCCGGCGCCTGCGAGCCCTCCTACCAGCGCCGCGGTGCCCGCGTCGACCGCCGGCAGCTCGAGCCCGGTGCCCGAGTCGACGGTCACGGGCGCGCTTTCCACGCCACGGTCGACGAGCGTCGCCTCGTCGTGGCCGACCGAGGTCGGCTGCTGTTCGATCCCGCGTGCGGTGAGGGTCGCCTCGTCGGCGCCGGGGATCGTCCCTCCGATCCCGCGTGCGGCGAGGCCGACCTCGTCGTTCGCTGCGGCGGGGTTCGCGAGCGCGCTCGTGGTGAGCGCCTCGTCGTGCCCGACGGGGACGGCGGGTGTCTGGATCCCGCGTGCGGTGAGGGTCGCCTCGTCGGCGCCGGGGATCGTCCCTCCGATCCCGCGGGCGGCGAGACCCACCTCGTCGTTCGCTGCGGCGGGGTTCGCGAGCGCGCTCGTGGTGAGCGCCTCGTCGTGCCCGACGGGGACGGCAGGCGCGTCGATCCCGCGTGCGGTGAGGGACGCCTCGTCGGCGCCCGGGATCGTGACGCCGATCCCGCGTGCGGTCCCGCCGGCCTCGTCCTTGACCTCGGCCGCGGTGGCCAGCGTCGACGCGGTTCCCGCCTCCGCATGGCCCGGGGACACCATCGCGGCGGTGGCTCCGCCGCCCGCACCGGTTCCCTCGACGATCCCGCCCTGTGCGGTTGTCACGGCGACCGCCGCCGACGCGGAGGCGGCCGCGACGGTCAGCAGGATTGCCTCGCGGAACCCATGTCCTTCGAAGTCCGGGTGCTCCAGCGCCCGGTACAGCTCCGACGGATCGAACGAGAACGCGATCCTGCCGGGACCTGCGCCGGCGAGGATCGACTCGAGGTCGCTCCGCTCCCAGGCGACGTGCAGCTCACGCCGCTCGGTCTCGCGCAGCTGGACCTCGAGGATCAGCTCCGGAGTCTCGTCGGAGGCGAGCGCCTCCTCGATCTCCTCGCGTGCCACCGAGACGGTGGCCGCCTGCGGACGTCCCCCAACATCCGCGGGGTCGACGAGCAGGGCCGTGGTGCTCGTCATCGTGCCTTCCATGAAGGCCTCCCTTCGTCAGCGCCGCACACTGAGCGCGGGCACGTCCATCGAGACGGTCTATCGGGCCGCAATCTTCCCGCTTCGTCACGATTGTCTCATGCGTGTCCAGCGGTGCCGGTGCGGGCGGAGGGGTGCCGCCAGCCCCCCCGATCCTCCACCCGCACCGGGTGCCGCGCCACGCCGCACGAGGCGCCGGCACGCCCTCAAGACGCGCGAGGCGCGCGCGACCTTCCCTCGCGCTGCAGCAGACCGGCCCCGCCTGGGGCCGCTAGTCCTCGGCGACTTGATGCTCGGCGAGCCAGGCCTTTGCGACGCGCTTCTTCGCCCGGGTCAGCCACGCCTCGACGAGACGCTCCTCGAGCTCGTCGCGGTCGATCTGCTTCAGGTGCTCGATCCGCGTGAGCACGGCCGGGTACCCGTTCCAGTGCGGCGTCGTGAACCAGACGTCGCGGTCGTCGGCGAGGACGAAGTCCTTCATGTCCTGGTCGGCGACCCGGAAGACGAGCACGTCGCTGAGCCGCTCGCCCGTCTCCGGATCGACCGCGTCGGGCCGCGGCCGCCGGTGGAAGCAGAAGTACTTGCCGCCGACGTGGTACGAGACCCGTCCGTCGTCGATCCCCTTCTCCGCCTCGGGAAGCGCCAGGGCGAGCTTGTCGAGGTCCTTCATCGTCGCCACGGAGCTCAGTCTGCACGACCGCATGCGCCATCGCGCGCGGGGACGTGGGCTCTGCCCGCGTCCCAAGAGCCGTCCGCTTCAGCCAATCCGATCCAGCAGCTCGAGGAGCCCACGCGGATCGAGCGCGGGCGGTCGCAGCCCCTCTAGGTCGAGGAGATGACCGTCGCCCGTGACGATCACGTGCGCGTCTCCTGCTTGAGCAAGCGCGACGAGATAGTCGTCGTTCTCATCGCCCGGGACGACGCGCATTGCCGGCGGATCAGCCACCATCAATGCGTCTGTCAGGAGGCGTGAAACCAGAATCGGGATCGCCAATGGATCGAGTCGCACCGACAGACGCGGCCTCGAGACGACCCGCTCGAGCTCGTCGATGAGCAGCGGCGACGCGACGAGCTCGAATGCGCCGGCGAGCCAGGCCCGGTGCACGCGATCCGGCGGACCAGCCGCGTTCAAGTGCGCGGAAACGAGCACATTGACATCGACAACCGCTCGGAGCACTAGGGCGTCTTGCGGGGGCGCCGTCGACCTGCGTGTTGCTCCCGCACGACCAGCTCGAGAGCCTTGTCGGGTGTGAGATCGAGATTGAGGCCGGCCGACCGCTCGAGGGTCGCGAGTCCGAGATGCTCCCGGACGGCATCCTGGACGAGGTCAGAGTCCTTCATCCCACGTCGCGCCGCGGAGACGCGCAGCGCGCGCGCAACCTCCGGGTCGAGGTACACGGTGAGCCGTTCCTTGGCCATATCCGAAACATACAGCTTCGACGTCATGACGTTATAGTCACACGGCGTGCGAGGCCGCGCAATCCGCTCTTTGAGCCACGTCCCCGATAGCGTCTCTCAAGACGTGCAACCGATCGAGAAGGGGGCCCGAGATGCCCGATATCACCGTGACCACGATGAACGACCTGCCCGGCTACCGGGTGGACGAGGTGTTCGGCGAGGTCTTCGGCCTCACCGTGCGAAGTCGCAACATCGGCTCGGACATCGGCGCCCAGCTCAAGGGGCTCGTCGGCGGCGAGGTGAAGGGCTACACGAAGATGCTCGCGGACAGCCGCTTGCAGGCCGTCGAGCGGCTGCGCGACGCCGCCCGCGACGCGGGCGGGAACGCCGTGATCGCGATGCGCTTCGATTGCAACGAGCTCGGGGGCAACATGACCGAGGTCGCCGCGTACGGGACGGCGGTCACCGTCAAACGCAGCTGACCGCATTGTGCTACAGCGCGACGCACATGAGGGAGAAAGTCGGCATCCGCGAGCTGCGCCAGAACCTCAGCCGGTACGTCGCAAGGACCGTGCGGGGTGAGAGCTTCGACGTGACCGACCGCGGGCGGCCCGTGGGTCGGCTCGTCCCGCCCGCGACGGGTGAGGCGTGGCTCGATCGGCTCGTCGCCGAGGGGCGGATCATCCCAGCGCGGCGTCGAGGCATCGTTCCCGCCCCCACCGCGCTCGGTACAGGGTCGATCTCCGAAGCGCTCGACGCCGAGCGCGAGGAACGCCTGCCGTAGACCGTGCCGGGCGCCTACCTGGACTCCTCCGCGCTCGTCAAGCTCGTCAGGCCCGAACCCGAGACCGAAGCCCTCCGACGCTTCCTCGGAGATCCCTGGCGGCCGATGCTGATCAGCGAGCTGGCGGTGACGGAGGCTCGGAGGGCCTCCCGGCGCGTCGCACTCGACCCGGCCGAGGCGCTCGCGGCGTGCGAGGTCGTCCTCCTCACCCACGGCGTCCTCGAGCGTGCGGGCGAGCTCGACCCTCCGTCGCTCCCAACCTTCGACACGATCCATCTCGCGACCGCTCTGTCGCTCGGTTCCGAGCTCGACGCGTTCGTCGCCTACGACGAGCTGCTGCTCGCCGCGGCGGCGCAGCACGGCCTTTCCATCGCGGCGCCCGCCTGACGCTCAGGCGGGCGCCGCGTTTCGCTTCAGGCCGCTTCCTGCAGAGCCGGCTCCTCGAGCGGGACTTCGTCGGGCCGGCGCTGGCTGTGAGAGCGCATGGTCGCGACGGCGATGACCGCCCCGGCGACGGCGATCGCCGCCGCGACCTCGAGACCGACCTGGAACCCGTCGACGAACGCGACCGGCCGGCGTGTGCCCGTCCGCGAGCGAGCCCGCGCTGACGTGCGCGACGATCGCGCCTGTCACCGCGATCCCGAGCGAGCCGCCCACCTGGCGCATGCTGTTCAGGACGGCGGAGCCGACGCCCGCCTGGTCGCGCGGCACGGAGCTCATCGCGGCGGCCGTGGTCGGCGTCATCGTCAGCGCCATGCCGACACCGAGAAAGAGGAGACCGGGCAGGATGTCCCAGTAGCTCGAGCCGGTGTCGAGCCGCGAGAAGATCAGCAACGACACCGCCGCGAGGAGCATTCCGGCGCCGGTCAGCCAGCGCGAGCCGATGCGGTCGGACTGCTTCCCGACGATCGGCGCGAGGAACGCGATCAGGAGCGTCGCGGGGAGGAAGCTCGCGCCCGCCTCCACCGGCGAGTAGCCGAGGATCTGCTGGATGTACAGCGAGACGTAGAAGAACACGCCGAACATCGCGAGCGCGATGAACAGCATCGCGACGTTCGCTCCGGAGAACGTCGGGTTCCGGAAGAGCCTCAGGTCGAGCATCGGCCGCCGCTGGGCGAGCTCCAGCACGACGAACAGCACGAGCGCGACGGCGGCGACCGCGAACGCGCCGACGATGCGCGTCGAGCCCCAGCCGTGCGAGTTCGCCTCGATCAGCCCGTAGGTGAGCGCGAACAGCCCGATCGCCGACGTGGCGAGCCCTGGCACGTCCGGCCGCTGCCCGTGCGAGGTGTCCTTCGACTCGTCGATGAACAGGTACGCCGCGACGATCGCGATCACGCCGACGGGCACGTTGACGAAGAAGATCCAGCTCCAGCTGACGTGCTCGGAGAGGAGCCCGCCGACGAGCGGCCCGATCGCGAGCGCGAGCGCGGAGACGCCGGCCCAGATGCCGATCGCCGTGCCGCGCTGCCGCGCCGGGAACGTGGCCGTGATGATCGAGAGGGTCGCCGGGTTCATCAGCGCGGCGCCGACGCCCTGCACGACGCGCGCGCCGATCAGCATCTCGGGGCCGCCGGCGAGCCCGCACGCGAGCGACGCGGCGGTGAACACCGCTAGGCCTGCGACGAACATCAGCCGCCGCCCGAGCAGGTCGGCGAGCTTGCCGCCAGTCAGCATGAACGCGGCGAACGTGAGGGCGTAGCCCGCCACGACCCATTCGAGCTCCGACAGCGAGAGACCGAGGTCGTGCTGGATCGACGGCAGTGCGACGTTCACGACCGTGTTGTCGAGCATGATCATGAAGAGCCCGAGCGACACCGCCGCGAGCGTCCACCACTTGCGGTTCTCTCCGCCGAACCGTCCCATGTCGCTCACTGCCTCCATGCCGATCGCCTCCTCCGGGGTTGTTCGTCGGACCCCGATACGGTCGCTGCGGCGGGGAGGCCTGGGCCGGGCGTGAGCCGCTCTCTCGAGGTGCGGTCAACCGAAGTTCGCGATGGCTGCGTGAGGGGCGGGCCGAGGGCGCGAGGCTCGATGCGTCAGGCCTGGCCCGCCGGCTCTTGCTCCCGATAGCAGAGCCAGTGCACTGACCGTCCGTCGGCTGATCGCCGCGCGACGACGAGGTTCGTCCCATCCGGAAGGCGCGTCGCCCGCTCCTCGGCTCCGCTCTGCAGCGTTGGCTCGTGGCCGGCGAGCCGCACCGCGAGGGTCGAGCCGTGCGGGACGGTCGTAGGGCCGTCGGCGCCATGGACGCGGAGGTCGCCCGGCTGGACGTGCTCGCGGACCGTCCCGATTAGCTCGCGCTCCCCGAGCGCGTGCTCCACGTCCCCGGTCGCCGCCCCGACGCCGGTCGGGTCGTGCGGGTCGAGCGCCCCGGACTGCGTCTCGAGCCAGTCGATCGAGTAGTCGCCGCCGACGGCCTTCACACCGGACACGTCGACGTGCGACTCGTGGCAGCTGTAGCCGGTGAGGAGCGCGAAGATGGTGCTCGTCGGAAACGCGACGAAGAGGCACGTGCAGACGGAGAGCGTCGATCCGGCCGGGCACAGCACGCCCGACTCGAGGTCGTAGCGGCGGCCGGTGTCGACGACCTCGCCGCCCATCAGCAGGCGGCTCCACTGGCCCGCGAGCGCGTTCCAGACGAACCCGCACGCACGCGACTGGAAGCCGTTCGCGTGGTCCCAGAGCTCGAACACCACGTCCGTGAGGACGACCGCGCCCCGGAACGGGCCGGCGACCGTTCGGCATTCGAGCGGCGCGACGACGGCTCGCGCCTGGAACAGCCGGCTGCACTCGACCGGCATCACACCTTCCAGACGGTGAGGCTCAGGAAGAAGAACGAGCCGGACATCTGCCGGATCCGGAAGTGATGGCCGCCCGCCGAAAGGTCGCACGGGTGCGGCTGGTAGATCGTCCCGCTGAAGGGCAGCGGGCCGAACGAGGAGTTGTCGATCAGGCACTCGACCTGCGCGCCGCTGCTCGTCGGGTAGCTCTGGAGCGCGGCGGTGCAGATGTAGTGGCCCGCGGTCGGCGCGACGAAGTAGCAGTTCACGCGTCCGGTCTTCGTCTGATCCGAGCCCCAGGTCGTGAAGCCGTCGCCGGCGAACCAGACGCGACAGTCGGCGAGGCACTTCGCCATGTCCGTGAAGCCGTCGAAGTGATCGGCGTTCCAGAGGTCGAGGTAGTAGGCGGTGCCTGTCTTCCTGCACACGCTGAAGTAGGCCGTCGGGAACCAGTCGACGAAGTCGCCGAGGCCGGGAATCTCCTTGATGATCTCGTCGGCCCCGGGAATGAGCTTCAGGGCCTCGAAGACCACAGCGGGCTCGGGGCTCAGGTCGGCGCTCGTCGTTCCTTCGCGGTCATCGGCGGGCGGCAGCTCCTCGCGGCCCGTGCCAATGGTGAGTCGGTAGTCCTTGCCGATCGGCATCGTTCCACCTCCAGGTTGTGCCGCCGATCTAGCACTCGCTTGTCAACGACCCGTCACCGCGCCGTCACGGAGGCTCACCGAGCCGTGATCGACTCCATGAGCTGCTCCATGCGCGACGTGGGAGACATCCCCACCTCCTCGTGCAGTAGGAGCGCGAAGGCCCGGTACTGGTGGAGCGCCGCCGCGCGGTTGCCCTCGGCGAGGTGGACGCCGATCAGCACGCGATGGGCGCTCTCGCGGAGCGGCTCGTCCCGGACCGCGGCCAGACCGGCCTCGGTCGCCTCGCCGAACCGGCCTGCCGTAGTCAGCCGGTGGCAGAGGGCCTCGAGCGCGTGGCTCCGGAGCTCGCGCAGCCGCTCGCGCTCGATCTCGACCCAGTCCTCGTACCAATCGGGCAGGAGCTGTCCGCGCCGCCAGATCGGAGCGACGTCGGCCGCGCGGAGCTCGGTCGCCGGATCGAGCACGCGTCGCGCCCAGGCCACGACGGCGCGGACGTCGACCGAGACGACAGACGCGAGCTCCAGGCGATGCCCGCGTGCCTCGACGAGCCGGGGGCCCAGCCGTCGGGCGCGCCATAGCGCCGAGCGCAGGCTTCCGGCCGCGTGCGCCTCGTTCGAGTCGAGCCAGAGCGTCCCTGCGACATAGCCCCGCAGTATCGGCTGGTCGTGCAGCGCAAGGAAGGCGAGGAGCCGCTGCGCGGGCAGAGACAGCTCGAGACGCGTACCTCCACAGATGAGCTCGAAGCTGTCGAGCAGCTGAAGCGACGGCGCACCGCCCGGTGCCGTCTTCGTGGGCTCCCCGAGTTGGATCGCCCTCGTCATCACGGGCACGGTCGGCCGCTCGAGAAGTCGAGTCGCAGATGCCGCAGCAACGATCGGGTCGCCTGGTTCGACAGGACGTACCGCCTTCGTCGCGCATCGGGGCCGGCCGGTCCCGCCTCGGTTCTACTCCGGTGCCGGGGACGTGTCAACGCGGCGGTGACAGGCTGGTGACGGTGCGGTGACGGACCGCTGCGATCGTCGCCCGCCGTGGCGGTTCACGAGCAGCTGAGCGTCCCGTACCACCAGCAGGACACCGACGTCTACTGCGGCGCGGCCTGCGCGCAGATGGTGCTGGACTCGATCGGCGCCGGGATCCAGGCGCAAGACGGCATCTACACGGACGAGCGCAACCACACGAGCGAGCTGGCGTCCTGGTACAACCCGCCGGACGGCCTGCAGTGGGTCCTGAACGACCGCCGCCCGGCGGGCTTCGGCGGCTGGTTCGCGCTCTATTCGCTGGCGAGCGAGGACGCGATCTCGCGGAAGCTCTGCTGGACGATCCACCACTATCAGGTGGCCGCGGTCGCGATGGTCTACAAGGGCGATCACTGGCTCGTCGTCCGCGGATACGAGGCCAGCGCCGCTCCGGCGGATTACGCCGACACGTCGTACACGATCACCGCGTTCGACGTGAACAACCCGTGGCCGCCCGTGCCGAGCTTTTACGGGAATCCGCCGGCGACTCCACCGCCGCACAGTGGGACCGACGGCTGCGGCGGTGGCGGAACCCGTGGCGTTGCCAACGAGCACATCACCTATTCGACCTGGAAGTCGACGTACGCGACCGGCAACAAGTACGGGAGCCTCTGGAACGGAAGGTACGTGGCGGTCTGCGATCCCGATCCCCCGCCGACGCTTCCCGGCGCCCAGGCGCCCGCCCGCAAGCGGGCCGAAGGCCGTCAGCTGCTGAGGCCGGCCACGGCGATCAAGAACGCCCTCGCGGGACTCGAGCGCCACGGGCTTCCGGGGCGGAAGGAGTGGAAGTGGGCACTCGACGACACGGAGCCGGGCACGCCCGTCCTCGTCCAGCGACTCGACGAGATCGACTCGTACTACTACATCGTGCCGCTCGTGCGTGGGAGGCTGGGCGTGACCGCAGCCGTTGCAGTGGACGCGCGCTTCGGCGACTACCGCCAGGCGATCGCGCTTCCGCGAGGCGGCTCCAGCATTCTGACCGCCCTCGATAGCAAGAGGGTGCTGCGCGAGACGCTCGAGCGGCCGATCGACCTCGGCGACCGCGCCGGACGCCTCATCGTGCGACGAGAGGCCTACTGCCTGTACCCGACCCTCGTCTGGCGCCCGTGCCGGGAGTCCTTGTCGCCGTTCGTGCCGTTCCACATGGTCACGGTTGGGAACCATCGGATCTACGTCCGCCTCGACGGACGGATCTTCGCGGGGCTTCGCCTCCACAATCCGGGCATCTGAGCTCGGCGCCCAGCGGCGCTAGTGGTCTCTCCGGGAAATCCGGACACGATTCGCCGGCGAAAACCGAGCAGGCCTAGGACGCAGGGAGCCCCGATACACGAAGGTATCGGGGCGACCGAGGACGACGGCATGCGAAGCGTTTGCAGCCGCGCGAAGCATGATCGGATTTCCCGGAGCGACCACTAGGCTGGCGCGAATGTCGCCCGACGTAGCGGAGACCGAGGCGATCGCCCGTGCGCTCGAGCGGCTCGAGCTGGATGCCGGGACGCCCGCGCGTGCCTTTCTCGTCCGCCGGATCGACCCGCCGGGAGGGGCGTACTACCTCGTGGTGCTCGGCGCTCCGAGCGCAGCGCTCGGCATCGCCGTCGTGGACGCCGCGAGTGGAGAGGTGACCGAATGGGCGACGCTGCCGGGCGCCACCCCGCATTCCCTGCTCGATCGCGAAGCCGCGATCCAGCGCACCGGCGCGTCGTCGGCTCGCCGAGCCGAGCTGGTGTGGCGATCGTCTCCCGTCTCCCGGTCACCGCTGTATCCGTTCTGGGAGATCGACACCGGCGACCAGGTCGTCTACGTCGATCATGCTGGACGAGTGTGGTCGTCGCTCGAGGCGGGTGCGCGCGGCGGTTGAGGGAGCTCGGGTGGGAGCGGTATCGACATCGGGGGCGACGAACGGCGACGTCCCGCGATGAGCCGCCCTCGGCAAGGGCGTTGACCGGCTGGCGTACGCAACGTACACTCCGTACGTGACCTCGATCAGCGTGACCGACGCACGCAAGCGCTGGGCCGCCGTCTTCAGCCAGGCCGTCGAGGATCGATGGCCGGTGCCGATCGAGCGCGGTAGCGGTGAGCGCGGCCTTCTGATCGGCTTCGACGAGGTGAGGCTGCTGCTCGACCCGTACGCGTTCACGACGGAGGTGTTCTTCGAGCCCGACGCGGTGAGCATCTGGCTTCCGGAGCTTCAGCTGTACGGGCGCGGCGCGACCTTCGAGGATGCGCAGGCGGACCTGGTCGATGAGGTAAACGCGTACGTCGAGGAGTTCCTCTCCGACGCGCGGCTGTATCTCCGGTCTCCCAACCGCGCGGCGCACTTCCCGTGGATCCTCCGGGCGTACGTCGCGAACGCCGCCGGCGACCTCGTAGGCGCGCTGTTCGCGGCGCCCGAGGACGTGCCAGAGCCGGTTGCCGCCGCCTAGCCACGACGACCTGCGTCGGTTCTGCGAGCTCGACGGGTGGGAGGAGCTTCCGCGCGCGCGGGGTGGGACGGGAGATCACCGCCGATACCGCAAGGTGCTGCCCGACGGGACGATCCTCCGGACGAAGGTCTCTCACGGACGCAGCGAGATCGGCGATCCCGGTCTTTGGCGGCGAATCTGGCGTGAGCAGCTAGGCCTCGCGAGCGAGGATGTGTTCTGGCGGGCTCTCCGCGAGAGTCGTCCGGTCGATCGGAGCGGCGTTTCTCCCGCCCCGCCCGCCGGGCCGTCGATTCCGGGCTGGGTGGTGGCGGGGCTCCTGCGGGCAGGAGTGAACGAGGCCGACCTCCGAAGCCTCACCGCCGACGAGGCTCGCCGGCGACTCGATGAGATCTGGTCCCATCCTCGCGGCTGATCACGCGAGGGAGACAATCGGTCAGTCGTCGCGCGCGGCTGGTGAGCGAGCCGCCCGACCGTTCTGGATCGTGACAATCGCGACCCGGTCCACTGCGAATCCGCAGGTCGTTCACGTGGTCGTGCTATGCAGGGCGGGTGACGCTCGAGCCGGTCAGACGCAGGCGGCGCAGAAGGTCGCCCGTCCGGACGACCCTCAGGATCATCGGCCTCCTGCTCGTGGCAGGCGCGCTCGCGGTCGGAGCGGCTCTGCTCTGGTGGCCCGACCCGCACGTCGAGCCGGACGCAGAGGCGCTGGCGCACATCGTCGAGCCCGGCTACGCGGGACGTGTGTCGAGCGTGGTCGTCCGTCGGCCCGACGGACGCAGGGTCCCCGTCGCCGTTCGGCAGGGGAGGCTGTGGCCCGAGACGCAGCTACGGGTCGGCGAGAAGCTGACCGTCGAGCTCACCGTCCGGCGCCCTGGATGGGCGGGGTGGCTGGTCGGCCGCACCGCGTCGGCGAGGCTCGTCGTGCGCACGCCAGCGGCGCGGCCGCGTGACCGGTGGCTCGAGCTCGCCCCGGGCGACCCCGTCGTCGCCCGGTTCCGCACGCCGGTGCGGAAGGTCGTGCTGCATGTGCACGGTCAGGAGCGGACGCTGCGCTTCGCCCATGCGCGCCGGACGGTGGACGTCGGCCTGTCCGCGTCGGCGCACGAGCGGGCGGGAAGCGTCTCGGTCGCCGCGGCGCCGCGTGCCTGGGAGCGAACGCCCGAGCCCACGCGGCTGAGCTGGTTCCCGCCCCGCCCGCGAGCGCAGGCGCTCGTCCAGCCCGCCGCCGGAGTGGAGCTCGCTCCCGACCGGCCGATCACGCTCACGTTCTCGCGTCCGGTGCGCACGATCTTCGGGACGAGCCTGCCGACGATCACGCCGGCCACACCCGGCCGCTGGCACCTGCTCGACACCCACACGCTCGCCTTCGAGCCGCGCGGGCTCGGGTATCCGCTGAGCGGTCACGTCGAGGTCCGTCTCCCGGCACGCGTCGGGCTACCCCAGGTGGTCGGCCAGAGTAAGACACGAACGCTCGCATGGGACGTGCGTCACGGGACGATCCTGCGGCTCGAGCAGCTGCTGGCGCAGGCGGGCTACCTCCCGCTTCGCTGGAGCCCGGCCGCCGATCCGCCGACGACCTCCGCCCACGCCGAGCTCGCCGCCGCCGCCGACCCGCCGGCGGGACGATTCCACTGGCGCTACGAGAACACGCCGCACGAGCTGCTTGCGCTGTGGAAGACCGGGGAATGGAACGAGATCGTCCGCGGGGCGGTGATGATGTTCCAGGACACGCACCACCTCGAGGTCGACGGTTTCGTGGGACCGAAGGTGTGGGGCGCCCTCCTCGCCGACACGCTCGCCGGGCGCGCGAAGACGGACGGCTACAGCTACGTCTACGTCCACCGAAACGTGCCGCAGTCGCTGACCCTCTGGCACAACGGGCGCACGATTCTCAGCTCGCCGGGCAACACGGGCGTGCCTGCCGCACCCACCCAGCTCGGCACCTTCCCGGTCTTCGAGCACATTCCGATCGGGACGATGAGCGGCACGAATCCCGACGGCACCCGCTACCACGATCCCGGAATCCGCTGGATCAGCTACTTCAACCACGGCGACGCCATCCACGCCTTCCCGCGCGCGAGCTTCGGCACGCCGCAGAGCCTCGGCTGCGTCGAGCTCCCGCTCCCCGCCGCCGCCGAGGTGTGGCCCTACACGCCGATCGGCACGCTCGTCACCGTCGAGAACTGAGGCATTCGCGCCCGGCTCAGGCGCCGCCGCGGAGGTCGGCCAGGCGCCGCGCTTCGAAGCGGATGTCGTCGAAGGTCACGAGGCAGCCGTCGCCGATCGGCGACTGTGCCTCGAACCCGACGCGGGGCTCGTCTCCTGCGCCGAGCCGGAACTGGCGAACGAGCTGCCAGCGTGCTCCGTCGCGTGAGACGTGGAAGGCGAAGGCCGGCCCAATCCGGGCGATTCGCAGCCACGCCTCGCCATCGGCGACGGCGATCCCGTTCGCGTCGTCGGACGACCCGTTGGTGACGACGGAGACGATCATCGGCTCCGCCTGGGGCGAGTACTCGAGACAGAGCTTCGCCCAGCAGCGGTCGTCGACGTGGAGCATGAGCGCCCCGGCGTCGAAGACGGAGGCGAACGCGACCGTCACGCGCGCGCTGAGGAGAAAGTCGCCGGTCGCCCGGGCGAGGAGGGCCGGAGCGGTGGCGAGCAGGTGTGCGGGGTCGGCGGGATCGGCGAACCAGTCCGTCGCTCCGCCGGCCTCGATCGTCAGCCGGGAGCCCGCTGCCTCCCAGTGGCGCGCCGGTCTCAGCCAGCGCAGTGACATCGGCATGCCTGCGATTGCCACGTCGTCGTCTGCGGCGCTCATCCGCGAGAACACTCGTCGACGACGAGCCTGCTGCGCAACCCCGACCAGGGGTCGTCCGATCGGCCGTGGACAACCGCGGCGGCGCCCACTACTGTCAGGTCCCGCACGTGCCGTCAGTCCCGATGTCCCTCCCCCAACCGTCCGGCGCGCGAGGCTAAGCGGACCTGGCCGTAAGGGCGGTGTGTGCGCCGGGTGAGTTCGGAGGATGGAGTCGATCTTGATCGTTACACGAACGTTCCGTTGAAGGCCGCGCCGACCAGATACTCGGACCCACGCGCGCACGAGCTCCGGGCGGAGTACCTCGTCACCTTCCACGCGGACGAGGTCCCCGTTCCGGTCGAGTCGATCGCCGAGGACCTGCTCGGCCTGCGGATCGAGGAGCGCGACCTCGGCGACTCTCCGGGATGCTCGTCCCCTCGGAGCGGCTGATCGTCGTCAACGCGGCGGAGGCGACGAACGGCGAAACCCCGACCCGCCGCCACCGCTTCACGATCGCCCACGCTGTGCCACTGGGTCTGCCACGCGCAGCAGGACGTGGAGGTCGCGAGGACGAGCTCGACGAGTATGCGGTCGGCAGTCGTGCCGAGGCCATGCATGTGGTCGCGCTCGCCCACCGGCTCACCCGACTGGCCACCGCCCCAAAGGGCCGTCCGTCCGCTGCGGAATGTGGCGTTGCGCCTACTCGCACTCGTGCCGGCCTTCCGTCGCGGGCTCGCCGAGCAACTCTCCGCCGTCGGCCACCGCTGAGGACACAGCGGAACAGTCGCCACCATCCCGCGCGGCGCGCCAAGAATCCCAGTCGGACGTCATCGCGACCCGGCAAACGTCGCCCGACGCGGTCTGGAATATCAATCATGTGGCGAGAGAGACCCAGGAGGTCGGCGGGTTCGCGTTCGTCGTGCACCGATCCAGTAGGCCGGCACCGTCGACGCCGCCAACTGCCAGGCCCTCGCGCACCGGCGGCTGCGCGCCGAGTGCCAGGCGTGTACTCGTGCGGGGGGCGTGACGTGTTCGCGGTTTGGTGGGGCCGCTTGGGTCGTCCAGGCGTGGGATCTCGGCCACGTTGATGGTGGCGGCCCGCGCGACTACTCCGGCCCGGGGCGGATCACACGAAGGGGCGGACCGACCGGCTGCTCACTGCGGGTGCAGCGATCGGATCGCCAGGGCTGAAGCCGAAGTGGCGGCCCGGGGTGTTGCCGCTTGTTGGGATCAGGAACGCGACGCGGAGGCTTGCGCCGTCGGCTCGGGTAGGCATTGCGCCCGCTGCTCCGCTACCCACGCAGCATGCGCGCTCTGTGCTTTGCGGCCTCGGCGTGCGGCCGGGGAGATCCAATGGCGCCAGCGTTTCAGCATCCAGGTCATGTGGTTATTGTCGAGATTGGGGTTGGACGGCTCGCCCCCGCTTAGGTCAGCAGGAGGTGGACTTTCGTCTGATCGGCGCGCGGGCCGTCTACAGGCCTCGGCGCGCCGCCATGCGTGCTCTTGCAGAAGTACGGCGCGGAGATCCTCGAGGGGCATCCGTCGGCATTGGGTTCCTCTGGCAGCCGCGTTCGATTCAGAGGCTCCGGCGGATCCGCCAACTAGGGTCGGCTACCAGGAGATCGCGCAGGCCCTGGAGATCCTCCGGCGCCTGCTCCAATGCTGCCAAGACCGCCGCCCCTTTCCTCAACGGTCAAGCCCACGACCTTGGCGCGGAACAGGAGAGCGCTCTCAAGCCTCCCTCTCAGCGACCCGTCCACGATGGCCGCAAGTTCTCGAACGAGCCGATCGTCTACCGCGACGCCGTTCAACAACACTCCCAACCCACCTCTCTGTTGTTCGGCGAGTGCTTCGGTGACGTCTGACGACTGGTGGCCTACGAACTCCCCGAGCGGTCTGCTCAACTCTCGATGGTATTGGGGCCGGGTGTGGATGCTCGGGCCGCCCCACAGGCTATTTACCCTGCAGAGCGGCATAAGACACAAGCCCGCGAAATGCGGATCCGACGGAGAAGGCGATGTTGTGGCCTCGGGGTCGAGCCGTCACCCGCGTCGCTCACGCTTTGTACGCCTCGAGCGGTTCCGCATGAAGAGGTGGCATTCCGTGCGATGAGGGTAGGACAGCTGCATGAGCATCGAGCCGCACCGGCAGTCCATCCAGGACGAGGTGATGACGTCCGCGCTGGTCCGCGCCGCAGGCAACCTCCTCGACGACCTCGTCGACCGGCTGCTCCGCAGCGACGAGCGCGTGGCCACGGCCGCCGAGGGCAAGCTCCTGATAGCCGCGGACGATGGGATGGAGGACGTTGCGGACCGTGTCCAACGTTTTGTCGCGGTCGCGACGCCGGCCGTACGGATCCTCGCCCGCGGCGCCCGCTTGACCCGCGTCCCGTGGGTGCTCGTCGCCTCGACGGCCGTCTCGCTGACGACGACGGTGCGCGCCGGGGTGCGCGAGGTGCGCGTGCTGGGCTCCTTGCTCGCGCACCGGCTCGAGCAGGAGACCGGCGCGCCGGCGGATCCGGCACTCGTGAAGAAGCTCGCAGTCGAGCTCTACCTCGCGCCGAAGCGAAAGCCCGACGTCGCAAGGCTCGACCTGCCTCTCGCACGGCTCGCGCGGAAGTGGCTGTTCCGCGGCGTCTTCGGCCGCGACACCCGCAGGACGGCGGAGAAGGCGCTGGACGCAGCGGAGCAGCTCGACCTGGATCGCCTGCTCGAGACGCGGCGCACCTCCGGCTGACCGCCCAGGCCATCTGGCGCGTAGACGCGGAAAGCGTTGCTCGTCAAGAGGCACCGGCGCTCGTCCGCCCAATGACGACTTTTCCGATGTTCTCCGTGGCTTCCCGCGGGCTCTGCCAGACCCGCAGAGCCGTCAGTCCCGCCCTGTTGCGAAACGCCGGGCCCGCGTTAACAAGAGGCTAGTTCCGACCTGGCCGTAAGGCCGGTGCGCGCCGAGTCTGACTGCGCGAGGATGGACGCGCTCTTGATCGCCTCACGAATAAACCGTTGACGCCCGCTCCGACCCGCTATACCGACCCCCGCGCGCACGAGCTCCGGGCGGAGTACCTCGTAACCTTCCCCGCGGAAGAGATCCCCGTGCCGGTCGAGTCGATCGCCGAGGACCTGCTCGGCCTGCGGATCGAGGAGCGCGACCTCGGCGACTGCTCCGGGATGCTCGTCCCCTCGGAGCGGCTGATCGTCGTCAACGCGGCGGAGGCGACGAACGGCGACACCCCGACCCGCCGCCACCGCTTCACGATCGCCCACGAGCTCGGCCACTGGATCTGCCACGCGCAGCAGGACGTGGGGGAGGAGCAGACGACCTACTGCCGCTCGCGCGACCTCGCCCAGGACGCCGACCGCGACCTCGAGCGCGAGGCGAACGTCTTCGGCGCCGAGCTCCTCATGCCGGAGGCCGCAGTGCGCGAGGCGTGGGTCGCGTTTCCGGATGCGGCGGAGGTGGCGGCGCGGTTCGAGGTGTCGGCCCTGGCGGCGCAGTGGCGGTTGTACAGCTTTGGGCTTATCGCCGAGCCGCCTCATCGGCGGGTGTGAGAGCTCTGGATGTCTTCCGGTACTGCCCAGGAGGTCGGCGGTTCCAGGGCTGTTCTGGGACGCAACCAGGAGGTCGCCCGGAGATCGCGCCTCGAAGGATTGCAGCGTTCCCAGCGGGTCTTGTAGACCTGTGCGGTCGTGTAACCCACGGCTAGGTCGGTTCGCTCCAGGCCCGCGCCGGACTCGTCGACCTCGACCACGCCCGCGTCGACGAGTCGGTGCGCCGCGCACTAGCCTCGACGAGATCGCTGTCGCACGCCGACGTGGAAGCCAGCGATGCCATCGGCAAGCTCGTCGTACTCACCTAGTGCGCCGGGACATCCCTGAGCCGGCGAGGGCAACTAACCTTCGCCGATGGTGGTGGCGGCGTGACCGGCTGGGAGACGTCGGAGCGGGTGCTCGAGTCCGGCGGCTTCGAGTCGCGCCAGCGGGTGCTCGTGACGGAGCCCGTGGTCGAGGCGTCCGAGGCCGGCGCCCGCACGCTCGGTGTCACCTACTGGCAGGCGGTCGACCGCTTCACCCGCGGCGGTGTCCGCGCGAGCTGGAGGGGCGGCGGCGGCAAGCTGAAGCTGCTCGGCGGTGCGACGCTGCTCACCTTCGGGCCGCCGGAGCTCTCGTTCGACGACGCGCCGGTCAGCTGCCGGCACGCGATCCAGGGTGGACTGCTCGCGCTCCGAGCCGGCGGCTCCGTCACACTCGCACAGCGACCCGAGGGCGATCAGCAGGAGCTGAGCGTCACGGTCGAGGAGTACCTGCCGCGGCTCGCCGCCCGCGCGGGCGCGCCGCCTTGGACCGGGATGCTCTACGCGAAAGGGCAAAGCCCCTTCCATGCCGCGGTAAGCCGCCGCTACTTCGAGCTCCTGATGTGGAGCCGGGACTGGTGAACGTCGCCGTCTTCGGCGCAACCGGCGTCGTCGGCCGAGCGCTTGTGCCCCTGCTGGGAGAGCACGAGCTGACCGCGGTCTCGCGCACCGCGCGTGACGAGCCCGGCGCCCGCTGGGTGGTCGCCGACGCGGCGAGCGGCGATGGCGTCGCCGCGGCCCTAGAAGGTGCAGACGTCGTCTACTACCTCGTCCACTCGCTCGGCGCCCGCGACTTCGAGGAGCAGGATCGCGTGGCGGCGGAGAAGGTGGCGCTCGAGGCAGCGAACGCAGGCGTGCGGCAGATCGTTTACCTCGGCGGGCTCGGCGCCGACGGCCCCGACGCGTCGCCGCACCTGCGCAGCCGCCGCGAGACCGGACAGCGGCTCGCCTCCGCGGGCGTCCCGGTGACGACCCTGCGCGCGGCCATGATCATCGGCAAGGGGAGCGTCGCCTTCGAGACGATCCTCGGCCTGGTCAAGCGGCTGCCGGTCATGGTGACGCCGAGTTGGGTCTCGATCCCGACGCAGCCGATCGCGCTCGACGACGTCGCCCGCTACCTGGCAGGCGTCTGCGGCAACGAGGCCGCCTACGGCGAGGCCTACGACACGGGCGGGCCGGAGGTGATGACCTACCGGCAGATGATCGAGCGGATCGCCGCCCTGCTTGGCCGGAAGCCCGCAATCGTCGAGGTCCCGGTGCTGACGCCGTACCTTTCCTCGCTCTGGCTCAACCTCGTCACGCCGGTGAACGCGTCGGTCGCGCGACCGCTCGTCGAAGGACTGCGCAATCCCACGATTGCGCGCGAAGAGCGGATCCGGAAGCTGCTACCGCTCGAGCTCACCCCGTTCGACGAAGCGGCGCGACGGGCGCTCGCGTGAGCCCGACCGAGCAGTACGGGCTCGGGCTCGCGCAGTTCCCGTCCACCTCTTCCGGGCCTACACGGGCGATAGGGTGGTCGCGTGACGGACGCGATCCAGCCCCAAGGCCTTCCGGTCCCGGCGTCGCCCTACTCGCCGGTCGTCCGTGCGGGCGAGATGGTCTATACGTCGGGCCAGACCGGCACGGGCGGAGGCGGCGCGGTGGCCGAGGGCGTCGAGGCGCAGACGCGCCAGACGCTCGAGAACGTCCGGGTGTGCCTCGAGGCGGCGGGCTGCGAGCTCGCGGACGTCGTAAAGGTCACTGCGTACCTCGCGGACATGGCCGACTTCGAGACGTACAACGCGGTCTACCGGGAGTTCTTCGCGCAGCCCTACCCGGCGCGCACGACCATCGGCGCCGCGCTCGCTCCGGGGCTCATGGTCGAGATCGAGGCGGTCGCGAAGCTGCCGTGACGCGGCCGCGGTGTGGGGTGACACATGCGTGATCCATCCGGCAGGGTTGCGCTCGTCACGGGAGGTTCGAGCGGTATCGGCGCTGCGGTCGCCCGCCTGCTTTCTGCGCGCGGAACGCGGGTCGCCACGCTCGACCTGTCCGGCGGTGCCGACAACGGCGCGCTCTCCGTCGTCGGGGACGTCGCCGACTCCGCGGATGTCGAGGCGTCCGTTGTGCGGGTCGAGCGTGAACTCGGTCCGATCGACATTCTCGTCTGCGCCGCGGGCGTTCCCGGCGCTTCGCTGCCGACCGTCGACGTGACTCGGCGGGTTCGAATCGGCGCCCACAGCGCGAATGCGGGTTCCGGACGACAGTCATCAGCGTCAGACGTCGATCGAGACGGACGCGCCTGATCGAAAAGCGCTAGACCAAGCCCTTTTCCAACTTCCAGGCATGGTCGTTCAGCAGCGCAGTGCGCAGGTCTTCGAGCCCCTCGGGTGGATCCTCGAGCGCGTCGAGCAGCTTTTCGCGACGAAGCTTCCTCATTCCGCACCTCCTTACTGCTGCCGAGGCCCATTCCTCGACCCACCGCACGCTGCCACGGAGACTGAAACCAACTCTTTCCCGCCGCCGAAAGGTTCCTTAACTCCGAGCTTCCGTTCGAATTACGCGATCGTCACCTGACAAGACCCGTCTGGGTTCCTCTGCGTTGGACGCATCCGATGCCATGGGTCGACGACGCCGGGCGTCTTCAACGCGAGGTGCATCGCTGCGCGAGGCGGCGCGGCCTCCGCGCGTCGGGTGACACCGACATGACCAGTCGCGGGTCGCGACAGAACGTTGAAGAATGCTTCCGGGCTTCAGGTCGCCCTGTCGGGACGGATGTCGGATCCCGACGGTCAATGCGGCACGCACACAACTGCGTGCCGTGACGTCGGCCGTGCATGCGTGCGTGCGAGAAGAGGAAGGGGTTCGCGACGGGACCGGGGCGTCACGCTCGACCCTCGGCGACGTCCTTAAGGCCCGAGAGCATCTTTTCCCAGTTCGTCCTCGAGTGCTCCGCGGCCTCTTCGGTCGCGTTTCCGTGCTGCGTCAACGCGACGTGGGTCTTCCCCTTTCGCTGCGAAAGTTCGTACACCAACGTGTGGTAGTTCTCGGGGACGTCCTCCTGGCCGCTCATGGCGCTGAAGTGGGTCATTTTGAGCCGTCGCCCACGGTCGACTTCGAGGATTTGTCCTTTGTCCTCGTACTTCTTCCCGTCGTATTCGCCTTTCCAGACGATCGGGCTTCCGGGTTTCCAGTCGGTAATTACGCGCGAGCCGAACATGTACTTCTCGATCTCGTCGGGATCCGTCAGCGCCGTCCAGACCTCCTGGGGCGGCGCTTCGATCTCTGTCTCTGCGGTGGCGATGTGGTCGGCCATTTCAGCCTCCTTGGCGGGACTCGAGTCGCGTCCTCGACGCGTACCCACCAACGGCAGGATGTAAGCGCCCGAAAGACGCATCGGTCCAGCGCGCTCCCGGCAAAAGGTCCGTCTCTTCGCCGGGTCTCGCTGCTCTTCAGGACGCGCTGCGCCCAGGGAGGCGTCCATAGAGTCGGGCTCTCGGCCGAGGGTCGAATCGCCGCTCTTGAGCGACGGCTCCGGCGAGGGCTTGACGGCATCGCCCCCGTCTGAAAGCCCTAGCCCTCGTTCTCCTCGATGTTTGCGCCCGCAGTACTTGGCGGCGAGTCGTGAACGACGAGTCCGCCTTTCATGCCTGCGATCTCGAGGACGCTTCTGGCAATGCTGTTCGGCGGGGCCACCACGACGAGAGATTGGTTGTGTGCAGCTGCTGTTGATGAGACGCGCGTCAGGAGCCGCAGTCCACCGCTGTCCAGAAATTGGATCTCGGTGAGGTCAACCACGACGTCGGGCGCACCAGCGATGGCCCTTTCGATTTGCGGTTCCAGCCGCGGCACGGTCACGAGATCGAGGTCTCCGCTGAGACGGATGACGACGCACCCCTCCTCGTGGCTAGTTTCCATTCGGGCAGTCGGATCAGCCATGTTCGAAAGCCTCTCCCGACGCGACCCGGAAACGTACCACTGTGCCGGCGGGAGTGGACTCCCGACTGAAGTCTTCTGTTAGCTGCCGCATGATCCCCGTCCCGCGTCCGCGGACGTCAGCTGAGCCACTTTGCTGGAAGTTACCGAAGTCGCGGACCTCGACCAGGAATTCGTTGGCCGCGCTTTTCGTCATCTCGACCTAAACGGCGCCGGGCTCCGTGAGGCGGTACGCGTGCTCGACGGCATTCGCGCATGCCTCGTGGACAGTGAGAAGCAGCGTCTGCTGGAAGGGTTCGTCGACCGCGTGTTCGTCAAGCCAGCTTCGCATGGAAGCTCGAAGTTTCGCGAGCTCGGCCGTGCGCGCTGGGAACCGACGCTGATAGTGCCTCTCGGTGATTGGGTCGAGCCGGATGGCCAACACGACGACGTCGTCCGCGCGCGCCTTGTCGACTCCGAGCGCGACGACCAGCGTGGAGCAGACGTCATCGACAGGGGAATCTGCGACATCCTGTGTGGCGGCGGCGAGGCGCCTGAGACCGTCGTCGAGACGCTCGTTGCGGCGTTCGATCAGCCCGTCCGAGTACAGCACGAGCAGGGAGCCTGGTTCGAGGATCGCTGATTCCTGTGGTCGACGCGTGCAGAGGCCGGACAGCGGAGGCGATTGAGCGCCATCGAGCCACGTCGTTGCACTCTCTGGGGAGACCACGAGCATCGGCGGATGGCCAGCGGATGCGTACTCCATGACACACGTGACGGGGTCAATGACCGCATAACAGACGGTTGCGAAGTCCGTGGCGCCGCTGCGAGCAAGGAAGCCGTCAAGACGCTCGAGCAGTTCACCCGGACCCGCAGCGTGCTCGGCGAGGGCGGACAGCGCCGTCCGGACCTTCCCCATTGCAGCGGCGGCAGGCAGCCCGTGGCCGACAACGTCTCCGACCGTGAGAGCGATTCGTCCGTCGGGCAGTTCGAAAGCGTCGTACCAGTCGCCTCCCACTTCGAGCACGTCACTGCCCGCCTCGTAGAGCGCTGCCAGCGCTACGCCGGGAAGATCCACGAGACCTGTGGGCAGCAGTGCTCGCTGAAGCCCGATTGCGATCTCCCGTTCCTCGGCCTCGAGTTTCCGAAGAGCCTCTTCGGCCCGGACTCGGTCAGTGACGTCGATGCCCGTTGGGTGCAGGAAACGTATGACGCCTGCTCCGTCCACGATCGGGTGCATTGCGAAGTCGACGATGCGTTCGCTGCCGTCCGCTATCCAGTATGGAATCGTTTCGCGAAAGACCTTTCCTCCCGCAGCCTGCTCTACTGCCTTGCGGATTCGTCTCTTCGCCTCCTCGGAACCGCGCCACCACGGTGTGTCCCAGAAGGGTCTGTCGAGCACGTCGGCGCGGTGGTACCCGCACTCGTCGACGGCCAGGGCGTTGACATCGCGGAGGTTGCCGTCGAGGTCGAGGATGCCTGCGAAGATCCGAGCCTGGTTGAAGACGGACTCAAACTTCGCGTTTGCCGCCGCCAACGCGTCTTCCACGCGCTTGCGCGCACTGATGTCGCGAGCGATCTTCGAGGCACCGATGACTCGGCCGGACGAATCCCTTACGGGTGAGATCGAGAGCGATACATCGAGTAGACGGCCGTCCTTCGTCAGGCGGACCGTCTCGTAGTGCTCGATGTACTCGCCTCGGCGGAGCCGCGCAAGGATCTCGTCCTCCTCGCCTTGGCGCTCCTCGGGGATCAGCACCCTGATGTTCTGTCCTACTATTTCGTCCGACGTGTAGCCAAAAATCCGCGTGGCGCTGGCGTTCCAGCTTCGTATCGTCCCCGTCAGCGACTTGGTCACGATTGCATCAGAGGACGCATCTACCACCGCCGCGAGATGGGCCATTCTCTCCGCCTCGAACTGGGGGCCGTCCTCGTCCTCTGTCATGGGTGAAGACCGCCAGCCATGGTGAAAACGAGCGCCGCGATCAGAGTGGCCCCGCTGCGCGACGATTCGCGAAACGATCCCTTCCGCTCGACGAGCGAGCAGACCTCAGGGAACGAAGTGTCCCGGCAGAGCCCGGGCTCCAGCAAGCGCACAGCTTTGTAGATACCCGGTTGGCCTTTCTGACATGCCTTGGGCCCGAGGCGGCTTCTGGCCCGCGATTCCCATGGGTTCAAGTGTCGCGATGGATGCGGTCGACACTGGGTCCCACCCTCGCCGGCGCCGACATAGATCGACCGCTAGCGTTGGCGGGCGGCGGCGACCGCTTCGAGTCGCGAGTTCACGCCGAGGGCGCGAAAGAGGTGGCGGATGTGATTTCGGACTGTTTCCGGGCTCAGGTGGAGCTCGGTGGCGATCTGTTTGGTGGAGCGTCCGTGCTCGAGCAGTCGGAGCACCTCGGCTTGCCGCGGCGTCAGATGCGGCTGGGGCGCTCGGGGTTCCTCGTCGAGTGGTGCGGCGAGTAGTCCGAAGACGCCAACGACGCGTCCACCGCCCATCAGCGGGACGGAGCTTATGTCGAGGGTCACGCGTGTTCCATCGGTTGACACAAGGACGCCGGTCGAGTCCGTGGCGGACGCGGTGCCGAGCACCTTGCGGGCGAACAGCTCGCGGGCCCGCCGTCGGTCCTCGTCTGCGACGACCGATGTGAAGTGCCGTCCGCGAACATCCCCGAGCAGACGCTCGGCTGCCGGGTTGATCCACCGGATCACTCCGAAGTCATCGAGCACATAGCTCGGAACACTCACGCTGGCGAGAGCCCCCTCCACATCGCCAGCGACACCCAGGCCACCGGCCACCTCATCAAGGTAACCGTCGGCGGGCATCCCCGCGAGAAAACGGCCAACGTTTTTTTGGGTCCATTCAGGGCGCTTCTCTTGGCGGAAGAAGAGGGGCAGCTCCGCGCCTGGCGGGAACGGAGCTGCCCTCTGAGCACCGGGGCAGTCAGCCTCTTGCGAGAAGCGCCCCGGGTTGCCGCCATGCGAACGGTAGGCGCCGCTCAAACGCGCCACCATGACACGAGTGGGTCAATTCCTCGGCCGAGGCGCGTCGGAAGCGCGTTGGGGCGCGTCGGGTTGCCCGGGGACTTGACCCAATCGTGTCCTATCGGGCGGGGCCGGGCGCAAGCACGCTATGTGCGTGGAGGATCTGACAAAGGAGCTGTGGCAAGGCGTGTCTGAACGCCTCAACCAGCCCGAGCCGATGTACCAGCCGCCTCTGCTCGTCGCGGAGCCGCCCCTGCCAGTCGCGGATCGGACCAGCTGGCGCGACTTTCTGGTATCTCGGACGATGGCCGCGATTCTCGCGCTCGGGTGCGCTCTCGGGCTGATTGCGATCATCAACGCCAGCCCATTCGCATCGACGAGCGTCGCAGAACGCGTGTCCGACAAGCTCGGACAGCCAGCGACATGCGTCCAACATGCTGCGACCGTCACAGCGGACCATCCTCAGACGATCTACAGATGCATTGTTGGCAGCAAAACGCAGGGCGCCGCTCAGTGCTTCGCGGTCTCCGGCCGCGAAATCCAGCAGCTGGGCGGTAGGCGCGACCTGCGCTGCTGAACACGTCGGCGAGAGGCGCCCTCCGGCGTGCAGCACGACGGGGAGCCGACACGGCGCCGGCGATAAGCCCGCGCTTGTCCTCTACGTCGACGCGGTTGTCTTGGAGCGCGTTCCGCGGGCCGGCGATCCACCCCGGAAGCTCGTCGAAGCTGCGGCCCTCCTCGTTCGTCCAGAAGGAGATGGCATCCCGAAGCGCGAAGCTTCTCCGGATCGGTCAGACGGACAGGCCGTGTCGTGCCCACGGCCTGCAACGCTTCGCGGACCTCGCTCGTCGAATCCAGGCTCCCGGCTGTTGGAGCAGGGCGTCGCTCGACGACCAGGTCGCCTCGGAGAGAAAGCGCCGTAAGCGGAACTTTCGACTCGAGTTTGGTAGGACCAGCCGTACCGCTGCGAATCCCTGGCGATGCGTCTAGCCCGCGCGACGGTGCGTGCCGGCACGATGGCGACCGCCTGCGGCGACGGGGGGACGGCTGGCGGGGACGCATGCGGCATGTTCCCGCCAGCCGCCGCAGGCATTGGAAGCCACCGTTTCCGTTCTGGCGCCCCTGGGCCGGGCCCTGGTGGCCATATGTGGACCGCACCATCGCCAGGATCGCGTTGGGCCTAGTGGGGGCGGCGCCCTGGTATCGACCCAGGAGGTCGGCAGGCTCGAGGTCGATCGTGGTGAGCAACCGGGAGGTCGCCTCGAGTTCGGGACGCGAACCGGCTACGGCGTACCTAGGTCTTCGAGTCCCACGCGGGGACCGCGGTCACTGAATTGAGAACAAGGGCTTTCCGAGAAGCTCGAGATCTACCTCAACGCCGAGCCCGGCTCCAGATGGAGCAGAGCCGAAGCCTCCTTCCGAATGAGGCTGGCGACCGGCAACACTGCCGATTGTGAGGTCGTTCACGAACGAGACCATGAACGTCGCTTGAGGGCTTGTGCTCGCCGCAAGGTGGGCTATGGCGGCGGTTGCAATGTCCCCTCCCCATGTGTCTTCGATCGTGAGACGCAAGCCGAGCGATTCGGCGAGGTCGCGCATCAGTCGCGCCTTGGATAGGCCACCGACCTTGCTGATCTTGAGGTTGAAGGCCTCCATTACTCGAGCTCCGACCGCCGCCAGAAGCGAGTTGACATCGGTAATCACCTCATCGAGGATCATCGGGAGCGTTGTCCGCGCCCGAACGACGGCGCATTCCTCGAGCGTCGGGCACGGCTGCTCGAGGAAGACTCGGTCGAGGCCGTCGAGAAGGCGTGCCGTGATAACGGCGTCCTGCAGGCGCCAGCCGCCGTTTGCGTCGGCGACGATGAGCTCGTCGTCAGCCGATTCCTCGTGAACTCGTCGCACGCGCTCTGCGTCTTCATGCGGGTTGGCCCCGAGCTTGAGCTGAAAGCGTCGAATGCCTTCGCTCCTTCGAGTCCGTACGAACTCGGTCATCTCCTCGACGGGCCTCAAAGGCACGGCTGCATAGAGAGGAAAACGCTCCTGGCGAACACCGCCCAAGAGCGTGGTGACGGATTGCTGGGTCACGTGTCCAAGCACATCCCAGCAAGCGATATCGACTGCGCTTTTTGCGTAGTCATGACCCTTGAGCGCGCGGTTCATTCCATCGCTGACTGCGCTCAGGTTCCGGGCGTCGAGCCCGATGAGGCTTGGTGCCATCTGGTACAGCGCTGCCCGCGCGCCGTCTGAGAACCCGGGCAAGTAGGTCGTTCCGAGCGGACATACTTCCCCAAACCCGTGGGCTCCGCTGCTTGTTCCAATGCGAACTACGGTGCTTGCGAGGGTTTCTATTTCGCGCCCACCTGACATGACGAACCGGCCGCGCACATATGCAAGGTCGTAACCAAAGACATCGACGCGCGTGATCGTGGTCATAAGACGAGTCGGTAACCCCTTGCACTCGGGAATCCGTCCAGACGGTTGAATCTTGGGCCGAGCAGGTCAGAGCATTCTCGTTCTTTCGCGTTCCCGACGCGTCGAGCGATGCGACCTGCGTTGTCCCCGACAATCTGAGGCCCGTCAGGGATAGGAGTGGATGTCCAAGACGGGGGCATCAGCCAGTTCCCCGGCGCATGTAGACAGGCACGGGGCGAGGCGATAGGTTCGTACAGCGTCTGGACGTCCGTCCTGCGCACAACGAGATCGCCAAGACGTGCCGGCCATGTCGACCCTGCGGAGTGCACCTGATTGTCATGGGCGCGCTGAGCACGTACAGCAGCCGCGGCCTGGTGCTGAGCACGGTCGACCTCGCACCGAGGGTGGGGAATTTGTTTCGAGCCGGTCTCGGGCCCGTAGATGACCCGGTTCGTCCTTCGTCGGCTGCTGTCAAGCGCCCTACTCCTCGTCGTCGTGTCCTTCATCATCTTCTCGTTCATCTACATCGCGCCGGGTGATCCGGTCACTGTGCTGCTCGGCGGCCACGACGTGACCCCCGAACAAGTGCAGGCGGTCAGAGACCAGTACCACCTCGACGACCCCTTCATCACGCAGTACGCGTCGTGGATGTCCGATGTCATCCACGGGGACTTCGGCGAGTCGATCGGGGCGCAGGCGCCTGTCTCGGAGATCGTCGGCCCACGCATCCTCCCGACGCTTGAACTTGCGGCGTACGCGTGGGTCCTTGTCGTCGTGCTCGGTGTAGGTGGCGGCATCCTCGCTGCGGTGAACCAAGGCAAGGGGATCGACCGGTTCGTCACTGGCTCGACGCTCGTCGCGTCCTCCATCGCCCCTTACGTCTCCGGGATTGCGCTCATCGTGATCTTCGCAGCCTCGCTGCAGTGGTTCCCGGTGTTCGGGCTGGGAGCCGGCTTTGCCAGTCGTCTCTATCACCTGACGCTTCCTGCGATCGCCCTCGCGATCTCGCTCTCCGCCTTCGTCGGACGAATCACCAGGGCGGGCATGATCGACTCCTTGCGGTCCGAGTACGTGGACACCGCTCGAAGCCGCGGCATGGACAGCCGCACGGTCGTGATGAAGCACGCTCTTCGAAGTGCTCTGGTGCCCATCGTCACAGTCGTCGGCTTGGCGACCGGCTACTTGATCACCGGCACCGTCGTGGTCGAATACACGTTCGGAATTCCCGGTCTCGGAAGCGAACTCCTCAGCGCGATCGAGGAGAAGGATTTTGCGGTAGTTCAGGCAATTGCTCTTCTTTTCACGTTCGCTTTCATCGTCGTTAATTTCATTGCCGACATCCTCTACGTGATCATCGATCCACGCGTTCGACTTTCCAAGGCCACGCAGCAGTGAGCGGACCTGCTTCAGAGTCGTGGGCGCCGGTCACGCCGTTCACGCGCAGATTCTCCGTCCGGCTTGATCTCGGGATAGGGGGAAAGCTCGCCGCGGGTTTCCTTCTCGTCGTGACTCTTGCCGCGATCTTCGCCCCGATCGTCGCCCCGCAGGATCCAAATGCCCTAAATCTCCTCGACGGACTCCAGAATCCGAGCTGGGCGCACCTTCTGGGTCAGGACGCGTCGGGGAGAGACCTCTTGTCCCGGCTGATCTGGGGCGCACGGCTCAGTCTGCTCGGGCCCTGCGCGGTTGTCGCCCTGTCACTCGTCGTCGGCGTGCCTTTCGGCGTAATGGCGGGATGGCGTGGCGGCTTCGTGGACACCGTCGTGTCGCGCGTCTCCGACGCGGTCCTCGCATTCCCGCCGCTCTTGCTGGCCATCGTCATCGCCGCGGCCTTCGGGGCGGGGTTCGTGACAGCCATCGTGGCCATCGCGATTACGTATGTGCCGCTGCTGGCCCGAGTGGTGCGAGGACTCGTACTCGTCGAGCGTGAGAAGCCATACGTCGAGGCGTTCCGGTGCCACGGTTTCGGGACTCTCGCGCTCGTCTCGAAGCACGTATACCCAAACGTCTCGGCGAAAGTGAGCGTCCAGGCGGCCGTCAGTTTCGGGTATGCGTTGATCGATCTCGCCGGGCTTTCGTTTCTCGGACTTGGAGTGCAACCGCCGACATCGGACTGGGGATCGATGCTCGCGGAAGGGCGCTCGTCTCTTCTCATCAACCCCACCGAGGTGATCGTGGTGGCACTGACCATCGCCCTCACCGTTCTCTCGATCAATGTTCTTGGTGACGCGCTCACGGCGTGGGCGGAGAAGACCCGATGAGCAACGCAGTCCTCGAGTTGCAAGGCGTCGGCGCGGAGCTGCCTTATCAGGGAGGGTGGGCGCCCGTCCTTCGGGACGTCAGCTTCTCGATCGCCGAAGGCGAGATCGTGGGACTCGTTGGGGAATCGGGATCCGGGAAGTCGATGACGGCGAGAACGGTCGTGAGGTTACTCCCAAAGGGCAGCAAGCTCTCTGGGAGGGTGCTCGTCGGCGGGATGGAGGTTCCGCTGAGTGGCCGCGCGCTCCGTGACGTCCGACGCCAGCGGATCGCGATGATCTTCCAGGATCCGAGGGCCCACATCGACCCGCTCTATCGGACAGGCGATCACCTCGTCGAGGGGTTACGAGCGCAAGGGGGGACTACGAAGGAGGCGGCGAGGAACGAGGCGCTCGTGCTCCTTGCCAGCGTTGGGATCGACGATCCGGAACGAGTGTTTCGCTCCTATCCGGCCGAAGTCTCAGGCGGGATGCTGCAGCGGGTAATGATCGCCGGCGCTCTCACTGCCGATCCTGAACTCATCATCGCCGACGAGCCGACGACGGCCCTCGACGTCACTACACAGGCAGAGATCGTTGCTCTTCTTTCGCGGCTGTGTCGCGAGCGTCGGCGTGGGAGCCTTTTCATCACTCACGATCTGGACCTCGCTGCCTCCATTTGCGATCGGGTGCTCGTCATGTACGCGGGACGGGTCGTCGAAGAAAACCGAAGCGACCGCTTCTTCTCGGGCCCGCTGCATCCGTACAGTGCGCGGCTGCTTCGTGCGAGACCGATGATCGAGAACCGATCGCGCTCGCTGGCCGTCATTCCTGGCCGACCCGTCAGTGCGGTCGAATCCCCCGACGGCTGTCCATTCCATCCGCGCTGCGCGTACGCGACGCACGAGTGTCAGACGTGGACACCGGTCCTCACCAGCATCGACGGTGGATGGTCAGGCTGCCGACGCGTCACTGAGATCCGATCGGAGCTCCGCAACGAGGTCGCAGATGCCTGAATGGTCGGGACCAATCCTCGAGGTTGAGGGCTTGTCGAAGACCTTCAACACATCGTCTGGCGTCGTCCATCGGCAAGCCCACAGCGTGGATGCAGTTCGGGCCCTCTCATTCGGCCTGACCCGAGGCGGTTCCCTGGGAATCGTCGGTGAATCCGGGTCTGGCAAGACCACCGTGGCTCGGATCCTGATGGGACTGGAGCCTCCAACCGAGGGCCAGATCCGCCTGGACGGAGTCATCGTGGGGAAGCCGGCTAGCGCGACTGCGCGCCGCGTGAGAGCGCGGCAGATGCAGATGGTCTTCCAGGACCCGTACAGATCTCTCGATCCAAGACAACACGTAGGAGAGGGGCTTGACGAGATCCAGCGGCTGCACTTCCGCCGGCCTGCAAGTGACCGAGCCAGACGCTCGGCGGAACTTGTCGAGGCGGTCGGCCTGAGCCCGCGGGACGCAGCAGCTGTCCCGCGTGCCCTTTCCGGCGGACAGCGGCAGCGCGTCGCAATCGCACGGGCGTTGGCGTCGGAACCCGCGATCCTGATCCTCGACGAGGCGGTTTCGGCCCTCGATGTCTCGATCCAGGCGCAGATTCTCAATCTGCTGGCCGACCTGCGGGCACGACTCGGGCTCACCTACATCGTCATCTCGCACGATCTCGCCGTCGTCCGACAGGTCGCGGACGAGTGCCTCGTGATGTACCGGGGAACGGTCGTCGAGCGCGGAGATGTGACGACGCTCCTCACGGAACCACGGCACCCCTACACGCAGCGTCTCGTGGCGTCGGTCCCGCGCCCGGGGATGGCCCTCGAATTACGAACCGACCGCTCCTCGTTGGATCGGCTACCAGGGTGCGTTTTCCGGGGCCGCTGTCCCAGTGAGCATGGACGGTGCTCGACCGAGCCGCCGCTACTCACTGTCACTCGTGGACACGCGGCGAAATGCTGGCTTCTGGAGTCGACTCCGATCGCAGAACGCGCGGCTGGTTCAGAGGAGTAGGGGATGCTCGTAGCACGTTCCGACCCACCGACCGAGACCACGCGAGCAGGTCGCGCACGTGGCGTGTGCCAACCCACAACCCCAAGTGCCCCGACCATCCAAGGCGGGTGATGCCGAGACGCCACACCTGAGCGAACGTCCGGAACCAGCCAAGCTCACCGAACCCAAGTCGGCGAGACGCGGCCATTCCTCGAGTCGGTCACTTATCAACCGTCTCGATCCAAAGGAGAGAGGTAATAGGCCATGTCAACACCCCAAAGGACGTTCCATCGGCGAGAGGACAGCCGCCGCTCCAGGCTGGTGCTCCTCCTCGCGGCTTCGCTTATCGCCGTCGTCTCAGCACTCGTCGCCGGAAGTTCGTTCGCTGCGAACAGCGCAGGCAAGCCGGTCGGCAACATCAACTTCGCGATCGGCGGGGACATCGTCAAGTTCGATCCTGCCTTCGCCTACGACTATCAAACGACCCCCGTTGTTTCGCAGTCGTGCGAGGGCCTACTCCGGTTCACGCCGAAGGGCCGTCTGCTCCCGAACCTCGCGTCGTCATGGAAACAGGTCAACGCGTCGACGTTCGTCTACAACATCCGCAAGAACGTCAAGTTCCAGGACGGCTCCCCGCTCACTGCGGAGGACGTCAGGTTCAGTCTCAACCGATACAAGGACCCGAAGGTCGGCGCATACGCGAGCAGTTACTACACGCGTGTCAAGAGCATCGACGTCACCGGACCGTCGCAAGTCACGATCCGGCTGACCGGCCCGTACTCCCAGTGGCAATACGTTCCGGCGATGACGGCCGCGGCCGCGATCGTCAGCAAGGCTTTCGTGCAGAAGCATCCCAAGGATCTTGGACAGCCTGGGGTGGGAATCATCTGTACGGGCCCGTTCGCGTTTGCTAGTTGGCAGCGTGGTCAGAGCGTCGTCCTCAAACGCTTCGACGGCTACTGGAACAAGAACCGGATCCCGAAGGTCGCCCAAGTCACGTTCAAGGTCGTCGAGGACGAGTCCACGCTCATCGCCGGGCTGAACACCGGTGCAATCGACGGAACCGTGTACGCGCTGGACGGCCGAATGGCGAAGGGACTCTCCGGTCCTGTCCGGATCTGGCGAAGTCCGTCGAGCTACGTGGCGGGACTGCTGTTCAACACGCAACGCAAGCCCTGGAGCGATGCGCGAGTCCGCCGAGCTTTTGCGATGGCGCTCGACATCCCGGGGATCATCAAGACCGCCTACAACGGGTACGGCCGAGCCACGAAGTCGCCGGCGCCTCCGATCATGTTCACGTACTCCAAGCAACAGTACGAGAGGGCGTATCGCGCGCTTCCCTTGTTCAAACACGACGTTGCCGCCGCCCAGGCGCTGGTCAAGGCGGCCGGTGCCGAAGGAGCACACGGGACGCTGATGATCAGCACGCCGACCGACAAGCTCGTCGGCGTCATCGTGCAGCAAACCGCCGCTCAGATCGGGATCAAGCTCACACTTCAGACGGTGCCGTTCGCCAAGAAGACCGCGATCGAGTACTCGCCTGGTTCGAGGAAGTATGACCTCGACCTGTTTTCTGCCCTTGGCGACACCTCTGATCCGATCGGATTTCTCTACATCCAGTTCGCTTCCGCCGCGCCGATCAGCAATGTGTCGCAGTACAAGAACGCGCTCGTCGACAAGTATCTGAATGCGTCGTGGAATGCGCCCACACCTGCTGCCGGGGTGACGGCGCTTACGAAGGCACAGGCAATCATCGTGAGAGACGAACCCTGGATCCCCTTCATTGCCGCGGACAGCCTCGTTCCCTTGAACAAGCGGTTGACCGGCTGGCAGCCGTCGACCTTCTCGTACTGGGGATCTTGGGCCGCCGATCTATCGGGGACGTAGCGGACAGCCGAGCCGTCGTCGCTCGGCGACAGACTCAGCCCGCGGGGCGACAGACGTGCCCCGCGGGCTAACCAGCGGCTCGTGGCACCAACAGACCGCTTTACGTCGCTTACGAATCGAAGATGTCAAGCCGGATGGCGGCCGAAACGAGTGGGTGCGGAACGTCGACGACCTGTGAGAGACGGAGATCCGCCGCCACGCTGGTCAATACGTACGCAGCCTCTCGCGCGAGACCATGCGTCACCGAGAGATGGTCGATCAACTCGAGCAGAGCGCGCCTCGCAGCCAGGTTGATGTCCATCCACTCGGCGGTTCCACCGTCGTCGAGCGAGACCCCGGTCGTCACGAAGCTCGCCGGCGTTGTTCGGGCCGGAACCTCGTAGCTGGGAAGTGAGGACCTCGGCGCCGGCGCTTGGTGCAGAGAGAACCTCAAGGTCACCTCGCCTGCGATTTCGATCGCGGAGCCGCAGACCTCGCCGTCGCCTTGGGCGAAATGCAGATCTCCCGCCGAGAACAACGCTCCTGGCACGTGCACCGGAAGAAAGAGCCGGCTCCCGACGACGAGGTGGCGAATGTCGAGGTTGCCGCCATTCTCGCGCGGCGGAATCGTCCTCAACCCAGCCGCCGCGAAAGCCGGGACGGCACCCGAGGCACCCGTTTCAGCCACAGGGAAGCCGCGTTCCTCCAGCACACGCTCACGGTCCAGTTGCTCCCGCATGAGCTCGATGGAAGGTGCGACACCGAGCACCCCGGCGAAGGCCTCGGCGGGGATGGAGACGCCCGGGATCTCGGGTGATCTCGCAACGTCCTTGTCCAACGCCCACTTCACGAGAAACGGCTCCGGAAAGAGATCGGCAAGGAAACCGAAGCCCGGAATGAGCGGAGTGACGCCGAAGTCGCCCCAGTCATAGTCGAGGATCTCGACCTCGAGCACGTCACCTGGGGCGGCCCCCTCCACATAAACCGGCCCCGTGAGCGGATGACTTCGCCCAAAGTCGAGCCGAAGTACGTCGTCGTGAATGCTTTCCTGCGTGAGTTGTCCGTCGGCCCCGTCTCGGGTCTCGAGCGTCAACGCCTCGCCTGGGGCGACCGTGAGAATCGGCTCGATCTCCGGGTGCCAGCGATTGTGCCCCGTCTGTGGTTCGCTGGCGAGAGGCTGACCTGCGTCGACCGAGACTCTCATACCGAGCGGGGGCGGAGTCCTGCCTCTAACCTCGTTGCGAACGCGCGCCGGGGAACGTAGTCATCCGGATCCGCCTCCGGCACAACGACCTGCGCCGTCATCGTCGAAGCAATAGTCGATCCCCGCCGGACAGTCCACCGATGCCGTCTGGCGCGGCTGGCCAAACGCTGACGCGTCACTTCGAGACAGTACTGGAGTAGTTCGCGCGGCCGAGCGGTTCTGTCAAGCGTGTGAGCGACCACCGGCCGCGCGCGGGCGCGTAGAGGGCCGCGACCTGGGGTTCGCCCCTGGTGCCGACCCCAGGAGGTCGGCGGACTCGACGTGGATTGTGGGACGCGACTAGACGAATCACGAGTCCGGATCAGACGCCGCGACGTCAGATGACTGTGACCAGGCCCAGCCCCCGTGATCCTGAAGGGTGCGCCCGAAGCGCGCGGGGTGCGAGACTTGCCGCGATGGGTCTTGCTCTCGATCGAAAGTGGGTTCGCATGGCTGTCGGCATTCGCATCAAGCTCGCGGGGATCACCCAGGAGCAGTTCGACCATGTGCATGACCAGGTCAACCCTGATCGGACGCCGCCGAACGGGCTGCTCTTTCACGCTTCGGGGCCGATCGACGGCGGTTGGGGGATCATCGACTTCTGGGAGTCACGCGCTGACTTCGACGCCTTCGCTCCACGGATCGCGGAAGGGATGGCAGCGGCGGGAATCGAGCCTCAGGGTGCTCCGGACATCAAGGAGTTCCCCGTTCACGAGATGATCGGCGCTTAGACGCTCGCGCCGACAACCCCGCGTCACGAACACATGCGTTGGCGGCAGCCGTGCCGCGGCTGCCGCCTCGCGAACGTCTCGGTGCTGCTCGATCAGGTCTCTAGCCTCATTCGGGGCATGTCCGTCCGTGGCTACGCGTAACCCCGCCGAGCGCGGCGAAGTCCGGCGGTGCCGTTCGCGAACTGCGCCCGTCGTTTCGTGAAGGCGCTCGCCAACGAGGGCTGGATTGACCTCGCCGAGCGGTCTGCGGCGTTCGTTTCTGGCCCCCATCGATGCAGCAGGTGGGATCTAGATCAGGAGCCGAGACGCGCGCCGGTAGATTCGATTGCACCACTGGCGAGAGGAGCGGCGATGGCGGACCGATTGGCGGAGACCCGGGTCGGCGTGCTGGGAACGGGTGAGGTCGGGCGGCGCCTGGCCTCCGGGTTCCGGGAACGTGGCCATGAGGTGACCATCGGGTCGCGCGACCCCAAGACGCCGGAGCTGCGGGAATGGCTGTCCACAGAGGGAGCGGGGATCCATGCCGGCACCTTCGCCGAGGCAGCCGCCGGCAGCGAGCTCCTGGCCTTGGCCGTTCTCGGTGACGCGGCGGAGCAGGTGATCGCCGATGCGGGCCGAGAGAGCTTCGCCGGCAAGGTCGTGATCGACGCGATGAATCCGCTCGATTTCTCCGGCGGCTTTCCACCAAAGCTCTCGATCAGCGGCGAGGACTCGCTCGGCGAGCGTGTCCAGCGGGCATTGCCCGACGCCAAGGTCGTCAAGGCGTTCAACATCATCGGCAACCCATACTTCGTCGACCCCAGCTTCAGCGAGGGACAGCCGACAATGCTCATCGCTGGAGACGACGCCGACGCAAAACGCACCGTCACCGACTTGCTCGGGGATTTCGGCTGGTCGGACATCGTCGACATCGGCGGCATCGATGGCTCACGTGAGCTCGAGGCGATCTGCATTGCCTGGGTGAAGATCGGTGGCGTCCGCGGCGCCTGGGATCACGGCTTCAAACTGCTCGTCGGGTAGCAGCAGGTCGGCGTGAACCCTGCTGGCCGACGGCTGGGGTAGATACAGCTCGTGACCGATACAGCAGCCACCTTCCTGTTCGCCGACATCGCCGGCTTCACCGCCTTGACGGAGGCTCACGGTGACGAGGCCGCGATGGAGCTCGTCGCCGCCTTCTCCGGTGCGGTGGACTCGCGACTGCCTGGGGTCGGGGGAGAGCACGTAAAGACGATCGGAGACGCCCTCATGCTCCGCATCCCCCACCCTGCAGACGCGATCCGCCTTGGCCTTTGGATCACGCACGATGCGATGCGCGAGCATGGAAGTCCCGCGGTGCGCGTGGGTCTGCATCACGGCCCTGCGATCGCACGGGACGGCGACTACTTCGGCGCGAGCGTCAATCTCGCGGCTCGCGTCTCATCTGCTGCCGCGGGCGGCGAGGTGCTGGTCACGGGACGGACAGCCGCGCTCGCGCCGGATCTCGAAGGGATTATCTTCGAGTCGCGAGGCCGAAAGAGCCTCCGGAACGTGAGCGAGCCCGTCGATCTCTTCGCGGTGTTCAGAGTCGGCGAGTCGCTAGGCAGCCTGCCTGTCGACCCGGTGTGTCGGATGGCCGTCGATCCCGAACGCGCACCGGGTCAGCTCAGGTACGACGGCGCTGCGTACTTCTTCTGCTCCCTGACGTGCGCCGGTACGTTTGCGCAGAACCCCGAGCGGTTCGCGGTCTAGTCCTCGGCTCTCGCGGCTCGATCAACCGTCGAAGGCCAGGGCCCGAGCGCGGGATGATGCTCACGTTCCAGGTCGGCGACAGCGAATAACCGATGTCTAGGCCCACCACCGCCGATCGCGGCGGCCGCTCAGGCTCCAGCGACCCGCTTGGGTCGATCGGATGGACCGAGCGCACCGGCGGCGTGCTCACCGCTCGCGAGTGCGTGACGCTGGCCCGGCCGCTGCTGCGCGAGGAACTCGGCATCCTGGTCGGCCTGTTGGCGATGGCGCTGCGCGTGCATTCGGGGCGCCGCACCACCATCGAACCGGCCCGTCTTGCGCCCCCGGACTCGTTGCTGGCCCGAGACGCGCAGGAGGCCGCCGGGGACCTTCTCGTTCCGATGCTGCGAAACCACTCCCATCGTGCGTACGCCTGGGCAGCCGCCATCGCCGCACGACGCGGGATCTCGTTCGACCGTGAGTTGCTGTACCTCGCCGCGATGTTCCACGACACCGGGCTGCCAAGCCCTGTCCCGCACGTCGACTTCACCGTGCGCAGCGCGGCGCTGGCGCGCGAGTTCGCCGACCGCTACGGATTGCCCGCGGAAAGCCGGGAGGTGGTGACCAACGCCATCGCCATGCATCACACCCCCGGTGTCGGGCTCGAGTCCGGTCCCGAGGCCTATCTCATGTCCGCGGGCGCGGCAGTCGACGTCTTCGGCTCGCACCTGAACGAGATCCCCGACGCGGTCCGCAGGCGCGTGGTCGAGCAGTTCCCGCGGCTGGGCTTCAAGCGCGAATTCGCCGCGCTGTGGCGCGCGGAGGCCAAGCAGGTCCCTCGCGGCCGGGCGTGGTACCTGCACCGCTTCGCCGTCACCGACCTGAGCATCCGGCTGGCGCCCCTCGGTTGACCGAGCACCGACGACACGGCGCGAGCCCAGTCATGCTTCGTCCGCTTCGCCGATAAGTGCGGCGGTTCCAGGCAGTTGTGCACCACAGAAACGGGTGCGGCTCTGGTACCGACCCAGGAGGTCGGCGGCGACCGTCCGGAGACACCGCGTGGCACGGAGTGCGGCGCCGGTGTGCCTAGACCGACTGCTCTTGCAGGTGTCGACCGCACAGCGGCCGTGGCGCACAGGTCTCGCAGACCCATGCGAGCCTCGGGAAGGACATTGTCGGGTTGGCGTCTTGTGAGTACGAGATCCGGCGGAGGCGCACCAGAGGAGGCGTCACATCGCGCCCGTCCCAAAGTCGAACATCGTCGCGCCTCTGATTACCTGGCTGTGTTCAAGACCTCTGGAACATCGGTTGCGGCGTGGGGACTAAAGACCTCCAACGTGGGCACGCCACGATCGCCCCTGATAGGCCGCATTTAGCGTGCGTCAGCGAAGTGTGGACAGCTTGACGACTCCCAATAGTGGGCCTTTCTCTGAGCCTTTCCGGAACTCCACGCGGGTGGCTCCGGGGATTTGTGGAAGCACGAGTTCAAACCGGGCGGATTTCAACCGGAGGGTGTGTTCGTGCAGTTTCCCTACTGATCGCTTTGGTCGTTCGCGAAAGGCTGCGCGGGCGTTTGCCGGGACGTCCCATACGCGAAGTTCGAGGGGGTCTGGGAGGTTGAACTGCCGCATGACTCCCCCGTCTTTCCTACGCACGGTCACGACGATGTCGGGGCGTTGGCTGAGGTAGGAGCGGGCAGATCCCTCGGCCACGAGTCCGCTCAAGAGCTTGATGCGTTTCCCGTCGTACGAAAGCACGAGCTGGTAGTGCTTGGCGTTATCAGTCCAGGTCGGCAGGCCGCGTGCAATACGGACCGTCGGGTCGTCCGGCCTTGTGGGTGCCACGGGAGCCTCTTGGCCGAAGGCAGAGCTCGCAGCGAGAAGGAACGCCGCGGGAACAAGCATTATCGCGATCCTGCGTTCGAGCATATCTAGCAAAGCCTCGATGAGCATTTGTTCTGCACCCATTTGGCACGCCGCATGTCATCGAGATTTTCTCGCGTGTTTCCGATCATCACGTCAGGCATCGGGGCAGCTCTCCACCATCCGGTGGTGCCAATCTGGACGCAGAAACTCGGCTCCGCGCCATACAACGCGCAGTTTGTTGGTCCGTTCATCACGTTGGGGAGCATCGGATCCTCCCAGTACCCGCCATCCGGCGGATACTCGTCCGCAAGACCGTACGCCGCGTGGTGAAACTCATGCCATGTGACACGGCTTCCCGCGAGCTCCGAGCCCAGCCACGAGGTAAAGACCCCGTTGGGGGCGTTGTCCCTGCAATTGACGTCGTGAATGACGCCCTGCACGTCAGCGAACGAAACAGACTCAATCTTCGTCAATGTGCAGAGCGGCCAAGTTGGAGCGCCCGACAATGCACCTTTGGTATCAATGACGGCCGGGGTGCGAGATAGCCAAAAGCCGATGCTCTGGCCCGCGTCCGCGGCGACGGACGTTGGCCCAACCGCTCTATCGCCTCCAAAGAAGACGTTAAGGATGGTTCCGATGCCGTCGCCAAAACGCGTCGCCTGCGCGGCAACAGTGAGATCGATCCCGGTTCCCACATGGAAAGCGACGTCCTGCATGCGGTTGTGGTCAACATTGTTGAATCCCGTGGCAATGTTCCCAGTCACTGGAACGCTGATGGGACCTGGGCGGTTGGGACCCCAAACGAGCGCTGCGGCTCGTGGCGCGAGGGATGTTTGCGGAACCGGGGAATTGGGTGCGCTCGCCACGTCAGTTGCCGTGGCGTCGAAGATCACTTCGGTTGACCTCGTCATCGTCGCCATGGAGATCTGCATGCGGCAGACACTCGTACCCGTGCAAGTCTGCGTAGTGATGACGTTCCCGGGTACGGGGATGATGAGGAACGGGATGGCGCGGACTGTGATGCTGCCTGTCGGTCGTTCGTTACCGGCGGCGTCAAGCGCGCGCACGACGACGAAGACGGGCGATGACGGAACCTCTTGGGGGGCGCCGCTCGCATCGGGAGCGGTCGTGGTCGGAAGGATCCAGGGTACGGCGGGACTAAGGGTGGCGACGAGGCGCAAGGGAGACAGGAGAATGTTGAGCTCGAGCGATTTTGTCCCGATTTGCGCTCCGTTCGGCTGAGTGGCTTTGAGTCGTATGCAGTAGTTCCCGGTTGGTATCGCCTTATTGGCCGATGTGACGACCGGGATAGAGAGCGTCTCGTTGCCCGCGTTCAGGAGACCGGATGAGGCGCTAAGGACTACCGGAAGCGACTGAACCTCGCACGCGGTTCCGGCAGGGGATGGTCCGGCAATATCCCACGCGATACGACCGCCGGGGTTCAGGCGGTAGTTCACACGTGCGGGACCTGCGCCTGAATTCCAAGGATCTGGCGTGGCGAGGGTGGCCTCAAGTACGTTCGTGGCCGAATGCACGGTCACTGGGGCCTGGATGGTCTCTCCTCCGTTGACCAACGTCACCCGCAGCAAGTAAACCCCTGGGTCGACCGCTCGTCCGTCGATCTTGCCGTCCCAGTCGAGGTTGAAGCCGGCAGCAGGCACGACGCCCTCGCTAAGAGTGCTCACAACACCGTTAGGTGCTTGGACGGAGAAGCGAACGCGAGTCCCGCTGGGATACTGTCGAGCTGGTTCATCGCTTAGTACAATCCGGTTGCTGGCCAAGGTGCGATCCCCCAGTTGAGGATCAATCTCTGTGCGAGATAAATTGAGGGTGGCCGATCCGAACTTTGGTGGTATCAGCGCGACGGACGCAGTCACGATCGCGGTCGCCTGAGATCCCCCCGTGATTGACTGTGGTGTGCCATTCAGGCGGAAAAAAGGCAACGTGAAGCCGCTGCCGGAATTGCTGAGATGTATTTCACTCTGGATCGCAACAGTTTGCGGCAACTGTTTCTCATCAACATCATAGACCGTGATGATGAGATCGGCCGGCACGGAGATAGGCTCGGCAGAGCATGTGGTCAGTGGACCGACAACGTTAAAGTTGGCTTCAGGAGTCGTATCAGGACATGACACGATCTGTCCGTTGTCTTGACGCACCTCCGTTCTAACCATGATGTCGGGTTTGCCGCAAAATATGAATTGGTCAACGCATGCGAAGTTCGTGACGTTGTTGACTGTTACGCTAATTCGTCCTGCGTCTGCATGAGCCGTCCCAGGAGCGAATGAAAACAACGCTGCGAATAGCAGGAGACTTATGAGACCTGCGCGTACAATCGTACGAGCGCGCTGCAGACGCCCGTGCAGCACGTGTTGCGGGATCTCGGTCACGAGGGCGCATTGGCGCACGCCGCGGCGGTGCACGACGAACTCCTCCTCTTAGGGTCTAACGGCCAACTACCCGCACAGGACGGCACCTGTGAGTAGACGTTCCGCATATCACAATCGATGACGTTTCGTCAAGTGGTTCGAGCGACGGCAGCTAGGCCCCCAACCACGAAACTCATCGGCGAAGCGATCAGGATCGTGTCGGTGGTGTGCTCGGCCCCAACGCCGATTCAGGACTTTCCTGGGACGGCGATGTATCTGTCTGCACGTCTAGACCGCGCCGGTCGAACCTGTCACCGTTCCTGGCGGGCCGGCCGCCGGGTGGTGGGAGCCGCGGACTCGCGGCGTCAGCTGGTCACCGAGATTCGCGATCGCGTTTCTCGTCGCAGTGAAGGGAGTGGCTATGTCGCAGTTTCGCGTGATGACATGGAACGTCGAGAACCTGTTTGACGTCGGTGACGATGATGGTCCGAAGACTCAGGCGCAGTTCGCGGCGAAGATCGAGTCGCTGCGAGCGGTGATCGACGCGCAGCAGCCGCACGTGCTCACGCTTGCAGGAGGTGGGTTCGGAGAGCGCGCTGGCGAAGTTGCAGGCCGCGCTGGAACACAAGTTGCCGCATCGTGCTGTCGCGGAGCCCGATGAGCGCGGGATCCGGGTGGCGATCATCAGCCGTCGGGTGCTGCACGACCCGGTCGAGATCCGGCCGTTCCCGACTGGGCTGTTGCCGGTGCAGGTCGGTGATGATCCCCCGGGGCCGGATGGGCCGCGGATGATGAACCAGATGGGGCGCGGCGCGCTCCAGGTCACGGTGCGAGCCAACAACCGCGACGTGCACATCATCACCGCCCACTTGAAGTCAAAGCTGCTCACGTTCCCCGACGGGCGGTTCACCCCGCACAACGAGGACGAGCGCGCCCGCTACGCCTCGTATGCCCTGTATCGACGAGCGTCCGAGGCGACAACGCTGCGCTCGAACCTCGACGCGCTCCTGGCGGGTGGGGGCCGCGAGATCGGCCGTCGTGCTCACCGGCGACATGAACGACGAGGTGGATGCAGCGACGACGCTGATCCTCAACGGGCCACCCGGCTCGGAGATCGGCTCGGTCGGGTTCGACCAGCCCGACCAGGGCGACGGCGATCGCATGTGGAACACGGCCAGCCTGATCCCCGAAGCCCGGCGGTTCTCACGACTTTACCGGGGCAGGATGGAACTGATCGACCATATCTTCGTCAGCAACTTTCTCGTCACCGGCACCCGCATCACCGACGTCACGACCGTCACCGCGGCAGCGGGGATGCCATCGATCGAGGACGACCCGAACGCCCGCCAGGGCAAACCAGGCTCCGACCACGCCGCAGTCGTCGCAACCTTCGACTTCTGATGAGCCCTGGCCGGACGGATTCAGAGCTGGGTATCAGACGTTGTTGGCGATCCTGAAACGCAGCTGTCGGCTTCCCTTGTTGCCGCGCAGGTCGATCGCCTCGACGTCGAGCTGGTAGACGCCGTCTTCGAGCAACGTGGTACTCCAGGTGTGGGCGAGGTAGAAGCGGTAGAGCCCGGGGCGGCCGGCGCGGTTCTGACGAGTGCCAGGCGCATAGACCCGGCGGAACGCCTCCTTCGGGAGCAGGGTCTTGCCGAGCTCGACAGGTGTGTGCCAAGGCCGAACGGTTCCCCCACCGTGGCGGACGCGCCAGCGAAGCCGTGCCGGCGTCACCGGCAACTCGTCCCACGGTGGGGGCACGCTGAGCGGAGGCAGTTGGTGCGCCTCCGCGATCACGTCCACCGCGCCCGACAGCGCCGCAGGAGCAAGCACCCGTCCGGCGTGCGAGAAGACGAGCCTGGTCACCTGAGGCCTGGTGGCGTCGCGCCAGGGGGTGAGCGCGCCCGGCCGAAGTGGGTCGCGGTAAACACCGGAGCGGTGCTCCGCGAAATGCAGATGCAGCCACGGTGCTTCGACGTGACCGACGAGCTGATGCTTTGCGACCCGCTCGTGGTGACGCACGGCGGGGATCACATGCCAGTACCCGAAGTCAACGTCCCCGTCAGCTATCGATAGCGAGCGTCGGCCCTCCAGATGCACCACGCCGGCGCGCACCGCGTACACCGGTGCGCCGTTCGGAGCTGCGATGTCGATCCCGAAGTGAAAGGACATCGACTTCCCGGAGATGCGCGGGTCGTTGAAGTAGCCGCGAACCGGGTGCGCCCGCCCGAACGGCTTCAACGGCCAGGAGTACACACCGCCAGTATCCCGCCGACCCAGGCGCTCGTCGCCATGGCAGGGAACGGGTGGGCTGCCGCGAGTTGGCCAACCCGTGCCGGATGAGCCTTCGCGGCGCGTCGCCACGGCGCGCACCGTGCTGCTTGACCCTCGTGCCACACGCTCGTGCCGCAGCAAGGCATCTCGAGCGAGCTTCGAACGGCGTGAACGAGTGGTTCTCCGTGGTCCCCCACGCATGTGGGAAAGGACGTCTTCGGTCCGCTGTCAGGAAGATGCTTCGCTCGAGGCGGCCCAGTGGTGATGAAGGCGGGGCGACCCGCGCTAGCCTTGAGTTGACGAGATCGAATCGCAGGAGGCCGAATATGGACGCGCGCGTGGAAGACAAGGTCGTCGTCGAGTCGGAGCGGGCCGCTCAGTCGGGTCGGGCGGGCGTGATCGAGGAGGTTCTTGCCCAGGATCCGCCGCGCTTCCGCGTCCGGTGGGACGACGGGCACACGAGCATCTTCGCTCCCTCGGCAGGTGTCGCGAGTATCGAGCCGCGCAAGAGAGATCGCGTGAAGGCCTGACAGACGGGAGGCCGCGCGGCGCTACTGCGAGTGCACCGGCAGCGGCGCCCACTCTTGGTCAGCCGAGGCCCCGCTGCGCGCTACTTCCCGCGCGACCTCTTCTTCTGCTTCTTCACCTTCAGGCTGACCATCGACGCCTTCGCCCCGGTTCCTAGGGAGACAGGGTTGGGCACGGGATGCTTCTTCGACTTCCCTGCCATGGCGATCCTCCTCGGTCGAGGCGAGTGGCAACGGACGATCCCACCGTACAGGCCGAGGACGGATGCGCTGTCCTATGCGCTGATCGCGGCCTCTTCTCGGCGACGGCGCTCGCGAGGCTGCTAGACCGGCGAGGTCGCGACGCCGGAATGTGGCGAACGTTGTGGCAGCCCCCCCGGACATGTCTGCCGACGAGCCATTAGGCAATCGGCCGGGGAGCCGTCATGGTGCTGGCGGAGCCTGGCGGCGCAGCGTTGGCACTCTTCCCTGCGATGGGAGGCCGGAGGCACCTGCATGGTTTCGGAGGCGAGATCGCGATCGATCTTGGCACGGCGAACACGGTCGTGTATGTGCGTGGCCAGGGGATCGTGCTGTTTGAGCCGTCGGTGATCGCGATCGACGAGCGCAGCGGCGACGTGCTGGCGGTCGGCGTGGAGGCGAAACGGATGATCGGGCGTACGCCTGCGGCGATCAGTGCGATGCGTCCGCTGCGCCACGGCGTGATCGCTGACTTCGACGTTACCGAGCAGATGCTGCGCCACTTTATGCGCCGAGCGATCGGAAGCCGGCTTGCGCGTCCCCGCGTGATTCTTTGCGTGCCGAGCGGCCTGACTCCGCTCGAGCGAGATGCTGTGGAGGAGGCGGCTCGCGCTGCAGGTGCAAGCGCGGTCTATCCGATCGAGGAGCCAATGGCAGCTGCGATCGGCGCAGGCTTGCCGATCGCCGATCCGGTCGCGAGTACGGTCGTGGATATCGGCGGCGGCACGACCGAGGTGGCGGTGATCTCGCTTGGCAGCATGGTCGTCTGGCGATCCTTGCCCGTGGGAGGCTACGAGATGGACGACGCTATCGTCGGCCACGTGAGGCGCCAGCACAGCCTCGAGGTCGGCGAGGGGCGCGCCGAGCAGCTGAAGATCGAGATCGGCTCCGCCTGGGCGGTACCCGACGAGAGCGACGCCGTGGCGAACGGGCGCGACCTTCGCACCGGCCGACTCAGACGGGCGGTGGTGAGCGCCCAGGAGGCGCGCCAGGCGCTCGAGACGCCGGTGATGCAGGTGATCGACGCGGTACGGGAGACGCTGGAGCGGACACCGCCTGAGCTCTCGGCCGACATCAGCGAGCGTGGCATCGTCCTGGCCGGTGGAGGCGTGCTCTTGCGCGGCTTCCCGGAGCGGCTGCGGGCCGAAACCGGACTCCCGGTGCACCTTGCCGAGGAGCCACTTACCTGCGTCGCCCTCGGGGCAGGCCGCTGCCTCGACGAACTCGAGACGATCGCCCGCTCGGCCAACGCGGCCAAACGGGGCGGGCGCCGAGGCGCTGGACGGTGGCCTTACCGACAGCAGACGTAAGTCCACTCCGGTCGGCCTCGGCGTCTCACGCCTCTATCGCGGCCGCATGGAACTGATCGACCACATCCTCGTGAGCCACCCCCTCGTCACCGGCACCCGCACCGTCGAGGTCACCAACTCGGCTTCCGGCGCGACTCCGAGCACGACTGGTCACCTGCTGAGGGGATCCTCCTGCTCGCCTACGTCCTTGATCTTGATCTTTAGGCCGTCTCGGGGCATCTCGTATGCTCGCGGCGGAGATGCCGCGTGACGACGTCTGATCCGATCACCGAGATCATCGGCGACTATCGCGCATTCGCGGCGATGCAGCGCGACCGACTCTCGGCCCGCGGCATCGATATCACGCCCTACCCGCTCAGCCACCTCGCCGTCCGCGTCGCAGATTGGGACTTGTACGTCCACCAGCGGACGCTGCTCGAGCGCCATGCGAGGACGAACCACGAGAACGTCTGGAACGGGCGTCCGATCTCCCTGATCGTGCTCTCCGAGCCACTCGATGTCCTGGACGGGACCCCGGTCTCGAACATCGAGCTCATCCCGCCCGTTCACCAGCGCATCTACCGGATGGGCCTGGAACACCTCGGCATCGTCGTCGGTGAGGGGTTCGACGAGTTCTCACGAGTGCATCGCGCCGCGCTGACCGGCCAGCAGTTCCAGAGCGCCAACGTCGACCCTGTCTACGTCCTCTTCGAGGACTTCACCCACGTGAAGTTTTACCGGCGCTCCTTCTTCGACGTCGTCGAGGACGAGGAAGGGCGCTTCGAGGGCCTCGTCCACGTCGATGACTGGGTGCCGCAGCGGCTCGTCACCGCCACCGGCCCGAACCCCCTGCCGCGCTGACCCACCCTGCTGCCGGGCTACAAGACCGCCCGCTGCGCGAGCGTGCGGGAATGTCCCCCGAGCTGGGAGTTGAAGAGCAGCCGGTGACAGCCGTTCTTCAGCGGGTCCCAAGTCAAGAAGGACACGGCCGGAAGGCAGCCCTTCCCACGGATTGACGGTTGATCGCAGGGGGTACTGGCGATGGAGAGGAAAGGAGGACACATGACAGGTCGGGTTGCGACTGCAGAAACCGACATCGACGCCCCTCGCAGCCAGGTCTGGCGGGCGCTCACCGATCCGGACGAGATTCAGAAGTACATGTTCGGCTCGAAGGTGGAGACCGACTGGAAGCCTGGAAGTCCCATCACCTGGAAAGGCGAGTACGACGGCAAGAAGTACGAGGACAAGGGCGAGATCCTGGAGGTCGAGCACGAGCGTCGGCTCAAGCTGACCCACTTCAGCGCATTGAGTGGTGCGGAGGATGCGCCCGAGAACTATCACACACTTGTGTACGAGCTCGAGGACAACGACGGAACGACGCACGTCTCACTGAGCCAGGACAACAACAAGGACGAGAAGGCAGCTGAGCACTCGCGCAAAACCTGGGAGAAGATGCTCTCGGGCCTGAAGGAGGTCCTCGAAGCGGATCACTAGTGCCGTGATGAGCGGCGCTCGTGCTAACCGTGCGTACGCGTCTGTGCGTCGGCGGTTTTTCCTCGAGCGCGGGCTTGGACGTCGTTGCTCCGAGCCTTGGTCTCGGGGACAATCCCGTCGTGTCGTCGGATGTCGTGCGGTCGGATATCAGGTACGCGCGGAGTAGTGGCGTCGCTATTGCGTATCAGGTCGTCGGCGATGGGGATATCGACCTTGTGTTCGTGCCCGAATTTGGGTCGAACCTGGTCTATGGGTGGGAGTATCCGCCGTGGCGCGATTTCTATGAGCGTCTCGGACGGTCCTTTCGGCTGATCGTGTTCGACAAGCGCAGCACCGGGCTGTCTGACCACGGCGGTCAGTTCGCGACACTCGAGACCCGGATGGAGGATCTGCGAGCGGTCCTGGATGCGGTCGGTTCTTCGACGACGGTGGTTTTTGGAGCGCAGGAGGGATGCGGGATGGCGACCCTCTTCGCCGCTAGCTACCCGGAACGAATGAGGGCACTCGCGCTCTTCCATCCGAGGGAGGCACCTCAGCCCGACGACGAGACTTCGCAGGAAGAGCTCCGTCAACTCCGCGAGCGGTGGGGAACGCAGGAGTTCTCGGATGAGCTCCTCCAGTGGGGCTGCCCGACGCTATACGCGGACGACGACAGCCGACGGTGGTTCGCCAATCACCAACGCGTCGGCATGAGTCCTTCAGTGGCTTACGCCCTCAACCGAGCTGCACGCGAGACCGATCTTCGAGAGGTCTTCCCTGCCGTGCGCGTGCCGACCCTCGTCCTCTACCGCTCGCCGAGGGCGAACGAAGCGTTGAACGTCGCGGCGCAAATCTCGGCTTCGCGAGCGATGCGCGTCTCCGGCGATGACTACTTTGGAATCTTCCTCTCGCTCGACGCCGTCGACGAGATCGAGCGCTTCGTCGCCGGCGAAGAGGCGTTGTACGTCCCCGAGAGCGTTTTGGCCACGATCATGTTTACGGACATCGTCGGCTCGACGGAGCGCGCGGCAGAGCTCGGCGACCGCGTCTGGCGAGACCTACTCGCCCAGCACAATGCGCTTGTCCGACGAGAGCTCGGGCGTTTCCGAGGTGAGGAGCGCGACACCGCCGGCGATGGCTTCTTCGCCACGTTCGACGGACCCGCGCGTGCCATCCGCTGCGCACAGGCGATCGTGAGCAGCGTCCGCGTCATCGGACTCGAGGTGCGAACCGGCGTTCATGTTGGCGAATGCGAGCTTCACGAGGGGAAGGTTGCAGGAATTGCGATCAGCGTTGGCGCACGCGTCGCAGCGGCGGCAGGGGCCGGCGAAGTACTCGTCTCCAGCACCGTCCGCGACCTCGTTGCCGGTTCGGGCATCGAGTTCGAAAGCCGAGGCGAGTACGACCTCAAAGGCGTGCCTGGTCCAATGACCCTCTACACAGCCGTCCCCGCGACCTAAGCGTCTCCAGCGCGGGCTCCGATCGAAAGGATCACTCGCCTGCCCGAGTGTCCTCTCGCCTGAAACGGAAAGCGCGTCGCCTGGCTGACTGTTGCAGGCGCTGTGGCGCGTCGGCCCACGAACATGCGCAAGACCAGCGTTCGTGCGGGGTCCGACGTCCTCCATGTCCAAGACTTCAAAACCTGTGCCGTGTGGCAGCCAAACGCACGGTCGATTCGACCGAGGCGCCGCGCCATGCAAGCCGTCCCTGCGCGCTCGAGCCGCGGGACCCAGGTCCACAACCGATAAGCGCTGCGCGGGGGGTCCTTGGTCAGCATCCAGGCAGCCGGTCGGCGCGCTGGTCGTGGCTCAGGATGGGCCCGAGCCGCCGAGATCGCCGCTGCGTTCCGTCGAGCTCGCAGCAGCCTTCTGTAGCGTCCGTGGAATGGACACAGCCAGCGCCAGCAGCGCGAAGAAGTGGACGCTCCTCGCCGTCTGCCTGACGACGTTCATGCTGCTCCTCGACATCACGGTCGTGGTCGTCGCGCTCCCTAACATGCAGGAGCGCTTCGATGCCAGCTTGACCGGCTTGCAGTGGGTCGTCGACGCCTATGCGCTCAGCCTTGCCGCGTTGATCCTCACTGCGGGCGCGCTCGCCGACAGGTACGGGCGTCGGCTGATCTTCATGGCAGGAGTGCTGCTCTTCACCTTCTCGTCGCTCCTGTGCGGCCTCGCCTGGAACATCACGACGCTCGACGTCGCCCGTGCGCTGCAAGGGATCGGCGGTGCCGCACTGTTCGCGACCGCACTGGCGATCATCGGCCACGAGTACCGCGGGCACGAGCTCTTCGGAGCGCTTGCCGTCTGGGGCGCCACGGTGGGGGCTGCGGTTGCCTCCGGCCCGCTCATCGGCGGTCTCCTCACCGATGGCCTCGGGTGGCGCTGGATCTTCTTCGTCAACATTCCGGTCGGCGTCTTCGCATTCGCGGTTGCCCTCACGCGTATCTCGGAGTCCCGGGACGAGGGCGCGCGACACACGGACGTGAGCGGTCTCGTGACCTTCTCCGCGGCGTTGTTCCTCATCGTGTTCGGCATCCTCCGCGGCAATACCAGCGGCTGGACGAGTCCCGCGATCCTCTTGTCGCTGGTCGGCGGCGTGCTCGTGCTGGTTGTGTTCGTGGCCATCGAGCTGCGTCAAGAGCGGCCCATGTTCGACGTCAGGCTCTTCCGTCAGCCGGCGTTCGTCGGGATCTCGGTGGCGACGTTTTGCATTGCGGCCGGCATGTTCGCGATCTTCCCGTACCTGTCGATCTACCTCCAGGACATCCTCGGCTATTCACCGCTTGCGACGGGCCTCCGTTTTCTGCCGCTCACCGGATTCGTCTTCCTCGTGCCACTCGTGACGCGGCGTCTGGCCCCGCGCGTGCCCCTCCGGGTGATGATCAGCGCCGGTCTAGCACTCGTCGCCGCAGGGCTCGCGTTGATGCACGGGCTCAGTGCCGACTCGGGCTGGACGGCACTCCTTGCAGGATTCGTCGTCGGAGGTATCGGCATCGGGATCGCGAATCCCGCGCTTGCGGCCGGCGCTCTCCGCGTGGTGGATCCGGCGCGAACCGGGATGGCCTCGGGGATCAGCAACACCTTCCGCCTCGCCGGGGTGGCGATCGGGGTCGCGGCGCTCGGCGCCCTTCTCCAGAACCGGGTCGAGAGCTCGTTGTCGACCACGGCAGGCGAACACGCGGGGGCCCTCGGTGCCGCAGTGAGCTCGGCGGGAATACGTGCCGTCGCCGGTCGTCCGGACCTGGTGGAGCCCGCAAAGACCGCCTTCACAAGCGCCCTCGACGACGTGATCCTTGCGAGCTCGCTGGTGCTCGTGGTCGGCGCCCTCGCCGCCGTCATCCTCCTCCGCAGCCCGGCGCCGGCCCGGACTCCAGTGACCGAAAACGCCTGAGTCGGTCAGGCGCGAGCAAACCGCTCAGCGGCGGACGAGCCGCAGGAGGATGGTTGACTCGTTGCGGATGCCGGCCGCGTCCACGACGGCGACGTCGAGCGAATACGCGCCCGGCGCCTTCGGCTTCCCGAGGATCGTCCCGTCGCCGAGCACCCGTAGCGGCGCCGGCAGGCCCTTGACCGACACGCGGTACGGCGGGGTGCCGCCGGTGATGCGGAGCCGGTCGACGTAGCGCACGCCTACCAGCGCCCGACGGAGCGGGCCGCCGACGGTGAGGATCGAGCCGCCGTCGCCGCACGCGGTTCCGCACGCAGCGATCACCAGCGGCCGCAGGAAGCCGCCGAACGCCTCGCCGCCGTTCCAGTTCATGTGGATGCCGTCTGTGAACCAGCCATCGTTGGCGCGGCTCTCGAGCTCCCAGTCGCCGACCGTCAGCTGCGGCCAGCGCTTCGGCGCCTGGCGGATCTGGTCGTTGATCTCGGCCCAGCTCGGACGGCGCTCGCGCAGGGTGATCCAGACCACCTGGTCGACACCGGCGTCGAGGAGCGCGCGCATCACGCGATCGATGCCCGTCGCGAATCCGCTCGGGGCGTCGTTGTAGCCGACGTCGATCACGGCGACCTGCCCGAGCGTGGGGCCGAGGTCTCGGATCGCATCGAGGGCGCTCGGAGGCCGCTCGCCGCCGTAGGCGCACCCGTCCGTCACGAGTCGACGGCATGTTCGGATGTCGACGCGTAGGTCGATGCCGCGGGCGAGGTCGTCCCGGGCATCCTGTTGCCAGAACAGGACTCCGCCGACCGAGTCGGAGATCAGCGTCACCCGCGGCGCAGCTGCCACGGCGGCGCCTGACGTCCCCCCTCCGACGAGCACGGCGAGGGCGGTCGCGGCGAGCAAGGCTCTGAACGGCGTCGGCATCCGCGTTCGTCCGGCAGGGATGGTGCCCGAAACAGGTCAGGCGTGTCTGTCCGGCGTGGTCGCTAGTCTGGTTGGCAATGGAGACAACATCACCCGAGATTGGTTTGGAGAGGGCGCAAGAGCGCTTCCAGGAGGAGCGGCGCCGGGTCGACGAGCTCGCGTCGCTCGCCGCCCATCTGAGCGCCGCGACCGCTCGGTGGCTCGAGCGCGTGTCGGAGTTCCACGAGGCGGGCATCAGCGACGATTTGCCGGGCTTCCTCGCCTGGCGCTGCGGGATCACCGGGCGCGAGGCACGCGAGTACGTGAGGGTCGCAGAGGCGCTGCAGGAGCTGCCCGCGACTCGGGCGGCGTTCGCTCGCGGCGAGCTCACTTTTACGAAGGTGCGCGCGTTGACGCGGGTCGCGACCGCGTCCACCGAGATGCGCCTGCTCGAGCTCGCTGGGGCGCTTACGGCGTCGCAGCTCGAGCGCGCGCTTCGCGTCTACCGTCGGGTCACGGCGGCCGACGCGCGCGAGACGCACGAGCTCGAGTACGTCGACTACTACTTCGACGACGACGGCTCGCTCTACCTGCGCGCCCGCCTTGCGGCCGAGGACGGCACGGTGCTCGTCAAGGCGTTGGAAGCCGCGCGGGAGCGGGTCGTCGAGCGCCGGCGCGAGGAGCGCGCCGCAGCTGAGAGCAGCGCGAAGGCGAGCGGCGCGGCCGACGGCAACCTCCAGCCGCCGCGCTCCCTCCAGGTGGAGGCCCTGCTCGACCTGGCCGAGGCGTCGCTCGCCGCGCCCGACGTGGAGCGGGTCGAGCGCGCGCAGGTCGTCGTGCACATTGACGCCGACGCGCTGTCCGCGGACGGCCGCGGGCGCACCGAGCTCGAAGACGGCCCGGTCGTCTCGCCCGAGACGGCGCGGCGGCTGGGCTGCGACGCGGAGCTCGTCGCCCAGGTGGAGCGAGACGGCCTGCCGGTGAGCGTCGGACGCAAGCGGCGGACGGTGCCGCCTGCGCTTCGCCGTCTGCTCGAGGCGCGCGACGAGGAGACCTGCTGCTTCCCCGGCTGCGAGCGCCGCCGCCACCTCCAGGCACACCACCGCCACCATTGGGCGCACGGCGGAGAGACGAGCCTCGACAACCTCGTACTGCTCTGCTTCCACCACCACCGGCTCGTCCACGAGGGCGGCTACACGATCGAGGACGACGGCGCGAGCGGCCTCCGGTTCCGCAACCGCCACGGCGTTCTCTGCTCGGCCCTCCCGCCGCGGCCTCCACCGGGGAGCGCGGACGACCTCCTCGCCGAGCACCACCGGTTGAGGCTTGAGATCGGCCCGAAGACGAACCGGAACGGCGGCGACAGCCCATTCGACCTCGGGTACGCGGTGTCGGCGATCTCGAGCGCAGCAGCTGCCTGAACTTCTGCACATGCTAATGTATGCACATGTTGGAGAAGCGCCTGCAGGTTCTCCTCGACGAGGCGCGGTGGAAGAGGCTGTCGGCCTACGCCTCCGAGCGGAACGTCTCGGTCGGTGCGGTTGTCCGCGAGGCGCTCGACAAGGCAATCCCCGCGTCCCGTGACGAGCGGCGAAGCGCGGCACGGCGAATTCTCTCGGCGAAGCCGATGGACGTCCCGTCACCGTCCGCTCTCCGCCGTGAGCTCGACGCGGTGCGCGGCCGGCGGGCGTGATCGTCCTCGATACGACGGTGCTCGTCTACGCCGTCGGCGACGACCACGCGCTGCGGGAACCGGCTCGATCGATCGTTCAGGCCGTCGAGGAGGGCACTGTCCAGGCGACGACGTCCGTCGAGGCGATCCAGGAGTTCGTCCACGTGCGCGCGCGGCGCAGCGACCGGTCGGACGCCGCTGCGCTCGGCCGCGCGTACGCGACTCTCCTCAGCCCCCTGCTCCAGCCGACCGAGGACGACCTGGAGAAAGGGCTGCGACTGTTCGAGCGAGAGGAACGGCTCGGCCCCTTCGATGCCGTCCTCGCCGCGACCGCGATCGCGGCGAAGGCCGACGCTCTGATCTCGGCGGACACGGCATTCGACGGTATCCGCGGATTGCGGTGGGCCGACCTCGCCGATCCCGGTATCGCGTCGCTCATCCGGTAGCGCGTGATCCCTGGCGGGCGGCGCGTGCGGAACGAAGCCCTGCGGCGTCCTCAGGAGGCGCGCACGAGCTCGGAGTCTCCGGTCGGCTGCCCGACGTCGAGGCCACGCAGGGCCGCGTAGGCGTAGGGGTGGTGGAAGACGTCCAGCGGGCGGTCGCCGTCTCCGAGCACCAGCTCGAATGCCTCGTCGGCCTTCGCGTCGAAGACCTGGACGCTGACGACGTCGTTGCTCGGGTACCAGAGCAACGCCACCTCGACGCCGTCGGTCGCGCGGTGGGCGAGCTCTCGGATGTCGCTCGATGCCGTCATGGCCTTTCCTTTCCATCGCTCGCGGGTGCCGTGGTCATGAGCGAAGGCTCGCAGCGCGGATCGCCCGATACAGGGCGGTGTGCCGACCTTCGGTAGGGCGGTCGGCCGCGTTCGTGGTTCGGGAAGTCGAACCTCGTCGCGAGTGCTCAGCCCGTCTCTCGCGGCCGGCGGAGCTCGTCGGAGATCACGCGGTACTCGCTTGCCGCGAGGAGGTCTTTCGGGCGCCCGGCGGCTTCCTTCATCGCGATCAAGTGGTCCAGCGACGCGACGCGGATCCGGACCATTTCGACCACGAGCTCTTCGCCGGCACCGTCGCGGAGCGTCGCGTAGGTCGGGGCGCCCGCCGGGTCGGCGAGGATGTCGAGAGGCCCGTGGCGCGTGTCGAAGGTGAAGTTCGCGCCGTTCTCGAGCGTCTTCGCATCGAGCGCGAGCGGCAGGTCGGCGGGCGCACCCCGGAGCGTTGCGTCGAGCTCGCGCAGTGCGTCGGCGAGCCGCTCGAGGTTCGGCCGGCTCCGCTCGTAGGCGATGTCGACGTCGAGCGTGACGTACGCAGAACCTCTCGCGGTTCCGGCCATCCCTCCAACCAGCACGAAATCGACGCCGTGCTGAACGAGCGTCTCGAGGAGCGTGCGAGGATCGAACTCAGCCACCGCGGCCGGCGACCTCGAGCTCGCGCGCGAGCCTGGCGTACGGGACGATTCTGTCCAGTCGCTCGGCGACGGTGAGCGCGAGGTTCGCGCGGTTCAGCGTCACGTCGTGCCCCCAATCGACCTCGCGCGCCTCGAGCACGAGCTCCTCGTTCATCAGCCGCAGGAGCTCGGCGAGCGTCGAGACCGACGGGGAGACAAGGTCGCGCTCGATGCGCGAGATCGCGGCCTGCGACGTGCGGGCGCGGATCGCGAGCTGGCGCTGAGTGAGTCCGTGGCGGCGCCTCGCCGAGCGCAGGAGCTGCCCTGCAGTCATCCACATATGATATCAGATCAGATATTCCTCACTCCACGCGAGCGGAGCATTCTCAGCGGCGCAGCTCGTAGGGCGAGCAGCCCTTGTACGGGTAGCTCGTCAGCACGATCTGGTCCCAGTGCTGACCCATCATGTGGGCGACCGCGAAGCACACACGCCCGCCGCGGATCGCAAGACCGCACTCGAAATGGTCCCATCGCCGGACCCCTCCGCTGACGTACGAGTCGGCGTCGTAGCGGGCGCGGAGGGACTCCGGAAGCGGCCAGCAGCGCGCGATCGAGACCGAGGAGTACTTCGCCTCGATGTTCTTCGCCGTGCCGGCAGCCGTTCCGTACCAGATGTCGCCTGGGTGCGCGTTCGCCGAAGTGACCCCGACCAGGGCGCAGAGCGCCAGAGCCACAGCTGTTCGTCTCATCGTCTTCCTCCTCTTCATTCGGAGCCGCATGGCGGCAACTGGGCAAGGTCGCGGGTCGCGACGAGGTGGCGGAGGGTGGCAACGGGAATCGCGAGCGCGAGCCTCGTACGGATCTCGATCGCGAAGACGACGCCCACCACGCGGCCCTTCGCGTCGAGCACGGGTCCGCCGGAGTTGCCGTGCTGCACCTCGGTCGTCAGTCTCATGACCCGGCCGGGGATGTCGAACGGCGCACCGGAGACCTCGTCTACGAGCACGCCGGGCAAGAGGCGTAGCTCGCCTCCGAGCGGAAAGCCGACAGCCGTGACCGACGAGCCGGGCGGAATCCGCCCGCCCAGTGCAAGAACCTGCGGTAGGCGGCGCTCGACGTGGGCGATGCCGAGGTCGCCCAGCCGCGAGACGTACGCGGAGGTCACCGGCAGCGTCCGCCCGTCCCAGGTCGAGAGCTCGAGGAGGCTCGCGCCGGCGAGGACGTGCCGGTTCGTGACGAGCGTGTGGGCGTCGAGCGCGAAGCCCGAACCCGTGTAGACCCCGTCGCAGGCAGTGTTGCGGACGCGCAGCGTGCCGCGGCGTGCCTTGCGCTCGGCGCTGTCCCGCGCGAGCGTCGGAACCGTCGTCGCGACTTCGGTGCGGACGTCCGGATCGAGCTCGACGAGGCGTGGCACGGGCGCGCGCACCGGCTCTTCGGGCGGCGCGTCGGCGACGACTGCGCCGCACCCGGCGAGGATGAGCGCCGCGAGCACGATCGCGGCGGCGCAGACGAAGCGCATCAGCCGAACCTCGAGCGGTACGAGTCTAGGCTCGCGTTCGCGTCGCGGCAGCTGCCGATGCGGTCCCGGCCGTAGATCGAAACCCAGTCCCAGTCCTCGTCGAGCACGGCGTCGAGCACGTCGAAGAGGCCGTCGCTGCAGTCGATGAACCCCGACGCGACGCTCACGAGCGCCGCCTGCTGCGTCTGGAGCTGACGTCGCTCGTCCTCGACCCGTGCCTTCTCGTTGGCGAGCTCGCGCTGACGGCGTGAGAGCGAGCTCACGTCGCCCTCGGAGCGGTCGAGCGCAGACCGGGTCCGGCGGAGCTTGGCCGCGAGTCGGTTGACCTGCGTCGTCCGGAGATTCAGCGCCTGGCTACGCTGTCCGATCACGATCCGCTGTCCTGAGACGACCTCCTCGGCGGCGACCGCGCGCTGGTGCCAGCCCTCCGCGCGGTCGTGGTTCTGCTTCCCGACGAACGCCAGCACCCCGGCACCCGCCAGCGTGAGCACGAGCGCGACCCATACGAGCTTCCGCCGAAGCGGATCCATCCGTCCCTCCCCGATCGGTGTCCGCCAGAAGTCAGCCGGCATGAGAAGGGGGCTTACGCGCGGGGATTCGGTGCCGGTGCGACGGGGAACCACCAGCTGATGCCGGCGACGAGGCCCGCGCTTCCGTCCCGGTACGCGAAGCCGGAGCTGCTCGCGTACGGAGGCATGGCAGAGGTCTACCGGGCGACCGACGAGAGCCTCGGGCGGGCCGTTGCCGTGAAGGTGCTCTCGGAACGCTACGCGTCCGACGACGAGCTCCATGCGCGCTTCCTGCGCGAGGCCCGCACGGCGGCGAGCCTCTCGGGCGAGCCGAACGTGATCGTGATCCACGACGTCGGGGAGACGCGCCGGAAGCTGCCGTTCATCGTGATGGAGCTCGTGCGCGGGGGCACGGTCGCAGACCGGCTGCGACACGGGCGCGTCCCCGCCGAGCAGGCGCTCGAGTGGCTCGAGCAGGCTGCCGCGGCGCTCGACCGGGCGCACGAGCGAGGCATCGTCCACCGCGACGTCAAGCCGGCGAACCTGCTCGTCGCCGACGACGGCGCGATCCGCGTCTCCGACTTCGGGATCGCCCGCGCGGCCGGGAACGACACTCTGACGATCGCCGGGACAGTGCTCGGCTCGTCCGGCTACATGGCGCCGGAGCAAGCGCGCGGCGAGGCGACGACGGCCGCGAGCGACCGCTATGCGCTCGCGTGCGTCGCGTACGAGCTGCTCTGCGGCCGGCGGCCGTTCGTCCGCGCCAATCCCACCGCCGAGGCGCACGCCCACGCGACCGAGGAGCCGCCGTCGCCGCGCGCGTTCGACGCGTCGCTGCCTGCGGCGCTCGACGCGGTCTTCGCGCGAGCGCTCGCGAAGCGGCCCGAGGCCCGCTACGAGAGCTGCACCGCATTCGTCGACGACCTCCGCCGCATCCTCGAGCCCGCGACCACGGTCACCGCGCCGCCGACGGCCGCGACGGTGGTCGCCGGGCCGCCGCCCGCGCCACCCGCGGCCGCCCCGGTGACGCGACACTCCACGCCGCCGCGACGGACGGCCGTCATCGTCCTCGTCGTCGGCCTGCTCGCCGCCGGCGCGCTGCTCGCCTGGGGTCTCTCCTCGCTGGGCGGCGACTCGGGGGCTTCCACGGTCGTCGTCACCAGGACGGCGCAGGGACAAACGGTCGAGCAGACGGTCACCCAGGCGAGCACCGTGACGCAAACCGTCGAGTCTCAGAGCGCCGAGGGGAACGACCAGGGCGCATCGCCCCCGCCGGGCGCGGACGGCAGCGCGCTCAACGACCGGGGCTTCCAGCTCCTCCAGCAGGGCGACCCGCAGGGCGCGCTGCCGCTGCTCGAGTCGGCGGTCGCCGCGCTCGCCGGCTCCGGGTCGACCACCGAGGCCTTCGCCTCGTACAACCTCGCCTGGGCACGGTTCGCGGTCGGCCGCTGCGACGGCGTCGCCGGGCTCCTCGACCGTTCCCAGGAGATCCAGGGCAAGCGCAAGGAGATCGACCGGCTCCGCAGGCAGGTCCGCAAGGACTGCGGCGACTAGGACGTGTCACATTGGGACAGGAGTGACACATCTATTGTGATGTGTCACAATGTGTCCGTGAATCCCGTTCCCGTCCACCTCGGCGCGAAGGGCCGCGTCGTCCTGCCGGCCTCGATGCGCCGGGCGCTCGGGCTCCACGAGGGCGCCGAGCTGCTCGCCCGCGTCGAAGGGGAAGGGATCGTCCTGGAGCCGCGCGGCGTCGCATTGCGGCGACTTCGCTCCTTTTTCGACGGCGTGCCGTCCGGGACGAGCCTCGTCGACGAGGTCCTCGCCGAGCGGCGGCGCGACGCCGCGCGCGACGCGTGACGCCGACCGCCGTCCTCGACGCGTCGGCTGTGATCGCGCTCGCGCACGGTGAGACGGGAGCGGAGACGGTCGAGCCGCTGGTGGACGGATCGTGCATCTCGACCGTGAACTGGTCGGAGGTCGCTCGCGTGTGCCTCACCGTGGATCGGGCCCCGGACGCGCTTCGTGCAGTGCTCGCCGACGCCGGCTGCCGGACGATCGAGTTCACGGTCGACGACGCGACCGTCGCGGCTCGGCTGTGGCAGACGACACGGGAGGCCGGGCTGTCTCTCGCCGACCGCGCCTGCCTCGCACTCGCGGTGCGCCTGGGCGTGCCTGCGGTGACGGCCGATCGCGCCTGGGCAGAGCTCGATGTCGGCGTCGAGGTGATCGCTGTTCGCTGAGACGTACGCTTGCCCGATGGAGCGGAGCGTCATGGTCGCGTGCGTGCAGGCGGAGCCGGTGATCCTCGACCTCGAGCGGACGCTCGACAAGCTCGAGTTGCTTGCGGCCGAGGCGGCCGAGGAGGGCGCGGAGCTCGTCGTCTTTCCCGAGACGTTCGTCGCGGTGTACCCGTCGTCGCGCTGGGCGAAGGCGTTCGCGGGGTGGCAGAACGATGCCGCACGGGAGACGTTCGCGCTGATCGCGCAGAACTCGGTCGCGGTAGGCGCGCCGTCGGAACGTCGGCTCGCGGCGGTCGCGCGGGAGCTCGGGATCTGGCTCGTCACCGGCGTCAACGAGGTCGAGCCGGAGCGGCCGGGGACGATCTACAACGCGCTCCTCTACCACTCGCCCGACGGCGAGCTCGCGCTGCACCACCGCAAGCTGATGCCGACGAACCACGAGCGGCTCGTCTGGGGGCTCGGCGACGGGCGCGGGCTCGAGGCGGTCGAGACCGGCTTCGGCCGGGTCGGCGGGCTGATCTGCTGGGAGAACTACATGCCGCTCGCGCGGACGGCGATCTACGAGTCCGGCGTCGAGATCTACGTCGCGTCGACGGCGGACGACGCGGATGCATGGCAGGCGACACTCGTCCACATCGCTCGCGAGAGCCGCGCGTACGTCGTCGCGCCCTGCGTGTTCCAGCGCGCCTCGTCCTACCCGGAGGACTTCCCGCTGCGCGACGAGCTGGACCCCGACGAGCTCCTCGGCCGTGGCGGGAGCGCGATCCTCGCGCCGGACGGCTCGTACCTCGCCGGCCCGGTGTACGGGGAGGAGACGACCCTCTACGCGGAGCTCCAGCCGGCGGCGCTCCTCGGGGCACGTCAGCGCTTCGACCCCGTCGGGCACTACAGCCGGCCGGACGTGCTGCGGCTCGAGGTCCGCGGGGTACGTCCGAGGGTGTGAAGCGCATCCTGCTGCTCGTCGGTGCGGCGGTGCTCGTCGCGGGCGGGCTCGTCGGCGGCTGGTTCGCGGAGCGGGAGACGCGCGATGCCGAGACCGTCGTCGAGACCACGACCTCGACGGTGACGACGACGGCGGAGGAGCCCGCGCCGGGCCTGCCCGCCGAGGTCGACCGGACGCGCGCCGCGCTTCTCGCGGCGGCGGAGAGCGGCGACGTGAAGGCGCTCCAGCCGTTCATCCGCTCGACTGCGTTCGTGTACACGTTCGGCAGCCCGGTGCCTGGCGGGCCGATCGCGTACTGGCAGGATCTCGAGCAGACGACCGACCAGCGGCCGCTCGAGGCGCTCGCCGAGGTGCTGCGGATGCCGTACACGCTCTCGCGCGGGATCTACTACTGGCCGTTCGCGTACGACGTCGCGTCGATCGACGACCTGACGGCGCACGAGCGGGAGCTCCTTGCCCCGCTCGGGCCGCTCGAGACGGTGTTCGTCGAGGGGACGGGCTACGTCGGCTGGCGCGCGGGCATCGAGCCGGACGGCACCTGGGTCCTCTTCGTCGCGGGCGACTGATGGACCAGCGCCTGCTACCGTGCAGGCGAGCTAGAGCGGGTCCGGTCTGCGCCATCGCGCCTTCCTAACGCGTTCGTGAGTTTGTGCAAGGGAGGTGTTTTCCAATGGCAGAAGGAACCGTGAAGTGGTTCGACGATGCGAAGGGGTATGGGTTCATCACCCCTGCCGAGGGGTCCAAGGACCTCTTCGTCCACCACAGCAACATCACCGGTGACGGCTTCAAGTCGCTCCCCGAGGGGGCGAAGGTCACGTTCGAGCCCCGCGAGGGGCAGAAGGGGCCGGAGGCGACCGAAGTCTCCGTCGTCGCGTAGTGACGCCCGCCGCCCGTGGCCGCCCAGCGGCCACGGGCGCGGCACCCGCCCGTCCCGCCAGAAAAGGAGGCGTGCTATCGCCGTCAAGGAAGAGAAGCTCGAGATGGAGGGCGAGATCACCGAGTCCCTCCGAAACCGCATGTTTCGCGTGACCCTCGACAACGGCCACGAGATGATCGGCTACACGTCGGGGAAGATGAAGCGCTACCGGATCCGCATGGCACCGGGCGACCGGGTCCGCGTCGAGGTCTCTGCCTACGACCTCGACCGGGGCCGTATCGTCTATCGCGTGCGGTAGCCAAGCCCCATCAGGCGTTCGTTGATGCCGCTGATGGCGATAGTCAGCGCATCATGCGCACCACCGTGACCCTCGACGACGACGACGTCGATCGAGCACGGGCTGACGCTCGCATCGCACGACGCCGGGTTCCGCCGCTTCGAGGGGTTGCGAAGCGTCGACCCGCTCGCCTGGGCACGAAGTCTGGACGGTCGGCAGCGGCGCGGGCTACGGTGGACGGGTCGTCCGCGAAGGAGGAGTGATGCCGTCCCCTCGCCTGCTCGCCGGAGCCGTCGCCGCCTTCGCGGCCGTCTCGGTCGTGGCCGGCTCGAGCGCGGCGACGAGCCCCAGCCTTGCCAAGTCGCTTCGTGCGGGCGGGCTCGTGCTCGTCCTCCGGCACGCACACACCGACCAGTCGAAGCAGGACGAGGATCCGGTCGTCGTCGCCGACTGCGCGACCCAGCGGAACCTCTCTGCACAGGGCCGCGCTGACGCGCGCGCGATCGGGAAGGGCGTCCGGCGGCTTGGGCTGCCCGTCGGCAAGGTGTTCTCGAGCGCCTACTGCCGCGCGCTCCAGACCGCACGGCTCGCGTTCGGCCGCGCCACCGTCAGCCCCGCGCTCCTCAACACGATCGCGTCCGCGCACGACGCCCGCTGGCGCGCGCAGATCCAGGCGGCGCGGCGGCTGATCGGCACAAAGCCCGCCCAGGGGAGGCTGACCGTGCTCGTCACGCACGGCGTCGTCGTGCAGGAGGCGACCGGACAGAGCTTGGAGGAGGGCGAGACGATCGTCTTCCGGCCTCTCGGCAACAGCCGCTTCCGCCTCGTCGGGCGCGTGATGCCCGCGGACTGGGCGGGGCTTCGCACGACGTCCGCGACCCGGCGGCCCACCGTGCGCGAGTTTCCGGTGCCCGCCGGCACGCACCCGCACGACGTCGCGCCCTGCGCCGGACGGGACGGTCTGGTACACGGCGCAGCTGACCGGCGCGCTCGGCCGGCTCGATCCCGAGACCGGGAAGACGACCCACATCCGGCTCGGCGACGGCTCGGCGCCGCACGGCGTGGTCGTCGGGCCGGACGGTGCGCCGTGGATCACCGACGGCGGGCTCAACGCGATCGTCCGCGTCGACCCCGCGACGTTCGAGGTGAAGCGCTTCCCGCTCCCCGCCTCGAGCGGCTACGCGAACCTCAACACCGCGACCTTCGACCGGAGCGGCGTGCTGTGGTTCACCGGCCAGAGCGGGATCTACGGTCGGCTCGACCCCAGGAGCGGCGAGCTGCGCGTCTTCCGCGCGCCGGGCGGCATCGGGCCGTACGGGATCACGACGACGCCTCGCGGAGACGTCTGGTACGCGTCCCTCGCGGGGAGCCACGTCGCCCGGATCAACCGGGCGACCGGCAAGGCGACCGTCGTGCGTCCGCCGACGTCGGGCCAGGGCGCGCGGCGCATCTGGTCGGACTCGCGCGGACGGCTCTGGGTGAGCGAGTGGAACGCCGGCAAGCTGGCGCGCTACGACCCGGCGACGAAGCGCTGGCGCGAGTGGCGCCTGCCCGGACCCGCGCAGCCATACGCGGTCTACGTCGACAACCGCGACATCGTCTGGCTGACCGACTTCGGCCGCAGCGGGATCGTCCGCTTCACGCCGGCGACCGGCACTTTCACGCGGTTCCCGCTGCGCGCGGGAGCCGACGTGCGTCAGCTGCTCGGCCGGCCCGGCGAGTTGTGGGGCGCCGAATCGGGCGCCGACCGCCTGGTCGTCATCCGCGGCTGACGTCAGCCGGTGGGCGGCGCTGGCCGAGCGGGAACGTCGCGGCGAGATGGAGCACCGCAAGGACACCGAGTGCGACGGCGGCCCACTCGATGCCGGCCGCCGCGAAGGCCAGCGTCCCTGCGCCGAAGACCGTCGCCTCGAGCAGGAGTCGCCACGGGTCGCCCGGGTGGCGCCGTGCTTTCGGCGCGACGAACGCGCCCCAGAGCGCGGCCGCGGCGAGCGGCGCCGCAATGGCAAGGACGACGTTCACGCCCGTCGGCCCGGTGCGCCAGCCCCAGATCGCCAGGCCCGCGAGCGCGGCGAGCTCGAGGATGAACCGGAGGACGTCGTTGGCTGCGCGGGCCGCCGGCACCGACTACGTCGGCTTGGCGCCCATCGCCCAGGTGGCGATCACCAGCGCGACGAGGAGGATCACCGAGAGCACGCCGCTCGTCTGCGTGAGCCACCCCTTCGGCTTCCTCACGGCGATGCCGGCGAGGATCAACGAGATCAGGAACACGAGCGCGCCGAGGTCGGAGACGCCGTACCCGATGCCGACCCACGTCGGATCCTCGACGCCGCTCGGGAACTCCTTGGAGTGGAGCCACTCCGCGCCGATCCGGAAGACGACGTAGGCGGGCAGCCCGACGATGAGGAGCGTGCGGAACGCGACGCGGCGCAGGAGCTCGGGCTCGGCCACCCTCGCCGCGGTCAGCTGCGTCACCGCCGCCACCGCCACGGCGCCGAAGAACACGGCCGCGCCCGCGACGTGCAGGAAGAGCGGGAAGTCCCAGCTGTCGGGCCGGATCGACGCGAGAACCGCGGTCATGCGCCCGGCTTCCAGATCATGTCGACGAGGATCAAGAGGATCAGCACTGTCGAGAGGCAGTGGAGCCAGAAGGCGCGCGAGACGCCCATCGCCGCAGCGAGCTCGGGGCTCCGCGGCGAGCCGGAGGAGACGAGCTGCGCCGCCATCTCGGACCTCGCCCGGTAGCCGTTGCCGGCTTGCTGACCGACACCGGTCGCAATCGCCCACAGGATCAGCGCGGCGAGCACCCAGCCGTCCCACAGCTGGTAGGCGTCGAGCGCGATCGCGAGCCAGACGCCGAAGACGACCGTCCCGAGCGACCCGACGGTCACGAGGACGTTCCCGACGAGCCCCACGCGCATGAACGACGTGACCGCGGCAGGATCGTCCGTCCGCCAGAGCGCGGCGATCATCACGGAGAACATCGTCACAGCGCCGACCAGCGACACCGCGGAGATCAGGTGGAGCGCAAGGATCCAGTCGTTGAGATCCATTCGCGCGTGAACCTAACATGGTTTTGGGAATGCGGATCGAGCTCCTCGAAGGCGACGTCACGGCTCAGGAGGCCGACGCGATCGTCAACGCGGCGAACTCGTCGCTCCTCGGCGGCGGCGGTGTGGATGGGGCGATCCACCGCAAGGGCGGCCCCGCAATCCTCGAGGAGTGCCGCGCACATCGCTCGTCGCGCTACCCGGACGGGCTGCCCGCGGGCGAGGCCGTCGCGACGACCGCGGGGAACCTCCCGGCGCGGTGGGTGATCCACACCGTCGGGCCGGTGTGGCACGCGGGCGAGGCGGTGGCGCGGGCCGCGACGCTCCGGTCGTGTTACGCGCGGTCGCTCGCGGTCGCGGACGAGCTCGGCGCGACGATCGTCGCGTTCCCGCTGATCTCGTCCGGCGCGTTCGGCTGGCCGCTCGAGGATGCGGTCGTCCAGGCGCTGACCTCGCTGGCGGGCGCCGAGACCGCCGTCGAGGAGGCTCGTCTCGTGCTCTTCGGCGAGGAGACGCTCGCGGTCGCGCGGCGGGTGGCGTCCTCGTCGTAGCTCAGATCGTCCGATCGGGACATCTGGCGCATCGCCGGGACGACGGGCATCATCGGTGGGTGGATGATCCCGAGGCCACCCAGCTGATGCTCGAGACGTTGTTCGACATCAAGGTCCGCGTGAGGGAGATCCACGAGGTTGTTGTCGATCCTGAGGACGACGGTGAAGAGGAAGAGGAAGAAGACACCTGAGGAGCGCGCGGCCGACCTCGAGCGGAGTCGGGATCTCGACCGGCGCTTGCTGGCAATGATCGAGCGCTACAAGGAGCTCAACGCGCGGCGACGGGCGTCGGGCGCGTAGCGCGTCCGCTCACGCGGGCTCGAAGCGGACGAGGCGCTGCATCACGTCCGCCTCGGTGAGGCGTACACGGATCCGGCCGCCGAGCGGGAGGTCGTCTCCCGAGCAGCGGGCGGTGACCGCGGGCTCACGGATTGCGACGGTCGCACCGCCGCGGCGGCGGTGCAGCTCGACGACGATCGCGTCGAACGTCTCGCCGACCCTGGGTGCGAGGAGCGCGGCCTCCACGATCGAGACGATTCCCGCCTCGTACTGGCCCGCTCGGCCGCCGGTCGTCGCCATCGTCTCGGGCAGCGTCGGCAGCTCGGCGCGGGCCCACTCCGGGAGCTCGGCGCCCGCCGACAGCGCGACGCACACCTCGCCGACGTACCGGTCGACCAGCCTGCGCAGCGGAGCGGTCGTGTGGCTGTACGTCGAGGCGAGCGGTGAGTGCACCGGATCCTTCGGCGGGCCGCCGTCGAAAGCGACGTAGCCCGAGCCGCGGAGCAGGCCGGCCGACTCGACGAGGAGCGCCGCCTGACGCGCGACGAACGGGCTGAGGCCGCGGACGAACTCCTGGTAGGAGACGTCCTTCGGCCACTCGACGCGGAGCGCCTTCGCGGTCAGTCGCAGCCGCTCCAGCCGGTCGGGCTCGGGCGGTGGGACGGTGCGCAGCACTCCGATCCGCGCGTGGAGCATCAGGTCGGCGGCGGCCATCCCGGTCATCAGCGAGATCTGCGCGTTCCACTCCTCGATCGGGAGTGGCGCACGGAAGCGAAGTCCGAAGCGCTGCCGGTCCTGCGTGACGACCTGCTCGGGGAGCGCAAGGCTGACGCCGCCGCGCCGCAGCTCGCGCTGGCGACGGAGGATCCCGACCTCGCGCAAGAGGCGAAGCTGCTCGTCGGCCGTGCCGCCGTCGAGCGCTTGCTGCGACGCGACGTAGTCGAGCTTGGCGCGGCTGCGGACGAGCGCCCGATGGACGTGCACCTCCGTCCCCTCGCCGGTCTCGTCGACGTCCATCGTCCACACGAGCGCCGGACGGTTCTCGTCCGGCAGGAGACTCGCCGCGCCCTCGGAGAGCACCGGCGGGTAGAGGCGCACGATCACGTCCGGCGCGTAGAGGGTCGTGCCCCGCTCGTGCGCCTCGACGTCCATCGGCCCGCCCGGCTCGACGAACGCCGCCACGTCCGCGATCGCGTACTGCACGCGGTACCCGTCGTCGCTGCGCTGGATGAAGAAGGCCTGGTCGAGGTCCATCGACTCCGCAGGGTCGAGGGTCACGAACGGCGTCGACGTCTCGTCCACGTCCGGGAGGCGGGGCGCGGCCACCGCCTGCTCCGCCTCGGCGAGCACCTCGGCCGGGAACTCGGCTGGGACCTTCAGCTGGCGCCGGAGCTCCGCGAACGCCGCCTCGATCTTGGGGCTGCCGGTCGGCAGGCGGTACGCGCGGGAGGGCACGCGAGCAGCCTACGTCCGCGCCGTCCCGGCGCACGCGCTCGTCGAGCCGCCGCGCACCCCGACGCGGGCGGACGCTCGACATACACTCGCGCGCATGGCGGCGTGCCCCACCTGCGGTGCGGAGAACGCGGACGCGGCGAAGTTCTGCTCGGCGTGCGGCACGTCGCTCGCTGCGACGCCGACGACGGCGCGGCGCGAGGAGCGCAAGGTGGTGAGCGTCGTCTTCACCGACCTCGTCGGCTCGACGGCGCGCGCGGACGAGAGCGACCCCGAGGACGTCCGTGCGCTGCTGCGCACGTACCACGAGCGGGCGCGCGACGAGCTCGAGCGGTTCGGAGGCACCGTGGAAAAGTTCATCGGGGACGCCGTCGTCGCCGTGTTCGGCGCGCCCGTGTCGCACGAGGACGATCCCGAGCGCGCGGTTCGGGCGGCGCTCGCGGTGCGCGACGCGGTTGCGCAGCTCAACGAGATCGAACCGGAACGCGACCTCCACGTTCGGATCGCGGTCAACACAGGCGAAGCGCTCGTCTCACTCGATGCGAAGCCCGGCGAGGGGGAGGGGATGGTCGCCGGCGACGTGATGAACACGGCTGCGCGCCTGCAGTCGGCAGCCCCGGTGGACGGGATCCTCGTCGGGAAACAGACGTATCGCGCGACCGAGCGCGAGATCGTGTACCGCGAGACCCCGCCCGTCGAGGCCAAGGGGAAGGCGCAGCCCGTGCCGGTCTGGGAGGCGCTCGAGCCGCGCGCGCGACTCGGGGTCGACCTCGGCGGAACCGGAAGCGCGACGCTCGTCGGCCGCGACGACGAGCTCGACCTGCTCGTCGACGCGCTGCGCCGGTCGCGACGTGACCTCTCCACCCAGCTCGTCACGCTCGTCGGCGTGCCCGGGATCGGCAAGAGCCGGCTCGTGTTCGAGCTCGGCAGGGTCGTCGACGCGGATTCGGAGCTGATCACCTGGCGCCAGGGTCGGTGCCTGCCGTACGGCGACGGCGTCTCGTACTGGGCGCTCGGCGAGATCGTCAAGGCGCAGGCCGGGATCCTCGAGTCGGACCCCGCCGACGCGACCGAGGCGAAGCTTGCCGCGGTGCTCGAGGCGATGGTCGATCCGGGTGAGCGCGGGTGGGTCGAGCGTCACCTGAGGCCGCTCGTGGGGCTCGGGCGCGTCGAGGCGAACAGCGACATCCGCGGCGAGGCGTTCGCGGCCTGGAGGCGGTTCCTCGAGACGATCGCGGCGGACGGGCCGATGGTGCTCGTCTTCGAGGATCTCCACTGGGCGGACGAAGGGCTGCTCGACTTCGTCGACGGCCTCGTCGACTGGGTCGATCGCGTTCCGCTGCTCGTCGTCTGCACGGCCCGGCCCGAGCTGCTCGACCGGAGACCGGAGTGGGGCGGCGGCAAGCGGAACGCGAGCACCGTCTCGCTCACGGCACTCGACGACGACGCGACCGCGCGACTCGTGCTCTCGCTGCTCGACCGCCCGATGCTCGAGGCCGAGACCCAACAGGCGCTCGTCGCACGGGCGGGCGGCAACCCGCTCTACGCGGAGGAGTACGTCCGCATGCTCCAGTCGGGGGTCGGCGTGGACGAGCGTCTGCCCGAGACGGTGCAGGGGATCGTCGCGGCCCGCATCGACCTCCTGCCCGCGGCGGAGAAGGACCTGCTCCAGACTGCGGCGGTCTTCGGCAAGGTGTTCTGGTCCGACGCGCTCGTCGGCGCGGTCGGCATCGAGCAGTGGCAGCTGGCCGAGCTGCTGCGCTCGCTCGAGCGGAAGGAGTTCATCCGCCGAGGGCCTCGCTCCTCGGTGGCCGGGGCGACGCAGCATGCGTTCGTCCACGCGCTCGTGCGGGACGCGACGTACGGCCAGCTCCCGCGCACGGCGCGCGCCGAGCGGCACCTCTTAGCCGCAGAGTGGATCGAGTCGCTTCCCGGCGATCGGGCGGAGGATCGCGCCGAGACGCTCGCCCACCACTACCGCACCGCCATCGAGCTGCGCCGGGCGTCCGGTGAGGACGTCGGCGAGCTCGCGCCGAGAGCGATCAGGGCACTGCACGAAGCGGGCGAGCACGCGCTCGCCCTCGGTGCGTACCGGATCGCCGGCTCGTTCCTCGAGGGCGCGCTCGAGCTGCTCCCGCCCGGAGACGAGCCCTCGGCCGAGCTGGTCTTCGACGCCGGGCGGGCGTTCGGCTTCGCCGGACGGCACGGAGACGAGCTGGAGCGGGCCGTCGAGGCGTTCGAGCGCGCCGGAGACCCCGAGCGCGCCGCCGAGGCGGCTGTCGCAGCCGCCTGGCGTGGCATTCGCAGCCGGGGGAGTCCCGCGGATGGCTCGAGCGCGCCCAGGCCCTGCTCGACGGGCGGCCGCCTTCCCGGGCAACAGCGCTCGTCCTCGCGGAGCGCGCCCGGGCGGCGATGGTCAGCTACCAGTACGACTCCGCGATCGAGCTGGCCGACGAGGCGATTCGCCATGCCCGCGCAGTCGGCGACGTCGTGATCGAGGCCGACGCCATGGTCACGAGCGGGGTCACGCGGGCCGGCAAGGGCGATAGGCGCGCGATCGAGATGCTCGAGGAGGCGCTCGCCCTCGTGGGTCACAGCGGCCGCGTCGCCTCGCGTGCATACACGAACCTCGGTTCCGCCTGGAGCATGTTCGCCGATCTGCGTCGCGCCTCCGAAGCGTCGCGCGCGGGCGTCGCGGTGGCGGAGCGCGACGGCGACGAGCAGTCGGCGTGGTTCATGCGCGCGAATCTGCTCGGTCTGCAGTACGCGTTGGGGGACTGGGAGGCGGCGGTCGCGGCGCTCGACGCGTTGCTCGACTCTCCGACGACCAGGTCCGATCAGGCGGCGGCCGGCCGTCAGATCCGTGCGGTGGTGCTCGAGGCGCGGGGGTCGGTGGACGACGCCTCGGCCGAGCTCGAAGGCTCGGTCTCGCTCGCGCGTCCGAGCGGGGAGCCCCAGGCCCTGTGGCCGGCCCTGATCGGCGTGCAGGAGTGGCATGTCGAGCTCGCGCTGGAGCTCCGCGAAGCGGGCCTGGTCGACGAGGGAAGGACGCTCGTCGAGCGCATGCCGGACGGCCGGTGGCGCGACGCGTGCCGCAGCGCCGCCGACGGCGACTACGTCGACGCCGCCGATCGCCTGGCTTCGATCGGCGAGGTGCCCCTGCAGATGCAGCTGCGGATGCTCGCCGCCCGCTCGCTCACCGACTCCGGTCGGCCGGCAGAGGCCGGGGCGCAGCTCGAGCTCGCCCGTGCCTTCTACCGCACGGTCGGCGCGACCGCCTTCCTCGCCGAAGCCGACGGGATCGTCGCCACCGCAAGCTGAAATGAGAGAGGAGCCGGAGATGGCGGAGCGCGAGTTCGACGTGGTCGTGATCGGCGCCGGGGCACCTGGCGAGGTGGTCGCGGGGAGGCTCGGCGAGGCGGGCGTATCCGTCGCGATCGTCGAGGAGAGGCTGGTCGGCGGCGAGTGCTCGTTCTACGCCTGCATGCCCTCGAAGGCATTGCTCCGGCCGGTCGAGATCCGGGCGGAGGCGGCGCGGGTGAAGGGCGTGCGCGTCGGCGACGAGCTCGACGTCCCTGCGGTGCTCGCGCGCCGCGACGAGGTCGTCCACGACCTCGACGACTCGTCGATGGTGCCCTGGCTGACCGACCGCGGTGTCACCCTCGTCCGCGGACACGGCCGGCTCGACGGCGAGCGTCGCGTGACGGTCGGAGACGAGACGCTCGTCGCGCGGAAGGCGGTCGTCGTCGCGACGGGCAGCGCAGCGGCGATCCCGCCGGTGCCGGGCCTCGCCGAGGCGCGACCGTGGACGAACATCGAGGCGACGACCGCGAAGCAGGTTCCCGGCCGGCTCGCGATCCTCGGCGGCGGCGTCGTCGGCGTCGAGATGGCGCAGGCGTGGGCGGCCCTGGGCTCGCAGGTGACGCTCGTCCACCGCGGCGATCGGCTGATCGAGCGCGAAGAGCCGTTCGCGGGCGAGCAGGTCGCCGACGCGCTTCGCGAGTACGGCGTCGACCTGAGGTTCGAGACGAGCGTCGCGTCGGTCTCGCGGAACGGCGTCGTCACGCTCGAGCTGGAGGGCGGCGGCTCGCTCGAGGCGGACGAGCTCCTCGTTGCGATCGGACGCGCGCCCCGCACGGCCGACGTCGGGCTGGACACGGCCGGCCTCGAGCCCGGCAAGCACGTGACGGTGGACGACTCGCTCCGCGTCGCGGGCACCGACTGGCTGTACGCAGTGGGCGACGTCAACGGCCGCGCGCTCCTCACGCACATGGGCAAGTACCAGGCTCGGCTGGCGGCCGACGCGATCATGGGCAAGACCGTCCGCCTCCGCTCGGATGGCGGCGCCTCGCCGCGCGTGATCTTCACCGACCCGCAGGTCGGAGCCGTGGGGCTGACGCTCGCGGCCGCCGAGGAGGCGGGGCTGCGCGTGCGCAGCGTCGAGGTCGAGACGGGCGGGAACGCGGGCGGCTCCTTTGTCGGCAAGAACGCGCGCGGCACGTCGCGGCTCGTCGTCGACGAGGACCGGCGCGTCGTCGTCGGCGTGACGATCACCGGCGCCGAGATCGCGGAGGCGCTGCACGCCGCGACCATCGCCGTCGTCGGCGGGGTGCCCCTCGACGACCTCTGGCACGCGGTCCCCGCCTTCCCGACGCGGTCGGAGCTGTGGCTCCGTCTGCTCGAGGCGTACGGGCTCTGAGCCGCGATCCCTCGTCCGAGGGATGGCCGTCGGGTGCGTCCTGGATGACAAGGAGACAACGCACCTCAGGGATTGGGGGAGATCGATGGGGGAAGGGGGGAAGGGATGGCTTCCGCTTCGCTCGAACGGAGCGAGCCCTGCGAGCTCGACCGTATCCGGCGATGGCGTCTGGACGAGCTGCTCCGTGCCGGATACACGCTGCCCGATGCGCTGGAGATCGCGGTGCACATCGAGGTCGACCTGCATCGGGCGACAAGCCTCGTCGAACGGGGCTGTCCGAGCTCGACGGCGGTGCGGATAGTCATCTAGCCGGCGAGTGTCCGACGTGGGAGTCGGACACTCGCCGGCCGCGCACGACCTCCCCCACGCGTAAGCCGCGACCGGCGTCGCGCGGATACTTCCTCGATGCAGGATCTCGAGGGGCGTGTCTGGCTGTCGCCGTCCGACGTGACGGCGTACCTCGCGTGCGAGCACCTCACCGCGCTGTCGCTGCAGGTCGCGCAAGGGAGCCTCCCCGAGCCGCCGCCGCCCGGCGACCAGGCCGAGCTCGTTTTCCGGAAGGGGCTCGAGCACGAGCACGCGTACCTCGAATGGCTGCGCGAGCAGGGGCGATCCGTCGCCGAGATCGAGCTCGAGGGCGACTGGGCCCGCGCGCGCGAGGAGACGCTCGCGGCGATCCGCGCCGGCGTCGACGTCGTCTACCAGGCGGCGTTGATCGGAGACGGCTGGCGCGGCATCGCGGACTTCCTGATCCGGGTGGAGACGCCCTCCGCGCTCGGCGCGTGGTCGTACGAGGCGCTCGACACGAAGCTCGCGCGGCACGCGAAGCCCGCGTACGTGCTGCAGCTGTGCTTCTACAGCGAGCGGCTCGGAGCGCTGCAGGGGGTCGAGCCGGAGCGGATCCACGTCCTGCTCGGGAATCAGACGATGGAGTCGTTCCGGCCGCAGGAGTTCGCCGCGTACCAGCGGCGCGTCGCGATGCGGCTCGAGGGCTTCGTCGCCGATCCACCGGAGACCGAGCCGTTCCCGGTCGACCGCTGCGGGATCTGCGAGTTCAAGCCCCGCTGCGACGCCCACTGGGACGCCGTCGACCACCTCTGCCGGGTCGCCGGGATCCAGCGGCGGCAGATCCAGGGTCTCCGCAGGAGCGGTGTACGGACGCTCGCCGCGCTCGCGCGTGCGAGCGACGACACGCGGCCGCCGGGAATGGCGGACGAGACTTTCGCGAAGCTTCGCGGTCAGGCGCACCTCCAGCTGATCGCGCGCGAGCGCGGACGCGACGAGTACGAGCTCCTGCCGCTCGAGGCCGACGCGGGGTTCGCGCTGCTGCCCGCTCCCTCGCCGGGCGACCTCTTCTTCGACTTCGAGGGCAACCCGTTCTGGGACCAGGAGGGCAGCCTCGAGTACCTTTGGGGGCAGACCGACGCGGACGACGAGTTCGCCGTGCGGTGGGCGACCGACCACGACGGGGAGCGGGCGGCGTTCGAGGCGTTCGTCGACGAGGTGCACGCTCGGCTCGCGGTGCACCCCGACCTGCACGTGTATCACTACGCCCAGTACGAGATCACCGCGCTGCGGCGGATGATGGGCCGCTACGGCACGCGCGAGGCGGAGCTCGACGACCTGCTCCGCCGGGAGGTCTTCGTTGACCTCTACAAGGTCGTGAAGGGCGGCCTCCGCATCTCCCGGCCGGGGTACGGGTTGAAGGAGATCGAGCACCTGATCGGCTTCGAGCGCACCGCCGAGATCCGCGAGGGCGGCACCTCGATCGTCGAGTTCGAGCGCTGGATGGTCGAGCGTGACGACGCGATCCTCGCCGCGATCGCCGCGTACAACCGCGAGGACTGCATCGCCACGCGCGTGCTCCGCGATTGGCTGCTCGAGCGGCGGGCGGACGCTCTCGAGCGGTTCGGCCCGTTCCCCGCCCCGGAGGCGGTCGAGTCGAAGCCCGTCAAGCCAGAAAAAGAGGCACGGCGCGCCCTGCGAGAAACGCTGCTCGACAGCGGCGACCCGCTCCAGGAGCTCGCGGCGCAACTCCTCGACTACCACGACCGCGAGCGCAAGCCGTTCTGGTGGGCCTTCTTCGATCGGCTCGACCTCACCGCGGAGGAGCTCGTCGAGGACGCGGAGGCGATCGGCGGGCTTGCGCCCGTCGGCGAGCCGCGGCCGGAGAAGAAGTCGACCGTCTTCGCGTTCACGTACCCGCCGCAGCAGCAGAAGCTCGGTAGCTCGCCGGTCGACCCCGCGACGGGCTGGCGCGCGGGCGAGGTCGTCCTGCACGACTCCGAGGCGCGCACGCTCGAGCTGAAGCGCGGCCCGGTGCTCGACAACGTGCCAATCCCGGCCGCGCTGATCCCCGGCGACGTCTACTCGACGAAGGCACAGGAGGCGGCGCTCGAGCGGTTCGGTCGCTCGCTCCTCGACGGCGGCGGGGCGTACCCCGTGCTCGAGTCGATCCTCCGCCGCGATGCATTCGGTCGGGAGGTGCAGACCACCGACCTGGACGAGATGGCCGAGCTGCTGCTCGCGATCGGCCGCGGCGACCCCGCGCTCGCGCCGCCTGGCGGCCCCGTCCCGCGACACCTCGTGATCCAGGGCCCGCCCGGTTCGGGGAAGACGTGGACCGCGGGCAGGCTGATCGCGCGGCTCGTCGCGGAGGGGAAGTCGGTCGGCGTCGCCTCGACGAGCCACCGGGCGATCCACAAGCTCCTGGCCGAGGTCGAGACCGCCGCGACGGAGCGTGGGCTGCCGTTCGAGGGCGTGAAGAAGGCGAGCCGCGGGAACCCCGAGTCGGAGTTCGCGGGGCAGGTCGTCGAGAACGTCTTCGACAACGCGGACTGCGTCGATCGGGATGTTGTCGGCGGGACGGCCTGGCTGTTCGCGGACGGCCGCCACGAGAAGCGCTTCGACTATCTGTTCGTCGACGAGGCCGGCCAGGTCTCGCTGGCGGACGCGTGCGCGATGGCCACGTGCGCGCGAACCGCAGTGCTCGTGGGCGACCCGCAGCAGCTCGACCAGGTGCTGCAGGGCTCCCATCCCGACGGGAGCGAGGCGTCGGTGCTGCGCCACCTGATGGGCGGCGACGCCACGATCCCACCCGACCGGGGCGTCTTCCTCGAGCGGACGTTCCGCCTCCACCCGGACGTCTGCGGCTTCGTCTCGGAGGAGTTCTACGAGGGGCGGCTCCACCCGGACCCGTCGGCCGCCGCCCGGACGACGCCGCTCGGCACCGGCCTCCGTTGGATCTCCGTGCCGCACCACGGGAACCGGCAGGAGTCGCGCGAGGAGGCCGCGGCCGTCCGCGCCGAGATCGACCGCCTGCTCGGGGCGGGGGTCGCGCGTGCCGAGCTCAAGGTCGTGGCGCCGTTCAACGCGCAGGTCGACCTCCTCGCCTCGCTCGTACCGGACGGCGTCGAGGTCGGCACGGTGGACAAGTTCCAGGGGCAGGAAGCCCGGGTCGTCCTCTACTCGATGGCCTCGTCGAGCGGCGACGACGTGCCGCGCGGGCTCGACTTCCTCCTCTCGCGGAACCGCTTCAACGTCGCGATCTCGCGCGCGCAGTGCCTCGTGTACCTCGTCTGCTCGCCGCGCCTGCTCGAGGTGGACTGCCGGACGATCGAGCACATGCGGCTCGCAAACGCGCTCTGCCGCTTCGTCGAGCTCGCGGTGCCGGTACCCGCCTGACCGTACGATCGCCCGGTGGACACGTCCCTGCCACGGCCCGAGCGCGGCCGGACCTTCACCGGCCGCCGACGCGTCCGGCTCGCCGACATGGACGAGCGCGGCCGGCTGCGATTCGACGCGATCGCGCGCTTCCTCCAGGACGTCGCGATCGAGGACGTGTCGGAGACGGGGTGGGGGACGCCCACGCACCTGTGGTTCGTCCGGCGGATCCGGATCGAGGTGCACGAGCCGTTCCTCGAGGACCGCGAGGTCGAGCTGGTCACGTGGTGCAGCGGGCTCGCCGCGATCGCAGCGGGGCGCCGCTGGTCGGTCGCCGGCGACGCGGGTGGACGGCTTGAGGTCGACAGCGTCTGGATCCACCTCGATCCCGACCAGCGTCCCGCGCGGATCGAGGGGTTCGGCGTCTACGCGGAGGCGACCGGCGGTCGGGGCGTGTCGACGCGGCTCGAGCTGACCGTCCCAGGGAACGACGCCGCCCGGAGGCCGTGGCCGCTCCGCGCGAGCGACGTCGACCTCCACGGTCACGTGAACAACGCGGTGTACTGGGAGGCGGTCGAGGACGCGCTGCGTGCAGGGCCGGTCGACCGGTACGGCCCGCTCGTCGCGGAGCTCGACTACCGCGACCCCGTCGACCTCGCGGACCCGGTCGAGCTCGTCACGGCCGGCGACGGCGGGGCCGTCTCGATCGGGTTCTGCGTCGGGGGCGCCGCCCGCGCCGTCGCACGCGTCGAGGCCGGGCGTCCACCCGCTTCGCGATGATCGGCATCGACGATGTACGGCCTGCGCACCGAGCAGCACGAGCTTCTCAGGCGCCACCGCGAGGAGGCGCTCGACCTCCTGCTCGTCACATCCTCGGCGTACACGGGCGCCCCGCCGCTCCGTGAGCTGCCGGAGGGCCGGATGCTCCTACGGGAGCCGCCCGAACGCCTCGTCCACGTCGCGGTCTCGGCGGCGGCGGCGGCCGTCGAGCGGCGCAGGCTTCGTCAGGACGCGGCCGACAGCCAGCGGTTCGTCAGCTTCGACGCGGCGGACTCGTTCCCGCTCGAGGTGCTCGACGCGCTGAGGCGGCGGCGCCTGCCGTTCACGGGCGAGGACGTCGAGCTCCTCGTCGACCTCGGGACGACGACGATGCGACCCGACCGGATCCTGGGACGCTCGTACGAGACGCTCTCGTTCGGCCTCGTCGCCGCGGGGCACCTGCTGGAGCGGGAGCCCGGCTCGCCGCCGGTGCTCGGCGGGCTCGAACGGGCCGGGGCCGCCCTCGACAAGGTCGGGCTCGCGGGAGGCGGAGCGCCGCTCCGGCGGCGGATCCAGGCTCTGCTCGCGAGCAACACGCCGGGCGGGCTGCTCGACCTCTCCCTGCTCGACGGGCGGGACGGCTGGGCCGAGCCGGTCGCCGACGCCCTGAGGCGCCACGCGCAGGAGTGGGACGACGCCCAGCAGCTGGTCGCCCTCCTCGCGGCCGCAACGGGCACGCGGCCGACGAACGAATGGCGGCGGCGCTCCCGCGTGCTCGCGTCGTCGTACGGCGGCTACGGCGAGCTGCTGCGCGGGCTGCTCGAGCCGCTTCTCTGGATCGAGCCCGTCTCCTCGGGCGTCCCACGGCCACCGATCTGGCTCGTCGCGCCGGGGAACGAGACGCTCGTGCGCGGGGCGGTGTGGGCGGTCGCGGACGTCGACGAGGCGTGGGTCGTCCCGCTCCTCGGCCGGCTTGCGCTGCGCAGCGCGGCGCCCTCGCCGCACCCGAAGGTGACGACGGCGCTCTGCCACCCGGCGGCGAGCGGGGCGATCGAGGCGCTCGCGGCGATCGGCGGCCCCGACGCCCACGCAGAGCTCCGCCGGCTTCTCGCCGAGGTGCGGCGACGCGACCTGGTGAAGCGGATCGCGGCGGTGGTCGGAGAGCCCCCGGAAGCGACGCTCGCGCGGGACGACCGGCTGCGCCGGGAGAAGCGGAGGCTGCTGCAGCTGATCGCCGACCCCGAGCCGAAGGCGCGGCAGCGGGCCGCGTCGGCGTACGTCCGGAGCGACCTGGCGCCGATGCTCGGCGCGGCGGGGTTCGACGACTCCGCCGGGCGAACCTTCTGGCGGCGTCGGGACGACCGCGTCGAGGTGCTCCACTGCCGGGCGCGGACGAGTGGCCTGTCGCTGGAACTCGGGATCTGGTTCGGCTTCGTTCCCCGCGCCGATCTCGTACCCGAGCACGAGGGCCGGCTGCGGCCCGCCAAGGCCCACTGCGACATGCGCGGCCGCGTGCAGGTCTCGAGCGACGGCCTCGAGGCGGCCGGCCGTGCGTCCGCTCTCTGGTTCGCCCGCTGGCGTCCCCTCGACGCCGTCCTGCGAGCGCTCCGCGAGGGGACGCAGTCGGAGGACGCGTTCGGGTGGGGCGCGCCCGACTCGCCGCAGCTCCACCTCCTCACGGGGTACGTCGCCCGCGAGGCGGGCAACGCCGAGCTCGCGCGCGGCCAGCTCGCTCTCGCAGCCGCCTACTACCGCGGCGAGCTCGACGAGCCGGACGAGGAGCGGGAGCGGACGCCCGAGTGGAAGGCGTGGGTCGAGGCGCTCGAGGACGACGCCGCTCGCGTCTGACGGGCCGGCTCAGCGACGTCGCGGGCGGAGCGCCGCGAACGGGTCGGTGATCGCGAGCTGCGCGTCGCGGAAGCGGAAGACCTCCGCCGGACGGCCCCCGGCGCGGCCCGAGGGGCGGCGCTCGCCCGTCGGCTCGATCACCGCGCGACGCTCGAGCACGCGCCGGAGGTTTGTCGCCGAGACGTCGTGCCCGAGCGCGGCGACGTACACCTCGCGCAGCTCGGCGAGCGTGAAGGTCGGCGGCGCGAGCGCGAAGCCGGCGTTCGAGTACGAGAGCTTCCCGCGCAACCGCTCGCGGCCGGCGAGCACGATCGCCCCGTGGTCGAACGCGGTCGGCGGCAGCTCGTCGACCGGATGCCAGTGGGTGTCGGCGGGCACGTCGGGGTCGAGGCCCAGCTGCACGAGACCCAGGTACGCGGTCGCAAGCTCCCAGCCGCGCGGATCGCGGCCCGGGTCGCTGTACGTGCCGAGCTGCTCGATGTGCGACACCTCGCGGACGTCGACCTTGGCGGCGAGATGGCGGCGGATCGACTCCTCGAGCGTCTCGCCGGGGGAGAGGATTCCGCCCGGGAGCGCCCAGGCGCCGCGGAACGGCTCGCGCGCGCGTTGCCAGAGGAGCGCCTGCAGCCGGCCGCCGCGCACCTGGAAGACAACGGCGAGGCTGCCGTGCCGTGGTCTGGTAAACTCGCCGACAGGTTTACGACTCATAGTCAAAAACTAGCAACAGGAGAGTCGCTCCATGGCGAGACGCGCATCAGGTTGGGCCGCGCTCGCGCTCGTCGCCGTCATGGCGGCGGTCGCGGCAGGGTGCGGCGGCAGCGACGAGACGTCCGGCGGGACAACCGCGACGCCTACCGAGACGACGCCCGCGAAGGCGCTCAAGGTGGGGCTCGTCGCGGACGCCGGCGAGCTGAACGACAACGGCTTCAACGAGCTCGCGTACAAGGGCCTCAAGCGGGCGGAGCGGGAGCTCGGAATCAAGGGCCGGGTCGTCGAGGCGAACTCCGCGGCGGACTATGTCCCGAACATGACGACGCTTGCTCGCCAGGGCTACGACCTGATCATCGGCGTCGGGTTCGCACAGGGTGACGCAATCGCAGCTGCGGCGAAGCGGTTCCCGAAGACGAGCTTCGCGATCGTGGACGTCGACCAGTCGTCGCTCAAGGGCAAGCCTGCCAACGTGCAGGGGCTCCTCTTCCGCGAGGAGCAGGTCGGGTACCTCGTCGGCTACCTCGCCGCGCTCGAGGCGAAGCGGGCCGGCGCGAAGTCCATCAGTGCGGTCGGAGGCTTCAAGGAGCCGCCCGTCGACCGGTTCATCGCCGGGTACAGGGCCGGCGCCGAGGAGGCGGTCCCGGGCACGAAGGTGCGCTGGGACTACTCGCAGGACTGGGAGGACCAGGCGAAGTGCAAGGAGCTCGCGCTGAACCAGATCGCGGCTGGGTCGAAGGTCGTCTTCCAGGTCGCGGGCGGCTGCGGGCTCGGCGCGCTCTCGGCGGCGAAGGACGACCGCGTGTGGGGGATCGGTGTCGACGGAGACCAGTCGTTCCTCGGGCCCCACGTGCTGACGAGCGCGCTGAAGGGCGTCGACAGCGCCGTATTCCTGACGATCAAGGCGCTGCAGGACGGAACGTTCCACGGCGGCAAGAACGTCGTCTTCGGGATCGACCAGGACGGCGTCGGGCTCGGCACGCTCAGCCCGAACGCAAACAAGCAGGACGTCGCCGCGACTGTGAAGGTCGAGCGGAAGCTCGCCGACGGCGAGATCACGCACATCCCGACGACCGTCAGCTAGAGCGAAGGCGGGCGGGCGCGCCGCGAGTGGCGCGCCCGCCCAGGCCCTTCGTTAGGCCGTGCGCACCGAGTAGACCGGCGGCAGGTGATCGCCGACCTGCGACCACGTCGCGCCGGCGTCACCGGAGCCGAACACTTCGCCCGAGGTGGCGCCGAAGTAGAGCTCGAGCGCCTGGCCTTCGCCCCTGGTGTCGAATGCCTCGCGCAGGATCGTGAGGTACGCGTCCCGTTCCGGGAGGCCGTCGCCGCGGGGCTCCCACGACGCGCCCGCGTCGCGCGTCTCCCAGACCCGCACCACGCCGCCCGGGGTCGTACGGTCCTCGGCTCCGATCAGCGGGATCACGTAGGCGCTGTCGGGGTCGGCCGGGTCGACGGCGATCGGGAACCCGAAGTCGGACGGCAGGCCCTTGTCGGTGCCGACATCGACCCACGTCCCGCCGGCGTCGTCCGAGCGGTAGATCCCGTCGTGGAACTGCATGAACAGCCGCTCGGGCCGCTCCGGCGCCCGGCGGACGTTGTGGACGCAGTGCTGGGGCTTCTCGGCCGTGGCCGCGCGAGCCTCCTCCGGTAGGTAACGGAGCACGATCCCCTCGTTCGAGTGGCGCCACGACGCGCCGCCGTCGTCGGAGAGCCACACGCCGACCGCGGAGATCGCGAGCAGGAGCTTCGACGGGTCGCCGGGCCATGTGACGATCGTGTGGAGACACAGGCCGCCGGCGCCCGGGTTCCACTCTGGCCTGGTCGGGTGATCCCACAGGCCACGGTTCAGCGACCAGGTGAGCCCGCCGTCCCGGCTCTCGAAGAGCGGGCCGGGATCGCCGCCCGCGTACAGGACACCGTCCTCCACGCCCGGGACGATCACCCAGAGCCGGTTCAGCGCCCCCTTGTACGCGTCGTCCGGGTCGCCGCTGAACTCCGCTCCGGGGTCGATCTCGTCGTCCCCGGGGAGGAGCGTGCCCTTCGCCTGCTCCCATTCGCCGGTGGGGTCGTCCGTGACCCAGATCCGCGGACCGTAGAACCACGACGTCACGGACGCGAGGTAGCGGCCGGTGCGCGCGTCGCGCATCGCGTACTCGACGCTCTGGCCCGCGAACGCGCGGGCGGTGATCTCGAAGCCGCTCGAGGGGTCGCCCTCGAGCCGAAAGAGCCCCTTCTTCGTCCCGACGAGGAGTTCCGTCACCTCAACCTCCCGTGATCGCGGGGAGCACGTGGACGCGGTCGTCGCCGGCGACCGGTGTCCGCTCCTCCCCGTGGATGCCGTTCACGAACACGTTGACGTGCTCGCGGATGCGTCCCTGCTCGTCGAGCACCCAGCCGGCGATCGGTGGGTGGTCACGCTCGAGGGCGACGAGCACCTCGCCCACGGTCGCGCCGGGGATGGCGTGCGTGCGCCCGCCGCAGAGCTCCGAGAGCGGAGCGCGGAGCATCACCTGCGCCATCGGCCCATCCTAGGACGCATCTCGCAGGGGTAGACGTACGGCTGGCACGAGAATCATCGGTGCACGCAAACGTCAACTCGGCTCGAGCTCGACCACCCCGTGGGGCGCGCCGTACTCGGCGAGCTTGTCGAGGAACGGCCTCGCCGGGAACGCCTCGGGCCCCTGGACGCCGATCCCCGACCACGTCCCCGCCTGCAGGAGCTCCAGGGCGACGACGGGGTTGAGCGCGGTCTGCCAGACGACCGCCTGCGAGCCGTACTCGCGCATCGACCACTCGTTGTCGACCACGTGGTACAGGTATGCCCGTCGCGGTCGCCCGTCGGTGCCGGTGCCCGTGACGAGCGTCCCGGCGCAGGTCTTGCCCGTCATCCGCTCGCCGAGCGTCGCCGGGTCGGGGAGACTCGCTGCGACGACGTCGCGCGGGGCGACCTCGACGTCGCCGACGCGGATCGGCTCCTTCCGGTCGAGCCCCAGCCGGTGCAGGGTCTTCAGCACCTCGATGAACCCGTCGCCGAGACCGTACTTGAACGTCACGCGCCGGCAGTCCACGTAGCGCGGGACGAGGAGCACCTCCTCGTGCTCGACGTTTACGCACTCGATCGGCCCGATCCCCTGGGGGAAGTCGAACACCTCGGGCTCGGAGAACGGCGCGGTCGTGAACCAGCCACGGTCCCGCTCCCACACGACCGGGGGATTGAGGCACTCCTCGATCGTCGTCCAGATCGAGAACGTCGGCGCGAAGTCGTAGCCCTCGACGACGAGGTTCGCGCCGTCGCGGACGCCGACCTCGTCGATCGCGGAGAACAGCTCGTCCTCGGCGTGCCGCGCGAAGACGTCCGAGAGACCCGGTTCCACTCCCATCCCGACGAGCGCGAGAGCGCCGCGCTCCTCCCACTGGGTGGCACGCTCGAACTGGTAGTCGCCGAGCTTCACACCCGTCAGCTCGTAGGGCCGCTCCGGATGCGGCATCGACAGGGTCATCGCCATGTCGAGGTACGTCACGCCCGCATCGAGGCAGGCGTCGAAGATCGGCTCGTTGAAGCGCGGATCGACGGCGTTGAGCACCGCGTCTGCGCGGGTCTCGTGAGCGAGCTCGAGCACCGCCTCGCGGCTCGACGCGTCGATCACGTGCGCCGAGAAGCGGGCGTCGTCCGTCGCCTCGACCACGGCCTCGGCACGAGCGACGTCGTGGTCCGCGAGCGCGCAGTGGTCGAAGAACGTGCGGCGGCGCGCGATGCCGGCGAACGCCGACCCGACGCCGCCGGTGCCGAGAACGAGGATCCTCATGGCGCGCTCTCCGCGGGCGTGGCCAGGACGCCTACCGCCCGACCGCCAACGCGTCGTGGAGCTCGGGCTCCAGCGACTCGTAGGCCTCGTCGGGGTCGATCGCCAGCGCATCGAGCGTCTTCGAGAAGAAGCACCGCACCGTCGCGGCGAGGACGACGTCCAGGATCTCGGCGTCGGAGAGCCCGTGCGCGCGCAACCGGTCGACGTCCTCGCGCGTGACCGACGTCGCGTCGCGCGCCACCGCGTCCGCGAGCGCGACCACCGCGCGGTCGACCTCGTCGAGCCCCGCCGCCTCGGGATCCCGGGCGATCGCGACGACCTCGTCAGGCGTGAAGTACTTCTGCGCGAGCAGGCTGCCGTGCGCCAGCATGCAGTAGCTCGAGCGGAGGCGTCGCGCCGCGGCGAACGTCGCGAGCTCGTAGCGCCGCTCGTCCATGTTGCTCGCCACCTCGGTGACCAGCCGCCGCCAGGCGCGGTAGACGCCCGGGCGAGAGGCGAATGCGCGTGTGTAGTTCGGGACGTAGCCGCGCTGGGCGAAGTCGGTGTCGAACAGCTCCTGCGACTCTGCGTCGGGGGCCTCGCTCACGAGGTCGACAAATGCCATTGCTCGCCTCCTGCGGCTCGGGGGTGCGCACCTTTTAGACGATCTGACGGTCGAGAGGACGGTGCTACTGTCGCCGCACGAGTCGACATCGCGGAGGAGCCGATGAGCGTTTCAGTCGCGCAGCAGAAGATGTTCGTCGACGGCGAGTTCGTCGACGCGTTGTCGGGCGAGACGATGGAGGTCCTGAACCCGGCGACGGGCGAGGTGATCGCCGAGGTCCCGCGCGCCGGCGCGGAGGACGTCGACCGTGCAGCCGCCGCTGCGGAGACCGCCTGGGAGACCTGGCGCGAGAAGACGCCGAAGGACCGGATGGAGCTGCTGCTCGCGCTCGCAGACGTCATCGACGACAACGCCGAGGAGCTCGCGCGCCTCGAGTCGCTCAACGTCGGGAAGCCCTGGTGGGTCGCCGTCGACGAGCCGGGAATGATGTCCGACAACCTCCGCTTCTTCGCGGGTGCCGCCCGGAACCTCGAGGGCAAGGCGGCGGCCGAGTACGTCGAGGGCTACACCTCGATGATCCGCCGCGAGCCGCTCGGCGTCGTCGCCGGCATCGCTCCGTGGAACTACCCGCTCTTCATGGTGATCTGGAAGGTGGGTCCTGCGCTCGCGGCAGGGAACGTCCAGATCATCAAGCCGGCCGAGCAGACGCCGCTCACCGTCCTCCGCTTCGTGGAGCTGGCGCAGGAGGTCCTGCCGAAGGGCGTGCTGCAGGTCGTCACGGGCGACGGGGTGCCCGCGGGCGACCGGCTCGTGAGGCATCCGTCGGTACGCCTCGTCTCGCTGACGGGCGACACGGCCACGGGGAAGCTCATCGCGAAGAACGCGGCGGACACCGTGAAGCGGGTCCATCTCGAGCTCGGCGGCAAGGCGCCGATGGTGGTGCTCGACGACGCCGACCCGGCGACCGTCGCGGAGGCGATCAAGGTCGGTGGCTACTTCAACTCCGGTCAGGACTGCACCGCCTCCTCGCGGATCCTCGTCTCCGAGCGCATCTGGGACGACGTGCTCTCGTCGACCGTCACCGCGGTCGAGGGGATGAGCGTGGGGGATCCCGCGACCGACGACGAGATCGTGATGGGCCCCGTGATCTCCGCGGAGCAGCAGGAGCGCGTCCTCGGCTTCGTCGAGCGGGCGGCCGCCGCGAAGGCGACGGTGGTAACGGGCGGCGCGTCGGTGGGCGACCGGGGCTTCTTCGTCGCCCCGACCGTCGTCACCGACGTCGCCCAGGACAGCGAGATCGTCCAGAACGAGGTGTTCGGTCCGGTGGTCACGATGCAGCGGTTCGCGTCGGACGAGGAGGCGGTGGGGATGGCGAACGACGTCCGCTACGGGCTCGCCGCCTCCGTCTTCTCGGAGAACGTGGGTCGCGCGATGAAGGTCGCCGGCCGGCTCGACTTCGGCACCGTGTGGGTGAACGAGCACCTCTTCCCGTTGACCGCCGAGATGCCGCACGGCGGCTTCAAGGAGTCGGGCTACGGGAAGGACATGTCGCTCTATTCGATGGAGGAGTACACGCGGATCAAGCACGTCTGCGTGAAGCTCTCCTGACGCGTTCCGGCACCTGTGATGGTGCCTGTTGACGAAATGCGTGGCGCGTGGTAGGAACACCCTCGCATTGCGCAGCCGGACGCAGCCGCGACGCACGTCGAGGACCGAGGCCGCAGCCCCGGCTCGCGGCCCCGTCTCGCGGGCGCCGGAGCTCGACAGCGTCGACCGGGGGATCATCGAGGCGCTCCAGTCGAACGGCCGCGAGTCCTTCCGTCGGATCGCCGCATCGGTCGGCGTCTCCGAGGCGACCGTGCGCGCACGGTACGGCCGGCTGTGCAACGACGGGATCCTCCAGGTCACAGGCGTCACGAACCCGCTCGGGCTCGGCTTCGAGTCTTCGGCGATGGTCGGGATCCGGACGGCGGGAGCACCCGAGCTTGTCGCAGACGAGCTGGCGCGGTGGGACGAGGCGGACTACGTCGTCGTCACAGCGGGGCGCTTCGATCTGCTCGTGGAGGTGGTCTGCGCCGATCGCCGGTCGTTGCTCGACGTGACGAACCGGATCAGGGCGCTCCCGGGGGTCGTCTCGACGGAGAGCTTCCTCTACCTCGAGCTCTGGAAGCAGCTCTACGACTGGGGCGTCGGTGCGGCCCGCGGGAACGGGAACCTGCGGTGAGGTGTCCGGGGGAGCGGCAGACTACACAGGCGACGGTGGAGGACGCGGGATGAGCGAGACGGCCATCGCCCCGGACGTGCGCCTCGTCGACGTCGTCAAGGCGTTCGGCGAGGTACGCGCGGTGGACGGGATCTCGCTCGAGATCCCGCGGAGCTCGTTCTTCGCGCTTCTCGGGCCGTCGGGGTGCGGGAAGACGACGACGCTGCGGATGATCGGCGGCTTCGAGGAGCCGACGGACGGGAAGATCTTCCTCGGCGACCGCGACGTCGTCGGCCTGCCGCCGTACAAGCGCGACGTCAACACGGTCTTCCAGAGCTACGCGCTGTTCCCGCACATGAGCGTCGCGCAGAACGTCGCCTTCGGGCTCGAGCGCCGCGGGATCGGCAGAACCGAGGTGCGCGCCCGGGTGCGCGAGGTGCTCGAGCTCGTCGATCTCGGCGGACGGGAGGACCGCACGCCGAAGCAGCTCTCCGGCGGCCAGCAGCAGCGGGTCGCGCTCGCGCGCGCAATCGTCAACAACCCGCGCGTGCTGCTCCTCGACGAGCCACTCGGCGCGCTCGACCTCAAGCTCCGCAAGCAGATGCAGCTCGAGCTGAAGCGGATCCAGAACGAGGTCGGGATCACGTTCGTCCACGTCACGCACGACCAGGAGGAGGCGATGACGATGGCCGACACGATCGCGGTGATGAACAGCGGCCGGATCGAGCAGCTCGGGACGCCGGCCGACCTCTACGAGCGTCCGGCGACCGCGTTCGTGGCCGGCTTCCTCGGCAAGTCGAACCTGCTCGACGGGACGATCACCGGCGAGGGCCAGATCGACCTCGCGGACGGCACCGTTATCCAGGCACCGACGAACGGGAGGCTTGGACCCGTGTCGGTCGGCGTGCGACCGGAGAAGGTCGCGCTTCGCAACGGCGGCGTGAACCGCCTCACGGGCACCGTGAAGGAGCTCGCCTACATCGGGGTGGCGACGGAGGTCGTCGTCGCGACCCGGGTGGGGGAGCTGACCGTCTTCCACCAGAACGTCGAGGCGGGGGGCCTGGCGCCCCCGCCGGGCAGCGACGTGACGCTCTCGTGGACGCCCGACGCGACGTTCGTCATCGACAGAGGAGAGGAGAGCAGCGTATGACGATCCAGCTGACCCGTCGTGCCCTCGTGCAGCGAGGAGCTGCCGGCGTCACGCTCCTGAGCCTGCCGGGCCTCCTGGCCGCCTGCGGCGGCGGCGGAGGCGGCGGCGGCGGTGGCGAGGTCAAGGACGTCCTCAACTTCTCGAACTGGGAGCTCTACATCGACATTCCGCAGACGAGGAAAGCTGCGGGGATGACCGGCCCCACGACGCTCGAGCAGTTCACCCAGAAGACCGGCATCAAGGTCAACTACTACGAGGACATCAACGGGAACCCGGAGTTCTTCGCGAAGGTGCAGGGGCGCCTGCGTCAGGGCCAGGGAATCGATCGAGACATCATCGTCGTGACGGACAACGACCGCTTCCTCAGTGAGTACATCGAGAACGGCTGGGCTGAAAAGCTCGACAAGAGTCTGATCCCAAACATCAAGAACCTCATTTCCGCTCAGGCGTCCCCGCCATTCGACCCGAACCGTGACTACACCCTCCCCTGGTTTTCGGGGATGGACGGGATCGCGTGGAACTCGGACGTCACCGGGCCGGTGACGAGCGTGACGCAGCTCCTCGAGGACCCGAGCCTGAAAGGCAAGGTCGGCGTCTGGACTCAGATGGGCGACACGCTCGGCCTCGTGATGCTCGACAACGGCGACGACCCGGCGAAGGTCACGGACGCGACGTTCGACCGCGCCATCGCGAGGATCGAGAAGGCCGTCAAAGCTGGCCAGATCCGCCGGTTCTACGGAAACGACTACGCGCAACCACTCCAGAGCGGCGACCTCGCGGCGAGCATGGCGTGGTCCGGCGACATCACCAACCTCGGCGACCCGAAGCTCAAGTGGGTGATCCCCAAGACGGGGGGAATCATCTGGACGGACAACATGCTCATCCCCACCGGTGGCAGCGTTCCGACAGCCTCGACCTACATGAACTTCGTATACGACCCGAACATCGCGGCGCAGCTGGCCCTCGGCGCGAACTACATCTCGTCGGTCGACAGCGTGAAGGCCGAGGCGGCGAAGATCAGTCCCGACGCGGCAGACAACACGCTCGTCTTCCCGACGGACGAGATGCTCGGGCAGATGCACCAGAACGATCCCACGATGTTCACGAACCCCGAGTACAACACGAGGTGGCTGGCGGCCCAGGGCAAGTAGGCCGACGCGCATGGGGTCGTTCTTTCACCGCCACAAGGGCACCACGCCGTATCTCCTGCTCGCCCCGGGGATCCTTTGGCTTGCGATCTTCTTTCTGATCCCGCTCGTCTTCCTGGGCTACGAGTCGCTCCAGTCCGGATTCTTCCCGCATTTCCAGTTCACCTGGGAGTTCTCGAACTTCTCCAACGGGATCCGCGACTACCACGAGCAGTTCATCCGCTCGTTCGTCTACGCCGGCATCGTCACCGTCGCCTGCCTCGTTCTCGCGTATCCGCTCGTCTACTGGATCGCGTTCAGGGCCGGCCCGTGGCGGAACCTCTTCCTGCTCTTCATCGTCGCGCCGTTCTTCGTCACGTACCTGGTGCGAACGCTCGCCTGGCTGAACATCCTCGCCGACGAGGGGCCCGTCGTCGGGATCCTCAGAGATCTGCACATCCTCGGCCCCGACGGCCGGTTGCTGGCGACGACGTTCGCGGTGGTGTCTGGGATCACCTACAACTTCCTCCCCTTCATGGCGCTCCCGCTGTACGTCTCGCTGGAGCAGATCGACCCTCGGCTGCTCGAGGGGGCGAAGGACCTGTACGCATCTCCCACCCAGGCGTTCCTCCGCGTGACTCTCCCGCTGTCCTCGCCGGGGATCGTGGCCGGAACGCTGCTGACGTTCATCCCGGCCGCCGGCGACTTCATCAACGCCGCGCTGCTCGGCACGCCGAACCAGGCCATGATCGGGAACGTCATCCAGGCGAAGTTCCTCGAGTCGCTCGACTACCCGAGTGCCGCGGCGCTCTCGTTCATCCTCATGGGGCTGATCCTCGTCGCGCTCCTCGTCTACGCGAAGATCGTGGGCTCGGAGAGGCTCACCGGATGACGAGCCTCGCTGCGACGCCGACCCGCACGCGACGCGGTTTCGGAGCGCGAGCGTGGGCGTTCGTGAAGCGCCATGCGCTGACCGTCTACGCGCTCCTCGTCGTCGGCTATCTCATGCTCCCGATCGCGGTCGTGATCCTCTTCTCGTTCAACAAGCCTGCCGGGCGCTTCAACTACGTGTGGGAGGAGTTCACGTTCGACAACTGGGTCCACTGGAACTCCGTTCTCGGGATCCAGGACGCCGTCGTCACCTCGCTCGAGGTCGGCCTCGTCTCGACCGTCGTCGCGACCGCGCTCGGCACCCTTATCGCCCTTGCGATCGTCCGGCACCGATTCGTCGGCCGAGGGGCAACCAACGTGCTCGTGTTCCTGCCCATGTCGACCCCGGAGATCGTCCTCGGCGCCTCGCTCCTCACCCTGTTCCTGAACACGACAGCGGTGTTCCAGCTCGGGTTCCTCACGATCTTCATCGCACACGTGATGTTCATCGTCAGCTTCGTCGTCGTCACGGTGAAGGCTCGCCTGATCGGCTTCGACCGTCATCTCGAGGAGGCTGCGATGGACCTCGGCGCGAACGAGGTGACGACGTTCCGCAAGGTGACCATGCCGCTACTCGCGCCGGCGATCCTCGCCGCCGCGCTTCTCGGGTTCGCCCTCTCCATCGACGACTTCGTCATCACGTACTTCAATGCCGGCGCGACGCAGACGTTCCCGGTCTTCGTCTGGGGCATCGCGCGGGTCTCCGTTCCGCCGCAGGTGAACGTCGTCGCGAGCGCCATCTTCCTGATCGCGATCGCAATCGCACTGGGGAACGTCTACTGGCAGTACCGATCCGCGAAACGAACCACGGGAGCCAGATGACAGCCACCGAGATACGCGACCTGCAACAGCTCGCCAAAGACCATCTGTGGATGCATTTCACGCGGATGAGCGGGTACCGCGACAGCGACGTCCCCGTGATCGTGCGCGGCGACGGGTGCTACCTCGAGGACGCCGCCGGCAAGCGGTATCTCGACGCGCTCGCCGGCCTGTTCTCGGTGAACATCGGCTACTCGTACGGCGAGGAGATCGGGCAGGCCGCGCTCGCCCAGATGCGCGAGCTGCCGTTCTACACGAACTGGACGTACGCGCACCCGCGCGCGATCGAGCTGGCGGCCGAGGTCGCGTCGCTCGCGCCCGGCGACCTCAATCGCGTGTTCTTCGTCTCGGGCGGCTCGGAGGCGGTGGAGTCCGCGTGGAAGCTCGCCCGTCAGTACTACCTCGCGCGCGGCGAGAAACGGCTCCCCGAGCGCGCCGGCTCCGCGCCTGAGCGGGACCACGACGCTGTCGCCGCGAACCTCCGCGCGCCCAGCCGCCGCTACAAGGCGATCACCCGTCAGACGGCCTACCACGGGACGACGTTCGGCGCGCTCTCGCTGACCGGGATCCCGGCGATCCGGATGCCGTTCGAGCCGCTCGTGCCCGAGGTGCGGAACGTGCGCAACACGAACCGCTTCCGGAGGCCGGACGCGGAGACCGAGGAGGAGTTCACGGCCCTGCTGCTCGACGAGCTCGAGCGCACGATCGAGGCGATGGGGCCGGAGACGGTCTGCCTCGTCCACATGGAGCCCGTGCAGAACTCGGGTGGCGCCTTCACGGCGCCGGTCGGCTACTGGCGCGGGGTGCGCGAGCTGTGCGACCGGTACGACATCCTCCTCTCCGCGGACGAGGTGATCACGGGGTTCGGGCGGATCGGCGCCTGGTTCGCCTCCGAGCGCTACGACATCCGGCCCGACCTGATCACCTCTGCGAAGGGTCTCTCCTCCTCGTACGCGGCGATCGGGGCGGTGATCGCAACAGACCGCGTCGCCGAGCCGTTCCTCGAGGGCTCGTCGATGTACACGCACGGCATCACCTTCGGCGGTCACCCGGTGCAGTGCGCGGTCGCGCTGAAGAACATCGAGATCATGAAGCGCGAGCGGATCGTCGAGCACGTCCGCGAGACCGAGGACGTCTTCCGGGCCAAGCTCGAGACCCTCCTCGACCTCGACATCGTGGGCGACGTCCGCGGCGCGGGGTTCTTCTACGCGCTCGAGCTCGTGAAGGACCGCGAGACGAAGGCGACCTTCGACGACGACGAGGGCGAGGCGCTCCTGCGCGGCTTCCTCTCGCCCGCGTTCTTCGAGGCGGGGCTGATCTGCCGCGCGGACGACCGCGGCGATCCGGTCGTCCAGATCTCGCCGCCGCTCGTCGCGACCGAGACAGAGATGGACGAGATCGTCGGGATCCTCGGCGACGTGCTCGCAGAGGCCTCGCGTCGCATGCGACACTGAGGGCGGGTAGGCGGCCGAGGAGGCGCCGCATCGCGACTGTAGGGTTAGCCGCACCATGTGTCCGCGGGGGGACATGCACCCTGGTCCGGACACGAATGAGCGAGGAGACGGGATGAACGAGAACGGGAGCGTCGTGGTGGCCCGCGACGTGACGCGGCGCTACGGCGAGGGCGAGACTGCCGTGGACGCCCTTCGCGGCGTCTCCGTCGAGGTGCAGAAGGGCAAGCTGACCGCGATCATGGGGCCGTCGGGGTCGGGCAAGTCGACGCTGATGCACATCCTCGCCGGGCTGGACAAGCCGACCTCCGGGTCCGTGACGGTCGGGGGGACGGAGATCACGACCCTGAAGGACTCCGAGCTCACGAAGCTCCGCCGCGACCACATCGGCTTCGTCTTCCAGTTCTTCAACCTCCTGCCGATGCTCACGGCGGAGGAGAACATCCGCCTCCCGCTCTCGATCGCGGGCGAGAAGCCCGACAAGGAGCAATTCGCGGAGCTGATCGACTCGGTCGGGCTCGAGCGACCGCCTCTCCCACCGGCCGTCCGAGCTGTCGGGAGGTCAGCAGCAGCGCGTCGCGATCGCGCGCGCGCTCGTCTCGCAGCCGGAGGTCGTGTTCGCCGACGAGCCGACGGGCAACCTCGACTCGAAGACGGGCGCCGAGATCCTCGAGCTGCTTCGTCATTCCGTCGCCGACATGGGCCAGACCATCGTGATTGTCACGCACGAGTCGCGGGCCGCCGCGATCGCCGACCGCGTGCTGTACCTCGCCGACGGGCAGATCGTCCGCGAGCTCGCCGGCGCCTCGCAGCACGAGATCGGCGAGGCGATGGACGAGATCGCCGCTCGATGATCTCGTTCACGCTCAAGGGGCTCCTCACCCGGAAGCTCCGGACGGCCCTCACGGCGGTCGCGATCATCCTCGGCGTCGCCACGGTGAGCGGCACGTTCGTGCTGACCGACTCGATCGACAAGGCGTTCGACTCGATCTTCTCGAACGTCTACCGGAACACCGACGCGACGATCACCGCGAAGTCGCCCTTCGATGCGAGCGGCGACTCGGGGACGAGCGAGGCGGCGTTCGACGAGTCGCTTCTCCCCAAGGTGAAGGCGCTGCCGGACGTCCAGGATGCGATCGGCGGGGTCGCGAGCGAGAACACGCAGTTCATCAAGGGCGACAAGGCGATCGCGTACGGCGGCGCGCCGAACCTCGGCTTCTCCGTCGACCCGTCGAAGCCGCAGTTCAACAGCCTGAGCCTCGTGCTCGGCGCGTGGCCCGGGTCGAACGAGGTCGTCGTGGACAAGTCGACGGCCGACAAGGAGGACCTGACGGTCGGCAGCGAGATCGGCGTGCAGGCAGAGGGCCCCGTCAGGGAGATGCGGATCTCGGGGATCGTGAAGTTCGGGTCGGTGAGCTCGATCGGCGGAGCCACGCTCGCAGGCTTCGACCTCCCGACCGCCCAGAGGCTCTTCGGCAAGGAGGGCAAGCTCGACCAGATCCGCGTCGCCTCGAAGCCGGGGGTCACGCCAGCCGCGCTGATCTCGCAGATCCGCGAGATCCTGCCGCCGAACACCGAGGTGCGCAGCGGCGACGCCCAGGCGCGCGAGGACGCGAAGGACACGGACCAGTTCATCTCGTTCCTGCGCTACTTCCTGCTCGCGTTCGGCCTGATCGCGCTGTTCGTCGGCGCTTTCGTGATCGTCAACTCGCTCTCGATCACGATCGCACAGCGGACGCGCGAGCTCGCGACGCTGCGCACGCTCGGCGCGTCGCGCCGTCAGGTGCCGGCTCTCGGTCGTGCTGGAGGCGCTCGTGATGGGGGTGTTGGCCTCGATCGTCGGCCTCTTCCTCGGGCTCGGGCTCGCGAAGGGCCTCTTCTCGCTCTTCGACGCGGTCGGCTTCACGCTACCGAACAACGGGATCCTCCTCGAGACGCGCACCGTGATCGTCTCGCTCGCGCTGGGAATCATCGTCACGCTGATCGCGAGCTTCTTCCCGGCGCTCCGCGCGACGCGCGTCCCGCCGATCGCGGCGGTACGCGAGGGCGCCGAGCTCCCGCCGGGCCGTTTCGCCCGCTTCCGCACGCCGTTCGCCGCGCTGCTGACCGCGCTCGGCTTCGCGCTGCTGATCCTCGGGCTCTTCTCGCACGGAACGTCGACGGTGCTGATCCTGCTGATCATCGGCACGCTGCTCGTGTTCATCGGCGTCGCGATGCTGTCGGCCCCGTTCATCCCTGCTCTCTCCGGCTTCCTCGGGTGGCCTGCGACGAAGATCGGCGGCGCAGCGGGCCAGCTCGCGCGCGACAACGCCCGGCGCAACCCGCAGCGCACCGCGTCCACCGCCGCCGCACTCATGATCGGCCTCGCGCTCGTCACGCTCGTCGCGACGCTCGCCGCGGGCATCACGGCGTCGTTCCGGGGCGCGGTCAACGACATCTTCACGTCGGACTACGCAATCACGGCGCAGAACAACTTCTCGCCGATCCCGGTCTCGGTCGGCGAGGCCGCGGCTACGGCACCCGGTGTCACTGCGGCGGGGAGCGTCCGTACGGGCGACACGCTCGTCTTCGGCAAGAAGGAGTTCACGACCGCGGTGACGCCCGGGGCGCCGCACGTGATGACGCTCGTCTGGACGGAAGGCTCGCAGGACGTCATGGCGAACCTCGGCGCCGACGGTGCGTTCGTCGACAACGGCTTCGCCGACGACCACAACCTGAAGCTCGGCTCGACCGTCCCGGTGACGTTCGTGACGGGCAAGACCCGCATGTTCCGCGTCAAGGGGATCTTCGACCCGCCGACCGGCGGCTCGCCGTTCGGGCCCGTGACGATCTCGGCCGCGACCTGGGACGAGGAGAATCCGCAGCCGAAGGACCTCTACACCTTCGTGACGGTGGCCGGCGGCGAGAATCCGGCGAACCAGGCCGCGATCGAGCAGACGCTGTCGGGCTACCCGAATGCCAAGGTGCAGACGCGCCAGCAGTTCATCGACAATCAGATCTCCGGGCTCAACTCGGTGCTGAACATCCTCTACGTCCTGCTCGCGCTGTCGGTGATCGTGAGCCTCTTCGGGATCGTCAACACCCTCGTGCTGACGGTGTTCGAGCGCACGCGCGAGATCGGCATGCTGCGGGCGATCGGGCTGACGCGCCGTCAGACGCGGCGGATGATCAGGCACGAGAGCGTGATTACGGCGCTGATCGGCGCGTTCGTCGGGATCGTGCTCGGGCTGATCCTCGCGGGCATCCTGATCGCCAAGGTCGACTTCCTCGTGTTCTCGTTCCCCACCACGCAGGTGATCGTGTTCACCGTCGCGGCGATCATCGTGGGGATCCTCGCCGCGATCTTCCCGGCGCGGCGCGCGGCGCGGCTCAACCCGCTCGAGGCGCTGCACTACGAATAGGAACGTGGGGGAACCCCATGGTTCCCCCACGAGCCCCCTCCTTCCGCGCACGGCATCGCGAGCCCGCGGTTGGCCTCCCGGCCGGCCAAGCCGGCCTTCGGCCGACCGAGTGGCCGTTTCCACCGAGGTCTCTTAACCGCGCACGATGCCGGCGGCGATGAGGGCGGCGATTTCCTCGTCGCTGTAGCCCGCCTCGCGGAGGATCTCGGCGGAGTGCTCTCCGACGTCCGGCGGGGGGCTCGGGTGGAGCGCGCGCTCGCCGTCGAAGGAGAGCGGCAGCGCCGGTAGCGTCAGCCCGTCGATGCGGCTGTGGTCGAGTCGCTGGAGGATCCCGAGCGCCTCGGTCTGCGGGGACTCCGCGACGTCTCGGACGTCGGCGACCGGTGCAGCGGGAATGCCGGCCGCGGTGAGGCGCTCGTGCCAGGTCGCCGTAGCCTCCGTCGCGAGACGCTCCCCGAGCACTGCGGCGAGGGCGTCGCGGTTCCCGACGCGATCGGCGTTGGTCCGGAAGCGCCGGTCCTCGACGAGGTCCGGCACGTCCAGCACGGCGCAGAGGGCCTTGAAGAGCCGGTCGTTCCCGGCGGCCACCATCAGCGCGCCGTCGCGTGTCGCGAGCACCTCGTAAGGCGCGACCATCGGGAACCGCGTTCCGTCGCCCCGGGAAACCGTTCCGTCGGCGAGGTAGCCGACGAGGTGGTAGCCGAGGTAGCCGATTGCAGTCTCGTACAGGGAGACGTCGACCACCGAGCCCTCACCGGTGCGCTCGCGGTCGAGCAGCGCCGCGAGCACGCCGATCGCCGCCCACGCGCCCGTGCCCTGGTCGATCGTCGACGTCCCGACACGCACGCCCGGGCGGCCCGGCTCCCCGGTCACCGAGATCAGCCCGCCCGCCGCCTGCATCAGGGCGTCGTAGCCGGGCTCGCTCGCGAGCGGGCCTGTCCGGCCGTACGCGCCGACCGAGCAGTAGACGAGGCGTGGGTTCCGTGCGCGCAGCGGCTCCGGGCCGAGACCAAGCTCCTCGGCGAGGCCGGGGCGCAGGCTCTGGAGGAAGACGTCGGCGTGGTCGGCGAGTCGAAGGAGCGCGTCGCGGCCGCGTGGGTCGCGGAGCGAAAGCGCGAGCGAGCGCTTCCCGGCGTTGGCGGACAGGAACATCGTGCCCTCGCCCGCCCAGAACGGCGGTCCCCACGCGCGCCCGTCGTCTCCCGTGTCGGGGCGCTCGACCTTGACGACGTCGGCCCCGAGAGCGGCCAGGATCTGGCCGCAGTACGGCCCCGCGATCGAAGTCGTCACGTCGAGGACGCGCATCCCCTGGAGAGTGCGGTGCACGGCGAGCATCTTCGCAGCGGCGCGGACCGGCAAAACGCCTCTCTGCGAGGATGGGCTCGTGGCGGTCCTCGCCCTCCTCCCACACATGCTGGCGGTGTTCGACCAGTTCGAGCAGTGGGTCTCGAGCGACTGGTCGTACGCCGCGATCTTCGCAGTCGCGATGATCGACGCGTTCTTCCCCGTCGTCCCCAGCGAGACGGTCGTGATCACCGCGGGCGTGCTCGCGGGCGCGGGCGACCTCCAGCTCGGCCTCGTGATCCTCGCCGCCTCGACGGGCGCGATCGTGGGCGACAACATCTCCTACGGACTCGGCCATTGGCTGGGGGAGCACACCGTGAAGCGGGTGTTCCGCGGCGAGAAGAGCCACTCTGCCTTCGCGTGGGCCGAGCGCCAGCTGATGCAGCGCGGGACGTACCTGATCATCGTCGCGCGGTTCATCCCGGGTGGTCGGACCGCGACGACGTTCTCGGCGGGCTACATCCAGACGTTCCCCTACCGGAGGTTCATCGTCGCGGACATCCTCGCGGGGTTCATCTGGGGGACGTACGCGGCCTGTCTCGGCTACTTCGGCGGGAAGACGTTCGAGGAGCAGCCGTGGAAGGGGCTCATCGTCGCCTTCGCCGTGGCCGTCGGGCTCGCCGCCGCAGTCGAGTTCATCCGGCACCGCCGCGAGCGCCGCAACGCCCCCGCCGGGCAGGACGATGCCGCTCCCGCGCCGGACCGGGCTGCCGCGCCGCCCGGCTCGGAGGACGTACCGTCATCCGAGTGAACCGGCTCGCCGAGTCGTCCAGCCCGTATCTCCTCCAGCACGCCGAGAACCCGGTCGACTGGTACCCCTGGGGCGAGGAGGCGTTCGCCCGCGCTCGGGAGGACGATCGGCCGCTCCTCGTCTCCGTCGGCTACAGCGCGTGCCACTGGTGCCACGTGATGGAGCACGAGTCGTTCTCGGACGCGGGCGTCGCCGCGCTGATGAACGAGCTCTTCGTGAACGTCAAGGTCGACCGCGAGGAGCGACCCGACGTCGACGCGGTCACGATGGATGCCTGCGTGACGATGACCGGCCAGGGCGGGTGGCCGACGACGGTGTTCATGACCCCGGCCGGCACGCCGTTCTACGCGGGGACGTACTTCCCGCCGGAGCCCCGGCACGGCATGCCCGCATTCCCCCAGGTTCTGCACGCCGTCGCCGACGCGTGGCGGGAACGCCGCCACGAGCTCGAGGAGCAGGCTGAGCGCCTGGTGGCCGCGCTCGGCGGCGCCGCGCGGCTCGAGGCCGGCGACGAGGAGCTGTCGCCGGCGCTGCTCGACGCAGCCGAGGCCGGGCTCGCGCGGGTCTACGAGCCGGCGTTCGGCGGCTTCGGCACCGCGCCGAAGTTCCCGCCGTCGTCCGCGATCGAGCTGCTCCTTCGTCTCGGCGGCCCGCAGGCCCTCGCAATGGTGCGGGGAACCCTCGACGGGATGGCCGCCGGCGGGCTCTACGACGTCGTCGGCGGCGGCTTCCATCGCTACTCGGTCGACGCGCGGTGGCTCGTGCCGCACTTCGAGAAGATGCTCTACGACAACGCGCTGCTCGCCTCCGCCTACCTCCATGCGTGGGTCGTGACCGGCGAGGCGCGCTACCGCGAGGTCGTCGAGGAGACCGTCGGCTACCTCCAGCGGGAGATGCTCCTCCCGGAGGGCGGGCTCGCCTCAGCCCAGGACGCGGACACCGACGGGATCGAGGGTCTCACGTACACGTGGGAGCCGGACGAGTGGCGGGAGCTGGGCCTCGACGAGGGACTGCTCGAGCCGTTCGAGCACGGCCGCTCCATCGTCCGCGGCAGGCTCGCGGCCGTGGATCGGGAGCGCCTGCTCGCGATCCGTGCGGAGCGTCGGCAGCCGCTGCGCGACGACAAGGCGATCGCCTCGTGGAACGGCCTCGCGCTGGCGGCGCTCGCCGAGGCGGCGAGCCGCCTCGACCGCGCCGACTGGCTCGCGGCGGCCGAGCGGCTCGGCGAGTTTCTCCTCGGGCCACTCCGAGGCGACGACGGCCGCGTCATGCGCAGCGTCCGCGGAGGCCGGGTCAGCGGCGCGGGGTTCCTGGACGACCACGCCAACGTCGCGCACGGGCTCCTGGCGCTCCACGTCGCGACCGGCGACCCTCGGTGGCTGCGCGAGGCGCGCCGGATCGCCGAGGTCGCCGTCGTCCTGTTCGCCGACGAGGAGCGGGGAGGCTTCTTCCTCGCCCCCCGGGACGGCGAGGAGCTCGCGACGCGGCCGAAGGACGTCGACGACGACCCAATCCCCTCCGGGAACTCGATGCTCGCCTCGGTGCTGATCCGGCTCGGCCGCATCTGGGGCGACGACACGCTCGTCGCGCGGGGGGAGGGCGTCCTCCGCCTGTTCGCGCCCGCGATGGAGCGCGCCCCCCGCGCGCTGGCCTGGTCGCTGTCGACGCTCCATCTCCATCTCGCGCCGCCGCGGGAGCTCGCGATCGTCGGAGACGTCCATGCAGACGTCTCTCGGGCGGCGCTCGGCGGCTTCGCCCCCGAGACCGTCGTCGCCGTCGGGCCGGCCGACGACGTGCCGCTTCTCGCGGGCAAGGGCCTCGTCGACGGGCACACCGCGGTGTACGTCTGCGAGCGCTTCGCGTGTCGCGCGCCGGTGACACGTCCAGACGAACTGGGCAGCTAGGCTCCCGCCGTGGCGACGACCGAGCTGACGGGTGCGGAGGACGTCGCCTGGGACCTCGGCGACCTCTACGCCGGGGTCGAAGATCCGAAGATCGAGTCCGACGTCGCCCAGGCGGAGCAGGACGCCGCCGCGTTCCGCGAGCGCTACCACGGCACGGTCGCGGCGCTCGACGCCGCCGCGCTCGCCGAGGCGGTCGCAGAGTGGGAGCGGATCGAGTCGGCGCTCGTCCGTCCGCTGACCTTCGCCCACCTCGTCTTCGCGACGAACATGGCCGACCCGGCGCGGGGCGCACTCGTCGCCCGGCTGGGCGAGAAGGCCGCCGCCCTCGACACGCAGCTCCTGTTCCTCGGCCTGGAGTGGGCGGCCCTCGAGGACGACGCCGCGGAGGCGCTCCTCGCAGACCCCGCGCTCGACCACTGGCGGCATCACCTCAGGTCGCTGCGGAAGTTCCGCCCGTACCTCCTCAGCGAGCCGGAGGAGCAGATCGTCACCGAGAAGACGGTGTCGGGCTCTTCGGCGTGGGCGAGGCTCTACGAGGAGCTGCTCGGCGCGCTGCGCGTCACTCTCGACGGCGAAGAGGTGCCGCTCGAGCCGGCGATGGCGATGCTGTACGACGTGGACCGCGACACGCGCCGGGCCGCCGCCGAGGCGATCACGGAAGCACTCGGCCCGGGGCTCCGCACGCGCACCTTCGTGTTCAACACCATCCTGCTCGACAAGTCGATCGACGACCGGCTGCGCGGCTACCCGACCTGGCTCTCGTCTCGGAACCTCGCGAACGAGACGACGGACGAGGCGGTCGAGGCGCTGATCCACGCGACGACCTCGCGCTACGACCTGCCGCAGCGGTACTACCGGCTCAAGGCTCGGCTGCTCGGGCTCGACCGGCTCGAGCACTTCGACCGTTTCGCGCCGATCTCGTCCGACGCCGGCCGCGTGCCGTGGGACGAGGCCCGTGCCGTGGTGGTCGACGCGTACTCCGACTTCTCCGAGGAGACCGGCTCGATCATCGCGCGGTTCTTCGACGACAGCTGGATCGACGGGCCGGTGCGCCCCGACAAGCGGACCGGCGCCTTCTGCGCGACCACGATCCCCGGGGTGCACCCGTACGTGCTGATGAACTACACAGGCGACCGCCGCTCGGTCCTGACGCTCGCACACGAGCTCGGTCATGGGCTCCACGGCGTCCTCGCGCAGCCGCTCGGGTACGTCAACTCGTCGACCCCGCTGACCACCGCGGAGACCGCCTCGGTCTTCGGTGAGGCCCTCACGTTCGAGCGGCTGCTCGGTCAGGAGGACGACCCGCACCGGAGGCTCGACCTCCTCGCCGGCCGGCTCGAGGACGCGATCGCCACCACGTTCCGCCAGATCGCGATGAACCGCTTCGAGGACGCGGTCCACACCGAGCGCCGCGAGCGCGGCGAGATCGCGCCGGAGCGGGTCGGCGAGCTCTGGCTCGGCCGCCAGTCGGAGCTCTTCGGCGACGCGGTCGGGCTCGACGGCTACACGCCGTGGTGGAGCTACATCCCGCATTTCACAGGCGCCCCCGGCTACGTCTACGCGTATGCGTTCGGCTTCCTCTTCTCGCTCGCGATCTACCGCCGGTACGTCGGCGAGGGCGAGTCGATGGTGGAGCCCTACCTCGACCTGCTGCGCGCAGGCGGCTCGCGCTCGCCCGAGGAGCTCGCCCGCATCGTCGAACTCGACCTGACCGATCCGTCCATCTGGGCGAGCGGGCTCGAGGCGCTCGACGAGGAATTGGACGAGGCCGAGCGGCTCGCGGACGAGCTCGGCCTGTAGCGCGCGCTAACCCGCCGGATCCGCAGGTCGTCTGAGTGTTGGCAAACGCGGGGAGGGGCGTTACGCTCGCCGCGTCCACACAGACACACCTCCCAGGAGGGAGCCTCGTATGAAGAAAGTCGTGCTCTTGGCCGCGGCGCTCGTCGTCGCGCTCGGCGTCACGGCGTCCAGCGCGACATCTGCGGCGTCGGAGACAGGCATCACCAACCGGACGATCACGATCGGCGGGACATTCCCGCTCACAGGTCCCGCATCGCCGTACGCGATCATCCCCCGCTCGATGAAGGCGTACTTCTCGTACATCAACTCGCGCAAGGGGCCGGACGGCAAGCGTGGGGTCTACGGCCGCCAGATCGCGTTCAAGTATTACGACGACGGCTACAACCCTGCGAACTCGGTGCAGCTGACGCGGAAGCTCGTCGAGGAGGACAAGGTGTTCGCGGTGGTCGGCTCGCTCGGCACCGAGGTGAACCTCGCGACGAGGCCGTACCTCAATGCGCGCAAGGTGCCGCAGATCCTGAACGCGACCGGGGCCACGGAGTTTGGGGCGGAATCGAGCAAGTACCCGTGGACGGGCGGCTGGCAGCCCGACTACGCCTACGAGGGCCGCATCTACGGTCAGGCGATCGCCCACAACAGCCCGAACGCCAAGATCGCGGTGCTGTACCAGAACGACAGCTACAGCGCGGACTACCTGCGCGGTCTCAAGGCGGGGCTCGGCGCCAAGGCCTCGAACATTGCCGCGAGCGAGCCATACGAGGCGACGGCCGCGGACGTTCGCACACAGGTCGCGAGGCTCCGCGGCTCCGGGGCAACGGTGTTCGTGATCCTCGCGACGCCGAGGTTCACGATCCAGGCCTACGCGATCGCGAACGCGCTCAGGTGGTCGCCGGCGGTAATCTACACCAACTCCGTCGCAGCGACGGATGCCATCCTGACGCTCGCGAAGAGCGCGGGCGGCGGCGACCTCCCCGACCGGACTTACACCGTCCAGTACGGGAAGGACCCGGCGAGCCCCGTCTGGGACAACGACGCGGCGATGAAGCTCTACAAGCAGGTGATGGCGAAGTACAATCCCGGCGCAAACGTCACCGACGCGCTCAACTACTACGGGGTCTCGGCCGCCGAGGCGTTCGTCGAGCTGATGTACAAGGCGGGGAAGAACCCGACGCGGGCCTCGCTGATGAAGGCCTACCGCAGCTGGAACGAGCTCAACCCCTTCCTTCTTCCGGGCAACCGCCAGAAGACGGGGGGCAACGACCAGTTCCCGCTCCAGTGCGAGCGGATCGTCAAGTTCACCAACGGGACGTTCGTGCCCGTCTCGAAGCTCAAGTGCGACACGCCGACATAGGCTGATGCATCTAGCCGGTGGGCGGGGACGCGTCGTCCTCGCCCACCGGCGCCAGCTGCTCCCAGTACTCCTCCATCTGCGTGAGCCGCGTCGCGCGGTGCGCGGGGTCGCTCGGCGCGACGTTCACGGCGCGGACGACCCACGTCGCGAGGTCGTCTGCGCCGCCCACGTCGACGACGTTGAGGCAGCCGGGCGCCTGCTCGAACCGTCCGAGAAACCTACGCTCGCCGGTGAGCGCGTAGGACAGGATCGCGCGGTTCACGGCGCCGTGGGCGACGACGAGCACGGTGTCCCACGACTCGTCTGCGACGAGCCGCTCGAGCGCGGGCAGCACGCGGTCGAACAGCTCGCCGATCGTCTCGCCGCCGAGGAACCGCTTCTCGTTCGGGACGACGCCGTGGAACGCCCGCACGAAGGCGTCCTCGAGCTGCGCCGGCGGGATCGACGAGAGCCTCGCGCCCGTGATCTCCCGCAGGTCGGGCCACGTCTCGAGCTCGCGGCCCGGCGCGACGAGCTCACCGGTCTGCAGGGTGCGGGGGAGACCGCTCGTGATCACGCGGTCGAGCGGGATCTCCGAGAGGCAGCTCTCGCGCGGCGGCTGCCTGCGCTCGGCCCTCGGCGGTCAGCGGAACCTCGTCCGGTGCGACGGGGCGGCCTTCGGCGTCGACGTAGTCCACGGCGCCGTGCCGCATGAGATAGAGCCGGCGCCTCACGCGAGCTCTGCGAGCAGGCGGAGCGCCTCGGGCTGGCGCGCCTGGAGGATCAGCGTGCCGACGCCGCACTCGCGGAAGGCGGCGAGCCGATCCCCGATCCGCGCGCGGTCACCGACGAGCGCGACCTCGTCGACGAGCGCGTCGGGCACGGCCGCGATCGCCTCGTTCTTCTTTCCGGCGAGATAGAGGTCCTGGATCGTCGCCGCCGCGTCCGCGTAGCCGTAGCGCTCCGCCAGACGCGTGTAGAAGTTCTTGCCTTTCGCGCCCATGCCCCCGACGTAGAGGGCGAGGATCGGCTTGAGGAAGTCGCGGCCTGCGGCCACGTCGTCGGTGACGACGACGGGCACGTGCGCGGCGAGGTCCCAGCCCTCGGGCCGGCCGCCCCGGCGGGCGAAGCCCTCTTCGAGCATCGGCAGGTGGGTCTCCGCGAAGCGCTCGGGCGAGAAGAAGATCGGCAGCCAGCCGTCCGCGATCTCCGCCGCGAGAGCGACGTTCTTCGGGCCGATCGCGGCGAGGTAGATCGGCACCTCGGCTCGGGGCGGGTGCACGATGATCCGCAGGGGCTTCCCGAGCCCGGTCGCGTCGGGGCCGGAGTACGGGATGTCGTAGTGCTCTCCGTGGTGCTCGAGCGGCGCCTCGCGTCGGAGGATCGCGCGGACGATCTCGACGTACTCGCGCGTGCGGGTGAGCGGCTTGCCCCACGCCTGCCCGTGCCAGCCCTCGGCGACCTGCGGGCCGGACGTGCCGAGCCCGAGGAGCACCCTGCCGCCGGAGAGGAGGTCGAGCGTCGCGACCGTCGCCGCGGTCGTCGCCGGGGAGCGAGCGGGCATCTGCATGATCGCCGTCCCGAGGCGGACGTTCGTCGTGCGCGACCCGATCCACGCGAGCGGCGAGACCGCGTCCGAGCCGTAGGCCTCCGACGTCCACACGGAGTGGAACCCGCAGCGTTCGGCCTCCTCCGCGAGCGCGGTCCAGGTCACCGGGTCGCCGTATCCCAGTTGCAGGCCGAGCCGCACCCGACGATCCTACCCGGGTGATGACGTCGATCTTCCCGCCGGAATACCTCGAGGCGCGCGACCGCTACCGCGCCTTCATGGAGGAGCACGTCTATCCGAACGAGACCGCGATCGGGCGCGAGGACGACGCTGCCGCGACGCTCCTCGACGAGTTGCGCGGACGCGCGCGCGACGCCGGCCTGTGGGCGCCGCACATGCCTCCGGACGCGGGAGGCACGGGGCTCGGGTTCCTCTACTACGCGTGCCTCAACGAGGAGATCGGCCGCTCGGCATACGCGCAGCTGGTGTTCGGCTGCCAGGCGCCGGACGCCGGCAACGCGGAGATCCTCCACCTCTTCGGGACGGACGACCAGAAGCGGCGCTTCCTCCGCCCGCTCGTCGCCGGCGACGTGCGCTCGTTCTTCTCCATGACCGAGCCCGAGGTCTCCGGCTCGGATCCGACGCTCCTGCGGACGCGCGCCGTGCGCGACGTGGACGAGTGGGTGATCGACGGGCACAAGTGGTTCTCGAGCGGCGCCGACGGGGCATCGTTCGGGATCGTGTTCGCAGTCAGCGACCCGGAGGCTGAGCCGCACCGGCGCGGAACGATGATCCTCGTCCCGGTCGACACGGACGGCGTCGAGGTCGTCAGGCCGATCCCCGTGATGGGCCATGCGGGGCGGGGCTGGAGCACGCATTGCGAGGTGACGTACACGGGCGTCCGGGTGCCGGTCGCCGACACGCTCGGTGGCGAGGGAGAGGCGTTCGCGATCGCGCAGAAGCGCCTCGGGCCGGGCCGGATCCATCACGTGATGCGCTGGCTCGGCCAGATGCAGCGCGCGTTCGAGCTCATGTGCAGGTACGCGAACGAGCGCGAGGCCTTCGGCGGGCCGCTCGCGGAGAAGCAGACCGTCCAGAACTGGGTGGCCGACTCGGCAGCAGAGATCCAGGCGTGCCGGCTCCTGACGATGGACGCCGCCCGGAAGATCGACGAGGGCTCGGAGGCGCGCGTCGAGGTCTCGCTGCTCAAGTTCTACGCGGCCCGTGTGCTCTGCGACGTGATCGACCGGGCGATCCAGGTGCACGGGGCGCGGGGGCTGACGGACGAGACGCCGCTCGCCTCGATGGCGACGATGGCCCGCGGCGCGCGGATCTACGACGGGCCGGACGAGGTGCACCGCATGGTCGTCGCGCGGCGGATCCTCCGCTCGTACCGCGACGGCGAGGGGTGGGTCTTCTCGTAACCTGAGGGGGCCGCGATGAGCCCTCCGTTGCCGTTGCATCGCCGTCCCACCGAGTCCCTTCTCCTCGAGCTCGACCTGTCGCGCGGCGTGGTCGAGACACCTCCGTCGTCGCCCCTACGGGTGCACGGGCGGCAGGTCCCGGTCCTCCGCGGGCTGGTCGACGCCCTGGCCAGCGCGGCGCGTGACGAGCAGGTCGTCGGCTTCGTGGCCCACATCGGACAGCGCCCGATCAGCCTCGCCCACTCGAGCGAGCTACGCGACGCCGTCTCGCGGTTCCGCGCGTCCGGGAAGGTTGCCGTGGCCTGGACCGAGACCTTCGGCGAGCTGAGCGCCGCGAACGTCGGCTACCACCTGGCGACGGCGTTCGCGGAGATCTGGCTCCACCCGACGGGCGACCTCTGCCTGACCGGAGTGGTGGCGCGGGCGCTCTTCGTCCGCGACGCCCTCGACCGCCTCGGCGTCGACCCGGAGCTCGGCCAGCGCCACGAGTACAAGACCGCGGCGGACACCTTCCTGCGCACCGGCATGTCCGACGCCGGCCGGGAAATGGCTCGGCGACTCGCGGAATCGGCCACCGAGACGATCGCCGCCGACGTGGCCGCCGCTCGACACCTCGAGCCTGCGGCGGTCCAGGAGATCATCGGGCGCGCGCCGCTCACCGCGGACGAAGCGCATGACGCCGGGCTGGTCGACCGCCTGGGATATCGCGACGAGGTCTACGCGAGCCTGCGCTCCCGGCTGGGACCGGTGGATCTGCGCTACGTCGACCGGTATGGACGCCACCGGGAGCGCCGCGCCGCATTCAGGCGCGCCGTGTTCCGTCGGAACCGCCCCGTGGTGGCGCTCGTCCGCGCCTCCGGTCCGATTCTCCTCGGTCGCGGCGGCGGGTTCCCGCTGGCCGCGCCGACCGTGGGCTCGGACACGCTCGGTGCGACGCTCCGTGCCGCCGGACGCGACCCCGTCGGTCGAGGCCGTCGTCCTCCGGGTCGACAGCCCGGGCGGGTCCTACGCCGCGAGCGATGCGATTCGCAGGGAAGTGCTCCAGCTTCGAGGCTCCGGTCGACCGGTGATCGCGTCGATGGCCACCGTCGCGGCCTCCGGCGGGTACTACATCGCGATGCCCTGCGACGCCGTGGTCGCGGAGCCCGGCACGATCACCGGATCGATCGGGGTGGTGGCGGGCAAGCACGTCATCCGGGATGCACTGGGCCGCGGCGGGGATCAGCATCGACAGTGAGTCCGTCGGACCGCAGGCGGAGATGTTCTCGACGCAGCGGCCGTTCACCGACGACGAGTGGAAGCGGCTCGAAGCGTGGCTCGACCGCGTCTACGCGGACTTCACCGAGAAGGCGGCAACCGACCGCGGGATGACCGTCGAGCGGCTGCAAGCGGTCGCGAGGGGGCGTGTGTGGACAGGGGCGGACGCCGTCGCGCACGGCCTCGTCGACCGCCTCGGCGGGCTGGAGGACGCGATCGGCCTTGCGTGCGGGCGTGCGGGCCTCCGCCGCGAGGACGTCGACGTCCGGGCGCTGCCCCACTTGAACATCCGCCAGCGGCTGCAGCGGCCGGAGTCGAGCGAGCACCCGGCGGCCGGGCGGGCAGCGCTCGGCGACCATCCACTGCTTCCCGGCGCTCTTGCCGCGCTGGGCCTGCCGCCCTTCGCGGGCGTCCTCAGCCTCCCAGTGAGCTGGCGACTCTCCTGACGTTCGCGCTACGGCGCGGGAGGCGGCGGCAGGCCGACGGGCTCGTCGTCCGCGGTGCGCGGGCCGGGGAGCGTCGGGAAGCGGAAGTCGACGGGCGGGCGGCCGGGCTGGACCGCCCAGGCGTGACCCGTCTGTCCGGACGTCAGCGCGACCCAGGCGGCCTCGGCGACCTCTTCCGTCGCGAGCAGCGGGAAGTTCGCCTCCGCGAGCCGCTCGCGCAACTCCCCGTCGACCATCGACGTGTCGACGAAGCCGGGGCATATCGCGTTGATCGAGATCCCCCGCGCCGCGAGGGCCGCGCGCGGCGCTGCGGACGAAGCCGACCACGGCGTGCTTGGTCGCCGCGTAGATCGGGTCGTCGGGCACCGCGGTGAGACCGGCGAGCGAGGCGGTGCAGACGATCCTGCCGCCGGGCTGCATCACCCGCGCGAGCCGCCGCACGCCGAGCACGACGCCGTCGACGTTCACCGCGATCGCGCGCCTGTACCTCTCGAGGCTCAGCTCGGCCGGATCGGCAGGGCCGCCGAGCACGCCGGCGTTGAGGCACGCGACGTCGACCGCCTCGACGGTGTCCCAGTCCTGGGAGCCGCCCACGTCGAACCCGGTCGCGAGATCGAGCACCTGGACCTCGAAGCCCTCCGACCGGAGCCTGGCGACGAGCGCCGCGCCGATCCCCGAGGCGCCCCCGGTCACGAGCGCGGTGCTCACGGCACGAGCACGACCTTCCCGGTCGAGCGGCGCTCGGCCACGCTGCGGAGCGCCTCGTCCGCCTCGGCGAGCGGGAAGGTCGCGCCGACGACGGGTGCGAGATCGCCGGCCGTCCAGCGCTCGAGCAGCTCGCCCGCGGCGTCCCGGACGACGTCGGGCCGGAGCTTCATGAACCGGCCGAGGTAGAAGCCGCAGGCGGACACGTTCCGGCCGACGAGCAGCGCGGGGTCGACGGGCTGCCAGGCGCCGCCCGCGAATCCGATCGCGACCACCGCGCCGAGGGGCCGGAGCCGCTTCACCGCGCCGGCGAAGAGGTCGCCGCCGACCTGGTCCAGGATCACGTCGAACGGCTCGAGCCCCTCGATCGCGTCGTAGGTCACCGCCTCCGCGCCGAGCCCCCGCACCACGTCGAGCTTCGCCGCCGAGCCGACGGCCCCGACGACCTCCGCCCCGAGCGCGCGCGCGACCTGGACGCCGGCGCTGCCGACGCCGCCCGCCGCAGCCGTCACGAGCACCCGCGCCCCGTCGCGCACCGGTACCTGCCGCGTGAGCGGGATCCACGCCGTGAGGAACGCGAGGAGGAACGCCGCTCCTTCCTCGTACGACGCGTGGTCGGGCAGGTCGAAGAGCCATTCGCGCTCCGCGACGGCCCGTTCCGCGTAGCCCCCTCCCTCCGAGCGCACGAACGCGACCACGCGGCGCCCGTCGTCGGTCTCGCCGGCGATCTCGGAGCCGGGGACGAACGGCAGCCGCGGCGGCTGCGGGTAGCGGCCCTCGCGGATCAGCACGTCGGCGTAGTTGACACCCGCGGCGCGCACGTGGACGAGCGTCTGGCCGTCGCCAGGCTCGGGCTCGGGAACCTCTCGGAGCGCAAGGGTGCGCTCCTCGTCGAGGACGACGGCGCGCACGCGTCAGCGTCCCGTGAACTCGGGCGGGCGTTTTTCGATGAAGGCGGCGACGCCCTCCGCGCCGTCCTCGGAGCGCAGGCAGCGCGCGAAGCCCTCGGCCTCGCGTCGGAGCCCCTCCTCGAGGGGCAGGTCGCGGGTCGTGCGGGCGAGCTCGCGGAGGACGGCGAGCGCGTGCGGCGACTGGGCCGCGATCCGGCCGGCGATCGCGAGCGCGACGTCGTCGAGCTCCGCGACCGGGACGACCCGCTCGACGAGGCCCCACGCGTATGCGGTCTCTGCGTCGACGAAGTCGCCCGTCATGTTGAGGAACATCGCGCGTCCCTGGCCGACGAGGCGCGGTAGGCGCTGCGTCCCGCCGCCGCCGGGGATCAGCCCGAGCTTGATCTCCGGCTGGCCGAGCGTCGCGTCGTCGGCGCAGATCCGCACGTCGCAGCACATCGCGAGCTCCAGGCCCGCCGCCGAGGCAGAAGCCGCGGATCGCCGCGACGAAGGGCGTGCCCGCCGCGTCCATCCGGTGTCCGAGCCGCTGGATCCCGCGCGCCGAGCCGCCGTCCCCGGCCGACTCGCGGAGCGTAGGGAACTCCTTGATGTCCGCGCCGGCGACGAACGCCCGCTCGCCACCGCCCCGCAGGACGATCGCGCGGACGTCGTCGTCCTCGTCCAGCGCATCGAGCTCCGCCTCGAGCTCCTCCAGCAGCGCCGTCGAGAGGGCGTTCATCGGCGGGTTGTCGATCGTGACGACCGCCACGGCCTCACGACGCTCGGTCGAGATGAAGGTCATGCGGGGTTTCTAGCGTTTCTCGGCCGCGACAGCGGACGAGAAACGCTCGCGAAGCGCGGTCTTGCGGAACTTCCCGACGGCCGTCTTCGGGATCTCGTCGACGAACTCGAAGCGGTCGGGGAGCCAGAACTTCGCGAACTGCGGCGCGAGGAACTCGCGTAGCTCGTCGCCGCTCGCCGATGCGTCCTCGCGCACGACGACGACCGCGAGCGGCCGCTCCGCCCACTTCTCGTCGGGTACCGCGATCACGGCCGCCTCGGCCACCGCGGGATGCCCCATCAGCGCGTTCTCGAGCGCGACCGTGGAGATCCACTCGCCGCCCGACTTGACGAGATCCTTCGCCCGGTCCTGCACCTCGACGTACCCGTCAGGGCCGATCGTGACGATGTCGCCCGTCCGGAACCAGCCGTCGTCCGTCCACCGGTCGGCCGCCTCGGGAGCGTCGTAGTAGGACGACGAGATCGACGGGCCGCGCACCTCGAGCTCGCCCATGCTCTCGCCGTCCCACGGCACGAGCCCCTCCTCGCCACGCGCGCGGATCTCGACGAACGGGATCGGCGGGCCCTGTTGCGCGCGCTTGTCGTACGCGGCCGCCTTGTCGAGGCCGCGCTCCTGCCCCGGCAGGCCCGAGATCGTCCCCACCGGCGACATCTCGGTCATGCCCCACCCGTGGGTGAGATGGAGGCCGTGGCGCTCGCCGAACGCCTCGATCATCGCCCGCGGCGGCGCGGAGCCGCCGACGGTCATCGTCCGCATCGCCGAGAGATCCCAGCCGCCCGGGTTCGCATCGAGCGCCTGGAGGATCCCCAGCCAGATCGTCGGGACCCCGGCGGAGAGCGTGACCCGCTCGGACACGAACGCGTCGAGCAGGCTCTCCGGGTCGAGGTGCGGGCCCGGGAAGACCTGCTTCGCGCCGACGAGGGTGCAGCTGAATGGGAAGCACCAGGCGTTCGCGTGGAACATCGGCACGACCGGGAGGACGGTGTCGCCCTCGTTCACCGCGAGGAGCGAGGCCGACGTCAGCGCGTGGATCGCGATCGCGCGGTGCGAGTAGACGACGCCCTTCGGCCTGCCCGTCGTCCCGCTCGTGAAGCACATCGCCGCCGCGAGACGCTCGTCGATGTCGCGGTACGCGAACGCGCTCTCGTCGGCGGAGGCGACGAGCTCCTCGAAGTCGATCGCGCCGTCCGGCGTCGCGCCGTCGCCTGCCGCGATCACGTGCTCGAACCCGACGCGGTCGACGAACTGCTCGGCGAGCGGCCACAGCACCTTGTCGACGACGAGCACGCGGTCGCCGGCGTGCGTCGCGATGTACGCGTTGTCGTCGGGGTGGAGGCGGAGGTTCATCGTGTGCGTCACGAACCCGCCCGCGGGCGCCCCGACGTACGTCTCGAGGTGCTCGTGGTGGTTCCACATGAACGTCGCGACGCGATCCCCGTCCTCGAGGCCGAGCCCGCGGAGCGCGACCGCCAGGCGCTTCGCCCGCGAGGCGAAGTCCCCGTAGCCGTAGCGGTGCCAGCTCTTGTCGGGGAGCCGGGAGACGATCTCGCGATCGCGGTACAGCTCGTCGCCGCGACGGAGGATCGCCGGCACGTTCAGCTGGTAGTCCATCATCAGGCCCTGCATCACGTCCCTCCCCGATCGAGAAGCTCGCTCGCGACCTCGGCTCTGAGCTGCGCGGACGACGCCTCCCAGGAGCGGATTCCGAGGGCGCGCTTGTACAGCCGGTGGAGCACGTGCTCCCACGTGAAGCCGATGCCGCCGTGGGCCTGGATCGCCCGCTCGCACGTCGCGACCGCGGCGTCCGCGGCCTCGGCCCCGGCCGCGGCGGCCGCTACGGCGGCCTGCGGATCGTCCTCGGAGACGCACCACGCCGCCCACCACGCGAGCGAGCGCGCCAGCTCGAGCTCGGTGTAGGCCGTCGCGAGCGGGTGCGAGACCGCCTGGTAGGAGCCGATCGGCCGGCCGAACTGCACGCGGTCCTTCACGTACTCGACCGCGAGCTCGAGCGCGCGCGTGCCGACGCCGACCCCCTCGAGCGCGAGGATCGCGAGCGAGCGGCTGCGGAGGGCGGTGAGGGCCTCCGAGGAGAACAGCGCACGGCCGGGCTCCCCGCCCGAGACAACGCCGAGGGGACGCGTCGCGTCGTTCGTCGGGAGTACCTCGCGCTCGAAGCCGACGAGCTCCCAGACGGTGTCCCCGCCCGGCACCGCGACGTTCGTGGCCGTGTCGAGGTCGGGGACCAGCGGGCCGAGGGCGAGCGTCCAGCTGGCCGTCCCCGCGGCGACGGCTGCCTGGTCGTCGGCCGGGAGGAACGGCACGAGGGACGACGTCGACCAGAGCGGCGCGTGCAGGAGCGCACGGCCGCTCTCCTCGTGGATGACGGCCTCCTCAACGAACGACAGCCCGGCGCCGCCGTGCTCCTCGGCGACCCCGGCGCCCGTCCAGCCGAGCTCCGCGAGCGCGGCCCAGCTCGGCTCGGGCGTCCCCTCGAGGAAGCCACGCGCCTGCGCGCGCAGCTCGTCCTGGAGCTCGGTGAACGCGAGGTCCATCAGCGCGACCTCGGAAGGCCGAGCACGCGCTCGGCGACGATGCTGCGGAGGATCTCGGACGTGCCTGCCTCGATCGTGTTCCCGCGGCTGCGGAGCTGCTGGACGGCCCAGTAGCCGCCGTACGGCCCGTTCGGCGGCAGCAGCTGGGCGTCGGGCCCGAGCAGGTCGAGCGCGAGCGCGGTGACCCGCTGGTTCGCCTCCGACCATTGGAGCTTGAGAATCGAGCCCTCGGGGCCGGGCACGCCCGTGCGCTCGAGCGCCGTGAGCGAGCGGTACGCGGTGACGCGGAGCGCCTGGAGCTGGATCCACTCGCGCGCGATCGCGTCGCGCTGCGTCGGGCTGGCGCCGCGGTCCCGGGCGAGCGCGACGAGCTTGCGCATCTGCACCTCCAGGCGGGCGACCAGCGCGAAGCCGAGGGTGCCTCGCTCGTGGAGGAGCGTGGTCATCGCCACGCCCCAGCCGCCGCCGATCTCGCCGAGAACGTTCTCGGCGGGGATCTCCGCGCCCGCGAAGAAGATCTCGTTGAACTCCGCCTCGCCGGTGATCTGGGTGAGCGGTCGTACCTCGACGCCGGGAGCGTGCATGTCGACGACCATGTACGTCAGCCCCTCGTGCCGCTCGGAGGCCGGATCGGAGCGGGTCAGCAGGATGCAGAAGTCCGCGATGTGCGCGTAGGACGACCACACCTTCTGGCCGTCGAGGACGAAGCGGTCTCCGTCGAGCCGCGCCGCCGTGCGCACGCCCGCGAGGTCGGAGCCGGCGCCCGGCTCGGAGAACCCCTGGCACCAAATCTCCTCCGCGGCGAGAAGCGGCTGCAGGTAGCGCGCCTTCTGCTCGTCCCTGCCGTGGGCCATGATCGTCGGCCCCGCCATCCCCAGGCCGATCACGCCGATGTGCGGCGGCGCCTCGGCGCGGGCCTCCTCCTCGAGGTAGATCGCCTGGAAACGGGGCGAGAGGCCGCGGCCGCCGTACTCCGCAGGCCACGAGATGCCCGACCAGCCCGCGTCGTAGAGGGCGCGGCTCCACGCCCGCACCTCCGGCCCGTCGAAGCGGGCGGCCCCGCCGCCGTGCGCGCGGAGCTCGTCGGGCAGGTTCTCGTCGAACCACGTCCGGACCTCGGCGCGGAAGCTCGCTTCCTCGGCGGTGTCGCGGAAGTCCATCGTGCGCGATGCTAATAGGTTGCGGAGCGGCGTAACGGCCCTGCAACATGGGTGGACGGGCGGCAGATTAGGATCGAGCCACGGGCGCGCCGCCCGCGGCCGCTCGCCGTCCGACGTCGACACGAGGAGCACACATGTCCGCACCGGAGAGCGAGCCCACCGCACCCGAGGGCGAAAGAAAGGCATTGAAGCCCCGCGCGAGGCTGGAGGAGGCGCTCGTCGAGATCAAGCGGATCATCGCCGGGCAGGACGAGATGCTCGAGCGGGTGCTCGTCTGCCTCGTCGCGGGCGGCCACCTGCTCATCGAGGGCGTCCCGGGCCTCGCAAAGACGCTCACGATCAAGACGACGGCGTCGGTGCTCGGCGGCACGTTCCGCCGGATCCAGTTCACGCCCGACCTCGTTCCGTCGGACCTCGTCGGCACGCGGATCTACCGGCCCGACCAGGGTGGGTTCGAGACCGACCTCGGCCCCGTCTTCTGCAACTTCCTCCTGGCGGACGAGATCAACCGCGCTCCCGCCAAGGTGCAGTCCGCCCTGCTCGAGGTGATGCAGGAGCGGCAGGTCACGATCGGTCACGACACGCACCTCGTCCCGCAGCCGTTCCTCGTGATGGCGACGCAGAATCCGATCGAGTCGGAGGGCACATATCCGTTGCCGGAGGCGCAGGTCGACCGGTTCATGCTCAAGGTGCTCGTCGGCTACCCGGAACGAGACGAGGAGCTCACGGTCGTGAACCGCTCGCTCGACGACCCCCCCGACGTCCGGCAGGTGCTGCCGCTCGCTGAGCTCGCCGAGCTGCAGCAGACCGCGAAGAGCATCTACGTCGACCCGGGCCTCGTCAGCTACGCGGTCAGCCTCGCGGCCGCGACCCGCGAGCCGGCCACCTTCGGGCTCGACCACATCGGGGAGCTCGTCGCCTACGGCGCAAGTCCGCGCGGGCCGATCGCGCTCGTCCAGAGCGCGCGGGCGCTCGCGCTCGTCCACGGCCGCGACTACGTGATCCCGGCCGACATCCGCGCGCTCGCCAAGGACGCGTTCCGCCACCGTCTCGTGCTCACGTACCAGGCGCTGGCCGAGGAGCGTTCGGCGGACGACGTCCTCGACGCGGTCCTCGCAGCCGTCCCGCAGCCTCGGCTCGAGCTCGGGAGACCGGCAGCGGCGTGATCCGAGTGAGAGGACTCGAATCACGGTGAAGCATTGTGTTGCCGGAACGCGCGGGGCGGCTCGATGCTGCGTCCTCAGTCGCGTCCATATTTCACATATGGACGCTCCCTGCGTCCTTGCCTCGCGCCACCCCGCCCGCCCCGTCGACGAAGCGTCACCATGATCCGCGTCCTCCACGCGCTCGGCGCCGAGCCGACCCCCTCGAAGCCGGGGCCGGGCCAGGTCCCGGAGTCGCTGCTCAAGGCGCTCGAGCTGACGATCGCCCGCAGGGTCGAGGGTCTGCTCGCCGGCGATCACCGCTCGGCGCTGCTCGGCCGCGGCACGGAGCTGGCACAGGTCCGGCCGTACGTCCCCGGCGACGATGTCCGGCTGATCGACTGGAACGTCACCGCGCGGACGACGGAGCCGCACGTCCGGGTGCACCTCGCCGAACGCGTCCTCGTGACCTGGATCGTCCTCGACACGACGCCGTCGATGGCGTTCGGCACGGCCGAGCGTCGCAAGGCGGACGTCGCCCTCGGCGCCACGCTCGCCGTCGGCCACGCCGCGACGGTCCGCGGCAACCGCGTCGGGCTCGTCGGGTTCGGCGGCGACGGCGTCCACGTCGTGCCGCCGCGCCAGGGGCGCGCGGGGCTCGTCGGGCTCCTCCTCGCGCTCCGCGACGGGCACGAGCCAGCGGAGACGCTCATCCGGAACGGCTCTGGCCTGAGCCCGCTCGCGGAGGCGCTTCGACAGCTCGGCGCCGTCGCGCGCCAGCGCGCGCTCGTCGTCGTCGTCTCCGACTTCCGCGGCGAGCGGGACTGGCGCCGGCCGCTGCTCGAGGTCGCGGGGCGGCACGAGGTCGTCGCGGTCGAGGTGGGCGACCCGCGCGAGCAGGCGCTCGAGCCCGCCGGCACGCTCTTCCTCGTCGACCCGGAGACCGGGCGCGAGCTGCGCGTGGACACGTCGGACGCGCGCCTCCGCGCGCGCTTCGCCGAGGCGGCGGCGGAGGAGCGGGCAGCCGTCGCGCGCGAGCTTGCCTCCGCCGGCGTCGCCCACGTCGCGCTCACGACTGATCGGGACTGGCTGCGCGACCTGGCCGTCTTCGTCCGCCGGAGGCGCGCGTGAGCTTCCAGTCGCCGCTCGCTCTGATCGGGCTCGTCGCGATCCCGCTGCTCGTGGTCGTCTACGTGCTCGCCGCGCGCAGGCAGCGGCGGGCGGCCGGCCGCTTCACGAACCCGGCGCTCGTCCCGAACCTCGTCCGCTCGTCGCCGCGGTGGCGGCGGTACGTCCCTTTCGCCCTCGCTCTCGCGGCACTGACGCTCCTCGTCGTGGGGATCGCGCGCCCGCACGTCGTCCGCTCGGTCACGCGTGACGAGGCGACGATCGTCCTCGCGATCGACACCTCCCGCTCGATGGCCGCGACCGACGTCCGCCCGAGCCGGTTCGACGCGGCGCATGCGGCGGCCCAGGAGTTCCTCGACGCGGTTCCGGACTCGTACCGCGTCGGCATCGTCTCGTTCTCCACCGCGGCCAGCACGGTGCTGACGCCGACGACCGACCGCGACGCGGCGAGGCTGGCGCTCGGCGAGCTGCGGCTCGGCTCCGGCACGGCGATCGGGAACGCCATCGCGCGCTCGGTCGAGCTCGCCTCGACCGACGAGCAGCAGCGACCCACCACCGGCGGGCGCTCGCCTGCGGCGGTCCTTCTCCTCTCCGACGGCGCGCAGACCGCCGGGGGGATGACGCCGGAGGACGCGGTGAAGGAGGCGCGGAAGCTCGGGATCCCGGTCTCGACCGTCGCGCTCGGGACGGGAGACGCGGCGGTGCAAGTGCCGCTTCCCGGCGGCCTCAAGCAGCGCGTGGTCGTCGCGCCGGACGTCGATGCCCTCCGCCAGATCGCGAGGGATACCGGCGGGACGTTCGCGGAGGCGCCGAGCGCCGAGAAGCTCAAGAACGTGTATCGCGACCTCGGCACCCGCCTCGCCAAGGATCCGAAGCGCGTCGAAGTCACCTCCGCGTTCGCCGCAGGCGGCGCAGTGCTGCTGCTGCTCGGCGGGGCGCTCTCGACGTTCTGGTTCCGGAGGGCGCTATGAGCGGTCGCCTCCTGCTGCTCCTCGGCGCCGTCGCAGCCGCGGTCGGTCTCGGCGGGTCGTTCGCGCCGGGCGCCCGCGCCGCCGACGAGTGCCGGGGACTCCAGGTCTGCCTTCCGGTGACCGGGCCCTGGGTCGCGATCCCCGCCGCCGAGGGCGGCGGCCCCGCGGTCGCGGTGTGGGAGCTCCGCTGCCCGGTGAAGGGCTACATCGTCGCCGGAATCGACGCCCGGGTCAGCGACCGCTCGATCGACGTGAGCTTCCGCGGGGAGAACGGCGCGCCGGTCTCGCCCGGAGTGACCACGGGTCGCGAGGTCCTGTTCACGGCGGTCTACGCGGGGACGGGCCGGCGGACGACGGCGTTCCAGCCGTTCGTCGGCTGCATCCCGTCGAGCGGCGGCGGCGGGAGGGCCTTGACCGGAACGACGGCGCGCGCCGCGTACGTGCCCGCCCGGCCGATCGAGCGCCGCGTCGCACGCAAGCGGCTGGTCTCGGGCGGCACGGTCCGCGTCGTCCAGAGCTGTCCCGCCGGCGCGCGGCTCATCGGCGCGCAACACGCGTATGCGTTCTACGTCGGTGCCCAGCCCGGCACGAGCCTCCTCGATGCCGTCGACGTCCGGCAGACGATCACGGGACGGACGGTGGTCGCCCGCGCGAGCGTCGACGCATCCGTTCCGCGCAGGATGCGAATCGAGCTCCAGCTCCACGCGCTCTGCACCAAGGTGACGCGATGACCTTCGAGGCACCGGCGCTGCTGCTCGGGCTCCTGCTCGTGCCACTCGCCGCGGTCGGCTACTGGCTGCTCCAGCGTCGTCCCTCGCGCTACGCCGTGCGCTACTCGAACGTCGAGGTGCTCGCCGCGGTGGCCGGCAGGCGCCGCAGCTGGAAGCGACATGTTCCTGCCGCGCTCCTGCTCGCCGCGCTCGCCGCGCTCGCGGTCGGGTTCGCGCGGCCGACGATCACGGTCGACGCGCCCGACGAGCGCGCGAGCGTCGTTCTCGTGGTCGACATCTCGGGCTCGATGCGGGCGCAGGACGTCCAGCCGACCCGGCTCGCCGCCGCGAAGCAGGCGATGTTGAGCTTCCTCTCGCACGCGCCGAAGACCCTCCGCGTCGGGATCGTCGCGTTCTCCAACGAGGCCCAGGTCGTCGCCACGCCGACCCTTGACCGCGAGCAGCTCCGGCAGGGGATCGACTTTCTCCAGCCCGCCTTCGGCACGGCGCTCGGAGACGCGCTCGCGCGCTCGGTCGAGCTCGCGCGGACGACGACCGCGACCAAGGGCCAGGCGACGAGCGGCGAGGTGAAGGACGCCAAGGGTCGTGCGCTTGCCTCGATCCTCCTCCTCTCCGACGGCTTCCAGACACGCGGGTTGCTGAGCCCAGGGCAGGGCGCCGAGCGCGCGCGTTCCGCCGGGATCCCGGTGTTCACGATCGCCCTCGGCACCGAGGGAGGCACGATCGTCGACCGTGAGCAGGTGATCCCGGTGCCGCCGGACCGCGAGACGCTGGCCGCGATCGCAGAATACACAGGGGGCGAGTCGTTCGACGCAGAGACCGCGGGCGCCCTCCGGGACGTCTATCAGGGGCTCGGGTCGCGCGTCGGCCGTCGCGAGCGGCCGCGCGAGGTGACGTCGGCGTTCGTCGCCGCGGGCGCGCTCCTGCTCGTCGGCGCCGCAGGCGCGGGGATGCTCTTCGCACCCAGGCTGCCCTAGCGCCCGCCCGACCACCCACTAGGATCCTCCGCCAATGCTCCTCTCCGTCAGGGAGGTCACGCTGCGCTTCGGCGGCATCGTTGCGCTCGACGCGGTGTCCTTCGACGTCGCGAAAGGGACGATCTCCGGCCTGATCGGGCCCAACGGGGCGGGCAAGACGACCGTCTTCAACGTGATCACGCGGCTCTACGCACCCGACGCCGGAGCGGTGGAGCTCGACGGCGAGGACCTCCTGCGGACTCCGCCGCACGGGATCGTCCGCCGCGGGATCGCACGGACGTTCCAGAACATCAACCTCTTCCGCTCGATGAGCGTCCTCGAGAACGTCCTCGTCGGCGGCCACGCGCTCGGCGGCCAGGTCGGGGAGCGGGAGGCGCTCGAGGCGCTCGACGTCGTCGGGCTCAGGGACATGGCCGCGCGACCTGCCGCGGCGCTGCCGTACGGCACGCAGAAGCGCGTCGAGATCGCCCGCGCGCTGATGGCGCGGCCCACGCTGCTCTTGCTCGACGAGCCGGCAGGGGGCCTCAACCACGAGGAGGTCGAGGAGCTCGGCAGCTTCGTGCTGCGCCTCCGCGACGAGCACGATCTGACGATCCTGCTCGTCGAGCACCACATGGGCCTCGTGATGCGGATCTCGGACGCCGTCACCGTGCTGAGCTTCGGGCGCACGATCGCGTCGGGGGCGCCGGCGCAGGTGCAGGCCGACCCGTCCGTGATCGAGGCGTATCTCGGAGCCGAGGGATGAGCGCGTTGCTCGAGCTGGACGAGGTCGAGGCGCGCTACGGGCCCGTCCAGGCGCTTCACGGGATCACGCTCCAGGTCGCCGAGGGCGAGGTCGTCGCGGTCCTCGGCGCGAACGGCGCGGGCAAGACCACGACGCTCCGTGCGATCTCGGGGACGGTCCGCCGCTCCGGCCGGATCGCGTTCGCCGGGAAGCCGCTCCGCGGCGGTCCCGAGGCGGTCGCCCGGGCGGGCATCGCCCACGTGCCGGAGGGACGCGGGACGTTCACCGAGCTGACGGTGCACGAGAACCTGCGGCTCGGGGCCTATACGCGCCGCGAGCGCAGCGTGAAGGCCGACGTCGACCGCGTCGCCCAGTGGTTCCCGTGGATCCACCAGCGCGCGGGCCAACAGGCCGGGACGCTCTCCGGCGGCGAGCAGCAGATGCTCGCGGTCGCGCGGGCGCTGATGGCGCGGCCGAAGCTGCTCCTGCTCGACGAGCCGTCGCTGGGGCTCGCGCCGATGATCGTGCGGGAGATCTTCCGCATCGTCCGCGAGCTGAACGAGCGCGAGGGCCTGACGGTGCTCGTCGTCGAGCAGGACGCCCGGATCGCGCTGCGGACGGCGGCTCGCGCGTACGTGCTCGAGGTCGGCCGAGTCGCGGTCGCGGGCACGAGCGAGGAGCTCCAGGAGAACGAGTCGGTCCGCCGGAGCTACCTCGGGTACTGATGGCCGACTTCATGCAGCAGGTCGTCGCGGGGCTCGCGTCGGGATCGATCTACGCGGCGCTCGCGCTCGCGCTCGTGCTCATCCACCGCGCGACCGGGATCATCAACTTCGCGCAGGGCGAGATGGCGACCCTCTCGACGTACATCGCCTGGACCCTGACGACCAACCACGGCTGGGAGTACTGGCCGGCGTTCGTGTTCACCCTCGGGGTCTCGTTCCTCGGCGGCGCGGCGGTCCACCAGACGATCATCAGGCCGAACGACAAGGGCTCGGTGCTCCGGGTCGTGATCGTCACGATCGGCCTCCTGATCCTGATCAACGGGCTGGTCACGTGGATCTGGGGCGGCGAGGTGCGCGCCGTGCAGAGCCCGTTCCCTGCGGGAACGACGGAGATCGGGGGCGTCGCGATCACGACCGCGGACATCGGAACGATCGCCGTCGTGCTCGCCACCGTCGCCGCCCTGTGGCTGCTGTTCCAGTACACGAAGCTCGGCCTCGCGATGCGCGCGGCCGCGGTGAATCCCGCGGAGGCGCGACTCGTGGGGGTGCGGGTCACGTGGATGCTCTCGCTCGGCTGGGGGCTCGCGGCGGCCCTCGGCGCGGTCGCCGGGATGCTCGCCGCGCCCAGCGTTTTCCTCGACCCGAACCTCATGGCGGCGCTGCTCATCTACGCGTTCGCGGCCGCCGTGCTCGGCGGGATCGACTCGCCCGTCGGAGCCGTCGTCGGCGGGCTGACACTCGGTGTCGGCCTGAACCTGATCGGGACGTACGTCGACTTCGTCGGTGCCGACCTGCGGCTACCGGTCGCCCTGCTCGTGATCCTCGTCGTCCTGCTGGTGAAGCCGACCGGGATCTTCGGCAAGGCGGAGGTCCGGCGGGTATGACGCGCGCGCGGGCGTTCGTCCCGGTCCTCGCCTTCGTCGTCCTCGCGGTCGTCGTCGCGGTCGTCCCCGCGTTCGTCTCGGAGTTCCGCGCGCAGCAGTTCGCCTACGTCGCGATCTACCTGATCGCGATCATCGGCCTCAACGTCCTGACCGGCTACACGGGCCAGATCTCGCTCGGTCACGGCGCGTTCATGGCGGTCGGCGGCTACACGACCGCGATCCTGATGGCCGACCACGGGGTCAAGGACATCTGGACGATCCCGCTCGCGGGGCTCGTCGCCGGGGCGGCGGGCTTCCTCTTCGGGATCCCCGCGCTGCGCCTCTCGGGTCTCTACCTCGCCCTCGCGACGTTCGCGATCGCCGTCTCGATGCCGGCCGTGATCAAGCGCTTCGAAGGCTTCACCGGCGGCGGCACCGGCATCAACCTGTTCGGGATCCCGGAGCTCACCGCCTCGCTCACCCCGGTCTCGATCCTCGGTCGCGAGGTCTCGTTCAACGACTGGCTGTACTACCTCTGCTGGTCGATCGCGCTCGTCGGCTACGTCATCGCGTGGCTCCTGCTGCGCGGTCGCGCCGGACGCGCGCTCCGCGCCGTACGCGACAGCGAGACGGCGGCGCAGTCGTCGGGTGTGAGCCTCCCGCGCTACAAGACCCTTGCGTTCGGCGTGAGCGCGGCGTACGCGGGCGTGGCGGGCTCGCTCTTCGCGATCGCGACGACCTACGTCAACCCGGACACGTTCCCCGTCGCGCTCTCCATCCTGCTGCTCGTCGGCGTCGTCGTCGGCGGCCTCGGGTCGCTCGTGGGGCTGATCGCCGGCGCGATCTTCATCCAGTTCCTACCGACGTGGTCGCAGGCGGTCTCGAAGTCTCCCGGGGCGCCCGCCGTCGTCTCCGGCGCGCTCCTGATCGCCCTGATGTTCGTGCTGCCGATGGGCGTCGCGGGGCTCGTAGAGCGTTTCAGACTCCTAACACGTCGCATCTACCATCGCTCCGGCTCCTAGCGAACGCCGCAGGCACCCGGCGCGCGAGGACCTCCACGCGATGACACGAAAGCTCTTTCTCACGCTGCTCGCGCTCGTGGTCGCGCTCCCGCTCGGCGCGACCGCCGCGCTCGCCGCGACGGCCGGGACGGCGGGCGACCCGGGCGTCACGCCGACGTCCGTCCTCCTCGGCGGCACGGCGCCGATGACGGGCTCGCAATCCGGGTACTCGTCCATCGCGCGCGCCGCGAAGGCGTACTTCGACTACGTCGACTCGAAGGGTGGCGTGAACGGCCGCCGGATCGACTACACGTTCCTGGACGACCTCTCCGACCCGACGCAGACCGCCCAGCTGACGAAGCGGCTCGTCGAGAAGGACGGGGTGTTCGCGGTCTTCAACACGTTCGGCACCGACCAGAACCTCGCCGTCCGCGACTACCTCAACCAGAAGAAGGTGCCGCAGCTCTTCGCCGCCTCCGGCGCGACGACGCTCGGCTCCGAGGCCGCCCAGTACCCGTACACGATCGGCCTCCGGCCCACCCTCACCGCCGAGGGGTGGGTGCTCGGCCAGTACCTCGCGCGCACGCAGGGCGCGGCCAGGGTCGGCGTCCTCTACGAGAACAGCGGCTATGGGCAGGAGCTTCTCACCGGCCTCCGGCGCGGCGTCCTCCGCTCGAAGGTGAAGCTCGTCTCCACCCAGGGCTACGACGTCGGCGCGACCGACGTTCAGACGCAGGTCGCGCGCCTGCGGGTGTCCGGCGCGAACGTCTTCGCCGTCTTCGCGAGCTCGAAACAGTCGGCCGAGGCGCTGAAGTACGCGAACCGGCTCGGCTGGAAGCCGAAGCTCACGCTCGGGAGCTCGGCGGCCTCCTCCGCGACCGTGCTCGGCGCCGCGTCCGAGAAGGGCGCGAACCCCGTCGTGAAAGGGATGGTCTCCATCGCGTATCTGAAGGACCCCACGGATCCCCGCTGGGCGAAGGACTCCGCGATGAAGCTCTACCGGCGGGTGCTGAGCCGCTACGCGCCGGGAGCGGACGCGAACGACGTCTACCACGTCTACGGCATGGCGGCGGCGTGGACCGCGGTCGAGGCGATCCGCAAGGCCGGGGCCGACCTGACGCGGGAGCGGCTCGTCCAGATCGTCGGGTCGCTCAACCTCCAGGGCAACCCGTTCCTCCTGCCGGGCATCTCGCTGAAGACGGGGCCCGGCGACCACTTCCCGATCGAGCAGATGCTCCTGCAGCGCTGGCAGAAGAACGCCTGGCGGAGCTTCGGCGGCCTCTGGGCCTACCGCGGCGGCTGAGCCGGGGGATCCTGCGGCGGCTCAGCCGGCGGATCCTGGTGGACGAACAGGCCGAGGACGGCGCGTCGTAGCTGGAGGCGGATCGGCTCGGCGGGCCCGACGCTCGGCGCCGACCATGCGGCCGCCACCTCCGCCCCGAGCAGCACCGCCGAGGCGTAGAGGTACACGGTGTAGAGGAAGACGAGCACGACCGTGATCGACCCGTAGATCACGGAGAGGTCGGAGACATTCTGCAGAACGAGCGCGGAGGCCGCCGAGATCGCGAGCAGGAGCAGGCCCGTGACGATGCCGCCCGCGACCGCGTCACCGAACCGCAGGCGACGCGAGGGGACGAAGCGGTAGAGGAGCATCACGACGACCGTCGTGACGACGAGCGGGACGACGACCCCCGCCAGCTCGCCGAAGAGACCGTTCTCCAGGCCCACCTCCTCTGCGAAGCCGCCGACGAACCGCGTGACCACCTGCGCGAGGACGGTGAGCGCGAGCGCCACGATCAGGAGCGCGCCCGCACCGGCCACGAGGACGAGGTCGACGAGCTTCGCGCGGGCGGCCGGGCGCCGCCGCTCCACCTGCAGCGCCGCCTCGAGGCCTGTCCGGAGCGCGGCCATCATCCCCGTCGAGGCCCAGATGAACACGAGCAGCGAGAACACGCCGAGCGCGCTCGTAGGGCTCGCGAGCCGTGTGATCGCGTCCTCGACCGACTGCGAGCCCTGGTCCGAGACGGGCAGCCAGCCGACGATCCAGTTGATCACGTGCTGGCGCCGGACGTCGTTCCGGAGGACGACGCCGGCGAGCGAGACGAGCACGATCGAGAGCGGCGCGAGCGAGAACAGCACCCGGTACGCGATTCCGGCCGCGTGCTGGGGTAGGCGGTGCCGGAAGTAGCCGTCGATTGCGGCGGGCACGACGCGGAAGAGGTTCCGCAGGATGTCGAGCGGCCAGCGCGTCAGACGCGAGCGCCGAGACGTGGCCTGGACAACCGTCGGCTGGTCCATGGCTCCGAGTATGCTGGCCTCTCCGGCGCGAGGAGACCGCCCGGCGACAACCCACGCCGATGGCTGATCTCGCGGAGCTTCTCTCCACGTCTCTGGACGACCTCATGGTCGAGGCGCGCGCCCTGCGCGCACGCGGCACGGGCACGCGCGTCACGTACTCGCCGAAGGTGTTCGTGCCGCTGACCATGTTGTGCCGCGACGTCTGTGGCTACTGCACGTTTGCGCGGCCGCCGCGCCGCGGCGAGCGAGCGTACCTGCGCGAGGACGAGGTGCTCGCGATCGCCAGGGCGGGCGCCGAGGCGGGCTGCACGGAGGCGCTCTTCACGCTCGGCGACCGGCCTGAGGCCCGCTATCGCGTTGCCCGTGACGAGCTGGCCGCTCTCGGCTGCGGGACGACGCTCGAGTATCTCGCCCGCTGCGCGCGGCTCGTGCTCGACGAGACCGGGCTGCTGCCACATCTCAACCCGGGGGTCATGTCCCGCGACGAGCTGGCCGCGCTGCGGCCTGTGGCCGCGTCGATGGGGATCATGCTCGAGACGACGGCAGACCGGCTCGCCGCGCGGGGAGGGCCGCACTGGGCATCGCCCGACAAGGTGCCGGCACGCCGTCTGGAGACGATGCGGCTCGCGGGCGAGCTGTCGATCCCGTTCACGAGCGGCATCCTCGTCGGGATCGGTGAGACGCGCGAGGAGCGGCTCGATGCGCTCCTTGCGTTGCGTGCGCTCGCCGAGGAATACGGGCACCTGCGTGAGGTGATCGTCCAGAACTTCCGGGCGAAGCCCGGGACGCGGATGGCGGAGCACCCCGACGCCGCGCTCGAGGAGCACCTCTGGTCGATCGCCGTCGCCCGGATCGTCCTGGGCCCGGACGTGCACGTGCAGGCGCCGCCGAATCTCGCGTACGACGACTTTCCGCTTCTGCTCGACGCGGGGATCGACGACTGGGGCGGTGTCTCGCCCGTGACCGCCGACCATGTCAATCCCGAGGCGCCGTGGCCCGAGGTCGAGCGGCTCCGCGAGGCGTGCCGCTCTCGCGGCCTCGAGTTGGCGCCGCGGCTCCCGCTCTATCCGGAGCACGTCGTCGACCTGAACCGCTGGGCCGATCCGGCCGTGGCACCGACGATCCGTCGGGCGGCGGACGCCCACGGGCTCGCCCGCGAGGATCGCTGGGCGCCGGGCGAGCCTGTCGCGGTGCCGTTCCTCGTGCGCCGTGATCCTGCGCCCCTCGACCTGGAAGCCGGGGAGTTGGGGGAGGAGGAGCTGGTGCGCCTCTTCGGCGCGCGCGACCGTGAGCGCGAGCGCGTGCTCGCGTCCGCCGACCGGCTGCGGCGCGAGGTCTGCGGTGACGACGTGACCTACGTCGTCACGCGGAACATCCAGTACACGAACGTCTGCTACTTCCGCTGCGGCTTCTGTGCGTTCTCGAAGGGGAAGCTCGCGGCGAACCTGCGCGGGCCCGCGTATCTCGTGCCCGACGACGAGATCGTCCGGCGCGTCCGCGAGGCGTGGGAGCGAGGCGCGACCGAGGTCTGCCTCCAGGGCGGAATCCATCCGTCCTTCACGGGGGACTACTACGCGGGGGTCGTGCGTCTGATCAAGGATGCGGTGCCCGGGATGCACGTCCACGCCTTCTCGGCGCTCGAGGTCTGGCAAGGGGCGGCGACGCTCGGCCTCGATCTCGACACCTACCTCGCGCGTCTGCGCGACCTCGGCCTCGGGTCGCTCCCCGGGACCGCGGCCGAGATCCTCGACGACGAGGTGCGGGCGGTCATCTGCCCCGACAAGGTGACGACGGCGCAGTGGCTCGACGTGCACGCGGCCGCGCATCGGGTCGGCCTTCGCTCGAACGTCACGATCATGTTCGGCCACGTCGAGCGGCCGATCCACTGGGCTCGCCACCTCCTGCGCGCGCGCGAGCAGCAGGCGCGGACAGGCGGGTTCACCGAGTTCGTGCCGCTTCCGTTCGTGCCGATGGAAGCGCCGATCTTCCTGCAGGGCCGCGCGCGGCGCGGGCCGACGTTCGGCGAGGCGCTGCTGCTCCACGCCGTCGCACGGCTGGCGCTCCATCCGCTGATCACGAACGTCCAGGCGAGCTGGGTCAAGCTCGGGCCCGACGGCGTCCGGCAGGCGCTGGCCGCCGGGGTCAACGACCTCGGCGGCACGCTGATGAACGAGTCGATCTCGCGCGCGGCCGGGTCGGAATGGGGGCAGGAGATGCCGCCCGAGGCGATGGAGGCGCTCATCCGGTCGGCCGGGCGGACGCCGAGGCAGCGCACGACGACGTACGGCGAGCCACCTGCCGACCAGGTGCGGCGCTCGTTCGGCGCGGCGCCGCTCGCAGAGCCGCTCAACCCGCCGGTGCGCGACGCGGGTCTGCGGCGGCCGCCGCAGCTGTTGCGCCCCGCGGCGCTCGCGGGCTGAGGTCGTCGCTCACGACGGGCGCCTGCGGCGGATCGCATCGGCGGCGAAGGCCGGGACCCGGACGAGGAGCCGCGGGAACCCTGTGCGCGAGCGCTCGAGCGCGTTCCGGAGCGCGTCCGCGGCGGCCGGCCCGTGCACGCCTCGGCCGTGGCCGACGAGCAGATGCTCCGGCGCGAGCCGGCCGAGCGCGGCGCGTGGCGGGGTGAGCCGGAGGAGCAGGTGGACGCCCGCGGCCTCTCCGCCTGCCGCGAAAGCGCGGTTCGTGCCGATCGCCTCGGCGATCAGGAGCGTCCGCGTGGTCGGCCACCACAGCGCGGTCTCCCGCCACCACCGCCTGCGCGTGAGCGGGATCGCCTCGAACGGGCTGTCCGGCACCGCCTCGGGGACGACGAGATGCGGGACGCCGAGCTCGGCCGCGACGGCTGCGCAATCGCGGTTGTGCCGGTCGAGCAGCTGGACGATCGCCACGGGCCGGCCGAGCGCCGACGCGCGCTCGAGCGCCCGGTCGTCGCGGACGGGGTCGACGAGCCAGACCTTTCCCTCGCCCGCGAGCGCGTGCGACGTCCGTGTCGCGGGCTCGTCGACGATCCACGAGAAGCCAGCCGCACCGCGGTCGTCGCAGAGCTCGATCTTCACGGCTCCAGCGTAGGCAGGCGCCTCGCGTGCCGCGGTCCCCAACCTTCCCCAGGTTCGGGGAGGGCGTGTCCTACTCGCCGACGGCGCCGAGCGCCTCGGCGAGCGTGAAGCGCCCGGCGAGGAGCGCGCTCCCGACCACGGCGCCCTCGCAGCCCGCCCGCCGGAGAGCCCGCAGGTCGTCGAGTGATGAGATCCCGCCGGCGGCGAGCACGGGAGGCCCTGCTGCGCTCACCTCGTCCACGAGCGCGAGGTCGGGCCCGGCGAGCGAGCCGTCGCGGGCCGCGCTCGTGACGAGCAGGCGAGAGACGCCGGCCTCCGCGCAGCGATGCGCGAGGTCCCCGGGCGAGAGCTCCGACACCTGCGTCCACCCCTCGACGGCCACTCTCCCGTCGCGGACGTCCACCGCGACGACGAGCGCGCTGCCGAATCGCTCGACCGCCTCGTCGAGAAAACCGTGCCCGAGCGCCGCCGTGCCGATCATCACCCGGTCGGCTCCCGCGTCGAGCGCCGCCGCGATCGCCTCGAGCGTCCGGTAGCCGCCTCCGACCTGGAGAGGCAGCGCGCCCGCCTCCGCGACGCGCTCGACGAGCGGGAGGCTCGGCGCGCCGGAGAACGCGCCGTCGAGGTCGACAAGATGGAGGCGCGCGGCTCCCTCGGCCGCGAACCCTCGGGCCAGGTCGACCGGGTCACCGCCCTCGAGCGTCACGGCGTCGCGTCGTCCTCCGGCGAGTCGGACGGCACGACCGCCGAGGACGTCGATCGCGGGTATCACGTCGAAGTTACGTGCTAACACGCTAGCATGCTAACATGACCCGATCGATGGCGCGTCCAATCGCACAATCGCCGAACCGTCAGCCCGTGGAGCCGGTCTCGGGTCTCGACGATCTCGCGGACGCGGTCGTCTCGCTGCGGACGCGAGACGAGGCGCAGCGCTTCCTCCGAGACCTCTGCACGCTGCCGGAGCTCGAGGCGTTGGCGCACCGCTGGCAGACCGCCTTGCTGCTCGAGCAAGGCCTGCCGTACGTGGAGATCGCGGAGCGGGTGCCGACCTCGACCGCGACGGTGACGCGCGTCGCCCAGTGGCTCCGCCACGGGACCGGGGGGTACCGGATCGCGCTCGACCGCGCCCGCCGCAGAAGGACGACGCGGTGAGCGCGGCTTTCACCCTTGCCGGCGAGAACGGTCGCCTTACGCTCGCCGTCCCCGCGAAGGGCCGCATGGCCGAGCCCACGCTTCGCCTCTGCGCGGACGCGGGCCTCTCCTTCGAGGTGACGGAGCGGTCGCTTGTCGTGCCGTGCGCGAACGCGCCGGTCGACCTGCTGCTCGTCCGCCCGAGCGACATCCCTGAGTACGCACAGGACGGCGTCGTCGACCTCGGGATCACCGGCGCGAATCTCGTCGCAGAGGCCGCGGCGGACGTCGAGACGGTGGCCGAGCTCGGATTCGCGCGGTGCACGCTCGACGCCGCCGTCCCGGTGGACGCGCCGCCGCGCGAGCTCGAAGACCTCGACGGCCTGCGCGTGGCAACCGCCTATCCCGCATCGACCGAGCGTCTGCTCGGCGAGCGCGGCGTTCGCTGCGAGCTCGTCCACGTCTCCGGCTCGGTCGAGGCCACGCCCCGGCTCGGGCTGGCCGACGCGATCGTCGACCTCGTCTCGACGGGCTCGACGATGGACGCCAACGGCCTGCGTCCGATCGGCACGCTGCTCGCCTCCCAGGCAGTGCTCGTCGGTGGCCGCGCGGCGATCGAGGAGCGGCGCGACCTCGTCGACCGCCTCGAGCTGATGCTCTCGGGCGTCGTCGCGGCCCGCGGACGGCGCTACGTGATGCTGAACGCGCGGGTGGACGACCTCCCCGCGATCCGAGCCGTGCTTCCCGGGATGGGCGCGCCGTCCGTCCTCCAGCTGGCGGACGAGGGCCAGATCGCCGTGCACGCGGCGGTCGACGCGAGCGAGATCTGGTCGCTGCTCCCGCGGCTCAAGGAAGCAGGGGGCACGTCGATCCTCGTGCTTCCGGTCGAGAGGCTCGTGCCGTGAGGGGCGCGCTCCTCGACCAGGCTCTGGAGACCGTCGCTCCGATCGTCGCGGACGTGAGGACGCGTGGCGATGCCGCGCTGCTCGAGTGGACCGAGCGGCTCGACGGGCCACGTCCGGACGGCCTCCGCGTCGACCCGGGCGCGATCGAGGCGGCGGTCGTCGACGACGAGGTCCTCGCCGCGCTGCGCCGCATGATCGACGCGGTACGCCTGTTCAGCGTCGCGCAGCGCCCGCCCGACACGCGCGTGGAAGCGGCTCCGGGGATCGTCTCCGAGCGCCGCTGGCTCGCCCTCGACTCGGTCGGGCTCTGCGTCCCCAGCGGGCGCTCGCCCCTGCCGTCCTCGCTCGTCATGACCGCCGTGCCTGCGCTCGTCGCGGGCGTGCGGCGGATCGCCGTCGTGACCCCGAGCCCCTCCGACGCGATCCTCGTCGCGGCGCGGGAGCTCGGCTTGGACGAGGTGTACGCGGTGGGCGGCGCCCAGGCCGTCGCGGCGCTCGCCTACGGCACCGAGACGCTCCCCGCCGTCGATGCGGTGATCGGGCCGGGCAGCGCGTACGTCACCGCCGCAAAGCTCCTCGTCGCGAGTCGCGTCCGGATCGATCTGCCCGCCGGCCCGAGCGAGGTCGTCGCGATCGCGGATGCCGGCGCCGACGCCGCCCGCGTGGCCGCCGGCCTTCTCGCCCAGGCGGAGCATGGCGACAACAGCGAGGCGGTGCTGTTCACCGACGCCCCACGAGTGGCGGACGCCGTTGCGGAGCTCGTTCGCGGCCACCGGAACATCCGCATCGAGCTCGTCTCCTCGCTCGACGAGGCGCTCGAGCGGGCCGATGAATACGCGCCGGAGCACCTCGAGCTCCACCTTGCCGACCCCGAGCCGCTGGCCGCGCGAGTCCGCAACGCGGGGTCGGTGTTCGTGGGTTGCTCGTCGGTGGTCGGCGACTATGCGGCCGGCGCCACACACGTGCTCCCGACGGGCGGGCTCGCGCGGTCGACGGGCGGGCTCGGGCTCGAGGCGTACATGAAGCCGTTGCAGGTCGTCACGGCGACGCCCGACGGAGCGCGCCGCGCCGCCCAGGTCGTCGTGCCGCTCGCGCGCGTCGAGGGGCTGCCGAGGCACGCGGAGGCTACGGCATGAGCGCTGCGTGGACGGACGTCCGCACCCTGGCCCGGCCGGTCGGTGACGGTTTCGCGCCGTACCGCTGGGCGGCCTCGGTCGACGAGGTCGCGGAGCGGCACGGCGTCCTGCGCGAAGCCGTCCTCAAGTTCGACCAGAACACGCCGCCGCTGCCGGGCATCCCGCAGGTTCCGCTCGCGCAGAGCATGGCGACGCTCCACGAGTACCCGGACGGGACGTACCGAGCGCTCTGTGAGGCGGCAGCGGCCTACGCGGGCGTGGCCGCCGAGAACGTCGTGGTCGGGGCAGGTGCCGACGATCTGATCCTCCTCGTCGCACGCGTCTTCCTCGGCCCCGGCACGAGGGCCGCGATCGAGCCGCCGACATACGCGCTCTACCGGATCGCGACGACGCTCGCCGGCGCCGAGGTGGTCGGGCCGGAGGAGGGCGCCACGGTCCGCTGGGTCTGCAACCCCAACAACCCGACCGGAGAGACGACGTCGCCCGAGGAGATCGTCGAGCTCGCACACCGCGCGCCGGAGACGATCGTGGTCGTCGACGAAGCGTATGTCGAGTACGGCGGAACGTCGTGCGCGCCCTGGGTGGACAAGCTGCCGAACCTCGTCGTGCTGCGCACCCTGTCGAAGGCGTTCGGCTTCGCCGCGCTCCGCGTCGGCTACGCCCTCGCGCACCGGGACACCGCCGCGCTGCTCGACGAGCGTCGCGCGCCGGCACCCGTGGCCGGGCCGGCCGCCGCGATCGCCGCCGCGGCCCTCCGGGAGCCTCGCCTCGGCGACGTCGAGACCACCGTTGCGGAGCGCGAGCGCGTGCGGATCGCCCTCCTCGCGGCCGGTCACGACTGCCCGCCCACTGCCACGAACTTTGTGTTCCTGCGCACCGAGGAGGCTCTGGCCGGCCGGCTCGAGGCCCAGGGGATCGTCGTGCGGGCGTTTCCCGAGGGCATCCGCATCTCCGTCCGCCGCCCCTCGGAGAACGACGTGCTGCTGCGCGCGCTCGGGGCCGAGCCGGGACCGGCGCTCGGCCGCGACGCGACGGTCCTCCGCACGACGACCGAGACCGCGTTGCGTCTGACACTCGACCTCGACGGGAGCGGCCGCACGAGGGTCGAGACGGGGATCGGCTTCCTCGACCACCTGCTGACATTGCTCGCATTCCACGCGTCGTTCGACCTCGAGCTGGTCGCCGGCGGCGATCTCACGGTGGACGAGCACCACACGGTCGAGGACGTGCTCGCCGCCTTCGGCACCGCGCTCTCGCAGGCGCTCGGCACGCGCGAGGGGGTGGCGCGCTACGGCTCGGCGACCGTGCCGATGGACGAGGCGCGCGCGTCCGCGGCAGTCGACCTCGTCCGCAGGGCGCACGCCGAGATCACACTGGGCTTCACCGGCGAGCGCGTCGGCGCGCTCGCGGTCTCGCTCCTCGCGCATGCGCTCGAGCGGTTCGCGATGGAGGCCGGCTGCACGGTGCACGTCGAGTCGAGTGGCGCGGACGACCACCACGTCGCCGAAGCTGCGTTCAAGGCACTCGGTCAGGCGCTCCGCCAGGCGGTCGTGCCGGGCGGCGTGGGGATCCGCTCGACCAAGGGGGCGGCGTGAAGGTCGCGCTCGCCGACTACGGCGCCGGGAACCTCCGCTCGCTCTCGTCGGCCCTCGTGCGTGCGGGCGCAGTGCCGGTGGTGACCACCGACCCCGATGTCGTGTCGGAGGCGCCGCTCGCGATGATCGCCGGCGTCGGTCACGTCGCCAGCGCAGCGGCAGGGCTTCGACGGAACGGGCTCGACGAAGCGCTCGGCGACCGCATCGCCGCAGGCAGGCCGGTTGCGGGCGTGTGCGTCGGGATGCAGCTGTTCTTTGGCGAGAGCGAGGAGGGCGGGTGCGGCCTCGGGCTCCTCGACGGCACCGTCCCCCGCCTGCGGGCGCGGCGCGTGCCGCACATGGGGTGGAACACGCTCGAGGCGACGCGGCCGTCGGCGATCCTCGACGGGCTCGACGGCGCCGACGTGTACTTCGCCCACAGCTACGCGGCGGTGCCCGCCGAGGAGGACGTCACCGCCGCGACCGTCGACCACGACGGCACGGTCGTCGCCGCCGTCGAACGGGGCCTGCTGGCCGGCGTGCAGTTCCACCCCGAGCGGAGCGGCCCGGCAGGCGGCCGCGTGCTCGAGAACCTCCTGCGATGGTCAAGAAGCGCGTGATTCCCTGCCTCGACGTCGCGGGTGGTCGCGTCGTCAAGGGCGTCAACTTCCGCAACCTGCGCGAGCTGGGCGACCCGGTCGAGCTCGCCCGCCGCTACTCGGAGCTCGGGGCGGACGAGCTCGTGTTCCTCGACATCACGGCGACGCTCGAGGGACGCGGGCCGATCCTCGACGTGATCGGACGGGCCGCCGACGAGCTGACGATCCCGTTCACGGCCGGCGGCGGGATCACGGGCGTCGACGACGCGCGCGACCTCCTGCTCGCGGGGGCGGACAAGGTTGCGGTCAACCGTGCCGCCTTCGACGATCCGGAGATCCTCACCGCGCTCGCGGCCGAGTTCGGCGCGCAGGCGGTCGTCTGCGCGATCGACGCGCGCGGTGGCGAGGTCGTGACGCACGCGGGACGCGAGCCGCGCGGGCGCGACGCGGTCGACTGGGCGCGGGAGGCGGTCGAGCGCGGCGCAGGGGAGATCCTGCTCACGTCGATCGACGCCGACGGGACGCGGGCCGGCTACGACCTCGAGTTGACGCGCGCCGTCGCCGACGCGGTCGAGGTCCCCGTGATCGCGTCGGGCGGCGCCGGACGCGCGGAGCATCTCGCCGAGGCGTTCGCCGTCGGCGCCGAGGCGGCGCTCGTCGCCTCGATCGTCCACGAGCGGCCCGAGCGGCTGCCCGAGCTGAAGGCCGAGCTGGAGGACACGGGATGGCCGATGCGGCACTGACCCCGGTGATCGTCCAAGACGCGGAGACGAACCGCGTGCTGATGCTCGCCTACGCGGACGACGAGGCGCTCCACCGCACCCGGGAGACGGGCGAGGCGTGGTTCTGGAGCCGCTCGCGGAACGAGCTCTGGCACAAGGGCGCGACGTCGCGCAACACGCTGGCGGTCGAGGAGATCCGCGACGACTGCGACGGCGACGCGCTGCTCTACCGGGTGCGCCCCAACGGCCCCGCCTGTCACACCGGCGCAGAGTCGTGCTTCGCGCCGTGGCTCTGGCGCGTCGTCGCCGAGCGGGCGGCGACCCGCCCGGAAGGCTCCTACGTCGCCGGGTTGCTGGCCGACGGCCCGGCCGCGGCCGCACGAAAGGTCGGGGAGGAGGGCGTCGAGGCCGCGCTCGCCGCGGTCGGCGAATCGGACGAGCGCCTCGTCGAGGAGCTCGCCGACCTCTGGTTCCACTCGTACGTGCTGCTCGCCGCCCGCGGACTCCAGCCGTCGGCGGTCGAGGACGAGCTCCGCCGCCGCCACTCGGCCGCGCGGTAGCGAGCGAGAGGAGCTCGTTCGACCCACTATTCGTTGAGCTGCGTGAGCCTCCGTTCCCCGGTTCCGTCGGCGTTCACGACGTACACCTCCCTGTTGAGGAGGAAGGCGATGGTCCGCCCGTCGGGTGACCACGCGAACCAGCGCACGTTCGCCGCATGGCGTGTCAGCCGTCGCAGCCCGCTCCCGTCGGCGTTCACGACATAGAGGTCGGAGTTCCCGGGGAATCCGGATCCGAGCTGGCCGTCGTACCTCCTGAAGGCGATCCGGCGGCCGTCCGGGGACCACGCGGGCTCGCCCGAGGTGGCTTTGGGTGCCACCCGCCGAGCGTCGCTTCCGTCGGCGTTCACGACCCAAAGTCCGAGCTTGGTTGGGTTCCGTGCGTCAGCAAAGCTATGGGCCACCGACACGCTGGCGATCCGCTGCCCGTCGGGCGACCACGCTCCTGCGAGCGGGACGTTCCTGGGCGGCTTTCTGCGCCGGCTGCCGTCGGCATTCACGAGGTAACCGCCGTACCGGATGGTCTTCCCGTCCGCCGACCAGCTCAGGTTGAACACATGCGCCAGTTGTGTCGTGAGGCGCCGCAGCCCGCTCCCGTCGGCATTCACGACGTAGAGGTACGTCTCGTAGGAGGTCGCGCACCGATTGACGCGTGGGTTTGGCCAGCACTTCTTCTGGACAAACGCAATCGCGCGCCCGTCAGGCGACCAGGCCGGACCGAGATCGTCCCGCGGAGTCCGAGTCACGTTGCGCAGCCCGCTCCCGTCGGCGTTCATGACGTAGATCTCGGCGTTGCCGTCGCGTCGGCTCACGAACGCGAGCTTCCGCCCGTCGCGCGACCAGCTCGGATGGCTGTCGCTGGCCGGCTGTCGGCTCAGGTTCTCCTGCTCGCTGCCGTCGGCGTTCATCACGTAGATCTCGGAGTTGCCGTCGCGGCGGCTCACGAACGCGAGCTTCCGTCCGTCGGGCGACCACGCAGGTGTCTCCACGTCGCCCTTCGTGGACTTCGTGTAGATCAGCTCGAGGATGTGATCCCCGATGGCGACGGCGGGCGCAACGAGAAGCCCGGCGAGAACGATCATCGCGGCGATGGCGACTGCACGCCTGGACGGCAACTGCGTGCCACGGTCTGGGCGATGAGCTTCCGCGCGGTCGCGTACGTCATCCCAATCGGGGGTCACGGTCGGCACCGGAAGGATCCGTTCGAAGGAATCGGCGATCTCGAGCTCGAGGTCAGTCATCGCACTGCCTCCTTGTGGGCGCGTCGAAGCGCGGCGTGCGCCGCGGCGAGCGTTGCGGACACCGTGCCTACCGCGACGTCGAGAGCCGTCGCTATCGACCGGTAGTCGAGATCGGCGAAGTACCGGAGAAACACCACGAGCCGCTGGCGCTCGGGAAGCGACGCAATCCAGGCACGCACGTCGGCATCGTGTTCGGGAACGCCATTCGTGGACTCGGCGCTCGCGGAAATCCACTCGAAGGCCGCCGCACGGCCGCGTCGTAGCGCGAGTGCCTCGTTGATCACGATCCGCCAGACCCAGGCTTCGAGCGGAGCGTCACTCTTGTAGCTGTCCCGCTTTCTGACCGCCTGTACGAACGCATCCTGGACGGCGTCCCTCCCCGTTGCCTCGTCACCGGTGATCGCGGTGGCTGTTCGCACGAAACGCGGTAGATCAGCTCGGTAGAGCAACTCGAGCGCCTCGACCGTGGCTTCGCAGGCTGCCATCTCAGTCATTCGATGCGCGGGGCGAGCCGTTTTGTTTAGTCGCTGTGCGACTTCCTCGAAACCGGGCGTGGGGTCAGTGAATCAGCGGATGTCGCTTCAGGCAACGCCAAATCGTCGTTACCGACGCTTGACCCCTGCTTCCGTGGAGGCGGATACTCGCTCTCCGACGGCGAAGGAGGACTGGCGTGGCGTTCGAGGAGCTGACGACGAGACATGCGCAGGTGTGGAGCTCGGCCCCGTTCGAGCGGATCGCCGAGGTCATCACCGAGATGCACGTCGCGCTGGTCGAGCGCCTCGCGCCGCAGCCCGGCGAGCGCTGGCTCGACCTCGGCTGCGGCACCGGCGACGTCGCGTTCCATGCCGCGCAGGCGGGGGCGATCGTGACCGGATCGGATCTCTCCCCGACGTTGATCGAGACGGCGCAGCAGCGCGCGGGCGAGCTCGGGCTCGACCTGACCCTCGAAGTGGCCGACTGCCAGGCCCTGCCGTATGCCGACGCGTCCTTCGACGTCGTCTCCTCGTCGGTCGGCGTCATCTTCGCGCCCGATCACGCACGCGTCGCCTCCGAGCTCGCCCGCGTGTGCAGGCCCGGCGGCCGCCTGGGGCTCACCGCGTGGCGGCGCGACAGCGGCGTCGGCGACATCTTCGAGGGCATGTCCGGCTTCATGCCGCCTCCGCCGGAAGGCGCGGGCTCGCCGTTCCAGTGGGGCCAGGAGGACTACGTCGAGCAGCTGCTCGGGGACGCGTACGAGCTCTCGTTCGAGGAGCTCGACACGCGGCACGACGACGACGACCCCGCGGCGATGTGGGAGCTCTTCCGGTCGAGCTACGGCCCGTCGCACGTGCTCTGGAGCTCCCTCGACGACGACGGGCGAAAAGCGCTCGACGAGACGATGACGGCGGTCTTCGAGAAGCACCGCGACGGCGACGGGATCAGCATGGAGCGCCGGTACATCGTCGTCACCGGCGTGCGCAAGCCGTAGTCGCCCTACCCGGCCGTCTCGAGGAACGAGAGCACCCGCTCGCGGAGCATCCTCGCTGCTGCCTCGTCGTAGTCGGGCAGGCTGCTGTCCGCGAAGAGGTGCCGGTCGCCGGGGTACAGGAAGAGCTCCGCGCCGTCGACGGCCTCGACCAGCTCGCGCGCCGCGGGAAGGTCTTCGTCGACCCAGGGGTCGTCTTCCATCATGTGGATCTGGAGTGGAACCCCCTGCGGCCACCCGTCCCCGAACTCCGAGGCGGGGAGGGCTGCGCTGAAGAACAACGCGCCGCGGGTGCCACGCCGTGTCTGGGCAAGCAGCTGTGCCGGCATCACGCCTAGCGAGAAGCCCGCGTAGACGAGCTCGTTCGGGAGCTCCTCGGCCGCAAGGCGTCCGCGCTCGAGGACCGTGTCGAAGCCGACCTGCTTCGCGTAGCCGACGCCCTCGTCGAGGTCGTCGAACGTCCTGCCGTCGTAGAGGTCCGGCGTGTGGACGACGTGCCCGACGGCACGCAGGTCCTCCGCGAACGCGAGTACGCCCTGCGTGCGGCCCTGTGCATGGTGGAAGAGCAGGATCTCCGTCATGACGGATACGTAACCGGGGCGACACCGCTCCAAACCGCGGCGCCGTGTACGGAAAGCCGCACCGTGCGCCCGACGAGGACGCCGTAGAGTGCCACGCATGACCCGCCTCCACTCCTGGCGAGCCTCCGTTCTGCGTCAGAACGGCTGAGCCGCCGCTTCCCGAAGAGAGCGTCCGGGGAAGCGGCGGAAGCGCGACGCGCGCACCGGCCCTTGGGGCCGTGTGACGCGCGCGCCTTCCGCACGAGTGGAAGGAGGACCGCGATGCCGATGCCGCATCGCACGTTCGCGGAGGTGGCGAAGCGCCGCCTCGTCGGGAAGGAGGGGAGTGAGCGCGTCGCGACGATCCGCGCGCTCCTCGGCGAGCTGCCCGGGTACCGGAACGGGCCGTACGCCGACCTGCGCAAGTGGCTCGAGGGGGAGCTCGATCGGACGCGCGTCCGCGCCAAGGTCGTCCATCGTGACTCGCTCCAGGTGCGTCGGGAGGGCGCGGCGCAGGTCGCGTTCGTCGGCCCGCCGAACGCGGGGAAGTCGTCGCTCCTCCAGGCACTCTCCGACATCCAGATCAAGACCGGCGACTACGCATTCACGACGCTCCGGCCCGTCCCTGCGCTGACGCGGATCGGCGGCGTGCTCGTCCAGCTCGTCGAGATTCCCGGCCTGATCGAGGGAGCCCACGAGGACCGCGGCGGCGGCCGCGCGCTCCTCGGTGTGCTGCGGAACGCCGACGCGATCGTCTACTGCCGCGCGGCCGCCGAGTCGCCGGCGAGCCTCGACGTAGTCGTCCGCGAGGTCGCCGCCGCGGGCATCGAGAAGCGCGCCGCGCTGGCGCTGACGAAGGCGGACGACCTCCCCGAGGAGGACGCCGCGCGCGCAGTCGCGGTCGCCCGATCAGGCTCGCCGGTCGGGCTCGACGCAGTCTTGCCGGTCTCGGTGCTCGACGACGAGAGCCTCGACCGGCTGAGGGAAGCGGTTTGGGCGCTGACCGGCCTGATCCGGGTACGGCCCCGACGCGACGGGCGGGTAGACGACGAGCCGTTCGCGCTGGCCGGGGGCGCGACGGTCGCCGAGCTCGCCGACGTGATCCATCACGACGTCGGCCGGTCGTGCACCGGCGGACGCGTGTGGGGCACGTCTGCGCGCTTCGACGGCCAGCGCGTCGGCCGCGCGCACGTCCTCGCCGACGGCGACGTGGTGGAGGTGACGACGCGCTAGGGCGTCAGACGTCCCACTCGCCCGCGAGCAGCCGCGGGAGCACGTCGTCGAACAGACGCAGGGTCATACCCCAGAGGACATTCCCCTCGACGTCGATCCCGTCGACGAGCAGCGGCTCGGTGAAGCGGCGCGACGTGAACGGCAGCGTTGCCCGCGAGGCCGGGTCGGCGAGGACACGAACGGACGGCGTGAGGACGCCGACGATCTCCGCCTCCTGGAGTCGCCACGTCGTGTCCGGCGAGATGCGCCCGAGGAAAGGGTGCACCCGCCAGCCCGTCGTGCGCGTGTCGAACGGCGGGAGCGCGGCGAGCACGTCGACGTCGTCCGGGGCGAGCCCGACCTCCTCCTCCGCCTCGCGCAACGCCGTCGCGAGCAGGTCGGCGTCGCCGGGCTCCGGCTTCCCACCGGGCAGCCCGAGCTGCCCGCCGTGCAGGCCGCCGTCGTCGGCGCGGACGACGATCGCGACGCGTAGCTCGCCGTCTGCGTCGCGGAAGACCGGGACCAGGACGGCGGCGTCACGCAGGCCGCCGGCCGCTGCGGAGCTAGCGTCCATCCGCCTCACGCAGAAACGACCGCAGCGCGGAGTTGAAGGCCGCCGGCGCCTCCAGGTTGCACGCATGTCCGACGCCGTCGAGGACGAGGAACGTCGAGTGGTCGATCGCCTCGTGGATCGCACGCGCGACCGGCTCGGACGCCCGGACGTCCTGCGAGCCGTGCAGGACGAGCGTTGGCGCCTCGACGGCGCCAAGTGACGTTCGGAGGTCGCACTCCGCCATCGCACGCAGCATCGTGCGCCCGCCCGCTGGATGAACATCCGCCAGCATCGCCCGGATCCGCTGCCCGAGCTCGGCGTCGGCGCCCTCGGCAAACAGCGTCGCCACAAACCCCTCCGCGAGCGCGGCCGGACCGCGCTCCAGCGCGCGCAGTCCGCCCTCGAGCCGCTCCGCAACCGTCTCGGGCGACAGCGAGCCCGCCCAGCCGGCGTATGGCGACGCGAGCACGAGCGAGCGTGCGAGCGACGGCTCGCGGCGGGCCAACGCGAGCGCAAGCGTCGCGCCGAACGAGAGCCCCACGAGATGCGGCCGACCGACGTCGAGGGCCTCGACGAAGCCGGCGAGCACGGCCGCGTAGTCGTCCATGCGGAACGACTCGGGTGGGTCGCTCGACCCGCCGCACCCGGGGGCGTCCCACACGACGAGCGTGAGCTCGTCCGCGAGCTCGAGCTGCGCCTCCCACTCGCGATGGTCAGCCAGCCCGCCGTGGAGGAACAGTGCCGCAGGCCCCTCCCCGAGACGCTGATACGCGATCCGAAGCCCGCCGACGCGCACCGAGCCGAGCCGGGTCATGCCTCGAGGTCGAGCAGGTCGTCGATCGTCTCGCGTCGGCGCACGAGCCGCGCTTCGCGGTCCCGGACGAGCACGGCCGCGGGACGGCCGACGCCGTTGTAGTTCGACGCCATCGCGAGCGTGTATGCACCGGTCGCAGGCACGGCAAGCAGGTCGCCCCGCCTCGGCGACGGCAGCATGACATCGTCGATGAGCACGTCGCCCGACTCGCAGTGCATCCCGGCGATGCTGACAACCTCGTCGACGGGCTCGTCCGCCCGCGTCGCCGACAGGGCCGTGTAACGGGCGCCGTAGAGCTGCGGGCGCGGGTTGTCGGACATGCCGCCGTCGATCGCGACCCAGGTCCGCCCGGGCAGCCGCTTCACGCTCCCGACGCGGTAGAGCGTCACGCCCGCTCGGCCCACGATGCAGCGGCCCGGCTCGAGCCAGACCTCCGGCTGCGGCAGTCCCGCCTCGACGAAGGCGAGCCGGGCCGTGGTCGCCGCGCTCTCGGCGAGCTCGGACGCGTCCGGCACCTCGTCCGCCGGGTGATGGCGGATCCCGAAGCCCCCGCCGAGGTCGGCGACCTGCGCCGTCCACCCGAGCGCGTCGCGGCAACCTGCAACGAACGACGCAAGCCGCGCGATCGTCTCCGCCTGGGCGTCGAAGTCCTCGAGCTGCGAGCCGACGTGGACATGGACGCCGAGGACATCGAGCCCGAGGTCGAGCGCCTCCGAGACGACGGAACGGGCCTGGTCGGGAGGCAGGCCGAACTTCGAGCCATGATGGCCCGTCCTGATCGCCTCGTGCGTGTCTGCGTCGACGCCGAGCGTGACGCGGACGAGCACCTGCGCCACGCCTGCCTCGGCGGCGAGCCCGGCCTCGTCCGGCGCGTCCAGGACGACCGGCGCACGAGCGGCAGCGGCATCCGCGAGGAACGCCGCGTCCTTGTTGTTGCCGTGCACGACGAGCGCGCCTCCTCCGAGCCCCGCCGCCGTCGCAAACGCGAGCTCGCCCGCCGAGGCGACGTCGGCGCCGATCCCCTCCTCGGCCAGGAGCCGGAGCACGGCGACGTTCGGTAGCGCCTTCGTGCCGAAGAAGACGCGACCATCGCCGACAGCCGCGCGAAGCGCTCGCGCGTTCGCCCGGATCGTCTGCTCGCAGAGGACGACAAGCGGCGTTCCGTGCTCCTCCGCGAGGGCCTCGGTGTCGATCCCGGCGAGGGTCAGACGGGGGCCGTCGAGAGCCGCGGAGTCGGGGAACAGCGCTAGCACGGGCCGATCGTGCCTGTTAGCATTCATCTCGTGGAGCAGCTTCTCACGTAGCCCAGGGAGGAAACGCGGCCGCGCCGCGCAGACTCCCCCTGAGCCTCTCGTCCGAGAGGCTTTTTCGTTCCCGGGAGAGAATCGAGACCGATGGAGCAGTCAGAGCACGAGCGCTACGACCCGGCGGCGGTCGAGGAGAGGTGGCAGGCGGCCTGGGCGGCCGAGGGGGCGTTCACGGTCCCGAACCCGGATCCGGCCGCTCCCGACACCCGCCCCTCGACGTACGTCCTCGAGATGCTCCCGTATCCCTCGGGCGAGCTCCACATGGGGCACGTCTTCAACTACACGATGGGCGACGTCCTCACCCACATTCGCCGCCGGCAGGGGATGACGGTGCTGCGGCCGATGGGCTACGACGCGTTCGGCCTTCCCGCGGAGAACGCCGCGATCCGCGAGGGCGGGCACCCGCGCGAGATCACGAACCGCAACATCGAGTCGATCCGCCGGCAGATGAAGCGCATGGGCTGGGCGATCGACTGGTCGCGTGAGGTCTCGACCGCCGAGCCGGAGTACTACCGCTGGACCCAGTGGCTGTTCCTGCGCTTCTTCGAGAAGGGGCTCGCCTACCGCCGCGAGGCGCCGGTCAAGTGGTGCCCCAAGGACCAGACCGTGCTCGCAAACGAGCAGGTCATCGACGGGCGCTGCGAGCGCTGCGGCACCGAGGTCGAGTCGCGGAACCTGACGCAGTGGTTCTTCAAGATCACCGAGTACGCCGACGCGCTGCTCGACGAGACCGCACTGCTCGAGTCCTGGCCCGAGAAGGTGCTGACGATGCAGCGGAACTGGATCGGCCGCTCGGAGGGCGCGCGGGTGATCTTCACCGTGCAGGGATCGGGCCAGGAGCTGCCGGTCTTCACCACTCGGCCCGACACGCTGTTCGGCGCGACGTTCTTCGTCCTTGCGCCGGAGCACCCGCTCGTCACGGAGCTGACCGCGGGCACGCAGCACGAGGACGAGGTCGCCGCGTACGTGCGCCACACCGCAGGGCGGTCCGCGGTCGAGCGCGAGGCGAAGGAGAAGGACGGCGTCTTCACGGGACGGTACGCAATCAACCCGGTGAACGGCGAGCCGATCCCGATCTGGGTCGCCGACTACGTGTTGATGGAGTACGGGACGGGCGCGATCATGGCTGTCCCGGCGCACGACGAGCGCGACCACGCGTTCGCGGAGCGCTACGGCCTCGAGATCCGGCAGGTCGTCGCGCCCGCAGAACCGGCCGAGGCCTCGGCGGGGTCGGCACCGGAGGTCGGCGCGTTCGTCGCGCACACGGACGACGAGGTGCTCGTCGACTCCGGTGGGTTCACGGGGCTCCCGGCCCCCGAGGGCAAGCGGGCGATCACGGCCTGGCTGGCCGAGCGCGGGCTGGGCGAGGCGACGATCGGCTACCGCCTGCGCGACTGGCTGCTCTCCCGCCAGCGCTACTGGGGCTGCCCGATTCCGATCGTGCACTGCGACGCGTGCGGCACCGTCGCCGTGCCGGACGACCAGCTACCCGTGCTCCTGCCCGAGGTGGAGGACTACACGCCGAAGGGCCGCAGCCCGCTCGCCGCGGCAGAGGACTGGGTCGCGACGACATGCCCGAGCTGCGGCGGACCGGCCCGGCGCGAGACCGACACGATGGACACCTTCGTCGACTCGTCCTGGTACTTCCTGCGCTACGCCGACGCGCGGAACGACGACGCGGCGTGGGACCCGCAGATCGTCGACTACTGGCTGCCGGTCAAGCAGTACATCGGCGGGATCGAGCACGCGGTGCTGCACCTGCTGTACGCGCGGTTCTTCACGAAGGTGCTGAACGACATGGAGCTGCTCGGTTTCCGCGAGCCGTTCTCGCGCCTGTTCACGCAGGGGATGATCTACCGGCACGGCGCGAAGATGTCGAAGTCGAGAGGCAACGTCGTCTCGCCGGACGAGGCCGTGCAGCGCTACGGCGCAGACACGCTGCGGCTGTACGTCCTCTACATGGGCCCCGCCGAGCAGGACAAGGAGTGGTCCGACGCCGGGATCGAGGGGACGGCCCGGCTGCTCGACCGGATCTGGCGCCTGGCGCTCGAGGTCGCCACGCGCGAGCCTGTCGAGACGCCCGCGGACGGCGAGCTCGTGCGGACCGTCCACCGGACGATCGCCCGCGTCTCCGACGACATCCTGCGCCGCTTCCAGTTCCACACGCCGATCGCGGCGCTGTTCGAGCTCGTCAACGAGATCTACAAGGTCAAAGACGACCCGAAGCGGGCCGGCGAGGTCCGGTTCGCGACCCAGTCGGTGGTCTCGCTGATCCAACCGTACGCGCCACACGTCGCCGAGGAGCTGTGGGAGCGGCTCGGGCACAGCCGCCTGTGGGAGACGCCCTGGCCCGTCGCCGACCCGGCCCTCGTCGCGTCCGACACCGTCGAGGTCGTCGTGCAGGTCAACGGACGCCTCCGCGACCGTCTGCAGGTTCCCGTCGGGACGACGGAGGACGATCTCGTCACGCTCGCGCTCGCCTCCGAGCGCGTGCAGGCGCACTTCAAGGGCGAGCCGCGGAAGACGATCGTCGTCCCGGACCGCCTCGTGAACTTCGTGGCGTAGGTCGGGGCGGGCTCCGCGCGCGCCCGCACTGCGCCGCGCGGCCCGCTCGAGGCGTCACACATCCGGCACGAAGGCGGCGCACCTCCGTGACGGGTCGGCCGCGACGCTGGATGCATGATCACGTTGTCGCGCAGCCAGCTCGCGCTCGTCCTCGTGCCGCTCGTCGTCCTGGTGACCGTGGCCGGCTCGCGGATCGCGGGCGTCGGCGCCAGCAGAGGGCCCGCCGCGGTTGCGCCGCTCGCGCGAGTGCGGCCGGCGGAAAACGCTCCGGCACCGCGCCTCTTCGTCCACGTCGTGGGCGCGGTCCGCCATGCGGGGCTCTTCCGCATCCGCGACGGCTCTCGCGTCGCGGATGCGCTGGCACGTGCGGGCGGACCGACACGCCACGCCGACCTGGCGGCGGTGAACCTCGCGGCGCCGCTCGTCGACGGTCAGCAGGTCGTCGTCCCGCGCCGGGGACCTCCCGGAAGCGCAGTCGCGGTCGGAGCCGGCGGGCCGGGATCGGGCGTGAAGGTGAGCCTCGCCTCCGCGACCATCGAGCAGCTCGACGAGCTGCCCGGGGTGGGGCCCGTGACCGCGCAGAAGATCGTCGACTGGCGCACGACCCACGGGCCGTTCCGGTCGGTCGACGACCTCGACGACGTGCCGGGCATCGGTCCGGCGCGGATCGAGCAGCTCCGCGACCTCGTCACGCCGTGAGACGACTGGTCGCGACGAACTGGCCGGCGCTCCTCGCTGCCGCCGCGTGCGTGGGTCTCGCATCGTCCGTCTGGCTTCGGCCCTCGCAGGCCATCCTCGTGCCGGCAGCCGCCGTCGCGGGGTGTGCTGCGCTCGTCGAGCGTGACCTGCGGCGGATCGCGCTCGCCGCGATTGCGCTTGCGCTGGTCGGGCTCGCGTGGGGCGCGCTGAGAGAGGGCGCACTCGATCGCAGCGTCCTGGTCGGTCGGATCGGCGAGAGCGCCGATGCGCGCGTCGTGGTGACCGGTCCGGTGCGCCGGACGCCGTTCGCACTTCGAGCGCCGGCACAGGTCGTGCGCTTCGGAGCGATGGAGCTCCGGGAGCGCGTCCTGCTCGAGCTGCCACCCGGGCGGGCGCCCCCGCAGGGCGCCGTCCTCGAGCTGCGCGCGCAGCCGGTCGCGCCGCGTGGGCCCGAGACCGGCTTCGACGAGCGTGCGTGGCTGGCGCGGCAGGGCATCCACGTCGTGCTGCGCGGCGACGACGCGCGCCTCGTCGGCCGGCGGGGCGGGATCGGTGGCGTCGGCGATCGGCTGCACGCGCATGTCGAGCAGACGCTCGCCCGCGGGACGACGGGAGAGCGGCGCGCGGTCCTGACCGGGATCGTGCTCGGCGAGGAGGACGGGATCGAGCGGTCGCTCCGCGACGACTTCCGGGCGAGCGGCCTCACGCACCTGCTCGCGGTGTCGGGGCAGAACGTCGCGATCACCGCGATCGGCGTCGTCTGCCTCGCGCGGATCGCAGGAATCGGCCGGCTCGTCGGCGAGGGCCTGGCGATCGTCATCGTGCTTGCGTATGCACTCGCGGTCGGCTGGCAGCCGTCCGTCGTTCGCGCAGCGGTGGCGGGGATCCTCGCGTCGCTCGGATGGATCACCGCGCGGCCGCGAGACCGATGGCACGCGATGGCGGTCGGCGCCCTCGTCCTCCTGGCGTGGACGCCGTCGGCGGCGCTCGATCCCGGGTTCCAGCTGTCGTTCGCGGCGGTTGCGGCGATCTTCGTCGTCGTACCACGCGTCGCGGGCGTCCCGGACGCGTACCCGGTCCCGCGCGGGCTCTGGGACGTCCTCGTGGTCGCGGTCGCGTGCGGGCTCGTGACCGCGCCGATCGTCTGGATCCACTTCGGCGCCGTCGCGCTCTGGACGGTGCCGGCCAACGTCGTCGCGGAGCCGGCGATGCCGCCCCTGATCGCGCTGTCGCTGGCGGCCGCCGCGATCGAGCCCGTGCTTCCGGACGCCGCAGCCGCGCTCGCATGGCTCGCCGGCGGCTGCGCCGCGTGGATCGCGCTCGTCGCGCGGGTCGTGAGCGGCTGGCCGTCGGCACAGATCCGTTCGCCGGTCGCGCTCGCGGCGATCCTCGCCGTCGCCGTCGCAGTGGGCCTCATCCGGCGCCTTCCAAGCTACCGCCGGCGCACCGCGGTCGTCGGGGTCGTGTCGCTCGCCCTCGCGACGGCCGCGGGGGCGTGCGCGCTCCGGCCGTCGCCGTCCTGGGCGCCGCCGCAGGGGCTGCGCGTGACGTTTCTCGACGTCGGGCAGGGCGACTCCGCGCTGCTCGAGGTCCCGGGAGGAGCGGTGCTCGTGGACGAAGGGCCGCCCGAGGCGGATGTGGCGGGCCAGCTCGAAGACATGGGGATCCGCTCGCTCGCCGCGATCGTGCTCACGCACCCACAGCGCGACCACATCGGGGGCGCAGCGGCGGTGCTGGAACAGCTTCGTGTCGGCGAGATCGAGGACCCTGGCATCGAGGCGCCGTCCGCCGACCACGACGCGGCGATGGCGGCGGCTCGCCGGCGCCATGTTCCGGTCGAGATCGTCCACGAGGGCGACACGTTCCGGATCGGGCGTCTCCGGCTCCGCATCCTCTGGCCGGACGAGCCGGGACTGCCGAGCGAGGATCCGAACCAGCACGCGGTTGTCGCGCTCGCGAGCTTCGGCGCGACCGACGTCCTGCTCACGGCCGACGCGGAGAGCGATGTCACGGGGAGACTGCGGATCCCCCCGGTCGAGGTGCTGAAGGTCGCGCATCACGGCTCCGAGGATCGCGGTCTGCCGGACCTCCTTCGCACGCTGAGGCCGCGCATCGCCGTGATCTCGGTCGGTCAGGGCAACGACTACGGCCATCCGAGGCCGGAGACACTCGCGGCGCTGCGAGCCTTCCCCGGTCTCGAGACGTTGCGCACGGACGTGAACCGACGGATCGTCGTCGAGTCGGACGGGCAGGCGATCACCGTTCGTTCGCAGCGGTAGCCTCCACTCGGTGGCCGACCCCGGCGAATCCGTGTACCTCGTCACAGGCTCCGACCGGCCGAAGGTCGACCGGACGCTCGCGCGGCTGCGCGCGCACTTCGACCCGGGCGCGATCGAGCGGCTCACGGCGTCCGGGCCGGACGGGGCGAGCGGCGGCGACGTGGTCGCCGCGTGCAACGCGGGCTCACTGCTCGGCGACAGTCGCCTCGTGCTCGTCACCGAGGTCGACGGCCGTCCGGACGACCGCGGACGTGTCTCGGGCGGTTGGAAGAAGGCCGACGTCGACGCAATGGTCGAGTATCTCGCGGCCCCGGCCCCCGGCGCTGTCCTCTGCCTCGTCGCCCAGGCGCTTAAGCGCGACTCGCCGCTCGGGAAGGCGTGCGCGAAGGCGGGCTCCGTCCTCGAGTGGGAGGTCGCCAAGGGCAAGCTCGACCAGTGGGTCGCGGAGGAGTTCGCGAAGCGGGGGGTCAAGGTCGAGCGAACGACCTGCCACGAGCTCGTGCAGCTCGTCGGGGACGACAAGCTCGCTCTCGCGCTCGAGGTCGACAAGATCGCGACGTGGGCCGCCGGCGAGCCCGTCGGCACCGAGGAGATCAGGCAGCTCGCGATCGCCTTCGGCGACCGTCCACCCTGGGACCTCACGGACGCCTGGGGCGACCACGACGTCGCGAGCGCGCTCGAGGTCGTCGAGGAGAAGCTCGACCGCAACGCGATGCCCCGACGCGCCCAGGCGGCGCTGCTCGCGGGCTCGCTCGGCGCCCACCTGACGCGTCTGCGCCAGCTCGCAGGGCTCGCACGCGAGGGAATCCGGCCGAAGGACGCCGCCGGGCGCCTGAAGCTCCACCCCTTCCAGGCCGAGAAGCTCGGGCGCCAGGCCGAGAGGTTCTCGCCCGAGGAGCTCGACGACGCGACAGTCCGTCTCGCGGAGCTCGACCACGCGTTGAAGGGCGGGAGCCGGCTCGCGCCGGATCTCGAGCTCCAGCTCGCGGTCGCCGACCTCGCGCGAGAGCGCCGCTAGGAAGCCGCTGCCCGGGACGCGGCTACGCGCCCGCGGCGACGCGTGCAGCGTGCGACTTCTTGCGCGCCGCGGTGTTGCGGTGAAGGGCGCCGCGCGAGACCGCCCGGTCGATCGTCCGCACGAGCTCGCGGTGCTCCGACGCCACCCGATCCGCGTCGCCGTCCTCGACCGCATGCTCGAGCCGCTTCGCGAGCGTCTTGATCGTCGAGCGGTAGCGCAGGTTCTCGAGCCGCTGGCGGGAGGCCGTCTCGACGCGCTTCTTCTGCTGCTTGATGTTCGCCATTCGGAAAGGTGCCCCCGACCGATGGTCGGTCGCAAAGGCCGCGTGATGGTACCAGAGGGGCTTCCGACGATTCCACGAAACTCCCGTCGATGAGTGAGGTCGACCCGACACTCGGTCCCGCGAGTGCGGAGGAGCGCGCACACCGGCGGCGGCTCGCCCGCTCGACCGCCGTGTTCGGCGCGGCCACGGCGCTGTCGCGCGTCCTGGGCCTCGTCAGGGAGATGATCGCCGCGCCGACGTTCGGGGCCGCGGGGAAGATCAACGCCTTCACGGTCGCGTTCCAGATTCCGAATCTCGTCCGTGCGCTCGTCGCCGACACGGCCCTCTCCGGCGCGTTCGTCCCGGTCTTCAGCGAGCTCCTCGAGAAGGGCGAGCGCCTCAGGGCGTGGCGCGTGGCGTCGACGATCTTCTGGCTCGTCCTACTGCTCACGACCGGTCTGACGGCGGTGTTCGTCCTCGCCGCGCCGCTGATCGTCGAGCTGTTCGGGACGCCGGGCGGCAGCTTCGACCTGGCCGTCGGGTTGTCGCGGCTGCTCTTCCCGATCGTGATCATGCTCGGGCTCTCGGGGATCATCGTCGGGATCCTCAACGCCTACGACCACTTCACGGTCCCCGCGCTGACGCCGGTCGCCTGGAACGTCGTGATCATCTTCGGGCTCGTGCTCGGCGTGCCCGCGGCGAGCAGCGAGGACGCCCAGCTGTACATCTACGCCGGCTCGATCGTGCTCGCGACGCTCGTCCAGCTGCTCTTGCCGGTTCCGTGGCTCCGCGGGCTCGACGGCCGGCTCCGCCTGGCGCTCGACTGGCGCGACCCCGCGGTGCGCCGCTTCTTCGTGCTGATGCTGCCCGTGACGCTGACGCTCGGGTTGATCAACGTCTCGACCCTGATCGGAACGCTGTTCGCCTCGCGCCTGATCGACCCCGATCTCGCGCCGCGCGCGATCGACCTCGCATTCCGCCTCTACATGCTCCCGCAGGGGATCTTCTCCGTCGCGGTGGCGACGGTGCTGTTCCCGACGATGGCGCGCCAGGCAGCGCGCGGCGACATGGGCGGCTTCGGCCGAACCGTCGACACGGGCGTACGCCAGATCGGGTTTCTCCTGATCCCGGCCGGGCTCGTCTCGGCCGTCCTCGCCGAGCCGATCATCCGCCTGCTCTACCAGCGCGGGGAGTTCGCGCCCGACCAGACCCCCGTCGTCGCGGGGGCGCTTGCCGCCTTCTCCGTCGGTCTCGTGTTCAACGGGTGGATGCTGCTCCTCAACCGTGCGTTCTACGGGCTGCGGATGAACTGGATCCCGACGCTCGTCGCGCTCGGCAACCTCGTGCTCAACGTCGCCCTGTTCTTCGCGCTGTACACGGTCGGCGTCTGGGGCCTGCCGCTTGCGACGTCCCTGTCGAACCTCGCCGGGGCGCTGGCCCTCGCCGTCCTGATGTGGCGACACGTGGGCGGGGTCGACGCAGGGGAGACGCTCTTTGCGATCGCTCGGATCATCGTCGCCTCGGTCGTCGCCTCGGGGCTCGCGGTGCTCGTCTGGTGGGGCGTCGACGCGGAGGTGGGGCGTTCCGTTCTGGGGCAGATCCTTTCGGTCGGGCTGGGGCTGGGGGTGGGGACGGCCGTGTATCTCGGCGCCTGTCGCATCCTCGGCGTCCGGGAGCTTGGCTCGCTGCTCGCGTTGCGCCGGGCCGCCTGAGCTCGCTGCGATCCGTACTTGCGCTGTCCACTCTTGGTACCGTCGCCGGCGGAGCCTGACCGCGCCGGCTACTGCTCGTAGCCCTCGACCGTCTCCTCGGACCGCTCGGTCGCCGTATCCGCGTCGAAGCCGAACTCCTCGAGCGCGCGGCGCTGACGGAGGAGGTCCCAGCAACGGTCGAGCGAGACCCTCACGTCGCCCAGACGGCGGCGGTCGGCCTCGGTGGCCGTGCCTGCGGCCTCGCGGTCCCACAGCTCGTGTTCCTCGCCGACGAGCTGCTCGATGCTCTCGTGAATCCCTGCGTCGTCCATGCCGAGACCATACGTCCGCGCACCCGTTGCCGGGGCGGAGTCAGTCGGGCAGAGCCGCCGCGCTCCGCGGTCGCCGGGTCGTGGGGGCGCGAGCGCGCGCCCCCACGACATGCGGTCGAGACTCAGCCCAGCTGGGCGCGGATCGCGCCGGCGGGGTGCTCCTTCGTATGGACGTTGACGTAGAACCCCCCGGCGTTCGCGACGATCTCGTCGATCAACGCCTGGTCGGAGCTCGTGCAACCGCTCGAGTTTCCGTCCGCGCCCGGAGGCGTGAACGGGACGACGACCGGGCCGTTGACGGTCGCAGCGCCGCGGTGGATGTGCGCCGCAACGGCCGGGAGCGTGACGTTCGCCGCGTGCAGGCGGTAGCAGACCATCGGCGCGTCGGTGCGGAGGCGGACCACCGCAGTGCCGGTCGCGTTCGGCTCGCTCGTGCCCTTGAGGTCAACCGCCGCAACCCAGCCGAACGACGCGGTAGACGTGCCGGTCAGCTGGCCGCGGATCGCGCCGGCCTGGAACTCCGCTGTGTGGACGTTGAGGTAGTAGGTCGCGGGGCTCGCGAGCATCGCTGCGACCAGGGGTCGCGCCGCCGGGGCGCACCCGCGGGCGGTGCCGTCCGCAGCGGGTGTCGCGAGCGGAACCACGACCGGGCCCGCGACGCCGGTCGCGCCGCGGTGGATGTGCATCGCGACCGCGGGCGGGAGGTTCTCCGCGGCGACCTGGTAGCAGAGCTGGCCCTGGCCGGCGCGGAGCCGGATCGTTGCGGTCGCCGTGGCCACGGGATCGCCGGCCGGTGTCTCGGCCTCGCCCGTGAGCGCCACCGGAAAGGCCCGGCCGCCGGCCGTCGGGGTCAGCACCGTGCGGGGACAGGGGCCGTTTCGCGAGAGCACGATGTCCGCGGCGTGCTTCGTGTGCGCGCGGAGCTGCCTCGCCGAGACCTGCAGCTTGACGTACGGGTTCTTCGCCGACGCGGTCCGGTGGCAGATCGTCCGCGTGGTGGCGTCGGTGCCCGCGTAGGCGCTCGCCAGCGCACCCCCGGCGAGCCCGACCACGGCGAGGAGCAAACCGAGACGCTTCATGTGCTCGTCCCTCCTGGAGTCGTTGTCGTCGGGAGTAACGGACGAGAGCGCCGGACGGATTCACACGGGGCTGTACGCTCGGCGCGCACGCGGGGTTCGGGAGACGAGTCCGCCGCGCTACCGGGACGGCTGCCTCACCGAGCGCCGACTGCGGTTCGCCCGCGCCGTGTCGGATCGCGTGCGAACGGGTACCACCGCCCGGTGACGGCCGGGAAGCTCGAGATCGACGGGATCGAGCCCGAGGTGGAGCTCGCCGAACCGCATCAGCGGGACGATCTGTCCGGGCTCGCAGGGCGCGTCGCGATCGCGACGCTCATTGTCGTCGGCATCCTCCTGACGACCCTCGTCGTCTGGGAGGCGCGGCTCGTCGTCGCGCTCCTCTTCACCGCGGTCATCCTCGCCGCTGCGCTGCGGCCGGGGGTCGAGTGGCTCGCGCGGCACCGCGTGCCGCGCGGCATCGGCGTGATCCTCCACTACGCGGTACTCGTCGCGATCGTCGCGGTCGGTCTCTGGCTCATCGTGCCGGCCACCACCGACCAGGTGCAGGCCGCGCTCGGCGACCAGCACCAGCTCCGGCAGGCGGCCCAGGAGTCGAGCGGGATCAAGCACGACATCCTCATGGCGATCGACCGAAAGCTGAGCGACCTGCCCTCCGGCTCGAGCCTGATCGACCCTGCCGTCGAGTACGGCCGCAAGGCGTTCGAGACGATCGTCGGGATCTTCTTCGTCCTCGCAGCGTCCGCGTACTGGATCATCGAGCGCGAGCGTGCCGTCGACGCCGTGTGCTCCGTGCTGCCTCGGCCGAGGCGGAAGACCGTCCGCGACTCGTGGGACCTGATCGAGCTGCGGCTCGGCGCCTTCGTCCGCGGCCAGACGGTGCTGGTCGCGCTCGTCGCGGTCGTACTGTCGGTGTGCTTCTGGGCGATCGGACTGCCGTACTGGCTGCTCGTCGGCATCTTCGCCGGGATCGTCGAGATCGTCCCCGTGATCGGCCCACTCGCTGCCGGAATCGTCGCGATCGGCGTCGGGCTCTCGCAGTCGGTCCACCTCGCGGTGCTCGCCGGGCTCGTCGTGGTCGGCGTGCGGCTTCTCGAGGACTACGTCATCGTCCCGCGCGTGCTCGGGCACTCGGTCGGCCTCTCGCCGCTCGTCGTGCTCGTCGCCGTGACGACGACCGGCCTCGTGCTGGGCGGCTTCGCGGTGATCCTCGCCGTCCCGCTCGCGAGCATCCTCGTGACGCTGATCGACATCGTCGTGCGGGACAAGGACCCGGCCGAGGAGCCGGCGCCGTCGGTCATCTTCCCGGCGAAGGACCTCGAGTAACGCTCGCCACCGTCCCACCTCGCCTCTCACGGTCGGTCAGGTCGCGACGACCCAGCCGAGCGGCCATGCCGGCCGGGGAGAGCCGCGCCGCCACGGCTACGATCGACGCCGATCAGCCATGGACCAGAGTCGGATCCGCAACTTCTCGATCATCGCGCACATCGACCATGGCAAGTCGACGCTCGCCGACCGGGTCCTCCAGCTGACGGAGACCGTCTCCGAGCGCGAGATGCGGGATCAGCTGCTCGATTCGATGGAGCTCGAGCGGGAGCGGGGGATCACGATCAAGGCGCAGGCCGTGCGGGTGCAGTGGAAGGGCCACGAGCTGAACCTGATCGACACGCCGGGACACGTGGACTTCACGTACGAGGTCTCTCGGTCGCTCCAGGCCTGCGAGGGCGCGGTGCTCGTCGTCGACGCGGCGCAGGGCATCGAGGCCCAGACCCTCGCGAACGCGTATCTCGCGATCGAGAACGACCTCGAGATCGTCCCCGTCGTGAACAAGATCGACCTCCCGTCCGCCGACCCCGACGGGACGGCCGCCGAGGTCTGCGAGCTGCTCGGCGGGTCACCCGAGGACGTCGTCCGGATCTCGGCGAAGACCGGGCTCAACGTCGAGCAGGTGCTCGACGCGATCGTCGAGCGGATCCCGCCCCCCGACGGCGAGGTCGACGCCCCGCCCCGCGCGCTCGTCTTCGACTCCTCGTACGACCAGTACCGCGGCGTGATCGCCTTCGTCCGCGTCGTCGACGGCGCGCTGCCCACCGGCGCCGGGTTGCGCACGATGGCGACGGGCACGGACTTCGAAGCCGAGGAGCTCGGCTTCATGGCCCCGGGCCGCGTTCCCGTCGAGACGCTCGACGCCGGCGAGGTCGGGTACGTCGTGACGGGACTGAAGGACGTGTCCCGGCTGCGCGTCGGCGACACGCTGACGCTGCGCAAGGGCGGTGCAAGGGCCGCGCTGCCCGGCTACAAGGACGTGAAGCCGATGGTCTTCGCCGGGCTCTTCCCGTCGGACTCCGACGACTATCCCGAGCTGCGCGACGCGCTCGAGAAGCTCAAGCTCAACGACGGGGCGCTGTTCTACGAGCCGGAGACGTCGCAGGCGCTGGGGTTCGGCTTCCGCTGCGGGTTCCTGGGCCTCCTGCACATGGAGATCGTCCGCGAGCGGCTCGAGCGGGAGTTCGACCTCGACCTCCTCGTGACCGCGCCCAACGTCGCCTACCTCGTGAAGCAGCGGAACGGCGACCTGGTCGAAGTGCACAACCCGGCGGAGATGCCGCGCGAGGTGGAGGAGGTGCAGGAGCCGTACGTCCGCGCGCAGGTGATCGTCCCGAAGGACTACGTCGGCTCGGTGATGGAGCTGTGCACCGACCGCCGCGGCCGGTTCGACCACATGGAGTACCTCTCCGAGGCCCGTGTGCTGCTGACGTACGACCTGCCGCTCGGCGAGATCGTGATCGACTTCTACGACCAGCTGAAGTCCCGCACGCGGGGCTACGCAAGCTTCGACTACGACCTCGCCGGCTTCCGCGACGGCGACGTCACGCGGGTCGACGTGCTCGTCGCGGGAGAGCAGGTCGACGCGCTCTCGCTGATCGTCCACCGTGACGCCGCCTACGAGCGCGGGAAGCTCCTCGTCGAGCGGCTCCGCGAGGAGATCCCACGGCAGATGTTCGACGTCCCGATCCAGGCCGCGATCGGCTCGCGCGTGATCGCGCGCGAGACCGTGAAGGCGAAGCGCAAGGACGTGCTCGCGAAGTGCTACGGCGGCGACATCACGCGGAAGCGCAAGCTGCTCGAGAAGCAGAAGAAGGGGAAGAAGCGGATGAAGCAGGTCGCCGGCGTCGAGGTGCCGCAGGAGGCGTTCCTCGCCGTGCTGAACCTCGACGGAGAGAAGCGGAAGGCGTGAGCGTCGGGCTGCTCGAGGCGTCCGCGGGCCCGGTCGGCGCAGGGCGCGAGGCGGGCGCCGTCCGTCATCTCTATGTGCACCTGCCCTTCTGCGCGCATCGCTGCGGCTACTGCGACTTCGTGACGGCGGTAGGGCGCCTCGACGAGCACGGTGCGTACGTCGACGCGCTCCTGGCCGAACTCGAGGGGGAGGGTTGGCGGCTCGCGGCAGAGGTCGAGACCGCGTTCCTCGGCGGCGGGACGCCGACGTTCACGAGCGCGACCGCGCTCGCTCGCGTACTCGGCGCGCTCCCTGACGTCGAGGAGCTGACGGTCGAGGCCAACCCGGAGACCGTGACGCCGTCCCTCGCAGCCCTGCTCCGCGAGCATGGGGTGAACCGCGTCTCCCTCGGCGCGCAGTCGTTTCGGCCGCACCTACTCGAAGTGTTGGAGCGCGTTGCCGGTCCCGACGACGTCCGGCGAGCAGTGCAGACTCTCCGTGATGCCGGTTTCGACAACATCTCGCTCGATCTCGTCTACGGGATCCCCGGCCAGAGCCCCGCCGAGCTCGACGCGGACCTCGCGGACGCCCTGGCGCTCGAGCCCGAACACCTGTCGTGCTACGAGCTCGAGGCGAAGCCAGGAACGCGGTTCACGCATGCGCACGGTGAGGAGCTCCGACGCCAGGCGGAGGCGATGGAGGGCTACTTCGGGCAGGTCGTGACGATGCTGACCGGGGCGGGCTACCGCTGGTACGAGACGGCGAACTTCTGCCGTGACGGCGACCGCGAGCTCCGCGCTCGCCACAACCTGGGGATCTGGCGCGGGCACGACTACCTCGGTGTCGGGATCGGGGCCGTGTCGACGCTCGCCGGTGTCCGACGGCGGAACCGTCCCTCCCTGGCGCGTTACGTCGAGGCGCGTCGGGCGGGCGAGGGACCGCCGCGCGAGGACGAGCAGCTCGACGCCGAGACGCGGGCGGTCGAGAGGCTCATGCTCGGGCTCCGGCTCGACGAGCCCCTCGCGCTCCGCGGGCTCGAGACGGTCGTCGACCACGCGTCGCTCGAGCGGCTCGTCGACCGCGGGCTGGTCGAGCGGGTGGACGGCGGCATCCGACTCACCCAGCGGGGGCGGCTCCTCGGCGACGGCGTCACGGCCGAGCTCCTCGCCTGAGCAGCAACCGTACGATGAGCTCGATGGAGTTGACGGCGCGAAAGCGCGAGATCCTGCGACGGGTCGTCGAGGAGTACGTCGCGACCGGCCAGCCGGTCGGGTCGAGGGCGCTCGTCGAGCGGCCAGGACTCCACGTGTCTTCGTCGACGGTGCGTGGCGAGCTGTCCGAGCTCGAGGCGCTCGGCCTGCTCATGCACCCCCATACGTCCGCGGGCCGCGTCCCCACGGAGAACGGCTACCGCGTCTACACCGAGGAGCTCGTGGTGGCGATCGAGGGGCGCCCGGGGCCGTTCAGCCTGGACCTCCGGACGATGAAGAACGAGCTGGAGGAAGCGCTTCGCCGGACGACCGAGGCGCTCTCCGAGGCGACGCATCTCCTGGCCGTCGTGTCCGCGCCGTCGCTCGAGGCGGCCCCGGTACGTCACGTCGAGGTGCTCCAGCTGCAGCCGCGCGTCGTGATCATCGTGGTGATCACGGCCTCCGGCAGCGTCTCGAAGCGGGTGTTCGAGTCGGAGGAGCAGATCGACGCCGGACTTGTCGAGTGGGCGGCGTCGTACCTCGACGAGACGGTCGTCGGGAAGCGCCCGAGCCCCACTGTCGTGCGGCGCGCGTTCGAGGACCCGGCCCTCACCACCCGCGAGCGGTTGTTTCTCGAGACCGTACGGCCGGCGTTCGACGAGCTCGTCGCGGAGGCGACCGACCTCTACGTCGGCGGCGCCGCAGGGCTCCTCGGCGACGTGCACGGCGCGGAGCTCGAGGCCTGTCAGCGCCTCCTCGAGGTGCTGGAGCGTCGCGCCGCGGTGCTCTCGCTGCTGCAGGACGCGCTCGACCCCAAGCGGCCGGTGATCCGGGTCGGGCCAGAGCTTGAGGGCGAGGAGTTGCACGGCGCCGCCTATGTCGGCGCCACGTATGGCCTCGCGAACCGGTCGCTCGGCGCGGTTGGCCTGCTCGGCCCGCTGCGGATGGACTACGAGACGGCGATCCGCTCGGTGCGGGCGGCCGCGTTCGAGTTGTCGCGGCTGGTCGACGACGTCTACGGCGGCGAGTGATGGCGACCGCGGAGCAGGACTACTACGAGCTGCTGGGCGTCTCGCGCGACGCGAGCCATGCGGAGATCAAGACGGCGTTCCGGCGCCTCGCGCGCGAGCTCCATCCCGACGTGAGTGACGACCCGGAGGCGGGCCCCCGCTTCCGTGCCGTGGCCGGGGCATACGAGGTGCTCGCCGACCCCGAGCGGCGACAGCTCTACGACCGTTTCGGGCACGCGGGCGTGCGGGGTGGCGGATTCGCGCCGATGACCGACTTCGGCAGCCTTTCGGACGTCTTCGCGGCGTTCTTCGGCGAAACCCTCTTCGGCACCGCGGGTCCGACCGCCCGCGGACCGGCGCGCGGGCCGGATCTCGTCGCACAGGTCGAGATCGACCTCGCCGACGTCGTCAGCGGCACGACGCTCGACGTCCGCGTCCATGCCGCCCGGACCTGCGAGCCCTGCGGCGGGACCGGAGCCGCCCCCGGAACCTCCCCGATCACGTGCCCTGCGTGCGCGGGGGTCGGCCGCATCCAGCAGGTCTCGCGGACGATCCTCGGGCAGATGGTCCGCTCGGGCACGTGCCCACGCTGCGACGGCGCGGGGACGATCGTGGAGACGCCCTGCGAGCGCTGCGGCGGCGACGGGCGCACGATCGAGGACGTGCCGCTCGAGCTCGACGTACCCGCCGGCATCCACGACGGCCAGCGGATCCGCGTGCGGCGCGCCGGACACGCAGGCGTGCTCGGCGGGCCACCGGGTGACGTGTACGTCACCGTCCGGGTGCGTCCGCTGGACGGCGTCGAGCGTGACGGAGACCACCTCGTCGTGCGGACGTCCGTAACGATCACGGGCGCGGCTCTCGGGACGACCGTGACCGTGCCGACGCCCGCCGGCCCTCTCGAGGTCGAGCTCTCGCCAGGTGTCCAGCCGGGCTCGGTGCACACGGTCTCGGGCCGAGGGCTGCCGTCGCTCGAGACGGGGCGGAGGGGAGATCTCCGCGTGCTCATCGGCGTCCGCGTGCCGACGAACCTCACGGGTCCGCAGCGCGCGGAGCTCCTCCGTCTCGAAGACGACCTGGGCGAGGGCGCCTACCGCGGCGACGACGACGGGTTCATCGGGAAGCTGAAGAGCGCCTTCCGGTGAGCATGGGAGCGCGGCGTCCGTGACGTCGCACTGGCGCGTCGCGGTGCGGACGCCGCGAGAACGCGCCGAGGAGCTCCGCGCCCTGTTCGTCGGGCTCGCGCCGCAGGGCTTCGAGGAGCGGGACGTCAACGACGGCGTCGAGCTCTCCGTCTACGTGGGCCGCGACGCGCTCGAGACCATGCGCGCGCGGTTCCCCGCCGCGACCGTCGAACCCATCGAGGCCGGCTGGGAGGACGCGTGGCGTGCGTTCCACCGGCCGGTCGAGGTGGCCGGGATCTGGTTGGGCCCGCCGTGGGAGCCGCCTCCCGATCTCTCGCGGGCGGTCGCCATCGACCCAGGCCGCGCGTTCGGGACCGGCGCACACCCGACGACGCGGCTCTGCGTCGAGCTGCTCGCGGGTCTCGGGCGCCGCGGGTCCCTGCTCGACGTCGGCTGCGGCTCGGGTGTCCTCGGGATCGCGGGCGCGCGCCTCGGCTTCCGCCCGATCACGTGCGTCGACGTCGATCCGGTCGCGGTCGAGACGACCACCGCCAACGCCGCCGCCAACGGCGTCGAGCTCGACGCACAGGTGGCCGACGCGCTCACCGGGCCGCTCCCCGCAGCCAACGTGGCTGTGGCGAACGTGCTGCTCCGTCCGGTGGAGGCGATCCTCGGTCGACTCGTCGCCGACGTGGCGATCACGTCCGGCTACCTCGCCGGCGAGCGGCCCGCCCACACCGAGTGGCGGCACCGCGAGACGGTCGTGCTCGACGGGTGGGCCGCCGACTGCTTCGAGCGCGGCGCGACCGCCGTGGCCTGAGCGCCCGACCGATCGCGGACGAGGGCGTCTAAGCTCTTGAACCCGCATGGCGACGTTCTCCACGCGATTTCTCGGGTGCAAGGTCTCGTTCGCCGACGCCCAGTCGATCCGCGAGCGACTCCTCGCGGACGGCCACGTCGAGGTCGACGACGGAGGCGAGATCCAGGTCGTCAACACGTGCTGCGTGACGCACGAGGCGGTCTCGAAGTCCCGGCAGGCGGCGTCCCGTTCCGCCCGCTCCGCACGCGCCGTATACGTGACCGGTTGCGCCTCGAACCTCGAGGACGCGTTCGCCGGCGCGCCCGACAACGTCGTCGTCACTCGGCGCACCGGTGAGGACGCGGCGGCATTCGTCGCGGGCGACGTCGGGGCGATCGGCTGCGTCGACGCCCCACACCGGCTCGATCGCGTGCGGGCGTTCGTCCGGATCCAGGACGGCTGCTCGTTCTCGTGCGCCTTCTGCGTGATCCCGCTCGTCCGAGGCGGGACCCGCAGCCGGACCGCGGACGCGGTGCTGACCGAGGTTCGCCGGCGCGTACGCCAAGGCCATCGCGAGGTCGTCCTCACGGGCGTCAACCTCGGCTGCTTCCGCGACCGGGAGGGGGGCTACACGCTCGCGCGGCTCGTCCGCGAGGCCGGCGCGACCCCGGGGCTCGAGCGCCTCAGGCTGTCGTCGATCGAGGTGAACCACGTGACCGACGACCTCGTCGCCGCGCTGACGGAGACGCCGACAGTCTCGCCGCACCTCCACGTCCCGCTGCAGTCGGGCGACGACGGCGTGCTGGAGACGATGGGGCGGCGCTACACGGCGACGCAGTTCGAGCGGCGCCTCGAGCCGCTCCGCGCGCTGAACTTGACGACCGACGTGATCGTCGGCTTTCCAGCCGAAGACGAGGCGGCGTTCCGGCGGACGTGCGCGCTCGTCGAGCGGCTGGGGATGACTCGCGTCCACGTGTTCCCGTACTCGCCACGACCCGGGACCCGGACCGCCGACGCCGACACCGTCCCACTCGACGTGAAGCGGGAGCGGGGACGGCGTCTGAGGGCGCTCTCCGACGAGCTGTCTCGCCGGCGCTGGGCGTCGCGCCTCGGGACGACCGACCGGGTGCTTGTCGACCGGCCGGGGCGCGGCTACGCGGACGACTACACGCCCTGGCTCGTCGACGGCGAGATCGGCGCGTTCGTGACCGCTCGCGCGGTCGGCGTCGGCGTCGAGGGGGTGCTCGCCGTTGCCGCGTGAGGACTGCCTCTTCTGCCGGCTCGTCCGCGAGGCCGATCACGTCCACGCGGCCGACGGGTTCGTCGCGATCCACGACATCGCGCCGAAGGCGGCGACGCACCTGCTGGTGCTTCCCGAGCGGCACGTCGACACGTTCCGCGACGTCTCCGCGTTCCCGCCCGCGGAGGCGAAGCGCATGCTCGAGTTCGTCGCAGACACCGCGGCACGCGCGGGTCTCGAGGACTACCGCGTCGTCGTCAACGTCGGCCCCGGCGGGGGGCAGACGGTGTTCCACCTGCACTGGCACGTCCTCGGGGGAGTTAGCCTGCCCGCATTCGAATGAGCGTCATCGCCGACATCGAGAGTGAGCTGAAGCAGGCGAGGCTCGCGCGCGACGACCGTCGCCGCGACGCGCTCGCGCTGCTGCTCAATTCGCTGCGCACCGCGCAGAAGGAGCTCCAGCGGGAGCTGTCGGAGGACGAATCCCTCCAGGTCCTCCAGCGGGAGCGCAAGAAGCGGGCGGAAGCGATGGAGGCCTTCGACGCCGCCGGCCGCGAGGAGCAGGCCGACCTCGAGGAGTTCGAGCTCGAGGTGATCGAGGAGTTCATGCCCGAGCCGCTCTCGGAGGACGACCTCGAGGAGATCGTCGACAACGTGATCGCCGAGGTCGGCGCGACGTCGCTCCGCGACCTCGGGCGCGTGATGGCGGACGTGATGCCGCAGGTCTCCGGGCGGGCAGACGGCTCGACCGTGAGCCAGCTCGTCCGCGAGAAGCTCGCCTAGCCGCCGAACCGGCGCGTGCCGCGCACGCCCGGGGGCATAGTGCGTCGGTGCGAGCCGCAGTCGCGCCTCCCCGAGGAGCCGGCGGGATCCGCCTCGAGGGCCTCGCGAAGACCTTCCAGACGCCGCAGGGGCCGGTGCTTGCCGTCGCCGGAATCGACCTCGAGATCGCGCCCGGCGAGACCGTCGCCCTCCTCGGCCCGAACGGCGCCGGCAAGTCGACGACGATCGAGATGCTCCTCGGGCTCACGCGGCCCGACGCCGGGACGGTCTCCGTCTTTGGGCTCGCACCCGAGGCCGCCGTCGATACAGGCGGCGTCTCCGCGATGCTGCAGACCGGCTCGCTGATCCGCGACCTCTCCGTCCGCGAGCTCGTCACGATGATTGCCTCGCTCTATCGCGAGCCGCTACCGGTGGACGAGGCGCTCGAGCTCGCCGGGATCGCCGGGCTCTCCGGCCGTCGCACGCAGAAGCTCTCGGGCGGTGAGACGCAGCGCGTCCGGTTTGCCATCGCGATCGTCTCCGACCCCGACCTGCTCGTGCTCGACGAGCCGACGGTCGCGATGGACGTCGAGAGTCGACGCGCGTTCTGGGCTGCGATGCGCGCCTTCGTCGCCCGGGAAAAGACCGTCGTGTTCGCGACGCACTACCTCGACGAGGCGGACGCGTACGCCGACCGCGTCGTGCTGATGGCCACCGGCGCGATCGTCGCCGACGGGCCGCCGACCGAGATCAAGGCGATGGTCGGGTCGCGCACGATCCGCGCGACGCTTCCGGGCGCCGACCGCGCGATGCTCGCGGCACTGCCCGGCGTGACGGACGTCGAGCTCCACGGGGAGTCGATCGTGCTGATCTGCTCCGACAGCGACGCGGCGCTCCGCGCGCTGCTCGACGCGAGCGCGGCCGTGCGCGACGTCGAGGTGACGGGCGCAGGGCTGGAGGAAGCGTTCGTGCAGCTGACCCACGAGGACAGGGCGACGGAGGCGGCATGAGCACCACCTACATGCGCTTCGAGCTCCTGCGGATGTTCCGGAACCGGCGCTTCTTCGTGTTCTCGCTCGGCTTCCCGATCGTCCTCTACTACCTCATCGCCGCGCCGAACAAGGACAACCACGATCTGGCCGGGTCGGGCATCTCGGCGCCCGTCTACTACATGGTCGGGCTCGTCGCCTTCGGGACGATGACCGCCGTCCTCTCGGCGGGGGCCCGGATCTCGGCCGAGCGCTCGACGGGGTGGAACCGCCAGCTGCGGATCACCCCGCTGACGACGCGCGAGTACTTCCGGACGAAGGTGCTGACCGGCTACGCCGCGGCCTGCGCGACGATCGTCGTCATGTACGTCGCCGGCGCGACGCTCGGGGTCACGCTTCCCCCGCGCAACTGGATCGAGATGACGGCTCTGATCCTCGTCGGGCTCGTCCCGTTCGCAGCCGGCGCGATCGCGATGGGCCATCTGGTGCCGATGGACTCGATCGGGCCGGCGATGGGCGGCACGACCGCGATCTTCGCGTTCCTCGGCGGAACGTGGTTCCCGATCACCGGCGACGGCGTGTTCGCGACCATCGCCAAGCTGCTGCCGTCGTACTGGCTCGTGCAGGCGAGTCACGTCGGCCTCGGCGGCGCGGCGTGGGGGCGCACCGGCTGGCTCGTGGTCGCGGCGTGGACGGCGGCGATGACCGCGCTGGCGGTGCGCGCCTACCGGCGAGACACCGGTCGCTTCTGAGCCGCGACGATCGCGCGCGAGAGGCGCATCCGGCTGCTCCTACACTTCGACGCATGCAGGACGTCCTCACCGTGCCCAACGAGGTCGCCGCCGAGCTCGCCGGCGTCGGTGACGGCGTGCTCGACTCGCTGCGTGAACGGCTCGGTTGCTCGATCTCGCTGCGCGGCAACCGGCTCACCCTCGACGGCGACGACGAGCGGGTCGTCGAGGCACGCGCGGTCGTCGACGAGCTCGTCGAGCTCGTCGAGGGCGGTCACGCGATCGGGCCCGACACCGTCGGCGCCGTCGTCGCGGCGCTCGACCAGGCCGAGGACATCCGCGACGTCTTCGAGGACGTCGTCTGGCGTCATCGCGGCAAGAAGATCGCACCGAAGACCGTGATGCAGAAGAAGTACGTCGACACGATCCGCCGAGAAACCGTCACGTTCGCGATCGGCCCTGCCGGGACCGGCAAGACGTACCTCGCGATCGCTCTGGCGGTGAAGGCGCTGTCGGAGCGCGAGGTCGGTCGCATCATCCTCACGCGCCCCGCCGTCGAAGCGGGCGAGCGGCTGGGGTTCCTGCCCGGCGACGTTCTCGCGAAGGTCGATCCGTACATGCGCCCGCTGTTCGACGCGCTCTACGACACGATGGAGGCCGACCGTCTGAACGCGTACATCGATCGCGGCACCGTCGAGGTCGCCCCGCTCGCGTTCATGCGCGGGCGGACGCTCAACGACTCCTTCGTGATCCTCGACGAGGCCCAGAACACGACCCCCGAGCAGATGCAGATGTTCCTCACGCGGCTCGGGTTCGGGTCGAAGATGGTCGTCACGGGGGACATCACGCAGGTCGACCTGCCGCGCGAGCAGGCGTCGGGACTGATCCAGGTGCGCGACATCCTCGACCCGCTCGACGGGATCGGGTTCGTCGAGTTCGGCCACGCCGACGTCGTCCGCCACAAGCTCGTGCAGCGGATCGTCGAGGCGTACAAGGTGCACGCCGAGGAGACCGGCTCCGCGCGGCGGCGGTGATGCTCGAGATCGAGGTCGCCAACTCGAGCGGCGGGCCGGTGGACGCGGCGGGAGCGGAGACGCTCGCGCGGGAGGTGCTCGCCGCCGAGGGGGTGCGCGCGGGCGAGCTCGGGATCGCGTTCGTCTCCGCGGAGGAGATGCGGGGCCTCAAGCGCGAGCACCTCGGCGTCGATGAGCCGACCGACGTGCTCTCCTTCCCGATCGACGGGCTCGACGCCCTCCCGGAAGGGGAGCCACGTGCGCTCGGCGACGTCGTCCTGTGCCCCGCCGTCCTCGGTGACGACTGGCGCTGGCCGCTCGTGCACGGGCTGCTCCACCTCCTCGGGCACGAGCACGGGGCCGAGATGGAGGCGCGCGAGCGCGCGCACCTCTAGTGATCTCTCGGAGCAACCACTCGTGATCACCCCGCGCCGTCCGCCCTCGATCGTCGAGAGCTTCAACTACGCGATCGAGGGGATCATCCACGTGCTCCGCACCCAGCGGAACATGCGGATCCACTTCGCGGTCGCCGTCGTGGTGCTGATCGCCGCGCTCGTCTCGGACGTCACGCGACTCGAGCTGATCGCGCTCTTCATCGCGATCGCATTCGTCCTGATCGCCGAGATGATCAACACGGCCATCGAGGCCGCCGTCGACGTCGCCTCGACGACGTTCGACCCGATGGCGAAGCTCGCGAAGGACATCGGGGCGGGCGCGGTGCTGATCGCCGCGGTCAACGCGATCGCGGTGGGCTACCTCGTGTTCTCCGGGCAGGTCGCGGACGAGAGCTCGCGGCTCCTCGATCGGCTCTCCGAGGCGCCGGCCGAGCTGACACTCGTCGCGCTCGTCCTCACGATCGTGCTCGTGATCGCGATGAAGGCGCTCGGTGGGCGTGGCTCGCCCTTGCGGGGCGGCTGGCCCTCGGGGCACGCCGCGATCGCGTTCGCCGCGTGGATGGCGGTGACGCTGGTGATCGGCGACAGCGCCCACCGCTTCCTCGTATCGTCTCTCGCGCTGATCATGGCGTTGCTCGTGGCCCAGACGAGGATCGAAGCGGGCGTCCACACGACGCTCGAGGTCGCGGCGGGCGGCGCCCTCGGCGCGCTCGTCACGCTCGCGGTGTTCCAGGGGTTCTCCGGGTGACCGACGAGGAGCTCCTCGCGCGCGCGGATGCGATCGCCGAGCGGGCATATGCGCCGTACTCCAACTTCACGGTCGGCTGCGCCGTGCTCTGCCGGGACGGGACGGTGATCGAAGGGGTCAACGTCGAGAACGGTGCGTATCCGCTCGGCGTCTGCGCGGAGCGGACAGCGTTCTCCCGCGCGATCGTCGAGGGCCACCGGCCCGGCGACTTCGTCGTCGCCGCGGTCACAGCCTCGCCGTGCGGCGGCTGCCGGCAGTGGTTCGCGGAGATGGGCGTCGAGCGCGTCGTGTTCCGGAACGGGGGTCGCGTGGTCGAGATGACGGTCGACGAGATCCTGCCGGAGCAGTTCGAGCTGTGAGGTGTGGCGTCGTCGTGGTCGCAGGGCGGCCGAACGTCGGCAAGTCGACCCTCGTGAACGCGCTCACCGGTGACAAGGTCGCGATCACGTCGACCGTTCCCAACACGACCCGCCGCCGGATCTTCGGCGTCGCGAACGGCCCCGAGTGGCAGCTCGTGCTCGCCGACCTGCCGGGCTTCCAGCGGCCCATGGACACGCTGACCGAGCGGATGCAGGAGACCGTCGACAGCTCCTTCGAGGACGTCGACACGGTGCTGCTCGTGCTCTCCGCGCGCGAGCGCATCGGTGCCGGCGATCGCTTCGTCGCACGCCGCGTCTTTGCGCTCGGCGTCCCGGTAGTGATCGCCCTCAACAAGATCGACCGCCTCAAGCACGGGCACGTGGCGTCGCAGATGAAGGTTGCCGCGACGCTCGGCGACTTCCACGCGCTCCATCCCGTCAGCGCGAAGGTGCGCGACGGGATCGACGAGCTGCGTGACGACCTGGTGCTGCTCCTGCCGGAAGGTCCGGCGCTCTTCCCACGCGATCAGCAGACCGACCTCACGCTCGTCGAGCGTGTCGGGGAGGTGATCCGCGAGAAGGCCCTGCACCTGACGCGCGACGAGGTGCCGCATGCGCTGACCGTCGAGGTCGAGGAGCTCGACGAGCGACGGGTGCGCGCGTTCGTCCTCGTCGAGACGGAGTCGCAGAAGGGGATCCTCGTCGGCAAGCGTGGCGCGACGATCCGCGAGATCGGGACACGCGCCCGACCCGAGGTCGAGGCGCTGGTGGGCAATCCCGTGTTCCTCGAGCTCGTCGTGAAGGTGCGCCCGAGATGGCGCCGCGACCGGAGGACTCTCGAGCGCCTCGGGCTCTGAGCCGGGCGCGCGCGTGCGGATCAGGTGCGCGCGAGCGCCTCGGCGGCCTCGTCGGCGTCGACGCGGTCGGCGAGGGCGCGAGCCACCTTCAGCCAGAGCTCCGGTAGCGAGTCGAGGAGCTCCACGAAGTCCCGGCCTTCGATCGCGAGCACGCGGAGCGGCGTCGTCGCGACGACGGTCGCCGTCCGCGGCGAGCGCGAGAGCAGTGCGATCTCGCCGACGAAGCTGCCCGTACCGAGCCGCGCAGCACGCCGCTTCCCGCGGCGGACCTCGATCTCGCCCTCGACCACGACGTAGAACTCGCTGCCCGGCTCGCCTTCGCGGATCAGCTCCGTCCCGGCATCGAGCTCGCGCTCGTCGGCGAGCGCGGCAATGCGCCGGAGATCACGCTTCGAGCACAGCTCGAAGAGAGGCAACCCACGGATCAGCTCGACTCTCCTGTCGGCCCGGAGGAGCACGGCGGGCACTCTAGCGGCCTCTAGACTGAGCTCATGAGCCAGACTGTCGCGCTCCCGCGGTCGCTCGAGCTGCCCGGCGGTGGGCGCCTCCCGCGGCTCGGCTCCGTCGACGCGGTCGCGCTCGAGGCGCGCGCGGCCGAGCTCGCCAAGCGGTCGATCAAGCGCGAGTCGAAGACCTTCGCGCTCGATCTCGCGATCCGGATGATCGACCTGACGACCCTCGAGGGCGCAGACACGCCGGGCAAGGTGCGCGCGCTTTCGACCAAGGCAGTGCAGCCCGACCCGGGCGACCCGGGCATTCCCTCGGTCGCGGCTGTCTGCGTGTACCCGAGCCTCGTCCCGGTCGCGCGCCGGGCCCTCGCCGGCTCGAGCGTCAACGTCGCCTCGGTGGCGACGGCGTTCCCGTCCGGGCAGGCGCCGCTCGAGGTCAAGCTCGCCGACGTCCGCGCGGCGGTCGAGGCGGGCGCGGACGAGATCGACATGGTGATCGACCGCGGCGCGTTCCTCTCGGGCCGGCTCGGCGAGGTCTACGACGAGGTCGTCGCGGTGAAGGAGGCCTGCGGGGACGCCCATCTCAAGGTGATCCTCGAGACAGGCGAGCTCGGAACGTACGACGCCGTGCGGCGTGCCTCGCTCGTCGCGATCGCCGGCGGCGCCGACTTCATCAAGACGTCGACGGGGAAGGTCTCGCCCGCCGCGACCCTGCCCGTCACGCTGTGCATGCTCGAGGTGATCCGCGACGTCTACGACGAAACGGGCCTCGTGGTCGGCATGAAGCCGGCGGGGGGGATCCGCACGGCCAAGCAGGCGATCCAGTACCTCTGCGTGCTCCACGAGACGCTCGGCGTCGAGTGGCTGACGCCCGACCGCTTTCGGTTCGGCGCCTCGTCGCTCCTCAACGACCTCCTCCTCCAGCTTCGCAAGCAGCGCACCGGCATCTACCGGTCGCCCGACGAGTTCACGCTCGACTGATGGGCGCCGTCGAGAAGTCGCGCGCCGAGGTCGTCGCGCCCGCGTCGTGGGACTACGCCCCGTCGCCCGAGGCGCGGGACATCGTCTCGTTCGAGCGCCGATACGGCCTCTTCATCGGCGGCGAGCACGTCTCGCCGCGGTCGCGGTCCTGGTTCACGACGATCTCGCCGTCGACCGAGGAGCCGCTCGCCGAGGTCGCGCAGGCGGGCCAGAAAGACGTCGCCCTCGCGGTGGGTGCCGCCCGTGACGCATTCCGGACCTGGAGCCGACGCAAGCCGTCCGAGCGCGCGAAGGTCCTGTTCCGCATCGCGCGCGTCCTGCAGGAGCGCGCGCGAGAGCTTGCCGTCGCGGAGTCGCTCGACGGCGGCAAGCCGATCAAGGAGTCGCGCGACGTCGACCTGCCGCTCGCCGCGGCGCACTTCTTCTACTACGCCGGCTGGGCCGACAAGCTCGAGTACGCCTTCCCCGGCAGGAAACCCAAGCCGCTCGGCGTTGCCGCGCAGATCGTGCCGTGGAACTTCCCGCTGCTGATGCTGTCGTGGAAGATCGCGCCGGCGCTCGCGTGTGGGAACACCGCCGTGCTCAAGCCGGCCGAGACGACGCCGCTGACGGCACTCCTCTTCGCCGACGTGTGCCGACAGGCCGAGGTGCCTCCCGGCGTCGTCAACATCGTCACGGGTGACGGCTCGACGGGCGCCTATCTGGTCCGCGACAAGGGGATCGACAAGGTCGCGTTCACCGGCTCGACCGAGGTCGGCAAGGCCATCCAGCGGGAGCTCGCCGGGCGCGACGTCTCGCGCACGCTCGAGCTCGGCGGCAAGGCCGCGAACATCGTGTTCGACGACTGCGCGCTCGACCAGGCGGTCGAGGGGATCGTCAACGGGATCTACTTCAACCAAGGGCACGTGTGCTGCGCAGGGTCGCGCCTCCTGGTGCAGGAGTCGATCCACGACCAGCTCGTTCGGAAGCTCAAGCGCCGAATGGCGACGCTCCGCGTCGGGAACCCGCTCGACAAGAACACCGACGTCGGCGCGATCAACTCGAGCGCCCAGCTCGAGCGGATCGCCGAGCTGGTGCAGAGCGGGATCGACGAGGGCGCGGAGCTCTATCAGCCACCGTGCCGGCTCCCGGAGAAGGGCTGGTGGTTCGCCCCGAGCGTGTTCACGAACGTCGCGCAGAGCCACCGCATCGCGCGGGAGGAGATCTTCGGCCCGGTGTTGAGCGTGCTGACGTTCCGGACGCCCGACGAGGCGGTCGAGAAAGCGAACAACACGATGTACGGGCTTTCCGCCGGCGTCTGGACGGAGAAGGGGTCTCGGATCCTGTGGATGGCCGACCGGCTGCGCTCGGGCGTCGTCTGGGGGAACACGTTCAACCGCTTCGATCCGTCGTCGCCGTTCGGCGGCTACAAGGAATCCGGGTTCGGGCGCGAGGGCGGGCGCCACGGGCTCGAGCCGTACCTGAGGTTCGAGTGAGCGACAGGCTCCCGGTCCGCAAGACGTACAAGCTGTTCGTCGGCGGCGCGTTCCCGCGGTCGGAGTCCGGCCGCACGCTGGAGGTCGAGGGGTACAACATCGCGCGGGCGTCGCGGAAGGACGCGCGGGACGCGGTCGTCGCGGCGCGCAAGGCCGTCGCGGGCTGGAGCGGCGCGACCGCGTACAACCGCGGCCAGGTCCTCTACCGGCTCGCCGAGACGATGGAGACGCGCACCGATGCGCTCGCCGCCGCGTCGAGCGGCCGACGAGAGGTCGCGCGTGCGATCGATCGCGTCGTCTGGTACGCGGGCTGGGCGGACAAGCTCGCCCAGGTGCTCGGCTCGTCGAACCCGGTGGCCGGGCCGTACTTCAACTTCACGCTGCCCGAGCCGACGGGCGTCGTCGCGGTCATCGCGCCCGACGAGCCGGCCCTCGACGGCCTCGTCTCGCGCCTCGTCCCTGCGCTCGTCGGTGGGAACGCCGTGGTCGCGGTCGCCTCCGAGACGCACCCCCTCGCGGCGATCGAGCTCGCCGAGGCCGTCGCGACCTCCGACGTGCCGGCCGGCGTCGTCAACGTCCTCACCGGGCTCCGCTCGGAGCTCGCGCCCGTCCTCGCGGGCCACATGGATGTGAACGCGATCGACGTGACCGGTGCCGACGGGGATCGGGCCGCCCTCGAGGAGCTCGCCGCCGAGAACGTCAAGCGCGTCGTGCGGGCGAAGGAGGAGCAGAGCCCCTGGGAGATCGCCTCCTTCATGGAGCTGAAGACGGTCTGGCACCCGATCGGGCGCTGAACGTCTGAAAATCCACGACGGGGTTCCTTCGGGGCACCCCAACCCACCACCCACTGGCGATTCTAACGCGATCGTTGCCGTTCTTGGCGACGGTTTCGTGCCAACTTCGTGCCAAACCAGCGTCGGCGTCGCGTGCGCGGCCGTCGGCTACCCGTCGGCCAGCACCCGCTCCACGGCGACCGCCGCCGCATCGAGCCTCTCGTCGGGCGGCCCCTCGAGGAGAACCCACGGGCTTCCGCTCTCCCGCACACGGCGGAGGTAGCGCTCGTGCATCCACTGTCGCTGCGACTCGAACTCCCTGATGCCATCGTGGCTCCACGGGGCATCGAGCCCGCACACGAGGAACAGGTCGTACCGGCGCTGCACGAGCTCCTCGAACCCGGTCGCAGGCGTTCCCATGTAGACCTCGTGGAACACGGCCGTCGTGAACGCGTCGGTGTCGGTGAACAGAACGCGGTCGGCGAGCCCTGCGAGAAAGTCCTCGTACCAGCACTGGATGCGCGCGATATGGGTGAACTCCCAGCTCGTCCAGGGCGCGTCCGGAGGCCTGCCGATCTGCGTGTACGGGCGCCCGTACTCCGGATTCCAGACCGTGGCGAACCGCTCCGCCAGCGCCGCCGCAAGCGTCGTCTTGCCCGTGGACTCCGCCCCGAGCAGGCACACCCGTTTCACGTCGGCCGTCACGCGCGCGAGCCTACGCGCGGCGCGGGTGACGTGGCGGGGGTCGGAGCCCCGCAGGGCCTTCGTCTAGCATCGTGCACCGTGACCGACCGACGGCTGAGCCAGGCGATCGCAGAAGGAGACGGCATCTCGGTGCTCGTGGAAGTGGGGAGCGGCGACGCCGCCCGACGCGCGCAGCAACGCGGGGCAGAGGGGATCGTCGTGCGCGGCGCGCACGCGATGCTCGGGCGGGAGGTCGGTCTTCCGCTCCTCGCGTACGGCCCCGCGCCCGACGAGGCAGCGGCGAGTGCCGCGGCCGCGGTGGTGCTGGCGGTCGCGGACGACGACGCCGAGGCGCTGCTCGGGCTCGCGGACAGGTGCCAGGAGCTCGGGCTCGAGCTCGTCGCGCGTGTCCGCGACGACGAGGAGCTCGAGCGCGTGCTCGAGCATCTCGACCCCGAGATCGTGCTCCTGACGGCCGAGCGAGCCGAGGCGGAGCAGGCGGCGCTCGACCGGCTGCTCGAGCTGCTGCCCGACGTCCCGGCCGGCAAGCTCGCGATCGCCGAGCTCGCGGACGCGTCGCGCGAGGACGTGGAGGAGCTCGAGCGCGCGGGCGTCGACGCGGTGCTCGTCACCGGCGACGTCGAGGCGCTCGTCGGCGACGGCGTCCCCGACGTGTAGCCCACTCGCGTGAGGTCGCTCCGCTCGCCGGCGGTGGCGGAGACCGCCGTCGCCGCGTTCGTCGTCGCCCTCGCCGCGGTTCTCCGTGTCGTCGGCTCCGGCTCGGGGCTTCCGCTTCCGCTCCTCAACCCTGACGAGACCAACATCGTCCCGCGCGCCTGGGAGCTCGTCCATGGCGGCGGGCTCGACCCCGGTTGGTACGACTACCCGAGCCTCCTCTTTCTCCTGGTCGCCCCGTCCCAGATCGGCCTCGACGCGCCGTCGTACGGGACGGCGCGAGTCGTTGCGATCGTGATCGGCCTCGTTGGCGTGGCCGCGGCGTGGTGGCTCGGGCGGGTCACGTACGGGCGTGCCGCCGCCCTGACCGGCGCCGTCGGGGTCGCCGTCGCGACGACGCAGGTCGCGTACTCGCGGATGGCCGTGACAGACGTCCTACTGACCCTCGGTGTGACCGTGTGCCTGGCGCTGCTCGTCACGGATCGGCTCGAGTGGGCGGGCGTCGCCGCGGGGCTCGCGGCCTCCGCGAAGTATCCGGGGGTGCTGCTCGTCGTGCCACTCCTCGTCGCCGGCTACGGCCGGTGGCGCAGAACCGGACGGAGCGTCGCGCTCGCCGCCGCGGGATTCGCCGTCACGAGCCCGTTCGTGCTCGTGCACGCGGGCGCCGCCTGGGACGACGTCACGCGCGTCAACCGCCTTGCACACGAGGGCTGGCTCGGCTTCGAGGGCGACCCTGCGACGCCGTTCGCGTTCTCGTTGCGACTGTGGGAGACGGTCGGGCCGCTCGTCCTCGTCGCCCTGGTCGGCGTGGTCGTCGCGGTGCGCCGACGCGAGCGACGGGATCTCGTGGTCCTCTCGTTCGCCGCCGTGTACTGCCTCTCGCTGCTCCCGATCGAGGCGCACTTCGACCGCTACGTGCTACCGCTCGTCCCCGTCGCCTGCGTGCTCGCCGGCGCGACCCGGCCCCTCGCAGCCGCGGCGCTCGTCGCGTGCCTCGTTCCGCTCTGGTGGTCGGTCGGCGACACCACGGCGCTCACCGGCCGCGACCGGCGCCTCGATGCTGCGGCGTGGATCGAGCGGACAGTGCCCCGGGAGGACACGATCGCTGCCGACCCGTCGACGCTGCCCCTGGCCGGACGGCACGTGATCCGGCTCGAGCTCCCCGGGCCGGGGCGCCCCTTCGACCCGAGACGGAGCCTCACCGCGCTCCGTGCGCGGGGCGCTCGGTGGCTCGTCGTCTCGGGCTCGGTGACCGACCGCGTCCTCGCTGCGCCGGACGACTATCCGCGCGAGGCGCGCTTCTACCGCTCCCTCGCGACCCTGAGCCCCGCGCATGCCGTCGCGGCCTCCGGCCGCGGCCGCCCGTGGCTGCGTGTGTATCGCATCTACCCTTGAGCGATGGAGCGCCGCGGGACCCCGCTCGCAGGTCTGGCGGTCGCCGTCGCGGTGTTCCTCTCGGGAGCGGTGCTGCTCGGCGTCGAGATCGCCGCCAGCCGGGTGCTCGCGCCGACGTTCGGCAGCTCGTTGTACGTCTGGGGCGCCCTGATCGGGGTCGTGCTCACCGGCCTCGCCCTCGGCTATGCGATCGGTGGGGCCGTCGCCGACCGGTGGCCGTCGCCCTACCTGCTGGTCGGGGCGATCGCGCTCGGCGCGGTGCTCGTGCTCGCGATCCCGCTCGTCGACGAGTGGGTGCTCGAACGCGTGGTCAGCTGGGACCCGGGGCCGCGTCTCGACCCGCTCGTCGCGGCAATCGCGCTGTTCGGCCCGATGAGCGTCGTCCTCGCCTCCGTCACGCCGATCGCCGTGCGCCTCGCGGCACGATCGCTCGACCGTCTCGGCCGGACCGCCGGGCGGCTGTTCTCGCTCTCGACCGCCGGCAGCATCGCCGGGACCTTCGCGACCGCGTTCTGGCTCGTCCCCGAGTACGGCACGGACCAGGTGCTCGCGGTCGGCGCGGTCGTGCTGCTCGCGGCGGCCGCCGGGGTCGCGCTCGGCGAGCGTGTGTGGGTGCCGGCCGCAGTCCTCGTCGCCGGCGCGGCGGCTGCCGTGCTCGCGGTCGGCGCGCTCGCCCCGGACACGACGGGACAGCGCCTCGAGGGCCTCGCGGCGAAGAACTGGTCGCCGCTCTACCGCGAGCGGGACGCCCGCACGCCGCGAAAGCTCGATCCGGCGGAGGTCGCGGAGGCGGTCGGGACGGGCTTCACCGTCCGCGAGGCGCGCGACACGCGGTACCACCGGCTCGTCGTGGTCGACAGCGAGGGGTCGCGCTACCTCCGCTTCGACAGCTCGTTCCAGAGCGGGATGTACATCCGCCAGCCGTTCCGGACGCGGTTCGCGTACACGGATTACCTCGAGCTCGGCCTCGCCTACAACCCCGATGCGAAGCGGATCCTGGTGATCGGCCTCGGCGGGGCCTCGGCGCCGAAGCGCGTCTGGCGGGACTTCGGCGATGTGCAGGTAACGGTGGTCGAGCTCGATCCCGCCGTCGTCGAGACCGCGTACCACTGGTTCGCGCTGCCACGCGACCGCCGCATCGACGTCGAGGTCGACGACGGCCGTCGCTACCTGCAGCGTCACGACGATCGCTACGACGTGATCATGCTCGACGCGTTCTACGCCGACGGCGTGCCTTTCCACATGACCACGCTCGAGTTCGCGGAGCTCCTCCACGACCGGCTCACCCCGGGTGGGGTCGTCGCGGTCAACGTCATCGGCGCGCTCGCCGGCAGCCGCTCCCGCATCACGCGCGCGCTCTGGAAGACGTACGCCTCCGTGTTCCCGACGGTCGTCTTCCACCCGGTCTACGAGGGAGCATTCGACCGGACGCCGACGGACGTCCGCAACATCATCCTCGTCGCGACCGAGCGGGCGGCCCCGAGCCGCGAGCAGCTCGCCGCGACCTGGGCCGAGGTGCGGAGGACCCGCGCGCCCAGGGCACCCACGCTGACCGCGCCGATCCGCGACCGGTGGGAGCGTCCCGTTCCGATCGACGATGTGCCGCTGCTCACCGACGGGTACGCGCCCACGGACGCCCTGCTGCTCGACTAGTGCCCCGTCCAGTGATGCGGCCGCGTTCCTGGCGTGCGAGGAGCAAGCCAGGCTAGGACGCAGGGAGCCCCGATACTGGAGGTATCGGGGCGACCGAGGACGACGCATGGCGTCGCTCATCGCCCGTCAGGGACATGGAGGGCATTGCTGGACGGGGCACTAGCTCAGTCGAAGCAGGCGAGCGCGGCGTCGTACTGCTCCTGCGGGACCGGCCTCGGGGCGGAGACCGACTCGGCGAGCGGCACGTCGGTGACGACCTCGGCGCGGAGCGCGACCATCCGTCCGATCCGGCCCTCGACCGCGAGGTCGGCGGCGTGGATCCCGAACCGCGTCGCAAGCACACGGTCGCGCGCGGTGGGCACGCCGCCGCGCTGGATGTGGCCGAGGACGGTGACGCGTGCCTCGAAGCCGGTCAGCTCCTCGAGTCGCGCGGCGACGACGGACGCGACGCCGCCGAGCCGCTCGAACCCGAACGCGTCGAGAGGCGCGACGACGCTCGCCCCGGGCGGTGGCGCGACACCTTCGGCGACGACGACGACGGAGTACCGGTGGCCCCGGTCCGCGCGGCCGCGCACCACGGCCGCGACCTTCTCGAGGTCGTATCGCTGCTCCGGCACGAGGATCGCGTCCGCGCCGGCCGCCATCCCGGCATGGGTCGCGATCCACCCCTGCGTCCGGCCCATGACCTCGACGACCATCACGCGATCGTGCGACTCGGCCGTCGTGGTGATGCGGTCGATCGCCTCGGTCGCGATCTGCACGGCGGTGTCGAACCCGATCGTCGCGTCGGTCCCCGCGATGTCGTTGTCGATCGACTTCGGGACACCGACGACGGGGACACCCTCCTCGACGAGGCGCGCCGCCGTGCGCAGCGTGCCGTCCCCGCCGACTACGACGAGCGCGTCGAGCCCCTCGCGCTCGACCGTCGCGGCGACCGACGCGCCACCCTGGCCGTGGACGTATGGGTCGCGCCGCGACGTGCCGAGGATCGTCCCGCCGCGCTGGAGCAGGCCGCGCACCGCGTCTCGGTCGAGAGCGCGGACGCGGCCCTCCATGAGCCCGTCCCAGCCGTCGAGGATCCCCACGACCTGGGCACCGTGCTTCCCGTGCGCCCGCGCGACCATGCCGCGGATCGCCGCGTTCAGGCCGGGGCAGTCGCCACCACCCGTGAGAATCCCGATCCGGCCCACCGGGCCATCCTAAGTTGGTGGGGAACGCGGGCACAGCGGGCGGCGTGTCCAGCACGACGGGGTATCGCTCGCAGCGGATCGCAAGGGCGCTGCGGAGCGGTTGCGACCGCGAGAGCGGGCGCCTTCAGGGGTGTGCCCCGCCGCAGGCGGGGATCGAGCGGCGGGATTCCGCTCCTGCGGAATCCCGCTCGCGAGCCAGTAGCGGAGCGGTTGCGACCGCGAGAGCGGGCGCCTTCAGGGGTGTGCCCCGCTGGTAGGCGGGGATCGAGCGGCAGGGATCCGCGCGAGCGGATTTCTGCTCGCGGACAAGTCTCAGTACAGGAACATCGGCTTGCCGGCGACGTGCCGCACCTTCGGCCGGTAGGCCTCGGCGTCGTACAGCTCGTCGACGTCGACGCGCTTGACCCCCTCGCGCGTCGCCGAGATCGGCACCGCAGTGTAGGTCCCGTTGCGGAGGGCGACCATCCGCCCGGAGGCTCCCTCGAGCGCGAGGTCGGCGGCCATCACCGCGTAGTTCGTGGCGACCATCAGGTCGAGCGAGTCGGGCGCGCCCGAGCGCATGAGGTAGCCGACCTCCTGCACGATCATGTCCTCGCCGGTGCGCTCCTTGAGCAACGCCGCCGTGAGCTCTCCGATCCCCCCGAGCTTGCGGTGGCCGTACGCGTCCTCGTCGCCCGACAGCACCATGTTGCCGCCCGTGAGCGTCGCTCCCTCGGAGACGGTCATCATCGCGTAGTTGGAAGGATTCGAGCGCTTGTCCTCGAGGAGCAGCGCCCCGAGGCGGTCGATGTCGAACGGGACCTCGGAGATGACCGCGCGGTCGACGCCCGCCAGGTAGGCGGTGACGAGCGACGTCTCGCCGCTGTACCGGCCGAACAGCTCGATCACGGCGATCCGCTCGTGCGAGCCTGTCGAGGTCCGCAGGTTGTGGATGAACTGCACCCCGCGCGTCACCGCGGTCGAGAACCCGATGCAGTAGTCCGTCCCGTGGACGTCGTTGTCCATCGTCTTGGGGATCGCGATCACCGGCACGCCCTCGTCGTGCATGCGGAGGGCGTACGAGAGGGTGTCGTCGCCGCCGATCGGGACGAGGATGTCGATCCCCAGCGCCTCGACCACCCGGAGCGCGTGTGCCGTGAAGTCGAATGGCCCCTCTCCCGTCGCCTCGTTCGCGAGGTGCTCGGGCACGTCGCCGGCCCGGACGCGGCTCGGGTTCGTGCGCGAAGTGTGGAGGAACGTCCCGCCGGTCCGGTCGATCGTCCGCACGGTCGTCGACGTCAGCGGCTGGAACCACTCGGCTGCGGAGTCCGGGTCGTCGAGGTCGTGCTGCAGCAGGGCCGCCCAGCCGCGTCGGAGACCGACGACCTCGTGGCCGTCGTGGACGACGCGGTTCACGACCGCCTTGATGCACGGGTTGAGCCCCGGCACGTCGCCGCCCCCCGTCAGGATCCCGATCCTCATCGCCCGCGTCATATCAGTCCGCGTGGGGGAACCACATGGTTCCCCCACGAGCCCCCTCCTTCTGGTTTGCGCGTGGGTGACGCTTGGTTGGCCTCCCGGCCGGCAAAGCCGGCCTCCGGCCGCGTTGAGTGGTGCACCGGCGTGCCGGGGGATGCCGAAGGTGGGGCTCGAACCCACACGCCCTTGCGGGCACCGGATTTTGAGTCCGGCGCGTCTACCGGTTCCGCCACTTCGGCCTGGGGGGATGGTAAGGCGTGGGACGGTGGGTTGGCGTATGCGGCCGGAGGCCGGCTTTGCCGGCCGGGAGGCCAAGGGCGGCTCCTCCGTGTGCAGCGCAGAAGGAGGGGGCTCGTGGGGGAACCATGTGGTTCCCCCACGTTTGTCTAGACTCTCCGCCCAGCTAGGGGCCCCGGCGCGTGTCGGGCCCGGTTCCGGTTCACCAAGGAGGAGGATGAGCTTGAAGCTCAAGAGAAGCGGGGTGTTCCTCGCCGGATTCGTCGTCGCCGCGTCCGCGTTCGTCGCGGCTGGCTGCGGCGGCGGTGGGGACGGCGGCGCGCCCGAAGCCCTGCCGTCGTCGTCGTGCACGGCGATCGAGTACAAGGGCGACGGGGATCCCGATTACATCATGGCGTCGGACCTCCCGCTCCAGGGGTCGTCCCGCGCGCAGAACCAGCAGATCATCGCGGCGATCCGCTACCAGCTCGAGCAGCAGAACTGGAAGGCCGGGGACTACAACATCGGCTACCAGTCGTGCGACAACGCGACTGCCCAGGCAGGCAAGTGGGACTCGGGCAAGTGCTCGGCCAACGCGAACGCCTACGCCGCGAACGACAAGGTGATCGGGGTGATCGGCACGTTCAACTCCGGTTGCGCGGCGATCGAGATCCCGGTGCTGAACCAGGCGCCGGACGGCGGCATCGCGATGGTCTCACCGGCGAACACGTATCCGTGCCTCACGGTCAACCTCCCCGGAGGCTGCGACACGACCGAGCCGGACAAGTACTACCCGTCGGGGACCCGCAACTACGCCCGTGTCGTGGCGCACGACGCCTACCAGGGCGCGGCCCAGGCCGAGTTCATGCAGAAAGAGGGGATCAAGAGCGTCTACATCCTCAACGACAAGGAGGCGTACGGCCTCGGCGTCGCGACCACGACCCGCAAGGCGGCGGAGTCCCTCGGGATCAAGATCGCCGGCTTCGAGGCGTGGGATCCCAAGGCGACGAGCTACACGTCGCAGATGCAGAAGATCAAGTCGACCGGGGCGGACGCGGTGTTCCTCGGCGGGCTGATCGACGAGAACGGCGCCCAGGTGATCAAGGACAAGGTCGCGGTGCTCGGGCCGAACGACGGCGCGGTCAAGCTGCTCGCGCCGGACGGGTTCACCCAGCAGTCCACGATCGACGAGTCCGGGACGGCGGCGAAGGGCATGTACATGTCGGTCGCCGGCGTGCCGATCGACACCTTCAAGGGAACGGCCCTCAAGTTCATCGACGGGCTCGAGAAAGGCCCGCTCCAGGGCCAGTCCATCGACCCGTACGCGATCTACGGCGGGGAGGCGGCAACGGTCATGCTCGACGCGATCGCGGCGTCGGACGGCAGCCGGGCCGACGTGATCAAGAAGGTGTTCGAGACGAACATCACGGACGGCCTGCTCGGCTCGTTCAAGATCGACGAGAACGGCGACCCCGAGGATGCCTCCGGCGCCGTGGTCGGGTTCACGATCTACAAGGCGACCGACCAGCTGACCACGGACACCGTCATCTCGCCGAAGCCGGCGACGGTTGCGGCGGCAGGCGGCAAGTAAGGAACGGACCAGCTCGTGGTGACGGGCGGGAGGGCTGTTGCCCTCCCGCCCCGTTCTGGCATAGAGTCGCGCGGTCCATGAGCGACGTGCAAACGAGGGTCCTCCGGGTCCTCCGGAACCCGAAGGTCGTGAACGGGATCGGCCTCGCCCTGGTCGCGCTCGTGGGCCTATGGCTCCTCGTCAACTTCGTCAAGGGGCCGCAGGAGTTCGTGAACGTCGGACTCGACGGGCTCACGCGGGGCTCGATCTACGGTGTCGTCGCGCTGGGCTACACGCTGGTCTACGGGATTCTCCAGCTGATCAACTTCGCCCACGGCGACGTGTTCTCGCTGTCGGGCCTCGTCGCCAGCACGATGCTCCTCTCGGTGCTCGGGCTGACGGGCGACTCGAGCAACCTCGTGGTCGTCGGGGGGATCGTCGTGACCCTCGCCGTCACGATCCCGCTCTTCGCGGTCGTCAACGCGACGATCGAGCGAGTCGCCTATCGCCCACTCCGGCATGCGCCGCGGCTGACGCCGTTGATCACCGCGGTCGGGATGTCGTTCATCGTCTCGAACATCTCTCTCGCGCTCTACGGCGTCGACTACGAGAGCGGCTCGGACCTGATCCCGCAGGGCGCGGCGTTCACGATCGGCGAGATCCGCTTCACATGGAAGCTCGTCTTCGCGCTCGCGATCATCGTCCCCGCCCTCGTCGTGCTCAGCTGGTTCGTGGGCTACACGCGCCAGGGGAAGGCGATGCGCGCGGTCTCCCAGGACACCGAGGCGTCGGCGATGATGGGCATCAATGTCAACCGGACCATCTCCGTGACGTTCTTCATCGCGGGGGCGCTCGCGGCCGTTGCCGGTCTGGTCTTCCTCCTCGAGTACAACATCCGTTACGACACGGGGTTCGAGCTCGGACTGATCGCGTTCACCGCCGCCGTGCTCGGCGGGATCGGCAACCTCGCGGGCGCCGTGCTCGGGGCGCTCCTGATCGGCTTCGTTCAGTCGTTCAACGAGGGTCTCACGTGGCACGCCCCGGGGGGTGACTGGACCCGGTCGATCGTGTTCGGGATCCTGATCGCCGTGCTCGTCTTCCGGCCTCAGGGCCTCCTCGGCGAGCAGACCCCGGAGGGTGCGTGAGCGCCTACGTCGACCGTGTGAGGAGCCGCGCGCGGGACAACCCCAACGTCTGGCTAGTCCCCGCGGTGATCCTGCTCGGCCTCCTGTATCCGGTCCTCGAGGACCCGCTGAGCACCCTGCCGCTGATCGGCGACTTCATGCCGACGACGGGGACGGTCGTGGTGATGATCGCGTTCACGATGATGGCCGTCGGCCTGAACATCGTCGTCGGCTACTGCGGCCTGCTCGACCTCGGCTACGTGGCCTTCTACGCCGTCGGCGCGTACACGGCCGGCTGGTTCGCGTCCCAGCACTTCGAGCAGGTCACGTTCCACTTCGGCTCGTCGGTGAACAACGACCTGGTGGGCATCCACCTGACGATGTGGCTCGTGCTGATCATCGCCGGCCTGCTGACGATGTTCGCCGGCATCGTGATCGGGCTCCCGACGCTCCGTCTCCGGGGCGACTACCTCGCGATCGTCACCCTCGGCTTCGGGGAGATCATCCCGCAGGTCGTCCGGAACGGCGACAGCTTCGGCGGCTTCAACCTCACCGGAGGCACCTTCGGGATCGCTCCGATCGACCCGGTCGGATTCCCCGTTCTGAGCGCGATCGGGCTGCCCGAGAACTTCCAGACCTCGGACAACCGCGAGCGCTGGTACTACCTCATCGCGTTCCTGCTGCTCCTCTTCACGGTCTTCTGCTCCGTGCGCCTGCGCGACTCACGCCTCGGGCGCGCGTGGATCGCGATCCGCGAGGACGAGACCGCCGCCGCCGCGATGGGCGTCCCGCTGATGAAGACGAAGACCTGGGCGTACGCGCTCGGCGCGTTCTTCGGAGGGATTGCCGGGGCCTACTACGCGAGCTTCAAGTCCGGCGCGTTCCCCGCGGACTTCTACTTCAACATCTCGGTGTTCCTGCTCTGCATGGTCATCCTGGGCGGGATGGGGAGCATCTGGGGAGTGGTCGTCGGTGGGATGATCCTGGCGTACCTCAACTTCAGCGGCCTCTCGACGATCGGCAGCAAGATCCAGGACGCCGGGCTCAACTTCGACCCGACGAAGTACCAGTTCGGGATCTACGGGATCATCATCGTCGTGATGATGCTGTTCCGCCCCGCCGGGCTGATCCCGGAACGCAGACACAAGATCGAGCTCGAGGAAGGCGTGCAAGACACGCCCTTCTACGACGTCCAGACCGAGGGCGCGCTCACGGACCGCAACCCGACGGACGACTGATGAGCCCCGACGACAACCTGCTCGTCGCGACGAAGGTGCGCAAGGAGTTCGGCGGGCTGCTCGCCTCGGACGACATCGACTTCACGATCCCGCGCGGCGCGATCGTCGCGCTGATCGGGCCGAACGGCGCGGGCAAGACGACGTTCTTCAACCAGCTGACGGGCGTCTACAAGCCGACGTCCGGGTCGATCGTGTTCGACGGGACCGAGGTCGTCCACATGCCTCCGCACGCGATCACCGCCCTCGGGATCGGGCGCACGTTCCAGAACATCCGCCTGTTCTCGCAGATGAGCGCGCTCGAGAACGTCCTCGTCGGGATGCACTGCCGGCTGCGCAGCGGGATCCTCGGCGCGATCCTCCGCACCAGGCGCGTCAAGCGGGAGGAAGTGGAGGCGCGCGACCGCGCGCGCGAGATCCTCGTCTACTGCGGCCTCCCGCGGCGGCACCACGACCGGGCGGGCAACCTGCCGTACGGCGACCAGCGCCGACTCGAGGTCGCGCGGGCGCTCGGGACCGACCCGAAGCTCCTCCTCCTCGACGAGCCCACCGCCGGGATGAACCCGCAGGAGAGCGCCGACTTCACCGCGTTCGTCCGGCGCGTCCGCGACGAGAAGGGTCTCAGCGTGCTCCTGATCGAGCACGACATGAAGGTCGTGATGGGCGTGTCCGAGCGGATCACGGTCCTCGAGTACGGCGCGAAGATCGCCGAGGGCTCCGCCGCCGAGATCCAGGCGGATGAGCGCGTGATCGAGGCCTACCTCGGCAAGGGCGCCGCTGCGTGAGCTCCTCGGCGCATCCTGCGGCGACGGCCGGGTCGACCGAGGACGTCCTCTCCCTCGAGGACGTGCACGTCTACTACGGCGCGATCCACGCGCTGAAAGGCGTCACGCTGACGGTCGGCACCGGGGAGATCGTGACGTTGATCGGGGCGAACGGCGCAGGCAAGTCGACGACGCTCCGCGCGATCAACGGCCTCAACCGGCCCCGTCAGGGCTCGATCCGCTTCGAGGGCCGCGAGATCACGACGGCCGCGCCCCACACCATCGTCAAGAACGGGATCGCGCAGAGCCCGGAGGGGCGGCGGCTGTTCCCGCGGATGACGGTCACCGAGAACCTCGAGATGGGTGCGTTCCAGCGCACAGACCGCGAGAACTTCCAGGGCGACATGGACCGCGTGTTCGAGCTGTTCCCACGGCTCTACGAGCGCCGGACGCAGAAGGCGGGAACGATGTCCGGCGGCGAGCAGCAGATGTGCGCGATCGGCCGGGCGCTGATGGCCCGCCCGAAGCTCCTCCTGCTCGACGAGCCGTCGATGGGGCTCGCACCGATCTTCGTCGAGAAGATCTTCGAGATCATCCACACGATCAACGCCGAGGGCACGCCCGTCCTGCTCGTCGAGCAGAACGCGCTGATGGCGCTCGACACGGCTCATCGCGGGTACGTGATGGAGACGGGCCGGATCACGCTCGCCGGTCCCGCGTCCCAGCTGAAGACGAACGAGGCCGTCCGGAAAGCGTACTTGGGGCTCGACTGAAGTTTGTTCGCAAGGCGGATTCCGCAGGAGCGGAATCCGCCGCTCGGATCCCCGCCTGCGGCGGGGGCACATCCCTGCAGGCGTCGGCTTCGCCGCCGCAACTGACCTCTCCTTGGGGCGGCGTCGACGTCAGCCGCCGACGACGAGCCTCGGGTACGGCGGCCCGAACACGACGCCGGTCGAGCTTTCGTCGCCCGAGAGCCCGCGCGCCATCGCAAGCGCTGTCGCGGGGCTGTGCGAGGGGACGAGCCCGAGCGCCCGCGCAGCGCCGGCGTCGCGGCAGCCCGCGACGATCACGGAGCCGGCGCGGTCGAGCACGGAGCCGCACGCCTCCCAGTCGGCGAACGGCAGCCGCGGATGCGGGGCGGCTCCGGTCCGATACGCCGCGACGGCGCGCCGGTCGCGCGCGGCTGTAGCCTCGGTCGCGCGAAGCCGCGGGCGCGAGCCGTCGCGGAGGGCGGCGAAGAGCGTGCGGTACGGCGCCTGCGGCCCGTGGCCCATCACGCGGGTGAACGGGTGGAGCAGGACGATCGTGCCACCGTCGGCGAGCGGCGGCTGGTCACGCCACAGGCGAAGCGCGTGCCCGAGCCCGAGCGCCGCCGCCGTGATCGGGTTGAGCGGCTCGCGCGGCATTCCGAGCCCGGTGTGGGGGAGAGGCACGACGATCGTGTCGAGCTGCCGCTCGAGCGGGACGCCGAGGACGACCGAGCCACGGAGCAGCGCTTCCGCGTGTGCGACCGACGGCGGGCCCGCGAGCGCCGCCACCGTGTGCAGCTCGTACGTGAGCCGCCCGACGAGCCACCGTCGCAGGCCCGCCGGCGCCGCGTTGACGACGCGCCGCAGCGGAGAGCGCGTGACCGCCGCACGGGCTCCCGGATCCCACGGGTAGCCGTGATACGGCCCGGTGAGGCGCGGCCGGTCGAGGACGAGCGAGAGCCCGACGACCGGAACCCGGCGCCGCAGCTCGGCTTCGAGCGCTCCGGCGAGCCGCCAGCCCGGGGCGCCCGACGGCTCGAGCAGCGACGTCGCCGTCGCCGCGCGAATCGTCGAGGGCCCGCACGCGTCGACGAGCGCCGTCGCTCCGCCGTTCAGAACGGTCTCGCCGGCACCGACGGTGACGACGACGTCCGCCTCCAGGAGCGCCGGGTGGATGTGGTGTGGGCGGCCGTCCAGCTCCAGTCGCACGAGATCCTCCCCCTCGCAGTCGTGGACGACGACCCGCCCCCGGAAGGCTCGCGCGCGATCGGGCCGCATCAGCCCTTCCAGCTCTCGACGGCTCGCCCGGCGGCCGAGCCCACCGGCGACGAGCACCGTCTGCCGGTCGCGGGAGATTCCCGCCGCGGCAAGCGCATCGAGCACGGCGGCCAGCGCGTCGCGCCGCGGGTCCTCGGCCGCCGAGGGCACGGGAAGCGACATGGGCTGGACGACGACCGTCGCGCGGCCGTCGCGCGGCGCGACGACGTGAAGCGGCGGGCCTGCGAGCGGATATCGGAGCGCCTCGAGGACGGCCGCGCCGACGTCCACGATCGGATCGAGCGGCGGAGGCGGTACGAGGAGCACCGCATCGTCGGGAACCGTGACGAGCGGGAGACGCGAGCCGGACGCGAGCGGGACGCGCACCCCGGCCATCCTAGGGCGGCAGCCGCCCCCGGGCCTGCGCCTCAGGCGATCGCGCGGAACAGGCGGTAGAACGTCGGCCGAAACCCGAGGCGGGGCCAGGTGCGCGACGAGAGCAGGTTCGTCATCCGCCAGTCGGTGACGACTGTCGGGTAGCCGGCATCCTTCGCCCAGGCGAGGATCGTCTCGCCGAGCACCCGACCGGCTCCGAGCCCGCGATGCTCCGGTAGGACGGCCGCGAAGCCGAGGAACCCGGCGCCGCGCGGGAGCGCGAGGCTGCGGTGCAGCGAGGAGACCTCGATCGCGCACCCGATCGCCGAGCCGAGCACCGTGCCGTCGCGCTCCGCGACGAACGTCGTGTACGTCGGGTCGTCGAAGTCCTCGTCCCACTCGCTGCGCGCCTCCTCGAACGTCGGCGGGCCGACCTGCGAGAAGACGGGCGAGCGGAGCTGGTGCTCGCCCAGCGCCAGCTCCGCGCGGGCGAGCGCGTCGAGGTCCTCGCGCCGAGCGGGCCGCACGGTGATCCCCTCGGGCGGCGCAGGCGCTTCGTCGAGGGGATCGCGGATCGCGGACACGTGCTGGTGGCCGAAGCCGAGGCGGAACCAGGCGTCGACCAGCTCGGGATCCGTGGCGGGGACCATCGCATAGTGCGACGTCCGGCCCTCTGCGACCCAGGCCGCGGCAGCAGCGGCATAGAGATCGCGGACGAGCTCGGGCGCCGAGACGGCGTGGCCCGCGGGCTCGACCCACATGTTCGGGCCCCAGATCTCGTCGAGCGGCACGCCGACGAGGTATCCGGCGACCTCGCCGTCGCGGAGCGCGACGACGCCCGACGACTCCTCCCGGGCCAGAAGCGCGGCGATCTCCGCGCGGGCGGCCTCCGGCTCCTCGTAGCGCGGGTCGAGCGCGGGCTCCACACGACGACCGGCCGCGTGCCGGGCGGACAGGAGCACGGCCGCGTCGTCGAGGTGCTCCTCGGCGAGTAGCTCGATGCTCGTCGATCCGGTCGCGGCGAGGCCGGGCATCCGACAATCGTAGGCGCAACCCGGGCTCGGTTACGCTCGCAGGATGCGGATCGGACTTGTCACCGGCGGCGCCCGCGCGTTCCTGGGGCGTCGCTCGCGGTGCGGGGCCGGAGGGCACAGTACGCGAGGTACGGGCCCGGAAGGCACCGTGCTGCGAGCGGCGCCAGGCGTCCGCGGAGCCCGGCTTCGCCGGGCGGGAGCGGTCGTCGGCCAGGGGCGCGCGTGAGCCCCAAGACGGTGACGGGCGAGGAGCTCCAGCTCGACGACGGCCCCGTGCGCGGCGCCCAGCTCTTTCTCGTCGACGGCAACAACCTCGCGTACCGCGCGTACTTCGCGCTGCCCGAGGAGCTCCAGACGACGGACGGCCGGCCGACGAACGCGCTGCTGGGCTTCACGAACATGCTCTTCAAGCTCCTCTCGGACTACCAGCCGCACGGGGTCGCGGTCGCGTGGGACACGCGACCGACGCATCGCACGGAGATCGCGGAGACCTACAAGGAGGGCCGGCGCCCGATGCCGGACCTGCTGCGCGAGCAGTTCCCCCACTTCCGCCCGATCGTCGAGGCGTTCGGCTACCGGAACCTCGAGTTCGAGGGGTGGGAGGCCGACGACGTGATCGCGACCCTCGCGTCGCGGGCGGACGAGGCCGGGATCCGCACCTGCGTCGTCTCGACCGACCGGGACGCGTTCCAGCTCTGCAGCGAGAACGTCTCGTTGATGATGACCCCGCGCGGGGTCGCCGACGTCCACGTCTACACACCCGAGCGCGTCGAGCTGCGGTACGGCGTGCGCCCCGACCAGGTGCCGGACTTCATCGGGCTCAAGGGGGACACCTCGGACAACATCCCGGGGATCCCCGGGATCGGGGACAAGACCGCGGGCCAGCTGATCGCGCAGTACGGCTCGCTCGAAGAGGTGATCGCGCACGCCGACGACCTGTCTCCGGCCCGTGGCAAGGCCGTGCGCGAGCACGCCGACCAGGCGCGCGACTCGAAGCTCCTCGCGACGATGCGGCGCGACCTGCCGCTCGACGTCGACCCGGCCGAGCTGGTGTCGTCCCCGCCCGACCGCTCCGCCCTGAAGGAGATCTTCCGGCGGTTCGAGTTCCGGGGTCTCCTGAGCCGGGTGGACACGCTCGACGAAGCGCTCCCCGCGGCCGCACCGGTCTCCGAGACCGAGGGCGTCCCCTGGCGCGAGGCGGCGGTCGAGGAGCTCGTCTTGAACCGGCGCGACGGCCTGCTGGGCATCGCCTGGCGCGACGGTCGAGTCGGCGTCGCCGCCGGCGAGGAGGTGGTCGTCTCCGAGGTCGGCCTCGGCGAGCTCCCGCGCCTTCTCGACCCCGCGCAGCTCGCCGCGCACGACGCAAAGGTGCTTCGGCTCGGGAGACCTCCCGCCGACGACACTCTGCTCGCGGCCTACCTCGTCGACCCGGGTCGGTCGGGATACGAGCTCGACGACCTCGCCCGCGAGCACGGCGTCGAGCTCGTCCCCGAGCCCCCGACGGAGGAGGAGACCGCCGCGCTCGTCCGCCACGCCGAATCCGCGCGACGGCTGGCTCCGCAGCTGCGCTCCCGGCTCCGCGAGTGGGGCTCGGAGCGCCTCTACGACGAGGTCGAGCTGCCGCTGACCGTCGTGCTCGCCGACATGGAGCAGGCGGGGATCCGGATCGACGCGTACCGAATGGGCGAGATCACGGCACGCCTCGAGGAGCGGGTCGAGGAGCTCGAGGCGCAGGCCCTCGAGCTCGCCGGGGAGCCGTTCCAGCTCGGCTCGACCCAGCAGCTCGCACGGATCCTCTTCGAGAAGCTCGAGCTGACCGCGGGCAGGAAGGGCAAGACCGGCTACTCGACCGACGCGCGCGTCCTGCGGGCGATCCGCGAGGATCACCCGCTCGTCCCCGTCGTCGAGGAATGGCGCGAGCTGACGAAGCTCCTCAACACGTATCTGCTCCCGCTCCCCACGCTGATCGATCCGGCGGACGGGCGGCTCCACACGACGATCAACCAAGCGGTCGCGGCGACCGGCCGCCTCTCGACGACCAACCCCAACCTCCAGTCGATCCCGGTGCGCACCGAGCTCGGCCGCCGCATCCGCTCGGCGTTCGTCGCAGCGGACGGGGCGCGGCTCCTGTCGGCGGACTACAGCCAGGTGGAGCTGCGCATCCTCGCCCACGTCTCCGGCGAGCCGGTCCTCCGGGAGGCGTTCGCGCGCGGAGAGGACATCCACGCTGCGACCGCGTCCCAGGTCTTCGGGATCCCACAGGCCGAGCTCACGCGCGGCCAGCGGGACACCGCCAAGATGGTCAACTTCGGGATCGTGTACGGCATCTCGTCGTTCGGGCTCTCGGAGAACCTCGCCATCCCACGCGACGAGGCCCAGGAGCTGATCGACACGTATCTCGCCCGGCTCCCTCGGGTGCAGGAGCTGATCAAGCGGACGATCGCGCAGGCCGCGGCCGACGGGTATGTCACGACGCTCCTCGGCCGGCGCCGGCCGATCCCGGAGCTGCGCGCGTCGAACCGCCAGACGCGCTCGCTCGGCGAGCGACTAGCGGTGAACACGGTGATGCAGGGCACCGCCGCGGACGTGATCAAGGTCGCGATGGTGCGGATCAACGAGCGCCTCCGGACCGAGGGCCGCGCCGCGCGCCTCGTGCTGCAGGTGCACGACGAGCTCCTGCTCGAGGTCCCGGAGGTCGAGACGAGCGCCGTCCGCGACCTGGTGCGCGAGGAGATGGTCGGCGCGTACCCGCTCGACCCGCCGCTGGCGGTCGAGGCGGGCGTCGGCGACACCTGGGCCGACGCGAAGGATTGACGCGCGCCCGCGAATTCCGTTTCAATCCCGGCGTTCGGGGCAGTCCTACAACGGCCGTCAGAGGAATTCAACGGAAGGGGAGAACTACATGAGACGGACCATCGTGGTCCTCGCGGTGCTCGGGCTGATGCTCGCGCTCGGGACGTCACAGGCATTCGCAGCGGGGCCGAAGACGACGAGCGTGCAGCTGCTCGCGATCAACGACCTGCACGGCCACCTCCAGCCCAACACGCCTGGGACGATCCAGGTCGGCTGCTGCAACCCGGTGCTCACGAACGGCGTGCAGACCGGCTGGGCGCCGCAGACCGTGCCCGCAGGCGGCATCGCCTATCTCGCGACGTCGATCAAGACGTTGCGCACGGAGAACACCAACACGCTCACCGTCGGCGCCGGCGACCTCATCGGCGCGAGCCCGCTCGTCTCGGCGCTGTTCCACGACGAGCCGACGATCGAGTCGCTCAACTCGATCGGGATGGACGTGAGCGGTGTCGGCAACCACGAGTTCGACGAGGGCGTCCCGGAGCTGCTCCGCATGCAGAACGGCGGCTGCCACCCCGTCGACGGCTGTCAGGACGGTGACGGCTTCGCCGGAGCGTCCTTCCAGTACCTCGCCGCGAACGTCTTCTACATGGGCACGAACGAGACGATCCTGCCGCCGTACAAGATCGAGACGATCGACGGGAAGAAGATCGCGTTCATCGGGCTGACGCTCGAGGGCACGCCGACGATCGTCACGCCCTCCGCGGTCGCCGGCCTCGAGTTCAAGCCCGAGGTCGAGACCGTCAACGCGCTCGTGCACACGCTCGCCGCCAAGGACAAGATCAAGGCGTTCGTCGTGCTGCTCCACCAGGGCGGGTCGCAGACGATCCCGGCGCCGGTGTTCCCGGGCCCCGCGAACCAGCCGGACGCGTACATGGACGTCAACAAGTGCGTGAACTTCAACGGGCCGGAGATCACGGCGATCGCGAACGGGCTCGACGACCGCGTGAAGGTGGTCGTCAGCGCGCACACGCACCAGCCGTACGTCTGCACGATCGACGACAAGCTCGTGACGAGCGCCGCCTCGTTCGGACGCGTCGTGACCGATATCGACCTCGAGCTCAACCCTGCGGGCGTGATCACGAGCGCGAAGGCGGAGAACGTCATCGTCAAGCAGAACGTCACGCCCGACCCGGAGACGAGCGCGATCCTCGCCAAGTACGAGAAGCTCTCGGCCCCGCTCGCGAACCGGATCGTCGGCCAGATCTCGGGCGACATCCTCTCCGCACGCGGCACGCCGAACGGCCAGAACGCCGCGGGTGAGCAGCCGATGGGCGACGTGATCGCCGACGCGATGCTCGAGGCGACGACGCCGACGGACTTCGGCGACGCCGTGGCGGCGTTCATGAACGCCGGCGGCGTCCGGTCGAGCCTGCTCCTCGCGAAGAGTGGCGTCGAGACGGTGGACGGCCAGGTCACCTACGCCGAGGCGTTCACCGTCCAGCCGTTCGGCAACACGCTCGTCGTGAAGACCTGCACGGGTCAGCAGCTGTACGACGTCCTCAACCAGCAGTTCAACAACCCGGCGGTGGGGAGCAACCGGATCATGCTCCCGTCGGCGAACGTCGACTACCACTGGACGACGGTCGGCGGCCTGCACGTGATCGACGGGACGCTCTCGTTCGACAACGGAGCGACCTTCGTCGACAAGGCCACGACGTACCGCGTCGCGTTGAACAACTTCACCGCGGACGGTGGGGACGGCTTCACGGTGTTCCGCTCCTGCACCGACCCGCTCGGTGGCGACGTCGACCTCGACGCCTTCACCGCGTACCTCATGGCGCACCAGCCGCTCGCGCCGCCGCCGCTCGACCGCATCCACAAGGACGCGTAGCCGGGAACACGGAGTGGGGGCAGACTGAAGTCTGTCCCCCCACCGTCTACACGCTGACGGTCTCGCCGTCCCGGGGGATCACCGCCCCCGGGACGGCGGCCGCGAGCTCGGCTCTCGTCAGGAAGCAGTGGTTCAACGCCTCGAGGTGCACGCAGACCACGGTCGGCACCCGGGCCACCACGTCGCGGACGTCGTCGATGCCCATCACGATCGGCCCACCCTCGAGGAAGGAAGCGCCGCCGGCGTTGACGACGGCGACACGCGGGCGGAAGCGCTCGATGGTGCGCTCGACCTCCCCGTACCAGACGGTGTCCCCCGCGAGATAGACGTCGTCGAGCACGAATCCGCTCACGGGCGCGAGCGCCTCCGCGATCGCACCCGTCCCGTGCCGCGCAGGCACGCGGTGCAGGACGAGGCCGTTCCACTCGAGCGACGCACCGACCGGGCGTGCGTCGAGCCCGATCGCGCGGAGGCGTCCCTCGTCCTCCGGCTGGCAGAACACCGGCACGACCCGGGGGAGGAGCCGCTCCGCCGTCTCGTCGAGGTGATCCTTGTGACAGTGTGTTACAAGGACGGCATCAAGCCCTTCAACGACCTCCTCGGCGGGGAAGGGGAGCTCGACGGTCGGGTTCCGGACGGGGTTCGCGGTGCCCTCGATCGGGGGACGGGCGCCCGCGGGATCGAGCATCGGATCGACCAGGAGACGTCCCGCCGCCGTCTCCAGGATCAGCGTCGCGTTGCGTACGAGGGTGATGTTCATGCTGGATTTCTAGGGGATTCGCATTCCCGAGCGTCCGCTGATCCGCCGCTATACTCCACCGCTCCGATGAGCAACCACGCGCTCGAGACCCCCACCCAACCCGAGGAAGGCGTCTGGACGACCGGCCCGGACGGGGACCTGATCCCCGACTACGACGGGACGTTCCCGACCATCAACGAGGGCGAGGTCGTGCACGGCACCGTCGTGCGGGTCGACAAGGACGAGGTGCTGGTGGACATCGGCTACAAGTCCGAGGGCGTCATCCCCGTCGCCGAGCTCTCGATTCGTCGCAACGTGAACCCGGCCGACGAGGTGTCGGTCGGCGACGAGATCGACGCGCTCGTGATGACGAAGGAGGACGCGGAGGGGCGCCTGCTGCTGTCGAAGAAACGCGCCCGCTTCGAGCTCGCCTGGAAGGCGATCGAGGCTGCCGCCGAGAGCGGCGAGCCGGTCGTCGGCAAGGTGATCGAGGTCGTGAAGGGCGGTCTGATCCTCGACCTCGGCGTCCGCGGCTTCCTCCCGGCGTCGCTCGTCGACATCCGCCGCGTCCAGGACCTCGACGAGTTCCTCGCCAAGGAGCTCCGCTGCAAGGTGATCGAGCTCAATCGCTCGCGGAACAACGTCGTGCTCTCGCGCCGCGCGGTGCTCGAGGACGAGCGCAAGGAGATGCGCCAGGCGATCCTCGACCGGCTCAACCCGGGTGACGTCGTCGAGGGCACGATCTCGAACATCGTCGACTTCGGCGCCTTCGTCGACCTCGACGGAATGGACGGCCTGATCCACATCTCCGAGTTGTCGTGGTCGCACGTCAACCACCCGTCGGAGGTGCTCGAGATCGGTCAGACCGTCAAGGTCAAGGTGCTCGACATCGACCGCGAGCGGCAGCGCATCTCGCTCGGCCTCAAGCAGACGCAGTCGGATCCCTGGCAGCAGGTGGTCGACTCGTACGGCGAGGGCGACGTCGTCGAGGGGCGTGTCACGAAGGTCGTCACCTTCGGCGCGTTCGTCGAGATCCTCCCCGGCGTCGAAGGCCTCGTGCACATCTCCGAGCTCGCGAGCCACCATGTCGAAAACCCGCGCGAGGTCGTCTCGCAGGGCGATCCCGTCAACGTGCTGATCCTCGAGATCGACGGCGACCGCCGTCGGCTCTCCCTCTCGCTCAAGCGCGTCGAGGACGACGCGGTGCCGGTTCCCCGCGCCGACGGCGCCGAGTCCGTCCACGCGACCCCCGACCTGAGGCTCTCGGAGGAGGCGTTCCCCGCGGGGGGCGCCGTCGCCGCACCCGAGGAGGCCGCGGAGGAGACGGTGGAGACGGAGGACGAGGCACCTGCGGACGAGGCCGGGCTGGACGAGACGGTGGAGACCCAGGACGAGGTCCCTGACGTCGACGAGGCGCCTGCCGAGGAGGCGACGGAGCCGGCGGCCGACAAGCCTCAGGCAGAGGTCGCCGAGGCCGAGCCCACAGCCGAGCCGGCCGCCGAGGCAGATGCCGCGGCCGCGGCGGACGAGCCCGAGCCGGACGACGACCAAGCCGACGAGCGCGTCTAGCACTCCTCGCAGAGGAGTGCTGGCGGTCGCGATCACCGGGGGCATCGGCGCGGGGAAGTCGACCGCGCTCGACGCATTCCGCGCACACGGCGCGGCGACGGTCTCGAGCGACGAGATCGTCCATCACCTGCTCGCCGCGGACGACGACGTCCGCGACGCGATCGTGGAGCGGCTCGGGCAGGAGATCCTGGGCGAGGACGGACGCCCCGACCGGTCGCGCGTCGCGCAGGCGGTGTTCGGCGACCGAGAGCTGCTCGCATGGCTCGAGGGGCTGCTCCACCCGCTCGTCTCGCGCGAGTACCTCTCCTGGCGCGAGCAGCTCGCCGCGCTCGACGACCCTCCTTGCGTCTGCGTCACCGAGGTGCCGCTGCTCTACGAGGTCGGCTCGCAGGACCGGTTCGACAAGGTGGTCGTGATCACGGCCCCCAACGCGCTCCGTGAGCAGCGCCGCCGGGTGCCGAGCGACGACCGCGACGCGCGCCTGCTGCCCGACCGGGAGAAGGTCCGGCAGGCGGACTTCCACTACGTCAACACGGGCACCTTCGAGGATCTCTTCGCCTGGGTCGGCGGGGTGATGGCGGAGCTCGACGCGGAGGCCGGTGCGAGCACGTGAGGAAGCTCGCTGCGGTGCTCCTCGTCACGGTGGCCGTCGTGGCTGCGGCCGGGGCCTGGGTCGTGACCACCGAGCCCGACTGGTACCAGCGCGTCAGGTACCCGTTGCGCTACGAGGCGGTCGTTCGCGCCCACGCGAAGAACTACGACCTGCCCCCGACGCTGCTCGCCGCGGTGATCTACACCGAGAGCAAGTTCGATGCCGACGCGCGCTCCGACGCGGGGGCGGTCGGGCTCATGCAGCTCTTGCCCGACACGGCCCGCGGGATCGCGGTGCGGACCGGGGGAGACCGGTTCGTCGTGTCCGACCTGCTCGACCCCGAGCTCAACGTCCGCTACGGCTCCTGGTACCTCCGGCACCTGCTCGACCGCTATCACGACGTACGTACCGCGCTCGCGGCGTACCACGCGGGTCAGGGCAACGTCGACGAGTGGCGCCGCCAAGGCGGCGGGATCCGGTTCCCCGAAACGCGGCACTACGTCGAGAAGGTGCTCGACGCGCAGCAGGTGTATGCCGACGTCTACGCCGACGAGCTCGGCGGCTGAGGCGGCTCGGGCTCCTCGGAGCCGGGGAGCCCCTCCAGCATGTGCCGCCACAGGTTGTCGAGCAGCGTTACGCCCGGGTCGGTGAACAGCACCGCGGGGAAGTCCATGGCGCCCGCGGAGAACACGCGCGCGCCCGCGGGCGTCTCGTAGTACGCCATCTCGGCGGTCACTCCCGGCCCGAACAGGTCGGGGATCCGCGCGAGCACCTTCGTCCCCGGCGGAGACTCCGGGGTGGTCGCGTCGATCTCGATCCCGAAGCCGCCGACCTCCTCGCCGAGCACGCTGCCGTTGACGAGGCCCGTGCCGTCGAACAGCCACGGCGCCGCGTCGACGTCGCTCACGATGAACGGCCCCTGGCGCGTCCCGTCGTCGTTCGCGCGGTACTGGACGCCGAGGAGTCGCGACTCGGGCCGGGCCAGGCTCCGCCACTGCGCGATCCGCCGGATCGCGTTCGGGCTCCGGTCGACCTTCCAGAAGAAGTTGTTCGCGGAGAGCAGGATCAGCCGACCGCCGAGGTCGCGGTAGCGCTCGACGACGTCGTACGCGTGCTGCGCGACGTACTCCGTGTGCCCCGGGAAGACGACGAGGTCGTAGGCCTTGCGCAGATCGTCGCCGCTCGCGACCGCGTCGAGGTCGTCGTCCGAGAGAAAGTCCGGGTCACGGCGAGTCTGCTCGAGCCAGCGGAGGAACGGATAGTCGTAGCGGCGGAACCGCGGAGGCACGCCCCGGGCGCGGTACGGCCGGTCGAGCACGACGGGTGGGTTGCCGCCGGCGTACCACGTGTCCCCCCAGCCGTCGCCGTCGGCGTCGTCCAGGTTGTACGCCTGCCACGTGTTCGTCGGCAGAACGACGGCAACGCGGGACGGCCCCGGCGTCGGCGAGCGGAGGATGAACGGCGCGAAACCGACACGGCCGTCGGGGGTCTCGAGCTTCGCCGTGTAGAGGCCGCTCGGCCACGTGCCGGACTGCACGCGGATCGCCCTGGCGGCCGAGCGCTTCCCCCTCCAGTCGACGCCGACCGGGTCGGCCATCTGGAGACCGGTGAGGTCGTCGCTGCGCAGGCTCAGGTACGGGCCGTGTCCGACGCGCAGGAACGTCAGCGTGAAGGATGGCGCGTCGGTGCGGACCCGCAGGTCCATCGGCTCGGTCGGTAGGTACGAGCGGCGGGTGAACGCGGCCTCGACGCCGAGCAAGTGGACGACGGGCGCCGTCGCGCGCTCGGGCGTGTGCGGGCGCTTGCCTCCGTAGATGCTCCGCCGCCCGTCCTTCGAGAGCGTCAGCCGCATCACGTAGGAGCCGACCGGCGTGTCCCGCGCCGGATGCCAGGCGATCTCGTGGACGCCGGGACCGAGCGTCGCCTGCCTCGTCCACGCCACGCTGCCCGTGCCGATCCCCATCAGCACCGCATCGAGCTGGACTTGCGCGCGGCGGTCGAGCGCGAAGCGCACCGTCGCGACGTCCCGCCCGGCGACCCCCGGTGCGATCGTCACGAACATCGGCCGGTCGCCCGCGAACGGCAGCTTCGAGCCGCGCACCGCGAGCGCGAGCGCTTGCGGGCTCCTCGTGTCGCGCGCGAGCGCGACACCCGGAAACGCTCCGAGGGCCCCCAGGAGGCCCGCCGCCCCCAGGAAACGTCGTCGTGTGAGGCGCCGTCGCACAGCGGCGAACCGTACCGGGGTGGTCGGCTCGGCCACACGTCAACAGACCGCCCACGCGGGCACGGATCCTCCGCGACGGAAGCTCACCTTCCGGCCCGGCAGCTCGCCGCGCAGGATCCGGCGACCGTGATCCCAGAGGTCGTGCCCGTGCCTGTTCGTGGTGACCCAGCCCGGAACGGGCCTGCCTAGGCCGTTCGCGAGTCGCTGCAGGATGGCGGCGTTGGCGGCCAGGTTGCACGTTGCTCCCTTGAACTCCCGTGCCTCGTCGGGCGCGACGCTCCAGATCACCTGCAGACGTGTGCCGGTGGCGACGAGCGCAGCCAGCCCGTCGACACGGACGCTGCGCTCCTCGAGCGCCGCGTTCGAGCCGCCTGTCTCGGCGTCGATCTCCCGACCGATCGCTCCTGTGCCCGCCGCAGCCCGTCTGGCGACGAGATCGAGGTAGGAGTCGATCACGATCAGCCGGTCGGGTCGAAGCTCGGGGTGGTGCGAGGCGAGCGTTGCGACACCGAACCCGGAGTACGAGACGCCGACGAGAAACAGCTCGCCGCCGACACGATCGTGGAGCGTGCCAGCCTCGCGTGCGAGCGCACGCAGGTACGCAGCGTTGCCCCAGTCGAGGTGCCGGTGTGCGCGGAGACCGGGGCCGACGTACCCGTCCTTCGAAAAGCGACCGCAGAGCAACGTCAGCTGGCTGCGCCGCGCGAGCGCGCGAAGCTGCTGGCAGTACGCCCAGCCCCCGGTCGTGACCATTACGCCTTTCGCGTGCGGCCGCTCCACGACCGTCAGAATCGCCGCGCCGGACGTGTACGTCCGCCCCTTGTCCGGCGATCCCGTGGACAGCCGGATCGCCGCCCCTGCGACGGTGAAGGCGAGCAGTAGTGCCGCTCCTGCGGCCCATGTCCGTGACCCGTGACTCATGCGTCGTTGGCAACCGTGAGGGGAAAGGACCCGGTCCCGCTGTTGCCGCGGATGTCGGTCGCCTCGACCTGCACGACGTACGTCCCGTCGCGGAGCCTGCGGGTGTCGAGCCCGTGCACCAGATAGAACCCGTAGCGCGCGTCCCAGATCTTCTTGTTCTGCCGCGTCCAGCTCGTGTACGTCCGGCTCCACAGCTCGTTCGACGGATAGGTCAGCCGAAAGTCGACCGCGGTGCGCCAGCCGGTGACCACGCGCTTGCCGTCCAGGAGCCTCCACCGAAGGAGCGCCGGGGTCAGCGGCTTGTCGTGCCATGGGCCCGAGATCGGGATCGGCGTCGCGTCGTAGGCTTCGGCGACGAGATCGACGCGCCCGTGCGCTGCCGCGCCGCGCGAGGCAGTGGCGACCGACCTGGCGTTGACCGCGCGGACGGTGACCGCGCGGACGGTCGGCACGGTCGTGTCCGTGTAGGGCCCCATCGCGCCCGGCCGGAGCGGGTTGACATACACGCCGTTGCGATGCTCGGCGAAATGCACGTGCTCCCAGGAGGCCACGACCTTGCCGATGACCGTGCGGTAGGCGGTGACCCGCTGGCCGCTATGAACGGTCGGCTCGATGTGCCAGTAGGCGAACTCGACGTTGCCGTGGTCTGCGATCACGGACACCGTCTCGGTGTGGCGAGGCGAGATGTAGGCCCGGCCGGTGATCGTCGCGTAGACGGGTGTCCCGTCGGGGCACGAGATGTCGACCCCGAAATGGAAGGAGTGGCTGCGGCCGCCGATGCGCGGGTCGCCGAAGAAGGCACGGACGGGGTGCTGGCGGTGGAACGGCTTGATCGGCCAGCCGTACGCCGGCTTCGCCGTGGCGCTCGCAGCCGCCTGGCCGGGAGCGACGAATGTGATGCAGACGAGCGTGGCGGCCGCGGTGACGGTGGCCGCGATCGCGTGCCTGAGGCTCGCGCGATCAGTGAGCTGTGCGTGCGTGGTAGCCATGCCGCCACGCTCGGATCCGGCCCAAACGTCCCGGCCACGGCCCGCTCATGGCCCGCCAACGGTCGGGACGCGGCCGTCTCGCGGCCGAGGTCCACGGACTAGGAGGCGCGGGGCGGGAGTGCTACAACCCGCACGCGTGTACGACTTCCGGATCCTCGGGCCACTCGAGGTGACGAGCGAGAGCGGCCCGATCGCACTTGGCGGGCCACGGCAGCGGGCGCTGCTCGCGGCGCTGCTCCTGCGTGTCGGCCGGGTCGTGCCGACCGACCAGCTCGTCGACGAGCTCTACGGCGCGGAGCCGCCGAAGACCGCTATCGCCTCGCTCCAGAACTCGGTCGCGGCGCTCAGGAAGGCTCTCGGGCCGGAGGTGCTCGTCACGCGGTCTCCGGGCTACGTCCTCACGCTCTCACCCGAGCAGATCGACGCGCGTCGCTTCGAGCAGATGCTCGCCGACGCGAGAGCCGCATCCGCCGAGGAGCGCCGCACGCTCCTCGTGCGCGCGCTCGACCTCTGGCGCGGCCCGCCGCTGGCCGAGTTCGCCTTCGAGGAGTGGGCGCAGACCGAAGCCCGGCGTCTTGACGAGCTCCGTGCCGTCGCGGTCGAGGAGCGGATTGCGACCGAGGTCGAGCTCGGCCGTGCCGCCGACCTCGTCCCGGAGCTCGAGTCGCTCGTCCTGCAGCACCCCCTCCGCGAGCGGCTTCGCGAGCTGCTCATGCTCGCCCTCTATCGGGCGGGCCGCCAGGCCGAGGCGCTCGGGGCGTACACCGAAGCTCGCGCGACGCTCGACGAGCTCGGCATCGAGCCCGGCGACAAGCTCCGGCACCTACAGGCCGCGATTCTCCGCCACGATCCGGGTCTGTCCGGAGGCTCCGACGCGGACGAGCAGGATGCGGACGCGGCGATCGTGAAGGCGATCCTCGCGGGCCGTCTCGTGCCCGTGCTCGGGCTCGACGGCGCGATCGACCTCGCAGCGCAGCTCGCGGCGGTCTTTGGGTATCCGAGCGAGCGCCCCGACGACCTGGCCCGCGTCTCCCAGTACGTCGCGACGATGAACGGCTCCGGCCCGCTCTACGACGAGCTCCACAGCCGCTTCGAGGCCGCCGTCGAGCCCCAGCCCGTGCACCGGTTCCTCGCATCGCTTGCGCCGGCCCTGCGAGAGCGCGGCGCCCCGCACCCCCTCGTCGTCTCGGGACGCTACGACCTCGCGCTCGAGCGTGCGTTCGAGGACGCCGGCGAGGAGGTCGACGTCGTCACCTACGTCGCCGCCGGCCCGTACCGCGGGAAATTCTGGCACCGGCCTCCGAACGAGGCGCCGCGGCCGATCGATCTTCCCAACACCTACGCCACCGAGCTGTCGCTCGAGCGCCGCACGGTGCTGCTCAAGCTCCACGGCGCGGTCGACCCGTTCCCGGAACGTGAATGGGAGAGCTTCGTGATCACGGAGGACGACTACATCGACTACCTCGGGCGCTCGGACGTCGCGGCCGCCGTCCCGGTCGCGCTGGCGGCGCGGCTTCGGCGCAGCCACTTCCTCTTCCTCGGGTACGAGATGGTCGACTGGAACCTGAGGCTCGTCATGCACCGGGTCTGGGGAGACAGGCCTGTCGCCTATCGGTCGTGGGCCGTCGACCCGGAGCCGACGCCGCTCGAACGGGCCTTCTGGCGCCGCTTCGACGTCGACGTGCTCGCCGTCGACCCGGACGAGTACGTCGGGCGGCTCGGGCGGCGGCTCGAGGCCCAGGCGTGAGCGTCGCGTCGCCGTACCGTGGTCTCGCCGCCTTCGACGACTCCGAGCTCGACGCGCTGTACTTCTTCGGACGCGAGCGCGATGCCGAGATCGTCGTCGCGAACCTCATCGCCTCGCGCTTCACGGTGCTGTACGGGCCGAGCGGGGTCGGTAAGTCGTCCCTGCTCCTGGCCGCGGTCGCCCGGGAGCTGCGCCAGCTTCCCGAGCAGCCTCTCGTGGCGGTGTTCTCGAACTGGGGGAACGACCCCGCTTCGGCGCTCGCGGAGACGGTGGCCCACGGGGCGGGGATCGAGCCCGGCGAGCTGGTCGAGACGGTCGAGCGCGCGCAGGCTCATCGCGACGTCTACCTGATCCTCGACCAGGCCGAGGAGTACCTCACATACCACGACGGCACGGACGGGTTCGAGACGTCACTCGCCGCGATCGTCAACCGCCCATTGCGGGTGAACGTGCTTCTCTCGCTTCGTGAGGACACGCTCGCGATGCTCGATCGGCTCAAGGCCGACATCCCCGCGCTGTTCGCCAACGTCCTCCGTCTCGACAGGCTCGATCGGGAGGCCGGGCGGGCGGCGATCGTGCGCCCCCTCGCTCGCTGGAGCGAGCTCGAAGGGGACGTGGTCGCCGCGGAGGAGGCGCTCGTCGAGCGCGTCCTCGACGGCGTCGGCGCGGGCCGCATCGAGCTCGGCACGGGTGGGGTGGGTGTCGTCGAGCACAACGGGTCTGCGCGCGGGATCGAGGCGCCGTACCTCCAACTCGTCATGCAGCGCCTCTGGGAGGTCGAGCGCGGCGCGGGCTCTTCGACGCTGCGGGCGGAGACGCTGGATGCGCTCGGCGGCGCGGGACAGATCGTCGCCGATCACCTCGAGCGGGCGATCGAAGCGCTGACCCCCGACCAGCGCGAGATCGCGGCACGTCTCTTCGACCACCTCGTCACCCCGTCCGGGACGAAGATCGCGCACGAGGCCTCCGATCTGGCCGAGTTCGCGGGCGCGTCGGAGGCCGAGGTCCAGCCTGTGGTGGCGACGCTCGCGAACCACCGCATCCTGAGAACGGATGAGAGCGGTCGTTGGGAGATCTTCCACGACGTCCTCGCCGGCGCCGTGCTCGGCTGGAAGAGTCGTCACGACGGGGAACGGGCGGTTGCACGTGCTCGCGAGGAGGCGCGACGCCGGCATCGCCGACTCGGTCTGCTCGCCTTCGGGGCGCTGGTCGGCCTCGCGCTCGCGTCCGTGCTCGCCCTCTTCGCCTTCTCGCAGCGGAGCGATGCGCGCGAGCAGGCGCGGGTCGCGAAGGGCGGGCAGCTGGTCGCGAGCGCGCTGTCGCTGCTCGGGAGCGACCCGGAGCTGGGGCTGGCGTTCGCGCTCGAGGGCGCGGCGGTCGACCCGACGTTCCGTGCGGAGGATGCTCTGCGCCTGTCGCTCGACGCGTCGCGTGAGAGAGCGATCTACGACCTCGGCCGGCCCCTTGTCGAGCTCGACGTGAGTCGGAGCGGTGCTCGCGCGATGGTTGTCGACGCGGACCACAGAGCGCGAATGATCGACCTCGGAACCGGGCGTCAACTCTGGTCGAAACGGGTCGAGGGGTCGGCGGCAGTGTTCGGTGCGGGCGACCGCACCGTGCTCGTGATGGCACGTGGCTCGCTGCGGACGCTCGACGCGGAGACGGGCGCGCCCATCCGGCCGCCTGTCGAGCTGGAGTTCCCGGGACCTGTCGAGCAGATCGTGGCGAGCCGCGACGGGCGGACGGTGATCGTGATCGCCGGCAAGCCCCGAGCCCGCGCCTTCGCGCTGCCGTCCGGAGAGCGGATCGGTCGGATCAAGCAGGCGGCACGGGTCACCGCGGCCGCGTTCGCGCCGTCCGGCCGAACCGTTGCGAGTGCGGGCATCGACCGAACCGCACGGCTCTGGGACACCATGACCTGGGTAGCGACCCACGTGCTCCTCGGCCACGTCGGGCGGATCCAGTCCGTGGCGTTCGACGGGTCGGGCTCCCTCGTCGCCACCTCGAGCACCGATCAGACGGCGCGCGTCTGGCGCGCGGCGACAGGTGCCCTGGTCGCTGCGCTCTTCGGTCACACGGCGCCGGTGGAAGACGTGTCGTTCGGGCCCGACGCGGTGCTCGTCACCGCGAGCGCCGACTGGACTGCGCGGACGTGGCGCGGGAACGGTCGTCCCGCCGAGGTGCTGGTCGGGCACCGTGGCGCGGTGACCCGGGCGGCGTACGTCTCCCGCGATACGGTCGTCACCGTCGGGGCGGACGGGACCATGCGCCTCTGGGATCCCGGGACGAGCATCGAGCTCGTGCGGACGCAGGGTCGAGGACCGTCGGCCCCGCGCCTGCGTGCGGTCGCGCCCGTGGGCGGAGCCGTCGCGGTCGCCGACGGGAGCGACGTCCGACTGCAGGCTGGCGGCACCCAACGAGTGCTCCGTGGTCACAAGGATCTCGTGAACTCCGTGGCGTTCAGCGCCGACGGGCGGCTGCTCGTCACGGCGGGGCGGGATCACGACGTCATCGTCTGGGATGTCGCGAGCGGCGAGCCCGTCCATCATTTCGAGGAGGCGCACTCCGCGTCGGTCGCCGACGCCCGCTTCAGCCCCGACGGCCGGTGGCTCGTGACGGCGGGCCCGATCTCCGCCCGCATCTGGCAGGTCGCGGACTGGCAGCCGCTCCGCTACCTGTACGGGCCGACATCCCACCTCACGGCGGCCGCATTCGGGCCGGACTCGCGGACGGTTCTCACCCGCGAGGAGGACGGGACGGTGCGACGTTATGTCTGCGAGTTGTGCGGCGACCTCGACGAGCTGACGGTCCTCGCACAGACGCGCCTCCGAGCGACCGACCGCACGGTCACCGACGCCGATCGCGCTCGCTACCTCGGCTAGCCCGAGCGCGGGGCGGGCGGTCGCCGACGAGGTCAGCCTCCCACCGGGTCGGCGCAGTCCGATCCGGCCGAGGAGCCGCCCCCCGCGGCCCCTCGGCCGGTTGCCTCCCCCTTACGTGGCGCCGCAGGTCATCGCGCCGCTGCCGGACGCCGATGCCCCGCCGTCATCCGTGCCCGTGACGCTGAACGCGACGGGACCGACGTACGGGCCGCCGAAGTCGCAGTTCTCGTCATAGGTGAACGACCACGCCCCGGTGTCATCGGACGTCGTCCCGCCCTGCGCGACCCAGCCAGGCGGCGTCGACCACTCGAAGTCGAGCGAGACCGGGCTGTTCGGGTTGTAGCCCGTTCCCGTGATCGTCGCCGTGAGCCCGCTCGTCGCCACCGTCAATGACGGGTTGACAGCCGGCGGGGCCGGCGGGTTCGTCGTGGCAGGCGGCGCCGTCGGAGCCGGCGGAGCCGGCGGGGCCGGCGGCACGTACTGGCCGGTGAACACCGCCGTGACGTCCACGACCGCGCCGGTCACCTTGAGCGTGCACGGGTTGCCCTGCCCGGCGCAGGCACCCTCCCACGCCTTGAAGGTATGGCCCGGCGTCACGTACGCCGTCAGCTTGACCTCGCGGTTCTGGTCGAACGGCCTGACGCAGGCCAGCGGGCAGTCGACGAGATACGGGTCGCTTCGGACGTACCCGCCTCCCCACGGCTTGACGTCCACCGTCAGCGTCGCCGCCCCCGCCCAGGTATACGTGGAGCCGTCGTCCTCGGGCACCCTGGAGTTGCCGGAGGCGGGCAGCAGCACCGCCACCGCCGCGACCGCGAGCACCAGAAGCGGCCGCCACGTCCTCTCGAACATCATGGAACCACCTCCTTCGTCGTGTTGCCATGTCGTCTCGCGGGCGATGCTGCCCGGGCTCGCTCAAGATCCCCTCAAGAGATCGTCGCCGCCGGCCGCCAACGACGCCGAGGAACACCCGTTCGTCCCGTTGCTACGCTCGACGCGGATGGCCGACCTGCGCGTCACCGCCGCCTACCGGCCGACCGGAGACCAGCCGCGCGCCATCGCGCAGCTTGCCGAGTCCATCCGCTCGGGGAATCGCGGGCAGACGCTGCTCGGCGCCACCGGCACCGGGAAGACGGCGACGATGGCGTGGGTGATGGAGGAGCTCCAGCGCCCGGCGCTCGTGATCGCGCACAACAAGACGCTCGCCGCGCAGCTCTGCAACGAGTTCCGCGAGTTCTTCCCGGAGAACGCGGTCGAGTACTTCGTCTCCTACTACGACTACTACCAGCCCGAGGCGTACGTCCCGCAGGCCGACCTCTACATCGAGAAGGACTCCTCGCAGAACGACGACATCGCGCGGCTCCGGCTCGGGGCGACGAGCTCGCTCCTCACGCGGCGGGACGTCGTCGTGGTCGCGAGCGTCTCATGCATCTACGGCCTCGGCTCGCCGGAGGAGTGGCGCGAGCGGGTGCTGATCCTCGAGGTCGGCGCCGACCACGACCGCGACGAGCTGCTGCGCACGCTGATCGACTCGCAGTACGTCCGCAACGACACGGTGCTCGCGCGCGGCCGGTTCCGCGTGCGCGGCGACGTCGTGGAGGTGCAGCCTGCGTCGAGCGAGACGGCGTATCGCATCTCGATGTTCGGCGACGAGGTCGAGCAGATCTCGCACTTCAACCCGCTCACCGGCGAGGTGCTCTCCAAGCTCGACAACCTGGCGATCTGGCCGGCGACCGAGTACGTCACCTCCAAGCCGACGATCGACCGGGCCGTGGACGAGATTCGCCACGAGCTCGAGCAGCAGGTCTCACTGTTCGAGTCGGAGGGCCGGCTGCTCGAGGCGCACCGGATCCGGCAGCGCACCGAGTACGACGTCGAGATGCTGAAGGAGCTCGGCTTCTGCAACGGGATCGAGAACTACTCCCGGGTGCTCGAAGGCCGGCCGCCGGGCTCGCACCCGTTCACGCTGATCGACTACTTCCCCGACGACTTCGTCGTCTACATCGACGAGTCGCACCAGACCGTGCCGCAGCTCGGGGGGATGTACGAGGGCGACCGCTCGCGCAAGCAGACGCTCGTCGACTACGGCTTCCGCCTCCCGTCCGCCCTCGACAACCGCCCCCTCCGCTTCGACGAGTTCCTCGGCAAGGTCGACCAGATGGTCTTCGTCTCGGCGACGCCGGGCTCGTACGAGCTCCGCCACTCCCAGGCCGTCGCGGAGCAGCTGATCCGGCCCACGGGCGTCGTCGACCCCGAGGTCGAGGTGCGGGCGACGAAGAACCAGATCGACGACCTCCTCTCCGAGATCCGCCGGCGCGAGCAGGCGAACGAGCGCGTGCTCGTCACGACGCTGACGAAGAAGATGTCCGAGGACCTGACCGACTACCTCCTCGAGTCGGGCGTGAAAGCGCGCTACCTCCACTCCGAGATCGACACGCTCGAGCGGATCCAGATCATCCGCGAGCTCCGGCTCGGCGAGTACGACGTCCTCGTCGGTGTCAACCTCCTCCGCGAGGGGCTCGACCTGCCCGAGGTGTCGCTCGTCGCGATCCTCGACGCCGACAAGGAGGGCTTCCTCCGAGGCAAGACCGCGCTGCTGCAGACGATCGGCCGCGCCGCGCGGAACGTGAACGGAAGCGTGCTGATGTACGCCGACAAGCTCACGGAGGCGATCCAGGGCGCTCTCGACGAGACGAACCGTCGCCGCGCGACGCAGCTCGCGTACAACGAGGAGCAGGGGATCACGCCTGAGTCGATCGTGAAGGGCGTCTCCGACATCGCCGAGCTCCTCGCGCTCGAGTCGCCCACCGTCCCCGGTCGTCGTCGGCGCGGCAAGCAGGAGGTCTCGGGGATGAGCCGCGAGGAGCTCGAGAAGCTCGTCGTCACGCTCGAGGAGGAGATGTACGTCGCCGCGGAAGAGCTTCGCTTCGAGTACGCGGCGAAGCTGCGCGACGAGATCAAGGAGCTCCGCCGCGAGCTGAACGCGCTCGCGACGGCCTGAGCCGCGTCACGCTCGATTGGGTTCCAGCTCCTCGTCACGTCGCGCGATCGTCGCGACGACGTGCTCGGCGTCCTCGCCCACGCCGAGGAAGAGGGACGACTTGCGTTTGTGGAGCCAGTGGAGGCCGACGAAGTACAGGCCGGGCACCGGCGACGCGCCCCGCTCGTGCAACGGCCATCCCTGGGCGTCGATCTCCACGCCCTCGACCCAGCCGTGGTCGGGTCGGAACCCGTTCGCCCACAGCACGGTCGTGACGGCCTCCCGTCGTAGGTCCAGCTCCTCGATCGTCGAGAAAGGCTCGGGTCGGTCGTCGGGCTCGCGCTCGGGGACGTCGAGCCCCGTAGCCGCGACGAACTCGTCCACGCGGCGCCGGAACGTCGCGAGGAACTCGTCGCCGAACGCGAGACTCTCCGTCAGCCCCTCTGCGATCCGCACCGTGTGCCCCGAAACGCCGGCCACGCGGCCGAGCAGGACGGCGCCTCTCGCGGCCAGCCAGCGCGGGTTGCAGTCGTGGCCGCCGTCGCTGCCCGAGACGGGTGGATTGCAGGTCAGGCGTGCGGCGGGCGAGGGGAGCGCGTCGATCGTCTCGTCCGCCAGGCCCGTGTCGAGGAGCCAGTGGACGACCTCGCGCCCGCGGTCGCGACGGGGGAGCCACGGGCAGCGGCCGACCGAGAGGAAGACGCGCCGCCCCGCTGCGAGGAGCTCCTCGGCGATCTGGCAGCCCGACTGCCCTCCGCCAACGATCAGCACCGCACCGTCCGGAAGTTGCTCCGGCCGCCTGTAGGCGCTCGTGTGGAGCTGTTGAACGTCTGACGGCAAGAGCTCGGAGAGCGGGTTCGCCGTGGGGCGCTGGTACGCGCCGGCGGCGATCACGACGTTTCGCGCCTCGAGTGCGTCGTCGTCGAGCTCGACACTGAAGCCGCCCGTCGCCCGGCGCACCGCCCTAACCCCGGCGTGCTCGCGAACGGAGGCGGCGAAGCTCCGTGCGTAGTCCTCCAGGTAGCGGACCACCTCGTCCCGCGGTGCGAACGCGTCGGGCTGGGGGCCCGAGTAGTGGAAGCCCGGGAGGCGCTGGGCCCAGTTCGGCGTGTTGAGGACGAAGCCGTCCCAGCGCTCCGAGCGCCATCGCTCTCCGACCCGGCCGCGCTCGAGCACCACGTGAGGGCGGCCGTCACGGGTCAGGAAGTAGCTTGTCGCGAGCCCCGCCTGCCCGGCGCCCACGACCACGGTGTCGACCGATTCCATCCTCCGCCTCCGGCCGAGGGTAACGCGGTCGACAGAGGGGTGCACGCCGCCAGAACCGTCCACGCGACGCGGAGTCGGCAGAGTGGGGCGGTGGCCCCCGTCCCGAGCCGCTCCGCCGACGCGCCGCTTCGGGCCAACGTCCGGCTGCTCGGGGAGATCCTCGGCACCGTCATCGCCGAGCAGGAGGGCGAGGAGATCCTCCGGCTCGAGGAGCGGATCCGCCTGCTCGCGCGGCTTGGGCGGCGGGGCGACGCAGGCTCCTCCCGCGCGCTCGCCGAGACGATCGCGGGGCTGGACGTCGAGACGCAGGCGGTCGTCCTGCGCGCGTTCACGATGTACTTCCACCTCGCGAACATCGCGGAGCAGCATCATCGGATCCGGCGCCGCCACGAGCTCGAGGGCGAGGGCGCGACGCTCCGGGAGTCGCTCGGCGAGGCGGTCGCGCAGCTCGAGGACGAAGGGGTGGGCGACGCCGAGCTGCGAGCGGCCGCGGCGCGCGTGTCGGTCGAGCTCGTGCTCACGGCCCACCCGACTGAGGCGCTGCCGCGGACGATTCTCGAGAAGCACCGGCTCATCGCCGAGCTGATCGCCGCGCTCGACGAGCCGCGTCTGTCCGTCCGGGAGCGGGACGACGCCGAGCTGCGGCTCGCCGAGGAGGTGACGCTCCTGTGGCAAACGGACGAGGTTCGCTCGCAGCGGCCTCGCGTGGTCGACGAGATCAGACAGGGCCTCTGGTTCCTGGAGCAGAGCCTTTGGGACGCGGCGCCCGCGCTCATCGAGACATGGCGCGACCGGCTCGGGCCCTCGTCGCCGTTGCGGTTCGGGAGCTGGATCGGGGGAGACCTCGACGGCAATCCCAACGCCGGGCCGGACACCGTGCGCGAGGCAGTCGAGCGCTCGGCCGCGGCGGTGCGCGACCTCCTTCGCCGCGACGTCCGCGCACTCGCCGGTTCATGGGGGATCTCGACGACCCTCGTCGACGCCGACCCCGTCGTCGGTGCCGTCGACCTGCCGCCCGACCGCAACCCGACCGAGCCGTACCGCCGGCGCCTGACCGCGATCTGGGAGGGGCTCGGCGCAGACCGCTACCAGTCGGCGGCCGAGGTGACGGGCGAGCTCGACGTCCTCGAGCGGAGCCTCCGCGCCCATCGGGGCGCACGTGTCGCCGACGGCGGGCTCGCCGCGCTGCGGCGGCGACTCGACGTCTTCGGGCTCCACGGCACCTCGCTCGAGCTCCGCCTCCACGCGACGACGCTGCGCGACGAACCCGATCGCACCGCCGCGGTGCTCGCCGAGGCGGCCGCCCTCCAGAGCGAGCGTGGGACGGCTTGCATCGACCGGCTCGTCGTCTCGATGACGCACTCGGCGGACGACGTGCTGCTGGCGGAGGCGCTCGTCGCGGACGCGGGGCTCGAGCTGGCCGTCGTGCCGCTCCTCGAGACGATCGACGACCTCCGCGGTGCGGGCGCGCTCGTCGAGGAGCTGCTCGACCGGAGCCCGCGCGAGCGGCTCGAGGTGATGGTCGGGTACTCCGACTCGGGCAAGGACGGCGGTGTGGTCACCGCCCAGTGGGAGATCTTCCGGGCGCAGGAGGCGCTTGCGTGGCTCGCCGCCGAGCGCGGGGTCGAGCTGACGATCTTCCACGGCCGCGGCGGCAGCGCGGGCCGTGGCGGCGGGCCGACGTACGCGGCGATCGTCGCGCAGCCGCCACACGCGGTGGCCGGTCGGCTGAAGCTGACCGAGCAGGGGGAGACGATCGCGTTCAAGTACGGCCTGCCCGGTCTCGCCCGCCGGAACCTCGAGGCGACCCTCGCAGCGACGCTCCTCACCGCGTTCCCGAACCGGGTGCTCCCGGAGGCGCCCGCGCACGCGCGCGAGGCGATCGAGTCGGTCTCGCAGACTGCGTACGCGCGGTACCGCGCGACCGTCTGGGACGATCCTGCGTTTGCCGAGTTCTTCTCGCGGTTCACTCCGGTGGACGAGCTCACGCTGCTCGAGATCGGGTCGCGGCCCGCGAGCAGGCCGGAGTCCGCAGGGGCGACCGAGCTCGCGGCGCTGCGCGCGATCCCGTGGGTCTTCTCGTGGACGCAGACCCGCTGCATCGTCCCGGCGTGGCTCGGCGCAGGGGTCGGCTTCGAGGCCCGGCCGGTCGAGGAGCTGCGTGGCCTCTACGCCGACTGGCCGTTCTTCCGCGCGCTGGTCGACAACCTCGAGATGTCGCTTGCGAAGACGAGCATGGAGATCGCCCAGCGCTACCTCGAGCTCGTCCCGGACGCCGCACTCGCGACCCGCGTCTTCGGCGGTCTGCGGGACGAGCACGACCGTGCCCGTGGATCGGTCCTCGAGATCGTCGAGGCGCACGAGCTGCTCGACCGCCACCCGGTGCTCCAGCAGTCGATCAGGCTCCGCAACCCGTACGTCGACCCGATGAACGCGATCCAGGTCGAGCTCCTCAAGCGGTACCGGGCGGGAGACGCCGACGCGTTCCGCCCGATGCTCCGCTCGATCGCAGGGATCGCGGCGGCACTCCGCAACACCGGCTGATGGCGATCCTCGGGGTCGACGTCGGCGGCACGTTCACCGACGCCGTCCTGCTCGCGGACGGGATGCTGCAGACGGCGAAGGTGCCCACGAGCCCGGCGCAGGAGGAGTCGGTCGTCGAGGCTGCCCGGCTCGTGCTGGCGGCGGCCGGGGTGCCCGAGGTCGAGGGCTTCGCCCACGGGACGACCGTCGCGACGAACGCGCTCCTCGAGCGGAAGGGAGCGCGCACGGCGTTCGTCGCCACCGAGGGCTTCGAGCATCTCCTGCACTTGCGGCGCCAGAATCGCGCGCACCTCTACCGCCTCGACGCCGATCATCCCGAGCCGCTCGTGCCGCTCGAGCGCTGCGTCGGCGTGCGTGAGCGGATCGGGCCGGACGGGGTCCTGACCCCGCTCGCGCTCGAGACCCTCCCCGAGGTGGACGCGGACGCGATCGCGGTCTGCCTCCTCTTCGCCTTCCGCGATCCGTCCCACGAGGTCGCGGTCGCGGAGGAGCTGCGGCGGCGCCGACCGGATGCGCACGTCGTCGCTTCGCACGAGATCTCGCCCGAGCTCCGCGAGTACGAGCGCGCCTCGACGACCGCCGTCGACGCCTACCTCGGCCCTGCGGTGGGGCGGTACCTGCGCGCCCTCGGCCGGGCCGCGCGCGACGCGGGGCTGCCGGAGCCGTTCGTGATGCGCTCGTCGGGCGGGGTCGCGACGATCGACGAGGCTGCGGCGCACCCGGCGCTGATCCTGGTCTCCGGGCCCGCCGCAGGCGTCGTCGCCGCAGCGCGGATCGCCGCGCTGGCGGGCGTCGAGGACGCGATCGCCTTCGACATGGGCGGCACCTCGACCGACGTCTGCCTGATCGCCGGCGGCCGGGCCGGTCGCGCGGACGAGCGCACGGTCGCGGGCTTCCCGCTTCGAGTGCCCATGATCGACGTCCACACGGTCGGCGCGGGCGGAGGCTCGATCGCGCTCCGGGACGCGGGCGGCGCGTTGCGCGTGGGGCCGCAGAGCGCAGGCGCGAGCCCCGGGCCGGCGTGCTATGGGCGCGGCGGGACGGAGGCGACGGTGACCGATGCGAACCTCCTCCTCGAGCGGCTTCCGGCGCGCCTCCCCGGTGGCCTCGAGCTCGACGGCGAGGCGGCTCGCCGGGCGCTCGGCGGCATCGATCCGGCCGACGTCGTGGACGTCGTGAACGCCGAGATGCTCCGCGCGCTCCGCGTCGTCTCGGTCGAGCAGGGTCACGACCCGCGCAGCTTCGCGCTCGTCGCATTCGGCGGCGCCGGGCCGCTCCACGCCTGCGCGCTCGCGGAGGAGCTCGGAGCGACGCGGGTGCTCGTGCCGGCGGCCGCAGGTGTGCTCTCCGCCGTCGGGCTCGTTGCAAGCGACGAGCGGCGCGACCACGTCCACTCGTACCTCTGTCCGCTTGGCGACGCCGGCGAGCTTCCGGCGGTGGGCGAAGCGAGCCTTCGCTACCGCGGCCAGTCGTTCGAGCTGTGGGTGCCGCTCGGGGCCGACCTCGACGAGCGCTTCCACCGGATGCACGAGGGGCGCTACGGGTACGCCGACCGCGGGCGCGTCGTTGAGCTCGTCACGGTGCGCACGGCCGATGTCAGGCCCGGGCCTGCTCTGGAGCTCCGCGCGGCGGAGCGTCGGCGCGTGTCTGGACCCGAGCTCGTCGTGCTCGACGGGGCAACCTGCTGGGTGCCGGACGGCTGGGCAGGGGAGACGGACGCGCACGGCACGCTCGTCCTGGAGCGCGTCCGGTGATCCCCGTCGAGCTGCAGGTGATCGGCAGCGCGCTCCGCGCGATCGCGGAGGAGATGGGCGCGGTGCTCGTCCGCTCCGCGTTCTCGTCGAACATCAAGGAGCGTCGCGACTGCTCGACCGCGCTGTTCGACGACCGTGGCCGCATGGTCGTGCAGGCGGAGCACATCCCCGTCCACCTCGGCGCGATGCCGGAAGCGGTCGCCGCGGTCATGCGCCACGATCCGGCGCCCGGCGAAGTGTGGGCGCTGAACGACCCCTTCGCCGGCGGGACGCATCTCCCCGACATCACGCTCGTCTCCCGGACGACGCTCGGGTACGCGGTCAGTCGCGCGCACCACGCGGACGTGGGCGGGATCGAGCCCGCGAGCCTGCCGGCGTTCTCGACCGAGCTCGCGGAGGAGGGAATCGTGATCCCGCCTACGCGTCTCGACCAGGACCTCGTCGAGTGGATCGCGTCGAGCTCGCGAAACCCCGACGAGCGGCGCGGCGACCTGCGCGCGCAGCTCGCGGCGAACCGGCTCGCCGAGGCACGGACACGGGAGCTCGTCGAGCGGCGCGGTCGGGAGCGGGTCGAGGCGGCCACGGACGAGCTCTACGCCTACGCCGAGCGCCGCGTCAGGGCGGCACTCGCTGCGCTTCCGGACGGCCGGTACGAGGCGGAGGACGTCATCGAGGCGGTCGACGGCGATCTCCCGATCCACGCCGCCGTAACGATCGCCCGGGACGAGGTGGAGATCGACTTCGCGGGCAGCGCGCCCCAGCATCGGGGAAACCTCAACTGTCCGCTCGCGGTGACGCGCTCCGCGTGCTTCTTCGTCGTGCGCGTCCTGACCGACCCGGATATCCCCGCCTCGGGCGGGGCGTTCGAGCCGGTCACGGTGCGCGCCCCGGGCGGCTCGCTCGTCAATGCCCGGCCACCGGCGGCGGTCGTCGCGGGCAACACCGAGACCTCGAGCCGGATCACCGACGTCGTGCTCGCCGCCTTCGGCCGGACGATCGACGTTCCCGCCCAGGGCGCGGGGACGATGAGCAACACGACCTTCGGAACCGACGCGTGGACGTACTACGAGACTCTCGGCGGGGGTCAGGGCGCCGGGCCGGGCGCGGACGGCCCCTCGGCCGTTCACGTCGCAATGTCCAACGCGCTCAACACGCCCGTCGAGGCGCTCGAGCTCGCCTATCCGCTCCGCGTCGAGCGGTACGCGCTGCGGCTCGGCTCGGGCGGGGACGGCCTTCACCGCGGCGGCGCCGGCGTCGTCCGCGAGATCCAGGCGCTCGCCCCCTGCCGCCTCTCCGTGCTCGGAGATCGCCGGCGTCATCGACCGCGGGGCGCACACGGCGGCGCGGACGGCGCGCGGGGCCGCACCCTCGTCAACGGCGAGGAGATCCCGGGCAAGGACACGCGCGCGCTCGCCGCGGGCGACGTCGTGCGCACGGAGACGCCGGGCGGAGGCGGTTGGGGAGAGCCGGACGGCGGCCCCGGGCCGTCCTTGTAACACACTGTTGCAAGCGCGTTCATGCCTGGTCACCGGAAGCTGCCGGCGAGTCGCACGAGGGGCTGCGCGTCCACGCCGGTCTCGGCGCGCACGACCTCGCCGACGAAGAAGGTGTGCGTTCCGGCTGCGACCTCGTCGACCACGCGGCACTCGAGCCAGCCGAGCGCGCCGTCGAGCAGCGGCGCCCCGCTCTTGCCGCCCTGCACGGCGATGCCCTCCCACATCCCGATCGGGGGGACGCCGCGGGCGAAATGCTCTGCGAGCGCACCCTGGTCGGCCGCGAGGAGCGACACGCCGAACGACCCCGCCTCGCGGAGCAGCTCGTGGAGCGCCGCCTGGCGCGCGACCGCGACGCCGACGAGCGGCGGCTCGAGCGAGAGCGAGGTGAGGGTGGCGACGGTCAGGCCGACGCACTGCCCAGCGGTGTCCACCGTCACGACCGCGACACCGCTCGGATGGCGGCGAAGGACACCGAGGAGCTCGTCCGGCGTGACCACAACCGGACTCTATGACCCGCTGAGACGGCCGCCGGCGGCAGGTAGGCTCGAAGCCATGTGCAGGAACATCAAGACGCTCCACAATTTCGACCCGCCCGCCAGCGAGGACGAGGTCCGCGCCGCCGCGCTCCAGTACGTGCGCAAGGTCAGCGGCTCGGCGAAGCCGTCGAAGGCGAACGAGGCAGCGTTCATGCGCGCAGTCGACGAGATCGCGCACATCACCGCGCACCTCCTCGACGATCTCGTCACGAGCGGCGCGCCCCGAGACCGCGAGGTCGAGGCCGCCAAGGCGCGTGTCCGGGCCGAGAAGCGGTTCGGCAAGGCCGCCTGAGCTCGCAGCCCGTCAGGCCGCGGTGAGCGAGGCGTTCTTGTCCGCCAGATAGCGGAGGTACGGCTCGGGGTCGAGCGGCCCACCGGCGATCCGGAGGATCGTCTCGGTCGGCGTGAACTTGCGGCCGTGCCGGTAGAGGTGCTCTCGGAGCCACTCGTAGATGTCGCCGAACGAGCCCTCCTCGATCTGGGCGTACGCGTCCGGGACGTCGACCAGCAGGCGCTCCCAGATCTGCACCGAGAGGACGTTGCCGAGCTGGTACGTGGGGAAGTAGCCGAACAGGCCGCCCGCCCAGTGCACGTCCTGGAGGCAGCCGCGGCGGTCGTCCGGGGGACGGGTCCCGACGAGCTCCTCCATCCGGTCGTTCCAGCGCTCGGGCAGGTCCTTCGTGTCGAGGTCGCCGAAGAGGAGCTCCTGCTCGAGACCGAAGCGGAGGATGATGTGCAGCCCGTACGTCGTCTCGTCCGCGTCGACGCGGATCAGGGAGGGCCGGGGCCGGTTGACCGCGCGATGGAAGGTCTCGAGCGGGACGTCCTCGAGGACGGCGAAGCCGTCGCGGAACTGCGGGTAGAACCACCGCCAGAACTCCATCGAGCGCCCGATGACGTTCTCCCAGAGCCGGCTCTGCGACTCGTGGAGCGCGGATGAGCAGCCCGTCGCGAGCGGCGTGCGGTCGAGCGACGGGTCGCCGCCGTGCTCGTAGAGGCCGTGCCCCGCCTCGTGCATCGTCGAGAAGATCGAGGACGCGTGCAGGTCGTCCTCCGCGTAGCGCGTCGTCAGCCGGACGTCCTGCGTGGAGAACGACGTGCAGAACGGGTGGACGGTCGAGTCGAGGCGGAAGAACTCGTCCGCCGCGCCGAACGCCCGGGTCACGACGACCGACAGCTCGTGCTGCGCCCGCTCCGGGTACGGGCCGGTGAGGAACGACTCGTCCTCCTCGGGGTCGGTCGCCTCGACGAGCTCCCGGAGCGCCGGCTCGAGCCGGTCGAACACCCTGCGCACCTCGTCGGTGCGCATGCCGCGCTCGAAGTCGTCGAGGAGCGGATCGTACGGGTCGTCCGTCGCCGGGAAGCACACGGCGTAGCGCCGCTTGAGCTCGAGCGTCCGGTCGAGCCACGGACGGAAGCTCGCGTAGTCGTCGTCTGCCCGCGCGGCCGCCCAGGCCTCGACGGCCTCCGAGGCGAGCTTCGTCATCTCCGCCTGCAGGTCTGGCGGGATGCGGCGCGCCTTCTCCCAGTCGCGCCGGGTGACATCGACGAGGCATGCCTCGTCGGAGTCGGGGCCGGCGCCGTCCAGCTGCGACGACGCCGTCTCGATCAGCTCGCCGATCTCGTCCCGGACGAAGAGCTCGTGGGCGAGTCGCCCCACCGTGGCGAGGTGGTCGCCCCGCGTCGCGGCGCCGCCGCGCGGCATCATCACCAGCTGGTCCCACTCGAGGACCCGGCCGGCAGTGCGGAGATCGGTGATCTGCGCCAGCTCGCGCCGCAGCTCGGTCAGGGCGTCGGACACCGCGTGTGATCCTAGCGAGCCGACGCACGCCGCCGTCGGTTACGGATCGGGCGACACGCGCACACCGTCCACGCGGAGCGGGTGGTCGGCGAGCGCGAGCAGTGCGTCGTCACCTGCGGAGTCACCGTAGGCCCACAGCTCGGCGCCGTCGAGCCCGCGCTCGGCAAGGAGCGTGCGGACGCGCCTCGCCTTCTCGGGGCCGCGGCAGTTCGCCCCGTCGAGCAGCCCGGTGAGGAGGCCGTCGGCGCCGCGGTCGAGTCTGGTGCAGACGACCTCGTCGACGCCGAGCAGTCGCGCGAGCGGCAGGAGGTAGGGGTCGAGGGACGCCGAGGCGAGCACGACCGTGTGGCCCAGCTCGCGATGGCGGCCGAGTCGCGCGGTGGTGTCCTCGCGGAGGCGCGACGCGGCCACCTCGGAGGCGAACTCGGCTCCGAGACGGTCGACCTCCGCGGCGGGCAGGCCGGCGAGAGAGGCGCACGCGAGGGCTTTCAATCCGTCCCGGTCGCGGCAGACGAGGTCGCGTGCGAGCGCAAGCGGACGGCGGAGCAACGACGTCGCCAGCCGAGCGCCCGCGGCCCGCCGGAGGAACGGGAAGACGCAATCCCCGGTCGTCAGCGTGCCGTCCACGTCGAACACCGCGACGGCCGGGCGCGGGGCGGAGCGAGGTTCGGGCACGGCCGAACGAGGCTATACACTCGTGACGTGTCTGACGGCCCCGAGATCTTCGACGACCTCTACCTCGGCCTGCAGGCCGGCGGAGCGCTGCGCAAGCAGCGTCGCGGCGAGGAGCTGACCCAGCAAGAGCGAGAGGCGATCGGCCGCTGGCAGCAGATGTCGATGTGGCGGAAGGGCGTCGCGATCGGCGCCTTCGCGGTCGGCACCTTCGGCCTCGGCTTCACGCTCGGTGGGCTCGTCTTCGGGCGCCGCGCCCGCAAGGCCTAAGGGTTGGACGAACGTACGTTCGGGAGCTAAGCTAGATCCCGTATGGCCGCTGACCATCTCGTCGTCCACGGCGCGCGGGAGCACAACCTCAAGAACGTCACCGTCACGCTTCCACGGAACGCGCTCGTCTGCGTGACCGGCCTGTCCGGGTCGGGCAAGTCGAGCCTGGCCTTCGACACGATCTACGCCGAGGGGCAGCGCCGTTACGTCGAGTCGCTCTCCGCGTACGCGCGGCAGTTTCTCCAGATGATGGAGAAGCCGGATGTCGACTCGATCGACGGCCTCTCGCCCGCGATCTCGATCGACCAGAAGACGACGTCGCGCAACCCGCGCTCGACGGTCGGCACCGTGACGGAGGTCTACGACTACCTCCGCCTCCTCTATGCGCGGGTCGGCCGCCCGCACTGCCCCATCTGCGGCCGCCCGATCGCGGGCCAGTCGCTCGACCAGATCGTCGAGCAGGTGCTCGCGCTGCCCGAGGGAACGAAGTTCACGGTCGACGCGCCGATCGTGCGCGGCAGGAAGGGCGAGTTCCGCGACGTCCTCGAGGAGTTGCGCCGCGACGGCTTCACCCGAGTCAAGGTCGACGGCGAGCAGCGACTGCTCGAGGAGGAGATCGTCCTCGACAAGAAGTTCAAGCACACGATCGAGGTCGTGGTCGACCGCCTCGTGATGAAGCCCGACCTCCGCCAGCGGCTGACGCAGTCGATCGAGACGGCGACGAGCCTCGCGGAGGGCCTCGTCGCGATCGCCGTGGTCGACGGCGAGACGTTCCTCCACAGCGAGAACTTCGCGTGCCCCGAGCACGGCGTCTCCCTGCCGGAGCTCGAGCCGCGGATCTTCTCGTTCAACGCCCCCCACGGCGCGTGCCCGCGCTGCACGGGGCTCGGTTCGCAGCTCGAGATCGACCCCGACCTGCTCGTGCCGGACCCGAGCCTGTCGATCGACGAGGGCGCGCTCGTGCCATGGTCGCTCGGGGGGCAGGGCTTCTACGAGGCGGCGATCAAGGCGGTCGCCGACCGCTACGAGATCGACCTCCACACGCCGTGGCGCGACCTCGACCGCGAGCAGCAGGACCGCTTCCTCCACGGCACGGGCGGCGACCGGATCCTCGTCACGTACCGCAACCGCATGGGGCGGAAGCGCCAGTACACGATGGCGTTCGAGGGGCTCCTCGCAAGCCTCCAGCGGCGGTATCGCGAGACCGACTCGTCGCAGCAGCGCGAGCGGATCGAGGAGTACATGTCGATGCGCCCCTGCCCGGTGTGCCACGGCGCGCGGCTCAAGCCCGAGGTGCTCGCCGTCACGGTCGGTGGTAGGTCGATCCACGCGTTCGCGCAGCAGTCGGTCACCGCGGCGCTCCGGTTCGTCGACGAGCTGGAGCTGACGCCGACCGAGGAGCTGATCGGGCGTCGCATCCTCAAGGAGATCCGCGAGCGGCTGACGTTCCTCGACGATGTCGGCGTCGGCTACCTCAACCTCGACCGCGCCGCACGGACGCTCTCGGGCGGCGAGGCGCAGCGCCTGCGGCTCGCCACTCAGATCGGGTCGCAGCTCGTCGGTGTGCTCTACATCCTCGACGAGCCGTCGATCGGCCTTCACCAGCGCGACAACGGCCGCCTGATCGGGACGCTCGAGCGCCTGCGCGACCTCGGCAACACCGTGCTCGTGGTCGAGCACGACGAGCAGATGATGCGGCAGGCGGACTGGCTCGTCGACATGGGTCCCGGGGCGGGCGAGCACGGCGGAGAGGTCGTCGCGGAGGGCACCGCCGCCCAGGTGATGCGAAACCGTCGCTCGGTGACGGGCGACTTCCTCTCCGGCGAGCGGCGGATCGAGGTGCCGGAGCGGCGGACGGAGGATCGCGGCTCGTTCACGGTGCTCGGCGCGCGGGAGCACAACCTCAAGTCGATCGACGTCGAGTTCCCGGTCGGCAAGCTCGTCGCGGTAACGGGCGTCTCGGGCTCCGGGAAGTCCACGCTCGTCAACGAGATCGTGTTCAAGGCGCTCGCGAACCGGCTCAACCGAACGCGCACGAAGCCGGGCGCGCATGACACGGTCGAGGGGATCGACTGCTTCGACAAGGTGATCGACATCGACCAGACCCCGATCGGCCGCACCCCGCGCTCCAACCCTGCGACGTACACCGACCTCTTCACCCACGTGCGCGAGCTCTACTCCCTCACCCCGGAGGCGAAGGTGCGCGGCTACAAGCCGGGGCGGTTCTCGTTCAACGTCCGCGGCGGCCGCTGCGAGACGTGCAAGGGGGACGGGCAGATCAAGATCGAGATGCACTTCCTCCCCGACGTCTACGTGCCGTGCGAGACGTGCCACGGGCGGCGCTACAACCGCGAGACGCTCGAGGTGCGCTTCAAGGGGAAGTCGATCGCGGACGTGCTCGAGATGTCGGTCGAGGAGGCGCTCGAGTTCTTCTCGAAGATCCCGAAGATCCGCCGGCGGCTGCAGACCCTGCACGACGTCGGTCTCGACTACATCCGGCTCGGTCAGCCGGCGACGACGCTCTCGGGCGGCGAAGCGCAGCGCGTGAAGCTCGCCGCGGAGCTGTCGAAGGTCGCGACCGGGCGGACGCTCTACATCCTCGACGAGCCCACGACGGGGCTCCACTTCGCGGACATCGAGAAGCTCCTCGAGGTGCTTCAGCGCCTCGTCGACGCGGGAAACACGGTGCTCGTGATCGAGCACAACCTCGACGTGATCAAGCAGGCCGACTGGATCGTCGACCTCGGCCCGGAGGGCGGCGAGGCGGGCGGCGAGGTGCTGGCGACCGGCACGCCCGAGCAGGTCGCCGAGGTCGAGGACTCGCACACCGGACAGTTCCTGCGTCAGGTGCTTGTCGCACCGGCGGCCGCCGCAGCCGCCTGACGTCTCGCGGGGCTCTCCCTGCGGGCGAGTACGCTGATTCGTCCGTAGGAGCTCGGTATGCGGACGATAGCGATCATCGGGGCGGGGTTCAGCGGGACGACGCTCGCGGTCCAGCTCCTGCGTGCGGCGCCTCCGGCGCTCGACACGGTCTACCTCGTCGAGCGCGCAGAGGGCCGTGTGGGCGGTGTCGCATACCGCACCCGGTCGGCGAGCCACACGCTCAACGTCCCCGCGGGGAGGATGAGCGCGTTCGAGGACGAGCCGGACGACTTCCTCCACTTCGTCCGCCTTCGCGAGCCTGCGCTGACAGGGGGCTCGTTCGTCCCGCGGCGGCTGTACGGCGAGTACTTGGCGGAGGCCCTCGACGAGGCGCGTCGGGCCTCGTCGCTGCCGCTCGTCCGGGTCGCGGGTGAGGTGGTGTCGGTCCAGGATTCGGGCGGCGGCCTCGTGCTCGCGCTGGCGGACGGACGGCGGCTCGCGGCCGGCCGGGCGGTCCTCGCGATCGGGAACTACCCGCCTTCCGATCCCCCCGTCGGGGACGACGCGGTCTTCACGAGCATCCGCTACGCGCGCGACCCATGGTCAAGCGACGCGCTCGAGCTCGACCGCAACGAGGACGTGCTTCTCGTCGGCACGGGCCTGACGATGTGCGACGTCGCGCTCGCGCTCCGCGACGCCGACCAGCGGGGCCGGATCCACGCGATCTCGCGGCGCGGCCTCCTGCCGCAGCCCCACCGCCTCTCCGCGAAGCCGCCCCCTCGCCTCGATCGGCCGGCGACGCTCGACGAGTGGCCGGCGACGGCGGTCGGTTTGCTGCGCGGCCTCCGCCGCGAGGTGCGCGAGCGTGCCGGCGACGGCGTCGACTGGCGCGAGGTCGTGACCTCGATCCGCGCCGACACTCCTGCGCTCTGGCAGAGGCTCGACGAGGGCGAGCGGCGCCGCTTCCTCCGGCACACGCGACCGTACTGGGAGACCCATCGGCACCGCTCGTCGCCCGAGGCGGCGCACGGGATCGACGAGCTCGTGGAGAGAGGCAGGCTGGAGGTCGTCGCCGGAAGCCTCGAGATGCTCGCGGAGGACGACGACGGGGTCGTCGCGACGCTGCGCCGCCGCCGGGCGACACGGAGCGAGACTCTCCGGGTCGGCAAGGTGATCAACTGCACCGGGCCGGACACGGATCTCACGCGCGTCCGCGACCCGCTCGTCGCCTCGCTCCGCGAGGCGGACCTGATCCGCCCGGACGAGCTCGGGCTCGGGCTCGACACCGACGACGAGGGGCGGGTCGTCGCGGCCGCCGGGACGGCCAGCGAGCGGCTCACGCTCGTCGGGCCGCTGCGGAAGGGCGGGCTCTGGGAGCACACCGCCGTGCCCGAGCTACGCGTCGAGGCGAGGCGCGTCGCCGACCGGCTCGCGCGTGAGGCTACGCTCGGGGCGTGAGCGAGCACCATCCCGTCAAGCCCGTCGAGCGGGCCGACCGGATCGGCGGGGAGCGGGCGATCGCCGGTGAGGCCGCGGCGCGGGAATGGTGGCGGCGCGTCCCCCGTGTCGTGACCGCACCTCGATCCGTGTTCGTGGCGCTCGCCGAGACCGACGACGCCGACGTCGACGCGCGCTCGGAACCCGTCCTTGCGATCACGATCCTCGCAGGGATGGCCTGTGTCCTCCTCACGCCGGCGTGGGGGACGGTGATGGACGACTCGACCGTCGACACGCTCGTCCTCCTCGTCGTGACGTTCATCGGCGGTCTCTTCTACGGCGCCGCCGGGTACTTCCTCCTCGGGCTCGTGGTGCTGCTCGGTGCGAAGGCGGTCGGAGTCGACCCGCCTTTCAAGATCGCCCGGCAGCTCGTGGCGTTCGCCGCGCTCCCGCTCGCGCTCGCCCTCTTCGTGCTCGTCCCGACGATCGCGATCGCCTTCGGCGACGACTGGTTCCGGACGGGAGGCTCGGACGAAGGCGCGGGCCGCGCGGTCGTGACCGCAGTCGGGCTCGCGTTCGTCGCGTGGTCGGCAGCGCTGGTCGCGCTGGGCCTGCGCACGACCTTCCGCCTGCCCTGGCGGGGTGTCGCCGGCGCGCTGCTCCTCGCCGGTGTGATGGTGGCGGCGTTCGCCGTCCTGCCCGAGGCGCTCTGAGTTCTGAGGCCGGCTAGCGCTCCGTCCGCGCGCCCTCGTCCGCACCGACGGCCGACGCGAACGCCGCGCGCTCCTCGTCGGACATCCCGTAGGTGTGCACCTCCTCCGGGAACCGTCGCTCCCGGACGTCCTCTGCGTAGGCCGCTACGGCGTCGCGGATCGTCGTCGCGAGGTCCGCGTAGCGCTTCACGAAGCGGGGAGACTGGCCGTCGTACAGGCCGAGCAGGTCGTGCCAGACGAGCACCTGGCCGTCGGTGCCGCCCCCCGCGCCGATCCCGATCGTGGGGATGCGGAGCCGGCGCGTAACCTCGTCCGCGACGGGCGCGGGAACCGCCTCGAGCACGACGGCGAAGCAGCCGGCCTCCTCGAGTGCGAGCGCGTCCGCGAGCAGGCGCGCGGCCTTGTCCGCCGTCCGTCCCTGCGCCTTGAAGCCACCGAGCATGGTGGCCGTCTGGGGCGTGAGGCCGACATGACCCATCACCGGGATCCCGGCCCCGATGATCGCGCGGACGCGCGACAGCATCGGCCCGGCTCCTTCCAGCTTCACCGCGTCCGCGCCGGCGTCCTTGACGAAGCGGATCGCGTTCTCGACCGCCGCGACGTCGGAGACCTGGAACGAGCCGAACGGCATGTCGGCGATCACGAGCGGGCGGCGTGCGCCACGGGTCACGGCCCGCGTCAGCACGAGCATCTCCTCCATCGTGGCCGGGACGGTCGAGTCGTGGCCGAGCACCGTCATCGCGGCCGAGTCGCCGACGAGCACGAGGTCGGCCCCCGCCTCGTCCGCGAGACGGCCGGACGGCGCGTCGTACGCCGTGATCATCACGATCGGCTGCCGGCGCTCCACCAGCGTCGCGAGCTCGGTGATCGGCAGCTTCCCGGGCGCGGGCGCGCCGGGAGCCGGGGTGCGGGGACGTGTGCTCATCGATCCTCCTCGAGAGGGACGTTGTCGATCAGGCGGGTTGCGCCGACGCGGACGGCGGCGGCGAGGACGGGCGGGTCGAAAGGCGCGACGAGGACGTAGTCGACGTCAAGCCCCGCGTCCTCCAGGATCGTGCGGGCGGTCTCGGGGTCGCGGGTCGCGAGGGCGCGCGGCAGCGCGAGGGCGCGGGCCCGCTCGTCGCCCGTGAGCCGCGCGTTGCGGGACGAGAGCGCCAGCCCGTCGGCGTCGCGGACCGTGGGGAGCGCCACGAGCTCGAGCTCGAGGTGCAGGTCGGCGATCATGCGCCGCAGCACCTCGATCTGCTGTGCGTCTTTCCGGCCGAAGTACGCGAGGTCGGGGCGGACGATCGTGAAGAGCTTGAGGCAGACCGTCGCGACCCCTCTGAAGTGGCCGTGTCGATGCTCGCCTTCCAGGATCGCGCCGAGCTCGATGACCTCGACCCAGGTCTGGTAGCCGGGCGGGTAGAGCTCCGCGGCGGGCGGGACGAACGCGACGTCGACTCCTGCGGCGCGCGCGCGGTCGAGGTCGCTCGCCTCGTCGCGAGGGTAACCGGTCAGGTCGGTGGGGTCGCCGAACTGAGCAGGATTCACGAAGAGGCTCATCACGACCGTGTCGCAGTCGTCCCGTGCGGCGGCGAGGAGCGCGTCGTGCCCGCCGTGGAGCGCCCCCATCGTCGGAACGAGGCCGATCGTCCCGTCACGCCGGTCGGCGAGGGTGGCACGGACGTCCGCCACCGTGCGCGCGACGATCACGCCGACGCTCCTTGGGAGACGGTCTCACGAGCGGTGAGGCGTGCGAGGGCGTCGTACGCCTCGAGCAGGTCCGGCGCGTGCTCGGCGATCGCTGTGCGGTGCCGCTCGACCGTCTCCCAGTCGCGGCGCTCGATCGGGCCGGTCAGCTTGAAGCCGTTCTCGATCACGCGGCGCATCAGCGGATCGAGCGCCTCGGGCGGGACGTCGGCCTTCGCGAGGAGCTCGCCTGCGGCCCGACGCAGGGTGGCGAGGTAGTTCGAGGCGATCGCCGCGCCCGCGTGGTAGAGCGCGCGATGCTCGTCCGCGACCACGACCGGGCGCAGCCCGAGCACCTCCGCGAGCGATGTCGCCACGGCGAGGGCCTCGTCGCCCTCGCCGGTGACGGCGGCCCAGGCGTCGTCGAGCTGCTCGGCACTCCGGTCGTGGGTGAAGGTCTGCAGCGGGTGGAGCGAGAACCGTCGCCGATGGGGCGCAAGCGCCGTCAGCGGCGTGCCGCCGCTGACGTGCGCGACCCACGGGCCGGGCTCGATCCCCGCCGCGACCTCCGGGATCGCCCGGTCGGGCACGCAGAGGAGAACGACGTCCGGCTCATGCGCGCCGGGGGCGAGCCCGCGCTCGGCGAGCCGCGCGCTCACCGCGCGTCCGACGCGCCCGCGCGCACCGATGACATCGACCCTCTCGATCATCCAGGCTCCAGTTCCTCGCGGATACCGGGCACTTCGCAGGATACTCGAACGGGTTGTGCGCTACACGTGTGCGAGGCGCTCGACCAGTCCCTCGCGAACGGCGGGCCAGTCGTCGTCGACGACCGAGTACCAGGCGCTGTCGCGGTTCTCGCCCTCACGGACGAGCATGTGCTTGCGGTGGATCCCCTCGAACGTCGCGCCCATGGCCTCCATCGCGCCGCGTGACCGCTCGTTCAGCGCGTCGGTCTTCAGCTCCACACGACGGCAGCCCCACGCCTCGAACGCGTGGCCCAGCATCAGCAGCTTCGCCTCGACGTTGACGCCGCCGCCCCACGCGGACGGGTGCAGCCACGTCCAGCCGATCTCCAGCGAGCGGTGCTCCGGGCGGAGCGCGAGGAATCGTGTCGAACCGACCACCTCGTCGGCGTGGAACGTGACGAGCGGGAGGTCGACCCCGCCCGCGGCGCGCGCCAGGGCCTCCTCGATCCAGGCCTCGAGCTCCTCCGGCGTCTGCGGCTGCCGAATCGGGAGCCAGCGCCACGTCCGCGGGTCGCGCGATGCCTCCCACAGGCCGGCGGCGTGACCCTCCGACAGGGGCTCGAGCCGAACGATCCGCCCCTCGAGCGTGGGTGCCTCCCAGCGCGTGCCGGTCACGGCACTACACTACGGTCGTGCCGATCTACGAGTACGCCTGCATGGAGTGCGAGGACCACTTCGAGGAGCTCGTTCGCTCGAGCGAGCAGGTCGTCACGTGCCCGAGCTGCGGCGCGGCGAAGGTGCTCAAGCAGCTCTCGTCGTTCGCGGTGCACGGCTCCGGCTCGAACCCGAGCCCCGTGGCCGGCTCCGGCGGGGGCGGCGGTTGCTGCGGCGGCGGCTGCGGCTGCGGCCACTAGCGCGGACCGCGCAGCCTCCTCAGTGCGTGGGGCTCGGCGTCGTCTCCGGCACGCCCCTCTCGCCCATGCCGCGGAGGAAGACCGCGGAGCCCGCGAGGAGGATCGCCGCGACCACGATGATCGCCCACGTGTCGTCGCTCGTCGGCTTCACCGTCATGGCGAACACGATCGCGAACAGAAACAGCAGGTCGACCCTGAGCAACGCGAACACCCGCCGGATGAGGCGCTGTCCCTCGGTCGTCTCCGGCCCGACCGCCTCGATGCGCTTCGCCGTCGGGCCGAGCACCAGCGCCCCGAGAAGGAACGAGCAGGTGAACGCGACGAGCGCGAAGACGACCCACAGCCTGCCCCACGGCCAGTCACCGTCGAGCATCAGGCCGATGCCCGCCAGCACGACGACGACGGACGTGGGGACGAAGAGCCGCTCGCCGATGCGGCCGGCGTTCCCGGCGAAGCGCGCGATCGCCGCGGTGTCGCGCGAGCGCAGCTCAACCATCCCGTACACCTGGAAGAGGAACGCGCCGCCGATCCAGATGATCGCGCCGGACACGTGGACGAACAGCAGGAGCTCGTACCAGGTCACACATGCCTCCTCGTGGTGATGGGCCGCGGAAGGCAACCCTCTGACATCAGTCGGCGCGAGTCAAGCTCCGCCGGCCCGGCCGACCGAGCCCGCCCGTAGAGTGGAGTGCTTGGACGCGTCGGAGCGCGCAGCGGCACTCGACGCGGTGGCAGCCGAGGCCGCCGGGTGCGTCCGCTGCCCGCTCGCCGCGGGCCGGACCGCAGTCGTGTTCGGCGAGGGCGATGCCGACGCGGAGCTCGCGCTCGTCGGCGAGGCGCCGGGCTTCCACGAGGACCGCGAGCGCATGCCATTCGCAGGTCGCTCCCGCGAGCTGCTCGCGCGGCTGCTCGCAGGGATCGGACTCGAGCTCGACGACGTGTACCTCGCAACGGCGCTCAAGTGCCGCACGCCGGGGAGCCGGGACCCGTCTCCCGAGGAGACGGCCGCCTGCGAGCCGTTCCTCTACCGCCAACTGGAGCTCGTCCAGCCGCGCGTGGTCGCGAGCCTGGGGAGCTTCGCGACGACCCTGCTCTCGGGGCGTGCCCACGGGATCACGCGCGTCCACGGACAGGAGCAGGAGGTCACGCTCGGCGGGCGGAGCGTGACGCTCGTACCCCTGTACCACCCCGCAGCCGCCCTCTACACGCCGACGATGCTCGAGGTGCTCGAGCGCGACGTCGCCCGGCTCGGGGAGATCCTCGGCCGGCCGCAGGTCCAGCCGTCGCTCTCACTGCCGGAGCCGGTCGCGATGACGAGGCCGGTCTCGCGCGAGCCGGCCCAACTCGGCCTCTTCTAGGCGTGCCGGGCGTCGAAGTCGTGTCCGGCTCGCCGGAGGAGACGGAGGCGCTCGCGGGGCGGCTCGCGCGACGCCTCGTCTCCGGCGACGTCGTCCTCGTCTCCGGCGAGCTCGGCACGGGGAAGACCACCTTCGTCCGCGGCGCGTGCCGCGCGCTGGGCGTCACCGGTCGCGTGACGAGCCCCAGCTTCACCATCGGGCACCGCTATCCGGGCTCCCCCGACGTGTCGCATCTCGACCTCTACCGCTTCCACGGGCTCTCGACGGCCGAATGGGGCGATCTCGAGCCGTACTTCGACGAGGCCGTCGTCTTCGTCGAGTGGCCCGAGGCGGGGAGCGGGACGCTGCCTCCCGAACGTGCTCGGGTGCGCCTCGAGCACGTCGCTCCGAAGCGGCGCTCGATCCGCGTGGACGCGGCCGAGGACGCGCTGCTACAAGCTCTCACCGGTGCTGATCCTGGCCTTCGACACCGCGACTGACGTCGCCACGAGCGCGCTCGTCTCCGACGGGGAGGTGCTTGGCGAGCGCTCGTCGCTCGCGGCGACGCTCCTCGAGGACGTGGACGCGCTGTTCCGGCAGGCGTCGGCGAGACCGCGGGAGCTCGACGCGCTCGTCGTCGGGACGGGGCCGGGGAGCTTCACCGGGACGCGGGTCGGGCTCTCGGTGGCGCGCGGCCTCGCGCTCGCACTCGGCGTCGAAGGAGCCGGAGTCTCCACCCTCGAGGCGCTGGCCGCCGGCGCAGAGGGCGCGCTGCCCGTGATCGACGCGCGGCGCGGCGAGGTCTTCGTCCCCGGGCCGAAGGCGCGTCGCCCCGACGCGGTCGACGCCCGGGGACGGCTCTGCGTCGGCAGCGGCGCGATCCGGTATCGCGAGGTGCTCGAGGCAGGCGGTGCGGTGGTCCCACCCGACGACGACCCGCGCCATCTGCCGAGGGCGGCGCTCCACGCCGCCCTCGCCGACACCTACGGCCCGGTCGCGGCGATCGAGCCCGTCTACGTGCGCGAGCCGGACGCGAAGCCGAGGGAAGCGTGACGGGCACGTGAGCATCTCGCTGCGACGGCTCGAGCTCCGTGACCTCGACGAGATCGAGCGCATCGAGCAGGCGTCCTACCCGACGCCCTGGTCGCGCGCGATGTTCGCGAGCGAGCTCGCGAAGCCGAGCTCGCTGTCGCTCGGCGCGGTGGACGACACGGGAACGCTCGTGGGCTACCTGGTCCTCTCCCGCTACGTCGACGCCTGGCACGTGATGAACGTCGCTGTCGCCCCCGAGCGCCGCCGCGAGGGGATCGCCTCCGCGCTCCTCACGCAACTGCTCGACCAGACCCGCGGCGACGCGAAGCGCGGCTACACGCTCGAGGTGCGCGTCTCGAACGTCGGCGCGATCAGCCTCTACGAGCGCTTCGACTTCAGGCCGAAGGGGGTTCGCCGCGGGTACTACACGGACAACCGCGAGGACGCGCTGATCATGTGGCGCGACGCCGACCCGGCCGCCCGGAAGGCAACCGGCGGATGAGCGGGCTGGTTCTCGGGATCGAGACCTCGTGCGACGAGACGGCGGCCGCGATCGTGAGCGACGACGGCCGGATTCTCTCGTCGGTCGTCGCCTCGCAGGCGGACCTCCACGCCCGCTACGGCGGAGTCGTCCCCGAGATCGCGTCGCGCCGCCATCTCGAGCTCATCGCCCCTGTCGTCGCGACTGCGCTCGACGAGTCCGGAGCGACGCTCGACGACGTCACGCGGGTAGGGGTGACCCAGGGGCCCGGCCTCGTCGGCGCGCTGCTCGTGGGTCTCTCCGCGGCGAAGGCCCTGGCGTGGGCGCGCGGGCTCCCGCTCGTCCCCGTCGACCATCTCCGTGGCCACGTCGCGGCGCTGTACCTCGAGCCCGACCCGCTCGAGCCGCCGTTCACGTGCCTTCTGGCGAGCGGCGGGCACACGATGGTGCTCGCCGTGCGCGACCGCTCAGGGTTCGAGGTGCTGGGCTCGACGATCGACGACGCCGCCGGCGAGGCGTTCGACAAGGGGGCTCGGCTGCTCGGCCTCGGCTACCCGGGCGGAGCGGAGCTCGACCAGCTGGCCCGCCGGGGCGATCCCGACGCATTCGCATTCCCGGTCGCCCGCGTCGCCGGTCTGGACTTTTCTTTCTCCGGCCTCAAGACGGCGCTCCTATATGCCGTCCGCGACCTCCCGCCCGACGAGCTCGAAGCGCGGGACGCCGATCTCGCTGCCTCCTACCAGCACGCCCTCGTGAAGGCGCTCGTCGGGCGACTGCGTGCCGCTGCGGAGCAAACCGGGCACCGGACCGTCGCCGTCGTCGGCGGCGTCGCGGCCAACTCGGAGCTCCGCGCAGCGCTGCCCGACGCCCGCTTCGCGCCGCTGGCCCTCTGCACCGACAACGCGGCGATGATCGCCTCCGCCGCGCGGTTCGCCCGACCCCTTCTCTCGCCCGGGTACCTTGCGCTCGATGCGTACGCGTCCGCGTAGCGCACGGGCACTGACGGCGGTGTGCGCCGCGCTCGCCGTCGTCCTCCCGCTCGCTGTGGGTGGCGCCGGTGCCGCGGACGGCGATGCCGGCGGCGCCGCCGGCTGGCAGGGCCTGCTCGGCAGCCGGCCGCTCCCGCAGCTCGGAGGACGCTGGATCGTCGTCCTGAAGGCGCCATCCCTCGCCGATCGCGTGGCGCGTGCAGGCGGCCGCGCCACGGAGAGCGAGATGCGCGCCTGGACGGAGGCTGCGAGCGACGCACAGCAGCGGGCGATCACGCGGCTCGCGTTCCACGGCGCGCCGATCGACCCCGAGCAGTCGTACGTCCGTGTCCTGAACGGCGTCGCCGCCGCCATCGATCCGCGGCTGCTCCCGGCGCTCGAGCGCGACCCGGGCGTCGCGGGTGTCTACCCCGTGCGGGCGGTCTACCCCGCAGCATTGCCGAACCCGACCGTCGATGCGGACCTCCTCGAACCGGGCGCCGACACGCGCGTCGCCGTGTCGCTCCCGGGATCCGACGGCACCGGGATCACCGTTGCGCTTCTCGACACCGGGGTCGATACGCGCCATCCGTATCTTCAGCGCCCACTCGTGCCGGGCATCGACGAGGTCGACCCGGGCAGCGACGCCTCCGCGGAGCAGAACCCCACGCTGCCGGGCCGGCCGGAGCGCCACGGAACGGAGCTCGCAGGCCTCGTCGCGGGGTCGCGCGGGCCGGAAGGGCTCCATGGCGTCGCGCCGGGTGCGTCCATCCTCCCGATCCGCGTCGCGGGGTGGCAGCCGGACGCCGAGGGCGGGGTCTCCGTCTACGGCCGCTCCGACCAGTTGCTCGCCGGCCTGGAGGCCGCCGTCGACCCGAACGCCGACGGCGACGCGCACGACGCCGCCCGCATCGCGCTCGTCGGCGTAGTGGAGCCGTTCGCGTCGTTCCCGGACAGCCCGCTCGCGCGCGCGGCGAGCGGCGCGCTCACCCTCGGCACCCTCGTCGTCGCACCCGCCGGGAACGACGGCGCCGCGGGGCCGGCGTACGGCAGCGTCGCCTCACCCGGCGGCACCGCCGGCGCCCTCGGAGTCGCGGCGACCGACTCTCGGCGGCGCAGCCCCACTGCACACGTCCTGCTCAGGGCCGGTCTCGGCGTGCTCGCGTCGGGTGAGACGTCGCTCGGCGGCGCATTCGGCCCGGGCGAGGTGATCGAAGCGCCCGTCGTTCCCCTCCCGCGTCGCCAGGTCGTCGCGGTCACCGAGGGCAACGCGCTCGAGCGGCTCTTCGACCCCGAGGGGTACAGCAAGGTCGCCGGCACGGCGGCGCTGCTGCCGCCGGGTCCCACGACGCCGGAGGTCGTGAGCGAGCTCTCCGCGGCCGGTGTCCGGGCCGTGCTCGTCGAGGGGCCGCTGCCGGCCGGGTCGCTCGGGCTCGACGACCCGGTCGACGTGCCGATCGTCGGCATCCCGCTCGACGCGGCCACCCGGCTGCGCGCCGCGCTCCGCGCGGGTGTCCCAGCTCAGCTCTCGGTCGGCGCGTCCGCGTTCGACGCGAACGCCGAGTACGGCGGAGTCGCCCCGTTCTCGAGCACCGGTCTCGCGCTCGACGGGGGTGCCCAGCCCGAGATCGGCGCGCCCGGGGTCGGCCTCGTCACCTCCGTCCCGGGCAGGAACGAGGGCGGCTCGGCGCGCTACGGCACGATCAGCGGCTCGAGTGCCGCGGCTGCCGTCGTCGCCGGGGCGGCGGCGCTCCTCGCCGACGCAAGACCCGATCTCGATGCGGGCGGCCTCCGCGGCGCCCTCGTCGCTTCCGCGCGTCGCGGCTCGACCGGGTCGACCGTCGGTCTCGTGAACCCGGAGGGCGCATCCGCGGCAGAGCTCGTCGCCGATCCGCCGTCCGTGACCCTCGGTGCGCTGCTCGCGCGGCGACGAGGGACGAGGGGCGAGCTGACTCTCCGGAACGTCACGCGTCGCCCGCTCCGGGTCAGGCTCGCCGCGGGTGCCTCGTCCGCGGGCATCACCGTGGAGACGAGCCGCACCCGCCTCGTGCTCCGCCCGGGCCAGGCGGCTTCGGTCGGGGTCACCGTGCGCGCAGAGACCCGGCCCTCGCCCCCGACCGCGCTCGGCGGGGTGCTCGTCGCGACGGCAGGGCGAGGCGTGCGGCTGCGCATCCCGTGGACGGCTCCAGTTCCCCTCGCCGACAAGCCCGTGATCACGGGAGTCGCTCTCTCGCAGGAGCGCTTCGCGCCGAACGACCGGTCGCCGGCGGTCCTCTCCCTCGTCGCGGGGCGCGTCGACGGGCCTGTCGAACGGCCGCAGATCCTCCCCCTCGCGCAGCTGGACGTCGAGCTCTACCGCGGCACGCGTCGCATCGGCCGCCTGGTGCGCCTGCGCGATCTGCTCCCCGGCCGGTACGCGCTCGGCGTCACGGGACGCGGGCCGATGGGAGCGAGGCTACCCGCCGGGGATTACGTCATTCGCGTCATCGGCGCGCCTGTCGGCGGGGCTCGGCCGACCGTCGTGAACGTTCCCTTCAGGCTCCGCTAGAGTCGGCCGCGCGGTGGCAGCACGAGGCAGATGAGCGCGACCGAGACGTCGACCCACCTTCGCGAGAACCCGTTCTCGCTCGCACGTGCACAGCTCGCCCGCATCGGCGAGGCGTTCGGCGTCGACTCGAACCTGATCGCCGTCATGCGGGGCTGCAAGAAGACCGTCGAGGTCTCGGTCCCCGTGTCGATGGACGACGGGACGGTACGCGTCTTCGAGGGTTATCGGGTCGTGCACAACGTCACCCGCGGGCCGGCGAAAGGCGGCATTCGCTACCACCCGAACGTCACCCACGACGAGATCAAGGCCCTCGCGATGGGGATGACCTGGAAATGTGCGTTGATGGGCCTCCCGTTCGGGGGCGCGAAGGGCGGCGTGGTCTGTGACCCGAAGAGGCTCTCCGCGGGGGAGCTCGAGCGGCTCACCCGCCGCTACACGACCGAGATCATCAACGAGATCGGGCCGGAGAAGGACATCCCAGCGCCCGACGTCGGTACCGACGCGCAGGTGATGGCGTGGATCTTCGACACCTACTCGATGAACGTCGGTCACTCGGTCCTCGGGGTCGTGACCGGGAAGCCGCTCGCGCTCGGCGGCTCGGTCGGCCGCGACGGCGCGACCGCGCGGGGCGTCCTCTACTGCATCCGCACGGCCCTCCAGAAGGAGGGTCGCAGGTTCCCGGACACCCGGGTCGCGGTCCAGGGGTTCGGGAACGTCGGCCGCAACCTCGCGCGATTGCTCGCGGAGGAGGGCGCACGGGTCGTGGCGCTGTCGGACTCGAACGGCGCCGTGGTCAACTCGTACGGCCTCGACGTACCGGCGGCGACGGTCCACAAGGCGGAGCACGGCGTGCTCGCCGGCCTCCCGGGCGCCGACGAGGCGACGAACGAGGAGCTCCTCGAGCTCGAGTGCGACGTCCTCGTCCCGGCCGCGCTCGAGCAGGCGATCAGTGTCGACAACGCGTCCCGCATCCACGCGCACATGGTGTGCGAGGCGGCGAACGGCCCCACGACGCCCGGTGCCGACGACGTGCTCGAGGATCGCGGCATCCTCGTTCTGCCCGACGTCCTCGCCAACGCGGGCGGGGTCGTCGTCTCGTACTTCGAGTGGGTCCAGGGCCTTCAGGAGTACTTCTGGAAGGAGTACGAGGTCAACGCGAAGCTCAACGACATCGTCGTTCGGGCCTTCGAGGAGACGTGGTCGGCGCGCGAGCGGTTCGGCACGAGCATGCGGACGGCCGCGTACGGCCTCGCCGTGCAGCGCGTCGCCGAGGCGACGACGACACGCGGGCTGTACCCGTAACGGTGCGATGGACGTTCGCGTCTACGTCGCGGACGGCTGCCATCTCTGCGGCCCCGCCGTCGAGGTCGTGCGGAGCGTCTGTGGCGAGGACTTCGAGGTCGTCGATATCACGGACGTTCCGGAGCTCGAGCACCGGTATCGGGCAGTGATACCGCTCGTCGAGGTCGACGGGGAGGAGCGGTTTCGCTACGAGCTGACCGCCGACGATCTGCGGGATGCCCTCGCGGCCGCGGATCGGCCCGCGCCCTGACGGTTCCCCCGCCCAAGCTGCGAGGGCCGTCGGCACAATGCCCCGCGTCGTGACGAACCCGCAGGAAGGACGCTGGTGGCGGAACGGTTGACGGTGGGTGTTGCCGCCCGCCTGAGTCGGTACCTCCAGGTGCTGACGCAGGCGAGGAAGATGGGCAAGGACCGGATCTCCTCGCAGGAGGTCGCCGAATACACGAACATCAACGCGACGCAGATCCGTCGCGACCTCTCGATGTTCGGGAAGTTCGGCAAGCGCGGCGTCGGCTATTCTGTCGATTCGCTGCTCGCCGAGATCCGCAAGATCCTGCGCACGCAGGGTCAGCACAACATCGCCCTGATCGGGGCGGGAAGGCTTGGCGCGGCGATCGCGTCCTCGCCGATCTTCGCCGAGCACGGGATCACGATCTCGGCCGTGTTCGACGTCGACCCGGAGAAGATCGGCTCCTCGCTCGGCGGCGTGCCCGTCAGCTCGCTCGCCGCGCTCGACGAGATCGTCCACGACCGGAGCATCGTCGTGGGGGTGCTCGCGGTCCCGGCGGAGGCCGCCCAGGACGCGGCCGACCGTCTCGTCGGCGCGGGCGTGAAGATCGTCTTCAACTACTCGCCGGCGCTGATCGACACGCCGTCCGACGTGCAGGTGCACACGTCGAACCCCGCCGTCGAGCTTCTCTACGCCCTGTACTTCCATCTCACCTGACGCCTCGTCGGGCTCGCCCCCGAACGGGGGATGTCGCACCTCGGCGAGAGGCGTAGAACGGATGGCGGCCCTGTCAGAACGGGCAGTCAGGGGAGAGTGCGGTGACCGAGGGGGCTCCGCCGCAGAGAGTGAAGGAGCCTCTTGCAGGGAGCAGCTTCGGCGTGCCGCCGGAGGGGGACTCGAGCCCGGTGCCTGATCACGGGCGCCGCGCTCGTCGCGATGCTCGCAGTCGCGCCGGCGGCCTGGGCGGATCCCGACCCCATCGAGGACACGGCGCTCGCCGCCGAGTCGGGAGACCCGCAAGGAGCAGCAGCGGCCGACGACGGCACGCCGGGAACCGCCGCCGGCACGCCGGGCCAGAACGACCAACAGCCGGGCAACTCCGGCGCCGCGCCGGGGCACGACGACGCGCCGGGCAACTCCGGCGACGCCCCAGGCAATCAGCACGACCAGGTGCCGGCTGCGGCGGCCGACCAGGGAGTCTCGGTCGGACAGAAGGCCGACGCCACGGCATCGGCCGACCAGAAGGACGTCGACAACACCGCCGTCACCGTGCGGGTCGACGAGCCGGGGAACGGCAAGAAGGTGGGACAGGAGAACCGGGCATCGGCCGACGCGGACGCGTCGACCACGTCGGCCGTCGAGGGTCCCGGTGAGGTGACGGTCGAGCAAGGAGCCGACGCTGCGGCGAGCGCGACGCAGACCGACGTCGCGAACACTTCGATCGTCGTCAGGGTCGGCAGCGCGGGGGACGACGAGGGCGTCTCGCAGGCGAACGTCGCGACGGGCGCCGCGGCCGCGACGACGCTCTCCGACCAGCCGTCGGCCGCGACGGCCGATGCCACAGCACGTGTCACACAGGACGGCGTGGCGAACACGACCGTTTCCGTACGAGTCTTCTCGCCGGGCGACGATGGGTCGGTGAGCCAGCTCAACGCCGCCTCCGCGGCGGCCGACGCATCGCCGGGTGGAACCGAGAGCGCGGTCGCACAGCAGGGAGCGGCCCAGAACACGTCGGTGTCGATCCGGGTCGACAGCCCCGGTTCCGCCGCCACGCCGGCTCAGGCGAACCGCGTGACCACGACCTCGCCGGGCGACGACGCCGCCGGCTCGAAAGGCAGCGTCGCCGTCGCGATGGCGGGCGATGCGACCAACACCGTGCTCACGGTCGCGGTCGGCGGGACGGCGCTCGATCGCCCCGGCTCGGCCGGCTTGCAGGTCTGGGTGTGGACCTGGGTGTGGCAGCGCGACGAGACGCAGGACCTCGGAGACCTGGCGGAGGTGGAGCCCGACTCGTGGAGCTGGGCCTGGGACGGAACGGGGAGCGGCACGACGGCGCCGCAGGGAAGCGTCACCTCCCGCGCCGCCGACGACGACGAGCAGGGACGCGAGGGCTCTCTCGACTGGAGCTGGGACTGGGCGCGGGACGGCGTGTCGGGCTGGACGTGGGACTGGAACCGGCAGCTGACGCTCTCGTGCGCCTCCTGCATCTGGATCTGGAACTGGTCGTGGAGCTGGACGGGTCAGCCCTCGGCCGACGACGCAGGCTCCCCGCCGACGGTCGCGTCGATGACTGCTCCAGGCCAGCTCAACGTCGTCTCCGCCGAGGCCACGGCGACGGCGTCGTCCCAGGTCGCGCAGACGGTCGTCCAGGACGGATCCGGCGGGTCGACGCAATTCGCCGGCCAGGTCGTCGACGTCGCCCAGGACGCCCGCGCGGTCGCCACCGCGCAGCAGACGGGAGTCTCCTCGGTCGTGTGGGACGGCGGAGCGGGTCAAGCGAACACGGTCGCGAGCATGGCGGGCACCACGCTGGCCGGCGACCTCACGCAGCGCATCGAGCAGCTGCTCGGCGCGAACGATGCGGGCGCCGCAGACCAGTGGGGCGGTCAGCAGGTGGAGCTCACCCAGCTCGGCAACGCGAACGCCTCGGCTGCGCAGCGCAACGGGCTGCTCGCCGGTCGGGGCTCGCACACGGCAACGAGCTCAGCGGCCGCAGACGACGCGGCCGCCGTCGCCCAGGAGATCCGCCAAGAGGCACTGCCCACCGGCGGCACGCTCTCGCAGTGGGCCGGCCAGCTCGCGCTGGTGGAGCAGGCGGCGAACGCGACGACGACGGTGCAGCAGGCGGGGGACAGCCGGTCCCGGAGGACGGGCGGAGCGGCCTTCGGGTCGTCTCGCGCCGCCGGTCTCGCGCTGGTCGCGCAGGTCGCCGAGCAGACGACAGCGATGGACGGCGGCTGGGTCTCGCAAACGGCCGAGCAGCTCGCGTTCGTCGGACAGGACGCTTCGGCGCGTGCAGCGACCGACCGGCAGGTCGGGACGGGGGTCTCCACGGAGGCCCGGAGCGGGGCGGTGGCGCTGACCCGGGCGGAGGTCGTCCAGGACGCACTCCAGAGCGCGGGCGGCTCGTCGATCGTCGTCCAGGATCTCCTGCAGCAGGCGATCGTCGTCCAGCGCGCCGAGGCCTCGTCCACGTCGAGCGGCGGGATCGCCGGCACGGCGTTCGTCCTCGACTGCGCCGTCGTGCAGCAGGGAGCCACCCAGTCCGTCGCGAGCGGCCGGGCTCGGCCGGAGGCGCCCGAGGACACGGCGTTCTGCCTGCCCGCGGCCGCTCCTCCGACCTCGTCGCCCGTCGTCCCCGAATCCGACGCGGCGGCGGGCGACGGGCCCGCCGCGACCGCCGACGAGACGGAGAGCGTGGCCTCTCTGAGGGTCGACGACGTCCCGCTCCGCGCCGGCGAGGCAAACGCGCCATCGCGGCCGCGAGCGGCGGCCCATCACATGCATCGGAGTTCGAGCGCACCGTCTGCGCTCGCTCCTGCCGGGCGCGCGCCCGGCAGCTCGAAGATTTCCGCCCCGTCCTCTCCGCAAGCGCGGATCGACACGCGCCCGGGAAGCCACGCGGGGGTCGGAGACACCGGTCGGGAGCCGCCGCTCCCGCCGGTGGGGGACCCGCCTTCGTGGGTCTCCGCGCTCGCTGCGGCGGCATCGGGAGGAGGCGCGTCGGGGATCGCAGCGATCCTCTTCGCGTTCGCACTCGCGGCGCCGCTGCTTCGGCGGGCGCCGGAAGGGTCGGTCGTCAGGCGGCCGATCGACGTCCTCGCACCGGTCGACGTCCCCGTCTGACTCTCTCGTCACGCCACGTGACCCGTCGGGCCGTGCCCGACGGGCGATTGTCCATTCGGCAGTGACGAAAGGAAGTGAGATACGTGACACGCAGATTGCTCGCACTCGGAGTGCTCGCAGCCGGGCTCGTGTTTCCGTCGGCAGCGCTAGCGGACTTCAACGGGTTCGACAAGGACTCTCTGAAGGCGAACGTCCAGGCGTCGATCCAGAACGCGACGGTCGTCCAGACCGGCGTTGCGACGTCCGGACCCGCGACGGCCAACGGCGGCACCGCGATCGGCGGTAACGGCGCCGGAGGCGCCGGTGGATACGTCAACACCGGCAACGACGGAACCTCCCAGAGCCAGAGCGCGTCGAGCTCCACCGGCGCAGCGACCTCGGGCGGAATCACGGGGGGCAACACGAGCTCGCTCGGCAACGACGGCGGCTCGATCGTCAACGCGAACGAGACCGACGTCGGCGTCGACGCCTCGAACGAGGCGGAGAGCAACGTCGATCAGGACGCCAACGGCGGCTACGCCGCCGCGGTGAACGCCAACCACGAGGGCGACAACACGTCGTCCGGCGGAGATGCCGCGAACCTGTGCGGCGTCAAGGCCGGCGGCTGCCAGTCGGCCGACGGTGGGAACGGCGGTCGGGGCGGCAACGCCGACTCCGGTCGCGGTGGCGACACCTCGTCCGACTCGGGCAACGGTGGCAACGGCGGCGCCGGCGGCGCCGGTGGCGCAGCCGGGAACGGCGGCAACGGAGCCGCCGCGGCCGATGCCGGGACCGGCGGAGCCGGTGGCAACGGCACCGGTGGCAACGGCACCGGTGGAGCCGGTGGCGATTGCATCGCAGGCGTTGCCAGCGCCGACTGCAACGGCGGATCGGGCACCGGTTCCTCGGGCAGCGGCGGAGCCGGCGGGACCGGCAACGGCGCGAGCGCCGGGGCGCCCGGCGGGGCCGGCGGAGCGGCGGGAGCAGGTGCTTCCGGCGGGACCGGCGGCTCGAGCAGCTCGCAGAACAACGGCGAGGCCGGTGACTCCACGGCCATCGGTGGCGGGCTCACCGGTGACGGCGGAGACGGCGGCCGGAACGACCTCAACCAGAAGGCGATCGGCGGCGACGCCGGCAAGGTGGTCGACTTGACGGCTCAGAAGGCCGATGCGTCGGCGGACGGTGGCAGCAACACGAACGGGAGCTTCACGGCGACCCAGAACGCCAACCCGACGACGACGACCACGTCCAACACGACCCAGGGCGGGTCGACCGGTCGCGGTGGCGACACGGTCGGCGCGTACAACGAGACCGGCATGGCGAACTCCGGCGGGAACGAGACGTCCGCGAAGGGCGGCGACGTCATTGCGATGGATACGGGGAACGGCAGCGCCGACGGTGGGAAAGGCACCGGCGGCGACGCGTACGCGAACGGCGGCATCGCCAAGAGCGGCGATGCGAACGTCGTGAACGTCGCAGTCGTCAAGCAGGACTCCGACCAGGAGATGAAGGTCCGGGACGACCAGTCGTGGTCCTCCTGGAGCTTCGCCAAGAAGCACCACTGGGCGCTCTAACGGCGTCATGACAGAAGGGACTGACCGACCACGATGACTGCGAGGCTCGAGCAGATCGGCACGACCGGGTCGCCTGACGGCCTGAGGAGTGCCGGCGCGCCGAGCGTCCGGGAGCCGTGGGCGGTCGGCCTCTCCCCCGGCCGCGGTGACGACCGTCGGCCGGCGCAGGACCGACATGCCGGCGCGGGAGCTCGAAGGGGGTTCCCGCGCCGGCTCCCCGGTGGCCCGGCAGGATGTCGCCCGTGCGCATCCTGCTCTGGCACGGATACCTCCTCGGCGGAACGGGCTCGAACGTCTACACGCGCCAGCTCGCCCGCGAGTGGAGCCGCGAGGGGCACGACGTAACGGTGCTCAGCCAGGAGCCCCGCCCCGAGGCATACGACCTCGGCGCCGCGGCCGCGGTCCGCCCGGACGTCGCCGGCTTCCTGCCGGTCTTCGTCCTCGACCGCTACGAGGGCTACGAGGTGCGTCGTGTCCAGGATTGCACCCGTGAGGAGCTGGACACCTGGGTCGGTGCGAACGCAGCCGCCGTGCGCGCGCTGCTCCCGGCCGACCTCGTCTTTACGAACCATGTGCTGCTCGGGGGGCCCGTCGGCGCGGCCACGGGGGCGCGGTACGCCGTCAAGGCGCACGGCTCGGAGCTCGAGTACTCGATGAGGGGTAACCCGCAGCTCGAGCGCTGGGGGCGGGAGTCGCTCGAGTTGGCCGCCGCCACGTTCGTCGGCTCCGAGCACATCCGCACGGTGCTCGAGGAGGTCTGCGGGAGGGTGGAGCGCGTGCACGAGGTGCCGCCGGGCGTCGACGTCGAGCTGTGGACGCCCGAGGAGCGCGGCGCCGCGCTCGACGCGCTCGTGCACGAGGCTCGTCTCGACGGGCCGAACCCCGGTAACGGCGACGAACGCCAGCCCGACGACGGGAACGCGGCTCGACTGGACACGTTTCTCGCGGGCGATGGGCCGCCGACCGTCGTGTACTTCGGCAAGCTCATCGAGCAGAAGGGCGTCGACGTCCTCTTCGACGCGTTCGCCGGGCTCGACGCGCGGCTCGTCGTGGTCGGGTTCGGCCCGGAGCGTGGGCGGCTCGAAGCACGCGCCGCCGCAGGTGGTCTCGGCGCGCTCTTCACGGGCCCTCTGGAGCATCGTCACCTCCGCCACCTGCTCGCGCTCGCGGATGCGTGCGTCGTGCCGTCGATCTTTCCCGAGGCGTTCGGGATGGTCGCCGCGGAGGCGGCCGCCGCAGGCTGCCCGCCGGTGGTCGCCCGCCACTCGGGCCTCGCCGAGGTCGCGGCGGGCCTCGAGGAGGCGCTCCCGGCCGAGCTCGGCAGGCTCGTCTCCTTCCCGACCGCGGACGCGACCGCGCTCCACGAACGGCTCGCGACGCTGCTCGGGCTCGGCCCCGACGAGCGGGCGACGCTCCGGGCAACCGTCCGCCGGGTCGTGGAGGAGCGGTGGAGCTGGGCCGGCGTGGCCGCGCGCCTGCTCGACGCGTCCATGTGACAGTGTGTTGCAAGCGGGCTCGGCGTCCCTATCGAAAGGGAAGCGGAACCGTCTAGCCTTCGCGGGACATGCACCCCTCCGACCGCATCCCGCACGAGCGGCTCCTCACCGAGGCCCGCGAGCGCTTCGAGGAGGCGGAGGACTTCACGGTCTCCGTCGAGGAGGAGTTCGCGCTGCTCGACCGCGAGACGCTCGACCTCGTCAACCGGTTCGAGGAGGTTCACGCCGCGGCGCAGGGGACGCCGCTCGAGCCGAACCTCGTCGGCGAGCTGATCGCGTCGGAGGTCGAGGTGAAGACGGGCAAGCAGGCGTCGTTCGCGGACGTCCCCACCGCGCTCGCCGAGCGGCGCGCCGACCTCACGGCGCTCGTCGAGCCGCTCGGGCTCGTCCTCGGCGCGACGGGGACGCACCCGTGGTCGAGCTGGCGGGACCAGCGGATCATCGACACCCCGCACTACCGGCGGAACGACGAGATCCTCAGGTACGTCGTCTGGCGCAACAACACGTTCGGCGTCCACACGCACGTCGCGATCCGCGGCGCGGACCGGGCGGTCCGCGTCACGACCGCGCTGCGGAACTGGCTGCCGGAGCTGCTCGCGGTCTCGGCGAGCTCGCCGTTCCACGAGGAGGTCGAAACCGGGCTCCACTCGGCGAGGACCCAGGTGTTCACCCGCTTCTTCCCACGGTGCGGCGTCCCGGACGCGCTCCACTCGTGGGAGGAGCACGCGGACTACGTCCGCTTCCTCTACGAGACCGGCTCGGTCGACGAGGCAACGCAGCTCTGGTGGAGCGTCCGCCCGCACATGGACTTCCCCACGGTCGAGATCCGGATCTGCGACGCGCAGCCCGACCTCGCGGAGGCGCAGTCGCTCGTCGCCCTGATGGTGTCGCTGACCGCCCGCTGCGCGCGCGCGATCGACGAGGGCGAGCCGCTCCCCGAGCAGCCGCGCCGGCTGATCGAGGAGAACCTCTGGCGTGCGATCCGATACGGGCTCTCCGGCGACCTGATCGACCTCGAGCGCGGCGACGTGCTCCCCGCGCGCGCCCGCGTCGAGCGCCTCGTCGAATGGGTGCTCCCCGTCGCGGACGAGATCGGCGCGACGCCGTGGCTCCGGCTCCCCGAGCGGAACGCTGCCGAGCGCCAGATCGCACAGCGGGCGGCCGGGGCGACCCTCGAGGAGATCTACGCCGGGCAGGTCGGCGCGACCGCGCCGGTGCGGTGAACCGGGGCACGACCCCCGCTCCTTCTGCATAATCCCCCGCGCTGACGCCAGATCGGCGTCTCTTTGTGTGGGCGTTCACCCGGAGGATTGATGGATTTCTTCGTTGACCATGCCGTCCTGTTCGCGCTCGTCTGCGCCGGCGTCGCGATCCTGTACGGCCTCTACCTGACCTGGTGGCTGCTCAAGCAGCCGGCGGGCAACGAGCGGATGCGGGAGATCTCCCGCGCCGTGCAGGAGGGCGCGGCCGCGTATCTCCGCAAGCAGTACACGACGATCGCCGCTGTCGCGATCGTGCCGTTCCTATTGCTCGGCTTCTACAACGACCTGGGCTGGGGGACCGCGATCGGCTTCCTGTTCGGCGCGACGCTCTCGGCCGCGGCCGGCTTCATCGGCATGAACGTCGCGGTTCGCTCGAACGTGCGCACGGCAGAAGCGGCCAGGGAGGGAGTCGCCCCGGCGTTCCGCGTCGCGTTCCGCGCCGGCTCGGTCACCGGCCTGCTCGTCGTCGGCCTCGGGCTGCTCGGGGTCGCCGGCTACTACTGGATCCTCACCGGGTGGATCGGGAACAGCCCCGAGTCCGCGGTCGACGACCTCATCGGGCTTGCGTTCGGCGGCTCGCTGATCTCCGTCTTCGCGCGGCTCGGCGGCGGCATCTTCACCAAGGCCGCCGACGTCGGAGCCGACCTCGTCGGCAAGATCGAGGCGGGGATCCCCGAGGACGACCCGCGCAACCCCGCGGTGATCGCGGACAACGTCGGCGACAACGTCGGCGATTGCGCGGGCATGGCCGCCGACCTGTTCGAGACGTACGCGGTGACCGCGGTCGCCGTGATGCTGCTCGGCACGGCGTTCCCGTTGGGCCAGCTCTGGCTCTACCCGCTCGCCCTCGGTGGCGTCTCGGTGCTTGCCTCGGTGATCGGCACGTTCTTCGCCCAGATCGGCCGCGGCGAGAACGCGATCATCAACGCGCTCTACAAGAGCGTCATCGTCGCGTCGCTCCTCTCCGCGCTCGGGTTCATCCCCGTGACGACCGCGTTCGACGGCGACCGCTTCTCGTTCTGGCAGCTCTACGTGCCGGCGCTGATCGGCCTCGCCGTGACGTTCCTCCTTGTCGCGATCACCGAGTACTACACGGGCTCCCGCTGGCGCCCGGTGAAGAAGATCGCGGAGGCCTCGCAGACGGGCCACGCGACGAACATCATCGCGGGGCTCGCGTACGGGATGCAGGCGACCGCCGCGCCCGTGCTCGTGATCGCCGCGGGGATCGTGGGGTCGTACTACGCGGCCGACGAGTCGATCTTCGGGATCGGCGTCGCGGTGATGGCCCAGCTTTCGATGACCGGCCTGATCGTCGCGCTCGACGCCTACGGGCCCGTCACCGACAACGCCGGCGGCATCGCGGAGATGGCGGACATGCCCGAGTCGGTGCGCCGCGTGACCGACCCGCTCGACGCGGTCGGGAACACGACGAAGGCCGTCACCAAGGGCTACGCGATCGGCTCCGCGGGCCTCGCGGCGCTGATCCTCTTCGACGAGTACGTCCGCCGACTCGCCGATGCGGGCCTCGGGGTGAGCTTCGACCTCGAGAACCCGTGGGTGATCGCCGGCCTGTTCGTCGGAGGCCTGATGCCCTTCCTCTTCGCGTCGATGGCGATGACTGCCGTCGGCCGGGTGGGCGGCGAGGTCGTCGAGGAGGTGCGGCGCCAGTTCCGCGAGGACCCCGGGATCATGGAGGGCACCTCGCGCCCGGACTACGCGACGTCGATCTCGATCGTCACGGGCTCGGCGATCCGGAGCATGCTCGCGCCCGCGCTCGTCCCCCTGCTCTTCCCGATCGTCGTCGGGATCATCAAGCCCGAGATGCTCGGGGGGCTCCTGATCGGGACGATCGTCACCGGCATCTTCCTCGCGATCGCGATGACCTCCGGCGGAGGCGCCTGGGACAACGCCAAGAAGCTGATCGAGGACGGCGCCTACGGCGGGAAGGGCTCCGACGCCCACGCCGCGGCCGTCACCGGCGACACGGTCGGCGACCCCTACAAGGACACCGCAGGGCCGGCGATCAACCCGATGATCAAGATCACCAACATCGTCGCGATCCTGATCATCCCCCTCATCGCCTCGATCCACGGATAGTAGGGCGGGGGAAACCATGTTTCCCCCGCCGACCCCCTTCTTCAGCGCCCGGCACAGGCAGCCCTAGCCTGGCCTCCCGGCCGGCAAAGCCGGCCTCCGGCCCTGCTGCTGTGCGCACGGGTGACCGGGCCGTTCTCGCGTCGCGGAACCGGATACCGATGCGGCCGAAGGGCGATTCATTCGCCCGAAAGGCCAGCCCTACCGTCGAGGCTCATGTACCCGAAGAAGGGGGTTCGTGGGGGAAACATGGTTTCCCCCACGCGAAAAGGAGGGGGCTGGTGGGGGAACCATGAGGTTCCCCCACCCTCACTAGACTGCGCCGGTGCCCGGGACGAGACGGCGCCGTGAGGTCCGCATGGAGCGCGTGCTCGGCACACCCGCGCTCTTCGCGACGGCGTACGGAAACGTCGGCTCGTCGATCTACTACGCGCTCGGCGTCACAGCCTCGTTCGCGCTCGGGCTCACGCCGCTGGTCTTCGCGATCGCGGGGGTGATCTTCGCCGCGACCGCCGCGAGCTACGCCGAGAGCACCGTGCGCTATCCGGAGGCGGGTGGCTCGGCGAGCTTCGCCCGGCACGCGTTCGACGAGCTCGTCTCGTTCGGCGCGGGGTGGTCGCAGACGCTCGTCTACGTCGTCACGATCGCGGCGTCCGCGTTCTTCGTCCCGCATTACCTCTCGATCTTCTGGGAGCCGCTGCGGACGAACCCATGGGACATCGTCGGCGGGGCGGTCGTGATCGTCGCGCTCGTCGCACTGAACATCGTCGGCGTCCAGGAGGCCGCAAGACTCTCGGTCGTCCTCGCCGTGGTCGACTTCGCCACGCAGGTGCTGCTCGTCCTGATGGGGACGGTGCTCGTGTTCAGCCCGCAGGTGCTCGTCGACAACGTCCACTGGGGCGTCGCCCCGACGTGGTCGAACCTCGCGATCGCGATCCCGATCGCGATGCTCGCGTACACCGGGATCGAGACCGTCTCGAATCTCGCGGAAGAGGCGCGCGAGCCTGCGCGCACGATCCCGAGTGCGATCAAGCTGGTTGCGATCGCGGTGTTCGCGATCTACCTGACCCTGCCGCTCGTCGCCCTCTCCGCGATGCCCGTCGAGCGGATCGACGGCCAGTTTGCGACGCTTCTCGGGCTCCCGCCGGAGGAGGGGGGGTACGCGAACGACCCGGTCCTCGGGATCGTCGACAACCTCGGGCTCCACGGGACGTTCCTCGACGCGATGCAGGTCTACGTCGGCGTGCTCGCTGCGACGATCCTCGTCATCGCGACGAACGCGGGCGTGATCGGCGCCTCCCGCATCACGTACTCGATGTCGAGCTACCGACAGATGCCTGAGATCTTCCGGCGGCTCCACCCGCGCTTCAAGACGCCGTGGATCACGCTCCTCGTGTTCGCGTGCATCGCGCCGATCCTGGTGCTCCTGCCCGGCGACGTCACGTTCGTCGGGACGCTGTACTCGCTCGGAGCGACGCTCTCGTTCACCGTCGCGCACGCGTCGACGGTCGCGCTCCGCGTGCGCCGGCGCGACGCGGAGCTTCTCTACAAGGCGCGACCGAACCTGCGGATCGGGAACGTCGACTGGCCCCTGTTCGCGATCTTCGGCGGCCTCGCGACGGGCATCTCGTTCGTCGTGATCGTCGTGCAGAACCAGGCGACCCGGTACGTCGGCCTGGGGTGGCTCCTCGCCGGACTCGTCGGCTACCTCGTCTACCGCCGGTACGTCCTGCGCTTGCCCGTGCGGGACACCGTGAAGGCGCCGCCGGCATACGGCGCGGCGCTCGCGCTCGAATACCGGCGCATCGTCGTCCCGATCGTGCCCGGCCGGCCCTCCGACGATGCGCTCGATCTCGCGTGCCGCCTCGCCGCCGAGCGCGGCGCGCGGATCATCGCGCTGACGGTGCTCGAGGTGCCGCTCGAGCTGCCGCTCGACGCCCCCCTGCCGGAGGAGGAGCGGATCGCGAACGACGAGCTCGACGAGGCGGTCGCGATCGGCGACACGTACGGCGTCCGCGTGATGGGCCGCCTCGTGCGGGGGCGGAGCGCGTCGGTGGAGATCGTCCGGGTCGCGGAGCGCCGTGGAGCGGAGATCATCGTGCTGGGATCTCCGCGCAAGAGCCTCGTCGACCGCCGCCGCGGCGTGTTCGGCACGACGGTCGACCGCGTGCTCCGCCGCGCGCCCTGCCGGGTGATGATTGCGGCGGCGACGAACGGGAGCCGCACGTGAGTTGGTACAGCCGGTCGATCGTCGTGTTCTCGGTCGTCTTCGTCTTGATCGGGATCGCGCTCCTCGTCGTCACCGCGGTCAACGGTGGCGGGGTCGTCGGCTTCCTGCTCGGCGGGCTGTTCCTCGCGCTCGGCGTCGCGCGCATCCAGCTCGAGCGAAAGCGGCACGAGCAATGAGGACCGCCTGATGGCGCGGAAGATCCGCGGCTTCGAGCGCGCGCTGGACGCCCCGGCGCTCTTCGCGATCGCCTACGGCGAGATCGGCGCGTCGATCTATGTCGCCCTCGGCATCGTCGCCGGCGCCGCGCTCGGCCTGACACCCGTCGTCCTCGCCTTGACCGGCCTGCTGTTCCTCGTCGTCGCGCTCTCGTACGCCGAGGGCACTGCCTCGATGCCGGAGACCGGCGGCGCGGAGACCTTCACCCGGCGGGCGTTCAACGACCTGATCGGGTTCGTCACCGGCTGGGCGCTGTTCCTCGACTACCTGATCGTGATCGCGCTCTCCGCACTGTTCCTCCCGCACTACGTCGGTGCCGGCCTCGAGATCGAGACCCTCCGGCACGCCCCCTGGGACAACATCACGGCTGTTGCGGTGATCGCGCTCGTCGCGACCACGCGCCTGATTCGCCGCAGCCGGTTGCACACGCCGGCGCTCGTCGTCGCGCTGCTCGACCTCGTCGTGCAGTCGCTGATCGTGATCCTCGGGCTCGCGCTCGTGTTCTCGCCGGACGTCCTGACCAGCGGCCTCTCGCTCGCGCCCGGTCAGGACTGGGTCGACGACGTCGTCTACGCGATTCCGCTTGGGTTCGTCGCCTACACCGGCCTCGAGACGGTGGCGAACCTCGCCGAGGAGGCCCGCGAGCCCGGGAGGACGCTGCCCCGCTCGCTGTTCACCGCGATCGGCCTCGTCGTCGTCCTCACCGTCCTCGTCGCCACCGTCGGCGTGACGGCCTTCCCGGCGACCGACGGGACGACCGAGCTCGGCGACGAGTGGCTCGAGGCGCCGCTCGTCGGGATCGTGACCGCGTTCGGGGGCGAGTTGCCAGCGGGCGTCGTCGACGTCCTGCGGGTCGCGGTCGGACTCTCGGCGGGGCTGATTCTCCTGATGGCGGTGACGACGTCGATCTCGGGCTGTGCGCGGCTGGCGCACTCGATGGGGACGCACGGAATGCTCCCGCGCGAGCTCGGGCGTCTGGAGCGGAAGACCCTCGTCTCGCGCGAGTCGATCGCGGCAATCGCGATCGTCGCGATCGCGATCCTGCTCGTCTCGGCCGCCGTCACCGACCAGGCGCGCTTCCTCGCCGGCACCTACTCGTTCGGCGTGCTGCTCGCGTTCACGCTGGCGCAGCTCGCCGTGATCAGGCTGCGGCGGTTGGAGCCCGACCTCGGACGGCCGTTCCGGGCACGACCCGACGTGCGCATCCGGGGTGTCGCCGTCCCGCTGCCGGCGCTCGTCGGGGCCCCGCTCACCGCCGCGGTGCTCGTGGTCGCTCTCGTCACTCACGAGTCCGCACGCTATGCCGGTCCCGCCTGGCTCGCGATCGGCCTCGGCATCTACGCGATCACGCGGTCGCGGGCGCGCGTCGGAATGCTCCAGGACGTCGACCCGCGGATCGCGCTGCCGACCGGCGTGCTCTACCGGCGGATCCTCGTCCCGATGAAGCTCGGCGTGATCGGCGAGGAGATGGTCGCGACCGCGATCGCCCTCGCAAAGGAGCGCGGCGCGCGCGTCGAGGCGATCACGGTCGTGCAGATCCCGCGCGAGCGGGCGCTCGAGGCGCCCCTCCCGGCCGACCTCGCCCGCGCCGCCGCGGACTCGATCGCCGAGGCCCGAGCGCTCGGCGAGGAGAACGACGTCGAGGTGCACGCGGACGCCGTCCACGCACGGTCGATCGGGCACGCGATCGTCGACGAGGCCGCGCGTCGCCAGGCCGACCTGATCGTGCTCGGCTCCTCGCCTCGCTGGCGTCGTCAGTCGAGGTTCTTCTCCCCGACGGTCGACTACGTTCTCAAGCACGCGCACTGCGAGGTCCTCGTCGTCGCCTTCCCGGAAGGCGTCTTCGAGCAGGCGTGACACGTCGAGTACCCTCAACGGTATGAAGAGCGTGATCGTGGGATGCGGCCGCGTGGGATCCGGGGTCGCCAAGCAGCTCGCCGAGGAGGGGTGGGACGTCACCTGCGTCGACGAGGACGAGGGCGCCCTCACGCGGCTCGGTGAGTGGCGCGGCGGATTCGTCGTCGGGCACGGCATGGACGTGAAGGTGCTCGAGCGCGCGGGGATCGCCGACGCCGACGCCGCGGTGATCGCGACCGACGGGGACAACACGAACGTCGTCATCGGCCAGGTCGTGCAGAAGCGCTATGCGCCGGCCTGCGTCGTCGTCCGCGTCCTCGACCCGCGTCGCGCGGCGTTCTACGCCGAGCGCGGCCTCCCGACCGTGTGCCCGACGCAGACGGCGATCGCGACGCTGACGGACGTCGTTCGCTCGACCGAGGCGAGCGTCGTCTGATGTACGCGATCGTGGCAGGCGCCGGGAAGGTCGGCGCCAGCATCACGCGCTCGCTGCTCACGATGGGGCACGAGGTGACGCTGATCGAGCAGCGGCGCGACCGGTTCGAGCAGCTCGAGGCCGAGCTCGGGCCGGTGATCCTCGCCGGTGACGCGACCGAGATCCACATCCTCGAGCGCGCCGGGATCGCCCGACCGCCCGACATCGTGCTCGCGGTCACCGGAGACGACGAGGACAACATCGTGATCGCCCAGATCGCGCAGGACGGCTATCAGGTGCCGAAGGTCATCGCACGCGTCAACGACCCGCGGAACCAGGAGCACTTCGACCTGCTCGGGGTCAACCGGACGCTCTGCGCAACGTCTGGCCTCCTCGGCCTCGTCGAGCACGAGGTGCCGGAGCACGGCCTCGTGAAGCTGCTCGAGCTGCGGCGCGAGGGGCTCGAGGTCGTCGAGCTGCAGGTGTCGCCCGAGGCGCCGGCCGCGGGCAAGCGCGTCGCCGGGCTCTCGCTGCCCGACGACGTCCGGCTGGTCTCGATCACGCGGAACGGTGTCGCCGAGGTCGCAGGCCTCGACACGGTGATCAGGCCGGGCGACCAGGTGATCGCGATTCTCAAGCCGGGCCTCGAGGACCGGCTTCGCAAGGCGCTCGTCGGCTAGCGGCCTGCGAGCTGAGTGAAACAGCCCTAGACGCGCCAGTAGCGGCGCGTTGCGAGCACCAGCACCGGGATCACCTCGAGCCGACCGAGCCACATGAGGATCGTCATCGTGACGGTCGAGACGTCACTGTAGGCCGCGAAGCTCCCGGTGGGGCCGGAGATGCCGAGACCCGGGCCGACGTTCCCCACCATGGTTGCCGACGCGGCGATCGCGTCGAGCGCGTCGAGGTGCGGCCCCTGGTAGGCGGCGTCGACGGCGATCACAGCGGCGCCGAGCACGAAGATGCCGACGTAGAGGAGGATGAACGCGGTCGCCGCCCGCAACGTCCGCTCGTCGAGCGGCCGGCGGTTGAGGCGGATCGGGACGACCTCCTCGGGGTGGACGGTCTGCCGCAGCTCCCGCCGGAGGGACTTCCCGAGCAGGAGGTGGCGCACGACCTTGATCGACCCGCTCGTCGAGCCGGCGCAGCCCCCGATGAACATCAGGAACACGAGCGTCATCAGCGCGAGCGTCGGCCAGCCCACGAAGTCGACCGACGCGAACCCGGTCGTCGTCATGATCGACGCCGCCTGGAACACCCCGTCGCGGATCGCCCGCTCTCCCGAGGCGAAGCCCTCGTTCCAGAGCTCCGCTGCGACCAGGACGGCGCCGGCCGCGAGCAGGACGACGTACGCGCGCAACTCCTCGTCGCGGAGGAACACGCGTGGAGTGCGCCGCACGACCGCGGCGTAGAGGAGCGCGTAGTTGACGCCGGCGACGATCATGAACAAGGCGATCACCCACTGGGCGGCCGCGCCGAAGGCAGCCACCGAGTTCGGCTCCGTCGAGAACCCTCCGGTCGGCATGGTCGAGAGCGCGTGCGCGAGCGCCTGGTAGGGATCCATCGCGCTGTCGCCGAGGAAGCCGATCGCCGCCAGGAGCACGAAGAGCAGCGCCGTCAGCGCCACGTAGAGCAGCCAGAGGCGACGCGCCGTGTCGCGGATCCGGTCCGCAAGCTGGTCGATCTCGGGCCCCGGGAGCTCTGACTCGAGCAGCTGCCTGCCGCCGACCCGGAGCCGCGGGAGCACGGCGAGCGCGAGGACGATGATCCCCATCCCGCCGAGCCACTGCGTGAACTGCCGCCACATCAGCAGCGAGCGGTCGACGTCGCCGATGTTCGTGACCACGCTGGCACCGGTCGCCGTGAACCCCGACATCGACTCGAACAGCGCGTCGAGCGGACGGTCGAGCTGCGGGTCGCCGCTAAGGACGAACGGCAGCGCGCCGAAGAGCGCCGCCGCGACCCATGTGAGCGCGACGACGAGGTAGCCCTCGCGGAAGCCGATCCGGGTCGCGCCGCCGAGGCCGTGCTCGATCCCCCAGCCGGCCGCGAATCCGACCACGGCGGTGGCGACGAACGGCAGCACCGGCTCTCCGTAGCCGACCGCGAACGCCGCCGGGAAGAGCGCCGAGACGGAGAGGTACTTGAGCAGCAGGCCGACGAGCGCGAGCGAGCCGCGGACGTCGACCGCCGTCCGGCGCGCCGGCGCGATCCGCCGCTCGGCCCCCGGGAGTCCCCCCGCCCGGGTGGGGCTCACAAAACCTTCTCGACGTCCGGGACCCGCGACGTCTCGGTGAACACGATCACGCGGTCGCCGGCCTGGAGCACGTCGTCGCCGCGCGGGAACAGCGCGGTGCCGTCCCTGACGATCGCGCCGATCATCGCGCCGCGGATCGGCATGTCACGGAAGCGGAGGCCGACGTACTCGCTCGTCGGCTGCGTGGTGATGTCGAGGACCTCGTAGCGGTCGCCCTCGAGCATCGTCACCTGCTGGGTGCGCGGGTCGTGGGCGAAGCGGACGATCTCCTCGGCCGTGACGCCGCGCGGGTTGATCGTCACGTCGACGCCCGAGTACTCGTAGACCTGTGTGGAGATCGTGTCGTGCACGACCGCGATCGTGAACGGGACGCCGTGCACACGGGCGAGAGTCGCTGCGTAGTGGTTCTTCGCGTCCTCCTTCATCGCGAACACACCGGCCTGCGCCTGGCCGATGCGCTCGCGCTCGAAGAAGTCCGGGTCCACGCCCGAGGTGTTGTAGACCCGGCAGCCGGGGAGCTCCTCCGCCACTTCCCGCGCCCGTTCCTTGTCGGGCTCGATCAGGCGCACCCCGATCCGCTGCGCGTGGAGCATCCGCGCGATCGCGGTGCCGACCTGGCCGCCCCCGTACACGATCACGTCCTCCACGGCGCTCGCCCCCGGGGCGAGGAGCGCGCCCCACGCGCGTGCCGCCTCGGGCGAGCCGATCACGACGATCCGGTCGCCGATCGCAATCGTCTCGCCACCGCGCGGGAGGGTGACGGAGTCCCCGCGGATGATCCCGAGCACGCGCGAGTCGTCCGGGATGCGGGCCTCGCGGAGCGGCGGGCCGACGAGTGTCGCGTCGGCGCCCTCGAGGACGTCGAACTCGACGATCTGCACCTGCCCGCGTGCAAAGACGTCGGTCTGGCGCGCCGCGGGCATGCCGATCGAGCGCGAGACCGCATGCGCGGTCTCGAGCTCGGAGGAGACGGCGAAGTCCACGTCGAGGCGTCCCGCCCGCCAGAGCTGGATGTACTCCACGTTCGACGTGCGGATCACCGTGGTCGCCTTGGGCGCCTCGATGCGGGCGAACGAGCAGGCGACGAGGTTCACCTCGTCACGCGACGTGCAGGCGATGAAGAGGTCGGCCTTGTCGACGCCCGCGTCCTGCAGCGCCTTGCGGCTGGCCCCGTTCGCCTCGATCGTGCGGACGTCATACCGGTAGGCGATCGCCTCGAGGCGCTCGCGGGCGACGTCGATCACGCTGAGGTCGTGCTCCGCGTGGAGCGCCTCGACGACGGTCGAGCCGACCTGGCCAGCCCCGACGATCACGATCCGCATGCGGGGCCGAGCCTAGATGGTTGCCGTACGGACGGCGAGGATCGGCGGCTATCCTCGAAGGGTGACCCGCGTCGCGCTCCTCCTCGCGGTCGCCTGTGGCGCGGTCGCGGTCGGCGGCTCGGCCGCGTCCACGTCCGCCTCCTCGCTTCGCCTCGTCACCGTCGCGCGTGGGCTCGCGAGCCCCGTCCTCGCGACGCAGGCTCCCGGTGAGCCGGCGCGCATCTACGTCGTGGAGCAGCCCGGGAGGGTCCGCATCGTTGAGCGCGGCAAGGTGAAGCCGGGCGCCTTCCTGGACATCCGCTCGCTCGTGCTCTACGGGGGCGAGCAGGGCCTGCTCGGGCTCGCGTTCTCGCCGTCGTACGCGCGCGACCACACCTTCTACGTGAACTACACCGCGAAGCCGGACGGGTCGACGAGGGTCGTCCGCTACCGGTCGCGCAACGGGCGTGCCCTGCCGGGAAGCGCGAAGCAGATCCTCCGGATCGACCAGCCGTACGCGAACCACAACGGTGGGAACATCGTCTTCGGGCCCGACGGGAGGCTCTGGGTGGGGATGGGCGACGGAGGCTCGGGCGGCGACCCCGAGAACCGGGCCCAGAACCCGGACAGCCTGCTCGGCAAGATGCTCCGCCTCGACGTCCGGCAGGCGAGCCCGAGTCCGGAGATCGTCGCGATCGGGCTCCGGAACCCGTGGCGCTTCAGCTTCGACCGCAGGACGAAGGATCTGTGGATCGGGGACGTCGGCCAGGGCTCGATCGAAGAGATCGACCACCTCCCGCGGGGAACTACCGGGCTCGTCAACTTCGGCTGGGACGTCTACGAGGGGCGCAGCAGCTACGAGAACAAGGCGCTCGGCCCGGGCAAGCTCGTCCAGCCGGTCGCGCAGTACACGCACGACGACGGCTGCTCGGTGACCGGCGGCTACGTCTACCGGGGGAACGCCGTGCCGGCGCTCCAGGGCCGCTACGTGTTCGGCGACTACTGCAGCGGCACGATCTGGAGCATGCCGGCGACGGGCGGCGCGCTGCGCGTCGAGCCCGTCAAGGTGCCGCAGCTCACGTCGTTCGGCGAGAGCCTCAACGGGGCTCAGCTCTACACCGTCTCGCAGACCGGCGCCGTGTCACGGTTCGCGCCATAGTCTGAAGCGGCTGCCGGCTCCGCCGGCGTCCGGGGTCTTCCTCAACCGGCTCTGCGGCGCACTCGCGGGGACTGGCCGAGAGCCGCATACGCGACGGCGTTCAGCGAGTCGGTCAGCGCGCGCAGCTCCCGCGTCACCTGCAGGAGGCCCTCGTGGGCCTCGAGACGGCCGTCGATCCGCTCGAGCTGGTCGGCGATCCGGTCGAGCCGCTCGAGAAGCGCGTCGAGCTGGCGGTCCGGGACGTCACGGCTTTCCATCGAGCCGATCTTAGAGCCCGCCGGTCCGCTCGAGCAGCGCTGCCCGGGTCGCGACGAGCTCCGCCTCGGGACCGAGGCGCTCGCGCAGTCGGGCCGCTGCGCCGGCTCCGCTCTCGGCCGCCTCGACCCGTCTCGCGGCGCCGAGCTGGGCGAGCGCGACCTCCGTCAGCTCCGCGGGGGCGTCCGTGAACACGCCGAGGCGGACGCCCGCGGAGCCGAGCTGCCTCAGCGCGGCGCTCACCCCGGCGTCGGGACGGAGATACACGGGCGCTCGGTCGGCCGCGTAGCGCGCGAGGAGCACGCGCCAGTTGCCGGCGCCCTCGTCGAGCGCGACTGCGGCCTCGCCCCGATCCCGGGGCAGCGTCGCAGGGTCCACCCCGAGCACACGGCCCGTGTCCGCGAGCCAGTCGTCCCACAGGTCCCGTGTGTCACCGAGGACGCCGTCGAGGTCGAGAAGCAGCGCGGTCACCCGCGCCGGCTCCACCGCAGCCAGACGAGCACGCCGACGAGCGCACCGACGGTGTCGATCGCGACGTCGCGGGGCGCGCCGTGACGTCCTTCGACGAACGTCTGGTGCACCTCGTCCGTGACCGCGTACCCCGCCGCGACCGCGACCCCGACGCCGGGCCGCCGCAGGGCGCGGGCGAGCAAGAAGCCCAGGATCGCGAACTCCGAGACATGTGCCAGCTTGCGGAGCACGAGGTCCCAGGTCCCGAGCCCGGTGCCGAGGCTCGGTACGGACGAGAAGGCGAAGATCACGCCCGCCCAGAAGATGACGGGGAGCCACGCGATGAGCGCTGACCGCCTCGGCGTCGCAAGCTGCGTGGACATCGACGAATGGTAGGCCAAGCGGTGACCGACGATCTCGCGTTCCCGCGGCGAGTCCGGGACGCGTGCACGCGAGAAATGTCTCGTTCGACAGCCGATCTGCTGCCTACCATCGATCAGAGGCGCTGACGGCTGGAAGCGCTCGTCGATTGCCGAGCCGGAAGGGAGATCCTGTGACGACGTCCTCGGGTCCGCCTGATGGTCAGCCGAGTACTGCCAACGCGACGTCGACCGGCAAGAAGAGGCCAGTCTTGTGGATGGTGATCGCGGGTGTTGCGGTCCTGGCGGCGATTGGTCTCGGCGTCTGGGCGGTGAAGGTCCATTCGGATCTCGAGGACCAGCGAGCCGCGACGCAGGCCGCTGAGGCACAGGCGGCGGCACAGGCAGAAGCTGCCGCGGCCGTCGCTGCGGAGGTTGAGAAGATCAACGCAAGCAATGAGATTTTCGTCGTCTCGAACGAGGACGTCGCCCAGGCTGAAAGTGAGGTCGCTGCAGCCGAGGAGGCAGTCGCCCAGGCAAACGCCACCGCCGCCGAGGCCAGCAGCGCTGTGTCGGCAGCGCAGGACGAGGCGTCCAAGCTCCGCGCCGAGCTCGAACAACCCGAGCGGAGCGCGACCTGGCACGGGCAGAGCGCCAGCAGGCGAGAGTCTGCGCGCGAGGATCGCTCGGAGTGATCTCTTCCCTCGGCAAAGACGACGAGCAGGCAACGCAAGAAATGCAGACCGTCTCGGGCGCCTGTGCGGCATCGACGTCCGGATAGGCCGGCTTCGGAGAACGGACACGCCTGATCAGCGGCAATCATCGCGGTCGCCGAGGACCGGATGGTCGAGCAGTTGGAGCGCTCTCTCGGCGGTTACGAGAGGATCGCCAAGCACGCCGTCTCCGCCGATGCCGCCGCCGCAATCGTGCCCGCACGGTGATGTTCCGGCTCCGTTCGGATGGCTCGACTATTGCGACGGCCGGCGTCGTTAGGCCTCTTCCCTCCGGAACCCTCGTCCGAGGGATTCTTCCGTGGTTGGATGGGCCGTGTTTGCTAGGGTCAGCCGCCTGCGGGCTGACCCCCACGTTCTTGTGCGGGGATTACTTTCGCCCAGCGGCGAAGAGCAAGTGCCCCAGCTAACGGAGGAGGACATCATGGAACGGTTTCCTTGGCATCGACGGTTGCGGCGGGCCGGGATCGCAAGACGTCCCGTGATCGCCGCCGTCGCCGCGGTGTCGCTGGTGGTCGTGGCCGCGGTGGGGATGGCCGCGACGTTGGCACCCGGACCGAACGGCTGCCCGACAAACAAGAGCTTGAAGACGGCGCCGATCGCCGACCTCGCACCGCCCGCACGAACCCAGATCGAGGCGTTCGACGTGCTGTCGGGGCCGGTCAACGAGCAGACGCAGACGTTCACGCTGAAGGTCCGCGTCGGGAGCACCTGCAGCGTCAACATCAAAGGCGCGAGCGTCTACGTGACCGCGGTGCCGTACAACCAGTTCACCATCCCGGATGAGGAACTCACCGGGGACGACGGCACGGCGACCCTGGTCTTCCGCCGCGACGCCAACTTCCCCGCGAGCAGCAAACAGCAGCAACTGACGCTGTTCATCCGCGCGACGAAGCCAGGCGAGGACTCCCTCGCCGGTGTCTCCACACGACGGCTCGTCGCGATCAACTTCGAGAGCTGACGCCCGTCCCTCGCGCACGGCCGCGCCGCGCCATCTCGCGGCGCGGCGTCGCACCTCGATCCCCCCCGCGTGGCCGCCCACCAGGCCCCGGCGTGATCGCCCGTCGAGGGGTGGGTACCAATTCACGCTCGCTTGCACTAGCGAAGATGCGGGTAGCAGACTGGTAACCATGGACGGCCTGAGTGCGCCGGAACCGGCCTGAGAACCGAGTCGGCAGAGCCGGGTAAACGTGCCGATCCGTGGGACAGCCTGAGTCGCCCTGAGGCCCTGCGTCGAGTGGTAGGCGCGGCGACAACAGCGGCGGCCCTGGCCCGTCGCCAAACAGGCATCGAGCCGGTCGGCGCGAGGTCAGCCGCAGGCGTCGAGCGCCTCGCCCGCGCGCCTGGCCGCGCGCCCGCGAAGCGCGCTGACCGGGACTGCGAGGCCGAGGCTCGTCCCCTCGTCGACCCCGAACACCGCGCCGACGATCCGTCCCCTGGCATCGAGGACAGGGCCCACGTCCCCGTCCTGGACATCCGAGCTCAGGCGAAGCACCTTCGTCTTCGCGCCGAACGGCGCTCCGGGGATGCTGTCCACGATCACGCCGGGCAAGGAGCCGCAGCTTGCCGTCTCGCTCGGTGACGACGACCACCGACGCCCCGGCACCGACGTTCGGGTCGGACCCCAGCTCCGCGGCAGCCGACGGGCGACCTGGATGACGCCGAGATCGCCGATACGGTAGGCACTCGCGGCTCCGATCGCGGTCGATCGCCGGTTCGCGGTGTCGACGCGCACCCACCCGCCGCCGGGCACCGCGTCACGATCGGCGACGAGCGTGTGCGCGTCGAGCGCGAAGCCCCGTCCGAGAGGGTCGTCGTCGCAGGCAGGAATGCGAATCTCGAGCGCGGTCTTCCGGACGAGGCGTCGCGCCTTGCCCAAGCGAGATCGCGCGCGTGGACGCCGGCGCGAGCTCCTCGACCTCGGGGAAGGTCGACAGCAGCGACGGGGCGGAAGCGCGAATGTCCCCGGGCGGCGCCTCGTCGGTCACGACGACGCCGCAGCCGGTGAGGAGGACGGTGACGACGAGCGTGAGCCCGAGCGCGACGGCCTTGATCACCCGGCGCTCTCCCGGACGGCGCCGAGACGCGCCCGGGCGCGGTTGCACTGCGTGAGGAACGGCTGTGCCTTCGCGAGTTCCGCCTTCGGCTTCCCGTTCTGCGCGGCCGCGACGACCGACTGGAGCCCCTGGCTGCACGAGCTCAGGGCACTGGCGACCGAGGCGAGCGCCCCCCGTTGCGCCGCGAGCTTCCGTCGCGACGTCTCCGCCTGGGCGAAGTCGCTCGCCAGCTGGCGCTGCTGCTCGGCAAGGGCGCCCGCCCGGGACTTCGACTGACGCAGCTTCCCGCGGCTGGACGCGAGCGTCGCCGCGAGCACGTTGGCCTGCCGCGTCCGCTGGTTGAGCGCCTTGCTGCGGTCGGCGATGACGACGCGAAGCCCGCCGGCAACCTCCTCGGCGGCGACGGCCCGGTGTCGCCAGTCCTCGGCGCGGTTGTTGTTCTGACGGTTGCTGTTGAGCAGCATGCCGACGACGAGCAGGAACACGACCGTGACCGCGAGCGTGGTCACGCTGACGCTCCAGCGCCCGATCTCCAGCGCGAGCTGCTCCGGCCGCTCGACCCGAGTCGATTGCATACCTCTCTATCGGCGCGCGCTGCGCGTGCTTGACGCGAATTCGAGTGATGCTCTGAGGCCTGGGCCGAGTGGTAGGCGCGGGGGTTCGAAGGGGGTTACGCTTGCTGCCGGTGAGCTCCCCTCCGGCGGTATGTGGGGAACCGCGTCCGGAGGAGCAGGACGCGACGATGCCGGCCCGCCATACCCAACGGCGTCATCGTGTCGTGGGTGAGTGGCTGTCTGCCGCGGTCGGCTTCGCGTCGCTTTCGATCGTCCTCACGTGGCCATGGGCGCGCGAGGTGTGGGGCGGTCGTGTCGAGGGCGACGCGGCGCAGTTCGTCTGGGACGCGTGGTGGGTCAAGGAGCGCCTGTTCGGCCTTCACAACCCGTGGTGGACGAGCGACCTGTACGCACCCGAGGGCACGTATCTCGTGGCCCACCCGCTCGAGACGCTGCTGATGGTCGTCGTCTCGCCGGTCACCGCCCTGGTCGGGCCGACGGTGACGTACGGGCTCCTCGTGCTCGCGACGATCACCGCCGCGGGGTGTTGGCCTGGCGCCTCGCTCTGGCGATGGGACTCGGGCCGGCTGGGTCGTGGGTCGCAGGGATCCTCTGGGCGTCGTCGCCGATCGTGCTCTACCGGGCGGCGAGCGGCCTCTACATGCTTCTCCTGCTTGCCGCCCTGCTGCCCGCCGCGTTGATCCTCGCGCGTCGGCTGGTGCACGACTTCTCGCACCGGAGCGCGATCGGCCTGGGGGTCTTCCTCGGCGCCTGTCTCCTAACCGACCTCCAAGTCACGGCGTACCTCCTGCTCGCCGTCGGAGCGGTCGGGGTCTACGGAGTCTCGAGCAACCCAATCTGGCGCTCGAGAGCAGCTCTCACGCGGATCGCCTCGGTCGCCGCCAGCGTCCTGATCGTCGGCTCGCCGGCGATCCTGATGACGATTCGGGCTGAGCGGTACGGCGACTACCGCACGCCGAGCGCCGCCCGGATCACGTCCGCGACGACCTACAACGCGGACGTTGCCCAGTTCTTACTGCCCAGCCCGGCGAGCCGTTTTTTCCATGACGACTACGTCCGGGCGGCGAACCGGTTCGGGGAGCTGTCGCACTTCGTCGTCGACAGCTCCGTCGCGCTCGGGTGGGCGACGATCGCTCTCGCGATCGCCGGGGTCGCGGCGACGCGACATTCGAGGCGCACGTGGTGGCTCGCGGGAACCGTCGTCGTCTGTGCCGTCCTCGCCGTAGGGCCGAATCCCAAGGCTTTCGGCCACGTCTTCACGCCGCTCGCCGTCGACGTCGGCGAGAAGGTTTCAGTGATCGCTCCGGCGACCTGGCTGCTGGGCGTCCCGGTGCTCAACGACCTCAGGGTTCCCGCGCGCTACATGCAACTGGGCGCGCTGCCGCTCGCGCTCCTGGCGGGGATGGGCGCTCGGACACTGGTCGCGTGGCGGCGCCCGCTCGGTTCCGTTGCCGTGGTCGCGCTCTGCGCGTGTGCCGTTGCCGAGGGCGCGATCGCGCTCCACACCGACCGCCCGACGGGCGAGTCGCTTGCGAGGATCATCCGCGACGACCCCCGACCCGGGGTCGTCGTCGACGTCCCGATCTCCTGGCAGAGCGGTGTCGACCTCGTCGGCGCTCCGTTCATCTCGGCCCGGGCGATGTCCGTGCAGACCATCCACCAGAAGCCGATCGCCGCCGGGTACATCGCCCGACTCGACCGGTCGATGCTCGACCGGCTTCTCGAGAGGCCTCTGTACCGATCACTCGTGCTCGAGCACGGAGACGGAGTCATTCCGAGAGGTCTCGCCGCGCCCAGCCAGGACGAGGTGGTCGCGGACGCCGGACGCCTGGGCGCCCATTGGGTCGTGGTCTGGCCCGAAGCCAACCGACGGGTCCTCGGGTACCTCGAACGGATCGGCTACCACCGACGCGCCGAGGACGACGGCGTCTACCTCTATACCCGGTAGCGCACCGTGCGAACGTCGCGGCCGAGGGACACACGACGGCCGGAGCGACCTGAGGCCGTCCTCCCGAATGGTAGGCTCGCCTCCACGAGGAGTGCGGTGAGGGAACCCGGTGAGAGTCCGGGACGGTCCCGCCGCTGTGAGGGGAGATGCTCTCCCGCCACCACGCCACTGGCCGCGAGGCCGGGAAGGCGGTGGGAGGGGGTGGCCCCGAGTCAGAAGACCTGCCGCTCTCCCTGAGCCTCGACCCCCTCGCGGAAGGGAGAAGGAGAAGCAGCCATGACAGGTCGTTTTGCCCTCGCGGCGGCGCTCGCCGTCCTCGGGCTGGCGCTCGCGTCCCCGTCGCTCGCGGCGCCGAAGCCCGCCGTCGCCGCTCCGTACCCCGTGACCGTCACCGTCGACAACGGGAATGTCACGATCCGCAAACGCCCGGCGCGCATCGTCTCGCTCTCACCGACGGCGACCGAGACGCTCTTCGCGATCGGCGCAGGCAGGCAGGTCGTCGCCGTCGACGACCAGTCCGACTACCCGAAGCAGGCACCGCACACGTCGCTCTCCGGGTTCACGCCGAACGTCGAGGCGATCGCGGCGCTCAAGCCGGACCTCGTCGTGATCGCCTTCGACCCGAAGGGCCTCTCCGGCGCGCTGAACCGGCTCGGCATTCCCGTCGTGTTCCAGAACGCGGCGCCGACCCTGCCGGCCGCGTACCGGCAGATCCGTCAGCTCGGCAAGGTCACGGGCCACGCGAGGGAGGCCAACGCGCTCGTCGGCCGGATGACGCGGCAGGTCCGTTCGATCGTCGACAGGGTGCGGGCGAAGGCGACGAAGGCCAGCGTCTACCACGAGCTCGACGAGACCCTCTTCTCGGCGACGTCGAACACCTTCGTCGGGCGGGTGTACGCGATGTTCGGCCTGACGAACATCGCCGACGCGGCCACTGCCGGCGGGTCGGACTACCCGCAGCTCTCGGCCGAGTACGTCGTCTCCGCGAACCCCGACCTGATCGTGCTCGCGGACACGGTTTGCTGCGCGCAGACGGCGCAGACGGTTGCGGCGAGACCGGGGTGGAGCCGAGTCGCGGCCGTGCGGACCGGCTCGATCGTCAGGCTGGACGACTCGATCGCGTCCCGCTGGGGGCCCCGGCTCGTGAACCTCGTGCGCGCCGTCGGCACCGCGCTGCTGCGTCTCGGGAGCACGTGAGGTGGAGGCGGCCGCCGCGCCGGCACGCGCTGTTCGCGTCCGCGGGGTAACGCCAGGCTGGGCGCTCGCGGCGGTCGCCTTCCTTATCCTCGCGCTCGTCGTCGGCGTCGTCGTCGGCCCCGTCGACCTCGGGGTCGGCGACGTGCTGCAGTCGATCGCCGCGAAGCTCGGCGTCCCGGGCGTGCAGACGCCGCTGAGCCCGACTGCGGAGTCGATCCTCTGGGACCTGCGCGTCCCGCGGGTGCTGCTGGCGGCGCTCGTCGGCGGGATGCTCGCGATCGCCGGCGCGACCTACCAGGGCGTGTTCCACAACCCGCTCGCCGACCCGTACCTGCTCGGCGTGGCCGCAGGAGCGGGCCTCGGGGCGACCCTCGCGATCGCGTACCTGCCTCACGCCTTGTCCGGCCACGAGCTGCTGCCGCTTGCGGCCTTCGTCGGTGGCGCGGCGGCCGTCGTCATCGCGTACGCGATCGGCCGTGCCGCCGGCCGCGAGCGCGACTCGGCGACGCTCGTCCTCGCGGGTGTCACCGTGGCGAGCTTCTTCACCGCGCTCCAGACGTTCGTCCAGCAGCGGAACACGGACACGCTGCAGGAGGTCACGTCGTGGATCCTCGGCAGCCTCCCGAACACGGGCTGGGGCGATGTGCGGACGCTCGCGCCGTACGTCCTCGTCGCGAGCGCCGTGATCGTCGCGCTGCGGCGGGTGGTCGACGTGCTCAGCCTGGGCGATCTCGAAGCCGAGAGCCTCGGGATCGACGTCCGCCGCGTCCGCCTCACGCTCGTCGTCGTAGCGACGGTCGGCACGGCGGCCGCCGTCGCCGTGAGCGGGCTGATCGCCTTCGTCGGGATCATCGTGCCGCACGCCGTGCGCCTCGTCGTCGGCACCTCGTATCGCGGCCTCCTGCCTCTGTCGTTCGTCGTCGGTGCGGGGTTCCTCGTGCTCTGTGACGTGATCGCGCGCACGGCGCTCTCGCCGGCCGAGGTGCCGATCGGGGTCGTCACCGCGTTGTTCGGCGCGCCCGCGTTCGCGCTCGTGCTGCGGGCCCGGGGAAGCCGGGCGTGACCGCAATCTCGCTCGAGGGCGTGACCGTGACGCTCGGCGGCCGCGAGGTCGTGCGGCAGGTGACGACGGAGATCGAGACGGGGGAGTGGATCGCGCTGATCGGGCCGAACGGTGCGGGGAAGACCTCGCTCTTGCGCGCGGTCGCCGGCCTGCTGCCCTGCGAGGGGTCGGTCTCGCTCGAGGGGATGCGACTCGCAGATCTCGGCCGCCGGCAGCGCGCGCAGCGCCTTGCGCTCGTCCCGCAGGAGCCGCAGACGCCCGGATGGCTGACCGTCGCGGAGTACGTGCTGATGGGGCGCTCGCCGTATCTCCGACCGCTCGCGCGCGAGGGCGAAGCCGATCGCGGCGCCGCGGGGCGTGCACTCTCGCGGCTCGACCTCACGGAGCTGGCCGAGCGGACGCTCGGGACGCTCTCGGGTGGTGAGCGGCAGCGCGTCGTGGTCGCGCGCGCACTCGCTCAGGAGGCTTCGATCGTGCTCTTGGACGAGCCGACCGCCTCCCTCGACATCGGGCACCAGCAGCAGGCGCTCGATCTCCTCGATGCGCTCCGCGAGACGGAGGGCCTTACGCTCGTCGCCGCGATGCATGACCTGACTCTCGCCGCGCAGTACGCCGACCGCGTGCTGCTTCTCGACGCGGGGCGCGTGGTCGCGGACGGCACCCCCGCGGACGTCCTGACCGAGGACGCGCTGGAGCTGCACTACGGCGCTCGCGTCCGCGTGGTCACGCTCGGCGACGGCGTCGCGGTGCTCCCCGCCCGTGCGCCCGCGCGATCTCCTCGCTGAGCCGCTGTCCGGCCGTGTCGAGGCGTACAGTCCGAGCGGTGAGACGTGGGCTCGTCGTCGCCGGGGTCGCGTGCGTGTGCGCCTTCGCGCTCCCCGCGCTGGGGCGCGCCGGCTCGGTGCACCTCGAGCAGTACGTGGCGACCGGAAGCTCGGTCGAGGTGTCCGTCGTCGTTCGGCGGCCCGCGTCGTTCTCCGTGCTGCTCCGAACCCGGACGATCGGCCGAACGCAGCTTCGCCTCCTCGGCGCGCACGCACCCAAGGGCGGCCCGCTGATCGACACGAAGACCACGGCATGCGACGGCGCGGCGGGGTCGTATTACTGCCAGGCGTCCTTCGAGCCGCTGCCGCCCGGGACGTATACGTTCCGGATCGTCCGCCGCTCCGGCTTCTCCACGACCGTCGAGCTGACCGTCCGCTGGTAGCGGACACGTCCGGAAAGGCGCCTGGAGGCCGCGGCTAGCATCGACCCGTGACCGTCACTCCGCACGAGGAGCTCCTCGCCGACCTCAACCCGGCCCAGCGCGAGGCAGTGCTCCACGTCGACGGACCGCTCCTCGTCGTCGCGGGGGCAGGCTCGGGGAAGACCCGCGTCCTCACGCACAGGGTCGCCCACCTGATCGGGGCGCATGGCGTCAAGCCGAACGAGATCCTCGCGATCACGTTCACCAACAAGGCCGCCACGGAGATGCGCGAGCGGCTCGAGCGGATGCTCGGACATACGGCGCGGGCGATCTGGATCCTCACCTTCCACGCCGCCTGCGGCCGCATGCTGCGCCGCGAGGCCGAACGGCTCGGGTACCGCTCGAACTTCACGATCTACGACCAGGCCGACCAGGTGCGCCTGGTCAAGTCTTGCCTCGAGGAGCTCGGCAAGGACCCGAAGCGCTTCACGCCGCGCGGGATCCACGCACAGATCTCGAACGCGAAGAACCAGCTGGTCTCACCGGACGAGTACACCGCACGGGTCTCGTCGTTCTGGGACCAGACCGTCGCCGAGGTCTACGAGCTGTACCAGCGTCGGCTCTTCCGTTCGAACGCCGTCGACTTCGACGACATCCTCATGCTGACCGTCCAGGTGCTCGAGCGCTTCCCCGAGGCCCGTGAGCGGTGGCAGGGCGCGTTCCGTCACGTCCTCGTGGACGAGTACCAGGACACGAACCACGCCCAGTACCGGCTGCTCCAGCTCATCGCCGAGAAGCATCGGAACGTCTTCGCGGTCGGCGACCCAGATCAGTGCCTCGTCGAGGGAACGCTCGTGACGATGGCCGACGGGAGCAAGCAGACGATCGAGGCCGTCCGCTGTGGCGACGCAGTCCTTTCCAGCTACGGCAGCGGGCGCTTCGGTCCGGCGCGAGTCCTCGACGTGCATCGATCGCGCCGCCGGGCCGGTATTGCGATCACGACTGCGTCCGGCCGCACGCTCGTCTCGACCCCGGAGCACGTCCATTTCGCCGGGTTCAAGGCCGGATGGTCGCCTCAGCGTCACATGACATACCTCATGTGGAAGCGGGGGGTCGGCTTCCGGATCGGCATCAGCCGTTTGGAGACTCGAGGACGGAACACGCTGCCGGGCCCCGCGTTTCGGATGAACCAGGAGCATGCGGACGCGGTGTGGGTCGTCTCGACGCATGACACAGAGTTGGAAGCGCGAGAGGCGGAGGTGACGCTCGCGCTCCGCCACAGGCTCCCGACCCTTCCGTTCGTGGCCCGCGCAACGCTCGGATCCGAACGGAGCCTTGTCGCCGATCAGGCCTCGCTCGACCGAATCTTCGCAGGGGCTGACACCGCGGCCGCGGGTTACGCACTGCTCGCGGCCGAAGGGCTCGACTTCGACCATCCGCACTTCAGCGCCGCCACGACCACCGCGCAGTCGCGCATCCGGCGCCGGCTGGTCGTGTCGCTGTGCGGCGACCGCAGGGGCGCCGGGCCCCAGCATCGCGTCGCGCTCTTCGGGTCGGACCACGAAGGCCGGCGGGCGCTCGAGGCGATCGGGCTCTCGGTCCGCCCCGCCCGGAAGGGATCGGCCGGGTGGCGGCACGAGAGCTCCTTCGCGGACTTCGGCCGTCTCGTCGAGCGCGTCGAGGACATCGAGGACGCGATCGACGTCTCCCTTCGCTTCACGGCGCGCCTCGGGGGGCGCTCGGAGCGCACCGAAAAGGATGCAAACGCGCTTCCGTTCACCCGTGCGTCGGCCGTACGCGAGGGCATGGTCGTCTTCACGGAAGAGGGAGGCTACGACGTCGTCGAGTCGGTCGAGCGCGTTCCACTCGAGCGCCCCGTCTACGACCTGGACGTCGAACGCACGCACAACTTCGTGGCGAATGGGATCGTCACGCACAACTCGATCTACGCGTTCCGCGGCGCGGACATCCGCAACATCCTCGACTTCGAGCGCGACTTCGGCGGTGCCGGCGTGATCGCGCTGGAGCAGAACTACCGCTCCACCAACAGGATCCTCGAGGCCGCGAACGCGGTGATCGACAACAACCGCGACCGCAAGCCGAAGCGGCTCTGGTCGGAGCTCGGCGACGGCGATCCCGTCGAGGTGGTGGAGGTCGAGGACGAGCACGCCGAGGCCCGCTTCGTCGCCGCGGAGATCGCCAGGCACGTCGAGTCGGGCACGTCCGCCTCGGAGATGGCGGTCTTCTACCGGACGAACGCGCAATCCCGCGTGCTCGAGGACGTGCTCGTCCGTCAGGGCGTTCCCTACCAGGTGATCGGCGGGCCGCGCTTCTACGAGCGGGCCGAGATCCGAGACGCCGTCGCCTATCTCGCGGTGCTGAACAACTCCGACGACGCGGTCTCGCTGATGCGCATCGCCAACCGGCCGCGGCGTGGCATCGGCGACACGTCGATCCAGAGGATGGTCGCCCACGCCGACGCGCTCGGGGTCTCGCTCTGGGACGCGACGGCGGATCCCGAGGCGGCGGGGGTCGCGAGCGCGAGCGCCCGCGCGATCCGGGCGTTCCGGGCGATGATGGAGACGCTGATGTCGTCCGCGCAGGAGCTCGAGGTCGACGAGCTCGTCCAGGCGGTGCTCGAGCGCTCGGGGACGCTCGAGGCGTACGAGGCGGAACGGACGATCGAGGCTCGCGGCCGGATCGAGAACCTCGAGGAGCTCGTCGGCTCGGCCCAGGAGTACCGACGCCGGGTCGAGGAGCCTGCGCTCTCGGGGTTCCTCGAGGAGGTGCAGCTCCAGTCCGACCAGGACACGCTCGTCAGCGGCGAGCCGCAGGTGACTCTGATGACGATCCACAACGCGAAGGGCCTCGAGTACCGCGTCGTCTTCGTGATCGGGATGGAGGAGGGGATCTTCCCGCACGCACGCTCGATCGAGGACAACGACGTCGAGGAGGAGCGCCGTCTCGCCTACGTCGGGATGACCCGCGCGATGGAGCGGCTCACCCTCACGCACACGACGGCGCGCTCGCTCTACGGGCGGCGCGAGTACAACCTGCCGTCACGGTTCCTCGACGAGCTGCCGGCGGGCGTGGAGCGCGAGCGGCTGCGGCCGGCCTCGTGGGCGGGCTACGCACAGTCGGCGAGGCAGATCGCGCCGCGGGAGGAACGCGATCTCCCCGCGCTCTCGACCGGCGACTCGGTCCGGCACGCCTCGCTCGGCGAAGGGGTCGTCACGCGAATCGAGCCGGGCGGCGTCGTCACCGTGCGCTTCGCGTCGGACGGCAGCGAGCGGCGGCTCATGATCGAGTACGCGCCGCTCGAGAAGCTCGAAAACGGCGGTCACTAGGATCGGCCGGATGGCCTACCGCGTGAGAGCCGTCCGGGACGCCGAGGAATACCGCGCCGCGCTCGGCGGAATCGGCCACTACTTCGGCTGGGCGCCGACGGCAGAGGACGCGGAGCGCTTCGGCGCGCTCCTCCAGCACGAGCGCATGCACGCGGTGTTCGACGACGGGCACGTCGTCGCCGGGGCGGGCGCCTACGGGTTCGAGCTCACGCTCCCCGGCGGGGCGACGCCGTGCGCCGGCGTCACGGTCGTCGGGGTGTTGCCGTCGCACCGGCGCCGCGGGCTCCTTCGGCGGATGATGGAGCTGCAGTTGCGCGATGTCCGTGAACGGGGCGAGCCGATCGCCGCCCTTTGGGCATCGGAGGAGACGATCTATGGCCGCTTCGGCTACGGGCTCGCCTCGCTCTGCCTGAACCTCGGCATTCGGCGCCGCAACGTCCGGATCCGGCCCGAGCTCCCGGAAGAGGGGTCGGTGCGGCTGGTCGAGCACGACGAGGCGCTGCGCGTGCTGCCCGGTCTCTACGACCGCATCCGGAAGCGGTCTCCAGGCTTTCTCTCACGGTCGCGCGGTTGGTGGGAGACCCGCACGCTCGGCGACCGGCCCGAGAGCCGTCGCGGGGCGGGCCCGCTCGTCCGCGCGCTGTACGAGCGCGACGGGCGCCCGGCCGGCTGGGTGCTGTACCGGATCGCGCAGGAGGGCTCGACCTACGAGGACTGGAAGAAGACCGTCAGGGTCGTGGAGCTCCAGGGCGTTGACGACGGCGCCCGGCGCGAGCTCTGGCGGTTCCTGCTCGGGGTCGACTGGACCGACGGAATCGCGTTCGAGGGCCTCGCCGTGGACGACCCGGTGCTGCTCCTCGTCGACCGGCCGAACGAGCTTCGCCCGCGGGTGTTCGACGGTCTCTGGGTGCGGCCGGTCGAGGTCGGAGGCGCGCTGGCTGCCCGTGGACTCGCAGGTGACGGTCGCGTCACGCTCGAGGTGACCGCAGACACGCATTTCGCTGACAACGTCGGGTCGTGGACGGTGGAGGGCGACCGTGTGCGCCGGACTTCGAGGCGGCCGGACGTGCGGCTCGACGTCCAGGGGCTCGGGATGACGCTGCTCGGTGGGTTCACGTTCGCGCAACTCGCCCGTGCGGGTCGGGCGGAGGAGTCCGCTCGCGGTGGCCTCGCGCGCGCCGACGCGCTGTTCCGGGCGCAGCGGGCACCCTGGTGCCCGGAGATCTTCTAGCCTCCGCGCCATGCCCGACGCCGTGATCCTGTCGGCCGTCCGCACTCCGGTCGGCCGCTACGGCGGTGGCCTCGCAGGCGTGCGACCTGACGATCTCGCCGCGATCGCCGTCGGAGCGGCCGTCGAGCGGGCGGGCGTCCCGGCAGCGGAGATCGAGGACGTGTGGCTCGGCTGCGCGAACCAGGCCGGGGAGGACAACCGCAACGTCGCGCGGTTCGCCGCGCTTCTCGCAGGACTGCCAGAGACGGTCGCGGGCGTGACTGTCAACCGGCTCTGCGCCTCGGGGCTCTCCGCGATCGTGGGCGCGTGCCACGCGGTGATCGCGGGCGACGGTGACCTGTTCGTCGCGGGCGGCGTCGAGTCGATGAGCCGCGCGCCGCTCGTCACGGCGAAGCCCGACACCGCATTCCCCCGCGGCGACCGCACGATGTACGACACGACGCTCGGCTGGCGGTTCGTGAATCCTCGCTACGAGGAGCGGTTCTCGACCGCGTCGATGGGCGTCACCGGCGAGAACGTCGCCGAGCGCTGGGACGTCTCGCGGGAAGACCAGGACGCGTTCGCGCTCGAGTCGCAGCGCCGCTGGGCGGCTGCAGACGTCGAGGGGCGCTTCGCCGACGAGCTGGTCCCTGCCGGTGAGCTCGAGCGGGACGAGCACCCGAGACCAGAGACGACGGCGGAGAAGCTCGCGTCGCTCAAGCCGGCGTTCCGCCAGGACGGCACCGTCACGGCCGGCAACGCTAGCGGGCTCAACGACGGCGCCGCGGCGCTCGTCGTCGCGAGCGCCGAGCGCGCGCGCGAGCTCGGGATCGAGCCCCTGGCGACCTTCCGCGGTTCGGCCGTCGCGGGTGTCGATCCCGCGGTGATGGGGATCGGCCCGGTCCCCGCGATCCGCAAGCTGCTCGCGCGCACCGGCGTGGCCGTCGACGAGCTCGACCTCGTCGAGCTGAACGAGGCCTTCGCCTCGCAGTCGGTCGCGGTCATCCGCGACCTCGGTCTCGATCCCGAGCACGTGAACGTGTCGGGCGGGGCGATCGCGATCGGGCATCCGCTCGGGATGTCGGGAGCGCGACTCGTGGTCACGCTGCTCCACGAGCTCCGCCGCCGCGGGGGCCGCTATGGGGTCGCGACGATGTGCGTCGGCGTGGGGCAGGGCCAGGCAGCCCTGTTCGAGCGCGGATGAGCACGTCCACCAGGCGCGTGGCCCTGCTGCTCGACATCGACGGGACGCTCATCGTCTCCGGCGGCGCGGGCGCGCGCTCGTGGGCACTCGCTTTCGACGAGCTCTACGGGATCCCCGCCGACATCGGGGAGTTCACCGACACGGGGATGACGGACCCCGAGGTCGGCCGCAAGACGTTCGAGGCCGTGCTGGACCGGGAGCCTTCGGAGGACGAGTTCGCGAGGCTGCTCGAGCGGCGTGAGCACTACCTCCACCGGACGGTCGCCGAGTCGGACGACTACCGCGTGCTCCCCGGCGTGGAGGAGCTCCTGCCGAGCCTGCTGCATGAGGGGTACCTGCTCGGCATCGTCACCGGGAACCTCGAGGGGTCGGCGCACATCAAGCTCCACCGTGCCCGGCTGAACCGCTTCTTCTCGTTCGGCGGCTACGGCTCCGACTCGCCGGATCGCACCGAGGTGACGCGGGTGGCGCTCCGCAAGGCGGCGCTCGTCTACGGCGCACCGCTGAAGGAGCATCAGGCGATCGTCGTCGGCGACACCCCGCACGACGTCGATGCCGCACACGCGGCCGGGCTCGAATGCGTCGGCGTCGGGAGCCACAACTACGACCCCGACCAGCTCAGGGCGGCCGGCGCGGACTACGTCGTCGAGTCGCTCGCGGAGGGCCTCCCAGCGGCTGCGCTAGACTCTGCGATCCGGGATCACCCGGGCGCTTAGCTCAGTTGGGAGAGCACCAGCTCGACAAGCTGGGGGTCACTGGTTCGAGCCCAGTAGCGCCCATATCAACCACCACCGCGGCGGTCGGTACGGAATGAACGCCCCCGCCTCGATCACCATCACGCCAGTCCGTATAGCCGACCTGCTCGCCGAGGGCGAGCGGATGCCGGTCTACGTGCACGTCATCGACCATCCCGATGCGCGCGTGCTGGTCGACACCGGCATGACGGAGCTGCACCCGGCGGTCGCCGACCTCGATCCCCGCCTCCGTCCACTGAGCAAGCAGGACTTCGACCTCGCCGGCATCGACATCGTCGTCAACACACACCTGCACTTCGACCACTGCGGCGGCAACCACCTCTTCGCCGGCAGGCCGATCTACGTCCAGCGTCGCGAGCTCGACGACGCGCGCAGCGAGGACGACTACACCATTCGCGAGTGGGTCGAGGCGCCCGGCGTGCGGTACGTGCCGCTCGACGGCGAGCTCGAGCTGCTTCCCGGGCTCCGGCTCGTCCCGGCGCCGGGTCACACACGCGGCATGCAGGTGGTCGTCGTCGAGACTGGCGGGCGTCCGGTCGTCGTCGGCGGCGACGTGGCGGTTTGGTTCGGCGAGCTCGACGAGCCGCGCACCGAAGGCCAGCTGCGGGTGCGCGCGCTCGACCCCGAGCTGGTCTGGCTCGCGCATGAGCACGAGCCGTGGCGACCCCACACCGTCTGAGGCGTCACGCCGGCGCTCTCTGGGCCTCCCGGGTTGCGCGCCCGACGCCGTATCCAAGTTGGTAGTTCCTTAAGGGGTTCCGTCGTCCCCGAACCCTGCTCCACCACCGCGCATAGGCCCGGGCTAGCCCTTCGGCTGGACACGAATCTGCCCGGAGGGCCGATGGTGGAAGTCAGTGAGCGAGACGGCCCCCGAAGGCAGCACTCCACACCATGGTTACGAGGGCCTTCCCTGGTTCGACCGTGTCTGGGTCGTCCTGCTGCTTCTGGTCATTCTCACGGCCATATGGCGCGTGATCCTCTAGCACCACCTGACTGACCTCGGAGCCTCGGGCACGAGGAGGAATGCGCCCGGCGCGACCGAAGCATTCGTCGTCGGCGGGCAAGGGCCATGACGAACGGCGTTGGCCCGGCGACGACATGCGGCACTGCGGCACGCATGAACCAGGCTCCTATTGCAGGAGGAGGTTCGCTTGCCCAGGCCCACGACGGCCGCACAAGACGCCGAGGCTCGGCAGCCTGTTTGGCTGACGGACGCCGTCGGTGACGTGTGGCGCGCGGCCGAGTGGGCGCGCTGGGAGCAACGGGTTCTCCCCGCGCTCGAGGCCCGAGGCGTCACCCTCGAGATGCTCCAGCCCGTGTACGGGGCGGACGGCGGTGAGCTCCTCGGCATCGGAGTCCAGGCAGAAGTCGGCTGGCGCGTCGGCTGGCTGGGCCACCCGCGTCGCCGCCGAGCCGGAGTTCTTCGGGCCGCGGGCGACCTCGTCCGCAGCCTCGATGCGCCCAACGGAGACGCGACGCTACCGACGCGCGCGGGCCCGCGCTACGGCGCGTGGCTTCGGAGTCGTTGACGCCCCGCGAGGCTGCGACCGCCTGATCGGCCGCGCTGGAGTATGGTTCGCGGTGCGAGGAAACGGGGTACCTGACAGGTCACTCGCGCCCGGAGGTCGCCGTCATGAGCTCGGAGGTCATGCAGATCGTGCTGATGGATCGAGTTCGGGCGCATGGACCGATGCTCGACGTATGCCCCGTGCCGGGGTGCTCGACGATCACGATGGGCGGCACGTGCGTCGCACACGACCGCCCCGTCACGACGATCTTCCCGCGCGGCCGCCCGCACGTCGCCGAGGCGCAGCCGCTTGCGAAATCCTTACGAATTCTGGGCCAAAACCCGCCTGGATCACCCGGCTGAGGGATGCCGAGCCCGGGCTCTCTGCGAACGGTGAGAGTCATGGGTGCTTCCTCCGGGTGGAACCTCGTGACGCGGCGGCCTCGCGTCCGGACTGCGCCGACGTCCGCGGCGCGCACGGTCGTGAGGCTCGCCCGCGTCCCGAACGGCGCGGCGCGTCAGGCCGTCGTCGAGCATCCGCGCGACGCGCGGCGGCAGGTCCGCGCGCAGAGCGCCGGCTGACTCGCCCCGCGCGTCAATAGGATCGCCGGGGTGAGGATCCGCGCCGCCGTGCTCGAGGCGTTTGGGCAGCCGCTCGTCGTGCAGGACGTGGAGCTCGCGGAGCCGCGCGCGGGCGAGGTCCTCGTCAGGCTCGTTGCCTGCGGCGTCTGTCACACCGACCTCTACACGGCATCCGGAGCCGATCCGACCGGGTACGCGCCCTGCGTCCTCGGCCACGAGGGCGCGGGTGTGGTCGAGCGCGTGGGGGAGGGGGTCACCTTTGTCGGGCCGGGTGACCACGTGATCACGCTGTTCGCGCCCGAGTGCGGGGAATGCGTGCACTGCCGCAGCCAGCGGACGAATCGTTGTGTCGCGATCCGCGACGAGCAGGGACGCGGCTACCTCCCCGACGGCACGACCCGTCTGTCACGCGGCGGCTCGGAGCTCCGTCATTTCATGGGCACGTCGACGTTCGCCGAGTACACGGTGATGCCCGAGATCGCGCTGGCGAAGGTCAGCCCGGATGCATCGCTCGAAGGGTGCGCGCCGTTCGCGTGCGGGCTCTCGACCGGGATCGGTGCGGCTCTCTACACCGCCCGGGTCGAGCCCGGCTCGACGTGCGTGGTGTTCGGCTGCGGGCTCGTCGGGCTTGGTGCGGTGATCGGCGCGCGGCTCGCGGGTGCGGAGCGGATCGTCGCGATCGACCTCTCCGAGGAGCGGCTCGCGCACGCCCGTCACCACGGGGCGACCGACACGCGCGTCGCGGGCGACGACACGGTGGACTGGATCAGGGAGGAGACCGGGGGCTACGGCGCCGACTACACGTTCGAGGCGACCGGCAACGTCGCGGTCATGCGCCAGGCGGTCGAGTCGGCCCGTGAGGCGTGGGGGCTCGCGACGATGTGCGGCGTCGCGGGCAAGGGGGAGACGCTGGACATCGTCCCGCGTTTCCTCATCACCGGCCGGCGGGTCACGGGCTCGTCCTTCGGCGGCGTCAAGGGGCGCAGGCAGGTGCCGCAGCTGGTCGACCGCTGGCTCGCGGGTGAGATCGACGTGGAGTCGCTGCTCTCGCACCGGATCCGGCTCGACGACGTGAATCACGGCTTCGAGCTGCTGGAGGCCCAGGACGGGATCCGCAGCGTGATCACGTTCGGCTGAGGCAGCGATCCGCGGCGCCAGGCGGCGAGCGGGAGCTCCGCCCGCGCCGGGCCGACGGGCAGGCGCAGCGGCGGACGCACCGCATGGGTGCCGGCGAGCGCCTCGCCGCGCGAGTCGAACCGGCGAACAATGGTCGTTTCGCGTCGGGATATCGCGCTCCCCTTTCTGTCGAGTATCTTTATATCGAGTTACTTCACAGGAAATTACTACAGCGGATACCTTGACGTCAAGAGTCTTTACATGGAGGATCATGCGGTGACCAGCAGAGTCGGCACGAGCCGTCCGGACGCGGTCGACGCGAACCTCGAGATCTGGTCGCGCGAGCTCCCGGAGCTCGATCTCGAGACGGAGGGCATCGTCGAGCGGATCCACAAGCTCGAGCGCCTCGTGGACCGGGCGATGCAGGAGACCCTTGACGCCTTCGACATGTCGCACGGCGAGTGGAAGGTGCTCGCGAACCTCCGGCGGGCCGGCCCGCCCTACCGTGGCAAGCCCGGCAAGCTCGCCGCCCGTCTCGACCTCTCGAGCGGAGCGATGACGAATCGCCTCGACAACATGGAGAGCCGCGGCCTCGTGCGGCGGCTCGACGACCCGGACGATCGCCGCGGCGTGATCGTCGAGCTGACCGAGGAGGGGAAGCAGCTCTGGGACGCGGCCGTCGGGGCGCAGGCGGAGAAGGAGTCGCTCGTCGACTCCGCGCTCGGGGAACGCGAGAAACGCGAGCTGAACGAGCTGCTGCGCCGCCTGATGCACGCGTTCGAGGACGTCCACGGGCCGGTGCACCCGCCGCACGACTGAGAGCGCTCTCTGGGTCTGCGGCCCCGATCAGGACGAATGACGGTTGTAAGCACCGCCGTCCGCCGCGAGGCATAGACTCCGGCGGCCCGCACGTTGGCACCGTGCGAGCGCGCACAAACGGATAGTCCTTGAAAGGGGGGACAGCACGATGAAGCACCTACTGATCGCGTGCGTCGCGGTCGCGGCGCTCGCGGTACCCGGCGCGGCGATGCCGGCCCGCTCGGCCGCCGACGCGACCACGTACACCGTGTTCCTGGGCGAGCAAGGCCCGCCGCCGGCCGCGATCCTGAAGCTCAAGCTCTTTGGAAGCATCAACCAGTTCATGCCTTCGAAGCTCGTGATCGCCGCGGGCGACAGCGTCACGTTCTCGAGCGGCACGTTCCACACGGTGACGTACGCGCCGAAGCCGCTCCCGCTCCTGCTCCCGGATCCCGCCAAGGGCACCTATGCGGGGCTGGTGGACGCTGCGGGCTCCCCGTTCTACTTCGACACGCTCGCCAAGTTCATCTACAACCCGCAGGCCTTCGGTCCGTTCGGGCCCAAGACGATCTCGGGCAAGACGCCGGTCTCGAGCGGCGGCCTTTCGCCGCGCGGTCCGAAGTCGCCGCCCGCGACCGCGACCTACGCGTTTCCGACCGCGGGGACGTATCACCTCTTCTGCACCCTCCACCCGGGCATGAAGGCGACCGTCGTCGTCAAGCCCGCCGGCTCGGCGGTGCCGAAGACGCCCGACCAGGTCAAGGCGCAGGCGCTCCTCCAGATGGGGGCGGGCTACAAGACGGGGATTGCGCTCGCGAAGTCGACGAAGCCGGCGGGGCCGAACACCGTCGTGATGGGCATTGGCGGCAAGGTCAGCCTGTTCGCGTACTACCCGAAGGTGCTGAGGGTGAAGTCCGGCACGACGGTGGACTTCGTGAACAAGTCGCCGAGCGAGGTGCACAACATCGTGTTCGGGCCGAAGAAGTACCTCCAGCAGTGGGGGAAGAAAACCGACCTGATGCCTCAGGGGCCGAACGCCCCGAACCAGGTCACGCCGATCCTGCCGTACGGCACCGACCCCACGCCGCTCACGTACGACGGAGCCTCGACGCACGGGAACGGCTTCTTCGCGACGCCGCTCACGGCCGGGGCGCCGATCGGGTTGCCACGTTCGTCGAAGGTGACGTTCTCGGCACCCGGGACGTACGAGTACTTCTGCTGGATCCACGGTCCCGACATGGGCGGGACGATCGTCGTCACGCCGTGAAGTCTCGGCGGCTAGGGCCGCGGGCGCTCGCGCTCGCGGCCCTCGCCGGCGCCGTCGCGACGGTCGCCGGCACGGCCATGGCGACGTCGCTCGCCCCCGAGGCTCCTGCACCCAAGGGCGGTCACGTCCGCGAGTACTGGGTCGCCGCGGTCCCGGTCACGTGGAACGTCGTTCCGAACGAGCGGAACGCGATCGAAGGCGACACCTTCACGCCCCCGCAGACGGTCTTCCGTACCGTCGTGTACCGGCAGTACACGAAGGACTTCGCCCGACAGCTCGGCAAGCCGGCCGGGGACGAGGGCATCCAGGGCCCGCTGTTGACCGCCGACGTCGGCGACACGGTGCTCGTCCACTTTCGCAACCTCGACACGCTGACGAACAGCCCGCACTCGATGCACTTCCACGGCGTGCGCTACCAGTTCGGTTCCGACGGTGCGTACATTCCGGGCTTCTCCGGGCCGGGCGCCGCCGTCAAGCCGGGCGAGACGTTCACCTACCGTCTCGCCGCCGAGCCGAGCTCGGCCGGCGTGTGGCCGTACCACGACCACTCGCCCTCGATGATGGCGTCGATCGAAGGCGGCCTCTACGGCGCGCTCTCGATCCGCGCTCCGGGCGAGCAGCGGCCGGATCATGAGTTCGTCGTCTACCTCTCCTCGCACCTCGGCTTCATGACCATCGACGGCCGCGCGTTCGTCGGGAACACGCCGGTGTTCCACGCGCGCGTCGGCGATCTCGTGCAGTGGGACGTGCTCGCGATCGGCGACGACTTCCACACGTTCCACGTGCACGGGCACCGCTGGCTGCAACCGGACGGCACGCCGCGGGACACCCAGGTCGTCGGCCCCGCCGAGAGCTTCAAGATCCGCTGGCGCGAGGACACTCCGGGAACGTGGCTGTACCACTGCCACGTCGAGAGCCACATGATGAACGGGATGATCGGGATCTACCGGGTGAGCCGGCGATGAGACGGGTCGTGCCGCTCGCGGTGGCGCTCCTCGCAGTCGTGCCCACCGTTGCCTCCGGGTCGAGCGCTGAGGCGCCGACACGCGCGGTGACGATGCCCGGCAAGGCCTACGACCCGTCACACCTCGACGTCCTCGTCGGCACGACCGTGACCTGGAAGAACGACGACTCGATCAACCACACGGTGACCGCGGACGGCGACGCCTTCGCCTCCGGCTACCTGCCGCCGGGAGGCTCGTTCTCGTTCACGTTCGCGCAGCAGGGCCATTTCGCATTCCACTGCACGATCCACAAGTTCATGCAGGGAGAGGTCGACGTCTTCGGGCTGGTCCTGACCGGCCCCGAGGGTGCGGTGGGGGCCGGCGGCAGGGTCGTCTTCGCGGGGCTCGCACCGGCGGGCACCGCCAGCGTCGCGCTGCGCGGACCGCACGGGGATATCGTCGTGAAGCCCCGTCCGGACGGGAGCTTCGCGGTGCGCACGGCGATCGGCGAGCCCGGGAGCTACCGGGCGGTCGCGGGCGCGCTCGTCAGCCCGGCAGTCCGGATCCACGTGACGCCCACCGTTCACGTCGCTGCATCGGGCGCACGGCTCCGTGCGACGGTCACGCCGGGACGACCCGGTGCGACAGCGGTGCTCCAGGCCTACGACCGCGAGCACTTCGCGTGGAAGGTGGTCGCGCGCGGCACGCTCGACCGCGCGTCGCGCGTCGAGCTGCGTGTCCCTGATGGGATCGGGCGCGCCCGCGTCGTCGTCGTCGGCTCCCGTGGGTGGGCCGACGGCGTCTCGCAGCCGCTCGTGCTGCGCGGCAGCGGCGCGTAGCGGCTCTGGGCGCGCGGAGGGCTCGCCCGGGCGAGGGGTGACTATCCTGGCCCGACGATGAACGTGACGCTCCCAGACGGCTCCGCGCTCGAGCTTCCCGACGGCGCAACGGCGCTCGACGCCGCACGCGCGATCGGGCCGAAGCTCGCCGAGCAGGCGGTCCTCGCGCGGGTCGACGGCGAGCCGCGCGACCTGCGCTTGCCGCTGCCCGACGGCGCGGCGCTCCAGATCCTCACGACGCGCGACCGGGACGATCCGGACGCGCTGTACGTGCTGCGCCACTCCACGGCACACCTCCTCGCGGAGGCCGTCAGGCGGCTGCACCCGGGCGTCAAGATCGCGATCGGGCCGCCGATCGCCAACGGCTTCTACTACGACTTCGAGTTCCCGCAGCCGATCCGCGAGGAGGATCTCGTCGCGATCGAGCGGGAGATCGCACATGAGATCGCCGAAGGCCGGACCTGGGAGCGGACGGAGCTCGCCCGCGACGACGCGCGCTCGCGGTTCGCGGCCGAGGGCGAGCCCTACAAGGCTGAGCTCGTCGAGACGGCCGTCGGCCCGATCTCCCTCTACACGCAGGGTGACTTCACCGACCTCTGTCGCGGGCCGCACCTGCAGGACGCGACGCCGATCAGGGCGCTCAAGCTCACGGGGCTCGCGGGCGCGTACTGGCGGGGGGACGAGAAGAACACCCAGCTGACACGGATCTACGGGACGGCGTTCTTCACGCAGGAGGACCTCGACGCGTACCTCGAACGGCTCGAGAAGGCGCGCGCGAGCGACCACCGGCGGATCGGGCCGCAGCTCGACCTCTTCCACCTCCAGGACGCCTCGCCGGGCTCGCCGTTCTGGCACCCGAAGGGCATGGTGATCTGGAACCAGCTCGAGGACCTCCGACGCCGCGAGAACCTCCGCCGCGGCTACCTCGAGGTCAAGACGCCGCTCATCTACGACAAGACGGTCTGGCAGACGTCGGGGCATTGGGAGAAGTTCCGCGGCGAGATGTTCCTCGTCGCGGGCGAGGGGGAGGAGCCGCACGCCGGCCTCAAGCCGATGAACTGCCCGGGGCACATGCTGCTCTTCGGGTCCCAACTGCGGAGCTACCGTGACCTGCCGCTCCGCTACGCCGAGTCGTCGACGCTTCACCGGAACGAGCCGACCGGGACGCTCCATGGCCTGCTCCGCGTTCGGCACGTGACGCAGGACGACGCTCACATCTTTTGCACCCGGGAGCAGATCGAGGCCGAGATCTTCGGCTGCCTCGACTACGCCGCCTTCCTCTACGACCTGTTCGCGATGGAAGCTCGCTTCGAGCTCTCGACCCGGCCCGAGAACCGGCTCGGCGCGGACGAGGAGTGGGACTTCACCGAAGCCGCGCTGCGCACCGCGCTCGAGCGGCGGGGGATCGACTTCGTCCTGAACGAGGGGGACGGCGCGTTCTATGGGCCCAAGATCGACCTCCACATGCTCGACGTCCTCGGCCGCTCCTGGCAGATGGGGACGATCCAGCTCGACGCGCTGATGCCCAAGCAGTTCGGGCTCGCGTACATGGGCGCGGACAACGTCGAGCACACGCCTTACGTCGTCCACCGTGCACTGCTCGGCTCGCTCGAGCGGTTCATGGGGATCCTCATCGAGCACTACGGCGGCGCGTTCCCGACGTGGCTCGCGCCGGTGCAGGTGCGGGTCCTGCCGGTCGCCGAGACGCATCGCGACGAGGCGAACGCGCTCGTCGACGCATTGAGCGGCGGGTCCGTGCGCGCCGATGTGGACGCGCGTGACGAGACCCTCGGCAAGCGGATCCGGGACGCCGAGCTCGCGAAGATCCCATACGTCGTCGTCTGGGGCGACCGCGAGACGCGGGAGGCGATGGCCGTGCGCAAGCGAGGCGGCGAGGGTGTCACGACGATGTCGGTCGACGCGCTCGCTGCGGAGATCGCCGAGCAGACACCCTCCTGATACTCTCCTGGTCTGCAAAGCAGGAGCGGCATCGCCCCTCACCCCGCCGGCCATGAGCCGCGCGAGGTTCAACCGAGTCGAATCCGACGAGGGAATGCCGCCGCTGCATGCAGTGGCGTTTCAGCGAAAGAGGAGGATCGACTCGACTTGGTGACAGCCCTTTGAGACCGCGGCGCCGTCCCGAGGACAGGACGCGTCCCGTCGTCCAGCAGGATCGGATCAACGAGCAGATCCGCGTGCCGCGGGTCAGGCTCGTCGGGCCTGAAGGGGAGCAGATCGGGATCAAGGACACGAAGGAGGCGCTCGAGCTCGCGTACTCGCAGAACCTCGATCTCGTGGAGGTCGCGAAGGACGCTGACCCGCCGGTCGCCAAGGTCATGGACTACGGCAAGTGGCGGTACGAGCAGGAGCAGCGCGCGAAGCTGGCCCGCAAGCACCAGTCGACGATCAACATCAAGGAGATCAAGCTCAGGCCGAAGATCGGGACCCACGACTACGAGACCAAGAAGGGCCACGTCGTCCGCTTCTTGAACCAGCGGGCGAAGGTCAAGGTCACGATCATGTTCCGGGGACGGGAGAACCTCCATCCGGAACGGGGTCGGTTGCTCCTCGAGCGTCTCGCCGAAGACGTCAAGGAGATCGGTCAGGTCGAGCAGCAGCCGACGCTCGACGGTCGGAACATGGTGATGGTGCTCGGGCCGACGAAGAACGCAGGAGTGAGACGAGATGCCGAAGGTGAAGACAGGGAGCGGAGCGAAGAAGCGGTTCAAGGTGACCGGGGCGGGGAAGCTCGTGCGCCGGCACGCGATGAAGAGCCACAACCTCACGAAGAAGTCGTCGAAGCGTAAGCGCGACTTCGGCAGGGACCATCCCGTCGCGAAGGTCGACGTGAAGGCCGTGAAGAAGCTCTTGGGGATGAAGTAGCCGTGGCTCGCGTCAAGCGCTCTGTCGCCGCGCGCAAGAAGCGCCGCAAGGTCCTCGAGCAGGCCAAGGGCTACTACGGCCGCAAGAGCACGCACTACCGCTACGCGAAGGAGCAGGTCGAGCACTCGCTCGTCTACGCCTACCGCGACCGCAGGAACAAGAAGCGGACGCTCCGTTCGCTCTGGATCGTGCGGATCAACGCGGCCGCTCGCGTGAACGGCCTCTCCTACAACCAGTTCATGAACGGCGTGCACAAGGCCGGGATCGAGCTCGACCGCAAGTCGCTCGCCGACCTCGCAGTCGTCGACCCCGCCGCGTTCGCGGTCGTCGCAGAACAGGCGAAGGCCGCGCTCGGCACCGACGCGAAGGCCGCGTAGCCAGAACGGCTCAACGGCTTCACGGCGCGCGGCGAGGCGCGCAAGTTGCAGTCTGTAACTTGCCGCGCGCGTGATCACTTCTCGCGACAACGCGACGCTGACGCTCGTGCGCAGGCTGCTGGGCGGGCGGAAGCATCGCGCCGAGACGGGCCTGTTCGCGGCCGAGGGCGAGGATCTCGTCACGGCCGCCACGGACGCGGGGTTGCGAGCCGGTGGATCTCCTCGTCGCCGGGGAGACGGTCGACGAGGCGCTGCTCGCACGCGTCTCGACCCTCCCACACCCTGCGCGGGTGATCGGCGTCTATCGCGTCGCCGACCTACCGAGCGAGCCGCGCGACGTCTGCCTCGCCCTCTGGCGCGTCGCCGACCCCGGCAATGTCGGCACGCTGCTGCGTACGGCGGACGCCTTCGGCGCGTCCGTGGCGCTCTCGGACGGCTGTGCCGATCCCGTCTCGCCGAAGGCGCTGCGCGCCTCGGTGGGCGCGGTCTTCCGCGTCCCGCTCGTCCCGTGGGACGAGACGCCCGGCGTGCGGATTGCGCTCTCCGCCCATGGAGGGCAGGCGCTGTCCGACCTCGAGCTCGGACCGCCGCTGACGTTCCTCCTCGGCTCGGAGCGGGACGGCCTGCTGCCCGAGCTGCTCCACGGAGCCACTCCTGCCACGATCGCCCTCCCCGGCGCGGCCGAGTCGCTCAACGTCGCCGCCGCCGGCGCGATCGCGCTCTACGAGCTCACGCGACGGTCCTGACGGGGCCTACCACGCGCCGCCGCCGCCGCCACCGCCGCCTCCGCCACCGCCGCCCGAGAAGCCGCCGCCGAATCCGCCGGAGCCCGACGAGGGCGGCGCGAGCGCGGAGCCGAACCCGGAGGCGAGATCGCCGATCGCAAGCGACGTCGGTCCCGAGCCGAGGTTCCCGCCGTCGGCGAGATCCAGTAGATCGACGAGGCCTGTGCCAGCGCCTCCGGCATCGCGAGGTGCGCCGCCTGGAGCACGCGCTCGGCGATCCCGAACGCGATCCCGTAGACGAGGAGCCGCTCCCACAGCGCGAGCGTCGCCGGCGGCGCGTCCTGCAGCCGGGGGAAGTCGGTCAGGTAGCGGCGGAACGCCTCCCAGCGCTCGGCCTCGACCTCCGCCGCCGCGAGCGCCGCCGCCAGAGCCGGCGCTGCGTGAGGGCGCCGAACGATCAACGCCGCGTTGACGAGTGCCGCGACGCCGAGCCCGAGCAGCACGACGTCGCTCCAGCGAGGGTAGACCGAGCCGCCAGCCCGAGATCGCGAGAAAGAACAGAAGCGCGCCGATCGCGACGAAGACGACGAGCGCGACCCCGAGCGGGAGCGCGCCGAGCGAGACGAACCACTGCCGGTTCCCGATCGCAGTCGAGACGTTCTCCTTGAACGCGGTGAAGCGCTTGCTCATCGACTCGCGGTCGTCCTCGATCTTCTCGCGGAACTTCGAGAGACGCTGCGGGCCGTCGGCGATCACGTCGTCGACGACGCGCGGCGACCGCGTTCTCCCAGGGCGTCAGCTCGTCTCGCGTGCCCGCGCCGATCTCGAGGTCGGCGAGCTGCTCGTGGCGCAGCCCGCCCCAGGTCGCGCGCTCGGTGGTGACGGGCTTCGCCGAGTAGACACCGCGGCGGATCAGGTCGAACAGGGTCGCGGTGAACTCGAACGACCCGGCCTCACCGCCCTGACGCAGCAGCGTGGGCACGAGCGCGGGCGCGGTCTCGGTCGGCGGCTCCTGCTCGTACTCGCGGTCGTAGCCCGTTCGCCGCTCCCGGCCGTAGACCATGAACACGGCGGCGACGACTGCGAGGCCGGCAGCGTGCCGAGCAGGAGGACGTAGAGGATGTAGCGCCACGGGTGGCGCTTCGCGTTCTCGATCCTGTCGTGGTCGCGCTCGTACGAAGCGGCGTCGGCCTGCTCCTCGGCCACGATCTTCTCGAGGCCGTTGCCCGACCTCACCCGCATTCCCGCGGTCGAGGTGAACGCGGCGCGCGGGATGAGTGTCCGCAGCTCGACGAACTGGTGGGCCGGGACGTCCGAGCGCGCGCAGGATCGCGGTCGAGCCCGAGAGTTGCACGTCGCCACGGACGTACACCGGGTGACCCCAGCCCCGGACGATCTTCCCCGGTGCCGTCTCGGTCGCCGTCAGCCGGCCGAGCGACTCCTCCCACTCGTCGCCCCAGACCTTGAGGTTCACGTCCACGACGTCGTCGTAGGCGACCGCCACGCCGCGGAGGCGGTAGTGGACGTGGAACGTGCGCAGCTGGTCGCTCGCCTCGTAGTGCCAGACGATCCGCTGGACGTCGCCGACGCGCGTCGACCCGTACGTCCCGGGAGCGTCGCTGCAGCCGAGCTCGACGCACGCGCCCGGACGGTACGACCGGCCCCCCTCCGCGACGGCGATCTCGTCGATCGACTCGCCCGAGCGAAGCGGGATGTCGCGGTAGGCGCCGCTGAACGGCCCGCTGAAGGCGAACGTGATGTGCTCGTCGACCACGAGGGAGCCGTCCTTCGCGACGTGGACGGCGACGTTCGCCTGCGGCAGGTCGAACGACTTTGCCTGCGCGACCCCGGCGAGGGTGAGCGCGGCGGCCGCAGCCGCCGCGAGAGCGAGCGCCCTACGTGCCCGTGCCACCGAGGCGCCGCCCGCGCCCTCGGCGGGCTCGGCGGGCGGAGCGGACGGTGCCGGGGCAGGCGGCGCTGCGCCTGCGGGTGGTGTGAAGTCGACGCGCGGGGCGTCGCGCTCCGCCTCGTCCGTCTCGAAGAACTCCCGTGCCGCGAACCCGAACGGGCCGGCGATCGCGACGCCGGGGAACGTCTGGATCGCGTTGTTGTACGTCAGCACGGTGTCGTTGTAGACCTGCCGGGAGACCGCGATCTGGTTCTCGGTCTCGGCGAGCTCGCTCTGCAGCTGACGGAAATTCTCGTTCGCCTGCAGCTCCGGGTACGCCTCGGCGACCGCGAAGAGCCGGCCGAGGGCCTGGCTCAGGATCCCCTCGGCCTGGGCCGCCTCGGCGGGCGAACGAGCGCCCTGCGCCGCGGCGCGCGCCTCCGTGACCGCCTCGAACGTGCCGCGCTCGTGCGCCGCGTAGCCCTTGACGGTCTCGACGAGGTTGGGGATCAGGTCGTGCCGCCGCTTGAGCTGGACCTCGATCTGCGCCCACGCGTTCTGGACGCGGTTCCGCAGCCGGACGAATCGGTTGTAGAGGACGACGAGCGCCAGCAGCGCCAGCACGACGATGACGACGATCACGATCACGGCGACCACGACCGGCCACCCTAGCGGCCTGCGCGAGGCTCGTCCAATGGCACGGCTAGGATCGCCGGCGGATGGCCGACGCACGTATCACACGGATCAACGTGACGCCGGTCAAGAGCCTCAGGCTCGATCATCCCGAGGAGATCGAGCTCGTCGCCGACGGTGCCCGCGAGGATCGCCGGTTCCTCCTCGTCGACGCCGACCGGCGCCTCTACAACGGCAAGCGCGACCTCGCCCTTGTTCGCACGAGCGCGTCGTGGGACCCCGGCGAACGGCGTCTCGCGCTCACGCTCCCCGGCGGGGTCGTGGTGGACGGAGAGGTGCCAAGCGGTAAGGCGACCGTCGTCGAGGTGTACCGCCGGGCGCTGCGAGCGCGTGTCGTTGTGGGGCCGTGGGCTGACGCGCTCTCCGATCTCGTGGGCCGCTCGCTGACGCTCGTCGAGCGCGACGACGGCGGTTGGGCGACCGACGACCGCCCGGCGTCGCTCGTCTCCCGCGCGTCGCTCGACACGATCGACGGCGACGGCCGCCGGTTTCGGATGCTGTTCGAGCTCGACGATCTCCCCGCGCACACCGAGGACGAGTGGCGCAACCGCCGTCTCAGGGTCGGCGGGGCGACGCTCCTCGTCGGCGATCCGACGCCGCGTTGCGCCGTCCCCACCGCGAACCCGGACACAGGGGTGCGCGACCGCGACGTCCTCCGCGAGCTGCTCGAGAAGCGGGGCCCGATCGAGGGGGAGCCGTGCATGGGGGTTTACGCCGAGGTGCTCGAGCCGGGCGTCGTGCGCGTCGGGGACGCCGTCGAGCTCGTCTAGCTCGCCCCGCGCGCGGGGCTGCAGACCCAGATCTGGTCCTCGCCGCCCTCGAACGGCCTGCCGTCGAACCAGCCGTAGAGCGCCTCCACCCCGAGTCCGGCGTCTTCGATCACCGCGTTCCACTCGGCCGCCGAGAGCCAGTGGAGCTCCATCGTCGCGGTCGCCTCGTCGCCACTGCGGACGGTGAGGACGAGCGACCGGCCGCGCAGGTCCCAGTCGGCCCGCTCGAAGATCCCAGGCTCGCGCTCGATCCAGAGGCCGTCCGTCTCCTCTATGTCCTCGCGGCTCGGGGCGAAGACGTCGAAGACGAGCAGCCCGCCGGGCTCGAGGAGCGCCCTCGCCGCCGCGAGGGCGCGGGTCTTCTCGGCGTCGCTCGGCATGTGCAGCAAGGAGCGGAAGGGGATTGTCACCAGCGGGACGCGCTCCGAGACCGGTGGGTCGCGAAGGTCGCCGACTCGCAGGTCGATCCGCTCCGCCACGCCTTCCCGCTCGGCGTACTCGCGCGCGACCGCGAGCATGCCGGGCGACTCGTCGACGCCGATTACCTGGACGCCCGCCTTCGCCGTCGGCACCGCAATGCGCCCGGTGCCGACCGCGAGCTCGAGCACCGGTCCTCCCGACGCGAGCGCTTCGTCCACGTAGAAGCCGACGTCCTCCCTCACGGAGACGGACCACGGGTCGTAGATCCGGGCGATCGCGTCGTAGAGCGCAGCGGCGTGCATCGCCCGATTCAAGCACCTTGTTACAACTTGTCCCTTGCTAGCCTCGGACGTCCCATGGACGTCGAAGCGCTCGAGCGTGCGGCCCTGGCGGCGGTCGCCGCGGCGACGGCGACCGACGAGATCGAGGCCGTGCGGGTCGAGTTCCTGGGGCGGAAGAGCGTTCTCCCGCTCGCGTTGCGGGAGGTGCGGGACGCCGAGACCGGGCGCACGCTGAACGAGGCGAAGCGGCGGATCGAGACCGCCGTGGCCGAGCGCGCCGCCGAGCTCGAGCGCACGGAGCTCGACCGCAGGCTCGCGGAAGAGCGGGTCGACGTCACGCTTCCGGTGAGCGAGCCTCCGCCTGGGCGGTTGCATCTCGTGACGCAGATCCGCCGCGAGGTCGAGGACGTCTTCCTCGGCCTCGGGTATCGCGTCGTCGACGGGCGCGAGGTCGAGACGACCCACTACAACTTCGACGGGCTCAACTTCCCGGCCGGTCATCCGGCGCGCTCTGCGCAGGCGACCTTCTTCCTCGACGAGCAGACGGTCTTGCGAACGGAGACGTCCCCGTCGCAGATCCGCACGATGGAGGCCGAGAAGCCGCCGGTCTACGTCGTCTCGCTCGGACGCTGCTACCGGCGCGACACGCCCGACGCGACGCACACGCCGATCTTCCACCAGGTGGAGGGGCTCGCCGTCGACGAGGGGATCACGCTCGCGGACCTCACGGGAACGCTCGACTTCCTGCTCAAGGCGCTGTTCGGCCAGGACCGGCGCACCGAGTTCCGCACGCACTACTTCCCGTTCACGGAGCCGTCGATCGAGGCGTATGTGTCGTGCCACGTCTGCGACGGCACCGGCTGCCCGGTGTGTCGTCACTCGGGCTGGATCGAGGTCGGCGGCGCGGGCATGGTCGACCCGGCGCTCTTCGAGTTCGTCGGGTACGACCCCGAGCGCTACACCGGCTTCGCGTTCGGCTGGGGCCTCGAGCGCATCGCGATGCTGCGACACGAGTTCCCCGACCTCCGCGAGCTCTGGCGCGACGACCTCCGCTTCTCGAGGCAGTTCTGATGAAGGCGCCTCTCTCCTGGCTCCGCGAGTACGTCTCCACCGACGCGACGGACATGGAGATCGCGCAGAGGCTGACGATCTCGTCGCTCGAGGTCGACCGGCTCGTCGACGTCGGCGTGGCCGACGCGGGCGGCAACCTCACGCACTTCGTCGTCGGGAGGGTGATCTCCGCGGATCCTCATCCGAACGCAGACCGGCTCCAGCTCTGCCAGGTGGACGTCGGCAACCCGGACCCGCAGCAGATCGTCTGCGGCGCATGGAACTTCGGTGCGGGAGCGACCGTTGCCGTCGGGCTCCCCGGCGCCCTCCTGCCCGGCTTCCCCGGCCCGCTCGAGGAGCGGCCGCTCCGCGGCGAGGTGTCCCGCGGGATGATCCTCGCGGAGGACGAGATCGGGCTCGGCACCGACCACGCCGGGATCATGCTGCTCCCCGACGGGCTGGAGCCCGGGACCCCGCTTCGGGACGTCCTGCCGCTCGTCGACCGCGTGCTCGACGTGACGCCGACGATGAACCGGCCCGACCTGCTCTCGCTGGTGGGCATCGCGCGCGAGATCGCGGCGCTCTGCGGCGGCGAGCTCCACCCGCCGGAGCCGGACGATCCGCCACCCGTGGCGCACGAGCCGCTCGACATCCGCGTCGAGGACTTCGCGGGCTGTCCGCGGTACATCGGCCGAGCCTTTCGCAACGTCCGGGTCGGGCCCTCGCCGCAGTGGCTGCGCTCCAGGCTCCATCTCGCGGGGATGCGTTCCATCTCGAACGTCGTCGACGTGACGAACTACGTCATGCACGTGTGGGGCAGCCCGCTCCACGCGTTCGACCGCGCGCTCCTCGCGGGTGGCCGGATCGTCGTGCGGCGCGCCCGCGATGGCGAGACGCTGAGGACCCTCGACGGCACGCTTCGCGAGCTTCTTCCCAGCGACCTCCTGATCACGGACGGCGAGCGTCCCGTGGCGCTCGCGGCAATCATGGGCGGCCTGGAGTCCGAGGTCTCCGAGTCGACGACCGGGCTGCTTCTCGAGGCAGCGAACTTCGAGCCGATCGGCGTCCTCCGCACCTCCGAGCGGCTCGGGCTCCGCACGGAGGGCTCGAACAAGTGGGAGAAGGGCGTCGACCCGTATGCGGCCGAGCCGGCTGCGGTGCTCGCGAGCCGCCTGCTCGCCGACGTCGCCGCCGCCGAGCCGATCGCCGCGGTCGACGTCAACGACGGTCTCCCCGAGCGACCCCTCGTGACCCTCCGCACGGAGCGCGCGAGCCGCCTGATCGGCCTCGACGTCGCCACGGGCGAGCAGCGCTCGATCCTCGAGCGGCTCGGCTTCGAGGTGGACCGTGCCTGGGCCGTGACCGTCCCGACGTGGCGGGCGCGCGACGTCACGCGAGAGGTCGACCTCGTCGAGGAGGTCGCCCGCGTCGTGCTCGACCGGGTGCCGCACACGATGCCGCTCCGTCGCTTCGTCGCCGGTCACCTGACCGCCGAGCAGCGGTTCCGCCGCGCGCTGGAGGACGTCCTCGTCGGCGCCGGCTACTCGGAGGCGTACACGTGGAGCCTCACGGCCTCCGACCCCGACCCGGCCGCGCTCCGGTTGCCCGACCCGATGAGCGGGGACCAGGCGGTGCTCCGCACGACCCTGCTCCACGGGCTCCTCGAGGCGGCCCGCGTCAACGTCGACGCGGGCAACGAGTCGATCCGGCTGTTCGAGCTCGCGCGCGTCTACCTGCCGAGCGGCGAGCAGCTTCCGGACGAGCGCTGGCACGTCGGCGGCATCGCGGAGGGCGGGTTCGACGCGGCTCGTGCCGCCGTGCAGACGATCCACGAGGCCTTCCACCTCCCGCTCGACGTCAGGCGCACCACGGCTGCGCACCTCCATCCCGGCAAGGCCGCGGAGACCGACGCGGGTTGGCTCGGGGAGCTCCACCCGACGCTGCTCGAGGGCAGCTGGGGCGTCTTCGAGCTCGACGTCGCGCGCCTGATTGCGCCGTTGCCCGAGCGGATCCTCTACGACGACGTGATCACCTACCCGGCCGCCCGCCAGGACATCGCGATCGTCGTGCCCGAGGACGTCGACGCGGGAGCGATCGTCGCCGCTGCGCACGATGCGGGAGCCGACGAGCTCCGCGAGGCGCGCATCTTCGACGTCTATCGCGGCGCCCAGGTGGGGGAGGGGCGGAAGTCGGTCGCGCTCCATCTCGCCTTCCAGGCGCCCGACCGGACGCTCACCGACGAGGAGGCCGCGACTCTGCGCGAGCGGATCGTCGCCGCGCTCGCCGAGCGGTTCGGGGCGGAGCTGCGCGCCTAGAGGACCTTGCCGCCGACGTACCAGACGGCGCCCTGCGTGGCGACGTTGTCGGTCGCGGAGAGCGACCGGAGCACCGAGACCGTGCCGCCGATGCCCTCCTCGTCGAGCTCTTCGAAGCACCGCCGCGCCATGCCGGGCGACACGCCATAGCCGGTCGTCCGGGCGCAGCGGAACGTGAACCCGGCCCGCGAGTGGTCCCGCGTGGGGTTGATCGCGGCGCAGAGCAGGGCGGCCCGCGGAAGCCAGGCGCTCGAATCGAGCTCGAGCACGCAGAGCAGGTCGCTCCACCCGGGCGGAAGCGCCGCGAGGGCGGCGTCCCAGGACTCGGCGACCGACGACGACGACGTGGGCTCGGGCTCGTCGAGCCGCGGCGGGGCCTCGACCACGTCGCGCTGCTCCAGGATGCACCAGATCCGTGCCTCGTCCAGCCGTCCGAACAGACGTCGAGCCGCCTCGGGGCCGGACGCGCCGCCGGCCCGGCGCACCGTGAACGCGAGCTCGTCCCCGACGAAGCCGACGTTCATCGGGCCGAGGATCCTGGCGGCCTCCGAGCGCTCCTCCGGCTGCTCGGTGCGCAGCCGGAGCGCGACGGCGTCCCAGTCGGCGGGAAGGCGGCGCTCGAGCTCCGCCCACTGGTCAACGAGCTTCACGGCGGTCAGCATAATGACGCCTGTGGCACGGGCTGCCGCAGAGCCGGACAACACTTTCGTCTTCCCTGCATGCGCGTGAGCAGCGAGGTCAAGCTGCCGCGGCTGGGGCAGGGCATGGAGTCCGGCGTCGTCGTCCGGTGGCTCAAGCAGGAAGGCGACGAGATCGCGAAGGGCGATCCGCTCTACGAGCTGGACACCGAGAAGGTCACCCAGGAGATCGAGGCGGAGGCCGACGGCGTCTTGCTCCAGATCGTCGTGCCGGAGGGCGAGGTCGCGGTCGGGACGACGCTCGCGGTGATCGGCGCCGACGGCGAGGGAAACGGCGCAGCGGCGCCCTCCCGGGAGGCGGCCCCCGAGCCCGAGGCCGTGGCTCCTGTGGAAGAGGCGTCGCCCGCCGCGCCGAACGCCGAACGCGCCCCAACACCGGCACCGGACGCCGAGCCGAGCGCGTCCGACAAGCGATCGACGCCGCTCAAGGCCTCGCCACTCGCACGCCGGATCGCGCGGGAGCGCGGTGTCGACCTCGCCGCGGTGCGCGGCACAGGCCCGGACGGTCGCATCCTCGCGGAGGACGTCGAGAAGGCCCCGGCCGGAGCGCCCATCGCTGCGCCGACAACACCGGCGCCCGCCGGGGAGGCCGAGGTCGTCCAGCTCAGCTCCGTGCGCGCGACGATCGCACGGCGGCTCACCGAGGCCTGGACCGCTCCGGTGTTCCAGCTCGGCGTCTCGACCGACATGGCGGAGGCGCTAGCGCTCCGCGAGCGCCTCGTCGAGCGGCTCGAGGACGGCGACGTCAGGCCGACCGTCAACGACGTCCTCGTGAAGCTGGCGGCGGTCGCGCTCTCACGCCACGCGGCACTCAACGCGACCTTCACGGGCGAGGAGATCCACCGTCACCCGACGCCGCACGTCGGGATCGCCGTCGCCGCGCGCCAGGGCCTGATCGTGCCGGTGATCCGCGACGCGGCGCGACTGACCGTCCAGGAGATCGCAAGGGTGCGCGCCGACCTCGCCGGCCGCGCGCGTGGCAACAAGCTCACTTACGGCGACCTCGAGGGTGGGACGTTCACAATCTCCAACCTCGGCATGTTCGGCGTCGAGCAGTTCACCGCCGTCCTCAACCCGCCGCAGGTCGCGATCCTCGCGGTCGGCGCGGTAAAGGACGAGGCCGTCGTCCGGGACGGCGACCTCGACGTCGCGCCGATCGTGCACCTCGTGCTGACCTGCGACCACAGGGCGATCGACGGCGCCGACGGCGCGATGTTCCTGCAGACGCTCGTCGCGCTGATCGAGCAGCCGACCCTCGCGCTGTGACCGCCGCGCAGACCGGTGTCGTCGTCCGGCGCGGCGGCGCGCTGGACCTGCGCTTCCTGCGCGACATGCTCCACCACGCCTACTACTGGAAGGAACGGGCGCCGGAGGACACAGGCCCCGGGCCGGTCGCGCTGTACGTCAAGGCGTGGGGACGGCCTGGGGACGCCGCGATGATCGCGCTCGACGCGGGCTTCCCGGTCGGAGCCGCCTGGTACCGCCTCTTCGCCCGGGACCGCCGCGGGTACGGGTTCGTCGACGAGCGGACGCCCGAGCTCGCGATCGCCGTCGTCCCGAACGCACGGGGGAAGGGCGTCGGCGCCGCGCTTCTCGGGGCGCTCCTCGACCGCGCACGCGCGGAGGGGTACGAGACGATCTCGCTCAGCGTCGACCGCAACAACGCCGGCGCGATCGGCCTGTACGAGCGCTACGGCTTCGAGCGGGTCGGCGAGGAGGACGATTCCGTCACGATGCTCGCGCACCTCCAGCAGAGACCAACGACCGAAAGGGACTGATACCGGATGAATGTCGACGTCACCGTCCTCGGAGGCGGCCCGGCCGGGTACACGGCCGCGATCCGTGCCGCCCAGCTCGGCGGCACGGTCGCGTGCATCGAGCAGGAGCCGGCGCTGGGCGGCACGTGCCTGCGCGTCGGCTGCATCCCGACCAAGGCCTGGGTGCAGACCGCGCACGCGATCCACGACGCCCGCGACACGTTCGCGAAGCTCGGTGTCTCCGTCGGCGAGCCGACGCTCGACTTCGGGACCGCGGTCCAGTGGAAGGACGCGGTCGTCGGCCAGATGACCGGCGGCGTCGCCTCGCTGTTCAAGGCGAACGGGGTCGAGTGGGTCAGAGGGAAGGGTCGGTTCACCGGGCCCAAGGCGATCGCGGTCGAGGGCGCCGAGGAGGTCGCGTTCGAGAGTGCGATCGTCGCCACGGGGTCGTTCCCGATCAGGCCGCCGATCCCGGGACTCGACTCCCCACGGTGCGTCGACTCGACCGGCCTCCTCGCGCAGAGCGAGGTGCCGCGCCGGCTCGTCGTCCTCGGCGGCGGGATCATCGGCTGCGAGTTCGCCTCGATCTTCAACCGCTTCGGCACCGAGGTGACGGTCGTCGAGATGCTGCCGACGCTGATCCCCGGCGAGGACGAGGACGCAGGGAAGGAGCTCGCCAAGGCGTTCGGGAAGCGCGGCATCGCGCTCCACCTCTCGAAGCAGTGCACGCAGGTCGAGGACCACGGCGACCACCTCACGGTCCACTTCGGGGAGGGGGAGACCGTCGACTGCGACCTGATGCTCGTCGCCGTCGGTCGCGCGGCGCTCGTCGACGGGATCGGGCTCGAGGAGGCGGGCGTCCAGTTCGACCGAACCCGGATCGCGACCGACGACCACCGCCGCACCAACGTCCCGCACATCTACGCCGCCGGCGACGTCGCCGGCTACTGGCAGCTCGCGCACACCGGCTTCCGCGAGGGCGAGGTGGCGGCCGAGAACGCGATGGGGCACGAGGCGACCGTCGGCGAGCCCGCCGTCCCGCGGCCGATCTACACCGATCCGGAGATCGCCGGCGCCGGTCTCACCGAGGCCCAGGCCCGCGAGCTGCACGGCGACGCGGTCGTCGTCGGGCGGTGTCCATGGATCGCGATCGCGCGCGCGGTGATGTCCGGCGACACGACAGGCTGGGTCAAGACGATCCACGAGTCGCAGTACGGGCAGCTGCTCGGCATCGTGATCGTCGGTCCGCATGCGACCGACCTGATCGGCGAGGCGGTCGTCGCGCTCGACGCCGAGTCGACGATCGAGACGATCGCCGACGGCGTCGCTCCGCATCCGACGTTCGCGGAGGGCATCAAGGAGGCGGGGCTCGTCGCGCTCGGGCGCGCGATCCACCTGCCTCCGAGGCGCCGGTAGTACGCTCTCGGGCATGTCAGGCTTGACCGACCGGCGCTCCGCCCTCATGTGGGCGCTCGGCTGGTGGTTCGTCCGCCGGTGGGTGCGGCGCCGTACGGCGCTCGCCGTCGCCGGCATGGCGGCCGGCGCGTCGCAACGCCGGCGGGGGATCGGCGCGGTCCTGGGGGCGTTCGTGCTCGTCGCCGCCCTGGCCGCCGCCTTCGTCGCGTGGCGGCGTCTCGCGGGCGGGTCGGACGACGAAGGCTGGGAGCCGCCCGGCGAGCCCCTCCCGCCGGCACCGGAGCCGACCCCGGAGGCCGTCGCGGCGTGACCATCGCGGGTCCCGGGCCGGAGCTGTTCCGCCCGGCGCTCGAGGGGCTCGTGCCGTACGAGCCCGGCAAGCCGGCCGAGCTCGTCCAGCGGGAGCTCGGCCTCGACCGCGTCGTCAAGCTCGCCTCAAACGAGGGGCCGTTCGGGCCGTTCCCGCAGGCGCTCGTGGCGATCGAGGAGTCGCTCGGCGAGTCCAACCGCTACCCGGACGGCGGTGCGTACCGCCTGCGCGCCGCGCTCGCGGAGCACCACGACGTCGCCTTCGAGGAGACCGTTGTCGCGGCCGGCGCCGACGCGGTGATCGGCTACGTCTGCCAGGCGACGCTCGACCCCGGTGACGAGGTCGTGACGCCGTGGCCGTCCTTCCCGAGCTATGTCCTCGACCCGTTGAAGCTCGCGGCGACACCGGTGCGGGTGCCGCTCCGCGACGGCCGGATCGACGTCGACGACCTGCTCGCGGCCGTCACTCCGAGGACGAAGCTCGCGTACCTGCCCACCGTGAACAACCCGACGGGCACGATGACGGCGCGGACGGACTTCCTGCGCTTCCTGGACGGCCTCCCCCCGGAGGTGCTCACGGTGGTCGACGAGGCGTACTTCGAGTACGTCGACGACCCGGAGCTCCCGAACGCGATCGAGGAGGCGGCGAAGCAGGGCCGTCACGTGCTCTGCCTGCGGACGTTCTCCAAGATCTACGGGCTCGCCGGGTTGCGGGTCGGGTACGGCGTCGGGCCGGCCGACGTCGTCGCGGCGATCCGCAAGGTGCAGCGCGCGTTCGACGTGACGACGCCGGCCCAGGAGGCGGCGCTGGCGAGCCTCGACGGGGCGGGGGAGCTCGCGCGGCGCCGGGCGGTCAACCGCGAGTCGATGGCCGCGCTCGAGTCCGTCCTGCGCGCGCACGGGTTCGACCCGATCGGCCCGGCGGTCGGGAACTTCCTCTTCGTCGACGTCGGCACGGATGCGGACGCGCTGAACGACGCTCTGCTGCGCCGCGGGGTGATCGTCCGGCCGATGGGCTCGTTCGGGGCACCGACCGCGCTCCGGATCAGCGCGGGCACGCCCGAGGAGATCGCCTTTCTCGCGGAGCAGCTCGCGGCGGTGTTCGCGACGACCTGAGTAGGCCTCGCCGACCGGTCGGCTACCTTTACCCCTTCGGGCGCGCGGCGCGCCCCCGCCACCCATGCGAACGACGCTGAAGAGAGGAGTCGGCCGCGGCGCGACGTCGAACGGCTCGAACCGCGCCACGGTCCCTCCGGGCCCGCTCGGCCCGGTCACGGTCTACCGCCAGCCGCCGCCTCCGCCGCGCCGCGGCGGCTCGCTCGTCGTTCAGATCTTCGGCTGGGCGGCGCTCGTCCTGTGCGTGCTCGTCGGTGGCACCGCCGCGGGCGCGTACCTCTATCTCCACGAGTCGGTCGCCGCGGTCGCGCCGAAGTCAGTCGAGGTGAAGGCGGCCGCGAAACGCCTCGACGTGCCGCTCCCCGGTCAGCCTGCGATCGCGCTCGTGATCGGCTACGACCACCGCGCGAACGAGGCCAAGGGCACGCCGTCGCGATCCGACACCCTGATGCTCGTCCGGGCCGATCCGGGCGCGAAGACCATCTCGCTTCTCTCGTTCCCGCGAGACCTGCGGGTCGACATCTACTGCCCCGGACAGGCGGCGTACCGCGACAAGATCAACGCCGCCTACTCCGACTGTGGCGCTCAGGGGACGCTCGAGACCGTCCGCAAGCTCACTGGGGTCCCGATCAACTACATCATCACCGTCAACTTCCAAGGCTTCCGGCAGCTGGTCGATCGGCTCGGCGGCGTCTGGATGGACGTCGACCGCCGCTACTACAACAACCAGGGCGGCCCGAGCGGCTACGCGAAGATCAACCTCCAGCCCGGGTATCAGCGGCTGACCGGGCTCAGGGCACTCGACTTCGTCCGCTTCCGGCACACGGACTCGGACATCTATCGCAACGCGCGTCAGCAACAGTTCGTCCGGGCGTTCAAGAACCAGATCGACTCGGCGTTCTCGCTGACGAGGCTGCCGCAGGTGATCAAGATCGTCACCTCGAACGTCGAGGTGGGGCAGGGCGGCGGCAAGGACGTCTCGACGAAGACGGTGCTCTCGTACGGCCTCCTCGCGTACTCGCTGCCGTCGGGCCACGTGTTCCAGGAGCGGATCGAGGGGCTCGAGGGCTTCTCCGACCTGACGACCGCCCCCGAGAACATCCAGACCGCCGTTCGCGACTTCCAGAGCCCGGACGTCGACTCGCCGCAGAAGGCGACCGCCGTCGCGCTCGGCGAGAAGGTCAAGCGCCATGCGCCCGCGCCGCGCGACACGTCGGTGATCGTGCTCAACGGGAACGGGATCGAGGGCTCCGCGTCGACGGCGAACTACCTCCTCTCGCAGCGCGGCTACCGGATGGTGCTGCCGCCCAACGGGCTGCCGGCGAACGCGCCGAGCTTCGACTTCTTCCGGACGACGATCTACTTCGACTCGCGCAGCGCCGGCGCGAAGGCGGCGGCGCAGAAGCTGGCGAACCTGTTCGGCTCGGCGGACGTGAAGAAGGCGACCAACGCGGTCCGACGGCTCGACAGCGGCGCGATGATCGCGGCAGTCGTCGGGCAGACGTTCCACGGCCGGCTCGCGTCGGCCCCGGTCGACCAGACGCCGCAGCGGGAGCCCGCCGCGGTGACGACATCGGGCGCGAGCGACGCCGCCGACCTGCTCAGGGACTGGCGCCGCAGGATCGACTTCCCGATGATGGTTCCGACGAAGATCGCGGACAGCTCGTCGCTCGACGCCGAGCGGCCCATGCGGGTCTACCGGATCGACCCCGACGGCAAGCACAAGGCGATTCGCCTTACCTACCGCCTCGGGACGAACGAGTACTGGGGCATCGAGATGACCGACTGGGACGACGCGCCGGTGCTCGGCGACCGCAACTTCGTCAGGCGGATCGGCGGGCGCGGCTACGAGCTGTACTACAACGGCCCGCACCTGCACATGGTCGTCCTCCGCACCGACGGCGCCTCCTACTGGGTCGTCAACTCCCTGCTCGACCGGCTCTCGAACGAGACCATGATCGCCATCGCAAAGGGCATGCGGCCCCTCGCGAAGGTGCATAAATCCCCGTAAGGCGCCTGGGACTATCCTCCGCCCGGCCATGAGCGAGAGCGAAAAGCGAGTCGCAGTGTTCGGCGCGGGGTACGTCGGCCTCGTCACCGGCGCGTGCTTCGCGGAGCTCGGCCACCACGTGGTCGTGCGCGACATCGTCGCCGAGAAGATCGAGCGCCTACGGCGGGGCGAAGTCCCGATCTACGAGCCCGGGCTCGATGAGCTCATCGAGCGAAACGGGGAGCGTCTCTCGTTCACGACCGACATGAACGAGGCGATCGACGGGGCGGAGTTCGTCTACGTCGCAGTCGGGACACCGCCGACCTATTCCGGGGACGCCGATCTCTCCGCGGTGTGGACGGTGATCGACGAGCTGCCCGAGGTCGACCAGAGGGTCGTCGTGTGCATGAAGAGCACCGTGCCCGTCGGCACGGGAGAGAAGCTGCGGCATCGCCTCGACGCGCGCGGGCTCTCGCACGTCGGCTACGTGTCCAACCCCGAGTTCACCGCCGAGGGCACCGCCGTGCGCGACTTCATGGAGCCCGACCGGATCGTGGTCGGCGCCTTCGACGAGACGGACGGCGATGCGGTCGCGGCGCTGCACGCCGGAATCGACGCGCCGATCGTGCGGGCCGACGTCGCCTCGGCGGAGATGATCAAGCTCGCGGCGAACGCCGCGCTGATGGCGCGGATCTCGTTCATCAACGAGATCGCAAACGTCTGCGAGGCGACAGGCGCCGACGTCGTCAAGGTTGCCGAAGGAATCGGCTGGGACCGCCGCATCGGCAAGAGCTTCCTCCGCGCCGGGATCGGCTTCGGCGGCAGCTGCTTCCCGAAGGACAGCCTCGCCCTGAAGCAGCTCGCGGCAAGCTCGGGGTACCACTTCCAGGTGCTGAACGCGGTCATCGAGGTCAACGAGCTCCAGAAGCGCCGGGTGATCGGCAAGCTCAAGCAGCTCATCGGCTCGCTGCGCGGCAAGCGGGTCGCGCTCCTCGGCCTCGCGTTCAAGCCGAACACCGACGACACGCGCGAGGCGCCGGCGTTCGTGCTGGCGGGCCGGCTCCTTGCCGAGGGCGCCGACGTCGTCGTGTGGGATCCCGTGGCGCGAGCGAACGGCGTCCACGGCGTCGTCCAGGTCGAGAGCGTCGCGGAGGCCGTCGCCGGAGCCGACGCCGCCGTGCTCGTCACGGAGTGGCCGGAGCTCGCCGACGTCGACTGGGTGCACCTCGCGGGCACGATGCGCAGCGCCGTCCTGATCGACGGGCGGAACATGCTGGAGCCCGCGGCGATGCGCGCGGCCGGGTTTACGTACGACGCGATCGGGCGGGCGGCCGTCTAATGGAGGCGATCGTGCTCGCCGGCGGGAAGGCCGAGCGTCTCGGCGACGCCGCCGCCGGCCTGCCGAAGTCACTCGTCCCGGTCGGCGGGCGCCCGCTCCTCGCGTGGCAGATCGGGCGGCTGCGCCAGGCAGGGGTAGACCGGGTGATCGTCAGCTGCTTCGGCGGCCAGGAGCACGAGTTCGATTCCCGCCTCGGGGACCTCGGGGTCGAGGTCGTCTGCGCGGGCGAGCCGGAGCGGCTCGGGCGCGGAGGCGGCATCCGCTTCGCAGCATGCTCGCGGCGGGAGAGGGGGGACGTGCTCGCGATGAACGGCGACGAGCTCGTCGACGCCGACTTCGCCGGTCTCCTCGAGCGCCACCGCGCGACCGGGGCAGCCGCCACGATCACGGTGGCGCAGCCGCCGTCGCAGTTCGGCCAGGTCGACCTGACCGACGACGACGTCGTGACGGGCTTCCGCGAGGTCTCGCAGGTCCCCTACTGGGTCAACTGCGGGATCTACGTCCTCTCGGCCGACGCGCTCGAGCGGTTCCCGGAGAAGGGCGACCACGAGACGACCACGTTCCCCGAGCTCGCCGTGGAGGGAACGCTCCGGGCGTATCGCCACACGGGCCTGTGGCTGACGGTCAACACGCCCAAGGAGCTCCGTCGCGCCGACGAGTACGTCGCCGCCCACCCGAGGTGGCTCGAGTGAAGAGCCGGTACGCCGTCGAGCCGCGCCGCGTCGAGAAGCCGTGGGGCTGGGAGCTCGTCTGGGCCGAGGCCGATGCCTACGTCGGCAAGCTCCTCTTCGTCCGCGCGGGGCAGGCCCTGAGCCTCCAGTACCACGAGGTGAAGGACGAGTCGTGGCTCGTGCAGGAAGGGCGCGCGACGCTCGAGCTCGGGGAGGTCGGAGGCGACCTCGAGACGATCGAGATCGCAGCGGGCGACGCCCTGCGGTATCGGCCGGGAACCGTGCACCGTGTCGCCGCCGTCGAGGACACGCTGATCCTCGAGGTCTCGACGCCGCAGCTCGACGACGTCGTGAGGCTCGAGGACCTGTACGGCCGCGAGGGCACGAGCGTGCCGTAGAGCGCTCTAGAAGTAGAAGGTCCTCCAGGCCTCCCACCAGGTGTCGGCGCGCACGGAGATGGTGCGGTCGTCGATCCGCTCGACGCCTGCCCGGAAGCGGAGCGCGTCCGGCGCGAGCGTGTGCTTGAACGCGACCGTGATCTCGCACGGGCTGCCCGGGCTCCACGGCTCGACGGCGCCGAGGTCGGAGAGCGCCTTCGTCGCGCCCGCCTCGATCATCGCGCGGGCCCGCACGGGCGGGACCTGTCGCGCGGAGGACGCGCCGAGCCCGGTCTTCACCGCGACGGTGGTGAGACCGTCCCCGAGGAGCTCGCGCCCCTCGGCGCATGCGGCGTCGTCCCCGGTCACGAGCAGGACGGGGCAGCCCCACGTGCCGCAGAGGGCGGCGTGGATCCCGGTCTCGCCGACGAGCACCCCGTTGAAGCTGAGGTCGAAGTAGTCGCGGCCGGAGACGGTGTGGTTCATCACACCGGCTCGCGTCCCGGCGCGTGCGTGCATGCCGACGAGCAGGGCGGCATCGCAGCCTTCCTCGAGGAACGCGGTGTACTCGGTCCAGTTCTCCTGGACGACGAACTCGCAGTCCGGGTCGAGCAGCTCGGGGACGAGCGAGTTGAACGACCACTCCTTGCCTGCGCCGTGGCAGTCCATCACGACGATCTCGGTCGCGCCCGCGGTCTTCGCGCCCCGGACCGCCGCGTTGATCTCCTCCGTGTAGAGGCGGCGGGCCTCCTCGAACATCGGCTCACCGCCGCTCGTCTGTCCCCCTTTCACGATCCCCGACACGCCCTCGAGGTCGCTGATCACGTGGACGCGCACCGGGCAAGCGTACGCCTCGCCGCGCGGCGCGTACTTTGACACAGCTGTGGTAAGGTTCCGCGCCTTGGAGACGTACACCGTCAGCGAGGCCGCGGTGCGCACAGGGTGGTCGGCCCGGATGCTGCGGTACCTCGAGTCGACCGGCCTCGTCGTGCCGGAACGAACCGCGTCGGGCTATCGCCGGTACGGCGAGCCCGAGCTCGGGCTGCTTCGCGGGCTCCAGGAGTTGCGCCGGTCGTTCGCCGTGGAGCTGGACGACGTCGCGTTCGTCATCCGGATGCGTCGCCGCCCGGAGCTTCGGGCAGCGGTCGAGCAGTGGCTCGAAGGGACGACGGTCCCCGCCGAGGGAGCGAGCGAAGCCGACTGGATCGAATGGGAGCAGCGCAAGCACGAGCGCCTGCTCGCCGCGTAAAAGAGATAGAGAGAGGACGAATGGCAACCACGATCAAGCACGACGTGAAGGATCTCGCGCTCACCCCCGAGGGGAAGCGGCGCATCGAGTGGGCCGACCGGCAGATGCCGGTGCTGGTGGCGATCCGCGAGCGCTTCGAGCGCGAGCAACCGCTCGCCGGCTACCGCGTCTCGGCCTGCCTCCACGTGACGACCGAGACGGCGAACCTCATGCGCACGCTCAAGGCGGGCGGCGCGGACGTCGTCCTCTGCGCATCGAACCCGCTCTCCACCCAGGATGACGTCGCCGCGGCGCTCGTCGAGGAGTACGGGATCGGCACCTTCGCGATCAAGGGCGAGGACAACGACACGTACTACCGGCACCTCGAGGCGGCGATCGACCACCGCCCGCACGTGACGATGGACGACGGTGCCGACGTGATCGGCGTGCTTCACTCGGCGCGGCGCGAGCAGCTCGGCGACGTGATTGCCGGCACCGAGGAGACGACGACAGGCGTGATCCGGCTCCGCGCGCTCGAGCGCGACGGCAAGCTCGGCTTCCCGGTGATCGCAGTGAACGAGGCGAAGACGAAGCACCTCTTCGACAACCGCTACGGGACCGGGCAGTCGACGATCGACGGGATCATCCGCGCGACAAACAAGCTGCTCGCGGGTAGCACTTTCGTCGTCGCCGGCTACGGCTGGTGCGGGCGCGGCGTCGCGATGCGGGCGAAGGGCCTGGGCGCGCACGTCGTCGTCACGGAGGTCGACGCAATGAAGGCGCTCGAGGCCGTGATGGACGGCTTCCAGGTCATGTCGATGGAGCGCGCGGCCGAGGTCGGCGACGTGTTCGTGACGGCGACCGGCGACAAGCACGTCATCGCGCGATCGCACATGGAGCGCCTGAAGGACGGCGCGATCCTGGCGAACACGGGTCATTTCAACGTCGAGATCGACATCCCGGCGCTCCGCTCGCTCGCGACCGAGACCCGCATGGCGCGGCAGTTCGTCGAGGAGTTTGCGCTCGCCGACGGCCGCCGGGTGTACCTCCTCGCCGAGGGTCGGCTCGTCAATCTGGCCGCCGCCGAGGGCCATCCTGCCCAGGTGATGGACATGTCGTTCGCGAACCAGGCGCTCTCCGCCGAGTTCGTGATCGCGAACGCAGCGTCGCTCGAGCGGAAGGTCTACGACGTGCCGAAGGAGATCGACGACGAGATCGCCCGCCTGAAGCTCGCGACGATGGGCGTCACGATCGACCAGCTGACGGAGGAGCAGGCCGCCTACCTCGCCAGCTGGGACGAAGGGACCTAGGGCGGGGGAACCCATGGTTCCCCCGCCGGCCCCCTCGTTCCGCGTCGCGCACGGGTTGAGCGGGGTTGGCCTCCCGCCGGGCAAAGCCCGGCTCCGGCCGCAACGGGGTGTTCACAGCGGGTGGTCTTGAACGATTTGGAGCCTCACCGGATCGTCCGCCTCGAGGACGACGCCGTCGTCGTGCTCGACCAGCGGCGCCTACCTGATGAGGAGAGCGACCTCCGCTGCGCGAGCGCGGCGGAGGTCGCCGGGGCGATCCGCACGCTCGCGGTGCGCGGCGCCCCCGCGATCGGGATCGCCGCGGCGTACGGGCTCGCCCTCGCGGCGGCGAAGGGAGAAGACCTGGACGAGGCGTACGAGGTTCTGCTCGCGGCACGGCCGACCGCCGTGAACCTCCGCTGGGCCCTCGAAGCGATGCGCGACGACCCCTCGCGCGAGCGAGCCGAGCGCATCCACGAGGACGAGGTCGAGCGCTGCCGCACGATGGGCGCGCATGCGGTCGAGCTCTTTCCGGACGGTGCCCGTGTCCTGACGCACTGCAACGCGGGCGGCCTTGCCACCGGCGGCTACGGGACCACGCTCGGCGCGGTGCGCGCGGCCTTCGAGGCCGGGCGGGTCGAGCACGTCTGGGTCGACGAGACGAGGCCGCTCCTACAGGGCGCCCGCCTGACCGCGTGGGAGCTCGAGGGCCTCGGGATCCCGCACGCCGTGATCCCCGACGGTGCGGCCGCATCGTTCATGGCGCGCGGCGAGGTCGACGTGATCGTGACGGGCGCCGACCGGATCGCAGCGAACGGCGACACGGCGAACAAGATCGGCACCTACTCCCTTGCGGTGCTCGCAGCCCACCATGATCTGCCCCTCGTCGTCGTCGCACCGACCTCGACGCTCGACCCGGCCGCGGCCTCCGGAGACGAGATCCCGATCGAGGAGCGCGACCCCGCGGAGGTCACGGCCCGGTTCCCGGCGCGGAACCCGGCGTTCGACGTGACGCCGGCGCGGCTCGTCGCGGCGATCGTCACAGAATGCGGCGTCCACCGCATGCCGTACGCGCAGAGCCTGCCGCGGGAGGCGGCGACCGCTCGGTGATCCTGGACGCGCTCGACGCCGACACGCGAGGGCTGCTCGACCGCTACGGCTTCGATCCCGCCATGTTCGAGACGCTTCGGGGGCGGGTCGTCTCGGGCGAGCTGTCCCAGGCCTCGAACGTCGTGCGGGGCAGCGTCGAGCCGCCGCGCGAGAGCGACCTCGCGCGACTCCCCGAGCCCGGAACCGGCGAATGGTCGACCGCGCGCGAGGCCGGAATCGCCGCGATTCGCGGGGGCCGCGTCGCGCAGGCCGTCCTCGCTGGCGGCATGGCGACGCGCTTCGGCGGCGTCGTCAAAGGGGCGGTCGAGGCGCTCGACGGCCGCAGCTTCCTCTCGTGGAAGCTCGGCGAGACCGCGCTGCTCGGAGAGGCGGTGGACGTCGCGATCCCGGTCGTGCTGATGACGAGCTTCCAGACCGACGACGCGACACGCGCGCATGTCGCGACGCTCGGCCTTCCCGAGCCGCTCTGGTTCACGCAGTCGATCTCGCTCCGGCTGACGGAGGGGGGCGACCTCTTCGAGGAGGAGGGGCAGCCGTCGCCGTATGCGCCCGGCCACGGCGATCTCGTCAGCGGGATCCGCAGCTCGGGAACGCTCGACCTCCTGCGGGCTCGCGGCGTCGAGCACGTCGCCGTCTCGAACGTCGACAACCTCGGCGCACGGCTCGACCCGGTGGTCGTCGGCACGCACCTGGTGGCCGGTCGTCCCGTGACGGTCGAGGTCGCGCCGAAGGAGGGGGACCTGGGCGGCGCGCCGGCCCGGGTCGACGGAAGGCTCGGCCTGCTCGAGGGCCCGCAGTTCCCGCCCGCGCTCGATCAGGAGCGGATTCGTGTCTTCAACACGAACTCCGCGACGATCGCGCTCGACGCGCTCGACCGCGACTTCGACCTCCCCTGGCTCCACGTGCGCAAGCAGGTCGACGGTCGGACCGCGGTGCAGCTCGAGCGCCTCTACCACCAGGTCTCGTGGGAGCTCGAGACGACCTTCCTCGAGGTTCCGCGCTCCGGTCCGAGAGGACGGTTCTTCCCGATCAAGGAGCCCGAGGACCTCGAGCGCTCCCAGCACGGACTGCGCGAGCTGCTCGGCCGGCCCGTGCTCGACACGTGATCCCGCGCTACGTCGTCATCGCGGAGCCACCACGAGCTCCAGAACAGAAGCCTATGAACTCGTTGCAGAATGAAGCCTTGTGCCGTCGTGACGCGCTGAGCGGCGCGCTGCGGCGTCCTCGGTCGCCTCGATATGCCCGCATATCGAGGCTCCCTGCGTCCTTGCATCGCACTCGCCCAGCGCGCCCCGCCGACGAACCGTCGTTTTGCAACGAGTTCAAGCTGGTACGAGCTCGACACGAAGCCGTGACAGGTGCCGCCGTACGGTCGGTTGGTGGGCCTCCTTGGCCTCGTGTTGCCGTCCCGGTGCGCCGTGTGCGCGGTGCCGGGACCGGCGCTCTGCGAGCGCTGTGACGCCCGCTTGATCCGGATCGCGCCACCCGTCTGCGAACGGTGCGGCTGCCCCGGTGCGTGGCCGGTGCGGCGCTGCGTCGAGTGCGCCGGCCGGCGCCTGGCCTTCGCGCGCGCCCGGAGCGCGCTCGTCTACGACGCGCGTGCACGACTGCTCGTCTCCGCCTGGAAGGAGCGTGGAAGGCGCGATCTCGCGTCGGCGCTCGGGGCGGTGGTAAGCGAGGTGATCGCCCCACCAGACGTCGGCGCGATCACCTTCGTCCCCGGCGACCGGGAGCGCGGCCGAGCCCGCGGTCACATCCCGGCCGAGCGGCTTGCGCGGGTGCTCGCGGTGCGGTGGGAGCTGCCGTTCGCGCAGCTCCTCGCGCGCACCGGGCCGGCACCCCGTCAGGCCGGGCTGCCTCGCAGTGAGCGTGCCGCCAACGTGCGGCGTGCCTTCGTCCCGCACGCCGAGGCTCCGCGCGCCGTCGCCCTCGTCGACGACGTCTACACGACCGGTGCGACCGTGGCGGCCTGCGCGACCGAGCTGCGCCGGGCCGGCGCGCGACGGGTCGAGGTCGTTTGCCTCGCCCGGGCGGTGCGGTAGCGTGTGACGCAGAACCCGAAGGAGGCCGCCATGCGACTGCAGGTCACGGTGCGACGGGGACATGTGACCGACGATGTCCGCCGGTACGTGGAGTCGAAGCTCGCCAAGCTCGGCCGCCGCCTCCATCCCGACACGCTCGTCGAGGTCGTGCTCGACCGCGAGCGGAACCCGAAGATCGCAGACGACCACATCGTCGAGGCGGAGCTGCACATGAAAGGCCCGAACCTCTTCGGTCGTGAGGCGGCGTCGACGTACGAGGCTGCGACGGATCTCCTCGTCGACAAGCTCGAGCGACAGGTCGAGCGGCTCCGCGACAAGAAGGTGCACGAGCCGCGCCGTCGCGCGCAAGCGTCGACGCCCGAGCCCGTGCCCGTCGAGGAGATCGAGCAGGGCCTCCGCCCCCCGAACGGGTAGCCCGCGTGCCGCTGCCGCACGACCCCGGCCCGCACTGGGGCGAGGTCGGGATCCACGGCCTCCACCGGCAGCGCGAGTGGGACGCGGTCGCGACCGTCGAGCGACCGGACGAGGGCTCCGAGGCATGGTTCGTCGTCCTCGCCGACGGCTCCCTCGTGCGCGAGGCGGGGGACGCCGATCCCGCCTCGTTTCGCGAGACGATCTCCGTCCCGCCGCCGTTCCGGGCGCACGCGGTGCGCCGGGACGGGACGACGTGGGCCGTCGCGGCCCGGAGGATCGAGACCGTCGAGCTGCAAGACGCGGGGGGAGAAGAGATCGAGATCGCCTGGGACGGGTCGGAGCGGACTGTACGGATCGACGGTGAGCCCACGCTCGGCGGTGTGCCCACGCTCGAACGGCTCGGCGCCGCCCGTCACTCGACGTACGTCGTCACCGCCGCGCGGATCGCAGGCGAGATCTGGGAGATCGCGGTCTCGCCGCTCTGACTTCTAGCCGAGCGACCCGGAGCGCCAGGAGACCCGACGGCCGTCCGCCCACCCGGAGCCGCCCGCGTCGGTCGAGAACGGCATCACCTGCCACGACTTGACCGGGATCACGCGCAGGAGCGTGTCCTTGCCCGTCGCCAGCCTGCGGACGCGGACCTGTGTGCCCTTGCGGTAGACGATCGAGCCCTGCCGGTAGTCGAGCATCAGCGCGCCGGCGGGCAGCGTCACCTTCGTGCCACCCGCGAAGGGCCCGATGTTCAGGGTCGCGCCGACCTGGACGAGGGGGCCGACGAGGCCGAGGGCGATCGCTCGCACCTGCGCCGGCCCGTAGTCGTCTGTCCGCAACGCGACACCCGTTCCCGAGAGGAGGACGACGCGCCCGTCGTCGAGCGCGGCGACGACGCGGGCCGCACCAGGGCCGACAGCGGACGTGATGAGGCGCACCGGTGCGTCGACCGCGGTGCGGAACAGGCGTGAACCGGTGCGGGAGACGAAGGTGACGGTCTGGCCGACGGCGTAGGGCACGCCGTCGTTCGTCCCCTGACCCAGGACGATCGCCGGCGGGCCGTCCGTGTCGGCGGACGCAAACGCGAGGCGTCGGGCGACGCGTCGCGTCGGCGTCGCCGACCAGAGCTGCCAGTCGGTGATGTTGCCTCCGATCCGGGTCAGCCAGAACGCGCGGTCGCCCGTGACGGCGACGGAGGAGATGCCGAAGCCCCCGCTCGGGCCCTCCTCGCAGCCGAGGATCGTGCGCGAGCCGAACGTCCAGTGCCCGAGCCGTGGCGTGTCCCAGAGAACGACGGAGCCGCAGCTCGTCCGCGTCCGGCCGACCGCGTAGACGACGACGCGGTTCGTGACCGAGAGCGCGGTCACCGGCGCGGGCGCCGTCAGCGTGCGCCCCGGCGTCAGGAGCGCGGCAGCCGAGCTCGCGAGGAGGAGGGCGAGGATCGCACCGCCCGGGACCGCGAATCGCTTCATGGCCGAATCATGGGCAGTGCCCCGTGAAGACGGCATGATGAGATGGTTCGGAAACTCTGGCGGCCGAGTCCCTCGCCGGCGAGCCGGTACCCTCTCTCCATGTCCGGCCAGGGCTTCGGCAAGTTCGAGAAGGTCCTCCGCATCGGCGAGGGGCGGCGCCTCAAGCGGCTCGCGGAGCAGGCCGCGTACATCACCTCGCTCGAGCCGGACTTCGAGACGCTTTCCGACGCCGAGCTCCTCGCGAAGACGGCCGAGTTCAGGCAGCGGCTGGAGAACGGCGAGACGGTCGACGAGATCCTCTACGAGGCGTTCGCGGCGGTGCGCGAGGCGCGCAAGCGCGAGTCGGGGCAGCGGCTCTTCGACGTGCAGCTGATGGGCGGAATCGTGCTCCACGACGGCGACATCGCAGAGATGAAGACGGGTGAGGGCAAGACCTTCGTCGCGAGCGCGCCGCTCTACCTGAACGCGCTCACGGGCGAGAACGTCCACCTCGTCACCGTGAACGACTACCTCGCGAAGCGCGACGCGGAGTGGAACAAGCCCGTGTACGACCGGCTCGGCGTGACCGTCGGCTGGATCGAGAACATGATGGCGTTCGCCGAGCGCAGAGAAGCCTATGCGGCGGATATCACGTACGGCACCAACTCCGAGTTCGGCTTCGACTACCTGCGCGACAACATGGCGGTCTCGCTGGAGGGCACGGTGCAGCGCGGCCACACCTTTGCGATCGTGGACGAGGTCGACTCGATCCTCATCGACGAGGCGCGCACCCCGCTGATCATCTCCGGCGAGCCGGAGACCGCCGCGAAGACGTACTACGACTTCGCGCGTGTCGTTCGGGAGCTCGAGGGGTCGCCGCTGACGCGCAAGGCGATGAAGGGCGAGGACGAGACCGAGCTCTCCGGCGCCGACTTCCTCTACGACGAGAAGTTCAAGACGGTCTCACCGGCCCAGATCGCGCTCGACAAGGTCGAGCGGGCACTCGGGATCGAGAACCTCTACGACCCGCGCAACGTCCAGCTCGTCAACCATCTGAACCAGGCTCTGAAGGCGGAGTCGCTCTACAAGCGCGACATCGACTACGTCGTGCAGGACGACGAGGTGAAGATCGTCGACGAGTTCACCGGCCGGATCATGGAGGGGCGCCGCTGGAGCGAAGGCCTCCACCAGGCGATCGAGGCGAAGGAGGGCGTCGCGATCCGCGAGGAGAACGTCACGCTCGCGACGATCACGCTCCAGAACTACTTCCGCCTCTACGAGAAGCTCGCCGGCATGACCGGGACCGCGAAGACCGAGGAGAAGGAGTTCGTCGAGATCTACAACCTCCACGTCGTCGAGATCCCGACGAACGTCCCGGTCGTGCGCCGCGACGAGAACGACTTCATCTTCAAGACGAAGGACGCGAAGTGGGGCGCCGCCCTCGAGGACATCGTCGAGCGCCACGAGCAGGGCCAACCGGTGCTCGTCGGCACGATCGCGGTCGAGACCTCGGAGTACCTCTCCGAGCTGCTCACGCGGCGCGGGATCGCGCACAACGTCTTGAACGCGAAGGAGCACGAGCGCGAGTCGGAGATCATCAAGGACGCCGGCCAGCCCGGCGCCGTGACGATCGCGACGAACATGGCCGGCCGCGGCGTCGACATCAAGCTCGGCGAGGGGGTCGAGGAGGCGGGCGGCTTGTACGTGCTCGCGACCGAGCGCCACGAGTCACGCCGGATCGACAACCAGCTGCGCGGCCGCTCCGGGCGGCAGGGCGACCCCGGCGAGACGCGGTTCTACCTGTCCGCGCAGGACGACCTCGTCCGCCTGTTCGCGGGCGACCGGATCCACGGGATCATGGAGCGGTTCAAGATCCCCGACGACCAGCCGATGGAGGCGTCGATCCTCTCGCGTCAGATCGAGAACGCGCAGAAGAAGGTCGAGGAGCAGAACTTCGTCTCGCGCAAGAACGTCCTCAAGTACGACGACGTGATGAACACGCAGCGCATGGTCATCTACGACCAGCGCCGCCGCGTGCTGGAGGGCGACGACCTCTCCGACGAGCTCCGCGGCTGGATCGAGGAGGTCATCGCGGCGAACGTCGCGCAGTTCGCCGAGGCGGAGAGCGCCGAGGACTGGGATCTCGACGGGCTCGTCGCCCAGATGCACGCGCTGTACGGCACCGACATGACCGTGGAGGAGCTCCGCGAGGAGGTCGACGTCGACAGCCGGGAGGCGCTCACCGAGGAGTTCGTCGAGGACGCCCTCGATACGTACGGAGAGCGCGAGGAGGCGTTCGGCTCCGAGCTCATGCGCGAGATCGAGCGCTACGTGATCCTCCAGATCGTCGACACCCGCTGGCGCGAGCACCTCGAGTCGATGGACTACCTTCGCGAGGGCGTCCACCTGCGGGCGATGGCCCAGAAGGACCCGCTCGTCGAGTACCGCGGCGAGGGCCACGTCATGTTCGAGGAGCTCGGGCGGATCATCCGCGAGGAGGTCGTCCTCACGGTCTTCCACGTCGAGATCCAGCTCGACGACGCCGAGCAGCAGCTCCAGCCTGCGCAGACGCCGCAGCAGCTCGAGTACGAGCACGAGAGCACGCAGGGGGCCGACGCGATCGCAGCCGCGGGCGGCGGCGCCGCGACCGCCCTCGCCGCCCCGCCCGAGACCACCGCGATGGGCTCGCCGAAGCCGGCCGTCAACGAGCATCGCGACATCGGTCGGAACGATCCGTGCTGGTGCGGGTCGGGCAAGAAGTTCAAGCGCTGCCACGGCTCCTGAGGTTGGGGGAACCCAGGGTTCTCCCACGGGCCTCCTCCTTCTGCGTCGGTCACGGATAACCGGCGGCTGCCGCCCGGCCGCAAAGCCGGCCCCCGCCTGGGACGCCGTGTGCACGGGCGCGGCGCTGGGGCTCGCCTGGCTCACCGCCTGCCTGCTCGGCGTGTGGGGCGTTCACGCGTGGCGGCGGCGCCGGTACGCTGAGCTGTCATGACGGACGTCGCGGACACACCGATCGCCGACCAGCTCTCGGAGCTTGGGGCCCAGCTCGACTGGGTCCGTGACTACCTTTGACCCCGACGCGCTGACAGCTCGCGCCGCGGAGCTCGAGGGCGCCATTGGCGCGCCCGGGTTCTGGGACGACCCCGCCGAGGCGGCCCGCGTATCGACGCAGCACGCCCGCGTGACCCGGAGGCTCGAGCGCTACGAGAGTCTCCGGCACGAGCTCGACGACGCGCGCGAGCTGCTCGAGCTCGACCCCGCCCTCGAGGGCGAGGTGCGCGAGCAGATCGCGCCCGTCCGCGACGACCTCGCGCGCCTGCGCGAGGAGGCGCTCTTCAACGGTGAGTACGACCAGGGCGACGCCGTCGTCACGATCACCGCCGGCACCGGCGGGACGGACGCGCAGGACTGGGCGGAGATGCTCCTGCGGATGTACCTCCGCTGGACGGCCGACCGGGGATTCCAGACCGAGATCGTCGAGGCGAGCCCGGGCGAGGAGGCGGGCCTCAAGTCCGCGACGCTAACCGTCCGCGGGGAGAACGTCTACGGGCTGTTCAAGGCCGAGCGCGGCGTCCACAGGCTCGTGCGCCTGTCGCCCTTCGACTCGGCCCACCGCCGGCACACGGCGTTCGCGCAGGTCGTGGTCGCGCCGCTGCTGCCGGAGACCGTCGACGTCGAGATCGACGAGAGCGAGCTGCGGATCGACACGTACCGCGCGAGCGGGGCGGGTGGACAGCACGTGAACAAGACCGACTCCGCTGTGCGGATCACACACCTCCCGACGGGGATCGTCGTCCAGTGCCAGAACGAGCGCTCGCAGACGTCGAACAAGCAGACCGCGATGCGGATTCTCCGCTCGCGCCTCGCGGAGCTCCGCGAGGAGGAGCGGGAGGCAGAGCTCGCGCGGGAGCGGGGCGGGAAGGTCGACGTCGGCTTCGGCAGCCAGATCCGTTCCTATGTCCTCCACCCGTACCAGAGGGTCAAGGATCACCGGACGGACCACGAGACGGGGAACGCGCAGGCCGTGCTCGACGGAGCGCTCGACGACTTCATCCAGGAGTACCTCCTCGCCCGCGCCGCCGGCAAGGCGTAGCCATGGATGACAACTAGGTCTTTTGCGGCGGCGAAGCCGACGCCTTCAGGGATCTGCCCCCGCCGTAGGCGGGGGATCCGGCGGCGGATCTCCGCGCGAGCGGAGTTCCGCTTCGCGAAGCTGACGGAGTTCCGCTTCGCGAGGCTGACAACAATGTCTTTGCGGCGGCGAAGCCGACGCCTTCAGGGATCTGCCCCCGCCGTAGGCGGGGGATCGAGCGGCGGATCTCCGCGCGAGCGGAGTTCCGCTTCGCGAGGCTGACGGAGTTCCGCTTCGCGAGGCTGACAACAATGTCTTTGCGGCGGCGAAGCCGACGCCTTCAGGGATGTGCCCCGCCGCAGGCGGGGATCGAGCGGCGGAAATCCGCTCCCGCGGATTTCCGCTTCGCGAAAGCTGTCACAGGACTCGGCTACACTTCCGCGAACCAGATCCGGAGCGGCCCAGGGGAGGCGGGCCGCGTCGAACGCTCGCGCCCGGTGAATGGACGACCTGCTTACACCCGTCTCTGACACAGTTCCTGCCCTCGTCGAGGGTCCCGAGGTCGCGCCGGTCAACGGCGCGGAGCCGAGGCACCCGGCGTCGGCGTCGATGATCGTCTTCGAGGGGGTCCGGAAGGTCTACGAGCCGGACGTCGTCGCCCTCGACGGCGCGTCGTTCGTGATCGAGAAGGGCGAGTTCGTGTTCGTCGTCGGCCCGTCGGGCTCGGGCAAGTCGACGATCATCCGGCTCCTTCTGAAGGAGCTCGAGCCGACGGCCGGCCGGATCATGGTCGGGGGCCGTGACCTGACGCGGCTCAAGCGCTCGAAGGTGCCGCTCCTGCGGCGCAACGTTGGCTGCGTGTTCCAGGACTTCAAGCTGCTGCGCGACCGGTCGGCCTTCGAGAACATCGCGTACGCGCTCCGGGTCCAGGGTGAGCCGAGCAATGCGATCCGCAAGAAGGTGCCCGAGGTGCTTGCGCTGGTCGGCCTCGCGCACAAGGCGAGCTCGCGGCCGGACGAGCTGTCGGGCGGCGAGCAGCAGCGCGTCTCGATCGCGCGCGCCGTCGTCAACCACCCACCTCTCCTGATCTGCGACGAGCCGACGGGGAACCTCGACCCGGACACGTCCGTGGGCATCATGCAGCTCCTCCACCGCATCAACACGGCGGGCACGACGATCCTGATGGTCACCCACGACCGCGAGATGGTCGACAAGATGCGCAAGCGCGTGATCGCGCTCGGCGACGGCAAGATCGTCCGCGACGAGCGCCGCGGCGGCTACGAGACCGAGTGATCGGATGACCCGCTTCAAGCTCGTCGTCTCCGAGGCGCTTCGCTCGATGGGCGCCAACATCTCGACGTCGTTCGCGGCGGCGACCACCGTCCTCATCGGGATGTTCCTGCTTGGCATGCTGATCGCGCTCGGCACCTGGGTCGTCTCGTGGTCCGACCACGTGAAGGACCAGCTGCAGGTGAAGGTCTTCTTCGTCGACGACGTGAAGGACAAGCAGATCAACGCCGTCGGCTCGTACCTCCGCGTCCACACACGCCCCGGAGACCTGATCAAGGACTACCAGTTCGTCTCGCGCGCGGAGGGGCTCAAGCGCATGGAGAAGCGCTACCCCGACCTCGCGCGCAACCTGCCAGGGAATCCGATCCCCGCGGCGTACGAGATCACGCCGCGCAAGGCGGAGCACGTCAAGGCTCTCTCGGCAGCGATCCGCGGGCAGAAGTTCCCGGGCATCCTTCAGGTGCGGGACGGCCAGCAGACGTCCACGCGCATCCTCCAGGTCGCGCGTGTGATCGAGGTGGTGTTCGTCGTCGCGGTGGTGATCCTGCTGATCGCGTCGGTCCTCCTGATCGCCAACACGATTCGGCTCTCGATCTTCGCCCGCCGACGGGAGATCGAGGTGATGAAGCTCGTCGGCGCGACAAACTGGTTCGTGCGCGGTCCGTTCATGGTCGAGGGCCTGCTCTGCGGGGTGCTCGGGGCGTTCGCGGCCATCGTGCTGCTCCTGCTCGGCAAGGAGATCGCGTTGCCCGCGATCCTCGGGCACATCGACACGACGTCGTCCAACGACGTCCGGGCGCTCGGCTTCACGCTCACCGCGCTGATCCTCCTGCTGGTCGGCCTGGTTGTCGGCGCGGTCGGCTCCACCTTCACGCTCCGCCGTTACCTCAAGGTCTGACGCGCGCGCACTGGGCGGCGGGCTCCCGCCGGGCGGAGCCCGGCTCCGCCCGCCTCGCGTCCCTGAGGCCGCTCTGGTCGGGGGCCCGTGCTCCAGCACTGTTCCCCCTCCCGACGCGACCTCACGAACGCGCCAGACCGCGCGCGCCGCGCCGGAGCGGGAGAGGGGCTGCGGCTACGGTTGCGCGATGCCCAGGGGCCGCCGCTCACGTCCACGCCCGCCGCGCAAACCGACGCCGGCGGCTCGCCATGCCCGCGCGACCGGTGCCTACAAGCGCGCCGCGGTTCGGCGCGCCGAGGACCGGATCGAGATCCGGCTGCCGGAGCGGAGGACACCGCCGGAGACCGTCGTCGCGCACCTCGGGCCGACGAACTCCGGCAAGACGCACGATGCCCTCGAACTCCTCGCCGAGCACGGCCGGGGTGTCTACGCCGGGCCGCTGCGGATGCTCGCCCAGGAGGCCCATCGCCGGCTCTCGGCCAGGCTGGGGGAGGAGCGCGTCGGCCTGGTCACCGGCGAGGAGCGGATCAACGAGCACGCGCCGATCCTCTGCTGCACCGTCGAGATGGCCCCAGGCTCGGGCGAGGTGCTCGTTCTGGACGAGGTCCAGTGGGCGGACGACGAGGAGCGGGGGGCGGCCTGGACGCAGCTGCTCCTCGCCGGCGAGTACCGCCATGTCCGGCTGCTCGGTGCTCTCGATGCGCTCCCGCTCGTCCGCCGTGCGTTTCCCGACGCCGAACTCCGCGTCCACGAGCGGAAGCTACCGCTCGAGTTCGTCGGAGCGCGCCAGCTCAGGGGGCTCACGCCCGGGACGGTGCTCGTCGCCTTCAGCCGCAAGGCGGTGCTCGCGCTGGCCGGCGAGGCGAACCGTCTGCGGCCGGACCGCGTCGCCGTGCTCTACGGGGCGATGCCGCTGGCGTCGAGGCGCGAGGAGATCGACCGGTTCCTCACGGGCGGCGCCGACGTCTGCGTCGCGACCGACGTTCTCGGACACGGCGTCAACCTGCCGTGCGAGACCCTCCTCTTCGCCGAGACGACGAAGTTCGACGGCGAGCAGCGGCGACCGCTCGTGCCGTGGGAGCTGGCACAGATCGCGGGCCGCGCAGGGCGGTTCGGCCTCGTCGAGCGCGGGCACGTCGGGGTCCTCGTGGGGGTCTCCTGGGCGAGCGCGGACCCCGACCTCGTCGAGTCGGCGCTCGAGCCTCATGTCGAGCTGCCCGAGGGCCACCGGGGGTACCGGATCGTCGACGAGGCGCGGATCGGCCCGCGGCTGGGCGACCTCGGGGTCGACGACGCCCGCGACCTCGACGCTGCCCTCGGGGCATGGCACCGCGTCGCGACGCGCGAATGGGCGCACGAAAGCTGGCTCGCGGTCGAGTCGCTGCAGCCGATCCGCGGACGGCTCGCGGTGGTCGAGCGTCATCTCCGTGGCCGGGGGCGACGTCTCGACCTGCAGGACATGTGGACGCTCGTCAACGCGCCCATCGACCCCGACGGCGCCGAGCTCCTCGGGCTGCTCGCCCTCGCCGTCGCGGGCGACCGCACGCAGCGCTCACTGCTCCAGTTCCTGCTCGACACGTCCCGGCTGCGGGACGCGACGCTCGAGGAGGCGGAGGAGGCGGGACACGTCGCTTCGACCCTTCGCTGGTTCGCGCTTCAGTACCCGGGCGTCGGCGGCGTCACGATCGAGCGCGCGGCCGAGCTGGAGCGCGCCGCCGCGGAGCGAGTCGTTCGGCGCCTCGCGTTCGAGGTCCGTGACGGGAAGCTCGGCCGCTGCCGCTCCTGTGGCCGGAGCTGCCCGCCGTGGTTTCCGCTCTGCGACCGCTGCGCGCGCTCCGGACGGCGCTAGAGAGCTTCGCGGAAGCGCAGGACTACGGCGATCGTCAGCACGTTCGTCGTCAACGCGACGACGTTCGAGACGATCAGCGGCACGTTCCCGATGGCGATGCCATACGACAGCCAGAGGGCGAAGCCCACGAGCAGCACGCCGAGATAGGCGAGCGAGATGTCCGCGGACGACCGGCGGACGGTCACACGCCGAAGCTGGAGGAGCGGGGACAGGCCCATCGCGATCCCGCACGAGGCGGCAGCGACGGCGAGCACGGTGGTGGTGTTCATGGAGGACCTCCCGGGGACGACGGAGCGGCGGCAGGCGCCGGTCAGTCGCGGAGGTCGCCGCGCTCGAGATCCTCGCCGTAGAGGGGCAGGAGGACATCGGGCGTGCGCATGCGGGCAACCGTACCTGCTCCTCCGATCGAAGCTGATATAGACCTGCCATGGACGTCGAGCAGCTGCGCGGGCTCCCGCCACTGGAGGGGATCAGCGAGGAGGGGCTCGTGCGGGTCGCTGCGTGCGCGGCCGAGGTCGCCCGCGAGGCAGGACAGGTGCTGGCGCTGCCCGACGACCCGGGCTCGGGGATGTACGTGATCTGCGACGGCACGGTCGCGGTCGAGCTCCGCACCGGGACGATCGAGCTCGGCCCGGGGGACTTCTTCGGCGAGCTCGCGCTCCTCGTCCACGACGGGACGCGTGTCGCGCGCGTGCGCGCGACGAGCGCGGTGCGCTGCGTCTCGATCCCGCGCGACGACTTCCTCGCGCTCGTCGAGACCGAGCCGGCCTTTGCGCTCCACCTCTTGCGCGAGCTCGCCCGGCGGCTGGTCGAGGCCCGCGCCATCGCCTGAGCGGCGCGGATCCGTCCTTACACTCCCGTCGTGTCGAAACCGGGCTCGAACCTCATCGCAGAGAACCGCCGCGCGCGGCACGACTACCACCTGCTCGACCGTGTCGAGGCGGGCGTCCAGCTGACCGGGACCGAGGTCAAGTCGCTCCGCGCGGGCGGGGTGCAGCTCGGCCAGGCGTACGCCGACATCCGCGACGGCGAGGCGTGGCTCGTCGGCGCGTCGATCGCCGAGTATGCGCAGGGGAACGTCCAGAACCACCGCCCCGAGCGAGACCGGAAGCTCCTGCTCCACCGGCGCGAGATCGACTCGCTTGCGGCGCAGGTGCACGAGAAGGGCCTGACGATCGTCCCGACGCGGCTCTACTTCAAGGACGGGCGCGTGAAGGTCGAGCTCGCGGTCGCGCGCGGGAAGGAGCGCATCGACAAGCGGCGAGACCTCGCCGACCGCGACGCGCGGCGTCAGATCGAGCGCGCGCTCAAGAGCCGGCGCTAGCTGACCTCCGGCTCACGGGCAGCACGCAGCATCGTCTCGACAGCCCATTCGACATCGGGCTGCTCGGTCGTCTCCCACGTCTCGACGGCGCCACGTGACCATCGCGCCCAACGCACGGCGGCACGCGCCTGCTCGATCGAGAGCGACGCGAGGAGCGCATTGACGTGGATCCGATCGGGGAAAAGCCCATCTCCGCGTGCGTACTCGGTCCCTAGCCGGGCGTAGTGGTCGATCGTCCTCTGCGCCTCGTCCTCGATCGACTGGATCGTCCCGAGGAGGTCGTCCTTGGAGCCGTAGTTCGCGTACAGCAACCGCAGGTGCGCCTCCGACTCGACCCGCGGGTCCGCCGGCGGTGTCGCGAGCCACGTGCGCAGCGCCTCACGCCCGCGATCGGTGATGGAGTACACCGTGCGCCGTCGGTCGCCGTTCCATTCCTCGCGGGCTTCGGCAAGGCCTGCCGTGACGAGTCGTTTCGGCTCCGCGTAGAGGTTGCTCTCCGCGCGCGGCCAGAAGAAGTGCAGCGAGCGCCGCATGAGCTTGGCGAGGTCGTACGTCGCCCAAGGCTGGATCGCGAGAAGCCCCAGGATCGCGAACGACGTCGTTGTGAGCGGTCGTCTTGACATTTGCTCCTTGTAGGAGTATATCTTACTCCTATCAGGAGTATCAGCGGCTGAGGGGGAAGGAGGAGCGACATGCGTCACCTGATTCGGCCTATCGCCCGCCGAACGGCCATCGCGGCAGTTCTCGTCACCCTCGCGCTCGCGCTCGTGCCGACTGCGTTCGGAGACGGCTGGGCACGCGACCATGCGGATGCGGTTGCGCTGCAGGGCCTCGACCCGGGGATCCGTACGGCCATCGCAGCCCGGTCGACTGTGCCCGCGCCGGTCGCCTCGACGATCCCGCGTCTCTCGCCGTCCGACGACGGATTCGCGTGGGGTGCTGCGGCGCTCGGTCTCGCCACCGGGATCGCAGCGATGTGCGCCGTGCTCGTGTGTGTCAGCCTGGTGCGACGCGATGGACGGCTTCGGCACGTTTGAGCCCGATAGTGGGGTCCGGACGTCTCCGCGTCCGGACCCCTCGCGAGCCGACCAGCCGATTTCGATCAGGTCGGCACGTGCGCGCGAGTTGAGCGAGATCGCAGCCTTGTACGCGCCGGCCCTGGAGCCGTACCGCGGATCGGGCTCCGACTGGATCCTCGATGCGTACCTCGCGGAGCTCATGGACGTGCGTCCGCGATTCGAGGAAGCGGAGGTCCTCGTCGCGGAGCACGGGGGGCGAATCCGCGGGACGATCGCGTTCTACGCGGACGTTCGGCTCGAGGGATGGAGCAACCTCCCGGCCGGCTGGGCCGGGTTCCGCGCGCTCGCGGTACACCCCCGGATGCGCGGCGCCGGCATCGGCGAAGCTCTCATCCGGCATTGCGTCCAGCGCACCCGCGATGTGGGCGCGGAGACACTCGGGATCCATACGATCACGTTGCTGACGGACGCCGTTCGGCTCTACGGGCGGGTCGGATTCGTCCGCTGTCCGGAGTTCGACCTGCGGGCGGCCGACATCTTCCCTTCCGAGAACGCCGACGAGATGGTCGGCCTGGCCTTCCGTCTCGATGTCGAGCGCGCGCCCGCCAAGGGCTGCTGAGCTCAGGCGACCGGGCCGCGGACCGTCACCGAACCGGGCTCGACGACGTAGCCGTAGCGCTCGTTCAGCCTGCGGATCGGCTCGTTCCGCTCCTCGTTCTGCGTCTCGAGCCGCTCGTAGCCGTTCTCGAGCGCCCAGGCGATCTCGGCGGCCTTGAGCGCGCGGGCGATCCCGCGGCCGCGCCACTCGCGCCGGACGCCGGTCATGTCGTGCATCGCGACCGTCGGTCGCGCGCGCGAGAGTGAGAGCTTCGCGTACGCGACCACCTCGCCGTCCGACAACGCGACGAACGTCGCTTCTGGCCGGTCGCCCGCGCCCTGCATGTCCATTGCAAGCCACTCCTCGAACGAGGCGACTTCGGCGTCCTCCTCGCCCGGGACGTCGGGATACGCCTCCCGCGCGACCGCGTACATCCCCGCCTCGACACCGGGACGCTCAGCCCACGAGACGATCTCGATCCCCTCAGGGGGATCCACCGATGGCTTGGCGGTCCGGGTGAGATCGAGCGCGAGCGCCGAGTTGCGGCCGATCTCGAGGAACCCGCGTCGCGCAGTCCAGGCGAGCGAGACGTCGTCGGTCTCCTTGACCGGCCCCATCAGGTCGAGATAGTCGAGGTCTCGCGCCCAGGCGGAGAGCGCCTCGAGGAGCGCCGACCCGACCCCCGCGCCGCGAGACTCACGCACGACGGTGACCTCGCCCCGCGCGACACCCGCCGGCGAGTGCCAGCCGCCGATCCCGATCGCTGCGCCGACGTCCTGTTTCCCTTCGGACGCCAGCAGCCAGATGGTCTCGCGCGCCTGCCGCTTCCAGTCGAGGTACCCCTCGACGGTGTCCGCCTCGTTCGTCGCGGCCTTCGTCACCGCGACCCAGCGGGCGAGCTCGTCCTCGTGGATCTCTCTGATTTCCGGCACGGGCGCAGCCTAGAGCTCCGACGCCGGCAGCGCCGGGCAGTCGAGGGGTACGCTCACCCCAGCTCCCCAGGACAAGGAGGCCGACGCGTGCGACAGGTTGGGCTGACCGTGAACGGGACGCGGCACGAGCTGGAGCTCGAGCCGCGCGAGCTGCTCGTCTACGTCCTCCGCGACCGACTCGGGCTGACAGGCACGAACGTGGGCTGCGACACGTCGTCGTGCGGGGCCTGCACGGTGCTCGTCGACGGCGAGTCCGTGAAGTCGTGCACCTTGCTCGGCGTCCAGGTCGACGGGTCGGAGATCACGACGATCGAGGGGCTCGCGACGAACGGCGCGCTCCACCCCGTCCAGCAGGCGTTCCACGACCACCACGCCCTGCAGTGCGGCTACTGCACCCCGGGGATGGTGATGGCGGCCGTCTCGCTGATCGAGCACGGGGAGGCGACGAGCGAGGAGGCGATCCGCGTGGGGCTCGAGGGCAATCTCTGCCGCTGCACCGGCTACCACAACATCGTCGTCGCGGTGCAAGACGCGGCGACCGCGATGGGGAGGGCGTCGTGAGCGCGACCGAACGGGCTGCGTACGTCGGCGCGCCGGTCAAGCGCCGCGAGGACGAGTCGCTCCTCACGGGGCGCGGGACATACGTCGACAACATGGCGCTCGCCGGGACGATCTCGATGGTCGTCGTCCGGAGCCCCTACGCGCACGCGCGCGTGGCGCGCATCGACCTCGACGCGGCCCGCAAGGCGGACGGCGTGGTTGCCGCATTCTCCGCGGCCGACCTCGCCGACGAGTGGAAGACGCCGCTGCCGATGGCCTGGCCTGTCACGGAGGACACGAAGAACCCGCCGCACTACCCCCTCGCCGACGTCGCGCGCTACCAGGGTGACGGCGTCGCGGTCGTCCTCGCGGAGAGCGTCGTGCAGGCGATCGACGCAGCGGAGCTCGTCGAGGTCGACTACGAGCCGCTCGACGCGGTCGCGGACGTCGTGAAGGCGTCCGACGCGGGGACGCCGCTCGTCCATCCGGACCTCGGTACGAACGAGTGCTATGTCTGGCGGCTCGACACCGATGCGACCGGTCAGGCGATCGAGGACGCGGACGTCGTCGTCACGCGGACGTACCGCCAGCCTCGGCTGATCCCGAACGCGATCGAGCCGCGGGCCGTGCTCGCGGTGCCCGGCCCGACCGACGACGTGACGCTCTATTCGGCGACGCAGGTGCCGCACCTGGTCCGTGTGCTCACTGCGGCCGGGCTCGGGATGAACGAGACGAAGCTGCGTGTCGTCGCGCCCGACGTCGGCGGCGGCTTCGGCTCCAAGCTTGACGTCTACGCGGAGGAGTTCCTCGCCGTCGCCCTCGCGCGCCGGCTCGGGCGCCCCGTGCGATGGACGGAGGGCCGCTCGGAGAACTACGTCGCGACGATCCACGGCCGCGACGTCGTTACCGAGTACACCCTCGGCGCGACGAAGGACGGGACGATCACCCACTGCCGGGCGCGCGTGACGGCGGCGATGGGCGCGTATCTCCAGCTGATCACGCCGGGGATCCCGCTTCTCGGCGCCTGGGTCTACTCCGGGCCGTACGCCATCCCGAACTACAGCGTCGAGTTCAGGGGCATCTTCACGAACACGACGCCGACGGACGCGTACCGCGGAGCCGGGCGTCCCGAAGCGACGTATGTGGTCGAGCGGACGATCGACGCCCTGGCGGGGGAGCTCGGCATGGACCGCATCGAGCTCCGGCGGAAGAACTTCATCAAGGACTTCCCGTTCACCCTCGCCTCGGGTCTCACCGTTGACTCGGGCGACTACGACGCGTCGCTCGACAAGCTCCTCGAGTTGCTTGACCTCGACGCGATCCGCTCCGAGCAGCAGCAGCGGCGGGAGAACGGCACCGCCAAACAGCTCGGCGTCGGCTTCTCGACGTACATGGAGATGTGCGGCCTCGCCCCGTCGCGCATCCTCGGGGCGATCCGCTACGCCGCGGGAGGCTGGGAGCAGGCGACGATCCGGTACCTGCCCACCGGCTCGGTGCAGGTGATCATCGGCACGTCACCCCACGGCCAGGGCCACGAGACCACGTGGGCGCAGATCGTCGGCGACCGGCTCGGCTGCGACATCGACGCGGTCGAGGTGCTCCACGGCGACACCTCGATCTCGCACCAGGGCCTCGACACCTACGGCAGCCGGAGCCTCGCGATCGGGAGCGTCGCCCTCTGCATGGCCGCCGACAAGGTGGTCGAGAAGGCCCGCGAGATCGTCGCCCACGAGCTCGAGGTGTCGGCCGACGACCTGGAGTTTGCGAACGGGGCGTTCAGCGTGAAGGGCTCGCCCGAGAAGACGAAGGAGCTCGCCTCGGCCGCCTGGTCTGCGTGGGTGGCTCACGACCTGCCCGAGGGCATGGAGCCCGGGCTCGAGGGGACGGCGGCCTACGACCCGCCGAACTTCTCCTGGCCGGGCGGCGCGCACGCCGCGGTCGTCGAGGTCGACACGGAGAGCGGCGAGGCGCGGCTCGTGCGCTATGTCGCGGTCGACGACGTCGGCACGGTGATCAACCCGCTGATCGTCGACGGGCAGGTGCACGGCGGGATCACCCAGGGCATCTCCGCGGCTCTCTACGAAGAAGGCGCCTACGACGAGGACGGGAACCTCCAGACGGCGAACCTCGTCACGTACCTCGTTCCGTCTGCGACGGAGGTGCCGGCCTACGAGCTCGCCCGCACGGAGACGCTGAGCCCGGGCAATCCGCTGGGCGTCAAGGGCGTGGGGGAGACCGGCACGATCGCGTCCGCACCGGCCGTGATCAACGCGGTGCTCGATGCCCTCTCGCACCTCGGCGTGAACGACATCCAGATGCCGGCCACGCCAGAGCGTGTCTGGCGCGCGATCGAGGAGGCGAGGTCGTGATCCCCGCACCGTTCGACTACGACGTCGCCGAGACCGTCGACCATGCCGTCGAGCTGCTCGGGGAGGGCGGCGGAGACGCGAAGGTGCTCGCAGGCGGGCAGTCGCTGCTCCCGGCGATGAAGCTCCGCATCGCGCGGCCGACGAGGCTCGTCGACCTCGGTCGGCTCGCCGACCTCGCGTATGTGAAGGACGTCGGTACGCACGTCGCGATCGGCGCGCTCACGCGTCATTCCGCCGTCGCCGCCGACCCGCTCCTCCGGGAGCACTGCCCGATCGTCTCTTTCACCGCAGGGCAGATCGGCGACCCGCAGGTGCGTCACCGCGGCACGATGGGCGGGACGTTGTCTCACGGAGACCCCGCGTCGGACCTGCCCGCCGTGATGCTCGCGCTCGGCGCCGAGCTCGACGTGCGCGGTCAGGGCGGCGACCGGACGATCCAGGCCGCGGAGTTCTTCACCGGGGTCTTCGAGACGGCCCTCTCGAAAGACGAGGTGCTGGTGGAGGTCCGTGTGCCGAAGCTCGGCGACTCGACGGGCTGGGCGTACCTCAAGGCGAACCGCCGCGCACAGGACTGGGCGACGGTGGGTGTCGCGGCGCTCGTCCATCGAGACGACGGAAAGGTCGTGGGCGCCTCGATCGGGCTCGTGAACATGGGCGGCACGCCGCTGCGTGCCCGGGCCGCGGAGGATGCGCTCGTCGGCGGCTCGTCGGTCGCCGACGCTGCGGCGCTCGCCGGAGAGGGAACGGAGCCGCCGACCGATCAGGCCGGATCAGCGGAGTACCGTGCCCACCTGGCCACGGTGCTGGTGCGTCGCGCGCTCGGGCAGGCGATGGGGACGTAGCCGCTAGATCGCTAGATCAGCGGAGACTGCATCGCGATCCGGAGGGCCTCCTCCGGTGTCATCTCGTCCTCGCAGATGAGGCGGTGCGTCAGCACGAACGGCGCCATCTCGAGCACGTCGTCGACCGTGACGGCAGGCCGGCCCTCGAGGCACGCGCGGGCCTTCGTCGCGCTCATGAGGTGGATTGCCGCGCGCGAGCTCGCGCCGAGCATCACGCCGTCGAGCTCGCGGGTGCGTCGCACGATGCCGACGACGAGCCGGGCGACCTCCTCGGGCACCTGGGTCGCGTCGAGCTCGAGCCGCGCCTTGTCGAGGCCGACGACCCCGAGCAGCGGCTGGATCTCGCCGAGCATGTCCGGCGTGACGCCGGTGTGCGGCAGCCGCAGCATCTGGACTTCGCTCTCGATGTCGCAGTAGTCGATGTAGATCTTGAACAGGAACCGGTCGAGGTTCGACTCCGGGAGCGGGAACACGCCCTCCTGCTCGTACGGGTTCTGGGTGGCGATCACCAGGAACGGGTCGGGGAGGCGGTGGACGCGGCCCTCGATAGTGACCGCGCGCTCCGCCATCGCCTCGAGGAGCGCGGACTGCGTCCGCGGCGGGGTGCGGTTGACCTCGTCGGCGAGGAGGACGTTCGTGAAGATCGTCCCCTTGATGAACTTCGTCTCCCCCGCCCGGGTGATGTTCATACCGACGAGCTCGGTCGGCGTGGTGTCCGGCGTGAACTGGACGCGATTGAAGTCCGCGCCGAGCACGTAGGCCGTCGCGCGGCCGAGGAGCGTCTTCGCCGTGCCCGGCGGGCCCTCGAGCAGGACGTGGCCGCGCGCGATCGCGGCGACGAGCAGCAGCTCGACCGCCGGGCCCTGCCCGACGACGACCTTGCCGATCTCCTCCTTCGCCCGCTCGCGCAGCGCATACAGGTTCTCGTAGGCAACCGTCACAGCCACGTGCTCACAGCCTCCTCTGTCGTTCGTTCCCGACCTGAAGATAGTCGGTCGATCGGCGCTTGTCCTGAAGTCCAGAGTGCCTGGGCTCGTGACGCAGCGGAAGCGGCGTAGACTCCGGCCCCGTGCGGAGCTTCTGGAACCGCCCGCTCGGCTCGAAGCTGATCCTCGTGCTTAGCCTCGCCCTCCTCGTCGAGATGCTCGCGCCGTGGCAGCGCGTCTGCGCGGCGGGCGGGACCAACGCAGACAACATCTGCGGCTGGCGGACGGCCTACTCCGGCTCGAGCTTCGGCACGTACGCCGGGCTTCTCGCGGCCGCGATCCTCGTCTGGGAGCTGTTGCCGGTCCTCGTCCCACGCTTCTCGATGCGCGGCTGGACGACCGCGATCGTCACGGCCGCCCTCGGGGTCGCGCTCGTGATCTGCGTCCTCGTGAAGATGATCGAGGACAACGAGTTCCAGACCGGGTGGGCCTGGATCGGGCTCGCCCTCGCGCTGGCGATCATGCTCGTCGCGCTGATCCGCGTTCGCCACCGCTGGGGGACGCGCCGCGAGCGTCCGTTGACGCCCGAGAGCCGGCCGCCGCCCTCGGAGACGCCGGGCTGAGCCGCACCCGATACCATTCGTCCCGAACGAACATACGGGGGCGACCAGGTATCGACGTGGTTGATTCTCCGGTCGAGCAGCGAGCCGAGGTCGCCGGTCGGCCTCGTAAAACAACCGGCACAAACGCAAGTGCGAAGAACGATCTCGCACTCGCCGCCTAGCAAACACTAGGTCAGGCGACGTCCCATCCGGGTTCGGCCCGAGGCCGGGGTACGGGGCGCCAACGATCGGGCTCGGAGCCGAAGGAACGCCGATCGCCGGAGGCTCGACACCCAAAGGATAGGCTGGCTCGTCGGTAGGGCGTCCGCCCTCAGCCGCCGAGCGAGACAAAAGCGCGGACTACGCTCGTAGACGTTCGGTCGGTGCAACCGCGGACGCGGGTTCGATTCCCGCCGCCTCCACTCCAGACGCCCAAGTGGGCGCGCGATGCGACCTCGCGTGGCGTCGCCGGTATCTCGTCGCTACTTGACGAGTCGCCAGATCGTCCGAGCGCCCTTTCGCTTTCCGACGAAGAACGTGACGCACCCAACGACGAGGAGGCCGACGACGACGAATACCGCGAGTGAGCGGACATCCGACTTGAGTCTCGCGAGATCGTCGTTCAACGCCTGCCGTTCGGCGGCCAGTTCGTTCCTGATGTCTTCGACCGACCGCTCAGACATGTCTCTGGAGAGCGCTGACGGTTCGCTCGGCCTCTTCGATCGCCAACGTCGGCTTCGGAGGCGCGGCCTTACGGGCAAAGCGCATCGCAAGAAATCCTGCGATCGCCGCGAGGACGAAGATGATTGCCGTGACGATGAGGAGCGAGAGCCACCAGGGAAGCGCCTCGCTCAGTCCCGCAGCCGCCGTCGCGAAAGCGAACCCGATGCCGTAGACGGCGAGGACGAGCGCACCGATACCCAGTCCGCCGGCGACTCCGAGCGAAGTCATCTTCTGCTTCCCCTCACGCTTCGCCAGCTCGAGGTTGAGCTGGACCAGCGTCTGCAGGCGCCCTTTGACGGCTTTCGTCTGGGAAACGACGCCGAACATGGTTCACCAACATACTCCGAACGTGACCTGTTGACGACAGGGCCGATGACCGGGCGGCACGCCGAACGTCCCTCGCTCCTGCGACCGGCCGTTCACGGGCGACTGCTTGGAACCTCCACTCCGTCAGCCGAGGCTTCGGGAGGACATGGCGGCTCCCGTCCGAACGAGGAGGGTCCATGAGCTGGCGACGCGGCGAGGTGTGGCTCGAGGCGGAGATGCTCTGGTTCCGCGAGGCGGTGGCTGCGCCTGCTTTCGCCGGGATCGGCCCTGCGGCGATTCCGAGCCTCGCGCCGCCACCCGGCCTGGTCGCCTCGCGCGTACGGCGGGCGGCCTGGGAGCGACGCCGGCACCTGCGCCGGGCGAGGACGACGGCCGTCGCGCTCTCGCCCGCTGTCGTGATCGCCCTCGCGGCGCTGCGGAGCGGTGCGGGCGCCGAGGCGTCCGTCCTCCTCGACGACCCGCCGTCGCTGACGTTCAGGGTCGGGACGGGCCTTCCCGTGGCGGAGGGGACGACGATCGGCCCACCGCCCGGCCGGGAGGCGGCGGCATCGAAGCGGCGCGAGAGCGCCACGCAGGCGGAGACGGCGCCGACGATCGCGTGGCACCACGCCGTCTCGACCGGCCTCCCGTGGTCCGGCAGCCTCGCTGACGGCACGCAACTCCCGCTCGAAGGCCCGGATTGGGTGACCTGGGACCCAGTCACCGACAGCGCGCCGAACGCCCCCAAGCGTCTCTACGGGACGGAGCACACGATCCGTACGATCGTCTCCGTGGCCGCCGCGTACCGCGCGGCGCATCCGGACGCGCCGCGGCTCGTAATCGGCGACATCAGCCGCGAGGGCGGCGGGCCGATGACCGACGAGCACGTCTCGCACCAGAACGGGCGCGACGTCGACATCTACTTCCCGCGGCTCGACCACAAGCTCGACGCGCCCGTCGCTCACGACCAGATCGATCGTCGGCTCTCCCAGGATCTCGTCGACCGGTTCGTCGCCGCCGGCGCGCAGATGATCTTCGTCGGCTACGGGACGGGCCTGCGGGGACCGTCGGGCGTCGTGATCCCGTACGCGGGGCACGACTACCACATGCACGTTCGGTTCTCGCCGGGCGGTTGAGAGCCGGTAGGCCTCAGGCGTCGACGCCGGACAGGAGCCGCTCCACCGCCCGACGGAACGCGTCAGGCTCCTCGTGCCACGGGAAGTGGCCGCAGTCGGGAATCGTCTCGACCCGGGCGTCCTCGATCAGTGCGGCCGTGCGCTCGGTCGAGGCCAGAGGCAGCGGGTCGGCCTCGCCGTGCACGAAGAGCGCCGGGAGCGAGAGGCCCGGCAGTCCGAACACGAGCGTCTCCGCCGCGTAGTGCGCGCCGATCGAGCGGTTCGTCTCGATCGAGCACTGCACACCCACCCGAGCGGGCGGGGCGAACGCCTCCTCCCGTCGCGCAAAGTACTGCGGCCAGAGAATCCCGTAGCGCTCGACGAGGTCCGCCTCGGTCACGTCGCCCGTGCGCCGTCGCTCCTCGATGTCGTCGACGCGAGACCGCTGTTCCTCCGTCAGCCCACGGCGGAGATTGGCGTCGAGGTCGTCGAAGACCGTCGGATCGGCGCCGAGCGGATCGATCAGCAGGAGGCCGAGCATGCGATCCGGGTGGACGTGACCGAGGTGGAGGGCGAGGTGGCCGCCCCAGGAGTGACCGATCGCCCACGCGCGGTCGAGGCCGAGCCCGTCGAGCACCGCGACGGCGTCCGCCATGTGCGACTCCACGCTGTACGGCGGCCCTCCCGCCGACGGCGGTGTTCCGCGCTGCGTGTAGCGGATCGTGGAGAACAGCCCGTCGAGCGCAGCCGCACAGTCGCTCATGTAGTCGGGGACGGCCGGGCCGCCGTGGAGCAGCAGCGCCGGGGCGCCGGTCCCGCCGCGGTGCCCGCGCAGGATGCCACCCTCGATCTCGATCTCGAAACCCGCCTCGCCCACGGGTCGAGCGTACTGCCGTACATGTCGGGTCCGGTCGGGGAGTCGACGCAGTAGCGTTGGGTCGTGGTCACGAAGGACGACGTCTGCGGCGTGACGATCTTTGCCGGGCTTGACCCGGCGGACTGCGAGCGGCTCGCCCGGGCCGCGTCGGACCTCAGCCTCGTGCAGGGCGAGTACGCGGCGCCCGAGGGGGCGGAGCGTGCGCTCTTCGCGGTGCTCGGGGGGAGGATCGAGGCGGTCAAGCTCGTCGACGGCGTCGAGCGCGTCGTCGGCGAGCGCGAGGTGGGAGACATCTTCGGCGAGGTTCCGATCACGCTCGGCACCGTCTTTCCCGTCGGCTTCCGGGCGGCCGAGCCGTCGCGCGTGATGCGGGTCGAGCCGACGGACTACCACGCGGTCGCCTCGGTGGCGCCGGATATCGGCAAGGAGGTCGGGCGGCTCGCCGCCCACCGGATGACGGGAGCACGCGGGCTGCAAGGGCTCGCCTCGGAGTCGTCGCCGCCGCGGGCGATCGTCGTCGGGAGTCGACTCGACGGCGCGTGTGCCGATCTGCGCCGGTTCCTCGACCGGAACCAGATCTCGTTCACGTGGCTCCAGCCGGACGAGCCGGACGCGTCCGAGCAGTGGGGCGGGCCGCTCCCGTCGGCGGACGACTGCCCGGTGATCCGCGTCGTGGACGGCAAGACCGTCGTCCACCCGCAGCTGCGTCGTGTCGCGGAGCTGCTCGGCCTCGGCACCGAGCCGCTCGCTGCCGAGTACGACACGGTGGTCGTCGGCGCGGGCCCGGCCGGGCTCGCCGCCGCGGTGTACGGCGCGTCCGAGGGACTGCGCACGATCGTGGTGGAGCGCGAGGCGCCTGGCGGTCAGGCGGGCGCGTCGTCCCGGATCGAGAACTACCTCGGGTTCCACGAAGGCGTGTCCGGCGACGAGCTCGCGAGCCGCGCGCTGCGCCAGGCGCGTCGGCTCGGTGCCGAGATCCTCGTCACGCGCGAGATCGTGCGGATCGACCCCGACACGCGCCACGTCCACCTCGACGGGGGAGACGTCCTTCGCGCGCGCACGATCATCCTCGCGTGCGGCGTCGCGTGGCGACGGCTCGCGATCGACGGGGGACAGCAGCTCGCGGGCAAGGGCGTCTCGTACGGCGCCGCGCGGAGCGACGCGGCGGGCACGCACGGGTTGGACATCCACATCGTCGGCGCGGGCAACTCCGCCGGCCAGGCCGCGTTGTTCTTCTCGAGGCGTGCGCGGTCGGTGACGATCCTCTGCCGGGGCGACGGGCTCGCGAAGAGCATGTCCCGCTACCTGATCGACCAGCTCGGGACGCGCCCCAACATCGCGATCGTCCCGCGGGTCGAGGTCGTCGCGCTCCACGGCGACGCCTCGCTCGAGGCAATCGAGGTCGGCTCGCCGGGAACCTCGGAGACCGCCTGGCTGCGCTCTGACGGGCTCTTCATCCTCATCGGCGCGGATGCCGAGACCGCATGGCTCCCACCCGAGATCGCCCGCGACGCGAACGGCTATGTGCTGACCGGCTCCGACGTCGCTGCGTCGGGACGTTGGGGGCTCGAGCGCGACCCGTACCTCCTGGAGACGAGCGTGCCCGGGATCTTCGCCTGCGGCGACGTCCGCTACGGGCCGGTCAAGCGTGTCGCCGCGGCCGTCGGCGAGGGAAGCATGGCGATCGCGTTCGTGCACCAGTACCTGCGCGAAGCGGAGCCGGCGGTCGAGGTGTAGCCGCTCAGACGTGCGCGAGGACGCCGTCGAGCGGTCGCGGCACGCGGTCGAGCGCGAGGGCGTCGACGAGGAAGCGCGCGTAGCGGATCTTCCGGCGGCCGCCGCTGCCGAAGAAGCGGCGAAGCTGCTCGTGCGGCGGTCGGCCGCGCCACTCCGGCTGCTTCTGGAGCGTGCGGAACGGGCCGAGATCCCCGTGCGCCTCGACAACGCGCTCGACGGCGTCCGGGCCGAGCGCTCGGATCAGCTCGTCCTCGAGGTCGGCGTCGCAGACGAAGAAGCCGAGCCGCTCCATGTCGTCCCGTGAAAGGTCGGTCCCCAGGCCGGCGCGCTCCAGACCTCGCCGGAAGCTCCGTTCCTCCCCGACGTCGCAGAGACCGGCGAGCGCGAGGCCGAGGCCGGGTGGGCCGTAGAGGTCGAGCGCGCCACGGATCGCCTGGGCGCCGCCGATCGGGACGACCGACACGCCCTCCGCGGCGAGGTCACGCCCGCGCCTGTCCGCGAGCGCCTCGACCGCAACCCGGTCGCTGAGCCCTTCGACCAGCACGACGGCCCGGACGTCGTCCGCAATACGTGCCGCATCCATCACGCTCCGGGCGGGCGCCAGAAGGATCCGCTGAGCCCGATCCCGTCGAGGATCGCCTGGCTCTCCGCGCGTGAGCGCGGTCGCCAGGAGGGGTCGTTCCTCAGCTCGAGATCGGCGCCGTCGATCGACCGATTCTCCCATAGGGCATGCACGGGGCCGCCCGGTTGGAGGCGGCCCCGGCGCTCCGGCGATGACCCGGATCAGTGGGCGGGCTGGCGGATCCGCGGCATCCGTATCGCGGCCATCAGGCCGACCATGAGCAGGACGCCGACGGCGAATCCGATGCCGAGCTGGGACCAGTCGATCTTCCCGCCCGAGTCGGTCGTCGCGACCGGCGTCGAGATCGTGGACGAGTCGAGGCGGAAGTGGTCGTCGTGAACCGCCTCCGGTCTTGCTGTTGTCGAGGCAACACGGCTCGTGGCGAACGAGCGCTCGCGGGCGTCGAGCATGGCGAACAGCTCCTGCTGCCTCGCCGCCGCCGTGCGATCGGCGAAATCAGGCGACACGGGAACGCTCACCTGGCTCCGGTCTGCGCCCCATGAGTCACCGAGCGCCGGAACGACGAGAACGAGAGCTGCGCCGACGACGGCGCCGATGCATGCGATCCTGGGGGTCATCGCCTATTCCTCCTTCTCCCGATGGCCTGGACGGCCATCTGTCCCGAGGCTAGGGAGCGACCCGATCGGGTGAAACGGGCGAGTCCCCTGTGTTTGAGTCGTCGATCCCCTGTGATTGGCGAGCGGCGAGCGCGCGAGCCAGCTCGGCTCGGTGCCGGATGCCGAGCTTCGCGTAGATCCGGGAGAGATGCCCTTCGACCGTGCGGTCGGAGACGAAGAGGACGGACGCGACCTCGGTGTTCGTCTTCCCTGCGACGACGAGAACGGCGACGCGTTCCTCCGCCGGCGTGAGCGCCCCCGTGGTGGGCGCCCGGCCGCTGATCCGCCGCAACTCCGCGCGAGCACGCTCCGACCAGAGCGCTGCACCGACCCCGTCGAAGAGGTCCGAGGCCCGCTCGAGGGTCGTTCGGGCCTCTCGCCGTCGCTTTGCGCGCCGCTGCGCCGCTCCGAGCGCCAGCAGCGTTCGCCCGCGATCGAGAGGGATGTCGACCTCGTCATGGCTCGCGAGCGCCTCCTCGTACGCCGCGAGCGCGGTAGCCACGTCCCCGGCCTGGGCGGCGAGCAGTCCGCGGCACCTGAGGCAGTTGGCCCGTGCGGAGGCTCGCGCGAGCCGACAGGCATTGCCTTCGTACCAGTCGAGTATCTCGCCGGCCTCGTCGCAGCGGCCGAGCTCGATCAGCGCCTCGATCAGATCGACTGCGAAGCGCGTCACGCCTGGCTCCGCGATGGCTTCGTTGCGGGCGAAGACCAGGGGAGACTCGAGCCGCACGACGGTCTCCTCCGGCGCGCCGAGGGCGAGCCCGAGATGGCCGAGCGCCTCGGCCGCGAGAAGAGGCACGTAGTTGTCGCGGCTCTGCTCGAGCACACGCTCGGCGGCCCGCATCGCCGGCTCGCGACGACCGAGTTGTGCGTGCACGAGGCTGCTGAGGGCGAGGTTCTGCCCGGCGAAGAGAGGCTGCCCCGACTGTTCGGCCGCCTCCTGTCCGTCGCGGGCGTGGACGAGCGCAGCCTCGAGGTTTCCGAGGAGTCGCTCCGTGTCGCCGAGGAGGAACAGCAGCCACGGTGGAGCGTTCTCGTCGCCCATGTCGTGAGCACGCTGCAGCAGATCGATGAGCGCCGCGCGGGCTCGCTCGTGCTCGTCGGTCCACCTCCAGAACTCGGCGAGCGAGGCCAGCGGTTGGTCGAGGACACGGCGGTCCGCCGCCGAGCCCTGCGCTACGGCGGCTCGTTCGGCCGTTCTCTTCGCATCCGTCAGCCCGAGTAACCCTTCCCCCGAGAGCCGGGTCATGAGCACGTCCGCGGCGAGAGCCTCGTCGTTCATCTCGTCGGCGAAGGCGAGAGCGATCTCGGAGTGGTGGAGAATCTCGCCGAAACCCTCGAACATCCAAAGACGGCACGCTGCTGCGCCCTCGTGGGCGAGAGCGAGCGTCCTGTGATCGCCGTGCGCCTCTTCGATCACCTGGGCGAAGAGCCCCGCAGCCTCGTCGGGCGCCTCGTACAGCCGGATCCGCGCCAGGATCACCGTCGCGCGCGCACGCTGTACCCCCGCTCTCAACGGCGCGATCAGAGCCCTGAGCTGGGCTTCGGCGCGGCGTGAGTCTCCCGACGCGAAGTGGAGGTATGCCGCGTCCACCGCCCGCTGAAGCGCCTCGCCGGGGCGATCGGACGGTGTCAGCGCGCTCGCGCGTTCGAGCATGAGAGCCGCCGGCCGGAGCGCTCCGCGATCTCGGGCATGCTGCGAGGCCTCCTCGAGCACCTTCGCTGCCGACTCGTCCGGCGACTCGACCGACGCCGCGAGCTGCCACGCGCGCGCTTCCGGGTCCTCGAGGAGCTCGGCGAGCCGGGCGTGAACCTCGGCGCGCCGGGCGCGCTCGGCGATCTCGTACGCGCCCGCGGCGAGGAGTGGGTGCGTGAAGCGGATCCGGTCGTGGTCGAGCTCGACGACCTTCGCCTCGAGCGCCGGGCGAAGCCCGACGTCTGGATCGATCCCCGACGCCGCTTCTGTGACGGCGACGGTCGGGTGCGCATGCGCCGCGGCTGCGAGGAGAAAGCGGCGACATTGCGGAGGGAGCGCCAGCAGTCGGCCGTGGACGAGCTCCTGGAGGGACTCGGGGACCGGCAGGGGCTGGCCGCCCTCGGGAGAGACGCCGCTGCGTTGCAGGGTGCGGACGATCTCCAGGGCGTAGAACGGGTTGCCGGCGGACGCCTCCCGCACCTCGGCCAGGAGCGGACGCGGCAGGGTCACGCCCAGGTGTGCCTGCACCACATGGTGGAGCGCGGCGGCATCGAGCGGCCCGACCTGGACGTTGGTCATCCGCTCCGAGGGCAACGCGCGCGTCAGCTCTCCGACAAGCGTGCTCTCGACCCCCGAACGGCGCGACAGCAGCACACCGACCGGCTCGGTACGAAGCCGCCGGGCCGCGTAAGAGAGTCCCGCGGTCGAGGCCGCGTCGAGCCACTGGACGTCGTCCACGGCCACGACGAGGGGCCGCTCTTCCGCGAGCGCCCGGAGTGCGGTCAAGAGCGCCACGCCGATCGCGTGCGGGTCGGGCGGTGGGCCCTCGTCGTCACCGACGACGAGCGCACGCGACAGCGCTCGGGCCTGGGCGGCCGACAACGACGCGAGCGCCTCGTCGAGCACGGGATCGAGCAGGTCTCCGATGCCGGAGAACGAGAGCGACGTCTCGCTCTCGGCCGGGCGCGCGGAGAGCACGAGGTATCCCTCGGTTGTCGCCTCTGCGAGCCCGGCCTCCCAGAGCGTGGTCTTCCCGGCGCCGGCGTCGCCTTCGAGCACGAGCGCGACGGCTCCCGCGGGAATGCGCGACGCGAAGTCGCGAAGAGACGCACGCTCGTGCTCGCGTCCCACGACGCCAGGGGACATGACGCGTCGATCGTAAGCCCGATCGGGGGAAGAGCCAAAGGCGACGCTCACCGACACGGAGGCGGCGCTTGACATGTGACCATTAGGTCACGTATTGTGGCAGGTGTGACCGACGAGGACCACGTGTTCAAGGCGCTCGCCGACCCGACGCGCCGCTTCCTGCTCGACCGGCTCTTCGAGCGTGACGGCCGCACGCTGACCGAGCTCGAGTCGGAGGTGGAGATGACACGGTTCGGGGTGATGAAGCACCTCCGGGTGCTCGAGGACGCGCACCTCGTCGTGACGCGCCGGGAGGGACGGGAGAAGCTGCACTACCTCAATCCGGTCCCGATCCGGTTGATCCACGACCGCTGGATCGACAAGTACACGGAGCACCGCGTGGCGGCGCTCGCAGACCTCAAGACGGAACTGGAGGAGACGGCATGACGACCATGACCGCGCAGGCGACGCAGGTCTACCAGCTGTTCATCAAGGCGACCCCGGAGGCGATCTGGGACGCGATCACCAAGCCGGAGTTCACGATCCGCTACTACCACGGCGCGCGGATCGAGAACACGCCCGGGCGCCATCGAGGGTTCGGGCCGAACGGCGAGATCTGGGGCGACTCCCCGACGCTCGAGTACGACCCGCCGCGGCGGCTCGTGCACGGCTGGCAGTCGCTCTACAACCCCGAGTTCGCCGACGAGCCCGAGAGCCGGGTGACCTGGGAGATCGAGCCGCAGGAGGGCGGGTACTCCCTGCTCACCGTGACGCACGACCAGCTCGACGGCTCGCCGAAGACCGCCGAGAGCGTGTCGGGCACCGGCTGGATGATGGTGCTGAGCGGGCTCAAGACGCTGCTCGAGACCGGCGACGTGCTCGACCCGGACCGGGGATGAGGGCCTCGCGGGGACCCTGCACGAGCAGGGTCCCCGCGCTGGCCTCTCAGACGACGGCGATCGCGAACGGCGTGTCGATCGCGTCCTGGCGGCCAGGGACCCAGAGGCTCACGCGGAACGTGCCGGGACCCACCATGCCGACGGTCGCCTCGGCGGCAGGCGCGCTGACCATCGCGACCTGTGCGCCGTTGCCCGGGAAACGCACCTCGAAGACGCCGGCGTTCACGCGGCGGGCCTGCGGCGCGCCGCCGGCGCAGTTGAAGCGCGCAGCGATCATCGGCTTCGCGCTCGTGAACTGGTCGCCGAGATTGGCGATTCCCTTCGCGGGATCGCCGTTCACGACGATGTAGCCGCGGACGGCGCCCGGCGCGCAGCGTGCCTGGGGCCTGACCGCGTCGCGCACGGCGATCGCGGAGCCGCCGAGGGCAAAGAACAGCGCAAGAGCTGCGAGGACGGTGGACGGGGTAACGCGCATCGGGACCTCCGTGGGACGACGATGCGTGGATCGTCACGCGGCGACCGGATGGAGCGGCGGACGGCCCGACCCGGGCTACATGCGGAAGACGCCGAACGTGGTCTCGGGGACGGGTGCGTTCGCCGCAGCCGACAGACCGAGCGCGAGCACGCGGCGCGTGTCGCGCGGGTCGATGATCCCGTCGTCCCAGAGGCGCGCGGTCGAGTAGTACGGGGACCCCTCGCGCTCGTACGTCGCACGGATCTCGTCGGGATCCGCATCCCCGACCATGGTCAGCACCGTCGCCGCCTGATCGCCGCCCATCACGCTGATCCGCGCGTTCGGCCACATCCAGAGCTGACGCGGCTCGTACGCCCGGCCGCACATCGCGTAGTTCCCGGCGCCGAACGAGCCGCCCGTGACGACCGTGAACTTCGGCACGTCGGCGCACGCGACCGCCATCACGAGCTTCGCGCCGTCGCGGGCGATCCCGCCCTCCTCGTACTCGCGGCCGACCATGAACCCCGTGATGTTCTGTAGGAAGACGAGCGGAACCCGCCGCTTGCATGTGAGCTCGACGAAGTGCGCGCCCTTCTGGGACGACTCGGCGAACAGGATCCCGCGGTTCGCGAGGATCCCGACGGGATGGCCCTCGATGCGGGCGAACCCGCAGACGAGCGTGTCCCCGTAGAGGGCCTTGAACTCGTGGAAGCGGCTCCCGTCCACGATCCTGGCGATCACCTCGAGCGGGTCGAGCTCGTGGCGGAAGTCCTCGGGGACGAGGCCGTAGAGGTCGGCCGGGTCGACGACCGGGTGCTCCGCTGCAGCGACGTCCCAGGGCGTCGGCGGCCGGTCGCCGAGGTGCGCCACGACCTGGCGCGCGAGGGCGAGCGCGTGCTCGTCCGAGGTCGCGTAGTGGTCGGCGACACCGGAACGGCGTGCGTGGACGTCCGCTCCGCCGAGCTCCTCCGCCGTCACCTCCTCGCCGGTGGCCGCCTTCACGAGGGGTGGGCCGCCGATGAAGATCGTCCCGGTGCCGCGGACGATGATCGTCTCGTCCGACATCGCCGGGACGTACGCGCCGCCTGCCGTGCAGGAGCCCATCACGACCGCGATCTGCGGGATCCCCTTCGCGGACATCCTGGCCTGGTTGAAGAAGATCCGGCCGAAGTGGTCGCGATCGGGGAACACCTCGGCCTGGAGGGGGAGGAACGCGCCGCCGGAGTCGACGAGGTAGATGCACGGGAGCTGGTTCTGCTCGGCGACCTCCTGTGCCCGGAGGTGCTTCTTCACGGTGAGGGGGAAGTACGTGCCGCCCTTCACCGTCGCGTCGTTCGCGACGACGACGCATTCGCGGCCCTCGACGATCCCGATCCCGGTGACGATGCCCGCGGACGGCGCCTGTCCGTCGTAGAGCTCCCAGCCGGCGAGGGCGTTCAGCTCGAGGAACGCGGACCCGGTGTCGACGAGGCGATCGATGCGCTCGCGGGCGGGCAGCTTGCCGCGCGAGCGGTGCCGCTCGACCGACGCCTCGCCGCCGCCGGCCGCGACGAGCGCGGTCCGTTCGCCGAGCTCCGCGACGAGCGCCTCCATCGCAGCCGCCCGCCGCCGGAACGTCTCGTCGCGCGCGACGTTCGTGCCGAGCACCGTCATGCGGCCTCCAGCGTGACGAGGACGGCGCCCGACGCGACCCGGTCGCCGACGCCGACCTCGATGGACCGGACGCCCGCGTCGTAGGGCGCGGTCACGACCTGCTCCATCTTCATCGCCTCCAGTACGACGAGCGGCTGGTGCGAGGCGACGCGCTCTCCCTCGGCCACGCGCACATCGATCACGGTGCCGGGCATCGGCGCCGTGACACGCCCGTCGGCGGCGCCGGTCGGTCCCCCGGAGCGTGCGGCCGCCTCGACCTCGAGCGGAGGGAGCTCCGCGGCGGACGGAAGGTTGAGTCGCCAGCTGCCGGTCCAGCCCCGCGGCAGCGGTCGCGGCGGAGCGGAGAGCGGCGGAAACCGTACGAGGAACCCGGTCGAGAGCTCACCGCGCCGGAACGCGGGGTGCGTGACGAGCCAGCGGAGGAACGGGAGGTTCGTCGTCACGCCCTCGACGACCGTCTCGTCGAGGGCGCCGGCGAGGACGTCGAGCGCCGTGTCGCGATCGGCCGCGTGCGCGACGAGCTTCGCGATCAGCGGGTCGTATCGCGTGCCCACCTCGTCGCCCTCGGCGACACCTGCGTCGACGCGGATGTCCTCCGGGAGCCCGAGCCGCGTGATGTGCCCCGCCTGGGGGAGGAACGTCCGCGGGTCCTCCGCGTAGAGCCGCGCTTCAACCGCGTGGCCGCTCGCTCCCGGCTCGAGCCCGGTGAGCCGCTCGCCGTCCGCGACGCGGAGCTGCAGCTCGACGAGATCGAGCCCGGTCACGGCCTCGGTCACGGGGTGCTCGACCTGGATGCGGGCGTTCAGCTCCAGGAAGAAGACCTCGCTCCCGTCGACGAGGAACTCCGCGGTCCCGGCACTCTCGTAGCCGAGCTCGGTGGCGAATGCGATCGCATGGGCGGAGAGTCGCTCGCGCACCGCGTCGGGGAGGCCTGGCGCGGGGGACTCCTCGACGACCTTCTGGTGCCGCCGTTGCACCGAGCAGTCGCGCTCGCCGAGGGCGACGACCGTGCCGTGCCGGTCGCCGAGCACCTGCACCTCCACATGGCGCGGCGCGGCGAGGTAGCGCTCGTAGAAGACCGTGCCGTCGCCGAACGCCGCCTTGGCCTCGCGGGCTGCGCCGTCGAGCGCGTCCGCGAGCTCCTCGGGGCGCTGCACGACCCGCATGCCGCGGCCGCCGCCACCCGCCGCCGCCTTGACGAGCAGCGGGAAGCCGAGCTCGTCCGGCTCGCCGGTCGGCAGTGTCGGGACGCCGGCCGTGGCGGCGATCCGCTTCGCCTCGAGCTTGTCGCCCCCTCGCCGGAGCACGTCCGGTGGCGGGCCGACCCACGTGAGGCCCGCCTCCTCGACCGCCTCGGCGAACGCGGCGCTCTCGGCGAGGAACCCGTAGCCGGGGTGGACGAGCGTCGCGCCCGCACTCCGCGCGGCGGTCACGAGCGCGTCGGCGTCGAGGTATGAGGCGACCTCCACGGCCTCGTCCGCAGCCCGCGAGTGCAAGGCATCCCCGTCCCCGGGGCCGACGGCCGCGACCGTGCCGATGCCGAGCCGGCGGCACGTCGAGAAGATGCGCACCGCGATCTCTCCGCGGTTCGCGACGAAGAGCTTCCGGCCGGCGCTCACCGCGCGCGAGCCTATCTACGCGAACAGGACGACGAGCAGCGTTCCCAGGGCGAGCGCCGCGCCGCCCGAGCAGAGGACGAGCACCCAGGCGTCCGGGAGCACGGAGTACGCGCCCTCGGAAAGCGCGCGGTCTACCGCGCGGGCACGCATCGCCCCGAGCCCGAACATCGCGAGCGACGCGATCGCGTACCCAGCGCCGAGCGCGACGTACGGCCAGCTCGCGCTCTCGATGAGCTGGGGGACGAGCCCGCCGACCGCGAGTGCCGCGGTCGCAGCCGCGATCCCCGAACGCCACCACGCGAGCCAGGTTCGCTCGGCCGCGAGGCGTGTCCGCCGCGTGACGTCGACGAACTCGCCGTCGCTCATCGCCTGACGTCCCGGTTCAGCTCTCGCCGTCCCGGTACGCGTCGGGCTTCCGGCGGGTCTCCGGTGTCTTCGCGCGGTCGTCCTCGTCGGGCTCGAGCATGCGGCGCGGGTCGATCTCGCCGAGCGCGTCCTTGAGCTCGCGCATGCCGGTTCCCAGCCGCCGCGCGACGTCAGGCACGCCCTTCGAGCCGAAGAGCAGCGCGAGCACGGCGAGGAGGATCACGACCTCCCACGGGCCGATGTCGAACGGCACGACCGAATCCTACGGGAGCGCCCGTTCGAGCCGCCGCCGCGGTGAGCGGACCATCACTCGGACGGGGGCTTCGCAAGAGGCGCGAGCGCTGTCACCGTGTGCGGACTCGCATGGGACTCATCAAGCGCACCCAGCCCGTCCCCGACGGCTCCCTGAGCTTCTTCACCGTGCAGCAGGCCGACGAGTTCCGGCGCCTCGTCGCCAGGTCGTTCGCGGCCGTCGGGCGCGACGTGGACGTCTATTCGGACCGCGTCGTGGATCGCAGCGGGACCACGATCGGGCTCTGGAACATCGGCGCGCTCTGCCTGCGCGCGGACGAGACCGAGTGGCCGCAGCTGATCGACGAGCACGTGCGCCTCGTCGCGACGCCGGCGCGCGACCTCTCGGACGTGACCGAGACGGAGTTCGCGTCCGGCCTCTCGCTACGACTCGTCGACGCGCGCACCGTGCCCGATCCCGACGGTCTCGGGTACGCCCGCGTCGTCGCGCCCGGGCTCCTCGAGGTGCTCTCGGTCGATCTGGGCGACGCGGTGGCGACGCCGTCGCGCGAGGAGCTGACCTCGCGAGGCACCATCGCAGGGCTGGTCGAGCGCGGGCGCGCGAATCTCCGCGCGCTCCTCGACAGCGACACCGTGCGCTCGGGGACGGTCGGGGACGGCGGCAGGTTCACGGCCGTCAGAGGCGAGTCCCTCTTCACGGCCAGCCTCGCGCTCGTGCTCCCCGAGACCATGGAGCGGCTCACCGGGGAGGACGACTGGGGACGCGGGGTCCTCGTCGCCGTCCCGTCCCGCCACGAGCTCCTCTACCGGCCGATCGACGCCCCCGACGTCCGCCTTGCGCTGCAGCGCATGCTCCAGGCCGCCTTCCTCGGCGTCCAAGACGAGGTCGGCGCGCTGAGCCCGGACGTCTTCTGGGTCCGGAAGCAGAAGTGGATCCAGGCCACCTCGTCCACCGGTGGGAAGCCGCGCGTCCTCCGCGGGACCGGCCTCCGCGAAGCGCTCGCGAGCTTCTAGAGCGCGAAGACCCGGCTCACGGGAGCGCCCAGTCGACGGGCTCCTGCCCTCTCGCGGCGAGCAGCTCGTTCGCGCGCGAGAAGTGGCGGCAGCCGAAGAACCCGTTCGCTGCGCTGTACGGAGAGGGGTGGGCCGCGGTGAGGACGTGGTGCCGCGTCACGTCGACGACGGCGCCCTTCTGCTGCGCGTACCGGCCCCAGAGGAGGAAGACGATTCCCTCGCGGCGGTCGGAGAGCTCGCGGATCGCGCGGTCGGTGAACTGCTCCCAGCCCTTGCCTGCGTGCGAGGCGGGCTTTCCGGGGGAGACGGTGAGCACCGCGTTCAGCAGGAGCACCCCGCGCTCGGCCCAGGGGGTGAGATCGCCCGACGACGGCTGTGGCAGCCCGACGTCGCTCGCGAGCTCCTTGTGGATGTTCTGCAGCGACGGCGGTGCCGGAACGCCGGGCGGGACGGAGAAGCAGAGCCCCATCGCCTGGCCGCGACCGTGGTATGGGTCCTGGCCGAGGACGACGACGCGCACGTCGTCGAACGGTGTCAGCGCGAGCGCGTTGAAGACCCGGTCGGCCGGCGGGTAGAAGCCGCGTCCCGCCGCGACCTCGGCGACGAGGAAGGCGCGGAGCCCCAGCATGGAGGGCTGCTCGAGCTCGTCGCCGAGGACCGCCAGCCAGCTCTCGTGCATCCGCGGCTGCACCGCGGCAGCCTACGACGCCGCGACGACAACCGCGTCGTGCGTCACACGAAGGTGATCTCCTTGACGATCATCCGCTGGATGCGCCCCGTGTTCGAGACCGAGTCCTCGTGCGCGTCGCGGTTCTCCTTCCCGTAGACCGCGTTGAAGGCCGCCTCGGTCGGGAACCACTCCTCGGCGATCCCGTCCCACTCGCACTCCTCCTCCGGCTTTCCCGCGAGGGTGTCGTCGGTGCGGACGTTGACGATGTAGCGGACGAGGTGCGGCACCTGCTCGTCGACGATGTCCGGCGCGTGGGTCTCCGTCCACCAGCGCTCGAACTCCTCGAGCGTGAGGTGGTCGGCCCGCTTCACGAACCACATGACCTTGATCACTGCGACTCCTTCCGGTCGGCGGTGGGCTCAGCGGCTGGCGTGGGCTTCCACCGGCGCAGGCTCGTCGTCTGCTCCCACGGCTGCGAGGAGGGGTAGGTGACGAGCTCGATGACGCCGCCCCACGGCACCTGGACGTACATCCACTGGTTCCCGTCGCCCCCCTCTGGGCCCGAGAGCGAGAACGGCCCCTCGAGCGCGGTCGCGCCCGCGGCGACCATTCGGTCGCGAACCGCCTCGATGTCGTCGACGTAGATCGCGAAGTGCTGGACGCCCAGGTCGCTCGGCGTCGCGGCGGGCCGACGGTTCGGATCCTCGTAGTCGAACAACTCGATGCACGGTCCTTCGCCGAGACGGAGCATCAGGGCTCGCCGCCAGCGGGAGCCGGGGCGCGTCCCGAGCTGCGCCTGCTCGAAGCGTGCGCTTTCCTCGGTCGCGGGCAGGGACGTCGTCATCTCGTAGAGCGGTTCCGCCCCGAGCGCCTCGGCGAAGAACCGTGCGGCCTCCTCGATGTCCGGCACCGTCACGCCGAGGTGGTCGATTGCGCGGACGCCCGCGCCGCTCCGTTCGCTCATGTCAGCCAACCTCCATCGGCGACGAGTGTGTGCCCGGTGACGTACGACGCTGCGTCGGACGAGAGCCACGCGACGGCGGCCGCGATCTCGCGCGGCTCCGCGAGCCGGCCGAGCGGGATCCGCTCGTCGCTCAGCCTGGCGATGGCGTCCTCGCTCAGCACCTCACGGACGAGGTCGGTGCCCACCGTCCCCGGTGCGACCGCGTTCACGCGGACGCCGGTGCGGCCGGTCTCTCGCGCGGCCGCGGTCGTCAGCATCCGCACGGCCGCCTTCGACAGGTCGTAGACGGCCATCGGCGTGCTGGACGCCGTGAACCCGGACGTCGAGCTGATCGAGACCACGCTGCCGGTCCCGCGCGGGACCATCAGTCGGAGAGCGGCCTGCATCGTGAAGAAGACGCCCTTGAGGTTGACGGCGAGGACCCGGTCGTACTCCTCCTCGCTCGTCTCGAGAACGCCGCCCAGCATGCCGAGCCCCGCGTTGCAGACGACGGTCGTGAGCGGCGTCTCCGCGTCGACCTCGCCGAGCACGCGATGCACCTGCTCGACGTCCGTGACGTCGAGCGCGACGGCGGCGACACGGTGTCCGCGTGCCTCGAGACCGGCGGCGGATTGCGTCGCCCGGTCGAGGTCGACGTCGGCGATCGTGACCCGGTCGCCGCGCTCCGCGAGCGCCTCGACGATGGCGAGGCCGATCCCGCGCGCGCCACCGGTGACCAGTGCCGCGCGCTCCCGCAGGCCCGCGTCGCTCATATGAAGGGCGAGCCGACGGGGACGATGTGGCCGGTGACGCCGGAGGCGAGGTCGCTCGCGAGGAACAGGACTGCGCGGGCGACGTCCTCGGGCGTCGCGAGGCGCTGGAGCGGCGTCGCGAGCCCTTCCGCCGCGAGGGCCTCGTCGACGGTTCGCCCGCCCGCCTGCTCGCGGGCCTGGAGCCGGGCGACGTAGGCGTCCGTCGCGATCGACCCGGGGCCGATCGCGTTGACGCGGATCCCGCGCGGGCCGAGCTCGAGCGCGAGCGAGCGGACGAGGCCCAGGGCGGCGTGCTTGCTGGCAACGTAGCTCGCGAGATTCTCGTTTCCGCGCCAGGCGTTCTGGGATGCGATCACGACGATCGCGCCGCCGTCGCCCATCGCGGGCTCGGTCTCCTGCACCGTGCGCATCACCCCGCGCGCGTTCACCCGGAAGACGTCGTCCCAGACATCGGGGTCGAGCGCGGCGATCCCGGTCCACGGCGGGACGATTCCCGCGACCGCGACCAGCACGTCCACCATGCCGGCGACCGCGTCCTGTGCCTGCGCGAACGCCGACCGGATCGAGGCGTCGTCGCGGAGGTCGACAGCGATCTCGCTCCAGCCCTCGGGGAGGGAGCCGCGCCCGAGCGAGCCTTCGAGGTCGAGCACCACGCCGGGGGACGCGCCCGCGGCCGCGAGCTCGCGGACGACCGCCGCGCCGATCCCGTTCGCCCCGCCCGTGACGACCGTGCGCCGACCGTCGAGGATCGGCCACGGGCCGTGGCTAGCCGCAGTCACGGTGGTCGTCCGGGGAGGAGGGGACTGGACGGCCCGCCCGCGTCGCGTGCAGCCGGTCTCCTCGGCCCGTGGCGGTCACCGCGCGAACCTAAAACATCGAACATCGAATGTCAACATTCGTCCGGCCGATCCGCTACACTCCGACGCCGCATGGACGCGAACCCCGTCACGCTCGAACCGATCAACCCGGGCTCCGTCGTCGATGTCGCATATCACCGCATTCGCACGCTGATCGAGGACGGCGAGCTCGGGCCGAGCACGCGGCTCCGACAGGGCGATCTCGCGGATGCGCTCGCGATCTCGCGCACGTCGGTGCGCGAGGCGCTGCACCGACTCACCGGTGACGAGCTCGTCGAGTTCAAGGCCAACCGCGGCTTCTTCGTGGCGTCGTTCCGCCTCGACGCCGTGCTCGAGCGGCTCGAGCTGCGGCGGATCCTCGAGCCCGGCTTCGTCCGGCTCGCGACGGAGCGCGCGACCGCGGAGGACGTGCAGGTGCTCGAAGAGATCGTTGCCTCCCAGTTCGTTGCCCCGACGTCGCGGCTCGCGCACGACACGAGCCGAGAGTTCCACATCCAGCTCGCGCGGACGACGCGCAACGAGCAGTTCGTCCGGGTGCTCGAGGGCCTGTGGTCGCTCGACATCGGCCGGCAGCTCCTCGCGCGGCGCAGCGCGGCCCCCGGCTGGCAGGAGGAGGACGCGAACGAGCACAAGGCGATCCTGGCCGCCGTGGTCGCGCGTGAGCCCGAGCAGGCCGCGGAGCTGATGAATCAGCACATCGCGCTCACTCAGCAGCACTGGTCGAAGGAGGCGAGCGCGGAGGACGACGGCACGGGCCTGCTGGACGGAGGCGAGGGATGAAGGTCGAGGCGATCCACCTGCGGGCGCCCGACGCGACCGACGTACACGAGGTCGGGGCGGCCGAGGCGATCACGGGGAAGGGGCTCGAGGGCGACCGCTACTTCTTCGACGAGGGCGCGCGCCCGGGTCTGGCGCTGACGCTCATCGAGGGCGATGTCGTCCGCGAGGCCGGCCTCGCGCCCGGCTCGACGCGGCGGCAGGTGACCGTGACGGGCACCGGCCTGAACGACCTCGTCGGGAAGAAGTTCCGCGTCGGCTCGGTCGAGTGCTACGGCGTGATGCTGTGCGAGCCGTGCCTGCATCTTCAGGAGCTCACGCGGCCGGGGATCGTCAAGGAGCTCGTCCACCGCGCGGGGCTCAACGCGGACATCCTCACGGACGGCTCCATCGCCGTGGGCGACGAGGTCGTCGGGCTCTAGACGCCCGTCGCGGCGACGAGCGTCCTCATGGCTGCCCCGTCGCCCGAGCCCTTCCGACTCGACGTCCCCCAGGCGACCCTCGACGACCTGCGCGCCCGCCTCGAGCGCACGAGGTGGCCCGACGAGATCCCCGGCTCGGACTGGCGGTACGGCTCGAACCTCGACTACGTGCAACGCCTCGTCGAGCGCTGGAGGAACGGCTTCGACTGGCGCACCCACGAGGCCGAGCTCAACGCGTTCGACCAGTACCGCGTACCGCTCGGCGGGGTCGATCTCCATTTCATCCACCAGCCGGGCGTCGGGCCCGATCCGACGCCGCTGCTCCTCGTACACGGCTGGCCGGGGTCGGTGTGGGAGTTCCACGACCTGATCCCGCGCCTCACCGACCCGGCGCGGTTCGGCGGCGACCCGGCCGACGCGTTCACCGTGGTCGCACCGTCGCTGCCCGGCTACACCCTGTCCTACCGGCCCGGGCAGCCGCGCTTCGACGTCGGCCAGATGGGCGACCTGTTCGCCGAGCTGATGACGGACGTGCTCGGGTACGAGCGCTTCGCCGCGCAGGGCGGCGACTGGGGCGGCTATGTCGTCGCGTGCCTCGCGGCTGGCCACCCCGAGAAGCTCGTGGGGATCCACCTGAACTTCCTGCCGGTCCGGCAGGACCTCCCGTTCCCAGACCCGCCCTCCGACGAGGACGAGACGTACCGGGAGGAGCTTCGCTTCTGGCAGGCGGAGGAGACCGGTTACCACGCGATCCAGGGCACGAAGCCGCAGACGATCGCGTACGCGCTCACCGACTCGCCGGCCGGTCTCGCAGGCTGGATCGTCGAGAAGTTCCAGACCTGGAGCGACCATCGCGGCGACTTCGAGGCCTGGCTCGCGATGGACTCGCTGCTGACGAACATCACGCTCTACTGGGTCACCGGCGCGATCAACTCGACGTTCTGGCCGTACTACGCGATCCGGCACGAGCCGTGGCCGCTGCCGAACGCGCGGATCGAGGTGCCGATGGCCTACGCCTCGTTCCCGCGCGAGACGCGCCACCCGCCGCGCCGCTTCGCCGAGCCGTTCTTCGACGTCCGCCGCTGGACCGAGCTGCCGCGCGGCGGCCACTTCGCCGCGCTCGAGGTCCCGCAGCTGCTCGCCGACGACGTCGCCGCGTTCTTCCGCTCGCTCCGGCAGGACGGCTGAGGGCCGCCGACCCACGCAAACACGGCACTCCGGCGAACATTGACATTCGATGTTCGATCATCTAGCGTCCCACCGCATGATCCTCCCGGCGTCTCGAGGGCAGGTCGGCAGTCGGACCGCGAGGCGTGCCGCTCGGGCCGGTGGATCGGAGGCAGTGCGGAGGTCGCACAGCCCGTCTCCCATGGAGACGCCATCGACGCGCCGCCGTGTTGGGCGGCAGAGGAGGTCGTAATGCGCAGGATCACCCTGGCACTCGGGGTCATGCTGGCGCTCCTGCTGTTCGGTGCTGCGATGCTCGGCACGGCACAGAGCGCGACGACGCCGAAGTACGGCAAGTGCAAGCCGACCGGAAAGTACAACTCGCTCAAGTTGAAGACCGTCAAGTCAGGCGTTCTCACCGTTGGCTACAACACGATCTCGCCGCGGACCTACAAGGGCAACACGCCCGACACCGTCAACGACGGCTTCAACTACTGCTTCGCCGCCAACCTCGCCTGGCGGGCGGGAATCCCGAAGATGAAGCTTCACTTGATCGACTTCGCCCAGCTCATCGTCGGCCGCCTCTCCGGCTACGACGTCGCGATCGACGACTTCTACATCAAGCCCGAGCGCGAGGAAAAGGTCGACTTCTCGATCCCGTACGGACACTCGTGGACGGGTCTCGTCGCCCGCACGGACGGGCCCGCGCCGACGAAGGCCGGCATGAAGGACATGAAGTTCGCCGTCTCGCTCGGCTCGGTGCAGCAGAAGTACCTCGACGAGGTGCTCAAGCCCTCACAGCAGTACAACACCTACGACGACACCGCCCAGCTGTTCGCTGCGCTCAAGGCGAAGCAGGTCGATGCCGTGCTCATCGACCTGCCGGTCGCGCTCCCGGCAGCCACGGCCTCGAAGGGCGACTTCAAGGTGTTCGCCCAGGTGAAGGTCGGCGGCCAGGTCGGAATTGTCATGATCCAGCCTTCGCCAAACCGGAAGGCGATCAACACGATGGTGCGCGAGATGCTCAAGAACGGCACGCTGAAGAACCTCGAGAAGAAGTACTACTTCGCGTCGTTCGGCGGTGTCGACCCGGACAAGCTGCCGGTCTGGGGGTAGCTCGGTCGGATGGAAGCGACAACGGAGGTATGGGCGGCTGATGCCGCGACTCCGGGGGGCGTCAGGCGACTGGCGCCCCCACCACGCTCCCGTCTGCTCTCGGCGTTCTCGGTCGTCGTCGTCGTCGCGGTCGCCGCCGCGTTCTGGATCTACCCGCTCGAGGCGGTCCGCGGGCTCGAGACGCCGAGCGGCTGGCGGACCGGCGCGACCGTCGCCGTCATGGTCTTCGCCGCGCTGGCCAGCCTGCTCGTGATCCCGGGGATCCACGCGGTCGCCCTCTCGTTCCGGGCCCGCCGGCTCGAGTCGAGCGGCGACATCGTCGGGGCACGGCACGTCGCCGCGCGGGCCCGCGAGAAGGCCCTGAGGACCCTCGGGTTCGCGGGCTCGGCGGTCGTCGTGCTCGGGGTGGTCATGTTCCTCCTGACGAACAACGCCGCGTTCGTCGAGACGTTCCTCTCCTGGGAGCAGATCCGCCGGAGCGCCAGCGACATCATCCATGCGTTCTGGCTGAACCTCTGGATCGCGCTCGCCAGCGAGGCGCTGATCCTCGTCGTCGCGCTGAGCCTCGCCCTCGTCCGCGCGGCGCCCGGGCGTGCGATGGCGCCGCTTCGCTTCCTCGCGATCGCCTACATCGACGTCTTCCGCGCGATCCCGCTGATCATTCTCCTCTACCTCGTCGCGTTCGGGATCCCGATCGCGGAGATCCCTGTGCTGAGCGACCTGCCGACGCCGTGGCTGGTCGTGATCGCTCTGACGGTGACGACGAGCGCCTACGTCGCCGAGGTCTTCCGCTCCGGGATCGAAACGGTGCACTGGAGCCAGACCGCGGCCGCGAAGTCGCTCGGCTTCTCGACGACGCAGACCTGGTTCCACGTCGTGGTGCCGCAGGCGTTCCGTCGCGTCCTGCCGCCGCTTCTCAGCTACTTCATCGGCCTTCAAAAGGACACAGCGCTCGTGCTCGTCGTCGGTGCGATCGACGCGTTCGGGATGGCGAAGATCTACGCCGGCAACTACTTCAATCTCTCGTCGGTCACCTTCGTCGCGATCGTGTTCATCCTCGCGACGATCCCGCAGACGCGCTTCGTGGACTACCTGATCAGACGGCAGGCGCGCAAGACGGGCGTTCGCGCGCTCTGATGGCGCTGCTCGAGATCGACGCCGTCCGGAAGTGCTACTCGGACGACGAGGTGCTGAAGGGCGTCAGCCTCTCGGTCGACTCGCACGAGGTGGTCTGCCTGATCGGCGCGTCGGGCTCCGGCAAGTCGACGCTCCTCCGCTGCATCAACGGGCTCGAGACGATCGAGGGCGGAGAGATCCGCTTCGAGGGCGACGTCGTCTCCGGGCCGGGGGTGAACTTCGTCGAGCTCCGACGGCAGATCGGGCTCGTGTTCCAGAGCTTCAACCTGTTCCCGCACATGAGCGTGATGCGGAACGTGACGATCGCGCCGATCAAGATCGGCGGCGTCTCGCGCGCGGCTGCGGAGGAGCGCGCCCGGATCCTCCTCCGCCGGGTCGGGCTCGAGGAGAAGGCGAACGCGTATCCCGACCAGCTGAGCGGCGGCCAGCAGCAGCGCGTCGCGATCGCGCGCGCGATGGCGATGGAGCCCAAGGTGCTCCTCCTGGACGAGATCACCTCCGCGCTCGACCCGGAGCTCGTCAACGAGGTGCTGCGCCTCGTGCGCGACCTCGCGGAACAGGGCATGACGATGGTGATCGCGACCCACGAGATGAACTTCGCGCGCGAGGTCGCGAACACGGTCTGCTTCCTCCACGACGGCCAGATCCTCGAGATGGGGCCGCCGACGCAGATCTTCGAGGCGCCGCGCGAGAAGCGGACGCAGACGTTCCTCCGCGGCGTCCTGGAAGCCGGAACGATCTAGGTCGACGGCCTGCCCGTCGAGGTGCACACGGCCCGCGCTGAGACGCTCTTCCGTCCGCAGTTCGCGCTCGTCTGCATCTACTCGCTGGCGACGACGCTCGCCGCGGGCACGCTGCTTCCCGTCCTGCCGCTCTACGTCCGCGGTCCGCTCGACGGAGGCGATGTCGCGGTGGGGCTCGTGATGAGCGGCGCTCTCCTCGTCGGCGCGCTCGCGCAGCCCATCCTCGGGCGCCTCGCCGACCGCCGCGGGAGGCGCCTCCTCCTGCTGGGCGGCCCGCTCGTCTTCAGCTCGTTCGTGGCGTTCTTCCCGTTTGCGGACGACCCGGCCGCCTTGTTCGCGCTGCGGGCGGCCGCGGGAGTGGGCGACGCGGCGTGCATCGTGGGGGCGGTCACGATGGTCAACGACCTCGCGCCGGACAGCCGACGTGGCGAGGCGTACAGCCTGTACTCGCTCTCGGCCTGGGCAGGGCTCGGGCTCGGGCCCGTGATCGGCGACTTCGTCCATCGCGCGACGTCGTTCGACGCGGTGTGGGTCGTCGCGATTGGCCTCTCCCTGTCCGGCGCGCTCCTGGCCGTCACCCTCCCGGAGACGAGGCCACAGACCGCCCGTCCGCGGCGAGCGTTTGCGCTCTTCAGCCGCTATGCGGCAATCCCTGGGGCCGTGATCGCGCTCGAGATGTTCGGGTTCGCGGCGCTCGTCGTCTTCTCGCCGCTCTATGCCCGCGAGCTCGGCATGCAGGGCGCGGGGCTCGTCCTGCTCGTCAACGCCGCGGTCCTCGTCGCGATGCGCGTGCTCGGCCGGCGGCTGCCCGACCGCGTCGGGCCGAGGCGGGCGGCCTCCGCCGGCGTCATGCTCGCCGCGGGAGGGATCGGGCTGGCTGCGGCGCTCGGCAGCCCGGCCGGGCTCTACCTCGGCGCCGCGATCTTCGGCGCAGGCCACGCGATCCTCTACCCGGCGCTCTTCCTCCTTGCGGTCGGGCGCGCGCCCGAGGACGAGCGGAGCGCCGCGCTCGGCAGCCTGAAGGCGCTCGAGGGGCTCGGCTTCGCGTTCGCCGCCGCCTTCATCGGGCTCGCCGCCTCGCTCGGCGGGTACGGCGTCGCGTTCGCGGTGGCGGCGGCGATCACCGCCACGGGGCTGATCCCACTCCGCGTCTTCCTGCCGGGCTCCCGGCTCGAACGTCCCGCCCTGGAAGTTCGATGATTGACATTCGGTATTCGAATCTCCTAGGATCGAGGCCGCCCGCCGGGAGCATGCATGCTCCGGTGCGCATGGGTCGGAAGGGGCAGGCACGTGGCTAGAGAGCACGGGAACACGCTCGCGCGGGACGGCCTCGCGACGCTCGAGTGGATCGAGCGCTACCTGGAACGCGTTCGCGAGCTCCCCGTGCTCGCGCAGGTCGAGCCCGGCGAGATCCGCGCGCGGCTGCCGGCACACCCGCCCGACGAGGGCGAGCCGTTCGCGAACCTGCTGCGCGACCTCGACGACGTGCTGCTGCCAGGGCTCACGCACTGGCAGAGCCCGCGGTTCTTCGCGTACTTCGCGACGTGCGCCTCGGAGCCTGCGATCCTCGCGGAGCTTCTCGTCGCAGGGCTGAACAACGTCGGAATCCTCTGGCGGACGTCGCCGGCGCTCCAGGAGCTCGAGGAGGTGACGCTCGCGTGGCTCGCCGAGCTGCTCGGCCTCCCCGCCGGCTGGCACGGCCAGATCGAGGACGGCGCCTCGATCTCGACCATCGCCGCGCTCGCGGCGGCGCGCCACGCACGGCCCGACGCCGACGTCGTCGTCTGCTCCGAGCATGCGCACTCGTCCGTGGACAAGGCGTGCAGGCTCCTCGGGCTCGAGGTGCGGAAGACGCCGGCCGACGAGGCGTTCCGGCTCCGGCCCGACGCGCTCGACCTCGCCGGTGCCTGCGCGGTCGTCGCCACCGTGGGCACGACCTCGTCGACGTCGGTCGATCCCGTCGTTCCGATCGCGGACGCCTGCGAGGAGCACGGCGTCTGGCTGCACGTCGACGCGGCGTACGCCGGCGCCGCGATGATCTGCCCCGAGCACCGCTGGGCGTTCGAGGGGATCGAGCGTGTCGACTCGCTCGTCGTGAACCCGCACAAGTGGCTGCTCACCACGCAGGGCTGCTCCGCCTTCTGGACACGGCGCCCGGACGTGCTGCGCGACGCCTTCAGCGTCATCCCCGAGTACCTCCGCACACCGGACGATGTCGTCAGCTTCAGCGAGTACGCGCCTGCCCTCGGGCGCTCGTTCCGGGCGCTCCAGCTCTGGGCGGTGCTCCGCTGCTACGGCCGGGACGGGCTCCAGGCGGCGATCCGCAACGCGGTCGCCCTCGCGGAGACGTTCGAGGGCTGGGTGCGCGAGGAGCCGGGCTGGGAGCTGTGCGCCCCGCGGCCGTTCTCGGTCGTCTGCTTCCGGCACGAGGGCTCGGACGACGACAACGCCGCGCTCGTCGAGCGCGTCAACGCGCGCGGCGAGGTCTTCCTCTCGCACACGAAGCTCGAAGGCCGCTACGTGCTGCGACTGGCCGTCGGGAACCTCCGGACGACCGAGGACGACGTCCGGCGGGCGTGGGACGTGCTTCGCGAGGAGGCGGCGTGAGCCAGGTCACCTGGCACGAGGTCGGCACCGCGGGCGAGGAGCCCGAGGGCACGCTTCGCCGCGTCGAGGTCGGCGGCACGGCCGTCTGCCTCGCGCGGACGGGCGGCGGTTGGCTCGCGTTCGCCGACACGTGCACGCACGAAGAGTGCTCGCTCGCAGAAGGGGAGCTCGACGGCGAGGTGGTGATCTGCCCGTGCCACGGGTCGGAGTTCGACGTCCGCACCGGCGACGTGGTCACACCGCCCGCCCTCGACCCGCTCCCGATCTACGAGGCCCGCGAGGACGGCGGGACGCTCTACGTCCGCCTCGCAGCGCCTGCGGCGACGGACGGCAGCGCTCACCCGGGCGACGCGGTCGCGGCGACGGCGTCCGCGGAGCCGCTGGTCCCGGGCCCCTCGCTCGACGGGCTCGCGCTCGACGACGTCGACCTGACCGACCTCGACGTGTGGGAGCGAGGGGTCCCCTATGACTGGCTCGCCCTGCTCCGTCGCGATGCACCGCTCCACTGGCAGCCCGAGGACGAGGGTCCCGGCTTCTGGGTGATCACGCGCTATGAGGACGTCGTGCGGGTCGCCAAGGAGTGGGAGACGTTCTCGTCCGAGCTCGGCGGCACCTCGCTCCAGGACCTGACGCCGGAGGAGCTCGCGGCGCGGCGCTCGATGATCGACACCGACCCGCCCGCCCACACACGCATGCGCGCGCTCGTCAACAAGGGGTTCACGCCACGCGTCGTGAACGCCTACGAGGAGCGGATCCGCGCGCTCGCGCGGGACATCCTCGAGACCGCCGTCGAGCGAGGGGAGTTCGACTGGGTGGAGTCGGTCGCCGCGGAGATCCCGATGTGGGTGTTCTCCGAGATCATGGGTCTCCCGGTCGAGGATCGCCGGCTGATCATCGAGCTCGGCGACAAGATCCTCGGGAACACGGATCCCGAGGTCGTCGGCGAGGAGTACGTCGCCGAGCGCGCGCTGCGCGACCCGGAGCTGCGCATGCTGCCGTTCTCGAGCCCGTTCTCGCTCGACCTGATCGAGTACGGGCGGGCGCTCGGCGAGGCGCGTCGACGCGACCCCCGCGACGACATCACGACGAGGCTCGTCGAGGCGGAGCTCGACGGCTCACGGCTCAGCGAGCAGGAGTTCGGGACGATGTTCATCCTGCTCACGACTGCGGGGAACGAGACGACGAGGCACACGATCAGCCTCGGCCTCGTCGACCTCCTCGCCAACCACGACGAGCTGGAACGCCTCGTCGGCGACCCGTCGCTGGCCGGCACGGCCGCGGACGAGCTCCTCCGCCGCGCGCACGCCGTGCACCACTTCCGCCGCACCGCGACGCAGGACGTCGTCCTCCACGGCCGCCGGATCGCGCGGGGAGACAAGGTGACGATCTGGTACGCCGCCGCGAACTACGACGACCGGCAGTTCCCCGACCCGCACCGGCTGGACGTCGGCCGCGCGCCGAACAAGCACGTCACGTTCGGCCTCGGCGGGCCCCACTTCTGCCTCGGCGCCCACCTCGCGAAGCTGGAGGTCCGCGTGTGGCTGGAGGAGCTGGTCCCGTACCTCCCCCGGCTCGAGCTGACGGGCGAGCCGGTGCGGCTACGCTCGAACTTCTTCAACGGCGTCAAGCGCCTACCCGTCCGGATCGCCGCATGACGGCGAACCACACGGAGACCCCGAGTCGGATGACGGATCACGAACACGAGGCCGAGGCGGCCATCGCGGCCCTCGACGCGAGCGGGCTGAAGGCTGTCCGGCTGCTCTACACCGACCTGCACGGCGTTGCGCGCGGGAAGGACATCCCGCTCCGTCATTTCCCCGGGGTGGCCGGCGAGGGCGTCACGTTCTGCGGCGCGGTGATGGGCACCGACCTTCGCCACACGCCCGTCGTCGGCGGGGAAGAGGGGTACGTCGACCTCGCGATCCGGCCCGACCTCGCGACGCTTCGCGTCGTGCCGTGGCTGCCGGAGGTCGCCTGGTGCCTGGGTGAGGCCTGGACGCTCGACGGCGAGTCGCACTGGCCGGTGTGCCCGCGCAACCTCCTTCGGCGCGTCGTCACGGCCTATGCCGAGCGTGGGCTCGAGCCGATCGTCGCGCCCGAGCTCGAGTTCTTCCTCGTCGAGCGCGACCCATCCGTGCCGGGCAGCCTGCGCCGTTACGTCGACGAGCTGTCCCGCGTGTACACGGTCGGAGCGGTGTCCGATCCGCGCGAGGTGGTCCTGCGGATGCTCCTCTGGTGCGACGAGCTCGGGCTCGAGGCGTTCGCCGCGAACCACGAGTTCATGAACTCGCAGTACGAGATCAACCTGAGGCACTCGGGCGCACTCGACGCCGCCGACCGGGCGTTCATGCTCAAGGCCGCGGTGAAGGAGATCGCGGTGCGGGAGGGTCTGCTCGCAACGTTCATGGGCCGGCCGTTCAGCGACCAGGGCGGCTCCGGCTTCCACGTCCATCTCTCGCTGAACGGCGAAGACGGAGGGAACGCATTCGCCGACGACACGCGTCCGGACGGGCTGAGCCCGCTCGCGGCGTCGTTCGTCGCAGGAGTGATCGACCATGCCCAGGGGCTGCAGGCGCTCCTCGGCCCGACGATCAACGCGTACAAGCGGATCGTCCCGGACAGCCTCGCGCCGACCCACGCGAACTGGGGGCACGACAACCGCACCGCGTTCTGCCGTGTGCCGAGGGAGCGCGGCTCGCGCGCCCGGGTCGAGGTGCGCACGGGCGACGGATCGGCGAACGCGCACCTGATCACCGCGGCGATCCTCCTGGCGGGCCTCGACGGGATCGAGCGCGGCCGCGAGCCGCCGGAGCCGGTCGTCGGGGACGCCTACCGCGCGGACGACGCGCATGCGGGGACGAAGCTGCCGCAGGACCTCGGCGCCGCGCTCGACGCGCTCGAGGCCGACACCTGGCTCGTCGAGCGGCTAGGCCAGCAGCTCGTCACGACATTTGTCGCGATGAAGCGGTTCGAGGTCGAGCGGTTCGGCGAGGCGGTCGGCGAGCTCGATCGCGAAGTCGTCTCCGCCTGGGAGGTCGAGGAGTATGCGGCCCACCTTTGACCTGACGGAACGCGTCGTCCGTGTCGAGGTGGACGGCGAGCGTCGCTGGGGGCGCCGAGCGGGCGATCGGATCGTGCTCGCGGACGGCTCGGAGCTCATCGAGGCGGAGGCGCTCTACCTCGCGCCCGTCGAGCCGACGAAGATCCTCGCCGTCCACCTGACGTACCGCTCCCGGATCGAGGAGTACGCGGCGCGGACGCCGCCAGAGCCGTCGTACTTCGTGAAGCCGCCGACGACACTCAACGGGCATCGCCGGCCGGTGCGGATGGCGAAGGGCGCGCGGTTCCTCAACTACGAGGGAGAGCTCGCGGTCGTCGTCGGTCAGCGGATGAAGGGCGTCCCGCTCGAGCACGCGCTCGACCACGTCGCCGGCTACACGTGCGCGAACGACGTCGGCATGCACGACTTCCGCCACGCAGACCGCGGCGCGATGCTGCGGGTGAAGGGGCAGGACGGCTTTCTCCCGCTCGGGCCGGAGCTCGTCCCGGCGAACGAGTTCGACCCGACGTCCTTCACCTTGCGGACGTGGCTGAACGGCCACGTCGTCCAGGAGACGACGGCCGCCGACCTCATCTTCGGCGTGGCGTACCAGCTCGCCGACCTGTGCCGCACGATCACGCTGGAGCCCGGGGACGTGATCCTCACCGGGACGCCCGCGAACTCGCGGCCGATGAGGCCCGGCGACATGGTCGCGGTGGAGATCGACGGCCTCGGCCGGCTCGAGAACACGATCGAGGAGTGGGACGTCGACCTGAGCGGCCCCGGCGAGCAGCCGCAGGTGTCGGCGCAGACCCTCCACGTCGCGCTAGCGATCCCCGAGGAGGAAGCGGAGCGGATGGTGCTCGAGGGGCGCGTGCCGTGAGGGGGCGCAGCAGCTGATCCGCCTCGGCCGGATCGACCACGTCTGCCTCCGCGTGCGGGATGTCGACGAGGCCGCCGCGCGCTGGGCGCTCCAGTTCGGGCTCGTCGAGCGGTCGCGGGAGGCCGGTCGCGCGCTGCTCGCGTGCAACGACGAGCCCTACTCGCTGGAGCTCGTCGAAGGCGTCGAGCCGTCCGGGTTCGACCACGTCGCCTTCGAGCTGCACCGAGGGTGCTCGCTCGACGATGCCCGTGAGCACCTCGCCGCCGCCGGCGTTCCGGCCGACGAGCACGACGGCGCGCTCTGGCCGTCCGACCCCGACGGGCGTGGGATCGAGCTCCTCCCGTACCGGGAGCCCGGAGACGAGACGGCCCGCTGGCCGCAGCACGCCCGGCCGTCCACGACCGTGCACCTGGGTGGGCCCCGGCGGCTCGGGCACGTCAACTGCCTCACGGGCGCGATCCGCGAGAACATGGCCTTCTACCGCGACGTCCTCGGGATGTCGGTGTCGGACTGGCTCGGTGATGCAGGTGTCTGGCTGCGGATCGACTCGGAGCACCACGTGCTGGCGCTCGTCGACCGCGGCTACGCACATTTCCATCACCTGGCGTTCGACGTGGTCGACATCGGGAAGATGCGCGACCTCCTCGACCACGTCGCGCGCCACGGCCGCTGGGTCTCGGCTGGGGACCCGACGCGCCACGGGATCGCCGGGAACATCGCGACGTACGTCCGGATCATCGAGGAGCCGTGCCACGTCGAGCTGTACTGCGACATGGAGCGGCTCGAGGACGACCACGTGCCGCGGGTCTACCCGGACGACCGCTACTCGTCGAACACGTGGGGCCCGCTGCCGCCGCGCTCGTACTTCCGCTTCGACCCGGCCGCCGTGGAGTGGGAGCGCGACAGCCGCGAGATGCTCGGCGAGCCGCTGCCGCCCGCGGAGACCGTCGCGCGATGAGCCTCGAGGGCTTCACGAGCCCGCGCACGCCGGAGGGGCGCTCGTCCCTCGTGCCGCGCCCGCCGTGGCACTACGTCGGCGACTTTCTCGTGATCGACTACTGGGCCGATCCCGAGAAGGCCGTCGCCTTTCTCCCGGAGGGGATCGATCCCCACCCCGATCCCGGCCGCTGCGCGTTTGTCGCGGCCGACTGGCAGTCGTGCTCGGAGAGCGGCGGACGAGCTGGTCGACCCCTCGCGCTCGCAGTACAAGGAGGTCTTCGTCGTCGTGAACGGGCTCCTCGACGGCGAGGAGGTGACGACCTGCGCGTACATCTGGGTCGACCGGGACTTCGCGCTCGCGCGCGGCTGGATCCAGGGGTTCCCGAAGAAGCTCGGCTCGATCTGGATCACGCGAAGCTTCGGCCTCGGCGGGCCCGCCGACCCGGGGATGGAGGCGGGGGCGCGGTTCGGCGTGACCTGCGCCGCCTACGAGCGCCGTGTCGCGGAGGCCACCGTGACGCTCGAGCGGCCGTCCGGCGGCGGCCCGTTCCACAACGCCGCGACGATCGTCAACGTCCGTCACTTCCCGCGCCTCGCCGCGGGAAGCCACGACGCGCCCGCGGTGCACGAGCTCGTTCGCGCCGTGTCGCGTGACCGGTCGAGCTCCGAGACGTGGGAGGGCTCCGCGACGCTCGAGCTGTACGGCGCCGACCACGAGGAGATCGACGCGCTCGCGCCCGTCCGCATCGGGCGCGGCTACCGCTTCACGTTCGCCTACACGGTCGACGACCTCGAGACCGTCCGTGAGCTCTAGGACGGAGAGCCGTGTCGTGGTCGCGGGCGTCGTGGTCGCGACCGACCACTTCATCGGCGGCGAGCGTGTCGCGAGCGCCAGGACGTTCGTCGACCTCTCACCCATCGACGCCGAGCCCATCGCGGACGTCGCGCGCGGCGGCGAGCGCGAGGCGGATCTGGCCGTCGCGGCGGCGACGGAGGCGTTCCCGGACTGGGCGGCGCTCGGCCCGGACGGCCGGGCCGCGCATCTCCATCGCCTCGCCGACCTGATCGACGAGAGCGTCGAGCGGCTCGCCGCGGTCGAATGCGCGGACATGGCGATGCTCCTCCGCTCGCTCCGCGCGCGAGTGATCTCGCGCGGCGCGCGGAACTTCCGTGCGTACGCCGACCTCGCCGTCGCACACGAGGAGCGGGTCTGGGAGTCGAACGGGACCCGCAACCGCGTCGTGCGGATGCCGAGCGGCCCGGCGGTCGTGATCACGCCCTGGAACGCGCCGTTCATGCTCTCGACCTGGAAGACGGCGCCCGCGCTCGCGGCCGGCTGCACGGTCGTGCTGAAGCCCGCCGAATGGTCGCCGCTGTCCTGTTCGCTCCTCTGCGACCTCGTCGCCGAGGCGGGCTTCCCGCCGGGTGTCTTCAACGTCGTCCAGGGGATCGGCGAGGAGGCCGGCGCCGCGCTGACGCGCCATCCGGGCGTCCGCAGGATCTCGTTCACCGGCTCGCCCGAGACCGCCGTCCACATCGGCACCGCCGCGGCCCGGAACGTCGTGCCGTTCACCGGGGAGCTGGGCGGGAAGGGCCCGCTGCTCGTCTTCCGTGACTGCGATCTCGAAGCGGCGGCCCGGAAGGCCGCCGGCCAGTACGACGACGCGGGGCAGGTGTGCCTCGCCGGGACGCGGCTGCTCGTCGAGCAGGGTGTGGCGGACGACTTCCTCGAGCTCTTCCACCGCTTCACCGACGAGCATGTGCTCGGGGACCCGCGGGACGACGCGACGACCGTCTCGCCGCTGATCCACCCCGAGCATCTCGCGCGCGTCGAGGGCTTCGTCGAGCGCGCACGCGCGAACGGCGACGAGATCGTCCGCGGCGGACGCCGCCGGGAGGACGTCGGGCCGCTCTTCTACGACCCGACGCTCGTCGTCCCGCGGACGAACGAGTCGGAGATCGTCCAGCGCGAGGTGTTCGGCCCCGTGCTCGACCTTCCAGACGTTCGCCGACGAGGACGAGGCCGTCGCGCTCGCGAACTCGACGCGCTACGGGCTCTCCGGGATCGTCTACACGGGCTCGGAGGAGCGGGCCGCCCGCATCGGGAGAGCCGTGCGTGCGGGCACCGTATGGGTGAACACGTTCCTCGTGCGCGACCTCACCGCGCCGTTCGGCGGGATCGGGATCTCGGGGATCGGCCGCGAGGGTGGGGACTACGCGCTCGACTTCTACTCCGACCTGAAGACGCTGCAGATCCTCGACGGCACCACCGCGTGAGGCGGTGAACGCCGAGGTCGCGATCGTCGGGAACGGCGTCGCGGGATATGCATGCGCCGCACGGCTGGCGCGCCACGGCATCCGGCCGCTCCTGATCGGCCCGGGTCTGCCGGTCGACCGACCGCCGCTCACGAAGCAGGGCCTCGCGGCGGGCGCACCCGTGCTCCTCGCTGACGAGAAACGCCTCGACGACCTCGGGATCGACCGGCTCGACGCGATGGTCGACGAGGCGGACCTCGTCTCCGGGCGGCTCGTGGCGGATGGCGCCGAGATCGACGCCGAGACGATCGTCCTCGCGACCGGGCTCTCGTACCGGCCGCCGCGCATCCCGGGCCTCGAGGCCGCACACGTGAACGCGACCCCGCGAGGGATGACGCGGCTCGTCGACGTGCTCACGGGCGGGCCGAAGCGGGTGGTCGTCGTCGGGGCGGGGCTGATCGGCACGGAGACCGCCGCGACACTTGCGGTCGCTGGACACGATGTGACGGCGATCGATCGTGCTCGACCGGCCACTCGACCGGCTGCACGAGCCGCTCCCCGCCCTCGGCGCCGCGGCGCTCGCCGACGCCGGGGCGCGCTTCGTCGGCGGCGCCGAGCTCACCGAGGTCGCCGTCGAGGACGCGCAGGCAACAGTTTCGTTACAAGGACGGGTCGCTCGCCGCCGACGTCGTCGTCGCGGCGACCGGCGGCCGGCCGTTCGCGCCGCCCGGGCTGGAGCTCGACGCGGCGGAGCTGCCGCTCCGCGTCGGCCCCGACCTCCGCGTGCCCGGCCACGAGCGCGTCCACGCCGTCGGGGACCTGATCCTCGCGCCGCATGCGCGCTTCGGACCGATCCGGTTCCCGCACTGGGACATGGCGATCGCGACGGGCGACCGCGCAGCGGATGCGATCGCCGGCGTCGACAGCGAGCTCGACCGGCCTCCGTACTGGTGGACGGACATCGGCCCGCGGACGTTCGCCGAGGTCGGCTGGGCCGAGGCGGCGGTGGAGTGGGGGGAGGAGGACGGTCTTCACGTCGGACGCGACGCGACGGGCGGGCCGGTCGCCGTCCTCGTCGTCGACGACCCGCGAAAGCTGCGCGCCGGCCGTGCGCTACTCGGTGCGTGAGGCGCCGTAGACTCGCGGCCGGTGAGCACCGCGTCCGAGCTCCCGTCGCTGCGCCTCGACGCGACCCGCGAGGAGGCGCTCGAACGCGCCGCGACGATCGTCTCCGCGGCGTGGCGGAGCTTCGACCAGGCGCGTCTCGGGCAGCCCGCCGTCGACGACCGCTTGCGCGAGCTGCTTCGCTCCGGTCTTCCCGGAGAGGGCTCGAGCGCGCTCGGCGCGCTCGACGATGCCGCGCGCATCCTCGACGTCTCGATCGCGCAGACGCGCCCCCGGTTCTTCGCATTCGTCGGCTCTTCCGGGCTGGAGATCGGCGTGCTCGGCGACCTCCTCGCCTCGTGCTTCGACGTAAACCTCGCGCTGTGGGCGGGCGCCGCCTCCGAGGTCGAGGAACAGGCCGTCCGCTGGGTGAGCGAGTTCATCGGCTTCCCCGCGGCGGCCGGCGCGTTCACGAGCGGCGGCACGATCTCCAACGTCACGGCGCTCGCCGCCGCACGCGAGCGAGCCCTACCCGGCTCGAGACGCTGCGGCATGGCCGGGCGGGGGGGCGCCCTCTACTGCTCGCGGGAGGCGCACTACTCCGTCGTCCGCGCCGCGGAGCTCCTCGGGATCGGCTCCGACCTGGTGCGCGCGCTGCCGCAGGACGCCGAGCGCCGCGTCCTACCCGAGGAGGTCGCGCACGCGATCGACCGCGACGTCGCCGCCGGCGTCGCACCGATCGCCGTCGTCGCGACCGCAGGGACGACGCTGACCGGCGCGGTCGACCCGATCGCCGCGCTGGCCGACGTCTGCGCGGAGAGGGGGACGTGGCTCCACGTCGACGGGGCCTACGGCGTCGCCGCTGCGTCGACCCCGTCCGCCGGGCACCTCTTCGCCGGGCTCGAGCGGGCGGACTCCGTGACCCTCGACGCGCACAAGTGGCTGTTCTTGCCGAAGGCGTGCGGCGTCGTGCTCGTCCGCCGCCGCGAGGACCTCCACGGCGCGCTCGCGCACGAGGAGGACTACGTCCCGCACGATCGGCCCGACCATCACATGGTCGACATCACGCTCGAGTACTCGCGTCCGTTCCGCGCGCTCAAGCTCTGGCTGGCGTTCCGCGCGCACGGCGCGGATGCGATCCGGGGTGCGATCGAGCGGAACCTCCGCCAGGCGCGCTTGCTGCACGACGAGGTCGCGGCGTGCGACGACTTCGAGCTCCTCTGCGGCGAGCCCCCCCTCTCGGTGGTGCCGTTCCGTCACGTCCCCGAGGGCGTCACCGACCTCGACGAGCACAACCTCCGCCTCGTCGCCGCCCTCCAGGAGACGGGAGACGTCTGGGTCGCACCCGCACGGGTCGACGGGGCCGTTTGCCTGCGGCCGTGCGTCGTGAACTACCGAACGACGGACGACGACATACGCGCGCTCGTCACGCTCGCCCGCGACGCGGGGCGAACGCTGGCTGCCGTCAGGCCCTAGCGCTTCTTCTTCGCGTTCTTGCCGGTCTTGCGGCCGGAGGCCCCGGGGCGCTGCGAGAGCTGCTTCGTGCTCACGGGCATGCCGGCCCCGCCGTGCTCCATCTTGCGCCTCAGCTGCCGGTTCGTCGCCTCGGGCATCTGGTTCTCCTCGCCCACGGCCGCCATGTACGCGCGTCGTTCGCCCGGTGTAAGGAGGTTCAGCATCCGCTGCGCCTGCTCGGGAGTCTTCGGCTCCCCGAACGCCTGGATCTTCTTCATCGCGCCTGCGAGCTCGGGGTTCTGGCGCTCGAGGGCGGCGATGGACGCCTTCTGGAACCACCGCTTGAAGAGCGGCACCTTCGAGAGGAAGGTGACGACGGGTCGCAGGTAGCGGCCGTTCCGGACGCGTCCGAGCAGGACGACGCTGCCGAGGAGCAGCAGCAGGACGAGCAGGATGACGAGTGGGATCAAGGTCCAGAACGGCACGGCGCGATCGTACCGGCGGGTCGGCCTGGGCGCGTTCCCACCGGCCGCCTACAGTTCGGCCGATGAGCGTGGGACGGCGGCGCGCCCTCGTAGGCCTCGGGATCGGGCTCGCGCTCGCGGACTCGTCCGTCGTCACGCTCGCGCTGCCCGACATCCTACGCCAGTTCGAGGTCGCGATCCCGCAGGTCGCGTGGGTCCTCACGGCCTACAACCTCGGCCTGGCGCTCGCGGCGGTCCCCGCCGCGTATGCCGCGCGCCGCCGGCCGCGGGCTGCGTACGCCGCCGGGACGGTCGTCTTCGCCGCATCCTCGCTCGTCTGCGGGCTCGCCCCGTCATTCGGCGTCCTCGTCGGCGCGCGGTGCGTGCAGGCGGTCGGCGGCGCGCTCCTCGTGTGCGCGGCGCTCGACCTGCTGACTGCGATCGACGGCTCGGACGCGCGCGCGGTGCGCACGTGGGCCACCGCGGGGGTCGTCGGGGCGGCGCTCGGCCCGGCGGCGGGCGGGATCCTCACCGAGACTCTCGGCTGGGAGTCGATCTTCCTCGTCCAGGCGCCACTCGCCCTCCTCACCTTGGTCGCTCTGGTGGGGCTCCACGCCAACCCGGTCCGCGGCCCGGCGGGTCGACCCCACATACCCGCCAACCTCGCGCTCCTCCTGATCTCCGGCGCCCTCACGGCGGCCCTCTTCCTGCTCGTCCTGCTCCTCGTGGACGGGTGGCGCATCGATCCGGCGGTGGCGGGGGTCATCGTCACGGTGCTGCCGGCCGCGGCCATCGCGACAGGACGCCTCGCGCACCGGTTCGGCGGATCGCGTACCCGTGCCGCGTCCGGCGCGGTCCTGATCGCGGGTGGGCTCGGCGCGCTGGGCGTCCTCCCGGGCTCCGACTGGCTGTGGACGGTCGCACCGCAGGTGCTCGTCGGGGCGGGGCTCGGCCTGTCGCTCTCGGCGCTGACGGAACGTGCGCTCGAGGGGCGCTCGCCCCAGGCCGTGCACGGAGGCTGGACGATCGCCGCCCGGCACGCAGGGGTCGTCGTCGGGCTGCTCCTGCTGACGCCGGTGTTCACCACGGCGCTCGACCGGAACGAAGATCGAGCGCTCCGGGCCGGCGCTGCAGCGGTGCTCGACAGCTCGATCCCGCCGCTCGAGAAGCTCGGGCTCGCCCAGGACGTGCTCGCGATCGTGCGCGCCTCCGACCGCGAGGTGCCCGACGTCCGCGAGGCGTTCGTCGACCGACCTCACGACGAGGCGTACCGGACACTCCAGGCGACGCTCGTCTCCGAGCTCGACCGTGCCGTGACCGCGGCGTTCTCGCGCCCGTTCCTCCTCGCCGCACTCCTGGCGCTCGCGGCGCTCGTCCCGATCGCCTGGTCACGAGGGAAGGTCAGCGTGTGAAGATCGCGGCGTTCCTCGTCTCCTGCGTCGTTGCCGTCGCGCTCGTCGCGACGTACGTCGCCCTCGGGGGCACCTCGTACGAGCCGACTCCGGTCGCGAACCCGTGCGTGCCGAGACCGCATCGCGAGGCGACCGGGAACGACGAGCGGCTCGAGCTCGTGGTGCTCGCCGCGGCCGACGCGGCCGCATGCCGACTCGGCGTCTCGCGCGAGGAGCTCGTGCTCGCCCTGCGGAGCGTCGACGAGCTCGACCAGCTCGCGGCGAAGGAGGGCAAGTCGAGGGACGAGCTCGAGCAGGCGCTGCGGGACGGACTCGTCCACGCGGTCACGCAGGCCCAGAACGAGGATCTGATCGGCGGCAGCACGGCGGGCGCGCTGCGCTTCGCGGCAGAGCACCTACCGCTGGGGCTCCTGCTCGACGTGCTGCGTCGCGCGTCCTCGATCCTCGGCTAGACCCTCAGACGGGACTCTTGGCTGGCGTAGGGTTCGGCCCGATGAGCGGGCGGACGCGGAACCTGCTGTTCGGTGCTCTCGGGCTCGCGGTCGTCGTGGTCACCTTCGCCGTCGTCCTGCCGCGGATCGCGAGCTACCACGACGTCTGGGAGGCGGTGCAGACGCTCGACTCGACCTCGCTGATCGCGCTCGGGGTCGCCGTCCTCGCGAACATCGTGACCTACGCGCCGCCGTGGATGCTCGCGCTCCCGGGCCTCCGGTTCCGGCAGGCGCTGCCGTTCACGCAGGCGTCGACGGCGTTCACGTACATCGCACCGGGCGGCGGCCTCGTCGGGATGGCCGGCTCGTACGGGCTGCTGCGGGCCTGGGGTTTCGCGTCCAACGAGGTCGCGCGCGCCGTGACGATCACGGGCATCTGGAACCAGCTCGCGAACCTGCTCCTGCCGGTGATCGCGGTGATGCTCCTCGGGATCGAAGGTGGCCGCGACGCGTTCCTGACGACGGTGGCGCTCATCGGCGCCGCGGTCTTCACGGTGGCGGTCGGCGTCCTCGCGATCGTCCTCTGGACGGACAGCTTCGCGCGTGCCGTAGGCGACCTCGCGGAGCGGCTCGTCAGCAGGCTATTCGCGGTCGTCCGGCGCAGTCCCGTCATCGGCTGGCCCGACGCGTTCGTCCGGTTCCGGCGCGAGACAGTCGAGCTCATCCGGCGGCGATGGCACTGGCTGACCCTCGCGGCGATCGCCGGGAACCTCACGGTCTTCGCGGTGCTGCTCGTCTCGCTGAGGGCGGTCGGCGTCGAGTCGAGCGAGGTCACGGTCGTCGAGGCATTCGCCGGCTGGTCGCTCGCGCGCGCGCTCCAGCTCATCCCGCTCACGCCGGGCGGGGTCGGGCCGGTCGAGGTCGGTCTCACCGCGATCCTGGTCGGCTTCGGCGGTGGGAACGCGGAGGTGGTCGCCGCGGTCCTGCTCTATCGGCTCTTCACGATCGTCCCGACGCTGCTGCTCGGGCTCGCGACGATCGGGGCTTGGCGCTGGCTCGGCCCCGGTCGCGCGCAGGAAGGAGTCGCTCCGACGACGGGGAATCCGCCCGGCGGGTGAAGGAACAGAGCCACAAGGAGGAGATGTCCGCAGCGCTTCGCGGCGACTTCCAGCGGCTGCGCGCACGTGGCGTCTCGGCGGCGCTCGGGCCGACCGAGGCGCCGGAGCCTGTCGAGGGGCCGGACGAGGAGCCGCTCGCGGAGGAGCCGCAGGCCGTCATCGAGCCGTCGACCGACGTCCCGCCGGACCCGATTCCCGAGTCGCCGCCGGATGCGCCGGGCGACGAGCGGCCCGCCCTCCGCGGCTGGCTCTCGCGCTTGGGCGGCCGTTAATCGTTCGAGACCCGACGGCTCGCGTGTCGCGCCGATGCGCGCCGCGCGGCACTCCCACGCCTGATCTCGGGGAATGACCTCGACCGATCCCGACGCCCGGTCCTCCGCGTCACGCTCGCGCCGTCGGCGGCCAGGTCGCTACCTCGGGTCCGTACAGTCGGACGCCAACATGAACCTGGTCAGCGGAAACATGAAGCCCGCCAGGTTCGAACCGCCACCTGCACCCGGAGGGATCACCGGCCTCCTCACCTTCTGCCGCTGCACGTGGATGTTCAGGTTTGGGTTCCCGGCCAGCTCGTCACGACCGTTGATCGCGAAAAAGGCCGTCCATGTGTCGAAGTAGGTGTTTTGGCGGACACACCAGTCAGTCGGATCTTTGTAGCCGCCGCCCCAGGAGGCGCAGTCGTCGTTCGTAGCGTCACACCACGTAAAGAAGATGTGCGACGTGTTCCCGTTGTTTCTGAAGGTGTTGTTCTCGATCAGCCCCCGCCGGGAGTACGCAGCGATATAGAGGGCCTCGGAGTGAGGACTATCGCACTGGAAGTCATGGAACGTGTTACCCGCGATCAGAAATCCGTCAGACGGGTTTGCCCCCTTTCCTGGGGAGAGAGAGTTCTGCCCGTACGTACAGGTCGGCGTCGACGGACCGATGTCGTTGTCCACGATCTCCGTGTTGTCCGCCCCGGAGGTGTCGAACGCGGGGAACGTGGAGTCGTAGAGCTGGCACCCGTTGCATCCGGACTCGAGACTCACTCGAGCGTTCGTGGTGATCCCCGTCAGCCTCACTCCCGAAGTGTTCAACGTGATCGTCCCGAACGTGGCGGTGCCCCGAACGACGGAGAAGAGCACCGGGTGGGACGAGCAGTCGTTGGGAGCGCCGGAGACGGTCTGCGCCCCGTAGGTTCCCGACCGGATGTTGACATCGTCGCCGCACCGAGCGATGTCTCGAGCGCGGTCGAGCGACAGGCATGGGAGCGCCTGCTTGCTCCGTCTGCAGGTACCGTCGCTGCCGTTCGTGGCCACCCAGATGTCCGTCCCAGACCGTGTCACCGGGGCCGCTGGGGGGACGGGGATCAGGGCAGCGCAGGCCACGGCGACCGCGGCGACCGCCGCGGCGACGATCATGTTCCGGAGCCTCGCACGCTGCGCCGCCACGATTCGTTCCCTGTGCAGCACTCGTCGGGGGCGGCGTCGTCTCCGAAGCTCTCGGGGCACAGCCTCACGCTCACGAGTTCATCCCTCCCATAATCTCGCGCGGTGCGCTCATAGCCCGCGCATCAGCATTATCCGCACAGCCCGGTAGCGGCAATCTTGGCGACATCACCGACTGACGAATTCGCCGCGGTTATTCGGCGGCGGCGAGTGCGGTACTTCGTCGCAGGATCTCTTCGGCTCGATCGGCCGACGCCAGGTCGCCGAGATCGACGCGGATCTCCACGACCACATCGCGCACGACCGGGCCAGGGGGGTCAGCGATCGCCCGGTCGCAGTGCTCATCGCGAACGATCCGCGGCCTCCGCCGGCGCGTCGGGGACGAGGCCTCTGCTGTACTGAAGGCGTGAGGCAGGACGAGCGGGAGTCGATCCTCCGCGAGGACGCGCCCCGGGCGCAGACGGCGCGCGAGCGCCGGGAGCTCGACAACCTGCACGAGGACTTGCGCTCGAGCCCGATGCGCGGCACTCCGCTGCCGCTCCGCCTGCGGAACTTCCGCCCGGAGGCGGACGGCTACCTCGCTGCGCTGGGCGGGCCGCGCCGTTACATGGTCAGGCTTCGCGAGATCGAGGTTCTGACTGCCGACCACGAGCTCGCGCTGGACGCGGAGTGGAGGCGCGTGTCGGGCTTGGTCGCGCCCGAGCAGTTCCCCTCCGCCTGGCAGAAAGTGGCCGAGCGCTGGAGCTTCGACGAGGTCAACGATCTGATCGAGCGGCACAACCGCTGGTACCCGGTCGAGTCGCGGCTGCCGATGGATCCGCGGCGCGGAGACTTCGTGCTCGTGAATGGGCGCGACTACCGCCTGCGGCCGCTCGACGCCGAGTGGATCCTCACGCGCTATCCGCTCGTCCTCGGCGACGCCGCCGCGGCCGCGGCCTGAGCAGCCGCGTCAGGCCGTGCGAAGACGCGCCGCGCCGCGCGACGCGGCGGCGAGCGTGAGGGCGCAGAGACCCGCGCAGGCGAGGTACGGGACCGGGTCGCCGAGCGCCTGCGCGAGCGCGCCCCCGATCGCCGGGCCCACCAGCGCACCTACGGCCCACGCGGTGTTGGTGACGCCGAAGCCGATGCCCTGCGGCAGCGCGGCCCGGTCGGAGCGGTCGGCGACGAGCGCCATCCCGGGCGTGTAGAAGCCGCCGAAGGACACCGACGCGGCGACCACGAGAAGGGCGATCACCGCGGGCTCGGTGGCGAACGCGATCGCCGACGCGACCGCGATCGACGCGATGAGCGCGATGCGAACGGGGTAGAGGCGGCCGTGTCGGTCGGAGATCCGTCCGATGACCGGGTTGACGGCGACCTCGACGAGCCCGGCAACGACGAACACCGCCGCGATCGCGATCGCGCCGTACCCGGCGTCGTCGAAGCGCAGCGGCACCAGCACGTCGAGGACGCCGAAGAACAACGCCGGCAGCGTGTTGAGCCAGAGGCCTCCGACGAACGCCCGGTCGCGGAGCGCGCGCGCGATCGCTCCGGGGCTCGGAGCCTCGGCCGGCGCGGGCCGGACTGGGAGGAGCGCCGCGGCGAGGGCGAGCGCGACGAACGCGACCGCGACGAACGACCCCCTGATTCCCACGACGTCGGCGAAGCCGCCGAACATCGGGCCGACGACGAAGCCGAGGACTGCGAGGCCGAATACCGTCCCGAGCGCCTGCCCGCGCCGCTCGCGCGGCACGTCGACGGCCACCCACGCCAGCGCGCCGGCCCATGTGGTCGCGCTCGAGATGCCCTGGACGAAGCGCGACAGGCCGAGGGCGAGCGGGCCGCCGGAGAGTGCGAAGGCAAGGCTCGCGATCGCGAGCACCGTCAGACCGGCGAGGACGCCGCGCTTTGGCCCGATCCGTCCGACGAGGAGACCGCCCGGCACTCCGCCGACGAGCGATCCCGCGCCGTACGCTCCGAGGAGGAGGCCGGCCTCGAGCTTCGTCAGGTCGTACGTGTCTGCGAAGTGAGGGAGGAGCGGGATGATCGCCCCGAACAGCATCGCGTCGAGGAACACGACGGAGCCCGTGAGGACGATGATCCGGCGCACTCGGCGAGGATACGCAGGAGGACTCCCTAGCTAGTCACCAGCGGCGGCAACGACACTACGCGGACGACGGCAACGACACTACGCGGCAGTCGCGACCGCGACAGCGGGCGCCTTCAGGGATGTGCCCCGCCGTAGGCGGGGATCAAGCGGCGGGATTCCGCTCCTGCGGAATCCGCTCGCGGACCAAAAAATGCACCGAGTCGGTCTCGCCTCCGTCCAACTCACCCGATCGACCTCCGCCGAAGCGATTGCCGGGCGGGAGAGCCTTCAACCTTCGGCGCTCCGTGCTCGGTGCACTCGGAAACCTACTGGCCCATTTGGCCGCCGTCAACCACCCAGCCGAGACAATGTGTCGCAAATTGCGATAATCGCGTTCGGTTGCACATTCCCTCGGGAATTCGGGTCCACACAAAAGCGCACCGAGGTCGGGGGCTCCTTCGTCCGACCTCCCAACCGACCGCCGCCGAAGCGACTGCCTGTCGGAGGGCCATCAACCTCAGGCGCTCCGTCCTCGGTGCACACGGGACACTACGGCCCTGTCATCGCGCCGTCAAGTGGCTACCGATCGCGAAATCCGCACTTTGCGGCCTTTTCTTTTCGCGCAGTATGAACTTGCGTCTCGATGCGTGTGCTCTAGAGAGGAAAGGACCATGATTTCGCCGAGCCGGGTGCGCTTTCGTCCACCTCCCCGGCTGACCTTCCGCTTCCGCGTACGGCCTCCCGGGAGGGCTTCGTCCTAGTCGCGTCCCGTGCTCGGCGCAGCGGCAATCTACGCTTGGTGGAAGGCCCCTGCAAGGGGATCTGTCGACGGAAACGCCGCAAATTGCGAACGAGAGAGGTCAGATGGCGGGCAAGCACGTCGTTGTCACGGGTGCGGGAACGGGAATCGGGCGCGCGATCGCCCTTCGACTGGCGAGAGACGGCGCCTCGCTGACGTTGCTCGCAAGGGGCGAGGAGCGTCTCCGCGAGACGGCCTCGCGCATCGACGGCGCGACGCATGTCGAAACCTGCGACGTCCGGGAGCGCCGCCGTGTCGACCGTGCCTTCGGCCGCGCCGCCGACGCGCTGGGCCCGATCAACGGGCTCGTCGCCTGCAGCGGCCTCGGTGGGCCGAACGGGGAGGACGACGAGGGAGGCGACCGCTTCGACGACATCGTCGCCACGAACCTCAACGGGACCTACTACTGCGTGCGTGCCGCGCTCCGCCATCTGGCGCCCGGTCCGGACACGCGACACGTCGTCGTCCTCTCCTCGATCCTCGCGCGCATCGGCGTCCCGGCGTACACGGGCTACAGCGCCTCCAAGACGGGCCTTCTCGGCCTCGTGCGGTCGTTCGGCGCCGAGCTCGCGCCGCAGGGCATCCAGGTCAACGCAATCTGCGCGGGCTGGGTCGACACCGACATGGCCTGGTTGGGGCTCGACGCCGCGGCGCGTGCCACGGGCGGCACGCGCGAGGACGCCTACCGCGACGCGATGCGGGCCGTTCCGGTCGGGCGCATGGGGCAACCGGAGGAGGTCGCCGGCACCGTCGCGTGGCTGCTCTCGCCGGACGCCCGCGGGGTCGTCGGCCAGGCGATCGACCAGAACGGCGGCGCCTGGATGGGCTGAGACCTCGGCGCGCCGAGTAGGTTCCCGACCACCAATCGGGCGGCGAGCGAGGAGCGTGTGTGAAGGAGCGGGCGAGGGCGGTCGTGATCGGCGGCGGCGTGGGCGGCTGCGCGATCCTCTACTGGCTCGCGCGCCTCGGCTGGTCGGACATCCTCCTCGTCGAGCGCGCGGACCTGACGAGCGGCTCGACGTTCCATTCCGCCGGCCTCGTCGGCCAGCTCCGCTCGTCGCTCTCGCTGACGCGGATGATGATGGAGAGCGTCGAGCTCTACCGGACACTCGGTACGGAAGTCGGGCTCGAGACGGGCTGGCGCGAGGTCGGCTCCCTGCGGCTCGCCTCCTCGGAGGAGCGGATGGAGGAGATCGTTCGCCAGGCGGGCTGGGCGAAGACGGTCGGCCTGCCGCTCGAGCTCGTCTCGGCGGCGGAAGCGCAGGAGCTGTTCCCGCCGATGTCGGTCGAGGGCGTCCTCGGCGCGGCATACCTCCCGAGCGACGGCTACGTCGACCCGAGCCAGCTGACCTTTGCGCTCGCGGAGGGGGCGAGACGGCGCGGCGCGGAGATCGCGACGCAGACGCGCGTCACGGGCATCGCGACCGAGCGCGGTCGGGTGACGGCGGTCGAGACGGACCGGGGCACGATCGAGACCGAGGTCGTCGTCAACGCCGGTGGGATGTTCGCGGGCGAGCTCGGCGCGCTCGCCGGCGTCACCGTGCCGGTCGTGCCCATCGCGCACGAGTACCTCGTGCTGAAGCCCAGCGGCCTCCCGCTCGACATGCCGACGATGCGTGACCCGTCGCTCCTCGTCTACTTCCGGCCCGAGTCCGGCGGGTTGATCATGGGCGGGTACGAGCGGCACTGTGCGCCGTGGTCGCTGGACGGCATCCCCGCGGACTTCAACGGCAAGCTCCTCGAGGAGGACTGGCCGCGCTTCGAGGAGCTGATGGAGAACGCGATCGTCCGCGTGCCGTCGCTCGAGGAGATGGAGGTCGTGCGTCTCGTGAACGGCCCCGAGGCGTTCACGCCGGACGGTGAGTTCGTCCTCGGCCCATCCGACATGCGCGGGTTCTGGGTCGCGGCGGGCTTCTGCGCCCACGGGCTCGCCGGGGCGGGCGGCATGGGGAAGCTCGTCGCCGAGTGGATCGTCGAGGGCACTCCGTCGCTCGACGTGTGGCACATGGACTCGCGCCGCTTCGGCGCGGCCCACCGCTCGCAGGCGTACACGCTCGCACGCACGAAGGAGGTCTACGAGACCTACTACGACGTGAAGTACCCGGGGCACGAGCGGAGCGCCGGGCGGCCCCTGCGGGTCTCCGCCACCTATGCGAGGCTCGCCGAGCTCGGTGCCGTCTTCGGGGAGAAGGCGGGGTGGGAGCGCGCCAACTGGTTCGAGCCGAATGCGGCGGCAGGCGACGAGTCGCTCCGCCCGCGCGGGTGGGCCGGGAAGCTCTGGTCGGCGGCCATCGGCGCCGAGCACGTCGCATGCCGCGAGCGGGCCGCGTTGTTCGACGAGTCGTCCTTCGCGAAGCTCGACGTCTCCGGCGAGGGCGCGGCAGCGTTCCTCGAGGGCCTCTGCGCGAACCGCGTCGCCCGCGATGTCGGCCGCGTCACGTACACCCAGATGCTCAACGAGCGCGGCGGGATCGAGTGCGACTTCACGGTGACGCGGCTCGCGGACGATCGATTCCGGATCGTCACGGGCACGGCGTTCGGCCAGCACGACCTCGCGTGGATCCGCCAGCATGCGCCGGACGACGGCTCCGTCCACGTCGCCGACGTGACCTCGCAGTACGCCTGCCTCGGCCTCTGGGGGCCGGCCGCGCGCGAGATCCTCCAGCCGCTGACGCGCGCCGACCTCGCGACGTCCGCGTTCCCGTACATGACTGCGCAGGCGGTCGCGGTCGGCCCGGTGCCGTGCCTCGCCGTTCGCGTGACGTACGTCGGGGAGCTCGGTTGGGAGCTCTACTGCCCCGCCGAGTACGGCGTCGCGCTCTGGGACGCGCTGTGGGAGGCCGGCCGGGAGCACGGGCTCGTCGCGGGCGGCTACAGGGCGATCGACTCGCTGCGGCTCGAGAAGGGCTACCGCGTGTGGGGCTCGGACATCACGCCGGAGGAGACCCCGCACGAGGCAGGCCTCGGCTTCGTCGTCCGCGACGACAAGGAGTTCGTCGGGCGCCCGGCGCTGGCGGCTGCGGGCGAGCCGAAGCGGAGGCTGCGCTGCCTCGTGCTCGCCGATCCCCGCCCGATCGCGCTCGGCTCCGAGCCCGTCCGCGTTGCGGGGTCGCTCGTCGGACGTGTGACCAGCGGCGGCTTCGGCTACACCGTCGGCTCGTCGATCGCCTACGCGTACCTCCCCGCCGAGCACGATGTCGGCACGGAGGTCGCCGTCGAGATCTTCGGGAGCTGGGTCGAGGGCGAGGTGGCGGCGGAGCCGCTCTTCGACCCGGCCGGCGAGCGGGTGCGCGCGTGACTTCCCGCGACGAGGAGGTCGTGCGCCGCGTGTGGCCCGACGGCCGCTCGAGCTTCGAGGTGCTCGGAGGCGGCATCACGAACCACAACCTGAAGGTGAGCCGGCCCGACGGGACGTTCGTGCTCCGGATCGCGGGCAAGGACACCGAGCTGCTCGGGATCGACCGGTCGGTCGAGCTCGAGGCGACGCGCGCCGCCGCGGCGGTGGGGGTGGGGCCGGACGTCGTCGACTTCGTCCAGCCCGAGGGCTGGCTCGTGACGCGGTTCGTCGAGGGCGAGATCCCGCCGCTCGAGCGGATGCGCGAGCCGTCGACCCTTCGCCGCGTCGCCGCCACCTTGCGCGCCATCCACTCCGGGCCACCCGTGGCCGGGCGCTTCAACGCGTTCCGGATCGTCGAGGACTACCGCACGACGGCCTTCGAGCGGGGCGCCGAGATGCCTCCGGGGTACGTCACCGCCCGCCAGGTCGCACGCCGCATCGAGCATCTTCGTCGGGCGGCGCCGGAGCGCCCGTGCCACAACGACCTCCTCAACGCGAACTTCATCGACGACGGCCACCGGCTGCGGATCGTCGACTGGGAGTACGCCGGGATGGGCGACGTCTTCTTCGACCTCGCGAACTTCAGCGTCAATCACGAATTGGACGAGGACGCGCGAGACACGCTGCTCGAGGCCTACGTCGGGACGCTGCGCGCGGGCGACCGGCGCGTCCTCGAGCTGATGCGCTTCATGTCGGACTTTCGCGAGGCGATGTGGGGGGTCGTGCAGGCTGCGGTCTCCGAGCTCGACTTCGACTTCGCCGCATACGCCGACGAGCACTTCGCGCGGCTCGCGCGCACGGCCGCCGAGCCGTCGTTCCAGGCGGCGCTCGCAGGTCCCTGACGCACGAGGGGCGCCCGCCGGCGCCCCTCGCGAACCGTTGCGCGGCTCCGACCGCTAGGCGGGATCCTCCGCCGGAAGGTCGAATCCACTGAGCTGCCGTTCCTCGAGCTGCTCGAGCTCCTCCTCGGTGCCCATCCGGACCGGTCCCTTGAACCAGTTCTTGGCGGAGATCATCCACCAGCCGCCGAAGAAGATCCCGATCCCGGCGAACCAGAGGATGGTGTAGTTCGTCAGCTCCCACGAGAAGTCGTCTTCCCACGGCAGTCCGGCCTTGTAGAGCGGGAAGGAGAACAGCACCGCGATGATCGCGACCCAGCTGATCGAGATGATGTCGATCCACTTGTAGTGCTTCCCCAGTGTCCACGCCCCCGGGACGAACTTGTCGTGCATCCGGAAGCGGAGGTAGACCGGCAGGACGAACGCGATGTAGAGACCGATCACCGCGATGGCGGTGCCGGCCGCGTAGCCGACCAGGTAGTTCCAGATCGCCGGCACCATCAGCAGTCCGGACAGCACCACGATCGCCCAGACGGCGTTGCGTGGGACGCGGTTACGCGCGACCTTCCGCCAGGCCTTGTGTCCGGGCACCGCGCCGTCACGGGAGAACGCGAACATCATCCGCGAGGCCGACGTCACGGACGCCGTCAGACAGAAGAACTGGGCCACGACGCAGATCAAGAGCAGGATCTCGGCCCAGTTCTGACTCATCGACTCCGTCCAGATCCATGGCACGATCGTCCCGACGTTGTCGAGCGCCCCCTGCGTGCTCGGGATCGCGAAGGTGACGGCCAGCAGGAGGATCCAGCCGAAGGCGACCGACACGACGACGGACATGTACATCCCGACGGCCGCCATGCGCGAGGCCTGGTGCGTCTCCTCGGCGAGGTGCGCCGACGCGTCGAAACCGGTGATCGTGTACTGGGAGAGGAGCAGGCCGAGGCCGAATACGAACCAGAATGTCGGGTTCGAGAAGTTGTCCGCCGCGTTGCCGTAGCCCGAGTTGTTCACCGTCCCCGAGAACACGAACGAGAACGACTGGTGGTGGTTCGGCACGATGATCAGCACCAGGACGATGAACGCGACACCCGCCATGTGCCAGTAGGCCGAGATCGTGTTCAGCATCGCGGTGATGCTGACCTGGAACATGTTGATGAGCGCCGTGGCGATCAGGAAGATCGCGTAGAGCACGTACACCGACGTGTTGTAGGAGAACCCGAACCAGTCGTTCATCCGGTTCGCGTAGTTGAACCAGTAGTCGAAGAGCACCTCGGCGAACGTCGCCAGGCCGTAGCCGATCGAGGCGGTGACGGCGATCTGGCCGATCAGGTTGAACCACCCGGTCGCCCAGCCCCAGCCCGGGCTGCCGAGCTTCGACGCCCAGTAGTACAGGCCGCCGGCGGTGGGGAAGGCCGAGGCGATCTCGGCCATCGCGAGCGCGATGATCGTCGACATCAGGCCGACCAGCAGCCAGCCGTAGGTGATCGCAACCGGCCCGCCGCGCTCGAACCCGACGTAGTAGGACGTCAGGCAGCCGGCGAGGATCGAGATGATCGTGAAGCTGATCGCGAAGTTCTGGAACCCGCCCATCGCGCGGAAGAGCTCCTGCGCGTAGCCGAGCTTGTGGAGGGTCTTCTCGTCCTCCGAGGTGTGGTACCCGCCGGTCGTCGACGGTCCCGTGCTCATCCTGCCCTCCCTGGTGGTGGATGCGTGGCGGCTGAGCGTCGTAGTCAGACAGGCCGACGCGGACGAGTCAAGTCATGTCACCGCTTATCGACGAGCTCGACCTCCGGGTGCCCGGGCTTCCGCATAGGATCGCGCCGTGCTGAGCCGGGAGGAGCTGCGGGCGCTCGTCGCGTCGGGCGAGATCGACACGGTGATCGTCGCGTTCACGGACATGCAGGGCCGCCTGATGGGCAAGCGGCTCCACGGGGAGTTCTTCGTCGAGGAGATGGACGCCGAGCACTCGGTCGAGGGGTGCAACTATCTCCTCGCCCTCGAGATGGAGATGGACCCGGTCCCGGGCTACGAGATCGCAAGCTGGGAGCAGGGCTACGGCGACTTCGACATCGTTCCAGACTTCTCCACGCTCCGGCGCATCCCGTGGCTCGAGGGGACGGCGCTCGTGCTCGGCGACGTCATGTGGCACGACGGCCGCCCGGTCGAGCCGTCGCCGCGGCAGGTGCTGCGCGCGCAGATCGCGCGGGCCGAAGCGCTCGGTCTGACGCCCATGGTCGGCTCGGAGCTCGAGTTCTATCTCGTGCGGGAGACCTACGCGGACGCGCATGCGAAGGGCTACGAGGGCCTTACGCCGTCGGTCCCGTACATCCTCGACTACCACATCCTGGCGTCGACCTACGACGAGCCGTTGCTCCGCTCGATCCGCAACAACATGCAGGCAGCGGGGATCCGGGTCGAGACTTCCAAGGGCGAGGCCTGGCCGGGGCAGCAGGAGATCAACTTCCGCTTCGCGGACGCGCTGACGATGGCCGACAACCACGTGATCTACAAGAACGGCGCGAAGGAGATCGCGTTCCTCCACGGCTGCGCGATCTCTTTCATGGCGAAGCCGTTCGAGTCGTGGATCGGCAGCTCGTGCCACATCCACGCGAGCCTCTGGCGCAACGGCCGCAACGCATTCGCCCGCGGCGAACGTGAGACGACGCTCTTCCGCCGCTTCCTCGCCGGCCAGATCGCCTGCGCGAAGGAGCTCGCGATCTTCTTCGCACCGACCATCAACTCGTACAAGCGCTACGCGGCGGGCAGCTGGGCGCCGACGACCCTCGCGTGGGGCCACGACAACCGCACGTGCGGCTTCCGCGTCGTCGGCCACGGACAGGCGCTCCGGGTGGAGACGCGGATCCCCGGCGGCGACGTCAACCCGTACCTCGCGTTCGCGGCGATCATCGCGTCCGGGCTCCATGGGATCGAGAACGAGCTGCGGCTCCCGGCCGCCCTCGAGGGAAACGCGTACGAGTCGAGCGTCGACCGGTTCCCGAGCACGATGCGCGACGCGATCGGCGCGCTGGAGGAGGGCACGGTCGCCCGCGCTGCCTTCGGCGACCAGGTCGTCGACCACTACCTCAACTACGCGCGCACCGAGCAGGGGCTGTTCGATCGGTACGTCACCGACTGGGAACGAAAGCGCTACTTCGAGCGCACCTGAGCCCATCGACAGCCCGGCTGCGAAGCGCGCGTTCGACGTTGCGATCTCGGCGTCGCTGCTCGTCGCACTCGCGCCTGTCTGGGCGGTCGTGCTCGGTGCGGTCGGGCTCGACATGCTGCGCTGCCCGCGCGACCGCGGCCGGGTCTTCTACCGCGAGCGGCGGATCTCTCGTGGACGCGCCTTCGACGTCCTCAAGCTGCGCACCCTCCGCGAGAGCGTGCTCGGCGAGGCCGAGGGCCATGTGCGCCCCTTCGAGGCCGACGCGGCGAACCTCACCTGGGCGGGCCGGCGCGTCCTGAAGCCGCTCTACCTCGACGAGCTACCGCAGCTCGTCAACATCCTGCGCGGCGAGATGAGCCTCGTCGGGCCGCGTCCGTGGCCGCCGGAGCTCGTCGAGCGGCAGCTCGCGCGCGGGGTCGACTACCGGCTCCGCGTGACTGCGGGGTGGACCGGCCCGGCGCAGGTGTCCAAGGGCCTCGAAGTGGAGTACGAGAACCTCGACCGTGCGTACGTCGAGCTCCTCGAGACCCGTCCTGTGCGGGCGGTGTTGCGGTACGACCTCGGCATCCTCCGGCGTACGCTGGCGACGATGCTGCGCGGCGAGGGGCTCACGTATTGACGTACGAGATGCGCATCGAGATCCGCTGGCGCGACGTCGACGCGCTCCGCCACGTGAACAACGCGGTCTACGCGACGTACCTCGAGGAGTGCCGCGACGGCTGGCTCGAGCGGGCGCTCGGCGACGACGGCGCCATGTGGGACTACGTCCTCGCACGCGTCGCGATCGACTTCCGGAACGAGGTGGGGCTCGGCGAGGAGGCCGTGCTCGCCCGCGCGACGCTCGTCCGGATCGGCACGTCGAGCATGACCCTCCGCGAGGAGATCCGGAAGCTCGACGGGACGATCGCGGCCGAGGCGGAGTCCGTGATCGTCGCGCGGGACCCCGAGACCGGGCGCTCGCGTCCGCTGACCGAGGCCGAGCGCGCAGCGCTCGAGGCCGTTCTGCCGGCGGAGGCCGGGGAGGGAGATGCAAGTTACAATCTGTAACTTGCGTTGTCCGGGCTGGCGTTTCGGATCGCCGGGGTTCAGCGGGTAGCGTGCGTGCTGTGAGCGAGCGGCCGCTGATCGGGATCACGTCCTACGCACAGCCGGCGCGCTGGGGCTCGTGGGAGCTGCCCGCGGCGCTCGTCCCGCTCTTCTACGTCGAGTCGGTCGAGCGGGCCGGTGGACGGGCGCTCGTCGTCCCGCCCAGCACCGACGCGGTCGACGAGACGCTCGACGTCCTCGACGGCGTCGTGTTCTCGGGCGGGATCGACATCGACCCGACCGCCTACGGCGCGGAGCGCCACCCGCAGACCGACCCCGCGCAGGACCACCGGGACTCCGGGGAGCTCGCGCTGCTCGAGCGCGCGCTCGAGCGCGACGTGCCGACACTTGCGATCTGCCGCGGCTTCCAGCTGCTGAACGTCCTGCGCGGGGGCGACCTCGTCCAGCACCTGCCCGAGTCGATCGGCCACGAGGGCCACCGCGAGGAGCTCGGCCGCTTCTCCGAGCATCCGGTCGAGGTGAAGGACGGGACGAGGCTCTCGTCGATCGTCGGCTCGCATCACGACGGGGTGCAGTCGAGCCACCACCAGGGCGTGGGCCGGGTGGGGGAGGGGCTCGTCGAGACGGCGTGGGCGGAGGACGGGACCCTCGAGGGGCTCGAGGACCCCGACAAGCGCTTCGCGGTCGCCGTTCTCTGGCACCCCGAGATGGAGGACGACAAGCGTCTCTTCTCCGCGCTGGTGGACGAGGCCCGTCGGTACCGCGCCGAGCGGCGTCCCGCGTAGCCTGCATCGGCGATGACCACGCCCGTCACGCCGTTCCACGCTCATCTGCCGGTGCGCATCGCCTTCGGCGACGGCGTGCTCGCCGAGCTTCGAGGCGCGCTCGCGGCGCTCGGCTCGACGGCCGCGCTGGTCGTCGTCGAGGAGCCCGTCGCGGAACACGCCTCCGTGGCCGACGCCCTCGCGTCGGCCGAGAGTGCCGGACTGCGGCTCGACCGCGTCGTCAAGGGGCCCGGCGAGCCGACCTTCGCGCTCGCCGACGAGCTGGCGGATCGCGTGCGGGACGGCAGCCTCGACGTGGTCGTCGGGATCGGCGGGGGGTCGGCCCTCGACGTCGCGAAGGCCGCGCGGATCGTCGCCGACCAGGGCGGCGCCGTCTCGGACTACGCCGGCGGCATCCGAACCCCCGCGCCACCCCGCCTCGGGCTCGTCCTCTGCCCGACCACCGCAGGCACCGGCAGCGAGGTCTCCGGCGCGAGCGTTCTTACCGACACCGACGCCGACCGCAAGGTGGGCTTCGGCCACCCGAACATGCGCGCGCAGCACGCCCTCGTCGATCCCGTCCTCACACATGGCCTGCCCGCCGGGCCGACCGCGCACTCCGGCGTCGACGCGCTCGCGCAGGCGATCGGCGCGTGCACGGTGCGGAACTCCTCGCCGCTCTCGGTCGCCTTCGGGCTCGAGGCCTGCCACCACGTGGCGCACTCGCTGCGCGAGGCGGTCGCGGACGGGACGGATGCAGAGGCGCGCCGGCGCATGGCGTGTGCGAGCCTCACCGCCGGCCTGGCGATGAACCTGTCGGACTGCGCGGCCGACCACGCCCTCGCGCAGGCGCTCGGAAGCGTCGCGCACCTCCCGCACGGGCTCACGGTCGGGCTTGTGGTCGCGGAGACGCTCGAGCTCTCGCGCGGCGACTGCGCCGAGCGCCTGGAGCGGATCGCCGACGCGCTCGGCGAGCCCGCCGACGGCAGTGCTGATGGATCGAGCGCCGTCCGGGCGGTTCGTCGTGTCCTCGCCGATGTCGGCTTCCCGACGCTCGCCGAGAGCGGCATCGTGGAAGGCTCGCTGCCCGCGCTCGTCGCGAGCGCGACCGGCGAGCAGTCCTACAACCTCGAGATCGACTGCCACGCGTGGGACGCAGACGAGGTCGAGCGGGCCTTTCGCGCCGCGCTCGCCCTCGCGTCTCGCTGAGCTACGCCTCCGTCGAGATGAAGACGCTCTTCAGCTCGGTGTTGTGTACGAGCCCTTCCATCCCGAGCTCCCTGCCGACACCCGACGCCTTGTAGCCGCCGAACGGCGCCTGCGGGAAGACGGAGCTGTTCGAGTTCACGCCGATCGCGCCCGTCCGCAGTGCCCGCGCGACCCGCAGCTGGCGAGCGCCGTCCCGCGTCCAGAGCGAGCCCGAGAGCCCGTACGGCGTGTCGTTCGCGAGCCGGATCGCCTCCTCCTCGGTCTCGAACTCGATCACCGAGACGACCGGCCCAAAGATCTCCTCGCGCGCGACGACCATCGCGTTCGTACAACCGTCGAGGATCGTGGGGCGGAGGTAGAAGCCGTTGTTCAGGCCGTCGCCGTCCGGCCGCGATCCGCCCTCGAGGAGTGTCGCGCCCTCCTCGAGCCCCCTCACGACGTACCCCTCCACCGTCTCGCGCTGCGCCGCGGAGACGAGCGGCCCCATCTGCGTGCCCTCGTCCTCCGGGTCGCCGACGACGATCGCGCGGGTCGCGGCCACGTAATGCGCGAGCAGCTCGTCCTTCGCCGACGTCTCGACCAGGAGACGCGAGCGCGCGCAGCAGTCCTGCCTCGCGTTCTCGAAGACCGAGAACGGCGCCATGCGTCCCGCCTTCTCGAGATCGGCGTCGGCGAAGACAATGCATGCGCTCTTGCCACCGAGCTCGAGGGTGACCCGCTTCACCGTCGCCGCCGCCTTCCGTGCGATCTCGATCCCGACCTCGGTCGAGCCCGTGAAGCCGACCTTGCCGACGAGCGGGTGCTCGACGAGCGCGTCGCCGACCGCGGCACCTGGCCCGGGGAGGACGTTGAGGACGCCTGGGGGTAGCCCCGCCTCCAGTCCGAGTTCAGCGTAGTGGAGGACGGAGAGGGGGGAGAGGCTCGCCGGCTTGAGCACCACGGTGTTCCCCGCGGCGATCGCCGGCGCGGTCTTCCAGTTCCCGATGTTGAGCGGGAAGTTCCACGGCGTGATCAGCGCCGCGACACCGATCGGCTCGCGGAAGGTGAGCACGATCCCGTCCCGGTCGACGGGGATCGTCGACCCGAAGAACTTGTCGACCGCGCCCGCGTAGTAGCGCATCACCGCCGCTGCGTTGTGTGCGCACCAGCGCGCGTCGCCGATCGCCATGCCCATGTCGCGCGTCTCGATCAGTGCGAGCTCGTCCGCGTGCTCCTCGATCAGGTCAGCCCAGCGGTACAGCACCTTGGCGCGCTGGATCGGCGTGCGCGCGCTCCACCTTTCGTAGGCGCGGGCGGCCGCGCGAACGGCACGGTCCGCGTCCTCGGGCCCGGCCTGCGCGACCGTACGGAAGACCTCGCCGCTCGCGGGGTTGACGGTCTCGAACGTCTGGCCCTCGGCGGCCGGCACGCGCTCGCCGTCGATCAGCAGGTTCTCAACCGCGCCCATGACGCGGATTGAACCACCCCGCCTGCGTTGTCAGACGCCGACGACGTGGACGAGCCAGCGGCGGTCGCGCTCGCGGTCGAGCTCGAGGAAGAGCACCCGCTGCCAGCGGCCGAGGCAGAGGACGCCGTCGCGCACGGGAATCGACTCGCCGGCCGGCCCCATCAGCATCGACATGCAGTGCGAGTGGCCGTTCGAGGCCTCCATGTCCTCCTCGGACACGTTCTCGGTGCGGCGATCCCAGTCGTCGTGGGCGTAGTAGTGCTCGGTGGGCACGAGGCGCCGGAGGAGGACGGAGAAGTCCTCGAGGAACCCACGCTCGTACTCGTTGACGCGCACCGAGCACGTCGTGTGCGGGGAGTAGACGCAGCAGACGCCGTCCTTGACGCCGCTCTCGCGCACCGCCTCCTGTACCTGCTCGGTGATGTCCGTCACGGAGAGCCCGCCCGCCGTGCGCAGGGTCGTCTCGCGGTGGAACGTCTTCATCGAGCCGTCGCCCGTGCCCGCCTCGGATCCGCTCGCCGTCCTTGTCTCGGGCGCCGTTGCCATGCTCCTCGGCATTGTGGCAGCGATTCGACCCGTTGCGGCCCGAGAACCGTCTACGCTGGCCCGCGCGGGCCCGTAGCTCAGCTGGTCAGAGCAGCCGACTCATAATCGGTAGGTCCCTGGTTCGAGTCCAGGCGGGCCCATCACATACCGCATGTTTGAGCAAAAACCGCTTGAAAGCGTCGGTCAGGCGTGCCGGACTTGCATCGCATGACCGAGTGGTGCCCACCTATGTGCCCCCCTGGGATTCGAGCCTCGTCCTATCGATCTGCGTCCATGGGGTACCGACGCATCTCGACCGGTCCGGGTGGTAGCGTCCCGCCCCGCAGCACCCAGCAGATGCGCTGAGCGGTACTCGGGGGCCACGTTTCGGGCGTGGCCCCCGGCGCGAGGTCGGGTAAAATTCAGTGGGTGATGCGGTACCCGAATTCGCCCTATTTGCAGGAATTTCGGTGCCGTCCGACCGGCGTCCTAGCATGCCCGGTCCGCCCGCAGGACGGGCGGCCCGGCCCGAAACCGGGAAGTGCTACTGCTGGGAGGTGAGTCCCTTTGCGGGACTTCAAGGTCACGATGCTGCTCGCAGATGCGGCGCAGCATGTACAGGGCAAGTTCTACGTGCTCGGTGGTGGGTGGTCCGCGATCAACGCCGGCCCGGTCATGTTTGCCGTGGTCGCGTACGTCCAGACCGCGTGGCACCGCGCCAACATGAAGAACCGGTTCCGGCTCGAGCTGCTCGACGCCGACGGGGCGCCGGTGACGGTGACCATGCCTGACGGCAACGAGCATCCCGTCCTGCTCGAGGGCGAGTTCGAGGTCGGGCGCCCGCCCGGGCTGAAGGCGGGGACTCCGATCGACGGCGGCATCGTATGGAACGTCGGGGTTCCGCTGCCCGCCGACCAGAGGCTCGAGATCCGCCTCACGCTGAACGATGAGACGCACGAGGAGTGGACGCTTCCGTTCACGACGCCCGATGGCGGCTGCGCAGGCGGCCTAGCGCACCAGGCGCAGATGCCGCGGCCTCCGACGAGGCTCCGGCGAAGTGCTCGACTTGGGGCTCGTGACCTTTACCGGGGTTGCGGGCCCTTCGTCGTGTGCGCTAACGGACGAGAAGGTGACGCCCGAAACGCGCGTGACCCGTATCTGCATCATCGACCGATTTTCCCACCATTCGCCCATCGGTCCAACTGGACGAAGGTCTGGTCCGGTTCGGTGTCTGGCTCGTGCTCGAGCGACGCCTTGCACACCGTATGCGAGCACGAGCGCCTCGACCGCAGCCGCCATCGCGCCTCGCGGCTGTCCTGATTCAGCCCGGCTGCCGCTTCGAGGCACCGCGAGAGAAACACGGCAGCCCCGCGCGTGTCCACCACCGGGCCGCGTCGCCCACGTCGAGCACCGCGAGTAGATCAAAATCCCGGGCTCGCTTTCTACGCCATCCGCCGAGGCGCCCTGCGAGCCACCAAATACGACCCGAAGAACGCGACGACCAGCACCAAGACCACGAGGACAAAATCACCGTCGATGTGCTCTCGGTGATCGAAGAAGTTGCGGTCAACCACCTCGTTCACCGCCACGACGGCCAGCGCGATTAACAGCCACACACGCCAGTGTGAAGTGAGGTGCTGCCGCATGTCAGCGGCATACTCTCGCGAGGCCCGTCGTTTCGTCAACCCCTAGGTCTGGGCGTGGGGCGACGGCCTCGGGGGGAAGCCGTCGCCCGTCGTGCCCGTCGCGCGCCACGGAGACATCTCTGGCCGGGAGGAGAAATTGGCGGCCGGCGATCCATTCGGCACGCTGTACGGCGAGCCCAGGAGGGCGGTCCTCGCCGTACCGAGGTTCAACTACAACAGTTCGCTATCGAATGTGAAGCGACCGTGGTACTGGAAGGGGCGGGGTCGCCCACCCGACGGGGGGTCGGGCTGCGGCGGGACGGCACCGCCCGAAAAGAGCCTCGCACGAGAGGCAGACGGAAGTAAGGGGCCGGCCTCCGTCGCCGCAGACACGGAGTACCGACCCCTTGGTGGGCGGGGCAGGTCGTCCCTCCAGTCAGCTGGACGACCGCCGCAGGGCCCGCCTCAGTTTGCGTTGTCTCAGGCGGGGGCGCACGCATCGTCGGGCGCGGTGGCGCGCCGTTGACGTGAACGGGTAGATCACCGCTCAGCGGGGCGCGCCGTCCGGTACCCCGCCAGGGAGTACACGAACTCTCAAAGCAGTCCAGGCGGCCGCGGAGCGACGGAAAGGGGCCGGGGCTGCACCCGACAGTTGGAGGGTGTCGGGTGAGTGCCGAGCCCCGTAAGGACGACCCTACGACATGACGGGCACGAGGCACCTGGAATGCACATGTGAGAGGGTGCTCCCGTCGAGCTTGCGGGTTCGGACCTGCGTAGAGGCGCAGGCAGGTAACTGCTGAAAGGGGGATCGGTGGTGACTAGTTCTCGAGTGTTGCGCGTGTGGGGTTCTCTTGGAGGACTCGCATTCGTCGTGTTGTTCGTGATCGGAAGCGCGTTGATCTTCGATGGCCCGAACGGTGACGAGTCGCCGGCGAAGTACCTCGATTTCTACGGCGACAGCGGCAACCGCGACAAGATCAAAATCGGCTGGGTCATCGCGGGGCTCGGTGTGTTCTTCTTCCTCTGGTTCGTTGCGGCGCTCCGCGAGACCGTGCGGAAGGCGACCGTTGCCTCTGAGGGCGATAGCATGCTCGGGTTTCTCGTGATGATCGGCGGCACTGCCTATGGAGCCGTGACTCTGGTGACGTTGGGCGAAGCCGCTGGGGTGCGGACGATGAGCGACGACACGTTCCAGCACGAGGTCTTTCCCGGGATCATCCACGCGAACAGCGACGGCACGTACATCGCGCACGCGACCGGGACTGCGGCGCTCGCGGCGATGATCTTCGCGTTCTCGATCACCGTCCTCGCAACCAGGGCGCTCCCACGATGGATCGGCTGGTTCGGACTCCTCGCGGCCGTCGCGGCCCTGATCTCGATCCTCTTCTTCACCATGTTCGTCTGGCTGCTCTGGATCGCCGTCACCTCCGTGGTGATGTTCCTGGCAGCACGCAGAGAATCGGGAGTAACGACGACAGACATTCCGGCTAGGAAGTGAGTTAGGGACTAACCCGAAGATCCCCGCGAGGTTGCTCTGGACGGCCATCTAGCTCAGCCCTCCTCTCGGGCGCGCAGGGCCGAGGCGATGCCGCCAGACGTCACCCCGGCCCGCTCGCCGCCTCGTCGCCGCGACGCCGGAGCGACGACGATGCTTCATCAGGCGGATGGTCAATAGATCCGATCCCGGAGGCCGAACGGCCCGCGACCGCCGCCCGCGGCAGCCCGGATCAAGGCGTTCATGTCCTCACGTGACGCGAAGAGCGCTGCGCCCACCCCGCGACCGTTGCCGCCGTCGAGACCACGGGCGAACCGGCCCTGCTCGTCCCGAGGTTGCTCGGCCCGCTCGTCGGCTGGGACGCGACCCGCGGCACGGCGGATCAGGGCGTTCATGTCGGCGTCGGCGCTCATGCGGCCTCCAGCGCGTCCGGGCTCGACGGCCCACCGACCTCGGCGGCGGGCACCCGGCCGGCCGCCTCGACATGCTCCCGCGACCGGCGCGTCGACTGTAGCGTCGGTGTAACGGAATCCGATCGGATTGCTGGCGAACAGCAAGAAGCAGGTCGACGCAAAGAAGTAGCGGGGCCGCCGACGTGAAGACGGGGCGGTGGCCGCCCCGTCTCCCTTCGATGTAGCTCGAGTCTCTAGGGACGGCCGCGGTAGCCGGCGGGGAACTTGTGCGCGACCTGCTGCTGGCCCGTGCCCGTCCGGGTCTGCGTCGCGGCAAGGGGGACGGCGTGAGCGTGTGAGCATTGCTGGATTGCGACACTGATCGCGCGATCGAGGGCCGCACAGATCTTGGCGTCGAAGAACGTCCTGCTCCCTTGGGGGGACAGCGCCGCGTGGATCTCGGGGTCGACGAAGAACGTCCTACTCCCCTGGGGGGACTGCCCCTCCGGAATGCGCGCCTGGGCGGAGCTTGCAAGCACCGCCGCGAGCGCCGACAGCGCGACCGCCACAAAGAGAATGGGTGTGGGCTTCGCGTTCATGATCTCCTCCTTGTTCCGCCTCGACCGACCATGAGCCGACGGTAGGAGGCGACGCGCTCCGCGTCGTTCACCGCTGCGCCATCGGATGTGTCACCCTCGTGACACCGGCGGCTAGCTGAACCCCTCCGAGCAAGCGCTTGGCCGACAACGCGACGAGTAGACGCGGACCGCTCTGGCTCTCTCGAAAAGCTCCGGGCCAGGTCGGGGTGCCCAGAGCGTTGCCTGAGCAGGCGAAGGCCCGCGCTCACCGACCCTACTCCGCTCCGTAGCCGGCGACACGCGCAACCCGGTGTCCCCCGTTCGAGGGAACTACGCGGGGACTGCGCAAGTTTCGCCGCCCGAGCGCATCTACCAGGTAAGAGCATCGGAGTGGGCTGCCGCGGCCAGCCAGGCGGCGGAGGGCCCGGCGCCCATTCCGACTCCCTTCGTACAGGGCGGCACGGTCGTCCGATAGCCCGCGCATCAGCAGACTGCGTTCGGCGAGCAGTGCGGCGACCTCGGCGACCTCAAGAGGATCGCCTCCGTCCCTTTCAGACACCCCCAAGGCGCGCGGGCCACCCCGCGAGTTGCGGACTAACGTGCAGGTGGTCCTTCGCACCCGCTCGGAACCTCGACGGACGACCTATGGTGGCCGAGATGAGAGGGTGGGCACCCTTGTGGTGGGTCACCGGCGCCGTTGTCGTAGCCGCCTATCTCTCACGCTCGGTCTGGATGTCCGACGCTGGTTTCCATCCGGACGAGAGCACGGTCTTGTGGATGGCGCTCGATGCTGTGCGCGATACGCAGATCCCGGATCACGGTCTCATCTCGACGTACCACGTTTTCCAACCTCCTGGCCTCGTGTGGGTGACGATGCCGTTCGTGGCCGTCGGCGGTGGCCGTCCGGAGTTCGTCATCGTCGGCTTCGCGATGCTGAACGCGGCGGGGATCGGGTTGCTCGTCGCCACTGTCGCTCGAGCGTGGGGACTTCTGTGTGCGGTGGCGCTCGGCTCGTTTCTCATCGTCGGGCCGGATGCGTTCTACTCGGCAAACGTGTGGCACCCGAGCCTGTACACCGCAGCAATGGCGCTCTTTCTGACAGCCGGGATACGGCTGCGTACGGGGTCGCGCTGGTGGGCTGCGGTGCTTGTGGCCGTGCCCGGCCTCTATGCCCTCATTCACTACTCGGGCGTCGTCGTGTTCGCACCCGCGCTCGCGCTGCTCATGTTGTCGCGTCGGCCGTGGAAGCAGCTAGCGGCCCCTGCTGCGGCCGCCGTCGGCATGGTCGTCTGTGCGTGGGCGCCGTTCCTCTTGTTCGAGGTCAACCGAGACTGGGTCGATCTCAGAACGATCGTCGGCGCCGGGGACACGGCGGGATCGCCATGGCACAAGATCGCGGAGCATGTTACCGACCTCCGTTTTGCGCTCACCCATCTCGGGCAATCAGTGCACGACTCCGTCGGCCTCACGTGGGTGATCTGGCCGCTCGTCGTCCTCGCGATCGTGATCGCAGTGGCTCGACGGCAATGGCGCGATATCGGGTTCCTGCTGCCCGCAGTCGTCGTCGCGACCGGCGTGGTCGCGCAGGTCGCTACGGATCAGGGCCAGCGCCAAGACGTCTTGATGCTCTGGCTCGTGCCCCTGTACGCGCTCGCAGCTTGGGGCGCCGTCCAGCTTGCCAGCCTGCCGAGAGACGTCCGGGCTCGTAGCGCAGTGACCGCAGCCGTTGTAGTACTCGTCACAGTCGTGGGTGGCGTCGACCTCGTCCGTGCGGTCCGCGCCACGCCGGAGAGCCTGCGACTCAGCGAAGAGTGGCGTGCGGCGCGGGAGGGCTCGGCGGTCACATATGTCGCGGGTGTCGATCCCAGCGCGTCGGCCAACACGGATTACCTTCCGTGCGACCCGCCGTATGACTGGGGATCTGAGGTGTGGTACCTCCGAGAGGTTCTTCGCCCCGGGCGCGGCCTCAGTGACGCGGTCGAGGGCGGCGCGTTCCGCTGGCGGACGGGACCACCGTGCGCGGAACGGGACGCGAAGCTTCAGCCCGTCGCAGCCGAAGCTACGACTCTTCGCCGACGAACCGCCTAAAGCGCAGGGATGCTGTCCGGGCGAGCGGACACTCGGGCCCAAAGTGCACGCAGATCAGATCCAGCGTCGCCGTTTGAAGATCACGTAGAGGCCGAGGGAGAAGAGCAGCATCAGCGCGAGCGCGAGTGGATAGCCGAATCTCCACCTGAGCTCGGGCATGTGCTCGAAGTTCATCCCGTAGATGGTTCCAACCAGCGTTGGAGCGAAGAGGATCGCTGCCCAGGCGGAGATCGACTTCACCTGCTCGTTCTGCGCGTGAGAGGCCTCGGTGAGCGCCTTCGTTTCCAGGGTGAGATTGACGCTGAGGATGTTCTCGAGGAGCGCGCGAAATGCGTGTGCGTGCTCCTCTGTGCGGATGGCGTGATCCTGGACGTCGCGCAGATACCGTCCGGCCTCGTCGCCCACTCCGGGCTCCTCGATCAGGCGCCCGAGCATGTCGTTCAACGGGCTCGTCGCGCGCTGGAACTCGATCACCTCACGGATGAGCTCGTAAATGCGGCGGGAGACAGTGGGGCTGCCGCCGAAGACCTCGTTCTCGATCTCGTCGATGTCGTTCTCGAGGCCGGCCACTATGGGCTCGTAGCCGTCGACAACGTGGTCGATGATCGCGTACGCAACCGCGGTCGGACCGCGACGGAGCAGGTCGGGGCGCGATTCGAGTCGCTGCCGCACAGGCCCAAGTTGCGGTGCGTCGCCGTGGCGAACGGTGATGACGAACTGCGGCCCGACGAAGATCGCAACCTCGCCGAACGCGACGGTTTCCGTCTCGTCGACATAGCGCGCGGGCCGAAGGACGATGAACAGCGTTTCGCCGTAGCGCTCCAGCTTTGGACGTTGATGGGCCTTGACCGCGTCCTCGACGGCGAGTTCATGGAGGTCGAACTCGCGCGCGAGCGTCGCGAACTCCTCCTCGCCCGGTTCGTACAGACCGAGCCACGCGATGGCATCGCCGGCCCTGCAGGCGGCGTGCAGCTCGGCGAAGTCGTCCGGCTCCGCCACACGACGGCCATCGCGATAGACGGCACCATCGACGATCACCGGCGCACCGTATCTCGCCCGCCGACCGGAACCGCTCTCCGGTCTTTCGAGGGGGTTGGGCCACATGTGGGTTCTCCGCCCCACGATCGGGGTTCGCCCTGATGCCTAGGCTGCTGCGCCGTGCAAGCGTCCGGATCAGAGAGGAGGTGTGAGATGTCGACCATTTCGCACCCACCCACCGGGGCTGTACAGGAGCCGGGCTGGGTTTCGCTGCTCCGCCTCAAGGAAGTCTGGGCGTCGCTCGCGATCACGACGATGTGGCTCGCCGTCGCGGTGGCTGCCATCTGGGGTCCGGACTTCGTAGGAAGGAGCAACGACGGCAACAGCTCGACCATCCCGTCCGGCATCTTCGTGGCGCTCTTCGCTTGCATCGGCACGTGGGCAGTCGCGAAGTACGCGTTCGGTAGGCCGCGACAAGACCCGTAGTTCTACGCGGGCGGAAGGAGGTCTAACGTGACAACGGTTACGCCTGTCGCTGACGCACCGGTCCGGCCTGAGCTGGCGGACGGCGCCGCGAAGTGGGAGTACCTGGTCGTCCCCCTCCAAGAGGCCAAAGGGCTCAAGAAGGCTGACGACCCATGGGCACCCGTTCGGCTCAACGAGCTGGGCAGGCAGGGCTGGGAGGCGATCGGCCTCTCACTTAAGTACGGCGACTTCATCGCCTGGCCCGTCGTGCTGCTCAAGCGACCGCTGACCTGAGCGAGGACGGATCGGCTTGGATCGCGGGGGTCCCTGGTCACCACCCCCGCGATCCTGTCGCTGGCGACCAGGCCCACTCGCCGTGCATGTTGCCGACCGGGCCTTACCGCATCACGATCGGCAGGGTGAGGCTCTATTTGCGCCGCCCACGACGACGGGTCTCCCTCCGGCGAGAAGAGCTGCTGTGGTGCCGTTACAACCGCATATCGCGCTCCTGGATGTCGCGGCTCGCGCTGCTGCCGTCGTGATGGTGGGCATCGCAGCCTTTCAGGTCGCACTCGTCTTCGGTGCGCCGTGGGGCGTGTATACGCAAGGAGGCGAGACGGAAGGCGCGCTCGACACGTCTGGCCGAGTGTTCGCCGCCGTCTCCTGCGCAATCCTGCTCGCAATGGCCGCTGCCATCTTGGCGCGAGTGCGCGAGGGTCCGCTCAAGAATGCTCCGCGGAGACTCGTGACGGCCCTCGCCTGGTTCACGACGGTCTATGCCGCCTTCGCGGTTGTCCTCAACCTGGCCACGCAGAGCTCATCGGAGCGGGTCGTTTTCGGGCCGATCGCCATCCTCCTTTTCGTGCTCGTCGTGACCACGATGGTCGCCTCGCGACGGACTAGCTAGCCCACGCAGTCCGAAGGACACTTCCTCTTGCTCGCTCAGAGGTGCGGCGGAGGATGAGCCCACATCGGCCAGGGCATGCGCGAGCGCTCCGGTTACAAAGGCGGCGAGTGGCGCGTGAGGCTGTGCCCTGGGCAGACTCCGACCGCCGACCACGTCGTAGCCGTCGTCGAGCTCCTGCCCGAGCGGCTTCGACTGCCGCTGCTCTGGCTCGACTGGTCGGGAGCGCGGATCGGTTCCGTAGACACGCTGACCGTCGGCGACTACGACGAGCCGCTGCGACGGGTCAGGCTCCGGCGCTCGACGACCAAGACGAAACAGCCGCTCTGGGTCGACCTGACCGACGCACTAGCTGACGCGATCGAGACGGCGATCGGCCCGCGCGAAGATCGCGATCCGGGCGCCCGGATGTTCGCCGGCGTGACCGGCGACCAGCTTCGTGCCGCGATCGGTCGTGCCTGCCGGGCGTCCGGCATCCCGCTCTGGTCGCCGCACGACCTGCGGCATCGGCGGATCTCGCTGCTGCATCGGCAGGGCCGCTCGTGGGCGGAGATTGCCTGCTTCGTCGGCCAGCGGAAGTTGTCGCTGACGGCCGACACGTACACGCACGTCCTTGTCGACGGCGGCGAGGTCTCCTACGGCGATCTGGTCTGAGCGGCCCGTGCGTAACCAGGTGGTGCTGTCCCGGTGCTGTCTCGGCGTGCCAAAGAACACGCTATTTGCATGGGCGTCCGAGTCCAGGCGGGCCCATTTGAACCCCGGCGCCCATGCGGGTCGGCTTGAAATCAGCAAGACATGCTGGAACCCAGTCCCGGACCGATTCGTCGACCGATTGGCCTACTGCGTCTGCTTCCCGCGCGTCAGCTGATATGCGAACGCACCGATCATGGCCCCGCCCAGCGGGCCGACCACGTAGACCCAGAAGTCATGCCACTCTCCTGCGACGAGGGCTGGCCCGAATGAGCGGGCCGGATTCATCGACGCCCCAGTGACCGGTCCGCCGAAGAGCGCGTCAAGGGCGACTGTTCCGCCGATGGCGATCGCAGCCGCTGCTCCGACTGCGCGCGTGTCGGTAGCGACCGCCATGATCACGAACATCAGGAATGCGGTCATCACGACCTCGTAGACGAGCGCCGGTCCTGCGCCCACCGTGGGCAGGGTCGCGCCGAGGTCCGCGGGCGTTCCACTCCAAACGATTCTGAGTAGCAGCGCGCCAGCGGTCGCGCCGACGAGCTGGGCGGGGACGTACCAAGCGGCATCGCGGATCGGGAAGTGGCGGCTGGCGCAAAAGGCTGCCGTGACGGCTGGGTTTATGTGGGCGCCGGACAGATGGCCGGTCGCGTAGACCATGACCATGATGACGAGCCCGAACGTGAGCGCGATCCCGTTCGAGCCGAGCGCGCCGTCGCGCTCGGCGTTCGCAACGATCGCGCCGCATCCGGCGAACACGAGCGCGAACGTGGCGATGGCCTCGGCGAGGCAGCGCCGAGCGAGTGACGGTCTAGCCAAGTAGCTCGCTGATCAGCTTCTGAACGCGATCGTCGATCTCGTCACGAATGCGTCGGACCGTCTCTACGTCCTGCCCCGCCGGGTCGTCGAGCGTCCAGTCCTCGTATCGCTTTCCGGGATAGATCGGGCAGGCGTCGCCACAGCCCATCGTGATGACCACGTCGGCGGCCCGGACGACCTCGTCGGTCAGCGGCTTCGGGAATTCCTCGCGCATGTCGACGCCCAGTTCGTTCATCGCGACGACGACGGCGGGGTTGATCACCTCGCCCGGATCGCTCCCTGCCGAGCGGACGTGGATGCGATCCTCGGAACGCAGCTTGACGAGCCCTGCGGCCATCTGGCTGCGACCGGCGTTATGGACGCAGACGAATAGGACCTCCGGCATCGCGGTCGTCATCGGTCCCTCCGTCTTTGCGAGCGCGGCCAGTCGTTTGCGGGCGAACGGATGCGCGAGGACGGGAACGACTGGCTCATCGCTGCATTCCTTCCGTGAGTCGGTCAGCAGCAGCCCGCCGATGCTGCGGGCTGGACGACGGGTAGGCCCTTCCGCTCGGGCTCGCGCGTCTTGACGGCCTTGACGATCGCGCCGTGCATCCCGTCGGCGACCTGATGGGTAAACGTGACGCTGATCTGCTCGAAGCCCGCTGCTCCGAGTCCGTGCCTCGTACTCGCCCTTAGAGAGGGCGCCTGCGATGCAACCGACGTAGCTGCCGCGCTCGGCGCGATCAGCGGCCGAGAGCTCGTCCTCGGCGACCACGTCGCTGATCCCTATTCTGCCGCCAGGCCGCAGGACGCGAGCAATCTCCGTGAGGACTGCAGGCTTATCGACCGAGAGATTGATGACGCAATTCGAGATGACGACATCGACCGACCCGGCCGGAAGCGGAATCTGCTCGATCACGCCCTTCAGGAAATGCGCGTTCGTGATCCCTGCCTCGCGAGCGTTCTGCAGGGCGAGCGCGAGCATCTCGTCGGTCATGTCGACGCCGTAGGCGATTCCGGTCGGGCCGACCCGTTTGGCTGAGAGGATCACGTCGATCCCGCCGCCCGAGCCGAGGTCGAGGACGGTTTCACCCTCATGCAGGTCGGCGACGGCAGTCGGGTTACCGCAGCCAAGCGAGGCGAGGACAGCGGTCTCGGGCAGCTCGCCCCGCTGCTCGGCGGCGTACAGCGCCTCGCCGAACATCTCGGCCTCGGCCCCGGGCTCGCAGCAGGCGCCGCTTCCGCATCCGCAGCCGTCCGACCCGTCCATCACGGCGCGGGCGGATTCCGCATAGCGACGGCGGACCTCGTCGCGCAGCTCGCCAGCGGTAGTCGTCATCAGCAGCAAACTCCCTTCAGATCGGCGAGGGCTGCCAGCTTCGCGACGGCGTCGCTCCTCAGCGAGAAGTAGGCCCATTTTCCACGCTGTTCGCGATCGACCAGCCCGGCGTCGAGCAACCGCTTCAGATGATGGGAGACGGTCGGCTGCGCCAGGCCGAGCGGCTCGATGAGATGGCAGACGCAGACCGGCTCACCGTCGTTCGTAGCGAGCACGTTCACAATCCGAACGCGCGCCGGGTCGGCGAGCGCCTTGAACAGGTCGGCCGTCGCTTCCGCTTCCTGGTCAGACATCACGTCTGCATCGAGCGGCGCACAGCAGTCGATTGGGTCGAGAGTCAGGGTCACGAATCTCCTCAGGTCGTATCGATCGACATGAATGTATCGAAAGTTCTCGATGAGTCGAGCCTCGGGTCACTCCTCGCCGGTCGGGGCCTCCCGGCGGCGACTGCCGCCCATAACACACTCGGCACCCATGCGGGGTCGGCTTGAAACCGTGGGTCAGTTCTGCGCTTGATCTTCGACCGACCGCATGAAAGTGTGAGTTGCAACATTCCTGTAGGAGGTGGGCGACGTGGCGAAGTTCCTGATCAAGGCGGCGTATACGGCTGAAGGCGCGAAGGGTCTTCAGAGTGCCGGTGGAGCGAGCAGGCGAGACGCGGTGGCCAAGATGGCCGAGGGTCTCGGGGGAAGCCTCGAGAGCTTCTATTTCGCGTTCGGCGCGACCGATGCTTACGTCGTGTTGGACCTCCCCGACAACAAGAGCGCCGCGGCGGCCTCGATCGCAGTCAACGCTTCGGGGGCAGCCACGTCAGAAGTTGTCGTGCTGCTGACACCGGATGAGGCTGACGCGGCAGCCAACCTCTCGGTCGATTACCGGCCGCCCGGGTCTTGATGGTCTGGGCTACGGGGCCACGCTTGCCTCGAGCAGTCTCCACCGACCGTTTAGGCGTGCGCGTACGGCGGTGACGAACACCCCGAGTCGATCGCTGACGGCGCGGTGCCCCGGGAGCATGTATGCGATCACGAGCTTCTGGTGTCGGCGGGGGTCGCGAAGGTCGTCGACCGAGAGACGCCAGCGCCTGGTCGCGACGAGAGCTCCGCCGGGATGCACGGTTCGCACCCACCACGCCGCAACCCCTCGCAGGTCGCGGAACGTCGGCCTCGACTGCGTGCCGCGTGCGAACACCCGCAAGAGCCATCCATCGGAAGACATGACACGCCCGCCTGCTCGAACACGCAGCTCGAGTGGATAGATGCCGCGACGGACGGGGAGCGGTAACGCCCCGCGCCACGCCCCGTTGCTGAAGCGCAACGGCCTCCAGCGCAGCGGTTGTCCATGTACCGACGTTCCCCCCGCCACGTTCACCTCCAAGGACGGCACGTCGATGTGGGTCACCCTGATCATCACCGCCTGGCCGCGCATCTCGACAGAGGGGAACAACCGCAGGCTAGGGCGAAGCCGGCTCGTCACGTAGCTGTACCTGGGGCTCGCCGCCTCGGCGGAATGGCCCGGGAGTGCAAGCGCAGCCAACACGAGCACGTAACCACTGAAAGTGCGCCGCACCACGAGACTCCTTCCCACCCCCCGGTGGAGCCTCGAGCGTATGCCTGCTCGACCTCCGTGACAAGGCTCGACCGAACTCGGTTTGCTCATGCGCGTCGACACACGCAGGGGGTCTTGTGCTCCGTGCGGGATGTGCCGATACTCCAGGGCAAGGATCCGCTCAACGAGGGGGTACAAAGATGAGACGGCTACTTCTGATCGCGGTACTGATCGCCGCCGTCGTCGTGCCGAGCGCGCTGGCCGCGGACCCGACCCCGGCCGACTTCAAGAACGCCGCCAAGTACTGCAAGGCAGTGCGCGAGTCGAAAGGCACGGAGGTGTTCGCGACGCTGTACGGCACGAACACGAACAAGAAGAACGCCTACGGCAAGTGCGTCTCGAAGGCCGCCAACGCGAAGGCGGACGCGCGGGAGGACGCGGAGGATGGGGCTGCGGCCGCCGCCTGCAAGAAGCAGAAGGCTGACGACGCAGCGAAGTTCGCGCAGACGTACAAGAACCTCGGCCAATGCGTCAAGGCCGCGAAGAAGGCCTCAGGCTAGGCGTTCGACCGAACCGCCTCTCTGGTCACGTGAACCAGAGGACGGTCATCGCGATCGCACCGCCCCCGGCCAGGATCGCGCCCCAGACCATCAGATCGGTAAGGCTCATGCCGCAGCTCCTGTCGGCCCGGGCATGCCCGGGCGGCTGACGGCCCGGGGACTCTGTCGGGTTCGAGCGCTGTTGTCAAGACGGGCGCATTCGCTGTGCACCTGCTGGTCGGACCCGTCGGTCAGAATGGCCGCATGGAGGCGACGCGCAGGCTGCCGCTCGGAGACGAGCTCGAGCGCGGGCCGAAGGTGACCTTGACGATCGACGGCCGGCCCACGACCGCCTACCTCGGCGAGACCGTCGCGGCGGTGCTCTTCGCCGAGGGCAGCGGGCAGACGCGGACGACGGTCGGCGGAGCGCCGCGCGGGGTGTTCTGCGGCATGGGGGTCTGCTTCGACTGCCTCGTCGTCGTCGACGACGTCCCGAACACGCGGGCCTGCATGACCTGGGTGCGCGACGGGATGCGCGTCGAGCGCCAGGACGGGCTCGGCGACTCCTGGCCCGCCCTTCCTTAGTAGCGCGGCTCGACGAGCGAGACGAAGAGCCCGTCCGGGTCGACGAGGTACGCGTACCGCCACTCGCCGGTGCCGACGTCGACCCTCTTCGGCTCGCCGAGGAGCCCGACGCCGGCCTTGCGGAGATGGTCGCAGGCGCGCTCGAGGTTCGAGACGCCGACCGCGAACTCCATCGGGCCGAGGTGGCCCCATTCGCCGCGGCAGTCGGGGCCGAGGGGCGTCAGCTTGCACGGCTCGATGCCGCCGCCCTGCGACGAGAGCATCATCACCATGTGCTGGTCGGGCAGCTCCCGGTCGTACCACGGCGCCATCGGCTCGAAGAACTCCGTCGACTCGAAGAGCATCTCGCCGAAGCCGAGCGTCTCGTAGAACCGGCGGCTCGCGTCGATGTCCGCCACGCCGAACGCGACGTGGTTGACGCCCTCCGCCCGCGGCTCGCCCGGCAGGGACTTCCAGAGCCCCGTCCACTCGATCAACTCGAGCTTCCCGCCCCACGGGTCGGCGACGTACCCGATGTCGAGCGACACGTCATACGGCATCACCGAGCCCTCGAGCGGCGCCATCAGCGACGTTGCTCCGGCCTCGACGAGTCGGTCGTGCACGGCGTACACGTCCCGCACATGGAGGCAGATCTCGCAGACGCCGACCTCGCCCCAGCCCTGGCCGGCAGGAACGGGCGGAGGACCCTCGCCGTCGAGGACCTGCACGAGCTTGATCCGCCCGGGCCCGACGGGGGTCGCCTCGGGATTCGAGAGCATCGCGACGCGCGCACGACGCGGCGTGCCTGCCGTGAATGTCTCGGTCCCGGGCACCTCGCCGGTGTAGTCGAAGAGGACGTCCGAGAAGCCCACCCTGCCGTAGAAGGCGATTCCCTCGTCCATGTCGCCGACGCCGACTCCCACATGGTCGACGCCGGAGAAGAGGGCGGTGCTCATACGACGCTCGCCTCCTCCGGTAGCAGGGACTCCTCGGCGAGGATCTCGCGGATCGCGGCGAGGCTCGCCGGGTCCGTCAGCGGGAGGCGCGGGCGCCGCGGCCAGCCTCCCGGCTGGCCGATCATCGCCATGATCGCCTTCAGCTGGCTCTGGTACGCGGCGTAGACACCGCCCCAGCCGCCGGGAAGCCACAGCTTCGGGAACAGCCTGTCGACGCGCACGGCGTGCGCGCGGCACGCGTCGTGGTCGCCTCGCCAGTACGCCTCCCAGAACTGCGGGTCGGGCGGGCCGAAGAGGCAACCGCCACCGATGAAGCCGTCGCCGCCGTCCGTGAGGAGGCGCTCGAATCCCTCGACGGACATGAACGGCCCGAAGACCCTGACGCGGTCGACGACGGCCTTCGTCGTCTCGTAGAACTGCTCGGGGTTCGGGGTCGAGTCCTTCAGCGCGACGACCGTGTCGATCTCGACCAGGCGGCTCGCCAGCTCGGGGCCGATGTCGATTGCCGTGCCGTGCGGCCAGTTGTAGACCAGGAGCGGCCCGTCGACGCCGCTCGCGAGGTCCTCGTAGTACGCGACCGTCTCGTCGTCGTACGTCTTGGCGTAGGGGGGAGGGGTGGACTCCACGCCCGCAGCGCCCGCCGCGATCGCATGACGACCGAGCTCGGCGGCCTCGCGGGCGGTGTACGCGGCGCAGCCGACGACCACCGGGACCCGGCCCGCGACCTGGTCGATCGCGGTCTCGGCGACCAGCCGACGTTCGTCGGGCGTCTGCGAGAACCACTCGCCCGTCGTCCCGTTGATCAGGACACCGTGCACGCCCATCTCGAGGTAGCACTCGAGGAGCGCGCGGTGGGAGTCGGGGTCGTAGCTCCCGTCGCGGTGGAACGGCGTGGGACACGCCGGCCAGTAGCCGCGCCAGGTGACGTCGTCTCGGTTCATGGGCGTCCTCTCAGGTGGTCGGGGCCGGTTGGGACGATCGTCGGTCGGGAGAGAAGCTTGGCGGAAGCGGCGCTCCCGACGCGATGTGCTCGGCGAGCATCCGCGCGAGCAGCGGCATCAACGTGAACCCGGTCGTCGCGAGGCAGACGAAGTAGCCGGGGACGACGTTCGACTCGCCCACGACGGGGGCGCCGTCGTGCGTGAACGGCATCACGCCGGTCCACGTCCGGACGACCCGGACGCCGGCCAGGGCGGGGACGACTCGGATCGCGACAGCGGTGTTCCCCGCGGCGCTGTCCCAGCGATTCGAGAAACGCCGCGGAGGCTGCTCGGGCCGCGCGGGCCAGCCGCCGCCGATGATGAACGTGTTGTTCGCAGACTGCTTGAGCGTCAGCCGGCGACCGATGTGCTGGACCATCGGCTCGATCAGGCGGGGGCGCGCCTCGGTCACGTTGACGTGGAGGCCGTCCGCCCGGTAGGCGTGGCTGAGGCCGACGAGCGCCGCGATGTCGTTTGCCCAGGCCGCGGCGGCGTTGACGATGCGCCTGGCGGTAATCGTGCCCGCGCTCGTCGAGACGAGGAACCGTTGAGAGCCCGCCACGTCCTGGCGCTCGATCCGCTCGACCGCCGTGTGGGTGCAGACGACGGCACCGCGCTCGACCGCCCGTCGGGCGAAGAGCGGAACCACGAGGAGCGGATTCGCATGACCCTCGCCGGGGCAGAACGTCGCGCCGGTGAGGTCGTCCGCGAGGTACGGCGCGAAGTCGCGCAGCTCCGCCGGGCCGAGGAGATGCGTCTCGAGCCCCGCCTCCCGCTCGATCTCCTGCTTCTCCGCGAGGAGCCGGAACTGGTCGTCCGTCTCGCCGACCATCAAGCCACCGGTCACGTGGACATCGAGAGGGCCGTCGAGCTCGTGCTCGAGCGTCTCCCAGACCCGCGCGGCGGCCCGCAGCAGCCGCACCTCCTCGAGCAGCCGGCCGCGGACGCTCGCCGTCTCGAAGGCGGTGAGGTGGTGGATGGCGATCTGGAAATGGAAGCTCCCCGCGTTCGTTCCGGAGGCCTCGCGGTTCAGCTCGCCTCGTTCCGCGACCACGACGTCGACGCCCTCGCCGGCGAGGAAGTACGCGAGCGCCGTGCCAGTGAGGCCCCCGCCGACGACGAGCACGTCGGTCGAGGCCGGCAGCGGTGGGCTCGCGGGGTCGCTCAAAAGAACAGCCCGTCGTCCTCGATCGTCGAGTCGGCGATCGCGCCCATCGGCACCGGCCGCACCGGGAAGCGCGGCGTCGCCGGTGGGACGGACTCGATCGGAATGCCATGTCGGGCGGCGATCGTCGCGGCGACCTGGCGCTGACAGCTCTTCCCCTGGCAGAGACCCATTCCCGCGCGGGTGAGGCTCTTCACGACGTTGAGGTCGGTCGTCTCGGCGGCCGCCACGTACACCTCGCCACGTGTGACCTCCTCGCAGCGGCAGACCACGGTGTCGTCCGTCGCGAGCTCGTAGACCCCGTCGCCGATCGTGTGGAGTCGGCGGAGGGCCTTCCGAAAGGCGGCCTTGCGCGCGAGGCGCGCGCGTATCGGCTCCGCCTGCCGCTCTGCTTCGCCGGCGGTCAGCGCCTCGAGGTCGAGCGCGGCGCCGAGTGCGGCAAGGCGGCCCTCGTCCACTGCCACCAGCGCACCGGCGATCCCGGCGCCGTCACCCGCGGTGGAGACGCCGGGAGCCGTGGTCCGTTGCCACTCGTCCACGACGACGACCGAGCCGCCGAGGTCCTCGTCGTACCGGAAGTCGCAGCCCGCGAGCCGGAGAAGCTCCACCGAGGGGACGAACCCGTAGCCAACGCAGAGCGTGTCCGCCTCGGCGTGCTCTTCGGTGCCGGGGATCACGCGCCAGCTCCGGTCGACCGCTGCGTGGACGACGCGCTCGACCCTGCCGTCGCCCTCGGCGCGAACGACGATGCGGCCGTAGCGCATCGGCACGCGGGCGCGGAGGAGCCCCGACCGGTAGGAGACGGCATCGCGAAGGAGCGCGCTGTTGCCCCTCGCTGCGGCGCCGAGCCGGAGGACGTCGCGGAGCCCGGGCCGGGGGCCGGCCTCGAGCGCCAGGAGCACGTTCGCGCCGTAGTGGTGGAGCTGCGCGGGGAACGCGAGCGCCAGCGGCCCGCTGCCCGCGAACACGAGCCGCTCCCCGGGGAGCACCCGCTGCGTCTTCACGATCGTCTGCGCCGCCCCGGCCGTGAGCACGCCGGGGAGCGTCCAGCCCGGGAAGACCACGGGACGGTCATGGGCTCCCGGAGCGACGAGCAGCCGGGCGGCGGAGACCGTGAGCGCGTGCCCGCCGTCGGGGACGAGCACGACGTCGTCGTCGCGGACGGCCACGGCGCTCGTCGACGGCAGCAGCTCTGCGCCGCTCGCCTCCGCCTGCTCGATCAGCTCCCGGCCGCGGAGGTGGTCGCGGCCGAGCCGACGCGGGTCCTTGACGACGAAACCCGGGCCGGGCTGCTTGTAGATCTGTCCGCCGAACGTGGGGCGCTCGTCGACGATCGCGACGTCGAGGCCGAGGCCGGCGGCGGTCGACGCAGCGGCAAGGCCCGCCGGCCCACCGCCGACCACCAGCAGGTCGTAGCGCTTCTCGGTCGCGGTGCTCATCCGGCGGCGAGCGGCCCGGGCGGCGTCGGCGCCGCCCGGGCCGGAACGGACCGTGCTACTTGCAGGCCGGCATCGGGGGCAGCTTCGTCCCTTCCGCCGTCTGGTAGTAGCGGCCGAGGGTCCCGTTGTTCTGGATCTTGCAGATGAACCCGCTCAGGTAGCGGGCGAGAGCGGTGTTGCCCTTCTGCACCGCCCAGGAGCCGTACTCGACCGTGAGCGGCCGCTTGAACGGTGCCTCCTTGAGCTTGTTGTTCGGGTTCGACTTGTTGAACTGCGCGACCAGGTAGTTCTCGACGACGATCGCGTCCGCGCGACCCGTCGCGACCTCGAGGAACGCGGCGTTCTGGTCGGGGAACGACTTGGACGTCGCGTTCGGGAACTGGCTCTTCACCCGCTGCTCCGCGGTCGACCCCTGGAGCGAGGTGATCGTCTTGTCCGAGCTGTTCCACGCCGCAATCGTTGCAGGCGTGGTGTCGTCTGGCCGGACGGCGAGGACCTGCGCGTACGGGACGTACGGCCGGCTGAAGCTGATCGCCTTCTTCCGCTCGGGGGTCGCGGTGAGCCCGACGGAGACCATGTCGAACTTCTTCGAGACAAGGCCCGGGATGAGGCCGTTGAAGTCCAGGTTCTGGATCTTCAGCTTCACCTTCATCTGCTTGGCGAGCGCCTTCAGCATCATCACGTCGTAGCCCGCCGGGTTGCCGTTCTTGTCGAGGTACATCTGTGGCGGGTACTGGAGGTTCATGCCCACGACGAGCGTTCCGGAGCTGTTCAACCGGAGCGGGTTCGCCGCGTTGTTGCCCGCGGTGGCGCCGCCGACCGCGACGGACACGGCCGCGAGCCCGGCGGCAAGCGCCGCGAGACCAGCCCACCTTCTTCGTCTGCCTACCACGTCGCTTCCTCCTCCTTCGATCGTCACACCGACTGCACTTCTCCTACGTCCTGCCCGATGCGGATTCGAGCCGCAGCATCACCGCCTCGAGGCGCTTGCGACGACGACGCGAGACGGCTCGTGCCACACGGCCCGACGGCGGGGTCGCGAGGAGCTTCTCGATCGTCCGGAACAGGAGGTCGATCCCGAACGCGGCCGCGACGTAGAGCACCGCGGCCGCCGTGTACAGCACGAACGGCTGGAAGGTCGTCGAGTTGAGGTTCTGCGTCACCCGCACGACCTCCAGCAGGCCGATCACGGTGAAGGTCGAGGTGTCCTTCACCATGCCGATGAACATGCTGCCGATGTTGGGGATCGCGATCTTCGTCGCCTGCGGGAGGACCACCCGGGCGAAGACGCGGACGGGGTGGATGCCGAGCGCGAGCCCCGCCTCCCGCTGGCCCCGCGGGATCGCGCTGAGCGCCGAGCGGTAGATCTCCGCGATGAACGCGCTGTAGAGCAGGACGAGCGCGATCACGCCGGCCTGGAACACGGAGAAGCTGATGCCGATGATCAGCGACAACCCGAAGTACACCCAGATCACGCTGACGAGCGCGGGGACGCCGCGGAAGACGTTGATGTAGATCACCGCGAGCCACGAGAGCGGTGGCTTGCCCAATCGCGCGAGCGCCAGGAGGAGCCCGATCGCGGTGGAGATCACGAGCGCGACCGCGGCCACCTCGAGGGCGGTCAGAAGGCCGTGCAGGAGCTCGCTGCGGTGCTCCCAGACGAGCGACCAGTCGTAGGTGGCGACGAGGTTCACGAGCGCACCTACAGCACCGCCGCGATGAACTGCTTCGTCCGCGGGTTCTCGCACCGGTCGAGGAACCCGCGCCGGCCGGATTCGGCGATGAGCCCCTCGTCCATGAACACCATGTAGTCACCGACCTCGCGCGCGAAGTTCAGCTCGTGGGTGACGATCACCATCGTCATCCCCGACTCGGCAAGGAGGCGCATCGCCCCGAGCACCTCGCCGACGAGCTCGGGGTCGAGAGCGGACGTCGGCTCGTCGAAGAGCATCACCTTCGGGTCGAGGCTCAGCGCACGCGCGATCGCGACGCGCTGCTGTTGCCCGCCCGAGAGCTCTCCCGGGAAATGGGCCGCCCAGCGCAGGAGACCCATCTGCTGGAGCGCGCGCGCCGCGCGCTCCTCGGCCTCGTTGCGGCCCATGCGCTTCGTCGTGCGGAGCGCGAGCGCGACGTTGCCGAGCGCGGTGAGGTGCGGGAAGAGGTTGAACTGCTGGAACACCATCCCCACCTGCCGCCGGAGCTCGATCGCGCTCCCGCGTGGGCCGCCCGGCGTCAGGCCCGGCCCGTACTCGACGCCGAAGATGCGGACGGAGCCCGCGTTGGGCTCCTCGAGCAGGTTGATCGTCCGCAGCAGCGTCGACTTGCCCGATCCCGACGGTCCGAAGATGACCACGTGCTCGCCGCGATGGACGCTCAGGTCGACGCCGTGGAGCACCTCGTTCTTGCCGAACGACTTCCGGATGCCCTCGAGCCGGACGACCTCCTCCGGGCGGGCGGGCGGGTGCTCGGCCGCCGGCGATGCCGTTGGGAGAGGCTCGTTCATCGTCGGAAGCGGCGTACGCATAGTGGCCGAGTGTCCGGATAGTGGACGAGCGCGATTCCGGTGTCAAGAAAGCGCGGGAGCACCGCGAGGCCCGTCGAGCCGAGTGTCCCGCGTGCGGCGACGCGGTTGATCTGCGGGATGAGGAGCTCGCGCTCGAGCGTCACAACGACCGTGTCCTGGGATCGATGCGCACCGCTCCGAGACGGCGCGGGAGTGCACCTCCGACGCTAACGCATCGCGCCGTCCTCGACAATTCGCGCGCGTCCGCGCGCGGCGCTCAGCGGTCGACGCCGTCGAGGCAGAGGTACTTGATCTCGAGGAACTCGTCGATACCGTGGCGCGAGCCCTCGCGCCCGATGCCCGACTGTTTGACGCCGCCGAACGGCGCGCCCTCGTACGAGAAGACGCCCGTGTTGACGCCGACGATGCCGAACTCGAGCGCCTCGCCGACCCGCCAGACGCGGCCGACGTCGCGCGTGAAGAGATAGGCGGCGAGGCCGAACTCCGTCGCGTTCGCCAGCGCGATCGCCTCGGCCTCGTCGGTGAAGCGGAACACCGGCGCGAGCGGGCCGAACGTCTCCTCGCGCGCGACGCGCATCTCCGAGGTCGCCCCGGTGATCACGGTCGGCTCGAAGAACGTCCCGCCGAGCTCGTGGCGGGCTCCCCCTGCGGCAACCGCCGCGCCCTGCGCGAGCGCGTCCGAGATGTGCTCCTCGACCTTGGCGACGGCGGCGGCGTCGATCAACGGCCCCTGCTCGACCCCGTCGTCGAACCCGTTGCCGACGCTCAGCGCGCGCACCGCCTCCGAGAGGCGCTCGACGAACGCGTCGTGGATCCCGTCCTGCACGAGCAGCCGGTTCGCGCAGACGCACGTCTGGCCGGTGTTGCGGAACTTCGACGCGATCGCGCCGTCGACCGCCGCGTCGAGGTCGGCGTCGTCGAAGACGAGGAGCGGCGCGTTGCCGCCGAGCTCGAGCGAGACCTTCTTGATCGTCCCCGCGCACTTCGCCATCAGCTCGCGGCCCACCTCGGTCGAGCCGGTGAACGTCAGCTTGCGCACGGTCGGGTTCGTCGCGAGCTCGTCCCCGACGACGGACGACGATCCGGGAACGACTGCGAAGACGCCGGGCGGCACGCCCGCCCGCTGCGCGAGCCCCGCGAGCGCCAGCGCGGAGAAGGGCGTCGCGCTCGCCGGCTTCAGCACCATCGTGCACCCCGCCGCCAGCGCGGGGCCTGCCTTGCGCGTGATCATCGCCATCGGGAAGTTCCACGGGGTGATCGCGGCGCAAACGCCGACCGGCTGCTTGAGGACGAGCATTCGGCGGCTCGCCGTGTTCGCGGGGATCGTCTCGCCGTAGATCCGCTTCGCCTCCTCCGCGTACCAGTCGACGAACGCGGCGCCGTAGAGGATCTCGCCCTTCGCCTCGGGGAGCGGCTTGCCCTGCTCGGCGGTGAGGATCACCGCGAGGTCGTCGGCCGACTCGACCATCAGGTCGAACCAGCGGCGCAGGATCGCCGACCGCTCCTTCGCAGGCATCGCCGCCCATGCAGGGAGCGCGCGGTCGGCGGCGTCGATCGCGCGCCGGACGTCGTCGCGCGTCGCGCTGGCGACGGAGCCGAGCGGCAGGCCGTCAGCGGGGTCGACCACCTCGAGGCGCGCCCCGTCGGCGCTCGGCACCCATGCGCCCGCGACGAACAGGTCGTCGCGGAAGAGCTCAGGGTCGCGGAGGCGGGACCTCACGCGGTCTGCGGCGGGCGCGACGGAGACCGTCATCACCCGCACTGTACGCAGGACGGTCGCCCGGCCGCAATGCGAACGTCACTCGACACGCAGCAGGTGCTCGCCGAGCGCCGCCTCGTTCACCTCGATGCCGAGGCCCGGGCCGGTCGGCACTCGCGCGCGGCCGCCTTCCGGCTCTGGGGTCCCGGTCGCGATCCGCTCGGCTGCCATCTCGCCCGGGAGGAACCCGGCGAGGAGGAGCCTTGGCGGGATCGACGCGGCGAAGTGCGCCGTCGTGGTCGAGATGAGGTCGCCGCCGCCCGTGTCCTCGACCGTGACCGGCAGTCCGAAGGCGACCGCGAGATCCCGGACGCGCCGGGTCGGGGTGATTCCGCCGAGGCGCGATAGCTTGAGCCTGGCCGCGTCGACCGCCCCGGCAGCCCGTGCCTTCACGAGGTCGCCGAGCTCCATCAGGCTCTCGTCGAGGACGAACGGACGCCGCGTCGTGCTGCGGAGCCGCGCGCACTCCTCGAGCGACGCGCAGGGCTGCTCGATCATCAGGTCGAGGTGCTCGACGGCCGCGATCACGCGCGCCGCCTCCGCCTGCGTCCACCAGGCGTTCGCGTCCGCGATCACGAGCTCCGCGTCGGCGAGCGCCTCGACGCACGCCTCGATCCGCTCGACGTCCTCGCGCACGCCGGTCCCCACCTTGAGCTGAACCCGCCGATAGCCGGCCTCGAGCGCCGCCGCGCACCGCTCACGCATCTCCTCGGGCGCCGCGATGCCGATCCCCGTGTAGAGCGGGAACTCCTCCTGCTGGATCCCGCCGAGGAGATCGGCGACGGGAAGCCCGGTCGCCCGCCCGAAGAGGTCCCAGCAGGCCATGTCGAGCGCGGCTTTCGCGTACCGGTAGCCCTTCGTCGCCGCGTCCAGGCGGGCGTAGGCAACGTCGGTGCGCCGCGGGTCGGCGCCGAGGAGCGCGGGCGCGAGCAGGCCGAGGACGGCCTGCGTGGTCGGCGCGTAGCCGTCCGAGTACGTCGGCGTGACCACGCACTGCTCGCCCCAGCCGACGAGCCCGTCGTCGGTCTCGAGCCGGACGACCGTCCCGTCCTGCTCGGTCGAGACCCGGCCGCCGGACATGACGAACGGCCCGGACGCGTGGTGGTAGCGAACCGCGTAGACGTCGATGCGCCTGATCTCCATCTCGTCCCTCTCCTCGTGTTCCTAGCGCACGTAGCTCGCGCCGTTGACGTCGATCGTCGCGCCGCTCAGGTGCCGGCACTTCCCGCTCGCGAGGAACGCGATCAGCTCGCCGACCTCCTCTGCTGGGACCATCTCGCCCATCGCCAGGAACGCGTTCACGGCCTCGATGCCGCCTCGCGCCGTCGCCGAGATCTCGGACATCCGCGTCCGGACGATCCCCGGCGCGACGACGTAGCCGAGGACACCCTCGGCGGCATAGGCGCGCGCGACGGTCTGCGTGACGGCCTTCACCGCCGCCTTCGAGGCGGCGTACGCCGGGAGGGACGCAATCGCAGAGCCCTGCTGGGCCGACCAGCTCGAGAGCGTGATCACGATGCCGCCGCCATGCTCGAGAAAGTGGTTGACGGCCTCGCGGATCAGGCTGACCGGCTCGAGGACGTTGACGCGGAGCGTCTGGTCCCAGCCCGCGTCCCAGTCCTCGTCCGTGCCGTCGAACGGCGTCTCGGGCGCGATCGCAGCGTTGGCGACCACGACGTCGACCCGTCCGCGCCAGGCGACGGCGTCGCGCCAGAGCGCCCTCGCCGCGCCCGGCTCGGCCATGTCCGCCTGGAGGAGCAGCTTCCGATCCTCCGGCAGCTCGGCAACCGCCTCCTCCGCGCCGGCCCGGTACGAGCCGTAGTGGGCGATCACGGCCGCTCCGTCTGCGGCGAGCGCCCGTGCCGCCTCCGCGCCGATCCCCCGCGAGGCCCCCGTGACGAGGACGGTCCCTGTCACGACGTCATCCGGGCGTAATCCGCGGCGGGATCGCCCCCGTCCCAGTCGAGGTCGACGATCACCTCGTCGACGCCGGCCGCCTCCAGTGCCGGAAGCCGGCGCGCGACCTCGTCGCTCCGACCGGCGGAGTCGACGATCCGCAGCACGACGCGGAGCCCGGACGGGTCGCGGCCCGCGTCGGCTGCAGCGACGGTGATCGCCGCGTGCGCGGCCTCGAGCTCGTCCGTGTCGATCGCGTCGAGCGACTGCTGGCCGAGCCATCCGTCGCCGAGCGCTCCCGCCCGCCGCAGGGCGATCTCGGAGTGGCCGCCGACATAGACGGGCAGGGCGCCGACCGGCGTCGGCGCGAAGACGATGTCTCCCTGGTAGGTGCCGGTCCAGCATTCGCGCAGGATGCGGATGCCGTCGACGAGTCGCTTGCCGCGAGCCTCGAACGGGACGTCGAGCGCCTCGAACTCCTCGCGCAGCCACCCGGCCCCGACGCCGAGGGCCAACCGGCCGCCGCTGAGCGCGTCGAGCGACGCCGCCTGCTTCGCGAGGACGACGGGGTTCCGGAGCGGGAGGACGAGCACGGCGGTGCCGATCGTCGCGCGCTCCGTCGCGCTCGCGATCAGCGTCATCGCGACGACCGCGTCGATGTACGGCATCGTCGTCGACCACGTCGCGCGGCCGTCTGCGGCGAAGGGATAGCGCGACTCGATCTCCGCCGGCAGCACGACGTGGTCGCTCACCCAGAGCGACTCGAAGCCCGCCTGCTCGAGCGTCCGCGCCATCTCGGGGATCCCGATCGCCACGGGCAGCGGCCCGCTGTTCGGCACCTTCGCGCCGACGCGGACCTTCAACGGACGGACCGCTCCGGCGGGCCGGGGGAGACCTCTCGGCGGAGTGTGCGGACCCCGTTCATCGGTGCGTATTCTGCACATTTCTGTTGACCGGTCCCGCGTGCGCACCTATCGTTCGGGCACCGTGGGGCTCGCGCCGGAAACCGTGGTCGAGCGCCGCCCCAGAGCCGAGATCGTGTCGCTCCCCGAGGCGATCGAGCGAACGATCTCCGACGGCTGCACCGTCGCCCTCGAGGGCTTCACGCATCTGATCCCGTTCGCGGCGGGTCACGAGATCCTCCGACAGGGTCGAACCGACCTGACGCTCGTTCGCATGACACCGGACATCGTCTACGACCAGCTGATCGGGATGGGCTGTGCGCGCAGGCTCGTCTTCTCCTGGGGCGGGAACCCCGGCGTCGGGAGCCTCTACCGCTTCCGGGACGCCGTCGAGAACGGCTGGCCGCGGCCGCTCGAGCTCGAGGAGCACAGCCACGCGGGGATGGCGAACCGCTACGCGGCGGGGGCCTCGGGCCTCCCCTTCGCGGTGATGCGCGGCTACGCGGGGAGCGATCTCGTCCCGCACACCGACACGATCCGACAGATCACCTGTCCGTTCACGGGCGAGCTGCTCACCGCGGTGTCCGCGCTCCGACCCGACGTGACGGTGATCCACGCGCAACGGGCCGACCGCGAGGGGAACGTCCAGCTCTGGGGGATCACGGGGATCCAGAAGGAGGCGGTGCTCGCCGCGAGAGCCGCCGTCGTCACGGTCGAGGAGGTGGTCGACGTCCTCGAGCCGCGGCCCGGCGCGGTGTTCCTCCCGTCGTGGACGATCGACGTCGTGTCGGTCGCCCCGGACGGCGCCCATCCGTCGTACGCGCACGGGTACACGGAGCGGGACAACGACTTCTACGTCTCGTGGGCGGAGATCAGCCGGGACCGCGACGCGTTCCGCGCCTGGATGGAGGCACATGTCCTCGCAGGTTGAGGCGCACCGCGGGACGGCGTCCGATTGGACGCCGGCGGAGATGATGACGGTCGCTGCCGCGCGGGCGCTGCCCGACGGCGCGACGTGCCTGGTCGGCATCGGCCTTCCCAGCACGGCTGCGAACGTCGCACGCCGCCTCCATGCGCCCCGGCTCGTCCTCGTCTACGAGTCGGGCACGATCGGCTCGAAGCCGGCGTCGCTGCCACTCTCGATCGGGGACGGGATCCTCGCCGAGACGGCGGACACCGTGGTCGGCGTCCCGGAGATCTTCAACTACTGGCTCCAGCCGGGCCGGCTCGACATCGGCTTCCTCGGGGCCGCGCAGCTCGACCGGTACGCGAACATCAACACCACCGTCGTCGGCGACTACGAGCACCCCGAGGTCCGCCTGCCCGGCGCCGGAGGCGCGCCCGAGATCGCCTCGTCCTGCCGCGAGGTGATCATCGTGGTTCGTCATGGTCCCGACAAGCTCGTCGAGACCGTCGACTTCGTGACCTCGGTCGGGTACGGGAGCGGCCGGGGCGACCGGGAGCGGCTCGGGCTCCCCGGTGGCGGGCCGACGAGCGTGATCACCGACCTCGGTTTGCTCGCTCCCGACCCGCGGACGTGCGAGCTCCTGCTCACACACGTCCATCCGGGCGTGACCTTCGAGCAGGTGCGCGCCGCGACGGGTTGGGAGCTGCGCGCCGCGGACACGCTCGGGACGACGCCGCCCCCGACCGCGGAGGAGCTCGCCGCGGTGCGGGACGTCGAGCGCACGAAGCCGGGGACGGCGTGAGCCCGCGCACCGCGGTGTCCGCGGAGTCGTCCGACCGCGAGACCGATTTCGTCCAGTCGCTCCAGCGGGGGCTCGCAGTCATCCGCGCCTTCGACGGCGAGAGCAGGACGCTGACGCTGGGCGAGGTCGCCACCACCACCGGCCTCGCTCGCGCGGCTGCCCGGAGGTTCCTCCTCACCCTCGTCGACCTGGGCTACGTCCGTGTGGACGCGCGGCTCTTCGAGCTCAGCCCGCGCGTCCTCGAGCTCGGGCGCGCGTACCTCTCGAGCCTCCAGCTGCCCGCGCTCGCCCGGCCGCACCTCGAGGCGCTGGTCGACGACGTCGGCGAGTCCGCGACGATCGCGGTGCTCGACGAGACGGACATCGTCTATGTCGCCCACGTCCCGGCGCGCAGGATCATGTCGATCACCATCGGCGTCGGGACGCGCGACCCGGCGTTCGCGACCTCGCTCGGCCGCGTCCTGCTCGCGGCGCAGGAGGACGCGTGGCTGGACGAATACTTCGGCTCGGCGTCGCTCTCGCCGATCACCGATCGCACCATGGCGGGCGCCCGCACGCTAAGCGCAGAGCTCGCCCGGGTGCGCCGCCGGGGGTACGCCCTCGTCGACCAGGAGCTGGAGCAGGGGCTTCGCGCCGTCGCCGTGCCGATCCGCGACGCAGAAGGCACGGTCCTCGCGGCGATCAACCTCGCCGTCCACGCCGGACGCTGGACCGTCGACGCGATCCGCGCCGACCTCCTGCCTCGCCTCCGGGAGGCCGCGGGCGCGATCGAGGCGGCACTCGCGACAGCCGAGCCCTCGGCGGCGAGCGTGGAGCGGAGGGAGACGCCCAACGGCGACGTCGTGCGCGACGCGGACTTCGTCCAGTCGCTCGAGCGCGGCCTCTCGGTCATCCGCGCGTTCGACGGAGCGCCGACCGCCCTGACGCTGAGCGACGTCGCGAAGGCGACCGGGCTTCCCCGGGCGGCCGCCCGCCGCTTCCTGCTGACGCTCGTCGAGCTCGGCTACATGGACGTCGACGGGCGGCGGTTCCGCCTGCGTCCCAAGGTGCTCGACCTCGGCCGGCCGTACCTCTCCCGGCTGACCCTGCCCGACCTGGCGCTCCCGCACCTGCGCGCGTTCGTTAAGGACGTGCATGAGTCGTCCACCGTCGCCGTGCTGGACGGGTTCGAGATCGTCTACGTCGCTCATGTCTCGGCGCGGCGGATCCTCTCCGTCTCCGTCGACGTCGGGACGCACGACCCCGCCTTCGCCACCGCGCTGGGCCGCGTGCTCCTCGCGGGCCAGCGCGACGAATGGCTCACGGAGCACGGGCGCTCGTTCCAGCTTCGGCGCTACACCGAGTGGACGATCACGAAGCGGGCGCCCTTCCGGGACGAGCTCGCGCGTGTCCGGGAGCAGGGCTACGCGCTCGTCGACCAGGAGCTCGAGGACGGACTACGCGCGCTCGCGGTCCCGATCCGCGACGGGCACGACCGGGTGATCGCCTCGGTGAACGTCGCCGTCCACACCAGCCGGTGGTCGCTCGACCGGATCCGCGGCGAGCTTCTCCCGCGATTGCTCGAGCTCGCCGCCGCGGTCGAGCGGGACGTCCGCGCCACCGACTGAACCAGCCTGCGAGCGTCTGTTCCGCCTTTCGCGGAACAGACGCCGCAAACTCCCGGGGGGCCGGCGAAGCCGGCTCCCCGGGCACATCCCTGAAGCGGACTGCCGCCTTCGGCGACGTCCGGGGGCTGACTACCCGCCGTTCGACCGCCCCGCTCCGGCGGCGGCCGGAGCTGACTATCCGCCGGCCGCGGCGCGCTTCCGGCGGTACGCGCGCCAGGTGGTCGCCCACCGCGCCGGGTCGTCGAGGCCGGTCGGGTCGAGCTGGTGCACGACCTGCCGGTGCGGCGCCCCCTTGACCGTCTCGGGCTCCGTGTACGCCTCCTCGACGACGTGCTCGAGCACCGCGATCCAGTAGTCGAGGTCGTCCTTCGACCACATCTCGCCGGCCTCGGGCGTGAACGGCTCCGGCACGATCCACGGCTCGTGGCTCAGCCAGAACGCGTCGACGCCGAAGTCGACCATGCGGTTCTGTACGTCGACCGCCGTGATTCCGGTTTCCTGGGTGACCTGCTCGAGGCTGTACCGGGTCATCTCGAGCCGCCGCTTGGTGAGCTGCGGGTGCGACTTGGAGACGCCGCGGATCTCGAGGAGCTTCTTCTCCATGTAGTTGTTGGCCAGGACCGACAGGTCCGAGGCGCGGTCGATGCCCTCGCCGCCCATCGCCCGCACCCAGGCGTACGCCTTGACGAGCTCGGGGACGTTGCCGAGGAACTCCCTGACTCGGCCTACGCTCGGCGGGCCGGCCTCCGTGAGTCGGTAGCGGTCGCCGTCGCGCGAGACGAGGGGACCGGGGAGGAACGGCGCGAGGAGCTCGCTGCACCCGTACGCGCCGACCGCCGGCCCACCACCCGCCTTCGGAGCGCCGAACGTCTTGTGGAGCATGAACATGCAGGCGTCGAAGCCGAGCTCCGCGGCGCGGATCTTCCCCATCACGCCGTTGAAGTTCGCGTGGTCGTAGAAGCAGAGGCCGCCGGCCTCGTGGACGATCTCCACCCACCGCGCGATCTCCGGGTTGTAGATCCCCATGTCGTCGGGGTTGTTGATCAGGAGCGAGGCCGTCCGCTCCGAGACGGCGGCCTCGAGCGCGGCGAGGGACGGGTAGCCGTTCTCCTCGAGCGGCAGCGTGATCACGTAGAAGCCCGCCGTTGCGGCGGTCGCCGCGTTGCACGGGTGCGCCTGGATCGAGGTGATCACCTCGTTCCGCTGCGCCAGCTCGCCGCGCGAGGCGTGATACGCACGCGTGATGCACGCGTGGAGGTACGCCGCGTCGGCGCCCCCGCCGGGCTGGAACACGAAGCGGTCCATCCCCGAGAGCTCGCACAGGGCCTGCTCCAGGCGCCAGACGAGCTCGAGGATCCCTTGCAGCGTCTCTTCGCTCTGGTGCGGATGCAGGTCGGCGACGAACCGCTTCGTGATCGCCTCGTTGACGCGCGGGTTGTACTTCATCGTGCAGGTCCCGAAGAGGCTGACGCCCATCATCCCGAGGGTCTCCTGCGAGAGGTGAAGGTAGTGCCTCAGTACCTCGGGCTCGGAGAGCTCCGGCAGCTCCGGCGCCTCCTCCCGCCGCATCGACGGGGCGACGAGGGTGTCGGCGTCGCCGACCTCGGCCGCGAGCGCGGGCTCGACGGGCGGGATCTCGACGCCGCGCGAGCCCGGTCGGCCGAGCTCCATCACGAGCGGCTCGTCCCAGACGGCGGCGTGGTAGCGGCGGAGGGCGGTCATCGCGACGTCACCTCCACCAGCGCGGACACGAGTCGGTCGACGTCGGCCTGCGTGTGCACCTCCGTCACGCAGTAGAGCGCGCTCTGACCGAGCTCCGGGTGGCTCTGCGACAGGTTCTTCCCACCGAAGATCCCGCGCGCACGAAGGCCCGCGTCGATCTCTGCGACCGTGCGCCCAGTCTCGCCGAAGTCGACGACGAACTCCTTGAAGAAGCCGCCGTCGAAGCGGACCCGCACGCCGGCGATCTCGTCGATCCTGCGCGCCGCGTAATGGCTCCGCTGGAGGATCGCGCGGCCGATGTCCGCGAAGCCCCTCGGCCCCATCAACGCCATGTACACGGCGTTGGCGATCGCCCAGAGGTAGACGGAGTTGCCGGTCCAGTCCTTCCCGTTCTCGCGCGCGCCGTACGACGTCTGCTCGAAGAGGATCACGCCGAACGTCCGCTCGCCGGGCTCGATCGTGTCGCAGATCGACACCTGCAGCGTCGGATACTCGCGCGCGTAGCGCTCCTCGTCCCGCGTCGCGATGAACCCGCCCGCGCCGCCGCCGCAGTACATGTGCACGCCGAGCGGCTGGGTCGTGCCGACGACGATGTCCGCGCCCCAGGCGCCCGGCGGCGTGAGCACGCCGAGGCTGATCGGGTCGACGCCGACGATCGTCTCCGCGCCGGCGGCGCGGGCGAGCTCGGCGACCTGCGCCGCGTCGGACTCGACGACGCCGAGGAAGGACGGGCTCTCGAGATAGACGGCGGCGGTCCGGTCGGAGAGCTTTTCGCGGAGATCGTCCAGGTCGACTCGCCCCGTCCCCGGGTCGTACGCGACCGTGACGACCTCGACGTGGTTCCGCACCTCCGGCGGCGCGCAGTAGTTCCGGATCACCGCGAGGCGCTCCGGGTCGAGCGAGGCGGGAACGAGCAGCTGGTCGCGGCCGGTGAGCCTGGCGGCCATCCGCGCGGCGTTGCCCGCGGCGCAGCCCCACGTGTAGACGGGCAGCCCGACGAAGTCCATCTCGACGAGCTCGCCCAGCTGGCTCGCGTACTCGAACCACGCCTGGTTCCGGCCGAAGTCCGACGCCGGAGTGCCCCACACGGGCGTGAGGAACTCGCTGCGCGAGATGATCTCGTCGCACACCGCCGGGACGTAGTGCTGCCAGCAGCCGGCGCCGAGGAAGCTGAGGTTCTCCGCGCACGTCGCGTTGCGGGAGAGGATCTCCGTCAGGTGGCGCTTGAGCTGCGCCTCCGCGCGGATCGCGGGCGGCAGCTCGATCGGCCGCGAGAGGCGGTGGCTCTCGGGGATCTGCTCGAACAGCTCGTCGACGTCGTCGAGGCCGAGCTCCGCGAGCAGCTCGTCGACGACGCCTGGCGGCGAGATCGCCATGTACGGGTGGGCCTGATCCGGGATCATGCGTGTCGCCAACGCCGTGCCTCCCTTCGTTCGCCGTGCGTCATCTGCCCGAGACTCGCAGCACCATCGATCGATCGGGAGCCACGCGCACGCGGCGGTAGCCCTCGAGGAGATTCTCCCTCTCGTCGTCGCCCAGGTCGACATGGAGGACGGGCGGGTCGAGCGCCGCGACCTTGTCCGCTCCGGCGACGATGACGAGGTTGTCGGTGCCGACGCGCCGGAGCACGCGCGCCGAGATCTGCTGGTTGCCGCGGCCGAGCAGGAAGCCCTGGCCTCCGATCACGCCGAGGACGAGGGTCGCCTCCGGGTGCGCGTCGAGGAGCCGCAGCATCCCGTCCTCGGCGAGGTCGGCCTCGAGCAGCTCGCCGTCGAGCACCGCATCTACGCCGAGCGCCGTCCCTTCGATCCCGAGGGCGCCGAGGATCCGGCCGGTCGTCGTCCCCGGGCCTACGAGGTACAGGCGACCGGGCGTCATCTCGCGTGCGATGCCCTCGCAGAGGGCGGTCAGCGCCGCCTCGTCGGCCGGACGGGCCGTCGCCTTGCCCGCCTGGAGCCGCCCGCCTACGTGCGGGGAGCGTGCGAGCGCGAAGAGCTCGCTCTCGATCCCGTCCGCGGCGTCCAGCACCTCGCGCTCGACCAGCGGAAACGCGTCCGGGCTCGTGAGGTAGCGGGCCGCCGCCTCGCCGGCCGCCTCGGGCGTCGTGGCGAACACGGCCGAGCGCATCTTCACGCCGGACGGGATCCCGAGCACCGGGAGCTCGGTGCCGACGACGGAGACGACGTCACGCGCGGTTCCGTCGCCGCCTGCGAAGAGGAGAAGGTCGACGTCGCGCTCGAGGAGCTCGCGCGCGGCGGCACGCGTGTCCTCCGCGGTCGTCGGGCGAGCGGGTTCGTACCCGAGGAGCGTGACCGCGAGGCCCAGCTCCTCTGCGAGCTCCGCGCCCATTCCGCCCCCGGCCGCGAGCACCTCGATCCCCGGCGCCTGCGCGCGGAGCACGTGGAGCGTCCTCCGCGCGCGCGCGGCCGCAACGGGCGGCGCGCCGTTGCGCACGGCGCGGTCGACCGCGGCGCGATCGTCGCTCCCCTTGAGCGCAAGGCGACCGCCGATGCCCGCGATCGGATTCACGATCAGCCCGAGCGCCGACACGACATGATGTTCTCACCCGGCACGCAGCTCTGCGGCGACGTCGTCCGCGGCCGCGCGAGCCGTCGAGACCATCTCGTCGAGCTCGTCCTCGGTGACCACGAACGGCGGAGAGAACGCGATCGTGTCCGCGTCCGGCAGGGCACGCGTGATCACGCCACGCTCGAGGCAGCGCCGCGCGATCCGTGGGCCGACGCGGAGGGAGCGGTCGAACGGCCGCGCGGGGGAGCGGGAAGCGACGAACTCGACGGCGCCGATCAACCCGATCCCGCGGACCTCGCCGACGAGCGGGTGGTCGTCGAACGCCTCGTGGAGGCGCTCGTTGAGCCTCGCGCCGCGCGCGGCCGCCTGGGCGACGAGCCCGTCCCGCTCGATGATGTCGAGGTTCTCCATCGCCGCGGCCGCCGCGACGGGGTGGGCGGTGTATGTGTAGCCGTGCCCGAAGACGCCCTTCGACGCATCCGCGACGACGCTCCACACCCGTTCCGAGACGAGGCAGCCCGAGAGCGGGACGTACGCGGACGTCAAGCCCTTCGCGACCGTGATCAGGTCCGGCTCGATCCCGAAGAGCTCGCTCCCGAACCAGCAGCCGAGGCGTCCGAAGCCGGAGACCACCTCGTCGGCGATCAACAGGACGTCGTGGCGACGGAGCACCTCCTGGATCGCAGGGAAGTAACCCGGGGGAGGGACGAGCACACCGCCGGCTGCCTGCAGCGGCTCGGCGATAAAGGCGGCGACGGTCTCAGGGCCCTCCCGGAGGATCAGCTGCTCGAGGTCGTCCGCGAGGAACCGCACGAAGTCGTCGTCCGACATCCCCTCGGTCGCCTCCCAGAGCCGGTGCGGCGCCCGCACGTGCCGGATCATCGGGAGCGGAAGGTCGAACCCCTCGTGAAGGTTGGCCAGGCCGGTCAGTCCGGCGGAGAGCACCGTGACGCCGTGGTACCCGCGGGCCCGCGAGACGAGCTTCTTCTTCTCGGGACGGTCGAGTGCGTTGTTGTAGAACCAGACGAGCTTCGCGTGGGTGTCGTTCGCGTCCGAGCCGCTCGACCCGAAGAACACCTTGGACATGGGGACCGGGGTGGAGGCGAGGACGCGCTCGGCGAGGAGGGCGGGCGCCTCGGTCGCCATCGACGAGAAGCCGTGGTAGTAGGAGAGCCGCTCGATCTGGCGCGCGATCGCCTCGGCCATCTCCGGCCTGCCGTACCCGACGTTCACGCACCAGAGACCGGCCATCGCGTCGAGGTACGCCTGACCGCCGGAGTCCCACAGCGTGCAACCGCTGCCGCATACGATCACGTGCCCGCCGTCCTGCTCGTGGCGCCGCGGCTCGCTGAACGGGTGGAAGACGTACTTCCGGTCGACGTCCTCGATCGAGTGGGTGGGCTTCGTCGACACGGCGCGGGCGCGCTGTCCGCTAGTCGGACTTTCGGGCGCTTGACGAACATAGCCGCCCACGAGGGCGCTGTCCAGGCCGCCGCGCGGCGCGAACCGGCTAGAGGCCGACGGCGTCGGCGACGAACGCGGCGATCGCCTCGCCGAACGCGCGGCGACTCGCTGCCCACGCGTAGAACATGTGCCCGCCGTCGAAGTGGCGCACCGTCAGCCGGTCGCCCATCTGCGGGTCGAGACGCATGAGGTTCCGCAGCCGATCGGTCGCGTAGTACGGCGTCACGAGGTCGTAGCGGCCGTGGGTGATGAACGCCTTCATGTGCGGGTTCAGCGCCATCCCGTAGCGGAAGTCGTCCGTCGCGCCGACGAGGGGCAGGAACGCGTGCTGAGGTGCGTCGTCCTTCCAGGCGGTGTTCACCTCGTAGCTCAGCAGCGTGTACTCGCGCTCCGTTTCCACGCCGATCTCCGCCCGCAGGAGCCGGTTCACCGCCATCGTGTACGCCGGGCTGATGCCCGCGAGCGTCGGGTCCGGCCCGGCGAACGCGTCGCGATCGGGAAACGGATCGATCGACGTCACGGTGCTGTCGTAGAGGCCCAGCACCCGTCGCTCGTCACGGAGGAGCTCCCGTGCGAACGTGGAGATCGGGATGCGGCCCTCGGCTCGCGTGACGAGCTCAATGGGGAGGCCGAGGAGGTCCGAAAGGCGCGTCAGCACCCGCTCGCGCTCGCCGTCGTCCGCCGCGGCGCCCCGCACGAGGAACGACGCGAGCTCGCTCGTCGCGAATGCCTCAGCCTCGCGGCGTACCTCCTCTGGCGCCGTCCCGCGGGCGAACACGCGCGAGCGGCCGTGGTGCGCTGCCGCGAGCGCCATCGTCGGCAGGGTGTCGATCCAGCCCAGGACGTCGTAGTCCGTCGGGTTCAGCGTGCCGATCTCGAGGGCAGGGGAGATGAGGATCGCGCCGTTGAGGCCGATCCCGGTTCCCTCCTGCAGCATGCGCACGAGACGGCCGACGCGGTAGCCGCCGTAGCTCTCGCCGGCGACGAACACCGGAGAGGCCCACCGGCCGTTCGCGGACAGCCAACGCCCCATGAACTCGGAGAGCGACTCGAGGTCGCGCTTCTGCCCGAAGTACTCCTTCGGGTCGACGGCCTCGTCCTTGTCCTCGCCCGAGCTCCCGTTGGCAGCCTTCTCCTGCTTCTTGCGCTCGATCACGCGGCTGAAGCCGGTGCCGACCGGGTCGACGAACACGAGGTCGGTGAACGCGAGCCAGGACGCCTCGTTCTGCTCCAGCCGAGGCGGCATCTCCGGGAGAGAGCCGTCCGCGGGGAACGCGACGCGCTGCGGCCCGATGGCGCCGAGGTGAAGGTACGCCGACGAGGCCCCCGGGCCGCCGTTGAAGACGAACGTGACCGGCCGCGACTCGTCCGCGTCCGCCACGTAGGCGACGGAGAAGATCTCCGCAGCCGGCTTGTCCTTCTTGCGCAGGACGACCCAGCGCGCCGTCGCCGTGTACGTGAGCGGCGCGTCTCCGCCGCTCCACGTCGCGCTCGTCTCTGCCCCGGCGGGCGGCTCGTGATCGCTGGCGGTTGCCTTGGGCTCCGGCACGTCGTCGTCCATCGGGCGGACGCTACCCGAGTCGACCGTCGACCCGGGTAGCGTCGCTCCCCCGCCCGCGGGCCCCCCGGGGCCGCGCGACCTCCTCAAGGCCGCGCGGCCCATCTGGCCGAGCTTCACCGCGCGGTGCGCACCTGGACGAGGCGCCTCGTGGAGACGCCTGCCAGCAGGTTGTCGCCCTGCTCCCGCGCCCGCACGAAGAACTGGACGCTGTAGCCCCGCCGGAGCGGGAAGTCCCGCTGCGGCGTCATGCGCAGAGTCGCCCAGCCGTCCTGCGCCGTGTGCTGCTCGCCCGCGGCGGACGTGACGAGCGGCGTCGAGCGTCCGAACACGAGCACGTCGCGTACGACATAGCCGCGGGTGTCGACCACGTGCACCCGCAGCTCGATCGTCGTTTGCCGCGAGCGCACGTGATTCGGCTGGAACGAGACGCCGTCGATCACGAGACGCGCAGGCAGCGACACGCTCGTGGCCGGGATCGAGTACTTGCCGTTGGGCAGCTTGATCGCCCCGGCCGGGAGCGCCGGCCCGGTGCCCTGCACCGTCCCGGTCGCGTTCGACGCCGCGGTCGCGCTCCCCTGGCTGTTGCGTCCGGTCACCTTCACCCGCAGCCGCTGCCCGACGTCCGAGGCGCCGAGGGCGTAGGTGGTCGACGTCGCGCCCGCGATCGTCGCGCAGTTCGAGGCGTCGGGCTTGCCGCCGTCGGCGCCGCAGCGCACCCACTGGTACGTCAGCGTGATCGGGCTCACGCCGCTCCAGCTGCCGCCGTTCGCGGTCAGCGTCTGACCCTGTCGAGCGGTGCCCGAGATCGACGGCTCCTTCGTGCTCTTCGCGGGACCGGACCCTGTCCCGGACGCCTGAACGACCGCCGTCGGGTTCGACGCGGCGTGCGTGCTGCCGTCGCCGTTCCGGGCGGTCACCTGCGCGCGCAGCCGATGCCCGACGTCATCGTGGCCGAGCTTGTACGTCTGCCCGGTTGCGCCCGACACCGCGGGGCAGTTCGATCCGTCTGGCGCACCACCGTCGGTGCCGCACCGGACCCACTGATACGAGAACGTGATCGCCGAGCTGCTCGTCCAGCCTCCGCTCGTCGTCGTGAGCGTCTGGCCCTCGACGGCCGAGCCCGTCACGACCGGATCGGACGTGTGCACCGGGCCGGAGCTCGCACCGACGGCCGTGGTCTGCCCCGACAGGGCCTGCCCGCCGCCCGAGCCCGCCGCGGTCACGCGAACGCGGAGCGTGTGGCCGACGTCCGCCGACACGACCTGGTAGACCTGGCCGGAGCCGATTGGGGCGCCGGCCGTATCGCAATTGGCGCCGCTCGGGTCGCAGCGGAACCAGTCGTAGGTAAATCCTGTGGTCATTCCGGACCACGTTCCGGAGGTCGCGGTCAGCGTCTGGCCGACGAGTGGATTGCCGGAGATGGACGGAGGCGACGTGTTCGCCTCCGTCTGAGCGCTCGCCGCGCCGCTCGCGACGACCGCGACGAGCACGGCGCCCGCGACGAGCGCGATGCTCGCGACCGCAGACCAGCGTCGTGCCGAGGTGTTTCGGTTGGATTCCATCGAGGAACGTCCTCCGTCTCTGGGATGCACGTGCTGCCTGTATATCGCCGTACGATCCACAGGGAAATCCCAATCGGAAGAAACCTCACAAGGTGCTTACCCAGCCGTCGCATTGTTTACAGCGCGCGTACAGATCGCCGTGCAGCGGCGGGGAGAGGAACCGCGTGCCCGAGGCCGTACTCCTCTCGTGCGGCTCCCTCTTTTCTCGTGGGCCGTGGGGTGCGGGGCGACCCGTGCCTCGAACGTCGGCCGGTGTGCCGCCGCTGCCCCCTCCCCTGAGGTGCGGCGGCCCCGGCCGGCTTTTTCGCAGGAAGAAGGGGGCCCATGCGGACCCCCTTCTCGACGGCGCAACGTCGGTTCAGGCGAGTCGGTCCGCCTGCGGGGAGAGGAGTCGCGCCGCAGTGGGCGTATCTGTGTCATATCCTGCGATCGATTGCGAGGAAATCCTCCGGATCCCGAAAGGAAATGCGCGCAAAATGGACAGGATGAATGAGCTCAGCAGTGGCGCGAAGATCGTCCTCGGGGCGACCATCGCCTTTCTGATCCTCTCGTTCTTCAGTTGGTTCCACTACACCGGGCCGGGTAAGGACGAGCTCGACGCGATCGGCGCCGACACCGGCATCACGATGTGGCACGGCGTGGGCTGGATCGCTGGCCTGCTCGCGATCGGGCTTCTCGTCTGGCAGGCGATCAGGCTTGCGAACATCGAGTTCGAGATCGGCGTCACCCCCTCGATGATCACCGCGGCGCTGGCGCTGCTCGTGCTGATCTTCGCGCTGATCCGGTGGCTCGACAAGCCGGGCGGAGACTTCGTCGGCCGCACCTTCTGGTCGTGGCTGGCTCTCGCGTTCGCGATCGTCATGGTCGTCGGCGCATGGATGAACATGCGTGCGGCCGGCGAGAGCCTGACCGGCATCCGCGACCAGATCTCGGGTGCGACGGCGGGCATGCGCGGAGGCGACGACGACGCGCCGGCTCCCATGACGCCGCCGGCAACGCCGCCTGCGACCACCACTCCGCCCGCGTCGCCCGAGACGCCCCCGGCGGACGACCCGGACGCGCCGAGCACCTCGTAGCACCCTTCGTCGGCGGCCCCCTCCGGTCTCGGCCGGAAGGGGCCGCCGCTACACTCAGCGCATGGCCGAGATCGGCACGCTGCGCGTCAAGACGGGCCTCGCGGAGATGCTCAAAGGCGGCGTGATCATGGACGTCGTCGACGCGGAGCAGGCCCGGATCGCCGAGGATGCGGGCGCCTGCGCGGTGATGGCGCTCGAGCGCGTCCCTGCCGACATCCGACGTGACGGCGGGGTCGCCCGCATGTCCGACCCCGAGAAGATCCGCGAGATCCAGGAGGCTGTCTCGATCCCGGTGATGGCGAAGTGCCGCATCGGCCACTTCGTCGAGGCGCAGATCCTCGAGGCGCTCGAGGTCGACTACATCGACGAGTCCGAGGTGCTGACCCCGGCCGACCTGGAGCACCACGTCGACAAGCACGCGTTCACGGTTCCCTTCGTCTGCGGTTGCACGAATCTCGGCGAGGCGCTGCGGCGAATCGCCGAGGGCGCCGCGATGATCCGCACGAAGGGCGAGGCGGGAACCGGAGACATCGTCAATGCGGTGACCCACATGCGGGCCGTCTTCGGCGCGATCCGGCGGCTGCAGGGCCTCCGCGAAGAGGAGCTCTACGCGGCCGCGAAGGATCATCGGGCCCCGTACGAGCTGATCCGCTGGGTCGCCGAGAACGGGCGCCTGCCTGTCGTGACCTTCACCGCGGGCGGCATCGCCACGCCGGCCGACGCAGCGCAATGTATGCAGCTCGGTGCGGACGGCGTGTTCGTCGGCTCCGGGATCTTCAAGTCCGGCGACCCGGACCGGCGGGCGAAGGCGATCGTCGAGGCGACGACGCACTTCAACGATCCGAAGATCCTCGCGGACGTCTCCGCGGGGCTCGGCGAGCCGATGGTCGGCATCTCCGCGAGCTCGCTCGCCGAGGCCGAGCGGCTCGAAGTGCGCGGCTGGTAAGCCCTGCTGCGCAGGGCCTAGAGACACGCTCTAACTACACTTTTCGTCGATGGATCGCAGGCCCCGAGTCGGCGTCTTGGCGCTGCAAGGCGCCTTTCGCGAGCACGCGCGCGTCCTCCGGGAGGCGGGCGCGGACGTCGTCGAGGTGCGCCTGCCGGAGCAGCTCGCAGGGCTCGACGGGCTCGTGATCCCGGGCGGCGAGTCGACGACGATCCTGCGCCTCGCGTCGCTCTACGGGCTCGACGAGGCGATCCGCTCCTTCCCAGCGCCGGTTTTCGGCACCTGCGCGGGGATGATCCTGCTCGACCGAGCGCACCTCGGGCTGACCGACCTCGAGGTCGACCGGAACGCGTACGGCAGGCAGGTCGCCAGCTTCGAGGCCGACCTCGAGCTCGAGGGGGAGGAGCGTCCCTTCCGGGGAGTCTTCATCCGCGCGCCCCGCGTGCGCGACGTCGGAGCCGACGTGGAGGTTCTGGCCCAGCTCGACGGCGAGCCCGTGCTGCTGCGTGACGGTCGCGTCCTCGTCGCCGCATTCCACCCCGAGCTGACGGACGATCCCCGGATCCACGAACGGTTCCTCGAGCTGGTCACGGAGGCGATGAGTGTCAGGGCATAGCAAGTGGTCGACGATCAAGCACAAGAAGGGTGCCGCCGACGCGAGGCGGGGAAAGCTCTTCTCCAAGCTCTCCCGCGCGATCATGGTCGCGGCGAAGGAGGGCGGCTCGGATCCGGCGTCGAACCTCGCGCTCCAGAACGCGATCGACAAGGCACGCTCGTACTCGATGCCGAAGGACAACATCGAGCGCGCGATCGCGAAGGGGACCGGTGAGGGGACGGACGGTTCGATCTTCGAGACCGTCGTGTACGAGGGCTACGGCCCCGAGGGCGTCGCCGTGATCGTCGAGGCGCTGACCGACAACCGGAACCGCACTGCGTCCGACGTCCGCCACGTGTTCACGAAGTTCGGCGGGAACCTCGGCGCGACGGGCGCGGTCGCCTGGCAGTTCGAGCGACGCGGGATCGTGCTCGTCACGGCCGACGGCGTCGACGAGGACGAGCTCGTGCTCGCGGCCGCGGACGCGGGCGCCGACGACGTCGAGCGCGACGGCTCGACGTTCGTCGTCACCTCGCCGCCGGAGGAGCTCGCACGCGTCCGAGAGGCGCTCGAGGGCATGGGGCTCGAGCTCGAGTCGGCGGGCATCTCGATGGTGCCGAAGACGACGGTCGCGATCGCCGACGAGTCGACCGCGAAACAGGTCGTCCGCCTCGTCGAGGGTCTCGAGGAGTCGGACGACGTGCAGGACGTCTACGCGAACTTCGACATCCCCGAGGCCGTGCTGGAGGCCGTGGCCTCCTAGTCCGGCGAGAGGCGTGTGATCCCGAGCCCTCCGCGGCGGCGGTGGAGCGACAGGCAACGGAGTCCGTCGGGGCCTGCGACGAGCGAGCGGGTCGCGCCGCGAGGCACGATCGCGAGCGTTCCCGCCGTGAAGGAGTGCTCGGCGCCGTCGACGACGAGCGTTCCGCCACCGGCAAGCGCGACGAGCGCGACGTCGCGCTCCGCGTTCACGTGCTCGGGCTGGCCCTCACCGTCGCGCCAGACGAGGAGCGTCGCGTTCAGCTCCTCGCTCGCCGTTCCCCACGCTGGGCCGTGGCCCTCGAGCGCGAGGAGGTCGACGATGTCCATCCGCCGAGCGTAGTGGAGCCATGGAGTTGCGCATGACGTGCGCGGCCGGAGGGCGGGTTTGCCGCCCGGGAGGCCAGGGCCGGTTGTCGGTGAACGTCGCAGAAGGAGGGGGCTCGTGGGGAACCATGGGTCCCCCCACGTGAGAGTCGTCCGCAGGGCTGCGTACCCTCCTCACGTGAAGGTCCTCGGCATCGACCCAGGGACGGCTGCGTGCGGGTACGGGATCGTCCACGAAAGCGGCGGGCGCATCAGGGCCCTCGCCCAGGGGTGCTGGACATCCGGCGCCAGGGAGCGGCCCGAGCTGCGGCTCAGGCGGATCTTCGAGGGCGTGGGCACGCTCATTGCGGAGCACGAGCCGGACGCCGTCGCGCTGGAGGAGTCCTTCGTCGGTGCCGACGCCCGCATCGCGCTCTTCGTCGGACAGGCACGGGGCGCCGCGCTCGTCGCAGCCGCGGCCGCGGGCGTCACGTGCACCGAGTACGCGCCCGCGCGGGTGAAGCAGGCCGTGTGCGGCTACGGACGGGCGGACAAGGGCCAGGTCTCGCGCATGGTCCGCATGCTCCTCGCCCTCCCCGACGAGCCCGCGACGTCGCACGAGGCGGACGCGCTCGCCGTCGCGATCTGCCACGCGATGGCACCGCCGCTCGCGCGGATGGCCTCGTGAGGAGGCTGGCGTGATCGCCCGCCTGCGGGGACGGCCGGCCGGGCGGAGCGCCGAGGGGCTCGTGCTCGACGTGAACGGCGTCGGGTATCTCGTCGCGGCGACACCGTCGGTGCTGCGCCGTGCAGGGGCGGGCTCGGAGGTGACGGTGGAGACGTACCTCCACGTCCGCGAGGACGCACTGCAGCTCTACGGCTTTGCCGACGCCGACGAGCGTGAGCTGTTCGTCCACCTTCTCACGGTGAGCGGCATCGGCCCGAAGGTCGCGCTTGCCGTCGTCTCCGGCTCTCCGACCGCCGAGCTCCGCAAGGCGATCGCCCTCGGCGACCATGCGCGGTTCCAGGCGATACCCGGGATCGGCAAGAAGACGGCCGAGCGGATCGTGCTCGAGCTGAGGGAGAAGCTCGGCGCGCTGCCGGAGCCGGCGCTCGCCGCCGTCGGCGACGCACCGAGCCACCTCGTCGCGCGCGACGCGCTCGTCGAGCTGGGCTACTCCGTCGTCGACGCAGAGCGGGCGCTCGCCGAGATCGACCCTGACCTGCCGGCCGAGGAGCGGGTCAGGCTCGCGTTGAGGGGCGCAGCGGCATGAGCCAGTTCCTGGCGCCTGCGCTTCACCCAGAGGAAGAGGAGGCCGAGCGCACGCTCCGGCCGCGCCGGCTCGACGACTTCGTCGGCCAGGAACGCGTCAAGGAGCAGCTCTCGATCGCGCTCGACGCGGCGAAGGCGCGGGGCGAGGCGCTCGACCACGTCCTCCTCGCCGGTCCGCCGGGTCTCGGGAAGACGACCCTCGCGCAGATCGTCCGGGAGGAGCTGGGCGTCGGGCTGCGCACGGTGGCCGGCCCGGCGCTCGAGAAGAAGGACATCGCGGCCGTCCTCACCGCGCTCGAGCCACGCGACGTCCTCTTCATCGACGAGATCCACCGCCTCGCGCGCGCGGCGGAGGAGATTCTCTACCCGGCGCTCGAGGACTTCCGGCTCGACATCGTGTTCGGACAGGGCGCGGCGGCGCGGACGCTGACGCTCGACCTGCCGCCGTTCACGCTCGTCGGGGCGACGACGCGGACCGGGCTCCTGACGACACCCCTGCGCGACCGGTTCGGTATGACCTTCCGGCTCGGCTACTACGACCGGGGTCAGCTCGCCACGATCGTGCGTCGCTCGGCCGGAATCCTCGCCGTGGAGATCGCCGACGACGCCGCCGAGGAGATCGCCTCTCGCTCGCGGGGGACGCCTCGGATCGCGAACCGGATCCTCCGTCGCGTGCGCGACGTGGCGGAGGTCCGCCACGCGGGAGCGATCACGACCGCGGTGGCGCAGGAGGCGCTCGACCTCCTCGAGGTCGACGAGCAGGGGCTCGAGCGGATCGACCGGGAGCTGCTCGACGCGATCGCATCGAAGTTCGGCGGCGGCCCGGTCGGGCTCTCGACGCTGGCCGTCTCCCTCGGCGAGGAGGCCGACACGATCGAGGAGGTGTACGAGCCCTACCTCCTGCAGCTCGGGTATCTCCAGCGGACGCCGCGGGGCCGCGTGATCACCGACCTTGGGCGGGAGCACCTCGGAGCGGCCCGGGACGACGGCAGTCTGTTCTAGTCCCCGCTCAGCGGCGGTACTGGACGGCATGCCAGGATGGCGTGGGGGCCAGCTCGAGCAGGGAGCGGCCGCCCTCCGGCTCGGCGTACATGAACTCGCCGCTCGAGTCGTCCCACGAGACGTCGAGCAGGCCCTGCTTGACCCTGTGGTCGAGGTAGGCGCTGCGGAACACGAGCTTGCGCAGCCAGTACACGAGCGACTCGCCGTCGACGAGTGCGAGCCGTTCCCAGTGCCGCACGAGATACGCGCCGAGCGGGCTGCGCGGATCCGAGATGCGCGCGTCGGCGGCGAGCTCGACGAGGTCGCCGATCTCGTCGGGGTCGAGGTCGTTCGACGGGACGAGGCCGAGCTTCACGGCCGCGCCCGCGACCCGCTCCTCGAAGTCGCGCTCGCCGAACGAGAACTGGTACCCGAGGAACTCGAGCGCGAACGCATCGCCGGACGAGTAGTTGCGCGCCTCCCCTGACACTCCCAGAGGCTAGCCTCTCGGCGTGGGGAATCGGAAGCTCGTGGCCGTAATGGTGGTCCTGGTGCTCGTGATCTGGCTCGGCGGGACCGCCTTGACGAAGTACTCGCTCGAGCAGATGGCGCTCTTCGCTCCCCTTGCAGTCTGCGTGGTCGGTGCGACCGCCGGAGTGGTGCTCCTGTGGGTCAAGGTGATCGCCCAGGCCCGCCGCGAGCGCAGCGAGCGACACTCCGTCTGAGGCTTCGGGGCGACCGCCGCCGCCCCGAAACGACGGAGAGGATCTACGCCCCGACGGCCTCCGGCTGGCGTGCGGGCACGTCGACCTGCAGGTCGGGGTCCGCCGCTCGCACGTGCGTCTGCGGAGCGCCGAGCTCGCCGCGGACGATGTTGGCGCCCTGCGCGAGCGCGGCGGCCTTGTACATCGCGATCGGCCGTGGCACGCCTTGCCTCCCGAACCCGCAGTCGGAGGACAGCACGAGCTTGTCCTCGTCGATGTACTCGAGCGCCAGCCGGATGTCGGCGGCGACGTCCTCGGGCGTCTCGACCTGGAGACGGCGGTGGCTGATCATGCCGACCGCCACCTTCTTCGGGCAGGTTGCCCTTGTACGGCTCGAACGCGGGCAGCAGGCTGTGGCCGTTCTCCTTCGACTCGATCGTCCAGACGTCGCCCTTGAGGCGGTTCAGGTAGATGTCGACCGAGGGCTCGTACGAGATCTGCGGGTCGAAGCAGTGCTGTGCCCCGGGGTTTCCCCAACAGGTGTGGATCCAGAGCTCGCACGTCCTCGAGCCCTTCGACCGTGTGGTTGAAGAGGTCGACGAGGAAGTCGAGATACTCGGGCGCGGCGCCGTACGCGGCGGCGCTGTGGATCGCGGGCTCCTCGATCTGGATCACCTTCGCGCCGGCGGCCTGCAGCTCGCGCAGCTCCGCGTTGAGGATCGTGGCGATGTCCCACATGAGGTCCTGCTTGTCCTGCGCATACGCGTCGGTCTTCACCGTGAGCACGGTCGCTGCGAGGTCGGCGGCGATCGTTCCGAACTTGACCGGCTTCTCGCTGCGGGCCTGCGCGACGCGCCAGATCTTCGCGAACTCGAGCGGCACCCGCGGCCCGATCTTGTCGACGACGGCGTGGTACTTCCAGCCGCCGACGATCTCGTTCAGCCACGAGCCGATCGGATAGGCCCAGCCGAACGTCGTCTCGGTGTCGTACTCGGAGATGCCCTCGAAGCGCTCGGACGGGTACGAGAACCACGAGCGTCCGGCGAGGTCGGCGTCGAGGTGGTAGTCGCCGTTCGTGAGGATGTCGAGGCCGGCGAGCTCCTGGTCCGCGAGCACCGACGCAGACTGCGTCGACGAACTGCTCGCGGTAGGCGACGTCGCGCCATGCCGGTCGAGAACGGGCGCTCGAGGAGGTTGCCGGTGAACCACGAGGGCCTCGGCCACGAGCCGGTCACGGTCGTCGGCAGGACAAGGTCTTTCGTTGCTGTCAACACGTCAGGCTCCTTTGCTCCGCTCGCCCCCGACACCGACGCCGCAGGTCACCACCGACGATAGACCCGCCCCGGGCTCCTGGTCAACGAGCGCCCCGACGATTCGGCCACGGGCGCGGACAAGCACCGTCCGACCTCGCCCGTACCGTCGACGGGGCCATGCAGGACGGCCGCTGGACGACGAAACCGTGCGACTGGGAGCGGGTCGACGCCCTCTCTCGAGAGCTCGGGCTGAGCGACACCACCGCGACGGTGCTCGTCCGTCGCGGCCTCGACGATCCCGCCGCGGCGCGCGCGTTTCTCGACGCGAAGCCGCCGCGCCACGACCCCTTTCGCCTCGGCGACATGGCCGCGGCGGTCGAGCGGATCCACCTCGCGGTGCGCGAGGGGCAAAGAATCTGCGTCCACGGCGACTACGACGTCGACGGCATCTCTGCGACGGTCGTCGCGCTTCTGACGCTGCGCGAGCTCGGCGCGCACGTCGAGTGGCGCCTCCCGAGTCGCTTCGAAGAGGGCTACGGGCTCGCCCCGGAGACGATCGAGCAGCTCGCGGAGGACGGCGTCGACCTCGTCCTCACGGTCGACTGCGGGATCACGGCGGTCGCCGAGGTCGCACGCGCCCACGCGCTCGGGCTCGACGTGATCGTCACCGACCACCACAGGCCCGGAGACGACCTGCCGGACTGCACGATCGTCGCGACCCGGCCGTCGGAGTACGGCTGTCCCGATCTCTGCGGCACCGGCGTCGCACACACGCTCGCGCGCGCGCTGCTCGGAGACGACCACCCCGCGGTCGCCCGACTGCTCGACCTCGTCGCGCTCGCGACGATCGCGGATGTCGTGCCGCTCGTCGACGAGAACCGCGCGCTCGCGGCTGCCGGCCTCCGCGCGCTCGCGCGGACGAGCCGCCCCGGGTTGCAGGCGCTGATGCGGTCGGCCCATGTCGATCCCGCGATCGTCGACTCGACCTCGGTCGCGTTCAGGCTGGCCCCGCGGATCAACGCGGCCGGGAGGCTCGGACGACCCGACCTCGCGCTCGAGCTGCTGCTCACGGACGACCGCGTCGAGGCCGACGGGCTGGCCGCGCAGCTCGAGGACCTGAACCGCGAGCGGCAGGGAGTCGAGGAGCGAATCCTGCGGGAGGCGACCTCGCTCGTCGAGTCGTGGCCCGAGGCGCGACGCGCGCGCCGCGGCTACGTCCTGTGGCACGAGGACTGGCATGAGGGCGTGATCGGCATCGTCGCCTCGCGTCTCGTGGAGCGCTACCACCGGCCCGTCGTGCTCGTCGCGCCGAGCGCGCACGGCTGGAAGGGCTCGGGTCGCTCGATCGGCGAGTTCGACCTCCATGCCGGCCTCGCGGCGTGCGCCGCCTACCTCGTGGGCTTCGGCGGCCATCGCGCTGCCGCGGGGCTGACGATCGAGGAAGAGAGACTCGACACGTTCGCCGACGCTTTCGCGCGGGAAGCCGATCAGCGGCTGGTCGACGTCGACCTGCGGCCGCTGACGCTGGTCGACGCGATCGTCCCCGCGGGCGCGCTGACCCTCGACCTTGCCCAGGAGCTCGATCTCCTGGCTCCGTTCGGTCTCGGCAATCCAGAGCCGACGCTGCTTGTCGCAAGCGTCGAGGCGGCGACGCCGGCCACCGTCGGGGAGGGGAGGCACCTCCGCTTCCGCGTCCGCCAGCACGGGCGCGACGGTGGCTCCGCCATCGCCTTCGGCCTCGGCGCGCAGCTCGAGCGCGTGCAGCCCGGCGGCCGCTTCGACCTCGCCTTCCGTCTCAAGGAGAACCGCTGGAACGGGACAGTCGCCCCGCAGCTCGTCGTCCGCAGGCTCTTCGACGCCCCCGACGCGTACGACGAGCTCCGCGACTGGCTCGCCGCGGAGTGGCGCGCGGGCGAAGCCTCGTGGACGCCGGACGCGCGCGCGATCTTCGCCGAGCTCGGTCTCGCGACGGGCGGCCCGCCACGACAGCTTCTCGAGTCCGAGACGTTCCGGGCGCTGCTGGCGCGACCCGCGCTCGAGCTGCCCGTCGCCGCGTAGAACGCCTAGGCCTCGCCGTCCCAGTAGTCGAGCGTGTCGCGGCGCATCGTGAGGCGATCGCGGTCGTCCCCCGGGAACACCGAGACCTTGTCGCTGTCCGGATAGACCGCGATCGCCGGCGTCTGCTTCGTCGACGTCATCATCACGCGCGCAGTCTCCGTACCGGCGCACGTGACCTTGTGAGCGCCCTCGGGCCCAGGTGAGAAGCAGACGACGTCGCCCTCGCCCAGCTCCTCTTCGCCGTCCGGATGACGGAGCGTGACACGGCCGCTCAGCACGAAGAGCCACTCCTCCTCCGGGTACTCGTAGTGGTACGGGCAGATGCTCTGTCCGGCTGGCAACTCGTAGACGGACGCGCCCATCTGCGATGCGCCGAGCGAGGGCCCGAAACGGGCCATGCCGGCCCGGTAGCCCTCGGGATCAGAGTCGTCGTACTCGGGGACGAGGTGGTTCAGATTGATCCGCGTGACGCCGGCCATCCGGCGATTCTCTCACGCCTGGAGGTGCGCCTCGACGAACCAGAGGTGCTTGTCGATCGACCGGGAGATCTCGGTGAAGAGGTCCGAGGTGTCCATGTCGCCGAGCTCCGAGTCCGCCGTCTCGATCGCGTGCCGCACGGCGGCGCCGTACGCGGCGAGCCGGTCGGCGACGACGTGCACCGTGTCCTCGCCTGCGATCGCGTCGAGCGGGTACTCGTCGAGCGCGCTTGCCTCGGCCGCCATCCGCACCGTGCCGGTGGCGAGCCCGCCGAGCGCGGTCGTCCGCTCGGCAATCTCGTCGACGAACTCGAGCACGCTCTCGGCGATCGTGTCGTAGAGCTCGTGCAGCTGGATGAAGTCGCTCCCCCTGACGCTCCAGTGCGCCTGCTTCAGCTGGCTGTAGAGGTCGAACGTGTCGGCGAGGCGCGCGTTCAGAAGCTCGACGAGCTTCTCGCGGCTCTCCGCGTCGAGGTCGTTCCGCGTCTCGAACATCCTGGCGGTCTTGGTGGCCATCCCTCTCCCATCCTCCTGGTCGATTCGCGGTGGGTACGCCCACGGGCAAGCCCACCCCTGTACGCAGGAGTCTTACCCGGGCCTGTCCGCGCGAAACGCGCGGAGCGTCAGCGGCGCGTGGCCGCTGCGAGGAGGACGAGCATCCGCCGCAACCGGCGTCGCTCGAGGTATTCGTGGATGAGCCGCATGGCGTTCATATCGGTTCGTGCTCGGTGTGTACCCCCCTCCCCGAAGGAGGGAACCTCGAGGTCCGGCCCGTACACTGAGCCTCATGGCGGTCGTCGGCACTCAGTCGCATCACGAGAACCTCGTCGAGGAGCTGCTGACCAGCGTCGAGTCGTACAACCCGGGGGTCGACCACGATCTCATCCGGCGCGCATTCGAGACCGCGGAGACCCGTCATCGCGGTCAGGTGCGGCGCTCCGGCGAGGAGTTCATCCACCATCCGTGGGGCGTCGCCTGCATCTGCGCCGAGCTCCATCTCGACGAGCAGACGATCGCGGCCGCGCTCCTGCACGACGTCCTGGAGGACACCGACGCCGAGCTCGACGAGCTCCGGGCCGAGTTCGGCGCCGAGATCGCGCAGCTCGTCGAGGGCGTCACGAAGCTGACGCGGATCCAGTTCTCGAGCCGCGAGCAGGCAGAGGCCGAGAACTACCGCAAGATGATCGTCGCGATGGCCCAGGACGTCCGGGTCATCCTCATCAAGCTCGCCGACCGCCTCCACAACATGCGGACGATCGAGTACCTCGGCAAGCAGAAGCAGGTGCAGAAGGCGAAGGAGACCCTCGAGGTCTACGCGCCGCTCGCGCACCGCCTCGGGATCCACGCCCTCAAGTGGGAGCTCGAGGATCTCTCGTTCCAGATCCTCCACCCGCGCAAGTACGCGGAGATCAAGGCGATGGTCGCCGACCGGCGCGCCGACCGGGAGGAGCAGGTCGAGCAGGCAGGGACGATCCTCGGTCTCGAGCTGGAGAAGGCGGACATCCCTGCCGTGATCTCCGGGCGCGCGAAGCACTTCTACTCGATCTACGACAAGATGGCCAAGAAGGGCCGCGAGTTCAACGAGATCTACGACCTCACGGCGATGCGCGTGACCGTCGAGCGCTCGGGCGAGGAGGGGACGCGCGACTGCTACGGCGCGCTCGGGATCCTCCATTCGCTCTGGAAGCCGATGCCGGGTCGCTTCAAGGACTTCATCGCGATGCCGAAGCTGAACCGGTACCGCTCGCTGCACACGACCGTGATCGGGCCCTCGGGCCGTCCGCTCGAGATCCAGGTGCGGACGCGTGAGATGCACGAGGAGGCTGAGCTCGGGGTCGCAGCACACTGGCTCTACAAGCGCGGTCGCGTCGGGAAGCAGGACGACGAGTGGCTCGAGTGGGTGCGTTCGCTGATGGACTGGCAGGGCGACGAGCAGGACGCGGCCGAGTTCATGCGGACGCTCCGCACCGACCTCTTCGACGACGAGGTGTACGTCTTCACCCCGAAGGGCGAGGTGAAGACCTTGCCTGCCGGGGCGAGCCCGATCGACTTCGCGTACGCGGTGCACACGGACGTCGGCCACAGGACGGTCGGCGCGAAGGTCAACGGGCGGATCGTGCCGCTCCACTACCGCCTGAAGAACGGCGACTTCGTCGAGATCCTCACCTCGAAGTCGGGCCGCGGCCCGTCGCGCGACTGGCTCTCGCTCGCGGCGTCCTCGCGGGCTCGGAACAAGATCCGGCAGTGGTACCAGCGGGAGACGCGCGGCGAGACCGAGCAGAAGGGGCGCGAGGCGCTCGACCAGGCGCTCAAGGCGCAGAACCTCCCGTACCGCAAGCTCCAGGGCTCGAGCGTGCTCGCCTCCGTGATCCGCGAGATGGGGTTCAAGAAGGCCGAGGACTTCTACCTCGCCCTCGGCGCCGGGAAGATCGGCACAGGCCAGGTCGTGAACAAGGTCCTGCACAGCCTCAAGACCGACGAGGTGCCGCAGGAGAGCGCGATCGCGATCAAGCCGGCTGCGCACAAGCGAACCGTGTCGGGCGAGTCGCTCGGCGTCGTAGTACCGGGCGTGGAGGACATCCTCGTCCGCCTGGCGAAGTGCTGCACGCCCGTGCCCGGCGACGAGATCCGCGGCTACATCTCGCTCGGGCGCGGGATCACGATCCACCGCGCGGACTGCCCGAACGTCAAGGCGCTGATGCGGAATCCCGAGCGCTTCACGCCGGTCGAGTGGGAGGGGAACGCGACGTCGGCGAGCTTCCGTGCACAGATCGCGGTCGACGCGTGGGATCGCGCTCGGCTGCTCGAGGACGTCGCGCGGACGTTCGCGGAGCACGGGTCGAACATCGTCGCGTACGGCGGCACCGTCGAGGACGGAATGGCGCGGAACTGGTACACGGCCGAGCTCGGGGACGTGAAGGACCTGCGCGCGCTGCTCACCGTCTTGCGCAACCTCGACGGCGTTTTCGACGCCTACCGGATGACGCCAGGCGGGTGAGGTGGGGGAACCCATGGTTCCCCCACCAGCCCCCTCCTTTACCGCAGCTCACGGGAACGCGACGCTGGCCTCCCGGCCGGCAAAGCCGGCCTCCGGCCGCGAATCGTTGCTCCGTCGCGACGCGCTAGGGGTGACGCGCGGCGTATCTCAGAGACGATCGCGCACCGAGACGAGATCATCGTCGCCCGCGGCCCACTCCCGGGCGCGCGGCTCGAGCTCCACGGCGCGGCGGAGCGTCTCGAGCGCCTCGTCATCCTTGCCGGCGAGCGCGAGCCAGCACGCCGTCGAGTAGACGACGCCCGCGTTGTCCGGGAAGCGCTCGTTCGCCTCGTCCATCAGCCGCAGCGCCGCCTCGGGGTCGAGCGGGTCGCGGAACCGCTCCGCCTCGAAGTACCACTCCCACGCCGACGGCGTGTACGCCTCGCCCGGCTTCCCGCCGACGGCGAGCACGGTCGTGCCCGGCTCGGCCGCGTGTGCGTGCCGGCGGGTCGCCGGATCGCGGAGGAACACGACGGTTCCGGCAGGCGCGTCCAGCGTGTCGCCGTTGAGCTCGAACGTCGCGCGGCCCGAGAGCACGACGTAGACCTCCTGATGACCGAGCGTCTGCTCGGTGTGGCTCTCGACGACCTCGTCACCAGCGGTTTCGGCGGTGTAGGCGTTCATCCCGAACGCCTCGATGCCGAGGGTGCGGCGGATCGGCCGCCAGCGAAGGCCGCCGGCGACGGGGATCGGGTGCACGTCCGAGATGCGGAGGCTGCTCCAGGGCTGGTCCACGCGCTCGACGCTACCGGAACCACCGTGCGCTGCCGGGTGTAGAAGACGCGGGTGGTGAGCCGGCCACTTGACGAGGCGACGCTCGTCGTGCGCGCCAAGCACGGCGACGCCGCCGCCTACCAGGAGCTCGTACGCATGCACCAGGCGATCGCATTCCGTGTCGCGCTCGTCGCCGCCGGCGATCGCGCCGACGCGGAGGAGGCTGTGCAGGACGGCTTCGTCAAGGCGTATCGGGCACTCGGGCGTTTTCGCGAAGGCGCACCGTTCCGCCCTTGGCTCCTGCGGATCGTCGCGAACGAGGCGCACAACCGGCGCCGCTCGGCCGGTCGGCGCGGAGGGCTCGTGCTCCGCGCCGCGGCGGCGGCCTCGGGGGACGCGGCTCCGTCCCCCGAGGCGGCCGTGCTGTCGCACGAGCGGCGCGACGAGCTGCTCGCCGCGCTCGGAGCGCTCGACGAGCGCGACCGCGAGGTGCTCGTCCATCGGTTCCTGCTCGACCTCGGCGAGGAGGAGACCGCGGCGGCGCTCGGCGTGCGGCGCGGCACCGTGAAGTCCCGCACGTCGCGCGCGCTCGACCGGATGCGAGCCGTTCTCGGGGAGGAGGCGTGGTGAGCGGGCTCGAGCACGAGCTCCACGCGCTCGCGCCGCTCGTCGAGTGGCCACACGAGCCCGACGTCGCCCCCGCGGTCGCGGTGCGCATCGCCGCACCGCGGTCCCGTCGGCGTCCGTCGTTCCGCGTCGGCGCCGCGCTTGCTGTCGTCCTGCTCGCGCTCGCCGTCGCGCTCGCGGTGCCGCCCGCGCGGACGGCGATCTTCGACTGGCTGGGGATCGGTAGCGCCCGGATCGTGCGCGTCGACGAGCTGCCTGCGCTCCAGCTGAATGCCTCCCTCGAGCTGCTCGGCGAGCGGACGACGCTCGCGGACGCGCGCCGACGGGCGGGCTTCCCCGTCGCGGAGCCGCCTCAGGGCGAGCCTGCGCCCGACGAGGTGCGGGTCGTCGACGGCCGCCGCGTGAGCTACATCTGGCGGGACGGCGAACGGATCAGGCTGCTCGTCACGCAGGTTCCCGGCCTGCTCCAGCGCGGCGAGATCCTCCGGAAGCTCATCCCGCAGACGGTGCGGATCGAGCGGCTCACCATCGACGGCGACGGCGCGGTGTTCCTGACCGGAGGCCCGCATGCCGTCTTCCTGCTCGACCCGAACGGAAGCTTCGAGGAGGATCACGGCTGGCTCGCGGGCGCGACGCTCCTCGTCGATCGGGGTGGGTCGACGCTTCGCATCGAGGGTGATCTCGACCGCGACCGGGCCGTGGAGCTCGCCCGCTCGATGACGTGAGTCCCGCTCCCTCGATCGAGGGAATGTCCCTCGTTCGAGTGGGGTACCTCGATCGAGCTATTCGCATCCCTGGAACGAGGGATAGCCGCTCCCACAGGGGTGATTACAACGCGTATGGGGGAGGGGAAGCCGCGCCGCGCCCGTCCGGGCAACCGGGCGGGCGCGCCGGCGTGCGGGGACGTCTCGGGAGGTCCGTCACGGCTCCCAGGCCTCGCCGGCCGTGTCCCAGCCGAGGAGCACGTGGGCCGAGATCCGGTCGGCGACCGCCTCGAGAAACGCCCGGTCGGCGTCACCGTCCAACTGCAGCTCGCCGACGGTCTCTTCCTTGTAACAGACTGTTGCAAGGGTTCTTTGCGCCTCGTCGGGGGTCCCCGCGGACGGGCCGAGCACGAGGCCGGTCGTCTCGACGAACGCGATCCCCGCCCAGGCGATCCCCGGCTGGGCCGCGAGGATCCGCACCGTCTCGCGGAGCGCCTCGTCGGCATCGGGCGCTTGCGCGAGCGCGGCGTCGATCGCGTCTAGCGGCGACGAGCTCATTCGACGAGGTCGCCGCCCTCGAAGGCGCGGATCGGCTCGCGCGCGGCGTCGGGGATCGGTGTGGGACGGCGTGACCCGAGGTCGACGAGCACGAGCGTTTGGGTCGCGGTCACCATCAACGTCTCGTCGGGGATCCGCAACGCGCACAGCTCGTACGCCACGCTCGTCCGGCCGAATTGGCTGACGCGGACGAAGATCTCGAGGAGGTCGTCGAACCGCGCGGGTGCGTGATACTCGACGGTCCCGGCGCGCATCACGAACTCGGCCCCGTCGATCCCGAGGCTCCCGAGGTGCCGGTGGTACTCGGTGCGGGCGTGGTCGAAGTACGGCAGGTAGCGGCCGTAATAGACGACTCCCTGCGCGTCCGTGTCCGAGAACCAGACGCGCGTGAGCGCCGAGTACTTGTACGGCGGGCGACGGTCGGTCACGCGGCCGAGCTCCAGCGCGGCGGACACGGATCAGCTCCGGATCAGGTCGAGTACGGCGTCGCGCTTCTCCTCCATCAGCGGCTCGGAGAGCGCCTCGAGGTTCAGCCGCAGGAGCGGCTCGGTGTTGGAGGGACGGACGTTGAAATGCCAGTCGTCGAAGTCGACCGAGATCCCGTCGAGATGGGAGATGCGCCCGCCCTCGGCGGCGTAGCGCTCCTTGAGCTCCTGCAGCTTGAGCGCGACGTCGGCGACCGGCGTGTTGAGCTCGCCGGTGAGGAAGTAGCGCTTGCGGAACGGCGCGAGCAGCTCGGACAGCGGCCTGCCCGCGCGCGAGAGGAGCTCGAGCATCACGAGGAACGGGACGACCCCGGTGTCGGCCTGGGAAAAGTCGCGGAAGTAGTAGTGGGCGGAGACCTCGCCCGCGAAGAGCGCGTCCTCCTTGCGCATCCGCTGCTTGATGAACGCGTGCCCGACGCGATTCACGAGGGGCACGCCGCCCGCGTCCTCGATTGCGCGCGGGACAGCCCAGCTCGCACGGACGTCGTAGATCACCTTCGCGCCCGGCTCCTTCTCGAGCATTGCGCGTGCGAGCAGCGCGGTCACGAAGTCGCCCGGCACGAACTCCCCGGTGTCGTCGACGAAGAAGCAGCGGTCGGCGTCGCCGTCATACGCGACGCCGAGCTGGGCGCCCTCGGCCTTCGTTCGCTCGACGATGAACTCCTGGTTCTCGGGGATCAGGGGGTTCGGCTCGTGGTTCGGAAACGAGCCGTCGGGCTCGAAGAAGCAGCGCGTGACGTCGAGCTGCGGCAGCCGCTCGAGCACCGGCGGGAGCATCGTCCCCGCCATGCCGTTCGCCGCGTCGACGACGATCCTGAGCGGCGCGAACGACGCCTCGTCGACGAACGAGAGCACCTTCGCCACGAACCCGTCCCAGACGTCCTTCTGCCGCACCTCGCCGCGTCGCGGAACCTCACCGAACCCCGCCTCCGCGCGGCGCCGCACCTTGTCGAGCCCCGAGTCGCCGCCGACGGGCAAGGCGCCGCGACGGACGATCTTCATCCCCGTGTACTCCTTGGGGTTGTGCGAGGCGGTGACGCAGATGCCGCCGTCGAGGCCCAGCTCGCCGACGGCAAAGTAGAGCATCTCGGTGCCGACCAGCCCGAGGTCGAGCACGTCGGCGCCGCCGTCGGCCGCACCCTCGATCGTCGCGGCCGCCATCGTCGGAGAGGAGATGCGCATGTCGCGCCCGACGGCGACGCTGCGCGGCTCGAATTCCTCGACGTACGCGCGGCCGACGCGGTACGCGCCGTCCTCGTCCAGCTCGGTCGGATGGATGCCGCGGACGTCGTACGCCTTGAAGACCTTCGGGTCGAGCACGTCGATCATCGTAGTCGGGCCTGGAAACCGGATCGCGAGTGCGGAAAACCGCCCGTCCTGATACCTCCTCACGAGCCTAGACTCCAGGCGTGGAGCGGAAGCTCGCGACGGCGATGTTCGTCGACCTCGTCGACTCGACCGCGCTCGTCTCAGGAAGCGACCCGGAGATCGTCCGGCGGCGTGTGACGGGCTTCTTCGAGCGCGCGGCAGGGCACATCGCCGCCTACGGCGGGACGGTCGAGAAGTTCGCCGGCGATGCGGTCGTTGCGGTCTTCGGCGTCCCGACGGCGCACGAGGACGACGCGGAGCGTGCCGTACGCGCTGCAACCGCGATCCTCGAGAGCGGCGACGGCGGCCTCTCGGTGCGCATCGGCATCGAGTCGGGCGAGGTCGTCGCCGAGTCCGGCGACTCGACCTTCGCGACCGGCGAGGCGCTGAACGTCGCGGCGCGGCTGCAGCAGTCCGCCGCCCCTGGCGAGATCCTGATGGGGCCAACGGCGCACGGGCTGACGGTCGGCGCCGTCGTCGCGGAGCCGGCCGGCGAGCGCGCGCTCAAGGGTCTCCCGGGCGAGATCCCGGTCTGGCGCGTGATCTGCGCCGACGGCAAGGCCGGCAGGCCGCTGAGCGTCGCCGCGCCGTATGTCGGGCGCGACGAGGAACTCGACCTGCTCCAGAACGCGTACGCGCGAGTCGTGCGCGACCGGCGCGCGCATCTCGTCACGATCTTCGGCGAGCCGGGGATCGGGAAGAGCCGTCTCGCGCGCGAGTTCTTCGCGGGTCTCGAACGCACGACGGTGCTCGCCGGGAGGTCGCTGCCGTTCGGCGAGGGGCTCGTGTACCGGCCGCTCGCCGAGATGGTGCAGGCGGCCGCCGGAATCTCCGAGGACGACTCCCCGGAGGAGGCGATCGAGAAGCTCCGTGAGGCGTGCTCGAGCGACGCGATCGCAGATCTGCTCGGGCTCGCATCGGGAGTGCTCGACACCGTGTCGGGCGACCGGCGGGGACAGGAGATCGCCTGGGCGGCGCACGAGTGGGCGACGAGCCTCGCGGAGGCGCAGCCGCTGGTGCTCGGCTTCGAGGACATCCACTGGGCGGAGGAGCCGCTCCTCGACCTCGTCGAGCACCTCGCCGATCGGATCGACGACGCGCCGGTGCTCCTCGTCTGCCTCGCGCGGCCTGAGCTGCTCGACTCGAGGCCGGGCTGGGGCGGGGGCCGTCGCCGCGCGATCACGATCGAGCTGGGGCCGCTCCCCGACCACGAGACGGGAATGCTCGTCGACGCGCTCGTCAAGGACCTCCCGCTCCCCGACGACCTTCGGACCGCGCTGCTCGACAAGACCGAGGGGAACCCGCTCTACGTCGAGGAGACGGTGCGGCTCCTCGTGGACGAGGGCGACACCGCGGGCGTGCGGATTCCCGACACACTGCAGGCTCTGATCGCGGCCAGGATCGACCGTCTGCCGCCGGGGTCGAAGTCGGTGCTGCGGCATGGCGCGGTCGTCGGCCGGGTGTTCTGGCGGGGGGCGATCTGCGAGCTCGATCCTGAGCTCGACGTCGACTCCGCGCTCGCCGATCTCGTCGATCGTCAGCTGCTCACCCGCGAGCCGCTCTCGACCGTCACGGGCGAGCAGGCATATCGCTTCCGTCACGTGCTGATCCGCGACGTGGCGTACCGCGGCCTCACGAAATCGGAGCGGGCGCGACTGCACCGTGTCTTTGCGTCGTGGCTGCGTGCCCATTCGCCGGAGGAGCTCGTCGAGACGCATGCGTACCACCTCGACCGGGCCGCCGCGCTCCTGGCCGAGCTCGACGGCCGTGTCCCGGACGACCTGCGCGCCGAGGCGGGCGCTGCGCTCGAGCATGCGGGTCAGCGGGCGCTCGCCCGCGAGGCCAACCGCACGGCACGGCGCCTCCTCCTGCGCACGCTCGAGCTCGAGCCGACGCTCGACCGCCGGTTCCAGGCGGCCCGCGCGGCGTGGCGGCTGTGGGAGCTGCCGGCGGCCGCCGACGAGATGGAGCACGTGCGCGAGCTCGCGCACGAGGCCGGCGAACGGACGATCGAAGGGCTCGCGCTCACGGCCCTGGCGGAGATCGCCCTCAACCGGAACGCCGACGTCTTGCAGGCGCGGAGGCTCGGCCAGCAGGCGAACGAGCTCCTCTCGGACGCACCCGGCGACGCGCGGGCAGAGGTGCTGACGCTGCTTTCGGGCGTCGGCTGGTGGGAAGGCGACCTCGAGAGCGTCGAGCGGTACACGAACGAGGCGCTCGAGATCCGGGAAGGGAGAGCCGACCTCGAGAGCCTCGCGCTCGTGGAGCTCGCCGGCGCGCACCTCGCGCGGCTCGACCTCACACAGGCGGAGAGCGTGCTCGCGGAGGCCGCGGCGCTCGCCGAGGCGAGCGGCAGCCTCTCCGCCCGGGCCTGGAGCGCGCGCGTCGGGGGTTCGATCCTGCTCCGCAAAGGACGGTTCGCGGACGCCGCCGCGTCGTTCCACACTGCCTACGAGCTCTTCGACGAGATCGGCGCAGCGCCCGACGCCGCCCGCGCCCGCCAGCTCGAGGGGGTCGCGATCTGGCGCGCCGGCGACCCGGAGCGCGCGGAGACGCTCGTCCGCGAGACCGTGCGCGCGCTACTGTCGCTGCAGGAGCGCGGGAAGATCGTCGAGGCGCAGCGGACACTCGCCGAGATCGTGCTCGCCCAGGGACATGTCGAAGAAGCAGAGCGCTGGGCGCTGTCGGCCGTCGAGTCGGTCGGGATGCAGGACATGATGTCCCGCTCGAACGTGAGCATGGTGCTCGGCCTCGTGCGCGCCGCGCAGGGTCGCGACGCCGAGGCCGAGCTGCTGCTGCGCGAGGCCGTCGACCTCCTCGCGGCGACGGACCTGCGGAACTCGGAGCCGGAGCCGCTCGCCGCGCTCGCCGGCTTCTTCCGCAAGCGGGGCCGCGAGGACGAGGCCGCGGTGCTGGAGGAGCGGATCGAGGCGCTGCTTCAGCCCGAGAGGGCTGCGCGGATCATCTGAGTCGACCCCTCGTCCGGCGACTCCGAGATGACGGTGGCGGACCGCTCGAACGCGGCGAGCGCCTCGCGCAGCGGATCGGCCCGAAGCGTGCCCTCTCCGTAGGGCAGGTGCTTCGTCTCGTTGCGGTTCGCGTACGCGATGTCGGAGAAGTGGATGTGGAACGGCGTGCCCTCCTCGAGTGCGCCGTCGGCGAGCTCGAGTGCCGCGCGAAACGGCTCGGGCTCCGTGTAGGCGCCGTCACTCGTCGCGTGCATGTGGGCGAAGTCGATCACCGGCCGCACCCAGCCGGTGCGCCGGCTGATCTCGACGCAGTCGTCGAGCGAGCCGAAGTCGCGGACCCGGCCCATCACCTCGATGCCGAAGGGGACGCCTCGCCCTTTCCCGACGAGTCGCTCGCGCACGAGGGCGAGCTGCTCGACGACCGAGTCGATGGCGTCCTCCCGGCTGCGACCCAGCAGGAAGCCGGGGTGGAACACGACGAGCTCAGCGCCGCAGGCCGTCGCAATGCCTGCGCTCCGGTCGAGCGCGCCGAGCGCCGAGGACCACTTCCGCCCGCTCGCCTCGAGGTGCCCCACCCAGCCGAAGAGCGGCGCGTGCACGGAAAGCGCGACGTCGTGCTCGCGTGCGAGCTCGCCGAGCCGTTCCGCCCACGGATAATCCATCCAGAAGCCCGACTCGAAGTCGATCTCGCAGGCGTTGTACCCGCGCTCGAGCAGGAGCTCGATCGCCGTCTCGGGGCTCTCCCGGTCGGGGATGTGCGCGGGGCCGAGTCGGATCCGTCCCATCCGGCGACTGTAACGGGACGGAGGTATCGCGGCGTTCGTCCGTCCGACGGGATTCGTACCCTCGAAGACATGGATCAGCCAACCCGTATCGACCTGCTCGAGCTCGATATCGACCTCCGTCTGACCGAGCTGTGGCGCGAGGCCGCGGACGTGTCCGAGTGGAGCCTCGAGGTCGTCTCGGCGTTCATGAGGGCCGCCTACGGCAAGGGATACTGCGACGCGCTGACCGAGGACGCGCCCGGCTCGCTGTGCCTCGAGCACGGCTATGACGTGCCGCGGCGCCGAGAGCGCGACGCAGCGCGCGGCTGACCGCAGTCGCGCGCCCTCCGCGTCGGCGTCTCTAGACTGTCGGCGTGGCACGGAAGTCCTCGCCTGCCCGCCTCGTCATCGCCTTGTCCGTCGCGGCGGTGCTCGCGATCTTCCTCCTGTACACCTCGCTTGCGGGCGGCGGTACGCCGTCCGTCTCGCCCGGCGAGCTCGGGACGAAGACCGGCGAAGTCGCGCTCGCCGGGCGCGTCGTCGGGGCCCCCACCGGCGACCCGCACGGCGCGGGCATGCGGTTCGTCCTCGAGGACATCCACAGCGCGGGCAAGCAGCGCGTGACGGTGCTCTACACGGGCTCGGTACCCGACATGTTCCGCACGGGACGCGACCTCGTGGTCACCGGCACGCAGCGGGCGGACGGGGTGTTCGTGTCGAAGCCCGGCACGATGATCACCAAATGCCCGTCGAAATACCAGGCCGCCGACACGCCGAGCTGACCCGTGGCTGAGCTCGGGCGCGCAGCCCTCCTCCTCACCCTCGGCCTCTCCGTGTACGCGCTTGTCGCGGGCGGCTTCGCCGCGTGGCAGGGCAAGCGGCGACTCGCGCACTCCGCACGCAACGCGCTGATCGCCTCGTTCTTCTCGACGCTCATCGCGGCGCTCGTCCTGGTTGCCGGCTTCGCGCGGAACGACTTCTCGCTCGCGTACGTCGCCGGGCACTCGAGCCGCGCGCTTCCAACCCCGTACAAGCTCTCGGCGTTCTGGGGCGGCCAGGAGGGCTCTCTGCTCCTCTGGCTGCTCGTGCTCAACGGGTACGCGGCGCTCGCCGTCTGGCTGGCGCGCAAGCGGGCCCGCGACCTCGTCGTCTGGGTGACGCCCGTATTCGGCGGCATCGCGCTCGGCTTCGCCTGGCTCCTCGTCGCGGTCTCGAGCCCGTTCGACGTGATCGCGGCGCCCGCTGACGGTGCCGGCCTCAACCCGAGCCTGCAGAACCCCTACATGGTCGTCCACCCGGTCGCGCTCTACCTCGGCTACGTCGGGCTCGCGGTGCCGTTCGCGTTCGCGATGGGGGCGCTGCTCTCCGGGCGGACGGACGAGCGCTGGATCGTCGCCACGCGGCGGTGGACGATCGTCGCGTGGACGGCGCTCGGCATCGGGCAGCTGCTCGGCGCGCACTGGGCCTACGTCGAGGTCGGCTGGGGCGGCTACTACGCATGGGATCCCGTCGAGAACGCCGCGCTGATGCCGTGGCTCGCGGCGACCGCGTTCCTCCACTCGGTGATGATCCAGGAGAAGCGCGGGATGCTCCGCGTCTGGAACGTGATCCTCGTCAGTCTCGCGTTCTGCCTCTCGCTCTTCGGCACCTTCCTCACGCGATCGGGTGTCGTCACGTCCATCCACTCCTTCACGAAGAGCTCGATCGGGCCGTGGTTCCTGGGCTTCATCATCGTCGCGGTCGTCTTTGCGGTGGCGATGATCTGGCTGCGGCTGCCGCAGCTCCGCACGACGACGAAGCTCGAGTCGCTCGTCTCGCGCGAGGCGGCGTTTCTCTACAACAACCTGCTGCTCGTGGCGCTCTGCCTCACGATCCTGTGGGGCACCGCGTGGCCGATGGTCTCCGAGGCGGTGCGCGGCGAGACGATGGTGGTCGGCCGGCCATATTTCGACTTCTTCCTCCGCGTCTTCGGGCTGCCGCTGCTGCTCCTGATGGGCATCGGGCCGCTCGTCGCGTGGCGCCGCGCGTCGCTCAGGGGGCTGCTGAAGACGTTCGCATGGCCCGCGAGCGTCGCGCTGGCGACCGGCGTGATCTTGATCGCGTTCGGCGCGGGAAGCTCGATCCCCGGCCTCGTCGCGTACTCGTTCTCCGCGTTCGTGCTGGCGACGATCGTGCACGAGTTCGCGCGAGGCACGGCCGCCCGGCGCGCGCTGACCGGAGAGCCCGTCCCGACGGCGTTCGGCCAGCTGATCGGGCGTAACCGGCGCCGGTACGGGGGCTACGTCGTCCACGCAGCCATCGTGCTGCTGGCGATCGGGATCGTTGGCTCGAGCGCCTACGACTCCGTGACGGAGGGCAGGCTCGCGAAGGGGCAGTCGCTCGCGGTCGGCGGCTACACGGTCACGTATCGCTCGCTCGGCGAGCGCGAAGGCCCGAATGCCACCGAGGTGCGCGCCGTCCTCGGCGTCCGACGCGGGGGGAAGGACCTGGGGACGGTCGAGGCCGGCAAGAACGCGTACAGCGTCGAGCAGCAGGTCTCGAACGAGGTCGGGATCCGCACCGACTACCTCACCGGCGAAGACCTGTTCGTGATCGCAGAACAGGTCAACGACGACGGAACCGTCTTCTTCCGGGTCTTCACCAAGCCGCTCGTGAACCTCATCTGGCTCGCGGGGCTCGTCTTCCTGCTCGGCTCGATGATCACGCTTTGGCCCGACGCGCGCGAGGAGCGGCGCCTCGCGACGAGATACGCGAGCGCGCGCGAGCGCTCGGACACGCCTGCCACCACGTGAGCTGGTGGGTCGTGCTCGCGGCGGCGCTCGCCGTCGCGGTCGTCGTCGCGGTCGCGCTGCCGTTCCTCCGCGAGCCGGCGCCCGCCTCCGACGCGTTGCACGAGCTCGATCCGGCCGAGCGCCGGCTCCTCGAGGCCGAGGAGGAACGGGATAGGGCGCTCGCGGCGCTGCAGGAGCTCGAGGCCGACCACCGGGCCAGGCGGATCTCCGACGACGACTACCGCGCGGTCGTGGGGAGCCTCCGGCGCGACGCGGCCGAGGCGCTCCGGACGCTTGACCGACTGGGCCCCCTACGGGCAGGGACTTCCGACGCGGGGGCGAAGATCGACTGATGGGTCGTCGCGCGGGCCTCGTTGCTGCCGCAGCCGTGGCCCTCGCATCCCTCCTCGCCGCCGGCGCCGCTGTCGGCGATCCCGGCACGGACAAGGCTCGCGTCGACACCAGGCTCGGCGGGCTGCGTGGGCAGGCAGCAGCGCAGCAGCACCAGGCCGGCGTGCTGACCCGCCAGCTCAGCGCCGTCGCCCAACAGGTCCGCGACCTCCAGGCGGGGGTCGACGCCCAGCAGGCCCGTCTGGCGGTGCTCGAAGGCACGCTCGCGAGCGCGCGCACGCGTCTCGCGTCGCTCGAGCGGACGATCGCCGCGCAGACGGCACGGCTCACGAGGCTGCGCGGGCAATACGACATCGCCCTCAGGCGTCTCGAGCGCCGGGTGCGCGACCTGTACATGACCGACGGGCCCGACATCCTCTCGTTCGTGCTCGGCACGGCGTCGTTTGCCGACCTCATCGACAACCTCGACCTGCTCGGCCGGATCGGACACCAGGACGAGGAGATCGCCTCCCGGGTGAAGCTCGCACGCGACGGCCTCGCCGACGCGCGACGACGCACGACGGTGGCCCGCAGCGAGGCGGTGCGCGTCGAGGCCACGGCCGAGTCCGCGACCGACGAGCAACGAGGGCTCGTCTCGCGACTCGTCGCGAGCCGTGACGCGCTCGCAGCGGCCGAGCGGGAGAAGCGCTCGACGCTCGCCTCGATCCAGTCGGATCGCAGCGACGTGCTCGCCGAGATCGAGGACCTCGAGGCGCAGAGCGAGGCGCTCGCCGCGCGCATCCGTGCCGCCCAGCAGCAGTCGTCCAGTTCGACTGCGCCCGTGGTGTCCGGCAGCGGCCAGCTGTCGTGGCCGGTCTCCGGGCCCGTCACGAGCGGCTTCGGCGTGCGCTGGGGCCGGATGCACGAGGGCATCGACATCGCGGTGGGCCAGGGAACCCCGGTGCATGCGGCGGCGGGGGGAACCGTCATCTACGCGGGCTGGATGGAGGGCTACGGCAACCTCGTCGTGATCGACCACGGGAACGGCCTCTCGACCGCGTACGGTCACAACTCGTCCCTGGCCTCGTCGGTCGGCCAGTCCGTCGCCGCGGGCCAAGTGATCGCCTACTCGGGGTCGACGGGCCACTCGACGGGCCCGCACGTCCATTTCGAGGTCCGGGTGAACGGCGCGCCCGTCGACCCGCTCGGCTACCTCTGAGCGACGTCGAGCTCGATACGATCGCCTCAAGCCACCGTCCTCCGCATCCGATGAAGAGGTGTGGCGCGCGCGGCGACCTCGACTCCGCGCCGATCCCGGCTGGCGGCCCTCCGCAGTTCGCTCCAGCGGCTCGGCGGGCACAAGCGTGCGCTCGACCACCTGCGCCGCTCCGACGAGAGGCTCAACACGATCGTGACCGGAGCGCGGGGGATCATCTACATCTCGGATCTCGGCCCCGAGGGCCGGTGGACGTACATCAGCCCTCAGATCGAGGAGATCCTCGGGTTCACGCCCGCACAGTGGGTCTCCGACCCGGGCCTGTGGGCGCGCCAGCTCCACCCTGACGACCGCGAGCGTGTGCTGGCCGAGGAAGAGGACATCGACTCGTACACCCCCGGGCAGGTCTACGAGTCGGAGTACCGGCTCCTGACCCGATCCGGCGAGAGCCGGTGGGTGCGCGACGCGGCGGCGATCGTCGCCATTGAGGACGGGGAGCTCGTCTGGAGCGGGGTCCTCACGGACATCACCGAGCGTCGCGCCATCGAGGAGGCGCTCCGCGCGAGCGAGGAGCGGTTCCGCGCGGTGATCGAGACCGCCAGCGACGCGTTCGTCAGCGTCGACACCGCCGGACGGATCGTCGAATGGAACCGCAAGGCGGAGGAGACATTCGGCTGGACGCGGGAGGAGGCGATCGGGTTGCCACTCGTGGCGACCGTCGTCCCCGAGGCGTCGCGCGAAGCGCACGGCCGCGCGTTCGAGCGGTTCTTGCGCACCGGCGGAGGGCCGGTCGTCAACAGGACGCTCGAGGTCAACGCGATGCGACGGGATGGCGTCGAGTTTCCGGTCGAGTTGAGCGTGTGGATGACCCTGAGCCAGGGGACCGAGCGGGTCAACGCCTTCGTGCGTGACACGTCCGACCGGAAGGCGCTCGAAGCGGTCACGCATCAGGCGTTCCACGACCCGCTCACCGATCTCGCCAACCGCGCCCTCTTCACCGACCGCGTTGCGGCAGCGCTCGTGCGACGCGGCGACTCGAGCACAGAGACCGTGGCCGTCCTGTTGCTCGACCTCGACGACTTCAAGACCGTGAACGACAGCCTCGGGCACGCGGCCGGCGACGAGCTGCTCGTCGCGGTCGCGACCCGGCTCCGGTCGTGCGTGCGCCCCGGCGACACGCTCGCACGGCTCGCCGGGGACGAGTTCGCGGTCCTCCTGGACGACCTCGACGACGAACGAGCGGCGGTCGCGGTCGCGAAACGGGTCGGCGCCCGGTTGGAGGCGCCGTTCGAGATCGACGAGATGGAGATCGCGGTGCGCGCGAGCATCGGGATCTCTCTCGGTCAGACACCGGACGCGCGGCCCGAGGACCTGATGCGCGATGCCGACGTCGCGATGTACGAGGCCAAGGCGCGCGGGAAAGGCGGCTTCCAGGTCTTCGAGCCGCATATGCGCCACGCCGTCGTCAAGCGGATGGAGCTGAAGGCGGATCTCAGGCACGCCCTCGAGCGTGGCGAGCTCCACGTCCGCTACCAGCCGTACGTGAAGCTCGAGGACGAGTCGATCGCCGGCGCGGAGGCCCTGCTGCGGTGGGAGCACGCGGAGCGCGGGTTGATCCCGCCGCTGGACTTCATCCCTCTCGCCGAGGAGATGGGCCTCATCGTCCCGATCGGTCGCTGGGTGCTCCGCGAGGCATGCGTCCAGGCCGTCGACTGGGCGCGGCGCTTCCCCGGGCTCGGCGCGCTGACACTGAGCGTCAACATCTCCGCGCGTCAGCTCCAGGACCGGGCCTTCGTGGGGGAGGTCGCCGACATCCTCTCGGAGAACGGCCTCTCGCCGGAGCGCCTCGTGCTCGAGCTGACGGAGAGCTCGCTCGTCGAGGACCCCGACCAGGCCGTCAGGCGCCTGCAGGAGCTCCGCGAGCTCGGGATCCGGTTGGCGATCGACGACTTCGGCACCGGCTACTCGTCGCTCGGCTACCTCCAGCGGTACCCGATCGAGATCCTCAAGGTGCACCGCGCGTTCGTCGCGGAGCTGGGGCTGCATCCGGACGAGCCGGCCCTCGCGAAGGCGATCCTCCAGCTCGCGCACCATCTCGGCATGCAGACGATCGCCGAGGGCGTCGAGGCCGCCGTCCAGGTGGACGTCCTGCGAGCGCTTGGGTGCGGCTACGCCCAGGGGTACCACTTCGCGCAGCCGCTGACGACGGACGAGTTCGCGGCGCTGCTCGAGACACGCGCGTCCGAGCAGCTCGGCCGGCAGAGGCCCGAGGACGTCGCGCTGCGCCGCGCCTAAGCGGCGTCGATCGCGGCCGGCAGCTCGTCGGCGACGACGAGGTGCAGGTCGGGCAACGCCCGCCAGCGCTCGTCGAGCCCGAGCCCGTAGCCGGCGAACAGCTCGTCCGGCACGGTGAACCCGACGTGGTGGAGCGGGACGTCGTCCACGAGACGCCGGTAGGGGCGGTCGAGAAGGGTCACCGCGCCGAGGCTCGCAGGACCCCGCTCGGCGAAGCAACGGGTCAGGAACCCGAGCGTCAGGCCGGTGTCGACCACGTCCTCGACGAGCAGCACGTCGCGACCGGTGAGCGGCCGGTCGAGGTCTTTGAGCAGGCGCACGCCGCCGCCCGCGCGGCCGCTGCCGTACGGCGCCAGCTCGATCACGTCGAGCTCGTGGTCGACCTCGAGCGCACGGGACAGGTCTGCGAGGAAGACGGCACTCGACTTGAGCGGCGCGACGAGAATCGGGAGGCGGCCCGCATAGGTGCCGGAGAGCTCGCGGCCGAGCTCCTCGACGCGGCCCGCGATCTCCTCGCGGTCGAGGTAGACGTCGCCGATCGGGTGTCCTTCGGCGCGGAGCCGCTCCGCCTGGGTCACGAGGCGATCCGCAGCCGGTACCGCTGCGCGAGACGCTCGATGTCGCGCCGGTAGAAGAGCTTCACCTTTACGTCCGGGTAGAGCCGCCGCACCTCGCGCAGCTTGCGGTTCTTCCGGGTCACGAGCGACTGCTTCATGACCGTGACCTCGATGTAGAGATCCTGTTCGGGGAGATAGAAGTCCGGCGTGAACGCGCTCGTGACGCGTCCCTCCGCGTCCCGCTCGAGCACGAAGGAGCGCGGCTCGTACTCCCACGGGATCCCGTACCAGTCGAGGATCGCGGCGCACTCCCGTTCTGCGCCGTTGACGAAGCGCGGTGGCGCGGAGCCGCGATATGCCTGAAACCGGACGGTTTCCATGGACGTATCCCGCACCATCCCGAGGGTACCGGGCGCCTCGGACGGCCTCTTCCTTGCTCGCGAAGCGGGAATCCGCAGAAGCGGATTCCCGCCGCTTGATCCCCGCCCTTCGGGCGGGGCACATCCCTAAAGGCGCCCGCATTCGCGGTCGCAAAACCCTCGGCCGACTCGCCCCGGGGTGACGTCGAGGTGGGTCGACCGTAGACCGCGTTCGTGCTCGCGAAGCGGGAATCCGCAGAAGCGGATTCCCGCCGCTTGATCCCCGCCTGCGGCGGGGCACACCCCTGAAGGCGGCCGCTTCGCGGTCGCAAACCCCCTGCAGACGCTCCCCCTTTCGAGGCGTGGGAGACGACCGTAGACTGCGGGCAATGGCCGACGGGGAGTGCCGGTTCCGCATCGCCCACCTCTCGGACCTCCACTGCGGAGGCCCGTACTTCGAGGCGAACCTCCTGGAACGGGCGATTTCCGAGGTGAACGAGTTCCAGCCCGACATCGTGATCTGCTCGGGCGACCTCACGACCTTCGGGTTCAAGCACGAGTACCACGTGGCGCGCTCGTACCTCGAGCGGATCGACTGCGACTCTTTCGTCGTCGTCCCCGGGAACCACGACTCCCGGAACGTCGGCTACGTCCACTTCGAAGATCTCTTCGGTGAGCGCAACTCGGTGCTCCACAAGGGCGGAGTCACCGTCGTCGCGGTGGACTCCTCCGAGCCGGATCTCGACCACGGGCAGATCGGACGCGGACGCTACCCCTGGATCGAGGAGGCGTTCGGGCGCGAGCCGTCGTCCCTCCGGATCTTCGTTCTCCACCACCACCTCCTCCCGGTGCCGGGGACCGGGCGCGAGCGGAACGTCGTGTACGACGCGGGCGACGCGATCGAGTGCCTCCAGCGCTCCCGCGTCCATCTCGTGCTCTCGGGGCACAAGCACGTGCCGTACGCGTGGCGGCTCGAGAACCTCTTCGTCGTGACCACGGGCACCGTTTCGTCGCTCCGCCTCCGCGGGAACACCAGGCCCTGTTACAACGTCGTCGAGATCAACGGGAGCCACGTCTCGATCTCGCGCCGTCACCCCTTCCACGGGGAGGAACGCATCATCCAGTTCTCCACCGAGACGTTCGAGTACGAGAAGTACACCGGGAAGATCGAGCGGGAGGTGACGACCCGAGGATGAGGCGCGCGGTCGCGATCGTCGACGGCGAGCACTACCCGCCCGTCGTCCGCCAGGCCCTCGAGGAGCTCGACGACCTCGTCGTCGCCGCGGTGCTCGTCGGCGGCACGGAGAAGCTCCGCGGCGGCGAGGACTACGGCGTTCCGCTCGAGCCGTCCGTCGAGTCTGCCGTGCTCGAGCACGCGCCCGAGGTCGTGATCGACCTGTCGGACGAGCCGGTGCTCTCGCCGCCCGAGCGGCTCGCGCTCGCCAGCCGCGTGCTTGCGCTGGGTGTGCCGTACGAGGGACCGGACTTCCGCTTCGAGCCGCCGCGGTCGGAGCCGATCGGGCTGCCCGCGCTCGCGGTGATCGGCACCGGGAAACGCGTCGGGAAGACGGCGGTCACGGGACACCTCGCGCGGAGCCTGGCGGCCACGCGAGGCGTCGTCGTGGTCGCGATGGGACGCGGCGGCCCGCCCGAGCCCGAGGTCGTCACCCTCCCGCCGACCCTCGAGTCCCTGCTCGCGCTGTCCCGCGCCGGCCGGCATGCCGCGTCGGACCACCTGGAGACCGCGATCGCCGCGGGGGTGCCGACGGTGGGGTGTCGCAGGTGCGGCGGCGGGCTCGCGGGTGCCGTCGGGAGCTCGAACGTCCTCGAAGGAGTCTCGCTGGCCGCGACCCTTCACCCGGAGCTCCTGCTGCTCGACGGCAGCGGCGCGGCGCTCCCGCCCGTGGATGCCGGCCGCCGACTCCTCGTCGCGTCCGCGGCGCAGCCCGTCGACGTGGCAGCGGGGTACCTGAACACCTATCGCGCGCTGATCTCCGACCTGGTGCTCGTGACGATGGCCGAGGTCGACGCGCCGCATGCCGCGCTCGCGACGGCGCTGAGAGCCTGCGTCCGGCCCGGGACGCCGGTGATCCGGGCCGTCCTTCGCCCGAGGCCCCTCGAGCCGGTCGCCGGAGAGCGCATCGCGTACTTCTGTACTGCGCCGGCGGCGAGCCACGAGCCGCTCGCCGCCCACCTGGAGGACCGGTACGACGCGCGCGTCGCGCACGTCTCCGGCGCGCTCTCGGATCGAGCGCGGCTGCGGCAGGATCTGCAGGGCATCGACGCGGACGCGTTCCTCGTCGAGCTCAAGGCGGCCGCGGTCGACGTCGTCGTCGAGGAGGCCGTGCGTCGCGGGATTCGCGTCGTGATCGCGGCGAACGACGTCGTCCCGCTCCACGACGAGGTCGATCTCGACTCGGAGCTCGAGCGGCTCGCCGCCGAGGCGACGGCATTGGTTCCGGAGACGGTGTCGTGAGCGAGCGACGCTACCTCGCGCCGCTGCCGCTGGGCGGCGACGATGGGCCGCCGTGGTCGAAGGGCCTGCTCTCCCGCGCGCTAGCGGCAACGGGGCTCGGGGCGACGCGCTCGTACGAGCTCGCCGTCCGGGCGGACGCAGACCTCGCGGAACGGGAGACGGATCGCCTCGACCTCGACCGGCTAACGGAGCTCGCTGCGGAGGTGCTCGGCGAGGCCGAGGGCGGTCGGACGATGCGTCGCCTGAGACGACTGCACGCGCTCAGGCAGCTCGACGTCCCGATCGTGCTCCTCGTCGGCGGCGCGACCGGAACCGGGAAGTCGACGATCGCGACCGAGGCCGCGCACAGGCTCGGGATCACGCGCGTGACGTCGACCGACTTCATCCGGCAGACGCTGCGCGCGTACTTCTCGCCCGCGTTCATGCCGGCCGTCCACTACTCCAGCTTCGAGGCGGGGCTGGGGCTGACGAAGGCCGAGGAGGAGGAGGCGGGCGATGCGCACCTGCTCGGCTTCCTCGACCAGACGCGGAACGTCCTGGTCGGCGTCGAGGCGGCGATCGACCGCTCGCTCGCCGAGGGGTGGTCGATGGTGCTGGAAGGCGTCCACCTCGTTCCCGGGATGGTCGACGTCGACCGGGCGGGCGCGATCGTCGTGCAGTGCGTCATCGCGATCGAGGACGAGGATCTCCACCGGAGCCATTTCTGGGTCCGGGACCACGCGACGGAAGGGCTGCGGCCGCTGGAGAAGTACCTCGACGGGATGCCCGAGATCCGTCGCATCCAGGACGCGCTCGTCGAGCGGGCGCAGCGGTTCGACGTGCCGGTGATCCGCAACGCGACGCTCGACCAGGCGATGGGCGAGGTCCTCGACCTCGTCCTCTCGACCGCCGACCGTCTCGTGCGCGCCTAGGCTGCGCCACCGTGGCCGATTGCATCTGCACGCGGTACTCACGCGCGACCGAGTGGGCGGCGCTCGCCGGCGCGCGCTGGCTCGGCCGCGCCGACGAGGAGGCGGCGGAGGATGCCGCGGCGAACGGGATGCGCGCGGCCCTGGACGAGCTGCCGATCGACGGGCGAATCGTGATCGGCTCCCGGACGGGCGAGGCGCTGTCGCCGGACGGCCGGGTCGGCGCCGGCGGCGAGCGCATCGACCTCGCGCTCGACCCGATCGAGGGCCGGGGTGTCGTCGCGCGAGGCGGTGTCGGCGCGATGGCGATGCTCGCCGCCGCGCCAGAGGGGGCGCTGCGGCACCTGCCCGATATGTACATGCGCTCGATCGCAGTCGGGCCTCGCGCCCGCTCCGTGATCGACCTCAACCGGCCCGTCGCGGACAACGTCCGCGACGTCGCCGAGAGCTTCGGGCGCCAGCCGCTCGACATCACGGCGCTCGTCCTGGACCGGCCGCGCCATCACGACCTGATCGAGGAGCTGCGCAGCGCGGGGACGCGAATCAAGCTCATCGGCGACGGCACGGTGACCGCGTCGATCTCGGCCGCGATCCGCGGGACCAACGACCATCTCGCGATCGGGATCGGAGGAACGCGTCAGGCCGTGCTCACGGCCGCCGCGCTCCGCTGCCTCGGCGGCGGGATGCAGGCACAGCTCTGGCCGACGACACGGACGCAGATCGAGGAGGCACGGGCGGTCGGTGTCGAAGACGTCGCGTACGTGTTCACGGAGGAGGACCTCGCGCGCGGCGACGTCATCGTCGCCGCGACCGGCGTTACGAACGGCGACCTGCTGCGCGGCGTTCGCTTCGGCGCGGACTCCGCCCGCACGCATTCGCTTGTCATGTGCATGCGCTGCAACTGGGTGCGCTTCACCGACGGCATCCACTTCTTCGCCCGCGAGCGGCGTGAGGAAGTGCGGCTGCTGGGCTGAGGGCGTCGCCTACTGCCTTGTCGCGACCGCGACAGCGGGCGCCTTCAGGGGTGTGCCCCGCCGAAGGCGGGGATCAAGCGGCGGGATTCCGCTCCTGCGGAATCCCGCCTCGCGAGCGAGCTTCAGGGGACGGCGACGTAGTCGTCGAGGAACGACCGTGCGTCAGCCGTGTCGAGGCGTTGGTAGCCGCCCGCGCTCCGGCAGAACTGGCTTGCGCCGAAGCTCGTGTCGGCGACGATGTAATCGCCCTGGAAGGCGGGGCCGCCCGAGTCGCCGAAGCAGCTGCCGCCGCCCGCGCGGGAGTCCTTCGCGTTCTCGGCGAGCTTGAGGGTGTCCGACGAGATGTTCTGACCGACCGCCGTGGTGAAGCGGCGGGTTCGGTCGTTGCCCGCGACGTCGCTGGGCTTCTGAGGGCCTTCCGCCGGCTTCTCGAAGAAGACGCCGTAGCCGACGAGGGTGAACGTCTGCTTGTTGAGCCCGCCATTGCCCCGCGACAGCGTGTCGAGGTAGTTCGCCGGCGGCAGCGCCGCAGGCGTCGCCTTCGTGTACGGCTCGTCGAGCACCACGACGCCGACGTCGTGCAGGTTGTTGAGCTGCAGCTTGTCGTCGAAGAGCGGGTGCGCGTGCGGCGTCCCCGCGAGCCAGCCGGTCGGCGCCGCTGTGTAGCCGGTCTGCGACATGCCGTTGCCCGTGTCGTCGGCAGCGCGCGGCGATGTGGGCGCGACGGTGTCGAAGGTCACGATCGTCTTGCCCCGAACGCCCTCCGTGCAGTGCGCCGCCGTGACGAGCACCGTCGGCGAGACGAGCGTCGCCGAGCAGCGGAACCGCCCGTCGGGCTGGTAGAAGACGATCATCGCGACGTTCGGGTGCTTGGTGCCGTCGAGCTCGCCGCCGGTGATCGCCCAGGCCGCCCCGACCGTGCCGAGCGACACGGCGAGGGCCGCGAGGACCAGAGCAGCAGTGCGTCTCATACGCGAAGCCTCCTCGGTTGCTCTCCCCTGAAGCGCCGAATTCAAGCAGAGCGCCACAAGAGGGCCCCGCGCGCGCTAGCCGAAGCCGAGAATGAGCTCCGCGCCGTCCGACGCGAGAACGATCAGGCGGAGACCCGTAATCGGCTCGACGAGCCGCTGGGCGATGTCGCCTGTTCGTTGGGCACGTCGAGTCGTGAGGGCATAGGTTCTCTGTGCCCGGTGCGTAGACGCACAGCGAGCTGACCCGAAGGAGGCGCAATGCCCACCGTTATTGGCTACCACGACGTGAAGGACAAGGACCACTGGCTCGCCTCGCCCAAGCGTGAGGAGTTCTTCGGCCCTCTCGGCGTCACGAACATCCGGACGTTCGTCGATCCACAGAGCCCGACGAGAGTAGGCTTGCTGATGGATGTCCCGGATCTGGACGCCGTCATGGCTGCGATGGAGACGGAGGCGGCGGCCGAGGCAATGGCGCATGACGGAGTCCTCCCGGAGACGCTCGTGATCCTCATCGAGGCCTGACCGACCTGCGCCTGCTGCAGCGCCGGAGGTCGGCGTCGTTCAGTCATCCCCCACACGCCGTCACCGTGAACGGAGGAACCGATGGATCATGCGGCCGCGATGAAGCGCTTGTACGACCTGATCAACGCCGGAGATATCGACGGGTTTGGCGAGCTGCTCGCGGAGGACTTCGTCGAGCACGAGGAAATGCCGGGGCTGGAGCCGAGCAAAGAAGGGGTCAAGCAGCTTTTCCACATGTACAGGGCCGCGTTTCCCGATCTGCGCATGGAGGCGCTGGACGTCCTCGTGAGCGGTGACAAGGCGGTCGCGCGCGTTCGTGCGACGGGAACGCACCAGGGCGAGTTCCTGGGCATGGCCGCCACCGGCAGGAGCGTCGACGTCCAGTTGATCGACATCACCCGGTTCGGCGACGATGGCCTTGCCCGCGAGCACTGGGGCGTCTTCGACGCGCTGGCGATGATGCAGCAGCTGGGCGCTATCCCGCAAAGTCCCCCCGGATAGATCGATCGGCCTCACCGCCCGCCGCGGAGGCGGCAGTACCGACTGGGGCGACACTGCATGAAGCCCCAGCGACATTCCCGCATGCTGGCTCATCCGAGAGTCATCTCGGTTGTGAGCTCGTCACCCGTCCTCCAAGATCCTGACCAGTGGATGACTCGCAGCCCATCACCGAGCTTGTCGAGCGTGGCCGCGAAGCAGCGACCCGAGGATCATGGCGGGAGGCGTACGACGTCCTGAGCTCATTGGAGCCGGCCGAGCTCTCGCCGGGCGATCTCGAGCTGATTGCCGAGGCGACCTCCTGGACGGGTCCAACCGAACGGTGCATCGACGCGAGCGAACGCGCGTTCAACGGCTATCTGAGCGGCGACGATCGGTCAGGTGCTGCTCGTGTCGCTCTGCGGCTGGCTCGTGGCTACTACCTGTTGTCGGCCGGTTCGGTCGCCGGGGCCTGGGTGAAGCGAGCCGAGCGCCTACTGGAGGACGAGCCCGAATGCGTTGAGCACGGGCAGCTCGCCCGCCTGCGCGGTGTCGCCGCGAACACACGAGGGGACGTCGACGCGGCGCAGGAGGAGCTGCGGCAAGCGCTCGAGATTGCGCGGAGGTTCGGCGATCGAGATCTCGAGGCTTTGACGCTGCACAACCAGGGATCTGTGCTCATCGGGGCGGGTGAGGTCGAGGCGGGTTGGGCGTTGATCGACGAGTCAGCCGCGACCGCGGCAGCTGGGAACCTCCGGCCGACCGCGACCGGCAGCGTGTACTGCTGGACGATCACGACGTGCCGCGACCTCCAAGAGGTGCGTCGCGCCGGCGAGTGGACAGCACGTTTCGAGCAGTGGTGCGAGCGCACATCTCTTCCGGGCGGCTGGCGAGGCGACTGTCGCGTCCACCACGCGGAGGTACTGAGACTTCACGGCAAGTGGTCCGAGGCCGAGGCGGAGGCGGAAGCGGCCTGCGAGGACTTCCTCGGCTTCAACATGCCGGGAGAGGCGGGGCAGGCGACCTACGAGCTCGGGGAGATCCAGCTTCGGCGGGGCAATCTAAGCGCCGCCGCGGCGTCCTTTCGATCCGCGATCGAGGCAGGACGGGACCCCCAACCCGGGCTTGCGCTCCTGCGGCTCGCCGAGGGAAAGCCGGGCGTCGGGCTATCTGAGCTCACGAGGGCGCTCGCTGACGTCCCAGACGATCGCGTGGAGCGTGCGCGGCTCCTTCCCGCCCTCGTCGAGCTCGCCGCCGCCGCGGAGCAGACGGAGACGGCGCGCGACGCCGCCGTAGAACTCGATTCGCTTGCGACGCTCTATGGCTCCGATGCATTGACTGCGACAGCATGCTGCGCCCGAGGTTTGGTCGCTCTCGCGGAAGGGGACCCGGCCGCGGCAGTCGCGCCGCTGCGCGAGGCGGTCCGGCGCTGGCATGCGCTCGAGGCTCCGTACGAGGCGGCGCGCGCGCGCACCTTGCTCGCTGAGGCGTACCAGGCAACGAAGGAGAACGAATCGGCGGCCGTCGAGCTGGAGGCGGCGCATGCGATCTTCGCTCGTCTCGGAGCCGTGGCCGGGGCCCGGCGCGCCGCCGAGCTCCTGCGAGGCGAGCGCGCGGAGGCCGTGTCCGGAACATTCGTCTTCAGTGACATCTGCGGGTCGACGAATCTCGTCGAGGCAATCGGCGACGCGGCATGGGTCGACCTCGTCGAGTGGCACGACCGGACACTTCGGACCCTCTTCGGCGAGCATCGGGGAGACGAGGTCGACCACGCGGGCGACGGGTTCTTTGTCGCCTTCCAGGACCCTGCTGCAGCCCTCGCGTGCGCCGTGGCCATCCAGCGAGCGCTCGCCGAGCATCGGCATAACCACGGCTTCGCGCCACCGGTTCGCATCGGCGTCCATACAGCCGACGCGATCTCTGCGGGAGGCGGCTTCCGTGGCAAGGGAGTTCACACTGCCGCCCGCGTCGGAGCCGTCGCCGAAGCGAATGAGATCCTCGCAAGCCGGGAGACGGCAGAGGCGGCAGGAGTGACCTTCACCAATCCTCGTATCGTCGAGCTCAAAGGGATTTCCGAGCCCGTCGAGATCGTCAGCATCGACTGGACGTAGCGCTCGCCAAGAGACATTCGCGAACGCTCGCGCCGGCGACTCACCACGCCCTCGCAAGTCCCGGACTAGGGTTGGGGCGACCGATGTCTGTTGGATCCGTAGACGAGGGTTATCTCCTGAGGGCGATCGAGCTTGCAAGGCGGTCCCGGGAGAAGGGCAACCATCCCTTTGGGTCGCTCCTCGTGGATACGTCCGGGGATGTCGTCCTCGAGGCGGAGAACACAGTCGTGACGGGTCGTGACGTCACAGGCCACGCCGAGCTCAACCTCGTGCGTGCCGCCGGAATGCAGTTCGACGTCGAGGCCCTACTGCCGTCGACGCTCTACGCGAGCACCGAGCCGTGCGCGATGTGTTCGAGTGCGATCTTCTGGTCCGGCATCGGGCGAGTCGTCTATGCACTCGGCAGCGAGCAACTCATGGGGATCGTGGAGGACGTTTCGGGATCCTCGACATTGGCGCTCTCGTGCCGCGAAGTATTCGCTCGAGGCGGGCGAAACATCGAAGTCAGCGGACCGAACCTCATCGAACAGGCGGCAGCCGTTCACGAGGGGTTCTGGGCTGACTCGCTGACTGGTGGCTGATTCGTGCACGACGGATCGAACGGGTCCTGCTCGAGAGACATTCCTGAACACTCGCGCACCCACGGCCGTCACGTTCGATGCGCCCGAGCGATTGCTCCGCGGTTGGTCGGATCTTCGGCTGTCAATCGGGCGATGCTTCGTCGCTTCGGGCTCCCGCCTCCTCGCGGAGAGTTGCCTCATAGGCATCGAGCGCCCCCTTGTGTTGACACCGCTTTGCCTCCGGGATGATCTGTAGCACGACCACGACGACACCGGTCCAGAGTGCCAAACCGAACGTCTAGAGCGAGTCGCCAACCAGTCCACGAGGCTCCGTTGTCGTCGACGACCGATCAGGTCACCGACGGTGTTCAGCTAGCCGCCGGATTGTTATGTGGGTGACACAGCGGATGGCGCAACCGTGAACCACGAGGAGCGCGTCGCCTCCTAACGTGACCTCATGGTCGGTCGATGCGGCAGACACTCGAAGTGGAGTCACAGTCGAATGAGCGTCGCAAAGTTCGGGAGGGCGTCATTCTCGGGCGTCCTCACACTCCTTGGGTTGCTTGCGGTCGTCATGGTCGCCAACTCCGGGCTCAACGACCTCACAGACGGACGGAGCTACGTCACCAAGCAAATGTCTCGCGAAGTCTCGATGGGAGGCCAGCGCAGTGACGTTGGCTGGGTGCGCGACCGACGTTTCGCCCTGATTGCTCCTCTGCATTCCAGCGCACCCGTCGTTCCGTCCAACAGCAGCCGGTTGTTTGCCTGGCCCACCCATGGCACATCGACGTACGAGCGCGCTGCTCGCATGGCGCGGCACGGCGACCCTGAAGCACAGAGGTTCGTCAGCCGCGAGAGCGACATCAATCCGTTCGACGCGCAGTAACCGCCGCGCAAGAAGGAGGAGATCATGAACGCGACGGCGACACGCATGCTCTTTGCCGCGGTGGCAGTTCCGCGCTTGCGGCGGTGCTTGCAAGCTCCGTGCAGGCGCGCATTCCGGAGGCACCGGCAAACTACCCATATCGAGGACAGTCGTAAACGAGCAGCAGGCCCCCCAAGGGAGCGGGACGTTCTTCGTTGACCCTGGGTTCTACGCGGCGATGACGTCCCCGACGGTGGCACACGAGCGGCTGGCCAGACAGGGCAACGGGACGGTCTTCGTCGACGCCGAGATTTGTGCGGCCCTCGATCGCGCGATCAGGGTCGCAATCCAGCAATGCTCACACGCCGTCCCCCTTGCCGCGAAGCAGATCCAGACGGGCGCGGGACAGGCCCCGCTCAAGAAGTTCCCCGCCGGCTACCGCGGCCTTCCCTAGAAAGCGAGCTACATCAAGTGGAGAAGACGGGGCGGCCGCCGCCCCGTCTTCACGCCGGCGAGTTTGCGCGTGTCGCCCCAGGCGTTGCCCCACCGTCTTACCGGCCTCGGCACGATCCTCGCGACCTTCTCCGAGTCGAGCGCCTGGAGCTGGCGGCGGAACGCACGCGGAAGAGGCTGCGGCACGAGCCGAGCGCAAACCCCGCTGGGTCGACTAGATCAACCAGTACACGGCTAGTGCGACGAGTACCCAGAAAGCGACACAGACCGCCAGGGCGGCAAGCAGTCCCAAATTGAAGTTGGCCCACTCGGCCCGACTCGACGGTGAGGCCCGCTCGGGGCGACCCGATGGTGAAAGCTGCGTAGTCGTCCCGCTCGCCATATTCATCGACAGAAGCCGCTCCTCCTTCATTCCGCGACGACGATACGGCAGTTCAGGCGCCCGGTCGATGCCCAAATCGGGTCAAATCGGCGATGGATGACAATGGACGCTGCTAGTCGATTCTGACCAAAGGAGCCACGAGACCGGGGTAGCAGGGATCTATGAGCCACAGATCCCGTGCGCGTTGCCGGATTCCGCGGCCTGGGGTTCGACGCTTCGATCACGGGCACCGATCCGAACAGCACCGGAATCTCGTTGACCCCGTTCACGACGCCTCACCATTGCGGTTATTGCGAGATCACGCTCAATCACAAGGGGTTGGATAACAGGTTTGAGGGAAAGGGCCAGCTCTTGCGGATCATGGCGATCGACGTACGCGGGAAGACCGTTGTGATCTACATGGAGTCCGACTTCCCGCAGCCGGGCTACCCGGCCGAGAAGACGTTCCCGACGTTCGTCCCCTACGCCGAGAAGCTGCTCGCCACGCTGCAGTTCCCGTAACAGCGAGTGGAACGCGGGAGGCGAAGCGCGGGGTGCTAGCCGAAGCCGAGGATGAACTTCGCGTCGTCCGACATCAGGTCGGGCGTCCACGGCGGGTCGAACGTCAGCTCGACGTCCACCTGCTCGACTCCGGGCAAGGCGGCGACGGCGTCGTGGATCGACTCCTGGATCATCGGCCCGGCCGGGCAGCCCATCGAGGTGAGCGAGTGCACGACCTTGACCCGCGGCCCGTCGATCTCCGTGTCGTAGAAGAGGCCCAGCTCGACGATGTCCATCCCGAGCTCGGGGTCCTCGACGGAATGGAGCGCCTCGACGACGTCGTCCTTCGTGACCATGGCCGTACCGTAGCCGCTGCGTCGCTCAGCCCGGGATGGCGAGCACGATCTTCCCGAGCTGCTCGCCGGCCTCCAGACGCGCGTGCGCGGCGGCTGCCTCGCGAAGCGGGAAGACGCGGTCGATGTGGACCTGGACCCGACGGTCGCGCACGAGCTCGTATGCGCTCAGGAAGTCCTCGCGCGTGCCCATCGTCGAACCGATCACGGTCAGCTGCTTCCACCACATCCGATGGAGCTGCGCCGGGGGGTTCGGCCCCGTCGTGGCGCCGCACACGACGACCCGGCCGAACGGCCTGACGGCCGCGAGGGATCGCGCCCACGTCGCCTCGCCCACGGTCTCGACGACGACGTCGACCCCGGCCCCGGTCGCCTCCTTCACGGCCGCGACGACGTCGTCGGCGTGGTGGTCGAGCACGACGTCGGCGCCCCACTCGCGCGCGGTGGCGAGCTTGTCCGGGCTGCCCGAGGTGACGATCGTGTTGACGCCGAACGCGCGGCAGATCTCGAAGGACGCCGTTGCGACGCCGCCCCCGATCCCCCAGATCAGCGCCCAGTTCCCTTCCCGGATGGCCTCCCGCGTGACGAGCATCCGGTACGCCGTCTCGAACACGAGTGGGAAGGCTGCGGCCGTCTCGAAGGAGATGTCGTCGTCGAGCGGGAAGACCTGCTCCGCCGCGATCGCGATCAGCTCCGCGTGCGTCCCGTCGAAATGCTCGCCGATCACCGTGACCCGGTCGCCATGCACCAGGCCAGGGTTGAGGACGACGCGCTGGCCGACAGCGAGGCCGGTAACGCCGTCGCCGAGCGCCTCGACGACGCCGGCCCCGTCCGCTCCGAGGATGCGCGGCTTCGGCACCGACGGGAGGCCCTTTCGCACCCAGATGTCGAGATGGTTGAGCGAGGCAGCGCGGAGCCTGACGAGCACCTCCCCGGACCCCGCGATGGGGTCGGGCACCTCCTCGACCTGCACGACCTCGGGGCCGCCGTCCTCGTGGATGCGGGCGGCGAGCATGGCACGATCTTCGCATGACGGCCGACGAGCTGCGGAGCGTTGCCGACGAGCTGGGGCTCGACGTCGTGGGCGCGGCGCCCGTCGCACCGTATGCGGAGACGGAGAGGTACATCGCCGAGCGCCGTGCGCGAGGGCTGTTCGGCTCGATGCGGTTCACGATGGCGCGGCCGGAGGTGTCGTGTCATCCCGAAGCGCTGCTCGACGGCGTCCGCACGGTCGTGTCGGCGGCGCTCTGCTATTACACGCCCGCTGCGGAGCCGGGAGCAGGGGAGGGGCGGCTGCCGCGCTACGCCTGGCGCGACCACTACGCGATCCTCCGCGAGCGGCTCGACGAGCTCGGCAGACGCCTCGGCGGGGAGTATCGGGTCCTTGTCGACGCGAACCAGCACGTCGACCGTGCCGGCGCCGAGCGGTCGGGCGTCGGGTTCATCGGCAAGAACACGACGCTGATCACGCGCACGCACGGCTCGTGGGTGGTGCTGGGGACGCTCGTCACCCAGGCGGCGCTCGAGACGACCCTTCCCGTGGCCCCGGGCTGCGGTAGCTGCACGCTCTGCATCGACGCGTGCCCGACCGGCGCGCTCGACGAGCCGGGGGTGCTCGACGCGACGCGCTGCCTCTCGTACTGGACGCAAACGGCGGGGGAGATCCCCGACGACGTCATGGAGGCGCTCGAGGACCGCGTCTACGGCTGCGACATCTGCCAGGAAGTCTGTCCCTGGAACACGGGCGTCGAGAAACGCCGCGCGGGCGCGCCGCTCGACGCGACGGCGCAGCCGACGGTCGCGCTCGCCGACTGGCTGACCCGAGACGACCAGGAGCTCGTCGCGGAGCTCGACCGGCTGTTCGTCCCGGGCAACGACGCACGCTGGCTCCGCCGGAACGCGCTCGTCGCCGTCGGCAACGTCGGCTCGGAGGAGGCTGCCCCTCTCGTCGCGCCGTTCCTCGACGACGAGGACCCCGTGCTCAGTGCGGTCGCGGGCCGTGCGGCCGGCCGGATCGAGGAGCGGATGTGAGCGAGCTCGACGCAGAGCGCCTCCGCGTCGTCGCGCACGAGCTGCGCAGCCCCGTCGCCGCGCTCACGGCACTCGCCGCGGCAGGGGCCGAGACGGACGACCGCGCGACGCTGCGGCGTATCGTCGCCCTCGGGATCGCGGCCGCGCGCGACATCGAGCGGATCGTCTCCGATCCGGAGCTCGTCTCGCTCCTTCTCGAGGCCGTCGACCTCGCCGCCCTCGCATCGACCTTCGCAGCGCCCGCCGTCACCGTCGAGACCGACGGCCCTGCGACGGTCGAGGGCGACGCAACGAGGTTGCGCCAGGTGCTCGCCAACCTCGTCGCGAACGCGCTCCGCCACGGGGCGCGGGCGACCGTCGACGTTCGGCAGGAGGACGATCTCGTGTTCCTCTCCGTCACGGACGAGGGCCCGGGCGTCGACCCGGCCGTCGACCCCTTCGCCCGCGGCGCAAGCGGGGCGGGCTCGACGGGCTACGGACTGTGGCTCTCTCGCGCGATCGCGGAGGCGCACGGCGGAACACTCGAGCTCGACGACACGCCCGGAGGGGGCGCGTGCTTCAGGCTCGCCCTGCCGTCTTCCTCCCCCTAGCGCCGAGCCCCAGCTCCGTCTGGAGCGCCCGGGCACGCGATGCAACGGCGCGGCGCATCGCCGCAGGCTCGAGCACGACGGTCTCGCCCCGGTCAGCGAGCACCTCGGAGAGGAGCCATTCCTCGGTCTTGAACGTCACGTCGGAGAGCGCGGCCTTGTCGGTCAGCGCCCGCGCGCCGCGCTCGAGCTTCCAGCGGGCGATCGCCGGCGAATGCCAGAGCAGAGCGGTCGCGGGCTCCACGAGGTAATTCGGGTCGAACCCCTTGCGGGACTCGAAGCGCTCGCCCGTGAGCGTCGCCGAGCGCATCCGGTCGAGGCGGTACGTCCGAGGCCCGTCGACTGTCCGATCCCACGTGTGCACGCGCCAGAAGGGCAGCTCCCGCTCGATCGTGTACGGCTCGACGAGACGGGTGGACGGCGCCTCGTCGCCCTCCTTGAGGTACTCGAGCTCGACGAGTCGACGCTTGTCGGCGCCGTCGGAGAGTGTGCGGACGAGCGCCTCCTCGTCTCCGGACCGGTCAGCGGTGGCGGGCGCGAGCTCGAACTGCCCGAAGGTCTCGTCGAGCTTCCGTCGCACGCGCGCGAGGGGCGTATGGGCGTCCGCCGCGATCGTCGGGCCGACGTACTCGATCGCGAGGCGGATCGCTCGCGCCTCGAGCGGGGTCAGCTTCGGAGCCCTGCGGAACACGTCGCCGTAGAGCTCCTTGTCGACACGGACGCGTCCCGTCTCCTCGTCGACCTCGGCGTAGACCGTGTAGCACCCTCCACCGAAGTTCACGAGGTTGAGCAGCGAGAGCGTCTCCTGGAGCTCCTCGCGCGGAATCGAGAACCGCTCGGCCAGCTCGTCGGCGTCGAGCACCGTCCGGCGCTCGTCGCCGCAGGCCGCGAGAAGGTGGGCGAGCAGCGCCTGGAGCACGCCGAAGCGCTCGGGCGCAACGGGTCCGGCCGGCTGCCGCTCCGGCGCGACGCGCCGCTCGGGCCGGCGCTCGCGCGCGTGGTCGGGGGCGGCGCCGCCATGGCCGTCGCGGAGAGTGCGAAGCGCCGCGGCCACGTCGGCGCGCAGCTCGGGCGGGTCGAGGGGCACGGCACGGCCGTTCTGCCTGAGGACCCACGAGGCGAGAGGCCCGAGCACGGAGTACGGCGTCTCGAAGACGCCGTCGGTGACCGTCCCTGCGTCGGAGAGCGTGCGATGCACCCACCAGGCGGTGTCGCCCTGCACCTCGATCCGCGCGACGCCGACCTGCTCTCCGATCTGCCACGGGCGCGCGACGCGATGGGCATCGACATCGAACTCCGCCGGCTGGCGAAAGTCGCGCTCGCGCCGCGTCGCGAAGCGGATGTCCGACCGGATCCGCGCGACGCGGAACGTCCGGGTCGCGTCGCGGTCGAGGTCGTGCCCGACGACGTACCAGACCCCTTCGTCGAGTCGGAGTGCATACGGGTTGAGGCGGCGCTCGGTCTCCCGCTCGCGGGCCGGCGACCAGTACCGAAACTGGATCGTCCGCTGCTTCGAGATCGCCGACTCGAGCTTGGAAAGTCGCGCGGCGAGCTCTGGGGAATAGTCGGGCGCCGTGACCCGGACGCGCTCAGCGGTCGCTGTGGGCGGGTGCCGGAACCCCGGCCGGCCGAGCGCGAGGTTCTGGAGCGCGAGCCGGAGCGGCTCGGCGTATGCGAACTTCCCCTCGAGCGCATAGAGCGCGGTCTGCAGCGCGGCCAGCTCGTCCTCCTTCAGGTCGAGCTCGTCGAGGAAGTAGTTCTCCGAGCGGAGCGAGTAGAGCTCCTCGCCCGTGAACTCGTCCCGCTGGGACATGAGCGGTACGCCGAGCGCGGTGAGCTCGGCGCGATCCGAGTAGAAGCGGCGCGCGAACGCCTCGTCCGACATCTCGGAGTACCCCTCGACGTTCCCCTTGACATCGCGGGCGGTCAGCGGCCGCCGCTCGGCCATCAGGAACGCGACGAGGGAGAGCTGCCGGATCAGCTTGTCGGCGTCGTGCGACACGAACGCTCAGCCTATCGCGGGCACATTGCGCGGGACGCGAAATGTGCCAGGGAGGATCCCACTGGCACTTCGCGGCGCAGCCGTGAAGTGGCTAGGCAACGACCGCGGTGCGTGTGCCGGTCGCCGTCTCGAGGTGCTGGTGAGAGGGGCAGTAGTCGCGGCCGGGGAGCGGCGTGCGCTGGCACGCCTTGCCCTTGCGGGTGGTCGCCTTGCAGCGGCTCACGCCGCCGTCGAGCAACCCGGCCTCGAGCTGCACCTCGATGAAGCCGACCGCCGCCGAAATCCCCTCGCGTACCGCCCAGGCGACCTTCGCCTGCGCGGTGATCGGGAAGTAGCGGCGGATGTCGTGGAAGAGCGTCCGGTCCGGTCGCGCGAAGTAGTGCGGGTCCTGTGCGAGACGCGTCATGGTCTCTTCGCACTCGCAGAGCACCGCGCGACGGTATTCGAGGCGCGTCGGCTGATCCACGTACGGGTCGATCAGATCCTTGATCGAGCGGTAGATCGCCCGCGAGTACTGGTACATGCACGACTGCAGCTGCGCGAGGTTGGCCTCCATACGGATCCCGTCTCCCGTCCGTCGTTCACCTTCGCCGCGGGCTCCAATGGTTCCCCGCGGGCTTCTGTGGGCGAGTCTACCCGGACCCGCTCGATGTTACAAACTCCGTCACGATCGTTGTCTCAGAGGACGACGGCCGAAGTCTACGAGGCGACCTGTGCCACACGTGCGCCCTTCACCGCCGCCCGCGCCCGACGGAGAACGCTCGTCGCCTCCGCCTCCGTCTCGTACTTCCCGGTGAAGGCCATCCAGTAGCCGGGCCGCAGGCTCGCGAACGCGGACGAGTCGAGCACCCCGACCTGGCGGAGCCCGCGGGCCCTCGCTTGCTGTGCAGCGACGACCGCTGCGTTGCGTCCTCGCGTCTTGGGTACCGAGACGAGGACGATCGTCCACCCGTGCTCGGCGCGCGACCACTGGGCGAGAGACGCGCCCGGCTCGACCGGGGTCTGCGGCACCGTTGCGCTGCCGCCGATTGCGGTCAGCACGTGCCCCTCGCCCGACCCGTTCGACGCGGCGGCGATCGCGATCGCCGCACCGACCACCGCCACCGCGGCAAGCGCCGCGACCCGGAGCCGGAGGCCGTTGGTATCGCTCGGCGGCGGCCCCACGCGCCAGCGTCCCGGCTGATGGAGGCCGCACTGGAGGCAGTACTCCTGGCCGCGGGCGATGGCGGTGCCGCAGCGCGGGCACGCGGACGCCGCGGCGGTGCTCACGCGATCGTCCCGTCCTCGTCGTCGTCGAGCGCGCGGCCGCAGCTCGGGCAGTAGCGGGCGCCGACGAGGAGCGGCGCGCCACACGAGCAGATCGCCTGCTGCCGGCGTCGCAGCCCCAGCCCGGAGACGATCGCGTCGATCTCCGAGATCCGCGTCTCGATCGCGACGAGCTCGGCACAGCGCTCGACGACGAGCGTCTCGTTGAAGTGGTCGCGGCGGTACATCTCGAAGGTGAGGCCGCCGAGCTCGCGGAGTCGCTCCTCTCGGATCGACAGGAGCGCGCGCCGCTCGCGTCTCAGCTCGCTCGCGGTTGGCGCGGCCGGCTTCCTCTGGAAGAGCGCCACGCGCGCAGGATAGTCCGGCGCTTCGGCGGGTCGCTCGCGGCGCGGCTCTAGAGCTGGACGACGACGAGCCGCTCCTCGGTCATCTCGCGCACCGTCCAGGCGGGTCCCTCGCGCGTGTTGCCCGAGTCCTTGACGCCGCCGTACGGCATCTGGTCGGCGCGGAAGGTCGGCGCCTCGTTGATCGTGACGCCGCCGAACTCCAGACGGGCGGCGGCAGACAGTGCCCTCGTCACGTTGCCCGTGAAGATGCCCGCCTGGAGCCCGTAGCGCGTCGAGTTCGCGAGCTCGACGGCCTCGTCGAGCGTCGAATAGCGCTGCAGCGTGCAGACAGGCCCGAACACCTCGTCGCACGCGAGCCTGCCCTCCGGCGGCGGCGATTCGACGACGGTCGGCCGCAGCAGGTCGTTCTCGACGACTCCTCCGGTCAGGATCGTCGCCCCGCCGGCCCGAGCCTCCTCGACCCACTCGAGCACCCGGTCGCGCTCGGATGGCGCGATGAGCGGGCCGACGTCGGTCGCCTCGTCGGCAGGATCGCCGACGACGAGGCTCTCGACCAACGGGACGAGCTCGTCGCGGAAGGCATCGAAGACGTCCTCGTGCACGAGGATCCGCTGGACGGAGATGCAGCTTTGGCCGGCGAACGAGAAGGCATTCGCGGCGCAGCGCGACGCGGCGAGCGAGACGTCCGCGTCCGGCTCGACGATGACCGGCGTTGCGTTCCCGAGCTCGAGGTTGACCCGCTTGCGCGGCGCCCGCTCGCGGAGCTTCCACCCGACCGGCGCGGAGCCGGTGAACGTGATCAGCGCCACGCGGGGGTCCTCGACGAGGACGTCGCCGATCTCGGCGGACGGCCCGACGAGCACGTTGAGCCACCCCGCGGGCAGGCCCGCCTCGAGCTCGAGCTCGGCGAGGAACAGCGCCGAGAGCGGCGTCTGGGTCGCAGGCTTGAGGACGACGGCGCAGCCGGCCGCGAGCGCGGGGGCGATCTTGTGCGCGACGAGGTTGAGCGGGAAGTTGAACGGGCTGATCGCGCCGACGACGCCGACCGGCACACGCTGCGTGAACGCGAGCTTGCCGACACCCGCCGGCGATGCGTCCATCGGCACGACCTCGCCGGCGAGCTTGCGCGCCTCGACGGCGGCCATCGTGTACGTCGACACGGCGCGGGAGGCCTCCACGCGGGCGGCCTTCATCGGCTTCCCGGCCTCGGCGCAGATGAGGTGCGCGGCCTCGTCCGTGCGGGCGGTCAGCAGGTCGGCGACGCGGACGAGGATCTCGGCGCGCTCGTGGGCCGCGAGCGGCGTCTGCATGGCCCGCTCGGCGGCGTCGATCGCGGCGCGCGTCTCCGCCGCACCGACCTTCGCGACGCGTGCGACCGGCGACCCGTCGTACGGCGAGGCCACCTCGATCCACTCGTCGGTCGAGATCCACTCGCCGTCCAGCAGCACCTTGTGTTCCGTCGCCGTGGACGCCATGGAAAGAGTCTACGGGGGCGCTGGTACGGTGACGCCGTGAGCGACGCGCTCGTCCTCGAGGCGATCCGGACGCCGATCGGTAGGCGGAACGGCGCGCTTGCGGCGGTCCGCGCCGAGGAGCTCGCGGCGCAGGCGCTCAACGGTCTCGTCGGACGACTGGACGTCGATCCCGGCGAGGTCGAGGACGTACAGATGGGCTGCGTCAGCCAGGTCGGCGAGCAGGCGCTGAACGTCGCGCGGATGTCCGCGCTCGTCGCCGGTTGGCCCGAGACGGTGTGCGGCGCGTCGGTCGACCGGCAGTGCGGCTCCTCGCTACAGGCCGCGTTCAACGCCGCCGCGGCGGTGCAGGCCGGCCACCTCGACGTGGTCGTCGCCGCGGGCGTCGAGTCGATGTCCCGCGTCCCGATGGGCTCGAACCTCACGGCGGGCGGGTTCGAGGGCTTCTCGCCGAAGCTCTACGAGCGCTGGGAGGTCGTGCCTCAGGGGATCTCGGCCGAGGTGATCGCCGAGGAGTGGGGGCTCTCGCGCGAGGCGCTCGACGAGTACTCCTTCGAATCCCACCGCCGCGCCTTGGCGGCGATCGACGAGGGACGGTTCGAGCGGGAGATCGTGCCGGTCGAGGTCGGAGCGGCCGGTGCCGCCGTGCTCGTCGGCGTCGACGAGAACCCGCGTCGCGACACGTCGCTCGAGAAGCTCGCCGCGCTGCGCCCCGCCTTCAGGGAGGGCGGCCGGATCACCGCAGGCAACTCGAGCGCGATCGTCGACGCCGCCGCGGCGATGCTCGTGACGAGCGAGGCGGCGGCCGGTCGACTCGGTCTCGAGCCTCGGGCACGGCTCGTCTCGTTCGGGCTCGCCGGCGTCGACCCGTACCGGATGCTCCACGGGAACCCGCTCGCCTGCGAGCGGGCGCTCGCGAAGGCCGGCCTCGGGTGGGACGACATCGCGGTGATCGAGGTGAACGAGGCCTTCGCCTGCGTCGTCCTTCAGTTCCTGCAGGACACGGGGCTCCACGAGCGCTGGGTCGCGGGCGACGTGAACCCGAACGGCGGCGGGATCTCGCTCGGCCATCCGCTCGGCGCAACCGGGGCGCGGATCGTCGCGACGCTCCTCGCCGAGCTCGATCGCCGCGAGGAGCGCTACGGCGTCGCGTCGATGTGCATCGGGCAGGGCCAGGCGATCGCGGCCGTGCTCGAGCGGCTGTAGGCGCTACGGCTCGACGAGCCCGCGCTCGACGTCCGCCGAGACCTCCTGCGCGATCTCGACGAACGCGCGGGCCGCGGGGGAGCGGTGCCGGTCGCGGTGCCAGACGACCGCGATCGTGCGGCGCGGCACCTTCGGCACGAGCCGGAGCGCCTTCACACGCTCGTCGCCCTGGAGGACTGCAAGGAGGGGCGTGAGGGCGACGCCGAAGCCGGCGGCGACGAGCCCCTGGATCGTCGTGTTGTCGTCCGAGCGGAAGGCGTACTCGACGTCGAAGCCGCGGTCGGCAAGCGCGGTCTCGACGAGGACGCCGCTCGCGCAGGTGTTCGAGCCGATCAGGACGTTGTCGCCGAGGTCGTCGAGCGAGGCGGACGTGCGCCTCGCCAGGTCGCTGTCCACGGGCACGAGCAGGACGTACGGGTCGCTCATCAGCTCGAGCGCCTCGAACGGCCCGTCCGGGAGGGGCGCGCTGCAGAAGGCGAGGTCGAGCTCGCCCGACTCGATCAGCCGGTACAGCTCCGGGTCGGTCGCCGGCTCGGAGAGCCCGAGCTCGATGCCCGGCCAGTCCGCGAGGAAGCGGCGCATCACGCCCGGAAGGACGCGGGCCCCGACGGACTGGTACGTCCCGACCCGGAGCGTGCCGGTCTCGCCGGCGCGCAGCGCGGAGATGTCGGCGCGCGCGGCGTCGATCCGCGCGACGATCGCCTCGGCGTGGCGGAGGAGGAGCTCGCCCGCGTCGGTCAGCGAGACCGCCCGCGGCCCGCCGGGGCGCTCGACGAGCGTCTCGCCGACGATCTTCTCGAGCGTCGCGATCTGCTGGCTCACGGCGGACTGCGTGTAGCCGAGTCGCTCGGCGGCGCGGCCGAACGAGCCCTCGCGTGCGACCGCGTCGAGGGCTGCGAAGTGCCGCACCTCGACCCCTAGCCATTGATCGGTTTGAGTGATCGTTCCCATGAAAACCTCGACTTGCCCTAATAGTACCCGCTCAGCCACACTACGGGCATGGAGATCGCAGTCATCCTCTTCATCTTGCTCATCGGCCCGCTCGCCCTCCTCTACGGACGGGACTCGCGGATCGACGACACCGCGCGCCGCCGCCGCCGCCAGGGCTGAACCGCGGTCGCCGCGATGTGCGCGCTCAGCGCTCCTCGCGGCGGTAGGGCAGGCCGAGCGCCGCCGGGGCCCCGAGCCGCCGGCCGCCGATGAGCGCCGCAAACACGACCGCGGCGATCGTGAACAGGTACGGCAGCATCGCCAGGAAGAACGGGGAGAGCGTGATCCCGACGGCCTGGGCCTGGAAGTTCAGTGCCTCCATCAGCCCGAAGAGGAACCCGCCCACGAGGGCGCCGAGCGGATTCCAGCGGGCGAAGATCACGAGCCCGACCGCGATCCAGCCGCGTCCGGCGGTCATCCCCTCGTTCCAGCCGGGTGTGCGGGCGAGCGAGAGGTACGCGCCGGCGAGGCCCGCGAGCGACCCGCCGACCATGACCGCCCCGTAGCGCAGGCCCGCGACCGAGACACCCATGACGTCCGCTGTCCCCGCCGATTCGCCCACCGCGCGCAGATGGAGCCCGAGGCGGGTCCGGAACAGCACGACCCACGTGACCGCGACGAGGATGTACGACGCGTAGACGAGGACGTTCTGGTCGAAGAGGACCGGGCCGACCCACGGGATCTCGTGCAGCAGTGGGATCGCGAGAGGGTCGAACGAGTCGCGGGCGGGCTTCCCGACGACGTCGCGGCCGAGATACGCGGAGAGCCCGGTGCCGAAGATCGTCAAGGCGAGCCCCGCGACGATCTGGTCGGCGCGAAGCGTCACCGTCAGGAATGCGTGGAGCAGCCCGAGGAGCGCCCCCGCCACGAGGGCCGCGAGCACGCCCAGCTCGAGGCTGCCGGTCCGGTCGAGCGCGATGAAGCCGGTCACCGCCCCGACGAGCATCATCCCCTCGAGCCCGAGGTTCAGCACGCCCGCGCGCTCGGCGATCACCTCGCCGACCGCCGCGAAGACGAGCGTCGTTCCCGCCGCCATGGCGATCGCAAACGTCGTCACCCACACGGAGTTCAACGGGGTTCCTCCGCCGGGGAGGGCCGCTCCTGCCGCGGGCTCCAGCGCACGCGGTAGCGCGCGAGCATCTCGGCGCCGACCGTGATGAAGAGGATCGCGCCCTGGAGCACCTGCACGATCGACGGCGGCACCTCCGTCGTCTGGAGGGCGTAGCCGCCGACCTGGAGCGCGCCGAAGAGGACCGCCGCGACGACGACCCCGGGCGCCGAGAAGCGTCCGAGCGTCGCGACGATGATCCCCGTGTAGCCGAACCCCGCCGAGATGTCCGGCTGGATGCGGAAGACGATCCCCGACACCTCGCTCATCCCGGCGATCCCCGCGAGCCCGCCGGAGACGAGCATCACGACGACGATGTTCCGGCGGAGAGGCATCCCGGCGTAGCGGGCGGCCGGCTGGCTCTCACCGATCACGCGCACCTCGTAACCGAAGCGGGTGGAGCGCAGGAGCGCCCAGACGACGACCGCGGCGCCGAGCGCGATGAGGAACCCGGCGTGGAGCCGCGTGCCTCCGAACGACGGGAGGATCGCGGACGGGGAGAACGGCTTCGACAGCGGAAAGCCCGAGCTGTCCGGGTCGCGCCACGGCCCGTGGACGAGGTAGTCGACGAGGAGGATCGCGACGAAGTTGAGCATCAGCGTCGTCACGATCTCGCTCACGCCGAGGGTGGCCCGGAGGACTCCCGGTCCGGCCGCCCAGGCCGCCCCGCCGAGCGCAGCGGCGACGACCATGGCGGGGAGCAGCAGACCGCGTGGCGCGTCCGGGAACGAGAACGCGAGCCAGCTCGCGCCCGCCGCGCCGAGGAACAGCTGGCCCTCCGCCCCGATGTTCCAGAGCAGCATCCTCGCCGCGAAGGCGACTGCGAGGCCCGTGAAGATCAGCGGCGTCGCGGCCACGAGGGTCTCGGCCAGCGCGTCACGGTTCGCGAACGCGGCGTCCCACATCGTCCGGTAGCTGTCGCGCGCCGAGTACCCGCCTGCCTCGAGGATCACGGCGCCGAGGCCGAGCGCAAGGGCGATTGCGACCAGACGAGCGAGAATGCTCGCGAACCGGGACGCGACGGGGCGCGGCTCGACGACGACGGGGCCGAGTCGCCTCACGGCGTCGCTCCGCCCATGAGGAGGCCGAGCTCCTCGACGTCGCACCGCTCGCGCGGGACGACGCCCACGAGTCGGCCGTCGTGGACGACGCCCACCGGGTCCGAGAGCGCGAGCACCTCGTCGAGGTCCTCGCTGATCAGGAGGATCGCGGCGCCTGCCTCCTGCTGGTCGCGCAGCACGCGCCGCACGGTCTCGGTGCCGCCGACGTCGAGACCCCGGGTGGGGTGGACCGCGACGATCACTTTCGGCCGCTCCGCCGTCTCGCGCGCGAGCAGGAGACGCTGGAGGTTGCCGCCCGACATCAGCCGCACCGGCGCATCCGGGGAGACGGCGCTCACCTCGAAGGCTGCGAGGAACCGCTCGGCGAGCGCGCGGGCGGCCCGGCGGTCGACGAGCGGCCCGCGGCCCACCGGCGGGCGCCGGTACGCCTTGAGGATCGCGTTGTCGGTCGTCGAGAGCCCGGCCACGAGCCCCGAGCCGAGCCGGTCCTCGGGGATGTGGGCGACACCGGCGTCGATCGCCCCGCGCGCCGACGCGCCGCGTAACCGCTGCCCGGCCACCTCGACCGTCCCGGCGTCGAGCGCGCGAAGCCCGGTCACGATCTCCGCGAGCTCGCGCTGGCCGTTTCCGGCGACCCCGGCGATGCCGAAGACCTGGCCGGCGCGGACATCGAAGGAGACGTCGACGAGCGCCGGGAGCCCGCGGTCGGATCGCGCCGATGCGCCCTGGACGCGGAGGGTCACCTCGCCCCGCTCGGCCGGCGCCGGCGCGGTCCCGAGCGAGACGTCCCGCCCGACCATCAGCCGTGCGAGCGCGCGCGAGTCGAGCTCACCCTGCGTCGCAACCCCGACGTTCCGGCCGCGCCGGAGAACGGTGATGCGGTCGGCAACGGCCTGCACCTCGTCGAGCTTGTGCGTGATCACGACGATCGCCTCGCCGCGCGTGGCCATCTCGCGCACGGTCTCGAAAAGCGCGTCCGCCTCCTGGGGCGTCAGGACCGCGGACGGCTCGTCGAGGATCAGCACGCGGGCGCCGCGGTAGAGCGCCTTCAGGATCTCGACTCGCTGCTGCTCGCCGACCGAGAGCTGCCAGACGCGCGCCTCGGGGTCGACCCGAATCCGATAGCGCTCGGCGAGCTCGGCCACCTGCCGGATCCCTGCCCTGCGACCGAGCCAGAGCCGCGGCGTGTGCCAGCCGAGCAGGACGTTCTCCGCCACCGTGAGCGACTCGACCAGCCGGAAGTGCTGGTGCACCATGCCGATCCCGGACTCGATCGCGTTCCGAGGCGCGCGGAAGGCGACAGGCCGGCCGTCGACGAGGATCTCGCCCTCGTCCGGCCGGTACAGGCCGGTGAGGACGTTCATCAGGGTCGTCTTGCCCGCGCCGTTCTCGCCGAGCAGCGCGTGCACCTCCCCGGCGTGGAGCTCGAGGTCGACGCCGTCGTTCGCGACGAGCCCGGGGAAGCGCTTCACGATCCCGCGCAGCTCGACGAGCGGCGTCTCGCTCATCGACCGCGCGCGCCAGGGACGGGTGTCCCCGTCCCCGGCATCAGCGAGCTGCTCAACCCTTCGGGATCGAGCCCTGGACACCCTCGACGAGCCACTGCCACGAGAGCGCGTCGCCGAGCGACATGACCTTGCCCTTCGCGATCCGGACCTTGCCCTTCTGGTCCGCGATCGGCCCGCCGAGCACCTCCAGCTTGCCGCTCTTGATCGCGGCCTGGCGCGCGGCGATCGTCTTGCGGGTCTTCGCGTCCACGTTGCGGAGCGGCCCGAGCTCGATCAGGCCGTCCTGCATGCTCCCGTAGTACGCGTCCTTCTTCCAGCTGCCGTCCATCACCGCCTTGACCCGGCGGATGTAGTACGGGCCCCAGTCCCACACCGGCGCGGTGAGGAACGCCTTCTGCGCGAAGCGGTGCATGTCCGAGTCGTAGCCGACCCACCATTTCCCCTTCGCCTGGGCGGCCTGCCCGGTCGCGGGCGAGTCCTGGTGCTGGCCCAGCACGTCGCAGCCGACGGCGAGGAGGCTCTCCGCCGCGCTCCGCTCCTTCGACGGGTCGAACCACGTCGACGTCCAGACGACCCGGACGGACGCCTTCGGGTTCACGGAGCGCGCTCCCAGCGCGAAGGAGTTCAGCCCCCGCACGACCTCGGGGATCGGGAACGCCGCGACGTAGCCGAGCTTGTTGGTCTTCGTCTTGAGCCCCGCGGCGATCCCGGAGAGGTAGCGGGCCTGCTCCATCGCCCCGAAGTAGTTGCCCATGTTCGCCGCGCTCTTGAAGCCCGAGCAGTGCTCGAACTTCACGTCGGGGAACTGCTTCGCGACCGCGAGGGTCGGGTCCATGTACCCGAACGAGGTCGTGAAGATGATGTCGTTGCCCTGCTGGGCGAGTTGCCGGATCACTCGCGTTGCGACCGCCGGCGTCTCCGGGACGCTCTCGACCTTCGTCGCGTCGAGCGACGAGCCGAGCGCCTTGATCGCTGCCTGCCGGCCGAGCTCGTGCTGGAACGTCCAGCCGCCGTCGCCCGGTGGCCCGACGTAGACCCACGCCGCCTTCACCGTGTCGAGGGACGCGCCGTGCGCCCGCCCGGCGAGCGTCCCGAGCGCGGACAGCCCGACGCCGGCTGCCGCCGCCCACTTCAGGAGCTCCTCACGGGTCAGTCCGGTCTCGAGCCGGTCCGCGGGTCTCGCGGGATCTGTCATCTGCCTGCCCTCCTCGCTGCCTGGGGATGGAAGACCGTAACGCCTCGGCCGTGCGACGGCAACGCCGGAGACGGGACGCGTGTTTCGGCGATCGGCTCGGACGAATCGGCTGCCGTACGCTGCTCCCATGGAGGGCATCCCCGGCGCTCCCGACCTTCGACTCGGCGAGATGCTCGGTCCCTACAGGCTCGAGTCCGTGCTCGGCGAGGGCGCGGTCGGCGTCGTTTTCGCCGCCGTCGGGACCGAGGACGACGCAGTCGTCGCGCTCAAGGTCCTGAAGCGCATTCTCTCCGGCAACGATGTCTATCGGCAGCGCTTCGTCCGCGAGGCACGGGTCGCGAGAGAGGTACGGCATCGACACCTCGTGCCGATCCTCGACCTCGGCGAAGCCCGCGGTCACCACTACCTCGCCGCGGCACACGTCGACGGGGGGTCGCTTGCGGACCTGATCGAGGAGCGCAGACAGCTCTCGGTCGACGACGCGGTCCGGCTCGCCGCCGAAGTAGCGTCCGCGCTCGATGCGCTTCACCGGCACGGGATCGTGCACCGGGACGTCAAGCCTTCGAACGTGATGCTCGATCGGGACGGTCGCGCTGCAGTCACCGACTTCGGTCTCGCCAAGGGCCCCGCGTACACCGTGCTCACGAAGCCGGGACAGGTCATGGGGACGGTCGACTACATCGCGCCGGAGCTGATCCGGGGCGAGTCGACGGGCCCGGCCGCAGACGTCTACGCGCTCGGCTGCGTGATCTACGAGTGCCTCGCGGGTGCCCCTCCGTACGCGGACAGGAGGCTGTTCGAGATCGCGGGCGCACACCTCGACGACCCGCCCCCCGATGTCTCCGTGGCTCGAGCGGACGTGCCGCGGCCGCTCGCGGAGATCCTCCAGGCGGCGATGGCGAAGGACCCATCCGCGCGTCCGCGAACCGGCAGGGCGTTCGCGAACCTGCTGCGCGCGGCCACGTCGAGACGCTGACGATCCGCCTGGTCGCGCGGCGTGTCGGTCAGGCTCCGACTTTGCCGATGCGGTGGTGCCAGAACCGCCACCACGTGAAGAGCCCGGCGTGGTCCGTGCCGCCCTCGCGCGCGGTCGCGAGCATGTCGCGGTGGGTCGGCTGACCGAGCTTCTTGTGCGTCCAGACGATCACGGCCTCGTCCCCGTCGAAGTAGCAGAACCGGTCACCACCGGGCTTGGGCGGGGTCCCCGGATGGACCCACGGGCCGGAGCCGCCCCAGCTCGTACCGTCGCAGCGACCTCCTGGCTCAACCCCCGCCGCCTCCCGCGCCGACGTGTACGCCGCCTCGAGGGACTTGCCGTTCGGGTAGATCGAGATCTCCCAGCGATCGGGAGGGTTCTGGACCGAGAGGTCGTTGGCCTGCACGCAGACGGCGCTCTCGATCGCGCCCGGATCGGGCTGGTTCTGGACGGCGCAGTCCTTCCAGAGCTGCTGTGGCACGAGCGCGGCCAATGACGCCGGCGCCACCTGCGCGGCCGTGCCGGTGCCGGTCGACGTGGTCGACGCGGCGGTCGAGCCGCCATCGTCGCGTGCAACGAGGTAGGCGACGAGGCCGGAGGCAAGCGCCGCGGCGACGACGAGCAGCGCGGTCGCGACCCATCCGGGCGCACGACGGCCTCGGGGCGGCGGAGCGGGTGCGGACACACCGGGAGCCTCGGCGGCGGCCACGGGAGTCGAGACGGGGGCGGGAACGGGCTCCGCGGGACTCGGCTCTGCTGCGGGAGGGGCTGGATCGGCAGCCGGTTCGGGGGGTGGGGTGGGCGGGGCCGCGGCCGCGTCGTCGCGAGCCTCGGCGGGCGGAGGCGCCGGCTGCTCGACGTGCGCCTGCTCGTGCTTCGTGCCCGTCGAGCGGCGCTGGATGACTGCCGCCTGCGCCGCATCGACCAGCTCGGGCGCCGTCGCGAACCGGTCGTCGCGCGACTTCGCCATCGCCTTCGCGATCACGCGATCGAGCTCCTTCGGGAGCTCTGGCTGGACATCCGTCAGCTTCGGGGGCGGCGTGGTGAGATGCGCGTGCATGACCGCCACCTCTGCCTCGCGGTCGAACGGGGGGCGGCCGGCAAGGCACTCGTAGAGCATGCAGCCGAGCGCGTAGACATCGACTCGGCCGTCGAGGGTAAGGCCTTCGATCTGCTCGGGCGCGGCGTAGTCGACCGTCCCGATGAACATGCCCGTCCGAGTGAGATCGGGCGCGGTGGTCTGCTTGGCCACCCCGAAGTCGGTGAGGTAGACGTGCTCGGACGGCTCGGCCACGAGGATGTTGGACGGCTTGACGTCGCGGTGGATCAGGTCCCTGTCGTGGGCGGCGTCCAGCGCCGATGCGACCTGATCGAGGACGAAAATCGTCTTGCCGACGCCCAGCGGCCCATCTCGACGGAGGATCGTCCGAAGATCGGACCCCTCGACGTAGCGCATCGCGATGTAGAGGAGCCCGTCAGAGTCACCCCCCTCGATCTCGCCCGCGTCGTAGATCGGGATCACGTTGGGGTGATCGAGGTCGGCGGCTCGTTGCGACTCGCGGACGAACCGCTCGCGGTAGCTCTCGTCGTGGGCGAGCGGCGCCGCGAGCACCTTCAGCGCGACCTTGCGACCGAGCCGGATGTGCTCGGCCTTGTAGACGACGCTCATGCCGCCACGGCCGAGCAGCGCATCCACGCGGTACCCCGCGAAGACGGTGCCGATACGTGTGGACTCGCTCACACCCATACTTTCACGACGGTTGCAGGGCATTGAGTCTTCCACAGGAGCTGATGTCGCTTCTAGGCGGAAAACCGAACCCCCTCGCTCCCAGGGCGCGCTCTAGACTGGCCGCATGCTGGACCCGGTCGTCGCCGACCGCGTCGAGACGCGGTCCTCGTGAGCTCCCACGACGACGAGCTTCGGCCCGTGACGGCACTCTTCGCAGACGTCGTCGGCTCGACGGCGCTCGCGGAGCGCCTGGCTCCGGACGAGGCGAAGGCCCTGATCGGCGAGTGCGTGAACCAGATGAGCCGGGCGGTGCACGAGTACGGCGGCAGCGTCCAGGCCTACATGGGTGATGGGATCTGCGCCTACTTCGGCGTGCCCACCGCACGGGAGGACGATCCGGAGCGCGCGGCGCGTGCCGCGCTGCGCATCGTCGAGGTGGTGCGCGAGTACGCGCGGGACGTCGAGCGCGCCTGGGGAATCGAGGGATTCGACCTGCGCGTCGGAATCAACACGGGCCAGGCCGCGGTCGGCCTCGTCGGCACGGTCGACGCGCAGACGGTCGCATTCGGGGACACCGTCAATGTCGCGGCCCGCCTCCAGTCGTCCGCGCAGCCCGGGACGATCGCCGTCGGCGAGCAGGCGGGGCACAGGCTCTCCGATCGCTTCGTGCTCGAGCCGCTCGGCAAGCTCGCGATCCGTGGTCGCGCGAAGGAGGTCGAGGTCCTTCGCCTCGTCGGCCCGCGGGACAGGGAGGAGGAGCATCCGCATGTTCCGATCCTCGGTCGTGACGCGGAAGTCGAGCGGCTCCGCGTCGCCACGGATGAGCTCGCCCGTGGGCGCGGCCAGGTGATGTTGATCGTCGGCGACGCGGGTATCGGCAAGACGCGGTTGCTCGAGGAGCTCCGCGGCATCGTCGGGGACGACGCGATCTGGCTCGAGGGTCGCTGTCTCTCGTACGGCGGCTTACCGCTGTGGCCGTTCGAGGAGATGCTCCGCAGCTGGCTCGGAATCGCCGACGCCGAGCCGGAGATCGCCATCCGCACGAAGGCGAGAGCACGACTTGGCGACCCTCTTGCAGACCGTCTTCCGGACGTCCTTGGCCCCCTGGGCCGGCTCCTCCGGGTCCGACTCGATGCGGATCTGGGTCCGGAGGCGACCCGCAGCGAGGCGGCAGACAGCGCACAGGCGGTCGTCACGTGGATCGAGGCGCTCGCCCAGTCGCGCCCAGTCGTCGTCGCAGTCGAGGACGTGCACTGGGCCCTGCCCGCCGCGCGCGAGCTTGCCGAGCTGCTCCTCCGCCTCACCGACAGCGCGGCCGTTCTGCTCGTGACGACGATGCGACCCGATCCCGCCTCGGAGGCGGCCCGCTTCCGCGTCCGTGCGCTCGGTGACTTCTCGCATCGTGCGATCGAGCTCCGGCTCGGTCCCCTCGCGGACGGGGACGCCGACGCCGTCGCCCGTTCGCTCGCGCAGGGTGCACTCGACGACGAGACGATCGCGTCCGTCGTCGCCCGCAGCGAGGGCAACCCCCTCTTCCTCGAGGAGCTCGTCCGCCTTCTGCTCGAGGGGGGTGTCATGCAACGGCGACGCACGTGGACCCTGACGGTCGGCGAAAGCGTGCTGCCGGCCCGGCTGGAGAACCTCCTCGTTGCTCGCATCGACGCGCTGCCGGGGAGCGCCCGCCGCCTTGCCCAGGTGGCGGCGGTCATCGGGCGGACGTTCGAGGAGCCGTTGCTCGAGCGCGTCGCCGACGGCGACATCGGCGCGGATCTGCTGGAGCTCGTCCGTGCGGACATCGTCCGCGAGATGCGGCGCTATCCCGATCTCGTCTGCGAGTTCAGACACGGGCTCCTGCACGAAGCAGCACTCTCCACCCTGACCCCGACGCGGCATCGCGAGCTCGCGGGCCGAGTCGGCTCCGCGCTCGAGGCACAGCTCGGCGAAGGTGCTCTGGATGCATCGGAGCGGATCGCGCAGTACTACGTTCGCAGCGACCGGCTCGACAAGGCGGTCACCTTTCTCGAACAGGCCGCGGACGCCTGGGGCGTGGGCCACGAGCACGGCGTGGAGCTGCTCGAGGCGGCGCGCAGAGCGGCCGCCCGTGACGGTGACACGGAGGCCGAGGCTCGCATCGAGGCTCGACTCGCCGAACGCCCGGCGGCGCGCGCCGGGCGTCCCAACGAACGGGAGGGGTAGCGCCGCGTTCCGCCGAGAGCGGTAGATTCCGGCGCCGTGGAGGTACAGCGGATCGGGGTCGTCGGGCTCGGGGCGATGGGCGCCGGAATCGCGCAGGTCGCCGTGGAGGCGGGCTTCGATGTGGTGGGTCGCGAGGTGACGGCTGAGCTCGGGGAGACTGCCGCAGGTCGGATCGGGCACTTCCTCACGCGCAAGGTCGAGAAGGGGCAGCGCACGCAGGAGGAGCGGGACGATGCCGTCGCCCGCCTGCGCACGACGACTGAGCTCGGCGCGCTCGCGGACTGCGACCTCGTGGTCGAGGCGATCGTCGAGGAGCTCGACCCGAAGCGGGCTCTCTTCGCGGAGCTCGAGTCGATCTGCCGCGCGGACGCCGTGCTCGCGACCAACACGTCGGCCCTTTCCGTCACCGAGATCGCGGCGGCGACCTCGTCGCCGGAGCGCGTCGTCGGCATGCACTTCTTCAACCCGGCGCCCTTGATGCCGCTGGTCGAGGTCGTCCGCGCGGAGCTCTCGTCCGACGAGGCCGTGGAGACGGCGCTCGCGGCGGTCGAGCGGTTCGGCAAGGTCGCGGTTCCGTGCCACGACACGCCCGGCTTCGTCGTCAACCGCATCCTGATCCCGCTGTTGAACGACTGCGTGCGCGTCCTCGACGAGGCTCGCGTCACGCCCGAGTCGCTCGACGCGGCGATGACGAACGGCGCCGGCTGGCCGATGGGGCCCTGCACCCTCGTCGACCTCGTCGGGATCGACGTCCACGTCCACGCCTCGGAGGCGCTGTACGAGAAGCTCCGCGAGCCGCGCGTCGCGCCGCCGCCCAGGCTCGTGGCGATGCGGAACGCGGGGCTGTACGGCCGGAAGTCCGGCCGCGGCTTCTACCGCTACTGAGACGTCGACGCCGGAGAGGGCACGGGGTCGTCGAGCGGGACACCGAGGCGGCCCGCCACCGTGGGGACGAGCGAGCCCTGGACGACGACCGAGAAGAGCACGACGACGAAGACGATCCCGTAGACCTCCTCCGCATACTCGGTCTGCGCGACCACGACGAGCGAGGCGAGGAAGATCGGGACGGCGCCCTTCAGCCCGCTCCAGGCGACGAACCCGCGCTCGCCCCAGGTGAGGTCGATCGCGGAGAGCAGCGGAACCGTCGCAAGCGGGCGCACGACGAAGCCGAGGAGCACGGCGATGACGAGGCCACGCCACCAGAGCCCTTCGTCGCCGATGAAGGCGAGGTTCACCGTGAGGCCGAGCGCGACGAACGCGGCGAGCTCGCCCAGCTCGCCGAGGGCGGCGTTGAAGGCGCGGACGGCCCGCCTTGCGTCGAAGCGGACGTCGCCGACGAGGATCCCGGAGACGAACACCGCGAGGAAGCCGGAACCACGGGCGACGGTCGCGGCGCCGTAGATCGTGCCCACCATGAGGATCACCGCGACGGGGTAGAGGGTGCGGTCGGGGAACGGCGCCCAGCGGATCACCGCTGCGATCGCCGCGGCGCCCGCGACCCCGACGGCGAGCCCGACGCCCATCTCGCGGAGGAACTCCCAGACGACCGAGAGCTTCGAGGCGTCGTCGTGCGTGGCGAGCTCGATCATCCCGATCATCAGCGCGATCCCGACCGGGTCGTTGAAGCCCGACTCGCCTTCGAGGATCGTCCCGGAACGGCCCTCGACCTCCTTCCCGGCGAGCACCGAGAACGTCACCGCCGGGTCCGTCGGGGCGAGCGCCGCTCCGATCAAGCTCGACGCCGTCCATGACAGGCCGAGCAGCAGATGCGTCGCGAGCGCGAGCAGCGCGGCCGTCGCGAACGTGCCGACGATGCCGAGCGCGAGGATCGGCACCGCCGCGCCACGGAACCGGCGCAGCCCGATCTTCGACCCGCCCTCGAAGAGGATCACGACGAGCGCGAGCGTGGCGATGCGCTGCACGTCCTCGAAGCTGAGGACCGTCGAGAGCCGGTCGACGAGGTCCGAGGCGATCGCGGCCGCGACGAGGAGGAGACCCGCCGTCGGGATGCCGAGGCGGCTCGCGAGGACGCGGACGCCGATCGCGAGCACGAGCCCGCCGGAGACGACGAGCACGATGGTGCCGAAGTCGAGAATGTCCTCCACGTGCGGGGCATCTTGCACCGGCGGGGCCCACGCGCGGCGGCTTACACTTTCCTTACGGACGTCTCATCCTGCACCCACGCGTCGTACCGATACTGCAGTCACCCATGCGCTTGGCGCTTGCACTTCTTGCTGTGCTCGCAGTCGCGGTCCCCGCGGCGCGCGCCGCTGCGCCGACCGCCGAGACCCTCTCGATCGAGGATGCGCGCGGCACCGTGGCCATCCGTGGCAGCGGGATCGTGATCGGCAGGCTCGAGCGCGGAGAGATCCAGGTGGTCGACCTCACGCCGCTCGACCAGTGGAGCCCGCGCGTGAACGGCGTTCCGCGCGGCAAGACGGTGTGGACGCGTGGCAAGGACGTGAACCTCTACATCCCGGGCGGCCGGTACCGGATCACCGTGCGCGGCGAGGGCTTCTCGATCTCCGCCCGCGGCCAGGGCTCCGCCGTCCTCGACGGGAACCCCGACCTGAACGGCGCGACCGGCACGTACGCTGTCGGCGATGTCGAGCCCGCTCCGGTTCCGGTCGGCGCCGAGAAGGTCGTGTTCGGCGCCCAGGTCTCGCCGAACGCGGTGAAGGCGGCGCCGTGAGCGGCCAGGCGCAGTCCGTGCTCGTCGTCGAGGACGAGCAGTCGATCGCCTCGTTCGTCTCGCTCTACCTCAAGAACGCCGGCTACGGCGTCCGTGCGGTCGGCACCGGCACGGGCGCGCTGAACGCCGTCGCCGCCGAGATGCCGTCGCTGATCGTGCTCGACCTCAACCTGCCGGACATGGACGGAATCGAGATCTGCCGGCGGATCCGGAAGAGCTCCGACGTGCCGATCCTGATGCTCACGGCGCGCGACGAGGACGTCGACAAGATCATCGGCCTCGAGGTCGGGGCGGACGACTACCTCACCAAGCCGTTCAACCCCCGCGAGCTCGTGGCGCGGGTGAAGAGCGTGCTGCGCCGCGCGACTGCCGATCGCCGCATCGACGAGGGCGACGAGATCCGGCACGGCGACCTCCTGATCAACTCCGGGCGCCGTGAGGTGCTTGTCGGGGACGAGGAGATCCAGCTCGCGCCGAAGGAGTTCGACCTCCTGTGGGAGCTGCTCGACCACCGCGGGATCGTGCTGACGCGCGACCAGCTCCTCGAGCGCGTGTGGGGCTACACCTTCGCCGGGGACACGCGCACCGTCGACGTCCACGTGCGGCAGATCCGCCGCAAGCTCGGCGACGCGTCGCCGATCGTCACCGTCTGGGGCGTCGGTTACAAGGTCGCGACCGAGCGCACCACCGCGCCCGCCGCCTGAGTGCCCCTTCAGGGGAACTAGCGGGATGCGCGTCAGGTCGCGCGGCGTCGCGCGCCTCGTCGCCGCACCGCCGACGAGGCGCCTCGGCGATCCGCGCGGCGGCGTACGCTTCCCGGCGATGCCCGGTTCGCTGCGTTTTCGGCTGCCGGCGCTGTTCCTCCTCGGGATCGTGACCGCCGGCGTCCTGGCCTCGGTGATCGCACTGCGGCTCTTCCAGGGCTACTCGCGGGACAGCTCCTATGAGGAGCTCGGCCGTGAGGCCAGCGGCATCGCGCAGCTCTACGGCAACGCGGCCCTGCGTGCGGCGGAGGAGGGCTCCCCGGCGCCGGACTTCGCGCCGCGGGCGCTCGAGCTCGCGACGGGCGACCAGCTGTTCTACGTCGGCGCGCCCGCCTTCCCGGGCCAGGACTCCGGCCTCCAGCGGCTCCCGGAGTCGGCGGTTCCGCGTGCGGTGTTCTCGAAGGGGGGTCAGTTCAAGTTCGAGTTCCGCCCGCCGGGAGAAGACCGGAACTACCTCGCGATCTCGCAGCAGGTCCGGCTCGAGCCGGACGGCCCGGCGCTCGGCGCGATCGTCGTCGCGAAATCCGGCGACGTCGTCCGCGACCAGTGGTTGCCACTCGTCGGCCGGCTGGCGACGGCCATCGCGATCGGGGCGCTGATGGCGTGGCTCCTCGGGCTCTGGCTCTCGAGACGGATCAGCCGGCCGATCCAGGCGCTCGCCGAGGCGTCCGACGAGATCGCGTCCGGGAACTACACGGTGCACGTTCCCGTCGGACGGGGCGGGAGCGAGGTCTCCCACCTGTCGGAGCGATTCAACGAGATGGCGGCGCGGCTCGCGGCGACGGAGGAGCGGGAGCGGCAGTTCCTCATGTCCGTCTCGCACGAGCTGCGCACCCCGCTCACCGCGATCAAGGGGCACGTCGATGCGCTCCGCGACGGGCTGATCGAGGACCCCGAGCTCGTCGCGGCATCGCTCGACGTCGTCGCGAACGAGGGAACGCGTCTCGAGCGCCTCGTCGGCGACGTGCTCGACCTCGCCAAGCTCCGCGCCGATCGCTTCACGGTCCACACCGAGGAGGTCGACATGGGCCGGCTCGTCGAGCACGCCTACGGCTCGTTCGGCGACGAGGCGCGGCGCCGCGACATCGCCTTCACGGTGAGCGGGGCGGACGGGGCGCCGACCCTCATCACCGACGGCGACCGGGTGCTCCAGGTGATCACGAACCTCCTCAACAACGCGTTCCGCTGGACACCGGACGGCGGCTCGGTGAGGCTCGCGCTCGAGGCCCGCAACGGCACCGTGCGCGTCGAAGTCTCGGACAGCGGCCCCGGGATCTCCGCCGACGACGCCGAGCGGATCTTCAGCCCGTTCGTCTCGACCGATACACAGGGAACCGGGCTCGGGTTGCCGATCGCCCGTGAGCTGGCCGGCGCGCTGGGTGGCCGGATCGAGCTCGACACGGCACCGGGACGCGGCAGCCGCTTTCGCCTCGTGCTGCCCGCCCGCTCCCCCTCGTCGTAGCGGGCCACGCACGACCCCGGGCGCCGGCGTTGCCGGCAGTCCGCTTCAGGGATGTGCCCTTGCGCCTGGCGGAGCCGGCCGCAACGGAGTTTGCGCGTCCGTTCCGCGCCGGGGGGACGGACGCTCGCAGGCTCATTAGCATCACGGCGTGGCGGAACCGCTCACCACGCCTGTCGTGCTCACAGGCTCCCGCACGCGCCCGGCCGCGCTCGTCGCCGCCATGCGCCCGCGACAGTGGACGAAGAATCTCCTGCTCTTTGCTGGGATCGTGTTTGCGGCGGAGCTCGGCGACGAGGGGCGGTGGATCGCCGCGATCGCCGCGTTCGTCGCCTACTGCGCCGCCTCGAGCGCGGCGTACCTGGTGAACGACGTCCGCGACGCCGCGTCCGACCGGCTGCATCCCGTGAAGCAGGCCCGGCCGGTCGCCTCCGGTCGCGTCTCGCCCGGCGTCGCGCTCGGCGTCGCCGCTGCGCTGGCACTGCTCGCCCTGGCGCTGACCGCCGCCCTCGGTGCGGCCTCGCTGGCATGCATGCTCGCCTTCCTCGCGCTCCAGGGGGCGTATTCGGTCTGGCTGAAGTCGGTAGGGCTCATCGACGTCCTCGCGATCGCCGCGTTGTTCGTGCTGCGCGCGGCGGCCGGCGCGATCGCGGTCGACGTGCGCATCTCGCCTTGGCTCCTGGTCTGCACGTTCCTGCTCGCACTGTTTCTCGCGCTCGCGAAGCGACGCGCCGAGCTGCGGCTCGAGATCGGTGCGCGTCCGGCGCTCGCCGGCTACTCGGCCGGGGTGCTCGACCGGCTGCTCGGGATCGTGGCTCTCGCCACGGTCGTCGCGTACGCCGCATACACGGTGACGGCGCACGACTCGCCCCTGCTGGTGGCGACCGTCCCGCTCGTCGCGTTCGGGCTCGCTCGGTACCTCCGCCTTCTGCGGACACACGGCCTCGGCGAGGAGCCCGAGGCCGTGCTCGTGACGGACCTGCCGATCCTCTTGACCGTCGCGGTATGGGCGGCCGCCTGCGCGGTCGCGATCGCGATCGGCTGAGCGTCCGTCGCCTAGGCGACGGCTGCGTTGTCGCTCGGGCGCGCGATGTCGTCCCGCTCGGGGAGCGGCACGACGACGCCCTCGATCCCGGATTCGAGCCGACGGAGCCGCGCGTCGACGCCGCTCCAGCCGGACGTGACGAGATCGACGAGGATGCCGAGGTCGTCGATCCTCGCGTTCCGCTCCGCGATCAGTTCCTGCTCGAGCCGCTCGAGCCGGCGCAGCGCCTGGTTCACGCCACCGCGGATCTCGGCGAGGCTCCGGCTGACCGGAACGACCTCGCGCGCGATCCCGTCGCGTACAGCGGTCGAGACCTGCTTCGGCAGCGATGCCTCCAGGTCGTCCGCCACACGCGTGAGTCGCATGATCTCCGCCCGCGCCCTCTCCAGAGCGGCGTCGAGCCGAGCACCCGCCACACCCTCGCTGCGCGCCTCCGCGATCCGCTTCCGCGCTCTTTCCAGTGCCTGTTCATCCATGGACGCAAGGCTACGCTCGCGGCCGGATGAGATCAAACGAGCTCGACTACGACCTGCCGGGCGACCTGATCGCGCAGCACCCCGTCGAGCCGCGGGACGCGTCGCGCCTCCTCGTGTTCGACCGCGCGAGCGGAGCGATCCGCCACCGAGCGTTCCGCGACCTCCCCGACGAGCTCCACGGCCATCTCGTCGTCGTGAACGACACGCGCGTCGTCCCGGCGCGGCTCCTCCTCCGGCGGGAGACGGGCGGCGACGTCGAGGTCCTCCTGCTCGAGCGACGGGAGAACGGCGTCTGGGAGGCGCTCGCACGCCCGTCCCGGCGCCTGCGCGCAGGGGAACGGCTCGAGGCGCGGGCCGTCGGCCGCGACGCGACGCCTGCGGAGCTGGTGGACGAGCTGGGCGACGGCCGCTGGCTCGTGCGGCTCGCGGGCGAGCCGCACGGCGAGGTGCCGCTGCCGCCGTACATCCACGAGCCGCAGGCGGATCCCGAGCGGTACCAGACCGTCTTTGCGCAGGACGCCGGCTCGGCCGCCGCGCCGACGGCCGGCCTCCACTTCAGTCGCGCGCTGCTCGAGCGGGTCGACCACGTCGCGGTGACGCTCCACGTCGGGCTCGACACGTTCCGGCCACTCACCGAGGCGACCCTCGAGGAGCACGTGATCCATGGGGAGCGGTACCGGGTCGATCCCGGTGCGTGGGCACGGATCGACGCCGCCGAACGCGTCCTGGCGGTCGGGACGACGACGACGCGGGTCGTCGAGACCCTTGCCCGCGGAGGGCCACTCGAAGGGAGGACGGAGCTCTTCATCACGCCGGGGTTCGCGTTCCGGCGCGTCGACGCGCTTCTGACGAACTTCCACCTGCCGCGCACGACGCTCCTCGCGCTCGTGATGGCGTTCGCGGGGGTGGAGGAGACGCGCCGGCTCTACGCCGTCGCCCTGGAGGAGCGGTACCGGTTCTACTCGTTCGGCGACGCGATGCTCGTCCTGTGAGACACGTGCGGCGACATCGGCCGGCGCCGCAGGGGATCATCGCGCCGTGAGCTTCGCGGTGGAGGCGACGGACGGGGCCGCCCGCGCCGGCCTGCTCGAGACGGCCCACGGGCCGATCCGGACGCCGGCGTTCATGCCGGTCGGCACCAAGGGCACCGTCAAGACGCTCCACCCGGCGGAGGTGCGGGCGCTCGGCGCCGACGTCGTGCTCGGCAACGCGTACCACCTCCACTTCCGACCCGGCGAGGACGTGATCGCCGAGCTAGGCGGGGTACACGTGTTCACGGGGTGGAGCGGCCCGATCCTCACGGACTCGGGAGGCTTCCAGGTGTTCTCCCTGCGCGACACGCTCGAGCGGGTCGACGACGAGGGCGTGACGTTCCGCTCGGTCTACGACGGCCGGGCGGAGCGCTTCACCCCGGAGCGGGTCGCGGAGATCCAGCGACACCTCGGCTCCGACGTCGCGATGTGCCTCGACATCTGCCCGCCCGCGGAAGCGTCCCGTCGCGAGCACGAGCAAGCAGTGCGACGCACGCAGCTCTGGGCGGAACGTCAGGTCGACGCGCCGCGCGCATCTGGGCAGCTGCGCTTCGGGATCGCGCAGGGCGGGACTGATCCGGAGCTGCGCGGGCGCTCCATCGAGGGCCTCCTCACGCTGCCGTTCGACGGATACGCGCTCGGCGGCCTCGCAGTGGGGGAGACGCGCGACGCGATGCTCGAGACCGTGGGATGGGCGGCTCCGACCCTGCCCGCCGACCGCCCTCGCTACTTCATGGGGCTCGGTGACGCGGCGGGGATCCTCGAGGTCATTGCCCGCGGCATCGACATGTTCGACTGTGTGCTGCCGACCCGCACGGCGCGCACCGGCTCGGCGCTGACGGCGCGCGGCCGGCTCAACCTTCGCAATGCCCGGTTTGCCCGCGATCCGGGCCCACTCGAGGAGGGCTGCGGCTGCCCCGCCTGCGCGGACTTCTCCCGCGCGTTCGTTCGGCACCTGGTCAACCAGCAAGAGCTTCTCGGGCTCCGGCTGCTCACATTGCATAATCTGTGGTTCACCCTGAGACTGACGGCCGGTGCGCGGGACGCGATCACGCGCGGCACGTTCGACGCCTACCGCGTGGACGCGCTCGCCTCGCTGGCCGCCGGCCCCGAGGAGGAACCTTGGCACAGCTGATCCTGCTGCTCGCGATGCTCGTCCTGCTGTGGGCGCTGCTGATCCGCCCGCAGCGCGCCCGCCAGCGACAGCAGCAGGAGGTGCTCTCGGCCGTGGAGCCGGGGGACGAGATCATCACCGTCGGCGGCCTGTACGGGATCGTCCAGGAGATCGACGAGGAGGACGACCTGATCGTCGAGGTCGCCGACGCGGTGCACGTCCGCATCGCACGCCGCGCGGTCGCCGGCGTCGTGAAGCCGGACGACGAGACCGACGAGGACGAGGACGCCTCCGAGGAGGAGGCGGCGGAGGAGGATGCCGACCACGACGGCGCCCCGGCCGACGCGTTTGATGAAGGTTCCGAGAGGGAGTCCGAAGTTTTCGTAAAGGACGATGATCCGGAGAGCCCTGTACCGCTCGAGCGCCGGTAACCTGAGCGCCCCAGGTGCCTCCTCCAGCAATGCCCTCCATGTCCCTGTCGCGCGATGAGCGGCGCCATGCGTCGTCCTCGGTCGCCCCGATACCTCCAGGTATCGAGGCTCCCTGCGTCCTAGCCTGGCTCGCTCCTCGCACGCCAGGAACGCGGCCGCATCACCGGAACAGGCACAGATGACCCGTCGCGCAGCATTCTCCGTCGTCGGCCTCGTGGTCGCGGCCCTCGTCGGCGTGGCGCTTCTCGCCGTTCCGGGCTCGCCGCTCCAGCAGAAGCCGACTCTCGGCCTCGACCTCCAGGGCGGTCTCGAGGTGACCCTGCAGGCCGTCCCGCCGCGCGACCGGAAGCTGACCAAGGAGGACCTGAGCCGGTCGGTCCAGATCATGCGGAACCGCGTCGACAAGCTCGGCGTCTCCGAGCCCGAGATCCGGACCCAGGGGAACGACCAGATTGCGATCCAGCTGCCCGGCGTGAAGGATCCCGCCGCGGCGGCGGCGATCATCGGCAAGACGGCGCAGCTCGAGCTGTTCGACCTCGAGAAGAACCTCGTCGCCCCGTCCGTCGATGCGCGGACGAAGCAGCCGATCGCGACACCGAAGCTCTACGACCTCCTCGCGGGCCAGCAGTCGCTCGCCACGAAGGGCTCGCCGGAGTCGTACTACGTCTTCCGCACGAAGGGGAAGCAGCTGGTGCGAGGCCCGGTGCAGACGCGCCGGGCGGCGCTCGCAAAGTGGGGCGGGAAGCTGCCGAACGGACACAAGCTGCTCGCGGTGCCGCCGCAGACGGTCGTCGTGCACTGCGGCCCGAACGACGTCGTGTGCCCCGGCGTCGGCGAGTCGCCGCCGACCCGCAACTACTGGTACCTCCTCCGCTACACGCCGCCCACCGTCCCGGAGATGACCGGGAAGGACCTGAAGCTGTCCGGCACCCGGCAGGACTTCGACACGCAGACCGGCGAGCCGATCGTGCTCATGGACTTCACCGGCAAGGGCCAGGACACGTTCCAGAAGATCACGCGCGACATCGCGATCCGCGGGAAGCTGCTCTTCAACACCGTCGGCGGCGGCCAGGGCGACTACCGCAACTTCCTCCAGCACTTCGCGATCGTGCTCGACCGCGAGATCAAGTCGTGGCCGTCGATCGACTTCGAGCAGTACCCGGGCGGCATCGCGGGCTCGAACGGCGCGCAGATCTCCGGCCTCGCGTCGATCGGCGAGGCGAAGGACCTCGCGCTCGTGCTCCAGACCGGCGCGTTGCCGGTCGAGTTCCGTACTCTCGACCAGACCGCGATCTCCGCGACCCTCGGCCGGGACTCGCTCCAGCAGGCGAAGAAGGCGGCGCTCGTCGGGCTCATCGCGGTCGCGCTGTTCCTGCTGATCTTCTACCGCTTCCTCGGCGTCGTCGCGGTGATGGGCCTCGGCGTCTACGCGGCCTTCCTGTACGCGGCGATCCTGCTCTTCAACGTGACGCTGACGCTGCCGGGCATCGCCGGACTCGTGCTCACACTGGGGGTGGCCGCCGACGCGAACATCGTCATCTTCGAACGCATCAAGGAAGAGGTGCGCGCCGGGCGCTCCGTGCGCGCGGCGATCCACACCGGGTACACGAAGGGCTTCGCGACGATCGTCGACGCGAACGTCGTCACCGCGATCACCGCGATGGTGCTGTTCGCGGTCGCGACCGCGAGCGTGCGCGGCTTCGCGCTGATGCTGCTCGTCGGTACCGCGATCTCGATGCTCACCGCGGTGCTCGCGACCCGCGCGTTCCTCGCGGTGCTCGCCGGCCTGCAGATGCTCGACAGCCCGCGCCTGATGGGCGCCGCCGGCGGCGGCATCCCACGCTGGCTGAAGCTCGACTACATCGGCAAGCGGCGACTCTGGTTCGCGATCTCCGGTGCCGTCGTCGTGATCTCCGTCGGCGCGATCGCGGTCGAGGGGCTCAACCTCGGGATCGACTTCAAGGGCGGCACCCAGATCGCGTTCGAGACGCCGCGGCCCGTCCAGCTCGACCAGGTGCGTGAGCAGGCGGGGAAGATCGGCCAGGCGAATGCGGTCATCCAGGGTCGCGGCTCCTCGTCGGGCGGGGCGTACCGGAGCTTCCAGGTGCGGACCGAGTCGCTCTCGACCAACGAGGTCCAGGCGCTCCAGTCCGACCTGACCTCTGCCCTGAACGCGCAAAAGTTCGGGGTGAAGAACGTCTCCGCGAGCTTCGGGAGACAGATCGCACGCGGCGCGATCCTCGCGATCATCGTCTCGCTGCTGCTGATCGTCGGCTACATCTCGCTGCGCTTCCAGTGGCAGTTCGCCCTCCCCGTGATGGTCGCGCTCGCCCACGACGTGCTGATCACGGTGGGCATCTACGCCCTCCTGGGTCAGGAGGTGACGGTTGCGACGGTCGCCGCCGTGCTCACCGTGCTGGGCTACTCGATGTACGACACGATCATCATCTTCGACCGCATCCGCGAGAACATGACGCTGATGAAGCGGGCGTCGTTCCGCGTCCTCGGGAACGTGTCGCTCTGGGAGACGATCCCGCGATCGCTCGCGACGACCTTCATCACCCTCGTGCCGATCGTCTCGCTGCTCCTCTTCGGCGGCGACACGCTGAAGGACTTCGCGTTCGCCCTCCTGATCGGGATCGGGGCCGGGGCATACTCGTCGATCTTCGTCGCCGCGCCGATGCTCGCGATGTTCAAGGAGCGAGAGCCGGAGTACGCGAGGCGCCGAGACGACGAGGGCGCGGTCGACGTGTCCGTCGGCGGCGCGCTGCTCGCACCGGTCGAGGCGGAGCCCGCCTTGGAGGCGGAGCCGGTCACGGCCTCCGTCGCGAAGCCGGTCGCGCCGGTTCCCGCCGACGGGCCGCAGCAGTCCGCCGCCCCGTCGGCGAAGCGCGAGCGCCGCCGCGAGCGCCGCAGCGGCCGCCCCCACGGCCGCGCCCGCTGACGCCGCCGTGCCGCTTCCAGTGATGCGGCCTCGTCCCTGGCGTGCGAGGAGCAAGCCAGGCTAGGACGCAGGAAGCCCCGATACCCGCAGGTATCGAGGCGACCGAGGACGACGCATGGCGCCGGCTCATCGCACGCCAGGGACATGGAGGGCATTGCTGGACGCGGCACTAGTATGGGGGCGTGAGCGACCCGCGCACCGAAGGCCCGCGGCCCGTCTCGGAGCTCCTGCTCGCCGGGGTCGGCATCGCCAGCCTCGGCGCCGAGGTCGCGGAAGAGCTCGCCGACGACCTCGCGCGGCGGATGGGCGTCGACCGCGACGCGATGCGCGGCGCCGTGCGCGATACCTTCGACGCGTGGCGTGCCGAGGCCGAGCGGCTGGGCGCGCGGCGCGACGAGATGGTCGACCGGTCGCTCGACAAGGCCGGCCTGGCCCGTCGCGAGGAGCTCGAGGATCTCGAGCTTCGGGTCGCCCAGCTCGAGCACCGGCTGCGGCTGCTCGAGGACGGCGGCGCCACCGGCCGGTAATGGCCTCGGGCTCGCAGAGGAGCATCGCGCGGGCCACCGAGATCGGCCGCGTCGCGACGCGGCACGGGTTCGGCTACCTCTTCGAACGTCGGCGCGCGACGAACGGCGCGACGGACGGCGACCGGGGACGGCGTCTGCGGGAGATGCTCGACGAGCTCGGGCCGACCTTCGTGAAGTTCGGGCAGCTGCTCTCCACCCGGCCGGACGTCGTGCCGCCGGACATCATCGCCGAGCTCCAGAAGCTCCAGGACGACGTGACGCCGTTCCCGATGGAGGACGTCGAGCGCGTCGTCACCGAGGAGCTGGGGATCGACGTCGAGCGCGCGTTCATCTCGTTCGACCCCCAGCCGATCGCGGCCGCATCGATCGGCCAGGTGCACCGGGCGACGCTGCCGAACGGAGAGGACGTCGTCGTCAAGGTCCAGCGGCCGTCCGCACCGCGGCAGATCGAGTCCGACCTGAAGTTGATGGGCTCCGTTGCCAAGCTCGTCCGCGAGCGCGTGCGGCAGCTCGACTTCCTCGACACCGGCCAGCTCGTCGAGGAGTTCGGCCGATCGATCCGCGAGGAGCTCGACTACCAGCAGGAGGCGCGAAACGCCGAGGCGTTCAGGCGCAACTTCGCAGGCAACGAGCAGGTCGTGGTGCCGCGCGTCTGGTGGCGGTACACGACGAGCCGGCTCCTCACGCTCGAACGGCTGCAGGGGACGCATGTCCGAGATCTCGACCTCGCCGCGTGGGACGACGCCGATCGCCGCGATCTCGCCTATCGGCTGACGGACGCCTGGATGACGATGATCTTCCAGCACGCGTTCTTCCATGGGGACCCGCACCCCTCGAACATCCTCCACCTCGACGACGGGCGGCTCGGGCTCGTCGACTTCGGCCTCGCCGGGCGGCTCACGGACGCGGACATGTCACGCCTCACGCGCCTGTTCGTCGACGCGGCGACGGAGAACGTCTCCGCGCTGCCGCGTCGATTGGCCGACCTCGGGGTCCGCTACCCCCGCGAGCGAGAGGACGAGCTGCGCTCCCGCCTGGAGGAGCTCTACTACCGCTACTACGGAGCGCGGCTCTCGGAGATCGACCCGGTCGAGGCGATCCGGGACGGGCTCGACCTGATCTACACGATGAACCTGCGCCTGCCGACGCGGTTCGTGATCCTCGACAAGACGCTCGCCACCCTCGGCGGGGTCGCGGTCGAGGTCTATCCGGACTTCAACGTGTTCGAGGTCGCGAAGCCGTACGCAAGGCGGCTCGTCTCCGAGCGGCTCTCGCCCAGGAGGCTCGCGCTCCGCACTCGCCGCGAGGCGGAGGAGCTCGGCGAGATCGCGCTCGACATGCCCCGACAGTTCCACGCCGTGCTCGCGGAGCTCGCGGACGGCGAGCTTCTCGTGAAGATCTCCAACCCGGGCGTCGACGACCTCTCCCACCACCTCGACGTGGCCGTCAACCGCATCGCGGTCGCGCTCGTGATCCTCGGCGGCCTCGTCGGCTCGTCGCTGATCGGCGTGCTCGCGAAGAGCGGGCCGCACGTGCTCGGGCTACACCTACTCTCGGTGGTCGGGTTCGTGCTGTCGGGCGCGTTCGGGGTCTGGCTGCTCTGGGGCGTCTTCCGCAGCGGAAGGCTCTGACGCGCCCGACCGGCCGGCTCCCGCCGGCCTGACGCCGCTGAGCGCACCGGTCTCTCCGGATCTGTGCTCCCGCACTATGCCCTCCGGCCCGCGCACGCTCAGCGGCGCCCCGGACGCGCCAGAGGGTCTAACGCCTTGTGACGGGAAGAGACTCGACCGCGCCGCTGACCGTCAGCCCGGGCTCCGGCCCACCGGCGACCGCCCAGACACGCCCGCCGAGTGCAACGACTCCGAGCCCGTGTCGCGGGGTGGGAAGATCCGGGAGCCGCGACCACCGTCCCGTCGAGAGCCGGAGCGCCCAGACCGCTCGCTCCGTTCCCTGTGGCGACTCCCCGCCGACGGAGACGATGCGGCCTGCGATCGCCGCCGCACCTGTTCCGCCTCGCGGCGACGGAAGGTCGGGCATGCGATGCCAGCGGTTCGTGCGCGGGTCGTACGCCTCGACCGTGGCGAGGTTCGTGTCGTAGCCGGCGAGTCGACCGCCGATCGCGTACACCCTCCCGCCGAGCGCGGTGGCGGCGAGGTGCTCCCGTGGCCGCGGCCCGCGCATGACGCGCCACCGGAGCGTCCGGAGGTCGAGCGCGAGCATCGTGCTCGCGAGCCCCTCGCGCGTCCGGCCGCCGACGACCCAGACGCTCCCGTTCGCGGTCGCCGCCGCTGCGGCGGCCGCTCGCTCCTCGGGCGGCCGGGGCAGGGTGCGCCAGCCCGAGCCGTCGAACAGGAACGCGGCGCGGAGCGGCCGCCGGTCGGGCCCGTAACCGCCGACCACGACGAGCCGTCCGCGCGACGAGGCGGCGGCCGCATGGTCGACGGAGACCGGGAGGTCCGGGAGGCGAGTCCAGGTGCCGCGGGCGGGATCGTAGGCGTCCACGCGCCGCGAGCTCGCACCGGTCTCGAGAAAGCCGCCGACGACGACGATCCGTCCGAGGTAGGGCGCAGCCGCCACTTCGCTCCGGGGCTCGGAGAGCGGCGTTCCCGCGATCCAGGCGGCGGTGAGCGCGACGGCGAGGACGCTCACGGCGCCGGCCCGAGCCAGCGGACTATCTCGTCGTTCACGCGTTGCGGCGCCTCGTTCTGGACGAAGTGCCCTGCGTCCTCGATCAGGATCACCGTCGGCTGGTTGCCCTCGGCGAGCGAGCGGCGCAAGCGGTCGGGCGCAGCGAGCTCGCGGCCGAGGAAGCGGTCCTCGACTCCCCAGAGGACGAGCGTCGGCGCCTCGACAGGGGGCAGCCCGCGCGAGCGGCCGGGTCGGAGCGAGCGGCGGAAGGACACCCGGTACCAGTCGATCGCCGCCTTTGCCCGCCCGGGCCGCGCGAACGCGACGCGGTAGGCAGCCAGCTCGTCGCGGGCCCAGACGCCCCGTCGATACGAGCCGCCGACGAGGGCTCGGGCCACGACCTCGGCGCAGTTCGCGGCCATGCGCCGCTCCGGGAGCCACGGGAGCTGGAAAAAGAGGATGTACCACGACCGCCGCAGCTGGGACGGCGAGCGCAGCATCGCCCGGGCGAGATCCTGCGGTGGTGGGCAGTTGAGCACCACGAGCTTCTCGACCAGCGAGGGCCGGAGCGCGGCGACGCTCCAGGCGACCGCGCCGCCCCAGTCGTGGCCGACGACGATCGCCCGCTCGCGGCCGAGTGCCCCGACGAGCGCGGCAGCGTCGTCGACGAGCGTCCCGAGGTCGAACGGCCCTTGGAGCTCCGTCTGGCCGTAGCCGCGCAGGTCGGGTGCGACCGCCCGGTAGCCGGCGCCGGCCAGGGCGGGAAGCTGGTGCCGCCACGAGCGCCCGAGCTCGGGGAAGCCGTGCAGGCAGAGCACGAGCGGCCCGTCCTCCGGCCCGTCGGCCAGTGCGTGGAACGCGATTCCGTTCGCGGTGAGGATGAGCGACTCCATACGCGGCCCTCCCGGACAGCTGTGGGCGAATCGTCACACAGACGGCCCAATGGACATCTGGCGGCGTGTCGCGAATGCCTCTAGCGTCGCGCAGGTGAGCGCGAACGCCGTCCTCCTCGCCGAGCGCGAGCCGTCCTCGAGGCAGTACATCGAGCAGCAGCTTCGCGACGACGGCTTCACGGTGTTCGGCGCAGCCTGGACGGCGCGCGCCCTCGACCTCGCGGAGCGGCTCCTCCCCAACGTCGTGATCGCGGGCGACGCGGACCTGTGTCGCCGGATCCGCGCGGGGGAGCCGGGCCGGACGTGGGACCGGAACATCCCGATGATCCTGTTGACGGATCCCGATGCCGATCCGATCGTCCGCGTCCGGGCGCTCGAGAGCGGTGCGGACGACGTCGTGCCGCGCGACGTCTACCTCGAGCTCCGGGCACGCGTGCGCGCGCTCCTGCGGCGCGCGTCGCTCGGGCAGGCCGAGGTCGTCGAAGCGGGTCCGATCGTGGTCGACCACCGGTCGCGGCAGGTCCACGTCGGAGAGACGGCCGTCCGGCTCTCCGGTCGTGAGTTCGAGCTGGCCGGCAAGCTCGCCAGCGACCCGCGGCGCGTCTTCACGAAGAGCGAGCTCCTGCGCGACGTCTGGGGCATCCGCGGGAACGGGATCCGCACACGCACGCTCGACTCGCACGCCTCCCGCCTGCGGCGGAAGCTCGAGGCGGCGGGCGCGACCGGCGTCGTCGTGAACGACTGGGGCGTGGGCTACCGGTTGCTGCCGTAGGCGGGCGCGCGGTACTGCGTTTGCTCCAGCAGCGCGGCAGTTCGGGCAGCCGACGGCCGAGCGGTTGACGGGCCTGCCTCGACGGCTGTACCGTCCGCGTGCGGCTGACGCCGATGGGGCGTCACAACAGGGGAGGGTAGAGATGAGAATGAGACGAGTGCTCGCCGTGGCGAGTTGCGCGGCAGCGGTCGTGGCCGTAGGCGCTGGCTCGGCGTTCGCAGGTGAGATCACCGGGAACGGCAAATGGATCGCCGGCTCTCCGGACGCACCGCTGCACGGAAAGTCAATTTGCTCTTTCTCGGGCCAAAACGACAACTGGCAGCTGGGAAACCCGGTTCCTGATGAGGACGGGTTCACTCGGACGCAGTCCTGGGGCCAGGTCGCCCGCCATGCGAACGGTGCTCTTGGCGGAGTCCCTGGCACGGCGTGCAACCCCACGAAGGGCGGCGAAGAAGGCTAAGTCGTACGCGAGGCGGCCCCGACAAAGAGACGTCGGGGTCGCCTCGCTGACGCGCTCCCTCATCGGCTAGCCGACGTTTCGGCGCTGATCGGCACCGGGACCTCTCGATGACATGGTTCCAAGCCCGAATCGCGAACGACTGGGGCTGGGCTACCGCTTGCTGCCGAGGGTCACAGCATCGCGCCCTCGAGCCGCAGGAGCTGCTCCTTCCGCTCGAGGCCGCCGCCGTAGCCAACGAGGCTGCCCGAGGCGCCGACGATGCGGTGGCACGGGAGGACGATCGGAAGCGGGTTCCGGTTCATCACCATGCCGACCGCACGCGCCGCCTTCGGGCTTCCCGCACGCGAGGCGAGCTCGCCGTACGTCTGCGTGTGCCCGTACGGCACCTTCACGAGCTCGGCGAGCACCGACACCGCGAACCCCGGCTGGCCGCGGAGGTCGACGGGCAGGTCGAACGCGCGACGACGCCCGGCGAAGTACTCGTCGAGCTCGGCCCGGGCGACGTCGACGGCGCGTGGGGCGCGGAGGACGCGAGGGCCTGCGACGCGCGCGATCTGCTCCAGAGCCGCGTCGGGCTCGCCTCCTGCGTCGAAGGAGACCCGGAGCAGCCCGCGGTCAGTCGCGGCGACGAGCAGCGGGCCAACGGGGCTGTCGACGACGTCGTAGCCGGCGTCGAGGAGCTGGGCATGGACGGCGGCGTCGCGGAAGCGGCGGTCGAGATCGGCGGGAACGGTCATGCGATCCTCCTTCGCAGCCGCCGCACGCCCGACGATGCGGCCTGGCGGGCCGCGTCCGGGGATGAGTCGAGCACGGCGGCGATCTGCTCGTAGTCGAGGTCGTAGCCGTAGCGCAGCACCACCGTGGCCCGCTCTTTTGGAGGCAGCGAGTCGGTGAGGAAGGCGAGCTCCTCGTACGCGGGGCGGCCGTCCGTGTCGGGGAGCTCCGGGAGCTCCTCGGTCGGCTCGCCCGCCCGGCGGTGCGTGTCGATCGCAACTCGCGTCGCGATCGTCAGCACCCAGGCGCGGAGGTGCTCTCCGTGCGTCAGCCGGTCGTATGCGCGAAGCGCCCGCAGGAACGTCTCCTGGAACGCGTCGTCCGCGCGGTCGCGTCCGAGGCGTCGGCGGAGGAGGCTCAGCACCTCGCCAGCGTGGTCGGCATAGAACAGCTCGAACGGCGGGATCGTCGCCACGGCATCCATCATCGTCTGAAACGCCGGTGCTCCGCCGCGCGTGAGATCGGCGCAGCTCGGTGGGAGGCTCCCATGCGTCAGACTCTTCGCATGCGCGTCGCCGTGGTCGGGCACGTCGAGTGGATCCGCTTCGCGCGCGTCGACCACGTGCCGGCTCCCGGCGAGATCGCCCACTCGTTCGAGCAGTGGGAGCAGGCGGGTGGCGCGGGGGCCGTCGCGGCCGTGCAGCTCGCGCTTCTGGCGGACGAGGCCTGGCTCTTCACGGTGCTGGGCGACGACGCGCTCGGGCGGCGCGCGCGTGCGGAGCTGGAGGGCCGCGGTGTCGTCGTGCACGCCGCCCTCGACGAGCGGCCTCAGCGGTGGGCGTTCACCCACGTCGACGACGCAGGCGAGCGGACGATCACGACGGTCGGGCCGAAGCTCTCGCCGCGCGGTCACGACGACCGGCTCCCGTGGCACGAGCTCGGATCGATGGACGCGGTCTACTTCGTCGCCGGCGACGTCGACGCGCTCGCGAAGGCACGGCGGGCGCGCGTGCTGACCGCGACGTCGAGGGAGCTCGACGTCCTGCGTCGCGGTGGGATCGAGCTCGACGCGCTCGTCGGGAGCGGGGAGGACCGGGCGGAGCACTACGGCGGCGACCTCGACCCGGCGCCGCGGCTCGTGGTGACGACGTCCGGCTCGCTCGGCGGCTGGGCGCGGCCTGGCGGGCCGTTCTCAGCGGCGACGCCGCCCGGCGAGGTGGTCGACAGCTACGGCGCCGGCGACAGCTTCGCGGCCGGGCTCACGTATGCGCTCGGTTCCGGCCTCACCGGCGACGACGCGATCGCCTTCGCCGCGCGCTGCGGCGCCGGGGCGCTGACGGGCAGGGGCGTCGCGCCCCGGCACGTCGCCGTCCGCTGACCCGCACGGCGGCGTCGCACCATCGAACACGTGTACGTGTCCCGTCGCGCGTGGTCAAACGACACTTGCCAAGTGGGGTCGAGTGGCATAAAGTGGGGCAACGTGGGAATCGCGACCACGATCGGCCACGGCCCAAGACGATGTTCATCGGCACCTACGAGCACACGATCGACGAGAAGAGCCGACTCACTCTCCCGGCGCGCTTTCGCGAGGTGCTCGGCGGCGGGGTCGTGCTCGCGCGCGGGATCGACGGGAACGTCGCGGTCTACCCACGGGAGACGTGGAAGGTGACCGTCGAGGCCCGCATGTCCGTGCTCGACCCGCTCTCGCGCGAGGCGCGCGAGCTCCGGCGCTTCTTCTTCTCGGGCGCGGGCGACGCGGACATCGACGGCTCGGGCCGGGTGCTCGTGCCGGCGCCGCTCGTCCGGCACGCCGGGCTCGAGCGCGAGGTCGTCGTCGCGGGCAACTACGACCACCTGGAGCTCTGGAACCCAACCGCGTGGGAGAAGCACCTGACCGCCGTCGAAGGGAGCGTCGAGCATGCTGCCGAACGTCTTGCCACACACGGAAGCTGACCACGTCCCCGTCCTCGCGGACCGCGTGCGCGAGTTTCTCGCGGTGCGGCCGGGCGAGACGGTCGTCGACGCGACGTTCGGCGCCGGGGGTCACGCAAGGTTGCTCGCCCAGGACCTCGCCGGGCAGGGCAAGCTCGTTGCGATCGACCGCGACCCGACCGCGAAGTCGTTCTTCGACCGCTTCCGCGCGCGCGCGGGCGTCGACGTCCGCTTCCTCCGCGGTGACTTCGCCGTTGTCCTGACCCAGCTCGCGGCAAACGGGGTCAAGGCGGATGCGATTCTTCTCGACCTCGGGATCTCCTCCATGCAGGTTGACCGGCCCGAGCGCGGCTTTTCGTACGCGACCGACGCGCCGCTCGACATGCGGATGGACCCGTCCTCCGAGCTCACCGCGGCCGCGATCGTGAACACGTGGGACGAGCGAGAGCTCGTCTCGATCTTCCGGCGCTACGGGGAGGAGCGGTACGCCGCGCCGATCGCACGGGCGATTGTCCGGCGGCGCCAGGACCCGCCGTTCACGCGGACAGGCGAGCTCGTCGACGTGATCAAGCTCGCGATCCCCACGCCTGCACGCTTTGGGGAAGGGCATCCGGCGAAGCGGGTCTTCCAGGCGCTGCGCATCGCTGTCAACGACGAGCTCGCCTCGCTCGAGTCCGCGCTGCCCGCCGCGCTCGAGATGCTCCGGCCCGGCGGCCGGCTCGCGGTGATCTCCTTTCACTCCCTCGAGGACCGCATCGTCAAGCGCTTCATCGCTGAGCAGGCGAAGGGCTGCACGTGCCCGCCCGACTTCCCGGTGTGCGTGTGCGGCAAGGAGCCGACGCTGCGGCCGCTCACGCGGAAGCCCGTGCGGCCCGATCGCGCCGAGCTCGACGAGAACCCCCGCGCCGCGTCCGCCCGCCTCCGCGCCGCGATGAGGACCTGATGTCCACGATCGCGCAACCGTCCTTGCGCAGGGCGCGCTCCGCACGCAAGGCGTTCGGCGGCGGTGTCCTCTGGATCGTGGTGATCGGCACGCTGCTCGCCGGGATCGTGGCCGTGAACGTCCTCGTGCTCCGGCTGAACGTCCAGCTCGACGGCCTCCGGCACACCCGAGCCGAGCTCACGGCGGAGATCGCGACCTCGCGGGCGCAGCTCTCGAGCGCGTCGTCCAACGCGCGGATCGAGAGCGAGGCGGCGTCGAAGCTCGGCCTCGTCCCGGCCGACCCGAACACGACGACGTACCTGCGGCTCGAGCCGGCGCGCCGATGAACGACAAGCGCGCGAACGTCCGGATCCGGCTCCTCCTGCTCGGGTTCGGCGCCCTGTTCGCGGTCACGTTCGCCCGCGCTGCCTGGATCCAGGTCGTCCGCGCCCCGAGCTTCGAGGCGATGGCGTCTCGCCAGCACCGCGAGACGATCGAGATCCCCGCCGGCCGGGGAACCATCTTCGACCGCACGGGCGAACCGCTCGCGATCGGGGAGCAGGCGATCACGGTGTACGCCGACCCGCGCAACATCGTGGCGCCGAAGAAGGCGGCGATCAAGGCGGCGACCGCGCTCGGCCTCAGCGCGGACGAGCTCTACCCGAAGCTGCGCGACCGTACGAAGCAGTTCATCTACGTCGACCGGAAGGCCGACGCGCTGAAGGCCGGGGAGCTCGAGAAGCAGCACGTCTCCGGGCTCGGCTTCTACCCCGAGGAGCGCCGCACGTACCCGCAGGGGCGCGTTGCCTCGAACCTCCTCGGCTTCGCCGGCACCGACAACTTCGGGCTCGACGGGCTCGAGCGCTCGCTCGACAAGACGCTCGCCGGGCGGTCCGGCTACGAGATCGTCGTACGCGACCCCGCCGGCCAGGCGATCGACGTCGTCAAGTCGCGGCGCGAACGGCAGGGCGGGAACGTCGTCCTCACGATCGACCACCAGATCCAGGCGAACGCAGAGCAGCTCCTCTCGGCCGCGGTCTCGCGCTTCGGCGCCAAGGGCGGCACGGCGATCGTGATGGACCCGCGCACCGGCGGCATCCTCGCGATGGCCAATGCCCCGACCTTCGATGCGAACGACTTCGCCTCTGCGCCCGCCGACCTGCGCCGAAACCGAGCGGTCACGGACGTCTACGAGCCGGGCTCGACGTTCAAGATCGTCACGATCGCGGGCGCGCTCGAGGACAACGTCGTCACCCCGGAGACGTCGTTCTGGCTCCAGCCGACGATCCACGTGGCCGATCGCGTGATCCACGACTCCCACTACCGCCCGGCCGAGCGGATGACCGTGCGGCAGATCCTCGCCGAGTCGTCGAACGTCGGCACGGTGACGATCGCGAAAGAGCGGCTCGGCGGTCGCGAGCTCGCGCGGTGGATCGACCGCTTCGGCTTCGGCAAGAAGACGGGCAGCGAGCTGCCCGGCGAGAGCCCCGGCATGGTTTTGCCTTACGACGACTGGTCCGGCTCGACGATCGGCACCGTGCCGATCGGGCAGGGCATCGCGGTGACGCCGCTCCAGATGATCGGCGCGTACGCGGCGATCGGGAACGGAGGCGTGATGCCCACGCCGCACGTGATCGAGAAGATCGGCGGCAAGCGCGTCGCCCACGGCGGCGGCCGGCGCGTCGTGTCGCGGCACACCGCCGACCGGATGATCGCGATGTTCCGCGACGTCGTCCTCGAGGGCACCGGCACCGAGGCGGCAATCCCCGGCTACACCGTCGCAGGCAAGACGGGCACCGCGAACAAGGCCGAGAACGGCCACTACGTGAGCAAGTACGTCGCGTCGTTCGTCGGGCTCGTGCCTGCCCGCAAGCCGCGCCTTGCGATCCTCGTGATGATCGACGAGCCGCACGGCCAGATCTACGGCGGCGTCGTCGCCGCGCCGGTGTTCCGCGACATCGCCCGCTTCGCGCTCCAGTACCTCGAGGTCCCGCCCGACGCGCCCGAGACGAAGCGCTCGTCCTCGCTCGTCGCATCGTTCTCGACGCCCTAGGAGTTCAGGGGTGACGCGTCCCCGCCGCGGTCTCCGGCGCGGACGGGCGAAGCGTCATCCCTACAATCGCGCCGATGGAGCTCGACGCGCTGATCCGCGCGCTCGCGCCGGGCGACGTGATCGGGCGGCGGGATGTCGAGATCCTCGACCTCGCCTACGACACGCGCGCTCTTCGCGAGGGCACACTCTTCTTCTGCGTCCCCGGCGCGACGCATGACGGGCACGACCTCGCGGACGACGCCGTCGCGGAGGGTGCCGTCGCCCTTGTCGTCGAGCGCCCGCTCGCCGTCGCGGTCCCGCAGCTCCTCGTCGAGTCCGTGCGCGCGTCGATGGCGGTCGCGGCCGACGAGTTTTTCGGCAAGCCCACCGAGCGGCTGGCGGTCGTCGGCGTGACGGGGACGAGCGGGAAGACGACGACGACGTATCTCCTGCGCTCGATTCTCCAGGCCGACGGGCGCACGACGGGGATGGTGGGCACGGTCGAGTGGCTCGTCGGCGGCACGACGCGCGAGGCGCCGCACACGACGCCGGAGGCGATCGACCTGCAGCGCCTGTTCCGCGAGATGCTCGACGCCGGGGACGATGCCGCCGCGATCGAGGCGTCCTCGCACGGCTCGCACTACCGGCGGCTCGACCGCGTGCGCTTCGACGCGCTCTGCTTCACGAACCTCGGGCAGGAGCACCTCGACCTCCACGGCGACATGGAGGAGTACTTCCAGGCCAAGCGCCGCCTGTTCACCGGCCTTACTCCGCCGCCCGCCGCGGTCAACGTCGGCGATCCGCATGGGCGCCGGCTCGCAGACGAGCTCCGCGGCGCACACCGAGCGCCGCTCGTCACGTTCGGCCTGCGGCCCGAGGCGGAGGTGCGTGCGGACGGCCTGGAGCTCGGACCGCGAGGCTCGTCCTTCACGGCCGCGGGGATCGGGATCGAGACGGCGCTCCTCGGGATCTTCAACGTCGAGAACGTGCTCGCCGCCGTCGCGGCGGCGACGCTCCTCGACGTCGAGGACGAGGCGATCGCGGAGGGCGTGCGGTCGGTGCGAGGGGTGCCCGGCCGCTTCGAGCCGGTCGACGAGGGCCAGGGCTTCGCTGTCGTCGTCGACTACGCGCACAAGCCCGATGCGCTCGCGGCGGCGCTGCAGGCGTCCCGGCGGCTCGGCGACCGGCGGCTGACTGTCGTTTTTGGCGCGGGCGGCGACCGTGACCGGACGAAGCGGGCGGAGATGGGGCGCGTCGCCCAGGAGCTCGCCGACCGCGTGATCGTGACGAACGACAACCCGCGATCGGAGGAGCCGATCGCGATCGTCGAGGAGATCCTCCAGGGGGCCGGCACCGACGTCGAGGTCGACCTCGACCGACGCTCCGCGATCGAGACGGCGATCGAGGGAGCGGAGGAGGGCGACGTCGTCCTGATCGCCGGCAAGGGGCACGAGCAGGGTCAAGAGATCGCCGGCGTGACCCACCCGTTCGACGACCGAGACGTCGCCCGGGCGGCTCTCCGACGACGTCTGGGCGTCGCCTCGTGACAGCGGCTAGTTACAGACTGCAACTTGCCGTTCTGGCGACAGGTGGCGTAGCGCGGTGATTCCGCTCGCGTGGCGCGAGGTCGAGGCGCTGGCGCTCGGGGAGCTCCGCGGGCGGCCCGCCGACGGGGTGGTGCGTCGGGTGCACGACGACTCGCGGGAGGCGCGGCCGGGCGATCTCTTCGTGGCGCTGAACACCGGCGTCCGGTTCGTCGACGAGGCGCGCACCCGCGGTGCCGCGACCCTCGTGCCGCGCGAGCAGGAAGCCGCGCTCGCGGCGCTCGCCTCGGTCGTGCGCGGCCGGTCGGACGCGCAGGTCGTCGCCGTGGTGGGCTCGGTCGGCAAGACGACGACGAAGGACGTGCTCGCGGCGCTCTGCGACGCGGTGACGCCCACCTTGGCGGCGGCTGCGAGCCGGAACAACGAGCTCGGTCTGCCGCTTACGGTGCTCGGGCTCGAGCCGGAGACGCGCGTGCTCGTGACGGAGATGGGCATGCGCGGGCTCGGTCAAATCGCCGAGCTCTGCGCGGTCGCGCGACCGACGCTCGCGCTCGTCACGTCGATCGGGCCGGAGCACCTCGAGCTGGTCGGCACCGTCGAGGACGTCGCCCGTGCGAACGCCGAGGCGATCGCGTCGCTACCACCCGGCGGCCGGGCCGTGGTCCCGGTGGGCGAGACCCTGCTCGAGCCGTTCCTCCGCGGCGACATCGTCGTCCGGCGGTTCGACCCGGGCGCCGTCGTGCGGGACGGGGACGCGTGGCGGTTCGACGTCGCCGGCGCGGACGTGCGCCTCGAGCTCCCGTTCGTGCAGCGGCACCTCGCGGGGAACGTCCTTGCGGCCCTCACCGCGTACGACGCGCTCGGGCTGCCGCTCGACCGCGCCGCAGAGGGCGCGGCGGCGATCCGGCTCAGCCGCTGGCGCGGCGAGGCTCGCGACCTCCCGGGCGGCGGCCTCGTCGTGAACGACGCGTACAACGCGAACCCGATCTCGATGCGCGCCGCCCTGCTCGATCTCGACGAGCGCGCGGCGGGACGTCGCAGAGTTGCCGTGCTCGGTGAGATGGCGGAGCTCGGCAAGGAAAGCGCCAGGTACCACGCCGAGATCGCGGCGCTCCTTCGCGAGCTCGGGATCGAGCTCGTCGTCGCCGTCGGGGAGCAGGCGCAGGCCTACCTCGACGGAGCGCCGGACGGAGCCGCGGTCGCGGACGCCGGAGGGTTCGCCGAGGTGCTCGACCTGTTGCGCCCCGGCGACGTCGTCCTCGTCAAGGCCTCCCGGGCCGTAGGGCTCGAAGGCATCCCTGCCCTGATCGAGAAACACTCCCAGGCATGGCACGAGTCCTGATCGCGGGGCTCATCGCGATGGTGATCGCCGTCGCGGTGGGGCCCCAGTTCATCGCGTGGCTCAGGCGGCAGTCGATCGGGCAGCAGATCCGGGAGGAAGGACCGGCAGGCCATGTCGTCAAGGCCGGCACGCCGACGATGGGCGGCCTCCTGATCCTCGTCGCGGCGCTCGTGCCCGCGCTCGCGGTGTCGCTCTACACGGTCCCCGGCATCACGATCATCCTCGCGACGCTCGGGTGCGGGCTGATCGGGTTCGCCGACGACTACCTCAAGGTCCGCAGGCGGCGCTCGCTGGGGCTCAGCGGCCGCTGGAAGCTCGCGGGGCTCGTCCTGATCACCGCGGGCGTCGGCTGGGCGACCACGCACGTCGGCTACATGGACACGGAGATCTACTTCCCGCTCATCGACGTCAACATCGATCTCCACTGGCTGTACTTCCCGTTCCTGTTCCTCGTCATCGGCGGGACCTCGAACGGCGTGAACCTCACCGACGGGCTCGACGGCCTTGCCGCGGGCACGTGCGCGATCTCGTTGATCACGCTCCTCGCGATCGCGCTGATCGACTGGATCCGCTCGGCCGACACGGTCGCCGGCCGGAGCCACGAGTACCTCGATATCGCGATCGTCGCGGCCGCCCTGATCGGGGGCGTGATCGGCTTCCTATGGTTCAACGCCTTCCCCGCCGAGGTGTTCATGGGTGACACCGGCTCGATGGCGCTCGGCGGTGCGATCGCGACGCTCTCCATCCTCACCGAGACCGAGGTGCTGCTCGTGTTCATCGGCGGGGTCTACCTCATCGAGATCCTCTCCGTGATGATCCAGGTCGCGAGCTTCAAGCGAACCGGCAAACGCGTGTTCCTGATGGCGCCGATCCACCACCACTTCGAGATGAAGGCGTGGTCGGAGACGAAGATCATGGTCCGCTTCTGGATCGTCGGGGCGATCCTCTGCGCGATCGGCTTCGCCCTGTACTACCGGTACTACCTCCGCTTCCAGCTGTGACGGCGTGGGGGAACCCATGGTTCCCCCACGTGCCCCCTCCTTCTGCGCAGTTCACTGGTCGGCCGCGTCTCGCCTCTCGGCCGGCAAAGCCGGCCTCCGGCGACAGACCGTCGTTCACGGCTCGACCGATGTCGTAGGTTGGTCGCCGTGAGCGACACCGGGACCACCATCGGCCGATCCGCGCCGTGGCTCGCGGCGCCGTTGGTCGTGTCGGTGCTCTGCATGGTGATCTGGGGCGCGAGTCCAGTCGCGACTCGCGTCGCGACCGAGGATCTCGATCCGCTCGTGGTCGCGGTTCTCCGCACGGTGCTGGCGGCGCTCGTCGCGGTGCCTCTCGTCGCCGCGAGCGGGCTCCGGCCGCCGTCGAACCGGCACTCGCGCCTGCTGCTGGCCGTCTCGGCCGCGTCCGCCTTCGTGGTCTTTCCGGTCGTCTACACGCTCGGGCAGGATCGGACCTCGGCCATGCACGGGGTCGCGATCCTCGCCGGCCTGCCCGTGTTCACCGGGCTCTGGGCGGCGCTGGTGACCCGATCTCGTCCGGGCGCGTGGTGGCTCTCCGGCTGCGGGGTCGCGCTCGCCGGCGAGGGCGTGATCATCGCGGTCCGCACCGGGGGCGACCACGGCACCGCGACGCTCGGCGGCGACCTGCTCGTGCTCGCCGCCGCACTCGCAGTCTCTTCCGGATACGTCGCCGGCGCGCGGCTCGTGCCTCGCGGCGTCTCGAGCGCGACGACGACATACTGGGGCGTGATCCTCGGCGCGATCGTCCTGGCGCCGCTCGGAGTCGGCCTCCTCGCGGGCGGCCACGTGCCGCACGGTGGCGCAGCGGCATGGGGCGCGCTGCTGTTCCTCGCGGTGATGGTGTCGATCGTCGCCTACGTCGGCTGGTACTGGGCGCTCGCACGCGGTGGGATCATGCGGATGGCCCCGCTCATGTTCCTCCAGCCGATCTCCGGTCTCGTGCTTGCGGCGCTGGTCCTCGACGAGCGCCTGACGCCGGCTCTCGGGCTCGGCGCGGCCGCCGTGCTCGCGGGTGTCGCCCTCGCAAGGCGCGACTCGAGGACGGAGGTTCAGCCCTCGGCGGGCGAGGCGTAGACGTCCCGCAGCGCCTGCTCGTACGCCTCGGAGCCGGCCTTGAGCCGCTCGGTCGGGTGGACGACGTTCCAGACGTCCCACGCGAGCGTGGTGCGGGCCATGCCGTCGGTCGAGGAGATCACGCGCAGGCCGACCTTCGGGACGGGAACGGTCGTCGCGACGGGCTTGCCGTTCCCCATTCGAGGAACGAGCGCACGACGCGACGACGGGTCGACGATCCCGAGCTGCATCCAGGGGATGCGGATCGTCACGTCCTGGCCGTCGGCCTGCCAGGTCGCGCGGCTGTCGTAGTCGGGCGAGGCCGGATCCCACGTCCCGCGGCGGAGCCTGCCGGCGTCCATGGTCTCGTAGGGCAGGCGCTTCCCCGTCGTCGGGACGACGAGCGAGCGGTTCGTCGAGAGACGCATCTCGTCCCATCCATCGGTGGCGCGGACCACGCCGCGGGGGAGCGGGGAGTAGTCGAGCGGCAGCGGATCGAGCGCCGGCCGCACGTACGCCTGTCCCGACCCCTTGTCGAGGTCGAGGACGACGGCGTAGTCGCTCTTCCCGTCCGCGGCGGTCGACCCCGGCAGGCGGGGCGCTCCACCGGGAACGACGTCGAAGCCGAGCGTCAGCATTCTCTTCGCCGGGTGGTCGAGACGGACTCGCAGATGGAGCCAGGACGGGTCGGTCGCGAGCCGGATCTCCCGGACGCCGGTCGGGCTCTCCTGGACGACCCGCCCCTCGGGGTTGGGGGTCCCGGCGTCCGTCGCGACGAGCCCGAACCACTGCTCGTTCGTCCACGGGTCGTGCCAGAGCTGCCGACGGTCGGCGACGGGCTGCTGCCGCGGGAGCGTGTTCCACGTGAACTTGAACCACTCGTCGATCCACGAGAACAGGAACGCCCCGGCGAGCCGCTCGCGACGGATCACGCGGAGGAGCTCGGCGTCGGTCCGGATCGCCTCCTGCTCCGAGTGATCGCCCTGGTCGCGCCCGAGCGGGCCTTCGTGACCCGAGCCGATCGACGATGGGACGCCGAACTCGGTGATCATCACCGGCATCTCGCCGTGATGCGCTCGCAGCTCGGCGAGGTACCCGGCGTACGGGTCGACGCGGCCGTCCAGCTCGTATCGTCTGAGCGCCGGCTCGTGGCGCTGGAAGTCCGGGTAGTACGGGTACGCGTGGTAGCTCGCGAACGTCCCCGCCGGCCATGCGGCCGTCGGCCTGACGTCGTTCGCGTCGACGCCGACGAGGTCCTCTCGCGGAAGCGGCTCCGTCGGATGGCGCAGCGGGTCGGTCGTCGGCCAGTTCGTGAAGGCGATCGGCGTCGAGAGACCACGCGCGGTCTCGAGCGCCGCGAGGCGGTCCATCTTCCCGGCGAGCCACCGCTCCGTCGGCGTGGCGTCCGCCGTGCTCCGGAAGTAGCGGCCGTGGACGGCGGCGGCTCCGCGGTCGACCTTGTCGGTCCGCAGCACGCCGAAGGGGTCCCACTCGACGCCGATGATCCAGGCCGCCAGCCACGGGGTCACGTCGGTCCGCCAGTGCCCGTCGGCCCGCCCGCGTCGAGGCGTCCGGTCGAGGTCGCCGCTCACGGCGCCGACCGCGTCACGCAGCTCCGCGTCGAACGCGGCGGAGACCGCGGGGTCGTAGAGCCCGCGCGGCTTCGTCGTATAGGACTCGTCGGGAAGGTAGACGCCCTGCACGAGGTAGAGCGGTGCTTCGGGATGGGCGTGGTTGTACGCGGCGAGCTCGTCGTAGAACGCCGGCGGGTGGATGGTGTAGATCCGCACGGCGCGAATGCCGAGGTCCCTCATCTCGGCGAACCAGCGGCGGTAGTCGGCTGCGGTGATCGCCAGCTCGCCAGGCTGATGCCCCGGGGTCGTCGCCCCGAGGTTCACACCGGCTAGGAAGCCGACGTCGCCGTGCGTCGTGTGCAGGGCGTAGCGTCCCTTCCCGGCCTGTGCCAGGACCGTCAGCCCACGGACCTGGCGAGGCGCCGGCGCCCAGGACACCTCGGGCGCTTCCTCCTTCCCACCTGTGACCGCGACCACGGCGATCGCAGCGGCCACGGCGACGCCCGCGAGCGCGGCGGCGATGAGCAGATGGCGGCGGCGTGTACGCATGGAGACAGGGACGGAGCCCGCTTCTGGAGCATCGGCCTCCAACCCGTCTGACTTGACCGGCGAAGGGCCGATTACGCTTGTCCCGTGAGCGACCTCCCGGCTCGCGTCCTCGTCCTCGGGCTGGCGCGCTCGGGGCGCGCCGCTGCCGCGACGCTCGCCGCGCAGGGCATCGCGGTCGTCGCACACGACGCGTCGGAGTCGGCCGACACGGCCGGACTCGCGGCCGAGGTGCACCTCGGCGCATGGGACGACGCGCTCCTCGAGGGCATCGGCCTCGTCGTGAAGAGCCCCGGCGTCCCGGAGGACGCGGCGCCCGTGCGCGCCGCCCGCGCCCGCGACGTGCCGGTGATCTCCGAGATCGAGCTCGGCGCGCGACTCCTCTCGAACCCGATCGTCGGAGTCACCGGGACGAACGGGAAGACGACGACGACGTCGCTCCTCGGCGCCGTCCTCGAGGCGGCCGCGTGGCCCGTCGAGGTTGCGGGCAACATCGGCCGGCCGTTGAGCGGCCTCGTCGGGGCGGTCCACGACGGCGCCTGGATCGTCTGCGAGCTGTCGTCGTTCCAGCTCGAGGACGTCGACACCCTGCGGCCGCGTGTCGTGGTGCTCACGAACCTCGAGCCGGATCACATCGACCGGCACGGCTCGTTCGACGCATATGCCGCGGCGAAGCTGAGGGCGTTCCGGCGTCAGGGCCCCGGCGACGTCGCCGTCGTCCCGCGCGGCTTCGGCCCGGTGCCGGGCTCGGCCCGCCGGGTGGAGTTCTCCGCCGACGATCCGCTGCCGTCCGAGCCGAGGATTCGGGGCGTGCACAACAGGGAGAACGCCGCCGCGGCCACCGCCGCCGCGCTTGCGATCGGCGTGCCCGACGAGGCGATCGCGCGGGCGCTCGAGCGCTTCCCCGGTGTCGAGCACCGCATCGAGGAGGTCGCGACCCTCGGCGGAGTGCTCTACGTGAACGACTCGAAGGCCACGAACGCGGCCGCCGCGCTCCGCGCGCTCGCGTCGTTCCCGGGCAGGCGAAGGCACGTGATCCTCGGTGGGCGCGGAAAGGACGAGCCCTACGATGCGCTCGCGGCGGCGTTCGCCGAAGACGACCGGGGATACCTGATCGGCGAGTCCGCGGAGGCGTTCGCGGCCGCGCTCGACGCCGGCGGTGTCTCCTTCGTGCGCTCCGGGACGCTCGACCGTGCCGTCGCGGAGGCGGCCGCCGTTGCCTCCGTCGGAGACGTCGTCCTGCTTTCCCCGGCCTGCGCCTCCTTCGACCAGTTCGAGAGCTTCGAGCACCGTGGGGAGGAGTTCAGGAGGCTCGTGCAGAAGCTCCCGGGGTGGGGAACAAACGAGGCGCGGACCGCGGTCAGGTCGAGCAGCGACTGCTGATCCTCGTCACCCTCGGGCTCGTCGCGTTCGGGCTCGTGATGGTCTTCAGCGCGACGTCGGCCTCCGCGACCCTGGGCGAGGGCGACCCCATGCGCTTCGTCGTGAAGCAGGGGCTCTACGCGGTCGTCGGGCTCGTGCTCCTCGCGGTCTTCACGCGCCTCGACTACCACGTCCTCCGGCCGCTCGCACCGCTGATGCTCGTGATCGCGCTTGGCCTTTGCGCGGCGGTCCTCGTCGCGGCACCCGTGATCAACGGCGCGCACCGCTGGTTCCTCTTCGGCCCGGTCAGCGTCCAGCCCGCCGAGCTCGCGAAGCTCGCGGTCTGCATCTGGGTGTGCGCGGTCATGGCCCGGCGCCCCGTCCCGCAGACGCTCGGCGAGCTGCTCAAGCCGGTCGGTCTCGTCGTCGCGATCTTCTGCGCCCTCATCGTGGTCGAGCCGGACCTCGGCACCACCATCGCCCTCGCGGTGATGGTCTCCGGGATCCTCCTCGTCTCGGGGATCCCGCTTCGCCTCTATGCGCTCGCGACGACGCTCGCGCTGGGTGCCGGTGCCCTCGCGATCTACATGGAGCCGTACCGCCGAGCACGCCTGCTCAGCTTCCTCGACCCGTGGAAGGACGCGGAGGGCGCGGGCTTCCAGAACGTCCAGGCGATCATCGGGATGGGCTCGGGGGGGATCACCGGCGAGGGGCTCGGCCAGGGGATCCAGAAGGTCAACTTCCTCCCGGAGGCCCACACCGACATGATCTTCGCGGTCGTCGGCGAGGAGCTCGGGCTGATCGGCTCCGCGCTCCTGATCGGCGGCTTCGCCGTCTTCGCCTGGGTCGGCTTCCGCGTCGCGCTCGAGTGCCGCGACCCGTTCGGCAAGCGCCTCGCGGCCGGGATCACGACGCTCGTCTGCGGCCAGGCCGCGGTCAACCTCGCGGCCGTGCTCGGGATCGCGCCGCTCACCGGGATTCCGCTGCCGTTCGTCTCGTACGGCGGGTCCTCTCTGCTCGTGATGCTCGCCGGGGTCGGGGTGCTCCTTAACATCGCGGTGAATGAGCGCGTCGTCCAAGCTCGCGTGCGTGATCGCGGCCGGGGGAACCGCCGGTCACGTCCGTCCGGCACTCGCAGTCGGGGAGGCGCTGCTCGCGCGCGGAGTGACGGTGACGTTCGCCGGCACGCCCGACCGCGTCGAGTCGCGGCTGGTGCCTGAGGCGGGTTTCCCGCTCGACACGTTCTCGGTCTCGGGCCTCCCTCGCCGACCGAGCGCCGCCCAGGTGCGGGCTGCCTGGCAGGCGTCGGCGGCGCCCGCCCATTGCCTCGCGATCCTGCGCCGACGCCGCCCCGACGTCGTTCTCGGAGCGGGCGGCTACGTCGCGGGGCCGATGGTCGTCGCAGCACGGCTCCGGCGCATCCCGGCGGCTGTGACCGAGGCGGACGCCCACCTCGGCCTCGCGAATCGGCTCGCCGCGCCGTTCGCGCAGCGGCTGCTCCTTGCATACGAGATCCCCGGACGGACGGGAAGGAAGGTGCGTGTGATCGGGCGGCCGATTCCGCTCGCCCATCGCGGCGCGACACAGGAGGAGGGGCGGAGGCGATTCGGGCTGCCCGTGGGCGGGCCCGTCGTCGCGATCTTCGGCGCGCTCGCCGGCGCACGCTCGCTCAACGAGCTCGCGATCGGCGCGTGGGGCGAGGAAGGCCCCGCGGTGCTCCACATCTCGGGTGAGCGCGACTACGAGGCGCTCCGCACGCGTGTCTCGCGCTCCGACTACGTGCTGCTCCCGCAGACCGACCACTTCGGCGAAGCGCTGGCGGCGGCCGACGTCGCCGTTTCGCGGGCGGGTGGCACCGTCTGGGAGCTCGCGGCGGCCGGTGTGCCGGCCGTCCTCGTGCCGTACCCCTACGCGACCGCCGATCACCAGACGCTCAACGCGAAGCACTTCGAACGCGGCGGAGGGGCGGTGGTCGTCCCCGACGCCGACGTCGACACCGTGCCGGATCTGGTCGCCGAGCTGCTCGCCGACCGCGACCGGCTCGCGGGGATGCGCGGCGCGATGCTCTCGCTCGCGCGCCCGGATGCGGCCGACGAGGTCGCCGACGAGCTCGTAGCGCTGGCCGAGGGCCGCCGCAGGTGAGCGCGTGAGCGGCGGAACGCCGCTCGTGGGCCGGCGGCTCTACTTCGTCGGGATCGCCGGCTCGGGGATGTCCGCCTATGCGAACGTCGCGCGGGCGTGGGGCGCGGACGTTCGGGGCTGGGACGCACGGGAGACGATCTTCTCGGAGACGCTCGGAGGGATCCGGATCGACCTCGGCGGCGAGCCGCAGCCGCCCCCGGGCTGGGAAGTGATCGTCTCGACCGCCCATCGCCACCTCGTCGAGGGGACGCCACGAGCGGCGTTCCTCGCGGAGCTCGTCGCCGCGCGACCCACGATCGTCGTCACCGGTGCGCACGGGAAGACGACGACCGCGGCCATGATCGCGTTCGGCCTGAAGGAGGCCGGCGCCGACCCGGCCTGGATCATCGGCGGCGTCGTGCCTCAGCTCGGCGGCAACGCAGGCACGGGCTCCGGCTGGCTGGTCGTCGAGGGCGACGAGTCGGATCGCTCCGTGCTCGAGCTCCGTCCCCGGCTCGCGGTGCTGACGAACGTCGAGCTCGACCACCATGCGAGCTGGGCCTCGGTCGCGGAGCTCCGCGCCGGCCTCGATGCGTGGCTCGCCGAGGTGCCCGAGGTCGTCCGCGGCGAGCTGCTCGACCCGGTCGCGTTCCCGCTCGCCGTCCCCGGCGAGCACAACCGCCGAAACGCGGCCGCCGCGCACGAGGCGCTCGTCCTCGCGGGACTCGCCCCCCAGGCTGCCGAGCGCGTGCTCCGAGCCTTCACGGGAGCCGACCGTCGCTTCCAGGTGCTCGGGGCGCTGGGCGGCGTCACCGTGGTGGACGACTACGGTCACAACCCGACGGAGCTCCGCGCAGCGCTCGAGACTGCACGAGCCCTCGGGCCTCGCCGGCTCGTCGCGCTCTACGTCCCGCACGTCGTCGAGCGGACGCGGCAGCTCCACCGCGAGCTGGGCGACGCGCTCGGTCTGGCAGACGCCGCGATCGTGACCGACTTCGTCGGGCAGCGCGACGCCACCCGCGAGGGTGTCGGCGCGCGGCTCGTCCTCGACAGCGTTCCCGACCCGACCCGCCGCCTCTGGGCGCCGAGTCTGGAGGACGGCGCCCGCCTCGCCCTTCACGTCGTGCGGCCCGGCGACCTCGTTCTCACGCTCGGCGTGGGGGAGCCCTGGCGCGCGGCACGCGCGATCCTCGCCGGTCTGCCCGACCGGGGCGGAGCGGGGTAAGCCGTGGAGATCGAGACCGGTGTCCGGCTCGCGCGCCTTACGACGATCGGTACGGGCGGGCCCGCGGCGGCCTTCGCGCGGCCCCGCTCCGTCGCAGAGCTCGAGGAGGCTATCGCGTGGGGGGTCGAGCGCGGGCTCGAGCTCCGCACCGTCGGTCTCGGCTCCAACCTCCTCGCCGCAGACGATGGCATCGACTCGCTCGTGCTCCGGCTCGCCGGCGACCTCGCGGGCGTCGAGACCGACGGCGAGGTCCTGCGCGCGGGGGGAGGCGCGACGAACGCCGTCTGCCTGCATCGCGCCCGCGAGGCGGGGCTCGGCGGCCTCGAGTTCGCCTGCGCGATCCCTGGCACCGCCGGTGGCGGTGTTCGGATGAACGCGGGCGCCTACGGCTTGGACTGGAGCGCGATGCTCGAACGAGCACTCGTCGTCTCGGCCGACGGGAGCGGCTGGCTGACGCAGGACGAGCTCGGGCTCGAGTACCGCCGTTCGCTCGTCCGCCCCGAACAGGTTGTCGCCCGGGTCGAGTACCACCTTGCGCGACGCCCGGTCGAGGAGATCAAGGCGGACGTCGCGGACCTCGTCGCGCGCCGCAAGGCGACGCAGCCGACCAACAAGCGAACTTTCGGCTCCGTCTTCAAGAACCCGCCCGGCGAGCTCGGTGCGGGGCGGATGCTCGAGCTCTGCGGGCTCAAGGGCTATGCCGTGGGCGGCGCGGTCGTCTCTCCGCGGCACGCGAACTTCGTCGAGAACGCGGGAGGCGCGACGAGTGAGGACTGCCTCTCCTTGATGCGCGAGGCGCGACGTCGCGCGCACGAGCAGTTCGGTGTCGAGCTGGAGCACGAGGTCGTGCTCCTCGGTTCCCTCGCGCTGTAGAGCCACATCACTAGACGGGTCTCTAGGAGAACGGGCCCCGGCGCCGAAGTCGGTCCCGTGGCCACCAGGGGACGAGCAGGACGCGAGCGGCCGCGTGCGCGCACGGCGAGCGTCGTCGTCCCGTTCCCGCGCATGGACCCCGGTGATCGCCTCGAGCTCGGCCGGCTCGTCCCCTCCGGCGGCGTGCTCCTGCTCTCGTTCGCCGCCCTCGCAGGCACCATCCTCGCGCTCCTCGTGGCGCGTGAGACGAGCCTCTTCGGCGTCAGCTCGATCGAAGTGACGGGCGCAGGCCCGGGCGTTGCCCGTCAGGTGGAGCGGGCGATCGACAGCCGGAAGGGCTCGAGCCTCGTGGGGCTCGACCTCGAGGCGGCGCGGTCCGACGTTCTCTCACTCTCTACGGTCGCCGGGGTGTCCTTCGATCGGGCCTTCCCACACACGCTTCGCGTCACCGTCGACCCCGAGCGCCCGGTCGCCGTGGCGCGCCAGGGCGCTGCCGCCTACGTCCTCTCCGAGCGGGGTCGCGTGATGGCGCGGGTCGACCGCCACGCGAAGCCGGGCCTCGCGCGCATGTGGGTCGCGAAGGACGTGACGCTCGAGAAGGGCGCGATCGTCGACGGCGACCTCCGGATCGCCGTCGCGGCGGTGACGCCCCTCGCAGGCTCCCGGTTCCCCGGTCGCGTGGTCTCGCTGACGACGGCGGATGATCAGCTGACGCTGCGGCTGCGCTCGGGGCTGGAGCTCCGCCTAGGCGGTCTCCGCGACGTGGGCCTCAAGCTCGCGGTGGCGGCCCGCGTGATCCCCCGCCTCCCCGAGGGCGCCGGCTACCTCGACGTCAGCGTTCCCGACCGTCCGGTCGCCGGACCGGCAAGTCTCGACTCTCAGGTAGAGGTCGAGAGTTCGACCTCCAGCGCGACTTGAGGGTTCGTTGACATTGCCGACAAGGAGTCCGTACCCTGGCTTCGAATCAGGCGATTCAGCCCTTCCCATAGCTCGATGAGAGCTTGACCCTCAGGCAGGTCGAGAGATGAGCACCCAGAACGGCAACTACCTCGCAGTGATCAAGGTGGTCGGCGTCGGCGGCGGCGGCACGAATGCCGTCAACCGCATGGTCGAGTCCGGTCTCACCGGCGTGGAGTTCATCGCGGTGAACACCGACGCGCAGGCGCTCCTCGACACGGATGCCGACGTGAAGATCCACATCGGCTCGAAGGCGACGCGTGGGCTCGGCGCGGGCGCGAACCCGGAAGTCGGGCTCGCCGCCGCGCAGGAGAGCCGCGACGAGCTGAAGGAGGCGCTCAAGGGCGCGGACATGGTCTTCGTAACCGCCGGCGAGGGCGGCGGGACCGGCACCGGCGCCGCCCCCGTCGTCGCCGAGCTCGGTCGAGAGCTCGAGGCGCTGACTGTCGGAGTCGTGACGAAGCCGTTCGGGTTCGAGGGCCGGCGCCGTGCCGAGCAGGCCTCCGGCGGGATCGAGACGCTGCGCGACCGGGTCGACACGCTCATCGTGATCGAGAACGACCGGCTCCTGCAGGTCGTCGAGAAGACGACGCCGATCCTCGAGTCGTTCCGGATGGCGGACGACATCCTCCGCCAGGGAGTGCAGGGCATCACCGACCTCATCACCGTCCCGGGTCTCGTGAACCTCGACTTCGCGGACGTCCGCACGATCATGCGCGACGCCGGCTCGGCGCTGATGGGGATCGGCACCGCGCGCGGCGAGGGCAGGGCAAGCGCCGCGGCGAACGCCGCGGTCTCGTCGCCGCTCCTCGAGACGACGCTCGACGGCGCGACGGGCGTGCTGCTCAACATCACCGGTCCCGCCGACGTCGGCCTCTTCGAGGTGAACGAGGCAGCCGAGGTCGTCACGAGCCACGCCGACGCGAACGCCAACGTGATCTTCGGCGCGGTGATCGACGAGTCGCTCGGCGCGGACGTACGCGTGACCGTGATCGCGACGGGGTTCGGCGGCGGGCGGCCACGGCGCCGCCGGCCGGAGGCCGTCGCAGTCCCGTCGAGCTCGTCGGAGTCGGCGGCGCCGAGCTTCGATCCGCGGCCGCGCAGCGACGAGGCCGAGATCGACGTGCCGAGCTTCCTGCGCGACTAGGGGCTTGCCTGCGAGCGCGCATCCGCTTGCGCGGAACGCACGCGCAAACTATCCCGCGCTTCGCGCGAGGGTAGATCCCTGAAGCGGACTGCCGGCTGCGCCGGCGTCCGGGGAGACCTTGGCGGCGAGGGGAGCGAGATCGGAGCTAGAGTCGCGCGCGTGAGCGCGACCCTTCGGCAGACGCCACTCCACGACGCGCACGTCGCTCTCGGCGCGCGCATGGTGCCGTTCGCCGGGTGGGAGATGCCCGTGCAGTACGAGGGCGTGATCCCCGAGCACATGGCCGTGCGCACCAGGGCGGGGGCGTTCGACGTCTCCCACATGGGCCAGCTCCACGTCGACGGCCCGGGCGCGCAGGCATTCCTCCAGTCGGTGCTGTCGAACGACGTCGACCGCGTGCGGGACGGCGGCGCCCAGTACACGCTGCTCACGACCGAGTCGGGCGGGATCGTCGACGACCTCATCGTCTACCGCCTGAGCCACGGCTGCTATCTCCTCGTCGTCAATGCAGGCAATCGGGAGGACGCCTACGAGTGGCTCAAGGAGCGCGAGCCGCGCGGAGTCGAGGTACGCGACGCGTCCGACGAGTATGGGCTGGTCGCCGTCCAGGGGCCGTCCTCGCTCGAACTCCTCGGCCTCGACGACGCCCCCCCGTTCACGCACGCGATGGGTGAGGTCGCCGGGATCGAGGCGATGATCTGCCGGACGGGCTACACCGGGGAGAAGGGCGTCGAGCTGCTGTGCCCCGAGGAGGACGCGGTTGCGCTCTGGAGCGCCGTGCTCGAGCGGGGCGTCGCCCCTTGCGGGCTCGGTGCGCGCGACACGCTGCGCCTCGAGGTCTGCTATCCGCTGCACGGGAACGACCTCACGCAGGAGACCGACGCGATCTCGGCCGGCCTCGCGTGGGTCTGCGCGCTGGACACGGAGTTCACGGGCGCCGACGCGCTCCGCCAGGTGAAGGAGCACGGCCCCGAGCGGCGCCTCGTCGCTTTCGTCATGCAGGAGAAGGCGATCCCCCGGCACGGGATGGCGATCGCCGGGGGCGGCGAGGTGACGTCGGGTACGCACTCGCCGTCGCTCGACGTCGGCATCGGCATGGGCTACGTGCCGTCCGCGCAGGCGACGGCGGGCACCGAGCTCGAGCTCGACGTCCGTGGGAGGCCCCGGCGCGCCCGCGTCGTGGAGAAGCCGATCTACAAGAAGGAGCGTTAGTGGCTGCGAGCGAGAGCTACCCCGACGACCTCCGGTACCACCCGGAGCACGACTGGGCCCGGGTGGACGGGGCGGAGGCAAAGCTCGGCGTCACCTGGTTCGCGCAGGACGCCCTCGGCGAGCTGGTGCACTTCGAGGCGCCCGAGGTCGGCACGACGCTGTCCAAGGACGCGTCGTACGCCGAGGTCGAGTCCGTGAAGGCGGTGTCGGACGTGATCGCGCCGCTCTCCGGCGAGGTGCTCGAGGTGAACCAGAAGGTCGTCGCCGAGCCCGAGACGGTGAACGAGGACCCGTACGGCGACGGCTGGCTCGTGCGGATCCGGATGACCGACGCGGGCGAGGCGGACACGCTGCTCGACGTCGAGGCCTACAAGGCGCACCTCGCCGAGCAGTGAGTGCGTCAACCCCGGGCCTGCCCGGATATCTCTCGCTCACCGACTCGGACCGCGACGCGATGCTCGACGCGATCGGCGTCGAGTCCGTGGACGAGCTCTTCGAACAGATCCCGGAGGGCGTCCGCCTCGGACGGGCGCTGGAGGTGCCCGAGGCGTTGCCCGAAGCGGCGCTCGTACGACACCTCGAACAGCTCGCGGGACGCAACGCGGACGCCTCCAGCCAGCTGAGCTTCCTCGGAATGGGGATCTACGACCACTACGTCCCGGCGATCGTGGACGCGTTCCTCTCCCGCGGCGAGCTCCTCACGGCGTACACGCCGTACCAGCCCGAGATGAGCCAGGGGGTCCTGCAGGCGATCTTCGAGTACCAGACCGCGATCTGCGAGCTGACGGGTATGGACGTCTCGAACGCGTCCGGGTACGACGGGACGACGGTGGCGGCCGACGCGTGCTTCATCGCGCGGGCGCACACGGGCCGCACCCGCATCGTCCTCGCCGAGACGCTTCACCCGATGGTGCGGCAGGTGGTGAAGACGTACGCGCCCGGGTTCGGGATGGAGGTCGTCGAGGTGGCGCACGACGGGGGCACGATCGACCCTGCGCGGTTCGGCGAGGCCGCCGACGGCGCCGCGATCGCGATCTTCCAGCAGCCGAATACGTTCGGCTGCCTCGAGCCCGCGCCGGACCTCGCCGCGGCCGCGGCCGCGGGTGGCGCGCTTCCGGTCGCCCACGTCGACCTCGCCTCCCTGGGGCTGCTCGAGGCGCCGGGCAACTACGGCTGCGCGATGGCGATCGGCGAGGGCCAGTCGATCGGGAACTACCAGTCCTACGGTGGCCCGCACTATGGCTTCCTGGCGGCCCGCTCGGAGTTCATCAGGCGGATGCCGGGCCGCATCGTGGGCGAGACGACCGACCTCGAGGGGAAGCGCGGCTTCGTCTTGACGCTCCAGACGCGCGAGCAGCACATCCGTCGCGAAAAGGCGACGTCGAACATGACGACGAACCAGACGCTCCTCGCGCTCGGCGGTCTGATCACGCTCTGCTGGCTCGGCCCGGAGGGTCTCCGCGAGCTCGGTGAGACGTGCGCCGCGCTCGCTGCCTACGCGAAGGAGCGCGTGGCGCTGCCGCTCGCCTTCGACCGGCCGACGTTCAAGGAGATCGCGTTCCGCACCCCGATCCCCGCGCGCGAGATCGTCACTCGCGCCGCGAAGCACGGCGTTCATCCAGGGTACCCGCTCGGGCGCGACTACCCCGGGCTCGACGACGTGCTCCTCGTCGCGCTCACAGAGAAGCGGACACCGGCGGACGTCGACCGGCTCGCCGAGGTGCTCGCGGAGGTGACGTCGTAGTGCAGCTGATCTTCGAGAAGTCGCGTCCTGGCCGGCGCGCCGGCCGCATCCCGAAATACGACCTGCCCGTCCCGGAGATCCCGGCCGAGCTGGCTCGCCAGCGGCCGCCGCGATTGCCCGAAGTGCCGGAGAACGAGGTCGTTCGGCACTTCACCGCGCTCGCCGACCGCACCTTCGGGATCGACACGGGCTTCTACCCGCTCGGCAGCTGCACGATGAAGCACAACCCCCGCGTGAACGAGCGCGCGGCCGCGCTCCAAGGGTTCCGCGACCTCCATCCGCTGCAGGAGGACGAGGCCGCGCAGGGCGCGCTCGAGCTGATGTGGGAGCTCCAGCAGATTCTCATCGAGATCGCCGGACTGCCGGCGATCACCCTGCAGCCGGCTGCCGGCTCGCAGGGCGAGCTGACCGGATTGATGCTGATGCGTGCGGCGTTCGCCGACCGCGGCGAGCCCGGCCGCAACGTGATCGTGACGGCCGACACGGCGCACGGGACGAACCCGGCGAGCGTGACGATGGCGGGCTTCGAGCTCGCGAAGGTCGCGACGACCGACCGCGGCAACCTCGACCTCGACGACCTGCGGGCCAAGGTCGACGACCGCACTGCGGGCCTGATGCTGACGAACCCGTCCACGCTCGGCCTGTTCGACGAGGGGATCGAGGAAGTCGCGCGGATCTTCCACGAGCGCGGCGGGCTCCTCTACTACGACGGGGCCAACCTCAACGCCGTCGTCGGCCGCTCCCGCCCCGGCGACATGGGCTTCGACATCGTCCACTACAACCTCCACAAGACGTTCTCGCAGCCGCACGGCGGCGGTGGGCCGGGCGGAGGCCCCGTCGCGGTCGTGGGGGAGCTCGAGCCGTTCCTGCCCTCGCCCGCCGTCGTGCGGGACGGTGACGGCTTCCGGCTCGACCACGACCGGCCGAAGTCGATCGGGCGCGTGCGCGGGTACGCGGGGCCGTTCGGCGTCTTCGTCAGGTCGTACGCGTTCATGCGCGCGTACGGGCCGGCGCTCACGGAGATGTCCGAGACGGCCGTGCTCAACGCGAACTACGTCCTCGCGCTGCTCCGGGACGCCTACGACCTGCCGTACGACCGCCACTGCATGCACGAGTTCGTGCTCTCCGCGCGGACGCTGAAGCGGGAGCACGGGATCACGGCGCTCGACGTCGCGAAGGGCCTGATGGACCACGGCATCCACCCGCCGACGATCTACTTCCCGCTCGTCGTCCAGGAGGCCTTGATGATCGAGCCGACCGAGACCGAGACGAAGGAGCGCCTGGACGAGTTCGTCGCCGCGATGCGCTCGATCGCGGAGGAGGCGGCGAACGATCCCGAGATGCTCAGGCAGGCGCCGCTGAGCCGGCCGGTCCGGCGGCTCGACGAGGTCAAGGCCGCGAAACAGCCCGTCGTGCGCTATGCGTTCGACCGGGCGGAGTCGCCCGATAGGATCGAGACCGGATGACGATCGCGGTCGCCCACGAGCTCGTCGAGCTCTCCCACGATCTCGCCCGAGCGGTCTCCGAGCACGACGTCGGGTCGCTCGAGCGGATGCTCGCCTCGGAGTTCACGCTGCAGGGCGCGGCAGGGCAGCTCGACCGCGAGGAGTTCCTCGCCGCCGCGGGCGGGCCGTACGAGATCGACGAGTTCTCGTACGAGGAGATCGACCCCGAGGTCTATGGCAACACGGCCGTGCTCGTCTCGCGGTACAACCAGGTCGCGCGGCTCGACGGCCGCGACCTCAGCCGCCGCATGAACGTGACGGACATCTGGACGCGGCGCGACGGTCGCTGGCAGATCGTCCGTCGCCACGCGACGCTCCGCGACGACTGACGGCCTGCAACACACTGTCGCGAGCGAGCGTCAGCTGACGCGCGGCGGCCGCCGGGCGGTGGCTCTCAGTGCCGCGGAGCTTTCGCGAGCGTGCGGCCGATGTCACCCATGAACCCGAAGAACGCAAGCACGTTTTGCAGCTGCTTCGCCGTGAGCCGACGCGAGACGGCCTGGCGGAGGATGGCCGTGTCGCATCGGTGTGCCATGAACGCGGTGAACTGGACGCGGGCGAGCACACGGTAGATGTCGGTGTCCGACGGGTACGGACGCAGGAACGACTTCGCGGCGCGGCTGAACGAATCCGCCTCGGCGCGGCACTGCGCCGGTGTTCCTCGCTTCACGGGGACGGTCGTCGTCGGATACTGGCTGTACTTCGGGACCGTCAATCCCTTGCCCGCCTTGGCGTCACCGGGTAGGCCGGCGACTGCAAGTACGACGGCGCTCAGGAGCGCACCTGTCAGGATTCGGTGCACGACGCTCAAAGCTACACGGCCCGGGCGCGGGCGCGCGACCTCGGGGCGGTGGCGAGCTGGCCGCACGCCGCGGCGATGTCGCGGCCGCGCGTGAGGCGGACGGTCGCCGGGATCCGCGCCCGTTCCAGCTCGGCCTTGAACGCGTCGATCGCCGGCCGCGCCGAGCCGTCGAAGAAGCCGGTCGGGTTGTAGGGGATGAGGTTCACCTTGAACGCATCGCGGCCCAGGAGCGAGGCCAGCAGGCGTGCCTGCCCCGGCGAGTCGTTCACGCCAGCGAGCATCACGTACTCGACGAAGACCCGGCGCTTCGTCCGTTCCCAGTGGCTCCGGCAGAGCGCGACGACGTCTGACAGCGGATAGCGGTCGTTGACCGGCATCAGCTCGCTCCGCAGCCTCGGGTCGGCGGCGTGGAGGGAGAGAGCCAGACGAATCGGCTCCGTGACTTCCTCGACGAATCTCGCCAGGCCGGGCAGCCAGCCGACGGTCGAGATCGTCGTCCGGCGATGCGTGACCCCGACCTCGGGGAGCCGCCGGGCCGCCGCGAGGACCCCATCGACGTTCATCAAGGGCTCGCCCATCCCCATGAAGACGAGGTGGTTCACGGGCTGCGTCCGGCGGAAGTGGAGCACCTGGTCGAGGATCTCCCACGCGGAGAGGTTCCGTCCGAAGGCCATCCGCCCGGTCGCGCAGAACGTGCACGTCAGCGGGCACCCGGACTGCGACGAGACGCAGACCGAGCAGCGCCCATCCCGGTAGCGCATCAGCACCGCCTCGACCGGGTGCCCGTCGGCGGTCTGGAAGAGGGTCTTCACGGTGCCGTCGCGCGAACGCTGCTCGGCCTCGGGCGTCAGCGTCGAGAACGGGACCTCGGCGGCGAGCGTCTCCCGGAGCGCGCGCGGGAGGTTGGTCATCGCGTCGTAGCCAACGGCGCCGCGCGCCGCCCAGTCCCAGGCCTGTCGTGCGCGGTAGGTCGGCTCGCCGAGCTCCGCGACGCGCCGCTCCAGAAGGTCGAGGTCCACGCGGCAACGGTAGCGTTCGGTCCGTGATCGACCTCCGCTCCGACACGGCGACCCGTCCGACCGAAGGCATGCGGGCAGCGATCGCGGACGCCGAGGTCGGCGACGAGCAGAAGCGCGAGGACCCGACGGTGAACGCGCTGCAGGAGCGCGCGGCCGCGCTGCTCGGGCAGGAGGCAGCGCTGTTCGTCCCCACGGCGACGATGGCAAACCAGATCGCGCTCAAGCTCTACACGCGCCCCGGGGAGGTGCTCGTGGCGGAGCGTCACGCACACGTCGTGATCTACGAGTACGGCGGTGCGGCTGCGCACGCGGGGCTGATGGTCGAGCCGATCGACGGTCGCGCAGGGCGCTTCGGCGTCGCCGATCTCGAGGCCGCCTCGCTCCCGAGCACGAAGGTCGCCGACCAGCGCGCGACGCTGGTCGCGCTGGAGAACACGCACAACTCCTCCGGCGGGCGGTGCTGGCCGTTGGCCGAGTTGCGCGCGGTCACCGACGCGGCGCGCGAGCTGGGGCTTGCGACCCATCTCGACGGCGCGCGGCTTCTCAACGCCGCCGTCGCGAGCAAGGTCTCGCCCGCGGAGATCGGGGGCCTCTTCGACACCGTCACGCTCTGCCTCTCGAAAGGCCTGGGCTGCCCGCTCGGCGCGCTGCTCGCGGGGTCGGCGGAGACGATGGAGCGGGCCTGGCGCGAGAAGCACCTCTTCGGAGGCGCGATGCGGCAGGCCGGGATCGTCGCGGCAGCGGGCGTCTACGCCCTCGACCACCACGTCGAGCGGCTCGCCGACGACCACGCGCGCGCGCGCCGGCTCGCCGAGGGCTGGCACGCGGCCGGACTGCCCGTCGACCTCGAGCAGGTCGAGACGAATTTCGTCCAGCTCGAAGTCGGGAGGCTTGGGCTCGAGCGCGATCGGGCGCTCGCCCTCCTGCGCGAGGCGGGAATCGGGCTGTCCTCGACGATCCACCTTACCGTCGCGCGGGCGGTGACCCACCTCGACGTCGACGACGACGACATCGAGCGGGCGATCGAGCGCGCGCCGAGCGCGCTGCTGTCGCGCGCCGCAGCCTAGAGCGGCGCGGCCGCGAGGGCGGCGACGGCATGCGAGGTCGACTCGCTTCCGCCGTCGCGGTCACCCGCCGCGTAGAACAGCACGACGACGACGACGTAGGCCGCGACGAGTACCGCCCCGCGCGCCTTCGAGGCCTTCCCGCCCCATAGCGTCGTCGCGGTGACCACGAGGCCGCCGGCCAACGCGAGGATCTCCACCTGGCGGAAACCGAGCGCGAGCGGGTCGATCAGCCACGAGAGAAGCGCGACCGCCGGGATGAGGAACACCGCGACCTGGGCAGCCGACGCCAGGGCGATCTCCGCTGCCAGCTTGACCTTCCCCCGATGTGCGACGACGACGGCGCCGCCGTGCTCGGCTGCGTTCCCGACGATCGCGACGATCACCGCGGAGACGAAGAAGTCCGAGAGGCCCGCCTTCTCGGCGAACGCCTCGAGCGAGCCAACGAGCACCTCCGCGACGAGCGCGGTGACGACCGTCGCCGCGCCTAGGACGGCGAGCGCCGTCCGGAGTGTCCAGCCCGCCGCGCCTTCCTCGTCGGCGTCGTGTATCTCGCTGTGTCGGCGGAGCGAGATGAACGTCGTCACCACGTACACCACGAGGAGGAAGATCGAGATCGGAACCGTGAGATCGACGATCAGGTCGCGATCGGGGTCGCCGTGCCACGACGGGATCGCGGGGACGAGGAAGAGCAGGACCGCGAGCCCGATCGTCCCGAACGCCATGAAGCTCGACCACCGGTCGAGCTCACCGCGGGGCCCGAAGAGGAGCGAGAAGCCGAGGACGAGCAGGAGGTTCCCGACGACCGAGCCGGTCAACGACCCACGCACGACCTCGGTGAGCCCCTCGTTGAGCGCGATGAGCGCGATGATCAGCTCGGGTGCGTTCCCGAACGTCGCGTTGAGGAACCCGCCGATCCCGGGCCCGGTGTGCTCGGCTGCGTGCTCGGTCGCCTCGCCGATCAGCCACGCGAGCGGGATCAGCGCGATCGCCGCGACCACGAACTCGACCGTCTCGTCGAGGTCTGCGACGTAATGCAGCACGACGACGAGCGGCCCGAGCAGCAGGCCGGCGAAGAGGACGCGGCGGACCACGGACGCACAACCCTAGCGACGTCCCCTCGACCGTCGGTCCGGGTCCCGGGCGGCACGGGCCTACCGGTTCGGCGTGCCGACGTCAAGTCTTGCGCCGGCACGTCCGGCCTTGCGACGATCAGTCCATGCATGACGTCGCACCGGCTCCCCTCGCCCCTGCGGAGATCCCTCTCCGGCCGCAGGACGAGGTCGAGTGCCGGCGGTGCGAGGTGCACTGCGACCGGGTCGTGCACCCGGCGGCGTGCATCGCCCGCAGCTGTCCGTTCGTCTACGCCTACGAGGCCTGGGGCCACACGTACATGGGGTGCGTGCAGAAGGTCTTCGGCGTCGAGATCGACCTCGACCTGCTCACCGAGCTCGAGGCGCGCCCGCAGGGGTTCGGCGCGGTGAAGGCGTCGCGGGCTCCATTGCCGATCTGCCACTCGGAGATCTCGACCTGCTACGAGCACCGCAGCGACGAGCTCGGCTGCCGCAACCCCGAGTTCCACGAGGTCCCGCTCGCGAGCCCGAGCTTCCGCGTGTTCGCGCAGCTCGTGGACTAGCCCGTCTTCCGCCTGCGCCGCGCGGAGAGCCGCCGCCTACCCGTGCGCCGGAGGTCGCGCAGCAGCCGCAGCTCGCCGACGTAGGTGCCGTCCGGTCCGGCGGTCTCGAGGATCGCGGGGAGCCCGTCGAACGCCGGATGCGCGACGAACGTCGCGAGCCCGCCCTTCATCTCGCCGAGGAGAAGCGACGCGTGACGGTCGCGATTCGAGCCGAGGGGCGCGTCGGCGTCGTTGACGTGCAGGCAGCGCAACCGATCGAGCCCGACCGCGTCGTCGAGGTGCGCGAGCGCCTCGTCGAGCGCGTCGGGGTCGGTGACGTCGACGCCGGAGACCCACCAGTGGCACGAGTCGAGGCAGATCCCGAGCCGCTCGTGCCGGTCGAGGCGGTCGAACAGCGCGGCGAGCTCGTCGACGGAACGCCCGATCGTGCCGCCGGCCCCTGCGGAGTTCTCGAGGACGAGCCAGAGCCGCTCGTCGGTCAGCTCGAGCAGCTCGCGCAGCGCCGGGACGGCTCGCTGGTAGCCGGCAGCCAGGCCTTTGCCGAGATGTGATCCGACGTGGAAGACCACGCCCTCCGCCCCGATGGCCGCCGCCGTCTCCATCGAGGCGCGCATCGCCGTCACGGACTTGCGACGGAGCTCGCGGTCGGCGCCCGCGAGATTCACGAGATAGAGCGCGTGACACACGACTCCCTTGATCCGCGCCTCCTCGCGGCGGGCGCGGAACCGCGCGACCTGCTCCTCGGAGTGCTCCGTCGGCCTCCACATGCGTGGGCTCTGCGTGAAGACCTGCACCGCGTCGCAGCCGAGCTCCTCCGCGCGGTCGATCGCCGTCGAGATCCCGCCGGCCGAGGAGACGTGCGCGCCGTAGAGCACGGGGGCAAACTACCCGCGGGCTGACGCCTGGGGCACCGACTCAGCGGAGCGACGCTGTGCATGAACTGGCACGAACCTGGCACGCGAGCGCCCTTGACAAAGAACGGTGTCTGACACCGTTTCGTGTCAAGTGTGCGCTTCGGCCGTGTCGGGTCCGGCCGCGACTAGCATCCAGCTCCGATGAGCGTCCGCGTCCGCATGGCCCCCTCGCCGACCGGCCTCCTCCACATCGGCGGTGTCCGGACGTTCCTCTTCAACTGGCTCTTCGCCCGGGATCGCGGCGGGGAGTGCCTGCTGCGGATCGAGAACACCGACACCTCGCGCGAGGTCGCGGAGGCGACGGCCCAGATCGAGCGCTCGTTGCGCTGGCTCGGGATCGAGTGGGACGGATCGACGCGCTTCCAGCTCGACGGGGCGGACAGGGCGCTGGCCGAGGCCCGGCGCCTGGTCGACAAGGGGACGGCGTACGAGGACGACGGGGCGATCCGGCTCCGCATGCCCGACGAGGGCGTGATCGCCTGGGAGGACGCGGTCAAGGGCCGCATCGGGTTCCCGGCCGAGGAGCTCGAGGACTGGGTGCTCGTCCGCTCGGACGGGCGCCCGACGTACAACTTCGCGAACCCGGTCGACGACTGGGTCGACGGCGTGACGCACGTGATCCGCGGCGACGACCACGTCTCCAACACGCCGAAGCAGCTCGCCGTGCTCGACGCGCTTGGCGCGGAGCCGCCCGTGTACGCGCACGTCCCGAACGTGTTCGGCGAGGACGGGAGGAAGCTCTCGAAGCGGCACGGTGCGGTGTCCGTGGACGAGTTCCGCCAGGCCGGCTACATCGCGCCTGCTTTGCTGAACTTCCTCGCGCTGCTCGGCTGGGCGCCCGACGGCGAGACGACGATCATGACGCGCGACGAGCTGGTCGAGCGCTTCTCGCTCGACCATGTCGGTCGGAGCCCCGCGACCTTCGACTATGCGAAGCTCGACTGGATGAACGGGGTCTACCTGCGCGCCCTCGACGAGGACGCCTACGCCGATGCGGTGCTCGAGTACCTCCGCGAGCAGGAGGTCGAGTGGCCCGAGGACGACGTGCGGGCGATGGCCCCGATCGTCCAGGAGAAGGTCGCCCGGCTCGGAGAGATCCCGTCGTTCGCGGGCTTCCTCTTCCACGACGTCGAGCCCGACCCCGCCCTCCTCGACCCGCGGATCCTCGACGCTGCGGCGGAGGCGCTCGCCGCTGTCGAGCCGTGGACGGCGGAGGCGATCGAGGCGGCGTTGAAGGGCCTCTGCGAGGAGCTCGGCGAGAAGCCGCGCTCGGTGTACGGGCCGATCCGCGTAGCGGTGACAGGCTCGAAGGTGTCGCCCGGCCTCTACGAGTCGCTCGAGCTGCTCGGGCGGGAGCGCGCCCTCGAACGGCTCGGACGCGGCGCGCAGGTGGCCGCGTGACGGAGCTCCCGGTCGGCGAGTTCGAGCAGCGGCTCGAGCAGTACGGGATCGAGCGCTCCGAGGAAGCGCGCGCAGTGCGGGTGGGGGAGAAGGAGACCTCGGAGCAGGCCGCCATCGTCGCCCGGTACGCCGACCTCTTCACGCACGACCAGCTCGCTGCGCTTCGCACAGCGGAGGAGGAGGCGACCGGAGTCGGGCAGGAGTCCGTCGCCCGCCTCCGCCTCGAATGCCAGGAGGGGCTCGTCGACCGCGAGCTCGCCGAGCCAGAGGACCAGCTCGAGAACGCCCTCCTCGCCGCCCGGGTCCCATGGGACGGCGACGAGCTTCCCCTGCGAACCGCCCAGGCACGCCTCGCGACCGAGCCCGACTACCGTCGCCGGGACGGGCTCGGCGCCGCGGTGCTCGAGGTCTCGGCGGGCTTCAACGACGAGCGGCGCTCGCTGCTCGCGGCGCGCGACGAGCTCGAGGCGGCGGCGACGGGGATCGACGACCCCGTTGCGCGCAACGAGGCCGAGAAGCGGGTTCCGCTCCGGCCGATCGCGGACGCAGTCGACACGGCGCGCGTCGAGGGCACGACGACGTTCAATCCTTCGCGCGAGCGCTGGCTCGACCGGCTGCTCGGCACGGACCGGGACGACGTCCCCTCCTCGGCCCACATGGCATGGATCCGTCGGCTCTCGCCGCTCGAAGCGACGTACACGAAGGAGCGCAGCGTCCCGGTGTGCCTCTCGACGCTCCGGGCGATGGGCTTCGACCTCGAGGCAGAGAAGGGCATCCGGCCGGACCTCGAGGACCGGCCGCAGAAGGCGCCCCGCGCATGCGTGATCCCGACCGACCCGCCGCGGCTCGTTCACCTCATCACCCGCGCGCAGGGCGGCCTCCACGACTACGAGGCGTTCCTCCACGAGGCGGGGCACGCGCTTCACTACGCAGGCTGCGATCCCGGGTTGCCGCTCGCGTTCCGGCGGCTCGCGCGCGACCACGCCCTCACCGAGATCTACTCGTTCCTCCTCGACTCGGTCGCGCGGGAGCCCGGCTGGCACGCCGAGCACTTCGGCCTCGACGACAGGCAGGCACGCGAGAACGCGGACGCCGCGGCGTTCTCCAACGCGATCCTGTTCCGGCGCTACTCGGCGAAGCTCGGGTTCGAGCTCGAGTTCTGGGGCCGGTTCCGGGCCGACGGAGGCACGCCGGGCGGCTACGAGGAGCGGCTCACCGCGGCGACGGGCATCCGCTATCCCGCGGCGAACCACCTCGCCGACATGGATGCCGGGTTCTACTCCGCCGACTACCTGAGGGCCTGGATCCGCGCGGCCCAGGTGCGTGCGTACCTCCGCGGGGAGGTCGGTCGGGAGTGGTGGCGCCTCGAGGGCACGGGCTCGCTCCTGCGCGAGCTGTTCCGCGAGGGCACTCGGCCTACGACCGAGGAGATCGCCGACCGGATCGGCTACGACCCCCTCGACACCCGTCCGCTCGTCGCCGAGATGACCGTATGAGCGTGTTCACCGACCTGATCGGGCGGGAGCTCGGCCCCACCGAGTGGCTGGAGGTCGGCCAGGCGCGCATCGACGAGTTCGCGCGCGCGACGGACGACGCGCAGTGGATCCACACCGACCCCGTGCGCGCGGCGGAGGGCCCGTTCGGGACGACGATCGCGCACGGCTACCTGACGCTCTCCCTCTGCGTGCCGCTGATGTCGCGCGCGTTGAGCCTGACGGGCTATCGGATGGGGATCAACTACGGGGTGAATCGGGTGCGTTTTCCCGCGCCGCTGCCGTCCGGCTCCCGGATTCGCGGGCGCTTCACGGTGCAGTCCGTCGACGAGGTCCCGGGCGGCGAGCAGGGCGTGGTGCTCGCGACGGTCGAGCGTGAGGGCGGCGACAAGCCCGTCTGTGTGGCCGAGATCGTCGTGCGGATGATCCGGTGAGTCGCTTCGAGGGCAAGACCGCGCTCGTCACCGGCGGCGCGCGTGGGATCGGCGCGGCGACCGCCGAGCGGCTCGCGGCCGAGGGCGCGCACGTGGTCGTCGCCGACTTCGACGAGGCCGCCGCGGCCGAGACCGCGGAGCGGATCGGCGGCCGCGCGGTCCGCTGCGACGTGACGTCGCGAGAGGATGTCGAGGGTGCCGTCGCGGCGGCGGCGGAGACCGGCCGGCTGGACGTCCTCGTCACCTGCGCGGGGATCATCCGCGACAACCTCCTCCACAAGCTGAGCGACGACGACTGGGAGGCGGTGATCACCACTCACCTGCGCGGGTCATTTCTCGCGGCGCAGGCGGCGCAGGCACGCATGGTCGAGCAGCGGAGCGGGTCGATGGTGCTCGTCTCGTCCACTTCGGCGCTCGGCAACCGAGGCCAGGCGAACTACTCGGCCGCGAAGGCCGGCATCCAGGGGCTGACGAAGACCCTCGCGATCGAGCTGGGCCGGTTCGGGATCCGGGCGAACTGCGTCGCACCCGGCTTCATCGTCACCGCGATGACGGCGCAGACCGCCGAGCGGATCGGGGTGTCCTTCGAGGACTTCCAGGCGGCCGGGGCGGCACAGGCGCCGCTCGGGCGCGTCGGCCAGCCCGAGGACGTCGCCGGGGTCGTCGCGTTCCTCTGCTCGGACGACGCGGCGTACGTGAGCGGACAGGTGATCTACGTCCGCGGCGGTCCCTGAGCCCCTCCGTATAGCGCACTCGAGACGCGGGGGAGGCGGGAGCGGATCGAGCCGGCCCCACCCTCCTTGCCGTCGGTCGAGGCGGAACCGGCTCGTCAAAGACTGTTCGACTGACCACGCCAGCACAACCCTCCCCTTTCGGGGATTTCCGGCCACGTGCCACGGCGGCCGCCCGATCTCGCGCGGATACGCTCCGTGACCGTGGACGACGCCGCCGTCAGCTCCGCCACGGGCCCGAAGCCGCCCTCCGAGCACGCGCCGCGCGTCGGCCTGATCTTCGCGGCGCTGATGCTCGTCCTGCTGCTCGCGTCGCTCGACCAGACGATCGTCTCGACGGCGCTGCCGACGATCGTCGGAGACCTCGGCGGGATCGAGCACCTGTCGTGGGTCGTGACGAGCTACCTGCTCGCGTCGACCGTCGTCGGGCCGCTCTACGGCAAGCTCGGCGATCTCTACGGCCGGAAGATCGTCCTGCAGGCGGCGATCGTGATCTTCCTCGTGGGCTCGGCCCTGTGCGGCCTGAGCCAGAACATGTTCCAGCTGATCGTCTTCCGAGCGCTCCAGGGGTTCGGGGGCGGAGGGCTGATCGTCGTGACGATCGCGGCGATCGCGGACGTCGTCTCACCGCGCGAGCGCGGCCGCTACCAGGGCTACTTCGGCGGGGTCTTCGGCGTGTCGACCGTGATCGGCCCGCTGCTCGGCGGCTTCTTCGTCGACAACCTCTCGTGGCGCTGGATCTTCTACGTCAACATCCCGATCGGGCTCGTCGCGCTCGGCGTGATCGCATCGGCCTTCCACGCGCCGGTCGAGCGCGTTCGGCATGCGGTGGACTACCTCGGCGCGGCGCTCCTCGCCGGCGGTCTCTCGGGGATCGTGCTGTACACGAGCCTCGGCGGCACGACGTACGACTGGGACGCACCGCAGATGATCGCGCTGGTCGTCGCCGGGGCGCTCTGCCTCGCCGCGTTCGTGGTCGTCGAGAGCAGGGCGAAGGAGCCGATCTTGCCGCTCGAGCCTCTTCCGCAACCGCGTCTTCACGGTCGCGAGCATGATCGGCTTCATCGTCGGCGTCGCGCTGTTCGGCGCGGTCACGTACCTGCCGATCTACCTGCAGAACGTGAAGGGGCACAGCGCGACCGAGGCAGGGCTGCTGATGACCCCGATGATGGCGGGCGTCCTCATCACGTCGATCGGGAGCGGTCAGCTGATCTCGAGGAAAGGGCGCTACCGGCCGTTCCCGATCATCGGGACCGCGGTGATGACCCTCGGGCTCGCGCTCCTCTCGCGCCTCGAGGTCGACACGTCGACGGTCCTGGCCGGCACGTACATGCTCGTGATGGGCCTCGGCATCGGGATGGTGATGCAGGTTCTCGTGCTCGTAGCGCAGAACGCCGTCGACTACCGCAACCTCGGTGTCGCGACGTCCGGCTCCACGCTCTTTCGGCAGGTCGGCGGGTCGATCGGGGTCGCCATGTTCGGCGCGATCTTCGCTAATCAGCTCGCCGCGAACCTCGCCGCGGAGATCCCGCCGGGGACGACGCTGCCGGCGGCCGTCGACCCGGTCGCGATCAAGCACCTGCCCGCCGCGCTCCACGACCTCTACGTCACTGCCCTGACGGACTCGCTGCAGCCCGTCTTCCTCACGGCCGCGGCGATCGCCGTCTTCGCGTTCGTCCTCACGTGGTTCCTCCGCGAGGTGCCGCTCCGCACGAGCTCCAGGGCGCCCGACATCGGCGAGGGGCTCCAGCCCTCGCACGACGACGACCGAGTCCGCGAGGTCGAGCGGGCGCTGTCGCTGTTGGCCGGGCGCGAGGAGCGTTGGGGCATGTACGAGCGGCTCTCCACGCGCGCGCAGGTCGGCCTGGCCCCGCCGGAGCTCTGGCTGCTCTCACGCCTCGGCGAGCGAGTGCCGTTGACCCGTGCCGAGCTCGCGGAGCAGCTCAGGATCGACGAGCGGAAGCTCGACCGCCCGCTCGGGAGTCTCTGCCACGACGGGTACGCGCAGGCCGAGGACGGGGGCCCAATCGTCCTCACCGCGACCGGGGAGGCGAGCTACGAGAAGATCCTCGAAGCGCGCCGCTCCGGACTCCGGGAGCTCCTCGACGGGCTCGAGCCCGCCGACCATCCCGAGCTCCAGCAGCTCGTCGAGCGTCTCGGCCGCGACCTCGTGCGCGAGATGCCCGCCCCCGCCTGACGCCCGCGGCGCGGCGGGTTGACCCTGCGACGCGAACGGCGCATCCTGGTTGACGGTCCCAACCCGAGGAGGCAAACGTGTTCGCACGAATCGCGACGTTCGAGGGCGGCAACGTCGACGAGCTGCGGCGGATGGGTGAGGAGCGCATGGCGGCAGGCGACTCCGGCATGCCCGACGGCGTGTCGCGGGCGATGGTGCTCCAGGGCGACAAGCGCCTGTTCGTGACGTTCTTCGACAGCCGCGAGGCGATGCAGGCCGCCGAGCGACGATTCGAGGAGATGGGCGCCGAGATCCCGGAGGACGTCCGCGGCCAGCGCGTTGCGGTCGACACCTACGAGGTCGTCATGGACGAGGTGTAGCGGTCCCGGCCCGCGCCCTCGGCACCGGGGGCGCGGGCGTCGGCGGGGCTCCGCCTCGTTACGCGGCGGACCCGCTCGGTCCGGCGCTCTCGGCCTCCGTGCCGTCGACCTTCAGAGTGGCGGCCGTCGCCGCCTCGGTGGCCCCGCACCGTGTCCTTTCTCCGACGAACCGACAGGGGCCGCATCATGACGTGTGTCAATCGTCAGGGTCGAGCGATGCGCCGCGACGGGCGGTGCGCGCCCGTGCTTCCCCGTACGACTGCCTGACGAGCTGCTTGCCACCCGTCCAGCCGAACGTGACCGCGACGAGGATCACGGCGAGCCCGACGCTCCAGGCAGTCGTGATCAGCTGCTGCCCGGCCGAGTACGCGAGTGCCGTCGCGCGGTCGACATCCTCGTGGGTCAGCGCGGCTGAGTTGACCGCCTGGTTGACCCCTGCACCGCCCGGGGTCACGGAGACGACGTTTGCGAGGGAGTTGCCCCCTGCGACGCTCATGATCGTATGAAACGTCACCGGGATCCCGTAGGCGGCGAGGAACACGCCGATGACGCCGAGCCTGCAGATCCACGCGCCGAGCTCGGGGAGCAGCACCTTCAGGACGAACGCGCGCGTGTCGCCGAGGATCGCGCCGCCCTGCTTCGCGCGTGCCCAGAGCCCACGCAACCTGCTCCAGAGGGCCCGGACGAGAAAAACGGCCCCGCCGACGACCACGACACCGAGGACGATCGCGATCGCGACGTGGTCGGCGACGAGCCCGAGCTGGAGCGAGAACGACCCGGGCACGGAGAGGAACAGGTATAGGTAGACGAACGCTCCGGCCGCGACGAAGAACAGCTTGTGCACGACCTGGCCGCCGACGAGGCCGGGAAACGTGGCGCCCGGGATGATCGCGGCGAGCATGACGAGCATCACGAGCGTGCCGAGGCTTGCCGGGAGGACGTCGTTCCCGGCGACCGCGACTGCGTACGCCGTGACGATCGGCAGCGCCTCGATGTTCGCGCGCGGGTACGCCGCGCGCAGGATCGCGAGCCACGCGATCGCCGACAGCAGCGTGTCGAGGGTCTGCAGGCCAAGCCCGAGCACGACGTCCTCGGGGTCGACCGCGGTGAGGGCGTCCCAGAGAGATGTGAACCACCCTTCGACGTCCACGCCGAGGAGGTGCAGGACGAGAACGACGAGCGCGACGGCGCAGAGCCAGCCGACGACGAGGACGATGCGCCGGACGGCTCCGGGGGACGCGGGCTCGGTCGCGCCCGCGTCGAGCGCTGCCCCGCCCTCGCTCACTGCGGGCTCAGGAGTCGACCCAGAGCCGGAACCCGCCGAGGAACGCGTCCTCGTTCGCGCCGAGGCGGCAGATCGGCGGGAGCTCGCCGATGCGCTTGGCGTTCCCGCCGCCGAGCACGACGTACTCGGGGTCGAGCGCGGCGACGAACGTGTCGATCGTCTCCCGAACCGCCTTCCGCCAGCGCTTCTCGCCCAGGCGGTCGCGTCCCCGCGCTCCGACGTAGTCCTCGAACGTCGCCTTCTTGAACGGCAGGTGGCCGAGCTCCATCGGCTCGAGGACCCCGTCCACGATCATCGTCGAGCCCAATCCCGTCCCGAGCCCGAGGAAGAGCATCCGGCCACCCGCGTAGCCCCCGAGCGCCTGCATCGCGGCGTCGTTGACGACCTTCGTCGGCTTGCCGAACGCGTGCTGGTAGTCGAAGCCCGCCCAGCCCTTTCCGAGATTCACCGGCTCGTGGGCGACGCGTCCCGCCACGACCGGAGCCGGGATCCCGACGGTCACGAACGCGTACTCCAGGTCGCTGGCGTGCTCGAGCACGCGCTCCACCATCTGCGGGGCGGTGAACTTCTTCCCCGAGACGAAGCGCCGACGCTCGCTGCCGCCGTTCACGAGGACCTTCACGTGCGAGCCGCCGACGTCCACCGCGAGGACGGCTGGCGCTTTGGGCTCGAAGGGCGCCTCGCGCGCGCTCGTCGCGTCTGCGGTTCCCCCGGCGTCGGTCACGCCGCCTCCTCCTCCAACGGGGTCAGCCGGCGCTTCGTGCTCATTCGTGCTCTCTCCTCATCTTGACGTCTGTCGCTCGTGGTGGATCTCCTAACGCGTACGAATGGGGTCGGCGATCCCGGCGATCCCGGGGATCACCAGGGAGTCCGCGGAGTCGTCGCCTGCCGCGGCATTCGTCCCGCCCGCCCGCTGCACCGGCGGATCATTCCACGGTGGGCCGCCGTTGACTACGGTCTGCGGTCGTCCGGATCGGCGACTACGCAGCGGTGAGGTCGTCGCCCGACTCGGACTCCGCCAACAGCTCTTGTGCGCGCTCCGCGTCCTCCGGCAAGACGACGACGTCGAACAGCCCGCCGATCCCGCCGACCGGCCCGATGCCCATGCCGGCGGCCGAGTCGCCCGACCGCTGCCACATCGCGTTGATGCCCTCGGTGCGCAGGAGCCCGACGGCAAGATCGGCCTCCGGCTCGCTCTCCACCGTCGCGACGCGGACGAGATCGGACATGGCGTCGAGCATACGACGTTCGGCCTGCCGGAGAGACGAGGAGGGCCCGCCGGAGCAGGCCCTCCCTCGCATATCTACGCGTCGGCTAGCCTTTCCCTCCGCCGGCCGTCTCGCAGGCATCGTCCGCTTCTCGCCGAGTCGAGTCCTGCGTAAAGGGCGACCGCGGCTACTCCCCGTCGGGCTTGGAGACGACGCAGAAGCGGTTGCCGTCGGGGTCGACGAGGACGACGAAGTCGTCTTCCGGGCCGTACTCGCGTTCGTAGCGGGTCGCGCCCAGGCCGAGCAGCCGCTCGACCTCGGCCGGCCGGTCGGTGGTGTACAGGTCGAGATGGACCCGGCTGACCTCGCCGAGCGGTGGCAGGCGGTCCTCGGTGATGCGGTCGAGCGAGATGTTCGGGCCTGCGCCGTTCGGGTCGGCGAGCACCACCCAGCCGTCGTGCGGCGGCTCGCGCGGGACGTAGCCGAGCGCGGCCTGCCAAAACGCGAGCAGCTCGTCGAATCGGACGCACCGAACGACGATCGAACCGACCCTCGCCTGCGCCCGAAGGCCGCGTGACTCGGAGGAACCGCTGCTCACGCACCGAGCGTACCCGGGCACCGTCGCCGTCGTCCCTCGTTCGCTCCGTCCGACTCGAGCATCTCGGGCTGGACGCGGTGTTGGCGTGAGCTCGGCATCGCATGCGCAAAGGACGGACGTTCTGTCACTCGGTTTAGGATCGCCAGGTCGCGTGTATTTCGGAACGGGCTACCGAGGGAGGCGAGATGGCCGAAGACCAGAGGAACGCCCGGATCTTTGGAGTGCTGTACCTGCTCACGTTCATCACGTCGATTCCGGCTCTGCTGCTCTACGAGCCGGCGCTCAGGCATCCCGAGGCCTTTGCTGCGGGGTCAGGAAACGTCAACAAGATCTATCTCGGCGCGCTGCTTGAGCTTCTCCTCCTCCTCGCGAACATCGGAACCGCCGTCGTGATCGTCCCGATCATGAGGCGGCAGTTTGAGGTGCTGTCGATCGGTTACGTGACGGCGAGGATCGTCGAATCCACGTTCATCCTCGTCGGCATCCTCGCGATGCTCGGGCTCGCGACGTTGCAGCAGGACACGGCGGGCGCGGCCGAAGCAACGGTCGCGTACACGCTCGCGGCGATCAAGGACTGGACGTTCATCCTCGGGCCGGGCTGGATGGTCGGCTGGGGGAACGGGCTGATTCTCGGGTACATGATGTACCGCACGCAGCTTGTGCCGCGGCCGTGGCCGTGGCTCGGACTCATCGGCGGGCCATTGATCATCATCTCGGGGACTGCCGTGATGTTCGGCGGCGGACACCCGAGCGGCTCGTTGCAGGGCCTGGCGACGATCCCCGAAGCGCTTTGGGAGCTCTTCCTCGGCGTCTACTGCACCATCTGGGGCTTCCGGCGCGAAGCTCCGATCCTTTCCGAGGGTGCACGCCAGGGACTCAAGCCCGTCTCTCCGAGCGCAACATGAACGCGCAACCCGAGCCAACTCTGCGGGCATCTGAGCCGTCGGGCGATGCCGTCCCGCTGTCATGGCAGTCTGCTCGCCCTGTCCGGAGTCCTGTTCGCGGTGCTCTTCGTCATCGGTTGGTTCGCGAGCGGTGGCGATGCGCCGGACTACGGCGCATCCGATCAGGCGTGGACGAACTGGGCGGATGACAACCAGTGGAAGAGCCGCATCGGCGCGTTTGCGATGCTGCTGGCGGGGTTCGTGTTCCTGCACTTCGCCGGAATGATCCGAAGTGTCCTGGGGAGGGCGGAGTCTCCTGTTGGAGGGTCTGCACAGCTCGCACGCGCTGCCTTCGGAGGAGCCGTAACGGGCATGACCGGAATGGCGACCGCCATAGTCATCATCGCCTCGTCGGACTCCGAAGGTGCAGCCGCTAATCCCATCATCACGAGGGCGGTGGCGAGCGCCTCTGCCGGGCCGTTCCTGGTCGCGGCGATGGGGTTTGCGGCGTTCCTCGGAGCTTCCGGGCTGCTCACGCTCCGCACGGGTGCCTTCGCTCGGTGGACGGGCATCATGGCGCTGATCGGGGCGGTTTCATTCCTGATCACGTTCGTCGCCGTTCTCGATGGCCTCGGCGAAGACAGCTACTTCGGGTTCGGTCGCGCGGTGTCTAGACGGCCCCTGCGCTAAGGCGCTTGGGCTTCACGGGAGGTGCGATCTTCTTGAGCGCATCCGTGAAGCCCTGCGTTCGGGGAACAGGGATCTTTAGCCCCTTGGCGGTCTTCTGCTTCCGCTCTTGCGAGTTCTCGGGCATCCGTGATGAGGTTTAGCGCGTGCAGCCGCCATCACTGGAACCCATCCGCCTTCGCATGGGGCGCGCCAATCACCACGCCCAGGAGTTGGGCCGGGAGATTGGATCCTTCTACGCGACGAAGCCCTACGAAGTCGTCGCGGAGTTCGACCCGGAACCCGAGGACCCACTGATGAACGACAGGAACGGCGCTCACATCGTGCGAGCGAGAGTCCACCATCCCATCCCCACAAGTGTCCCGCTCCTGGCTGGCGAGACGCTCCAGGCGATGCGCTCGGCACTTGACTACGTCGCCTGGCAACTCGCCCTCGCACGATCCGAATCCCCGCCACAGACGACCGCCTTCCCTGTATTCGCCGCTGAGACGCTCTACAGCCGGGATCGGCTCCGTTTCATCGGCGGCATCCCCCCGGCGATACACCCCATTTTCGACTCGGTACAGCCGTACCACGCTGGGGACAAGGCGACAGAGCACCCGCTTTGGGTGTTGCACCGGCTCGCCAACGACGACAAGCACAAGATCCCGCATGTCGTCGCATCGCTGCCGAGCGGCATCCAAGTTGAGAGGCCCGAGGGCTTCGATGTCGCCGTCGCCATGAAAATCGGTCCTTTCGAAGACGACGAAATAGTCGGCAGCTACGGCATCATCGGCGGAGCCGATCCGGAAACGGAGTTGCACGTTGGCGCGTTTTTCGGCATAGCGTTCGGCAAGGACACGCCAGCGCAAGGCCGGCACCTCACTGACGAGATAGACCGGATCGGCAGAGAGGTAGATGCCGTCATCCGCAAGTTCGAGCCTTTCTTCCCTTCTCCCTGACCTGCGGTTCGGCGTCACGACGACCCCGCTCGCGGCGTCCGCTTAGACAGAGAAGGGGCAATTCCCTCGACGTGTCTGATCCGCATCCGCCTATGGAGGAACGTCGACATGCCGGTTCCATGGCCGGGTTCGTACCGGGCCGCGTACTTGACGCCGACCTCGAGCATGTAGTCGGAAAGCTCCTCGAAGCGGTGCTCGTCGAGGAACGCGCCCCTACGGCGTAGCGCGTCAGTCGCTGCCTTGCGGGAGAGGTTGAGGAGCTGCTCGCCGGTGAGTCCGTGCTCTTGGAGCGCCTCGGCGCAGGTACGCACGGCGCTTCTATCGGCGTGAGCGTCCCGATCTAGATCGGAGCGGCCCAGTCACTCGTCAGGCCGCTCCTCCTCGACGATTAAACCCGAGACGCTAGCGCCAGGTCTTGCAGGCCAGCAGCTGCTGTCTACATGATCGTGCTGCGGTGTCTGCGTGCGACGAAGTACGAGCCCACGAAAGCGGTTGCAACAACGCCGATGGCGACCAAGATGTCGACGTCGGTATGCCGTGCGTCCCAGACGACTTGGTCGGTTACCTCGTTGCCAAAACCCGCGAGCACTGCGAGAAACAGCCAGACCCACCGGTAAGTGACCAAGTGCCGACGCACGTTATTCGGTCGTCGTCCTCGGGTTTTGCGGGCGGCACCTAGCTGTTGGCGCCGACCGTACGCCCCTCCGTACTCTTTGCCACCTGAGCTGAGGGGCGAGCGGTAGCCGTCGTCGCTGCGCAGGGTCACGCCGAGCGCTCTCAGATGTCCACGCCGGTGGCCTGATTCGCCGCGACCGATCATCGTCCGCAGTCCCTCGCCGATCCCGATCCCGACGCGTTCCAAGATCGCTCCGATCACACCGTGGTGGCGCTTGGCGTAGCGGAGCCGGCTTGCGGCGAGCATCGGTAGGAGTCGCGCCCGAGGGAATGACCGACCACCTTCGTGGACGCAGATGGCGTCGGGGGAATAGACGACGTCGAGGCCGGCGCGACTCACTCGCCAACAGAAGTCCTTGTCCTCGACATACAAGAAGAATCGCTCGTCGAATCCACCCACGGCCTCAAGCGTCGAACGACGAACGAGGAGGCACGTTCCCGGCAACCAGTCGACCCGCCCCGGACGTTCGTACCGCGCCGGGTCTCGGACGACCTCGTCCACCCATGACGCCCGGGGAGCCAGATGGTGGAGGAAGAGGGCCTGACCGTACGTCGACCGCAGCGAGGGAAATCGGCGAATCGACCAGGCGAGCGTCCCGTCCTTGTGGTGCGTGCGCGGTCCGACCACCCCGGCAACGGGGTCCCTCTCGAGCACGTGAGCCAATCGAACGAGCGCGTCCAACTCTAGGCGCGCGTCGGGATTCAAGAAGAGGACGAACTCCGAACCACCGGCCCGCCAGCCTCCGTTGCACCCAGACGCGAAGCCCCCGTTCCGCCCCATATGAATCACGCGCACACCGGCAAGCTGCCGCACGACCTCGAAGCTCCGCTCCGGACACGCGTTGTCGACAACGAGAATGGACACCCCGGGTACGCCTGCCAACGGCTCGACGCACGCACGGAGGTACTGGCGACTGTTGTACGCAACGACGACAACGTCTATAGAGAGCATCGAGATGTCCTGCCGGTCACTTGCATACCCGCCATCGTCTGTCCGTTTATCGCTTTGCTCCCCCCGGAACACGAACGGACTAAACATACGGGCTTTTCCTGCAAAAGCGAGATTTCAGGACGCTCTACGCGAATGCTACGCCCGCGGCCCAAGTCGGCGGTCCGCCGGACGAAACCGGCCTCCGGACGCTTGAAAGCGTGAAGCTCGAGAACGCCATCAGCTCACTTGGTCGCGTCGAACACGCGCTTGGAGTTGGCGACCGCCTGCGCGACCGTTTTCGCGGGCGGGTTGTCGACGATCCGGGCCGGTGGAAGGTGCGCCAGGTAGCGGTTCTCCGACTTTTCGATCTTCGGCTTCAATGGTGCGGCCATCGTTTTCTCCTTTTCTCAGGTGGCGCGCTCGAGATAGTTGGGGTGCTGCTGCGCGATCTCACGGACGAGCGGGTCGTCGGGCGACAGGAGCGCGCCCTTATGGAATGTGAGACCGCGGCACGCGAAGGCGTGCTTAACGCGTAGCGCGGTGGCGAACGGTCGAGGAGGTGGAGCCGGGGGCCACTGCTCGCTCCTCCTCAGTCGCCTGGGTGTCAGTCCGCCCACTACCGCTCTCCGCGATTCCGCCGAGTACGCGCCGCCTCGGGAGACGTCCCGCGGTACCACCGCTTGTACTCCTCCTCGCGCGCACTCAGGAAGCGGGGCGACTCGAAGCCCGGGAGCGGGAAGCCGCGCGAATCAGTCCAGCCCTCGCACGCCTGCTCGACCCGGTCGGCGGCACGTTCCCAGGCCTCGTATTTCTCGTCGAGGTCTTCAGGCTCGTCGCGCAGCTTGTCGAGGCCGAGCAGGCGCAGGGTCTCGGGTTCCTCGTACATGTTCGTCCGCTTGCTCATGTCGTTCCTCCTTCTCGTTCTCAAGCCAGGGGATTCGTGGAACGGAGATGCCCGACCGCTGCAGCCGGCCGCCCCAGAGGTCGTCGATCTCACCCACCGACAAACGCCGCTCATCTCTCATGCCGTCGCTCCAAGCAGCCGCTCGAGGTCCTCGCCGGTCAGGGACGTCCGCCACAAAAGCTCGTCCGCGAGCTGCTCCAGGCGTCCAGCCTGCCAATGCCTCTCCACGATCTCGGTCGCGAAGGCCCGCGCGTCCTCGACTTCCTCCAGGCCGAGACGTTTCGTGAAGTGCTCGACAACGGCCTCGTCGCTCGGCGCGTCAATGACGACGGGCTCTGCGTCGAGCATGACCATTTCCGCCGGCGTCAGCCACGGGTCGTCGTCGGCTCGCTCCTGGACGGGCGCATACCGCTCGGCCGCCTCGCCGGCGAAGACGACCACGAGTCCGCGCTTGATCTCCTCGTCCGTCGCTTCGGCCGGTAGCGGCTCCTGTCGCACAACACCCCCGCCGCCACGGCCGATCGAGACGCTCTCGACACGACGACCGAGAAAGTGCGCGGCAAGCGCGTGGCCCGCTTCGTGATACGCGACACGCAGCCCGAGGCTCACGATCGCTCCGACTCGTCCCTGGCAGGGACTTCCGGAAGGTGCGGGTGGGAGAGTGGACCCGCTGGGGAGATGTAGGACCGGATCGCGCACCGGAGCTCCGCCGACAGCGAACGGTCATGCGCGCGGCGGACTCCTCGAGCGCCTCCCGTAGCTCTGTCGGCACGAACGCGGAGAGATGTGTGGCGCTGGCATTCACTCGCAGCGCCTATCGGCGGGAGCCGATTGAGGCCCGTCTGTTCAGGACCGTACGATTCGCGCCATGACGACCAAATGTCCTGATTGCGGCGAACTCCTCGATCCGGAGGAGACGCCCGGCGTGCGATTCGGCAAGAAACCGGGCTGGATCAACATGCCGACCTTCGGCAAGAACGTCGACCTTGTCGACAACACACAGGCCGCGTACTTCCACCCGGATTGCTCACCGGCGCGGGTCGGTTACATCGAGGGCGAAATCCCGCCCCACCCGTGAGCCGTGGTATCACCGAGGTATGCACCGGGCGTGCAAACCTGCCACGCCCGGCACACATGACCCACGGTTTCAAGCCGTTTTGGCTTGTCTACGCGGCCCTTTAAGGCCCATACGGGATTCGAACCCGTGCCGCCGCCGTGAGAGGGCGGTGTCCTAGGCCACTAGACGAATGGGCCGTGGCGACGACGGAGTGTAGCGAAGCGCCCGCTCGACTCAGGGCGCTCTTCAGACAGTCGGGGACGGGCTCGGAGCGAGACCGGGGTCGGCGTCGCGCGCGTCGATCCGCTCCTCGAGACGCCTGCGGATCTCCTCGCCGGTCGCGAGGAGGTCGTAGCGGGCGCGTCGCGGAGGCAGCGTCACGACCCGGACCGAGTCGTCGCGGTCGCCGTGGCATCGCGCGTAGGCGGCCGCCTCGTCGAGGGGCCGGAGGCGGTCTACCTTCCGCCAGAACGGCACAGCGCTCTCCTATCAGTCAGCACGCGCCCTGGGAACCCGCGCAGTGTGTACCAAGCCGCACTTTGCGTAGGAATCCTGCCTGACGGCTCAGTACCACGGCTTGCACGACCACGGGCTCCAGTCGCGGCCCGACCGGACGAAGTAGCGGTACGCCGCCCGAGCCTGTTCGAGCGCCGTCTGCCCGTGCCCGAAGAGGCGTCGCTCGTCGAAACCCATCTGGAACATGCCGAGGTACTCGCCGTTCTGGGCCGTCGTCCGATAGCCGGACTCGCACCGCGCGACGCTGAGCGCCTGGCCGCAGTAGTTGCGGAAGACGTAACAGATGGCCTTGACCGGCGAGTTCCTCAGGTGCGCGATCGTGCGCCGCTGCGCGGCCCGGGTGCTCCGCTCGCGCTGTGCACGCGCCCTCGCCGCGTCGGCGCGGGCAGCCGAGAGCGCGTGGCGTGCCGCGACGAGCCGGAGCCTCGCTTCCTTACGGAAGCGCGGGTCCTGCAGGAGCCAGCGGTGGTGCTCGAAGTACCGAACGATGGACGTGCTCGTCTGCATCGCGCCGAGGTGATGCGCGAGCTGGACCGGTGCGGCGCCGGACGAGCTGGCGCTCGCGACGACGGGAGTCGCGCAGAGAACGGCGGCGCACAGGCCGACGACAACGGCTTTCAGGACGTACCTCCGCGGTGGCGGACAGGGTCACGGCGCGCGCCGCAGTCGGGCTCTCGAGGAGAGGGCCCGGCGCTTGCCGTTCGTGTCTTTGGTCGCACGCGAGCCTAGCCGCGCGGCACAAGTGTTAGCCGGGTTGCTTACGAAACCTTCAAAGAGGGTGTCACGATCGTTGCCGACGGGCGCAACGGCCGCACGCCCGTCTTGACGACGAGACGCCCCTTGCGGGGCGCCTCCGAGGCTGCGGGACAGGGACTCGAACCCCAACTTCCGGAGCCAGAATCCGGCGTCCTACCATTAGACGATCCCGCAGGGCTCGGCCGGAGTGTACCCGGCTCGGTGGCGGGGCTCAGATGTCGAGTCGGTACTCGGGGACCAGTCGCTTCTCGTCCGCAGTGTCGATGTGCGCGATCACCTCGACGTGCGGCTCGAGGCCCGAGCCGCGGAGCTTCGCCTTGAGGAGCCCGTCGACCTGGAACAGGCCCGAGGAGTTGTTCATCACGATCTCGATACGCACCGGCTTCGTCTCGCCGTCGCCGATCACGACCGCGTCGATCGCGGCAGCGGAGAGCGAGTGCATCGAGACGTGGCCCTTCTCGAAGGGGATGCGCGAGCGGCCCTTCGCCATATCGAGCGCGTCGGCCACCCGGAGGATGCCCGCCTCGAGCGAGAGCGGCTCGCCGTCGGCGCGATGGCTCGTGATCGCCTGGAGCACCTCCGAGACCACCACCGTGCGATCCGGATCGTCGTAGATGCCCTCGAGCAGCTCGTGGAGCTTCGGCTCCGCGAGGAACAGGCTCCAGTCCTCGTGCCCTCGCCGGTGGACGGACATCCCGATGCAGTGCGTCAGCGCGGCGAGCACGACAACGATCTCGGCGTCCTCGTTCCGCAGGCCGTAGTCGCGGACGACGGAGGGCTCGATCCGGTGCTTCGTCAGCTCGCGGAGGAGCTTCAGCGCGATGTTCGCGACGATCTGGATGTGGACCCACGAATGGTCGTTGATCTCGAGTCGGACGGCCGCATTGACGTTCGAGACGTGCCACCAGGCCTTCAGCTGGCGGTCTGCGTTGGCGCGCTCGAGGAGCCGGCGTAGGTCACGGTTGCCGCGCTCTGGCAGCCGGATTCGCATGTGCTCGACGGCCTCCGCCGGTGTGAGGCGCGCCTCCCTGACGGCGTCCGCCGAGACGGGCTCGGCGAGACGGCGTTCGCTCTCGGAATCGAGGTTCACGGCTCGGCCGCGGCGGCCTTCGCCGGCTCCCCGTGCGCCTCGTGCAGCCGGAAGTACGTGATCGCGAGTGCGATCGCGACGAACGGGGCGACGACGGCCTGCGCGATGGTGCCGCCGACGAAGATCTCGAGGAACCGCGGCAGGAACGAGAACGCCGCTTGCAGGATTCCGCTCGCGATCCCGGAGAGCAGCCCGGTGATGAGGACGATCGCGAACACCGTCCAGCCGTACCCGCGCACGAGCTCCCGCGAGCGGCCGAACGCGTCGAGCGCTCGGGTGCGTTCGATCACGATCACCGGGCCGATCACGGCCCAGATGGTGAGAAGGAACAGCCCCGGCACGATGAAGAGCACGAACCCGAGCGCGATGCCGAGACCCGCCAGGAGACCCGCGACGACGAGCGGGAGGACTGCCGGCGAGACACGGACGAAGACGTCGTGGAGCGTCGAGTCGAATGAGCCGTCCCGAGCGTCCTGCACGGCATAGACGAATGCGCCCTGGAGCCACGTCGTGCCGACGATCGCCGTGGCGACGCCGATGATCCCGAGGGTCGCCGCTGCGCCCGCGGAGTCGTTCGAGATCGCCTCGACGAGCAGGGCGTAGGCGAGGTTCACGATCGCGAAGACGACCAGGCCGAGGAGGAAGAACCGGCCGAAGAAGCGGGTGTAGAGCGTCCACGCCTCGTCGAGAACCGCGCCGATCGTCACCGTCCGATCCTATGTCACGTTCAGCCGCGAGAGCTCGCGGCGAACGTGGGTGACCGCCTTCCCCAGCCGCGCGCGGTTGGCCGGGTCGTTCAGCCAGCCGCTCGCGCCGGACGGGTGAGGAAGGGGAACCGCGATCGCGTCGTCGAGCAGGAAGCTCTTGCCGACCGCGTCGCCGAGCCGATGCACGCCAAGCAGATTCGCCGCCGGCGCGAGCCCGACCGTGACGACCAGTGCAGGCTCGAGCAGCCGGAGCTCGTCGTCTCGCCACGACGCGCAGAGCGCCTCCTCCGCGCGCGTCGCGCGGCGATCTCCTCGCCCGGACGGGCTGGGGCCTGGGAAGCAGCGGGTCACCGAGGCGCAGTAGAACGACGCGAAGAACGCCTGCTCGTCCAGCTGGAGCCACCGCCGGAGCGTGCGGCCCGCGCGTCCCTGCCAGGGACGGCCGGTCGCCGCCTCGACGCGGCCGGGAGCGAGGCCGAAGAGGTACGCGCGCTGGCCGGCATGTCCCGCGAACACGGGCGGGGGCACGATCGGGAAGCCGGCCTCGAGGCACCGCCGGCAGCGCGTGTTACGGCGTTGCAGCCTCCCGAGCGAGGCGGGCGCGGTGGGCGGGCCCATCGGGCCGTAGGGTAGGCCGGATGCTGCTGCTCGAGTCGGTACCGAACCTGTCCGAAGGCAGGGATCGCGCCACCGTCGACGCAATCGCGGCGGCCTTCGCGGCGGCGGGTGGGCAAGTGCTCGACGTGCACCTCGACCCCGACCATCATCGCTCCGTGGTCACGCTCGTCGGCGACGAGCGCGCACTCGAGGATGGGCTCGTCGCGGGTATCGACGAGGCGCGAAGGCGAATCGACCTGCGGCTCCACACGGGCGCGCATCCCCGGGTCGGAGTCGCCGATGTGGTGCCGGTCGTGCCACTGACGGCCGACGACGTGCCGCGCGCAGTCGACGTGGCGCGGGCGGTCGCGCGGCGTGTGGGTGACGACCTCGGGCTGCCGGTCTTCCTCTACGGCGAGATCGGCGAGGGGCGGCGTCCTGCGTTCTACCGGCTCGGCGGGCTCGGCGAGCTCGGACGGCGGATCGCCGCCGCCGAGCTGGCGCCTCCGCACGGTCCGTCGAGCCTCGACCCGCGGTCCGGCGCCGTGCTCGTCGGCGTGCGGGCGCCGCTCGTCGCGTTCAACCTCGAGCTGAGTGGATCGCTCGAGGACGCACAGGCCGCCGCACGGGCCGTACGCGAGTCGTCGGGCGGCCTGCCGGGCGTCCAGGCGCTCGGTCTCGCGCTCGGGGATCGCGTCCAGGTGTCGACGAACCTGGTCGACGTCGCGGCGACGCCGCTCCATGTCATGGTGGAACGGATCGTCGCCGAGGCGGCCGTGCGCGGAGCCCATGTGGGAGCCGGGGAGCTCGTCGGTCTGATCCCTGCCCGATGCGTACTCGAGGCGGCGAGCGCGGCGGGGGTGGCGGGCCCGGCGGATACGGTTGGCCTCCCGACCAGGGCGGCGCGTGCTGCGGCCGCGGGGAGCCTTCATCTGGAGCGGCTCGACGACGACCGCGTGCTCGAGTGGCACCTCCGCGCGTGAGCCGCATGTCTTCGCTGTCGCCCGCGTCGCCCGGCGCCCGCCGTCACCATCTCGGCACGAACGGGGCACACGCCCGGTGCGGCGTCACGAGTAACGTGACATCAGGGGACGTCGCTCCCCCGTGCCGGGGGTGCGGCCGTCGTCCCGGCCGATGCGCCTGCGCGTAACGCCCGGTAGGCGAGAGGCCGCGCGCGGCGGGACTAGACTCGCGCCGTGCCGACCGTGGTCGAGCTCACGGGTGACGACCTGACGATCGGGGACGTCTGGGACGTCGCGGTCGGGCGCCGAGACGTTTCGCTGGCTGCTCGCGGCCGCGAGCGGGCGACTGCGGCGCGCGCGTTCCTCGAGACGCAGGTCGGCGACCATACGTACGGCGTCAACACCGGGTTCGGCCGGTTCGTCTCGGAGTCGATCCCCCCCGAGCAGGCGGCCGAGCTCCAGCTGAGGCTGCTCCGCAGCCATGCCTGTGGCGTCGGCGATCCATACCCCGACGACGTCGTGCGCGCGGCGATGCTCCTGCGTGCGAACACGCTGGCAAAGGGTTACTCGGGGGCGCGTGTCGAGACGATCGAGCTGCTCGTCTCGATGCTCGGCACGGGCCTCCTGCCGTATGTGCCGTCGCGCGGCTCCGTCGGGGCGAGCGGCGACCTCGCACCGCTGGCGCACCTTGCGCTGCCGCTGGTCGGCGAGGGGGAGGCAACGGTCGAGGGGCGTACGCTCCCGGGCGACGAGGCGCTGCGCGCGGTCGGTCTCTCGCCGATCGTGCTCGCGGCGAAGGAGGGCCTCGCGCTCATCAACGGCACGCAGTTCATGACCGCGATGGCCTCGCTCGCGGTCGTCCGCGCCGACCGGCTCGCGCGCACGGCCGACGTTGCGTGCGCGATGTCGCTCGAGGCGCTCCAGGGCACGCCGACGAGCTTCCATCCTGCGATCCATGCGGCGCGGCCCCTGCCCGGGCAGGGCCGCAGCGCTGCGGCGTTGAGGGCGCTGCTCGAGGGGTCGGCGATCGTCGAGTCGCATCGCTGGTGCGACAAGGTGCAGGACGCCTACTCGTTGCGCTGCGCGCCGCAGGTGCACGGCGCGAGCCGCGACTCGCTCGCACACGTCGAAAGGACGGTCGCGGTCGAGCTCAACGCGGCGACCGACAACCCGCTCGTCCTCCTCGACGAGGAGCTGATCGTCTCGAACGGCAACTTCCACGGACAGCCGATCGCAATGGGCCTCGACTGCCTCGCGATCGCCTGCGCCGAGCTGGCGAGCATCAGCGAGCGTCGCACCGAGCGCCTCGTCAACCCCAGCCTCTCCGACGGCCTCCCGCCATTCCTCGTCGCGCGGGAGGAAGGGCTCAACTCGGGTTTCATGATCCCGCAGTACGTCGCAGCGGCGCTCGTCTCCGAGAACAAGCCGCTCTGCCATCCGGGCTCCGTCGACTCGATCCCGACGAGCGCGGGGCAGGAGGACCACGTCTCGATGGGCAACGGCGCGGGGCTCAAGGCGCTCCAGGTCGTCGCGAACGCAGAGCGCGTGCTCGCGATCGAGCTGCTCGCGGGCGCCCAGGCCGTCGAGTTCCTCGCGCCGCTCGAGCCCGGTGTCGGTGTTCGTGCCGCCCGCGAGTTCGTTCGGACGCTGTCGCCGAGGCTTCGCGAGGACAGGTCGCTCTCGGCCGACATCGAGCGCGTCGCGACGGCGATCCGTGGCGGGAGCCTCGTCGACGCCGTCGAGCAGGCGATCGGAGCCCCGCTCGCGTGAGCGACCTGCCTCCCCTCGATCGGTCGGTACGGGTCACGCTCTCGGTCAACGCTCTCGTGGCGGTCGTCATCCTGCTGATCGTCGCGTTCTCCGGTGGCGGCACGGCCGAGGCGTTCGCCGTCGCTGGTCTCTACTTCGCGGCGACCGCAGGGTGGAGCCTGTTCAAAGCGTGGCGCGCCGCGCGCGCCGCCGGCCGATCGACGACGGACGGGAGCGGATGAGCGAGGAGCTCGTCGAGAAGCTCGTCGGAGACCTATCGTCGATCAGGGCGCCACGCGGCTCGAAGCTGCACACGAGCTCGTGGCAGACCGAGGCGCCGCTCCGGATGCTCCTCAACAACCTCGATCCGGAAGTCGCCGAGCACCCGGAGTCGCTCGTGGTCTATGGCGGCACCGGCCGGGCCGCCAGGTCGCACGACGCCCTACGTGCGATTGTGCGGACTCTCCTGCGTCTCCGCGACGACGAGACGCTGCTCGTCCAGTCAGGCAAGCCGGTGGGCGTCTTCCGCACCCACCCGGGAGCGCCGCGCGTCCTCATCGCGAACTCGCTCCTGGTCCCGCGATGGGCGACCTGGGACGAGTTCCGCCGCCTCGAGGCCGAGGGGCTGACGATGTTCGGACAGATGACCGCCGGGTCCTGGATCTATATCGGCACCCAGGGGATCCTGCAGGGCACGTATCAGACGCTCTGCGCCGCGGGGGAGGTGCACTTCGGGTCGCCCGACCTCGCCGGCCGCACGATCCTCACGGCAGGCCTCGGCGGGATGGGAGGCGCGCAGCCCCTCGCCGCGACGCTGGCGGGCGCGGCGATCCTCTGCATCGACGTCGACCAGCGTTCGATCGACCGGCGGCTGGAGACGCGCTACCTCGACGAGCAGGCCGAGTCGCTCGAGGATGCGCTCGCTCGCGTGCGTCGCGCCGCGAACGAGCGGCGGCCGTTGTCCGTGGCGCTCAGGGCGAATGCGGCGGACGTGCTTCCGGAGCTCGTCGCGCGCGGGGAGGCGTTCGACCTCGTCACCGACCAGACCGCAGCCCACGATCCGCTGACGGGCTACGTGCCGGCCGAGGTGCCGTTCGAGGAGGCGGCCGCCCTGCGCGAGCGGGACCCCGACGAGTACCTCCGACTCGCGTCCGAGTCGATCGTGGCGCACGTCCGCGCAATGGTCGGGTTCGTCCGGATGGGGTGCTACGTTTTCGATTATGGCAACAACTTACGAGGTGAGGCCTATCGAGCCGGCCTGAGTGACGCCTTTGCATATCCGGGCTTCGTCCCGGCGTATATCCGGCCGCTGTTCTGTCGGGGGATCGGACCGTTCAGGTGGGCCGCACTCTCGGGTGACCCGGCCGACATCGCGAGGATCGACCGCGAGCTCGCGGAGCTGTTCCCCGATGACGCACTCCTCCAGCGTTGGCTCACGCTCGCACCGGAGCGGGTGGCGTTTCAGGGCCTGCCCGCACGGATCTGCTGGCTCGGCTACGGGGACCGCGCGAGGGCAGGTCGCGCGATCAACGATCTCGTCCGGCCGGCGCGGTCACTGCGCCCGTCGTGATCGGTCGGGACCATCTCGACTCGGGCTCGGTCGCGTCCCCCTATCGCGAGACCGAGGCCATGCAGGACGGCTCGGACGCGATCGCGGACTGGCCGATCCTGAACGCCCTGCTCAACACCGCCGCCGGCGCCACCTGGGTGAGCGTCCACCACGGTGGCGGTGTCGGGATCGGAAACTCGATCCATGCGGGCATGGTGGTTGTCGCCGACGGGAGCGATGAGGCTGCGGAGCGGCTCGAACGGGTTCTCACGACGGATCCCGGCACCGGCGTCATGCGTCATGCGGACGCGGGCTACCCGGAGGCGATCGACCTCGCCCGCAGGACCGCACTCGACCTGCCGTCGATCGAATGACCCGGTTGCTGATCCGCGACCTCGCGCAGGTCGTCACCCATCGTCGACAGGAAGGTCCGCTGCGGGGCGCGGCGCTCGGCGAGGTCGAGGTCGTCGAGCGTGGCTACGTGCTCGTCGACCCGGACGGCACGATCGCTGCAGTGGGTGCGATGCGCGACCTCCCGACCGCGAGTGGCACCGACGTCCAGGAGCTCGACGGCACGGGCCTGTCGGCGATTCCCGGCCTCGTCGACTGCCACACGCATCCGGCGTTCGCGGGCGACCGCGTCCAGGAGTTCGCTCTCCGCGCCGTCGGCGCGACCTACGAGGAGCTCCTGGCGGCCGGCGGCGGCATCCTCTCGACGACGCGGGCGACCCGCGCGGCAGGGGCTGCTGCCCTGCGCGAGATCGTCGTCCGGCACCGGGACGCGATGCTCCGGCACGGGACGACGACGTTCGAGGGGAAGAGCGGCTACGGCCTCGATCGCGATACGGAGCTCGCGCAGCTCGACGCGGTCGCGGCGGCGGGTGGCGTGCCGACCTGGCTGGGCGCGCACGCCGTTCCACCCGAGCAGCGGGATGCCGATGCCTACGTCGACTGGGCGATCGCCGAGGTGCTCCCCGACGCCGCGGGGATCGCCGCCGCGGCCGATGTCTTCGTCGAGCGTGGAGCCTTCGGCATCGAGCCGGCGAGGCGGTACCTCCGTGCATGCGCGGACGCCGGGCTCGCGCTCAGGCTGCATGGAGACCAGCTCTCCGAGATGGGCGCGGTACCGCTCGCGCTCGAGCTCGGCGCCCGCTCGGTCGACCATCTGGAGTCGACTGGGCCGGCCGGCGTCTCGGCGATCGGGGCGAGCGACGTCGCGGCTGTGTTACTGCCCGTCGCCGCCCTCTACCTCGATCGGCCGATGCCGCCGGCTCGGGCGCTCGTCGACGCGGGCGCCATCGTCGCCCTCGCGACGGACTTCAACCCGGGAAGCGCGTTCTGCGAGAGCCTCCCCGTCGTCGCGACGCTGGCGTGCACGCAGCTCGGGCTCGCGCCGGAGGAGGCCCTCGGGGGCATGACCGTGAACGCCGCGCACGTGCTCGGCCTCCCCGATCGTGGTCGAATCGCTGTGGGACTCCGCGCGGACATCGTCCTGCTCGACGCACCCGACTGGCGCCACGTCGCCTATCACCTCGCCGGCGAGGTCGTGCACACGGTGATCCGCGAAGGCCAGGTCGTCGCATCGCGGGCATAATTCAGGCGTGGCGAACCAGAAGCAGAGGCGCCGGCGCGCGAAGGAGAAGCGCCATGCGTATGACCTCGTGGAGATCGACTCCGAAGGCAACGAGACGGTGCTGACGGCCAACGAGGTCAAGTCCGAGACCGGGTCGCGCGACGCAAAGCGCGACGGGACCCGTCAGAGCGCACCGGCAAAGGGCGGTCGCGGGGCGCAGCCTCCGACCTGGCCCCGCGTGCTCAAGCGGGGCGCCCTCTTCGGGCCGATCTTCCTCGCCACCGTGCTGCTTCTCGGCGGCGGTCGTCTGACGCTCGCGGGCGCGATCGTCCAGACGTTCTTCCTACTCGCGGTGTTCATCCCGTTCAGCTACTTCATGGACCGCATGGTCTGGCGCTCGCACCAGAAGCGCCTCGCGAAGAGCGCCGGCCGCTGACGAGCCGGGACGCGGGTCTCACTCAGTGTTGCGTCTCGCCCGCGAGGTAGTGGCCGTCGCCCGGCCACGGGGCGAGCAGGAGGAGGAGCCGCGCGCCCGATCCAGTCGAGACCGCGTGACGTTCGCCCGGCGCGAAGGTCGCGAATGTCCCGACGCCGCCGCGCACGATGTCCTCGCCGCACCGGATCTCGGCCTCGCCCTCGACGACGACGAGCCAGGCGCGCTCACGCACCTGGTGGTCGGTGAGCGCCTGGCCGGCCTCGAGGCGAATCGTGATCGCGCGCGCGCCGTCGTCGGTGCTCAGAACCTGCGGCTCGATGGCGCCGCCGGGCGCCTCGATCTCCATGAGGTTCCATGACTTCACCCGCGCAACCTACCGCGCGTCCTCTCCCTGCGCGCCGTCGGCACGTCCGTACACTCGCGGTCGTGCCACCGGCCGTCGAGCGCCTCACGCTGGGCCCTCTCGCGACGAACTGCTACGTCGTGCGGGCGGACGCCGCCTCCGTGGAGGCCGTCGTGGTCGATCCGAGCGGTCCAGTCGCGGACGTCCGGCCGGCGCTCGCGTCCGTCGGCGCACGCTGTGCAGCGATCCTCGTCACGCATGGGCATTTCGACCACATCGGCGGCCTCGCCCAGCTGGCGGAGGAAACGGGTGCGCCCGTCCACGCACCTGCGGCGGAACGGGCGCTGCTCGAGCACCCGGAGCGTTTCACGCCCCCCGGCATCGACGTCCGCCCGTGGACGCCGGACGTGCTGCTCGAGGGTGGGGAGCGTCTCGACCTTGCGGGGATGCAGTTCGACGTGCTCTCCGTTCCCGGGCACTCGCCCGGCCATCTCGCCTACGCGACGGAGGGGAACGTCTTCTCGGGCGACGTGCTGTTCGTCGGGTCGGTCGGCCGGACCGACCTCCCCGGAGGCGACTGGGGGATGCTCGTCAGCTCGATCCGGTCGCTCGTCGCGGCACTTCCGGCCGAGATGGCTGTGCACCCCGGTCATGGCCCCTCGACGACGCTCGAGGCGGAGCTCGCCACGAACCCGTTCCTCGTCGAGCTTCGCGACACGTCGCCGGAGGTCGCGCGGTGACGGCACGTGCCCGCATCGAGCGGCCGCGCGGCACCCACGACGTGCTGCCCGAGGAGATGTCCCTGTGGGGGCGGGTCACCGGCGAGATCGAGCGCCTCTGCGGGCTGTACGGGTTCCGGAGGATCATCACGCCCGTCTTCGAAGACACGGCGCTCTTCGCGCGCACGTCGGGCGAGGGCTCAGACGTCGTGCAGAAGGAGATGTACACGTTCGAGGATCGCTCGGACCGGTCGCTCACGCTACGGCCGGAAGGCACCGCGCCGATCTGCCGCGCGTACGTCGAGCACGGCATGCACCGCGAGCCGCAGCCGCTGAAGCTCTTCACCATCGCGCCGATGTACCGCTACGGCGCACCCGGGCGCGGGCGCTACCGCGAGCACTGGCAGGCGTCGGTGGAGGCGATCGGCTCGGACGACCCCTCGCTCGACGCGGAGCTGATCCAGCTCTACGACACGCTGCTCGGCCGGCTCGGCGTGACCCGCTACCACCTCGAACTGAACTCGATCGGCTGCCGCGAGTGCCGCCCGGCATACCTCGAGCGTCTTCGCTCGTGGCTCGCCGAGAACGACCACCGGCTCGACGAGTACACGCGCGCGAAGATCGCCGTGAGCCCGCTCCGCGTGTTCGACAACTACCTCGCAAAGCCGACCGAGGTTCGTGCGGCGCTTGACGAGGCGCCGAAGATCGGCGAATCGCTTTGCGACGCCTGCGCGACGCATTTTGCCGCGGTTCGGGACGACCTCGACGCGACGGGCGTCCGCTACGAGCTGGTGCCGACACTCGTGCGCGGCCTCGACTACTACACGCGGACGACCTTCGAGTTCGTCGGCACGCTCGAGAACCAGAACTCGACGATCACGGGCGGTGGCCGGTACGACGGGCTCGTGGAGGAGATCGGCGGCCCGCCGACGCCCGGCGTCGGGTTCGGCGCCGGCATCGAGCGCCTGCTGATCGCGTTGGACGAGGAGGGTGTCGTGTCACCGCCCGCGTCAGGCATCGACGTGTTCTTCGCCGTCGGGGACGGCGCGTCGCGCCCGTTCGTGGCGCGCACCGTCGCCGAGCTGCGCCGCGCCGGTGTCGCCGCGGAGACCGAGCACGCAGGACGCTCGCTCAAGGGTCAGCTGACCCAGGCCGGACGACTCGGGGCGGCGAAGACGGTGATCGTCGGCCCCGAGACAGCGACGCTCCGTGTCCCCGGAACCGACGACGAGACGCTTCCGCTGGACGACCTCCTTGCGAGGCTGACGGCGTGACCTGGCGGGACATGAGGTGCGGCGAGCCGCGGAGCGAGCACGTCGGGCGGACGCTCATCCTCGCGGGCTGGGTCGCCCGCCGGCGTGACCACGGCGGGTTGGTCTTCGTCGACCTGCGCGACCGGACGGGCGTCACGCAGCTCGTGGTCAATCCCGAGCGCGCGCCGCAGGCCGCGGAGACGGCGCACGAGCTGCGGAACGAGTTCGTGATCCGGGCCGAGGGTGAGCTGGTCGCGCGCGCACCGGAGACCGTCAACCCGGCGATGACCACGGGAGAGGTCGAGCTGCAGGTCGACCGGCTCGAGATCGTCTCGCGCTCGACGCCGCTGCCGTTCCAGCTCGACGAGGAGAACGTCGACGAGACATTGCGGCTTCGCTACCGCTGGCTCGACCTCAGGCGCGAGAAGCTCCAGCGGAACATCGAGCTCCGCGCGCGAATGGTGGGGATCATCCGCCGGGAGATGGAGCAGGCGGGGTTCCTGGACATCCAGACGCCGATCCTCTTCAAGCCGACCCCGGAGGGCGCGCGCGACTTCGTCGTTCCCAGCAGGCTCCAGCCGGGCCGCTTCTACGCGCTCCCGCAGAGCCCGCAGATCCTCAAGCAGCTGACGATGGTCGCCGGCTTCGACCGGTACTACCAGATCGCGATCTGCTTCCGCGACGAGGACCTGCGCGCCGACCGCGTCCAGGAGATCACCCAGCTCGACGTCGAGCTGAGCTTCCCGGACCAGGAGGAGCTCTTCACGCTGATGGAGCGGACGTTCTCCGCGATCTGGCGTGAGACGCTCGGGATCGAGATTGAGACGCCCTGGCCGCGGATGACGTTCGAGGAGGCCGATCGGCGCTTCGGCTCGGACAAGCCGGACATGCGCTTCGGCCTCGAGCTCGAGGACGCCACCGACGTGACCCGCGGCTCGGAGTTCGGGGTGTTCGCGAACGCCGCGGCCGTCAGGTACCTCCGCGTCCCCCAGGCGTACTCGCGCGCCGAGCTGCAGCGACTCGAGGAGTTCGCGAAGGAGTGGGGTGCCAAAGGGCTGGCGTATCTCGTCGTCGATGAGGAGGGCGAGGTGCGCTCGCCGATCGCGAAGTTCCTCTCCGACACCGAGCTCGCCGCGCTCCGCTCAGACCCCGGGACGACGCTGCTGTTCGCCGCCGACACCTGGCCGATGACCTCGCGCGTGCTCGGCGCGCTGCGCACGCGCCTCGGCGAGGAGCTCGGGCTCGTCGACGAGTCGGCGTGGAGGTTCCTTTGGGTCACGGACTTCCCGATGTTCGAGTGGGACGACGAGTCGGCCAGCTGGTCGGCCGTCCACCATCCGTTCACGCGCCCTGCGCGCCCGTGGGAGGACCGCTTTCCGGAGGATCCGGCGCATGCGCTTGCCCACGCGTACGACCTGATCTGCAACGGCAACGAGCTGGGCGGCGGCTCGTTCCGGATCCACGAGCCCGAGATCCAGGCGAAGGTCTTCGACCTGCTCGCGCTCGGGCCCGACGAGCAACGGGCGAAGTTCGGCTTCCTCCTCGACGCGCTCGCGATGGGCGCGCCGCCCCACGGCGGCATCGCCCTAGGCATCGACCGGATGACCATGGTCCTGGCAGGCGAGGAGAACCTCCGCGACGTGATCGCGTTCCCGAAGAACCAGGCCGGGGTCGACCCGATGAGCGGAGCGCCGAGCGAGGTGTCCGCAGCGCAGCTGGACGAGCTCGGGCTGGCGATCGTCGTGCGGGAGGCGGATTCCTGAGCGCGCGGGTCGTGCAGAGGCTGCTCTCCCTCGCCGCCATCGCGCTGCTCGCGGGTGTCGTCGCGGTCGCGGTCGTCGACCGCCGCGAGGAGACCCCCGTCGCGTCGCCGCAGGGCGCTACGGCGGCCGGGGGCGGCTGGTACGACGCGCTCGCCGCCCCGAGACCCCCCGGCGAGGACGCGGAGCGCACCGGGTGCGGCCTGATCCTCACGAGCCGCTCCCTCGGCGTCTCGCATCCCGTGCTGCCCTGCGGCGCGAAGATCCTCCTCCGCTACGGCGGCGCGACCGTCCTCACCGAGGTGATCGACAACCAGCTGAAGGAGACGGGCAGGCAGTTCGAACTGACGCCATCCCTTGCCCGCCTCGTCGGGCTCGACGGCACCCAGGCGATCGAGTGGCGGTACGCCACCCGGTAGCCACGGACGAGGTGGCGACTACACTGTGGGTGCTCGGTGCTGCGCGTGGCCCCGGGCTCTCGACGTGAACCAACGATCACACGAAGGGAGCTCGGGTCCGGGTGACGGCGTCGCCGGAAGCCGGCAGGGCACCCACTTGGAGAAGCGGGTTCGCTTTTCCGGCCCGGGGTCACGCGGGGCGCCGAGCGCCTCTTCGGCACAGTGATCGTCGGCCTCGACCAGGTCCAGGTCGCCATGCCGCCGGGCTGCGAGGACGAGGCGCGTGCCTCTACGGCAGTCTGCTCGGGCTGGCGGAATCGAGAAGCCGCCGTCTCTCGCCCTGCGAGGCGGCGTCTGGTTCCGGGTCGGCGATGAGGAGCTGCACGTCGGGGTCACGAGCGACTTCGTCGCCGCCACCAAGGCGCACCCGGCTTTGTGCGTCGACTCGCCGGCGGCGCTCGATCATCTCGCCGCGCTGCTCGAAGAGCGCGGGGTCGCGGTGACGCGGCCCGACCCCGGCGAGATCCCGGGTGCGAAACGAATCTTCGTCGCCGACCCGTGGGGCAACCGGGTCGAGTTGGTCGCCTGACGACGATTTCGCGCGGGGCGGGGAGGAGGCTCACGCTCTGCATACAAAGGTTGTGGAGAATCGACATCGCCGTCCACGACGAAGGAGGAACGATGAGCTCGATTCTGAGTTCCCTGAGGGGGATGGCTACGAAGCGACGGGTCGCGGTGGCGCTCGTCGGCGCCGGCGCGCTCGCGGTGCTCGTGCCGACGGTGTCCGCACAGCAGCAGGCGGCGCCGGCCAACACTGCAGAGCCGACGATCAGCGGCTCGCCCGCCGTGGGTCAGACCCTGACCGCGACCAACGGCACCTGGGACAATTCTCCGACGACGTTCACCTACCAATGGCTTCGGTGCCCGCCGTCGGGCGGTGCGCCTGACGGGTCGGATTGCGCCGCGCCCGCCCTTGCCACCAACGCGTCCTACGTCGTGGTCGCAGGCGACGTGGGCTTCCGGCTCCGGATCAGGGTCACCGCCGGGAACGTCGATGGCACGAACGCCGCGGTTTCGAACGCGACGCAGGCCGTCACCGCCCAGGCGGCGGGCCCAACGAACACGGCGCCGCCGACGATCAAGGGCTCGACTGTCGTCGGCGAGGCGCTGACGGCGGACCCGGGCACGTGGTCCCCGGCCGGTGCCACGTTCGCGTATCTCTGGTCGCGTTGTGACGCGGCCGGCGCCTCGTGCGTGGACATCACGACCGCGACCCAGAGCGCGTACACGCTCGTCACGGCGGACTCGGGCAAGACGCTCCGCGTGAAGGTCACGGGGACGAACGCGAGCGGCTCGAACCCCGTCACGTCCGCGCAAACCGGCGTCGTTACCTCGGGATCCGCGCCCCCCAGCACGGGCTGCCCCACGGGCACGGGGCCGATCGACGTCAAGGACATCACTCCGCCTGCACGGCTCTCGATCGACAAGCAGCAGATCACACCGAGCCCGGTGACGAAGTCGACGCAGACGATCCGGATCAGGCTGCACGTGTCGGCCTGCAACGGCAGGCCGGTCGAGGGCGCGCTCGTGTACGCCACTCCGACGCCGTACCAGCAGTTCGCGGCGACGGAACAGCCGACGGGCGCGGACGGCTGGGCCGTCCTCACGATGAAGCGGCTCAGGTTCTTCCCGGCCAGCAACCAGCAGCAACTGCTGGTCGTCTTCGCCCGGGCCCGGAAGGACGGAGAGGACCTGCTCGCCGGCATCTCGACCCGCCGGCTGATCTCCTTCAAGGTGAACCTCAAGCAGTAATGGCGCCGTTGGAGGGCCGCCGTTTCGGCGGCCCTCCAACTCTTTGACATCGATCAGCGGCGGAGTGCCCCTGGGGGAGGGTGGGGCGTTGGGTGGCGGGTCGGCGGAGCGATCCAGCGCTAGCCTGGGCCGATGAGAATCGAGGTGACGGGGGACTCGGCACGCGGGGATGCGTACGCGTACGCACGGCTGGTCGTCGAAGGCGAGCGGATCGTCGAGGCCGACGCACCTGGGATGGCCCGTCCGCTGGCCGGCCTGACGCTGCTCGAGGGCGCGGCCGTGCCCGGCGAGACGCTCGCCGCGGACGCGGTCGCGAACGCCCTTGCGGGCGTGTTTCACGCGGTGCCGAAGCCCGGGCGGATCGCCGTCGCGATGAGCGGGGGCGTCGACAGCGCGGTCGCGATGCTCCGCGCCGGCCCGGACGCGGTGGGGGTCACGCTCCGGTTGTGGCTCGACCCGGCCGGGCCATCGAGCGAGCGCGCATGCTGCTCGCCGGATGCGGTCGTCCGGGCGCGCGAGACGTGTCACGCCCTCGGCCTGCCGCACGTCACGCTGGACCTCCGCGAGGAGTTCCGTGCGACCGTCGTCTCACCGTTCGTCGAGGGCTACGCCGCGGGGCTGACGCCGAACCCGTGCATGCGCTGCAACGGGGTGTTCCGCTTCGACCAGCTGGTCGACTTCGCGGCCCGGGCGGGAGCGGACGTTCTCTCGACCGGCCACTATGCGCGGATCGTGGAGCGGGACGGCCGGCGGCTCGTCGCGCGGGCCGCGGATCCGGCGAAGGACCAGTCGTACATGCTCGCGACCGTCGATCCGGCGACTCTCGAGCACGTCGCCTTTCCTCTCGGGGAGACGACGAAGGCCGAGGTGCGGGAGGAGGCCCGCGCGGCGGGGCTCGCCGCCGCACGCCGCGCAGAGAGCCAGGAGGCCTGCTTCCTCGCCGGTGGCGACTACCGCTCGTTCCTCGAGCGGAACGGCGTCGATCCCGCCCCGGGCGCGATCGTCGACCGGGAGGGCGCCGTCGTCGGGCGACACGAGGGGATCTGGCGGTTCACGCCGGGACAGCGGCGCGGGCTCGGGGTCGCCGCCGCCGAGCCGCTCTACGCGCTCCGCTCGGACCCGGTCGCGAACACCCTCGTGGTCGGCCCGCGCGGGGCGCTCCGTGTCCGCCGGGTCCGTGCCGAAGGCACGCTCCACGTGCCCGTGGCCCGGGCGGACGCGAAGCTTCGCTACCGCTCGACCTCGGTCCCCGCCACGGTCGAGCCCACCGACGGCGGCTTCGCGCTGGAGCTCGACGAGCCGGTCGAGGCGGTTGCGCCTGGCCAGGTCGCGGTGTTGTACGACGACGGGGCGGTCGTCGGCGCGGGCGTCATCCGGGACACCGAGCCCGACTGAGCCTCCGTGCCGCGGGCGTAGTCGCCTGGGCGACCGGGTAGGATCCGGCGCGATGACGGTCGCTTCCTCCGCCGGTGACGCCGCGTACTGGGCGCTCGCGATCTTCCTCGTGCTGCTGGGCGTCGGTTCGCTCGTCGCGCTCGTCAAGCTCGGCCGCCTGTTCGACCGGGTCTCCTCGTTCGTCCGGGGAACCGAGCGCGACCTCCTGCCGGTCGTCGTCAAGACGGGCGGCACGGTCGACCGGGTCAACTACCAGCTCGACAAGCTCGACACGGTCACCGATAGCGCCGTCTCGATGGCCGACAGCGCCGACACGGCGGTCAGGGCGGTCTCCACGGCGATCGCCACACCGGTCGAGAAGGTCTCGGGCCTCGCGGCGGGAATCGCGCACGGCATCTCGTCGCTCAAGAAGTCGCGGAATGTCTCGGATGCCATGGACGCCGCAAAGGACGCCGCGCGGCGCCGGGAGCAGGACCTCGCCGAGGACCTGCGGGACGCCGGGCCGACGCCTCCGTCGACAGAACGCCCGACGCCGACCCCCACTCCCACGCCCGAGCCGAAGCCGGACCCCTGGCCGAAGCCGCCCCCGACGCCGCGGCCCGACCCCGCGCCGGTCCCGCCCGACGAGCTTCCGTAGAGCGCCCTGTCGGTGCGCCGGGCCGCGGCCGCGACCGGCGAGACGAACGAGGAATCGGCCGCATGGCCCCGGGTACGATCGTCGCCATGCATACGACGGCCGAGCTCCGCGAGGGCTTCCTCTCGTTCTTCGAGTCGAAGGGCCACCTTCGCCGGCCGTCCGCGTCCTTGATCCCACGCGCCGACGACCAGTCGACGCTCCTCACGAGCGCGGGGATGCAGCCTCAGATGCCGTTCTTCCTCGGTCTCGAGCCGCCGCCCGCGCCGCGGACCACGACCGTGCAGAAGTGCTTCCGCACGCCCGACATCGAGGAGGTCGGCCTCGACACCTACCACCTCACGTTCTTCGAGATGCTCGGCAACTTCTCGTTCGGGCAGTACTTCAAGGACGGCGCGATCGAGTACGCGACCGAGTTCATGCGCGACCACCTGAAGCTCGACTGGGACAGTCTGTGGGTCAGCGTCCACGCGGGCGACCCCGAGCTCGGGCTCGGTCCCGACGAGGTCGCCATCGACCTCTGGGAGCGGATCGGGATGCCACCGGAGCGCATCGTGCAGCTTCCGTCGTCGGAGAACTTCTGGTCGGTCGGCGGCCCGGGGCCGTGCGGCCCGGACTCGGAGATCTACTACGACTGGGGTGAGGAGGCCGGTTGCGGCGAGCCGGACTGCCTGCCGGGCTGTACGCGGTGCGAGCGCTTCCTCGAGTTCTGGAACCTCGTCTTCATGGAGTACGAGCTCCATCCCGACAGGACGCTCACCCCGCTGCCGAAGCAGAACATCGACACGGGTCTCGGGCTCGAGCGGACTGCGCGGATCGTCCAGCAGGTGCCGTCGGTCTACGACACCGACGGCTACCAGCTGATCATGTCGTGGATCGCCGCGAAGTCCGGGGTCGCGTACGGCGACACGCCCGCTGCGACGAAGGCGCATCGGATCCTCGCCGACCACGGCCGCGGCATGACGTTCCTCGTCGGCGACGGCGTGATCCCTTCGAACGAGGGTCGCGGGTACGTGCTGCGCCGGATCATCCGGCGGGCTGTCCAGCAGGCGCGGGCCATCGGGCTCGAGCGCCTGCACCCGTTGACCGGCGTCGTGGTGGAGCAGATGGGTGAGGCGTACACGGAGTTGCGCGAGAACGAGCTCGAGATCGAACGGGTCGTGCGGCAGGAGGAGGAGCGCTTCACGGAGACGCTCGAGCGGGGCATGACGCTGTTCGACGAGCTCGCGGGCGATGTGGCGATCACCGGCGACCAGGCGTTCACGCTCGCCGCGACCTACGGGTTCCCGATCGAGCTCACGACCGAGCTCGCGGAGGAGCGGGGACAGAGAGTCGACCTCGACGGCTTCCAGGCCGAGATGAGCCGCCACCGCGAGATCTCGCGCGGCACCGGGGAGAAGGGCCTGCTCCAGCGCGCGGCCGACTTCGCGCGCGAGGCCGGGTTCGACACGGAGTTCGTGGGCTACGCGAAGGTCGACGTGCTCACGCAGCTCGGCGCGCTCGAGCAGCTCGCCGACGGCACCTTCCTCGCGAAGCTTCGCGAGTCGCCGTTCTATCCGGCCGGTGGCGGTCAGGTCACCGACCAGGGTTGGATCGAGCACGACGACGACCCGTCGGTCCGCGCGGAGCTCGTCGACGCCTACCGGTTCGACGGCGACCAAGCGCTTGTCTTTCGCGGCGAGGGATTTTCGGCGGGAGATCGACTGCGTGCGGTCGTGCCCTGGAACGTCCGATTCCCGACGATGGCCAACCACACGGCGACCCACCTCCTGCAGGCGGCGTTGCGCACGGTGCTCGGCGAGCACGTGACGCAGGCGGGATCGGCGGTGCGACCCGACAAGCTCCGGTTCGACTTCACCCACACCGCCCAGCTGACCGGCGAGGAACGCGAGGGCGTCGAGCAGCGCGTCAACCGCGCGATCTTCGCGAACCTCCCCGTGCATACGTTCGAGACGACGCTCGACGAGGCACGGAAGCTCGGTGCAATGGCGCTCTTCGGGGAAAAGTACGGCGACGTCGTCCGCGTCGTCGAGGTCCCGGGCACGTCGACCGAGCTCTGCGGCGGGACGCACGTCCGCACGACGGCGGAGATCGGATCCTTCGCGATCCTGAGCGAGGGCTCCGTGGGAGGCGGCGCACGGCGCATCGAGGCGGTCACGTCGGGCGAGGCGTGGGCGGCGCTCCGCGGCCGAGCGGGGGAGGTCGACGCGCTGCGGGCCGAGCTCGAGGAGACCCGCAAGAGGGCGAAGCGCACTCCGGCCGCGAAAGCGCCGACCGCCGATCCGGACGTGAAGGTGGAAGCGGTGAACGGGGTGAACCTCGTGGTCGACACGATCGACGGGCTGGACGGCGACGAGCTGCTCGAGCTGTCTGACCGGTTCAAGCAGCGGCACACGCCCGCCGCGGTGGTGCTCGGCTCGTCCGGCGGCGGGAAGGTGAGCCTCGTCGCGAACTTCGACCAGGCCGTCGCCGACCGCATCAGCGCCTCGGACGTGATCCGCGGCGCCGCGCCCCTGGTCGGTGGCGGCGGGGGCGGGCGCCCGACGATGGCCCGGGCCGGAGGCAAGGACGCCGAGAAGCTGCCCGAGGCGCTCGCCGAGGCCGAGCGGCTGATCCGCGCAGCGCTCTAGCCTCTCGGATGCGCGTGCTCGCACTCGACTTCGGCTCCGCACGGACGGGGGTCGCGGTCTCCGACGAAACCGGCACGCTCGCGCGCCCGGTCGGCGTCGTCGAGCGGGCCGCGAGCGAGACGGGGCTCGCGCGGCTCGCCGAGCTCGTCGCGACGGAGGGCGCCGAGCTCGTCGTCGTCGGACTACCGCTGACGCTGCGCGGCGAGCGGGGGGCGCAGGCCGAGGAGACCGACGCGTTCGTACAGGCACTGCGCGCGCAGCTCGAGATTCCGGTGGAGACCTACGACGAGCGCTTCACGACGACGCTCGCGCGACAAACGGCCGGGCGCGCTCCCGAGGACGCGGTCGCCGCGGCGCATCTGCTCCAGGGCTGGCTGGAGCGCTACCGATGAGGCGCCTCCTGGCCGTGCTCGCGGTGATCGCAGTGGTCGCCGTCGGCGCCTTTGCCGCGACGGCATGGATCGCCGGCGGGACCGACGAGGCCGCTCCGCCTCCGCCGACGACGACCGGCCCGCCGCCGCTCGCGCAGCTGAAGATCATCTTCCCCGAGGGTTTCACCGTCCGCGACATGGCCGACCGCGTCGCCGTGGTGAGGCAGATCGCGATCGACAAGCGCGGCGTCACGCCACGGCTTACGCGCCAGGCGTACCTCCGAGCGGTGAAGGACGCGCTTCCGCCCCCGCGCTTCCGCAAGGACGCGAAGCGCGGCTCCCCGGAGGGGTTCCTGTTCCCCGCGTCGTACGACTTCACCCAGGCGTCGAGCGCGCGGGAGCTCGTCTCCGACCAGTTGCGCGCGTTCCGTCAGCGCTTCGGCGAGGTCGATCTCCGCTACGCGCGGTCGAAGAACCTCACGCCGTACGACATCCTGATCATCGCGTCGATGATCGAGAAGGAGACCGCGGTGCCACGGGAGCGACGCCTCGTCGCGGCGGTGATCTACAACCGGCTCCGCAACCGCATGCCGCTCGGGATCGACGCGACGATCCGCTACGGGCTCGACATCCCCGGAACGCAGTCGCTGACGAAGGAGGCGCTCCGCTCGAGCTCCCCGTACAACACGCGGCTCCGGTCCGGCCTTCCACCGACGCCGATCGCGAACCCCGGCCTCGCCTCGCTCGAGGCGGCGGCGAACCCTGCGCGGAACGTCGACTACCTCTACTACGTCCGCAAGCCGAAGTCCCTCTCCCACTACTTCACGGCGAGCGAGAGCGACTTCCTCCGCAAGGTCTGCGAGTACGGCTATGCCTGCAAGTGACGCTCGCGAACGCCCGCGACCGTCGCCGGTCGTTGCGCGACCAGGACCCGGCGGGAGACACTTGTCCGGTGGAGCTCCCGGACGTCAAGTACGCAAAAAGCCTGACGTCAACACCGCGTACCAGGTCACCGGCGAAGGGCCGCTCGATCTCGTCTTCGTCCCCGGCTACGTCACGCATCTCGAGCTTCAGTGGGCGATACCGACCTTCTCGCCCTTCCTCGAGCGGCTCTCCTCGTTCTCACGGCTGATCCGGTTCGACAAGCGCGGTACGGGCAGTGCACATCGGAGCCCGAGTGGCAGAGATGGCGCAGCCCGGGGAGGTCCTCGTCTCGAGCACGGTCAAGGACCTGGTCGCCGGCTCCGGTCTCCGCTTCCGCGAACGCGGGTCGGCGGAGCTGAGGGGGCGTCGCCGAGGAATGGCGTCTGTACGCCGTCGAACGCCCCTCAGACGCACCCGGTCACGAGTACTAGGCGCGTACGGGCGCCGGCCGCGCCCGATCGCGGCGCGTGGCTCGTCGTAGGATCAGTCCGTGGCGCTCGATCCCGGCAACGTCGTCCAGAACGCGATCTACCTGTCGGGTGGGACCGAGTGGCCGATCGGCTTCGACGCATGGGAGGCCCGCGCGCGCGAGGCCCTCGAGCAGACGGCGTACGACTACGTGGCGGGGGGTGCCGGCGCGGAGGAGACGATGCGGGCCAACGTCGAAGCCTTCCGGCGGCGGGCGCTCCGGCCGCGCATGCTTGTCGGCACCGCGGAGCGCGACATCTCCGTCGAGGTGCTCGGTCTCCACTCGCCGGCGCCGTTCCTCCTCGCGCCGGTCGGTGTCCTCTCGATCGTCCACGCCGACGCGGAGCGCGCGGTCGCGGGCGCCTCGAAGGCGACCGGAGTCCCGCTGGTCCTTTCGAGCGCTGCGTCGACGTCCCTCGAGGACGTCGCGGCGATCGACCCGCCACGCTGGTTCCAGCTCTACTGGTGGGGTGACGCGGAGCTCGCGGAGAGCCTCGTCCGGCGGGCCGAGGCGGCCGGCTACGGCGCGATCGTCCTCACCGTCGACACGCTGACGCTCGGCTGGCGGCCGCGCGACCTCCGGAACGGCTATCTGCCGTTCCTCAAGGGGGAAGGGCTCGGGCAGTTCTTCTCCGACGAGGCGTTCCTCGGCCGGCTCGAGTCGCCACCCGAGGAGAACCTCGTCACCGCCTCGCTGATGGCCCTCTCGGCGTTCCCGAACCTCGCGCTCACGTGGGACGACCTCGCGCGGCTCCGTGGCTGGACGTCGCTGCCGATCCTGCTGAAGGGAGTGGTCCGGGGTGACGATGCGCGACGCGCGCTCGAGCACGGTATCGACGGGATCGTCGTCTCGAACCACGGCGGCCGCCAGGTCGACGGCTCGGTCGCCGCGCTCGACGCCCTCGTCGAGGTGCGCGAGGCGGCGGGCCCCGACGCGGTCGTGCTGATGGACTCCGGGATCCGCAACGGCGCGGACGTCGTCAAGGCCGTCGCGCTCGGCGCGAATGCGGTGCTGCTCGGCCGCGCGTACGTCTACGGGCTCGCGGTCGGCGGGCAAGAGGGGCTGGAGGCCGTGATCGCCCAGCTCGCCGCAGAGGTCGACCTGACGATGGCGCTCTCGGGTGCCGCCAGCGTGGCCGACCTCGATCCGTCGTTCGTCGCGTGACCTCGATCCGCGGGACGACGACGCTGGTCGGTCTGCTCGGTTGGCCGACCGCCCACTCGCTGTCGCCGCGGATGCAGAACGCGGCGTTCGACGCGCTCGGGCTCGACTGGGCGTACGTGCCCCTGCCGACCCCGCCGGAGCACCTCGAGGATGCGGTGCGGGGCCTCGTCGCGACGGGCTTCGCGGGTGCGAACGTCACGATCCCGCACAAGGAGCGGATCGTGCTGCTCTGCGACGACCTCGACGAGGTCGCCGCCGGGGCCGGCTCTGTCAACACCCTCGTCGTCGAGGACGGTCGTGTACTCGGCTCGTCGACCGACGGGGCGGCTGTGACGAGTCAGGTCGACGCGACCGACCGGTCCGTCCTCGTGCTCGGCGCCGGAGGGGCCGCGAAGGCGGTCGCCCATGCGCTCGAGGCCGTCGGCGCGGCCCGCGTCGCGGTCGTCTCGTGGCGCGACGCGGAGTGGCCGCCGAGCGGGGAAGGGGTCGACGTGCTCGTCAACTGCACCCCGGTGAGGGATGCGGTGCTCGTGCAGCCGTACCCGGGGATGCAGGTCGTCGAGCTCGCCTACGACGCCGACGGCTCGGAGACGGCGCTCGTCGCCGCGGCGCGGCGGGCCGGCTGCGAGACCGTGGTCGACGGCCTCGACGTCCTGCTAGCCCAGGGAGCCGCGTCGTTCGAACGGTGGACGGGCGAGCCCGCACCCTTCGCCGCGATGGCGAAGGCCGTTCGCCCGCGATGAGCCAGATCCGCGTCGCCCGGCCCACGGGCGACCTCGTGCTCTCGCCCTGATAGCCGGCGGTTCCTACCGGACGAGCGGGACCACCCGCTCGCGAAAGAGCTCGAGCTGGCGGAGCTCGTCGGTGAGCGGCCAGACGAAGACGCGCTGCACACCTGCCTCGGAGAACGCGGTCAGCCGCTCGGCACAGATCTCGGCCGGCCCGATCGGCAGGTGCAGCGAGCGGAGCGCCTCAACGGGGCGGTTCAGCATCGGGGCGAGGATGTCCGTCAGGACCCGGTCGGCCGAGGCGCGATCCTCGGTCACGTGGAGCCAGACGGTCACGAGGCCGTTCGGGAACCCGCCTGCCGTCTTTCCTGCAGCCGTGAGCTGCGTCTCGAGATATGAGCGCGCGTCCCCGAACGCGTCGGGCGTCGTGTTGTATCCCGACGCGAGCCAGCCGTCCGCGATGCGGGCCACACGACGGAGTCCCGGGCGCGAGCCCCAGCTCCCGACCCAGATCGGAGGGCCGGGCCGCTGGACCGGCCTGGGCGCGAGCTCGATGTCCCGTGTCGAATAGAACGTCCCCTCCAGCGGCGGGCAATCGACGTGCAGGAGCGCACGCAGCGCCTGGGTCGCCTCTTCGAACCGCGGCCAGCGCTCCTCGAACGGGATCCCGACCGCCTCGTAGTCGCGCGCAGAGGAGCCTGCCGCGACGCCGACGACGAGGCGTCCGTCGGAGAGGACGTCGAGCGCGGCGAGCGTCTTGGCCGTCTGCACCGGCCCGCGGATCACCGGCAGGCAGACGGTGGTGGCGAGCGTCATCCCCTCCGCCCGGTCGACGACCGCCGCGAGGGCGGTGGGCCCGTCGAGCCACGGCCGGGCGAAGAGCAGGTGGTCGTTGGCCGAGAGGAACGAGTAGCCGAGGCGGGCAGCGGTGTCCGCGTACGCCCGCAACCCTGCGAGGGAGGACGCGCCCGCGTCGAGCTCGATCAGCGGCAGATGAGCGCCGTACTCCATCGCGTCCTTCCGGCGACAGTCTCACACGCCGGCCGCCCGCGCGACCGTGTGGTTGAGTGACGGGCAAGCCACCGTGAGCGCCTACATCATCACCCGGATCCATGTCGGCGACTACGACACGTGGCGTGCGCTGTTCGACAAGGACGTCCCGCGGACACGCGAGAAGGCGACGACGACGCGCGTCCTCCGGCTGGTGGACGACCCGAACCACGTCTTCGTGTACCTCGAGTTCGCGTCGGTCGAGGACGCGCAGGAGGCCGGTGACCGGCTGGTTGCATCGGGCGTGCTCGACCGCTTCCGGGACAAGCACGGGCCGAACGTCGTCGTCGACGCCTGACTACCAGTCTGGGCTCACGCGAGACCGCGAGCCGCCCACGCCCGTGCCGTGATCGTGAACGGGGCGGTCGGGAGGCGCGCGCGGCAGAGCTCTCTCAACTCGGTCAGCCGGCCGGGGTCCAGGCCCGCGGTGAAGGCTCCGGCAGGCCCCACGCCGAGCGTGAACCGCTCCCACCAGTCCTCGAAGGTCGGGTGTTCGACCGCCACGGTGAGCGCCGTGTCCTCGATCTCGCTCAGGCCCGCCGCCTCGAACAGCTCGCGCAGGTGCCCTTCCCGGGCACCCGCAAGGCCGGATTCGTCGTCGACGTCCGGCTCGAGGACGCGGGCGGCTTCCCAGAACAGCCCTAGCGGGCTCTGGCGGCCCCCATGGTCCCAGACGCAGGCGGCGACAACGCCGCCCGGTCGCGTGACGCGTCCCATCTCCGCGAGCCCGGCGACGGGGTCCGTCATGAAGTGGACGACGAGCTGCGCGATCGCGGCGTCGAACGAGTCGTCCGGAAACGGAAGGTGCTCGGCCGGCGCCTGTTCCACCGTGATGCCGGGGAGGCGCTCGCGGGCCGCCTCGACGAACGACTCCGACGGATCGACGGCGGTGACCGCGTCCGAGCCGACGCGCCTGACCAGCTCGGTCGAGAGCGCACCCGGGCCGCAGCCGACGTCGAGGACGCGCTCCCCGTTCGCGATGCCCGCGAAGTCCGCGAGCTGAGGGGCGAGCTGGACGGAGTAGACGCCCATAAAGCGGTCATACGACTCGGCCGGCACCGCGAAGCTCATCTGGGGAAATCTACGCCGGGTCGGGGGAGGACGGCGACATGCGCGTGGTACGGTCGACCGCCCGAAGGGGAGGAGGAATCGGACGGCTGACGGGATCGAGATCCGGCGCCTCGACGGCGCGGACGCGCGAGCGCACCTCGACGGGCTTGCGGCCGTCCTGCGTGACTGCGTCGAGGGCGGCGCGTCGGTGAGCTACATGGCGCCGTTCTCTGACGACGATGCGCGTGAGGCCTTCGACGGCTTCGTCTCCGACGCGGAGCGTGGGCGCCGCGTGATCCTCGCCGCGTTCGACGACGGTGTGCCCGTCGGTACGGTGCAGGTCGTCCTCGCCCTGCCGCCCAACCAGCCGCATCGCGGCGAGATCGCGAAGCTCCTCGTCCACCGCTCGGCGCGGCGGCGAGGGATCGCGCGCCAGCTGATGGAACGAGCCGAGGCCGAGGCGCATGCGGAGGGGAAGACGCTGCTGGTGCTCGACACCGTGACGGGCGATCCGGCGGAGCGTCTCTACGAGGCGATGGGCTGGAATCGCGTGGGCGTGGTGCCGGGCTTTGCGCTCTATCCCGACGGCCGGCCGTGCGCGACGACGTACTTCTGGAAGGCAGTCGGACAGCCCTCCCGACCCTGAGCTACCTCTGAGAAGGCGGGCCGCGAGCCCGCACGGTGTCGCTCATGCACTGCCCTCGAGGAACGGGAGCACGATCGCGTCGAAGCCCTCCGGCCGCTCGAGGCTCGGCAGGTGGCCGGCGCCGTCGACGACGGCGCGCCGTGCGTCGGGCAGCGTCGACGCGAGGAGGTCGGCGATCGCCTGGAAGTCGCTCTTGTCGTGCTCGCCCGTGACGACGAGCGTCGACACGTCGAGCGTCGGCAGGGCACCGCGCAGGTCCTCGGTGAGGAGCGAGTCGTCGGGCTCGTCCGTCTGGAGCCGGAAGGTGTTGAGCTGCTGCTCGCGGATCGCCGCGCGCACCTGTTCGCTCGCGGCCGGCAGCCAGAACTCGACGTTCACCTCGGTCGCCACCTCGAGGTCGCCCGCCTCGAGCGCCTCCTCTTCGGCCGCGAAGAACCCGCGCATCTCGGCCGACCAGGCGGTTCCCGGAAGCGGTGGGTCGGCGAGCACGAGCCCGGCCACGCGCTCGGGATGCGCGGCGGCGAGGTCGAGCGCGACGAGGCCGCCGAACGAGGCGCCGACGAGCAGCGCACGCTCGATCGAGGCAGCATCGAGCACGCCGACGACGTCGGCGGCGTGACTGAACGAGCCCAGGGCAGGGCCCGAGCGGCCAAAGCCGCGGAGATCGAGGCGCGTCAGGGCGAACCGCGTCTGCCACGCGGCCCACTGCGGGTCCCACATCCGGCTGTCTGTGCCACCGGCGTGGATCAGGACGACTGTCGGGCCGGCTCCCGCGTGTTCGACGTGGAGCGGGCCGACATCGTCACGGCGAGCGGCGTGCCCGCCTTGGTGCTGCGTCATGTGCGTCTCCTTCGTGACGGATGGGATCCGTCACGCGACGCCGCTCAGCCGCTGCTGCGACCGGCGGGGAAGCGCGTGACGGAGTACGGACTGGTCATTCGCACCTCACCTCCTTCCGGTCGAGCGCGGGTCGCGCGGGCCGGAGGCTAGCAGAGCGGCCCTCTAGGATCGAGCCATGGCGCTCCGGATGGTCACCGCGGGGGAGTCGCACGGGCCGGCGCTCGCCGCGATCGTCACCGGGCTGCCCGCTGGGCTGCGGCTCGACAGGGACGCGATCGACGCGGACCTCCGGCGCCGCCAGCAGGGCTACGGCCGGAGCCCGCGCCAGAAGCTCGAGTCCGACGAGGTCGAGGTGTTGAGCGGCCTGCGGCACGGCGTCACGCTGGGCACGCCGCTGACGCTCGTCGTCCGCAATCGCGACCACGCGAACTGGACGTGGGGGATGAGCCCGTGGCCGCCCGATGACGAGCCCTCGGGCAAGGGCGCCAAGCCCGTGACGCTGCCGCGGCCGGGCCACGCCGACCTCGCGGGCGTCCTGAAGTACGGGCACGACGACGTCCGCAACGCGCTCGAGCGCGCCTCGGCGCGTCACACGGCCGTCCACGTCGCGGCAGGGGCGGTCGCAAAAGCGCTTCTCCACGAGCTCGGAATGGCGGTCGAGGGCAGACCGGTCGAGATCGGGGGCGAGACGAGCGACGAGGGAATGCGTGCCGCCACGGACGAGGCTCGGAAGGATCGCGACACCCTCGGCGGCGTCGTGGAGGTCGTCTCGACAGGCGTTCCGCCCGGTCTCGGGTCGTACGCCGAGAAAAGCGCGCGGCTCGACGCGAGGCTCGCCGCGGCCCTGATGGGCATCCAGGCCGTCAAGGGCGTCGAGATCGGGGACGGCTTCGCGCTCGCACGGCGCCGCGGCACGGAGGCGCACGACGAGATCGATCCCGGGCTCGCCCGCCGGACGAACCGCGCCGGCGGGATCGAGGCGGGAGTCTCGAACGGCGAGCCGATCGTCGTGCGCGCGGCGATGAAGCCGCTGCCGACCCTGATGCGGCCGCTTGACTCCGTCGACCTCGCGAGCGGCGAGCCGGCACAGGCGCTCGTCGAGCGCTCCGACGTCCAGGCAGTGGAGGCCCTCGCGGTCGTCGCCGAGGCCGCCGTCGCGTTCGAGCTCGCTCGCGCGGCGCTGGAGAAGCTCGGCGGCGACGCAGTGGTCGACGTGCTCGCCGCACACACGGCGTACCTCGCCCGGATCGGCGACCGGTGGCGTCCGCGCATCTGAACGCGCTGGGCCGGCATCTCGCGCTCGCCGGGTTCATGGGCTCGGGCAAGAGCCGCCTCGGCACCGAGGTCGGGGCGCGGCTCCGTCGGCCCTTCGTCGACCTCGACCTGGAGATCGAGGCTCGTACCGGATCCCCCATCCCCGACCTCTTCGCGGAGCGTTGGGAGAGCGGCTTCCGGCAGGTCGAGGAGGAGGTGGCGCTCGACGTGCTCCGAGGTCGCGAGCTTGTCGTCGTCGCCCTCGGGGGCGGCGCGGTGCTCTCCGACCGGACGCGTGACGCCCTCGCCTCGAGTGCCTTCACCGTGCTGATCGACGTCGAGCCCGGGACCGCATGGCAGCGGGTCTCCGGCAGCGACCGTCCGCTGGCGCAGGAGGAGGACGAGTTCCACGCCCTGCACCGGGAGCGTCAGCCGGTCTACGAGGCGGTTGCCGACGCGCGTGCCGTCGACATCGACGGGATCCTCCTCGCGGCAGCCGGAGTGCACGTCGAGCTGGGCGGGATCGACGGCCTCGAGGAGCTGGTGCCGGGCGACGGGGCGGTTGAGCTCGTCGTCGACGAGCACGTCGCAGGCATCCACGGCGTCCGCGCGCAGGTCGCGCTCGGCTCGCGCGACGTCGTCTCGCACGAGGTGCCCGCAGGCGAGGCCGCGAAGACGGGCGCGGTGCTCGGACGCCTCTGGGAGGCACTCGGGATCGGCCGCGACGGCGGCATCGTCGCGCTCGGGGGCGGCTCGACGACCGACGTCGCCGGCTTCGCCGCTGCGACGTACATGCGCGGCATCCCATGGACCGCCGTGCCGACGACGCTCGTCGGGCAGGTCGATGCGGGGATCGGCGGGAAGACCGCGATCGACCTCACCGGCGCGAAGAACGTCGTCGGGGCGTTCCACTGGCCGGCACGGGTCGTGTGCGACCCGTCGCTGCTCACGACGCTGCCGCAGGCGGAGCGGGTGAACGGCCTCGCAGAGGTCGTCAAGACGGGGCTGCTCGCGGGTGACCGCGTGTGGGAGCGCACGGAGCCGGAGCAGGTGCGCGCGTGTGCCGCGTTCAAGTCGGGGATCTGCCTCGCCGACCCGCATGACCGGGGGCCGCGTGCACAGCTCAACCTGGGGCACACGTTCGCCCACGCGCTCGAGGCAGCCGCGGGCTACGGGCTGCCGCACGGCCGCGCCGTTGCGCTCGGGCTCCTCGCCGCGCTGCGGCTGTCGGGTCTCCCGGACGAGGAACAGCTCGTGCGAGAGGTCCTCGCGCCAAGGCCCGTCGCCGTCGACCCGGATGCGGCATGGGCGGCCCTCGCTCGGGACAAGAAGGCGGCGCGCGGGACCCCGCGGCTGGTGCTTCTCGAGTCGCCGGGCCGCCCGCGCTGGGGGGTCGAGGTACCGGAGGCCGACGTCCGGCGCGCACTCGAAGGGCTGATCGCCGGACGCCAGTAGCATCCGACCGTGCGCGTCGACGTGCTCAACGGCGTCAATCTCGACCTGCTCGGGCGGCGTGACCCCGGCGTCTACGGGGACGGCTCCCTCCAGGACCTCGAGACGCAGATCTACGCGTGGGCGCGCGAGCTTGGCCTCCAGGTCCGGTGCCGGCAGACGAACCACGAAGGCGAGTACGTCGAGTTCCTCCACGCCGCACTCGACACCGCCGACGGCCTCGTGCTCAACCCGGGCGCGTGGACGCACTACAGCTGGGCGATTCGCGACGCGCTCGAGCCGTTCGCCGGCCCCGTCGTCGAGGTCCACATCTCCGACATCGAGGCGCGAGAGGACTGGCGGCGGCACACCGTCCTCGAGGGGCTCCCCACCGGCCGGGTGATCGGCGAGGGAATCGACGGGTACCGGCAGGCGCTCGGCCTGCTCGCGGAGCGGAGGAACGGGTGACGAGGGTCGAGCGCCTCGCGGGCGGCCTGGACGAGCCTCTCCTCGTCACGAGCCTCGTCAACGTCCGCTACCTGACCGGCTTCGTCAGCTCGAACGCGGCGGTCCTCGTCGATCCCGCGGGGGAGGCGACCCTCTACACCGACTTCCGCTACGCAGAGGCGGCGAGCCACGTCGACGGCGTGACGTTCGAGGAGACGCCGCGCGCGGTCCTGGCGACACTCGCCGAGCGGCTCTCGGGCCGGCGGATCGGCGTCGAGGCGCCGCACCTGAGCCTCGCCAACGCGGACCTTCTGCGGAACGGTGGCGTCGACATCGTCGCCAGGGCCGGCGCCGTCGAAGCGCTCCGTGCGGTGAAGGACGCGGGCGAGCTGGAGCAGCTGCGGCACGCCGCTGCGATCTCCGACCAGGTCTTCGACGAGCTCGGCCGCGCGCCGTTCGTGGGCCGCACGGAGGCCGAGCTCGCCTGGTGGATCGAGCAGGCCTGGCACGAGGCCGGCGCCGACGGCGCGTCGTTCGCTCCGGCCGTCGGGGCCGGCGAGAACGGCGCGCGCCCGCACGCGAAGCCGCGCGACGTCGCGATCCCGGAGGACACGCTCGTCGTGGTCGACGCCGGCTGCACGGTCGGCGGCTACGCCTCGGACTGCACCCGGACGTTCTTCACCGGCGAGCCCACAGGACGGCTGCGTGAGGTCTACGACCTCTGTCTCACCGGGCAGCTCGACGGCCTCGCGGCGGTCGCACCCGGTGCGAATGGGCGAGAGGTCGACGCGGCGTCGCGGGTTGCCATGGCGGAGGCGGGCATGGGCGACCGCTTCGGCCACGGCCTCGGCCACGGTGTCGGCCTCGAGGTCCACGAGCTTCCGACCCTGCGACCGGAGTCGGACTCGGTGCTCGTCACAGGGAACGTCGTCACGGTCGAGCCGGGCCTCTACCTGCCCGGAGAGTTCGGCGTCCGGATCGAGGACATGGTCGTCGTGACCGAGGACGGGTGCGAACGGCTCACGACGGTGACGAAGGAGCCGGTCCAGGTCGGCTGACCATCTAGGTACCCTGCCCGCGTCATGGCGGAGATCGTCAACACGAACCAGTTCCGGAACGGGATGCACATCGAGCACCGCGGCGCGTTCTGGCGGATCGTCGAGTTCCAGCACGTGAAGCCCGGCAAGGGTGGCGCGTTCGTCCGGACGAAGCTGAAGAACCTCGAGACCGGCGCGGTGGTCGACGACACCTTCCGCGCGGGCGAGAAGTTCCCGCGGGTGCACACCGAGGTGAAAAGCGTCCAGTTCCTCTACGACGACGGCACCGAGGCGCATTTCATGGACGAGGAGACATACGAGCAGTTCGGGCTCTCGAGCACGGACATCGCGGGCGAGCTCGCGTACATGCTGCCCTCCTCGACCGTCCAGATCCTCCAGGTCAATGGCAAGCCGTCGGGTCTCCAGCTCCCGGCGTCGGTCGAGCTCGCGGTCGCCGACACCGAGCCCGGGATCAAGGGCGACACGGTCTCGAACGTGACGAAGCCCGCGACGCTCGAGACCGGAGCGGTCGTCCAGGTGCCGCTCTTCGTCAACATCGGGGAGCGCATCAAGGTCGATCCCCGCGAGTCGCGCTACATCTCGCGCGCCTGACGCACCGCGCCGCCCGGGAAGCTCGGCGGTAGGCTGCCGCCGTGCCTCAGCTGGTCGACACCACGATCCGGCTGCTCTCGCAGGAGCCGCTCGCCGGCCGGATCCCGACCGGGGAGGTCCTGCGCATCGCGGAGATCCTCGACGGGGCGGGCTTTGCGTGCCTCGAGGTGTCCGGCGGCGGCGTCTTCGACGCCTCGGTGCGCCGCGGCGTCGAGAGCCCGTGGGAGCGGATCCGCGCGATCGACGCGCGGACGACGACACCGCTCGGGATCGCCCTCCGCGGCCGTTTCCTGGTCGGCTCGAAACCGGTCTCGACCGACATCGTCCGGCGCTTCGTCGCGTGCGCGGCCGAGAACGGCATCGACGTCTTCCGCCTGCACGACCCGCTCAACGACGTCTCCAACCTCCGTGAGGCGGGGGAGGCGATCGTGGGCGCCGGTCGCCAGCTCCATGTCGGGCTGGTCTACAGCCCGGGCCGTACCGGCGAGTCCGACGCGCTCGTCGAGCAGGCGAAGCGCCTCGGCGAGCTCGGCGCCGCGCGCGTCCTCCTGAACGACCCGACCGGCGCGCTCCTCCCGCACGTCACGCAAGAGCTCGTCGAGCGGCTCGCGGAGGCGAGCGGGCTGCCTGTCGGCCTCTACGTCCAGGCCGCCGGAGGCACGGCGCTGGCGAACGCGCTCGTTGCGACGCGGGTCGGCGCGGACGTGGTCGCGACGGCGGTGTACCCCCTCGCCCTCGCGCTCCACCGGATCGCGGGCGAGTCGCTGGTCGAGGCTCTGCACGGGCTTGGTCGCGACACCGGTGTCGACGTCCAGCGCCTCTGGGAGGCGTCCGACGTTGTCGACGACCACATCGGCGACGAGCCGCTGGCGCCCCTCGCGCCGCGGATCGCCGTTCGGGCCGCGGAGTACGACCTCCCGGCGGGCCTCGTCGCGGCCCTCGACGTCCACCTTCGCGCCCACGCGGCGGGCGATCGCCTGCTCGACGCGCTGACCGAGGTCGTGCGGATCCGCGAGGAAGCCGGTTGGCCGCCGCTCGCCGCGCCGATCGGCCAGATCCTCGGCTCGCAGGCGCTCCTCAACGTTCTCTCCGCCCGCCGCTACGGAACTGTGCTCGACGAGTTCCGCCAGCTCGTCACCGGCGCGTACGGTACGCCGCCCGCGCCGATCGAGCCCGGGATCCGGCGCGCGGTCGAGCTCCTCGCAGCGGACAGCCCCTCGCTCGACGACGACCCGCCGAGCGCGGACGACGTGCGCGAGGCCGCGGATGGCCTCGCGTCCTCCGAGGAGGACCTCGTGCTGCTCGCGATGTACGGCAATGAGGCCGAGACGCTCCTCCGCTCGATCCGTCAGCGGCACTCGCGCGAGGCGTCGCTCCTGGTCGGCGACGTCGACGTCGAGCGCGCTGAGCGGATCCGGGAGCTCGTCCGGATCGTCCAGGAGTCGGGGGTCGGGGAGATCGAGATCGAGGACGAGGGGATGCGTGTGTCGGTTCGCCGCGCGGACGAGCCCGGACTGCCGCTCGGCCCGGCCGCCGACGTGGCCGTCGCCACCGCGCTGTCCGACATGCCGACCGACGTCGCGGATGCCGGGACGATCAGGGTCGAATCGCCGATGGTCGGGGTCTTCTACCGGGCGTCGCAGCCGGGGGCGCCGCCGTTCGTCGAGGTCGGCGACGTCGTCTCGGCAGGGCAGACGCTCTGCGTCCTCGAGGCGATGAAGCTCTTCAACGAGCTGAAGACCGACGCCGACGGTCGCGTCCAGGCGATCCACGCGGACAACGGGCAGGCCGTCGAGTTCGGGACCTTGCTCTTCGAGCTCGAGCCGGTCGGCGCGCCGCCCGCCGTCTAGCGATGTTCACACGGGTCCTCGTCGCGAACCGGGGCGAGATCGCCGTCCGCGTGATCCGGGCGCTACGGGAACTCGGGATCGAGGCGGTGGCCGTCTACTCGACCGCGGACAGCGAGGCACTCCACGTTGCCCTTGCCGACCAGGCGGTCTGTATCGGCCCGCCGCCGGCCGGCGAGAGCTATCTCCGCATCCCGAACGTGATCGCGGCGGCCGAGACGACCGGCTGCGAGGCAATCCACCCGGGGTACGGGTTCCTCGCCGAGAATCCCGCGTTCGCCCGTGCGTGCGCGGAGAGCGACCTTGTCTTCGTCGGCCCGACCCCTGAGGTGATGGAGCGGCTAGGCGACAAGGCGGCGGCGAAGGAGGAGATGCGCGCGGCGGGCGTCCCGCTCGTGCCAGGGACGAATGGCCCTGCAAGCCTCGCCGAGGTGCGTTCGGGCGCGGGCACGATCGGTTTCCCCGTCATGCTGAAGGCGACCGCGGGCGGGGGCGGTCGCGGGATGCGGCGGGTGGAGGGACCGGAGCAGCTCGAGGAGGCGTATGCCGCCGCCTCGGCCGAGGCGGACGCGGCGTTCGGGGACGGCTCGCTGTACCTCGAGAAGGTGGTCACGCCCGCCCGGCACGTCGAGGTGCAGGTGCTCTGCGACGCCGAGGGCGGCGTGCTCACGCTCGGGGAGCGGGAATGCTCGATCCAGCGCCGCCACCAGAAGCTCGTCGAGGAGTCACCGTCCGTCGCGATCACGCCGGAGACGCGCGAGGAGCTCGAGGCTTCGGTCGCGCGCGCGTGCAGGTCGGTCGGCTACCTCGGCGCGGGCACCTTCGAGTTCCTGCTCGGCCCGGACGGCGCGCCGTATTTCATCGAGGTCAACTGCCGGCTCCAGGTCGAGCACCCCGTCACGGAGGTCGTCACGGGCATCGACCTCGTGCGGGAGCAATTGCGGATCGCGGCCGGCGAGCGGCTCGACCGCACCGGGCGCGCGGAACGCCAGGGCCACGCCATCGAGATCCGGATCAACGCCGAGGACCCCGCCCGCGGGTTCGCGCCGGCCCCGGGGGTCGTGCGGCGCTTCCGGCCGCCCCTCGGGCCCGGCGTCAGGGTCGACACCGCGATCGAGGACGGGCTCGAGATCCCGCCGTACTACGACTCACTGATCGCGAAGGTGATCGTCTGGGACGACGACCGGCGGGCGGCGATCGCTCGGGCGATACGTGCCCTGGAAGAGCTCGAGGTGGATGGGATCCCGACCACACGGGAGCTCGCGCTCGACGTGCTCCGCTCCGAGGGGTTTGCGGCCGGTGAGTACTCGACCGGCTACCTTGACGAGATGGAGCGGCACCTGCCGTCGCTGCGCCTCGCATGAGCGATACGGGCCCGGAGAGTCCCGTGCCGCGAGCGACGTCAGGCCGACGCGAAGCCGGGCTCCGCCCGGCGGGAGCGGCGGCCGGCCAGGGGCCTGTGAGCCGGCGGCAGGCGCGTCGCCAAGCGCTCTTCCTCCTCTACCAGTGGGACCTCACGGGGCTCCCGCTCGAGAGCCTCTTCGAGGGCTCGCCGGACGAGTTCGCGTCCACGCTCGCGCGGGACGTCGCGGCGGAGGCACCGGCGCTCGACGAGCGGATCTCGGCCGCCTCCATCGACTGGCCGGCCGACCGGCTGGGTACGCTCGAGCGCAACATCCTGCGGATCGGGGTGCACGAGCTCGAGGAGGGAGAGGTGCCGGCAGAGGTCGCGATCAACGAGGCGGTCGTGCTCGCGAAGCGCTACGCGACTGAGGCGGCCGCGCGGCTCGTGAACGGGATCCTCGGGCGGATCAGGCGGGAGTCGGCATGAGCCGTAGGCTCGACGGAGGCGACCCGGGACCGCAGGTGCCGTCTTTGCCGGCGCCGGAGCGGGAATGAGCGCCGCCGACGAGTCGCTCCAGCGGGCCGAGGAGCTGCTCGAGCGGCTCCGCACGCGCGTCGACGCGCTCGAGGCGAGCGCGGACGCGGGCGGCGACGTCGACGAGGCCGTCGACGGGCTCGCAGAGATCGCGGAGATCGCACGCGAGATCGAGAGCGAGCTCCAGCGCGCCCGTCAGGCCGCCGATGCGGGCGCCTGACGAGCTTCGCGCGCTCGTCGAGGAGTCGCTCGCCGAGCTCCGCCTCGAGCCGACGCTCGGCGCGCTGGAGGAGCCCATCCGCTACGCGTTGGGCGGGGGCGGCAAGCGGATCCGGCCGGTGCTGTGCCTCGCGGTCTGCGAGGCGGCGGGCAGGGGCGCAGAAGAGGCAACGCTTCCCGCGACGGCGCTCGAGCTCGTCCACACGTTCTCGCTCGTCCACGACGACCTGCCCGCGCTGGACGACGACGCCGAGCGACGGGGGCGGCCGAGCGTCCACGTCGCCTTCGGGGAGGCCGTGGCGCTCCTCGCCGGCGACGCGCTCCTCGCGGAGGCGTTCGCACTGGCGGCCCGCGCGGGACGGCCCGAGATAGCGCAGGAGCTCGTCGGCGCGACGCTCGGGATGATCGGCGGGCAGTACCTCGACGTCACCGGGGCGGGAGTCGAGCTCGAGCGGCTCCACCGGCTCAAGACGGGCCGCCTTTTCGCGGCGGCAGTCGGGCTCGGGCTCTGGGCCGCCGACGTCCCTGCGCACGGGCAGGCGGCGTGGCGGGCATTCGGCGACGAGCTCGGCGTGCTCTTCCAGGCCGTCGACGACGTGCTCGACGGCGACGGGTACGCCGCCGAGCTGGGCGCGGACGGCGCTCGGCGGCTCGCCGCCGAGGCCGCGCAGCGTGCCCACGAGAGGCTCGACGTGCTCGACGCCGACACCGGGGTGCTCACGGAGCTCGTCGACGGGCTCGCGGTCAGGACCGCGTAAGCTGCTATCCGCTCGCGAAGTCGCGGTCGCGCAGCTGCGAGCAGGAGTCGCTCGCCTGGATCCCGTCGCGGATGTCCTGCCCCGCCTGCTCCAGCGACGTGAGCGCGCTCTTGACCTCGTCCGCGGCGGCGCCGATCTCGACGAGAAGCGAGCGGGCGGTGGCGACGATGCCCGCCGCCCCGGAGCCGGAGGCGCCCTCCACGAGGTCACGGGCCTTGTTCGCGTGCTGCTCGATCCCGTCACCGAGCTGCTGGAGCTCCTGCTGGGCCTGCTGACCCGACTCGGTGTCGGGAGGCCCGATCTGACGGAGGTCGTCGACGAGGCGGGACGTCGCGCTCGACGCCTGGTTGGCGGCGGCGCTGAGGTCGCTGCTCGAGACGCCGAGACCCTGCGACATGACGCTCGTGATCGTCGTCGTGATGCTGTCCGCCCAGGTGTTCAGGTCGGTGCAGACGCTGTCGGCCCACTGCTCCGAGCTCGACTGGTCGTCGCCTCCGCAGCCGGCGGCGACGAGCGACAGCGCAGCGACGAGCGCGGCGGCGGGGACGGCGAGCATCCGGTGCACCGGCCCATCTTCGCACGGCTCGTCAAGCAGCCGACATCATCAGGCCATGTCCAAGAAGCGCCTTGACGTCGTCCTCGTCGAGCGCGGCCTCGCCGAGACCCGCTCGCAGGCCCAGGCGCTCGTGCTCGCCGGGCTCGTCCCGGGCTTCGCCAAGCCTGGCCAGCAGGTCGCCGAGGACGTCGAGCTCGAGGTGCGGCGCCTGCCGCAGTTCGTCTCGCGTGGCGGGGAGAAGCTCGCGCACGCGCTCGACGCTCTGGACGTCGACCCGGCGGGGAAGGACTGCCTCGACCTCGGGGCGTCGACGGGTGGCTTCACCGACTGTCTCCTCCAGCGTGGCGCCGCCCGGGTGGTCGCGCTGGACGTCGGCTACGGCCAGCTGCACCCCCGGCTCCGCGCGGACGACCGGGTGATCGTGCTCGAGCGGGTCAACGCGCGTCGGCTCGAAGCGCTCCCATTTCCGCCCGAGCTCGTGACCTGCGACGTCTCGTTCATCTCCGCGACCCTCGTCCTCCCACCGGCGCTGCGACTCGCGGTTCGCGACTGGATGGCGCTCGTGCTGGTCAAGCCGCAATTCGAGGCCGGGCGAGCCGAGGCGCCTCGCGGCGTCGTCCGGGACCCGGCCGTGCACGCGAGGGTCCTTCGCGAGTTCTGCGCGACGGCCGAGGGCTGGGGCGCTCGCGTGGCGGGGCTCGTAGACTCGGGCCACCCGGGGCCGAAGGGGAACCGGGAGTTCGTCGTCCACCTGATCGCGAGCGAGGAGCCCTCAGACGCCGATGAGCTCGAGCGCCGAATCGACGCCGCCGTCGGCTGAGCGACGGCCGATCGCGCGCGCCGCTCTCGTCACGCACGGGCGGCCGGAGCAGGTGGGCGACGGAGTCGAGCGGCTGGTCGTGCTCGCGCGACGGATCGGCGTGGAGCTGATCGTCACGCCTGACGAGGCGACGCAGCACGGTCTCGAGGCGCATGGCGACCCAGCCGGGGCCGAGCTGGTCGTCGTCCTCGGCGGCGACGGGACGATGCTCCGTGCGCTCCGCATGTACCTCGGCACGAACGTTCCGGTGCTCGGCGTGAACTTCGGCCGCGTCGGGTTCTTGAGCTCGATGCAGCCGGCCGAGCTCGAGGAGGGGCTCGGCCGCGCCTTCTCCGGCGAGTTCGTGACGGTCGACCTGCCCACGCTCGAGGTCGACCTCGAGCCGGGCACCGAGAACGGCGACGGCACGCACGTCGCCGTGAACGACGTGGTCGTGACGTCCGGCGAGCTCGGTCGCATGATCGAGCTCGAATGGGCGGTCGGCGGGGAGGATCTCGGGCGGGTGCCGTGCGACGGGCTGATCTGCTCGACGCCCTCGGGCTCGACGGCGTACAACCTCTCGAACGGCGGGCCGGTGTTGATGTGGGGGATCGACGCGCTCGCGACGACGTTCGTTGCACCGCACTCGCTCCACGCGCGCCCGCTTGTCGTGCCGCGCGGGAAGGAGGTCGTCGTCTGGAACCGGACCTCCGACGTGCCGGTCGTCGTGCTCGTCGACGGGCACCGGGTCGGCCGGGCGGGACTCGACGGGCGGATCGCGGTGCGGCTGGGGGACGCGCACTCGCTCCTTGCGACGCTGCCCGACGCGACGTTCGTGCGCCGCTACCGCGAAAGCTTCTCGACCTGACGGTCGAGAAGCTCTGGACCGACCCGAAACGCCACTACCATCGCGACTGTGCTTCGTCGGCTGCGGATCGAAAACCTCGTCCTGATCCGCAAGGCAGACCTCGAGCTCGAGCCGGGGCTGGTCGCGCTCACCGGGGAGACCGGCGCGGGGAAGACGATCGTCACCCAGGCGATCGGGCTGCTCCTTGGGGCCAAGGGCGACGCGGCCTCGGTCGGCGCCGCCGCGTCCGAGGCGTTCGTCGAGGCCGAGCTCGATGTGCCGGAGGGCTTCTTCGAAGAGGAGGGCCTCGAGACGCTCCGCGAGCTGCGACCGGAGGACGAGCCGGGCCTCGTGGTCGCGCGCCGTGTCGGCGCGGACGGCCGCTCGCGGGCGTACGCGTGGGGCAGGAGCGTCGCACGGGAGGACGTCGTCGCGGCCACCGAGAGGCTGCTCGCCCTCTCGGGCCAGTTCGCGCAGCGTCGGCTTGCCCGCCCGTCGCACCAGCTCGAGCTGCTCGATGCTTTCGTCGGCCCCGAGCAGGCGACGCGGAGGCGCGAGGCGCGGGACGCCTGGCGCGCGCTCCAGGCGGCCACGCGGCGCGTGGCCGAGCTCGAGGAGGGAGCGGACGCGGAACGCGCGCGTCTCGTCGAGCTCGCCGCTCTGGTCGAGGACACGGACGGGCTCGCTCCCGGGGAGGAGGACGCCCTCAGACGGGAGGCCGAGCGGAGCCGCCACGTCACGGAGCTCGCCGACGGGGTCTCGGCGGCCCTTGCCGCGATCGACCCCGAGGAGGGAGACGGCGCCCGCGCCCTGGCCGCGGCGGCGGAAAGCGCGCTCGTGGAGCCCGCCCGCGTCGCTCCGGAGCTCTCGGCCGCCACGGAGGAGCTTCGCGACGCCGCGGTGCGGTTGGGCGAGGTCGCGACGGACCTGCGGCGTTTCGCGGACGCGCTCGACGCGGACCCCGCCCGTGTGGCCGAGGTCGAAGAGCGACTCGACCGGATCGCAGACCTCCGCCGCCGCTACCGCGCGGCCGACCTCGACGAGCTGCTCGCGCGCCGCGACGCCGCCCTTTCCGAGCTCGAAGCGATCGCGGGAGGAGCCGACCCGGTCGAGCGTGTGCGCGCGGAGCTCGACGTCGCGCGCCGTACGTACGACGACGCAGCGACCGCGCTCGCGGCCGCACGGCGCGACGCCGCCGGGCCCTTCGCAGAGGGCGTCGCGCGGGAGCTCGCCGACCTCGGGCTCGGCGAGGGCGAGTTCCGCATCGAGCTTGGCGAGCGCGAGCCCGGACCGACCGGGGTCGACGACGCGGTCTTCCTCGTCCGGCCCAACGCAGGGCTTCCGCTTGCGCCGGTCTCCGAGACCGCCTCGGGCGGCGAGCTCTCGCGGATCGCGCTCGCGATCGCCGCCGTCGCCGGCGGGGAGACCGTCGTGCTCGACGAGATCGACGCAGGCGTCGGCGGTGAGACGGCGCATCGCGTCGCGGGCGTCCTGCGGCGGCTCGCCGAACGCGCGCAGGTACTCACGATCACGCACCTGCCTCAGATCGCGAGCGTCGCCGATCAGCACCTGCGGGTCGAGAAGATCCCGGGTGACCCGACGCACACCCGCATCGCGTCGCTCGACGATGCCGAGCGCCGAGATGAGCTGGAGCGCATGCTGGGCGGTGAGGAGTTCGTGGCGGCGGTCACCGCAGAGGGCACATGAACGGGAATGGGGAGGTCTCCGGGCCGGCACGGCTCGGGCGCCGGACGAAAGACCTCGTCAAGCGGCTGCGGCCCGAGGACGTCGCGATCGTCGACCATGCCGATCTCGACCGCGTCTCGGCCGAGGAGCTCGTCGAGAGCGGCGTGCGCCTCGTGGTCAACGTCGCGCCGTCGTCCACCGGCAGATTCCCGAATGCAGGGCCACTCGAACTCGTGCGCGCCGGAGTCCGACTCGTCGACGCGCCGGGGGCGTCCCTCTTCGAGCAGCTCTCGGACGGCGAGCTCGTACGCGTCGAGCGCGGGCACGTCTGGCGCGACGGCACGCTCCTCGCCGAGGGGACGGAGCTCGACGCGACGACGCTCGAGGCTGCGCTCGCAGAGCACCAGGGGCGCCTCTCGCAGGCGCTCGAGGCGTTCGCCGAGAACACCCTGCTCCACCTGCGCGACGAGGCGGAGAGCCTCGCGGCCGGGTTCGAGCTGCCCGCGCTCCGCACGCGCTTCCGCGACCGCCACGTCCTCGTTGTCGCGCGCGGCCCCGGCTACAAGTCGGACCTGCGGATGGTCCGCCCCTACATCCGGGACTTCCACCCCGTCATCGTCGCCGTCGACGGCGGAGCAGACGCCCTCCGCGAGGCGGGCCTGAAGCCCGACGTCATCGTCGGGGACTTCGACTCGGTCTCCGACGATGCGCTCAACGGCGGCGCCGAGCTCGTCGTGCACGCCTACGCGGGCGGCGGCGCGCCGGGGGCGGAGCGGCTGCGCCGGCTCGGCCTCCCGCACGTGACGGTTGCCACTCCCGGGATCAGCGAGGACCTCGCGCTCCAGCTCGCCCACGAGAAGGGCGCGACCCTGATCGTCGCGGTCGGGACGCACTTCAACCTCGTCGAGTTTCTCGAGCGAGACCGCGCAGGCATGGCGTCGACCTTCGTCACACGGCTCAAGGTCGGCGAGTCGCTGGTGGACGCGAAGGGCGTGTCGCGGCTCGTCAGCCGCCACGTGGGCATCTGGCCGCTGGCGCTGTTCGGCGCGATCGGGGTCGCAGTGATCGTCGGCGCGGTCGTCGCGTCACCCGCGCTCCGCAACGTGATCGAGTCGATCTCGCGCGCGATCGCCAACGGCCTCGGCCTCTAACCATCGAACGCCGGGTCGCGGCCGGCCTTTGCGAGACTGCGGCAGTGTTCGACCTCCGCTACCATGTCGCCTCGCTCGCCGCGGTCTTCGTCGCCCTCGTGATCGGGATCTTCGTGGGGGTCGGCCTGTCGGGGCGCGGCTTCGTCAACGACGCCGAGCGCAAGAACTTCGAGGCGAGGATCGACGAGCTGCAGGCCGACCGCGACTCGGCACAGGCGGCCGCGAAGAGCGCGGCGAGACGGGGCAACGCCCTCGACGCGTTCGCCGACACGACCTACACGAGCCTTGTCCGGCGGAGGCTCGCCGGCACGAAGGTCGGTGTCGTATTCGTCGGCTCGGTCGACCAGGGCCTCGCGGGGGACATCCGCCGGACGGTCTCGGACGCGGGCGGGCGGATCGTGCGGATGCGCGCACTGCGGGTGCCGCTCGACCCGGACGCGGTCGACCAGGCGCTCCGGGGCGACCCGGACACACGCGGCCTCGCGGGCGCCGACAGTCGGAGCAGGCTCGGGACGACGATCGCGCGCGAGTTCGTCGCCGGGGGGCAGACCCGCGTGCTCGACCGCCTCTCCTCGGTGCTCGTCGAGGAGCAGCTGGGTCTCTCGAAGGCGCCGCTCGACGCCGTCGTCGTCGCGCGGGCGACCCGGCCGCAACAGGGCGAGACGGAGGACTTCCTCAGCGGGCTGTATTCCGGGCTCGCCTCGGCGAGTGTCCCAGGCGTCGGCGTGGAGGAGAGCAGCGCCAGTCCGAGCGCGGTGCCGCCCTTCCGGGCGGGCGGCCTCGCGACCGTCGACGCGATCGACACGGCGGTCGGCCAGGTCGCGCTCGTCTTCCTGCTCGAGGGAGCGCGACCGGGAAGCTACGGCCTGGGGCTGGACGCGGTCGACGGGGTGCTGCCCGCCGCGCCTGGACCGGCGCCGGGCGAGTGAGCGACCTGACCGTCCTCGTCGCCGCGTGCGACGAGGAGGAGCGGATCGGCAGGACCGTCGAGCGCCTGCTTGCGGCCTTCCCGGGCGCGGAGGTGGTCGTCGCGGACGACGGCTCGCGCGACGCCACGGCCGCGGCCGCCGAAGCGGCGGGTGCGCGCGTCGTCCGGCTCCCGCGCCGCGGCAAGGGACAGGCGCTGACGCTCGCCGAGCACGAGTGCGCCGCCGGCCCGCTCCTGCTCTGCGACGCCGACGTCGAGGGCGGGCTCCGACCGCTCGTCGAGAGCGATGCCGAGCTCGCTATCGCGCGGTTCGCGCAACGGGTCGGCGGCGGGCTCGGAGTCGCCAAGGGCGTCGCTCGCGCACTCGTCCGCGTCCGCACCGGCCGTCGAGTCGAGGAGCCGCTCTCCGGGCAGCGGTTCCTCTCCGAGCGAGCGCGCGCGACGGTGTTTCCCGTCGCGGCCGGCTTCGGCGTCGAGACGCGGATGACGATCGACGCGCTTCGGGCGGGCCTGGATGTCCGCGAGGTGGAGATCGACCTCGCGCACCGGGCGACCGGGCGGAACCTCGCGGGCTTCGTGCACCGCGGACGCCAGCTGCTCGATCTGACGCTCGCCGTCGGCCCGACGGCGGTGAACTACCGCGGCCTCCGGCTTCCCCTGGTCGGCTCCGCCGTCGCGGTCGGCGCGCCCTGCTTCGCCCCGGTCGCCGCGCTCGGCCTCGTGGACGACCTGTGGAGCGGGCCCGAGCGCGGTTTCCGCGCCCACCTCCGCGCCGGGGCGACGACGGGGACGCTGAAGCTCGTCGGGATCCCGCTGTGGGCGCTCTGGCGGACGCGCTCGCTCTCCGGCGCGCTGCTCGTCGCGCTCTCCGCGAACGTCCTCAACCAACTCGACACGCGGCCCGGGAGGGCGCTCAAGGCATTCCTGCTCGGCTCGCTCCTGCTCCGCCGCGCGCCTCGCGGGGCGCTCGTCGTCGCCGTCCTCCTCGCTCCCTACGATCATCGCGAGATGACCATGCTCGGTGACGCAGGCTCGAACGCGCTCGGCGCCGTGCTAGGTTTGCACTCCGTGAGGCGGTTGAGCGGCCCGCGGAGAATCGGCGCAATCGGTGCGCTGGCTGTACTCACGGTAATCGCAGACCGCCGGTCGCTCGGCGAGTTGATCGAGTCGACACCCGGTCTGAGAGCCCTCGACGCGCTCGGGCGGCACCCATGACGCGCGCCCCTCGCCGGCGTCGACTCCCGGCCGGCGGAGCCGGCCTCCGTCGCCGCCTGACGTCGCCCGAGGAGCGCGCGTGAGCGACGGGCCGGCGACGCGCTATGTGTTCGTCACGGGCGGAGTCGTCTCGGCCCTCGGCAAGGGGATCGTCGCCGCCTCGCTCGGCCGCCTCCTCAAGGCGCGGGGTCTCCGCGTGCGCGCACAGAAGTTCGACCCGTACCTCAACGTCGATCCGGGGACGATGAGCCCGTTCCAGCACGGCGAGGTGTTCGTCACCGAGGACGGGGCGGAGACCGACCTCGACCTCGGCCACTACGAGCGGTTCATCGACGAGAACCTCTCGCGGAACGCGAGCCACAGCGCGGGCGCGGTCTGGGACACGGTGCTCCGCAAGGAGCGGCGCGGCGAGTTCCTCGGCGCGACCGTGCAGGTGATCCCGCACATCACGAACGAGATCAAGGCGCGGATCCGCCGCGGCGCGACATCCGACCCCGCCGACGTCGTGATCTCGGAGATCGGCGGCACGGTCGGGGACATCGAGTCGCTCCCGTTCCTCGAGGCGATCCGGCAGTTCCGCCGCGAGGTCGGGCCGGAGAACGTCCTCTACCTCCACGTCACGCTCGTCCCGTTCATCGAGGCGGCGGGCGAGCTGAAGACGAAGCCGACGCAGCATTCGGTCAACGAGCTCCGCCGCATCGGGATCCACCCCGACGCGGTCGTCTGCCGTTCGCGCGACCTGCTCTCCGAGGAGATCCGGGACAAGATCGCGCTGTTCGCCGACATCGACCCGCGCGCAGTCTTCTCCTCACCCGACCTCCCCGACGTCTACCTCGTGCCGGAGCACCTCGCCGCGGAGGGCCTCGACGCGTACGTCTGCGATCGGCTCGGGTTCACGACCCCGCCGCCCGACCTGTCGGAATGGAACGAGCTGACCGAGCGCATCGGCGAGCAGCACGAGGAGGTGCAGATCGCGCTCGTCGGCAAGTACGTGAAGCTCCACGACGCGTACCTCTCCGTGCACGAGGCGCTCAAGCACGCCGGTGTCGCGAGCGGCGCGCGGGTCCGGGTCACGTGGGTCGACGCCGAGCACATGACGTACGAGGAGGCCGCCGGCGAGCTCGAGCAGGTCGACGGCGTGCTCGTGCCCGGCGGGTTCGGCTCGCGTGGCTGGGAGGGGAAGATCCTCGCCTGCCAGGTCGCGCGCGAGCGCGGGATCCCGTACCTCGGCATCTGCCTCGGGATGCACGTCGCCGTCTCCGAGTTCGCACGCCATGTCGCCGGCCTCGACGGCGCCAATTCGACGGAGATGGACCCGGAGACCCCGTACCCCGTGATCGACCTGCTGCCCGAGCAGAAGGAGATCGAGGAGCTCGGCGGGACCATGCGCCTCGGCGCGCAGGCCGTCGAGCTCGCCGAGGGCACCCGGGCGCGGGACGATCTACGACGAGCCGGTGATCCACGAGCGGCACCGGCACCGGTACGAGGTCAACAACTCCTACCGCGACCAGCTCGTCGAGCACGGGCTCGTCGTCTCCGGGACGTTCCAGCAGGGCCGGCTCGTCGAGATCGTCGAGCTCGCCGACCACCCCTGGTTCGTGGCGAGCCAGTTCCACCCGGAGTTCAAGTCGCGCCCGACCCGGCCTGCGCCGCTCTTCCGCGAGTTCGTCGCGGCGGCGCTCGACCGCAGCCGCGCGCGAGGCGGCGTGCGCGCCGCGGCCCACTGAGGCGTCGCGGGTCGGTGCAGCAGCCGCCCCTGACGTCGCCCCTCGTCGACCTGTTCCTCGAGCTCTGCGCGATCCCGAGCCCGCCCGGAGAGGAGCGCGCGGTCGCGGACCGGGTCGTCCAGGAGCTCGACCGGCTCGGCCTCGACTGGTACGAGGACGACGCGGCGGCGAGGCTCGGCTCGAGTACCGGGAACATCGTCTGTCGCGTTCCGGCGACCGCCGACGAAGGTGTGCCGCTGCTCTTCTGCGCCCACCTCGACACCGTCCCGGTCAAGGGCGACGCTCGAGCCGGCGCTCGACGACGACGGCCTGATCCGCAACGCAGGCGGTGCGATCCTCGGCGCGGACAACAAGTCGGCGGTCGTCGCGATGCTCGAGGCGGTCCGCCGAGTGGTCGTCGAGGAGCGCCCGCACGCGGGCATCGAGCTCGTCTTCACGCCGAAGGAGGAGATCGGCCTCCTCGGCGCGACCGAGCTCGACGTCTCGCAGCTCCGGGCGCGCGCGGGGTTCGTCTACGACCAGGCCGCGCCGATCGGCGAGGTCGTGGTCGGAGCGCCGTCCGCCCAGGAGCTCGTCATGCGCTTCCACGGCCGACCCGCGCACGCGGGGATGTACCCGGAGGAAGGACGCTCGGCGGTCCTCGCGGCCGCGCGTGCGATCGTGGACATGCCGCTCGGGCGGATCGACGACAACACGTCTGCGAATGTGGGACTGATCGACGGCGGCTCGGCGCGGAACGTCGTCCCCGAGTGGTGCGAGCTCCAGGCGGAGGTCCGGTCGCACGACCTTGCGCGGGTGAGCGAGGTCGTCCAGCAACTGCTCGACGCGGCTGCCTACGCGGCGGCGGTCTCGGACTGCACGCTCGAGACTGCGATCGAGCCGAAGTACCGCGGCTACCGGCTCCGCTCCGACTCGCTGCCGGTGCGGCTCGCGAGCGACGGGCTCCGGCAGGTCGGCTACGAGCCGCGGCTCGTCCTCTCGGGCGGCGCGGCCGACGCGAACGTCTTCAACGAGCGCGGCCTGCCCTGCGTGAACCTCGCGAACGGGATGGTCGACATCCACACCCCCGACGAGCGCATCGCCGTCGAGGACCTCGAGCGGATGGTCGAGGTCACGGTCGGGATCGTGGACGCCGCGCAACGTCCGTTCGACGGCTGATGCCTCTCGGGCTCCGCTGGGGCACGATCAGCGCGGTCGGCGAGCGCCACGACCGCCTCGTCCGGCTCGAGGTCGACGGGCGGCCATGCCTCGCCTACCCGTGGCTGACCGGCGAGGTGGAGATCGGCGACGTCGTGCTCGTCAACATGCAGGCGACGCAGCTCGAGCTCGGCTCGGGCGGCTTCGACGTCCTCTACGCCAACCTGACCCGGGGCCTCCAGCTGCCCGTGGCCGAACGGGCGCACGTGATGACCCTGCCGTACGCGCCGGGACAGCTCGCGGCCCGATTCGTGGAGGAGGACGGCGCGGAGGGCGCCGAGCGCCTCGCGGGCCTGCCGGTGGTCTGCACGGGCCTGCACAGCCAGCTCGCGCCGGTCTGCGCGGCGCTCTCGGGCCGTCGGGTCGTCTACGTCCAGCAGGGCGGCGGTGCGCTTCCGGTCTCCCTGTCGGACACGATCCGGGCCCTGAAGGCACGCAAGCTCCTCGAGACGGCGATCGCCGTCTCGCCGTGTCTCGACGGCGACGTCCAGTGCGTGACCGTCGCCTCCGCGCTCGTCCACGCGGCGAGCCGCGGGGCCGACGTCGTCGTCTGCGGGATCGGCCCGGGCATCGTCGGGACCGGCTCGCGCTTCGGGCACGGCGGGCTCGCGGTCGCGGACGCGGCGAACGCTGCCTCGGCGCTCGGCGGCGCGCCGATCGTCGCGCCGCGCGTGTCGTTCGGCGACGAGCGGGAGCGCCACCACGGCGTTTCCCACCACACGCGCTCGGCGCTCGAGCTCTGCCTCGGCGAGGTGCGGGTCGCGTGGCCGCACGGGCTCGACCGCCCGGACGGTTTCGACGTGGAGGAGGTCGACGTCACGGGCTGGGAGACCGCGTGCGGGTCGCTCCCGCTCTCGCACATGGGGCGCGGGCCGCAGGACGACCCGTGGTTCTTCGCGGCCGCGTTTGCGGCGGGTCGGCTCGCGGCCGGATAGGCGGCCACGGGACGTCTGCGCACCGGTAGCGGTGCGCTATCGTCCCGCGCGCCGTGCGGATCGGGGTCCGAGAGAGATCAAGTCGCAGGAGCACCGCGTCGCGCTGACGCCCGCCGGGGCGCTCGAGCTCGTCCGCCGTGGTCACGAGGTCGTGGTCGAGGAAGGAGCGGGGATCGGCTCGGGCTTCTCCGACCAGGCGTACGCGACGGTGGGCGCCCGCGTCGCGCCCGTCGACGAGGTCTGGTCGTCGGTCGAGCTCCTCCTGAAGGTGAAGGAGCCGATCGCCTCGGAGTACGGCCACCTCCGCGAGAACCTGACCCTCTTCACGTACCTCCACATCGCCGCCGACGAGCCGCTCACCCGCGCGCTGCTCGACTCGGGAATCGCAGCGGTCGCGTACGAGACGGTCGAGACACCCGACCGGCGGCTGCCGCTGCTCGCGCCGATGAGCGAGGTCGCCGGCCGGCTTGCGCCTCAGATGGGCGCCTGGGCGCTCGAGAAGGCCCACGGCGGCCGCGGCATCCTGCTCGGCGGCGTTCCAGGCGTGCCGCCGGCGAGGGTGATCGTCCTCGGCGGTGGCGTCGTCGGGATCAACGCGGCGATCATCGCGCTCGGCATGCAGGCGGACGTCTGGGTGCTCGACACGTCGGTCGACCGGATGCGAGAGCTCGAGATCGCGCTCGACGGCCGGGTCACGCTCGCGATGTCGAACCGGCTGCAGGTCGAGGAGGTGCTTCCCGCCGCCGACCTCGTGATCGGCGCCGTGCTCGTTCCGGGTGCCCGCGCTCCGAAGCTCGTCACCCGCGACATGCTCGGCCTGATGCCCCCGCACGCCGTGCTCGTCGACGTCGCGATCGACCAGGGCGGTTGCTTCGAGACGTCCCACGCGACGACCCACGACGACCCGGTGTTCGTCGTCGACGACGTCGTCCACTACTGCGTCGCGAACATGCCGGGAGCGGTGCCCGTCACGTCGACGAAGGCACTCACGAACGTGACCCTCCCGTACGTCGAGGCGATCGCGGGCAAAGGCCTCTCGCGGGCGATCGCGGAGGACCCGGCGCTCGCGAAGGGCGTCAACACGCTCGCGGGAAAGCTGACCTACGAGGCCGTCGCCGAGGCGCACGGCCTGCCGTACACGCCGCTCGCCGACGCCGAGCGTGCGCTGGTCTGAGACCCGCCGAGGCCGCGCGGCTAGGCCTCGGCTTCGGCCTTCTCCTTCTGCTCCTTCGCGCTCTGCGAGGGCGAGATCCTGATCACCAGCCACGTCAGTGCCATCGAGAGCGCGAGCACTGCCGCGATGTAGAGGACGAGCTCGAGGAGGCCGAGAGCGGTGTCCATTGCCCGACTAGGATAGCTCGACCATGGCCCGTGCCTGTGTGATCGTGCTCGATGCCGTCGGCGCCGGCGAGCTGCCCGACGCCGCCGACTACGGCGACGAGGGGTCGAACACCCTCGCGAACGTCGCGCGTGCCGTGGGCGGGCTCGACCTGCCGAACCTCGAGGCGCTCGGCCTCGGGAACGTCGAGGAGCTCGAAGGCTGTCCGCCCCAGCCGTATGCCCCCGCGGTCGCCGGACGGCTCGTCGAGCGCTCGAAGGGGAAGGACACGACGGCCGGCCACTGGGAGCTGATGGGCGTCGTCACGCCGACGGCGTTCCCGACCTACCCCTACGGGTTCCCGGATGAGGTGATCGACCCGTTCATGAACCGCACCGGCCGCGGCGTGATCGGCAACAAGCCGGCATCGGGGACGGAGATCATCCAGGAGCTCGGGGAGGAGCACCAGCGCACGGGGAAGTGGATCGTCTACACGTCCGCCGACTCGGTCTTCCAGATCGCCGCGCACGAGCAGACGATCCCGCTCGAGGAGCTCTACGCCGGGTGCCGCGTCGCCCGGGAGATCCTCACGGGCAAGCACGCCGTCGGGCGCGTGATCGCGCGGCCCTTCGTCGGCGAGCCGGGGCACTACGAGCGCACGCCGAACCGGCACGACTTCTCGCTCGAGCCGCGGCGGCCGAACTACCTGACGGCCGTGCGCGACGCCGGCCACACGACGTACGGCGTCGGGAAGATCTCGGACATCTTCGCGGGCTGCGACATCGACGAGTCCTTTCCGACGAAGTCGAACGTCGACGGGATCAACCGCACGATCGAGCTCCTCGAGAACGTCGACGGGGGGCTCGTCTTCGTGAACCTCGTCGAGACCGACCAGCTCTGGGGGCACAGAAACGACCCGGTGAACTTCCACCGCTGCCTGCAGGACTTCGACCGCCGCCTCCCGGACATCCTCGACGCCCTCCGCGACGGCGACCTCCTGATCCTCACCTCCGACCACGGCTGCGATCCCACGACCCCGTCGACCGACCATTCCCGCGAGCACGCGCTGCTGCTCGCGTACGCGGCGGGGAAGAACGCGGCCGGTCGCATCCACGAGGACGGGGAGTTCGGCGACGTCGGTGCGACGGTGTGTGCGTGGCTCGGCGCGAAGCATCCGGGCAAGGGAGCGCCGGGTCGGGCGATCATCGAGCGGTGAGGGCGACGACCTCCCTCGGCCGGAGCGCGCGATGATCCGGCCGGCCGAGCTGATCGAGCAGAAGCGGGACGGGGGAGAGCACGACCCCGCCGAGCTGGCGGAGCTGATCCTCGCGTACGCGCGGGACGAGGTGCCTGACTACCAGCTGGCTGCGTGGTGCATGGCCGTCTTCTTCCGCGGGCTGACAGCGGCCGAGACCGACGCGCTGACGGACGCGATGATCCGCTCCGGCGAGACGCTCGACCTGGGCTCGCTTCTCGGCCGGAAGGTCGTCGACAAGCACTCGACGGGCGGCGTGGGGGACAAGACGTCGATCGCCGTCGGCCCGATCGTCGCCGCCTGCGGTGTTCCGCTCGGGAAGATGAGCGGGCGCGGTCTCGGGCACACGGGCGGCACGCTCGACAAGCTCGAGTCGATCCCCGGCTTCCGCGTGGAGCTGACGACCGAGGAGTTCGTCGCGCAGCTCCGCGAGGTCGGCGTCGCGATCGTCGGGCAGACGGCGGATCTCGTCCCCGCCGACAAGAAGCTGTACGCGCTGCGGGACGTGACCGCGACGGTGGACATCGTCCCGCTGATCGCGAGCTCGATCATGTCGAAGAAGCTCGCGGCGGGAGCCGAGGCGATCGTCCTCGACGTGAAGGTCGGGGACGGCGCGTTCATGCGGACGCTGGACGACGCGCGGGCCCTCGCAGAGCAGATGCGCGACATCGGCGTCCGCGCGGGCCGCGAGGTGACGTGCCTCCTCACCGACATGGACCAGCCGCTCGGCCGGGCAGTGGGCAACGCGCTCGAGGTCGACGAGGCCCGGGACACCGTTCGCGGCGACGGGCCTGAGGACTTCACGGAGCTCGTGCTCGATGCGTCGGCCCGCCTGCTCGCCCACTCCGACCTCGGGATCGACGTCGAGGAGGGACGACGGAGAGCCGAGGCGGCGATCAAGGACGGAAGCGCCCTCGAGGCCTACGAGCGCTGGATCCGCGCACAGGGCGGCGACCCCGACCCCTCCGCGCTGGAGCGGGCGCCCGTCCGCAGAGCCGTGTCCGCGCCTCGAGACGGCGTCGTTCGACGCGTCGGCGCGCGCGCGGTCGGTCTCGCCGCACTCGAGCTGGGCGCCGGTCGCCGCACAAAGTCGGACCCCGTCGACCACGCGGTCGGCGTCCTCTGCTTCGCGAAGCGAGGTGACACCGTCCTTGCGGGCGACGACCTGGCCGAGGTGCACGCCCGCGATGAGGGATCCGCCGAGCGGTGCGTCGAGGCGGTGCTCGCCGCCTACGAGCTCGGCGACGAGCCGCCTGTGGAGCGCGGCATCCTGCTCGACGTCGTCGACTGAGCTCAGCCGGCCGGCGCAAGCCCGTCGAGCGTGTCCGCCAGCCCGGTCAAGCCCGTGAGCTCGCGCGTCGGGACCGGCTCGGCCTGCTCCCCGAGCCGGTTGATCCAGACCGTCGGGATCCCGAGCGCGGTCGCCGGGACGACGTCGTGGAAGTGGCTCTGCGCAACGTGGACGTCGGGCAGGCGGCCGACCTGCTCGGCGAAGGCGTGCCAGTGCCGATGGGCGGGCTTGTACGAGCCGATCTCCGACGCGACGATCGCCAGGTCGAACGGGACGCCGATCGATGCGATCGACGATTCGATGAGGTCGCGATCGGAGTTCGAGAGGATCGCGAGCCGCCAGCCACGCGAACGCGCGGTCTCGAGCTCCGGGCGGACGTCGGGGAAGACGGGCCAATGCGGCAGGGTCTCGGCGGGATCGGCGTCGACGCCGAGCCGGTGGGCGCTCTCGCGCAGCACCTCTCGGTAGGAGAGCCCCGGTGCCTCTGCCTGCACGACGGGCTCGACCTCGTGGTAGCGGGCGAGCAGCGACGCATCGCCGAGCGCGTCCGCGAGCCCCGCGTTCCAGTCGACCAGGGTGCCGTAGCAGTCGAACGTCGCCCAGCGCTCCATGCGTCCGAGCCTAGCGGTGTGCCGTGACCGGCTTCTCCATCGTCATCGACTCGAGCGTGACGCCGTTCGGCAACGTGACGAGGACCTCCTCCACCGGCTCGAAGCCGTACGCGCGGTAGAGGGGCACGCCTGGCAGCGTTGCCATCAGGGACAGCCGGGTGAAGCCCTCGGCGGCGGCTGCGTCCTCGCACGCCTCGAGGATCCGGCGTCCAAGCCCGCGCCGCGTCCAGTCGGCACGCGTGAACATCGCCCGGACCCTCGCGGGCTCGGTGGCGGGATCGAGCAGCCGGGCGTCGCCGTCGCTCTCCCCGCTGCCCGTGTAGAGCCGGTCGCGCCTGCTCCACCCGCCGCAGGCGACGAGCTCGCGACCTGCCTCGATCATGAAGTATGTGCGGTCCTCGAGCAGCATCGGGTCGACGGTGGAGACGTAGCGGACGGCGCTCTCGGCCTGGCGCTCGTCGTAGAAGAGGCGGAAGAGCACGTCGCCCGAGACACGCATCAGCGTCTCGATCGCCGGTCGGTCCTCCGGCGTCGCGGTCCGCAGGGTCGTCTCCGGGGCGGCCACGCGCCGGAATCTACTGCGGTCGCGCCGTCCTTACGATGGCGGGATGCCCGAGCTGCCCGAGGTCGAGACGATCAGGCGCCGCCTCGCGCCCGTGCTCGAGGGCACGACGATCGCGTCCGCCGAGATCGTCGACCCCCGCCTCACCCGGCCCGTCGACCCGGTGCTCGTCGCGGACGCTCTCGTCGGGGAACGGATCGTGTCGCTCGACCGCCGGGGCAAGTACCTGCTCTGGCGGCTCGCCAGCGGGCGGACGCTCGTCGTCCACCTGCGCATGACCGGGTCGCTCCGGCACGCACCCGGGGGCGACCTTCCGGAGGACGCGTACCGTCGGGCGACGCTCGCGCTCGACAGCGGCGGGGCGGTCGGTTACCGGGACGTCCGGCGGTTCGGGACGTGGGAGCTCCTCGACGAGGAGCACCTGCAGGTGTACCTCGACACTCGCCTCGGCCCCGAGCCGCTCGCACCATCCTTCACCGCCGCCCGCCTCGCCTCGCTCGCGGTAGGTCGCACGACACCCGTCAAGGCCTTCCTCCTCGACCAGCGGCGCCTGGCGGGTGTCGGGAACATCTATGCGGACGAGGCGCTCTGGCGCGCGGAGATCCATCCGCTTCGCCCCGCGGGCGAGCTCGACGGGGCCGAGCTGGCGCGTCTCCACCGCGCGCTGCGGGCCGTGCTGCGGAAGGGGATCGAACGGCAGGGGTCGACGCTTCGCGACTACGTCACGCCGGACGGGGACGGGGGCGCGATGCAGCACGAGTTCCACGTCTACGGCCGTCTCGGAGAGCCGTGCGACCGCTGCGGGCGGCCGATCGAGAGGATCGTCGTCGGAGGTCGTGGGACCTGGTTCTGCCCCCATTGCCAGTCCCGGTAGTCGCGTCCCGCTCGACTCGTACACTCGTTCCATGGCGGCGGCGTCGATCAGCGAGGCGTTCGTGTTGCGCTCGTTCCCGTTCGGGGAGGCGGACCGGGTGCTCCACGTCTACACGGCCGCGAGCGGCCGGCTCGGCGCGATCGCGAAGGGCGTGCGCCGGACGAAGAGCCGGTTCGGCGGCCGCCTCGAGCCGTTCTCGCACGTCGAGCTCTCCCTCCACCGCGGGCGCGGCGAGCTCGCGACCGTGACGGGTGCCTCGCTCGTCCGCTCGCACGACCGGATCCGCTCCGACTCGAGGCGGCTCCAGATCGGGCTCGTGGGCCTCGAGGCGATGCTCCGGCTCTTCACGGAGGAGGAGCGGAACGAGCGGGCGTTCCTCGCGCTGACGCGCTTCCTCGACGCGCTCGACGAGCACGATCCGGCGCGCGGCGCCAGGCCGGCGCTCGACCCGCTCGTGCTCTCGTTCCAGCTCAAGCTGCTCTGGCTGTCCGGCTTCCTGCCGCACCTCGGGAGCTGCGTCGAGTGCGGGGCGGAGGACGGGCTCGTCGCGTTCGACCCGTCGGCGGGTGGGGCGGTCTGCGCCGGCTGCGACCGCGGCGCGATCGAGCTCACGCCAGAGGGCCTCCGCGGGCTCGCAGGGCTCCTCGGCGCGCCGATCGCTGACGCCCCGGCACTCGGAATCGGCGATCGCGCCGCCCGCGAGGCGCTCGCCGTCTTGACGTCGTCGTACGAGCATCACGGCGGCTTCCGCCTCCGGACGCTGTCGGCGTAGGTCGCTACGGGCAGGGCACATGCGTTGCGCGCCTGAAACGGCGCTGTAACGCCGGTTCGTTACAGATTCTGCGGAGTCGTCCTATCGTTCCGCCAGGGCCTCGAAAGCGGGGATGCGCACGTGCACGTGAGCGACGACCTACAGGTCGGCACCGAGCTCGCCGGCTAGCGGATCGAATCGCTCCTGGGACACGGCGGCATGAGCGTCGTCTACCTGGCCGAGGATCTGCGGCTCAAGCGGAGGGTTGCGCTGAAGCTGCTCGCTGCCGGCCTTGCCGGGGACGAGTCGTTCCGTGACCGCTTTCTCGGCGAGTCGGAGCTGAAAGCTCGTGGGTGGGACGGGCGCGTACGCCAAGCTCACCGGAGGCGGACGGAGTGGCCACGCGGGCATGGGTGCACAGTGGCTTGCGCGTCAGGAAGGCTTCCTGACCCGTCCATAGCGGGCCGTACGAGACGAGAAAGCCTAGAAGCGCTCCAGCACGTGCTCGAGCGCGCCGGCGGCGACGAGCTGGTCGGTCAGCTCGTTTCGTCCGGGCCGCACCTCGCGGCGCACCAGGCTGTCCTCGCCGAGGCGGTACTGCCCGACCCAGTCGAGGCGTGGGGAGTAGACGTGGATCGTCACCGCCGGCTCGCCGAGCTCGTGCCGGACGCGGTGGATGTAGCCCGGCCCGCCCTGCCGGGAGTCCCCTGGGCGGAGGTGGAGCTCGGAGTGGCTCTGGCCGTACACCATGAGGTCCTCGCGGACGCCGCCGGCGGCGCAGCAGAGACCGACCCCCGAGATGTAGTGGTCGTGGAAGCCCGTCCCCTGACCAGGCATCCACGAGAGCACCCACGCGTCGAGGCTCTCGTCCTCGTGGATCAGCTCGTAGCGGCGTTGATGGGGATCGACGCGAACGAGCGGCTCCCAGAGCTCGGGCCGCGCGGCGATGTCCCGCGCGAGCTGCTCGAGCTCGTCCGGCCCGAGGATCCCGTCGTGCGGCAGGAGGTTGCCGAGCGACGCGAGCGTGGGAGTCAGGTGCGGGCTGGTTGCCATCCGGAAGAGATGAGTGCGCGCCGCGGCGCGTTTCTTACCGTCAGGCAGCGCGGACGGGGGGAGCCCAGGGTGCCGCGAGCCGCTCGAGGAGGTGCGCGAGCGCGCCGCCGATCGGGACCCGCTCCTGCGCGAGCGTGTCGCGGTCGCGCAGCGTGACGGTGTCGTCCTCGAGCGTCTGGTCGTCGATCGTCAGCGCCCACGGCGTTCCGATCTCGTCCTGGCGGCGGTAGCGGCGCCCGATCTGGCCGCCGTCGTCGTACTCGACGCTCATGTGCCGGCGGAGCTCGTCCCTGAGCGCCTGTGCCTTCTCGACCATTGCCGCGTTCTTCGTGATCAGCGGGAGGACGGCCGCGGTGACGGGCGCGAGCCGCGGATGGAGCCGCAGGACGGTGCGCTCGCGCTCGGCGACGACCTCCTCGTCGTACGCGTCGACGATGAACGTCAGCAGCGAGCGGTTGAGACCGAGCGACGGCTCGATCACGTGGGGGGTGAACCGCTCGCCCGTCCCAGCATCGACCCACTCGAGCTTCGTCCCCGACGCGTTGGTGTGCTGCGTGAGGTCGAAGTCGCCGCGGTTGGCGATTCCCTCGAGCTCGGACCAGCCCATGGGATAGCGGTACTCGATGTCGCTCGTGGCGCTCGAGTAGTGCGACAGCTCGTCCGCCTCGTGCGGGCGCGCGCGGAGATTCTCCTCGCGGACGCCGTACCGGACGTGCCAGGCGAGACGCTCCGCGACCCAGTACTCGTGCCACTCGGCCGAGTCGGCCGGCGGCACGAAGTACTCCAGCTCCATCATCTCGAACTCGAGCGTGCGGAAGATGAAGTTTCCCGGCGTGATCTCGTTCCGGAACGCCTTCCCGACCTGCGCGATGCCGAACGGGGGCTTGCGGCGCGCGAGCTGGGCGACGTTCTTGAAGTTCACGAAGATGCCCTGCGCGGTCTCGGGACGGAGGTAGACGTCGAGCCCGGTCTCCTCGACCGCGCCGACGCGCGTGCGGAACATGAGGTTGAACTGGCGCGCCTCGGTGAGGTCGCAGTCCGGCGTCTCGCCGGGATGCTTGCTGGGCTTGCGGCCGCACTGCTCCTCGGCGAGGTGGTCCTCGCGAAAGCGCTTCTTGCACGCCCGGCAGTCGACGAGCGGGTCGGTGAACCCTGCGACGTGGCCGGAGGCCTCCCAGATCTTCGGGTGGAGGATGATCGACGAGTCCAGCGCGACGATGTCGTCGCGCTCGCGCACCATCGCCTCGAGCCAGCGTGCCTTGACGTTGTCCTTCAGCAGGACGCCGTAGTGCCCGTAGTCGTACGACGAGCCGAGACCGCCGTAGATCTCCGACGACGGGAAGACGAAGCCGCGCCGCCGCGCGAGCGAGACGATCTTCTCCATCGTGACCTCGGCAGCCATAGGGTGCCAACGCTACCCTCCCGGCCGTGACCGACCAGGTCCCGGTCGAGCTGCACATCGTCTCGGACTCGACGGGCGAGACCGCCGCGCGCCTCGTGCTCGCGCTCGAGGCGCAGTTCCCGGACCTCGCGTTCGAGGAGGTGCGGCACCCGCGCGTCGAGTCGGTGGAGGATCTGGCGCTCGCGGTGCAGCGCGCTCGGGGACGGCCGGCCGTGATGGTGTACACGCTCGTCGAGCAGGGGTTCCGCGAGTCGATGCGCCAGCTCTGCCGCCGCGCGCGGGTGCACTACTGCGACCTCCTCGGCCACCCGATCGACTCGATCTCGCGGGTTGCAGGGGTCGCCGCCCGCATGGAGCCCGGGGCGCGGGCGCCGCTCGACCAGACGTACTTCAAGCGCATCGAGGCGATGGAGTTCGCCGTCCGCTACGACGACGGGGTCGGCGGCGGGCTCGACGAGGCCGACATCGTGCTCGTCGGCGTGTCGCGGACGTCGAAGACGCCGCTCTCCATCTACCTCGGGTATCTCGGCTACAAGGCGGCGAACGTGCCGATCGTGCAGGGCGTCGACCCGCCGCCGGTGCTGTTCGAGATCGATCGCGCGAAGATCGTCGGCTTGACGATCGACCCGGAGCGACTCGCCGACATCCGCGAGGAGCGCGTCCGCTCGATGGGCGCCCCGCGGCGCCGATATGCCGATCTCGAGGCGGTCTTCGAGGAGCTCGAGGCGGCCTCGCGCGTCCATCGACGGCTGCGCTGTCCCGTGATCGACGTGTCGGAGCTCTCGGTCGAGGAGACCGCGATGCGGATCGTCCGCCTCGTCAGCGAGCGTCGTCGCCGCCACGACGGCGTGCCCGCGTGAGCGACCAAAACGCCCGTTACGGGCGGCTCGCGCGCGGCATCGAGCGGGACCTCGGGGAGAAGGGGTGGGTGCCGCTCCGCTACTGGATCGTCTGGTGGAGCGCGCTCGGAGTGGCAATGGTCGCGTTCTACGTGGTCCTCACGCCGGTGTGGCTCGGGCTCCGCGCAGCGGCGTGGGTCGCGGAGCTCCACGCGCGCGCCAGGGCACGCTCCGGCGGGCGCCCGTAGCAGGCGCGACGCGCTCACGTCGTGCGAATAGGATCGGACCGTGGAGTTCGTCTACGCGTTCGACGAGCAGGCACCAGGGGGCCGCGAGCTGCTCGGCGGGAAGGGGATCGGCCTCGCGGAGATGACCGCACTCGGCGTGCCCGTGCCGGCGGGGTTCACGGTCACGACCGACGCCTGCCGGGAGGTGATGCGGTCGGGTGACGTACCCGACGACCTGTGGCGGCAGGTCGAGACGCACATCGCGCGCCTGGAGGAGACCTCCGGAAAGCGGTTCGGCGACCCGCAGGATCCGCTGCTCGTCTCGGTCCGCTCGGGCGCCGCCGTGTCGATGCCCGGGATGATGGACACGATCCTCAACCTCGGCCTCGACGACGTCGCGGTCGAGGGCCTGGCCGCCGCCACGGGCAACCCGCGGTTTGCGTTCGACTCCTATCGACGGCTGATCCAGATGTACGGCGAGGTGGTCGACGGGATCGACGCGCACCTGTTCGAGGAGGAGCTCCAGTATCTGAAGGAGCGGCGCGGCGTCCAGCTCGACGTCGAGCTCGACGCCGACGACCTCCGAGCGTTGATCGGGACCTTCCAGGGAATCTACGAGCGCGAGGTCCGCACACCCTTTCCGGCCGACGCCTCCGAGCAGCTCCGGCGCGCGGTCCGCGCCGTGTTCGACTCGTGGGAGTCGCCGCGCGCGAAGGTCTATCGCCGTACCTACGACATCCCGGACGACCTCGGGACCACGGTCAACGTCGTGCAGATGGTCTTCGGGAACAAGGGCGACTCCTCCGGCACCGGCGTCTGCTTCACGCGCGATCCCTCGACCGGCGAGCGGCGACTGTTCGGCGAGTTTCTCGTCGACGCCCAGGGCGAGGACGTCGTCGCGGGAATCCGCACGCCCGAGCCGATCGAGGGGATGCTCGACCGCCTCCCCGAGCCATACAGGGAGCTGGTGGAGACCCTCGACCGCCTCGAGGCGCACTACCGCGAGATGCAGGACGTGGAGTTCACCGTCGAGGAGGGGGCGCTCTTCCTGTTGCAGACGCGCACAGGCAAGCGGACGGCGCGCGCCGCGCTGCGGATCGCAGTCGAGATGACCGATGAGGGGCTGATCTCGCGCGAGGAGGCCGTCGCGCGGATCGATCCGGGCCAGCTCGACCAGCTGCTGCACCCGATGATCGACCCGGACGCCGAGCTCGACGTCGTCGCGACCGGCCTGAACGCCTCACCGGGCGCGGCCTCCGGCGCAATCGTGCTCGACGCCGACCTCGCGGAGGAGCGGGGACGGGCCGGGGAGGACGTGCTCCTCGTCCGCTGGGAGACGACGCCCGACGACATCCACGGCCTCATCCAGGCGCGCGGGGTGTTGACCGCCCACGGCGGGATGACCTCGCACGCGGCGGTCGTCGCCCGTGGGATGGGCAAGCCGTGCGTGGCGGGCTGCGAGTCGCTCTCGATCGACCTCAAGGCGCGGACGATCCAGATCGGCGACCACGAGCTCGCCGAGGGCGACCACCTGACGATCGACGGCGGGACGGGCCGCGTGATCGTCGGCGCCGTCCCGCTCGTCCCGCCGGAGATCGACGAGCGCTTCGGCACGATCCTCGGTTGGGCGGACGAGCATCGGCGCCTCCGCGTCCGCGCCAACGCCGACACGCCCGAGGACGCCGCCAAGGCGCGCGAGTTCGGCGCCGAGGGCATCGGCCTCTGCCGCACCGAGCACATGTTCATGACTGCCGACCGCCTGCCGGTCGTGCAGGAGATGATCCTCGCCACCGAGGAGCCGGCCCGCAGAGCCGCGCTCGACAGGCTCCTGCCCGTCCAGCAGGCCGACTTCGAGGGGATCTTCGAAGCGATGGCGGGCCTGCCCGTCACGATCCGCCTGCTCGACCCGCCCCTCCACGAGTTCCTCCCCTCGGTGGAGGAGGCGACCTCGGACGCGATGCGCCGGCGGATCGAGCAGCTACGCGAGGCGAACCCGATGCTCGGCACGCGTGGCTGCCGCCTGGGGCTGCAGTACCCAGAGATCTACGAGATGCAGGTGCGCGCGATCGTCCGGGCCGCGGCGGCGGTGCGGGAGCGCACGGGCGAGGCGCCCCTCGTCGAGATCATGCATCCGCTCGTCGGCTTCGGCGAGGAGCTCCGCCGGCTGCGCGACCTGACCGAGCGCGTCGCCGCGGAGGAGAAGGCGACGGAGCACCTGATCGGGACGATGATCGAGCTGCCGCGCGCCTGCATGCGCGCCGACGAGATCGCGGAGCTCGCCGACTTCTTCTCGTTCGGGACGAACGACCTCACCCAGACCGCACTCGGCTTCTCGCGCGACGACGCCGAGGGGAAGTTCCTGACGTACTACCTCGAGCACGGCATCCTCGAGCGGAACCCGTTCGAGGTGCTCGACGTCGACGGCGTCGGGGAGCTGATGCGCATTGCCGTCGAGCGGGGGAAAGGCGTGAAGCCGGGCCTCAAGCTCGGCATCTGCGGCGAGCACGGAGGCGAGCCGCGCTCCGTCGCCTTCTGCCACGAGCTCGGGCTCGACTACGTGTCGTGCTCGCCGTACCGGGTGCCGCTCGCGCGGCTCGCGGCGGCCCAGGCGGCGCTCGCCGAAAGCGGGGTCACCGCCGTGGCCGTCGGCGGCTGAGCCTGCCCGCCGTAGTCGTAGTTCCCGACTCGCACGGATGCGACGAGCACGCTGGCGACGGCGATCCCGACGACGAGCGCAGGCGCGATCCAGCGCTGCCGCGCGTGCCGGAACTGGACGAGCGCGAAGGTGGCGAGCACGCCTCCGATCAGGCCGCCGACGTGGCCACCGACCGAGATGTTCGGGATCGTGAGCGTGAGCGCGAGATTGAGCACGATGAGCGCCATCGCCTGGCCCGCGAACGTGCCCGTCGCAACGTACTCGAGCACGAGCAGTGCTCCCATGATCCCGAAGATCGCTCCCGAGGCTCCCACCGTGACCGCCAACGGGCCGGTGAGCAGGAGGGCGCCGGCGGAGCCGGCGAGCCCCGAGACGAAGTAGACGAGGAGGAAGCGCCACGTGCCGAGCGCCTGCTCGACGACCGTCCCGAGCCAGTAGAGCGCGAGCATGTTGAACGCGATATGCAGCACGCCCGCGTGGAGGAACATCGCGGTGACGAGTCGGTACCAGTCGCCGTTCAGGTCGATCGCCGCGCCGATCAGCGCGCCGTCCTCGAAGACCTTCCCGCCCGGCGCGTTCAGACCTGCGCCCTGGTAGACCGTGACGAGGTAGACGAGGACGTTCACCGCGACGAGGGCCACCGTCGCCGGCGCCTGGAGCCCCGCGACCGTGTGCCGCGCCTGTCGGACGGTGCGCGTCTGCGGCGTGCGGACGCGCGACGGCTTGACCGCGGCGTGGTCGGGGCACTTGATCCCGACCGGCCCGAAGTTCATGCATTCCTCGCAGATCGGCCGGCCGCACTCCGAGCACGAGACGAGCGTCTCGCGGTCGGGATGCCGATAGCAGCGGGGAACCGGGTCGGTGGCCACGGGGACGGCTAGCGTACCCGCGTGCGCGTTCACGTCGCGTTCACCCCCGACGAGGCTGCGGCCGCCCCGACGGGCCTCGTGATCGACGTGATCCGGGCCACCTCGACGATCTGCCAGGCGCTCGACGCCGGGTACGAGCGCGTCCTGTGCGCAGCGGAGGTGGAGGACGCGCGCGCCCTCGGAAGCGACGAGGTGACCCTCGGTGGGGAGCGCCTCGGCGTGCGGATCGAAGGGTTCGACCTCGGCAACTCCCCGCGCGAGTACCGCGAGCCGCGTACGCCCGGCGTCGCGCTCTCGACGACGAACGGGACCCGCGCGATCGTGACTGCCGCGGCGCGCTGCGAGAGGGTGCTGATCGCCTCGCTGCTCAACCTCGCAGCCGTGACCGAGGCCGCGGCGTCGCACGGCGACGATGTCGCGGTCTTCTGCGCGGGCGTGAAGGGCGCGTTCGCGCTCGACGACGCCTACGTGGCCGGCCGGGTTGTGGAAGGGATCGGCGCGGAGCGGAGCGACGCAGCCGAGGCGGCCGTGCGGTTGACGCGGTCCTACGGCACTGCCGAGGAGGCGTTCCGTGCGTCGCGCTCGGGCCGCGACCTGATCGAGCACGGGCCCGAGCTCGAGGCGGACATCCCGTGGTGCGCCCGGGAGAGCGTGCTCGACGTCGTCCCACGTCTTGTCGGCATGCACGGCGTCGCTGCGGAGCTCAGGCCGTAGTGTCTCCGTCGTGACGGAGACCGAGGAGCTGGGGCGGGGCGGGCGGCTGCGCGGCAGCGCTGCGGGCGAGCTCGTGGCGGCGGCCTATGCGGCCGAGAGCGCCCATGGCCCGCGTCTGGCTCGCGGGTTGTCGCTCGCAGACCTCGCGCACGCCGTCGCGCTCATCGAGGGCGGCGACCTCGCGGGTGAGGATGCGAAGTCGCTGCTACGGGGGCTGCTCGAGCTCCACGCGATCCCCCCCGACGAGTTCCCGTGGGATGCGTCGCTCGGCGACGCGTTCAACGCACGCGAGGCCGAGCTCGAGCGGCGCGTCGGACGGGCGGCCGCGGGCTGGCTGAGCGCCGGCCGTCCACGACGCGAGGCGTTTCGCGTCGCGCTCCGGTTGACCGCCCGTGCGGGCGTGCGAGAGCTGCATGACGCGCTCGTCGACCAGGCCGCGGCCCTCGTTCGGCACGCAGAGGCAACGCGCACCGTGCTCGCGACCGACTACACCTACCTCCAGCCGGCACAGCCGACAACCGTCGGCCACCTCCTCCTGGCGTACGCCTACCCTGCGCTTCGCGACGGTGACCGGGCGCGCGATTCGCACGCGGCCCTCGGGGCGAGCGTCGCGGGGGCCGGCGGGAGTGCCGGCTCGCGCTGGTCCCTCGATCGCGCCCGACTCGCCGAGCTGCTGGGCTGCGACCGAGTCGTCGAGCACGCCAAGGACGCCGCGTGGCAGGCCGACGTGTACCTCGAGCTCCTTGCGACCCTCGCGATCGCCGCGACGCACCAGAGCCAGCTCGGCCAGGACTTCGAGATCTACGCCAGCGAGGAGTTCGGCCTGGTCGAGCTCGCGGACGCCCACAGCCGCGCGAGCGCGCTGATGCCGCAGAAGAAGAATCCCTACGCGCTCGCTGCGATACGCACGCAGGCCGGGCAGGCCGCCGGCGACGTCGCGAGCGCGCTCGCCACTCTGCACACCGGGTCGGCGCGCACCGATCACTTCCACCTGCTCAACGGCACCGTTCCGCGAGCGCTCGACGAGGCGGTCGCGATCGCCCGGCTGACTGCGTCCGTGCTGGACGGCATCCAGCTGCGGACGGAGCGCTTCGCTCGGATCGCACGCGAGAGCTTCGTCACCGCCGCCGACGTCGCCGACGTCCTCGCGCTGACCGGTGACGTCGACTACCGCAGTGCGCACACGATCGTCGGGCGCGCGGTCCGCGAGCTCGTCGACGCCGGCGAGCCGTCTTCGCAGCTGACGCCGACCCGCCTTGCCGCGGCGGCCGTGGCCGCGATCGGTAGGCCGGTCGAGATCGACGAGGCGATCCTTCGGGACGCGCTCGACCCCGCGGCGTGCGCCGCCGCCCGCCGGCAGGCGGGATCGTCGTCGGAGGCCGCCATGGAGGAGATGCTGGACGGGATCCGCGCGACGCTGACGATGCATGAGAGCTGGAGCCGGACGGCACGGGAGGACGAGTCGGCCGCGGAGCTGGCGCTTCTCGCCCGCGCCCGCGAGCTCGCCTGAGCCAGACGGATTCAGGCGCACGCTCCAGCCGGCGTGTCGAGCACGCAGCCGTCTACCGGCGGCCAGCGAGAAGCCTGACTTGACATGCAAAGATTTCTTTGCAAAGGTTTCTTTGCATGTTGCGAGAGATCGAGCTCCGTGAACCCGCCGCGCTCCGCGCGCTGGCGCATCCCGTCCGCATCAGGCTCGTCGGGCTGCTACGGCGGGATGGGCCGCTAACCGCATCCGAGGCAGGACGGCGACTGGCGGAGAGCTCCGGCAGCACGAGCTACCACCTTCGGCAACTCGCGCGATTCGGCCTCGTCGAGGAGGCGGAAGGCCGGGGAGGGCGCGAGCGTCCGTGGCGGGCCACTGCGCTCCACACCGCCTGGCCGAACGTGCCCGACACGCCGGAGCTCGACGAGGCCTCGCGGGTGCTGGAGCGCATCGTCCTCGGGCGCTACGTCGAGCGGCTCGAGCGCTGGTTCGAGCGGCGCTCGGACGAGACGCCCGAGTGGGGCGAGGCGTCCGCGCTCGGCGACACCCTGCTCTACCTCGACGTCGACGAGCTCGCGGCGCTGCGGGACGCCCTGCGCGCCCTCGCCGAGCCGTACCTCGAGCGCCTCACCCGGCCGGAGCTGCGGCCGCCTGGCTCGCGACCCGTGATGTTCCTCCAGGTCGCGATCCCGGACGACGAGCTGTGATCGTCGACGCGCGCGCCGCCGCGCGGAAGACACGGCTCTCCGTCCCGCGCCTCCTCCGCGAGAACGGCGTCTTCCGCCGCTATTGGGGCGCGCACACGGTCTCGCTCTTCGGCGACCAGATCACGCTCCTCGCGATCCCGCTGATCGCCGTCCTCACGCTCGATGCGAGCGCGGCGCAGATGGGCTATCTGACCGCGGTCGCCCTGGCGCCGGTCCTGCTGTTCGCCCTCCACGCCGGGGCCTGGGTCGACAGCCGAGGCCAGCGCCGGCGCGCGATGATCGCGTGCGACCTCGGTCGGGCTGCGCTCCTCGTCAGCGTGCCGATCGCGTACCTCTTCGACGCGCTCACGTTCCCGCAGCTCTACGCCGTCGCCTTCGGAGCTGGCGCCCTCTCGGTGCTGTTCAACGTCGCGGACGCGTCGCTCTTCCAGACGATCGTCCCGCGGGAGCGCTTCGTCGACGCGAGCGCTCTGCTCAACGGCAGCCGCGCGTTCTCCTTCGTCGCCGGCCCGACGGTCGCGGGGGTCCTCGTCCGGGTCGTCACCGGGCCGGGGGCGCTCGTCGCCGACGCGCTCTCGTTCCTCTGCTCCGGGGCGCTGCTCGGCCGCATCCATCCGGAGGAGCCGACCGCCGAAGCGGAGCAGGAAGGCATCACGTTCGGGCTCCGGTGGATCGCCGGCTCGCCGCTCATCCGTGCGGCGCTGCTGGCGACCGCGACGATCAACTTCTTCAACTTCGTCTTCTGGTCCCTGTTCGTGCTCTACGCGACGCGAACGCTCGGCGTCTCTCCCGGAACACTCGGCCTCGTGCTCGGCGCCGGCGCCGTCGGCGGGCTCGTCGGCTCAGTCGCGGCGACGCCTGTCTCACGCCGGATCGGGATCGGGCCGACGCTCGTCGTCGGGTGTGTCGTCTTCGCCGCGCCGTTCCTGCTCGTCCCGCTCGCAGCCGGCCCCGATCCCGTCGTCCTCGGGTGCCTGTTCCTCGCCGAGCTCGGCTCGGGCTTCGGCGTGATGCTCCTCGACATCAGCGCGGGGGCGATCATGGCCGCGGTGATCCCGATCCGCCTCCGGTCGCGCATCTCCGGGGCGTACACGTTCGTCAATTACGGAGTGCGCGTCGTCGGCGCGCTGCTCGGAGGCCTGCTCGGGAGCACGATCGGCCTCCGCCCGACGCTCTGGATCGGCGCGGCCGGCGCGTTGCTCGGCGCGCTCATGCTCCTGCCGACGCCGATCGCGCGCCTGCGCGAGCTGCCCGAGCCCGACGACAGTGCCCAGTCCAGCAATGCCCTCCAGGTCCCTGATGCGCGATGAGGCAGCATCACTGGACGAGGCACTAGGCTCATCCCGTGCGTGCCGAGCGCGCAGCCTCGTTCGCCCGGGTGGCGGACGCGTACGAGCGGGCGCGGCCCGGGTACCCGGCCGACGCGGTCCTCTGGCTCGCGGGCGAGACCCCGCGCGACGTCGTCGACCTCGGCGCCGGAACCGGCAAGCTCACGCGCTCGCTCGCCGCGCTCGGTCACCACGTCGTGGCGGTGGAGCCGCTCGCCGAGATGCTCGACCGGCTGCGTGCGGCCGTCCCCGGTGCGACCGCCGTCGTCGGCTCAGCGGAGTCGATGCCGCTGCCCGATGCATCGGTCGACGTCGTCGCGTGCGCGCAGGCGTTCCACTGGTTCGATCCCGGGCCGGCGCTCGCCGAGATGGCCCGCGTGCTCCGGCCCGGAGGGCGGATTGCGCTCGTCTGGAACGTGCGCGACGAGCGCGTCCCGTGGGTCGACGAGATGAGCGACGCGATGGTCGGCCGCACCGGCGTCGATCGTCACTCCGGGGCGATCGAGCAGAGCGGCCTCTACGGAGAGGTCGAGCGCGCGAGGTTCGAGCACTCGCAGGACGTCGACCGCGAGGCGCTGCGCGAGCTCGTGCTCTCACGGAGCTACTGCGCGGTCCTGCCCGAGGAGGAGCGCGCTCCGATCCTCGGCCGTGTCGACGCGCTCTTCGACGCGTACGCGCGCGACGGGGTGCTGACGCTCCCGTACGTCGTCGAGTGCTTCCGGGCCGAGCGATGTTAGGAGAGGCTGCTTGACATACGAACAGGTGTTCGCTAGAACACCTGTTCCCCAATGATCGCCTGCCTCCTCATCCCGGGATTCGAGCTCCGCGCGGCGCTCCGGTCCCGGCCGAGGCTCGCGGTCGTCCCCGCGGCGCTCGCCCCCTCGCCGGGGCGCGAGCAGCTCGTCGGTCCGGTGACCGCCGCCGCCGAGACGGCAGGCGTCACGGCGGGGATGCGTCTCGGGGAGGCGCTCGCCACCTGCCCGCAGCTCGTGCTCGTCGATCCCGATCCGGCGGGCGCGGAGCGAGAGTGGGAGGGGGTCCTGCGACGCCTCGAGGACGCGGGGTTCGGTGTGGAGCCGGTCGAGCCGGGGATGGTCGTGTTCGAGACGACCGGGGTCGAGCGGCTCTACGGAGGGGTGGAGGCGGCGCTCCGCAAGGCGCTTGCCTCCGTCGGGCCTGCCTGGGACCCACGGGCCGGCGCGGGTGGGCGACGCTTCGTCGCTCTCGCCGCCGCGAGCGTGGCGCGTCCCGGTCAGGCGGTGATCGTCGAGGGGAGGGAGGAGCAACCGTTCCTCGAGCCGCTCCCTCTCTCGCTCCTGTCGCTCGACGAGGGCCGGTATGCCGAGCTGGAGGGCCTCGGCGTCCGCACCCTCGGATCGCTCGCCTCCCTGCCTGGCGCGGCGGTCTCCGAGCGGCTGGGGCCGGAGGGGAAGCGGGCGTGGAGCCTCGCGCGCGGCGGGGAACGCCGGCGCGTGCGTGGGCGATCGCCCGCGGCAGAGCTGGCCGAGGCGCTCTCCTTCCCCGAGGCGGTCGCGAACGAGCTCACTCTGAGGCGCGCGTTCGGTGCGCTGCTCGACAGGCTGCTCGCCCGGCCGGAGCGAGAGCGGCGTCCGTTCCGGAAGCTCGCGCTCGCGGCGCGGCTCGTCGGCGGAGGCTCGTGGCGGCGCACGGTGACCCTGCGGGAGGCGACCGCGGAGCGAGGGCGGCTGCGCTCGGCCCTCGGCCCCAAGCTCACCGAGATCCCGGCGCCCGTGGTCGAGCTGCGGCTCGAGGCCGTGGAGCTCGCGGAGCACGCGGGGCAGCAGCTCGCGTTCCTCGCGCCCGAGGGCGAGGAGACCGACGCGCTCCTGCGGGAGGGGCTTCGCCAGGTGCGTGCGAGCGCAGGCGGAGGCGCGGTAGGCGCGGTCGTCGAGGTCGCGCCGTGGTCGCGCATTCCCGAGACCCGGGCGTTGGTGGTTCCTCGAGATGTCCGGTGATCTCCTCCCGGGTCGTCGCGGGCCGCCTCAACGCGCCGAGGCCCGTGCTCGTCGAGACGACCGGCGGTGGAGAGCCCCGGCTCGTGAATCGCGAGCTCGTGACGGTCGTGCGCGAGGAATGGCGCGTGGTCGACCGCTGGTGGACCGACGAGCCGGTCGACCGCCGCTACTTCGAGGTCGTGCTCGAGTCCGGCCGCAACGTGTGCGTCTACCGCGACGGGGAGCAGCGGTGCTGGTTCGCGCAGCGTGCCTGACCATCGGTGTCCGACTTCAGTCGGACACCTGCGCTCGCGCGCTAGACGAGCTCCTGGTCGAACCCCGGGAGGGTGCGCAGGGAGGCGCCGTACCCGCAGCTCGGCGTGTGGAGCTCCAGGAATCGAGCCGGGTCGCTTCCGGTGCATACATACACATGCGCCACTCCAGCGGGTACCTGCACCCACGTGCCCGCAGTCGCTCTCCGCTCGCGTCCGTCGAGCGTGAGGGTCAGCTCGCCGGCGAGGACGTAGACCGACTCGACATGGCGGCGATGGATGTGCCGCGGGTCGGCCTCCGCACCAAGCTCGCACCGTGTCTCGGAGAGCCCCAGCTCCTCGACGTCGGCAAGCAGCCTGACGTGCCAGCCGGATCGCTCCGCGACGTGCTCGACGGCGCCGACGACGGCCTCGCTCGCCGGACGGCCGCCGTCCTCGGGCGGCGGGTGCTGGTCGTAGGTGAACGAGCGGCCGTCCCGCATCGCGCGCAGGTACTCGGCGAAACGGTGGCCCGGCGCATGAAAGTTGAGGTAGCGGACTTCCGCATCGGCTCCGTTGCGGAAGCCATGGACGACGAGCGGCGGCACGCGCGCGAGCGTTCCCGCGGGCACGCCGACAGGCTCGCCCTCGAGGCCGAGCCGCACGGTGAGCTCGCCCTCGAGGACGTAGAAGCAATCCGTGTGGTGGTGGTGGACATGGAGGTCGGCGCCTTCGCGGTGCGAACCGAAGCGCGACCAAGTGACGTTGAGCGTGTCGTCGTCGGAGAGGATCTCGACGCGCCGGTCGGCCGTATCGCCGATCACCTCTCCCTTGCCGGGTGGGACGAGGACGGGCTCGCTCACGTGCGGCCAGTATGACCGCGCGCCTCCGCACGTTGCCTCGGCGCCGGGTCGAGCTTCACGACCGTCGTTTCGCGGGTCTTGCTGGATCCGTGCGCGATCCGTCGCGGCCGGAGGCCGGCTTCGCCGGCCGGGAGGGCCCAGCAAACGGTGGCGGGGGAGCTGCGGTGAAGGAGGGGGCTCGTGGGGGAACCATGGGTTCCCCCACGTCGTACATCGAATTGCACTGCCACTCGGCGTACTCGTTCCTCGACGGGGCGTCGCATCCAGAGGAGCTCATCGCCCGCGCGGCCGAGCTCGGCTATCCCGCGCTCGCGTTGACCGACCACGACGGCGTCTACGGCTCGCTGGAGTTCGCCCACGCGGCGAAGCACGCGGGCATCCGGCCGATCACCGGCGCCGAGGTCACGCTCGAGGGAGGGCGCCACGGGACGCTGCTCTGCGAGAGCGGCCTGGGCTACGCGAACCTCTGCCGGATCCTCACCGAGGCGCATGCCGGCACTCGGCGACCGGGCCGCGAGGATCGGGAGCCACTCCCGCCCTCCGTCCCGCTCGAGACCGTCGCGGAGCTGAACGAGGGCCTCGTCTGCCTCTCCGGGTGCGCGCGCGACGGGCTCGCGCTCCACGACCAGCACGGCGCCGCGCGGCTCGCCGCCGCGTTCGGCCCCGAGCGGTTCTTCGTCGAGCTGCAGCGCCCCTACGAGCGCGGCGATGCACGGAGGCACACGACGCTCCGCGACCTGGCCGAGCACCTCGGCGTCGAGACCGTCGCGACGGGGAACGTCCACGCGCACACGCCGCGACGGGCGCTGCTCCAGGACACGCTCGTGGCGATCCGCTGCCGCACCCCGCTCGACGGCTGCGAGCGCGAACGCCGCGGCAACCGCGAGGCGGTGCTCCGCCCGCCGGCCGAGATGGTCGAGCGCTTTGTGGGGATCGACCGGGCCGCAGCCGAGCGCACGGTGCGGATCGCGGAGCGACTCGCCTTCGACCTCACCGAGGAGCTCGGCTACCGCTACCCCGACTTCTCCGACCGAGCCGACCCCGCGATCCGCCACCTCCACGCGATCTGCGACCACGCGTTCGGCGAGCGCTACAGCGCTAGCAACAGACTGTTGCAAAGTCAGGCTCGCACCCGGCTCGAGGGCGAGCTCGCGCTGATCGAGGAGCTCGGCCTCGCGGGGTTCTTCCTCCTCCACCACGAGGTGCTCGAGCTCGCGCGCGCGTGCGCGCTCGAGGTGCGCGGCCGCAACTCGCCGCGGATGTTCCTGCCGCCGGGGCGAGGACGGGGCAGCTCGGTCGGCTCGATCGTCTGCTACCTGACCGGGCTCTCGCACGTCGACCCCGTCGAGAGCGATCTCTCGCTGGGTCGGTTCCTGAACCGGGAGCTCTCCTCCGTGCCGGACATCGACCTCGACTTCCCCCGGGACATCCGCGAGAAGCTGATCGTCCGCGTCACCGAGCGCTACGGGCACGAGCACGCCGCGCTCGTCGCGAGCTTCGCGACGTACCGCTCCCGTGGGGCGATTCGGGACGTCGGGAAGGCTCTCGGGCTGCCGCACGCCGAGCTCGAACGGCTCGCGCGGGTGACCGACGGCTGGCACGCGGAGCGGGTCGCGGAGGAGGTCGCGTCGCTCCCGGACGCGGAGCAGAAGCTCCTCTCGAAGCGCTGGCGGGCGTTCCGCTTCCTCACAGGCGAGATCGCAGGATTGCCGCGGCACGCCTCGCAGCACCCGGGCGGGATGGTGATCTCGTCACGGCCGCTCGTCGAGCTCGTCCCCGTCCAGCCCGCGGCGATGGCAGGTCGCCAGCTCTGCCAGTGGGACAAGGACTCCTGCGCCGACGCGGGGTTCCTGAAGATCGACCTGCTCGGCCTGGGGATGCTCTCGTGCGTCGAGGAGTGCGTCGACCGGATCGCGCGGCTGCACGGCGCGCCGATCGACCTTTCACGAATTCCGCTCGACGACCCGGCGGTGTTCGACGAGATCCAGGCCGCGGACACCGTCGGCGTGTTTCAGATCGAGAGCCGCGCGCAGATGCAGAGCCTCCTCCGCACGCGGCCCGAGACGATCGACGACCTCACGATCCAGGTCGCGCTCGTGCGGCCCGGGCCGATCCAGGGGAAGGCCGTGCACCCGTACATCGAGCACCGGCGGCGCCTCCGTGAGGATCCGACGTTCATCTATCCCGTGCCGCACGAGTCGCTCCGCGAGCCGCTTGCCTCGACGCTCGGGGTGGTCGTCTTCCAGGATCAGGTGCTCGACGTCGCGATCGCGCTCGCGGGGTTCACGATCGGGGAGGCGGAGGGACTCCGCCGCGCGATGAGCCGCAAGCGGAGCCACGAGGCGCTCGAGGCGCACCGCGTCCACTTCGTTGCCGGCGCGGTCGGGAACGGCGTCGCCGAGGAGGTGGCGGAAGGGGTCTACGACACGCTCGTCGGCTTCTCGGGCTTCGGGTTCCCGAAGGCGCACGCGGCCGCGTTCGGCCTGCTCGCCTACCAGTCGGCGTGGCTGCGCCACCACTACCCGGCCGAGTTCCTCTGCGGGCTCCTCAACGAGCAGCCGATGGGCTTCTACCCGCCGGCGAGCCTCGTCCGCGACGCGCAGCGGCGCGGCGTCGAGGTGCGCCCGCCCGACGTCAACCTGAGCGAAGCGCGGTGTTCCATCGAGCCTTGTAACAGTATGTTGCAAGGGCCTTCCTACGCTGTGCGCGTGGGGCTCGCATACGTCTCGTCGGTCGGGAAGGAAGACGCGGAGGCGTTCGAGGCGGAGCGGGTCGCGAGCGGCCCGTACCGGGACGTCGGCGACCTCGCTCGCCGTGCGGCCGTCTCACGGGACGCGCTCGAGGCGCTCGTCCGCGGCGGTGCGTGCGACGGCTTCGGCCCGCGACGCCGCGACCTCCTCTGGGAGCTCGGGCTCGCGACCCGGCCGCGCTCGGTGGAGGGGACGAGGGGGGAGGCGAAGCAGCTGCCGCTGCCGCTCGAGCCCACCGCGGAGACGCCCGAGCTACCCGACCTGACGCGCTGGGAGCGGATGCTCGCGGACTACCGGGAGACGGGCCTCTCGGTCGGGACGCATCCGCTCGCCCTCCTCCGTGGGCACCTGCCGCCCGGCACGCTCTCGAGCCTCGAGCTGCACGAGGCACGCCACGGGGCGACGGTCGCGTTCGCGGGGCTCGCGATCGCCCGCCAGCGCCCGGCGACCGCGAAGGGGATCGTGTTCATGCTCCTCGAGGACGAGCACGGCCAGGTGAACCTCATCGTCCCGAAGGACATGTACGAGCGGCACCGCGGGATCGTCCGGGGGGAGCCGATCGTCCTCGTACGCGGCCGCTACGAGCGGGTCGAGCGGAACCGGAACATCCTCGTCCGCGAGCTCGAGAGCCTCACGGCGCTCGTCCGGCGGGTCGCCGCGGCCCCCGATGTCGTCTCGGCCCTCCCGCGCGCCCACCACTTCGGACATCGCTGAGGATCACGCGGCGACCTGCGCCAGACGCTCCGCCTGCTTGCCGATGAGCCGGAGCGTGCCGCCGAGCGAGACGACGAAGCCGACGAAGTGCAGTCCCGGGGCGGACGGATGCTCGTCGGCGCCGTGCACGAGCGGCACTTCCGCCGCGTCGAGCACGCGGAGATGCCCGACGAGCGGCTCGAGCCCCGTGCGGAACCCGGTCGCGGCGATGACCGCGTCGACCTCCACGACCCGGCCGTCCGCGAGCACCGGCTTCCCGTTCTCGAAGCGGTCGAGCGCCGGCACGACCGTCACCCGGCCCTCCTTCACGGCTGCGACGAGGCCGACGTCGACGATGGGGATCACGCGCCGGCGAAGGAACTCCGAGTAGGGCTTCTCCGGCGCCGGCAGCCCGACGTCGGAGAGATCCCCGAACGCGACCCGCCGGAGCGTCGCCGCGATCCGGTCGGTAGCGGCGGCGGGAAGTCCCGCGCTTGCTATCCCGAGGAGCTGACTCGGGACGCCGAGGGTGTCCCGGCGGACGAGGGCGGGTGGCGTCTTCACGGCAAGCAGGACGTCGCTCGCGCCGGCACGCGCGATGTCGAGCGCGATCTCGGCGCCGGAGTTGCCCGCGCCGACGACCAGCACCCGACGGCTGAGGTACGGATCGCCGCGGCGGTAGGCCGAGGAGTGGATGAGCTCGCCGGCAAATGTCCCGGGCCACTCCGGGAGATGCGGCACGTTGCTGTAGCCGGTCGCGACGACAACGCGCCCTGCCAGGTGGGTCTCGCCGCCGGCCCGGACGGCCCATCCGTCCTCCTTGCGCTCGACCCGCTCGACGGGAGACCCGGTGCGGACGTCGAGGTCGTTCCGGCTCGCATAGGCGCGGAGATAGTCGACCACGTGGTCCCGGGACGGCCACTTGCCGGACGACCGCGGGATGCCGTAGCCCGGCAGCCCGGAGAGCCAGCGCACCGTGTGGAGGTGAAGGCAGTCGTAGCGCGCCTGCCACGCGGCGCCGACCGCTTCGCGCTCCAGCACCGTCACCTCCGCCCCGGCGCGACGGAGGATCGCCGCGCTCGCGAGTCCCGCCGCCCCGGCGCCGATCACGCAGATCCGGGTGGGTGCAGCCGCGCTCACGGGCTCAGGGTGTCGCGCATCTTCCGGGAGGAAAGCACGACTTCGATGTAGTCGGCGGCATGGGCAAAGCCGAGCTTCTCGTAGGCGCGGATCGCCGCGTCGTTGTCGGCCCGGACGTTCAGCGAGATCGTGTCGATGCCGTCGTCGAGGAGGATCCGGCAGAGCCGCGCGCAGGCGACCGTGGCGAGACCGGTGCGGCGGGCCTCGGGCACCGTCGCGACGTTGCCGAGCGCCGCAACACCCCACGCGGGCGACCACACGTGCACCCCCGCGACGCACGCGAGCGCGCCGCCGCGTCGGATGCCGACGTAGCGGCCCGTCTCCAGCATGCGCGCCTGGAACCAGGTGCCCGGGTACGCCTTCGCGTAGAACCGCTCCACCTCGTCGAGATCGCCGGGGCCGAGCCGGTCGACCGCCTCCGTGTCGTAGGCGGCAAGCGCCCCGGGGCGGACGAGGCCGAGCTTCTTGTGTGCGACGGGCTCGGTCGTCGCCGCGAGGGCAGGCTCGATTCGGGCGAGCAGCGACGGAGACACATGGGCGTAGAGCGTCGGCGGCAGCCGCTCCGCTGCCGCGACGAGGAGCTCCGCCATCGTCTCCTGCGGCTCCTCTGCGAGCGCCAGGAGCACCGGCGGGTCGGGCTCGTCGTAGACGAGCGCAACCTGTGCGAGCTTCCCGTCGTGGGCGAGGCCGAGCCAGCGCGTGTGCGGCCAGAAGAAGTCGTCGAGGTCGCCGAGCGCGTACGCGTGAACCGCGGGCCGCCGCCGGAGGAACGCTGCGATCTCCTCGCGATCGCGGAGCTCGACGACGGCCACGTCGCGAGCGTAGAGAATCGCCCGATGCGAGCGGTCGTCCAGCGGGTCTCTCGGGCCGAGGTGCGCGTCGACGGCGACGTCGTCGGGGCGTGCCGCGCGGGTCTGCTCGTGCTCCTCGGCGCGGCCGCGGAGGACGACGACCCGGCAGCGGAGCGTCTCGCGGCGAAGATCGCGCGCCTCCGGATCTTCCCGGACGAAGACGGGCGCTTCGACAGGTCGCTGCTCGACACGGGCGGCGAAGCGCTCGTCGTGAGCCAGTTCACGCTCCTCGCAGATACGCGCAAGGGGCAGCGCCCCAGCTTCACGGACGCCGCGCCTCCCAACGTCGCCGCGCCGCTCGTCGACCGCTTCGTCGAGTGCCTGCGCGACCTCGGCGTCCGGGTGGAGACGGGCGTCTTCGGCGCGAGGATGGAGGTCGAGCTCGTCAACGACGGGCCGGTGACGATCGTCCTCGACGTCTAGATGATCCTCCGCCTCTCCCGCGGCCGGACGGCCGCGGGAGAGAAGCGGATGGAGTGCGACCCCTGGGTTAGGGGAGGTAGTAGTTCGGGTTCGGCAGCTTGAACGTCTTGTCGGCGTAGCCGCCCTCGAGGTCGCTGAACTGGTCGCCGAAATTGCCGACGATGTCGTAGCCCTGCGACTCGATGTACGCGCGCGTCGCGGACTTGTAGTGGATCGTCGTGCAGGACTTCTGCGGGACCTGGCTGAGCTCCTCGGCGCACGCATCCTTGAGGTACTGCGGATACGCGGAGATCGCCGGCTTCGTGAAGAGCCCCGGCTGGTTCGAACCCCCGGGGGTCAGCGCGATCAGCGTTGGCGTCTGGTATCCGGCGTCGATCGCTGATGGCAGGGGCGGAGGCACATCCGCCGCGGGCGGCGTGATGGGGGTGTGGGCAGAGCCGGTGAGGTTCGCGAGCGTCGCCTCGAACTGCGTCGTCGGCCTACCGGTGAGGAAGAAGACTGCGTACCCCTCGTCGGCTGCCTGATTGACCATGTCGACCATGCCGGGCACCGCCGGGAACCACTCGTTGTCGACGAAGTAGCCGTTCGTCGTCGGGTTGAAGTCCCAGTTGCTGAACAGCTCGTAGTTCCACGTCGCGAGCGTCGTGTCGTCGACGTCGAGCACGATCGCCCGGTGCGCGACCTTCGACCGCGCGGCGAGCCAGTTGCCACCGTCCTTCGCGACCGAGGTCGCCTCGGCCGCATAGTTGCTCGACGTATTGAGAGGCGTTCTCCAGTCCGCGGTCTTCCCCGTCAGGTCCCCGTTTTTCCCTGTCGTGGCTCCGGGTACCCCGTAGTAGTTCTTGATCCATGCCCGGGCGACGTCGACGTTCGTGACCTGGCTCTCCGAGTTCGGCGTGTATGTCAGGTCCGCCGGCTGAAGACCTGCGACCGCGACTGCGCCGGCCGCGGCGAACGCCGCGATCCCGAGTGCGAGGACGACCCACGGCGCGCGCCGCATACGTGCAGGACGCTTCATGCGATTCCCTCCTTCGTGGACTCCTGCTCCCCTTACGGCCGCGAATCTACATCGCCGAACGATTCGAGGCGGCGGCACGGCCGCCGGGTCGCCCCGAGCCCCTGCCGGTGCTACCCTTCGCTCACCACATTTCACCGGCTTGGCGAAATGGGCGCGGGATGCGCCCATTCGTGTTGTAAGGGGCGAAACACATGGCAACCGGCACGTACGAGAGAGAGCGGGAGCTTCAGGCGGCGATCACGCCGCTCGTCGAGTCGACCCTGCCCGACGTCGAGGTGCTCGCCGTCGAGCTGCTCTCGCCCGCCCGGTTCTGCGTGTACGTCGACCACCCCGCGGGGGTCGACTTCGCGCTCTGCGAGCGCGTCACGCGCCTCCTCGACGCGTACCGCTCGGACTGGACGATCGACGTCTCGTCGCCCGGCCCCGAGCGGCCGCTGCGCCGGCCCGAGCATTTCCGCCGGGCGATCGGCGGCACCGTGAAGCTCCGGACGGCATCCGCGAAGCGTCTCCGCGGGACGCTCGTGGCGGCCGACGACGACGCCGTCACCGTCGCGGTGAACGGGTCGAAGCTCGAGGTCCCGGTCGGCGAGATCGTCCGGGGAAACCTCATCGACGAGGGACGGGAGTCATGAGCCAGGAGATCATCGAAGGCATCCGCACGATCGAGCGGGAGAAGGGCATCGAGACCGGGACGCTCATCGCGGCCCTCGAGGACGCGCTCCTCGCCGCCTACAAGAAGACCCCAGGGGCGGCACGCCACGCGACGGTCGAGCTCGATGACGAAGGCGAGTTCCGGGTCTTCGCCCTCGACATCCCGTCGGACCTCGAGGCGCGCCTGCTCGAGGAGGCGCGGGAGCGGGCGATCGACGAGCTCGAGCGCATCGAGGAGGAGACCGGTGAGAAGCAGCACACGCTGATCGTCGACGACGAGCTCGATCTCGATTGGGACCAGGTTCCGGACAGCCTCGTCGACCGAACGGACGCGACGCCGGACGACTTCGGCCGGATCGCGGCGATGACCGCGAAACAGGTCATCCAGCAGCGGATTCGCGAGGCCGAGCGCGCGATGATGTACGAGGAGTACGTCGACCGCCAGGGCGAGGTCGTGACCGGCATCGTCCAGCAGGCGGGCGACCGGAACAACGTGCTCGTCGATCTCGGCAAGGTCGAGGCGCTCCTGCCGCGCTCCGAGCAGGTCGACGGCGAGCGCTATGAGCAGGGCTCGCGCATCAAGGCCGTGATCATCGAGGTGCGCTCCGGGACGAAGGGCCCGCAGGTGATCCTCTCGCGCCGCGCGCCGCAGCTGATCGAGGCGCTCTTCGAGCTCGAGGTGCCTGAGATCGCCGACGGGCTCGTCGAGATCCGCGGCGTCGCCCGTGAGCCGGGCTACCGCTCCAAGATCGCGGTCGAGTCGCACGCCCAGGGCGTCGACCCGGTTGGCGCGTGCGTCGGTCCCCGCGGCTCGCGCGTCCGCATGGTCGTGTCGGAGCTTCGCGGGGAGAAGATCGACATCATCCCGTGGAACACCGAGCCGGCGCGCTTCGTCGCGAAGGCGCTCTCGCCCGCGCGCGTGCGGGAGGTCTACATCGACGACGAGAGCCGCGACGCGACCGTGGTCGTGCCAGACGACCAGCTGGCGCTCGCGATCGGCAAGGAAGGGCTGAACGCCCGCCTCGCCGCCCGCCTGACCGGGTGGAAGGTCGACATCAAGTCCGACAGCGAGTTCGCGCAGCAAGAGGCGGACGCCGCCTTCGCAGGTGGGAACGAGGGCGTCGGCGACTTCTCCGGTCGCTGTGCCGCGCTTCTCTCGAACGGGAAGCGCTGTCCGAACGCCGCTCTCCCAGGGTCGCGCTACTGCGGCGTCCCCGCCCACCAGGCGCTGGCCGACGACCCGACCGCCGCCGCGCGGGGCGCCGCCGTACCGCTCTCGGACGGGACCTCCGCGGAGACGGCCTCCGGCGAGGAGGCCGAGATCGAGGGTGCCGGCGGCGTCGCGACCGAGGTCGCGGTCGCCGAGGAGGCGTTCGAGGACGTCGAGAACGCCCTCGCCGCGGGCGAGCTCACCGTCGAGGAAGCCGAGGTGGCGGAGGAGATCGTCGCGGAGGCGACCGAGGTCGCGCTCGCGGACGGGCTCGTGGAGGAGGCTCGCGACGACACGTGACGACGCCGCGCCCCTCAGGACCTGTGTCGGGTGCGGCCGCCGTGCGCCGAAGCATGCGCTCGTCCGGTTCACGGAGGTGGACGGCGTGCTGAGCGTCGGGGCGACGTCGGGCGGTCGCGGCGCCTACACATGCCGCGACCTGACGTGCTTCGAGCGGGCGACGACGGGTCGCGCCTTCGCCCGCGCCCTCAGACGAGCCGTCCGCGTCGAGCCGGAGCTCGCGCGCCTCTACACTGAGGTGTCGCATGGCTGACGGTCCGAACAAGCCGAACCGCCCGATCCGCCCGCGGGGCGGCGGCCAGGGAGGCAGACGACGACGCGTGGTGATCGAGGGCGGCTCGGCCCGCGGACGCGACGCGCGCGCGGCACGCGACCGCTCGCAGCAGGCTGCGCCCCGCACGCCGCCGCCACCGCCGCCGACAGGCCCGGTCACCGTCGAGTCCGGCGTCACCGTCAAGGACCTGTCGGGCGCGCTCGGCGTCCCGATGTCCCAGATCATCAAGATCCTCATGGGCCTCGGTCAGATGCGGACCGCGACCCAGTCGCTCTCGGACGAAGAGGTCGAGCTGATCGCGGCCGAGGTCGGCCGCGAGGTCACGATCAAGCACGCGGCCGACGACGAGGAGCCCGAGATCGTCGAGGACGTCGAGGCAGACCTCAGCGCGCGGCCGCCGGTCGTGACGATCATGGGCCACGTCGACCACGGCAAGACAACGCTGCTCGACGCGATCCGCTCCACGTCCGTGGTCGACACCGAGGCCGGCGGGATCACTCAGCACATCGGCGCGTACCAGGCGGACGTCGACGGGCGAAAGCTGACGTTCCTCGACACGCCGGGCCACGAGGCGTTCACCGCGATGCGCGCCCGCGGCGCGAAGGTGACGGACATCGCGGTGCTGGTCGTCGCCGCGGACGACGGCGTGATGCCGCAGACGAAGGAGTCGATCAGCCACGCCCGCGCGGCCGACGTGCCGATCGTCGTCGCGATCAACAAGGTCGACGTGCCGGCCGCCAACGCGGACCGCGTGAAGACGGAGCTCGCCTCCGAGGGCCTCCAGCCCGAGGACTGGGGCGGGGCGACGCAGTTCGCCGCCGTTTCGGCGAAGCAGCAGACGGGGCTCGACGAGCTCCTCGAGAAGATCCTGCTGGTCGCGGACGCCGAGCTCGACCTCCGCGCGAACGCGAAGGCCGACGCCTCCGGCCCGATCATCGAGTCGCGCCTGGACGTCGGGCGCGGGCCGGTGGCGACGATGCTCGTCCAGCGCGGCACGCTCCGCGTCGGCGACGCGATCGTCGCCGGCGACGCAGCCGGGAAGGTGCGCGCCCTCTACGACTACCGGGGCGAGCGCGTCAAGGAGGCTGGGCCCGGCGAGCCGGTGGAGATCCTCGGCTTCGACCATCCGCCGTCCGCCGGGGAGCTCTCCCGCGTGGTGGAGCACGAGCGCCAGGCGAAGGATCTCGCCGAGAAGCGCGCCGAGCGGCTCCGCCGCGAGCAGCTCGCGCAGCGCTCGACCGTCAGCGGTCTCTCGCTCGAGACGCTCTTCGAGCAGATGCAGGCGGGCGCCGTGCAGGAGCTCAACATCGTCCTCAAGGGCGACGTCCAGGGCTCCGTCGAGGCGCTCGTCGGCGAGCTCGGGAAGATCCAGCACCCCGAGGTGCGCGTGAACGTCATCCACACGGGTGTCGGCGGGATCACCGAGAACGACGTGAACCTCGCGTCGGCGTCGAACGCGCTCGTGATCGGCTTCAACGTCCGGCCGAGCGCCGAGGCGAGGCAGCTCGCCGAGCGCGAGGGCGTAGACATCCGCACGTACCGCGTGATCTACAAGCTCACCGAGGACATCGAGCAGGCGCTCGTCGGGATGCTCTCGCCGGTCACCACCGAGGAGATCCTCGGTGAGGCCGAGGTGCGCGCGCTGTTCAAGGTCTCGCGGCTCGGCACGATCGCCGGGTGCATGGTCACGAACGGGGTTGTCCGCCGCGGCGCGCACGTCCGCGTCGTGCGCGACGGCACTGTGATCAACGAGACCTCGATCGCGCAGCTCAAGCGGTTCAAGGAGGATGCTCGCGAGGTCGCCGAGGGCTTCGAGTGCGGGATCCTGCTCGACGGCTTCAACGACGTGAAGGAAGGCGACGTCCTCGAGGTCTTCGAGACCCGCGAGGTCGAGCGCACCGAGCTCGCGCCGAGCGGCGCTGCAGCCGAATAAGCGCCCACGTCAGCAGGCGGCGCGGATGAGCCGAGCCGTCGCGGCGGCTCGCGCGCGGTAGCCGGTCATCGCCGGATGGACGCCGTCCGAGCCGAACCAGCCGGGATGGGCGTGCGCCATCGCCGCCCAGTCGAGGACGTGCAGGGTCGGGTGACGCTTCGCGATCGTGCGGAGCGCGCGGTTGTAGCCCGAGTACGAAACGCCGGCGTACGGCGGCCGGACGATCGTCGCCCAGATCACGCAGCGGGAGCTCCCGGCGACGGCGACGCTCTCGCGCACCGTCCGCGCGAACCGCGAGATCGTCCCCGGGTCGTCATTCGTGCCCGCGCTCACCACGATCACGGGCGGGAGGGCGGCCCCGAGGCTTCGGAGCGCACCGGGAACGTCGGCGGCGTGGAGGCTGACCTCCGTCTCGTCCCGGACGGCCCAGCCCGCGAGATAGTCGCCGAGGTAGAGCTGCGTACCGACCCCGAGGGAGTCGCCGAAGTTGAGCACGGTCCGCTGGCCGGCCGCCGAGGCGGACGCCCAGCCGGCGACGGAGCAGGCCAGAATCGCCGTGAGCAGGGCAAAGCGGCGCACGATTTCCACTACGGTAGGGCGCGTTCCGTTCCTCCCGGCGGGCGCCAACGGAATCCGAACATGTCCACGGGCTACGTCGGCATCCTCTCGTTCGAGCTCCACTTCCCGGAGAGCCATTCGCTCAAGGAGAAGCGGATGCAGCTCCGTTCCGTGAAGCAGCAGCTCGCGAACCGCGTCGGCTGCTCGATCGCGGAGGTCGACCACCACGACGTGTGGCAGCGCGCACGGTTGACGCTCGCGTGTGTGACGCGCGAGGCGGGCGACGCCACCCGGCTGCTCGACGAGGCCGAGCGGTGGCTCTCGGGCCAGGCGTTCGAGCTCGGGTGTTGCGAGCGCGAACTGGTCCACCTCGAGGACGGCGATGGCTGACGTGAGCCCATCGACGTGTAAGATTGTGTATTCGTGTGTATCATGGGTTCCGTGACTCGTACGAACGTCGTCGTCGATGAACGGCTGCTCGAGCGAGTGATGCAGCTCTACGGGCTGCGGACGAAGCGCGCCGCGATCGACTTCGCGCTGCGACGAACGCTTGCCACCGGGGACGACCCTCGCGCGAGAGCGCTCGCGCTCGAGGGGAGCGGTTGGGACGCCGATCTCGCCGCGATGCGTGACGAGCCTGTCGCGCCGCTGTGATCGTCGTCGACACGTCGGCCTGGATCGAGCTGCTTGAAGGAACCGACAGCCCCGTGCATCGGCGCCTCCGCGTCGCGCTGCGGGGAGACGAGGAGCTCTGCGTCACCGAGGTCGTCGTGGCGGAGATCCTCGCAGGCGCACGGAACGTGCAGCACACCGACGACCTGCGCAGCATGCTGCTCGGATTCACTCTCCTTCCGCTCAACGGTCTGGACGGCTTCGAGCAGGCCGCCGCGCTCTACCGCGCGTGTCGCTGGGCCGGTGAGACGATCCGGAGCGTGACGGATTGCCTCGTGGCCGTTCCGGCGATCGAGGCCGGTGCGCCCGTGCTGCATTCGGATCGCGACTTCGCGGCACTCGCGCGTCACACGCCGCTTCAAGTGGTGAACCTCGAATGAGCGGCCGGATGCGGCGGGTGAACGAGGCCGTCAAGCAGGTGCTCTCGGAGGCCATCCCCACCCTCAAGGACCCGCGCATCGGCTTCGTGACGGTGACGACCGTGGAGACCACGAGCGACCTCGATCACGCGAAGGTGTGGGTCAGCGTCCTCGGAGGCGAGGGCCAGCGGAAGAAGACGCTGCAGGCGCTCGACGGGGCCGCCGGCGTCCTGCAGGGCCGGGTCGGGAAGGAGCTCGGCCTGCGGCGGACGCCCCGCCTGGAGTTCGTCTACGATCGCGCGGTCGAGCACGGCGTCCGCATGACCCAGCTGATCGACGAGCTCGCGCCGCCGACGGAGACGACGATGCCCCCGAGTGACATGGACGCGGTCGTCGAGACGCTGCGCGCGGGCGACCGCTTCGTCGTGACGTCTCACGACAACCCCGACGGGGATGCGCTCGGCTCGCTCCTCGCCACACACCTGGCGCTGGTCCAGCTCGGCAAGGACTCGGTGATGGTGCTCGGCGGCCCGCAGCCGCTCGCCGGCGAGTATGCATTTCTTCGGCTCGGGGAGCGCGGCCTCCTGCGGGAGGCGCCCGAGGACGTCGGCGAGCGCGTGCTCGTCGCCGTGGACTGCGCACAGGAGAGCCGTGTCGTCGAGCCGACGCTCCTCGACTCGGCGGTTCTCAGCGTGAACGTCGACCATCACCACGACAACACGCGGTTCGGCTCGGTGAACCTCGTCGTCGACGACGCGTCGTCCACCGCCGAGGTTCTCGCGGACGTGTTCGACGGTCTCGGCGTCGAACGGACACCCGAGCTCGCTGAGGCGCTCTACACGGCGATCGTCACCGACACCGGCCGGTTCCAGTACTCGAACACCACGCCGAAGGCGCTCCGCCTCGCGGCGGAGCTCGTCGAGGACGGCGCCGACGTAGGCAAGGTGTTCGTCGAGGTCTACGAGTCGACCCCGTTCCCCAAGCTCAAGCTGCTGGCGCGTGCCCTCGAGCATGCGACGGAGCTTGCCGGCGGGCGCATCGTCGTCTCCGAGCTGCGCCGGGAGGACTTCGAGGCGGCCGGGGCGGAGGAGCCCTACTCGGAGGGCATCATCGACCACCTCCGCGCGGTGGACGGTGCCGAGCTCGTCGCGCTCGTCCGCGAGCTGCCCGAGAGCGCATCAAGCCGCCGCAAGGGGTCGCTCCGCTCGCACCCGAACGGCGTGGACGTCTCGGCGATCGCCCGCACCTTCGGGGGCGGCGGGCATCGCCGCGCGGCGGGGTTCTCCACGGATCTGACGATGGACGAGATCACCCGGCGCATCGTCGACGCGTTCGCGGCCGCGAACGGCGCCGGCGAGACGTAGTGCCCGTCCCGAAGGGGCTCGAGCCGACCGGCGTGATCCTCGCCGACAAGCCGGCGGGCCCGTCCTCGTTCGCGATCGTCGCCCGAGTCCGCTCGCGGACGGGCGCGAAGACCGGGCACGCGGGCACTCTCGACCCCTTCGCGACGGGCCTCCTGATCCTTCTCTCGGGCCGCGCGACATCCCTGCAGGACCGCTTCATGAAGCTCGACAAGCGGTATCTCACCGACGTCGACCTGCGGATGCGGACGACGACGGGCGATCCGGAGGGCGAGGCGCTGGACGAGCATCCGCCCCCCACCGGAGACGAGTTGGAACGGTCGCTCGACGCGCTCCGCGGCGACGTCGAGCTGCCGATCCCCGCCGCGTCCGCTGTCAAGATCGGCGGAACGCGCGCCTACAGACTCCATCGGCAGGGCGTCGACGTCGAGATGCCGACTCGGGTGATGCGCGTCCACCGACTCGAGCTCCTCGCCTACGACGAGGGCATCGCGCGCCTCGACCTCCACGTCGGCTCGGGGACGTACGTCCGGGCGCTGGCGGATGCGCTCGGGGGTCACTGCCTGGGCCTTCGGCGCACGGAGATCGGGCCGTTTGGGGTCGACGAGTCGGACGAGACCCGCGTGATCCCGCTGGAGGACGCGCTGCCGCGCCTCGCGACGGTGCGAGACTCCCCGGCGCGATGAGGATCGCGCATGCACCCTCGCAGCTCGACCGGCGGCCGCGCGCCGTCGCGATCGGCACGTTCGACGGCGTGCACCGCGGGCACCGCTCCGTCTTGCGGGCGACGCTCGAATCGGGCCTCGAGCCCACGGTGATCACGCTCGACCCGCATCCGCGGATCGTCCTCGGGAATCGCGTGGAGCTGCTGACGACGCTGGAGCGGCGCCTCGAGCTTCTCTCCGAGGCCGGGATCGCGGACACGCTCGTTGCGGCCTTCACGCCCGAGTTCATGCGGCTCGACCCGGAGGAGTTCGTCGAGACCTACCTTCGCGGGATCGGAGCCGAGGCAGTTGCGGTCGGCCAGGACTTCCGGTTCGGCAGCAAGCGTGCCGGGAGCGTGGAGACGCTTCGCGCGCTCGGGCTCCACGTGCTCGAGGTGGAGGAGCTCGAGGGCGTCTCGTCGTCGGCGATCCGGGATGCCGTGCGGGACGGGGACCTCGCCACGGCCGCCTCCATGCTCGGCCGTCCCTTCGAGCTCGACGGGACGGTGGTCACCGGCGACCAGCGGGGAGGCACGCTCGGCTATCCGACGGCGAACATCGCCATGGATGCGCAGCTCGTCTGCCCGCGCTACGGCATCTACGCGGGCGAGGCGCTCGGCCACCGGGCCGCCGTCTCGATCGGCACCAATCCCCACTACGGCGGGACCGAGCGGCGGATCGAGCCGTTCCTCCTCGACTTCGACGGCGACCTCTACGGCTCGCGGCTCGTGGTGGAGCTGTGGGAGCGGCTCCGCGACGAGGCGGTGTTCGACTCCGAGGAGGCGCTGATCGAGCAGATCGCGAAGGACGTCGAGGCGACGCGCGCGGCGGTGCGGCCAGCCTAGGGGCTCTCAGGGACGGCGTCCGACGAAGACGGGCTCCGCCTCGTCCTCGACGTCGGGGTTGCCCTGGACGACGCGGGCGGCAAACCCCGCCGCCTCCAACAGGTAGAGCCACGTGTGCTCGGGGAAGAGCCCGTGGAGGTGCCGGTCGTGGACGACGCGAACGTCCTCCGCGCCGGGCTCCGTGAGGAGCACGACGTAGTCGACGGCGAACGAGCTCTCGCCCGGCTCGGGCTCGTGCGTCCACTCGAGGTACCGGAGCGCTCTCCCGTCGTCGCCGTCGTGGCCCCCGTGGTCGGTGCCTGACGCGAAGGTCTCACGCGTGCAATCCGGGACGAACAGCGCGCATCCTCCCGGTCTGGTGTGGGCGAACGCGGTCTCCATGCACGAGCGCAGGTCGTCCTCCGTCGCCAGGTACATCACCGCGTCGTGGACGAAGACGGCGTCGAAGCTCCGGCCCAGGCGGAGCGTCCGCATATCCCCGAGGACGTGCTCGCAACCGGGGTTCAGCTCGCGGCTCAGCGTCAGCATCTGCGGCGACAGGTCCGACAGGGTGCAGGTGAACCGCTCGCGCAGGTACGAGGCGTTGTTGCCGCCACCGGAGCCGAGCTCGAAGAGGGTCTGCGCGTCCGGGACGGCATCGAGGATCAGGCGCTCGTATCGCGCCGACTCGACGGCGTAGTCCGAGGGCGAGGTGAGCAGGTGGAACCACGGTGCGAGGTCGCCGTAGAGCCGCACGCCGGGATTATCCGCCCCGCGCTCGGAACACGACGACCGCTGCGTCGCGGGTCAGCCGTGCGCTTCTTGGGTAGCAGTCGACGTACGCGCGGAGCGCCGCGTCACGCTCGTCCCCCTCGGCGACCACGCCGACACGGTCGACGCGCGCGCCGCGGAGCGTGAGCGTCGCCGTGTCTTCGGTGCGGAAGGCGCGCCACCACTGCTTGCGGTCCGGCCCGACCGCCACCGCGACAAGCGCCCCTGCGTCGGTCTCGGCGTAGCGGAGGGGAATGCGGAACTCGCGCCCGGTGCGGCGCCCGCGATAGGCGAGCAGGACGAGTCGCCCGCTCGCGAGACGGTGTGCCCGTGACTCGAGCACGACCCGAACGAGCGGGTTCGCGAGACGGAGGACTCGCAGGCCTGCAGCGCCCCACACACAGCGCATTGTCCCCGAGGCGCGTCTTTCGATCCGTAGAAACCCGTTTGGCCGCGCGTGCGATCCCGGATGGCACGCGCGGCGGGCGCGCGCAGCATGGTGACGTGGACGAGTTCTCGGTGCTGATCGCCGGCGGCGGTGTCGCGGCGCTCGAAGCCGCGCTCACGCTCGCCGATGTCGGCGAAGGGCGGGTCAGAGTCGAGCTGCTGTCGCCCGAGCCGCAGTTCTGGTACCGCCCGGCGGCGGTGGCAGAGCCCTTCGGCCTCGCCACGGTGCGCCATTTCGACCTCGGTCTGCTCGCGGCCCGTGTCGGAGCCGGCATGACCCTCGGCAGGCTCACCGGCGTCGACGCCGACCGGCACGTCGCGCGAACGGCGAACGGCGCGGACCTGGCGTACGACGCGCTGCTCATCGCGTGCGGTGCAATGCCCAGCGAGGCCGTTCGTGGGGCGCTGACGTTCCGCGGTCCCGCGGACGGCGCCAGGATCCGGACGCTGCTCGAGGAGCTGGAGCACGGCGTCGCAACGCGCGTGGCGTTCGTCGTGCCGCCGGGCTCGGCGTGGCCGATGCCGGCGTACGAGCTCGCGCTGATGACGGCCCGACGTCTCGCCGAACGCCGTGTCACCCGGGCCGCGGTCACCCTCGTGACGCCCGAGCCCCGACCACTTCAGATCTTCGGGCGCACCGCGAGCGACGCCGTTGGGGGGATGCTCCGTGAGGCGGGAGTCGACGTGGTCTGCGACGCGCATGCCGTCGCGTACGACGGCCGCGCCCTGCTCCTCGTGGACGGCGCTCTCGACGCCGAACGGGCCGTCGCGCTTCCGCGGCTCCGCGGCGGCCGGATCGAGGGCGTTCCTCAGACCGACGACGGCTTCGTGCAGGTGGACGACCACTGCGCCGTCATCGGCGTGGAAGGGGTTTTCGCCGCAGGTGACGTGACGGCGTTCACGATCAAGCAGGGCGGGCTCGCCGCGCAGCAGGCGGTTGTGGCGGGGGAGGCGATCGCGGTGCTGGCAGGGGCGACGCTCGTGCCGCATCCGTTTCGGCCGGTCTTGCGTGGCCTGCTGCTCACCGGAGGGGAGCCCGCGTACCTTCGACACGACCTCGGCGAGGGCGGCGACGGCGACTGGGCGAGCGGAACGCCGATCTGGTGGCCGCCGACGAAGATCGTCGGCCGTCGGCTCAGCCCGTTCCTTGCCGAGGTCGCGGGCGAGGTCGAGGTGTCGCACGCAGAGCTCCCGTCGGACGCTGGGATCGCGGTCGAGGCGCCGATCGACCGCGAGCAGAGCGACACGACCGCGGTCGGCCTCGGCTTCTGAATGGCTTGTCCAGCCCGCGTAGCCCGGGTGCGAACGGGTACAACGACGGGATGGACGTCACATCGTTCGACCACGTCGCCCTGTGGACGACCGAGCGCGACGAGCTCGCTCGCCTCTTGACCGACGGTTGTGGGATGCACGTCGTCGACCGCACCGACGCGTTCACTCTCGTCGGCGGCGACGCGCGCCGCGGCAAGGTCACGTTGTTCGCCGCGGAGGGCCCGCGGGACCGTGGCGTGCTCGAGCGGATCGTCGTGCGCGTCAAGAGCCTCGACGAGGTGCGCGAACGGCTCGCGAAAGCGGGATTCGCCCCGCACGGGAACGGTGCCGAAGTGGTCGTGGAGGCCCCGGACGGCGTTACGCTCGGAGTCGTCGAGGACGCATCGACGGCGGCTCCCGACCTCGACCATGTCGTGCTCACCGTGCCCGACCCCGACGCGACCGCGACCGGTCTCGGCAAGCTCGGGCTGGAGCGCGACGGCGACCGGCTCACCGTGGACGATCGTCACGTCGTGCTGCGCAAGGGCGACGCCCACGAGGGTGATCAGCCGCTGCTCAACCACCTCGCGTTCCTCGTGGCCAGCGCCGATCGCGTCGAGCAGGAGGCGCGCTCGCGGGGGCTCGACATCGAGAACGTCGTCGACGCGCCGAACACGCTCGCCGTGTTCCTGCGTGGGCCCGATCGCATCCGGCTCGAGTACGTCGAGCACAAGCCCGGCTTCTCGCTGGTCTGACCCGTGCCCGACCTCGTCGTCGCCGGAGCCGGCATGGCCGGTCTCGTCGCCGCGACCGAGGCGACCTCGCGCGGCGCGGACGTCGTCGTCCACGAGAAGGGCGACCGCGCGGGAGGCTCGATGCTCCTCTCGAGCGGTGTGATCTGGCGTCACCGCGAGCTCGACGACTTCCTTCGCGAGTGCCCCGGCGGCAACCCGAAGCTCCAGCGACTCGTCCACGAACGACCTCGACGACGACCTCGCCTGGCTCGAGCAGCGCGGTGCGCGAGTGGTCGAGCGCTCGACCGGCAACCCGCGGACGACCGGCGTCCGCTTCGACACACGGTCGCTGACAGAGGCCCTCACACGGCACGCGGGGGAGCTCCGTCTCGCCGATCCCCTCCGCGAGCTTCCCGAGCGCGGCCCGATCGTCCTCGCGACCGGCGGCTTCCAGGCAAGCCGGGAGCTCGTGCGGGAGTGGATCACCCCCGAGGCCGACGCGCTGTTCCTCCGCGCGACGCCGTGGAGTGTCGGCGACGGCCTCGCGCTCGGTCGCGCGGCCGGGGCTGCCACGACCGCGGGGATGGACGAGTTCTACGGACGCAACATGCCGGCGCCGCCGGCCCACATCACGGAGGCGCAGCTCGTCCCGCTCGCCCAGCTCTACGCCCAGCACGCGGTCGTCGAGGACGCGGAGGGCGAGCAGTACGAACCGCACACCTGGTCGGAGATCGACGTCGTCCAGTGGACAGCGCGCAGGCCGGGCGCGCGCGTGACATACCGGATCCGCGAGGAGCGCCTCGGAGAGCAGATCCGCGGGCGTACGATCGGCGAGATGGTGACGGCCGCCGAACACGCCGGGGCGCCGGTCAGTCGCACTCCGGGGTGGGTGCACGTCGACGTCGTCGCGGGGATCACGACGACGCTCGGCGGCCTCGCGGCGAACACGGACGCGCGCGTCGCGCCCGGCGTCTACGCGGCGGGGTGCGACATCGGCGGGATCTCGACCGGCGGCTACTCGAGCGGCCTTGCCGCGGCCCTCGTCCTCGGGCGGATCGCCGCAGCGTCGGCGCTGGAGAGCCGATGACGTTCCCGTTCGGCTCGGAGTTCACGGTCGGGATCGAGGAGGAGCTCTTCCTCGTCGAGGAGGCGACGCTTGCGCTCTCCTCCGTGACGGACGAGGTCCTCGACGCGATGCGGGTCGACCCGCGGGCCGCGGGACATGACGCCTACGCGGCGCAGATCGAGTTGCGCTCACCGCCCGGCGCGTCCGTCGCGGAGGCTGTGGAGTCACTGGCCCTGCTGCGCGGTGCGGCGAACGCCGCGGGTGCGACGCTGCTCGGCGCGGGCCTCCATCCGGACGGCCGCTTCGGCGACGCGACGCTCGTCGAGGGGCCTCGGTACGAGCTCGTGGCCGACCAGCTGCGCGGCCTGCTGCGCCGGACGCCCGAATCGGCGCTCCACGTGCACGTGGGGCTCCCGGACGAGCGTGCGGCGGCCCAGGCCTTCAACGCCATGCGCCTCCAGGTGCCGCTCCTCGTCGGGCTCGCGGCGAACAGCCCGTTCTGGTTCGGGACGGACTCGGGTCTGCGCAGCGCGCGGTACGTCCTCTCGCGCGCGTACCCCGGGCGCTCCGTCCCGCGGGCTGTGCGCGACATCGAGGATCTCGAGCAGCTGGCCGCCGAGACGCTCACGGCGGCCGGCCTCCCCGACGCGACCTTTCTCTGGTGGGACCTGCGGATGCACCCGCGGCACGGCACGCTCGAGCTGCGCGAGATGGACACGCAGTCCTCGCTCGAGCACGCCGGGGCGATCGCCGCCCTCGTGCGGGCGCTGGTCATCGAGGCCGCGGACGGACCGGGTCCCCTCGACGTCCCGAGTGAGGCGCTCGACTGGGCGTCCTTCCGCGCCGCCCGTGACGGCACGGACGCGATCGTCCTCGACGGCGAGGTCACTCGCCCGCTCGCCGACGTCGCCCGCGAGGCGGTGCGCCGCGTTCGGCCCATCGCACGGGAGCTCGGGGACGAGGACGCGCTCGACGGCATCGAGAAGGTCCTCGAGGAGAACGGCGCAGCCCGTCAGTGCGCAGCCTTCGCACGCGGCGGAATGCCGGGCCTCCTCCGCACGCTCGCGGACGAGACGGCGCAGACGCCGGTGGCCGCGCGGCGAACCTGACCCTGCCGCGGGGAACTACGAATGCGCGCCGCCGAGCGGCGGGCGACAATGGCGCCGTGAAGGACGTCGTCGACGTGATCCTCCGTGACGGGAGCACGCTCCGGCTCCGTCCGCCCGAGGGGGACGACGTCGATGCGATCCTCGGGTTCTTCGGGGCGCTCTCGCAGCAGAGCCTCTACCTGCGGTTCCACGGCTTCCCACGTCTCGGGCCGGAGCTCGTCGAGCAGGTCGTCGAGCCCGACTGGCGCGAGCGTGGTGCGTTGTTGGGCTCGCTCGTCGAGAACGGCGCCGAGCAGGTCGTCGCGCTCGCGAGCTACGTGCGGCTCCGCGACCCCACCGCTGCGGAGGGCGCGTTCGCGGTCGCCGACGCGTACCAGCAGCGCGGGATCGGGACGCGCCTCGTCGAGCAGTTGGCGCTGCGAGCGTCCCACCACGGGATCGAGCGGTTCGTCGCCGAGGTCGTCGCGGACAACCGGAAGATGCTCGGCGTCTTCGAGGCCCTCGGCTTCGAGCTGACGCGAGAGCTCGCCGGGGGAGAGGTGGAGGTGACCTTCCCGATCGGCCGCACGGAGCGGTTCGAGGAGCGTGTCTCGGAGCGAGACCACGTCGCGGTGACCGCGTCGCTCCGGCCGTTCTTCGAGCCCGAGAGCGTTGCGGTCGTCGGCGCCTCGCGCCGTCGAGGCACGATCGGCGGCGAGCTCTTCCGGAACATCGTCCGGTCGGACTTCGTGGGCGCCGCCTACCCCGTCAACCGAGAGGGCGTTCCGGTCGCCGGCGTACGCGGCTACAGGTCGATCGAAGACGTCCCGGATCCGGTCGACCTGGCCGTGATCTGCGTGCCGGCGAACGCCGTGCTGGACGCCGCCGAAGAGGCGCTCCGCGTGCGTGTCCGCGCGCTCGTCGTCATCACCGCAGGGTTTGCCGAGACCGGCAGCGAGGGCGTCGAGCGCCAGGAGCGGCTCCTCGAGCTCGTGCGGGCGCACGGCGCGCGGCTGATCGGCCCGAACTGCCTCGGTATCGCCGTCCCCGGGCGCGGCCTCGACGCGACGTTCGCGTCGCGCTCGGCGGCACCGGGCTCGATCGGCTTCTCGTCGCAGAGCGGCGCGCTCGGGCTCGCGCTCCTCGAGGCGGCGGTCACGCGCGGGCTGGGGCTCTCCGCGTTCGTCTCCATCGGAAACAAGGCGGACGTCTCGACCAACGACCTGCTCGAGTGGTGGGAGGACGACGAGTCGACCGAGGCGATCCTCCTCTACGTCGAGTCGTTCGGGAATCCGCGCAAGTTCGGTCGCATCGCGCAGCGGGTGGCGCGCCGGAAGCCGATTCTCGCCCTCAAGAGCGGGACGTCGGCGAGCGGCCAGCGGGCGGCGAGCTCCCACACGGCGGCGCTCGCAGGCGCCGAGGCGGCCGTCGACGCCCTGTTCGAGCAGGCGGGCGTGATCCGCGCCGCGTCGTTGGAGGAGCTGATCGACGTCGCCGCGCTGCTCTCGGGCGGAGCGCGCATGGAGGGCCGGTCCGTCGCGATCCTCACGAACGCCGGCGGGCTCGGGATCCTCTGCGCGGACGCGTGCGACGCAGCCGGGCTCGAGCTCCCGACGCTGAGTGACGACACCACCGCAGCGCTGCGGGCGGCGCTTCCGGCAGAGGCGAGCGTCTCGAACCCCGTCGACATGCTCGGCTCCGCGACCGCCCGGTCGTACGCCGAGGCGTTGCCGCTGCTCCTCGGCGACCCGCACGTCTCGGCGGTCATCGTGCTCTTCGTGCCCGCCGTCAGCGCGACCGCGGACGAGGTGGCGCACGCGGTGACCGAGGCCGCGCAACGCGAGGACGGCGCCAAGCCCGTCCTCGCGGTCGTGATGACCTCGGAGGGGATCCCCGCAGCGCTCCGGGGTGCACGTCACGTCGCCCCGTTCGCCTATCCGGAGTCGGCGGCGCGTGCGCTCGGCCGCGTCGCGGATCGCGCGGAGTGGCTGCGGCGCCCGCAGGGCGCGGTGCCGGCGCTCGACGGCATCGACCCCGCACGGGCGGCCGCGGTGGTCGCCGAGGCGCTCGAGCGCTCGGACGACGCCTGGCTCGAGCCCGGCCTCGACCCGTGAGCTGCTGCTCGCGTACGGAGTACCACTCGTACCGGAACGCGTTGCGGCGTCCGCGGACGAGGCCGTCGCCGTCGCACGCGAGCTCGGCCTTCCCGCCGTGGTGAAGACGGCGGCGCCGGGCGCGCACAAGACCGAGACCGGCGGCATCGCGCTCGACCTCGCGAGCGAGGAGGCGGTCGCGGCCGCCGCGGCCCGGATCGGGCCGCCCGTGATCGTGCAGCCCATGCTCTCGGGCGGCGCCGAGCTGCTCGCCGGCATCGTCCAGGATCCCGTCTTCGGCCCGCTCGTCGCCTTCGGGCCTGGGGGCGTCTACGCGGAGCTGATCGGCGAGGCGGCGTTCCGGATCGCGCCGCTCACCGACGTCGACGCGGAGGAGCTCGTCACGCGCGGAAAGGCGGGACGCCTCGTGGCAGGCTTCCGCGGCGCCCCGCCGGCCGATCGGGCGGCGCTCGAGGATCTCGTCCACCGCCTCGCGCGGCTCGGTGAGGACTTTCCCGCGGTCGCGGAGCTCGACGTGAACCCCGTCCTCGCGCTGCCGGACCGCTGCGTCGCGGTCGACGCGCGCGTGCGGGTCCGTGAGCCGCGCGCCCTCGTCCGGGCGAAGTCGTGGTGAGCAGCGCTCGCACCCCTCGGTAGTTCTCCACAACGACGCGGCGGCTTCGCGGCAGCGGGCCGGCGTGGGAATCCCGATGGCGGCGCTTCGATCCTGCGCGATCGTCCGAGACGTCAAGAGAAGAGATCGGGAGGAGGAGCGATGAGCGCACGGAGATTTCTCGAGTGGGGTGGCCTCGCGGCAGGCGTCGTCCTGATCGCGTTCGGCGCGGCGGCCATCTACATGGGCGTCGACGGGCGGAACACCGTCAATGACAGCCTCAGGCAGGAGCAGATCTACTTCGGTGACACGACGGATCCCGCGGTCGCGAAGCACGCGGACCAGTGGGCCGGGAAGCAGGTTCTCACCGGCGACCAGGCGCGGGCGTTCGCGCTCGTGATGCGTGAGCACGCGCTCGAGGCGAGTGGCGGCATGACCTACGCGCAGATGGGCCGCTACCAATCGGCGGCGAACCCGAGTGACGCGAAGGGCACGAACGACGAGGCCGCCGCGGCGAAGGATCCCAGCGGTGCGCCGCTCGCGAACGCGGCCCGGAACACCTGGGTCACGGAGACCGCCCTCTCCACGGCGCTCAACGTGAGCTATATGGCCGAGCAGCTCTCCGTGTTCGGCATCGTCGTCGGTGTCGCCCTTCTGCTCACCGGCATCGGGCTGATGATCCTGGCGCTGGCAGTGCTCGGCGGGCGGTTCCGCGAGGAGGCCGCCGGGCAGGCTCGGATCACGACGGAGGTGGCCACGATCGGCCGCTGATCGCTCCGACCTCCCGGAGTGAACTGCGAGGGCGGCCAGGAGCCGCCCTCGCAGTGTTGGAGGCTCGGCAGGATCCGCCCGCGAGGAGGAGGAGGTTCCGTGATGACACGCCCAAAGACGATCCCCGCAATCGCAGGGGCCGGTACGTCGACCCCGCTCCGGTTGTCCGACCTGCTCGGCCGACGCGTCGCCGACGCCGGTGGCCGGCCGCTCGGCCGACTCCGTGACCTCGGCGTGACTTTCGTCGGCGCCGCGCCGTGCGTGACGTGCGTCTACGCGGGCGACCGTCGGGCGTCGCAGGCGATGCGAAGCGGCGTCCTGATCGACGGAGTCGGCGCGCTCGTGCCGCGTCCGGTCCCGGACGGCGCGGAGGAGCTCCTGCTCGCGCGCGACGTGCTCGACCGCCAGGTCTACGACGCTTCCGGCCGGCGGCTGACGAGGGTCGGCGACGTCGTGCTCGACGACGACGGCGCCCGCCTCAGAGTGGCCGGGATCGACACGGGCGCCGCGGCGATCCTCCGCCGCATCGGGCTCCGTCGCCTCGCGTCGCGGCGACCACCGTTGGTCGCAGCGTGGGACGACCTCCATCTTCTCTCCGGGCCCGGCCACGAGCTCCAGCTTCGCGTGCCGGGCTCCGCCATCCACCGCCTCGACGATGCGCAGCTGGTCGAGCTCGTCCGGCGTGCGTCGGTCGGCCAGGGTGAGGCGGTTCTCGCGGCGCTGCACGAGGAGCGCCGCTCGGGGATCGGCGATGCGGTCGCCCGCTCGACACCGAGGCGACGCAGCACGGACCCGCTCGCAGCTCGGAAGCATGCGCCGGCGTAGCCTCCTCGCCGTGCTCGCGGTCGCGGGGCCGGGCATCCTCGCCGGCCTGTCCGACGACGATCCGGCCGGGATCACGACCTACTCGATCCTGGGCGCCGAGCACGGGGTCGCTCGATCGACGACGCCGCCGACGCGGCCGCGGCGCTCGAGCCGCTTGCGGGCGGGCTCGCCTCGACGCTCTTCGGCGCAGGGCTCCTCGGTGCAGCGCTGCTCGCCGCCTCGATCCTGCCCCTCTCGACCGCCTATTCCGTCAGCGAGGCGCTCGGTCGCGAAGCCGCGCTCGACGACAGCGTGCGCGAGGCGCCGCTCTTCTACGGGACCTACGCGGTGGTCATGACGCTCGGAGCGTCCCTCGTGCTGGTACCGGGCGCGCCGCTCGTCGCCATTCTCTTCGGCACGCAGGCGGTCAACGCGGTGCTGCTCGTGCCGCTTCTCGCACTCGTGCTCGGGATCTCCCGCGACCGCCGCGTGATGGGCGACCACGCGAGCGGGCGCACCGGCGTCGCCCTTCAGCTCGTCGCGCTCCTCCTCGTCACGGCGTGCACCGTCGCGCTGGCGGCGACCTGGCTCTTCTGAGCCCGTGCCCCGGGAAAGGGCAGGATTGGAAGGCCATGCTCGGTGCGGGGTCTCTCCTCGTCGAGCGCCGTGACCTGCAGACGCCCTGACGCCACCGGCGCGGCGATCCGTAGTTCCCCGCCGGGGATCGGTGCCGGCACCGATGCCGGTGGAGACGCGCTCGGAGACGCTGGTTCCACACTCAACAATGGAGGCGTCCATGGCCGGCATCGGGGTACAGACACTGTCGGAGCCTGCGATGACCGAGACCGACACCATGAGAGCCGCGGTGGTCGAGGACTTCACGAAGCCGCTGGTCGTGCGCGACGTCGCGAAGCCGAGGGCGGGGGCCGGCGAGATCGTCGTCCGCGTCGAGACCTCGGGCCTCTGTCACACCGACATCCACGCGGCCCACGGCGACTGGCCGGTGAAGCCCACGCCGCCGTTCATCCCGGGCCACGAGGGCGTTGGGATCGTGGAGGAGGTGGGACCCGGCGTCGGCGAGGTCGGTCTGGGCGATCGCGTCGCGATGCCCTGGCTCGGGTACGCCTGCGGGACGTGCGACTACTGCGTCTCCGGCTGGGAGACCCTCTGCCTCGAGCAGAAGAACACGGGCTACTCGATCGACGGCGGCTTCGCCGAGTACGTCAGGGCGTACGCCCGGTACGTCGTGAAGGTGCCGCCGGGGATCGATCCCGTCGATGCCGCTCCACTGACGTGCGCCGGGGTGACCACGTACAAGGCGGTGAAGGTCGGCGGCACGCGCTCGTCGGACCTCGTCGCGATCTTCGGCGTCGGAGGGCTCGGTCATCTGGCGCTGCAGTACGCACGGATCGCCGGGGGCCGCGTCGTCGCCGTCGACCTCCACGACGACAAGCTCGAGCTCGCGAGGCAGCTGGGCGCCGAGTTCACGGTGAACGCGGCGAAGGAGGACCCGGTCGAGGCGATCCAACGGCTCGGCGGCGCCGATCAGGCGATCGCGCTGGCCGTGTCTCCCCGTGCGTTCGAGCAGGCGTATCGGTCGTTGCGACGCGGTGGCACGCTCGTCTTCGTCGGGCTGCCCGCCGAGAACACGATCGAGCTCCCGATCTTCGAGACCGTGTTGAACGGGATCACGGTCGTCGGCTCGATCGTCGGGACGCGGGTGGACCTCCGGGAGGTCTTCGAGCTGCACGCCGCCGGCCTCACCACGGTCATCACCGAGGTGCGGCCGTTGGCGAGCGTGAACGACGCGATCGACGACGTCGAGGCGGGCGCTGTCCCGGCGCGAATCGTCTTCGTGCCCTGAACTTGAAAGGAGGTGCGAGATGTCGACTCTGTCGCCCGAATCTCAGAGGCTCTCGCCCGGGACGCGGGTGTGGGCCCAGGTGCTCGTTCCCGAGATGTGGGCATCGCTCGCGATCTTCGCCATGTGGAGCGCGGTGGCGATCAGCGCGGTGTGGGGGCCCGACTTCGTCTCGACGAGCGGCTCGGGCGCGACCACGACGACCATCCCGTCCGGGATCGCCGTCGCGCTGTTCGCCTCGATCGGCACCTGGCTGGTCGCGAAGCACGGCTTCGGCCACGGCGGCAAGGAGAGGTGAGCTCGTCGTCGAGGAGGCCCTGATTCGCAGGGCCTCCTCGACCGATCGTCAGGGCTCCTCGAGCAGCATGCCCTCGGCGAGCGCGTGGCGGACGAGCTCCGCGCGGCTCGTGAGGCGAAGCTTCTGCATGATGTGCGCGCGGTGGGTCTCGGCCGTGCGGACCGAGATGAAGAGCGCCTTCGCGATCTCCTGGTTCGTGTGTCCGAGCGCGAGAAGCCGCAGCACCTCGCGCTCCCGGTCGGAGAGTGGGTCCTGCTCCGCCCGCCGCCGTTCTTCCGCCTCCGCGGCGATCAGCCGCGCGCCGAGCGCGGGATGGACGTAGCGCTCGCCGGCCGCGACCGCCCGGACGGCGCCGATGACCTCGTTGTCCGCCGCCTCCTTGAGGACGTAGCCGGCCGCGCCCGCCTCGAAGGCCTCGCGGACGTAGCGAGGATCGTCCTGCATGGACAGCACGAGAACCTTCGCGGCGGGAACGGCCTGCAGCACGGCGGGCGTGCCCTCGATGCCGCTCTTGCCGGGCATCATCACGTCCATCAGTACGACGTCCGGTCGACCGGCGATCGACTCGAACACCGCGCGCTCGACCGACTCGGCCTCGCCGACGACCTCGATGTCCGGCTCCGCCTCGAGCACGCGCCGCAGCCCCGCACGGAGGATCGCGTGGTCGTCCACGATGAGGACGCGGATGGTCACCTCGCGGGCTCCCCGCTACGGCCCGCGGGAACCTCCGCGACGAGCGTCGTCCCGGCCCCGGGCGAGGACTCGATGGTCAGCCGTCCGCCGACGAGTCCGACGCGTTCCCGCATGCCGGCGATCCCGAGCGACCCGGCCCGCAGCTCGGCCGGGTCGAACCCCTTGCCGTCGTCCTCGACGACGACCACCGCCGACGCGCCTTTGCGCACGAGGGTGATGCTGACGTGTCCTGCGGATGCGTGCTTGACGATGTTCGTCAGCGCCTCCTGCACGATCCGGTAGAGGACCGTCTCGGTCTCGGGTGGGAGGCGCTCCTCACCGAGGTTTGCCTCGACGTCGACGGTCGGCCCCGATGGCGCCGAGACGGTTGCCGCGAGTCGCTCGACCGCGGGTACGAGCCCGAAGTCGTCGAGCGCGCTCGGCCGGAGCTCGACGGCGAGGCGGCGGACGTCCTGGAGCGTCGCGACGACGAGGTCGCGCAGGTCGGCGGCGGCGGCCCGCGCCTCGTCCGTCTCGACGGCCTCCTCGAGCTGGCCCAGCCCGAGGAGGATCGACGCAAGCGCCTGGCCCGTCTCGTCGTGCAGCTCGCGCGCCAGCCGGGCACGCTCGAGCTCCTGAGCCTCCACGACGCGGCGCAGGGAGTCGCGGCCGACCCGCTCCGAGAGGTCGACCGCGATTGCCGCCCGCGACACGAGCGACTCGGCCAAGCGGACGTCGGCCTCGTCGAAGCGCGGGTCGGGTGCGAGCTTGTCGTGAACCGCGACGACCCCGAACGGCCGGCCCCGCACGGAGAGTGGCAGGTAGATCGCGGAGGTCACGCCGAGGTCCCGCGCGATGCGCTGATCGACCTCGGGATCGTCGAGGACAGCGTCCACCCGTTCCGTGTGGCCGCGCTCCAGGACGCGCCCGATCTTCGTCGTGCTCAGCGCCAGCTCCGTTCCGACGGCCTCTTCGCTGCCGGCGGCGGCAGCGACCCGGAGCGCGCCTTCCACGTCCGGCAGGGCGATGAGGACGATGCGGGCCTCGACCAGCTCCTGCATGCGCCGCGCGACGAGCCCGAGAAGAGGCTCCAGCTCGACCTCGGACGCGAGCGCAGCGCCGATCTCGTTCAACGTCTCGAGCTGTCGGAGCCAGCGGCTCGAGGAGGCGTACAGGCGAGCGTTCTCGATCGCGACGGCGGCCTGCGCGGCGAGGAGCTGCGTCAGTTCTTCGTCGTCTGCGGTGAACTCGGCACCGCCCGACTTCTCCGTCAGGTAGAGGTTGCCGAACGCGACGCCGCGCAAGACGATGGGCACGCCGAGGAACGTCCGCATCGGAGGGTGGTTGCGGGGAAAGCCGACCGAGCGAGGGTCGTCTGCGAGGTCGCGCAGGCGGAGCGGCCGCGCATCGCGGATGAGGACCCCCAGGATGCCGCGGCCGCGTGGCAGCTCCCCGATCGACGCGTACGTCTCGGCGTCGATCCCCGTGGTGAGGAACCGCTCGAGACTCTGTCCGGTCTTGTCGACTACGCCGAGCGCCGCATATCGCGCCCCCGTCAGCTCCGCCGCCGTCTCCACGATCCGCTGGAGCAGGGCGTCGAGCGAGAGCTCCGACGAGAGTGCGATGCCCGCGTCGACGAGCAGGCGGAGACGATTGCCGTGAGGCGTCGCATGCTCGGAGTCGCGAGCGCTCTCCATCGTGCCCGGTTCTAGCATCGATCGGCACGGGCGATTTTCGCCGGATCCATGCGGGTTTCCGCTGCTACCCTTGCGCGAGACCGCGATCTCGGCCGTGCGTGTTCTTCCTTCACGCCGAGCGGGGATCGCCGGAGACGAATCGAACGGGAGGAGACCCATGGGCCTCACCAAGGAAGCGAAGCAGGACTTGATCACGAAGCACGGCAAGACCGACCAGGACACGGGCTCGACCGAGGTCCAGGTGGCGATGCTGACGCGGCGGATCGAGGAGCTCACCGAGCATCTGCGGACGCACCCGAAGGATCACTACTCGCGGCGCGGTCTGCTCAAGCTCGTGGGTCGGCGCCGCAGGTTCCTGGACTACCTGCAGCGCAAGGATCTCGAGGGCTACAGGGCCCTCATCAAGGAGCTCGGGCTCCGTCGATAGGAGCCGGGCTGGGGATGGGAGGTGGACGTTTGATCGAGCTTCGCGCGGGCCGCGCGGAGCTGGCTCAAACCTCCACCTTCCGCCACATCGGAAGAGGACGGATGGAGGACACGGAATGAGCACGATCCAAGCCGGGCGTCAGGCCACGGTTTCCGTCGACGTGGGCGCGAGCGACCTGCGCTTCGAGACGGGCAAGCTCGCGAAGCAGGCGGACGGCGCGGTCGTCGTCCGGAGCGGGGACACGATGATCCTCGCGACGGCGGTCGGCCGGCCGGATGCGCGGCCGGACGCGGATTTCTTCCCACTCACGGTCGACGTCGAGGAGCGGATGTACGCCGCGGGGAAGATCCCCGGCGGCTTCTTCAAGCGCGAGGGGCGCGCGACCGAACGCGCGACGCTCACGGCGCGCATGATCGACCGCCCGATCCGGCCGCTCTGGCCGAAGGGCTTCAAGAACGAGGTGCAGGTGATCTGCACCGTGCTGTCGGCCGACATGGTCGTCCCGCACGACATCCTCGCGATCAACGGCGCCTCGGCGGCGCTCGCGATCTCGCCGCTGCCGTTCCTCGGCCCGGTCGGCGCGGTCCGCGTTGCGATGATCGACGGGCAGATGGTCGTCAACCCGACGTTCCAGCAGATGGAGGAGTCGACCCTCGACCTCATCGTCGTCGGGACCCGCGAGGCACTGACGATGATCGAGGCCGGCGGCGACCAGGTGCCCGAGCAGACGTTGCTCGAGGCGTTCGAGCTCGCGCACGGGGAGATCATCCGGATCTGCGACGCGATCGACGAGCTCGCCCGCGAGGTCGGGAAGCCCAAGTGGATCGACGTCGAGCTGAACGCCGAGCTCGCCGACCGCCACGGCGATGCAGTCGGCGCGCGGATCGCCGAGGCCGGCCTCCGCGAGGCGGGCGCGATCGGCGAGGAGCTCCTCGCCGAGAACGGCCCGTCGATCACCATGGACTCGAGCGAGGAGGACATCGTCCGCGAGACGCAGGTCCGCAACGGCCTTCAGGCCCTCGTCGAGTCGCAGCGCCTCGCGGCGGTCGAGCAAGTCGTCCGCGAGCAGTTCGAGGACGAGCTCCGCGCCCTGATCGACGCGGAGCAGGACTCGAAGGAGCTCAAGTCCCGCAAGCGGGAGATCCTCGTGGAGCGGATCCAGGAGGAGCTCCGTCTTCCGTTCCCCGGTGGCGACGGCGAGGACGCGGCCGTGAAGGACTCCGTCACGCGGTCGTACGTCAAGAAGGCCGCCGACGCGATCTACAAGGACCTCGTCCGCAAGAAGATCGCGATCGACAAGCGCCGGCCCGACGGGCGCGGCGCGGAGGAGATCCGGCCGATCACGACCGAGGTGGACGTCGCGCCCAGGACGCACGGCTCGGCGCTCTTCACCCGCGGGCAGACGCAGATCCTCACGCTCTGCACGCTTGGCACCGCGAAGGAGCAGCAGCGGATCGACGACCTCTCGCTCGAGCAGGAGCGCCGCTACATGCACCACTACAACTTCCCGCCGTACTCGGTCGGGGAGACGGGCTTCATGCGCGGCCCGAAGCGGCGCGACATCGGCCACGGAGCGCTCGCGCAGCGCGCGCTCGAGGCGGTGATCCCGCCGGTCGAGGACTTCCCCTACACGATCCGGCTCGTCTCCGAGACGCTCGAGTCGAACGGCTCGTCGTCGATGGGTTCCGTGTGCGGCTCGACGATGTCGCTGATGCACGCGGGCGTGCCGATCAAGGCGCCCGTCTCGGGCATCGCGATGGGTCTCGTCAAGGAGGGCGACGACTACGTCATCCTCACCGACATCCAGGGCGCGGAGGACCACCTGGGCGACATGGACTTCAAGGTCGCCGGCACCGCCGAGGGCGTCACCGCCCTCCAGATGGACATCAAGATCACCGGCGTCACCCAGGAGATCATGCGCTCGGCTCTCGAGCAGGCGAAGCGCGCGCGCGCGTCGATTCTCGAGAAGATGCTCGAGACGATCTCGAGCCCGCGGGCGGAGCTCGCCGGGCACGCCCCGCGGATCTCCTCGATCCGCATCAACCCCGACTTCATCGGCATGGTGATCGGGAAGGGCGGCGAGACGATCCGCTCGCTCGAGGGGGACTACGACGTCCAGATCGACATCGAGGAGGACGGCACGATCCTCGTCTACGCGACGGAGGGGACGAACGCCGACGCGGCGATCTCGGCCATCCAGGCGATGACGAAGGAGCCCGAGGTGGGGGACACCTACACCGGGCGCGTCGTCAAGACGACCGACTTCGGCGCGTTCGTCGAGCTGAAGAAGGGCACCGACGGCCTGCTCCACGTCTCGAATGTCGGCCCCGGGCGGGTCGCGCACATCGAGGACGTCCTCACGCGGGGCGACACGCTCGACGTGATCGTGCAGGAGGTCGACAAGGAGCGTGGCCGCATCGGCCTGAAGCTCGTCGCGAAGCACGAGAACGGCGAGCTCGTCTCGCCCGAGGCGCTCGTCGAGCGAGCGAAGGACGCCCCGCCCCGCGAGCCGCGTCCTCCGCGCGATGACCGTGGCGGCCGCGGCGGGCGCAGCGGTGGCCGTCGGCGCGACTGAGCGCAGGAGTCGCGGCGAGGAGGCCCCGGATCGGGGCCTCCTCGCTCGCTGTAGCGGGCTCTACCCGCCGACCGCGGTCAGGGCATTCACCTGGCCGTGGCCGTTGAACGAGTTGTAGCCCGCACCCCCCGTGCACACCTGCGGCGCCCCGTTGTCGACCGCCGGGAAGAACGCGTAGATCGACAGGTCGGGAGGACAGCCGATCGGGTCGGCCGTGTTCTGCAGCCGTGCCGCGATCGCGCCCGGGGAGGACACCCCCGTGCTCGCGATGAGCGCAGCGACGCCCGCCGCGTGTGGCGAGGCCATCGAGGTGCCCTGCGCGTAGCAGTAGACGGCGGCACCGTCGAAGACCTTGCGCGCGCACGCGCCGGCCAGGCTCGCCGGCCACGTCGAGAGCACGCGGCCGTTGGGCGCTGCCGCGGTCACCTGCAGCACCGAATCGCCGCCGGGGGCGATCACGTCGGCCGAGCCGACGCCGTAGCTCGAGTAGAACGACTTCAGCTGGCGGTTGCCGTTCGCCGTCACCCCGACGACACCCGAGACCTCGACCGGCACGACCGCGCACGCGTTCGTGACGTCCCGCGTCACCGGGGTCGTGTTGTCGGGGCTGGTGGCGTCCTGCGTCGGATGCGCGAGGTCGTCAGCCTGGTTGCCCTCGGCCGAGACGACCACGTCGCCGTTCCGCTGGGCGAAGTCGATCGCCCGCCGCTCCGCCTTCCAGATCGCGCGCTGCGCCGGGTCGTTCCGGCAGTTGAACAGCCACGGGTCGGCGAAGTAGCTGTTGTTCGTCACCGGAATGTGGTGCGTCCCCGCCCAGACGAACGCGCACACAACCGCCTCGGGGAAGAAGAAGCCGGCGGCGTTGCCCGCCTTGATCCCGGCGATCTTGACGTTCGGCGCCACGCCGACGATGCCGAGCCCGTTCTTCGCCGCTGCGATGGTGCCGGCCGTATGGGTCCCGTGGCCGTTGTCGTCCATCCACGCCGCGGGGCTCGTGTTCGGCACGCCGCCGATGCAGGACACGCTGTTTGCGAAGTCGACGTTGGGCGCGAGATCGGGATGCGTGAAGTCGAGCCCGGTGTCGATGTCGCCGACGACCACGGAGGAGCTGCCGCCGTTGATCGCCCGGGCCTCAGGCGCGTGGATCTGCACCATGTCCCACTGGAGGCCGGAGAGGGTGTCGTTTCCCGGCGCGGGAGCTCCCGGCGCGGGATCGGGGGCCGCGTCGGCGGCTGCGGCGCCGTCGTCGACCCGCGTGGCGAAGCGCCCCGTCGCGGAGACACCCTCGACACGGTTGTCCCGGGCAACCGTCGAGGCGAAGGCGTCCGAGTCGGACGACGCGATGGCCACGCCGATCTGGTCGTATGCCTGAACGAGGCTGCCGCCCGCTTGCGCGATCGAGGCGGAGGCATCCGTTGGAACGCCCTGCTGCTTGTAGAGCACGAGGTACGTGGAGCCCGTCCCTGCGCCCGTTGCGCTGCCCGCCACTACGAGCGATGCCGCGAGCACGAAGGTTGCGAGCACCACGAAGAACGCGGTGCGTCGAGAAGGACCGCTCATGTCTCCCCTCCTATGAAGTGAGCCTGACTGACGGCGCCGATTTCACTCCCTTCCACGCAGTAACGCAAGTCCCACATTCGAGGGACGCGAACCGCGAGGCTAGGATCGACCGCGTGCGCAAGCCCGAGGTCACGATGCTTCCCGGGGGCGAGCGTGTCGTCACCGACCACTTGCGCGGTGTTCGCTCGGTCGCGCTCGGGCTCTGGATCGGCACCGGCTCGCGCGATGAGCCCCGTTCCCGCGCCGGCGTCTCGCACTTCATCGAGCACCTGCTCTTCAAGGGGTCGTCGCGGTACAGCGCGCAAGGCCTCGCGGAGCTCTTCGACACCATGGGCGGCGAGCTCAACGCGGCCACCTCGCGCGAGACGACCGTCCTCTACACACGCGTGCCCGACGGCCACCTGAACGACGCGCTCGACGCGATGACCGACATGGTCTTCGCGCCCACGTTCGACGACGTCGACTCCGAGCGGGAGGTCGTGCTCGAGGAGATCGCGATGGTCGACGACAACCCGCAGGACCTCGTCCACGACCTCGCGGCCGAGGCGGTGTTCGGAGAGCATCCGCTCGGCCGACCGGTGATCGGCAGCGCGGACGTGATCGCGCAGGTGTCGCCCCGAGCGCTCCGGGACTGGCACCGCCGGGCGTACGCCGGCCCGCGGATCGTGCTCGCCGCGGCCGGCAACGTCTCGCATGAGCGGCTGGTCGAGCTGTTCACGAGCCGTCGGTCCGAGCCGGAACGGCACGCAGCCCGCTCCTCGCCGGTCGCCGGTCAGGCGGCTGCCGCGCCCCGGCTACCGGTTCCTCCGCCGCCGGACCGAGCAGTACCACGTCGTCCTCGCGGCGCCGGGAATCTCACGTGACGACGAGACCCGCTACGCCGTCGCGCTCCTCGACGCGATCCTCGGCGGCTCCGCGTCGTCGCGGCTCTTCCAGGAGATCCGCGAACGCCGGGGGATGGCCTACAGCGTCTATACGTTCGGCTCGCAATACGCCGAGACGGGCCAGGTGGGCATCTACGTCGGAACGCGCGAGGACAACCTCGACGAGTGCGTCGAGGTGATCGCCGCGGAGCTGGACGACGTCGCGGCCGGCCGGCTGCGACCCAGCGAGCTCGACCGGGCCAAGGAGAACCTCGAGGGCCGGCTCCTCCTCTCGCTCGAGAGCACCTCGAACCGGATGAGCCGGCTCGGCAAGGCGCTCGTCACCGATATGGAGCTCGTCTCGGTCGAGGAGATGCTCGGCCGCGTCCGTGCGGTCACGGAGGACGACGTCGCGGAGGCCGCCCGCTCGCTCTTCAGCCCGAGCAGGCTCTCCGCAGCAGGCATTGGGCCCCGCGAGAGCCGCTTCCGGCGGGCCGTCGCGCGCCTCAACCCGGCGCTCGCCGAGCGCGCGTGAAGATCTGCGTCTTCGGCGTCGGCGGAAAGGTCGGTTCCGCGCTCGTGCCCGCCCTCGGAGCGGCAGGGCACGCGGTGGTAGACGGGCGCGCAGACGGACCGGAAGGCTGCGACGTCGCGGTCGACTTCACCCGCCCGGACGCGGTGCTCGCGAATGCGTCGGCGTCCCTTGCCTTGGGCGTCCCGGTCGTCGTGGGGACGAGCGGCTTCGATGCCGACGCCCTCGATCGGGCTGCCAGGGAGGCGGGCGTCCCCTGCTTCTACGCGCCGAACTTCGCGATCGGCGCGGTGCTGATGATGCGCTTCGCCGAGGAGGCCGCCCGCTCGCTGCCACGCGCGGCGATCGTCGAGCTGCACGCCGACACGAAGCTGGACGCCCCGTCGGGCACCGCGAAGGCGACCTCCGCCCGGATGGGCGGCGAGGTCCCCATCCATTCGGTCAGGCTCCCAGGCCTCCTCGCGCACCAGGAGGTGATCCTCGGCGGCCCGGGTGAGACGCTGACGATCCGTCACGACACGACCTCGCGCGAGGCGTTCGTCCCCGGCGTGCTGCGGGCCCTGGAGGTCGTGCGTTCGCTGCCGCCCGGCCTCACCGTGGGCCTCGAGAGCCTCCTGTAGGGGCGGGGAGACCCCCCACCCCTACAGGACCGGTCGCGGTTACGCCCGTGCGCGCAGGGCGGCGAGGAGCTCCTGGTGGCGACGCTCCTCGTCCGAGATCTCGTCCTCGGCCGGCGTTCTGCCGCGTGACATCAGCGCGTCCATCGGCTTGACGACGAAGAAGAACACTGCCGCGGCGATCGCGACGAAGCTGATCACGTCCGTGATGAACGCGCCGTAGCGGAACACCGCGTCGTTGATCGTGAACGTGAGGTCGTTGAAGTCCGGCTTGCCGAAGATCATCGCGACGATCGGCATGACGAGGTTGTTCACGAGGGAGTTGACGACGGCCGCGAACGCGACGCCCATCACGAACGCAACCGCCAGCTCGACGATGTTCCCCCTCAGAAGGAAGTCCTTGAACTCCTTGAGCATCGGTGCCTCCCTTGCTCGGTGACTCTGGTCGGCGCAATCCTTACCGCAATCCCGAGCGACTACAATCGGCAGCGTGCTCGGCGAGGTCCTGACCGCGATCGTCACCCCGTTTCGCGACGACGGCTCGGTCGACCTCGACGGCTTCCGCGCGCTCTCCGATCACCTCCTCGACAACGGCTCGGACGGGATCGTCGTAACGGGCACGACCGGCGAGGCGCCGACTCTGACGGACGAGGAGCGGATGACACTCTACGCGGCGGCGGTCGAGACCGTGGGCGACCGTGGCACGGTGATCGCCGGCACCGGGACGTACTCGACCGCCCACTCGATCCACCTCACCGAGCAGGCGCACGCGCTCGGCGTCGACGGCTTCCTCGTGGTCACGCCGTACTACAACAAGCCGCCGCAGCGCGGGATCGTCGCCCACGTCGGGGCCGTGGCGGCCGCGACCGACCGGCCGGTGATCTTCTACGACATCCCCAGCCGGGTCGTGATCGACGCAGAGCCAGAGACGATCTCGCGGCTCGCCGAGATCCCGAATGTCCGCGCGGTGAAGCAGGCGAAGCCGAGCCTCGCCGCTGCGCAGCACGTCGTCGCCTGCGGGCTCGACTTGTACGCCGGGGACGACGACCTGGTGCTCCCGTTCCTCGAGGTCGGCGGCGTCGGCGGCGTCTGCGTTCACACGCACGTCGTGGGGCCCCGGGTCAAGGAGCTGATCACGCGGTATCGCGAGGGCGACGTCGACGGCGCCCGCGCGCTCGACGAGGAGCTGCGACCGGCGATCGAGCTCCTCCGCGTCCAGTCGAACCCGATCGCGATCAAGAAGGCGCTCCAGCTCCTCGGCCACGAGGTCGGCGGCCTCCGGCTGCCGCTCGTCGAGGCCGACGAGGAGGAGACGGCCGCGATTCGCGACTGTCTCGGGCGACTCGGGCTGCTTGCGGCCGTCGCGTAGCCGTTCCGGCGACGCGCATCAGGCCCGTCCGTAGACTCCGACCGTGAGCACTCCTCTTCGGATCATCCCGCTCGGCGGCCTCGGCGAGGTCGGGAAGAACATGACGGTGCTCGAGTACGGCGAGGACCGCATCGCGATCGACGCGGGGCTTGCCTTCCCGCGCGACGAGCATCTCGGCGTCGATCTCGTCCTGCCCGACGTCTCGTACCTCGAGGGGCGCCCGCTGCGCGCGATCGTGCTCACGCACGGTCACGAGGACCACGTCGGCGGCCTGCCGTACGCGCTCCGCAAGCTCGAAGTCGGCGAGGTCGTCGGGACGAGGCTGACGCTCGCGCTCGTGAAGTCGAAGCTCGACGAGCACTCGCTCGGCGCTACGACGGTGCTCACCGAGGTCGCACCCGGGCAGGAGGGGTTCGAGCTCGGCCCGTTCCGCCTCGAGTTCGTCCGGATGGCGCACTCGATCCCGGACTCGATGGCGGTCGTCGTCGAGACCCCGGCCGGGCGGATCCTGCACACCGGCGACTGGAAGCTCGACCACACGCCCGTCGACGGCCTGAAGACGGACGTCGGGGCGCTCGCCGAGCTCGGCAGCCGCGGCGTCGACCTGCTCCTGGGCGACTCGACGAACGCCGAGCGGCCGGGCATGACCGGCTCGGAGCGGCTCGTCGGCGAGGCCTTCCGCCAGCTGATCCCGCTGCGCACGGGACGGATCGTCGTCGCGTCGTTCGCGTCGAACATCCACCGGGTGCAGCAGGCCGCCGAGGTCGCGATCGCGAACGGGCGGCAGATCGCGGTCGTCGGTCGCTCGATGCGGAAGAACATGAACATCGCGCGGAACCTCGGCTACGTCGAGCTGCCCGAGGAGTCGATCGTCTCCCCGAAGGAGGCGATGGACCTTGCGCCGGACCGCGTGCTCGTGCTCTGCACCGGGAGCCAGGGCGAGCCGATGTCGGCGCTCACGCGCATCGCGTACGGCGACCATGCGAACGTCGCGGTCGAGCGCGGGGACACCGTGATCATCTCCGCGAAGCCGGTGCCGGGGAACGAGCTGCGCGTGCACGACTCGATCAACCACCTCGCCCGGCTGGGCGCGGAGGTGCTCCACCAGGAGATCGCGCCGGTGCACGTCTCCGGGCACGCGTGCTCCGAGGAGCTGCGCACGCTGCTGTCGCTCGTCCGTCCACGTGCCGTCATGCCGATTCACGGCGAGTACCGGATGCTCGCCGCCCACGCGCAGCTCGCGCGCGACGCGGGCGTGCCGGAGGAGCGGATCGTGATCGCCGAGAACGGCTCGGTCGTCGAGCTCACGCCCGACGGCGTGGGCATCACCGACCGGGTCACCGCGGGCGTGACGTTCGTGGACGGCCTGGGCGTCGGCGACGTCGAGGACGTCGCGCTGCGCGACCGGCGGCGGCTCTCGGAGGACGGCGTGCTGATCGTCGTCGCGACGGTCTCGCTCGAGGACGGCGAGACGACGATCTCGCCTCCGGAGCTGATCGCACGCGGCGTGGGGGAGGACACCGGGCTCGTCGACGAGCTGCGCGAGGAGGCGGGCCGGATCGCCGCGGAGCTCTCGTCGAACGGCCTCGCAGAGATCAAGCTGGTGCAGGAGCACATCCACGACGCGATCGGACAGGTCGTGTACGACCGCACCCGCCGCCGCCCGATGATCCTCCCCGTCGTGATCGAGATTTAGGCATATGACCGGCTGGGCCGACGTGATCGAGTGCCACGCGGCGTCGCCGCGCACCGCTCGCCGCCTCATCGGCCAGCTTCGCGCGTGCGAGGCCGCGGCGATCGCGTTCTGCCGCTTGCTCGAGCGGTGGGGGCGGGGCGACGCGGTGCCCGCGACGGCCGGATCGCGCGAGGCGGCGCTCCGCCACGCCGCCGACCGGATCGAGACGGCGCTTGCCGGGCTCGAGGCTCCGCTGTCCGCCTACCTGCTCGAGCTCGAGCCGGAGCAGACGGAGGGGCGGAGCTGGTACGGCGGCCCCGGGGCCGGGGAGCTCGTCGAGTGGCGCCCCGTGCTCGAGCGGGCCGGCGTCGGCGCGTGCCCGAACCGCGTCGCCGCGGTGTACCTCGAGCTCGCGGTGCTCGTCCGGGCCCTCCAGGGGCTGGACGACGCGGCTCGCATCGACGCTACGCCCGATCGTTCGTCGCTCTGGGCAGGGCTCTTCGACCTGCGCGACACCCTGTTCGCGGCCACCGTCGACGACCTCCGCGCGCTCGCGGCGTAGCCGATTCGAGCCCTGCCTTTCTCGGACGCCTTGACAGGGAACGGTGTCAGACACCGTTTCTTGTCAAGATGACTCGCCGGGACATGGCTCCATGAGGCCCAGGATCGTCGTCGTCGGGTCGATCAACCTCGACCTCGTCGTTCGCGTGCCGGAGCTCCCGAGGCCGGGCGAGACGGTCGGCGGCGGAACGTTCTCGCGGATTCCGGGCGGGAAAGGCGCGAACCAGGCGATGGCGTGCGCGCGGCTCGGAGCGGACGTCACCATGGTCGGCGCGATCGGGCGCGACGCCGCCGCCGAGGACGCGCTCGCGGGCCTCAGGCAGGCGGACGTGACGCTCCGCCTCGAGCAGAGCGACGAGCACACCGGAGTCGCGCTGATCCAGGTCGACGCGACCGGTGAGACGACGATTGCCGTCGCGCCCGGGGCGAATGCGGCACTCGGCCCGGTTGAGCTCCCCGCACACGACGCAGTCCTCTGCCAGCTCGAGATCCCGGACGAGGCGGTGCTCTCGGCCTGGGAGGGGGCGTCCGGCATGTTCTGCCTCAACGCGGGCCCCGCCCGGCCCATCGAGATCGACCCCGACCTCACGGTCGTCAACCGCTTCGAGCTCGACGCCCTGAGCCGACGCGACGGCCTCGTGGCCGTCACGCTCGGGGCCGAGGGCGCCGTGCTCCTCGACGACGGCGAGGAGATCGCACGAGCCGCACCGCCGCGCGTCGACGCCGTCGACGGGACCGCGGCCGGCGACGCGTTCACCGCCTGTCTGCTCGTCTCGCTGCTCGAGGAGCGCCACGAGGACGAGGCGCTCGCGCGCGCGTGCGCCGCCGGGGCGCTCGCGGCGTCACGCTTCGGCGCACAGCCGTCGCTGCCGACGGCGGCGGAGGTCGACGCGCTCGTCGGCGCCGACGCACGGCGATAATCGGACGATGCCCACGCCCATCGTCCTGGACTGCGACCCCGGGCACGACGACGCGATCGCGCTGCTCCTCGCGCTCGGGAGCCCCGAGCTCGACGTGCTCGGCGTCACGACCACGTATGGGAACCAGACGGTGGAGAAGACGACCGCGAACGCGCTCCGCGTGCTGGAGCTCGCCGGCCGCACCGACGTCCCCGTCGCACGGGGCGCCGCCGAGCCACTCGCGCGCGCCCTCGCCGTCGCCGCGCACGTCCACGGCGACAGCGGCCTCGACGGGCCGACGTTGCCGCCGCCCAGCGGCGAGCCGGCCGGGGCCGCGGCGGTGGACTGGCTGGCCGAGACGATCACGCGCTCGGCCGAGCCGGTCACGCTCGTCCCGACGGGGCCGCTGACGAACGTCGCGCGGTACCTGGAGGCACACGGCACCGCGGGCATAGAGCGGATCGTGCTGATGGGCGGCGCGATCGCCGAGGGCAACATGACCCCGGCCGCCGAGTTCAACGTCTGGGCCGATCCGGAGGCCGCGCAGATCGTCTTCGACGCCGGGCTCGACGTGACCATGATCGGCCTCGACGTCACGCACAAGGCGGTCACCGGGCCCGACGTGCAGCGGCGCCTGCGCGAGGCGGGCTCGATCGGCGTCTTCGTCGCCGAGCTGATCGACTTCTTCACCGTCTACCACCGCCAGACGTACGGCTGGGAAGGAGCCCCGATCCACGACGCCGTCGCCGTTGCGCATCTCCTCCGGCCGGGCCTCGTCGAGACGAAGCTCCGCAACGTCGAGGTCGAGCGGGTCTCGGAGCTCTGCCGCGGCCGGACCGTCGTCGACCTCTGGCTGCGCACCGACCGCCCGCCGAACGCACACGTGGGCGTGGATCTCGACGGTGAGGCCTTCTTCGACCTCCTCGTCGACCGGATCGGGAGGCTGTGATCTTGCTCGCCGGCAGGATTCGGCCGGGAGCCGAATCCTGCGGCTTGATCCCCGCCTTCGGCGGGGCACACCCTAAAGGCGCCCGCATTCGCGGTCGCAACTACCTCGGCACTCGCAGAATGGGTAGGTTCGGCCCGTGGCCGAAGTGACGATGTTCGTGGAGGTTCCCTCCGGCTCGCGCAACAAGTACGAGGTCGACGCGGAGACCGGCGAGATCGTCCTCGACCGGAGGTTGTTCACCTCGATGACCTACCCGGCCGACTACGGCTTCGTCGAGGGGACCCTGGGCCAGGACGGCGACCCCCTCGACGCGCTCTGCCTCGTGAGCGAGCCGACGTTTCCGGGCTGCCGGATCCGGGCGCGGGTGGTGGGCGTCTTCCGCATGACCGACAAGAAGGGCCCCGACGAGAAGATCCTCTGCGTCCCGCTCCGCGATCCGTCCTGGCTGCGCGTCCACGACGTCCACGACATCACGCCCGAGCTCCGGAACGAGATCGAGCACTTCTTCCAGGTCTACAAGGACCTCGAGGAGGAGAAGGTCGAGACGCGCGGCTTCGGCAACCGCGCCGAGGCCGAGGCGATCGTCGACGAGGCGCGTGCGCGCGCCGGCTCGCCTGCATAGCCGATCGCCGCAGGACTGCGCGTCGCGGCGCAGAAGCAGCAAGCCCATGGCCACGAGGAAGAAGCGGCGCTCGACGCGGGCGCCCAAGCCGCGCGCGCCTGCGCGCGTGCGCAAGCGCGCGAAGAAGACACGAGGTCACCACCACCCGGAGCTCTGGGGGCTCGGTCTCGTCGCGACCGGCCTCGTCCTCGCCACCGTGGTGTGGCTCGGGTGGGACGGTGGTCCCGTCGGGAGCCACGTCGCGGACTGGCTCGACGACTGGCTCGGCGCCGCCGCGCCGCTCGTTCCGCTCGCGCTCCTCGGGGTGGGCGGGCTGATGCTCGTCCGGAGCACCCTGATCGATGTGCGTCCTTTCCGGACCGGGGTCGCGATCGGCCTCCTCGGCCTGATGATCGCGCTCGGAGAGGATCACGGCGGTCGGCTCGGTGCCTTCCTCGGCGGAGGCCTCGCGCGCGTGATCGGAGAGGCCGGTGCGTTGATCGTCGGGTGCGCGCTCGTCCTCGCCGGTGCGCTTCTCGTGACCGGCGCCTCGGCGGGCGCCGTCCTGCGACGCTCGGGCAGCGTCGTCCGCCAAGCCGGCACCGTCGCGAAGCGGTCGTTCGAGAGCCTCGAGTGGGCCGACTGGAGCGACGACGACGCCGTTCCCGAGAGCGTCTCGAACGGCGCGTCGCGGCCCGTCGCGGCGGCGAGGGTCTCGCCGGTGGACGGGATGGAGGCGTTTCCGGACGTCGTCGCGACCGGGCCGCTCTCTGCGGAGCCGCCGCCGCTCTTGCGACCGGAGTCCGACGACGCGACCACGGGAGAGGGCGAGAGAGCCTTCTTCGCCGCGCCGTCGACGGGCGGCGACTACCGACTGCCCGACCGCGCCGCGCTCAAGGCCAGCCCGCCCGCTCGCGGCGACGCGACGGACGTGAGCGAGCGCACCGCGCGCCTGCTCGTCGAGACGCTCGCGAATTTCGGGGTCGACGCGACGATCGTCGGGACGATCGCCGGCCCGCGGGTCGTCCGCTACGAGCTCCAGCTCGCGCCGGGCACGAAGGTCTCGAAGGTCGCGGGCCTGAAGGACGACCTCTCCTACGCGCTCGCGACGACGGAGATCCGCATCCTCGCTCCGATCCCCGGCAAGCAGGCGGTCGGCGTGGAGGTCCCGAACCTCGCACCCCGCATGGTCACGCTGGGGGACATCTTCGACGACCTGCCGGGATCCGCGAGCCCGCTGTCCGTGTGGCTCGGCAAGGACATCTCGGGGAACGCCGTCTGGACGGACCTCGCGCGCATGCCGCATCTCCTCATCGCGGGCACGACCGGCTCGGGCAAGTCGGGCTGCATCAACACGCTCCTCACGTCGATCCTGCTCCGCGCGACGCCCGACGACGTGCGGATGATCCTGATCGATCCGAAGCGGATCGAGCTGAACTTCTACGAGTCGATCCCGCACCTCCTGACCCCGGTCGTCTCGAGCCCGAAGGAGGCGTCGGCCGTCCTCCACAACGTCGTCGCGGAGATGGAGCGCCGGTACGAGCGGCTCTCGCTCGTGCGGGCCCGGAACCTCCCCGAGGCGAACCGCGCCTTCCGGGCGCGGGGCGAGGAGCCGCTGCCGTACCTCCTCGTGGTGATCGACGAGCTCGCCGACCTGATGATGGTCTCGCCGCAGGCCGTCGAGGACGCGGTCATCCGCCTCGCGCAGAAGTCGCGGGCCGTCGGGATCCACCTCGTCCTGGCCACGCAGCGCCCGTCGGTCGACGTGATCACGGGGATGATCAAGGCGAACGTCCCGAGCCGCATCGCGTTCGCGGTGTCGAGCCAGACGGACTCGCGGGTGATCCTCGACGGCTCGGGGGCGGAGAGCCTCCTCGGCCAGGGCGACATGCTCTTCAAGCCGCTCGGCACGTCCCGGTTGCAGCGCGTCCAGGGCGCGTTCGTGACCGAGGAGGAGATCGCGCTGATCGTCGAGCAATGTCGCGCCCAGCGCGGGCAGCAGCTCGACGAGACGCTGCTCGAGGCTCCCGAGCCCGCCTTCGAGGACGACGGAGGGGACGACGGCGACTTCGACCCGGACGAGGACCCGTTGCTCGACCGTGCGATCGAGATCGTCGTCCAGACACAGACGGCCTCCGTCTCGCTGCTCCAGCGGCGCCTGCGGGTCGGCTACACCCGGCGGGGCGCCTGATCGACATGCTCGAGCGACGCGGGATCATCTCCGGCTACGAGGGCTCGAAGCCGCGCCGGGTGCTCGTCGAGGAGCACCAGCTCGCGACGCTGATCGGCCCGCCCGCCTAGGCTCTCGCTGTCGCGACACGGCCAAACCCCTAACAAATTGCGGCCTAGGCGCAGACTAGGATTTGGCGGTTGCGGCTCCGGTCCAACTTCGTGTTGAATCCCGCGTCACAAGTGCGGGAGCCCCGTCAAATGCACCACCAAGGAGGGAATGTGGCGATTCGCAAATGGACGGTCGTCGCGTCGCTTGCGCTCTGCGCGGCGCTGGCGCTGACCGTCGCCTCGGCCGGCTCGGCGAAGCCGTCGAAGGCACAGGCAACGTCCGGCCTCAAGGTCGCACTCGTGACCGACATCGGCGGCCTGAACGACAAGAGCTTCAACGCACTCGCGTACAAGGGCCTGAAGAACGCCGAGAAGAAGCTGGGCATCGACGGACGCGTCTTCCTCTCGAAGAGCTCCGCCGACTACATCCCGAACCTCTCGACCGGGGCGCGGAGCTACGACGTCGTCATCGGCGTCGGGTTCCTGATGGCCGACCAGCTTGCGGCCGTCGCAAAGCGGTTCCCGGACACGAAGTTCGCGATCGTCGACTATCCGGCGGCCGCCCTGAAGGGCGCGCCGAAGAACGCGCGCGGCATCCTGTTCGCCGAGCAGGAGGCCGGGTGTCTCGCGGGCGTCGCTGCGGCTACGGAGTCGAAGACGGGCGTCATCGGCTCGGTCGGCGGCCAGAAGATCCCGCCGGTCGACCACTACATCGCCGGCTACCAGTACTGCGCGAAGAAGGTCAAGCCGGGCATCAAGACGCTGAACGACTACTCGCAGGACTTCGTCGACCAGGCGAAGTGCAAGGAGATCGCGCTGAACCAGATCGGCGAGGACGCAGACGTGATCTTCCAGGTCGCGGGTGGCTGCGGCCTCGGCGCCATCCAGGCGGCGAAGGACAACAAGGACTGGGGCATCGGCGTCGACGCCGACCAGTTCTACCTCGGCAAGCAGGTCCTCACGAGCGCCCTGAAGAAGGTCGACGTGGGGGTCTACGACACGATCAAGCTCGCCGGCAGCACGAAGTGGAAGGGCGGGGTCGACGGCATCTACAACGCGAAGAACGACGGCGTCGGCTACGGCAAGGTGAGCGCCGCGGCACCGAAGCGCGCCGCGCTGATCGCCAAGCTCAACGCCTGGACGAAGCAGCTCGCATCCGGCAAGGTCAAGCCCCCCACCACCGTCAAGGGCTAACCGACAGCAAGCATCGTGGTTCCGGGTGGGCGGGCTCTCGAGCCCGCCCACCGCCCGTTTTAGCGGTCGACTGGATCGGGTACCACCATCCTCGATGGCACGCCGCGCCCCGCAACTCCTCGCTTCGCTCGCGCTCCTAGGCGTCCTCGCGCTGCTTGCGGCCTCGTGCGGCGGCGGAGGCAACGAGGGCGCGGGTGAGACAGGGAGCGGGAGCGGGGGCTCGGACCTCCGCGTCGCGCTCGTCACCGACATCGGGGGCCTGAACGACCGGGGCTTCAACGCGCTCGCGAACACGGGCCTCGAGCGTGCGGAGGATCAGCTCGGGATCGACGGGCGCGTGTTCATCTCGGATGCCGCGAGCGACTACGTCCCCAACCTCTCGCAGGCGGCCCGGGGTGGGTACGACCTCGTGATCGGCGTCGGCTTCCTGATGGGCGACGCGCTCTCGAGCGTCGCGACGCAGTTTCCCGACACGAAGTTCGCGATCGTCGACTTCCCGTGGGCCGCGCTGAAGGACAAGCCGGCAAACGCCCGGGGCTGGTCTTCGCCGAGCAGGAGGCGGGTTATCTCGTCGGCGTCGCGGCCGCGACGGTCGCGAAAGGCGCCTCCGTGAGCGCGGTCGGCGGTCAGGCCGTTCCGGCGGTTGTCGCGTTCCTCGCCGGCTACGGCGCCAGCGTGAAGGCGACGAACCCGAGCATGACCGTGCTTCAGGGGTACTCGCAGGACTTCGTCGACCAGGCGAAGTGCAAGGAGCTCGCGCTCGCGCAGATCCAGCGCGGCTCGAAGGCCGTGTTCGCCGCGGCGGGCGGCTGCGGCCTCGGCGCGCTCCAGGCGGCGAACGAGCGCGGCGTCTGGGGGATCGGTGTCGACAACGACCAGTCGTTCCTCGGCCCGCACATCCTCACGAGCGCGACGAAAAAGGTCGACGTCGCGGTCTTCGACACGATCGACGCGTTGCTGAAAGATTCGTTCCAGGGCGGTGGCGACACGTTGTACGACGTCGCGAACGGCGGCGTCGGCTACGGCAAGGTGAGCCCCGACGCGCCCGACCGCACGGCGCTGATCGCCAAGCTCGAGGACGTCTCGGAGCAGATCGGCTCGGGCGACGTCGAGATCCCGCGCCGCTAGGACCTGAGGCCGTCCGGACGGACGCGCTGTCCACCGTCGCTCTCGCGGCGGAATAGAATCCCGCGGATGCCCGAGCGATCCCTGGTCCTCGAGATGCGGCACATCACGAAGCGCTTCCCCGGGATCGTCGCGAACGACGACATCAGCTTCGACCTACGCGAGGGGGAAGTCCACGCGCTCCTCGGCGAGAACGGCGCCGGGAAGTCGACCCTGATGAACATCCTCTACGGGCTCTACCACCCCGACGAGGGCGAGATCCTGATCAAGGACAAGCCGGTGCGACTCGGCTCTCCGAGCGCCGCGATCGATGCCGGCGTCGGGATGGTGCACCAGCACTTCATGCTGATCCCGGTGATGACGGTGGCCGAGAACATCGTCCTCGCCCAGGAGCCGACGACCGCAGGGGTGATCCTCGACATCGCCGAGGCCGAGCGCCGCGTGCGGGAGATCTCCGACCGCTACGGGCTCGCCGTCGACCCGCACGCGCGGATCGACCAGATCACGGTGGGGCAGCAGCAGCGCGTGGAGATCCTCAAGGCGCTCTACCGCGAGGCGGACATCCTCGTGCTCGACGAGCCGACGGCGGTGCTGACGCCGCAGGAGGCGAAGGAGCTCTTCGAGGTCATCCGCGGCCTGACCTCGCGCGGCAAGTCGATCATCTTCATCTCGCACAAGCTCAACGAGGTGCTCGAGATCGCCGACCGGATCACCGTCCTCCGGCGCGGGAAGCTGATCGAGACGCTTCCGGGGGAGGGGGCGACCGAGGCCGGGCTCGCACGGCTCATGGTCGGGCGCGAGGTGCTGCTGCGGGTCGCGAAGACCCCCGCCCATCCGGCGGAGCCACTGCTCGAGATCGAGGGCCTGCGCGTGGTCGACGACAGGGGCATCGAGAAGGTGCGCGGCCTCTCGTTCGAGGTGCGCGCCGGGGAGATCGTCGGGATCGCGGGGATCGACGGCAACGGCCAGACCGAGCTGATCGACGCGATGTCGGGCCTCTACCCGATCGAGTCGGGCGCGGTCCGGGTCGGGGGCGAGGACGTCACGTCGGAGACCGCCCGCGGTCACCTCGAGGCCGGTCTCGGCCACATCCCCGAGGACCGGCAGCGCCGCGGGCTCGTGCTCGAGTACTCGATCGCCGAGAACCTCGCCCTGCACGACTACCGCTCGCGGCCGGCGTCGCGCTTCGGCTGGCTCTTCCCGCGCAGGCTCGTCGAGCGGGCGCGGTCGCTGATCCGCGAGTTCGACGTGCGCGGCGGAGGTCCCACGACGCGCGCCGGCGGCCTGTCGGGCGGGAACCAGCAGAAGGTCGTGCTCGCGCGCGAGATCGACCGCGACCCGAAGGTCCTGATCGCCGCACAGCCCACGCGCGGGCTCGACGTCGGCGCGATCGAGTTCGTCCACCGGCGGCTCATCGAGGAGCGCGACGAGGGTCGCGCGATCCTGCTCGTCTCGCTCGAGCTCGACGAGGTGCTGTCGCTCTCCGACCGCGTGCTGGTGTGTACGAGGGCGAGATCGTCGGCGAGTTCCCGCCGACCGCCAGCGAGGAAGAGCTCGGCATCGCGATGACCGGCGGTGGCCGCAGCGGAGTCGCCGCGTGAGCGACGTCGAGGGCGGCATCCCGCCCGTGCAGCCGTTCGGCCAGCCGGAGGAGCAGCCGCCCGAGCCGGAGCGAAGGGCTTCGGCCAACGGCTCGCGCTCGCCCAGCGGGCCGGCGGGCTCGTTGCGCCTCTCCTGACGGTGGCTGATCGCGTTCGTGATGGGCGGGCTCGTCGTCCTGGTCACGACGGGCAAGAACCCGCTCAAGACGTACCAGGCGATCTTCGAGGGGGCGGGGCTGAACTGGTTCTTCCAGATCCCCTGGGACTTCGACTCGATCGCGGCCTTCAATCTCCAGCAGACGCTGATCCAGACGACGACGTTCATCCTGGTGGGCCTCGCCGTCGCGTTCGCCTTCCGCTGCGGCCTGTTCAACATCGGCGGTCAGGGCCAGTACCTCGCCGGGGCGATCCTCGCGGTGTGGATCGGCTCGTCGTTCGAGGGCATGAACCCGTACCTGCACGTGGTGCTCGCGATGGTGATCGGCACGCTCGCGGGCGCGCTGATCGCGGGCATCGCCGGCTTCCTCAAGGCGACCGTCGGCGCGCACGAGGTGATCTCGACGATCATGCTCAACTGGATCGTTCTCTGGGTCGGCGTCTATCTCTTCGGCCTCGGCGGGCCGCTCCAGAACAGCACGCAGGAGTCGGTGCCCGTCTCGAACGACGTCGTCGAGGGGGCGAAGCTGCACGTCTTCTGGGGAGACCCGCTGCTCCAGGGTCTCCATATCGGGATCTTCTTCGCGCTCGGCGCGCTGATCGTCTACTCGGTGATCCTCAACCGGACGACGCTCGGCTACAGCGTGAAGGCCGTCGGCTTCAACCCGGAGGCGGCGCGGTACGGAGGGATCAGCGTCGCGCGGAACTACTTCCTCGCGATGGCGATCTCGGGCGCCTTCGCCGGGCTCGCCGGCGCGATCGACATCCTCGGCTGGCAGTTCCGGCTTTCGACCGGCGACGTCCAGACGTCCGTGGTCGGCTTCACCGGGATCGCGGTCGCGCTCCTCGGCCGCAACACGGCGGTCGGGACGGCACTCGCGGCGCTCCTGTTCGGCGCGCTCTTCACGGGCACCTCGACGCGCAACCTCGACCCGGACGTCTTCCAGCCCGAGCTCGCCTCGAACCTCACTCTGCTGATCCAGGGCCTCGTCGTGCTGTTCGTCGGCGTCGACCTGCGTCGTGCTCTGGTTCCTCGGGCGCCTCAGGCGGCGGAAAGCGGCGACCGCATGACGAGCGTCGCGCTGCCGACCGGCGGGTTCGGAACCCGCTCCGGGCGCTCGCCTCGGCCGGCATCGTGATCGGTCTGATCGGCGCGTTCATCGCTTTGCCACCGATCACCACGCGCTCGTGGATCCCGAGCCTGCTTCCTCGGGCTGCTCGCGGCGCTCGTGGGAGTCTGGGCGATCACGCGCGGCGAGAAGCGGTTCGGTTGGTACGCCGTCGCCACGGCCGCGCTCGGCTTCGGGCTCGCGTATCTCGCGACTCGCTCGGAGGTCGGCAAGCTCGAGACGGTCGTCGTCTGGTCGGCGCTGTTCGCGTCGATGCTCCGCTATGCGACGCCGCTCATCTTCGGTGCGCTCGGCGGCATGTTCTCGGAGCGCTCGCGGCGTCGTGAACGTCGGGCTCGAGGGGATGATGCTGATGGGCGCCTTCTTCGGGATCTTGGGCGCCGACAAGCTCGACTCGTGGTTCCTCGGCCTCCTGGTCGCCATCCTCTCGGGCGGGGCGATGGGGCTCGCTCCATGCGATCTGGTCGGTCCACCTGCGGGCGGACCAGATCATCAGCGGGTTCGCGATCAACTTCCTCGCGCTCGGGCTGACCGGCTACCTGTTCATCGACATCTACGGGCAGGAGGGGACGCCGACCGACATCCCAAGCATCCCTGCCGTGAACCTGTCCGTTCCTCGACGGGCTCGCCGTTCATCGGTGACATCTTCGGGAACCTCAACCTGATGATCTGGATCGCGCTGATCCTGGTCCCGCTCTCGTGGCTCGTGCTCTTCAAGACCCCGCTCGGGCTGCGGATCCGCGCGGTCGGCGAGCATCCGCGGGCGGCCGACACCGTGGGCATCGACGTGTACCGCATCCGCTACGGCGCGGTGATCGCCTCGGGCATGCTCGCTGCGGCCGGTGGCGCGTTCCTCTCGATCGGGTTCGTCAACTCGTTCAACGAGAACATGACCGCGGGTCGCGGCTTCATCGCGCTGGCCGCGGTCATCTTCGGCAATTGGAAGCCGTTCGGCGCCGCGGCGGCGTGCCTTCTGTTCGGCTTCTCGAGCGCCCTCGCACAGCGCCTCCCGGAGTACTCGGACTCGGCGGCCGTGCTGTTCCAGGCGTTGCCGTACGTCCTCACGCTGATCGCCGTCGCGGGGGTGATCGGTCGCTCGATCCCGCCGGCCGCCGACGGCCGTCCGTACCAGAAACAGTAGTGAGCATCTCCGAGGCGACCCGCTCCTCCGGGAACGGCCGGGCGGTGGTGGCCGTCGCGGTCGGCCTCCTGTCCGCGGCGACGATGCCCGTCGCGATCGTCGCGACCCGGTATTCGGGCCGGTACGAGCTGCTCCACGCAGGCTTTGCGATCCCGGTCGCGATCGCGCTCGGGGTGCTGACGATCTGGCTCGCACGCGGCGCGCTCCGCCACGACGACGCACGCCTCGGCCGGGCAGGCGGGAGAGGTGCCGCACGCGTCGGACGGGCGCTCGGCGTCCTCGGGATCGCCCTCGCAGCGACAGCGCTCGTGGCACTTGCCGTGTACGGCCTGCTGACCTACCTCGGCGAGCGCTCGTAGCGGGAAATGCCGCGTACCCCTCCGGGGGATCGCGTCTAGACTGGCCGCTCGATGTTCAACATCGGCTCGAGCCTGCACGAGGCGCGGACGCGCCAGAATCTCGATCTCGAGGAGATGGAGGAGCGGACGAAGGTCCGCGCGAAGTACCTCCGGCTGCTCGAGGACGAGCGGTTCGACCAGCTGCCCGGCCACGCGTACACGAAGGGGTTCCTGCAGGTCTACGCGGACGCGCTCGGGCTGGACGGCAGGCTGTATGTCGAGGAGTACAACTCCCGCTACGTCACGGGCGAGGACGATCTCGCGCCCCGGCTCCCACGGGGCTCGGGGCGCGCGACGCGCCGCCGGCGGGAGCGGAGAGAGACCCGCACCGTCGCGGTCGCGCTCGCGGCGATCCTCATGGTCACCGCGTTCGTGATCGCCGCATGGCGCTTCGGCGGCCACGACGAGCCGCAGGTGGACGGCGTCTCGCCGGCTACACGCACGAGCGCCACGACCCACTCCGCCCAGCAGCGCGTGACCGTCACGGTGCGCGCCGTAGGCGGTCCGTCGTTCATGGAGGTCCGTGCGGGGGCGGAGGCCAGCGCGCCGCTCTATACGGGCACGCTCGAGAAGGGCCAGCTGCAGCGCTTCACGAAGAAGGCGCTGTACCTCTCCGTCGAGCGGCCGAGGAACGTCGTCGTCAAGGTCGACGGGCAACGTACCGACCTCGGCCCGAGCGGAACGCTGAAGGTCGCCGGGGCGAAGACCGTCTCGGGGTGAGCCGCCCCCGCGCGGCGATCGTCGTCACGGGCAGCGAGCTCGTGCGGGGCGAGCGCACCGATCGGAACGGCCCGTTCTATGCGCACGAGGCACTCTCCCTCGGGCTCGTCCCCGACCGGATCCTGATCGTCGGCGACGATCCCCGCGACCTCGAGGCGGCTCTGAGGGCCGGAAGCGAGGCGGAGGTCTGCCTCGTCTCGGGCGGGCTCGGGCCGACGCACGACGACCGCACGGTCGAGCTCGTCGCGCGCGTCGCCGGCGTCTCCCTCCGCGTCGACGAACAGCTCGAACGGGAGATCGAGGGCGTCTCGCGATCGATCGCAGAGCGTCTCGGCCGGCCGTACGCGGACTTCGCGGCGGGCGTGACGAAGCAGGCGACCGTGCCCGACGGCGCCGAGGTGATCGGCGTGGCAGGGACGGCCCCGGGGCTCGTCCTGCAGGGCGCCCGGTGCGTCTACGTCGTCCTCCCGGGCCCACCGGGCGAGCTTCGCCGACTGTGGCCTGCGGCGGTCGCCAGCAAGGCGCTCGGCTCCGTCCTCCAGCGGACGACGCCACCCGGGCGACACGTCCTGCGGTTCTTCGGCGCGAGCGAGTCGGCCGTGGCGAAGGCGCTCGCCGATGCCGGCGGTGACGGGGACGGGGTCGAGGCGACCATCTGCGCGCGCGACTTCGAGATCCACGTCGACCTCGTCGTCGAGCCGGGCGCCGAGGAGCGCGGGGAGATGCTCGCCGGCGCGCTCCGTGCGCCCCTCGAGCGCTACCTCTTCGCGGAGGACGAGCGGTCGGTCGCGGAGGTCGTGCTCGCGCTGTGCCGCGGGCGCGGGTACCGGCTCGGGACCGCCGAGTCCTGCACGGGCGGGCTCGTGGCCGCGCGCCTCTCGGACATGGCGGGCGCGAGCGACGTCCTCGCAGGCGGCATCGTGGCCTACGCGAACGACGTCAAGACGGCCGAGCTCGGCGTGCCCGAGGAGCTCATCACGGTCCACGGCGCCGTGTCCGCCGAGGTGGCGGAGGCGATGGCCGCAGGAGTCCGCGGTCGGCTCGGCGTCGACGTCGGCATCGCCGTCACCGGCGTCGCCGGGCCGGGTGGGGGCACGCAGGAGAAGCCGGTCGGCCTCGTCCACTTCCACGTCGACGCGCCGGGCGGCGGCGAGGGCAGGAGCTTCTCGCTGCCCGGCGACCGCGCCACGATCCGCTCTCGCGCGACGGTCTCCGCACTCCACCTCGCCCGTCGAGTCCTGACACGGGGTCGGCACGAAGGCACATGAGCTCGTCCGCTAGCGTCGGGGGAGATGACCGCCTGCGGCTCTTCCTCGCGCTCCAGCTCCCCGAGGACGTCATCGACGTCCTGGAGCGTTGGCGGACAGTGCATCTCGGCGGCGGTCGGGCGGTCGCCCGCGACGCGCTCCACGTCACGCTCGCGTTCCTCGGCGCACGCCCCTCCCGGGAGCTGCCCGCGATCGTCGGCGCGCTGCGCGACGCGGCCGCCGGGAGCGGGCGGATCGCGCTCGAGCCACGGGCCTGGCGGGAGACGCGCAGCGTGGGGATGGTCGTGCTCACCGACGCCGGAGGCGAGGCGACCGCGCTCACCGGCCGGCTCCACGCACGGCTCGAGGCGCTCGGCGTCTATCGCCCGGAGGCGCGCACGTGGCTCCCGCACGTCACCACGCTTCGCTTCCGCGAGAGGCCACGTCTTGCGCCGCCGCTGCCGGAGACCGGAACATTCGTTCCGTCCGGTGCTGCTGCTTACCTATCCCGACTGCACCCGTCCGGCGCCCGGTACGAGGTGCTCGAACGTGTCTCGCTGAACGCAGGAGGATGAACCGATGAACCGCGAGGAAGCGCTCGACGTCGCGCTCGGCCAGATCGAGCGCCAGTTCGGCAAGGGCTCCGTGATGCGGATGACCGACGCAGCCCACGTCTCGGTCGGGGCGGTGTCCACGGGCTCCCTCTCGCTCGACCTGGCGCTCGGCATCGGCGGGCTCCCGCGCGGGCGCATCGTCGAGGTCTTCGGCCCCGAGTCGTCGGGGAAGACGACCCTCGTGTACCACGTGATCGCAGAGGCTCAGCGGCGTGGCGGGATCTGCGCCTTCATCGACGCGGAGCACGCGATGGACCCGACGTACGCCCGGCGGATCGGGGTGAACATCGACGACCTGCTCGTCTCTCAGCCCGACACCGGCGAGCAGGCGCTCGAGATCGCCGAGCTCCTGATCCGCTCGGGGGCGGTGGACATCGTCGCGATCGACTCGGTCGCGGCGCTTACCCCGAAGGCGGAGATCGAGGGCGAGATGGGCGACAGCCACGTCGGTCTCCAGGCGCGGTTGATGAGCCAGGCGTTGCGAAAGCTCGCCGGCACGCTGAATCGCACCGACACGATCTGCCTGTTCACGAATCAGCTTCGCGAGAAGATCGGCGTGATGTTCGGCTCGCCGGAGACGACCCCGGGCGGGCGCGCGCTGAAGTTCTACGCCTCTGTGCGCCTCGACATCCGGCGCATCGAGACGCTGAAGGAGGGGACGGAGGCGATCGGCAACCGCGTCAGGGTGAAGGTCGTGAAGAACAAGGTGGCGCCACCGTTCAAGCAGGCGGAGTTCGACGTGATCTACGGGCAGGGCATCTCGTGGGAGGGCACGGTGCTCGACGTCGGCCTCGAGCGGAAGATCGTCTCGAAATCGGGCTCGTACTTCTCGTTCGGCGACGAGCGGCTCGGGCAGGGACGGCAGAACGCGACCGCGTTTCTCCAGGAGAATCCCGACCTCGTGCAGACGATCCTCGCGCGGATCCAGATGGAGGCGGGGCCGGAGCAGATCGTCTCGGCGCGGCTTCTGCCGCGCGCGGAGGGTGTTGTCCCGGACGTCGCTCCGCGCGCCGAGGTCGCCGAGGTTGCCGAGGAGGTGGGTGCGGAGGCGTAGGCGCTCGCGGCCGAGGTCGGCATGCGAACGGTTACCGCGTTGCGCGCGGCGGCTGATGCGCGCGTCGCGGTCGAGCTGGACGACCGCCCGTGGCGCGTGGTGCCGGCGATCGCGGTCGTCGAGGCCGGCCTGTCCGTCGGCCATCCGCTCGCCCGTACGCAGGCCCGTACGCTCGCACGCGCACTCCGTCGCGACCGCGCGGAGGCGGTGGCGATTCGTGCGGTCGCACGTCGCGAGCGTTCGCGATCGGAACTCGAGGCGCGGCTCGAGCGCGCGGGCGTTCGCGAGCACGACCGCCGAGAGACGCTCGACCGTGCAGCGCGGACGGGCCTCGTCGACGACGCGCGGTTCGCGCAGATGCGCGCAGAGGCCTTGGCGGAGCGGGGGGCAGGTGACGCCCTGATCCTCGACGACCTGGCCCGCCACGGCGTGGACGACGTCACCGCGCAATCCGCCGTCTCCGGCCTTCCAGCGGAGTCCGCTCGTGCCGCTCGGATCGTCACGGCGCGTGGGCGGACGGCGAAGACGCTCCGCTACCTCGCGGCGCGCGGATTCGGAGAGGAGAGCATCGACGCTCTCGTTGCGGAGCTCGAGGACCGGGCGCTACCATGAGTCGGCATCACCTCAGGTAGTTCCTGCACCCAGCGAAGTTCCGAAACCGTTGTCCCAGTGACCCTCGTGTCGAATACCGACCTCGCGATCGAGCGGGCGCGCCGTGCGCGCACGCAGGAGGCCGCGCCGGCCTAGAGCCACGCAACGCAGCGGAACGGGACCCCGCCCGGGCGGGGAACCGCCGGATGTGTGAGCTGTCGCGACAGTCGTCGCGGCAAGTAGGGCCAACTCCGGGAGGAGTCAAGATGCTCACGCTCATCGCCGCGCTCGTGGGACTCGGGATCGGGGCGGTCGCGACCGCGATCTGGCTCCGGGCTTCGACCAACTCCGCGGTCCGGCGGAGCGAGGAGGAGCGCCGGCGCACCGTCGCGGACGCAGAGCGCGAAGCGGAGACGATCCGCCGCGAGGCGCAGGTCGAGGCACGCGAGCTCGCGGTGCGGCTACGCGCGGAGGTCGACGGCGAGGTGCAGGGCCGGCGTGTCGAGATCGCGAAGGTCGAGGAGCGGATCGCGCAGCGGGAGACCGAGCTCGACCAGAGGCTCCTCGAGATCGGGCGCCGCGAGCAGGGGATCGGGGACCGGGAGGTGCATCTGAGGCAGCTCCAGGACGAGCTCAAGGCGGCTCGGGACGAGGCGCTCGTCGAGCTCGAGCGCACCTCCGGGATGACGCTCGGCGAGGCGAAGTCCGCCGTGTTCGAGCGGTCGCAGGACCTGGTTCGCCACGAGCTCGCGCGCTCCGTGCGCCAGATGGAGGAGGAGGCACGGACCGACGCGCGCCGCAGGGCCCGCGCGCTCGTCGCGGACGCTCTGCAGCGCGTCGCCGCAAGCCATACGGCGGAGACCACGGTCACCGTCGTCGAGCTCGCGAGCGACGACATGAAGGGCCGCATCATCGGCCGCGAGGGCAGGAACATCCGCGCGCTCGAGCACCTGACCGGCGTTGATTTCATCGTCGACGACACGCCGCACGCGGTCGTCCTCTCCTCGTTCGACGGGATCCGGCGTGAGGTGGCGCAAGCTCACGCTCGAAAAGCTCATCGAGGACGGACGGATCCACCCCGCCCGGATCGAGGAGATGTACTACTTGTCGAAGGCGGAGCTCGACGAGCAGGTCCACCAGGCGGGCGCGCAGGCTGTCTTCGAGGCCAATTGCGGCGAGCTGAGCGAGGAGCTCGTCGGCATCCTCGGGCGCCTCCGCTTCCGCACGAGCTACGGCCAGAACGTCCTCAAGCACACGCTCGAGGTCGTCCACCTGGCGGGGATCATGGCGGCCGAGCTCGGGGCGGGCGTGAAGACCGCGAAGCGTGCCGCGCTCCTCCACGACCTCGGCAAGGCGATGACGCACGAGGTGGACGGGTCGCATGCGCTCGTTTCGGCCCAGCTCGCGCGACGTCACGGCGAGTCGGACGGGGTCGTCCATGCGATCGAGGCGCACCACTACGAAGTACAGCCGCAGACGGTCGAGGCCGTCCTGCTGATCGCCGCGGACGCGATCTCCGCATCCCGTCCGGGCGCGCGGGGCGAGAGCCTCGAGCACTACATCAAGCGGCTCGCAGCCCTCGAGGAGATCGCGGCTTCGAAGCCGGGAGTCGCCAAGGCGTACGCGCTGCAGGCAGGGCGCGAGATCCGGGTGATCGTCGAGCCGTCCGAGGTCGACGACGACGGCACCGCGCTGCTCTCGTACGAGATCGCGCGCCAGATCGAGGACCAGCTCGAGTACCCCGGCCAGGTCAAGGTGACGGTGATCCGGGAGTCGCGTGCGGTGGAAGTCGCGAAGTAGCCGGTGGGGAAGCCCGACCTCGGCCCGCTCACGGCGACCGCGCGCGAGGTCGCGGCGGACTGGGGCGTGGAGCTCGGCTCCCCATTCGCCCTTGCCCGCTACTCGTACGTCGCACCGGCAGGTTGCCGGGCGGTGCTCAAGGTGACGCCGCCCGAGGACGACGAGGCGGACGAGGAGCCCGACGCACTGGAGCTCTGGGGCGGCCACGGCGCGGTTCGATTGCTCCGCCGTGACGATCGCCGACGCGTGATGTTGATCGAGCGGCTCTATCCGGGCGCCGACCTCTCCGGGCTGAGGGAGGACGAGGCGACCTCGATCGCGGTGAACGTCGGCCTGCGCCTGTGGCGGAGCGCCGCGGAGCCGTTCAGGTGGATCGGCGACCACGTGCCCCGCTGGCTCGACAACGCCGCCAGGGACGGACACGCGCTCGTGCCGCTCGCCAGCGCGCTCTACGCGTCGCTCGACGTGACCCGGGCGACGCTCGTCCACGGCGACTTCCACCACCACAACCTGCTCGCGCACGGGGATGGGTGGGTAGCGATCGACCCCAAGCCGATGCTCGGCGAGCCGGAGTTCGACGTTCCGTCGTTCCTCTGGAACCCGCTGTCCTACCGGATGCGGCTCGACGTCACGGAGCGGCGTCTCGCCGCGTTCGCCGCCGCGGGGCTCGACGAGGCGCGCATGCGTGCGTGGGCGGTGATCCGCGGTGCGTACCTCGGGGCCGATGAGAACGAGGTGCAGGTGCTGCGCGCGCTCGTCTGAACGCCGGAGGACGCCGGTACCATCGACGGCCGTGCGCCGCTACCACGTCACGACGTTCGGGTGCCAGATGAACGCCCATGACTCCGAGCGGATCAAGGGCATGCTCGAGTCGCTCGGCCTCGGCGAGGCGAGCGACCGGGAGGACGCAGATGTGCTCGTGTTCAACACGTGCACGATCCGGGAGAAGCCCGACACGAAGCTCGCGGCGTACCTGGGAGAAGCAGCCGCGCGAAAGCGCCGGCGACCCGACACCGTCGTGGCGGTCGGAGGATGCTACGCGGAGGCGCAGCGCGAGCGGATCTTCGAGCGCTACCCGTTCGTCGACGTCGCGTTCGGCCCGGGCTCGATTCCGCATCTCGGCGACTGGATCGCGGCCGGCGGGCATGCCGTGCCCCGGGGTCGCTTCGGCACGCACGAGACGTTCGCCGCAACGCTTCCGATGCACCGGGAACGCGGGTTCTCCGCATGGGTGCAGGTCTCGATGGGTTGCAACTCGGTGTGCTCGTACTGCATCGTCCCCGCTGTCCGGGGGCGAGAGCAGAGCCGCCGCCCCGGGGAGATCGTCGCAGAGGTCGAGGCGTTGGCCCTTGAGGGGGTCAGGGAGATCACGCTGCTCGGCCAGAACGTCAACTCGTGGGGCCGTGACCTTGCGCCCGATGTGCGAACGGAGTTCGGCGAGCTGCTCCGCGCCTGCGACGCGGTGGAGGGCATCGAGCGGATCCGCTTCACGAGCCCGCACCCGAAGGACTTCCGCGCCCCCGTCATCGCCGCAATGTCCGAGTCCCCCGCCGTGTGCGAGCACATCCACCTGCCGCTCCAGTCCGGCTCTGCGAGGGTGCTGAAGGCGATGCGGCGCACGTACACGCGCGAGCGCTACCTGCGGCTCGTCGCGGAACTTCGTGACGCGATCCCGGACCTCGCGCTCGGGACCGACATCATCGTCGGCTTTCCGGGGGAGAGCGAGGACGACTTCCGCGAGACGCTCGAGGTCGTCGAGCAGGTCGGATACGACAGCGCCTTCACGTTCGTGTACTCGCCGCGCGCAGGCACCGAGGCGGCAGCCATGTCCGACCAGGTGCCGGACGAGACGAAGCGCGAGCGCATGGAGCGCCTCGTCGACCTGGTGCAGCGCGTCGCCGCGGAGCGGAATACCGCCCGTGTCGGGCGCGTCGAGGAGGTCCTCGTCGAGGGACCGAGCCGGACGGACACGGCGCTGCTCCGGGGCCGTACCCGACGGAACACCACGGTGAACTTCGCGGGCGGCGCACATCCGGGGGAGCTGGTTCCCGTCCTGATCGAAGGCGCGACGTCGACGACGCTTCGCGGTCGCGCACAGTCGCTGGTCGCAGCCTGACGTCCGCCGGCATGTGAGGCGATCGGCGCGAATCCGGCACGAACCCGTCGCTCACCCGTCGACGTTTCGGGATTAGGCTCGAGGCGTGGGGAGGAGGTCGGTGGCCCGAGCATCGACGCCGCAGGACATGGCCGAAGCGGACAGGACCGACGCTGACGTGAGCGGGGGCCATCGGGGCCTTGCCGAGGTGGTCGCCGTCTTCGGCCCGACCGCGTCGGGCAAGAGCGCGGTCGCCGAGGCGACGGCGGCGCTGCTCGGGACGGAGGTGGTATCCGTCGACGCGTTGCAGGTCTACCGCGGCCTGCCGATCCTCACGAACCAGCCGTCGGGAGACACGCGGCTCGTCGGGATCCGCTCGCTGGACGAGCAGATGACCGTCGGCGAGTTCGCGCCGCTGGCACACGTGGAGATCGATGCGCTCGTGACGGCGCGCGGGGCGGCCGTCGTGACGGGCGGGACGGGGCTCTACCTCCGCGCGGCGCTCACCGACCTCGAGCTCCCGCCCGCGGTGGACGAGGCGACGCTGACGCGGGTCGAGCGGGCCGTCGACGAGGACGCGAGCGCGGCCCACGCCGTCCTCGCCGAGCGAGACCCGGCCGCCGCGGCGGCGGTGCATCCCAACGACCGGCAGCGCCTCGTCCGCGCGCTGGCGTTGTCCGAGTCGGGTGCGTCGCTCGCCCGTACGGTCGACCGGCTCTGGAGCACGGACACCCGTCGCCCGACGCTGGTCGTCGGGCTCGTTCAGCCGAAGGACGCACTCGACCGCCGGATCCGGGAGCGAGCCGGCCGGATGTTCGACTCCGGCGTAGTCGAGGAAGTCAGGGCCGCGCTCGCTCAGCCGCTGTCGCGAACGGTGGAGAAGACGTTGGGGCTCCGGGAGATCGCTTCGCTCGACCCGGAGACGGCGCGCGAGCATGTCGTGATCCGGACGAAACGCTATGCGAGGTACCAGGAGAAGTGGATGGGGCGGATCCCGGGCATCGTCCTGCTCGACGGGGAACGCGACCCGGAGGCGATCGCCGCGGACATCGTGACGCGCGGCCGAGTGGCGTCGGACACCATCGTCTAGCCTCCTCGCGATGCGGTTCGAGAAGTGGCATGCGCTCGGCAACGCGTACGTGCTGGTCGCGCAGCCCGACGCCGGGATGTTGACGCCCGACCGCGTCCGGCGGCTCTGCGATTCGAGCACGGGAATCGGCGGCGACGGCGTCATCGAGGTGCTGACGCACGACGAGTCACGGGCGGAGATCGCGATCTGGAACCCCGACGGCTCGACCGCGGAGATGTCGGGAAACGGAACCCGGATCGCGGCGGCGTGGCTCCTCCGCGACGGAGATCACGAGGAAGCCGAGGTGGAGACGGCGGGCAGGCGCGTCCGTTCCACCGTTGCGGGGGGGCTCGTCCGGCAGGAGATCGGCGAGGCGGCGGTAGGGGAGGACGAAGCGCTCGACCTGCCGGGTGAGCGCGTGGCGTTCATCCCGGTCGACGTGGGCAACCCCCATGCGGTCGTGCGTCGCGACGTGCTCTCGCGGGACGACCTCCTTCGAATCGGCCCTGCGCTCGAGGTGCACCCGCGGTTCCCCGGGCGGACGAACGTGCAGCTGGCGAGCCTCGACTCGGGAAGCGTGATCCGTGTGCTCGTGTGGGAACGAGGTGCGGGTGAGACGAGCGCCTCGGGGTCGTCAGCGGTCGCGGTGGGGGCCGCCGCGGTTACGCGAGGCTGGTGCGACAGCCCCGTTCGGGTGTCGATGCCGGGCGGGGAGCTCCTCGTTGCGGTCTCCGGGTCAACGGTCGTCCTGACGGGCCCGGCGGAGGAGATCTGCGTGGGGACGACCGGGCTCTAGACGGCAATCTCGAACTCGCGCAGCACGTCGTTCAGTGACGTCTTGAGATCGGTCGATGCGCTTCGCTCGCCGACGATGAGGGCGCACTGGAGCCCGAACCTGCCTGCGGGAAAGTCCTTCTGTCGCACACCAGGGAGCACCACCTTGCGTGGCGGCACGACGCCGCGATGCTCGACTGGCTCGGGGCCGGTGACGTCGATGATCGGCACGCTGGCCGAGAGCACGACGTTCGGGCCGATCACGGCCCCCGCGCCGACGCGGACGCCCTCCACGATCACCGCGCGAGAGCCGACGAACGCACCGTCCTCGACGATCACGGGGGCGGCCTGCGGTGGCTCGAGGACGCCACCGATGCCTACGCCGCCGGCGAGGTGGACGTCTGCGCCGATCTGGGCGCAGGAACCGACCGTCGCCCACGTGTCGACCATCGTCCGCGGGCCGACCCAAGCGCCGATGTTGACGTAGCCGGGCATCAGGACGACGCCCTCGCCGAGGAACGCGCCGTACCGCGCAACGCCGGGCGGCACGACCCGCACGCCGAGGGCGGGATCGACGCGCTTGACCGGGATCTTGTCGAGGTACCGCAGGCCGCCGACGTCCATCGGCTCGACCTTGCGCAGCCGGAAGTAGAGGAGGATCGCCTTCTTGACCCACTCGTTGACAACCCACCCGTCAGGGCCGGGCTCCGCGACGCGCAGCTCGCCGCGGTCGAGGAGCTCGATCGTCTCGACGATGGGGCTCTCGTCGATCCGACCCTCGTCCCAGAGCTCCTCGATCTGCGCCTGCAGCCCCATCAGTGCCCCTTCCGGTGATGCGGCCTCGTCCCTGGCGTGCGAGGAGCAAGCCAGGCTAGGACGCAGGAAGCCCCGATACCCGCAGGTATCGAGGCGACCGAGGACGACGCATGGCGCCGCTCATCGCACGCCAGGGACCTGGAGGGCATTGCTGGAAGGGGCACTACAGCGCATCCTCCAGGATCGCGACGGCCCGTTCGCACTCCTCCTCGGTCGGGACGAGCGCGTAGCGGACGTAGCCCTCGCCCGACGGGCCGAGATAGGAGCCGGGGGCCACGAGCACGCCTCGCTCGAGGAGGCGCCCGGCATGCTCCTCGGACGTCTCGCCGGGCGGCGCCGCGATCCAGAGATACATCGTCGCCGGCCCGCCGACGTCGCGTAGACCCTTGCGAGCAAGCACGTCGAGGAGGAGGGCCCGCTTGCGCGCGTACGCCTCGCGCGTGCGGACGACGTGCTCCTCGTCGCCCCAGGCGACGACCGAGGCGCGCTGGACGAACTCCTGCGGCGCGGTCCCGACGTTCGGACGGTAATGGCGAAGGGCGATGATCAGCTCCGGATCGCCGGCAGCGAAGCCGCTGCGGAAGCCGGTCATCGAAGACCGCTTCGACAGCGTGTTGAGCACGAGGACGTTCGTCCGGTCGGGCAGCTCGAGTGCCGACGGGGGCGGCTCGGAGAACCAGAGCTCGCTATAGGCCTCGTCGCTCGCGAGGACGAACCCGTATTCGCGAGCGAGGCCGGCAAGTCGCTCGAGCACGCCGAGTGGTGCGACGGCCCCGGTCGGGTTGTTCGGCGTGTTCAGCCAGACGAGCGCGGCCCGTGCCCAGGTCTCGTCCGAGACGGCGTCCAGTTCGGGGAGGAAGCCGCTGCGCTCCAGCAGCGGGAGCTCGACGACTCGGGCTCCCGCGAACGCGGCCCCGCGCGCGGGAACCGGATATCCGGGCTCGGTCACCACGACGGTATCGCTGCCGCCGTCGACATCGAGCACGACCTGCGCCAGCGAGAAGATCGCCTCCTTCGAGCCGAGCGTGGGAATCACGTGTCGGTCGGGGTCGAGCTCCACGTCGTAGCGCCGCCCGACCCAGGCCGCGACTGCATCGCGGAGCTCGGGGAGCCCGGGTGCGGCCGGATAGCCCATCCGCTCGCGGACGCCGTCGCGGAGCGCCTGGAGGATCGCCGGATCGGTGGGCTCGCGCGGGTCGCCCATCCCGAAGTCGATCACCTCGAGCCCTTGCGCTCTGCGCGCGGCCGCCGCCTCGTTGAGCCGAACGAAGGGGTAGGTCGCCTGGGCGCGGAGCGTGGGGGAGAGCGGCACGCCGTGACGTTAGACGAGGACGCTCTCGCCGAGCGCGACGCTGCGCAACGCGCCGTAGGCCCGCACGAGCGCCGCGATCTCGACGAGCTCGTCACGCCGATGGGCATAGCGCGTCGCGCCGGGCCCGAAGTTGATCGCCGGGACGCCTCGCGCCGTGAAGTCCGCGACGTTCGTCCACGCCTGCTTCGGCTCGATCGGGAAGTCGCCGACCGCCTCGAGCGCACGGGACAGGGGTGCGTCGACCGCGACGCGCGCCCGGCGGCGAGTTCCCGGTGACCTCGACGTCGGCGTCGCTCGGGACGAGCGAGCGGAGGAGCTCCTCCGCCTCGACGGGCGTGCGATCCGGCGGGTACCGGAGGTTGACGGTCGCGACAGCAGTGTCGGGGACGACGTTGTCGGCGACGCCGGCCTCGATGCGAGTGACGGAGGCGACCTCGTAGAACGGCAGGCCGTCGATCACGGCCTCGCGCCGGCCGAGCGTCGCGATCCGGGCGAGGCCCTCGACGGCCGCGTGGATCGCGTTCTCCGCGAGCCAGGGGCGTGCGGAATGGCCGCTGACGCCGTGGAAGATCACCCGTGCCGAGAGGTTCCCGAGGCAGCCCGCCTGGATCGTCAGGTCGGTCGGCTCGAGCAGCACGGCCAGGCCTGCTTCGCGGACGAGCGGGCAGCCGTCGAACAGCGCAGGAAGCGGGTTGTGCTCCGGCGGCAGCTCCTCGCGGCCGAAGAGCAGGAGACCGACGTCGACCGGACCGGGCGCGCCGACGGCGAGGTCGCGGACGAGCTCGAGCGCGACCGCGACGCCTCCTTTCATGTCGCTCGCGCCGCAGCCGTGCACGGCCCCGTCCTCGATTCGCCCGGGAAGGTTGTCCTGCGCTGGGACTGTGTCGTAGTGGCCCGCGAGGACGAGTAGCGGGACGCCGGGACGCCGGTCACGCGCCCAGAAGAACGCCTCGTCGCCCTCGTACACCGGCTCGAACGGCACGGGCACGAGCTCTCGGACGCGGTCTCGAATTGCGGCCTCGTGAAGGCTCTCGGAGGGCACGTCGACGAGCTCGAGCGTGCGTCGGGCGAGGCGGTCGGCAAGGGCGTTCACGCCGGCCGAGCCTACCGACGAGGGGGTGAGGGGCATACTTCTCGCCATGCCGGTGGCCGATCCCGAGCGCACGCTCGAGCGGGAGCCCGAGCGTGGACTGCTGCTCGCCGTCCTCCCGCGGGGCGCCGACGACGAGGACGAGCTGGCGGAGCTGCGGGAGCTCGCGCGCGCCGCGGGCGTGGCACCCGTCGGCCAGGTCGTCCAGCACCGCGCGCGCTCCGATCCCCGGACCTACGTCGGCAAGGGCAAGCTCGACGAGCTGAAGGACAGGTACGCAAGCTCCCGCGCGGAGGTGCTGCTCGTCGACGAGGAGCTGAAGCCGACGCAGCAGCGGGCACTCGAGGATGTGCTGTCCGCACGCGTGGTCGACCGTACGCAGCTGATCCTCGACATCTTCGCCCAGCACGCCGTCTCCGCGGAGGGAAAGCTCCAGGTCGAGCTCGCACAGCTCCAGTACAACCTCCCACGGATGCGCGGCATGTGGAAGCACCTCGAGCGGCTCGCGGGTGGAGGCGGGACCGCCCAGGTCGGCGGCGGTGTCGGCACGCGCGGCCCCGGCGAGTCCCAGCTCGAGACCGACCGTCGCCTCGCGAACCGCCGGATCACCCTCCTCCGGCGCCGGCTGCGCGAGGTGGGCGCCCACCGTGCGACGCGGCGGAAGGCGCGGAGCCGCGCCGAGACCCCGACGGTGGCGCTCGCGGGCTACACGAACGTCGGCAAGTCGACATTGCTCAATGCGCTGACGGGCGCCGAGGTCTCCGTGGAGAACCGGCTCTTCGAGACGCTCGATCCGACGACGCGCGCGTTCGACCACATGGGCAAGCGCTACCTCGTCACCGACACCGTCGGGTTCATCCGGCGACTGCCGACGCAGCTCGTCGAAGGGTTTGCGTCGACGCTCGAGGAGACGCTCGTCGCCGATCTCGTCCTCCACGTCGTCGACGCCTCGCTGCCGGAGGACGTGCTCGGCGAGCAGATGCGGGCGGTCGAAAGCGTCCTCGCGGACATCGGCGCCGCCGACGTCCCCGTCGAGGTCGTCCTGAACAAGATCGATCTCCTCGACCCGCTGGCACGCCGGCGCGTCTCCAACCGTCACCCGGATGCGATCCAGGTCTCGGCGGCGACGGGAGCGGGTCTCGGCGAGCTGAAGACCCGCATCGCGGCGCGTTTTGCCGACCGCTTCGACGAGGTGCGCCTCCTCGTCCCGTACGACAAGGGCGCCGTGCTCGCCGAGCTGTACGCGCTCGGGGCGCCGATCGAGGAGCGAACCGACACCGAGGCGGGCGTCGTCGTGCGCGCGAGGCTCCCGCATCGCGAGATCCGGCGGTTCGCGCCGTACCTCGTCGCAGGCGTCGACGCGGAGAGCCTCGGGAGCGCGTGACCGCCGTCCAGATCACGCGCCTCCGGCCGGACGCGCGGATTCCGGCGCAGGCATACGACGGCGACGCCGGGCTCGACCTGTCGGCCTGCGAGCGGATCGAGCTCGCCCCCGGGGAGCGCGCGGTGGTCGGCACGGGAATCGCGGTCGCGATCCCCCCGGGCCACGCCGGCCTCGTCGTGCCCCGCTCCGGCCTCGCGGCGCGCCACGGTCTGGGCAAGGTGAACGCGCCTGGCCTGATCGACGAGGGGTACCGCGGCGAGGTCAAGGTGATCCTGCTCAACACCGACCGCAGCGAGCCGTTCGTCGTCGAGCCGGGGATGCGGATCGCGCAGCTCGTGATCGTCGAGCTGCCCCGGGTCGAGCTCGTGGAGGTCGACGAGCTGCCGCCGTCCGTGCGTGGCGCCGCCGGGCTCGGCTCGTCGGGGAGCTGATGCGGCCCGAGCCCCGGATCCGCGTCTCCGCGCTGCTCCGCTGGCATGGCGCGATCCTCCTCTGTCGCCACGAGAAACGCGGGCGGGAGCACTGGCTCCTGCCCGGCGGAGGCGTCCACAGCGGCGAGACGCTGGTCGAAGCGCTCCAGCGAGAGCTCGCCGAGGAGACCGGCCTTGTCGGGCACGACGACGCGATGCCGGTCGAAGGGCCCGTCGCGATCGTCGAGTCGATCTCGCCGGAGCGGAGCCTCTGGTCGAAGCACGTCGTCCACGTCGTCTTCGCGGGCGAGCTCGACGGCTCGCTCTCCGACGTCACCTCGAGCGACGAGGCGGTACGGGGCCACCGGCTGTTCTCGCTCGACGAGCTCGACGGCATCACGCTGCACCCCCCGATCGCGCGCTTCCTGACGCGGTACCAGCCCGGCGACCCCTGCGTGTACCTCGGGGCCCGTTGGGCCGAGTGACTCAGGCGGGACGGCCGCCCCGGGCGCGCGCCCGGGCTGCGGCGACGGCGTGGGCCTCGTCCTCGAGCGAGTCGTCGAGGGCCTCGAGCGGCTCGGGATCGGAGCCGGTCGCGTGGGCGATAGCCCATGACAGCAGGAGATCGGCGATCCAGGGGTTGCGTGGTAGGAGTGGGCCGTGGAGGTACGTCCCGAGCGCACGTCCCACGCGGCAGCCCTCGAAGCCCGAGCTTCCGTCGTTTCCATACCCTGCGACGACGCGACCGAGCGGTTCCGCCCCGAGGTCGAGCATCGTCCGTCCGGCGTGGTTCTCGAATCCCGCGATCGTCTTTCCGGCCGCCTCGGGCAGCGTGCTCGCGAGGAGGACGTCGCCGATCATCCGCGTCTCCCCGGCCAGGGTCTCGTGAGGGAAGAGCCCGGCCCCGGCCATCCAGGCGCCGTCGCGCCCGCGGTAGCCCCGGCCGAGCAGCTGGTAGCCGCCGCAGACCGCGAGGAGCGCGGCCCCGCCGTCGACCGCGGCGCGGAGGTCGTCGCCTCGTACGGCGAGGTCGGCGGCGATCATCGCCTGCTCGCGATCCTGGCCGCCGCCGACGTAGAGAAGGTCGTGCATGCCGGGCTCGAAGGAGGTCCCGAGGGTGACGGGCTCGAGCTCGAGCTCGTGGCCCCGTGCGCCCGCACGACGCTGGAGCACGGCGATGTTGCCGCGGTCGGCGTAGATGTTCAGGTACTCGGGATACAGATGACCGACCCGGACGATCACGCGGCGTCCTCCCAGTAGGGGCGCGTGAGCCCACGCCTGGTCGCGATCGCCTGGAGCGCGAGCATGGCCGTGTACGTCGGCAGGACGGCGAGCTCCTCGCCCGGCCGTGTCAGCTCCAGCCCTCGATCGAGCGCGGCGTCGAGCGAGGGAACGACCTCCAGCCGTTCGCGCGGGAACCCGCCGTACGCGAAGCGGAGCGCGAGCTCTGCGGCACGCTCGCCGCTGACTACGATCCGGCCGGCGCGCTCCAGGAGTGGCTCGAAGTCGACGTCCCAGATCCAGGACACGTCGCGCCCGTCGGCGATCCGGTCGTTCAGCGCGACGACCAGCGTCTCTGGCGCGGATCCGTTGTCGAGCGTCCGGATCGCCTCGTTCGCGCCCGCCGGGTTCTTGACGAGGAGCAAGAGGACGCGCTTGTCGCCGACCACGAAGCGCTCGAAGCGGCCGAACGCGCCGGTGAACCGTTCGAGCCCCTCGACGACGATGTCCAGTGACGCGCCGAGCGCCAGCGCGAGCGACGCAGCGGAGAGTGCGTTGTAGACGTTGTAGAGACCGGGCAGCGCAAGTCGCACGCGTGCGTCGCCCGCGGACGTCTCCAACGAGAACGAGACGCCGTCGAGCCCGTGTGGCTCGATCGCGCGCGCAGCCACGTCGAGAGGCGGGCGTGCATGCCCGCATGCCTCGCAGCGGTACGCCCCGAGGTGTCCGACATACGCGGCGTCGTAGGTGTATGGCGCGCCGCAGCGGATGCAGTACTTCGAGTCCGACGCATGCTGCAGCGAGGGACGCGCGTGTGTCGGGTCGTCGACGCCGAAGCGGAGCACTCGCTCTCGGCCCTCACCGAGCGACGCGACGAGTGGATCGTCGGCTCCGACGATCAGCGGCGCCTCGGGCGGAAGCTCTGACACGGCCGACCGCCAGCGCTCGGCGATGTGCTCGAGCTCGCCATAGCGATCGAGTTGGTCGCGGAAGAGGTTCGCGAGGCAGACGACGCGCGGCCGTGTACGTCGCATGACTTCTGGGAGCGCGAACTCGTCGACCTCGAGCAGGCCGAGCTCCGCGTCGCGCGCGGCGAGCAGGGTCGACGTGATCCCCGAGGCCAGGTTGGCCCCGGATCGATTCCACGCGAGCCGGCGCATGGGGGAGAGGATCGAGCTCGCCATCGCCACGGTCGTCGTCTTGCCGTTCGTCGCGGACACGAGCGCGACGCCGGCGGGGAGGCGGCGCGCGAGCGCGTCGAGCGCGGCCGGATCGAGCTTCCAGACGAGCTTCCCCGGCAGCGTGGTGCCGCCGCCCCGGCCGGTCGCACGCGAGAGCCGCCCGACGAATCGGGCCGCCGAGGTCTCGAGTGCGAGCCGGGCAGGCATCGCGCGAGCGTACCGACAGGAAGTCGCTCTGCCTAACTTGCAGGTGGTCGAAAATGCTCTACCATGATTGCATGGCCCGCCCATCGCGCCGCCACCCCGCGCTCGAGGGGATCGACGCGGGCGCCCTCGAGGCATTCCGTGCCGGTCTACGGCGCCGGTACACGGACGACGAGATCCTCGCCGAGCTTCGCGCGTCGGCCGCGCGTCTGGGCCGGTCGCCGACGATGCGCGAGTTCTCGGCGGATCCCGAGGCGTCGGTGCATCCACAGACGGTGATCGAGCACTTCGGGACGTGGAACGCCGCGAAGCGCGCCGCGGGCCTGACGCCGCGACGATTCATCAGCCGGGAGGAGCTCCTCGCGCAGCTACGCGAGCTGGGGGAGGAGATCGGCCGGACGCCGACGGTCCGGGACATCGAGGCGCGCCGGGGCCGGATCGCGTCGAAGTCGCTGATCTGGCACACGTTCGGCTCGCTGGCGGCGGCGCTCCGTGAGGCGGGCTTCGACGTGCCGATCGGCGAGGAGCGGCTCGAGCGCGCCGTTGCGGACGGCGCGGCGCTGGCCCGCGAGCTTGGACGTCTTCCGAAGATGGCCGACTGGAAGGCCGCCCGCGCCCGAGACGCGACGCTGCTGTCCGAGTGGCAGGTTTACCGCATGGTCGACGTGCAGCCCGGTGCGTGGTCCGCATTCCAGTATCTCGTCCGCGAGCGCTTGCTGGAGGAGGGCATCGACGTCCGCCCGGACGGCACAGTAGAGATCCCGTGACCCCGAACGTGACGTGCACGTCCTGCGGCGCCGACCAGCCCGCGACCGACCGCTTTTGCAGCGTCTGTGGCGCAGCGCTCGTCCGGATCTGCCCGGCCTGCGGGGCCGAGTCGCCGGCCGATGCCGCGTTCTGCGCCGCCTGCGGCACGTCGCTCCAGGCGGGCGGCGGGCGGGGCGTGGCCGTCGCGGAGCACGAGGAGCGGCGGGTCGTCACGGTCCTCTTCGCGGACCTCGCCGGCTCGACGGCCCTGGGCTCGCGGATCGATCCCGAGGAGCTCCGGATGATCCAAGGGGAGCTGTTCGAGCTGGTCAACGCCGAGGTCGAGCGGTTCGGAGGGCTCAGCGAGAAGTTCGTCGGCGATGCCGTGCTCGCGGTCTTCGGCGTCCCGCTCGCGCACGACGACGACGCCGAGCGGGCGGTGCGAGCGGCCCTCGCCGTTCGCGACGCGTTCCCCGCGTTCGCTGCGGACGTCAAGACTCGCCACGCCGCCGCTGTCGGCCTCCGCATCGGTGTGAACACCGGCGAGGTCGTCGCCGGGCGAGAAGCTGCCTCCCGGGGCGAGCTGATGGTCAGCGGCGACACCGTCAACGTCGCGGCACGCCTCCAGCAGCGCGCCGAGCGGGGTCAGGTGCTGGTCGGCGAGAGGACCCAGGCGGCGACTCGACGCTCGATCCGCTACACGGACCTCGGGGCAGCCCCGGCGAAGGGGAAGGAGGTGCCGCTCTCGGCGTGGGAGGCGTCGGCGGTCGTCGCGCTGCCGGGTGCGCGCGGCATCGAGGGTCTCGCCGCGGAGATGATCGGCAGGGAGGAGGAGTTGGTCGTCCTCCGTGCGCTCACGGCGCGGGTCGCGCGCGAGCGGGCGCCGCAGCTCGTGACGATCTACGGACACGCCGGCGTCGGCAAGACTCGCCTGCTCACGGAGTTCGTGTCGCAGCTGCCGGACGCGCACCTCCTCCAGGGGCGCTGCCTTCCGTACGGCGAGGGGATCACATACTGGCCGCTCGGCGAGGCCGCAAAGGGCCACGCGGGGATCCTCGACAGCGACTCCGCCGATGCCGCCCTGCTGAAGCTCGAGTCGGCGGTCGGTCAGCACGTCGGGCCCGAGCACGTCGCGGGTGTCGTCGACGCGATCGGCTGGACGATCGGCCTGGCGCTGCCGGCAGACGACGAGCGCGACATCGGTGCGCTGCTCCGCGAGAGCTGGCGGAGATACCTGTGCGGGCTGGGCGGCGAGCAGCTGACCGTGCTGGTCGTCGAGGACGTGCACTGGGCGTCGGAGCCGCTGCTCGAGCTGCTGGAGAGACTGACCGATGCGCTCTCCGACACGGCCGTCCTCACGATCTGCACCGCGCGGCCCGAGTTCTTCGACACGCGCGACGCTTGGGGAGGAGGCGTGCGCGACGCGGCCTCGATCCGGCTCTCGCCCCTACCGGAGTCGGAGTCCATCGAGCTCGTCGAGGCGCTCGTCGGCGTCGGCGGGCTCCCCGAGGAGCTGACGCGCCGGATCGTCGCGCGAGCGGAGGGGAATCCGTTCTACGTCGAGGAGATCCTGCAGATGCTGATCGACCGGGAGGCGATCGCCCGCGAGAACGGCAGTTGGTCGATTCGCGGGCGGGTCGACGACGTCGAGCTCCCCGACTCGATCCACGGCGTGATCGCCGCCCGCGTCGACCTGCTCGACGCCGCCTCTCGTGAGGCGCTCCGCCGGTGCTCCGTCATGGGACGTGTGTTCTGGCCGCAGGCCGTCGGGGTCGACGACTCGCTGATCGCGGCACTCGGGCGGCGCGCCCTCGTGTCGGAGCACGCGGAGTCGACGGTCGCGGGCATGCGCGAGTTCGTGTTCAAGCACGCGCTGACGCACGACGTCGCGTACTCGACTCTTCCGCGCGGGGAGCGACGGGAGCTGCACCGCCAAGTGGGGACCTGGGTCGAGGCCGTCGCCCCAGGCCGTGAGTCCGAGATGGCCGAGCTCGCCGCGTACCACTTCGATCGTGCGCTCGAGTACGGCGAGACCTCCGCGGAGGTCAGGGCGCGCGCCTGCGAGCTGTTCCTCGTGGCCGCCGAGGCGGCGCTTGCCCGTGTCGCGGCCGAGACCGCGCAGCGACTGTTCGGTCGCGCGCTCGAGCTCGCGACTGACGCCCGGCACCGGATCCTCGCCCTGCTCGGGCTGGGGCGTACGAGCCTCGTCGCGAACGAGGTGGAGCTCTCCCACGAGCGATTCTCGGCGGCGCGCGACGAGGCGGCCGAGCTCGGCGAGCGCCGGCTGGTGGCCGACTCCCTGAGCTGGCTCTCCCGCGCGAGCTGGATCACGGGCCGCTGGCAGGACGCGCTGCCGGAGGCCTCCGCGGCGGTCGACGCGCTCGAGGGCCTGGACGAGACCCCACAGCTCGCCCGCGGCCTGGCCCGGCTGTCCCAGCTCGAGATGCTGAGCGGCCTGCCGCGGGCGGAGGATCGGGCGCGCGAGGCGATCTCCGTTGCTCGGAGGGTGGGAGACGTCCACGCGGAGCTCAACGCGCGCTCGAACCTCGCCGTGACGCTCGGGAATCGAGGGATTCCCCTCGACGTCGAGGAGATGCGCGACGTCATCTCGCGCGCGATCGCGACGGGGAACGCCCTCGAGGCGTACCGCTGCCTGGTGAACTCGCTGTGGACCGCCCAGGCGTCGATGACGCATCAGGAGCTCGACGACGAGCTCGAGGTGATGCGCGGGATCATGGGGGCGCTCCCCGGCGTCGAGGGCCTCGACGAGTACTTCGACCTGTCCTACGGACTGCTCGTGGACATCCCGGCGGGGCGCTGGGATCGTCTCGAGCCCCTCTTCGCCCGGCAGGAGGAGCTTCTGTGTGTCCCGCTCTACGGCGTGCGGATCCTCTCGCGCGAGCTCGTCGGCGGGATGGCGATGCGTCGGGGAGAGCTGGCCGCCGCAGCGGAGCCGCTTGCGGCAATGCGCGAGATCGCGTCGGCCGCGGGAGAGCCGCAGCGGGTGCTGCCGATGGCAGCCGTCGTGATGCCGTATGCCGCCCTGACCGGCGACCACGAGACGCTCCGAGAGCTGGCGGAGACGGTGCTCTCGACGACCGACCGCGAATGGGCGCAGCTGACGACGACGCCGATCCCGCGGGCGCTCGCAACGGCGGGCGAGACGGCGCTCCTGGAACGGGTCGCCGCTGCGTTCAGGCTCAAGGCCGCGGACCTCGATGCCCCGCGGATCGCGATCAGCGCATCGGTTGCCGAGGGGCTCGTCGCGCTCGCGGCCGGGGACGCCGAGACCGCCGTCGCACTGCTACGCGCCGCCGCGGAGCGTGAGCGGGGCTTCGGCTGGACCTTCCGTGCGGCGTGTCTCGACCTCGATCTGGCACGGGCTCTCGATGCCGCGGGCAGGCCCGCCGAGGCGGTGGCGGCGAGAGACCGGGCGGACGCGGTCCTCGGGCCGCTCGGCTGCGTCAACGCCTACTAGAGGCGTCGGGTCAGGCAGGCGCGACGAGCGTCGAAAGCAGCTCGAGACAGAAGCGGCCTTCCTGCGGAGCACGCACGGCGGGGAGCGAGCGCTCCTCCCGGAAGCTCGCGTCCGGGCTCCAGCGGCGCTCCTCGGCGATCGAGCCGTCGACGAGGCGGAGGAGCCGACCCTCGTCGACCTGCGACTTGAGGAACGTCGTGTGGAGGGCGTGCTCGGCGACCTCGAGCGCGGCGCGGGTCGACGCAAAGAGCACCTCGTGCCGGCCGCGCCCGATCCAGAGCGGCCGCCCGACGCCGCGGGCGAGGTGGAGCACGCCGGGGTCGCGCTCGTCGAGCCATGCCGCCGCCATCGCGCCCACGAGCTCTGCGAGCGTCTCGGGCGACGTCCCGTAGGCGTCGACCAGGGCGAAGATCGCTTCGGAGTCGACGGTCATCTCCGGTTCCTGCCGGGGAAGGCCATGACGTGCGAACAGCTCGTCGTCGTTCGCGATGATCCCGTTGTGGATCCCCACCACGCGGCCGTGCCGGATGGGGTGGTTGTTCGCAAGGATCGTCGGATGCCCCTTGGTGAAGTCGCGGACGTGGACGAGAACGTCGCCGACGGTATCGGGAAGCGCGAGCGAGTCGATCAGCGCGCTGGCGCCCGTCCGCTGCTTGTGCACCGAGAGAGTGTCGCCCGTGCGGTAGGCGTAGCCGGCTGCGTCGGCGCCGCGCTCGGCGATCCCAGCGAGAAGCGCCTGCGCGACGAGCGTCCGGTCCAGCCGCGAACCGGTGCCGAGGCTATAGCCAGCGATGCCGCACACGTCGAGCCTGCCGTCTCCTCAAATGCCGCAGTTGATCTCCGCTCTCAGCGTACTCAGCCGCCGGTGAGGAATCTGTTCGGAATGGGCCGTGACATTCCTGGGAGATTCGTGTCGACAAATGCCTCAAGCGGGGGACGCCAGCGGCCGATACGTCTCACGTGGAGCCGAACGCAGCCGAGCCTCTCTTCGACAACATCGCAGAGGCGCAGGACGAACCCGAGACCGGGGAGGCCGTCCAGGACCCGCTGAAGCTGTACGTGCGGGCGATCGGCGACGGCAGGCTCCTCACGCCGGTCGAGGAGCGTGAGCTCGCCCGGCGGAAGGACGAGGGGGACGAGCTCGCCAAGCAGAAGCTGATCGAGTCGAACCTGCGGCTCGTCATGTCGATCACGCGGAACTACACGCGCGCCGACGTGCCGCTGCTCGACCTGATCCAGGAGGGCAACCTCGGCCTCATCCGCGCCGTCGAGAAGTTCGACTGGACGATGGGCTACAAGCTCTCGACGTACGCGACCTGGTGGATCCGCCAGGCGGTCCAGCGGGCGCTTGCGGAGCAGAGCCGGACGATCAGACTGCCCGTCCACATCGCGGACCAGGTGCGCCGGATCCAGAGGGCGCGGAGGGCACTTGGGCAGCAACTGAACCGCGACCCGTCGATCGACGAGATCGCCGTCGAGACCGAGCTCGCACCTCTTCGTGTGCAGGAGCTGCTCGACCTGGTGCAGGAGCACGTCAGCCTCGAGATGCCCGTCGGCGACGGCGAGAGCGTGATGAGCGATCTCATCGAGGACACGTCGGCGATCGAGCCCGAGGCCGAGACGGCCCTCCGTCTCCGCTCGACGGAGCTCGCGCGCGCACTCGCGCAGCTCAAGCCCCGGCTCCAACGAGTCCTCGTGCTCCGATTCGGGCTCGACGGGTCGTCTGGACGGACGCTCGAGCAGGTCGGGGTCGAGCTCGGGATCACGCGGGAGCGGGTCCGCCAGCTCGAGACCCGTGCGCTCCGAGAGCTGCGACACGTCGCGCCCGCGCTCGAGCTGTACTTGCGCGCCTAATGCGTTGCGGCCGGAGGCCGGCTTTGCCGGCCGAGAGGCCAGTTGACGGTTGGCTGTGCTTCGCGCAGAAGGAGGGGGCTCGTAGGGGAACCATGGGTTCCCCCACGTCGATCTAGCCCTGAACCGACTGCATCTCGTGCGCCACCGCGAGCCTACGGAGCGAGTCGAGCTCGATCTGGCGGACCCGCTCCCGCGTGATCCCGAGCCGCCGGCCGATCTCCTCGAGCGTCCGCGGCTCGTTCCCGTCGATGCCGTACCGAAGGGTCACGACCTCGCGTTCGCGATCGGGGAGACCGCCCAGGGCACGGAACAGCGCCTGACGTCGCAGCTGCGTCTCGACCGTCTCCTCGGGCAGCGGCTCGTCACCCGCGACGAAGTCCCCGAGGACGGCGTCGTCGGCGTCGCCAATGGGGGCGTCGAGGCTGGCGGACGCGCGCGCGGCGGCACGCACCTCGACGACCTGTTGCGACGTCAACGAGGCCTCGTCGGCGATCTCCTCGAGTGTCGGCTCGCGCCCGAGCTGCGTCCAGAGCGACCGCTCGGCGCGGTTGATCTTCTGCAGGCGCTCGACGATGTGGACGGGCATCCGGATCGTCCGCGCCTTGTCCGCCAGCGCCCGCGCGACCGCCTGCCGGATCCACCAGGTCGCGTAGGTGGAGAACTTGAAGCCGCGCCGCCAGTCGAACTTCTCCACCGCGCGGATCAGGCCGAGGGTTCCCTCCTGGATCAGGTCGAGGAAGGGGAGCCCCTGGTTGCGGTAGTTCTTCGCGATCGAGACGACGAGACGGAGGTTCGACTGGATCATCTCCGCCTTCGCGACGTCGTCGCCGCGCTCGATCCGCTTCGCGAGGGTCACCTCCTGCGCCGCGGTGAGCAGCCGGTGGCGGCTCGCCTCTCGGAGGAACAGCTGGAGCGCGTCCGTCGTGGTCTCGGCCTGCGGGGCCGGCGCAGGCGGCTGCCGCACCTCCGCCGGGGCAGGCACCTCCATCGCCGGCGCCTCCACGATCTCGATCCCGCGCTTCTCCAGCTCGCGCACGAGCGCCTCCTGCTCGAGCCCGTCCAGCTCGTGCGTCTCGACGATCTCGTGTACCTCGGGCGCCCGGATCGCGCCGGTGTGCTCGCAGGCCTCGATCAGGGACCGCAGATCGTCCTGGCCGAGCAGGGTCTCGATGTCAACCGTCGTCATGGGGAGGAGACGAGGTGCGGCTCTCGACGCGTGCTGGTACGAGACTCCCACAGTCCGGGATGCGCGGTCAACCCCCGAGCTCGGGATCTCGAGACTCTGGCAAACCAGTCGAAGCTGCATAGGTTGAGCAGGGAAGGGATGAGGGACGGGGGTCACATCGAGCGGCGCCGGCCACCGGCGCGCTGTGACGGGTGCGGTCGCAGCGCCGCCGAGACGGGCATGGATCGCCATGGCTGGGCGGTCAGCCCGCCGTCCGCCGAGGTTCCCGGGAGCTACTGCCTGCGGTGCGCGTCCGCGCTGCGCATGCTCGACTGGTACGTGCGCTGCGTCTCGTGCGGCACGATCGTCGAGAACGAGACGGCCGCCGAAGACTCCGGCTGGCGCTTCCACGCCGACGAGCTCGGCCAACTGCAGCCGCATTGCCCCGCGTGCTCGTAGCCGCGCCCCCGTCGTCGTAGAATCGTCCGATGGAACGGCAACGGACCGACGAGGTACGGATCGAGCTACGTCGGGGGATCGTGTCGGTCCCCTGGTCGTCGCGTGACGCCCTGCTCGAACAGCTCGGGAGCCTGGATTCGATGAGCGAGGTCCGCGAAGCGTTCCGGGCCGTCGGGACGACACAGCCCGTCCGTCTGACGGATCCGCAGAAGCTCGGACTGCGGAACGTCATCACCTTCTGGGCAAACCAGAGGGGCGGCAGCTACGACGATCTTCCGGAAGGGATCTACGACCTACGAAACGCGCTCCAAGACGACCTCCTCGACGTGGGCGTCGAGGAGGCGACCGACTGACCCACCAGTCGGCGTCGCCATTCCCCGTCTGCCACGCGAGGAACCGAACGCACGGTAATCGGTGTTATGTCGAGTTGAGAAACGTTCCGTCGAGCCTCTGGCCTCCCCGGCGCCGAAGGCAGCCGGCTTCAGGGATGTGCCCCGCCGCAGGCGGGGATCGTTGCGGGCGCGACTCCGCTCCTGCGGAGTCGCGCCTCGCAGACTAGAAGGTCGCGGAGCGAACGCCCGTCGCGATCAGCAGGAGGATCACGATCGCGGTGACGACGCGGTAGACGACGAACGCGTCGTACGTGTGCCAGCGGACGTAGTCGAGCAGCCACAGGATCGCCACCAGGCCGGTTCCGAGCGACGCGAGCACCCCCACGACGAACGGGCCGGTCGTCCCGGACGGGAGGTCGGCGAGCACGACGTCGGTCAGGCCCTTGAACAGCACCGCGCCGAGAGTGATCGGCAGGAGCAGGAGGAACGAGAACCGTGCGGAGGCGTCCCGGTCGAGCCCGAGGAAGCGCGACGCCGTGATCGTGATGCCCGAGCGCGAGACGCCCGGCATCAGCGCGAGGCACTGTGCGAGACCGACCCAGAGCCCGCGGCGCGGTGTGACGTCGTCGAGCCCGTCCGGGGCCGGCCGCCGGTCGGCGTATCCGAGCAGCAGCCCGAACGCCGCGAGGAAGATCGCGATCTGCCACGGCTCGCCGAGGTGCTCGGCGATGGGATCCTCGAGCGCGAAGCCGACGAGCGCGGCGGGAACCGTCGCCACGACCACCGCCCACGCCAGCCGCTCCGACGGGGTCGAGATGCTCCGGCGCCGCAGCGTCCCGACCCACGCGCCGACGAGCTCGACGACGTCGCGCCAGAAGTACGCGCCGACCGCAATGCATGTTCCCAGGTGCAGCGCGACGTCGAACGTCTGGTTGAACGCGTCGTTCTGCTCGAGGTACGTCCAGTCGAACAGCCACGGCACCAGGATCAGGTGCCCGGACGAGGAGATCGGTAGGAGCTCGGTCGCGCCCTGGACGACGCCCAGGACGAGCGCCTGCCAGTTCGTCAGCTTGTTCGGATCGTCCCCCACGCCGCCCAGGGCGAGGAGGAACGCGAGCGCGAGCGCGGTGCCCGCAACGAGGAGGACGACCGCTCGCCGCACCCGCGCATCCTACGGTCGGCGGCGGTCGGGCACGCCTCCAACGGATTGTCCGCAAATTGCGGCAAAGGCCATGCGAGGCGACTTGACCGCCCCCCTCCCACCCCGTAGGTTTGCCGTGCACCGAGCACGGGACGCGAGTAGGTCGAAGCCCGTCACGCAGGCACTACGCGCAAGCGGAAGGTCGATGTGGCAGGTGGACGAAAGCGTTACCGGCTCGGTGAATTTTTTGGTCCGCGAAGCAGGATTCCGCAGGAGCGGAATCCTGCCGCGGGCTATCCCCCGCCTTCGGCGGGGGCACACCCCTGAAGGCGGCTGCCTTCGGCGCCGCAACTGCTTCTACAGTCCTCCGAGCGACGAGCGTCGGCGCCGCAACTGCTGCGTAGCGCCCGTTCGCGGCCGCCGCGAGCGATACACCCGCATGCCAATGCCCTTGCGACGCGGGTTGCCCTCGGACTCGGCGAAACGCGGACGTTAGGATCCGTCGGCGATGCACCTGCGCATGCCGAGCATCGATCGCGGCGTCCAGAGCTTCGTCTGGGCGGTCGTGATCTTCCTCTTCCTCTACTTCGGCATGCTGGCGATCGCAGTGGACAAGGGCACGGCCTTCGTGATCGCGCTGGTCACCGGGTTCCTCGTGTTTCTCTTCGTGCGGACCCGCGGCGGCGACGACCCCCTCGACCGGCACTAGCGCCGGCTCGTCGCCTTTCGCGCGGTCGGTCGCTACTTGCGGTCGTGTGTGTCCAGGCTCTCGAGCAGCTTCCGTGTCAGCTCGGGGCCAAGGGCCTCCTCGAGCCGCACCTTGGCCGGCCGGCGGCGATTCGCGGGCCTTCCGAGCGCGAGGCAGTCGCGCAGGAGGTGCAGACTGGAGATCCGCGTGTCAGTTGTGGGGGTCGGTCCGACGGCTGAGTCCATGTTCTGAATGATCGGCTGCGAAGGCCTCCGCGGTGCATCCCTCCCGGGAGTGAACGGCTGGTCATCCATCGAGCACGAGCCTCTTCTCGTCGAACGCCGCGGAGCCGAGCTCGGCCCGGAACTCGTCGATCGTGCGCAGCGCATCGGCCTCGAAGACGTGGGCCACCACGCCCACGCGCGCGTCGGAGTGGAACGGCACGTCGACGTGCGGCCGCGTGACGAGGTTGATCGAGGTCGACCCGCACACGGGGCAGCCGACGGCGACCCCCACCGTCCCGGCGGCCGGTGTGAGCAGTCGGAAGGACGACGGGGTGACGGGACGCGGCACGTCCTCCGGGTAGCAGAAGAAGCTCCAGGGCCATTCCCCACGGTCGATCCGGGCGGTGGCGAGCGCGGCGAGCTCGGACGCGACGTCGTCCCTGCGAGAGGTCATCAGGTTGAGGAAGGCGGTGTCGTCGTCGAGCCCGAGTGGCCCCCAGTCGAGCGCGTCGTGACCGATCAGCGCCACGTGCTCGCCCCCGCACCGGCACTCGAACTCGACGCGGTACACGGCCGGGTGCGCAGCGCCTCCGAGCCGCTCGATCTGGCGGAACGCGGAAAGCCCGACCGAGACGGTCCCGTGCGCCGGGCACGGGAGCAGGAATGTTCCGGTGAGGGCGTCGACAGCGCCCATGACCATGGTGTACTCGAGCCGTCGGACGGCGTCGAGCCTTAGGAACTCGTTGCAGAATGAAGCCTTGTGCCGTCATTCCGCAACGAGTTCTGCGAGCTCAGTACGCGATCAGCGCGTGCACGTCCGTCCCGGCCAGCTTCTCGCGACCGTCGAGGAACGCCAGCTCGATCACGAAGAGGGCACCGACGACCTCGCCGCCGAGGGTCTCGACGAGCTCGAGCTTCGCCTGCGCCGTTCCGCCCGTCGCGAGCACGTCGTCCAGGACGATCACCCTTGCGCCCTTGTCGAATGCGTCGGCGTGGATCTCGAGCGAGTCGGTGCCGTACTCAAGGTCGTAGGTCGCGCGGATCTTCTCCCAGGGGAGCTTGCCCGGCTTGCGGGCAGGCACGAAGCCGCATCCGAGCTCGTACGCCAGCGCGCCGCCGAAGATGAAGCCGCGCGCCTCCGCGCCGAGGATCACGTCGGGCCGGCGCGGCCTCGACCAGTCTGCGAGATGTCCCACGGTGGCGTGGAACGCCTCGCCGTCGCCGATCAAGGGCATCAGGTCCTTGAACACGATCCCCTCCTGCGGGAAGTCCGGCACGTCTCGCACGAGGGCCTTGAGCTCGTCGGTGGTCATCGTTCGGACGCCTCCCGGAGGTCGCGGACGAGAAGATGCTGCGCAAGCTCGGTAGCGATCGTGGCCAGCGTCTCAAGGTCGTCGAGGGCCGCGCGGCGGCGGTCGAGGTCGCGCGAGCGCAGTCCCGTCGCGACCAGCTGCTCGAGCAGCGCGGACTGGCGCCCCGCCGCGGTCCGGAATGCGCGTAGATGCCGCGCGTCGAGGCCGTGTCGCGCCAGCCGGCCGCAGGCTGCAGCGATCTCGACGTCGCTCTCCCGGTAAATGCGCTCCCCCGCCTCGATCCTCGGTGTCACGAGGTCGTACTCCTCGAGCCGCCGTGCGAAGTCGGGCGTGATCCCCGTGCGGGCGCACAGCTCGGCGAGGTCGATCTCGCCGCCCGGCTGATGCAGCGCCGGAGTACGGCGAGCCGTCCTCGGCGGGCCCTGCGCGTCCAGCGTCTCCCGGATCACCCGGAGAGGCAGGAACTCGTCGCGCTGGAGCCGCAGGATGGTCTCCAGCCGCTCGACGTCGCCGTCGGAGAAGAGGCGGTAGCCGCCGCGCGTCCTGCGCGGACGGAGCAGGCCCTGATCCTCGAGGTAGCGGATCTTCGAGATGGAGACGTCCGGGAACTCCTCCCGCAGTCGCTCGCAGACGGCGCCGATCGTGTGGAGGCGCGGGTCCGTGGACGGGTTGGGGACGGCGGTCGTCGTCATGGCACGAGGAACGTCAGTCGGTACTTTCCGATCTGCACCTCGTCATCGGCAGAGAGCTCGGCGCTCTCGATCCGGCGGCGGTTGACGAAGGTGCCGTTGAGGCTGCCGAGGTCGCGGATCACGTACCGGTCGTTCTCGTGGACGATCTCGGCGTGCCGTCGCGAGACCGTGACGTCGTCGAGGAACACGTGGCACTCGGGCGAGCGTCCGATCAATGTCCGCAGGCCGCTCGTCTCGAACGTCTCCCCCGCCCTGCCGCCGCCGGCGCGCACGACGAGCGCGGGCGTGCGAGGGGCGTGCGCCGCAGAGACCTCCTCGACGAGCTCCTCCGGGTCGAGGCTCAGGGTCGTCTCGCCCTGCTCGTCGCGGCGTAGATACGAACCGCACCGAGCGCAGTAATTGGCGGCCTCCGGGTTCTGGAAGCCGCACTCCGGGCAGTAGACATGGCTCATCCCGGCTTGCGGCCGAGGATCGGGCCGAGCTCGTCGGGCTGGACGTGCAGCCCGCGGCGGCGCCGCTCCCGCTCCGCGTGGAGGATGTCGATGCGGCCGTGGAGCATGCGCCGACGCAGCGAGATGTCGTCTTCCTCCCGCTCCAGCTCGAGGATCTGCTCGCGCAGCTCGTCGTCGGAGAGCGCGGCGAGGTCGGGCTCGGGATCGTCGTGGTCGTCGGGCAGCGTGCCGGTGCCCTCGAAGATCGGCCGCTCGAACGTCGTAGGCGTCGAGACCTCGAGCGTCCCTGCCTCGACCTGGTCGCGCAGCCGGCTCACCCGCTCCTCGCGGCGAGCGTCGATCCGCCTGTGAAGCGCCCTGCGCCGTGCGGAGATGGCGTCCGCCTCGTCCTCGGCCGCGCGCAGCAGGCGCTCGAGCTCGTCGTCGTCGGTTGTTGCGAGATCGGGGAACAGGTCCACTCTGCTGGTCACCTCTCCTGAGGACGAAGCATCGATTCAAGCAGCCGTCGAGCCGAGGGGTCAACCTCAGCTTGAGGCTTGCTCCACTGTTCGTGCCGGAAGCTCGTCTCCCTCCACGATCGCGCTCACCCAGGCGGCGACCTCGTCCGCGAGCTCTTCGGAGAGCTCCTCGGTCTCGCCCTCCGCGTAGACATCCACGAACGGCTCGTCCGGGTCGGGCAGCGCCTGCACCCAGCCGCGCTCGTCGTACGCCTTGACGCCGTCGAGGAGATCGAGGCGACGTGAGGCGAGGTTCTCGTTCAGGACCCGCATCACGAGGCCCTTGCGCCCCCACGGGCACGGCAATGCGCGGTGGATGAGCGTCGGGCGCGGCAGGCCTGCGACGAGCGTCGAGAGCTGATCGTCCTGCGCCGCGAGGAGCTCGAGCACCTTGCAGAGAGCCGTGACCGCGTCATACCCGGGGACGACGTCGGGGAACACGAACCCTCCGGTGGGAGCGGCCGCGAGCAGGACGCCGTCCAACGTTGCGGTGCGTGTGAGGTCGCTGAGCGAAGCCGCTGTCCGCACGATGGTCAGCGCGGACCCCTCGACGAGCTCGTCCACCCGGCCCGTCGCGGTGACGGGCACGGCGATCTCGCCCGACCGCCCGGAGAGGACCAGCAGGCGCACCACGAGGAGCAGGCCGAGATCGGCCGGAATCGGCTCTCCGAGCTCGTCGACGAGCAGCAGGCGCTCCGCCGCGCGGTCGAGCACGACGCCGAGGTCGGCTCCCACGCCCGTGACGATTCGCCTCACCTCGCGGGGCTCCAGCTCGGCAGGCCCGTCCTCCACGTAGAACCCGCGCGTCCCGATCGCCTCGACGCCGAGCGGCCCGAGCATGAGCGGCAGCGTGAACGCAGCGGCGGAATGGCCGTAGTCGATCGCGATCCGGAAGCGCCGGTCGCGGATCCGCTCGAGGTCCACCACGTCGAGGATGTCCTGCGCGTAGCTCTCCCGCACGCGGGCCGGGTAGGTCGTCTCCCCCACCTCGGCGAACGTCGCACGGCGCAGCTCCCGGCGGCCGAAGTGCTTCTCGACCTCCTTCTGCAGCGCATCGGTCATCTGGATCCCCGGCCACTCGAAGACCCGGACCTCGATGATCTCCGGATCGGCGCTCGAGCGGCCGACGTGGACGCCGGCGGCGAGCCCCTGCGTCTTCAGGACGTGACGGGTGACGGCTGCAGGCGAGATTCGCAGGTCGGCGACCTCGACGCCGGTCGAGGTCAGGCCGGCGATGATCGCGCGCTGGATCATCCGGCACGCGTCCGACGAGGCCCGGCTCGCGACGACGCGACTGCCGCGCCGGAGCGCGGTGCCGAGCGCCGCGGCCAGCCGGACCACGGTCTCCGGCGTGAGGTCGACGTTGACGAGGCCCGTCGCGCCGCCGCGCCCGAACGCGCTCTTCGTCGCCCGCTTCTCCCACACGATGCTCTCGTGGATCTGCGCGCCGGTCTCGATCTCCTTGAACGGGTAGATGCGAACGCCGGGGTAGATGCTCGCCTCCGCCCCGATCGTGACCTCGTCGCCGATCGCCACGCCGTCGTGGATGCGCACATGGTCGCGGATGTCGCATGCGCGTCCGATGATCGTGCCTTCGACGACTGCGCTGCGGCCGAGGTAGGTCCCGGCGTCGATAACGCTGCGCGACACACGCGCGCCCTCGCGCACGGTCACGCCGCGCGAGAGCACGGTGTACGCGCCGATCGACGCGCCGTCGGCGACGCGGCTGTTGACGCCGATGAAGGCGGGTCCCGCGATTGGCTCGAGCTGGTCGATGTCGACGTCCTCGCTGACCCATACGTTCCCGCGGAGGCGCAAGCCGGGAATGTCGAGCTGCACCGCGCCGTCGAGTGCGTCGAAGTTCGCCTGCCGGAACTGCTCGAGGGTCCCGACGTCCTGCCAGTAGCCGTCGAGCACGTGGCCGTAGATCGGCCTGCCCATCTCGAGCAGGTGCGGGAAGAGCTCCTTCGAGAAGTCGTACGGGCGGTCGTCGGGGACGTGCCGCAGCACCTCGGGCTCGAGGACGTAGATCCCGGTGTTGATCGTGTCCGAGAAGACCTGTCCCCAGGAGGGCTTTTCGAGGAAGCGCTCGACGCGCCCGTCGTCGTCGGTCACGACGATGCCGAACTCCAGCGGGTTGTCGACGGACTTGAGGCCGATCGTCACCGCCGCCCCCTTCGCGCGGTGCGTCTCGACCAGCGCGGTGAGGTCGACGTCGCACAGGGCGTCTCCGGAGATGACGAGGAAGGTCTCGGTGAGCCGCTCCTTTGCGAGGCCCACGGAGCCCGCTGTGCCGAGCGGATTCTCTTCGACGGAATAGTCCATCTCGAGGCCGAGCGATTCGCCGTCGCCGAAGTACGTGCGGATCGCCTGCGGCATGAAGGCGAGCGTTACGACGACCTCCGTCAGCCCATGCTTTCGCAGCAGGTCGAGCGCGTGCTCCATGCACGGCTTGCCGACGATCGGGACCATCGGCTTCGGCTGGTTCGACGTCAACGGTCGGAGCCTGGTCCCCTCCCCTCCCGCCATCACGACCGCCTTCACAGCCGCACCTCGCGGCGTGCCTTGGCGATGTACTGGAGCCCGGCGACGACGGCGAGCGCGAGGCTGATCCAGAAGAGTGCCAGCGGCCACCAGGTGTCACGCGGCGTCACGAGCACCAGGGCGAGCGATGCGTACAGGCACCACGTCGCGACCTTTCCGAGCAGCGAGATCTCGAACTCGTACCCGCGGGGCACGACGAGCTTGTAGCCGCCGACGAGCAGCACGTCGCGCAGGAGGATGACGAGCGCCACCCAGGGAAGCCGGTCATACACGACCAGGAGCACGACGGCGACATCGATCATCAACCGGTCGGCCAGCGGGTCGGCGATCTTGCCGAACGCGGATTCCACCCGCCAGCGGCGGGCGAGCCAGCCGTCGAGCTGGTCGGTGATCGCCGCGAGCGCGAACACGATGCCGGCGGGCCAGCTCGGCCCGTCCTGGTCGCGCACGAGCAGCGCGACGAAGAGTGGGATCGCCGCGAAGCGGAGGATCGTGAGCGCGTTCGGCAGCTGCCGCAGCGGCGTGGAGACCACGTTCTCGTACGCCATATCTCTAGGTTAGTGTGGCTCGGGCGTGGCGCGAACGATCAGCCTGCCCGGGTTCGTGAACGCGCACAGCCACGCCTTCCAGCGCGCGCTCAGGGGTCGCGCAGCGGGAGGCGACTTCTGGGCGTGGCGGGAAGGCATGCTAGAGGAGGCCGAGCGTCAGACGGAAGACTCGGTGCGGGCGCTCTACGCGCAGACGTACCGCGAGATGCGGGCCGCAGGGTTCACCGCGGTGGGCGAGTTCCACTACCTCGGCGCCGAGACGGCACTCGCCGCGGCAGAGGCGGCCGAGGAGGCCGGAATCGCCTTCGTCTGCGTCTACGCCGCGTACGCGCGAGGCGGGTTGCCGCGCATGCGCCAGGGGTCGCCTGCTGCGTATCTCACCGAGCTCGAGCGCCTCCGCGGGCGAGGGCTCGCGGTCGTGGTCGCCCCCCATTCCGTCCGTGCGTGCCCCCGTGACTGGCTCGAGGAGCTCGGCCGCTACGCGCGCGACCAGGCGCTGCCCCTCCACGTGCACGCGGGCGAGCAGCCGCGCGAGGTCGAGGAATGCGTCGCCGAGCACGGACTGCGGCCGATCGAGCTGCTCGCCGAGTGCGGGTGCCTCGGTGAGCGGACGACAGTCATCCACGCGACGCACGCCAACGGCGCCGAGCTCGACCTGCTCCGCGACAGCGGCTCCACCATCTGCGCCTGCCCGACGACGGAGGCGGACCTCGGTGACGGGTTCCTGCCCGCGGTCCGGGTCCGGCACCGGAGAATTCCGCTGTGCATCGGCTCGGACTCGAACGTGCGCATCGACCCGTTCGAGGAGCTGCGCCAGCTCGAGGGGATCGCGCGGCGCCAGGACGGCCGGCGCAACGTGTTCTCGACCGAGGAGCTATGGGAGATCGGCGGCACCAACGGAGGCGTGGCGCTCGGGCTCGAGGCATGGGAGGCCCTCGAGGTCGACCCGACGCACCGGTCGCTGGAGGGCGTGGCCGAGGAGCATGTCCGGGCGGCGCTCATCGCGGGGTGCGGCGCCGAGGTCGTGACGTCGTCGGCGGCCTGAGCGCCGGCGGCGCCCCTCACCCCCACGGGTACGCTGACCCCGATGGACGCCACGGATCAGACGTTCGACGACGTCGTCCTCGCACGGTCGCACGAGCGGCCCGTGGTCGTGGACTTCTGGGCGGAATGGTGTGGGCCGTGCCACGCGCTCGCACCCGTCCTCGAGGGCGCCGTCGCAGAACGCGGCGGCGAGGTCGAGCTCGTCAAGGTCGACGTGGACGCCAACACCGAGGTGGCCGGCCAGTTCGGCGTGAGCGGGATCCCGGCGGTCAAGGCCTTCCGGGACGGCCGCGTGGTGCGGGAGTTCGTGGGCGCGCAGTCGCCGACCTCCGTCGCCGCGTTTCTCGACGCGCTTCTCGCGCCGCCGCGCGCGGATGCGCTCGTCGAGGAGCTACGGGCGACGGGTGAGCTGCCCGACGTCCTCGCGGCGCTCGACGCGGGCGACACGGAGCGTGCGCTCGAGCTCCTCGTCGAGGCGGTTCCGAACGCAGGTCCCGACGAGAAGGAGCATCTCCGCGACCTCGCGGTCGCGCTCTTCGAGCGGCTCGGCCAGGACGACCCGCTCGTCACCGGCTTCCGCCGGCGCCTCGCGACCGCGCTCTACTGAGCGGCGGCGCTCAGTACGTGTAGTCGCTTTCCGGCGCGACGACGAGATCGTCGCCTGCCGTCTGCTCGCTCTCGACCTCGATGACCGAGATCGGCGTGTCCGAGGCCGGGCTGATCCGCGTTACGTAGCCCTGCAGCTCGGCTGCGGAGCCCTCGGGCGCGGACGCCGAGCGGATCGCGATCGTCTCGCCGACCTGAGGAAGCCAGTCGGCCGTGTATCGATACGCACCGACCTCGAAGAGCGGCAGTGCGGAGCCGGTCTTCACCAGCGTCACGGCGAATGTGCGTTCGTCGACCATCGTTGCTTGAACGGTAATGACGCCCTGAAACCCCGGCCCGAGCCGTTTGGCCAGCCCGGTCCGGCCCCACAGACAGGCTCCCGCCTCGGGACCTAGACCCGGGTCCATGCCTCCGGACGGTTACTCGCCTGGCGCAAAGACCGCGGTCACGCCCGGGGGAAACGGCGGGAAGAACGAGAACGACGTCTCGGGCGACAGCGGCTCGCGTGGTTGCCTCCGATAGGTGCTCGGCGCGAACACGAGCCGCGGGCCGCGAAACCAGGACAGCTCACGTGATTCGAGCAGCGGGAGCGCACCGATATCGAGGGCCCGCCGACCGTCGCGCGGCCACAGGCGCGCTCCACGGCCCTCGCGCTCCAGGGGATGGTCGATCTCCCACCCTGGGTGGTACACGAGCTCGACGTCCAGCACGCCGGCATCCAGCAGGTCGAGACGGGACGTGAACTCCTGGAACCGAACCGTTCGCCCGTCCGCCGTGATCGTCGGGAGCGGAATCCGGTACCGCGGATTCCCATCGGCCGGTGCATCCGCGCGTCGCGTTGCCCAGAGCGACAGGCCGGGCGGTGGGGGCGTCGCCTCGACCAGCCAGCCGTAGATGTCGTCCGGTACCTCGGAGAGGTCGAACCGGGCGACGCTCGCTCGGGGATCGGGAACCCGAGCGGACGGATGCCCGGTCAGCAGCCACGTCTTCAGCACCCACATGACGAACGCCCGCGCCTCGGGCGGTCGGAGCCGGAGCTCTCCGCGCCACAGCCCTTCGACGACGGGCCTGGCGTCTCGCTCGAAACGCTCGCTCACCCCATTCGAGCAGCGGAGACATGCGGGGATGGTTGTGCGGAGAAGCGCATCCTCCGACGTGAGCGGGCCACCGACGGAGTCCTCCTCCACCGCCCGGATCGACTGCGTGCGATCGCCCCGTGGTAGCGACGGGCGCTGGCCGCAGAGAACGCAGTCGATGCCGGCAAAGCTCATCTGTCGTGGTCTTTCCCCGAGGACGCCGGCGGATTCCCGACGCCGGGGGCAGCATGCCCCTACGGAAACGCGCTGGACGACGGCGGAACGATCGTAGCGAGGCGACGAAAGCGCGCAAGCCTCTGTAGCCTTTAGGAATCGTGAGGCGGTCTCTCGCAGCCTCTCTTGGGACCTCGCTTCTCGCGATCGTCGTCCTTGCAGGATGCGGCGGCTCGCAGAGCGAGCACACCGGCGAGAAGGCGTTGACCGTCCCCGCCTATGGCCCCTATCCGGCGATGACCGTCCCCCTCACTACCGGAAGGACAGCGTCGTGCAAGGCCGAGGCGGACGCGTTCAGCCGTGCCGCGAAGGGGTTCCTGATCCCCTACCCCTCGGACGCCGACAACTACCGGGTGCTGGCGCGCGTCCAGTTCATCGCGTTCAAGGCAAACCTCTGCGACACGGTCATCCTTCAGGAGGCGGTCGCGCGCCGGCTGACCGAGAAGCAGCTCCGTGAAGTCCTCAAGTTCTTCGGCTTCCTCGGCGAGACTGCGAGAGAGCTTCTGCCGGCGCCGCAGCGCTGAGCGCTGACGTCGAGGACGACGAAAGCCCGCTACGTACCGAGGTTCCGGACGGCTTTAGCCCACCGAAGGACGAAGCCATGTGCGGGCGCCCCGAGGGACGGGCGCGCGCGCAATTCTTTCAACGGCTCGGGCGACGTGGTCCGTGGGGCACGTCACGACCTCGGCGTCGGAGCCGTCGAGGTGGAGCACGATGACGGCCCCGCGGTCGGCGAGCACGTGCGCGCGCGTGCCGATTTCATGGATCTGGCGGCCGGCGCGCAACTCCCTGACCAGGTACACCGTCTCACCCGATGCAAACCGCCCGCTTTCCCTCATCTCTCTAGAAGACGTCGAGGGCACGACATCGGTTTCGGCTCCGAACGATTTCCTTACCCGACTCACCGAGAAGCGCGCGCCGGAGCGGCGCCCACACGTCGGGCTCGACCGCAACTCGGGAGCGCGCCCCGGGCGACCGGGGGAGTGCAGGGGAAAGTCGCCAGGAACGGGACGCGCTCGACAAGCCCGCCACCTCCGCTTCCCCATCCCCCGGTGTAGCGGGCTTGTCCAGCGCGTTCCGGCCGCAGCCGAACTATTCCACAATGTGCCGCTTGTGACTAGCGGCGCGCTCCAGCCGCGAGCCCAATATCGTCGCCCGCCGGCTGCTGCCTTCGCGCGTGGCCGACAGACCGTCGCGGAATTCGGTGTCTACGCTACCGCGGTCCGCGCCACATCGCGACGCTCACGGCCAGGACCCAGATCAGCATCGCCGGGATCGCCACCATTCCCACGAGCGCCGCTGCCGCGACGACGATCACGAGCGCGGTCGCGGTGCCGAACCACGCCAGCCAACGGCCGAACACCGCCGTCCGCACGATCAGCCACGACGTCGTCGCCATCGCGACGGCGGCCGCGAGCAGGCCGCCGATGCCGAGCGCGGCGTAGCCGGTCTGCGGCAGGTAACGGAGCGTGTCGGCTCCCGGGAGCGGCTCGTTGCCGCCCGGCGACTTGACGGCGAAGCCGATCACTCCACGCGACGCAGCGGCGACGAGCAGCATCGCGACGAAGACCGCCCCGCTGGCGACGACAAGCGAGGTCAGCTCGCCGCCGCCGCCCTCCGCCGCGAGCAGGCGCGACCGGAGCTTCGCCAGGAAGAGAAGAAAGCAGAGCCCGGCGACGATGAAGAGGTACATCGAGACGATCGCCGTCGTCTGATTCCCGCTGTCGGCCCACCACGCGACAAGCTTCGCGTCGCTCGCGCCGCGTGGGATGTTCAGCGTGGCCGTCCCCATGAAGAAGAGGAACGCGAACGCGAGGCCTGCGAGCGCACCGAGCCGCCCGCCGGCAGTCCTCGAAGTGGTTGTGGCCTGAGCTCCGACCGCCGCTGTTGCTGACACCTCATCCTCCTTGTCGAGCGCGGGTTGCGCTGACTCAGAAGCTACGACCGGATACGCCCGAAGTCGTCGTGACGGGCACTGAGATCCGCCTCGGTGCCAGCACCGGAGTTCAGCGTGCGGAGGCGCGCAGGTACGCCAGCACGGCGAGCACGCGGCGGTGGTCGTCGCCGCCCGCCGGCAGGCCGAGCTTGCCGAGGATCGAGCGGACGTGCGTCTCGACGGTGCGCTCGGTCAGCCAGAGCCGCTTCGCGATCGCCGCGTTCGTCCGTCCCTCGGCCATGAGCGCGAGCACCTCGCGCTCGCGCGGGGTCAGCTCGCCGAGCGGGTCGGCGCGGCTCTGCGGCGCGAGGAGCGTCGCGACGACCTCCGGATCGAGCGCCGAGCCGCCGTCGCAAACACGCCGGGCCGCATCGAGGAAGTCGTCCACGTCGAGCACGCGCTCCTTGAGCAGGTACCCGAAACCCCCTCCGGTCGCGACAAGCTCGAGCGCGTAGCGGGTCTCGACGTGCTGCGAGAGGACGAGCACTGCGGTCTCCGGGTACTCGCGGCGGATCTCGGCGGCGGCGCGCATCCCTTCGTGGTCGTAGTCGGGCGGCATGCGCACGTCGACGACGGCGAGATCGGGCTCGTGCTCGGCGACGACGACGAGGAGCGCGTCGGCGTCGCCGACCCTCGCGACGACATCGTGGCCGGCGTCCTCGAGCAGGCCCGCGAGGCCCTCGCGGAGGAGGACCGTGTCCTCGGCGATCACGATCCGCATGGAATCTCCGCCTCGAGCCGCGTGCCGGCGCCGGGGGGGCTGTCGATCAGGAGTGTCCCGCCTTGGGCCTCGACGCGGTCGGCGAGGCCGGTCAGCCCGGTGCCGCCGGACACCGTCGCCCCACCGACGCCGTCGTCGGCGACCACCAGCCGTAGGGCTCCCTCGACGACGGTCGCTTCGATCCGCACGTGCGACGCCGCCGCGTGCTTGACGGTGTTCGTAACCGCCTCGCACGCGACGAAGTAGGCAGCCGCCTCGACCTGCGGAGCGAGACGCTCCTGGGTCGCCTCCAGCTCGACGGGAACGGGCGCCCCACGCGCGAGGTCGGCGAGAGCAGCGGCGAGGCCCTCGTCGAGGCGTGGCGGCCGGACGCCCGCGGCGATCGTGCGCAGGTCCTCGATCGCGCTCCCGATCTCGTCGACCGCCGAGTCGAGCGCCGGTCCGAGGATCCGCGCCTCGCGCGGGAGCGAGAGTTGCAGCCGCCGCAGGACGATCCCGAGCGTCACCAGCCGTTGCTGTGCTCCGTCGTGCAGGTCGCGCTCGAGCCGCCGGCGCTCCTCGTACCCGGCCCGGACGACACGCGATCGCGACTCCTCGACCTCGGCGAGCTGGACGCGCACCTCGACTCGCAGGCGCGCGATCTCGATCGCGAGGCTCGCGGCGGCGAGGACGCTGCGGAGCAGGTCGGGGCGGTCGAGCAGGGAGGGCGCATGCAGGAGGACGGCGATCTCCTGGCCGCGGTGCTCGACCTTCGTGACCGCGCGCCCGTCGGCGTCAGCGTCGCCGACGACGCTCGAGGCGCGGCCGGCATAGGTCTCGCTCGCCGGGAGCCGGTAGAGCAGCTCGGCGCCGGGATCCCGCAGCGCCGCGGCGAGCACGGCGCCGACCTCCTCCGGCTCGCGCCTTCCCTCGCGGACATCGTCGACGAACGCGTTCACGCGCTGCAGCCCGTCATAGCGCGGCCGGTCGAAGCGCCAGTCGACCGCGGCCTGCGCCCGCCGGCGCAGCGGCCCGAAGGCGCACGCGACAAGGACGGCGGCGAGCGCCGCGACCCAGGTCGAGCCACGGCCGACAGCGACACCCGCGAGCAGCGAGACGGCGGCATACAGGAGCCCGAGCGACGCGGTCACGGCCGCGTAGACGAGCGTCCGGTTGATCAGCCGGTCGATCTCGTAGAGGCGGTAGCGGGTCACCGCGACGCCGACCGCGAGCGCGACGGCAGCCTGCGTCGCGAGCAGCACGGCGAGCACCGCGTCGCCGGGCTCGCCGAGCACGAAGCCCCAGACGAGGAAGCACACGACGCCGAGCGGCACGAGCAGCGCCGCGTACGCCAGCCAGAGCATCTGTAGCCGCTCGATCCCGCTCGAGCGCCGGTAGCGCGTTCGCACCGCGGCCGCGCCGACGAAGAGGCTCGCGAAGACCGCGAGCCATGCCGGGCCTCTCAGGAAGCCGAACGCGTCGGGCCAGCGGGCCGGGAACGGATTCGCCACGTCCTCGAACGGGCTCTCGAGCTTCTCCGACATGCACGAGCAGCACGACGAGGAGCGTCATCGAGCCGACGGCGAAGATCGCGTACGGCCGCCACCGCCGCGACGGCAGCCGGCCGTCGGGGAACACGAACGTGACCGCCAGCGGCCACGCGAAGAACACCGGCCACAGCGAGGCGACGAGCGCCGCCCACGACCCGCCGGGCAGCGAGCCCGGATGCGCCTCCAGCGCCACCCACGCGTACGGCTCCGCGGCCAGCACCGCAACGAGCGACAGCGCGCCGACGACGAGGATCCAGCCGATCGGGTTGCGGGGCCGCCGCGCAACGATCAGCGCGCCGACCGCGGCCGGCGTACAGCTCGCCGCGAGGAGGAACGGGTACAGCCACCACGCACCGGACCCGGACACGTCCTCCGCGGCGGCGACGCGATCGAGCACAAGCCCCGCGGCGGTCAGGACGAAGGCCGTCAGGGCAAGGCCGCAGGCGATCAGGCGCGACACCATCTGCACGGGCCATTCTCTCTCGCACGGGCGCCGACAGCCACAGTGCTGCCACCGACGTGACGGCACCTGGTTCGCCGGCACCACCTGCGGCTCGAACGCGAACACCTCGCGCGGCTATTCGGGTCGACCGGCACCTTGGGCCAGTCCACGTCGTTGTTGCGGTTCGGCGCGTTGTCGCCGAACGCCTTCAAGCGTGGCCGGGTCGAGTTGCGTCTGCGTTCTCGCTACTGAGGTTGCCAGGAGGGATCGATGTCGCTCGCCGCCGAGCTGGTGAGTCGAACTTTGTTGTGACCGTCGGCGTCGATCACATAGATGTCGCCGTTCCCGGTTCGGTCTGTGGCGTAGGCGATCGAGCGCCCGTCGGAAGCCCAGGTCAGGGCGCCCCACTCGACGGGACGAGGCGAGTCGCCCGTCAGCCTATGGTTGTTGCGTCCGTTGGCACCGCTCACATAGATGCCTTCGCGGTTCGCCCTGCCGTAGAGGATGTTCCGCCCGTCGGGAGACCACGCGAATCCGTACTCGTTGTAGGCATGGCTTGTGACGAGGTGAAGGTTGCGAAAGGAATCCTGATGGCGCGGCACGCACTCGACGCTGACCGCGCCTTCGAGATGCTGCGAGGCCACTCGCAACACAACGGCCGCAAGCTGGTCGACGTCGCGCAGGCAGTCGTGGACAGCCATCTGCTCCTGCTCGCCCCGCCGCTGGCGGCAGCAAGTCCTGAACCTGCGATGTAGAGCGGCTGCCGGGCCGTTCCTGGGTTCCCAGCCGTTACTCGTTCGGCATCCGCCTCAGCTCCCACTCCTCGATCCGTAGGTAGCTCGCGAAGTGGCCCGAGGCGGCTACCCGAACGCGGTGACGCCATGACTCTCGCCACTACAACCTCACCCCTCGCCGCGAACACCTACCTCTCTATCGCGCGCATGCGCGCACGCGCGCGCACGCGAGACCGGGCGAGCAGGGGTACCCCAGCCCCCTCGTGATCAGCATCACCACGGGGCCTGATCGGCGGCGCCCTCACGTCCGAACGCCCATCACCTCCCCTTGCGCGCAGGCGCGCGCGAGACCGAGTACCCACTACTCTCCCAATCGGTATCGCGATAGGGCCTTGTCTATCGTTGCCGGCCGTGTGCACGCGCGGCTGCTCGACTGTTTCGAGCGCATCGGGGACCACTCGCCTCTGGCGGGGCTGGCCTGACGTGCGACTGGTGCTGGCGTGATCCTCTGGGAGCTCTCGGAGCGGCTGCGTCTGCGCGAGGCGTTGACGCGGCTCTATCGGGTGAGCGTCAGCGGCGCTGAGCGCGTGCCGCCCGGTGGCTGCATCCTCGTTGCGAACCACGAGTCGGTGATCGACCCCTTCTTTCTGTCGCTCGCGACCCGCCGCCGCGTGCGCTTCATGGCGAAGGCCGAGCTATGGCGCTACCCACTCGTGCGCTGGGGGATGGACGCCTACGGAGCCTTCCCGATCGAGCGTGGCAACGGCGACAGGGGCGCGATGGCCCACGCCGGCAAGCTGCTCAGCGAGGGGGAGGTTCTCGGCATGTTTCCGCGCGGGACGTCGAAGCCGGCAGGCAGTAGAGACTGGCAGCGCGGTGCAGCGAGGCTCGCGCTCGCCTACGGGACTCCGCTCGTGCCGGTGCGGCTGCTGAACACGAGGCAGCTCGTGCCACGCCGCCCGATCGAAGTGCGTATCGGCGAGCCGATCACCGCCGAGCGGCAGCCGCCAACGATCGCCGCCGCGCGCAATCTGACCGCGCGCGCGGAGTCGGCAGTGGAGGAACTGTGAAGTGCATGGGCGACACCGTGATCTGACAAGCGGCTGACACGACGGCGAGACGCCTGTATCCATCGGATCCAGCGACCCCGACTCTGCGGATCGGTGCTTGTCGCCGCACTCCGGCTGGTGCAGCGACGGACGTTCTAGCCCGCCCGGAGGTCAGCCCATGTCGAGCGCGACCGGGACTCCGTTTCGTCCCATCGTGCGAAGGTGCCTGAAGTGCGACCGGAGGGCTCCACGCAATGACTGCTGGGTGACGTAGCGAACACCGTGACGCTCAGCGTTGCGTTGGACGATCTTGGCGATCTGCGGGTAGTGAGTGTGCGGCACCCGCGGGAACAAGTGATGCTCGATCTGGTAGTTGAGGCCTCCCACCACCCAGCTGAGGACAGCGTTGCGCGGGCAGAAGTCGACTGTCGTCTCGACCTCGTGCACCGCCCAGATCCGCCGCTCGGAGGCGAGTTGCGCGGCGGAGGCGAAGTCAGCCTCCTCGACGCAGTGTGCGAGCTGAAAGGTCACAGCCATGATCAGGCTCACGATCATCGAGTAGACGACATAACCGCAGACCACGGCCCACCACGGATAGACGAGCATCGGCACGATGATCGCCCAGCCGACAAAGATCACCTTTCCGCCGACGAGACCGGCTAGATCCCAACGGCGAGGCACACGCAAGGTGCTCGTCCCGATGCTCCCGCGAGCGAAGGCGGCGACATCGCCGACCGTCTGCCAGCGGAGCGCCATCAAGCAGTACAGCACCCAGATGTAGTAGTGCTGCAGCCGGTACCAGGGCCGGGGCCGCTGTCCAGGCACCAGCCTCGCCAGGGGCACCTGCGTGATATCGGCGTCGTAGCCGTCAACATTCGTATACGTGTGATGGGCGACGTTGTGCTTCACGCGCCAGGCATAGCTTGAAAGCCCAAGCAGCGCATCGGCGGTCCAGCCCATCAGATGGTTTAGCCGGCGTGTCCGAAAGTACGCGCCGTGATTAGCGTCGTGCATCACGCTGAACGCAATCAGCGACGTCCCGAGAATCAGCCCGCCGAAGCAGAGCAGACCGAGCCACAAGCTGGGGTGGCCAAGAACGAGAATCAACCACGAGCCGAGCAATACGACGAACGCGACGACGCCCTTTGCATATAGCTCGGCTCGGCCCCGTGCGCGCGTACGAGGATCGGACAGGTACGCGTCGACCTCGCGACGCGTCTGCCGGATGAACTCGCCGCCGGTATCAAACGAAAGCTTCGGCACGCTCGTCAGCATCTCCATGTCGGTGATACGCAGCTCCTTCCTCGATCGGCGAGACGACACCTCGTGGCTGTCCACCTGGGTCGCGGGACGGACCGTCTTCTTGCGCCCACGTGCACCATTGCAGGACAGTGACTCGTCCGGAGGGTACCGACCCCCCTCGGCGAGGCGATCACGGTGGGGCCTGGTCTCGCCCGCTCCCCGTCGCCAACGCCTGCCTCTCCGTATCGCGCGCACGCGCACGCACGCGAGGCGGGACTGCTCGAGGGTACCCCCACCCCCACCAGCACGATGATGGTGATGGGGCCTGTTGGCGGGGGATGGGGCCTGGTCGCGGGCCCTGGTCCCGAGTCCGTGGGCGACGTACGTGAGCTGAGGTCAGGTCATGGGGAACGTACGGCATCGAGCAGATCTTCGAGTTGCGCGGTCGCCACGCAGATCGTGGTGTCGGCAGCTCCGTAATACAGTCTGACCTCACCCGACTGCGGGTCATGCACGAGCCCGCACGGGAACACGGTGTTGGGTATGTCGCCCTCACGTTCGTACGGGGCGGAGGGGCTGAGTACCCAGTTCGCCGCACGGTGTAGTACGCGCGCTGGATCGTCCAGCGCCGTCAGAGCGAGCCCGACGCGGTAGATGGTGCCGGCGACGGTTTCCTTGACGCCGTGGTAGATCACCAGCCAGCCGTCGTCCGTGCGAAGTGGCGGTGGGCCGATGCCGATTCGAACCGAGTCCCACCAAGCGCCATGCCGCGGCTCGAGGACCTGCTCGGGCGGGCCCCAGTTCCTCAGGTCGCTCGATCGCGAGAGGACGACCTCGCCACGTGAGCCGCCGTAGGACGTCATGGGCCGATGGAACAGAATCCATTGTCCGTCGACACGCTCGGAGAGGACAGCCGCGTTCTTGTCTTCCGGTTGGCAGATGATCCCGACCCGCTCGACCGTCCGAAAGTCTGTCGTCTCTGCGAGATAGACGGCCGGGCCGCTCGGGCCGTAGGCCGTACACGTGATCAGCCAGCGCTCGAGCTCGGCCACCCAGACCGCGCGGGGGTCTTCAAAGCCCCACTGCTCGCTTTCGATGCCGTCGGTCGGTGCTAGCAGCGGCTCCGGATCGATCGACCATCGACTCAGGCCGTCGGCCGAGCGAGCAACGCTGAGATGGGAGATGCCTCGGCGATCCTCGACACGGGCGAGCACGACGGTTTCACCGTCGACGATCGCGGCCGCAGGGTTGAAGACGGCGTTGACCGGTTCGCTCCAGTTGGCGGCGGTCAGGATCGGATTGCCTGCGTGGCGCCGGAACACTTCGCGACGCGACATCACGCCGCCTTGGCCCGAACCTTGGGACGGTCGTGGGCTGGGAGGGCGGCGGCGTCGAGCAGCAGCTGGGCACGATGGAAGGCGAGCGTGGATTCGGCGCCCTCGTTCGCGTTGAGCTCTGTTTCGCCGAGGCCGTCGCTGCAGCCGCCTGTTGCGAAGTCGTAGAGCGGGCGGTCGAGCCGATTGCGGCCCAGGAACCAGTCGAACGCGTTGCGCGCGCGCGATCCGTGTTCCCCGTCGCCCGTCGCGACGAGTGCAGCGAGCTCGGCCTCGACGAATGCGGTTGCGTCGAGAGGCTGCTCGTCCCCCTGCCCGGGCGCGGGCTCGTCGCGCGCTCGACCGTGATGCCCCGGCAACCGGAGCATTCCGTCGTCGAGGCCGCACTCGTCGCCCAGCCATGCGAGCGACTCGAGCCCGATTGCAACGTCGGCCGGTCGTCTGAGCGCCGTTCCTCCGACGATGAGCGCCTGAGAAAGCCGCGCGTTGTCGTATGCGAGGCGATCTTCGAACCACAGCCACGATCCTGCCGCGGACCCGTGGTAGGCAGCGGCAAGCTGCTCGACGAGCCGTTCGAGCAGCTGTCTTGCGTCCCGGTCGAGGCGATCGGGATCAAGACGCGCGAGGCCGAGAATGGTGTAGGCGGCGGTCCGCAACGAGACGTTCACGCGGAGCGACGGCACGAGTGCGTCGAGAAGCGTCCGCGCCGGTCCGGCGAGAGCCGGAATCCAGGCGGTCGCGAGGATCTCGCCAAGCGCCCAGATCGTTCTGCCGACATGGTCGCCGACATGCGGCTGGTCTAGCCACCGTCTGTCGTAGCCCATGAAGTTCCGCATCCCGGTGCCCTCGGGACCGGCCGCGAACTGCAAGAAGGCGAGCGAGCGGTGGAGCACGGGTGTCCACTGACGGTCGGGCGCACGGCCGGTGAGCTCGAGCGCGACGACCGCAAGACGAGCGACGTCGTCGACGCAATACCCCGTTTCCCAGCTCGGGATCACACCGGTTGCGTGTTGGACGATCCCGACGTCGTCGACCAGTGTCCGCAGATGATCCGTTCGGACCGACGTAAGCTCGAGCTCGACGATGGGTATCGGCTCTCGCCGCGGCCGGGCTGCCGCCGCCTCTTGCAGCACGACTGCCGTTTCGGCAGCGATCGCTGGCCAGGCGAGATCGGCCCCGATCCGCCGCGCCTCCGAGCGTGCGGTAGCAAGGGATTCGGGGCTCTCGATGAAGTCGCAGACCGCATTCTCGATCGCTGCGACGTCGTCGAATGGAACGAGTGTCCCTGCGCCTGTGGCGAGCATGTCCTTCGCGAAGAGGTACGGCGTGGAGACCGCAGCGCAACCAGCGGCGAGGGCAAAGGTCAACGCCCCTGACGCGATCTGATCCGGGTTGCGGTACGGCGTCAAGAACACGTCGGTGGCGTGCAGCAGGTCGGCCAGCTCGGAGACGGGGAGAAAGCGATCATCAAACTCGACGTGGTCCGCGACGCCGAGGTCGACCGCGCGACGCTCGAGGAGGAGCCGATACTGCTCTCCCTCCAACCGCGCCACCTCGGGGTGGGTTCTTCCGGCGACGAGGTACAACACTTCGGGATAACGCTCGACGATTCCCGGTAGCGCCGCAATCGCCGTCTCGATGCCCTTCCCCGGGGAGATAAGGCCGAACGTCGAAAGAACGAAGCGAGACCGGAGTCGATCGAGGCCACGTGAGTGCACCGACCCGTTGCCGCTTCGGCGACCGAGGGCGGCCGGCGCCCCGTGCTGCACGACGCGGATCTTGTCCGGGGCGCAACCGTTCATTCGCAGTAGAAGCCTTCGCGCGGTCTCCGTCATGACGATCACGCGCTCAGCCTCCTCGCACAGCGCCGTCAGCACCTCGCGCTGGTGATCCGTCGGCTCCGACAGGACGGTGTGAAGCGTCAAGACAAGCGGCCGCGCAAGCTCCCGCGCGAACGACACCACGTACTCGCCGTCGGCACCGCCGAATATCCCATACTCGTGTTGCAACAGAACGACGTCGACGTCGAGTCGACCCAGGAGCCTCGCCGCTCGGATGTAATCACCCCGTACCGCCTGCGACACGGTCGCCAAGACATCCTGCCGTTGCGGGCTCGACGCCTCATCGACGATCGCGACTGCGCCCACGCTCTTCACGCCGGGAATCGTGAGAAGCGACGACCGCACGTCGAACGCGAACGTTCCGATCCCGCACGCGCGCGGCGGGTACGTCGAGAAGATCGCAACACGCACGGTGTCCGTGCGCCCCTTTCGGCAGGTGTCCGGCGTGCTGGCGCTTAACCGCCGTACAGCCTGGCCGGGTCGCGACCCATGGTAGCCGACGAGACCGTTCGGCACGACGTCGTCGTCGCCGCTGGGGCGCTCTGCCGGACAGCCTGGACGCCCAAACGACCGACGGCCATCGCGCGGGTATGGCGAGTCTCCGGGTCAGACATCGAGCGAGCGGCCGTGCTTCGCGGCAGCGCGCTTTTCGGTCCGGCGCTCTTTCAGCGTCTTCTGTGCCGGCTTCTTCCCCGGCTTCTTCGGTTTCCGCGAGCCCTTCATCACATCCTCCTCGTCAGTGACCAAACGGCCGTTGCGACCTGGTCCGGCGTCAGCCCGGGGTGGCAGTCGAAGAGGAGGAGCTCAGAGCCTCGGCGGCGACCGCGCAAGGCGCACGCGCACACCGAGTATCGCACACGTCCGTTGGCCCGGCACGGCACGCCTCGGCGGCCTTGTATCATTGGAGGCCGAACAAGGACGGCGGCAATGGAAAGCCTCGACGAAGTCCTGCGAAAGCGGGTCGACGAGTTGGCCGGGCCAACGAGAGCCCGGCAGCCCCTTCTCTCCACGACGGGAACACAGGCCGCGATCGCGGAACTCATCGCGCGGAGCGACCGGCTCGAGAAGGCGCTCGGAGAGATCGCCCTCCAGGTCGAGACACTCACGGCAGCGCAGGAAGGCCGCGCATTGCCTCGCGGCGACAAGCGGCCGTCAGACCGCTAGGCGGGTGGCCGACAACGAGCCGGTTCCGGCTCCTCAATCCGACGGCCTGAGTGTGGCGATGCTCGCCCCGATCTCGTGGCGGGTGCCGCCTCGTCATTACGGCCCGTGGGAACAGTTCGTGTCGCTTCTCACGGAAGGGCTGGTTCGACGCGGAATCGACGTCACCCTCTTTGCGACAGCCGACTCGCTGACAGCCGCTCGACTAGCGGGGACCGCGCCGACGGGATACTCCGAGGATCCGAGGGTGGACGCGAAGGTCTGGGAGGGCCTTCACATCTCGGCAGCGTTCGAACGAGCCGCGGAGTTCGATGTGATCCACAACAGCTTCGACTTCCTGCCGCTGACCTATAGCGGCTTGGTCGACACGCCCGTAGTTACCACGATTCACGGTTTCTCGTCCGCGGAGATCGTGCCGGTCTTCCAGAAGTACAACTCGAAGGGGTACTACGTGGCGATCAGCGACGCGGATCGACACGAAAGCCTCGACTATGTGGCAACGATTCACCACGGCATCGACATGGGAACGTTCGAGCTGGGGCAGGGAACGGGCGACTACCTGCTTTTTTTCGGGAGGATCCACCCCGAAAAGGGAACCGCCGAGGCAATCGATGTGGCAGAGAGTGCTGAGCTGCCGTTGATGCTCGCCGGGATCATCCAGGACCGGGAGTACTTCGAGCAATTCGTGGAGCCTCGGCTCGACGGGGACCGGGTCAGGTACCTCGGACCTGTTGGGCCCGACGGTCGCGGCAACCTGCTCGGCGGGGCACGGGCACTCCTTCACCTCGTCAACTTCGAGGAGCCTTTCGGCTTCAGCGTCGTCGAAGCGATGGCTTGCGGAACGCCCGTGATCGCACATCCGCGTGGATCGATGCCGGAGATCGTCCGCGACGGTGTGAACGGTTTCCTGGTCGGTTCACTCGAACAAGCGGTCGCCGCGGTCCGCGCCTCAACAGACTTGGACAGGAAGGCGACGCGAGCGTCGGTCGAGCACCGCTTCGACTCCGACCGCATGGTCGGCGACTATCTCGCCGTCTATCACCAGGTCGTCGCGCTCCATCGCGCGCGCCGCGACGGCCACCGCAGTGTCCGCTGACCCGGGACCCGCGAGAGAGCGTTTTCGGCTGGGCGTCAACTACTGGCCGGCTCGGAAGGCGATGGGCTGGTGGTCGGACTTTGACGACCCGGAAGTCGCAGCCGATTTCGCGCGGATCGCCGCGAGCGGTATCGACTCGGTCAGGCTCTTCCTGACCTGGGCAGATTTCCAGCCGGCCCCGGACGAAGTGGATCGACGCATGCTCGCGCGACTTGTCGCGGTGGCAGATCTCGCCGACGCAGTGGGGCTCGCGCTCGTGCCCACTCTCTTCACCGGCCACATGAGCGGCGTGAACTGGATCCCGTCGTGGGCGCTCGGAGGGACGGACGGTGACGATCGCTTTCGAGTGGTCTCCGGTGGCGGGGTCACGCGAGCCGGATTGCGGAACTGGTACTCGGACCACGTGATTGTCCGCGCTCAGGCGTTGTTGGCGGGCGAAGTGGCCTCAGCCCTCGCCGGACACGAAGCGATCTGGATGTGGGACCTCGGTAACGAGAACTCGAACTGCGTCCGCCCGCCGAGTCGGTCATCCGCTCGGGATTGGCTGAGACGGATGGTCTCGGCGATCCGTACATCGGACCAGAGAGCCATCGTCACCGTCGGCCTGCACATGGAAGACCTGGAGGAAGATCGCAAGCTCGGTCCACAGCAGGCCGCGGAGGAAGGCGACGTCCTATCCATGCACGGGTACCCCAGCTATACCCCCTGGGCGGACGGACCCACCGACGAGCAACTCCTGCCCTTCCTCGCCCATGTGGCCCGCTGGCTCGGCGACGGCAGTGACCTCGTGTTCTCGGAGTTCGGCCAACCGACCTACCGCCGCGGTGACGCAATCGGGGAGGAAGCTAGACGCCAGAGCGCATCTCCTCTGATCGAGGAGGAAGCTGCGGCTGCCTATACCGAACGAGCGCTTTCGGCGCTTCAAGAGGCGGGTTGCGCGGGCGCGATGCTGTGGTGTCACAGCGACTACGACTCGGCCCTCTGGGGGCGCCCGCCTCTCGACCTCGCAGTCCATGAGCGCTCGTTCGGACTGTGGCGAGCCGACGCGTCGCCCAAGCCGTCCTTGGCTGCCGTGGAGGCGTTCGTGGGGGCTCCCCGGATTGCCGCGCCCGAGGACTTCGCGTGGATCGATCTGAAACCGAAGGAGTTCTTGGTCGCCCCCTCGAACCACCTCCCCCGTCTCTACCGGCGCTATCGAACGCGGGAGCCGGCATACCGGACGCCGACCGGTGGCCCCGACGAGAGGCTCGGTGGATGAATCTTCAAGCTGGCGACCCTCGGCGGGGCCGCCCGGGCTTTAGCCGCAGTGCCACCTACCCGTGAAGCGGCAGCGTCGGTTACTTCCGGCGCTCGACCCCCTCGTCGCGAACGCCTGCCTCCGCCAGTCGCGCGCGCGTACGCACGTGAGACCTGGGAGCCGAGAGTACCCCTCCCACCCCCCTCGTGACGATCGCGATGGTGGGGCCTGGTTGCGGGCCTCCCTCTCTCTCTCTCTCTCTCTTGCGCGCACGCGCGCGCACGTGAGCCCGCTCGGGGGCACCAACCCCTCTCGCGAGGATTAGGCGGGTGGCGCCTGGTCGGCGGGGGCGGCGCGAGCGCGCTCAGTTCGCGTGAGGGCTGCCGGTTGCGTCGCGCGTCACTACGCAGCGTTTCGTCGGCCCCGCCGATGTCGGCACCATCCGACCTACCAGAAACGGAGTGGACACTCCGCTTCTTGGCATGGCTGGGATGCAGCTCTCCGCCGTCGCCCCATCCCGTCCGACGCCTTGCTCGCGTGGCGCTCTCCATCGAGAACCGAACGATCCTATCGTTGCTTTAGGTAACGGGGACTGATGGCATCAGAGGCAAACATAAACATTTGATTGACGGTACAGTCGCCGGTAGACTTTGGCCACGATGCAGACGGTGACAATGGCCGAGGTGACGAAAGAGGCGCGGATGCGCGCGGGTCTCTCGATGCGTGGACTGGCGCGGCGGAGCGGCCTCTCGGCTGCGCAGATCAGCCGGATCGAGGCGGGCGAGGTCGAGCGGCCCGTCGCCGAGACCGTCGTAAAGCTCGCCAAAGCCCTCGATCGGGACGCGCAGCTGCTTCTTATCTTCGCCGGATACATCGGGGGAGCCAGGGCACGACAGCTCCTGCGAGAAGCGGTTGAGACCCTCCCCGAGCCGGGCAGGGCGGAGCAGGCCCACGCACTGGAGCGACTCGAGGCCGAGGACGAGCGCGAGCGTCGACTCGGGGAAGAACTCGCGGAGGCCGAGAGAGCGCTGGCAGAGGCTCCGCAGGATCTGGACGAGCGGTTGGTGGTCGGGCCGCTGCGTGAAAGGCACGAGCGCTTGCGCGAGGTCGGGATCCTTGCCCAAGACCGCGCTGCCGAGGTCGCTGAGAAGCGCCGGCAGTATGAGCAGCTCGATGATGCTGCGAGTGAGGAGGTCTGCGCCTTCGCCGGCCGACTCTTCCTGCACACGGCGGCTGGCGGCGACCACCTCGAGGCTTGGCAGCAGTTCTCGGGTCAGATCACACCTGACGACCCGGAGCTGCGCCAGCTGCTCCAGGCATGGCGTCAGCTTGAGCACGGGCGGCGCAAGAAAGTCCTCGAGTTCTCCCAAGATCAGCTGGCTCTCTCGCTGCTACGGGGTGAGCAGGCCATCCTTGGATCTGTCCAGACCCCCGAAGAGGCCCTCGACCTCGTCCGCAGCCTGTCCGCCGGGACGTCCCCGAACGGACACCCGAGTAGCCATTCGCGATCGGCCAAGAGGCCGTCCGCGAAGTCGAAGAGCGGGAGGTGATGCCTATGGCGGGAGCTCGGCACCGACTCGTTTGGAAGGCATGAAAGACCCGCCCGGCGGGGCGCGTCTCTCGAAGGCGGTTCCGCGCCTAGGTGGTGGCTGTCACGCTCCGCGGACACTACGAATCCAAAGCGCGCGGAACCGTCGGCGAACTCGGATCGGGCCGTAGAGCCTCGGGGGAGTTGACCCGATACCGAGACAGAACGGTCTACCTTTGGCTACAAGCCTGAGGTCTGGGCTGAGCTCATCAACGGGCCGGAAACCGCACCAAGACCGTCAGCCGGAGCCCTCGAGAACGCAGAGGTGGCCCGCCCCCCGTGGATCAGTCGATCACGCGGACGTTGTGCCCACACTCGGGGCAATGCGCGATGCCGAGCCCGTCGACGTGGACGAGGCGTTCGTCGGGAGCGTTCCCGAGCGGCTCGACCACGGCGGGCCGATCATCAGGGCGCTTGACACTCCCAGGGTCGGGATAGACCGCGTAGAGCTTGGTGCCGCAGTTCCTGCAGACGATCGGCTCGCCTCTGGCCACGACTCGATCGTAGGGTCTGGGGCAACACTGGAGCAACATGACGTGCCGGGACCGCCCGGAACGATCGGGTCAATCGTCGCCCCCAGGGGCTACCTCTCGCTGCGGCACGCTCAGACCCGCGGAGGGAACTGTCACCGCAAGATGGACCGGGGCCTCCCCCTCGCATCGAAGGACGCCATGGGCCCCGGATCCGGAGTCGTCCATTAGCCCTTGCGCCGCCCCTCCCTCACTCCCTCGGGGCGTACGCCATCGTCGCCCTCCGGAGACTCCCCGCAAATCACCGAGCCGGCCGCGCACGGCTATCGATCTCCATCGCGCAGCCAACCCGTCAGTGCAAAGACAGTGCCGGCGCACGCCAGTTGGGTCGGGCGCATCCGCTTGTCCGGCGGGAGTCTTCAGAAGTCGAGGTCGCGACCACAGCCGTGTGCTCAGAGAGGGGGGGCGCCGCGCGCTAGGGGAAGAAATCCCTACCCGTTACGACGTCAACTCGCCCATTCGCGCACGTCGGTCACGTCCACTGCAAGGACGGGACCGTCGGGTGGTTCACTTCGGTACTGCGGGTACTTTTCACTCAGCAGCACGAGCGCGCGCTCCCGCTCCTCGCTCTGGTCAAGTACGCGGGCGCGGCCGCGAAGGCGGACCCACCAGAGGCGACCCCAGTTCTCTTCGTAGTGGTCGATGAGGATCGTGACGTCGGGCCGGGCGCGGGCGTTTTCGATGCGCCGCAGCCTGGACGAACGCTTCGGCTTGCGGTCGACCGCGGAATAGAGTGTGTCGCCATCAAACGCGAACACGATCGGAACCAGGTGCGGACGGCCATCTGGGTCCGTCGTCGCCAGCCTCGCCACTCGCGCCGCCGTTACTCTCGGGTCGTGCACTTCGGTGTGATCCTGCCGAACTATGGCAAGGGCTCGAGTCCCAACGGGATCCGCCGTGTCGCCGAGGCCGCCGAGGAGCTCGGGTTTGACTCGGTCTGGGCGACCGAGCACATCATCGTCGGTCCCGAGGCAGTCGACCCGTACGGCCGCGTTTACGACCCGCTGGTCACGCTTGGCTGGATCGCCGGCTGGACGGACCGAATCGGTCTTGGCACCTCGATCGTGCTCGTGCCGCTGCACAACCCGATGCGCCTGGCGAAAGAGGTCGCGACGCTGCAGGAGCTCTCCGGCGGCCGCTTCACGCTCGGTGTCGGGATGGGCTGGCATAGGGACGAGTTCGACTTCATGGGCGTCGAGTTCAAGGGCCGCGGCCGTCGCGCCGACGAGGCGATCCGACTGATACGCGCACTCTGGAACGGCGAACGCGACTTCGACGGGCAATACTGGTCGTTCCACAACGCGACCTCCGAGCCGCACCCGTCGCCGCATTCAGAGATCTGGGTCGGTGGGAGCTCAGAACGCGCAATCCGGCGGGCGCTCGAGCTGGGCGACGCCTGGCATCCCTCACGCGGCGCCGACGCCAACCACGTACGTCGCATCAAAGAGCGATACCCACAGCTACGCGTGATCCCGCGCGCGTCGCCGGAGCGGGTCGAGGCGATGCTCCAGGCTGGCGCCGAAGGCGTAGTCGTTTCATTCCCTGACGAGGCCGCGATGCGCGACTTCGCCCGGCGCTATCGGTAGCCGCCGACTCGTCGAGCCGCAGACCTACCGACCATTAGTCCCCGGCCGTCAAGCGAGACCGAGCCCTGTACGGACGGTGCCTACGCCGTCCGCGTGTCAGTCGGTGCGGGTGCCGCGCACGACAATCGTACTGTCCCGTTGTCTGACTTCCGCCACCGCGCTGAAGGGGAGGACACGCCTCCGCCTCGCGAGGAGACGGCGACTGCGGACGATGATCTCGTCGGGGTGATCGGCGTGCCGCACATAGCGGACGTGATCCAGCCACCCGAGGTGTGTGCCGTCGCTCGCGAGCACTCGGTAGCCTCCGGCGACGGCGAGGCGCCGGCCGAGTTCCGCCTGTCTCCGGTCGCTCCGCTCGCCCCCGCCACCCTCCTGCACGGAAGGAAAGAGTAATCACGGCTCCGGCAGGCTCTCCTTTCAAGCAAGTGCCCGCGAGCACTCGTTGTTCACGCGCACAAGAACCCGTATGTGGGGAACGACGTCCTCGGGTCCGCTGTCAGGAAGGCGCTTCGTTCGAGGCGGCCCAGTGGTGATCAAGGCGGGGCGACCCGCGCTAGCCTTGGGTTGACGAGATCGAATCGCGGGAGGCCGAATATGGACGCGCGCGTGAAAGACAGGGTCGTCGTCGAGTCGGAGCGGGCCGCTCAGGCGGGTCGGGCGGGCGTCATCGAGGAGGTTCTGGCCCAGGATCCGCCACGCTTCCGCGTCCGGTGGGACGACGGGCACACGAGCATCTTCGCTCCTTCGGCAGGCGTCGCGAGGATCGAGCGGCGCAAGAGAGAGCGCGTGCAGGTGAGCGTCGACTGACCGTATCGGGCAGGCCGCATCGTCCTCAAGTCAGAGCACCCTCGATCAGGAGGCATGACCATGCGCAAGATCCTGCTGGCGCTCCTGGCAGCGTTTGGAGCGGCCGCCTTCGCCGTCCCGTTCGGCGCTGCCGATCCCTTCACCGAGCCGGCCTTCTACAACGGGCGGCTCGTACACTTCCTGCTTCCATCGGCTAGCAGCGCGAACCCGAACGAGCAGGTGGTCGCCGACTGCTTCCGCGTCGGACCAAAGGTTCCCGACAGTGTCGTCCCGGGCGCAACGGCGTACATCATGCTGATTCCCGGCGCGAGCCAAGAGACGCAATGCTCGACCGACGGTCGCCCGGCTGGGCCGCTCACACACAACCACGTCTTCAGCAAGGCCCCCGGCGACCCTGGCTACAACGCGCACTTCCAACTGGTGCTCGTCGGTCCCGGCCCCAACTATCCCGGCGCAGCGTTCGCCGACACGTACAACTCCGAGGCAGCAGTCCTCGCGGGCATCGCAGCCGGACAACTCGTCGTGCTCGACCCCGACGCGGCCCACACGCATTGGTCACTCAAGGTCTGAGCTCTCAAGAAACAGGGTGCGGAGAGGGAGGAGCAGCACTCCTCCCTCTCCGTTCACGAGTTCGCTAGCGCCGCGTCGGTGCTGACGCGAGCCACGTCGCAGGCGAGATCTCGCGCAAGATGATGAGGTGATCGCTACGCGGGGGACGTGGGTGGCCGCGAGCGGCTCCGGTTCGACCACAGCCGTACGGCGAAGCCGAGCGCGATGATCGCAAGAACCAAGAGGATCCACTCGATCGGGGCGGATGCGCTCGTGGAGTGGACTTGCCCGCCGACGCCGGGCGGTAGCGGCGAGAGAGGGTGAGGCGGTGGTGCGGTGCGGAGTATCAACTTGGGTTCTCCGGTTAGGAGCAGTGCCGCGGCACCGATGAGTGCGATCGCTGCGACGGCCGTGAACGCCATGAGGGAGAGCGGTCTCCGCCGGGGTGGTTGGCTGGGCGGTTTGGGGATGATGCCTCGCTCGGCTGCCCAGCTGGCAGCGAACGCAGGCGGATCGAAGGCGCTGGTTCCAAGGAGCTCCTCGGCGGAGACTCCTTCAGCCTCGGCTTCTCGGAGGTCGGAGACCAGGTCTGTCGCCATCCCGTCGGCGAGCGGATCGGGTACCCCGAGGCGCCTCCACTCACGACGGCATTGTTCGACGAAATCACTCATGTAGCCACCTCGTTCTTGACGGGGGCGAACACTGCGTCGACCGCGTCGCGAGCAGCTCGCCATTCCGACACGCCCAGCGCGAGTGCCGCCCGCCCAGTGTTTGAGAGCCGGTAGTACTTCCGCGGTGGCCCTCCGTTACTCGCGGCCCGGCACGTCTCGACCAGGCCGTCACGCTCCAAGCGTCCCAGGAGCGGATAAATGGAGCCTTCGCCGACGATCGACAGTCCGCGGGCACGGAGTCGCTTGGTCATTTCGTAGCCGTACGCCGGCCCCTCGTCCATCACCGCCAACAGGCAAAGGTCGAGTACCCCGCGGAGCATCTGGCTGCGTCGGCTCTCGTTTGCCATGCGTCGCAGATAGTCGATCTTGCCTTGCGTCGCAAGGTAGAGCGCCGCGGGCCCGATGGATGACTACAAGGAGCAACTGCGTCGACTAGCCGTGCATGACGCCGCGCTCGTCGAGGTGATCGGCTCCGAGGAAAAGAATCGCACGGCCTCGGCCCTCGACGACAGGACGGTGGCACTCGTGCGTGTGGCGGCGACGATCGCCGTGGACGCCGGTCTTTCGTCGATCCAGCATGCCGTCTCGGTCGCCCTCGCGGCCGGAGCGTCGAGCAACGAGATCGTCGCCACTCTCGAAGCCTTGACGCCGATCACCGGTTCCGCCCGCGTCGTCTCGTCCGCACCGAAGCTGGCACTCGCCCTCGGCTATGACGTCGAGGAAGCATTGGAGGAACTCGATCTGTGACGGGCCTCTGCGAAATCACGCGATTCGTATGACGAAGGCCGGCGGCTCCCCGCCCATATTCCCGGCACAGGAGGGCTGAGTCGAAAAGGTTCACGCGCCTCGAACGCCCACGATCCCATCGCGCGAACGCGCGCGCACGCGAGGCTCGGTGACTGGTTCCTACGCCTCCGATCTGGGCGTGGTCGTGGGCCTGGGTCGCGACGCCGGACGCCTCGCGTGCGCGAGACTATCGGGGTGTCGCTGAGGCTTCCGAGCACGGCGCAGACATCTCGCCCATGGCGCATCCACGAAGTCACCCGCGATTTCCGGCTCGAGGACGTGTGGGCGGTGCCGACGCCAGGCGATGCGGACGATTTCGGGCGACTCGTGCACGTGATCGCCTCGGGCGATCCGACGCGCGACGCGCCCCGCTCGGTGCGTGTCTTGTGGGCGATCCGCTGGAAGGTCGGCGAGCTGCTGGGGTGGGACAAACCGGACGCCGACGCCGCGCCGCCGACGCTCCGCGACCGCCTGCCCGCTGACCTACGCGCCGGCCCCGCCGGCCCCGAGTTCACCGCGCTCCCCTTCAGCTCGCTCTATCTGCTCGACGACGAGTGGGCATCAGAGATCGCGAACCGGACAATGCGCGGCGTGATGCACGTCGGCTGGGTCCGGGACGGGGAAGGCGGCTACCGAGGCCAGCTGGCCGTGTACGTGAAGCCGAACGGACTGCTCGGGACCGGCTACATGGCGGCGATCCGACCCTTCCGGCACCGCATCGTGTACCCCCGGATGCTCCGGCAGATCGGCCGAGCCTGGCAGACGCCCAGCAAAGTTGGCGGCTGCCTCCTGGACGTCGAGCCGATGCTCCTGATCGACATAGAAGTGCGAGCGCTCCTCATCGCCGTCGTGGACGGCGCGACTCTTCAGCGCTGCGTATGCCCCGTGCGTGAACTCGTGCGCGATGATGTAGTTCGGCAGGTCTTCCTCACGCCCCTGCGTCTTAGCCTCGTTCTCGACGTGAAGTGAGTTGGGCAGCTTCTCCACACCAATCTCAAGCTGAGCCGCGGCAAGCGCACGGTCCCCAGCACGGATGATCTCTTCCGCGTCCGAGACCTCTTCGTGGGTTACGTTCGCGACGGCTCGTACGAACCGCGGAGCTCGTGTGTGGGAGTCCTGGAACCACCGGATCGCGATGCCGTCTCGCGTGGTCGGATTCTCCATCGCTCCAAGCATCAGCGACGTTTCGAACATTGACCGGCCGAGGATGAAAGCACCGTGAGCGCGGTGACGATTCAGCAGCATGATCACGCACTCGAAGAGGTCTCTGAGGTGGACGGCGTGGAAAAACGCTGCCCGTCCGGCCATCCGTTCCTCCCTATGCTCAGGCAAGACGAAGACGTCTCCGATAGCGACGAAGGCGTCGCCAATGCGCTTGCGGCGTTCTGCGTCTGTCATCGTTTGGCCCGAGAGTGGCCCACACGGAAAGCGGCCCGAAGGCCGCAATCCCGCATGAACACTAGGTCGGGGCGCCGAGATTCGAACTCGGGACCTCTAGTCCCCCAGACTAGCGCGCTAACCAGGCTGCGCCACGCCCCGTGTCGAGACATGCTAGCGGGCATGCGGGATCGCCGAAACGGCCGCCGCGCCGCCCGCGTTCTCGTCTCGCGAGCACTTCGTCGTTCGCGGTGAACGCGACCTTGAAGATCCGGTTGGGCGGGACTAGCTTGCGCCGGGTGAACTTGGCCCTGGCACGTCAGTTCGTCGAGGCCGTCACCGCGCATATCCAGAGGCGGCGGAAGCGTTTCTCGATCCCGCGGAGCGTTTCTCGATCCCGCTGTCGAAACCGTGACGCCGCGCGACACCTTCTACGGCATCGCAGCGTGGCGACGCGTGTTTGAGAAGGCGACCCGGAGACGAACAGTTCACGACGGAACAGTCCAAGCCTGAGTTCGGCGAGATCGAGGGCGACGTGATAGCCCGGACGCACGAGATCGCCCGCTGGCGCGAATCTGGTGACGTTGCGTATCAGCGCGACTTCGCGATGCGCTTGACGCTCGACGACAGCCGCGTCGTCCGAATCGTCGTGATGCCGGGGGGCGCACCGCTCTCGCAGGTCGATCCCGGCTCACCGGCGACTAACCGCCTGCGCCACCCCCGTCGGTCCAGCCATCCAAGCGGCCTCTCGATGCAGAGCCCTGACCGTCAGGGCGTCCTGTGCGCGCTCCAGGGACCGCCGCCCGCCGGGGTGCGGTAGCGGCCCGACATCGATCTCCCAGACACAGAGCCCGTATACGTGGCCCCGGCACCCACGGCGCCGAATGTGATCGCACTGCCGTGCACGCTGCCGCTGATGCCGTACTTCCCCCGCGGGTTCGAGAGCACGATCGAGCCTCCCAGCTTCGATCCGGACTCCGTCCAGTGGAGGGTGAAGGTCCCGGAGTAGGCACCGCTGTACTTCCCTGACCATGTCCCCGCGAGATGCGGTGTCGCAGGGCTCACCGCGGCGACCGCGGTCGTCCCGCCGCCGCCGACCGCGAGGACCGCGGCGACCGACAAGATGGAGATCATCCTTCTGCGCCGTGGAGGGTGAGAGCGCATGCCAGTCCTTTCACTCGATGGTGCGAGCCCGGTCAGCTCCGTTCGCTTCGGTTGCTGCCCGGCCCGTTACCTGATCACGTCGTGCAGCTCGTACCACGACTCCGCGTCGGGCGGGCGGAAATCGTCCGGACCGTGCTCGGCGGCCATTCGCTCGATGATCGGCATGAGGTTCTCGTCCATGAACCGCTGGCCGACCTCTCGGCTCTCCCAGACGTCCACGATCCGGAACACACCACGGTCGTTGTCGAACCCGGCGGTGTGGACGATCAGGCCTTCCGGGGCGACCCGGCCGAGCTCGTCGGCGACCGCGTCGTAGTTCGTCGTGCTCGTGTCGCCGTCGACGATCGCAAACTCCTGGACGAATGCCGTTGCCATCGAACGCTCCCTTCGGTCGGGGTCTCGATGGTACGTCGTCGCGGCAGGAAGGTGGTAGCGCTCAGGCGAGGCGCTTGTAGAGCCGCTCGACGAGAGCAGGCGTCTGCTCGAGCTTCTCGGTGATCACCCGCACCCGCACCTCGCGGAAGTAGTCCGGCTTGACGCCGAGCGCCTTCGCGATGCGGCCCAGCACCTCGTTCGACGGCACCGGGCGGTTGCCGTGGACGATGTGGTTGAGGTACCCGGCCGAAAGGCTCGTCTTGTCCGCGAGGGCGCGATACGTGATCCCCGTCTCGGTCATGAGACGTTCGATGGTGGGTCCGAGCGGTTCGCTCGAGTAGGTGCGCTTCCGTGCCGCCATCAGTCGTTACCGATCCAGTCAATCACAGACGACCGGTCGACGCGCGCATCCGACTGGTCGGTCCGGCGGCGGACGTCGACGGCCCCGTCCTCGAGGCTCTTCCTCCCCACCGTGACCCTCGACGGGCACCCGAGGAGGTCCGCGTCGGCGAACTTCTCGCCTGGGCGGGCGTCCCTGTCGTCGAGGAGGACGGCGTGCCCCGCGGCGGAGAGCTCCTCTGCGACGGACTCGGCGAGCGCCTCGACCTCGGTCGATGCCCCTGCCAGGGAGAGGACGTGCACGTCGTACGGCGCGACCGACCGGGGCCAGATGATGCCCTTCTCGTCGTGCAGCTGCTCGACGACGGCCGCGAGCACCCGGCCCGGGCCTATGCCGTAGCTCCCCATCACGATCGGGCGCTCGACCGACTGCTCGTCGAGGTACGTCGCGTCGAGCGGCAACGAGTAGTACGTGCCGAGCTTGAAGATGTGACCGACCTCGATCGCCGTGCGGAAGACGAGCGCGCCGCCGCAGCTCGGGCAGGTGTCGCCGGGCTTGGGGACGCGGATGTCGGCGATCTCGGCCTCGAAGTCGCGACCGTGCTCCGCGCCGCGCAGATGGAAGCCCGTCCGGTTCGCCCCGGCGACGAACTGCCCCTCGCGCAAGGTCTCGTCGAGCACGATCCTGCCGCCGAAGCCCACCGGCCCGAGCGACCCGGGCTCGGCGCGGAACGCCTCGCGGATCTCCTCGACGTGCGCGGGTCGCACGTCGCCCCCGAGGACGGCAGCGAGCTTCGCCTCGTCGAGGCGGTCGTCGCCGCGAACGAGGGCGAGGACGACCGCGTCGTCCACTACGACCGGCATCGCCTTCGACGTCGCCGCGAGGTCGATCCCCAGGAAGCCGGCGAGCGCGTCGCACGTCTCGATGCCGGGCGTCTCGACCTCGACGGGCGCCTCGAGCCGCTCCGGGAGCTCGGGCGCCCGCGGCACGCCGCGCGCGATCTCGAGGTCGGCGGCGTAGTCGCCGCGCTCGCACGTGACGAGCGTGTTCTCGCCGGAGCCCGACGGTGCGAGGTAGTCGAACGACTCGCTCCCCCCCATCATCCCCGACTCCGCCTGGACGCCGACCACATCGAGCCCGCAGCGCTCGAACATCCGCTCGTACGCGCCGGCGTGGGCGCGGAACGCGACGTCGAGCCCTTCCTCGTCCCGGTCGAACGAGTACGCGTCCTTCATCACGAACTCGCGCACGCGCAGGAGCCCGCCACGCGGGCGAGGCTCGTCGCGCTCCTTCGTCTGGAAGTGGTAGAGGATCTTCGGCAGGTCGCGGTAGGAGCGCAGCTCGCGCGCGTGGAACGTGATCGTCTCCTCGTGCGTCAGCGGCAGGACGAACCTGCGGCCCGTGCGGTCTTCGACGTGGAAGAGCTCCGGGATCCGGATGCGCCCCGTCGCTTCCCATAGCTCGGCCGGGGTGAGCACGGGCATCGACATCTCCTGCCCGCCGATCGCGTCCATCTCCTCGCGGATCACCTGGACGACCCGCTCGTAGGCGCGCCAACCCGCCGGCAGGTAGGTCCAGAGGCCGGTCCCGACCTGGCGGATCAAGCCGGCGCGGACGAGCAGCTTGTGCGAGACCGCCTCGGCATCGGCGGGGTCCTCGCGGAGTGTCGGCAGGAACAGGCTGGACTGGCGCTGCAGCATGCGCCAACCCTAGTCGTGCTCAGTCGTTCAGCCGCAGGAACCCCGTCAGGGTCGTCGTCTCCCCGCCGCGCGACGCTTCGAGGACGAACGCGTCGACCTTCTGGATCGCCTCGCGGTCGTCGGCCGACAGCGCGTCGCCGGCGTAGCCGTCGACGATCGGGAGCAGGCCGTCGATGTCGACGTAGAGGAAGCCGCCCGTCCGGTCACCGAGCCCGACCGCGTCCGCGGCTCGTTTGTAGGCATCGCTCGAGTCGAGCTTGTCCCCGTCGCTCGCGAAGTCGCGGATCCCGGTCACGCCAGTGGTGACGATCACGGTGTCGTCGTCGAGCCGTGCGTAGCGCACGGTCGCGCCGTCGGCCTCGACGAGTCTCACCTCCCGACCATCCTCGGACACCGTGCGGACGGTCGTGCCGGACTGGTCGGCGAGCGTGTGGGCGAGCCGGTCGACGGTCTGCCAGACCGTGTCGGGATCCGGCGGGGTCAGCACCAGCGTGACCTCCGGCGCCGTCCCGGCGGGGCGCACGTACACGATCCCCTCGCCCGAGAACGCGTCGAGGATCCCGCCGACCGAGACGCCCGTCGCGCTCTCCACCTGATCGGCGATGTCGCCCAGCGGGATGCGCCGCTCGACCTCGTCGACGAGCTCTTGCGTGCCGCCGAACGAGAGCGCGGCAACCGCGTCCGCAGGGACGCGCCCGACGAGCTTCGGCTCGTACTCGGTGCCGTTTCCGCCCGGAGTGCGGACACCGACCGCGAGGCGCACGCCGTCGTCCTCCGCCGCGACGGCAGCCGAGAGCCAGTCGACACCGAGGTCGAGATCCTGCGACGCCTGGCCGAGCTCCTGCCGCAGCTGCGGCGTCAGGCCGGCGACGTCGACCCATGCGCGCACGAGCGCCTCGGCGGGAAGCGCGGCGAAACCGGCCTCGAGCCCGTCGTCGCCGCTGAGCGTCCCCCGGGCAAGCGCCGCCTCGTACCCCGTGAGGTCTGCCTGCGTCTCTGCGAGCGCGGTCCACCCCTCGACGGTCGCCCGGGTGATCGGCTGATCGGACTTCGAGAGCAGCGCCGTGAGCTTTGCCTCGTCGTCCGGCTTCGTCAGGACGATTGTCTTGCGATCGGCGGTGACGACGAGCACGACCTCGGGGCCGAGCGCGGGCGCGACGTCGGCCTGCCACGTGAGGCCCTGTTCGTCGAGCGCGCTCGTCAGCTCGTCTGTGAGCCCCTGTCGCGCCCCGGGCAGCCGGTCGACGAGCTCCGTCGCGTTCTTCCACTGGTCGGAGGACTCGTCGGTGGTGAGCGTCGCGAACGCCAGCGCGTCGGCCGGCGCCAGCGAGGCCGACTCGGGGACCCCGCCCCCGGCCTCGGCCGCCCCGCCGCAGCCCGTCGTCGCGAGCCCGAGTGCCGCAACGAGCAGGACCAGCGGGGGAATCGCACGCCGTCGCATCATGCGTACCGTATCGCCCGTTCCAGTCGTGTCTAGAGGGTTTCACCCTCGGTCCGCGCCGGCCGAGGAGCTCGCCTCGGGGTCGCGACTCCCGAGGGCGATCGTGCGGTCACGGGACGACGGTCAGATCGAGATCGAGCAGCGCGGCGACTTTCCGGAGCCGTTCGACCTGGTGGCCGATTCCCAACGCGACGTGGTGCGTCGGGCCCTGAGCGCACCAGTCGTCGAAGAACGTCGCCGGATCTCTCGAGAAGCGGATCCGCGAGTTCGTGTTCCCGATCCTGAACGTCGGCCCGGCGACGGACTCGCCCTCGGCGGCCAGGAGCTTGAGCCGACCATCGGCGGTCTGCGTCACACCGAGGATGGTGACCGGCCCGAGGCGAACCTTCATCTCGATCGAAAGACCCGCGCCGGCCTTGCCGTGGTAGAGCTTGAGCGCGCGGGCCACAGGTCGTCCGTCGGCGATCGCGAGGTGGCCCGGCCCGTCGTGCCCCATCAGGATGAACTGCTCGTCGAAGTCGAGGCCGTAGAACTCGGTGTAGGAGCCTCCGACACCGAGCCGGTCGAGGAGCAGCATCGCGATGTCGGTCTTGAGATCGCCTTCGCCCGCGGTCGGCACGCCCCGAGCGGTGAGCAGCGAGTTGCCGACGATGAGGCCCGAGCTCACTCGCTCGGCGGTGTTGTCGCCCACACCGCGGTAGTAGTAGGTGAGCGCGTCGAGCTCGAAGTCGTCGACGAGCCGGTCGAGGCCGACCGCGACGCGTGCGGACCAGTCGAAGATCTCCGGCGTGATCTCGGCGGCGATCGGGTCGGATCCGGGCTCTGCCAGGTCGAAGACCTCCTCGATCTCGCGGTGCTTCCGTTCGATCGCCTCGGGCGCCGCCGATTCGACACGGGCGACGAGGTCGTCGATCTCGAGCACCTCGACGTGCGCCCCGGTCTGGGCCTGCACCTGCGTCAGGTCGGAGTACATGTCGAGCATCCCGGGGTACGTGTGGCCGAGGAAGCCGATCCGTGCCGTTCGCAGGTCGTGGACGGCGCGCGCGGCGTCCAGCCACTGGCGAAGCGCGATCCACGCGGCGTCGCCGTCGACCACCGTCCCCGTGACGGTGCTGTAGGGGATTCTCGCCCGAGTCAGCGCGCCTGCAATCTCGGGGACGCAGCACGCAGAGCAGTTGGCGAGCCACTCGCCCGTCGTCATGCCCTCGTAGTCGACCGTGCGCGTCGGCTGGAGATTCAGGACGACGACGGGGGCGTCGACCGCCTGTACGACCGGGAGGACCTGCGAGGACGTCGCGTAGGTAGCCGTGTAGACGAACAGGAGCTGCGGCTGCGCTGCCGCCAGGGCCGCGCCCGCCGCGCGGGCGGCCTGGGGCGTGTCGACGAGACCGGCGGAGGCGATCTCGGCGCCCATCTCCTCGAGTCGACGCTCGATCCCCTGCTGGTAGCCGGCGAGGCGATCGCGCAGGCCGTCGAACTGCGGCCAGTACGCAGCCAGCCCGATGCCGAACACCGCGACACGCAGAGGAGCGTGCCGCATCACGATCCCTCTTCGCGCGCGGCGACCGCGGCGTGACGACGGGCTCCGACGCTTCGCAACCGCGTGCGCGCCCGCCCGTACATCTCGCGCGAATTGGGGACGATGACGCTTGCGAGCAGGAGCCCGCCGACGACGATGTTCTGGTCCTGGGCCGGGATCACGTCGGCCGTCATCGCCGTTTGCAAGCACCCGAGCACGGCGACGGCGAGGACCACACCGACGATCGTGCCGCGACCACCGAAGATCGACACTCCGCCGAGCAGGACCACGGTGACCGCGAAGAGCTCGAGCCCGATGCCCGAGTCGTAACGGGCCGATGCAAACCGAAGCGTCCAGAGCACGCCGGCGAAGCCGCACATCAGCCCGGAGAGGACGAACAACCAGAACTTGATCCGCCTCACGCGGATGCCCGAGTAGAACGCTGCTTCCTGATTGGCCCCGATCGCGAAGATCGCGCGGCCGAGCGGCGTCGCATGAAGGACGATGCCGAAGACGACCGCGAGCACGAGGAAGAACAGGACCGAGTACGAGATGTGCGTGTGCGGGATCGGGATGACGCCGATGCTCGCGAGACCCTGTGGGAACCCGCTGATCGTGTCCGACGGCAGGATGCCCTGGGCGATGCCGCGATAGAGCGTCAGCGTCCCGATCGTGACTGCGAGCGACGGCAGGCCGATGCGCGTGACGAGGAGGCCGTTGAACGCCCCGAGCACCCCACCCAGCAGGACGGCCGCGATCATCGCCGGCCAGATCGGCCAGCCGTGGTCGAAGAGCTCGGCCATGCAGAGCCCTGTGAGACCGAGCATCGACGCCACCGAGAGATCGATCTCGCCGGTGATGATGATCAACGTGAGCGGGAGCGCGATGATCGCGATCTCCCCCACGTTCAGGCCGATGAAGAAGAGGTTGGTCCATTCGAGGAAGTAAGGCGACACGCTCGCGCCGTACCCGATCGTGGCCAGCAAGAGGACGACGAGCATCGTCTCCCAGCGCAGAAGGCTGCCGAGGCGTCGCCGCCACCGCGGCGTGGCCTCGGTCTCGTCGGTCGTTTCGTGCTCTGCGAGGTCAGCCACGAGCTCTTCTCCGCGTGCGCATCGCGGGTGCGACCCGCAGCGCGATCAATCGGTCGAACGCGATCGCCGCGAGGAGCAAGGCTCCGGAGAGGGCCATGCTCCAGAACGAGGAGACGTTCACCACGACCAGTGCGGTGTTGATCGTGTAGAGGAGCAGTGCGCCGAGCGCGGCTCCGAGCACCGTGCCGCTCCCGCCGAAGATCGCCACGCCGCCGACGACCACGGCCGCGATGACCTGGAACTCGTATCCGACGCCGGCGATCGCGTCGACCGAGGCGTACAGCGACAGCCACAGCGCGCCCGTGACGCCCGCGATGGCGCCACTCAAGACGAATGCGAGAAAGACGCGCGAGCCCACGGGGATGCCGGCGAGGCGCGCCGCCGCCGGGTCGGAGCCGATCGCGTAGAAGTCGCGAGCCGTCCGGAAGCTGCGCATCGCGTAGGTCGCGAGCGCGACCGCGATGATCGCGATCCACCCGAGGTACGGGATCCCGAGGACGGTCGCGTAGCCGATCTTGTTGAAGCTGTCGGGCAGCATGGAGGCGTTGACCTGATTGCCGCCGGCCCACGCGCCGTCGATGCCGCGGATGATGTACAGGGTCCCCAGCGTGACGACGAGACTCGGCACGCGCGCGACCGTCACGATCAGGCCGTTCATCGCGCCGCACACCGCGCCGATCGCGAGCGCGACGAGGAAGACCACGGGGAGACTGACGTTCGGGTGGTGGACGTAGAGGACGCCGGTGGCGTACGCGGAGATGCCGAGGATCGACCCGATCGAGAGGTCGACGTTGCGCGTGATGATGACGATCGTCTCGCCGATCGCGAGCAGGGCGATGATCGCCGCCCCAGCGAGGATCTGCTGGATGTTCTCGGCGCTGAGGAACAGGTGGTTGTCGAAGGTCGCAGCGCCGACGACGATCACGAGCGCGAGGACGATGCCCAGCTCCCTGAAGCGCGCGAGGAACTCGGCGAACGCGTGGGAGCTCGAGCGTCGGTCGACGACCGTCGGCTCTTCGGCGAGCGACGTCATGCGGCTTCCTCGACCAGGCCAGTCGCAGCCCGCATGATCGCGTCCTCGTCCGCGTCCGCCCGCGCGAACTCGCGCATGACGCGGCCCTCGAACAGCACGACGATGCGGTCCGCCATCCCGAGCACCTCGGGAAGCTCCGAGGAGATCATCAGCACGGCGACGCCCTGCGCGGCGAGCTCGCTGAGCAATCGGTGCACCTCCGCCTTCGTGCCGACGTCGATGCCACGCGTCGGCTCGTCCACGATCAGGAGCTTCGGCTTACGGCCGAGCCATTTCGCGAGGACGGCCTTTTGCTGGTTGCCCCCCGAGAGCGTCCAGACCGGGTTGCTGAGCCGCGCATACTTCAGCTGCAAGCGGAGCGCCCAGTCTCTCGCGAAGGCGCGCTCGGCCCCGCGGAAGATCATGCCTCCGCGACGGACGGTGTCGAGCGAGGCGAGCGCGATGTTGCGCTCGATGGAGAAGTCCATCACCAGGCCTTGCTGGCGCCTGTCCTCGGGGACGAGCCCGATCCCGGCCGCCATCGCCGCGGAAGGCGATCCCGACGGCAGCCGCCTTCCCTCGATCTCGACCGAGCCGGCGTCCCAACGATCGATTCCGAAGATTGCGCGGGCGACCTCCGTCCGTCCCGCGCCGACCAGGCCGGCGAGCGCAACGATCTCTCCGCTCCGCACGACGAACGAGACGTCCGTGAAGTCGCCCTCGCGCGTTAGTCGCTCGATCTTCAGTACGACGCGTCCGGGCTCGGTCGGCAATTTCGGGAACAGCGCTTCCATGTCGCGGCCGACCATCGCCCGGATCACGGACGGGACGGTCAGCTCGTCGATCGACTTCGTCCAGACATGTCGACCGTCGCGCATCACCGTGACCCTCTGGCAGATCTCGAAGATCTCCTCGAGTCGATGGGAGACGAAGAGCACCGCGTTGCCGCGTGCCCGCAAGGCCTCGACGATGCGGAACAGTCGTTGGACCTCGTTTGTCGCCAGAGCCGCGGTCGGCTCGTCCATCACGATCACCCGGGCGTTGGTGGTCAACGCCTTGGCGATCTCGACGAGCTGCTGATCGGCGATCGAGAGGCCACGGGCGAGCCTGTCCGGGTCGAGCCTCACACCGAGCTGCTCGAACAGCGCCGCGGCCTCGCGCCGCATCCGTCGGCCGTCGATGCGACGGAAGCGCTTGAGCGGCTGCACGCCGACGAAGATGTTCTCGGCGACGGTGAGGTCGGGGAAGAGCGTCGGCTCCTGGAAGATGATCGCGATCCCTGCCGCCTGCGACTGCTTGGCGTTGTCGAAGATCGCCTCCTCGCCGTCCAGCACGAGCCGCCCGGAGTCAGGGCGATGGACGCCGGCGAGGATCTTGACGAGGGTGGACTTGCCGGCGCCGTTCTCGCCCACGAGCCCGTGCACCTCGCCACCGAAGAGCTCGATGTCGCCGTCCGCGAGCGCATGGACGGCACCGAAGCTCTTCTCGGCGTGTTCCAGGGAGATGACGGGCGCTGGGTCCGTTGTCGTCACGATCGCCGGGTGAAGGACGGGGGCACCGCGCCGCGAAGCGCGGCGCCCCCGGCCGCCTAGAACTTGAACTTGTCGACGTTCTTGATGGTGAACACGTACGGCGGTCCGAGAATCACCTGAGGTCTCTTGTCGGGGCCGAGGAGGATCTTGTACGTCCCGAGCTTGCCGGCCTTGAACGTCTCGCCGACCTTGCCCGTGATCTTGCCTTCGGCGAACGCCGAGACCGCGTATCCCGCGAGGTAACCGAGGTCCTCGGGGTTCCACAGCGCGAACGCCTTGACGGTTCCATCGTGGACGTACTTCTTCATCTGGCTCGGCAGGCCGAGACCTGTCAGGACGATCTTGTTCTTGTACTTCTTCGACGTGGAGAGGTATTGCGCGGCAGAGGAGATCCCGACCGTCGTCGGCGACTCGATCCCTTTCAGGTTCGGGTACGCCTGCAGCATCGCAACGGTCGCCTGCCTCGACTGCGCGGGGTTGTCGTTGCCGTAGTAGATCTTGACGAGCTTCATGTTCTTGTACCGCGGCTTCTTCAGCTCGAGCTTCATGTACTTGATCCACGCGTTCTGGTTCGTCGCAGTCGACGCCGCGGACAGGATCGCGAACTCGCCCTTGTAGCCCATCATCTTCGCGAGCAGTGCGATCTGGCTACGACCGATCGTCTCCGTGTCGGCCTGGTTGATGAACAGCTCGCGGCAGCTCACATCGGAGTCGAACGCGATGACATGTGTCCCGGCTGCCTGCGCCTGCTTCAGAGCCGGGCAGAGCGCGTCCGGATCGTTGCCTGCGATGACGATGCCGGCCGCCCGTGCCTGAATGGCCGCCTGAACCGCCGGCTGCTGCGCGGCCGCCGTGTCCTCGGTGCCCGACTGGACGACCTGCTTGTCGCCGAGCTCGGTGAGGGCGAGCTTGCCGCCGCGGTCGGCGATGACCTCATACGGGTTGAGCGTGTCCTTCGGGATGAAGTAGTACGTCTTGCCCGCGGTCGAGCGGCTCGATCCTGCGAACGCGGCCGCCACGACCGCGCCGGCGACGAGGAACGCCGCGGCGAAGACCGCCCATCTGTGCTTGTGCATGGATGGATCCTTTCGTCTGGGAGTCTCGGACGCGAACCGGTCTATCGTGCGCCTCCTTCGCACTACCCGGGTTGCGGCGGTCACGCCGCCGCTGACGTTAGGTGACATTTCCATTCGAGTTGTCGGACCACGAACGACGAGAAGCCCGGTTGACCTCGGCGTCTGCGGACAGGTCGGCAACCGTGTCGACGCGCTCATCGCGGGTACGCGGCTGACACGCCGCCGTCGACGTTGACGATATTGCCGGTGGACTTCGCCGATCGCGGGCCGGCGAGGAACGCGATCGCCTCGGCGACGTCCTCCGGGTAGACGCTGACGCCGAGCCTGGTGCGGCCGCGGTAGAACTCCTCGAGCCCCTCCTCGCTGACGCCGTAGGTGTTGGCGCGCTCCGCCATCCACTCCGACGACCAGATGCCCGAGCCCTGGATCACGGCATCAGGGTTGACGGTGTTGACGCGGATCCCGTCGGGTCCCCCCTCCTCGGCCAGGCACCGTGCGAGGTGCAGTGAGGCGGCCTTGGCGGACGAGTACGCCGCGGCGTTGGCGCCGGCCACGAGGGCGTTCTTCGACGCGACGAAGACGATCGAGCCGCCGGAACGCTGCGCCTGGAGGACTCGAAACGCCTCGCGGGCGGCGAGGAAGTAGCCGCGAGCGAGCACCGCGAAGATGCGCTCCCAGTCCTCGAGCGAGGTCTCCGTCACCGGAGCGCTCGTCGCGAGCCCCGCCGAGGCGACGAGGATGTCCAGCCCGCCGTAGGCGAGCACGGTGCGACGGGTCATCTCCTGGACGGCGTCCTCGAGCGTCACATCCACCTCGACGGCGAGAGCACGACGGGCTCCATGGGCCGCCTGGACCTCGTCGGCGACCTCCTGCGCTCGATCTGCATGCAGATCCCCGACGACGACGTGCGCTCCGAGCGCGGCGAGCTTCCGTGCCGCCGCGCGCCCGATGCCGCTCCCGCCGCCCGTGATGACCGCGACGCGGCCTGCGAGCTCCCCGCTTGGGGGCGCCTGCGCGAGCTTGTAGCGCTCGAGCGGCCAGTACTCGATCGCGAACGCCTCCGCTTCCGAAAGCGAGCGGAACCCGCCGAGCGCCTCGGCCGCGTCCTCGACGGCGATCGCTCGGTGATAGAGGTCGCGAGACAGGCGTGCGCGCGCGGCATCGCTCCCGCTCGTGACGATGCCGACGCCGGGGACGACGGTGACCCGGGGACCGGTGGGATCGATCGGGAACTGACGCGTCTCGTCGTCGACGTTTCTCGCGTAGTACTCGCGGTACCACTCCGAATAGCGGTCGACGCCGTCGCGGAACGCCGCGCCGAGAGCATGTGCGTCGACGGACTCCGGGTCGAAGGAGACGACGAGCGGCTTGTGCTTGGTGTGAATCAGGTGATCAGGGCACGGGGCTCCGACCTGGCTGACCTCGGGCGCGCGCGCCGAGGATGCGAACGCGACGGCTTCCGGACTGCGGTCGACCTCGAGGACGATTCCGTCCGCGTCCTGGAGAAGCGCGCCGCGAAGCCCGGGCAGGGACTCGGCGAGCAGCGTGTCGGCCGTGATGTCGCGCAGCTCTGTGGCGACCCGGCCGCCCAGGCCGAACCGGCCCGACCCGGCGGCCTCGATCGCGTCCGCCGCTCGGGTGACGAACTCGATGGTCGCGCGGTAGCACTCCTCGCTCGTCGAGCCCCAGGTGACGAGCCCATGCCGTTCGAGCAGGACGGCCCGCGCGGATGGCGTCGCCTCGAGGAGGGCGGCGACGTGTCGCGACATCGCAAAGCCCGGCCGTTCGTAGTCAAGCCACACGGCCTCGTCGCCAAACGCCTCTTCCGCGAGCCGTCGGCCCTCCGGTGTGGACGTCAGGGCGATCACCGCGTCGGGGTGGGTGTGATCGACGTGATCCGCGGGGATGAACGCGTGGAGCAGTGTCTCGATCGACGGTCGCAGCTGGTCGGGCCGGATCGCCGTCCGCAGGAGGTACACGACCATCGAGGCGTCGTCCATCGCGTCGCGCGCGCGCAGAGGCAGAAGCTCGTCGAGGCGGAGCCCGGGGAAGCCGGCGGCGTCGATCGTCGCCAGATCAGTGCCGGAGCCCTTGACCCAGAGCACGCGCGTGTCGCGTCCGAGGTGATCCGGGACGCTCTGCTTCGCGGAGGTGTTCCCTCCCCCCTGGTTCGCGAGCGCGCGATCCGCCCCGAGCAGGTTGGAGCGATAGGCGAGCCCGTCGAGCGCGCCGTGCTCACTCGCCGCTTCCCCGTCCCAACGGTCGTCCGGGGCCGGAATGCCGTGGAGGACGCCTACGACCTCGCTCATGCGGAGAGCTCCAACGCTCGGCCCGCGACGATCGCTGCGAAGCGTGCGCGCGACTCTTCCCATTCGGGCGTCTCCTCCGGCTCGTGGAGCGCGGACTCGACCGAGGCCCGCACGACCTCCCGCGCCTGCGAGAGGGACGAGATCTCTCCCGCCGCCATCGCCTGCACGAGGAGGTTGCCGAGCACGGTCGCCTCAGCCGGCCCCGCGAGGACGGGTAGGCCTGACGCGCTCGCAGTCCAGCTGCAGAGGAGCTCGTTCCGCGCACCGCCGCCGACCACGTGGATCTCGGTCGGCTCCGACTCGGACACCGCCGCGAGAGCTCCGATCGTCTCGGCGTGCTTCAACGCCAGGCTCTCGAGGATGCAGCGGGCGATCGCGCCTGGGTCGGGCGGCGGCGTCTGACCCGTCGCGGTGCAGAACGACCGGATCCGCGCAGGCATGTCGCCGGGCTCGGTGAACGCGGGGTCGTTGGGGTCGAGAAAAGCGCCGAACGCAGGTGCGTCCTTCGCAAGCGCGACGAGCTCGTCGAAGGCGTAGTCGGCGCCCTCGTCAGCCCACGACCGCCGGCATTCGTGGAGCAGCCAGAGGCCCGTGACGTTCCGAAGGAGGCGAACCGTGTCGTCGACCCCGCCCTCGTTCGTGATGTTCGCGGCGAAGGAGGCGTCGGTGATCACCGGCTCGTCCACCTCGAGGCCGACGAGCGACCAGGTGCCCACGCTGACGAAGACGGAGTCGGGGCGGCGGAAGGGCACGGCTGCGACCGCCGAGCCGGTGTCGTGGGTGGCTACGGCCACGACGTCCGTCCCATCGAGGTGTGTCTCGTCGGCAACGGCAGCCTCGAGCGCGCCGAGGCGGGTTCCGGGCTCGACGATCTCGGGCAGGAGGCGGGCAGGGACGTCGAGCCGCTCGAGGAGATCGCCCGCCCAGCCGCGCGTTCGAGGGTCGAAGCACTGCGTCGTGCTGGCGTTCGTCCGTTCCGAGCTCCGGACACCGCAGAGCCACGAATGCACCAGATCCGGGATCAGCAGGATCGAGTCGGCGACGCCCAGCAAGGGGTCCGGCTCGTCGGCCATGGCCGCGAGCTCGAAGATCGTGTTGATCGGGAGCAACTGGATGCCCGTGCGGTCGTAGAGCTCCCGCGCAGAGATCCGCTCGAGCACGCTGTCGACAGCCCCGGCCCGACGACCGTCCCGGTAGTGGACGGGATTCCGAAGCAGGTGCCCGGCGCGGTCGACGAGCCCGAAGTCGATCGCCCACGAGTCGACACCGATCGAGGCGATCGGAGCGCCCCGCGCGGCTGCCGCGCGCAGCCCGTCGAGCACTTCGCGGTAGAGGCCGAGGATGTCCCAGTGAAGGGTGTCCCCCAGCCTCACGGGCACGTTCGCGAAGCGGTGAACCTCGGTGGTCTCGAGACGTTCGCCGTCGAACCGACCGACGGCGACCCGCCCGCTCTGCGCACCGAGGTCGACTGCCGCAAACGTCGTCACCGGCCGGCCGCCCGATCCAGGGTCGGCAAGCGCCGAAGGTCGCGGGGCCGCGCAGGCACGGACTCATGCGGACCGGGGTCGGCGACGACCACCTCGAGCCCCCGGGCACGCCACGCTTCGACCTGATCCGCCGGCGCGCCGAGATCGGTGACGACGCCGGCGAGGTCTTCCACCTGGACGAAGGGCAGGAGCGCGCTGCGATGCCACTTCGTGCCGTCGATGATGCCGTACACCTGCTCGCAGGCGTCCGCCATCTCCTGCTTGATGCGCACCTCGTCCGGGTTGAGGTCCATCAGGCCACGCTCGAGGCTGAGGCCGCGCGCTCCCAGGAAGCCCTTGTTGATCCGCGTCGACCGCAGGACGTCCGTGCCGAGGTCGCCCACGAGGGACATCGCGGACAAACGCAGCACACCGCCGGTGACCAGCACGGTGATCCCCGGAGCGTCCGCCAGCGCGGTGGCGACGAGGAGCCCGTTCGTGACGACCACAAGCTCGCGCATCGAGCGCAGCTCGAGGGCGAGGTAGTACGCGGTCGTGCTGGCGTCGAGCGCGACCGCTTCTCCGTCGTCCACCATCGCGGCCGCTGCGCGGGCGATTGCGCGCTTCTGCTCGACCTCCAGCCGCAGCCGCAGGTCGAACCCGACCTCGGGGCCGCCCCGCGGGGCGCGCACGCCCCCGCGGATACGTGCGACGAGACCCTGGCGGGCCAGGGTCGACAGATCGCTGCGAACGGTGACCTCCGAGACCGAAAACGTTTCCGCAAGTTCCGCAACCGGCACGGAATCCCGGGTCTCGAGGAGCCGCAACACGTGCTGCATCCTCTCCTGCTGGGGTAGGCCCGTAAGCGCCTCGCTCATCAGTGATGCGACCATATGCCGGTCGTCTCGGCAGGTCAAGAGTCTTGCTTTCGACTCGGTTCCTAACGAAAGCGATTCGAAATCTCACCGTCGATGCGTCAGACTGCGCGACCATGGGCGACGACCGCCTGTTCGAGCGCCTCGACCGCCTCCAGATCGAGACGCCGTCGTGGGGCTACGGGAACTCGGGCACGCGCTTCCACGTCTACCCTTGGCCGGGGGCCGCCCGCACGGTCAACGAGCGCATCGCCGACGCGGGGCTCGTCCACCGCCTCACCGGTTGCTGTCCACGCGTCGCGATCCACATTCCGTGGGACCGGGTCGACGACTATGCCGAGCTCTCTCGTAGAGCGGCCTCCGAGGGCATCGAGCTCGGCGCCGTCAATCCGAATCTCTTCGGCGACGACGACTACCGCCTGGGCAGCCTGTGCAGCCCCGACGAGGCGGTGCGTGCGAAGGCGCTGCGGCATTTGGCCGAGTGCGTCGAGATCGCGCGAGCCGTCGATTCCACGGTCCTCAGCCTGTGGCTCGCCGACGGCACGAGCTACGCGGGTCAAGACGACCTCCGAGGGAGGTACGACCGCCTCGTCACGGGGCTCGAGGAGACGTACGCCCTCCTCGACCCGGAGATGACCCTGCTCGTCGAGTACAAGTTCTTCGAGCCCGCCTTCTACGCCACAGACCTGCCCGACTGGGGCACCGCAGCCCTCCTCTGCCGGCGCCTCGGCCCGCAGGCCCGCGTGCTCGTCGACACCGGCCATCACCCGCAGGGCACCAACATCGAGCAGATCGTCGCTCGCCTGCTCGCCGAGAACCTCCTCGGCGGCTTCCATTTCAACAACCGCAAGTACGCGGACGACGACCTCATCGTCGGCTCGGTCGACCCCTTCGAGCTCTTCCGGATCATGGTCGAGCTCACGCACGGCGACGAGCTCGAGCGAATCGCGCTGATGATCGACCAGTCGCACAACGTCGAAGGGAAGATCGACGCGATGATCCAGTCCGTCGTCAACATCCAGACGGCGTTCGCCAAGGCGCTCCTGGTCGACCGGCAGCGGCTCGCTGACGCACAGCTCGGCGGAGACGTGCTGGGTGCGCATCGCGTCCTGCTCGACGCCTACGAGAACGATGTCCGACCGCTCCTCGCGCGTCACCGCGAGCGACACGGCCTCCACGCGGATCCTGTGGCCGCGTTCCGGGAGGGCGGCTACGCGGAGCAGCGGGCTGCGGAGCGCGGGGTCGACTCGGTCGAGAGCGCGTACGAACGAGGCTGAGCCGCTCAGACGGACGCCGACTGGCGCGGGCGCGGCACGAGTCGCTCGAGCTGCGTGACGTGCGCGGGCTCGAGCTCGTCCACGGAGCGGGCCCCCAGGAGCTTCATCGTCCTCGTGATCTCCTCGGCGAGGATGGCGATCGCCCGGTCGACCCCGGCGCGGCCGCCGGCCATCAGGCCGTAAAGGTACGCGCGGCCGACGAGCGTAAAGCGCGCGCCTAGAGCGACTGAGGCGACGACGTCGGCGCCGTTCATGATCCCGGTGTCGAGATGGACCTCGACGTCGCCGCCGACCTCGCGGACGACGTCGGGCAGCAGGTGGAACGGGACGGGCGCGCGATCGAGCTGTCGGCCACCGTGGTTCGAGAGCGTGATCGCGTCGACGCCGAGTGACGCGACTCGCCGGGCGTCGTCGAGCGTCTGGATCCCCTTGACGACGAGCTTGCCCGGCCAGTTCTTCCTGACCCAGGCGAGGTCCTCGTCGCCGAGCGTCGGGTCGAACATCGTGTCGAGGAGCTCGGCGACGGTCCCCTCCCACCGGTCGAACGACGCGAACGCGAGCGGCTCGGTCGTGACGAAGTCGAACCACCATGCCGGGCGCCGGCACGCGTCGAGCGCGGTGCTGAGCTTGAGCCTGGGCGGGATCGTCATCCCGTTTCGCCGGTCGCGCAGCCGTGCGCCGGAGACGGGGACATCGACTGTCACGAGGATCGTGTCGAACCCGGCGCCGGCTGCGCGCTGCACGAGCTCGAGCGACCGGTCACGGTCTTTCCACATGTAGAGCTGGAACCAGTTCCGGCCGGAGGGGTTCGCCGCCGCAACCTCCTCGACGGACGCGGTGCCGAGCGTGGAGAGCGAGAAGGGGATCCCAGCTGCACCTGCGGCCGCCGCGCCTGCCAGCTCGCCCTCGGCGCGCATCAGGCGGGTGAACCCCGTCGGCGCGATTCCGAACGGGAGCGCCGAGCCGGCGCCGAGCACCTCGACGCTCGTGTCGATCGAGGACACGTCGCGAAGGACCTGCGGGTGGAACTCGATGTCCTGGAACGCCTGCCGCGCGCGTGCGAGGGACGTCTCTCCCTCGGCTGCCCCGTCCGCATAGTCGAACGCCGCCCGCAGCGTCCGCCGCTTGGCGAGCGCGCGGAGATCCCCGATGGTGAGCGCGGCCGCCAGCCTGCGCTCGGTGACGTTGAGCCCCGGGACGTCGAATCCAAGGAGCGGCGTCAGCTCGCGCAAGCGCGGCCGCCGCCGTCGAAGCCTCGGCTTCTCCATCTCGTCCTCCGTCATCCGGGGTCCTGACACAGCGTGGCACGCTAGCGTGCGCGCCATCCGATGCAACGAGTCTGCTTCCTCTTGCGGATCAAGCCCGAGCATCGCGAGGAGTACCTCGCACGCCACGAGGACGTGTGGCCGGAGATGCTCGCGGCTCTGCGGGAGACGGGCTGGCGCAACTACTCGCTGTTCATCGCCGACGACGGCCTGGTCGTCGGATACCTCGAGACGGACGACTTCGACGCGTCGGTTCGCGCGATGGCCGCGACCGACGTGAATGCTCGCTGGCAGGCCGAGATGACGCCGTATTTCGAGCTCGGCGGTCGCCGGCCCGACGACAGCTTCGTCCTCCTCGACGAGTACTTCCACCTCGACTGAGCGCCGCGAGCCGGGGCTCAGTCGCCCGCGGGGACGCGCTCGAGCGGGATCAGGCTCGCCTCGGCCATCGCGAGCGCCGCCGGCTTCGCCAGCTTGAGGCGCTTCGGTCGGGGCATGCCGGCCTCGATCCAGCGGTCGATCTCGTGGAACAGCTCGTCGATCAGGACGTCGGAGGAGACCTTCTTCAGCACCCGGCCGTGCGCGTAGACGAACCCGACGTCGCGGCCGCCCGCGATCCCGAAGTCGGCGTCGCCGGCCTCGCCCGGGCCATTCACCGCGCAGCCCATCACGGCGACTTCGAACGCCTGGGGATACTCGCGAAGACGATCCTCCACGACGACGGCGAGGCTCTCGACTCCGACGTTGTCCCGTCCGCACGAGGGGCATGCGATCATCACCGGGCCCCGCTCCCGAAGCCCGAGCGACTTCAGGATCTCCCAGGCGACCTCGACCTCCTTCACCGGATCAGCGGTGAGGGACACCCGCATCGTGTCGCCGATCCCGTCCATCAGCAGCGAGCCCATGCCGACGGCGCTCTTGATCGCCCCCGCGAACGGTGTCCCCGCCTCGGTCACGCCGAGGTGCAGCGGGTACGGGACCCGGTCGGAAAGCATCCGGTACGCCCGGATCATCGTCGGGACGTGCGAGGCCTTCACGGAGATCTTGAAGTCGCGGTACTCGAGCCGCTCGAGGATCGCGACCTGCTCGAGCGCCTCGACGACGAGGGCCTCGGCGGTGTCCTTGCGCGCGAGCTCGTCGAGATGCTTCGGGAGCGACCCCGCGTTCGCGCCGATCCGCATGGGGATCCCCGCCTGCTTCGCAGCCTTGACGACCTGCTCGGTCTTGTCCGGGCCGCCGATGTTGCCCGGATTGATCCGCACGGCTTGGACCCCGGCGTCGATCGCCTCGAGCGCGAGGGACGCATTGAAATGGATGTCGGCGATCACGGGGATCGGAGAGAGCCGCACGATCAGCGGAAGCGCCTGCGCGTCCTCGCGCTTGGGCACCGCGACGCGTACGATCTCGCAGCCAGCGGAGGCGAGCGCGGCGATCTGCGCCGTCGTGGCCTCCACGTCGTGCGTCTTCGTCAGGGTCATCGACTGGACGACGACGGGCGCCCCGCCGCCGATCGCGACGCCGCCGACCCTGATCTGGTGCGCGCTGGGCATCGACGCCAGGGTACCCACGCGTGGGGGAACCCCATGGTTCCCCCACGCGCCCCCTCCTTCCGCGCCCGCCAACGCCATGCGACCCTGGCCTCCCGGCCGGCAAAGCCGGCTTCCGGCCGCGACGGCTCGTTCACCCAGACCGAGCCGGACCGCTCGAAGGGTGCACTAGGGGGTGTATTGCTGGTCCATCTCGCGCACCGTGTCGCCGCCAACACGAATCCAGTAGCCCGCCTGCGGCTCGAACAGGCGGTGCCCTGTTCTCTTGCCGGCGAGGATCCGCGAGAGCTCCGGGACGGTGATCGCAGTCGAGTGCAGGCCCGGCGCCATCACCGTGATCCGCGTGTTCGGCGCGACGCGAAAGCTGAGCAGCTTGTGGCTCTCGTCACGGGTGTAATAGTCGTTCGGGACGGCATCTCCCGGCGCGATAGCCCCGTCGTCGACAGCGGCGCGGTTTGCTGTGAGGCCCGAGAGGAACATCGCGGGATCGACGCGTAGCTCCCAATGGCCAGCGCGACGGACGAGCGACTTCGCGTGGCCGTAGAGCACGATCTCCTTCGGCGGGCCGAGCGGCGGCGTGGGCAGGAACGGCGACCCGGAGACCACGCTCCGGTGCGCCGGCGCGGCCGGCACGCCGACTGTCCAGGCAAGCAGCCCGACGAGAAGCGGAGCCAGCACGGCTGCGACGCGAAGACGGTTCATGGGACCTCTTTCGAAGTCGTGGGGACGGGCCTCGGGATCATGCGCCGTCCATCGTGGCGCTGCAACGGCACGCGAGCCGGACCCTGCACGATGCGCCCGTGCCCCGCATCCCCGCGCCGACCAGCTGGTCGTTCGAGCCACCGCCGGACGACCATCCAGACGACCTCTGGGCCGTGGGCGCGGATCTCGAGCCCGGAACGCTGCTCGCCGCGTACAGGAACGGCCTCTTCCCCATGCCGATCGGCCCGCGCCTCGGGTGGTTCTCGCCACGGCGCCGCGCGATCGTGCCGCTCGACGCCTTCCGGCGGCCCTCCCGGTCCCTCAGGCGAGCCGCGCGCCGGTTCGAGATCAGGGTCGACACCGCGTTCGCGGATGTCGTCTCCGGCTGTGCGCGGCCGGGCGAGCCGGAGAGCTGGGTCGACGAGGGGATCGAGACCGCATACGGCCGGCTCCACGCGCTCGGGTGGACGCACAGCGTGGAGGCGTGGGACGACGATGGCCTCGCAGGCGGGCTCTACGGCGTCTCGCTCGGTGGCCTGTTCGCGGCGGAGTCGATGTTCCACGCGCGGACCGACGCCTCGAAGGCCGCGTTCGTCGCGCTCGTCGAGCGCATGCGGGGCGCGGGCGACGCCGACCGCCGCGTACTCGACGTGCAGTGGCTCACACCGCACCTGGCATCGTTGGGCGCGGTCGAGATTCCGCGCGCTGCCTACCGCGCCAGGCTGGCCGGCGCCGTCGAGCTCCCCTCGGGGTTCACCTAGGCCGAGTCTCCGTCAGGACAATCGGCCGATGTCGTTCGTGAGCCCGATCACGAACAGCAGGAGGACGATGCCGATGCCCACCACTGACACGCGCTCGTAGATCTCACGGCGCACGGCGCGCCCACGGACGCCCTCCGCGATCGCGAACACGATGTGCCCTCCGTCGAGCGGCAGCAGCGGGAGCAGGTTGAGCAAGGCGATCGAGAGCGAGATCAGGCCGAGCACGAAGAGGAAGCTCTCGGTTCCCTGTTTTGCGGCGTCCGACGAGCCCTGGACGATGCCGACGGGGCTCGAGATGTCCTTCCGCCCGTCACCGGTCACGAGCCGTCCCAGTGACGCGCCGATCTCCCGCGTCACGCGCCAGGTCAGGCTCAGCGACTCGCCGGCTGCCTGGGGGAAGGGCAGACTCTTGCCGGCGAGGATGAAGCCGAGTCTGTACCGGCCGTCGCTGAGGCGCGCGGAGGTCGCGGGCAGGACGGCCAGCGTGCCGTCGCGAGCGACGACGATGGTGAGCGGCTTCCCGTTCGACGACGCGATCGCCTCGGAGATGTCGTTCGCCTCGACATGCTTGTCGTCGATCGACACGATCGTGTCGCCCGAGCGGAGACCGGCCTTGGCGGCAGGCGAGCCGGCGGAGACCTGGTCGACCGCGGTCGTCGCGCGACCGACCGAGCTCATGTACAGCCCCGTGAAGAGAACGAGCGCGAGGAGGATGTTCGCGGCCGGCCCGGCGGCGATCACGGCGACCCGCTTCCACGTCTTCGCACGCCAGTACGCGTCGGGCCCGAGCGCGTCCTCGAGATCGTCGAGCGTTTTCGCGAGCGCGGACGCGGCTGCCGGGGAGAGAGGACGCTCGGCCGCGAGCGAGCGGAGCACGGCGAGCGAGTCTCGCGCTGCATCGTGGTCGTCGGCGGCGAGCGCGTTTCGCAGCCTGCTGACTGCGCCGCCGAGCGACGGTGCCTCCTGCAGCGCCCGCGACGTGCCGGCGTCGACGTCGACGGGCGCCGGCCGGTGCATCCCCGGGATCTTGACGAAGCCGCCGAGCGGGATCGCCCCGATGCCGTATTCGATCCCCTTCCGGTTCGTCTTCCAGATCGCCGGCGGGAAGCCGACGTAGAACCGCCGTGGACGCATGCCCAGGGCGAGCGACACCGTGAAGTGGCCGAGCTCGTGGATGAAGACGAGGAGCCCGAGCCCCAGGATCGCGACGAAGATGGTCATGCCGGTTGCAACCTACGTGCCGCGATCCGCCGCGCGTCGTCGTCCGCCTCGACGAGGTCGCCGAGATCCCGCGCGGGCGCGCCGTCGACCGCCTCGAGCGTCTCGACGACGACCTCCGCGATCTCCGAGAAGCGGAGGCGGCCCTCGAGGAACGCCGCGACCGCGACCTCGTTCGCCGCGTTGAACGCGCACGGCGAGGTCCCGCCGCGCTCCCCGGCAGCGCGCGCGAGCGCGACGAGCGGGAACGCGTCGTCGTCGACCCGCTCGAACGCGAGCGTGAGCCCTTCGAGGTCGAGCGGCTCGACGGGTGTCGAGGCCCGCTCGGGGTAGGTGAGGGCGTACGAGATCGGCACCCGCATGTCGGGAAGGCCGACGTGCGCCAGGAGGGCGCCGTCGCGGAGGCGGGCGAGCGCGTGGACCACGGACGTCGGGTGCACGACGACCTCGATCCTCTCGTACGGCACGCCGAAGAGCCAGTGCGCCTCGATCAGCTCGAGGCCCTTGTTCGCGAGCGTCGCCGAGTCGATCGTGATCTTCGGGCCCATCGACCACGTCGGGTGGCGAAGCGCCTCTTCCGGGGTGACGTCGACGAGCCCTGCCCGCGTGCGCCCCCGGAACGGTCCGCCGGAGGCCGTCAGGACGACTCCGGCGACGGTCTCGGGCGGACGACCCTCGAGGCACTGGTGGAGCGCGGAGTGCTCGCTGTCGACGGGCAGTAGGAGCCCCCCACCCCGCGCCTGGGCGGCGACCGCGAGCTCTCCGGCGGCGACGAGGCTCTCCTTGTTTGCGAGCGCGAGCGTGACCCCCGACTCGAGCGCCCAGAGCGTCGCCTCGACGCCCGCGAACCCGACGACGGCGTTCAGCACGATGTCGGGCTCGCTCCGCTCGAGGAGCGCCACGGAGTCGCCGCCGATCTGCACGTGCTCGACGTCGTGGTCGGCAGCGAGGTCGTCAAGTGGCGTCGAGCCGGACTGGAGTGCGCAGAGGGCGAGATCGGGGTGGGCCGAGACGACCTCCATCGCCTGGCGGCCGATCGAGCCGGTGGCCCCCAGGAGCGCGACACGTCTCACCCCGGGAAGGATGCCTGACGCCGTCCCGTCCTACGCCAGCGCGAGCAGCGTGAAGTACGCCGCCGGCCCGGCCCAGAGGAGCGAGTCGACCCGGTCGAGGACGCCGCCGTGCCCAGCGAGGATGCTCCCCGAGTCCTTGACGCCGAGATCGCGCTTGACGGCCGATTCGAAGAGGTCGCCGAGCGTCGCCGCGAGCGCGATCGCAACCCCGAGGAGAAGCGACTCGCCCGTCGAGACGACGTCCTGCTTGTAGAGCGCGAAGAACGTCACGGCGACGCCGACGACGGTGCCCGCAACGAACCCCTCGACGGACTTCCCGGGCGAGATCGCCGGCGCGAGGCGATGACGACCGATCGTGCGCCCGACGAAGAACGCCGCGGTGTCGTCCGCGAAGACGGTGAGGAGCACCGTGAAGATCAGCAGCCGTCCGTCGTCGGGGATGTCGCGGACGAGCAGGAGGTGCGCCAGTCCGCCGCCGACCCATGCGACGCCCAGGAGTGTCGTCGCGAAGGCTGCGACGGCATTCTGGCGGACGCTCGAGACGAAGAACGCGACGAGCGCGATCGGGAGCGTCGAGAGGATGCCGGCGAGGAGCCACGACAGGCCCCCGAGCTGCGCACCGAGCAGCGTCAGCACGAGCCCGGCATAGCCGCCCAGCACCATCGGATGCAGCCCGCGCGCAATCCCGTAGAGCTCGTGGAGCGCGAGGAGGCCACCGACGAGGGCGAGCGCGAAGAGCCACCACCCCCCGGCCCAGACGATCCCCAGCACGAGCGGCAGGAGGATCAGCGTGACGAGGACCCGCGAAACGAAGGGGCTCACGCGAGGTCCCGTGCGCCGAAGCGGCGGGTGCGGATCGCGTACTCGTCGACCGCGGCGCGGAGATCGTCGGCGTCGAAGTCCGGCCAGAGCGTGTCTGTGAAGACGAGCTCCGCGTACGCGGCCTCCCAGAGGAGGAAGTTCGACAGCCGCAGCTCGCCCGACGTCCGCACCAGCAGGTCGACGTCACCGAGGTCGGGTGCGTAGAGGCGGGCCCCGACGGCGCTCTCGTCGACGTCGCCCGCCCCAACGCCGTCCTCCACGAGCTGCCGCGCGGCATGCACGAGCTCCGCGCGGCCGCCATAGTCGAAGGCGATCCAGAGCTGGAGCGTGTCGAGATGCGCGGTGCGCTCCTCCAGCCCGCGCATTTTCTCCTCGAGCCAGGGATCGACGCGATCCCGGCGACCGAGGAAGCGTGTCCTGACGCCCTGTTTGGCGAGGTCGGGAAGCTCGCGGTCGATCGTCTCGGAAAGGATCTCCATCAGGTCGGCGATCTCCGCGTCGGGACGTGACCAGTTCTCGGTCGAGAACGCGTAGACGACGAGCGAGCGGACGCCGAGGTCGATCGCCGCCTCGACGGTTCGTCGCAGCGCCCGGGTGCCCTCGCGGTGCCCGGCCTCGACGGGCAGGCCGCGGCTGTCCGCCCAGCGGCCGTTGCCGTCCATGATGATCGCCACCGTCCTCGGGACTCCCTCCCGAGAACCAGGAGAACCTGAGATCGCTCCTCCCCTCGCCGGGTCCGAGCCTCCGAGGAGGCTCAAACCTCCATGATCTCGGCTTCCTTGTGCTTCAGCAGCTCGTCGATCCGCTTCACGTGGTCGTCGGTCAGCTTCTGCACCTGCGTCTCCGCGCGCCGCTCCTCGTCGTCGCCGACGTCGCCGTTCTTGACGAGCTCCTCGAGGTGGCGCATCACGTCGCGCCGGACGTTGCGGATCGCCACCTTGCCTTCCTCGGCGTACCGGCGGACGAGCTTCACGAGCTCCTTGCGCCGCTCCTCGGTGAGGGCCGGGATCGGGAGGCGGATCAGCTTCCCGTCGTTCGACGGCGTCAGCCCGAGATCGGACTCCATGATCGCCTTCTCGATCGCCTTGATCTGGGTCTGGTCGTACGGCTGCACCGAGAGCAGCCGGGCCTCCGTGGCGCTGATCGTCGCCATGTTCGAGAGGGGCGTCGGCGTGCCGTAGTAGTCGATCGTGATGCGGTCGAGGAGCGCGGTCGACGCGCGCCCCGTCCGCACGGAGTTGAACTCCGTGCGCGTGTGGTCGATCGTGCCGTCCATCCGCCGCACGCAGTCCGCCAGGAACTCCTCGATCGCAGCCACCGCGCCTCCTACCTATCCGTCGTCGCTTTCGCCCGCCGACGTCGTGACGAGCGTCCCGATCCTCTCACCCCGTGCGGCCCGGGCGATGTTGCCGTCGGCGAGCTCGAACACGTGGATCGAGACGCCGTTGTCCATGCACAGAGACAGCGCGGTCGTGTCCATCACGCGGAGGCCGCGCTCGATCGCCTGGAGGTGCGTCACCTCCGGAAGGAACTGCGCGTCCGCGTCGGTGCGCGGGTCGCCGTCGTACACGCCGTTGACGCCGTGCTTCGCCATGAGGATCGCCTCGGCGCCGATCTCCAGCGCGCGGAGAGCCGCCGCCGTGTCCGTGGTGAAGAACGGGTTCCCCGTCCCGGCGGCGAAGATAACGACGCGGCCCTTCTCGAGGTGGCGGATCGCGCGGCGCCGGATGTACGGCTCCGCGACCTCCGAGACCGCGATCGCCGACTGGACGCGGGTCTGGGCGCCGGCGCGCTCGAGCCCGTCCTGGAGCGCGAGGGCGTTGAGGAGCGTCGCGAGCATGCCGGCGTAGTCGGCCGTCGCGCGGTCCATCCCCTCCGCCGCTGCCTTCATGCCGCGGTAGAAGTTGCCGCCGCCCACCACGATCGCGACCTCGGTGCCCGCTTGCTGGACCGCAACGACCTCGCGGGCGATCGAGGAGACGGTCCGCGGATCGACGCCGTACTCCCGGTCGCCCATGAGGCTTTCGCCGGAGAGCTTGAGCAGGACGCGGCCGAAGCCGGGCTGCCCGCCGCCCGCGCCTGAGCGCGCCTCTCGCGGCGAGGTGGTGCTCATCCGAGCTGGAGCCGCTCGAGCTCGAGCACCTCGGCGTCCTCACCGGCGAGGGCCTGGCCGACCGAGGTGGACGGATCGTGGATCCACGGCTGGTCGACGAGCACGCGTGCAGCGAAGAAGCGCTTCTGGAGCATTCCGTCGACGATCTTCTCACGTGCCTGCTCCGGCTTCGAGAGGACCTCGTCGGTCCCCGCGAAGATCTCGCGCTCGGAGGTCACGAGCTCCTCGGGCACGTCCTCTCGTCCGATCCACTCGGGCGACGATGCCGCGATGTGCATCGCGACCCTGCGCCCAAGGCCGGCGCTGCCGCCTCGCACCAGGACGAGCACGCCGAGCTTGTTGCCGGGCGGGTGCACGTAGGAGGCGACACGCCCCCCGTCGACGGCCTCGAACCGTGCGGCGCCCGTGATCACGATGTTCTCGCCGAGCTTCGCCGTGAGCGCGACCCGCTCGTCCTCGAGCGCTGTCTCGGCGCCCGGCCCGTCGCGCTCGACCGTCTCGAGCGCTCGCTCCACGAACGCGAGGAAGTCGTGGTTCTTCGAGACCGGCTCCGTCTCGCAGCCGACGGCGACCAGCGTCCCGCTCGACGAGTCGCCGGCGACCCGATCGGCCACCCGTCCTTCGGTGGTCGCCCGACCGGCCCGCTTCGCAGCGCTCGCCATGCCCTTCTCGCGGAGCAAGCGGGTCGCGAGCTCGATGTCGCCGTTCGCATCCTCGAGCGCGCGCTTGCAGTCCATCATCCCCGCGCCCGTGCGCTCGCGGAGCTCCTTCACGAGGCTTGCCGAGATCTGGCTCATTCGGCCGCCTCCGTCGCGCCCTCGGCCGGCGCGACCGCGGCGGCTACCGGCTCCTCGGCTGCGGTCGCGTCGCCCGCGGTCAGCTCGTCCTCGGTGACCTTCGACTTCGCCGCGGCGATCCCGTCGGCGATCGCCCGGACGACGAGGGAGCACGAGCGAATCGCGTCGTCGTTGCCCGGGACGACGTAGGTCGCCTCGTCGGGGTCGCAGTTTGTGTCGACGAGCGCGATCACGGGAAGACCGAGGCGCTGCGCCTCGCGCACCGCGAGCTGCTCCTTGCGGAGGTCGACGATGAACACCGCGTCGGGCTGGCGCTTCATGTTCGAGACGCCGCCGAGGTTCGCCTCGAGCTTCTCGAGCTCGCCGGTCATCGAGATGCGCTCCTTCGCCGGAAGCAGCTCGAGCTGCCCCTCGTCCTTCAGGCGCCGAAGCTCCTGGAGATACGCGATGCGGTCGGCGATCGTGCGCCAGTTGGTGAGGAGGCCGCCGAGCCACCGGTGGGCGACGAACGGCTGGCCGACGCGAGTCGCCTCGCGCACGATCGCCTCCTGCGCCTGCTTCTTCGTGCCGACGAAGAGAATCGTGCCGCCGCGCTCGGCGACGTTGCGGGCGAACTCGTAGGCCTCTTCCAGCAGGGACTGCGTCTGCTGGAGGTCGATGATGTAGATGCCGCCGCGCTCGTCGAAGATGAATCGCTTCATCTTCGGGTTCCAGCGGCGCGTCTGGTGACCGAAGTGCACCCCGGCCTCCAGCAGCTCCTTCATGGAGACAACTGCCACGATGTGATCCTTTCGGTTGCTTTCGATACGCCGACGTGCGCGGACGGAACCTGGGCATCCCAGGCACCCCCCGTCCGGAGGCCACGCCGGGTCGGCGGGACGTATGAACCGGGGAATCGTAGCCGCGGCTGCCTCGCGGGGCGCAGAGCGGCCTACGCGGGCGCTTCCGCCCGGGCCCGCGCGAGCGCCTCGGCGAGGTCGTCGGGGAGCGGTGACTCCAATGCGATCCGTTCGTCGAGGAAGGGGTGCTCGAACACGAGCGCGTGCGCATGCAGGAACTGGCGCTCGAGCTCGAGGTCGCCGCCGGCCCCGTAGAGCGGGTCGCCGGAGACCGGAAGCTCGAGCGCCTCGAGATGGACCCGGATCTGGTGCGTCCGGCCCGTCTCGAGCCTCATCTCGAGCAGGGTGCGGTCGCCGAGCCGTTCGCGCACCTCGAACCAGGTGACCGCCTCCCGCGGTGTCTCCGTGTCGATCGACCGACGCGTCCGCTCGCTGCGGTCACGGCCGATCGGGGCGTCGATCTTCCCCGTGCGCGACTTCGGTGCTCCCCGTACGAGCGCGAGGTAGCGCCGCTCGACCCGGCGCTCGCGGATCGCCTCCGAGAGCGCTGCGTAGGCCGCCTCCGAGCGGGCGACGAGGAGGAGGCCCGAGGTGTCTCGGTCGAGCCGGTGGACGATCCCCGGTCGCTCGGGATCGCCTCCGGCCGCGCCGAGCCCGGCGAGCCGGTTGACGAGCGTCTCCCCCACGTGCCCCGGCGCCGGGTGGACGACGAGCCCGGGGGGCTTGTCGATCACGAGGAGATGAGAATCTTCGTAGACGACATCGATGGGCTCGCCGGACGGCTCGAGCGAGACCGGCTCGGGTACCTCGACGTCGAGCTCCTCCCCGCCCTGGACCCTGTAGCTCTTCGGACGGCGCTCGCCGTCGACGAGGACGGCGCCGTCCCGGAGCAGCCGCTCGGCGTGCGTTCTCGTGCGGACCCCGGGCAGCGCGGCGACGACGGCGTCGAGCCGCCGGCCCGCGTCCGCCTCAGAAACGCGAGAGCGGTGACGTGCCAACGGACGCGCTCGTGCGATCCGCTGCCACGAACGAGAGAAACAGCAGCGCGACGCCGACCACGATGAACGTGTCCGCGAGATTGAACGCGGGCCAGTAGTCGAAGTCGAGGAAGTCGGTGACGTGACCGAGCCTCAGCCGGTCGACGAGGTTCGAGATGCTGCCGCCGAGCACGAGCCCCACTGCGACCGGGAGGAGCGGATGTCGCCGCCCGGAGCGTGCGAAGAACACGACGAGCGCGACGATGGCGATCGTCGTCAGGGCGATCACGACGCTCGTCGCATCCGAGAAGAGGCCGAATGCGATGCCCGTGTTGCGCACGCGGTGGATCGACAGCGGCCCGAGGACCTGGACAGAGTCCCCGAGCTCGAGCGCCCCGGCGACGACCAGCTTCGTCAGCTGGTCCGCCGCGGCCGCGGCGCCCGCGACCACGAGGAGCGCCGCCCACTGGGCCGGACCGGCGGCGAGGGCGCGCTGTGCTCCCGGGATCGGCTCGAGGGCGTTCGTTGCGGAGCCGACGCGGACCTCGAGGGGGGGACGTGACGACGGAACCGCGCGTGCGGGCTCGCTCACCGGCCCTCCTCCAGCTGCTTGCACGAGACGCACATCGTCGCGTACGGCACGGCGTCGAGGCGCTCGGGGGGGATCTCCTGCCCGCAGCGGCCGCACTGCCCGTACGTCCCGTCCTCGATCGTCGCGAGCGCGCGATCGATCTCGAACACGATCTGCTCGGCGTTCTCCTCCAGCGACTCGTCGACCTCCCGATCGAGCATCTCGGTCGCGTGGTCGGCGAGGTGCTGGTCGCCGCCGGCGTTCGAGAGCTCCCCGTCGTCGACGTCCCCCTCGACGATGTCATGGGCGGCGCCGAGCACGCGCGCCCGAAGCCCGAGAAGCTCGCCCCGGCGGTCTTCGAGGTCGACGGACATCACCGAAGAATAGTCCGCCGCACGACGGAGGCCGCCACCTGCGTCCTGGGCTGACGCTCTCCTAGCCTACGAGGCGGTCGGTCGCCGGGCCGGCCGGCTGTTCGCTGAGCCGCGGGGTGATCGGCGCGGAACGCTGCACGTCCTCGGACGGTGCTTCCTGGCCCTCCTCCGCCTGGTCCTCCGCGAGCACGTCGAGCGCCGAGCGCATGATCGAGCGCACCCGCCGCGTCTCGGCGAGGAGCTGCTCCTTCTCGGCGATCGCGTCGCGCACCAGGCGCCGGCCCTCCGCCCCCGCCTCCTGCACGATCACGTCGGCTTCGCGGCGCGCCTGCTCCTTCATGTCCTGCGCGGCCCGTTCTGCAGAGACGAGCGTCGACCGGAGCAGGGTCTCCAGCTCGACGTGCCGTGCGACCTCGGACTCGAGCTCGTGGACGCGCTCCCCGAGCTCCGAGCGCTCCCGCCAGACGGCCTCGAAGCTGTCGGCGATCTCCTCGATTGTGTGGTGCACCTGGTTGCGCCGGTAGCCGAACAGGCCGCGCCGCAGCTCCAGATGGCGAACCTCGACCGGTGTCAGTGTCATGACCGACCCTCCTTCCTTCCGGCGGCCTGTCCCAACGGTCGTCTCACAGGAGACGTCCGACCAGGCCGTTGACGATGCGCTCGGCGATGTAGAGCGCGAAGACGGCAACGATCGGCGACACGTCGAGCGGGCCGATCGGCGGGATCACGCGCCGGAACAGGCGCAGGTACGGCTCGCACACGTCCATCAGGAACTGCCGGACGCGCTCGAGGGTCGACGACGCACCCGGCGGGAACCACGACGTGACGATGAACGCGAGGATCAGGAGGACGTAGACGCCGACGAAGACGGACACAAACTGCTGCACCGACGACGCCGTATCGGCCAGCACGAGAAAGCCGACGAGCTCGTCGCACACGACGCGGGATTCTCGGTGGGAGCGGCGGTTCCTCCGCTCACGGCGCGTCAGGCCTGGTTGAAGAAGCCCCCGGTCGGGTCGAGCACGCGGGCGCGCTCCTCCGCTGACACCTCGACGTTCCGCGGTGTCAGCAGGAACACCTTGTCGGCGACCCGCTGCATGCTGCCGTCGAGCGCGTACGTGAGGCCGCTCGCGAAGTCGATCAGCCGCTTCGACAGGTCCGTGTCGGCGTTCTGGAGGTTGAGGATCACCGGCACGGAGTCCTTGAAGCGGTCGGCGATCTGCTGGGCGTCGTTGAAGCTCCGTGGCAGCACGAGGTGGACGCGCACCTGACCGCCGCTGTCGACCCCGCGGAGGCGCGAGCGCCGTGAGCTCGACCGCGCGGGTGATTGCTCGTGCTCCGGCTCGGAGACGCTGTCCTGATCGGACCACGGCTCCTGCTCCCGCCGTGGCAGGCGCCGGACGTTCGCCCGGTCGCGACGCCGGTAGTCGCGCCCGACCTCCTCGTCGCTGACGGTCAGGTCGTCGTCCCACTCCTCGTCCTCGGCGATGCCGAAGTAGACGAGCGTCCGGTTCCAGACGTCGGCGAGGCCCATGACGGCGCGTATCGTAACCCCGTCCGAGGACGCGGAACGGCCCTGGAGGGTCACTGTGATCAGTCGCGGACGAGGATGCTGCCGACTCGGATCAGCGTCGCGCCCTCTTCGACCGCGACGCGCCAGTCCTGCGACGTCCCCATCGAGAGCTCTCCTAGCCCGTGATTCTCCGCGAGCTCGTGCAGGCGCCGGAACCAGGGCCGCGACGCCTCCGGCTCGCCTGCGAGCGGCGGCATGGTCATCAGGCCGCGAATCGACGGGACGCGGGCGAGCCAGTCGTCGATCTCCTCGGGGGCGACGCCTGACTTCGACGGCTCATCGGAGAGGTTGACCTCGAGCAGCGCCGGGACCGTGAGGCGCCGCGCGGCCGACTCGGAGTCGAGCGAGTGCACCAGCTCGCAGATCCCGTTAACGACCTTCACCTTGTTCGACTGGAGGTGGCCGATGAAGTGCCAGCGAAACGCGTCGCCGTACCGCGCGTGCTTCGCCTGGAGGTCCTGCGCGCGGTTCTCTCCCACCACCTCTACGCCCGCCTCGGCGAGCACCTCGAGCTCCTCGAGCGACACGTACTTGGTGGCGACGACCACGGTGACGGCCGATCCGGCCTCCTCGCGGAGACGCAGGTAGCGCTCGCGGAGCGCACCGGCGTTCATCCCGCGAGCTCCCGGGCGAGCGTGAGGAGCGTCTCGCGGTCGTTCGCGGCGGGTTCGTCCAGGACCGCGTCGAGGAGCCGCGCGAGCGCCGCGCCGAGTGCCGGTCCCTCGAGATAGCCGAGCCCGAGGAGGTCCGTGCCGTCGACGGCGAGGTCGGCGAGCCGGTGGGGGCTCTCCCGCTCGCTCTCGACCCCGCCGGCGAGGCGCTCGAGGGCCTCGAGCTCCTCGTCTGGGACGTGCTTGACGGAGAGGTCCGCGCGCTTCAGCTGGACGAGCCTCCGCGCCTGCTCGAGGCCGTGCGCGGCGAGGAACCGACGTGCCGAGGCCGCGTCGACGTCCCGGTCGAGACGGAAGTCGTGCGCGGCGACGAGCCTGACCACGTCATCGCGGAGCGCGTTGGGATAGCGCAGTCGCCGGAGGATCCGCGCCGTCATCGCAGCGCCGACGGTCGCGTGTGAGTCGGCCGTGCCGTCCGTCTCGGGCTTCGCGATGTCGTGGAGGAGACCGGTGAGACGGACCTGAAGCTCCGCGCCGGCGTCGGCAGCCGCCTGGGCGACCGCGAACAAGTGCTCGTCCAGCGTGTGCGGCTGTCGCGTCGATGCGACGGAGTAGCCGATCGTCGGCTCGAGCTCCGGGATCACCTGCACCAGCGCGCCGGTGTCCCGTGCGAGCCGGAGCGCCACCCCGGGTCGCGCGCCGAGGAGGAGCTTCGAGAGCTCGCCCATGCCGTCTTCCGCAACGCCGCCGCCGATCCGCTCGCCCGAGACGTGCCGTAGCCCCTCCGCCTCGGCACGCATCTGCGCGACTGTCTCCGGCGCGAGGGTGAAGTCGAGCTGCGAGACGAGCCGGAGGCCCCGGAGGATGCGAAGGGGATCCTCGCGGAAGCTCTCCTCGGCGACGGTCCGCAGCACGCGGCGCTCGAGGTCGGCGACGCCGCCGAAGGGGTCGACGAGCTCCCCGGTCGCCAGCCGCCGCGCGATCGCGTTCACCGTGAAGTCCCGGCGCCGCATGTCGTCCTCGACCGAGGCGCTCCCGTCCGCGACGATCTCGAAGTCGTGGTGCCCCGGGCCGGTGCTCCGCTCGATCCTCGGCGGGGTCAGCTCGATGCCCGACGGCACGAGCGCGCGGATGGACGCGTCTTCCGGGTAGAAGCGCACTCCGACGAGCTGGCCGTGCACCTCCATGTCCTCGACGCGTCCGTGCGGCTCGAGCGCGGCGTGGAGCCCGGCGTGGTCGACGTCGGGCACGAGGAAGTCCTCGTCGGAATGTGTGATGCCGAGCAGCTCGTCGCGCACGGCACCGCCGACGACGTAGGCGTCGAGCCCGAGTGAGCGGACGTAGCGGCGGATCTCGGTCGGCACGGGGCGATTGTCCCCGACCGCCGGTGCGCGGGCGACCTAGAGGTGCGCGATCGCCTCGATCTCGACGAGTGCCCCCGACGGCAGCTTCGCCACCTGAAACGTCGAGCGCGCGGGCGGGCGGTCACCGACCTTGGCCGCGTAGACCTCGTTCATCCCCTGGAAGTCGTCCAGGTCGGCGAGGAAGACACTCGTCTTCACGAGCTTGTCCATGGAGCTACCGGCGGCCTCGAGGATCGCCGCAAGGTTCGCGAGCGCCTGCTCCGTCTGGCGGCCGATGTTGCCCTCCACCGAGGTGTCGCCGGGCCTGAGGCCGAGCTGCCCGGCCACGAACACGAGCTCGCCGGCGACGATCGCCTGGTTGTACGGCGCACCCTGGAACGGCGCCGGCGCTGCCTCGGTGCGAATCACGGTCTTCTCCACTGTGGCTCCTTCGTCAGGCACTAAACGGCGATCGCGCGCCCGAGCGCGACGCCGAGGGCTTTGAAGATCGCGGCGAGCGCGTGACCCGTGTCGTCGCCCTCCATCAGGCGCACATGCACGGTCAACCCGGCCTCCTCGGACAGGCGCCCCAGGAAGCGGGCGGCCAGGTCGGTCCCGAGGCCGCCAGCGCCGGTCAGATCGGCGTTCGACGCGACGAGCGGACGGTCGGAGCGCTCGACGACCACCATCGCGAGCGCCTCGTCGGCCGGAACGGTGGCCTCGCCGAGGGCACCTTCCGCAAGGAGCGGGCCGACGGCGCGGCCGAGAGCGGTGCCTGCAGCGTCCACCTCGGCCTCGGGGTCGTCCGGCTCGATCTCGAGCGTGAGGTCGAAGCCGCCGGCGCGCGCCAGCTCGGTGAGCAAGTGGTCGAGGACCGGCACGCCGGTCGCGACGTTGATCGCGCCCGTACCTTCGGCGATACGCGCGCCGCTCACAGGTCGGCGCGCTCGATCTGGGCGCCGAGACCTCGCAGGCGGTCGTCGATCGTCTCGTAGCCGCGGTCGATCTGGCTCACGTTGCCGATCGTGGAACGGCCCTCGGCGCAGAGCGCCGCGATCACCATCGCCATCCCGGCGCGGATGTCCGGGCTCTCGAGGCGCTGGCCGTACAGCCGCGCGGGGCCGGTCACGACGACGCGGTGGGGATCGCAGAGCACGATCCGGGCACCCATCGAGACGAGCTTGTCGACGAAGAACAGCCGGCTCTCGAACATCTTCTCGAACACGAGCACGGTGCCGTGCGCCTGGGTCGCGGTGACGACGGCGATCGAGGTGAGGTCGGCCGGGAACGCGGGCCAGATGCCGCTCTCGATCTTCGGGATCTGGTCGCCGAAGTCGTCGACCACGCGAAGCTCCTGGTCGGGCGGCACGCGCACCGCGTTGTCCCGCACCTCCAGCTGGATGCCGAGCTTGCGGAAGGCCGGGACGATCGAGATCAGGTCGTCCGGCTCGACGTCCTCGATCGTGATCTCCCCGCCCGTCACCGCGGCGAGCGCGGCGAAGCTCGCGACCTCGACATGCTCGGGGCGGATCCGGTAGGCGCCACCGCCGAGCGACGGCACGCCGACGATCTTGAGGACATTCGACCCGATGCCGTCGATCTGGGCGCCCAACGCCACGAGGAACCGGCAGAGGTCCTGGATGTGCGGCTCGCAGGCGGCGTGACCCACGATCGTCTCGCCCTCGGCGAGCACGGCGGCCATCACGGCGTTCTCGGTCGCCATCACGGAGGCCTCGTCGAGGAACATGCGCTTGCCGCGCAACCCGTCGGTGCGCAGGTCGTAGCCGCCGTTCAGCTCGACCTCGACGCCGAGCTCCGCGAACGCGTGGAAGTGCGTGTCGAGGCGGCGGCGGCCGATTACGTCTCCCCCGGGGGGCGGGACGGTCGCCCGACCGAACCGCGCGAGCAGCGGCCCGGCGAGGAGGAACGACGCGCGGATCTCACGGCCGAGCTCGGGGTCGAGCGCAGTCCGCTCGACCGAAGAGCTGTCCACGGTCACCTCGTTCGGCCCGCTCCACGAGGCATCGGCACCCAGCGCGGCGAGCAGCTGCACCATCGTCTCGACGTCGCGAATCCGGGGGACGTTCGACAGGACGACCGGCTCGGTGGCGAGCACGGTGGCGGCGAGGATCGGCAGCGCGCCGTTCTTGTTGCCCGCGGCGCGAACGGTCCCCGACACCGGACGCCCGCCCTCGATCACGAACGACTGCATGCGGGGCGCTATCGTACCCGGCTCCGTGGAGGTGACCCGCGACAGGGCCTGGGAGACGCTGACGCGCTACACGACGAGCGAGTCGCTGCTGCGCCACGCGCTGGCGGTCGAAGCCTCGGTTCGCGGCTACGCGCGGCGGTTGGGCGAGGACGAGGAGCTCTGGGGCTCCGTGGCACTTCTCCACGACTTCGACTACGAGATCCATCCGAGCCTGGACAAGCATCCGCAGGACGGCGCGCCGATCCTCCGCGAGGAGGGCTACCCCGAAGTCGTGATCCGGGCGGTGCTCTCGCACGCGGAGCATCTCGAGCTGGCGCGGGAGACGCAGCTCGAGAAGACGCTGTTTGCTTGCGACGAGCTCTCCGGGTTCGTCCACGCGTGCGGGCTCGTCCGCCCGACCGGTCTGGACGGACTCGAGCCGAAGTCGGTGCGCAAGAAGCTCAAGCAGCCGTCGTTTGCGGCCGGTGTGCACCGCGACGAGGTCTACGCAGGCGCGGACCTGCTCGGCCTCGAGCTCGACGAGCACATCGCGAACGTGATCGAGTCGCTCCAGCCGATCGCGGGCGAGCTCGGGCTGCGCACGGCGGCCGACGCCGCCGCTTAGCCTCAGCCCGCGAGCCCGGTCGCAAGGCGCTCGAGGTCGTCGTCGCTCGTCCACCAGCCGCACGACGCCCGCACGAGGCCGCGACCGGGGATCTCGCGGACGTCGACTCCCACGGCACGGAGCCGCTCCACGAGCGCGGGCGCCTCGGCGTTCTCGACGTGGAACGACACGAGCGTCGACGGCGGCTCGGGCTCGACGAGCTCGACGAGAGGCGCCAGGAGGCGCCTGCACGTCGCGGCGGCGGCAGCCGACCGCTCCGCCCACCAATCGGGCCGGAGCGCGAGTGCCGCGAGCATGGCCCGCACTGTGCCGTTCGACCACCAGCCGGAGTCGAAGCGGCGCCCGCCCGGATGTGGCTCGAAGCTCCCGTCCGGGTCGTGCGACCGCTGCGAGAAATAGCCGGGCGAGACGATCGTGAGGCTGTTGGGGTCGCGGACTACGAGCGCACCCGTCGAATCGGGTCCGCACAGCCACTTCTGGCCCGAGATCGTGAGGAAGTCGAGGCCGCTGGCGTCGTCGGGGATCGCGCCGACCGACTGCGCGCCGTCGACGAGGACCGGCACACCGCACTGCTCGCGGAGCTCGCGGAGCGGCAGCACGGCGCCGGTCGTCCACAGCACGCGCGAGGTCGCGATCAGCCGGGTGCGCGGGGTGACAGCCGCCGCGATCCGGTCCGGCTCCGGCGGCACGACGACGACACGGGCTCCGGATGCCGCAAGGGGCCCGAGCAGCCCGAAGTGCTCGTCCGTCGTCGTGACGATCTCGTCGCCCGGCTGGAGGCCGAGCCCCCGGAGGACGATCCCACAGCCGTCCGTCGTCGACGTGGTCAGCGCGACGGTGTCCGGCTCGGCGCCGACGAGCTGCGCGAACGCCACCCGCAGCTCCTCGCGCAGGGAAAGCGTCTCCTCGAACGCGGCCTTCCCCGTGCGGCCGTGCTCTAGGTCCCGCTCGATGCCGGACTCGAGCGCCTTCGCGACGGGCCGCGCGAGCGGCCCGAACGTCCCCGCGTTGAGGTACGCGACCGACTCCAGCACGGGGAACAGCGCCCGAGCCTCCTCGAACGTCACTCGCCAACCTCGACGCTCGCCTCGACGACGGGATGGTCGGAGAGCACGAGGCCATTCTGCCGCCGCCGCTCGCCCGGCCAGACGGTCACCTTCGTCGCGGCAGCGCCGCGCACGAGGACGTGGTCGATTCCGTCGACCGGCCGGGAATAGGACTCGAGCAGCGGATCGGCGACATTGAAGTCGCCGGCGAGCACGACGACGTCCCCGCGTGTCGCGTGCGCCTCGACGAACGCCGCCGCACGTGCCGACTCGGCCCGGGGGACCTCGGGGTGGGCGAAGTCGTTCGTCGTATGGAGGTTCCCGATCGTGACGCCCGGCGTCCCCGCGATCCGCACCGCGTGGACAATGCGCCGCTCGCCCCGCCCGTCGCTGATCCGCTCGTGCCCGATGTCCGTTGCCGCGTGACGGGGCGCCACGAGGATCGCGTTCGCCTGCCCGGAGAGGCCGGAGCGGAAGAAGCCCTGGTGCGCGCGCGTCACCCATGTCGACAGCGGCCCCGGCCAGAGGGGCGGGCGGGTGACGGCTTCGAAGTGATGCATGCCCGACCAGCCCGCGATCCGCGCGACGGCCCAGACGGGCAGCTCCTGCAAGCAGACGACGTCCGGCCCGTCGGAGGTGACGAGCTCGATCATGCTGCGGAGGAAGCCTGCGCGGCGCGGCGGGTAGGCGTTGCCGTGGAACACGTTCCAGCTCCGAACGACGACTCGCACGGGCCGAGGCTACGGATACCGTCGGCCCCCTGCGGGCAGAGCTCGTTGCAGGATGATGCTCCCATGCGTGTCGTCCTCGCCGACCCACCCGCCTTCACCCCGCCGTACGACCACGAGCTCGCCTCCGCGCTTGCACGCGCGGGCGCCGACGTGGACCTCGTCACGTCGCGCTTCCGCTTCGGCGAGCGGCCCGCCCCCGACGGCTACCGGCTCGTGGAGAGCCTCTACCCACGGTCAGCCAAAGCCGCCCGGAACGCCGTCCGGCTGCCGCTGAAGGCACTCGAGCACCCCTTCGCGACCCGGCGCGTGCTCGCCCGTCCCGCGGACGTCCTGCACTTCCAGTGGCTTGCGGTCCCCGAGGTCGACCGGCTTCTGCTCCACTCCGATCGCCCGCTCGTGTTCACGGCGCACGATCTCCTACCGAGGCGCACCGCGGGCCGGAGGCGTCTGTGGCGCTCGCTCTTCGCACGGTTCGACCGTGTGGTCGTCCACTCGACGCGGGGCCACGACGTGCTGGCCGCGCTCGGCGTGTCCGAGGCGAAGCTGCGGGTGATCCCCCACCCCGTGTTCCGCAGCGACCCGCCGCGCGCCGACGACGGCCGCACCGTCCTCGCGCTCGGCGTGATCCGCGCCTACAAGGGGCTGCCCGACGCCGTCGATGCGGTTCTTCGCGTGCCCGACGCGCGCCTCCTCGTCACGGGCGATCCGCGCATCCCGCTCGAGGAGCTGCGCGAGACGGCCGGGGCGCGCGCGGAGTGGCGCCTCGGCTACCTCGGGCAGCCCGCGCTCGAGCGTGCGCTCTCGGATGCGACCGTCGCGGTGTTCCCGTACGCGGCCGAGATCGACCAGTCCGGCGCGCTCCTGCAGGCGCTCGGCGCCGGTGTGCCCGCGGTCGTCTACGACGTCGGCGGGCTCGGCGACGTGGTGCGGGCATTCGGCGCCGGTCGGGTCGTCCCGCCGGGTGACGTCGACGGCCTCGGCGCCGCACTGCACGAGCTGCTCGGAGACCCGACCGCGCTCGCGGCTGCGCGCGCCGGAGCCTCCAGGGCGCAGGACGAGCTCACCTGGGAGGCGGCTGCGGCAGCCCACCTGGCGCTCTACGAGGAGCTCGTGTGAGGTTCCGGCGTGGGCCGTTCGACGACCTGGTCGAACTCCAGCTCGGGCTGTTCGCGACCGACGAGGCGGCCCTGTTCGCGGAGGCGGACGAGGCCGAGTCCGCCTGGATCCGCTCCGGGCGCGACAACGCGGAGGAGGCGTACGGCGACTACCAGCTCGTCGTCGACGCGATCGCGGACCAGCTGCTCGAGATCCGCGACGCCTACGCTGCGACCTTGGCCGAGGACAAGACCGCTGCGTACCTGCGCGCCTTCACCGCCGGCGTCAAGCGCCGCTTCGCGCGCTACGCGTCGCTCGTCTCGGACGTCGAGTCGGCCTGAGCCTGGTCGAGGTCGTTCTCCGGGGGCCTCGGCCGGAGCGAGCGCGCCAGCTTCAGATGCGTGGCCGCTTCCTCGTGGCGTCCCTGGTTCCGCAATGCGCGACCGAGCGCGTAGTGGGCGTAGTCGTCGGCAGGCGAGATGTCGAGCACCTTCCGGAACTCCGCCTCGGCCTCGGCCCAGCGCATGATCCGGAAGTACGCGATGCCGAGCGCCTCGCGGATGGACGCCTTGTCGGGCTCCAGCCGTTTTGCCTTCTCGAGGGCGACGGTCGCCTGCGCGGGCATCCCGTCGCGGAGATGGCTGCGGCCCTGCTGGTAGAGGTCGTATGCGGCGCTCACCTCCTCACCTTGCCGACGGCGTCAAGCCCGGGCGGAGCGACCTGAGCGAGAGCGCGCTCCGGAGCCGCGTCGCGGGGCGCTCGCGTGAACGCGCGAAGCCGAGCACCCGGAACAGCTCGTCGCGTGCGCGCCGCGCCGCTGCCTCGGCCCTGTCGGCAGGCCCGTACCGCGCCTCGGAGAGCGCCGAGCCAAGCGACCCACACGACGTCGCGAGCGCCCGTTCCGCAGTCCGCTGGAGGATCGCCACCGTCGCGTGCGGGTCGACCTCGAGGCCGCGGTCGACGAGAGCGTCCACGAGCTCCGCCCGGACGCCCCACGCGAGCCGCCGTGGGTCGCGGCGGCGGAGTCGCCTCTCGCGCCGCAGGAGCTTCGCGCCGACCACCAGCCCGACCGCGGCGAGCGGCACCGCCGGGATCGCGACGATCCACCAGGCGATCCCCTGCTTCTCGTCCACGGGCGCCGTTACAGGCGTTTGACGACGCCGCGGAGTGTCGCGCAGCACCTGGTCGAAGTCGAGGAACCGTCCGGTGCCGAGAGCGGCGACGGCGTCCGCCGAGTCGGAGGCGAGCGTGTAGACGGCGGAGAGCGTGCCCCGGCCGGGAGTCGGGTCGAAAGTCAGCCAGCCGTAGCCCGCGAACCATGCCTCGACCCACGCGTGCGCCTGGTAGTCCGTCACTGTCCAGACGCCGCCCTTCCAGGTGCCGGCCGTGAACCCGACCGCGACACGCGCCGGTATCCCCAGCATGCGGAGCATCACGGTCATCGCCCCGGCGAAGTGCTGGCAGTAGCCGGTTCGCGTCCGTGCGACGAAGTCGACGAGCGGCGGCAGCCCCGCGGAGCGGGGCGGCCGCTCGTCGTACGTGAAGTTGCCCTCGGCGCGGAACCACCGCTCGAGCCGCAGCGTCGCCTCGTACGGCGAGCCGGCGCGCGACGTGAGCCGCTGCGCGTTCTGCCAAAGTGGCCGGTACACCCACAGCGGCTGGTACCGGTCGTCGTGGAACATCGCCGCGATCCGCCGTCCGCGCCCCGCGGTCCCGTACCCGGAGAACTGCGCGCGGTCGAGCACCAGGTACCGGTCGGCGGCCGCGGGATACCGCGGCGGCGACGCGGTAAGTGCGCGCGGGCCTGGCTCCGGCGCGTAGCTCCAGACCGAATACGTCGTCCCTGACCGCACGGGCGTCGCCGCCCGCATCACGCCTCCGCTCAGGAACGAGACGCGGCCAAGCGCCCGGCCGTCGACGACCGCGGGCGCGCCGGCGGCGACGACATGGTCGTCCTGGTAGCCGTCGATCGTCACCTGCTGGTGCAGCCAGCTGCCCGGCTTGCGGTCGCGGTCGGGGACGAGCGGATCGGTCGGCAGCCGGCCGTGGGCGGTGCCGGCATCCACCGGGTAGAGGTTCTCGATCCAGCGATCGGCGACGAACGTGTCGAGCGTCGACGCGCGCCAGTACTGGGCGCGCTTCGGCGCACGCACCCGGAAGACGACCGTCGGCCGTGCGGGAAACGAGATGCCGGCGTAGTTTGCGTCCCACACGAAGCGGAAGTCGCCTGTGCTTCCGCCCCGTGCGAACGGGTCCCAACCACGCCAGTCGACGTGCGTGCCTCCCGGGGCGACACCTCCGGACGCAGCGGCGGACGCCGCCGCGACGACGACCGCCGCGACAGCGACACCGGGCACGGCGCGACCGAGCCGACCCGAGCGGAGCACGACGAACGCCCAGAGGACGCTGCCGAGCGCGAGCATCCCGAGGCGAAACGCGTACGCGTCCTCGAGGAGCGTCGCCGGGAACCCGACGCCGACGGCCACCGCCGCCACGAGGATCGTCGGCCGGCGGGCCACGACCCCGAGGACTGCCGCGAGAGCGAGCGCGAAGCCGGTACACGCGACGAGCCCGTGGAGCGGCGGGAAGGCGAGCGGATCGAAAGGCGCGCGCACGGCAGGCGCGTCGTGGAGCGCCCCCCAGGCGTGCTCGAGGGCGCGATGCGGCCAGGTCTCGAACGCGACTCCGAGCGCCGCGAGCGTGGCACCGACGCCGACCACGAGCCTGCGCCGGTCACCGAGCGGAAGCGCAGGCACGAGCGCCAGAAGCGCCAGCGCGAGGAACGCGCCCCAGGAGGCAGGGCGTTCGAGCAACGCCCAGGCCAGCAGGATGGTCCCGACCGCCGGCGCAGCGGCCGCGAGCGGACGGAGGCCTCGGGCGCTAGCCAACGGCACGCTCCACGAGCCCGGCCAGGGCGTCCTCAAGCGGCACCCCGTGCCGGAGGACGACGAGCGGGGCGCCCGCGGCCGCGAGACGCAACAGCGTGGTGGTCGAGGCGGTCGGCGGGCGGCCTGCGTACGTCGGTGCGTCCACGGCGACGAGCGCCGGGATTTGCCCACCCGCGGCGCGCGCCACGAGGGCGTCCGCGACATGCTCCGGCCGGGCCGTGACGACCACGAGCTCGGCGACCGTCGCGAGGACGCCGCGCGGCGCGACGAGCGATGCAAGGGGCGTCCCGTCCGCCCCCTCCACTCCCGCGAGCGCGTCGAGCGCGCGCTCCCACTCCGCCCCGAGCGTCCGCACCCGATGGATGTCGGGCGCGGGGGTCCCGATCACGAGAACGGCGCCGCGAGCCCGGGCGGCATGCGCGCGAACGAGACCGGCGGCGGCTCTGACCGCGTCGTCGAGGCTCGAATCCCCGGGCGGGCCCGCGATCGTTGCGCGCTCGACGTCGAGGAGGACGGCGACGCTGTCCCGCGGCGCGTCCTCGAGCTCCCGCACCATCAGCCGTCCGCGCCGGGCGGACGTCGCCCAGTGGACGGCCCGCAGGGGCTCACCCTCGACGTACTCGCGGACGCCGTGCGGCTCGAGCCCGCTCGGACGACGCACCGGCTGGCGGCGACCACCGTCGCCGCGGCTCCCAGCGTCGCTGAAGAGGAGCCCGAGCTCCGGGACGCGCGGACGTACGAGCACGGCGCCGGCGGCGGGGATCGGCAGCTCGAGGCGGCTCAGCCCCAGCGGGTCGTCGACGAGCAGCCTCCCGGGGCCCAACGCGTAGCGGCCCCTCGGCGCGCGCGCGACGACAACCCTCGCGGATCCGTTCCGCGCAAGCGTGACGCGCTGCTCGCCGACGGGGCCGATGCGATCGCGCAGCTCGATCCGGGACGCCAGCCACGGTCGGCCGTGGAGCACGACCTCGAGCGCGAGGGGCTCGCCCTCCACGGTCGGAGCGGCCGACGGGAGTCGCTCGACCGAGAGGCTGCGAGCAACGGCCCGCGTCCAGGCGTTCGCGAGGAGCGCGGCGAGGACGAGCCCGAGCCCGAGGATCGCGAGGGCGGTCGCCCCGACCGCCCAGGCGGCGAGCACGACGGCGACCGCGAGCGTGCCCACGCCGCCGACGACCGTCGAGCCGCCGGTGCGAGGGCGCCCGCTCACACCGGCGCCGGTGTCGCCGTCAGCGCCTCCGCGACGACCTCCGCAGCGGTCACGCCGGTCGCGCGGGCCTCCGGCGCGAGGATCAGGCGGTGGGCGAGGACGGGCTGCGCAAGCGCTTGGACGTCCTCCGGCACGACGAAGTCCCGTTCCTCCGTCAGCGCGCGCGCCTTCGCGAGGCGCAAGAGCGCGATCCCCGACCGCGGGCTGCCGCCGAGCGCGAGCCGGCGGCTCTCCCGCGTGTGGCGAAGGATGGCGACGACGTACCGGTTCACGGTCTCCTCCACGTGCACGCGCCGGACCGCCTCGATCGCATCGAGGAGCTCGCGGTGACCCGCGACGGGCAGGAGGTGCTCGAGCGGCGGCTCCGTGGTCTGCTCCGCCAGCATGCGCGCCTCGTCGGCGTCGGGGGGGTAGCCGATCGCCATCCGCACGGCGAACCGGTCGAGCTGTGCTTCCGGCAGCGGGTACGTGCCCTCGTACTCAACCGGGTTCTGGGTCGCGATCACGAGAAACGGGCGCTCGAGGGCGTGCGTCTCGCCGTCGACGGTGACCTGCGTCTCCTGCATCGCCTCGAGGAGCGCCGACTGCGTCTTCGGCGACGCGCGGTTGATCTCGTCGACCAGCAGGACGTTCGCGAAGACCGGGCCGGAGCGGAACTGGAACGACCCGCTCGGCCGGTCGAAGACGTTGACGCCCGTCACATCGGCCGGAAGCAGGTCGGGCGTGAACTGCATCCGCTGGAACCGGAGCTCCAGCGAGCGGGCGAGCGCCTTGGCCAGCACCGTCTTGCCCACACCGGGGACGTCCTCGACGAGCACGTGGCCCTCCGAGAGGAGGCAGAGCAGCGGCAGCCGGAGCGTCTCCGAGGTCGCGTGGATGGCCGCGGACAGGTTCGCCACCACACGCGCCGCGAGCGCGGAGGCATCGTTCGGCCCCCTGACCCCGAGTGCTGCGACCCCCTCGCTCACGTGCGCTCCGCGAGCAGGCGCTCGATCTCGTCGAGGATCGCATCCGCGATCTCGCGCTTCGGCGCCTTCGCGATCGTCCGCTCGCCTTCGCGCGAGATCAGCACGACCTCGTTGTCCTCCGACTCGAAGCCGACGTCGTCGCGCCCCACGTCGTTGTAGACGACGAGATCGACGTCCTTGTCGGTCAGCATCGCGCGCTTGCGGGCGAGGCCGTCCTCCCCGCTCTCGGCGCCGAACGCGACGAGCACCTGGCCGTCGCCTCGCGCGGCACCGAGGGCCCGGGCGACGTCGGCCGTGGGGACGAGATCGACCGTCCAGGGGTCCGCGTCCTTGGGTCGCTTCCCGGCGAGCGCCTCGGCGGGCCGGTAGTCGGACACTGCCGCGGCCATCAGCACGACGTCCGCGTCGGCGCGGGCGAGCGCCTCCCGGCGGAGGTCGGCCGCGGTCGGCGTCGTCACGACCTCGACGCCTGCGGGCGCCGGCACCTGAAGGTTGGCCGCCAGGATCGTCACCTGCGCTCCGCGATCCCGCGCGGCCTCGGCGAGCGCGACACCCATCCGGCCGGAGGAGCGGTTCCCGACGAAGCGCACCTGGTCGAGCGGCTCGCGCGTCCCGCCGGCCGTCACGAGCACGTGTCGTGCAGACAGCGGCGAGGAGTCCGACTCGTCGCGCTCCGAGCGGCCGAGGAGCGCCTCGACGCGCGCCGCGATCTCCGCGGGCTCGCTCATCCGCCCCATCCCGACGAGCCCCTCCGCGAGCTCGCCTTCCGCGGGACCGACCACCTCCGCGCCGCGCTCGACCAGAAGCGACATGTTCGCCCGTGTCGCGGGGTGCTCCCACATCGCGGTGTTCATCGCCGGGGCGACCACGAGCGGCCCGCGATGCGCCAGTGCCGTCTCGGTCAGGAGGTCGTCGGCGTGGCCGTGCGCGAGGCGCGCGAGCGTGTTCGCCGTGAGCGGTGCCACGACGAGGACGTCCGCCGCCGCGAGGTGCGGATACGGGTCGGCGGGCCTCTCCTTTCGCGCGAGCGCCCAGAAGGTCTCCCCGGCGACGAAGCGCTCGGCGCCGGCCGTGGTGATGGGCGTGACGTCGTGCCCCGCGCGAACGAGCAGCCGCACGAGCTCGCACGCCTTGTACGCGGCGATCCCGCCGGTGACCCCCACGAAGATGCGCGCCACGCGCACATTGTGCCCCGCGGGGCCTGGATCGCCCGAACGCGCCGGTGCCGTGCCGTAGTTGCGACCGCGAATGCGGGCGCCTTCAGGAGTGTGCCCCGCCGAAGGCGGGGATCAAGCGGCAGGAATCCGCGCGAGCGGATTCCTGCTTCGCGAGCTAGACAGAGCCGCCGTAGGAGAACGTGAGCTTGCCGCGCGCGATCTCCTCCATGGCCATCGTGAGGTAGTTCTTCGAGCGCGACTCCACGAGCGGCGGAGGCGCATCCTCGAGGCCGATGCCCTCGCCGAGCTGGTGGTGGTAGTTGTTGATCTGCCTCGCGCGCTTCGCGGACACGATCACGAGCGCGTACCGCGAGGTGGCTTCGCCGTCGGTCTGCGTGTGCGAGAGGAGCTCGTCGATCCGTGGCTCAATCATCGACGGAGCATGGTACCTGCGAGTTGGTCCTCGTGTCCGCGAGCACCAACTCCCGTTCGACGATCGCGGAGAGGACCTCGCCCGCCCGCACGACGTCGTCGTTTCGCACCATGTACCGGAACCGGTGCGCCTGCTCGAGCTGCTGACGGGCGAGCGCGATCCGGTCCTCGATCTCGCCCGTCGACTCGGTCGCGCGCTCGCGGAGGCGCCGCTCGAGCTCGGCGACGTCCGCGGAGACGAAGATCGTGCACGCGGCGGGCGACTCCGCCTGGACCCGGAGCGCGCCTTCGAGCTCCAGCTCGAGCACGCAGACACGGCCGTTGGCCGCGATCCGGTCGATCTCGGAGCGCAGCGTCCCGTACCGCCAGCGCGAGACGTACGCGACCCACTCGAGGAATCCGCCGTCGTCGGCGCGGCGCGTGAACTCGTCCTCGGTGAGGAACCAGTACTCGCGGCCGTCCTCCTCTCCGGGACGAAGCGGCCGCGTCGTCGCCGAGACCGCGACCTCGAGCTCGGGGATCCGCTCGACGAGGGCGCGGATCAGTGTCCCCTTCCCGGCCCCCGACGGGCCCGTGACGACGAACACCGGGCTCGACTCACTCATGCCGCTCGCCGGCCTCGCGGCTGCCGGCGGCCGGGGCTCACCTGTGGTTGAACAGGTTGACGAGCTCCGCGCGCTGCCGCTCGGAGAGCCCGCCGACGGTCTTGGACTGGCTGATCCTGCACTGGTTCAGGAGCCGCGCCGCCTTCACGCGGCCGAACTTCGGGACGGCCATCAGCATGTCGAAGACCTTCGCGGTCGAGACGTACTCGGGAGGGTCGAGGAGGATGGAGTCGATCTGGACGCGGCCGTCCTTCAGGTCCCTCTTCAGCTGGGCACGCCGCACCCGAATGTCGTTCGCACGTTGGAGGGCTTCCATCCGCTGATCGAGCGAGCGGGCGGGTGCCTGGGCGTGCGTCTTCGACGTGACCATTGAGCGGACGAGTCTAGCAAGCTGCGGGCATGAATCAAGCAGTACCGTTCGAAGTGATTTGCAGGGTTTTTTCGAGTCTGACAACAGCGATCGACCGCGCGTCGAGCGGGTCCTCGAACCCGCGGGCGGCAGCCTCGGCCTCGAGCTCGCCTCTCACCCGGGTAGGCGCGAGCGGGTCCGAGAAGAGGATCGTCCCGAGCGCGACCGCGCTCGCACCGGCCGCGACGAGCTCGAGCGCATGGAGCCCGCTCGACGTTCCGCCCATGCCGACGATCGGGACGTCGACCGCGGTCGCGCACGCGTGGATGCAGGCGAGCGCGATGGGCCTGAGGGCGTCGCCCGAGTACCCCCCGACGGCCCGGGCGAGGCGCGGCCGGAGCGTCACCGGGTCGAGCGCGAGCCCGCGGATCGTGTTCACGAGCGACAGTCCGTCGGCGCCCGCGTCGACGACGGCGCGGGCACTCGCGGCCACGTCCCACTGCGCGGGCGAAAGCTTCGCGTAGAGCGGCTTTCTCGTCGCGGCGCGCGCGGCGGCGACGAGCTCCGCTGCCGTCTCGGGCGCCTCGTCCACGTTGGGGCACGAGAGGTTCAGCTCGATCGCCGCGACGACGTCTGCCCCGTCGAGCCGCGCGCAGCAAAGAGCGAAGTCAGCCGCCGAGAATCCGCCCACGGAGACCCAGAGGTCGATGCCGAGAGCCCCGAGCCGCGGCAGGTGGCTCTCCACGAACGCCTCGATGCCGGGACCCTGCAGGCCGATCGAGTTGAGCATCCCGTGCTCGGTCTCGGCGATCCGGACCGGAAGGTTGCCCTCCCGGGGCTCGGGCGTGATCGTCTTCGTCACGAACGCGTCGAGCAACCTGGCGACCTCGGGAGCAACCGAAGCATCGAGGCAGCCCGAGGCGTTGAGAATCGGGACGCTCACCTGGGCTCTTCCGTCCTTCCAACGTTGTCGGTGGCACGTGCCCTCGTGGGCGGAGCCGGGCTTTGCCCGGCGGGAGCCCAGGAACGGTCATCTGTTCCCCCAACCGTACGGAGGGGGCTCGTGGGGGAACCATGGGTTCCCCCACGTAGGACGGGGCCTTCCAGGCAGAGGCGCACGTACCGGCCGTCCCGCTCGACGACGCAGCCGTAGCAGGCGCCGTAGCCGCAGGCCATCGGCGCCTCGCGGGCGAGCTGCGCCCCGGGCACCAGCCGCGCCAGCGCATCGAGCATCGGCTCCGGCCCGCACGCGAGGACGTCCCCCGGCTCGTCCGGCAGCGCCTCGGTGACGAGGACCGGATCGAGCACTACCGTCGCGTTGGGGACGAGGGCGGCCGCCTCGGCGTGGAAGGCCGTGCGGAAGCCGAGGAGCGCGGGCGGCGCCCGCAGGCGCTCGGAGAGGAACGGAAACGGCGCGACGCCGATCCCGCCACCCACGAGCAGCGGCCTCTCGACATCGAGGTCGAAGCCTCGTCCGAGCGGGCCGGTGACGTGGATCTCGTCGCCGACGTCGAGCGACGCGATCGCCGTCGTCCCTGCTCCGAGCGGCTCGACGAGAAAGCCCAGCTCGCCGGCGGGCGCCGTGCACAGGCTGAACGGCCGTGGGAGCGGTCGCCCCGGAGCCTCGAGCATGAAGAACTGCCCAGGCGTCCCCGGCTGAAGCTGGGAACGCCCTAGAACAACGAGTCGGTACGGGCCGATCGGCTCGTTCGAACTGACGGTCAGTAGCTCGCGTCGCATGCTCGCCTACGTGGTTCCGCCTCCGGCGGGAACACCGATCCGTTCCTGGAGCGAGAGCGTCGCCTCGGCGCGCGCGTTCGCGATCGCGTGGACGGCGGCAGCCGCGCCCGAGACGGTCGTGACGCACGGCACGCGCGCGACGAGCGCGGCCTCGCGGATGAGGTAGCCGTCCGCCCGCGCGCCCGAGCCCTGTGGCGTGTTCACGACGATGTCGCAGCGCCGTTCCCGGATCAGGTCGACCACCGTCGCCTCGCCGTCTCCGGCATCGGCGACCTTGCCGACCTCGTCCACCTCGAGCCCCGCTGCGCGGAGCGTCCGGGCCGTGCCGGTCGTCGCGACGAGCTCGAATCCCAGGCCGGCGAGCGCCGCGGCGATCGGCGCGATGCTCGGCTTGTCGCCGTCCCGGACGGAGAGGAAGGCCACACCGGCCGTCGGGAGCGGCCGTCCGGCGGCCCGCTCGGCCTTCGCGAACGCGGTGGGGAGGTCGGAGGCGGTCGCCATCACCTCGCCGGTGGAGCGCATCTCGGGCCCGAGCACCGGGTCGGCGCCGGGAAAGCGCGAGAACGGGAGCACCGCGGCCTTGACGCTTACCTCGGTCGGCCGCGGCGTCTGCAGGCCCAGGGAGTCGAGCCGGTCGCCGTGGGCAAGGCGGCACGCGGCCTCGACGAGATTCATTCCGATCGCCTTGCTCGCGAACGGAACCGTGCGCGACGCGCGGGGGTTCGCCTCGAGCACGTAGACGGTCGAGTCGGCGATCGCGAGCTGGACGTTGAGCAGCCCGACGACCCCGAGCGCGGGGCCGAGGCGACGGACGACGTGCTCGACCTCGAGCGCGTTCGCGAGCGTGAGCGATTGCGCCGGGAGCACGCAGGAGGAGTCGCCCGAGTGGACGCCCGCCTCCTCCACGTGCTGCATCACCGCCGCGACGAACACGTCCTCGCCGTCGCACAGCGCGTCGACGTCGATCTCGATCGCGTTCTCGACGAATCGGTCGACTAGGACGGGGCCCGAGACAGCCGCCATCGCGGCGCGGAGCTCGCGCTCGTCGTCGCAGATCCGCATCGCCCGGCCGCCGAGGACGTAGGAGGGTCGCACGAGCACCGGGTAGCCGATCTCCAGGGCGGCGGCGACGGCCTCGTCCTCCCCTTCGACGGTCGCCCAGGGCGGGCAGCGCACGCCGAGCTCGCGCGCGAGCGCACCGAAACGCTCGCGATCCTCGGCCAGGTCGATCGCCGCGTGGGGGGTGCCGAGGATCCGGTAGCCGGCGGCCTCGATGTGCCGGGCCAGCCGGAGCGGCGTCTGCCCGCCGAACTGCGTGACCACCCCGAGCGGGCGCTCGCGGTCGAGGACGGCGAGCACCTCCTCGGGCGAGAGCGGCTCGAAGTACAGCCGGTCGGACGTGTCGTAGTCGGTGGAGACGGTCTCCGGGTTGCAGTTGACCATCACGGCCTCGTAGCCGAGCGACCGGAACGTCTGGACGGCGTGGACGCAGCAGTAGTCGAACTCGATCCCCTGTCCGATCCGGTTCGGGCCGGAGCCGAGGATCACCACCCGCGGCGTGGTACCGGCGGGCGGGACCTCGTCCGCCTCGCCCCACGTCGAGTAGAAGTAGTTCGAGGTGGCCTCGACCTCGCCCCCGCACGAGTCGACGCGGCGGTACGACGGTCGGATCCCGCGCGCGTAGCGCGTCCGCCGCACGTCGTCGCCCGAGGTGCCCCACGCCGCGCCGATCGAGTCGTCGCCCCAGCCCGCGCGCTTCGCCCGGCGGATGTCGCCCGTGCGGAGCTCCCGCTTCGCCGCCTCGAGCTGCTCGACGAACCAAGGGTGCAGTCCGTCGGGCAGGTCGTCGATCGTCGCCCACGGCGTCGGTGAGCCCGGGTCGAGCTCGCGCGAGCCGAACGCCTTGAGGAACGCCTCGCTGAACGTCCGTCCGATCCCCATCGCCTCGCCGACGGACTTCATCTGCGTCCCGAGCGTGGCGTCGGCGCCCGGGAACTTCTCGAACGCGAACCGCGGGAACTTGACCACGACGTAGTCGAGCGTCGGCTCGAAGCTCGCGGGCGTGGTCTTCGTGAGGTCGTTCGGGATCTCGTCGAGCGTGTAGCCGACCGCGAGCTTCGCGGCGACCTTGGCGATCGGGTAGCCCGTGGCCTTCGAGGCGAGCGCGGACGAGCGCGAGACGCGCGGGTTCATCTCGATGAGGCGCAGCTCGCCGGTCTCGCGGCTGCGCGCGAACTGGATGTTCGAGCCGCCCGTCTCCACGCCGACGGCGCGGATCACGGCCGCGGCCGCGTCCCGCAGCTCCTGGTACGCCTCGTCGGAGAGCGTCATCTGCGGCGCGACGGTGACGGAGTCCCCCGTGTGGACGCCCATCGGGTCGAGGTTCTCGATCGAGCAGACGATCACCACGTTGTCCGCGCGGTCTCGGATCACCTCGAGCTCGAACTCGTCCCAACCGCGAATCGACTCCTCGACGAGCACCTGCCCGATCGGGCTCTCCGCGAGACCGCGCTCGACCTGCCTGTAGAGCGCGTCGACGTCCTCGGCGAAACCTCCACCGTGACCTCCGAGGGTGAACGCGGGGCGGACGACGGCGGGGACGAGGCTGCCGTCGAGATCGTCGAGCGACTCGACGATCCGGGACTCGGGGACGGCGAGCCCGCAGCTCTGCACCGCGTCTCGGAACAGCTCGCGATCCTCGGCCCGACGGATCACGTCGACACTCGCCCCGAGGAGCTCCACCCCGAGCTCGTCGAGAACGCCGTCCGCCTCGAGCGCCATCGCGAGGTTGAGCGCGGTCTGCCCGCCGAGCGTCGGAAGCAGGCCGTCCGGCCGCTCGCGCCTGAGCACATCGGCGACGCTCTCGAGATCGAGCGGCTCGATGTACGTCCGGTCGGCGAATCCCGGGTCGGTCATGATCGTCGCCGGGTTCGAGTTCACGACGATCGTGCGGTAGCCGTCCTCGCGCAGCACCTTGAGCGCCTGGCACCCGGCGTAGTCGAACTCGCAAGCCTGCCCGATCACGATCGGGCCGGAGCCGATCACGCAGATCGAGCGGAGATCGCGTCTAGCCGGCACTAGTGGTCTCTCCGCAGTCCCTCGACCCAGCCCTCGAGGATCGGCCACGCGTCGTGCGGGCCGGGCCCCGCCTCGGGGTGGAACTGCACGCTCGCGGCGTCGAGCTCGGGGAAGGCGAAGCCCTCCACCGTGCCGTCGTACAGCGACACGTGGGTCGCCTCGACGCCGTCCGCCGGTGCGACCGCGAACCCGTGGTTCTGGCTCGTCACGAGGACGCGGCCGCTGCGGCGGTCGAGCACCGGGTGGTTCGCGCCCCGGTGACCGAACGGCAGCTTCACGGTCTCGTGGTCGGTCGCGAGCCCGAGCAGTTGATGCCCCAGGCAGATCCCCAGCACGGGCACCCGACCGAGGATCGCGCGGACGACGGCTGTCTCCTCGACGAGCGGCGCAGGGTCGCCGGGGCCGTTCGAGAGCAGCACGCCGTCATACGTCGCGAGCTGGTCGGGATCTGCGACGTGCGGGAAGACGGTGACCGCTGCTCCGGCGCGCGCGAGCCGACGGACGATCGAGCGCTTCGCCCCGTAGTCGACGAGCGCGACCCTGACGTCGCCCTCCTGCTCGGCGATGTACGGCGCGGGCGTCGAGACCTGGGCGACCAGCGCCGCGCCCTCCATCCTCGGCTGAGCGCGCACGTGCTCGAGCGCGTCCGGCACCGGAACTGCCCGCTCGTCGGCGATCGCGACGGCCCGCATCGCGCCCTCATCCCGGAGGCGAAGCGTCAGCGCCCGCGTGTCGATCTCGTCGAGCGCGACGACGCCCTGCTCAGCGAGCCAGAGCGCCCAGTCCTCGCCACCCAGGCGTCGCATGACGACCGCGCGCGCGTGCGGAGCCTCGGACTCGAGCCGCGATTCGTCGACCCCGTAGTTCCCGACCATCGGCGCGGTGAAGCAGACGAGCTGCTCCGCGTAGCTCGGGTCGGTGACGGTCTCCTGGTACCCCGTCATCCCGGTCGTGAACACGGCCTCGCCGTATGCGCTGCCGCCCGCCGCCACTGACCGCCCGCGGAACACGGTCCCGTCCTCGAGGAGCAAGTAGCCCGTCTGCACGCTCATGCGCGCTCTGGCGCCGGCAGAGCCGGCACCTCCGCTCCCCGATAGCCTCCATCGAGCTTACGGCTCATGCGTCGAACACCACACGGCCGTCGGCCACCGTCTTGACGACGGCCCCGACGAGCCTCTCGCCGAGGAGCCAGGAGTTCGCGGAGCGCGAGCGGAACCCGTCCTCCCGCACCGTCCACTCCGCGTTCAGGTCGAGGAGGACCAGGTTCGCAGGCTCCCCGACGGCAATCCGCGGGACGGGCAGGCCGAGGGCTCGCGCCGGCCCGCTGGACATTCGCTCGAGCACCGTCGCCAAGGGAACCTCGCCTTCGCGGACGAGGTGCGTGTGCAGCACGGCGAACGCCGTCTCGAGCCCCGTCACCCCGAACGGCGCCTCCTCGAACGGAACGTCCTTCTCCTGTCGCGCATGCGGTGCGTGATCGGTCGCCACGCAGTCGATCGTGCCGTCGAGCAGCGCCTCGACGAGCGCCTGACGGTCGTCCTCCGTCCGCAGCGGCGGGTTCATCTTCACGTTCGGGTCGAGCGAGCGGACGCGCTCGTCGGTCGCGCAGAGGTGGTGAGGGCTTGCCTCGGCGCTCACCGCGACGCCGCCGAGCCGCGCACGCCGAACCGCGTCGACGGAGCCGCGTGCCGAGAGATGCTGGAGGTGTACCGGCCGGCCCTCGAAGGCGGCGAGCGCGAGGTCGCGCTCGACCATCAGCGTCTCCGCGATGGACGGCCAGCCGCCCAGCCCGAGCTCGGCGGAGACGGCGCCCTCGTGCATGTGGCCGCCCCGCGTGAGCGTCGGCTCCTCGCAATGGAGTGCGAGCGGCCGCCCGGCGACTTCGCTGTACGCGAGCGCGCGGCGCATGAGCTGCGCGGATGCGACGGGCATCCCGTCGTCCGTGAAGGCGAGCGCGCCCGCGGCCGCGAGCTCGGCCATCTCGGTCAGCTCCTCCCCACGCTGGCCCTTCGAGATGGCGGCGGTAAACCCGGTGGGGACGAGCGCCTCCTCTCGCGCGCGCTCGACGAGCGAGCGCAGCACCGGCGCGGTGTCGACCACCGGCTCGGTGTTCGGCATCGCGACGATCGCGCAGTAACCGCCCGCCGCAGCGGCCTCGGTGCCCGACGCGATCGTCTCCTCGTCCTCGCGGCCGGGCGTCCGGAGGTGGACATGCGGGTCGACGAACGCCGGCGCGAGCACGAGGCCGGCCGGCGCGGCGATCCCGGGCTCGACCGCGGTCACGATCCCGTCCTCGACGGTGACGGTGCCCTGCTCGTCGAGCCCCTGACCCGGATCGACGATCCGTGCGCGAATGGTCAGCGAGTCGCGGCGGCCGTTGCGGCAGACGAGCACGAGCTAGGCCACCTCGAGCGCCGGCGCCGCGACGTGGAGCCCCGGGGCGGTCAGCAGGTCGTAGAGGACGGCCATCCGCACGACGAGACCGGCGCGCACCTGCGTGGTCACGAGCGATGCACCCGAATCGGCGACGCGCGGGTCGATCTCGATCCCGCGATTCATCGGCCCGGGGTGCATCACGAGCTGGCCCGGCCGCACTCGATCCGGGGTCACGCCGTACAGCGCGGTGTACTCGCGGAGCGACGGGACGAAGGCCGCGCCCGCCTGCATCCGCTCCGACTGCATGCGGAGGACGTAGACGACGTCGACGTCGGCGACGGCCTCCATGGACGTCGTTGCGGTGCAGCCCATCTCCTCGATCCCGCGCGGCAACAGCGTCGGCGGGCCGACGAGCAGCGGCTCCGCGCCGACGAGCCGCAGAGCCTCGACGAGCGAGCGCGCCACGCGCGAGTGCAGGACGTCCCCGACGATCGCGACCGAGACGCCGTCGAGACGGCCCAGCGCCTCGCGGATCGTGAACAGGTCGAGGAGCGCCTGCGTCGGGTGCTGGTGCTTTCCGTCGCCGGCGTTCACGACGTGGGCGTCGGTCGCGGAGGCGACGAGCTTCGCGGCGCCGATCTGCGGGTGCCGCACCACGACCACGTCGGGGTCGTACGCGGCGAGCGTCAGCGCCGTGTCGCGGAGCGATTCGCCCTTGTCGACCGACGAGCCGGACGAGCGGAGGGTCATCGTGTCCGCGGACAGCCGCTTCGCGGCGAGCTCGAAGCTCGCGAGCGTGCGGGTCGAGGACTCGTAGAACAGGTTCACGACGAGGCGACCGCGAAGCGCGGGGAGCTTCTTCACCTCCCGGTCGAGCGTCCGCTCGAGCGCGCGCGCGGTGTCGAGGAGGCGCTCCGCGTCGGCGCGCGTCAGGTCGGCGATCCCGAGCAGGTGGCGCTGCGCTCCGGGGCTCACCGCCGCGTCTCCTGCGGCTGCTCGAGGACAACGCGGTCCGCCCCGTCGATCTCCTCGAGCTCGACGCGGACCCGCTCGTCGAGGGCGGTCGGGAGGTTCTTGCCGACGTAGTCGGGCCGGATCGGCAGCTCGCGGTGCCCCCGGTCGACGAGCACGGCCAGCTGCACCCGGTCGGGCCGCCCGTAGTCGAGGAGCGCGTCGATCGCCGCACGGATCGTCCGGCCCGTGAAGAGCACGTCGTCGACGAGCACGCAGGTGCGCCCCTCGAGCGGGAAGCCGAGCTCGGTGCCGCGGACGAGCGGCTGGGCGCGGAGCGGAGCGCCGCCCGAGCGAACGAGCACGTCGTCGCGGTGGAACGCGATATCCACGGAGCCGAGCAGGGGCTCGAGGCCGCTCCGCTCGGCGACGAGGTCGCGCAGCCGGCGCGCAAGCGGGACGCCGCGCGTGTGGACGCCGACGAGCGCGAGGCTCGAGACGTCGTCGTTCCGCTCGATCAACTCGTGCGCGAGTCGCGCGAGCGTGCGCGCCAGGGCGTCCGCATCGAGAATCTCGCGCCCCGTCGTGGGCGCGGCCGAGCCGTTCTTCACCGTTCGCTCCTTTCCGGCCTCGCTGGACCGGGTTAAAGGGACGCGTGCGAGTCTACCCTCCTCGCACGACGTGCGAGCCCACCGCGATGGCGGACGTCCTCACAGGTTCCTCATGCAGCCCCGACAGGATCCGGCTGTGACCGGCTCGGAGACGGCCACGATCGACGCACCCCGCACCCGCGGGATCTCGCACGCGGCGATCGCCGTCGCGGGTCTCGTCGTCGCGTCGACGCTGATCCGCCTGGCCGTCGCGCAGGCGTTCACGACTCCGTGGATCGCCCCCGACGAGATGGTCTACGGGATGCTCGGCGAGGGTCTGTGGTCTCACGGGACGTTGACGCTTCGAGGCTTCGAGGCGCCGTACTACAGCCTGCTGACTCCGGCCCTGATCGGCGCGCCGCTTCGCCTTGCGAGCCTGGCGGACGGAATCCAGTGGGCGCGGCTGGTCCAGTGCCTCGCGATGTCGCTCGTCGCGGTGCCCACATTCGTCTGGACGCGACGGCTCGCGACGCCCCGCTGGGCGGTCGGCGCGTCGGCGATCACGCTCGCCGCGCCCGCGTTCCACTACGCGGGCTTCCTGATGACCGAGCCACTGACCCTCGTTGTCGTGACGGTGGCGCTCCTGATGCTCGCCCGCGCGCTCGAGGAGCCGTCGGCATGGCGCTACGGCGTCTTCGTCGCCTGGACGACGGCAGCCGCGGCCGTCCGCTTGCAGGCACTCGTCCTCCTCCCCGCCTTCCTCGTCGCGGCCGTGATCGACGCGCTCGCAGCACGCGATCGCCGTCGCCTGCGACCGCTCGTCGGCCTCGGTGCGGTTGCCGGGCTCGTCGTCCTCGTCGTCGTGGCGATCGTCGCCGCAACCGGAGGCGAGCTGACACGCCGAAGCATCCTCGGCGCCTACACGCCCGTGGGCGAGAGCGCCCCGCTCGCAGGCGAGGGTCTCGGCGAGATCCTCTGGCATGCCTTCGACGTCGCCGTGCTCGGTCTCGGGCTCCCCGCGCTGACCCTGGCTGCCCTCGCCGCGCGCGTGTTCAGCCGTCGCGACCCGGACCCGCGGTTGCGCGCGTTCGTGTCGACGTCGCTCGGCTATGCCGGGCTCCTCGTCGTCCAGGTCGGCCTCTTCTCCTCCGTCTACGTCGGCGCCGTCGCGGAGCGGTACCTCCTGACGCTCCTCCCGCTGCTCGCGATCGCGCTGTGCACGTGGATCGCCAGGGGTGCGCCGGCCGAGCGGCGCGTCGTCGTCCCGGTCTGGGGCGTCCTCGTGCTGCTCGCGGTGGTGGTCCCGCTCGACCAGCTCGTTCGACCGGGGTCGATCGTCAACACGCTCACCCCCGCTCCGCTGTCGGCGCTCGGTTCCGAGACCGCCCAGCGCACTGCGCTCGTCCTCGCTGCTGTCGCGGCGGGCGCGCTGATCGTCTTCCTGCCACGCCGTCTGGCGTGGATCGGTGCGGTCGTCGTCGGCGTCGGCCTGGCGTTCGTCTCCGTCGACACGGCGCGCCGGATCGACGACGCCTCTGCGCACGAACAGCGCGCCACGATCGGCTCCGCCGCGCCGACCTGGCTGGACGACGCCGGGCTCGGGAACGCGACGATGCTCGTGACGGGCGATCGCATCTGGACGTCGGTCGCCCGCACGGTGTTCTGGAATCGCTCGATCCGGGAGGTGCTCAGCACCCCACCGGCGGAGGTCCCGTTCCCGCCCCAGGTGCCGACGACGACCGTCGGCGACGACGGCGTGCTGCGGTCGGCGGACGGACGCGCGCTCGAGCGGCCGCTGGTCGTCGCGCCGGACTCGATGACGATCGCCGGCACCCGGGTCGCCCAGCGACCGCAGGGCGACGGCGACGCGCCGGGACTCGTCGTCTGGCGTCCGCAGGAGCCCGTTCGGGTCGAGCTCCAGCGGAGCGGGTTCCTGCCCAACGGCGACTTCACCCACGAGGCCCAGATCACCGTGTACGCGTGCCGCCCCGGCACGCTCGACGTCACCATCCTCGGGAAGACCGGTGACCCGGTGCGCGCGTTCGTGGACGGGATCCGGGTCGCGACGCTGCGGACACCTGCGGGCGGGTCGGCCATCCACCGGATCCCGACGCCGCCGTACTCCGACGGGACGCACGCCTGTGGCGTCGAGCTCCAGACGGACGGCTACGCCGGTACGACGACGGTCGTGTTCACGCCGAGGTAGGCGCAATGGCGCCCATGCTCGCGCGGGTCGGCAGCCGTGCGGTCAGCCCGCGAGCGGGTCGTCCGGCTCGGTCAGTGCTTCGATCGCATCGCGCGCCGCGTCGAGCTCGTCCGGCTTGACGAGGAGCCGTAGCGGCATGTCGCCGTGCTGACCCGGATGCTCGTCCACGGCCGGCTCGAGCGTCGAAGAGATGCCGGCGCGATCCAGGAGCGACTGCAGCTCTTCCGCCTCGTCGACGCTGCCCGCGACCACGACCTGCACGAGCGCTGTCACGCGCCGGACCCTACATCCTGGGCCCGCTCGCGTCTGCCTCCGCGCGGGACGAGCTCCGGAGGGCCTCGCTCGGGCAGCGGCACCTCGATGACGTCGAAGTCGCGCGGCACGACCGTCTCGGGAAACAGCTGCCGCGCCTCCTCCTCGACTTCGGAGCCGGCGTAGCGAGCGGAGACGTGTGTGAGCGCCAACAGGGCAACGCCCGCCTCGCGCGCGACCAGCGCCGCCTCACCCGCGGTGGAGTGCTCGGTCTCCCGTGCCCGGGCACGCTCGTCCACGAGGAAGGTGGCCTCGTGGACGAGCACGTCGGCGCCGGCCGCAGCCTCGACGACGCTTGCCGTGGGCGCGGTGTCGCCGGTGAGCACGACGCTTCTCCCCCGCCGAGCAGTACCGAGCACGTCGTCCGGCCTGACGGTCCGCCCGTCCGGGAGGCTCACGTCCTCGCCACGCTGCAATGCGCCCCGCGCGGGACCGTCGGGGATGCCGAGGGCGTCGGCGGCGGCGACGTCGAACCGGCCGGGACGCCCGTCCTCACGGAGCGCGTAGCCGAGCGCGGTGCCGCCGTGCTTCACCGCGAACGGGACAAGCCTGTATCCGTCTCGCTCGACGGCCTCGCCTGGCCCGAGCTCCACGATCCTGAGCTCGTACGTCAGCCGTCCGATCACCACGCCGAGCGCCTGGAGCAGGGCTCTCGTCCCGCGCGGGCCATAGACGACGACGGGCAGCTCGCGACCGCGCAGCGCGAATGTCTTGAGCATTCCCGGCAGGCCCAGGACGTGATCTGCGTGGAGGTGCGTCAGCAGGACGTGCTCGAGATCGACGAGACCCGCGTCGGATCGGAGCAGCTGACGCTGCGTCCCTTCGCCACAGTCCACAAGCAGGCGGTCGCCTCCGCGCCGCACGAGAGTCGACGAGGTGCCCCGCGATGCCGTCGGCGCCGAGCCGGCCGTGCCGAGGAAGAGCAGGTCGAGATCCACGGGCGCCGATCGTAGCCCCGCGGGCGTCGTTCCCCGAGGAGCACGCCGACCCCGCCGGGCTTGTCGCCGCAGGCGAGCGCGATCGTTGTCCCGGACGCACCGCACAACCACCCCCAAGGGCACCCCAGGTGCCCTGATGTCACGGTATCGTCGAACGTGCGACGTGACCGCGTCGGGACCGTGCCAGGTGTGTCACGGCGAGCCGACGCGAGGGCACTCGACACGGTGGGTTCGCGCGCGGCGCCCGGCGCCCGTACGACGTGGGCTCAGCCGGGGAAGGCGAGATCCGAGTAGACCATCTCGCCTTTGAACTTGCGCGCGGCGGGATCCCAGGGGAAGAAGATCGCGTTGCGCCACTCCAGGCGCTCACCGGTGGGCTCGGCGCCGAGCCACGGCCCCTTGTGCGTCGCGGTGACGACCGCCTCCTCGCATACGCCCTGCGGTCCGATCACGATGTAGTCGAGCGAGAACTGAATGTCGGGGAACGCGGTCAGGAGCTCTGTGTAGAACCGCGCGGCACCCTCATGCCCTTCCCAGCGAGCTCCGGTACCGGCGACCGTGTAGACACAGTCCTCGGTCAGCGTCGCAATCAGGCCCGGGAGATCACGGTTGTCCTCGGCGATCGAGTGCGCCTTCCAGAGCTCACGGATCGCGTCGTGCTCGGCGGGGTCGCTCGGCCGACCGAGAAGCTCGAGGATGCGTTCGCTCGCCACGGCGACCTCCGATCACGGGTCGGGTCTCGGTGCGGCGAGTCTACGCGGCTGCCGTCACGACGGCAGGACGAGCATCTGGCCGGGCACGATCGTCGCCGTGTCGAGCCGGTTTCGCTCACGAAGCTCCCACACGCCCTCCCGCGGATCGCCCGCGAACGTCTTCTCGGCGATCGACCACAACGTGTCGCCGGCCTTCACGCGGTAGTGCTGCTCGGGTCCGTTGGCCCCGCCCTCACCCGCGAAGAGTGCCCAGAGGAGGAGCACCGCCACCATGAGGACGAGAATCCGTGCGAGAGGGGCCCGGGCGAACATCTGTTCCCATGCTGCCAGAACATGTGTTCGGTGTCAAGCAGGGGATTGCCCCTTCTCTGTCTAAGCGTTCGGGCCTCGGTGCCGCATGAGGCTGATCAGCAAGTCGCGTGACACGCCGATCCTCTCACCCATCGCCCTCCCTGCCCGCCGCCGGCGCGCGTGCCGTCTCCGGGATACGCGTTTTCGCAGCCCGTGACAAGGGTCAAGATCGTCATCCGACAAGACCCGCCTGATTCCTCACGTTTTGACGCATTCCGATATCGGCATATGATGGCGCCATGGCACGAGCAGCGACAACGTCGGACGTCTTCAACGCGATCGCCGAGCCGCAGCGCCGGGAGATCCTGGCACTGCTGCGGGCGGGTGAGCGGCCGGTGACCGAGTTGGCCCAGGAGCTGGGGATGGCCCAGCCGGGGGCGTCCAAACACCTGCGGGTGCTCCGGGAGGTCGGGTTGGTGCGGGACCGCAAGGCAGGCAAGCAACGCGTGTACGGCCTTGACGCCCGCGGGCTGCGACCGGTCCACGAGTGGACCGGCGGGTTCGAGCGGTTCTGGAACGAGAGCTTCGACCGGCTGGACGCGTACGTGCAGGACCTCAAGCAGGCAAGGCAGGAGGAGTAGCTGATGAGCGCGACGGGACGAGGAGCGCCGGCGCAGTCCGCGACGGCCGACCGCGAGATCGTGATCTCCCGGGTCATCGAGTGCCCCACGGGAGCTGGTGTTCGAGGCGTTTACCGAGGTCCGGCACCTGTCGCGGTGGTGGGGGCCGGAGGGGTTCACCACCACCACGCGGTCCTTCGAGTTCCGCGTCGGCGGGGCGTGGGACTTCGTGATGCACGGACCGGACAGGACGGACTACCAGGAGTGGATCTCCTGGACCGAGATCGCCCCGCCGGAGCGGATCGCGCTGCTGCACGGTGAGTCCCGCGGCGACCCGAACGCCTTCGAGTCGGTCCTGACGTTCGAGCCCGACGGTGTGGCGACCCGGGTCGAGATGCGCACGATGTTCCCCACCAAGGAGCTGCGCGACGAGGCGGTCGAGAAGTATCACGCGATCGAGGGCGGCCAGCAGACCCTGAGCAACCTGGCTGCCTACGTCACCGAGATCGCTCGGAAGGGAGCTGAGGGCTGATGGCCGGGAAGGTGTTCTTCAGCGTGTCGATGTCGCTGGACGGCTACATCGCGCCCGAGTCCGTGCCCGTTGAGGACCTCTTCGCGCCCGAGAAGCAGGACGACCCGGACGTGCAGCGCTGGATGGCGCAGTGGATGGAACTGCAGCAGTGGATCTTCCCGCAGCGGTTCTTCCGGGAGAACCTGAAGCTCGGCGAGGGCGGCGAGGAAGGGCGCGACAACGACATCGCGCGGGAGACGTTCGAGCGCACCGGCGCGAGCGTGATGGGCAAGCGCATGTTCGACGCCGGCGAGCAGGCGTGGCCGGAGGAGGCGCCGTTCCACACGCCGGTGTTCGTCGTGACGCACGAGAAGCGTGACCCGTGGGAGCGGCCCGGCGGCACGACCTTCAACTTCGTCAACGACGGCATCGAGGCCGCGCTCGACCAGGCCCGCGAGGCCGCCGGCGACCGGGACGTCCGCATCGCGGGCGGCGGCGCGACGATCCTGGAGTACGTGAACGCCGGCCTGATCGACGAGTTCTCGATCGCGCTCTCACCCGTGCTGTTCGGCTCCGGGATCCGCCTGTTCGAGGGCGTGGACGCGGGCCGCGTGGCCCTGGAGCCGGTCCGCGCGGAGCCGACGCAGCGGGTGACCCACCTGACCTACGCAGTCCGGGAGCGGTAACTGTCTCGACCCCAGCGCTCCCGCGCCGAGGTCAGCAGCGCGGTGCGATCCTCGACGCTCTGAGCGTCAGGAAGGGCCAGCGTTCGGGCCGCCGCGGCGACCGTGTAAGCGCCGCTGAACGCCGCGTGGTACTCAGGTCTTGACTATTCCTCGGGTGGCGTCGGACGGAGCTTCTACAGAGAAGGGGCAATTTCCTCATGCAGGCGACACCACACGGATGACAGTCGTCGAGCGCCCGGGGTTGGCGTCGGCCGACAGACGAACCGCCAGGGTCTGCCGACCCGAGCTCCGGCCGAGGAGGAGCGTCGTCGAGCGGTTCGCATCGACTCGACCTGAGGCGCAGGCGACCGCACGCACGGACGAGAGGGCGCGTCGGACGCTCGAGAGCGTGTGCGCCCCGCCGAGCAGGCAGGCACGGGCGGACGCGCCCTCGCCCGCGGTGACGCTGATCGCGATCGAGCGCCGGCCGAGGCGCACGCTTGGAGCGCTTGCTCCGAGCACCGAGCGAGTGGGACGCCAGTGGGTGCCGCCCCCTGTCGCGCACGCGGAAGCCGCGATCGCGTCCCGAACCGCCGCGAGCGACGGCCGTGGCGTCCCGTCCACGCGCACGAGCCCGGCCTGAAACCCGGTACGCAGCGCGTCGTCGCGAAAGCCGAACAGGTTCACTGCGGCGACGTCCGGGTCGCACGCTGCCGTGCGCACGAGGGCTCCGTAGACGCCGGCCTGCGTCTCCTCGTTGGTGACGGGCACGTTCTCGTCGCCCGTGTATCCCTCTCGACCCGACGTGTCGACCTGCCACCCGACTTCGTCGAGATAGAGACTCAGCCCCTCGAGAGTCGTGGGTTGCGGGGTGCCCTCGAAGGCGTCCCAGATCGCCTGCTTGACGCGGTCGAGGTTCACGAACCCCGCGTTCGGCCAGGCATAGCCCCGGTCGAGGGGGTCGGTCGCGCGATTCGGGTACGGGTGGAAGCTGAGGCCGTCCATCAGCGGCCGGGTACGGCCGCTCTCGCGGTACCACGCCCCGAGGGCTGCGAGAAACCGGACGGGGGACGTCGAGACGTTGCTGCGCGCGAACGGGCGGTCGTTCCCCCTGGGCGAGAGACCGACGCCGACGACGGTCAGCGTCGGGTCGACCGCTTTCAGGGAGTCGTAGCCCGCCGCGAGGAACGGGCCGAACGACGCGGCGGAGGCCTGCGCCGCACGGGCGAACTGCGGCCGCCAGAAGGCCGGCTGGTTCGGCTCGTTGCCGACCACGAACTCGCGGACGTCCGGGTACTGGCTCGAGAGCTCGGCGAGCCACGTGCCGAACGCGTCGGGCCGTGCGAGGCGGTCGGCTACCTCACGCGGCGGATACGGATACGTGGCGAAGACGACCTCCAGACCGGCCGAGCGCGCCGCGGCGACCGTCAGGTCGAGCAGCGGGCGGTCGCGCAGCCCGAGCGGGTCACTCGGCACCCAGCGGACGGTGACGACGGCTTCCTGCATCCCCGCCGCGGCCATCTCTCGATAGAACGCCGCACCCGCATCCGGCGCGAACTTGCCGGTGTCGTCGTTCGCCCCGATCTCCGTCGCGGTCGCCGTTCCCGCGCAGGCCAGCGACCACGCGACCACGATGGTCACGACGCGTGCAACCCCCCTCGCCCCCATTCGCCGCAGCCCTCTCCCTCGATCCCCGACCCACCCGCCGTCGGCGGGCGCCGATCGTAACGGATCGCGGGGCCGTCAACCAGTCAGGGCGAGCACCGCGTCGAGGAGCGTCTCTCCTCCGTCACGAAGCGGATCGGAAGCCGGGAGGCCCGTCTCCCTGGTCGCCTCCGCGCTTGCTGCGGCGGCCGCGGCGTCGTCGAGGCCGAGCGTGTTCAGCGCGATCGCAGCGACCTTGGCCGGACGCGCCGGGAGCGCCATTCCCTCGTGCAGGGCAACGAGGTCACCGAGTGGGGGGAGCGGGTGGCCGGGGTATCCCTCCACCTCGGTCGTCCCGACGCGATGGCAGAGGACGAGGGCGTGCGGCACGGAGCCGTGGAACAGCCCGAGCGTGACGCCCGAGTACGCGGGGTGGACGAGCGAGCCCTGCCCCTCGATCCACAGCAGGTCTCCCCCGCGCCGGCCGCCCTCGACGACGAGTCGCTCCGCGGCGCCGGCGATGAAGTCGGCGACCACAGCGTCGACCGAGATGCCCCACCCGGCGATCGCGATGCCGGTCTGCCCCGTCGGCACGAAGACGGAGGCGATGCCGCGGGCGCGAGCCGCGCGGTCGAGCTCGAGCGCAACGGTCATCTTCCCGATCGCGCAGTCGGAGCCGACGGTCAGGACGATTCTCGCGGGCACCTCGAGGTTCTCGCCGCTCGGGCAGTCGAGGCCGTCGGGCGGGCGGCGCAGGTCTCGCAACTCGACGCCGTGACGGTCGGCCAGGGGCCGAAGCTCCTCGTCGTCGGCGAGCATCTGGTGGAGACCGTTCTCGATCGACAGGCCGTTTCTGACACAGTCGGCGAGCAGCTCGCGCCAGGCCGCCGGAAAGCGACCGCCCTGGGTCGCGACGCCGACGAGCGCGACGCGTGGCACGTAGGCAAGCGCCGAGCCGACGTCGGCGACGATCGGCACGCCCTCCTCCGTCTCCCCGGCGCGGGCCGAGTCGAGGATCGCGACGACGTCCTCTCGCCGGTAGCGCAGCACACCCCTCATCGTCTTCCCGTAATGCGTATCTGCCGAGAAGCCCTCGGCGAGGATCAGCGTCGGCTCACCCGCAGCCAAGTCCGACCCCCTTCGGGGCCACCTGGACGCCGGCGCGGAACTCGGGGCCTGGCACCGGGTCGTGTGCGAGGAGCAGGTTGCCGTCGAGGTCGACGTGGTCGCAGAGCGGGGCCACGGCGCAACCGGCTGCGATCCCGAGCCCCGACTCGATCATGCAGCCGAGCATCACGCCGAGCCCGAGCGCGCGGGCTGCATGGGCCATGCGGATCGCCTCGCGGATCCCGCCCGACTTCGCGAGCTTGATCGTGATCCCGTGGGCGATCTCCGCGCATCCGGCGACGTCCGCGAGCGTGTGACAGTCCTCGTCGACGTAGACCGGCACGGTGGAGCGGCGTCGGAGCTCGACGCCGTCGGCGTCTCCCTCCCTCAGGGGCTGCTCGACGTACTCGACCCCGAGTGTCGCGAGCTCCGCGCAGGCGTCGACCGCCTCGTCGAGCGACCACCACTCGTTGACGTCCACCTGGAGCGGGCGGTCGGTCACGCGCCGAACGGCCCGCACGCGCTCGAGGTCCAGCCCGTCTCCTCCGCCGAGCTTCAGCTTCAGCCTGTGGAATCGCGCGGCGGCACGCTCGGCGCGACGGGCCATGTCGTCCGGATCGCCGAGCCACACCGTCCACGACGTCGGAGGTCCTTCTCGCGGAAGCCCGAGGAGCTGCGTGACCGGGACGCCGAGGAGCTTGCCCTGCAGGTCGTGGAGGGCGGCGTCGAGCGCCGCCTTCGCGGCCTGCTCGCCGGGGATCTCTGCGAGGCGGCCCCCGATCTCCTCGAGCGCGAACGGATCGTCGTCCACGAGCCGGCCATGCTGCTCGACAAAGTCCAGCGCGGATGCCGCCGTCTCGCCGTATCGGTCGATCGGCGCCGCCTCTCCACGTCCGACCACGCGGCCGTGAGTGAGGCTCACATGGACGACGTCCGCCCAGTCCTGCGACTCGCGGCTGATCACGAACGTCTCGGCGAGCTGGAGCCGGACGATCTCGGCGCGCACCTCCATCGACGAGCGAGCCTACTGGGACAGCGGCGCGACGTGGACGCGTCGACCTTCCCTGGCCTCCCGGCCGGCAAAGCCGGCCTCCGGCCGTGACGGCAGGCGTCCAGTCAACGTCCACTACACTGACCTCCCCGCGCCCGTAGCTCAGGGGATAGAGCGCGCGCCTCCGGAGCGCGAGGCCGAAGGTTCGAATCCTTCCGGGCGCATGGCCGACCGGCTCCGCACTACGCCGGCTTGTGGCGGGCCGCCTCGACGTCGTGGCCGGCGCGATCGACGACGTACGCGGCGTCTGAAGGTGCGTACGAACCCCGCGCGTCCGGGCTCGGCGACCACCTCCACACGAGCGGAGACCCATCTACTGACACCCCTTCGAAGCGGCAGCAGCACGACGCCGCTCGTCCGCGGACGGAGCTCGCGGGCGGCAGCACGGAGCGTCATTCGCGTCGTCCTGCAGGTCAGAGTCACGCGAACCGACCCGCGTCCGAGCGTCTCCGTCACGTTGCCGCGATTGACGAGGAGCACCTCGAGAACTCGTCCACGCGGGAGACGCCGCACACGCAGCGATCCGACCACGACCTTCCGCACGACGCGGCCCGGCGCACGCACGACCACGAGGACGCCGATGCGCATCCGCACCGCAACGCCCGCACCGCGCGGCCGGGTGGTCAGCAGGACGAGAGCGTCGTGATCACCCGGCTCCGGCCGGCGCGGAAGCCGGGACGTCACGGTCAGAGAACGCGTCGACCCGGCCGGCAGGACGAAGCGGGCAGGACGGACGTTGAGCCACGTCACCGCGGCCCGAGGAACATCCCGCGGTGCGATGTGGGGCCTGCCTCGCCGGTCGAGCGAGAATCCTGCGCGGCCGACGTCGACCATCACGGAGCTCGAACCGGGGTTCGTGACCGAAACCGTCATGCGTTGCGACCCGGCCAATAGGACCCGTGTCGGAGTCGCTGTCAGGGCGAGGACGGGCCGGGAGGCGCTCGCGCCCGCCGAAGCGGACGCGAGCGCGAGGACGGCCAGGAGAACGGCCACGATGGGTCTCATCGACCGATCACCGTGAGGGTGACAGTGGTCGTGTACCGCCCGGCCGGGACGGACGGGATCGGTGAGGCGAAGCCGAGGCGCGTGTTCCAGACGTCGCCGGCGCCTGCGCTGGCTGCGGACGTCGTGCCGACGAGGAGGTCGGGTGCGGGCACGACCGGCACCGCGGCCATCGCCCCGCCGGAAAGTGCCCCGCCGATCTGGCCACCGCCCGGCGCGGTTCCCGCGATGCCGAGCGGCAGATCGACGGGGGTGAACGCCGTGCGATGGACGGTGAGCGAGTACCCGGCGTTGCCGTTGCTCACCACCGTCACCTTCTCGGAGACCGGCGCGGGCGTGCTTCCCGTCGTCGCGTTCCCGAAACTGACGCTCGGACGCTCGAGGGCGATCGAGAGGACCGACTGGATGTCCACGTCGACCGTCGCACTCGTCGAGACACCCCCGGTCGGGGGCGGCGTGGTGCCGCACGCGGTCGCTGCGCTCGACGAGTTCCTCGGCGTCGGCGCCGCCGAGGAGAAGTCCGCAGCGTTGTCGTCCGTGTCCACACAGCCATCGGCCGTGCGTGCCGCAGCGGTCGTGTTGTCGATCGCGTCGGCGGCTGCGCTGCCCTCGTAGTCCGCAGCGCTCCCGTACCCGACCAGATCGGCGAGAGACACCGCGCTCGCGCAGCTGCCGGCCGAGGCACCGCAGGTCAGGAGCGTCGTGCTCCGCACGACGGCGACCTTCCCACCAGACACTGCGAGGTTCGTCGTGCCGGATGCGTCTGGCGTCGGCAGCGCCCCGCCGACGGCGCCGGACGCGAGCTGGACGAGGTAATGCCGTCCGGGCGAGATCGAGCCGCTCAGGGCCGTCGCCTGCCAGCTCGCGCCCGTGGCGGAGGCGTACTGGATCGTCCAGCCGCCGACGTCGACGGCGGCCGATCCGCGATTGAAGAGCTCGACGAAGTCGTTCGCGAACGGGGCGCCCGCGTTGCCGCCGCCCGCGAAGACCTGGCTGACGACGACGTCCGGCGACGCGCTGCGAGCGGTCGGCACGGTGAGCGCTCCGCCGACCATGACGAGGGCGAGCAGGATAAGGGTCAGAGCTCGATGCATGTGGGCTCCAATCGGGAGGTGACGTGGACGCTCTCCCTGATATCGTGTTGCCCGCTCAGGCGAAAGGGCTCCGCTGCCGATTGGCACGGAGTTGGCACAAATCCGCGCAGATCGCGGCTCTGCGTTCGAGACGACACGCAGGCAGGGCGACTAGAATGGCGAACATGGCTCCAACGACCGACGATCCCTTCAGTCCCCGTGCCGAGCCTGCCCCGCATCCGCAGGAGCACCCGCCCGCGCCCCGCCGCGGACGATGCCGCGCGCACCGCGCAGGTTGCTGAGCTCACCGCAGCCGGGCTGACCTGGGTCAACGCGGTCGCCTCGGACCTGAGCACGGCACAGGCCCTGGCCGAGCGCTTCGGCTGGCACCCGCTGGACGTCGAGGACATCGTCTCGAAGCGTCAGCGCCCCAAGGTCGACGACTACGAGGACTACGGCTACCTCTTCGCCGTCCTCCACTTCCCCGTCTACGACAAGACCGTTCAGCGACTCAATGCGGCGGAGCTCGACGTCTTCATCGGCCACGACTACCTCGTCACGTTGCCGACCCGCGAGCTCCTGCCCGTTACCCGCCTCTTCGCCCGCTGCGACGGCGACGAGGCGTATCGGGAGCAGCTGTTCGCGAAGGGCTCGGGCCGTCTGCTGTACGAGGTGCTGGACGACCTCTTCGACTACTGCTTTCCGATCCTCGACAAGATCGGCCACAAGCTCGACCGGGTCGAGGACGACATGTTCGAGGGCCACGCCGAGGACGTGGTCCGCGACATCTCGAACGTGAAGCAGGAGATCATCTCGTACCGCAAGGTGATCAAGCCGGAGCGCTCGACCCTGCGCGTGCTCGAGCGGCGCGTCGCCCGCTTCCTGCCAGAACAGCTCGAGCTCTACTTCGACGACATCAACGACGCCGTCGAGCGCATCTGGGACCAGCTCGACAACTACAAGGAGGTCGTCGAGGCGCTCGAGTCGACGAACGAGTCGGTCATCTCGCATCGCCAGAACGACGTCCTGCGGCTGCTCACGATCATCAGCGTGACGATGCTGCCGCTGACGCTGCTGACGGGCATCTTCGGGATGAACGTCGTCTATCCAGGCGAGGCAACGAAGACCGCCTTCTGGATCATCCTGGCCGCGCTCGTCGTCACGCTCGGAGGCATGCTCGGCTTCTTCCGTTGGAAGCGTTGGTTGTGAGCATCCATGCGGCTCTCTGGCCTTCCTGAGGCACCGGACGACGTAACGGGGACCAGACGACGTCCGCCGCGGCGTGATCATGATCGAGGCCACCTGACTCCTCCTCCGAACGATTCCCTAGACACCCAGAGGATACATCGGGGCGAACCCGGGAGGAGTCTGGTCTAGGGAATCCAACCGAGCCCGCCCCGGCTCACGATGGTACTTCGTGCTTGGCGAAGGTCCTCGCCTCGAGGTAACGCGCAACATCGGAGCGCCGGACGTAGACCTTACGAAGGTCCTCAATCTGCAGAACGGGGAGCCGACGCATGATCTTCTCGGCGGCTGCGCGGGTGATGCCAAGCTCGACTTGGAGCTTCCTCGTGTCAAGGAGTTCGGGAAGGCGCTCGCCCACCTCCCCGGCGGTGAGCAGCCTCTCCGTCATGCGATGATCCGTTCGTGCGGAGATTCGTGTACAAGATCGAGCCCGCCTCGCTGATCCCGGGCGATGCGGAGTACATCTTCGAGTCGGAAGAAGACCTCAACGCTGGGGACGTCATCGAGCGCGTAGATCGTCGTCTGTTCATCGAACGAGTCGAAGACGACGACTCCAACCGGGAGGAGACGGAGACCAGCGCGATCAGCAGAACGCTTCACTGCCGCCTCGAGGTCGACCCTGACGCGTGGCCGGGGGAGGAAGACTGGGCGGAAGATTAGATTTGAGCAGCCGGTCGGTCACGCGGCCTCACCGCCATGACGCTCGGCAGGGTTGAACTTCATGACGACCCGCCGGGATGGCTGCGCAAGCACAACACCAAAGCCTCGTTCGCGTTCATCGCGCTGGGCCAAGGCACGTTCACCGAGTGCGAGCACGTCACAGACGCGCTCATCAACGAGGTCGGCATCCTCAGCCCCGGCACACGCCCAGCAGAACCGCTCGCACGCGTGCTGTCACTCCGCCCCCTCGCGGCAACCGCTACCCCAGACCGCGACACAGCCGGCGAGGACGTCGTGTTCTACGGTGGCGGCCCGTACTCGGGCGGTGTCATCACGCGGCGCGACCACAAGGCCGAGGCCGAAGACGCGCAACTTCGCCGCCGACTCGACTGGGCGGAACGCTACCTCGGCCGCGCAGACTTCGAGCAGATCCTGACGAACTTCCGGATCGAGCTCGGCTGCGAGAGCGACCTCCACCGGCTCCGGGATCGCTGACTAGAGAGGCAAGATGGCAGCCCGCAGACGCAAGCGCCGGGGTGCCACCACCCTCGGCGGCTGGGGCCACGCACACCAACGACGCCGCGCCGCCATCGCCCCCATCGTCAACGCCGGCCGAGCCACCTGCGCCCGCTGCAACGAAACCATCCACGCTGGCGAGGAGTGGCGCCTGGATCACAACGACGCCCGAGACGGCTACTTGGGCGTATCGCACCCCACCTGCAACCTTCGCGACGGAGCCAAGAAGACAAACGGTCGTCGCGGACCCGACCTCTTCATCGAGCAGCCCTACCGGTGGTCGCAACGCTGGCACGACGACGGAACCATCGTCTTCGGGCACGAGCGCGTCATCTATCTCGGCAACGGCGAATGGCAGCCACTGGATGGCACGCCGAACTAGGCGACCCGACGCTCCTCCTGACACGCGATAGCGGCCGAACGGATGGAGACGCATTTCAACGGCTTGGCCCTTCCGGAAGCCCAACTATCCTCTCCCGTCACCTTGCTCGGCCCGCTCGGATCTGGCCCTCGCGCCGAATCCCACTGGGTGTGGCTCATCATAATCGGGGGCGGTATCGGTCTCTATGTGTTGGGTCGCATCCGCGGATGGCCTCCTGCTGCCAGGCGATGGAGTGATGTCGGAGACAGCCTGTTTCTCGTCGGTGCACCGTGGTGGCTCCAGGCACTCTTCTGCGCCATTGTCGGCGGCGGCTCGCTCTACCATCTCGCGTCGGGCCACTACCGCTGGTATTGGTGGTTCCTTCCCGCTGTCGCTTGGCTGGCGTTTGCCGAGGTAGTCGTGAACAGGGGAAGACCCAACGGCAAATGAGCAAGACGCCCCGGCGAGAGTTCGGTAGTCCCAGCGTGATCGGCGACGACCCGCCTGTCGTCACGGTCGTCCTCGGCCACGAACAGGTCATCTACCTCGGCAACGGCGAATGGCAGCCGCTGGGTTAACGGCGTAGCGCACGCCAGCCAACGAACCCCGCCACCGCGAGCAGCACTGCCGTACCAAGGTCGGGCTCGTACACGACGGCGTCGACCAGAGCAGCGACGGCCAAAACGGCGGCTTCGGCGAGGACGAGCGGCAGCAGCTTCCGCGAAACAACGCTCCACGTTGCGCCGACGAGCAGAAGAATCGCTGCCGTCACAGGCATCGCGATGACCCCGGCGCGCCACGCGTCGGAGCGGGGGCAGTCCCCGCCGTTGCACTCCGCATTCAGCCCGATCAGAGCGCCGATGGTCAACACGGCCAGAATCAGGAAACCGGCCGCGACGGCGAAGAACACCCGAAGCCACCGACGCATCGCACACGACTATCGGCTCCTGACCGGACGAGGCGAAGGGGGTTGAGGGATCCCTTTTTTTAGGGGTGACGGCGACGCGTGACCGCGCCCTCACCATTTCTCTCCCCAGGGAATCGGCCCCAATGCCGAGGAAACTCCCGGTACCGCCGCTGCTTGTGCAGTTCGTCAACGTTCGGGCTTAGACCAGACCGTCGGCGCGTCGGCGGTCGGAGGGCGTCTCGTAGTGGTTGCAGCGGGTCGGGGCAGTCGTGGAGGACAGAAAGAATCGTGCGCTCCTCGTTTGCCGCGAGTGTGAACTCGCTCCAGTTCGCATCGAGGGCAGAGCCGACGTCGTCGGCAAGTTGCCTCTGTCCGGCGCGTTGAAGACAACGTGCGAGTACTGCCACAGCGGTGGCGGACAACACAACACCGGCGATCAACATCGCGGTTCGGTAGTTGCCCGCGTTTGCCAGCGGGCAAACATCACCTATTAGAAGGGTTCTGCTGGAGGTGCGGCGGTTCCGCGTTTGCTGCAGGCCCGTTTGGGAAATTTTCGATCGGCCGTTGACGGAGCTCCCCCTGGGTTACGACTCTCGGGCCGCGCCTAGGCTTTGGCGCTCGGGTTCGCTCGGGGCCTCTTCCTTGCGCCTCTCAACTGTTGCCTCGTTCCTCACCTGCGGGTGGCACGCTCGGCGGCGTTTGCCCTGCGCTGCTGGCGGGAACCGCCACTGCATGGCTGATGGCGATATTCATGTCGTAAAGAGCGGGAACGACTGGGCCGTCAAGATCGAGGGGATTAAGGGCGCCCTCCTCTCCTTTGACACGGAGGATGACGCTGTCCAGGCCGCTCGGCATGTTGCCGAAGCTGCCCGTTGCGAAGTCGTTGTGCACGCCCGAGTTCCCTTGCCCGACCAGCCGGCCGCCTCTAGCCGAGGGGCTTGAGAATGGGGGTACAACGCAGCGGACGTGGGAGTAGATCCGACCAGCACGGGGTACGTTTCGGATCCAACAAGATCGAGGAGGACTGAAATGCTCGCGATCGCCGGAACGGGTTACGGACTGATAGGGATCCTCGTCATCATCCTTTTGGTCGTTCTGATCTTCTACTTCGTCCGTCGCGCGTAGCCGGGAACACGCGCAGTTCTGGCAGCATGCGCCGTCATGGTCCAACTGATCCTCCGTCGTTGACCAGCGGCATTCGACGGTGCAGGGGCCGGGCGGGCTGCCCGAACGCCCCGAACGCTTCCGGCGGTTTCCGGCCCCGGTGGAAAGCGTGGGCACGTCTCAAGCTCGCCGCCTAGTGGCGGTTCCGGTCATGTGCCGACGGGACGAGCGCGAACACGGCTTCACGATCCTGGTTGGCGATAGAACAGTGTCTTAGCAGGCAACGATTCCGAGACCACACCGAGACCACACCGCCCGCGCATTTCGCGACCTACACGGCAGGGACAGTCACGGAACCATGCGGGTTTGCGCATGGTTAGGGGGCTACCGTGTTCTTCCGCTGGAAGCGCTGGCTCTAGCGAAGCGGCTCGGGGCGCCGGCTACAGGCCGTCTTGCCACCGAACTCGTGTCCGGCCGGAGGGTCTAGGCTCGAAGGAGGTCGATCCAACCGCGAACGGAGGCGGGGAACGTGAGAGGCGTCAGGCACGCTTTTCGGAACTTCACGGCAATGGCGGTGAAGGAGCACCTTCGGTCCCAGGTCGAGGACTCCGAGCGACATCCGGAGCTGACCGACAACGAAGTCGAGCTCGTGCGTTTCGTCAGGGAGGGCTCGTTCGACTGGGACGCCTTGCTGGGCGACGAACCGCGACCGACCGACGACTAGATGCCCCCTCGGCGCTCGGGCGCCGGTGTCAGCCGAGCAGTGGTGGCTTCGGTGGAGGCAGAATGCCGGCCGCCCAGAGGCTCGTGAGGATCACGAGCAGGTACACCGCCGCGATCCAGAGCCAGATGGCTCGAGCGCTCATCCGCGCGATCGTAGGACAGTTCTCCCGAAGATGCGGCAGTGCGGCGCCAAGGGATCTGAACATCCGATGGCAGTGGAATCATCCGTGCCTCGATGAGCGCGAGCCAGGCAATCGTCGATTCGCCGCCAGAGCCAGCCCCACCGTCGCCGCTCTCGCCTGTCGCCCGCCGCCACATCACCTCGAGCGGCAGAAGACTGTACGTCTGGGCGCAGCGACGCCGCCGCTGGTGGTTGTTGACGTCCACGACGAGGATCGAGATCGCGATGGACCCGCCCGACGGTGTGACCTTCAATCCGCCGACGAGGATGGACGGCATCGACGTCCATCTCGATGGTCGGGCCGAACGTTGGTTGGCCGGCCACCCGTACGCGGTCGTCGACTGGACGCGGCGGAGGTCGCGGTTCGCGATCAATCACGAACGCTGACGACGCCCCACCGCGACACATTCCCCTCCGCTCGCGCTTCGCCTCGTCCCAGGTGGGGCAACGGCCTAGACCATCGGCCGGTGTGGCGCCCGCGGCACGGCGGGATACTCGTGAGGCGCTTGGATGGAGCGCGATCGACGTGCCGCAAGAAGGCCCGTCGGACGGCCCGGGGGGGCTGATGTCCGGCGGGCCTTGCGGCATCGGCGGGCAGCGTCCCGCCGGTCACCCGGCTGAGAGGGCCCTCGAGGATCTTCGACGCGAACCCGAGGTCGACGGCGTTCGTCGGAAGCGGCGACGGCAGGCAGATCGTCGTCGCGTTCGGGTTCGAGGTCTTGCTCAGCGACTGTGAGGTGGTCAGGCTCCCGGCGCCGAATGCGTCGGTGCACGGATCGAAGTTGGTCTCGTAGCTGCCTGCCTCGGTCGGTGAGTTCGACGAGAGGAGCGTTGCGGGAGCGTGGCTGCCGCCGACCGGGAACGTGTCGTTCGGGTCCGCGGTGTCCTTGACGCCTTCCTTGATCGTCCAGCGACCGTTGCTGTTCAGACAGTCGTCGCATCCGTTGGAGAGCGCGAGGCTCGGCGCCTTCCAGACGACGTGATCACGTCACCGTCGCTGGGCAACTCGCCGGCGATGGCGTATGGTGATCGCGAGGACCTTTGCGCGAGCAAGCGTTTGCGTCCTCGTCGCCAGCGGGAGCGCATCGACTGCTTCTCTCCTGGCTTCCTCCTGGCCCTGGAGGCGGCGCCGACCGTCGCCTCTCGGGTCGCGCTCGAGCTCGGCCGCCCGCCCGACCTCGCTCGCTGCGGCGCACCTGAGACACCGAGCGGGACGCCCCCGATCCGGACCGGAGCCCGAACCGGGGCCATGATCGGCTCACCCGTAGAGGGAGCCTCCGCTGTCGCTCATGTCACTCGAGTTCGTGCTCGTCCTCGAGACACCCGTCGGCGTGGCGACGTGCCAGGTGAACGACCGACCGTCGAAGCTGTCGGCGAAGCCGTTCCCGGTCACGACGCCGGCACCCGGGTCCTGGGTGAACCGGTAGAGCGGTCTCCCTCGGAAGGTGACCTGCCGCGTGCCGCCCGGCCGCGAGACGACGCCGAGCCGTCCGTCGAGATAGATCTTGTTGCTCATACACATGCGTACGCCCGCTCGAGGCCGACGGTTCGCACCATGCGCGATCCCTAACGTTTCGTGAACGAGCGTTAGCCCGGCCCGCATCGCACGGCCGGTCGGATGATTCTCCACCCGCCCCCCACCCGAACGGCTAGGCAGGTCTCGTCTGCTGGGGGAAGAGGCATCCGTCCCGAAGCGCCGATGCTCAGCGCATGTCGGATGAGGGTCGGAAAGACGTTGGCGCGACCCTCAGGAGAGGGGGAACAGCCTGATGACGGCTGCACAATTCGAAGACCTGCGCACCGACGAGGCGGCCGAGGTGCTGGCATGGCGGTTCGACGCCCTCTGCCGCTCCGGCTTCGACCTCGACGCGGCGGCCGTCCTCGCGGCCAACGTCGAGATCGACCTGCACCGGGCGATCGAGCTCGTCGGGCGTGGATGCCCGCCCGAGCTCGCTGCGCGGATCCTGATCTGACCCGTCCCGACGTCGGAATCGCGGCGGCAGATTCCGACGTCGGGACAACCCGCCCGTCCGGCCCGGGTGTCGGCCGAGCGCGTCGCCTCCGCTAGACCACGAGGCCCTCGAGCCCGACCTCGGGCGCGGGGAGCTTCGGATCGAGCCGCTCCAGCGCATTCACCACGAGCTCGGCCACGGCGAGCGCCTTCAGCCAGTTCCGGTCGGCCGGGACGACGTACCACGGCGCCCAGTCGGTCGAGGTCTCGGTCAGCGCGTCGTCCCATGCTGCGATCCAGTCGTCGAAGCGCTCGCGCACCTTCAGGTCGTCGCGCTGGAACTTCCAGCGTTTCGTGGGGTCGTCGATCCGCTGCTGGAGCCTCGCGCGCTGTTCCTCGCGGGAGACGTTGAGGAATACCTTCAACACGGTCGTCCCCTCGTCCACGAGCATCCGCTCGAAGCCTCGGATGTGCTCGTAACGGGGGCGCCACACCTTCGGCTGCGCGATCTCGTACATCCGCACCGCGACGACGTCCTCGTAGTGGGAGCGGTTGAAGATGCCGATCGTCCCTCTCCGTGGAAGGGCCGCGTGGATCCGCCACAGGTAGTCGTGCTGCAGCTCGGCGCCGACCGGAGCCTTGAACGACGTGACCGAGACGCCCGTCGGGTTGACGCCGTCGAAGACACGCCGAACGACACCGTCCTTCCCCGACGCGTCGAGCCCCTGGAGAACGAGGAGCACGCTGTGGCGGTCCTCCGCGTAGAGGCGGTACTGGAGCGCATCGATCCGCTCGACCAGGTGCTCGAGCCGCTTCTCGCCCTCCTCCTTGTCGACGCCGAGCTTGTCGTCGGGGTCTCGGTCGGCGATCCGCGCCTCGGTACCGGGCTTCACCCTCAGTTCGTGGAGCACGCGGCCGACTCTAGACTCCGCGGCGATGGCCGAGCGCGGGTCGTTTCACCTCGGACGGGCGATTGACCCGAAGACGGGCGAGCCCGGCGCCGACGAGGTTGTCGTCGGGTCGAGCGACCTGACGACCCACGGGGTCATCGTCGGAATGACCGGCTCGGGCAAGACAGGGCTCGCGGTCGTTCTGATCGAGGAGGCCCTCAGCGCAGGCATCCCCGCATTCGTGCTCGACCCGAAGGGCGACATGACGAACCTCGCCCTCGTGTTCCCCGATCTCGCGCCGGCGAGCTTCCGGCCGTGGCTGAGCGAGGCGGAAGCACAGGCGGCTGGTGTCTCCGTGGACGAGTACGCCGCACGGCAGGCGACCATGTGGCGCGAGGGGCTCGCGGCCAGCGGGATCGGTCCGGAACGGCTCCAGGAGCTGCGCGCCGCCGCCGACGTGACGATCTACACGCCGGGCTCGACGGCGGGTGTGCCGCTGAACGTCATCGGGTCGCTCGGCGTGCCGCGGCTGTCGTGGGAGACGGACGAGGAGGCGCTCCGCGACGAGATCGAGGCGACCGTGACGAGCCTCCTCGCACTGGTCGGCATCCGGGCCGACCCGCTCTCGAGCCGCGAGCATGTCCTCCTCTCGAACCTGATCGAGAACGACTGGCGCGCCGGCCGCGACCTCGACCTGGGCACGCTGATCGGCGAGATCCAGTCTCCGCCCATCCGCAAGCTCGGCGTCTTCGAGATCGACCAGTTCTTTCCGCCGGCCGACCGCACGAAGCTGGCGTTCACGCTCAACTCCCTCGTCGCCTCCCCGAGCTTCGCAGCGTGGGGCCAGGGCGATGCGCTCGACCCGCAGACGATGCTCTTCACGGCGGACGGAAAGCCGCGCTGTGCGGTGGTCTACCTCGCCCACCTCTCCGACGAGGAGCGGCAGTTCGTCGTCACGCTCGTCTTCTCGAAGCTCGTCACGTGGATGCGCGGGCAGGAGGGGACACCCGACCTCCGGGCCCTGGCCTACATGGACGAGGTGTTCGGTTACGTGCCCCCGTCGGCTTCGCCGCCGCCGAAGAAACCGATCCTCACGATCTTCAAGCAGGGTCGCGCGTTCGGGCTCGGCCTCGTGCTCTCGACGCAGAACCCCGTCGACCTCGACTACAAGGCGATGTCGAACGCAGGGACGTGGCTCGTCGGGCGCCTCCAGACGGAGAACGACAAGGCCCGCGTCCTCGAGGGGCTCCGCTCCGCCGCCGGCGGGACGGACGTTGCCGCGCTCGACAAGGCGATCGGCGCGCTCGGGAAGCGCCAGTTCCTCCTCGTCTCGGCGAAGTCCTCCACCCCACGTCTGCTCGCGACCCGCTGGGCGATGTCATACCTCTGCGGCCCGCTGACGAAGGAGCAGGTGGCCAGGCTGAAGCCGCCGGGCGGCACCGTGGCCGAACCCGCGACTTCCCCTCACGCATCCACGGCCGAGCCCGCCCCCGCACCTCCGGAAACGACGGAGCTCGGAGCGGACGAGACCGCCGTCGCGCCCCCCGTCGCAGCCGGTATCCAGGTCTCGTACCTCGAGCCCGCAGCCCCCTGGGCGTCCGGGATCGGCGCGGTCGCCGGCTCGACCCGGCTTCGCGCGTTCCTCACCGCGCGCGTCTCGCTCCGCTACGACGACAGCACGGCCGGCGTCGACGAGCAGCAGGAGTTCGAGGCCGTCTACGGGCCGCTCGACGGCGGCGTCGACCTGGAGAGCGAGACGCAGGTCGACTACGACGACCGCGACTTCGCATCGGCGGCGCCTGCGAACGCGGTCTACGTGCTGCCCGGCGCACCGGTCGGCAAGGACGCCTTCTTCCAGACGACGGCGAAGGAGATCCGGCAGCGGCTGGTCGAACGCCGGCCGCTCGAGCTCCAGCGGAACCGGCAGCTCAAGCTCGTCTCCCGTCCCGGGGAGTCGTCCGACGACTTCGCGGGGCGCTGCGACGCCGCTGCACAGGAGCGCGCCGATGCCGAGGCGGCGAAGATCCGCGATCGCCTGGAGGCGAAGCGCGATCGTCTCGATCGCGCGCTCGCCCAGGCCCAGCGTCGCACCGAGGAGCTCGAGACCGACACCCGCTCCCGCCAGGCGACGGAGCTGCTGGCGGGGGCCGGCGCGGTGCTCGGCGCGTTCTTCGGCGGGCGGCGAAGCACGCGGTCGATGGCGGGTGCGCTTTCGAGTGCGGCGTCGCGGCGCGGAGTGTCGGTGCGCAGCGCCGAGCGGAGGGAGACGGCGAAGTCCAAGGTCGACGCGACCAAGGACGACCTGGTGGAGCTCGAGCAGGAGATCGCGGACGAGATCGCGGCGATCGACGAGCGCTGGCGCGCGGTCGCCGACGAGGTCGACACGCTCTCGATCCGCCTCGAAGCGACCGACGTACGCGTCGTCGAGACTCGGCTCGTGTGGGTGCCGACCGACTGATCGCGGCACTCGCCGTCACGGCCCTCCTCCTGGCGGCGGGCTGCGCAAACGGCGTCGGCGGCGCCGAGGATCGGCCGACCAACGGGACCGGCGTCGTCGCGCGCGTGAACGACGGCGACACGCTGACGCTGCGGAACGGCGCGAAGATCCGACTCGTTCAGATCGACGCGCCCGAGTTGACGACCGACTGCTACGGCCGCGCTGCCCAGGGCGCTCTCGCCGCGCTCGTGCCAGAAGGCACGCGCGTCCGCCTCGTCCGCGATCCGTCCCTCGACGACCACGACCGGTACGGCAGGCTGCTGCGCTACGTCCTCGTCGACGATACCGATGTGAACCTCGAGCTGGTCCGCCGCGGGGCGGCGTCTCCGTACTTCTTCCGGAACGAGCGCGGCGAGCACGCCGCCGAGCTCCTTTCGGCCCTCGACGAGGCGCGGTCTCGGCACGTCGGCTACTGGGGCGCGTGCCCCGCCGCCCGCCTGAACACGGGCCTCGGCGCGCTGAGCGGCCCCGCCTAGCTCACCTGGGCCCAGGGAACCTCGGGCGTGGCGTGGAAGCCGACGCCACGGGCGGCGAGACGAGGGCCGTGCGCGGCGAGCCGGATCCGGTAGTCGCGCCAGGCGTGCCCGACCGCGGGCGACCACCCGAGCTCGGCATGGCCGAGGAGGCGGGGAAACGCGAGCTGATCGAGCCCGGCCCGATCGTGGATCGTCTCCGACCAGAGCGCCGCCTCGATCCCGAGCAGGTCGCGCTCGGATGCCCCCTCGACCAGGCTCGCCGGATCCCAGTCGTACGCCGCCCGGACACTCGTCGTCCCCGCCCAGCTCAGCCCGAGCGTGGTGGACGGGGTGTACTTCATGTCGAGGTACGTCCGCGTCGCGGGCGAGAGGACGAGCTTCGCGCCCTGCTCGACGGCGCGTCGCGCGAGCGCTGCGTCGTGCCAGTGCTGCGCCACCGAGGTCCGCCGCAGCCGAGCCCGTGCGGTCTCCTCCCACCCCACCATGCGCTTCCCGTGCGCCCGAACGATCCGCTGCGCGCGCTCGACGAAAAAGCGGTAGTCGGCGGGATCGGTCGACAGGGCCTCGTCGCCGCCGATGTGGAGATATGGGCCCGGCGTCAGGGCGGCGACCTCACGGACGACGTCGTCGATGAAGGCGTACGTCAGCTCCTTCCGGATCGCGAGCGAGCTGAACCCGACCTCGATCCCGGTGTACGGCGCCGGGGCGACATCGTCGGCAGTCAGTCGGCCGTACGATGCGAGCACGGCGTTGACGTGCCCCGGCATGTCGAGCTCCGGCACGACGTCGACGAACCGCCGCCGCGCGTACGCGACGATCCGGGCGTACTGCCGCTGCGTGAAGTGACCTCCCGACCCGCCACCCACCGCGCTCCGCGCCCCGAGGCGCGTGAGGTTCGGCCACGAGCGGATTGCGACACGCCAGCCCTGGTCGTCCGTCAGGTGTAGGTGGAGTCGGTTCAGCTTGTAGAAGGTCATCTCGTCGACGAGGCGCTCGACCTCCTCGACGCCGAAGAAGTGCCGCGCGACGTCCAGCATCAGCCCCCGCCAGGCGAACCGCGGCCGGTCGTGGATCGTCCCGCGCGGCAGGAGCCACGGCCCGGCAACGGGCTCACGGGACTCGATCCCCGGCGGCAGGAGCTGCCTGAGCGTCTGCGACCCCCAGAAGAGCCCGGCCGGGCGGCGGGCGACGATCGACGCGCGCTCCTCGTCGACGTACAGGCGATACCCCTCTTTGCCGAGCGAGCGGTCTCCCGGAGCGAGCGAGAGCACGAGGTCGCCCGCCGCGGCCGCCCTCGGCGCGCGCACGACGGGCAGCGCGTAGCCGGTGGCGGGCCGCAGGAACCCAGCGAGGAGGCGCCCGACGTCGGCGGCCTCTGGGGACGTGGCCGCGACGACGATCCGGGCACGAGGCCCGAGCTCGAACGAGCCCCGCTCCGGTGCGACGGCGAGCGGCCTCGGGATCAGCGGCTGGAACGCCGGCGCGCGGTCGCTCATCCGCGCACGGCGCCGGCCGTGAGCCCGAACATGATCCTCCGCTGCACGAGCAGGAAGAACACGATCACCGGGATCGCGGTCAACGTCGACGCGGCCATCAGCCCGCCCCAGTCCGTGTTCCGGCTGGTCCCGTAGAAGTAGGAGAGCCACACGGTGATCGTGTGGTTGGACTGGTCGCTCAGGAGGACGCTCGCGAAGATGTACTCGTTCCACGTCGTGATGAACGCGAAGACGGACGTCGCGACCAGCCCGGGCGCGACGAGCGGCAGCAAGATCCGGACGAACGCGCCGAGGCGGCTCGAGCCGTCGACCATCGCCGCCTCCTCGAGCTCCTTCGGGATCCCGCCGATGAAGCCGCGCAGCGTCCAGACGGCGAACGGCAGCACGAACGTCATGTACGTGAGGATCACGCCGGTCAGCGCGTTCGTCAGGTGGTACTTCGCAAGCACCACGTAGAGCGGGATGATCAGCCCAGCGGGCGGGAGCATCAAGATCCCGATCATCAGGATGAGGAACGCCTTCTGCCCCGAGAAGCGGTACTTCGCGAGCGCGACCGCGGCGAGGAAGGCGATCGCGACGGACGCAACGACGGTGACGCAGACGACGATCAGGCTGTTCTGCACCGTGTCCCAGAAGTAGGGCCGGTTCATCGCGTCGCGGAAATGCTGGAGCGTCGGCGAGAGCGAGAACCATGTTGGCGTCCCGCTGTTGACCTCGTCGTCCGGCTTGAACGACGTCGAGACCATCCAGAAGACCGGGAAGATCAACACGAGGAAGAGCGCGATCCCGACGACGTTCCACCCGCTCCGGCGGACGCGGCGCCACGTGCGGCGACGGCGCCTCGAGCGTGGCGCGGTCGCGGACGCGGATGCGGGCACGGCGCTCACGCGAGCTCCTCCTGGCGCACCCTGCCGCGGACGTAGACGACGCTCAGCGCGGCGACGATCAGCAGCATCAGGATCGAGATCGCGGCGCCGCGGCCGAAGTCGGAGTGCGAGTAGCCCTCGATGTACACGTAGACGCCCATCAGGTAGTTCGACGAGTCCACGTGTGACGCCCCGATCAGGAGATACGGCTGCGTGAACACGCCGAAGTCCCAGATGATCGACAGGCTCGTGAGGATGAAGAAGATCGGCCTGAGCACGGGGAACGTGATGTCCCGGAACACGCGCAAGGGGCTCGCGCCGTCGATCCGCGCAGCCTCGACGAGCTCGTGCGGCACCTGCGCGAGGCCGGCGTAGAGCGAGATCGCGACGAACGGGAGGGCGCCCCAGACGATCAGGAGCGTCACCATCGCGAGCTTCGAGAAGGTCGTCGCGTACCAGTCGTGCTGCTCGAAGTCCCCGACGTGGAGCTCGGTGAGGATGTAGTTGACGACGCCGTTCTGGAAGTTCGTCATCCAGTACCACACCTGCACGGCGACGACGGCCGGCATCGCCCAGACGAGCACGAGGCCCGTCATCAGCATGATCCGCACCACGGGGGCGAGCCGGACGAGGAGGAGCGCGATCAGCAGCCCGAGCACCATCGTCAGCGTGACGTTCACCGCGGTGAAGACGAGCGTCCGCACCAGCGTGTCCCAGAACACGTGGTCGGAGAGAACCGAGCGGTAGTTGTCGAGCCCGATCCACTCGCCGTGGTGCTGGATCAGCTCCGGTAGGCCGTAGCGCTGGAACGAGAGCGTGACGAGGTGGTAGAGCGGGTAGCCGAGGATCGTGCCGATCGCGATGACGACGGGCGCGACGAGGAGGTACGGGACGCTGCCCCGCGCCACCCCTCCGACGGAGAGCGGCCGCCGCCGCCGGGCCCGGAGAGGAGGCGCGGCGGCGACGGCCGTGGTGGGATGCGGGACGGGATCAGGTCGCAAGGCGTCTCCCGTCCCGCATCCGGTTAGAGGTCGGCGTTGAGGACCCGCGTGATGTTGTCGCTTGCGGACTCCGCCGCCTGCTTGACGGTGAGCTTTCCGGTGAGGATCTGCTGGAGCATGTTGCGGAGGATGTTGCCGTTCTCGACGTTCACCCAGTTCTTGGACGTCGGAACGAACCAGCTCCGCGCCGCCGCCCGCTCGTTGACGCTCGTGCCGAGCAGGCTCGTCGTGTTGGGGATGTTGCCGATCGCGCGCAACGCCGTCATCGACGCGTTGCTGGTGTAGGCCTTGATCCAGTCCGCCCCGAGGGTCTTGTCGGCGCCCACGGGGACGGCGAGGATCGAGCCGCCGAGGAAGCCCGGCATCGGCTGGCCGGCCGTGCGGCCCGGCATCACGAACTGGCCGGTCGTCTTCGTGTACTTCTTGCCGACGCAGCACGTGAACCAACCCGGGCCGATCATCGATGCGACCTTCCCCTGTGCGTAGACGTCATAGGGGTTCGGGTGGGTCTCGTCCGTCGTCTTCGACGCCCGCGAGGACGCGAGGAAGAAGTTCTTGTACGCGGTGAGCCCGGCGATCGAGGCCGGCGTGGCGAGCTGGCCCGACCACCGCTTGCCCGCCTGCTTGGCGATCGAGCCGCCGAAGTCGTAGACGAAGCCCATCGCCACGTACCAGTCGGTGCCCGCGACGTAGACGGGCGAGAAGCTCTTGTCCTTGTCCATCGTGCCGAGCTTCTTCGCCGCGAGTGTGTACTGGGCGAGCGTCTTCGGCACCTTGATGTTGGCCTTCTTGAACAGGTCCGTGCGGTACGTCACGACGCGCGAGCCTGCGTAGTACGGGACGCCGAGGAGCTTCCCGTTGTACACGCCCGCCGCCGCGAGACCCTGGAGCCACGTCGACGAGTTCGCGAACCCGCTCTTGAGCGACGTCAGGTCCTGGAACGCGCCGGCCGCCATGTACTTCGTCATCTCGGTGTTCCCCATCTCGATGACGTCCGGGGCGCTGCCGCCGGCGAGGGTCGCGTCGAACTTCTTCAGGTGGTCACCCCACGTCTGGTACTGGACGTCGACAGTGACCCCCGGGTGCTGCTTCTCGAACGCAGCGGTCGCCGCGTTGACGATCGGCTGCCACTTCTCCGACTGCGCGTCGGTCTGCAGCCACACGGTGATGCCGTCGGCCGACGTGCCGCCGGATGCGGTGGACGCCACCGCTGCGAGGGCGACGCCGACGAGGACGACGGCGCCGATGATGCGTGCCTTGATCATGGGCGATTCCCCCAAGCGCATCGGGAGGCGGTGCGGGTCGCTCGGGGTTCCCGTGTGGCGAACGGAGAACAGACGCCGGAGCCGCCTACTGGTTTATACCACTCTGCCACGATTCGGAACAGTCGCACAGACATTGCAGGATGTCAAGACCAGTTGAGCGAGGTCGAATTCGTGCTCTTTTGCATGTGCAAGCTCATTTCCAGCAGGAAACTGGGCTTCTCCGGATCGACACAAGTTCGCATTAACGCGCCGCGGAGTGCCCCATTGGTACTGACCAACGCTTAGAACCGGCGGAGCTCCGTGACGAGCTTGTAGCGATCGCCCCGGTAGATCGAGCGAACGTACTCGACGATCTCGCCGCTCTCGGAGTGCGTGGTGCGCTCGAACTGGAACGCCGGCGAGTGCAGCGGCACACCGAGGCCCTCGGACTCCTCCTCGTTCGTCACGGTCGGCTCGATGGTCTGGTGGCCGCCGACGATCGTGATCCCGAAGCGGCCCTCGAGGATCTCGTAGAACGAGCTCCGCTCGAGGTCGGGTGCCGTGAGGCCCGGGACGAGCGACTCCCGCACGTGGAGCGTCTCGATCGCCATCGTCTCGCGGTCCGCGAGGCGGAGGCGGCTGATGATCATCACGGGCTCGGAGGGCGAGACGTGGAGCAGGCGGCCGAGGTGCGCCCCGGCAGGCGTCACGCGGAGACCCAGCGTGCGGCTCGCGGGCACCATGCCGCGCCGCCGCATGTCCTCCGTGAAGGACGTCATCGTCAGCTCCTGGGCGATCTTCGGCTCGCTCACGAACGTGCCCGAGCCGTGGCGTCGGACGAGGAGCCCTTCGCGAACGAGGTCGTCGAGGGCCGCTCGAACCGTGAGACGGGAGACACCGAGGTCATGCGTGAGCTGGCGCTCGGACGGGATCGCCTCCCCCACGTCGAGCTGCTCGATCAGGTCGAGAACCCGGCTACGGGCCTCGCTCTGCTTCGTCACGACCTGCTTCGTCCCGCCGACTGTCGCCATCGTCTGCTCCGTTCCCGTCGAGGACGTCATCCTACCGCCGGCCCGGCTGTGGTCAAGACCACCTATTCGACACTCAGCGCCGCCGTCCTCGCCACCTCGGCTTCGGGAGCGGGCGTCGCGAGCGCGAGACCGCTCTCGGGATCGAAGAAGTGCAGCCGCCCGGTGTCGACGGCAAGCTCACGGCGGCTACCCACGGCCGGCACGGAGCGCGGGTCGACGCGGGCCGTGAACAGCGTCCTCCGGCCAACCCCCAGTCCAGCCTCGTCAGGATCGTCCTCGCCCGACTCCACGTCCGGCCGGCTGGCGTCGACCCAGAAGCAGACATGCGTGTCCGCGCCGAGCTCCTCCACGACCTCGACCGAGATCTCGATCCGCGGACGCTCGACCGGCGCGCCCGTGGCATCCGCGAACGCCTCCGGTCGGATCCCGAGCACGAGCGGGCCGCTCCGGTGAGGGCGGCAAGCGGGATCGAGCGGCAGCACGTACTGCCCGAACCGGACGACGCCGTCGTCGACCGTCGCCTCGACGAGGTTCATCGCAGGGGCGCCGATGAAGGCGGCGACGAAGACGTCCCGCGGGTGCGCGTAGAGCTCCTGGGGCCGGTCGGCCTGGACGACCGCACCGTCGCGCAGGACGGCGACGCGCTGCCCCAGCGTCATCGCCTCGGTCTGGTCGTGGGTGACGTACACCGTCGTGACGCCGAGCTTCGCGTGGAGCTGCGCGAGCGATGCGCGCATCCCGACTCGGAGCTTCGCGTCGAGGTTCGAGAGCGGCTCGTCCATCAGGAACGCGCGCGGCTTGCGGACGATCGCGCGGCCCATCGCAACGCGCTGGCGCTGCCCGCCGGAGAGCTGCGCCGGCTTCCGGTCGAGGAGGTCCTCGAGGCCCAGGAGCTGCGCGACCTCGGCGACCCGCTCACGCGACTCCTGCTTTGGCGCGCGCCTCACCTTGAGCCCGTAGCCGAGGTTCTCGCGCACGGTCATATGCGGGTACAGCGCGTAGCTCTGGAAGACCATCGCGATGTCGCGGTGCCGCGGCGCGAGGTCGGTGACGTCCGCGCCGTCGATCAGGATCGCCCCGTCCGTGACCTCCTCCAGCCCCGCGAGCATCCGCAGGAGCGTCGACTTCCCACACCCCGACGGGCCGACGAGGACGAGGAACTCGCCGTCCGCGATGGAGAGGCTCACGTCGTTCACCGCGACGACGCCGTTGCCGAAGATCTTCGTGACGTGGTCGATCTCTATCCTCGCCATGTGCTTACCGGGCGCTCAGCATAGTCGTCCTCCGGACAGTTCAGGACCAGCGCGGTGCGCAGTATGGCATATTGGTCTTGACCACTCAACCGTCGCGTGCGTAGACTGGCCTTCGTGACGGGGCGAACGGCAGAGGAGACGGCCTTCGACGAGCTCGCGACGGAGGCCCGCGACCCGTCGGCCGCGGATCTCGACCTCCAGAGCACCGCCGAGCTTGTCGCGCTGATGAACGAGGCTGACGCGGGGGTTCCCGCGGCGGTCGCGCGGGCGGCAGCTGCGATCGCCCCGGCGATCGACGCAGTTGCCGAGCGGCTCGCAGCGGGCGGCCGGCTCGTCTACGTCGGCGCGGGGACGTCCGGCCGGCTTGCTGTCGTCGACGCCGCCGAGTGCGAGTCCACGTTCGCCGTTCCACCGGGACGCGTCGTCGCCTTGATCGCCGGCGGAGCGACCGCGGCCGCGACCGCGCAGGAGGAGGCAGAGGACGACCGGGACGCCGGCGCCGCCGCCGTCCATTCGCTGGGCGTCGACGCCCGCGACGCCGTCGTCGGGCTGAGCGCGAGCGGGCGCACGCCGTACGTCGTCGCCGCGCTCGACGCCGCGCGCGGGGCCGGAGCCACCACGGTCGCGATCGTCTCGGTCGAGGGCTCGGAGCTCGGGGCCGCCGCGGCCCACGAGATCGTCGTCCTCGTCGGCCCGGAGGTGATCGCCGGCTCGACGCGACTCAAGGCGGGCACCGCGCAAAAGCTCGTCCTCAACATGATCTCGACGATCGCGATGATCCGGCTGGGCAAGACGTTCGGCAACCTGATGGTCGACGTCGTCGCGACCAACGACAAGCTACGCGCGCGCGTTCGCAGGATCGTGACCGCTGCGAGCGGCGCGCCGCCGGAGCGTGTCGAGGCGGCGCTCGACGAGGCCGACGGCGACGCGAAGGTGGCGATCGTCGCGCTCGTCCGCGAGATCGACGCTCCCACCGCACGAGCGCGGCTCGAAGGTGCCGGGGGCGACGTCCGAAAGGCGCTGGCGCCGTGAGGCTCGGGGTCGAGGCGGCGCTCGTCGACGGGACGCTCGTTCCGGGCGACGTCGCGATCGAGGGCGACCGGATCACCCGCGTCGGGCTCGAGAGGAACGGTGGACAGGGGATCGCGGTGCCCGGGTTCGTCGACCTCCAGGTGAACGGCTTCGCTGGCGTCGACTTCCTCGGGGCGGACGCCGACGGCTACGCGACGGCCGGCGACGCCCTGCTCGAGACAGGCGTCACCGCCTACCTCCCGACCTTCATCACCTCTGCGGAAGACGACCTCGTCAGCGCCCTCCGCGCCGTGCCGGACACGGCCCGCGGGCCGCGGATCCTCGGCGTGCACCTCGAGGGCCCCTTCCTCTCCCCGCACCGACTCGGCACCCACGGCCTGCTGGGCCGCCGTGACCCGGACCCGGCGCTTCTCGACCGCCTGCTCGACGCAGGACCGGTTCGGCTGATGACGCTCGCTCCCGAGCTGCCGGGCGCACTCGACGTGATCGGCCTGCTCCGGGCCCGCGGTGTCACAGTGTCCCTGGGTCATTCCGACGCGACGTCGGGCGAGGCGAACGCGGCGTTCGACCGGGGCGTGAGGACGGTCACGCACGTGTTCAACGCGATGCGCCCGTTGCTGCACCGCGACCCGGGGATCATCGGCGCCGCGCTGATCCGCCCCGACGTCGTCCTGCAGGCGATCGTCGACAACGTCCACCTAGACCCCGACGTCGTCAGGCTCCTCTGGACGGTGGGCGCGGGCCGGCTTGCGCTGGTCACCGATGCGATGGCCGGCGCATCGCTCGGCGACGGCACGTACGCCCTCGGCGACATCGAGGTGGTCGTTGCCGACGACGTCGTCCGCCGCGAGGACGGCGTGCTCGCCGGGAGCACCCTGACGATGCCGCAGGCGGTCCGCAACCTTGTCGCGGCGGGTGCACCGCTCGAGCAGGCGCTCGAGGCCGGGTCGACGGTGCCCGGGCGAGTGCTCGGGATCCCCCAGCTCGGCCGACTGTTCCCGGGCGGGCCTGCCGACGTCCTCGTCGTCGACGAACGCATCGAGGTCGTCCGGGCGATCGTCCGAGGCCAGACGCGTGTCGCAGGCTGAGCCCGCCCCACCTGCCGGCGTCCCGGGCGCGCAGTTCCTCGCGGAGATCCACGAGCAGCCCGCGGCGTTGCGGCGCCTCCTCGCGCACGAGGATGTGGTCGCGCGCGCGGCGGCGCTCGCGATCGAGCGAGACGCGCGGCTGATCCGGCTCGTCGGCCATGGCTCCTCGGACAACGCCGCGTCCTTCGGCATCTACGCGTTCGGGCTGCTGCCCCGCTGGACGGCGATGCGCGATGCGATCACCCTCACCGTCCACTACGACACGCCGCTCGACATGACGGGCTCGACGGTGATCGGCCTCTCGCAGTCCGGCCGGACGCCCGATGTGGTCGAGTACGTGGCCCGGGCACGTGCCGCCGGCGCGCTGACGATCGCCGTGACGAACGAGCCGGGCTCGGAGCTCGGGACGACCGCCGAGGTCGCGATCCCGCTCGCCGCCGAGCCGGAGCTCGCAGTCGCGGCAACGAAGACCTACGTCAACACGCTCGCCGTGCTGGCGCTGCTCGCCGGACATCTCGCGGGCAGGGGCGACGAGGTCTCGGCCGGCATCCGGCGGGCGAGCGAGCAGCTCGAGGCGGTGCTTCCCGCGCTCGAGCGAGCGGCAGCCGGGATGGCGCTCCCGTTTGCCTATACGGGCCGGATGTTCGTGATCGGGCGCGGCGTCGAGTTCGCGACCGCCCGCGAGATCGCGCTGAAGCTCCTCGAGACGTGCCGGATCGCCGCCGAGCCCCTCACCGCGACCGACCTCGCACATGGCCCCGTCGCCGCGCTCGACCCGCTGTTCCCCGTCTGGGCGATCGCCTCGCCCGACGCGACGCTCGCGCCGGTGCAAGAAGCTGCAGCGCGCGCCCGGGCCATGGGCGCGACGCTCGTCGCGAGCGGGACGGCGGCGTCGGAGCTCGACGGCGCGGCGTACGTGCTGCCGGTCCCATCGCCGGCGCCGCAGCTTCTCTCCCCTCTTCTCTCCGTCGTCCCCGGGCAGCTGTTCGCCTGGGCGCTCTCACGCGCGCGCGGCCTCGATCCGGACGCGCCGCACGGCCTCGCCAAGGTCACGCTGGCGCGCTGATCTCGCCTGCGGGCGCGAGCAGCTGCCGGTGGAGGCGCTGCGCCTCGGCTCCGGGCGCGGCGCCGAGCTCCTCGCGGAGCACGATGCGCAGCCGATCGTAGACGCGTAGCGCCTCCGCGGAATTCCCACGCTCGGCGAGGGCGCGCATCAGGTAGCGGTAGCCGCTCTCGCGAAAGGGTTCGAGCTCGATCAGCGTGCGGCCGGACCGCTCGGCCGAGCGGAGCTCGTGCGTTCCCATCCCGAGGCCCGTCTCCGCGACCGCTTCGAGTGCTCGCAGACGCACGTCGTGGACGCGACCGCGCTGCGCCTCGACCCACGACCCGTCCAGCCCGACGAGGAAGCCGCGCGTCGCGGTGTGGAGCGCCACCCGTGAGGCGGGCCACGCCGCCGTCCAGTCCCCTCGAGAAACCGCCGCCTCGGCGCGGTGGATCGCCTCCTCGGCCGCCTCGAGATCGACGAGTGCGTCGTCCGGCAGCAGGAGCTGGAGCTCGTGCCGGCCGGAGAGATGATCCCGCCCCACCGCGCGACGTACCTTCGAGAGCAGCGCCGACAACGCCGTCTCGGTCGCCGCGGGAGGCTGACCGGGCCAGAGCGCCCCGGCCAGCTGGTCGCGTGTGACGGGCCGGATCCGGTTCGTCGTGAGGTACGCGAAGAGGGTCCGCCCCTGCCTCGCGGGGAGCCGACGCTCGAGGCGAGCCCCGTCGATCACCACGACGAGCCGACCGCAGAGCTGAACTCGCGTCTCTGCCAACGTTCCTCCAAGGTAGTGGCAGCGCGAGGACGGCACAATCGGCGGGCTCGAAGGGAGGCGGAGATGGCGAAGCTCGTGAACTGCGAGTGCGGCGAGGTCGTGAGAGCGGAGACCGAGCAGCAGCTCGTGGAGAAGGTCGACCGGCACGTCAGGGAAAAGCACCCGGAGCTGGTTGGAAAGCTGTCGCGCGCCGACGTGCTCGCGATGGCGGAAGAGGTCTGAGCCTCGGGTGGAATGTCGGGGGCGGATCCCATCGGGCCCGCCCCCGACAAGTACGTCGCTTCGCGGGTCGTTTCACGAGGCACCCGGTTAGGCTGGCGCCGTGACCCGCTTCTGGCACCCCGTCGCGGACATGTCCGCCGTCGCGGCGGCCGGCGAGCTCGTCCTCGAGCGCGGCGAGGGCGTTCACGTCTGGGATGAGTCCGGCCGCCGCTACCTCGACGCAACCGGCGGGCTCTGGTACTGCAACGTCGGCTACGGACGCGACGAGATCGTCGACGCCGCGATGGCGCAGATGCGGCGGCTGCCGGCGTACTCGCATTACGGAGACGTGTCCTCCCGCGCGACGACGGACCTCGCGGAGCGGATCGCCGGGATCGCGCCGATGGACGACGCCGTCGTGTTCTTCGCCAGCGGCGGAGGCGAGTCGGTGGAGACCGCCGTGAAGCTCGTGCGGCGCTACTGGAGCCTCGTCGGCCGCGACGAGAAGACGATCGTGATCTCGCGCGAGCGGGCGTACCACGGGCTCGCCGGCTACGGGACGTCGCTCGTCGGGATGGACGTCTTCACCGTCGGGGTGGGACCACTTGCCGGCGACATGCTCCAGGTCCCGTGGAACGACGCCTCGGCCCTCGCGTCCGCGATCGACGCGGTCGGCCCCGAAAGAGTTGCGGCGTTCTTCTGCGAGCCGATCGTGGGGGCAGGCGGTGTCTTGCTCCCTCCGCCCGGGTACCTCGAGGAGGCCCTCCGCGTCTGCCGCGAGCGGGACGTCCTCTTCGTCGCGGACGAGGTCATCTGCGGCTTCTGCCGCGTCGGCGACTGGTTCGCGAGCACGCGATTCGGGCTCGACCCGGATCTCGTCACGTTCGCGAAGGGCGTCACCTCCGGGTACCTCCCGCTGGGCGGCGTCATCGTCGGCGCGCGCGTCCGCGAGCCGTTCTGGACGGCCGGCGCAGGCGTCTGGCGCCACGGCTACACGTACTCGGGGCATGCGACGGCGACGGCGGCCGCCCACGCGAACCTCGACATCATGGAACGCGAGGGGCTCGCCATGCGCGCCCTCGGGCTGGAGACGGAGCTCGCAGCCGCGCTCGCGCCGCTCGCTGCGCACGGGCTCGTGGCCGAGGTTCGTGCCGGACTGGGTGTCGTCGCGGCGGTGCAGCTCTCGGCCGACGCTCTCGCGGACGATCCGGCGATCGCGGATCGCGTTCTCGCCGCCGCGAGAGAGCACGGAATCCTCGCACGGGGACTTGCGGGCGGGAGCCTGCAGATCTCGCCCGCCCTCACGATCGACGCGGCCGCCCTCACGGAGCTCGCGGGCGGTCTCGGCGACGCGCTCGACGACGTCGCCGGCTACTAGACCCTCTGCCGGGCCGTCGCTCCGGCTCGCCGCTTTGCCTGCTGCAGCGCCCGGACCCGGTCGACGAACGCCTCGACCGGGAACCCGTCGCCCGGGTCCCAGTGGTCGCTCTTCTTGAACGCCTCGCTGACCTCGCTGTGCCCGGTGAGCCCGCGGCGACCTGCGACGAGGTCCTCCGCGACGAGCCAGCGCACGGGGATCCGGCGGCGCCTGCAGACGTCCGCGACGAGGCTCGCCGCGCGTTCCAGCACGGCTGCCGAGTACGGGTCGGCCCAGTCGCGCGTCGTCTGACCCGCAAAGCCGGCGAGCTCCACCCCGATGGAGTTCGTGTTCCCGCCGCGCGCGTGCCACGCGATGTTCTTCTCGCGGACGCACTGGATCACCGAGTCGCCGTCGACGCAGTAGTGCGCCGAGACGCGCGAGGCAGGCGTCCTGAACCAGCGCGCGCAGATCTCGGCTGCGTCGCGCCGCTCTGCGATCTCCATCGTGTGCATCACCACGACGCCGATCGCCCGGCCGCTCGCGGGGGTCATGTTGGGGCTCTCGACGAACGGGTATGCCACGCAGCCGCCTCCCGGGGTCGCCGCAGCCGGGCGAGCATAGTGCGATCCGGATTGCGCGTGCGAGGATCGGGGCATGGAGGCCGGCGCCCGGACACGACGCCTGACCGCAGTGCGGCGCGAAGAGGCGCGCGTCACCGCGCTCGAGCTCTTCTTCGATCTCGTGTTCGTGCTCGCGGTGACCCAGTGCACGACCTTGATGGCCAACGACCCGACGTGGCGGGGGCTGCTCCGCGGCCTGGTGGTGCTCGCGGTCTTGTGGTGGCCCTGGACCGGGTACGCGTGGCTGACGAGCGTCGTCGACCCAGAGGAGGGCGCGGTCCGGATCGCGATGTTCGCCGCGATGGCCGGGTTCCTCGTCTCGGCCCTCGCGGTACCGAACGCGTTCGGGGACGACGCGTTCGCCTTCGCGTGCGCATACGGCTTCGTCCGTCTCGCGCACATCTGGCTGTTCGTGCTCGCGAGTCGGGACGCGCCTGCCCTCCGTCGTTCGGTGACCGGCCTCGGCGCCAGCACCGCGATCGGCGTCGCGTTGCTGCTTGCGGCCTCGTCGGTCGACGGGTGGATGCAGGGCGCGCTCTGGGTGGTCGCGCTCGTCGTCGACGTTGGCGCGCCGCTGCTGTTCTGGTCCGGAGGCTGGCAGCTGATGCCCGCGCATTTCGCGGAGCGTTTCGGGCTGATCGTGATCATCGCACTGGGAGAGTCGATCGTCGCGATCGGAGTCGGCTCGCACGAGGTTGTCGACCTCGGCGTCGTGACCGCTGCGACGCTCGGTGTCGGAATCGCCGCTGCGCTCTGGTGGCTGTACTTCGACGTGGTCGCGTGGCTCGCCGTTCGCCGGCTCGTCGAGGCGGAGCCCGGACGCGAACAGAACGAGCTGGCACGCGACGCGTACGGAGTACTCCATTACCCGATCGTGGCCGGGATCGTGCTCACGGCTCTCGGCCTCAAGACCACGCTCGCGGGGGTCGGCGACGCGCTCGATCCCGTCCCCGCTGCGGCGCTCGTCGGCGGTACCGCCTTGTACCTCCTGGGTCACGTCGCTTTCCGCTGGAGGCTCGTGCACACGCTCGGCCTGCACAGGCTTCTCTCCGCCGCCGTCCTGGCCGCCCTCTTCCCCCTCGCGCTGGAGATCCCGGCGCTCGCGACGGTCGCGCTCGTCCTGCTCGTCCTCGTGGCGCTCGTCGTGTACGAGGTGACGCGGTTCGCCGCGACCCGCGGACGCGTCCGCCATGAGCTCGCAGGCGGCCGCGGCGCCGGATAGCACCTGCGAGGATGCCCGAGTGACCCGACCGATCTGGGCCCCGTGGCGTCTCGAATACATCGGCGACGCCGCATCGCAGGACGGGTGCGTGTTCTGCGTCGAGGCGAACGACGAGCTCGGCGAGGCCAGCCTCGTCGTCCGTCGAGGCGACCACGCCTTCGTGCTGCTCAACAAGTTCCCCTATTCCTCGGGCCATCTGATGGTCGCGTCGCTTCGCCACATCGCAGAGCTCGGGGAGCTCACTCCCGACGAGGCGGCCGAGGTGCACGAGCTGACCACGCAGGCGATCGCCGCCTTGCGCGCGGTCTACGGCCCGGACGCCTTCAACGTCGGTTGGAACCTCGGGCAGGTCGCCGGCGGGTCGATCGCGGGCCACCTGCACGAGCACATCGTCCCGCGCTGGTCGGGAGACACGAACTTCATGCCGGTGCTCGCCGACATCAAGGTCGTCCCCGAGCACCTCAGGACCACGCGCGACCGGCTGCGCGAGGCCTGGGCTAGCCCAGCGACTGACCGAGGCGGGCCATCGCCGCCCAGCCGGCGGGTGTCGTCGTCTGGAAGTCGTAGAGGCTCCAGCCGCTAGCGGTGCCGTCGTCCAGGACCGCGTCGTCGAAGGCCTTCAGCTCGTCCTTCGTCATCCGGTTGGCGACGCCGCCGGCCGCGTGGACGGGGATGTCGTCTCCGACCGCCGCGCGGAGAAGCCGCAGGGAGCGGGCGACGTAGCCGTATGTCGCGTCGTACCCCTTGAACCCACCACCCGTGTAGAGCATCGGCACGATCGCGTCGACCTTCCCTGCGATGTCGCTCCACGGGAAGCCCGGCCACCAGCTCAGGTGCCGCTCGAGCGCGCGCGGCGGGTACGTGATCGCGGCGATCGGCGTCGGCCCTGCCTCGTCGTTCAGGCGGCCGAGCAGGTCGAGCATGCGGGTGGTGCGCAGCCTGACGTTCTTCGTCCGCAGCGACTCGATGTCGAGCGCGATCCCGTCGAACCCGTCGCCCGCAGGGGTCCGGAACGAGAGCATCGCGCGGACCCGTCGGAGGTCGCGGCCCGATGCATCGTGCCCAGGGAGGTACCACCCGACCGCGGAGATCCCGCGTGCGTGCAGCGCATCGACGAGCCGTGCGAGACCGGCAGGCTGGACCACGTCGGTCGTCGAGCGATCGTTCGCCGTCTCGATCCAGGCCGTCCGCACACCGTGCGCGGCGAGCCGGCCCGCCACCGCCGAGGGAGCGTTGTACAGCGCCGTGTCGTACACGTCGAACCACGTCCCGAGCCCCTGGAAGACCTCCGCGGCGCTGCTTCTCGCCGGGCGAGCCGACCCCTGGGACGATTCGAGGCCCGCAATGCCGAGCGCGACGAGGACGGCGGCAAGGAGAGCCAGCGGGCGCATCGGCGAGCAGGAGCGTACGGACGGTGTGTGATGGATCTTTGAGCCGAGGCGCCGCTGTGCGATCCTGTACCTCGATGGCGACGACGAAACAGGAGACGCGGCTCTCCGACGAGCAGCTGGCCCAGGCGATGGAGCTCGCGAGAGGCGCGGACAGCGTCGAGTTGAAGCTCACGGTGCCGGAGACCGATCAGCGCTCCACCGTCGCCGCGCTGGAGATGGACCCGCTGGACGCGCAGATCCGCCAGGTCTTCTTCTTCGACACGCCCGATCTCGCGCTGAGCGGCCATGGCGTCGTCGTCCGTCTCCGCCGTGCTCAGAAGAAAGGTGACGACTCCGTCGTGAAGCTGCGGCCGGTCGTGCCCTCCGACCTTCCGGCGTCCGTCCGCAAGCTCCCCGACTTCGGCGTCGAGGTCGACGCAATGCCCGGAGGCTTTGTCTGCTCGGCGTCGATGAAGGGCACTCCGGCCAAGGACGTGCGCGGCTCGTTCGCCGCGAGCCAGCCACTGCGGAAGCTGTTCTCGAAGGCGCAGCGGGCGTTCTACGCCGAGCACGCGCCGGACGGGCTCGCCCTCGACGACCTGACGCTGCTCGGACCGATCTTCGTGCTCAAGCTGAAGTTCGCGCCGAAGGCCTTCGACCGCAAGCTCGTCGCCGAGATGTGGCTCTACCCGGACAACTCACGGATCCTCGAGCTCTCGACGAAGTGCGCACCGGCGGACGCCCTCCGGGTAGCGGACGAAGCCCGGGCGTTCCTCTCCGACCGCGGCGTCGGCCTCGACGGAGAGCAGGCGACCAAGACCCGCAAGGCGCTCGAGTACTTCTCGAGGCAGCTCGAACCCACCGCCACCTGAGGCGGGGACGAGATCGCGCTTCGCCTGGTTCCGGGCGACGCGCTAGCGAGCTAGCAGTCGCAGTCCGGGCCGCAGTCGCAGTCCGGGCCGCACGGGCAGTTGGGCTTCCCACAGGCGCTGTACATACCGAGAGACTAGCGGCCGCAACGCTGCGAGCGCCACCGCCGCTTCGATTCCCCGCTATCTGCCGCGCTGGGCCGTCCTCACCCCGAGCACGCAGGCGTCCAGACCACGCCGTCCGTGAGCTGCATCGCCGCCAACGGCAGGGACAGGACGACCGCCACCGCCCAGGGCGACGCGGACGGCGGATCGAGAGAACGCGCTGCTCGTCTTCATCGCTTCTTCCAGGCTCGAGGGGATGCGCACGTTGGCAGAGACCTCACCCGGCAAGCGGCTAGGATGGACGCCTCGCGGGCGTAGCTCAGTTGGTAGAGCATCAGCTTCCCAAGCTGAGGGTCGTGGGTTCGAGCCCCATCGCCCGCTTCGACTTCGTCGCTTCCTGCGCCGCCAAAAGAGAGAAGCCCCCTCGCGGCACACAAGGGGGCTTTGGAAGCACATCCGCCAATCGGGGGGATGGTGGCGGGGTGCTGAAGGCTGGCATGTACCCCACTGCGAGCAGCTTCAAACCTTCACGTGGTCAGCCGTCCCTGAGATACGCGTCGCTGCCGTCGAGCCAGTCCTGGCGCGGCGGGCAGAAGATGTCGCAGTCGAGCGTCCGCTCGAGCGCCTCGGCCCGGTGAGGCACCCGGGACGGAATGTGGAGGACCTCGCCGGCGTGCACGTCCACGACCTGCGACTCGTCGTCTCCGAGCCAGAAGCGCAGGGTGCCCTCGAGGATGTACGTCAGCTGCTCGTTCTCGTGCTCGTGTCGCGGGACGACCGCGCCCTCGTCGAAGTCGATGTGCGCGATCATCATCCGCTCGGTGCTGACGAAGCGCCGCTGCACGCCGTCCTTGAGCTCTTCCCGCGGCATGTCTTCCCACCGGTGGAGGGTGGCTTGCCCGTTCACGGTTCTCCTCCCGTCGCTGCGGCCATCGTCTCATACGCGTCTTCGTCCACTACCGAGCCCACATATGCCTCGAGTGCGCGGGCGACGGCGACGAGACCGCCCGGCGAGAGCTCGTACAGGACGTAGTAGCCGTCGCGTCGCCGGCGGACGAGTCCCGCCCCGGCGAGGAGCGCGAGGTTCTTCGACGTCCCGGCGGCGCTCAGCCCGACGAGATGGGCGAGCTCCTCCGTCGACCTCGGCCGCGCGGCGATCACTCGCAGGAGCTGCAGCCGGGTCGGCTCGGCGAGCGCGCGAAGTGTCCTCGGAAGGATCTCTGGCACCGGCTCGGCCCGCGCGTCCGCTCGCACATCCTCGGGCGGATAGATCACCGAGAGAGGCCACGGGTCGTCGCAGTTCACGCGGACGTGGGGCCAGACGTACACGCTCGGGACGAAGGTCACGGGGCGCCGCCGCGACGGTCGCACCTCGTGGTCGTGGGGGGAGCTCCGCAGGAACCAGCCCTCCACCGGGTCGACCACCGTGTCGGCGAAGCGCCCATCGAGGACGGCGTACACGCCGCGTGTCAGGACAGTGCGCGCGTCCCGTCGGGCGACACTCTCGAGCCTCGGTCCGAGCGCGCGCCACTCGTCGGCAAACGCCTTCTCCCAGTACGACTGAAGCAGGTCGACGAAGCGCCGTAGCAGTCGCTCCGGGTCGTCCCAGGCAAGGCGGGCCGTTGCGATCGCGTCCGGCCCGTAGCGCGAGGCGCGGCGCTCGACCAGGTCTCGCACGTCGGCGCGCTCGAACGCCACCGGGCCGGGGGCGGTGTCGAGCGCGTAGTGAAAGGCCGGGCGAGCGAGCTCGTAACCGGCAGCGGCGCCGAGGGCAGCCACGCGCGCAAGCTCGTCGTCCCAGGTCGCAGCGGTCCGACGGCCCGGGGTCGGGAGGATGCAGTCGGGCACGGCGAAGTCGAGGACGAACGAGAACGCGGTCAGCTCCCGGCGGAGCGAGGTCGGCAGGTCGCGCATTGCCCTGATCCAGCCGTGCTGGAGCCCGCGCTCGCGCGGGAAGATCAGTGCGTTGAGGCTCATCACCGCCTCGCAGAGCGGCGACACCGCGAAGCGAACGGCGCGCACGTTCTCGTTCTCGAGCCGGAACCGAATGGACATGGTCGAATCCGATTCTCTCATCGGGGAATCGGTTGCGTCCAGCTCCCGGCCCTCCTACTCTCGACACATGGCCCGGGCGCGCAGCGCGATGCTCCTCCTCATGGTCGCGCTCCTGCTTCCTGTCGCAGCCGCCGCGCCCGGCGTCGCCGCGCCCGGGACCAGCACCGTGGTCGCCAAGGTCAAGGTCGGCGGCCAGCCGTGCGGCGTGGTCGGGACCCCGCATGGGATCTGGATCGCCGACTACGCCGGCAATCGGCTCGTCCGCATCGACCCCGCGACCGGCGCCGTCGGAGGCGAGGTCGTCGGCGTCCGTCAGACGTGCGAGATCACCTATACGCACGGCGCCGTGTGGGCGCCGTCACGCACCGGGGTCCTCTACCGCGTCGATCCGGTCGCCCGCAAGATCACGGCGCGGGTCCAGGTCGGCGGCGACCTCGACGACGTCGTCGCCACCGCAGGCTCGGTCTGGGTCGTCTCGTATGGCGGCCGTTCCGTGATTCGCGTCAATCCGCGCACGAATCGCGTCGCGCGCCGGATCGCGCTTCCCGGCGCGAGAGGCGGCGCGTCGGGGATCACCGCGACGGGAGGTGCGGTCTGGGCCGGGCAGACCCAGGGGACGGCGGTCTTCCGCATCGATCCCCGCACCAATCGGGTCACCGCCGTGAGGACGGGCAAGGTCGGGCCGGCGTGGTTCTCGTCGTCCGGCGACGCGGTGTGGTTCTCGAACATCTACGACAACAGCGTCATGCGCCTCGACCCCGTCACCCGCAAGGTCACGGCGACGATCGCCGTCAGGTCCGTGCCCGTGAACCTCGAGGTGGTCGGGCCGGACGTCTGGGTGCCGAACGACCTCTCGAACGTCGTGACCCGCATCGACCGCGAGAGCGGGCAGGTCCTCGAGGTGATCGACACCGCCCGCAATCCCGCCGTGGTAGCTGGGTGGAACGGCGACGCGTGGGTGACGATGTTCGATGCCGGCGAGGTCTGGCAGCTCCGCCCTCCCGGCCGCTCCTAACGCAGCCCGGGCTCTCGCACTGACGGGCGGCCGCTAGACGACGACACGCAGCGAGAGGATCCGGGCGCGGGCGGTGCCCGCGCGATCGACGACCCGGACGCGCAGCCTGAACGTGCCCGGCTTCGCCGGGACGCCTGCCAGCTTGCCGGTCGCGGTGAGACGAAGCCCCGGCGAGAGGCTGCCGGCCGTTCGGGCCCAGCGATAGGGCGCCGTGCCCCCGACCGCCTTCAGCGTCGCCGCGTACCGCCGCCCCTCGCGGGCGGTCGGCAAGGTGCGGGACGCGATCGTGAGGAGCCGCCGTGGCGGAGGCGTCGGTGCCTTCGGCACGATGCCGAGCTGGACGAGCGAGTCCTCGATCATCGCGGCCATGCCCTCGGCGCCCTCGGGCGTGAGGTGGATCCCGTCGGGCTGGAGCCAGTCGGGCTCGTTCCGTGCGAGCGCGTCCCAGTCGAGCACGGTCATCTCCGGGTACTTCTTCGCGGCCGCGAGGATCATGTCGTTCATGTCCGCGTAGCTCTGTCGACCCGCGCGAAGCGTCGCCCAGAGGACATGCTGGACGCCGGCGTTGCGGAAGACCGCCATCGCGTCGTCGATGTTCTCCGCGAAGTTCGCCTCGTAGTCGTTGTAGCCCACGACGACGACGACCACGGGACCGAGCTCCGTGCCGAGCTCCTTGGCGCGGTCGATCACGTTCGGCGGCCGTACACCGTCGTACGGGCAGCTCGCGTCGCCGAGCCGGCGGCAGGCGGCCACTTCGAGGTTGAGGTCGATCCCGCGAGACAGCGTTCGCTTCGCGGCCGGGTCGTACGCCATCGCGGTCGCGGCGGAGTCGCCGAAGATCGTCACCCGCACATCGGCGGCAGAGCGCCCGGAGGCGCCCGCGACGAGCACGAGCGACACGAGGGCGAGGATCCCCGCGAGGGTTGCCTGACGGACCATCCCGCCCGCGAGGGTAGCGGCGGACACCGGCCGGAACGCGCCGGGAGTGCGCTTCGAACGCAATGCTTACGACGTCACGCGGGGACGGCCGACTCCATCTCGGCGCTCCAGTCGCCGGCCGCCGCGAGCGCGTTCATCCTCGCGCGGTGCAGGAACGCCGCCTGCCCTGCGTCCACGTTGGCGGGGTCGCCCGCCCAGGCCGAGAGCGCCGACGCCTGCAGTGCCCGGCCGTACGAGAACGAGCGCGGCCACGGCCCGTCGAACTGGTTGATCGCGTTCAGGTTCTCGGTCGCCTCGACCTCCGACTGCCCGCCGGAGAGGAAGACGATGCCCGGAACCATCGCGGGGACGTGCCGGAGGAAGCAGTCGATCGTCTCCTCCGCGACCTTTTCCGGCGTCGCCTGCGCGGCGCATTGCTTGCCCGCGATCACCATGTTCGGCTTGAGCAGCATCCCCTCGAGGGCGACGCCCTGCCGCTCGAGCTCGCCGAACACGAGGTGGAGCGTCCGCGAGGTCACCTCGTAGCAGCGCTCGATCGTGTTGTCGGCGTCCATCAGGACCTCGGGCTCGACGATCGGCACGATCCCCGCCTCCTGGGACAATGCGGCGTAACGCGCGAGCGCGTGCGCGTTGACATGGAGGCACGCGTCGGTCGGGATCGCCTCGCCGATCGTGATCACCGCGCGCCACTTGCTGAACCGCGCGCCGAGCCGGTGATATTCGGCGAACCGGGCACGGAGCCCGTCGAGGCCCTCGGTCACCTTCTCGCCCGAGTGGCCGGCCAGGTCCTGTGCGCCCGTGTCGACCTTGATCCCCGGAACGACGCCCTTCGACTCGAGCAGCTGCGCGAACGCGGTCCCGTCGTCCGCGGCCTGGCGGATCGTCTCGTCGTAGAGGATCACCCCGCCGACGAAGTCCTCGAAGCCCGACGTCGTGAACAGGAGGTTCCGGTACGCCCGACGGTTCTCCTCCGTCGACTCGATCCCGATCGAGTCGAAGCGCTTCGTGATCGTGCCCGTCGACTCGTCCGCGGCGAGCACGCCCTTGTGGTCGGCGACGATCGAGCGTGCGATCGCGTTGAGCTCCTGCACGGCCATCAACGGTCTCCTTCCGTTCGCAATCTCTTCACCTTCCCCGAAGGATGCCGCGCGGTGATCGTCCGCACGGTGCCCGAGCGGGAGCGCATCACGATCGACTCGGTCTCGACCGCCGCGTCGCCGACGCGGACGCCCCGGAGGAGCGCACCGCCGGTGACCCCGGTGGCCGCGACGAACACGTCGTCGCCGCGCACGAGGTCGTCCTGCGTCAACACCGTGTCGACCTCGAAGCCCGCGACGACGAGCGCCGCGCGCTCGTCGTCGTCGCGCGGCCAGAGACGTCCCTGGAGCGCTCCGCCGAGACACTTGATCGCCGCCGCCGAGATCACGCCCTCGGGCGTGCCCCCGATCCCCATCAGCATGTCCACGCCCGTGCCGGGCTGCGCCGCTGCGATGGACGGCGCCACGTCGCCGTCGCGGATCAGGTTCACGCGCGCGCCGGACTCGCGCAGCTCGGCGATCAAGTCGTCGTGCCGCTCGCGCTCGAGGACGACCACCGTCACGTCGTTCACGGCCCTGCCCGTCGCCTCGGCGACGCGCGCGACGTTCTCGCTCGGCGATGCGTCGATGTCGATGGCGTCGGCCGCCTGCGGCCCGACGGCGATCTTGTCCATGTACACGGCCGCTCCCGGGAAGAACATCGATCCGCGCTCCGCGACCGCGATCACCGAGATCGAGCCGGGGATCCCGAGGGCCGTGAGGCGCGTGCCCTCGAGCGGATCCACCGCGACGTCCACCTCCGAGCCCGTCCCGTCTCCGATCTCCTCGCCGTTGAAGAGCATCGGGGCCTCGTCCTTCTCGCCCTCGCCGATCACGACGACCCCACGCATCGAGACCGTGTTCACCATCAGGCGCATCAGGTCGACCGCGGCCTGGTCGGCGGCGTTCTTGTCGCCCCGGCCGATCCAGCGTGAGGCGCCCATCGCGGCCGCCTCGGTGACCCGCACGAGCTCCAGCGCGAGGTTCCGATCGGGCGGCAGGCTGGTGGGATCGGCGCTCATCGGGCGTGCGCCTTCCAGTGATGCGGCCACGTCCCTGGCGTGTGAGGAGCAAGCCAGGCTAGGACGCAGGGAGCCTCGATACCTGCAGGTATCGGGGCGACCGAGGACGACGCATGGCGCCGCTCGTCGCACGCCAGGGATCTGGAGGGCATTGCTGGAACGCGCACCACGCGCGATCCTATCCCGGAACCCGCCGCTGCTACATGCGCTCAGGCGCCTCGATCCCGATCAGGTCGAGGCACGTCGCGACGACGTCGCGGGTCGCCGTGCAAAGCGCGAGACGGAACGACTCCTGCTCCGTCTCGAGCACCCGCTGGCGGTGGTAGAAGCGGTGGAAGTCGTCGGCGACCCGGATCGCGTACGTCGGGATCGCGTGCGGCGCGCGACGGTCGGTGGCCTCCCGGACGACCTCGGGAAACTCCAGGAGCCGCTTCACGAGGTCGCGCTCCTCCGGCTCGAGCGCGGCGGTCGGCTCCGCGACGAGCGAGCGCCCCTCGGCGTTGCGGAGGATCCCGGCGATGCGGGCGTGGGCGTACTGCACGTAGTAGACGGGGTTCTTCTGGCTCCGCTCCGCAGCGAGGTCGACGTCGACCTCGATCGCTTGGTCGTGCCCGCGGGAGAGCAGGTACCAGCGCGCCGCGTCGACGCCGATCTCGTCGACGAAGTCGTCGAGGAACACGACGTCCCCGCGTCGCTTGGACATCTTCGCGCTCGCGCCGCCCTGGGTCAGGTGGACGAGCTGGTAGATCAGCACCTCGACCGAATCCCGCGGATGGCCGAGCATCTCGGCGAGCGCCGCGAGGCGCGCGACATAGCCGTGGTGGTCGGCGCCCAGGACGTACACGAGGTGGTCGAAGCCCCGCGCGAACTTCCGGCGGATATAGGCCGCGTCGGCCGCGAAGTACGTCGTCGTGCCGTCGGTGCGGACGACGACGCGATCCTTGTCGTCGCCGCGCGCGCTCGTGCGGGCCCAGACGGCGCCGTCCGACTCGTACGTCTCGAGCGCCGCGAGCGCTGCGGGGATCTCGGCCTCGACCGCGCTCTCCTTCTCGAATGTGTCGAAGTGGACGCGGAACCGGGCGAGCGTCGATTCGATCCGCTCCAGCATCCGTGGCACCGGATCGCCGTCCTCGCGCGCGAGGTCGGCGACGTACTCCCCGCGGTAGCCGTCTTCGGGAGGCTCCTCCCCACGCCGAAGCGCCTCGACGGATGCGCGGAAGCGGTCCATCTGCGCGCCGGCGTCGTTGTAGTAGTACTCGCGCTCGACATCGTGCCCGGAAAACGAGAGGAGGCGCGCGACCGCGTCGCCGTACGCCCCGTTGCGGGCCGCGGCAACGGTGATCGGGCCGGTGGGATTCGCCGAGACGAGCTCGACCTGGACGCGCTCCGGTTCGGCGGCCCACCCGCTGCCGAACCCACGACCCGCCTCGAGCACGGCTGCGAGCCCTGTCCCGAGCCAGGTGTCGTCGACCGTGAAGTTGAGGAACCCGGGGCCCGCGACCTCGACCCGCGCGATCCCCTCCAGGTCGGCGACGTCGCCTGCCAGCTCGGCCGCGACGTCGCGCGGCGCCTGGCGCCGGATGCCCGCGAGCTTCATCGCGACGTTCGTCGCATAGTCGCCGTGCGCTGCGTCGGCAGGGCGCTCGAGCTCGACTGGCACGCCTGCGACGTCCGCGAGGGCAGCGGTGAGCGCGTCGACGGGATCGGTCTTCGTCACGCGCCCCATCGTACGGCCGACCCGTGCACCGCAGCCGCCAACCGCCCGGAGCGACGGGGCGCGCGCTACTCGGCCGGGACGGCGGTCACGGGCCGCGTCGCCGTGGCGGTGCCGACGGTGATCCCGTCGCGGGCGAGGGCGGCGGCGACCTCTTCGCGCGCCTTGTAGATCCGCCACTTCACGGTCGCGAGCGTGATCTCGAGCGCATCGGCGATCTCCGTGTAGGAGAGGCCGACGACGTCGCGCAGGAGGAGCGCCATCTTCAGGTCGACGGTCAGCGCCTCGACCGCGCGCCAGACGGCGTCGATCGTCTCCGTCCGCTCGAACGGCTGGTCGACCACCTCGAGCGGCGGGATGTCGTCGAGCGTCACGACGGCGCGCGGTCGACGCTCCATGGCGCGGAGCTCGTCGAGCACCCGGTTCTTCGTGACCTGGAACAGCCAGGTGGTGAACCGTGAACGATCGGAGAACGACTTGAGCCCCTGGAAGACCCGGAGGAACACCTCCTGCGTCAGGTCCTCGGCGAGGCTCCGGTCGCCGACGAGGCGCAGGACGTAGTTGTAAACAGGCTGCTCGTACGCTCTGACGATCAGGGAAAATGCCCGTTCGTCACCCCGCTTCGCCTTCCGAAGGACCCCGGGATCGGGCTGTGTCAGCGCCACGGCTCCGCGAGCATACAAACAGCTGAGGTCAATTCACGAACTATTTACGACCGGTGAAGTGTCACCGATCAGACGCGGCGAGTCTCGCCCCCGTGATCGCCGCCGGCAGCGGCAATCCGAGCAGGTCCAGCACGGTCGGCGCGAGGTCGGAGAGCTCGCCTCCGTCGGGTAGCGAGGTACCTCCGCGGGTGAGGATCAGCGGCACGGGGTTCGTCGTGTGGGCCGTGTGCGGGCTCCCGTCGGGCTCGAGCATCGTCTCGGCGTTTCCGTGGTCCACCGTGACCAGGCAGACGCCGCCTGCCCGCTCGGCCGCCTCGACGACCTGGCCGAGACACGAGTCCACGGTCTCGACTGCCTTCACGACCGCCGGGATCACGCCCGTGTGCCCGACCATGTCCGCGTTCGCGAAGTTCACGACACAGAACCGGTAGCCATCGGCGAGCGCCGCGGCGACCTCGGCCGCCACCTGGGGGGCGGACATCTCCGGTTTGTGGTCGTAGCTCGGCACGTCGCGCGGGGACGGCACGAGGATGCGCTCCTCCCCCGGCCACGGTGGCTCGACACCGCCGTTGAAGAAGTACGTCACGTGGGCGTACTTCTCGGTCTCGGCCGCGTGCAGTTGACGGAATCCGGCCGCCGAGAGCGTCTCCGCGAGCGTGTCGGGCACGTCCTGCTCGCCGAAAGCGACCGGACAGGGGAAGTCGTCACGGTACCGCGTCATCGTGACGACGTCCGTGCCTGCCTCGAGCAGTCGCTGCGTCAGCTGCCGCACGCGGTCGGGCCGGAAGTTGAAGACGATCGCCGCGTCCTCTGCCGGGTCGAGCCTCGGCCTCCCCCGGAGCACGACGGGCTCGACGAACTCGTCCGTGACGCCCGCCTCGTAGCTCGTGCGGACGGCCGCGACCGGATCGCTCGCCTCGGCGCCGACGCCCCGCACGATGGTGTCGAACGCCCTGTCGGTTCGCTCCCAGCGGCCGTCGCGGTCCATCGCGTAGTACCGGCCGACGACGGTGGCGATCCGCTCAGCGGGCAGTCGTGCCAGGTCGTGGACGGCGGCGTGCGGCGACACGTCGCGGCCGTCGGTGAAGGCGTGAACCCACGTCCGCTCCTCCAGCCCCGCCTGCCGGGACATCTCGAGGAGCGCGAGCAGGTGGTCGAGGTGCGAGTGGACGCCGCCCGTCGAGACGAGGCCGAGAAGATGCACCGCGGCGTCACGCTCCTTGGCGCGGCGGAATGCGCCGAGGAGCGCCTCGTTGGCGAACAGCGAGCCATCCTCCACCGCCCGCGTCACGCGCACGAGGTCCTGGAGGAGGATCCGTCCCGAGCCGATCGTGAGGTGGCCCACCTCCGAGTTGCCCATCTGGCCCTCGGGCAGGCCGACGGCCGGGCCGGAGGCACGAAGCTGGGTCGAGCCGTACCGCGCGACGAGGTCGTCGAAGCAAGGGGTGCGGGCGAGCGAGATCGCGTTTCCCGGCCCGGCCGGCGCGATCCCCCAACCGTCCAGGATCGCGAGGACGACGAGCGGCGCGCCGTCGCTCACGAGCCTGCTGCGCGACAGATCGCCGCGAAGGAGTCCGGCTCGAGCGACGCGCCGCCGACGAGCGCACCGTCCACTGCGGGCTGCGCCATCAGCTCGGCGGCGTTCTCGGGCTTCACGGAGCCGCCGTAGAGGACGCGCGTGTCGTGGAGCGCCTTGATCGTCTCGTGCGCATCCTGGGCAAGCTCGGCTGTCGCGGTCTTCCCCGTCCCGATCGCCCAGACGGGCTCGTACGCGATCACGAGCGCGTCGTGGCGCGGGATCGCAGCCACCTGCCGCCGGAGGACGGCCTCGGTCTCCCCCGCTTCGCGCTCCGACTCGGTCTCCCCGACGCACGCGATCACCGACAGCCCCGCCTCGAGCGCCGCCTCGCAGCGCTCCCGGACGGTGTCGTCCGTCTCCCCGAACAGCTGTCGCCTTTCGGAGTGCCCGACGATGGCGCCCTCGACGCCGAGCTCGAGCAGCATCGGGGCCGACACCTCGCCGGTAAACGCTCCCTCGCGTGCCCAGTGGACGTTCTGTGCGTACACCGGGATACCACGCCCGATCGCCGCTGCCAGGGACGTGAACGCGGGGCAGACGACCACCTCGACCCCCTGCGGCGGCTCGAACGTCTCGAGGAACGCGACCGTCTCGGCCGGGCCCTTGTACATCTTCCAGTTGCCCGCGACGAGCACGAGCGATGATCTTATGTGCATGCCCGAAGGTGAGATCCAGTACACACGAAGCGGCGAGTACCACATCGCATACCGGGTCGAGAGCCATGGATCCGGCGGGATCGACGTCCTCTACCTCGGCGCGTACGTCTTCAGCCTCGCGGTCCGGCACCCGCCGTCGGTGAAGGTCGTGCGGGAGAGCCTCGCGGCGCTCGGACGGCTGATCTCGTTCGACGGCCGGGGTATGGGCCTCTCGGACCGCTTGCGCGACCACCGGCTGCCGCCGCTCGAGGAGCGGATGGACGACGCGCGCGCGGTGCTCGACGACGCCGGCGCGCAGCGCGCGCTGCTTGTCGCAGGTGCCGACGGAGGCCCGCTCGCCTGTCTCTTTGCCGCGACGTACCCGGAGCGGACGCACGCGCTCGTGCTGATGAACACCGCCCCGCGGTTCGCGTGGGCGCCGGACTATCCCTGGGGGATGCGGCGGGAGAAGCTCGAGCGAACGCTGGCGGACATGGAGCAGGGCTGGGGCACGCGGGCGTACGCCGAGCGCGACGCCCCGTGGCCGATGCCAGGGATGACGAGAGAAGAGGTGGTCGACTGGGAGCTCGAATGGATGCACCTTTCGGCGTCGCGAAGCGACGCGGTCGCGCTGACGCGGATGTTCTTCGAGTCGGACGTCCGCGACGTGCTCGGTGCGATCCGGGTACCGACCCTCGTGCTCAGCCGCGGCGGCGGCGCTTTGGAGGAGGAGGCGCGCGCCTTCGCGGCGCTCATCCCGGGTGCGCGACGGCAGACGGTGCCCGGCACGCAGCCGATGGTCATGCAGGAGCACCCCGAGGCCTACGCCGAGGCGATCGAGGCGTTCGTGCACGCGTTGCGCGAGGAGGAGGCGCAGCTCGACAGCGTGCTCGCGACGGTCCTCTTCACCGACATCGTGGGCTCGACGGCGCGCCAGTCCGAGCTCGGCGACCGCCGTTGGGCCGAGCTCGTCGAGGAGCACCATGCCGTCGTCCGCGGGTGCCTCGCGCGGTATCGGGGTCGCGAGCTGGACACGGCCGGCGACGGGTTCTTCGCGGCGTTCGACGGGCCTGCGAGGGGCATCCGCTGCGCGCAGGCGATCGTCGAGGGAGTGCGCGCGCTCGGGCTGGAGGTCCGTACCGGCCTCCACACCGGCGAGTGCCGGGTCGTCGACGACAAGATCGGGGGCCTCGCCGTGGCGATCGGAGCGCGGGTCAGCGCCCTCGCGGAGCCGTCGGAGGTGCTGGTGTCCCAGACTGTCCGCGATCTGGTCGCCGGGTCGGGCCTCGAGCTCGCCGACCGTGGCGAGCACGAGCTGAAGGGCGTGCCGGGCGCCTGGCGCGTCTACGCAGTCGTCTGAGCTACTCGGACGGGATCGCCGCCACGCCGGGCAGCTCCTTGCCCTCGAGCAGCTCGAGCGACGCGCCGCCGCCCGTGGACACCCACGAGATCTCGTCGGCGAGACCCAGCTCGGAGACGGCGCGTACCGAGTCGCCGCCGCCGACGACCGTGTAGCCGGCGACGTCCGCCACGGCTTGGGCCACCGCCTTCGTGCCCTCGGCGAACTGCACCCACTCGAAGACGCCCATCGGTCCGTTCCAGAACACGGTTCGCGCTCCGCGGACCAGCGCGCCGAACCGGGCGCGCGTCTCCGGTCCGATGTCGAGGCCGAGCCAGCCGTCAGGGAGCCGGTCGTACGGGCTCGTCCGCGTCTCGGCGTCTTCGTCGAACGACGCAGCGGCGACGACGTCGGTCGGCAGCTCGACGGGAAACGGGAGCGTGGCTCCCTCACGCAGCTCCTCAGCCATCTTCCCGCCGACGACCACGGTGTCCGCTCGCCCTCCGAGGTGCTCCAGCACCCCAAGCTTGTCGTCGACCTTCGCACCGCCCGCGACGAGCACGAAGGGGCGCTCGACGTCGCCTAGCAGCCGCCCGAGGTGCTCCAGCTCCTGGAGCATCAGCAAACCGGCGTACGCGGGCAGGAGATGGGCGACCGCCTCGGTCGACGCGTGCGCGCGATGGGCCGACCCGAACGCGTCGTTGACGAAGAGGTCCATGCCCTCGGCGAGCCGTCGCGCCGTGTCCGGGTCGTTCTTCGTCTCGCCGAGGTCGAAGCGCGTGTTCTCGAGCACGCGCATGCGCGCGTCGTCGACGAGCTCTCCGAGCCGCTTCGCCACCGGCGCCATCTCGAATGCCGGGTCGTGACCCTTCGGACGCCCGAGGTGCGAGCACACCGCGACCTCCGCCGCACCGCGCTCGAGCAGCAGCCGCAGCGTCGGCACGGCGGCGCGGATGCGCGTGTCGTCGGCGACCCGGCCGTCGTCGAGCGGGACGTTCAGGTCAGCACGCACCAGCACGCGCTTCTCATGGACGTCGGCCCGCTCGACCGACCGCGGCAGCCTCATTCGCGTGGGGGAACCCGTGGTTCCCCCACGGACCCCCTCCTCTCGCGCTGCGCACGGATCACCGCTCGCTTGGCCTCCCGGCGGGCAGAGCCCGCCTCCGGCCGCGCGTGCGCGCAGCACGGACAAGCGGAAGGCTCACGGCAGCAGGCTCACGGCAGCAGCTTCGTGACCACGTCGACGAGCCGGCACGAGTACCCCCACTCGTTGTCGTACCACCCGAACACCTTCACGGTCCGGCCGTGCGCCATCGTCAGGAGGCCGTCGAAGATGCACGAGTGGCCGTTGCCGACGATGTCGGTCGAGACGAGGGGATCGTCGGCGTACTCGAGGTACGGCTCGAGGGGGCCGCTCGACGCAGCGGACGAGAACGCGGCGTTGACCTCCTCCGCCGTCACCTCGCGGGCGAGCGTGACGACGAGGTCGGTGAGCGAGCCAGTCGGCACGGGGGCGCGCACGGAGATGCCGTCCACCTTCCCCTGGAGGTGCGGCAGGACGAGCCCGATCGCCTTCGCCGCGCCGGTCGAGGTCGGGACGAGGTTGATCGCGGCCGCACGGGCGCGCCGGAGGTCCTTGTGCGGGGCGTCCTGGAGCATCTGATCCTGCGTGTACGCGTGGATCGTGGTCATGAAGCCCGACTCGATCCCGGCGAGGTCGTCGACGACCTTCGCGAGCGGCGCGACGCAGTTCGTCGTGCACGACGCGTTCGAGACGATGTGATGCGTCTCGGGGTCGTAGTCGCCGTCGTTCACCCCGAGCACGACCGTCAGGTCCGGGTCGGTCGCCGGCGCGGAGATGAGGACCTTCTTCGCGCCTGCGTCCAGGTGCTTCTGCGCGCCCTCACGACCCGTGAAGAACCCTGTCGACTCGAGGACGACGTCCACGCCGAGGTCCTTCCAGGGAAGCTCGGCGGGATCCCGCACCGACAGCAGCTTGAGCTCCTCGCCGCCGGCTCGCAACACCCCCTCGCCGAGCTCGACCTCTCCGGCAAAGGGACCGAGAGTGGAGTCGTAGCGCAGGAGGTGCGCCATCGTCTTCGCGTCGCCAAGGTCGTTCGCCGCGACGATCTCGATGTCCGCCCCGACCTGCTGCTGCGCGCGGAAGAAGTTGCGGCCGATCCGGCCGAAGCCGTTGATGCCGACGCGGATTGTCATTCGGTTCTCGCCCTCCGTTGTCTCGTTTCGAGCGAGTCTAGTGAGACTCGACACACCCTCGGGTAGGCTCGCTCCGATGCCCGCGGGCTACACCAAGCGGAACCTCCGTACCGAGATCGACGACCAGGCGCAGGCGTTCGGCTTCTCCCCCAACCTCGAGTTCCGCGTTGCCAGGGACGCACTCGAGACCACCGAGTCCGCGCTGAGCTTCATGCGACTCGCGGCCGGATTCCGGCTGCCCTTCGGCCACCATCACGAGCTGCAGGAGGAGGTCTACGTCATCGTGCGCGGGAACGCGATGCTCAAGCTCGGGGACGAGGTCCTCGAGCTCGTGCCATGGGATGCGGTCCGGATCGCACCCGGGGTCGTACGCGACATCGAGGGCGGGCCCGACGGTGCCGAGCTCCTCCTCTTCGGCGCGCCACGCGTCCCGCCCGGTGATGCCGTCACCGAGCAGGACTGGTGGATCGACTGAGGGCTTGCCCGCGAAGCAGGAATCCGCAGAAGCGGATTCCTGCCGCTCGATCCCCCCTACGGGCGGGGCACACCCCTAAGGCCGCCGCCTGCGGCGTCAGGCTTCGCGGCCGCAACTGCCGTAACGCCCACTCTGCGGGGGCGGATGGTCAGCAGATTCCACCGGCCTCCGGCTGTGGGCTTCCCGCGAGCACGCGAGTCGAGGCAGCCCGCTTAAGTCGAGACGTGTAGTTGCGACCGCGACAGCGGGCGCCTTTAGGGGTCTGCCCCGCCCGAAGGTCGGGGATCCGAGCGGCGGATTTCGCTTCTGCGAAATCCGCCTTGCGGACAAGGAACAGCCCCGCGGTGGGCTGAGGGAGGGGCTCCGAGGAGACCCCCTCCCTCACGAGCGCGCTCCGGTACCGGACGGTGGACGGGGTCTGGTTCCGCCGCCCGGGAGCGCGAGCCCACCGTGGGGAGTATGGGTCCTGCGTGGCCCGCGCTTCAACCCGAACGCGAGTGGTCGGCCTCCGTCTCTTCCGCCAGCGCGACGAGGCGGCCGAGCCGCGCAGCCATTGCGGCCTTCGTGACCGGCGGGTCAGTGCGCGATGCGAGCTCGCGAGAGGAGAGCGACGGATAGCGCCGACGGAGCTCGGCGGCTGCCTGCAGTCCCGGGGCGAGCCCGTCGAGGACGCCGTCCTCCTCGAGCCGGCGTACCGCGTCGAGCTGCGTCCGGGCAGAGCGGCTCTGACGGACGAGGTTCGCATGATCCGCGTTCGCGAGGCGGTTCGCCTCCGCGCGAAGCTCCGCGACGAGGGCCCGCTCCTCGAGCGAGAGCACGGTGTCGGACGCCCCGGCGATGGCCAGGTAGCCCTCGATGGCCTCCCAGCTCTTCGCATAGGCGATCGAATGCGAGCCGCGGTCCGCGACCCGGAGCCTGACGCCGGCGGCCGACGCGACACTCCGAACGAATGCCGCGCCACCGTGGAGCGGCGTCCTGATCTCGAGGTGCGGCGACGCCGGACCGCTCAGCGAGCCGCTGCCCAGGAAGGCGCCACGAAGGTAGGCGGAGCGGCAGCACGGGCGGGCGACGACCTTTCCGGGCGGCCGGTCGAGCGGCAGGCCGGCATCGCCGAGGACGCCCGCCTGCGTGAGGACGTCGATCGCGTGGGCCGAGCCATCGACGAGGAGCTGTGTCCGGGCCGCGCGGTCGAACGCGGTGCGGTGATAGGTCCGGATCTCCGAGGCGATCCGGAGCTCCTTGAGGATGGAATAGGCGCGGCGCGCCACGGCGGACTCTGAGAGGTCGAGGTGGAACGACAGTGCGCCGCGCCCGAGCAGATGAACCGCGCCGGCCGTGTGGAACAGGGCGGAGAGCTCGGCGAGCCGGTCGCACCGCCTGTGCGGGACGAGCGCAGCGAGTTCGGCCCGAGCGTCGGACGCGAGCTCGGCCGTCACAGGAGTGTGCCTTCGAGCGCCAGGAGCCGTCTCTTCAGGCCGACCCCGGCCGGGCCGTACGCTCCGATGCCGTACGGCTCGCCGACCCCGGCCGCGACGACGCGGTGGCAGGGGACGACGAGCGAGAGGCGGTTGCCGGCGCAGAAGCTCCCAGCCGCCCGCGCCGCGCGAGGGCGTCCCGCAAGCGCCGCGAGCCCTCCGTAGGTGACGACCTCGCCCCACGCGACGGTCCGCGCCGCAACGAGCAGCGCACGCTGGAAACGACCGAGCCCCGCGTCGTCCACGGGCACGTCGTCGTACGCGACCTCCGCGCCCGCCAGGTGCTCCGCGAACCGTCGGCACAGATCCGCCACGAGCCCGTCACCCTCCCGTGACCGCTTGGCGGCTAGCGTGACCTCAGGGGTGCTTGCACCCCCATGGGGGCCCTCCGCTGCGAGGGAGAGCCGGCGTCCCTTCGAGGGGAGCGAGTGGGCGACGAGGACGCCGTCCCGCACGACGATCTCGCCGACGCCCCAGCCGGCGACCGCGTAGCGGTGCCGCGTCACCTCCACGCCGCCGACTCTACAATCGGTCCCGTGAGCGCCCCCGGGATCTTCCGCCCGCCAGCCGCCGAGAACGAGCCGATCCGCACGTACGCGCCGGGCTCGCCGGAGCGGGCGGAGCTGCAGCGCCGGCTCGCGGAGATCGCCGGTGAGCGGATCTCCGTCCCGCTCGTGATCGGCGGGGAGCGCGTCGAGACCGGCGAGACGTTCGAGGCCGTGATGCCGCACGACCGGGACCACGTGCTCGCCGACGTGGCGAAGGGCGACGCGTCGCACATGGAGCGCGCGATCGCCGCAGCGCGCGACGCGCACCGCGGCTGGTCCGAGACTCCTTGGCACGAGCGGGTCGCCGTGTTCCTCCGCGCCGCCGAGCTGCTCGCCGGCCCCTGGCGCTCGACGCTCAACGCCTCGACGATGCTGAACCAGTCGAAGACGGCGCACCAGGCCGAGATCGACGCCGCCTGCGAGACGATCGACTTCCTCCGCTTCAACGCCGAGTACCTCGTCCGCATCTACGAGGAACAGCCGCTCTCCTCGCCCGGCGTCTGGAACCGCCTCGAGTACCGGCCGCTCGAAGGCTTCGTCCTCGCGATCAGCCCGTTCAACTTCACCGCGATCGGCGCGAACCTCAGCACGTCGCCCGCCCTGATGGGCAACACGGTCGTCTGGAAGCCCGCGTCGACGCAGGCGCTGTCCGCGTGGTACATGCTGCGTCTCTTCGAGGAGGCGGGACTGCCACCCGGCGTGATCAACCTCGTGTTCGGGCCGGGCGCCGTGCTTGGCGACGCCGCGCTGCAGAGCCCGGAGCTCGCGGGCGTCCATTTCACGGGCTCCACCGGCGTCTTCCAGTCGATCTGGCGGACGATCGGCGGCGGGATCGAGCGGTACCGGAACTACCCCCGGATCGTCGGCGAGACCGGTGGCAAGGACTTCATCCTCGCGCACCCCTCCGCGGATGCCGGCGCGGTCGCGACCGCGATCGTGCGCGGCTCGTTCGAGTATCAGGGCCAGAAGTGCTCCGCGTCGTCGCGGCTGTACATCCCGTCGAACCTCTGGCCCGAGGTGCGCGCCGGCCTCGAGCGCGACGTCGCGTCGATCGGCATGGGCGACGTCCGCGACTTCACGAACTTCATGGGCGCAGTCATCGACGGCTCGTCCTTCGCGACGCAGAAGGCCGCGATCGAGGAGGCGCGCGCGTCCGGGGCCGAGATCGTGACCGGCGGCACCGCCGACGACAGCGAGGGCTGGTTCGTCGAGCCGACCGTGATCAAGACCGAGGATCCCGACTTCCGGCTCATGCGCGACGAGCTGTTCGGGCCCGTCGTCACGGCCTATGTCTACGACGAGAAGCGCTGGGACGACACGCTCCGCCTCGTCGACGAGACGGGAACCTATGCGCTCACCGGCGCCGTCTTCGCGAACGACCGCGACGCGATCGGCCAGGCGCACGACGAGTTGCGCTACGCGGCGGGCAACTTCTACGTGAACGACAAGCCGACCGGCGCAGTCGTCGGTCAGCAGCCGTTCGGGGGCGCCCGCGCGTCGGGCACGAACGACAAGGCCGGCTCGATGTGGAACCTGATCCGGTGGGTCAGCCCGCGAACGGTGAAGGAGACGCTCCTGCCCGCGACCGACTACCGCTACCCCTTCCTCGCGAAGGACGAGTAGCGCCCTCGCACGCCTGTCCGAAACGGAGGGGTTGACGGAAAACGGTGTCAGACACCGTTTTTCGTCAAGGCTGAAGCGTGCCGATTGTGTGCCCATCGCTCCACACGGCACGGAGTTGGAACAGCCATGACGCGGCTACGGTGAGTCCGTGATCGAGACGATCCGGGACGCCACCGAGCATTTCTGGGGCTTCCTCTCCGAGATCGAGGTCGTGCCGCTCCTCATCGGGATCGGCTGCCAGCTCATGAAGCTCATGTGCACGAGCCGCGCGTGGCGGAACGTCCTCGCCGCCGCCTACCCGGACCGGCCCGTGCGGTGGCGGCCGATCGGCGCCGCCTACGTCGCCGGGGTCGGCGTGAACGCGGTCCTGCCCGCGCGTGGCGGCGACGTCGTCCGCGTCTACCTCGCACACCGGGCGATCCCTGGCAGCACGTACACCACGGTGATCTCCTCGAACTTCGTGCTCACGCCCGTCGACATGGCGCTCTCGCTCGCGGTGTTCGTCTGGGCGTTGACGCAGGGACTTCTGCCCTCGCTCGACGCGCTCTCCGCGCTACCGTCGTTCGACTACTCGTGGGCGTTCCAGGACGGCGTGATCCACCCCGGCGTCGTCATCGCGCTCGTCGTCGTGGTCGCCGGCGCGACATGGCTGCTGAACCGGTACTGGGACAGGCTACGCGCTCGCGTCGAGCAGGCGTTCGCGGTCTTCAGCCCGCCCGAGCGCTACTTCCGCACCGTGGTCACGTGGCAGCTCTGCGACTGGGCGTTTCGCTTCGCGACGATCTGGTTCTTCCTCGGTGCGTTCGGAATCCACCAGAGCATCACGCACGTGCTGCTCGTCCAGTCCGCGATGAGCCTCTCGACGCTCGTGCCGGCGACGCCAGGCGGTATCGGCACCGAGCAGGCGCTGATCGTCTACGCGTTCCGGAACGCGGGGATCGCCGAGACGACACTGCTGGCGTTCAGCGTCGGGATGAAGCTCACGCTGACGCTCGTGAACGCAGTCGTCGGGTTCACCGCCATCTTCCTGACGCTCGGGACGGTGCGCTTCCGCGGCGTCGTCCAGCGGCCCCCGGCGCAGGACGCGAAGCCGCCGACCTAGCCCTTGCCTGCCTTGTGCAGCTGCGCGTAGACCGCACGTGCAGTCTTCGCCGGCAGCCCGGGGACGCCCTCGAGCTCCTCGCGCGAGGCGTCCAGGAACGCGTCCGCGGAGCCGAAGTGACGCAGGATCGCGCGACGCCGCGCAGGGCCGATCCCCTCGAGCCCGTCGAAGATCGACTCGAAGGCCCTCGTATCCCGCCGGCGGCGGTGGAATCCGATCGCGAACCGGTGAGCCTCGTCCCGAGCACGCTGGAGAAGTTGCAAACCCGGGTCGTGCCGGTCGAGCCTGATCGGATCGGACTGCCCCGGGACGAAGACCTCCTCCTCCCGCTTCGCGAGCGCGACGACCGCCGTGCGAGGGACGTCGAACGTCGAGTGGATCGCCTCGAGCGCCGCCGCGAGCTGACCCTTCCCGCCGTCGATCACGACGAGGTTCGGAATCTGCGCAAAGCTCTCGTCGTAGCGCTCCGGAGACGCCGAGTCGCGAAGCCGCGCAAACCGGCGCGAGACGACCTGCGCCATCGACGCGAAGTCGTCCTGCCCGTCGAGCCCTCGCACGGCGAACGTCCGGTAGTGCGATCGGCGCTCCTGCGCGTCGACGAACACCGACATCGACGCGACGATCTCGCGACCCTGGATGTTCGAGACGTCGAAGCACTCGATGCGGGTCGGCAGGCTCTCGAGGTTGAGCGACTCCCGTAGCTGCTCGAGCGCCTCGACACGACGCTGCCGGCGTTGCTCCGTCGCGGATGCGTCGTGCTCGAGCGCGAGCTGTGCGTTCTCCTCGGCGAGACGCACGAGACGCAGCTTCTCGCCGCGCTGGGGCGCGCGCACCTCGACCCGGGCGCCGCGGAGATCACCGAGGTAGGCGGCGAGGGCGTCGGTGTCGCCGATGTCCGCCGGGACTACGACCTGCGGCGGCACGGCGGGCGCACCGCTGTAGTGCTCGACGCAGAACGACTCGAGGATCGTGGCGCGATCCTGGCCGTCCACGTTCTCGAGATGGAACGCGAAGCGGTCGACCATCTTGCCGTCCCGCAGCGGGAAGAGCTGCACGGCCGCTCGGTCGTCCTCGACCGCGAGGCCGATCACGTCGATCGTCCCGACGGCGCGCTTGTCGGCCGCCTGCCGCTCGGCGAGGCTGTCGACCGCGCGCAGCCGGTTGCGATAGCGCGCGGCGTCCTCGTATCGCTCCTCGGCGGCGGCCTCGCGCATCCTCGATTCCAGGGCACGCCGGATCGGGCGGGTCTCGCCGGAGAGGAACTCGATCACCCCGTCGATGATCTCCCCGTAGGCCTCTTGCGAGATCGCGCCGATACACGGCGCCGTGCACCGCTCGATGTGGAAGTCGAGGCAGGGGATCCCTGAATGGCGTCCCGGCTTCGGCCCCTCGCAGGGGCGAAACTGGAACACGCGGTTGAGGACGTCGAGCGTCTCCCGCACCTTCTTCGCGTTCGCGTACGGCCCGAAGTAGACGGTGCCGCGGCGGTGGCGCTCGCGGGTGAACATCACGCGGGGATACGGGTCGGCGACGGTGACGGCGATGTAGGGGAACGACTTGTCGTCGCGGAGCCGCACGTTGAACGGCGGCCGATGGCGCTTCACGAGGTTCTGCTCGAGGTGCAGGGCCTCGGCCTCGCTCTGCGTGACGATCACCTCGATCTGGCGGATCCGCTGGACCATGCGGTCGATCCCGACCCGGAGGTCGGCGCCACGGTTGAAGTAGCTGCGCACACGGGCCCGGAGCGACTTCGCCTTGCCGACGTAGAGGATCTCGTCGCGCGCGTCGCGAAAGAGGTAGACGCCCGGGCCCGGTGGCAGCCGTCTCAGCTGCTCTCGGACGTCATCGTCCACGTCGTCTAGCGTATCCGGCCGCTTCGTCGTCTCACTGACAATGAGCCTCCGCCACCTCCCCTTCGTCGTGCTGCTCGCGATCGCCTCCGGCGTCATCGCCGGACACGCCGACGCGGCCGGTCCGGCGATGACGCTCGGGGTCGCGGAGGACGCTGTTCGCGCGCCCGACCTGCCGACCGCCGAGGCGAAGATGGCCCAGCTCCGGCTCGCGGGGTTCACCGCCGTCCGCGTCACGACCAACTGGGAGCCAGGGCTCGTCGCGCCGACCGCCGACGAGCTGCGTGAGCTCCGCAACGTCGAGACAGCGGCCGACCTGAACGGGGTCGAGGTGTACGTCTCGGTCTACAACGCCGGGCAGCGAACGACCCCCCTCGACGCGACCGCGCAGTCGCAGTTCGCGCAGTACGCGGCCTCGGTCGCCCGACTCGTGCCGAGCTTCGACCAGATCATCGTCGGCAACGAGCCGAACCTGAACCGCTTCTGGCTCCCGCAATTCGCGCCCGACGGGTCGAACGCCTCGGCGCCCGCCTACCTCTCGCTCCTGGCGCAGACCTACGACGCCCTGAAGGCCGTCGACCCGACGATCACCGTGTGGGGCGGCGCCCTCGCCCCCCGCGGGAGCGACCGGCCGGAGGGAATCCGCCCGACGTCGTCGCCAACGGCGTTCATCCAGGCGATGGGCACCGCCTATCGCGCGAGCGGCCGCACGCTGCCGGTGATGGACGGCCTCGCGTTCCATCCGTACCCCGACAACTCGTCGCAGAGCCCCGACTTCCCGCACCCGCGCTCGACGTCGATCGGGCTCGCGGACTACGGGAAGCTCGTCGCGCTGCTCGGGCAGGCGTTCGACGGGACGGCGCAAGCCGGGTCGTCGCTGCCCATCCTCTACGACGAGTTCGGGATCGAGTCGGCGGTGCCGGAGGGCAAGCGGAGCCTGTACTCGGGCACCGAGCCGGCGACCACGAAGCCCGTGGACGAGCGGCAGCAGGCGGCGTCGTACGACCTCGGGCTCAGGCTCGCGTTCTGCCAGCCCACCGTCGAGGGAATCCTGCTCTTCCACTCGCAGGACGAGACGGCCCTGCCGAGCTGGCAGTCGGGCGTGTACTACGCGGACGGGACGCCGAAGTCGAGCTTCTGGGCGGTCCGCGACTCGCTGGCCCGCACCCGAGGCGGATCGATCGCCCGCTGCGACGGGATGGCGCTCGAGGTCTCGCCGCTCGGCGTCCGGTTCCCCGGCCCGCGCGCGTTCCAGCGCGGCGTGCACAGCGTGCGGTTCCGCTGCTCCCTCGACTGCGCTTGGACCCTCGAGGCACTGCGGTCGACGACCGGCGCGCTCGCCGCGCGCGTGAACGGCTACGGGCGCGGCGACACGACCCTCGTCGCGTCGTTCGGGAAGACGAAGCTCGGGAAGGCGCCGGTCAGGCTCCGGCTCACGCTCGTCCATCCGGTGAACCCGGGCGCGCCCGAGTCCGTCACGAGCGGCCTCCTGCGCCCGGCCTGAGCCGGGTCTGCGTAGAGCCTCCAACGCGGTGATTGCCCGTCGCGGGGCGGATGCAGGACGCCGTGAGGCAAGGACGCAGGGAGCGCCCATATCGGGACGATATGGGCGCGACCGAGGACGCCGGATCACGGCGTCCTGCGCCGCCCCGGGACATCGCCGGTCATTGTGTTGGAGGCTCTAACATTCGACGCGTGGCGGACGGCTACGAGCGCATCGAGGGCGTCGAGGTCGGGCAATACGTCGGCTACCGGTTCTTCGCCGTCGACCCAGCCTGGCGCCGGCTTCCGGTCGAGGAGCGTATCGCCGGCAAGGAGGCGTTCGCGGACGTCGTCGACGAGTTCGCGGGCCGGATCGAAGGCCTCCGCGTCTACTCGACCGTCGGGGTGCGCCCCGAGGCGGATCTCTTCCTCTGGACGATCACGCAGCGATACGACGATCTGCTCGAGCTCGGCGCGGCGCTCAACGGGACGCCACTCGGCGCGTGGCTGACCGTCCCCCACTCGTACCTCGGGACGACGAAGCCGTCCGTCTACACGGACAAGAAGCGCGTGCGCCAGGGTCGCGTCGCGCCGCGGAACGCGCCGTACCTGATCGTGTACCCGTTCGTGAAGGTGCGCCCGTGGTACTTCCTCTCGTTCGAGGAGCGCGCCGTGGCGATGCGCGAGCACGCCGAGATCGGGGCGCGGTTCGTGACGATCACGAACCACACGACTTATTCGTTCGGGATCGACGACCAGGAGTTCATCCCCGCCTTCGAGGCGGAGGAGCCCGCCGACTTCATGCACCTGATGATGACCCTGCGCGAGAGCGAGGCCTCGCGCTGGACGGAACGCGATACGCCGATCTTCGTGGGCAAGCTCGTGGAGGTACGCGATGCGCTCGATGCGCTCGACGGCGCGTTGACGGGACTCCCGAGCGCCTCGACGCTCTACACGGCGCCCGACGGCACTCGGTACCCCGCTCCGTCCCGCTAGCGCTGCCGCGCGCCGTGACCTCTGGGGCCTGGACCCTCTTTCGGAGCCTGCCGAAGTGATGAGGCGGCGTCGGCGTAGGATGATGCGCGCGACAGGGACGGCAAGGAACGAGGAGGTCGACGATGGCCGAGGTGTCGCTGGACGATGTGAGCAAGGTCTACCCCGACGGCACCCGCGCCGTGGACCGCATCGACCTCGAGATCGGAGACGGCGAGTTCATGGTCCTCGTCGGCCCCTCCGGCTGCGGCAAGACGACCGCGCTGCGGATGGTCGCCGGCCTCGAGGAGATCTCGGAGGGCACCGTCCGGATCGGCGACCGCATCGTCAACGACCTGACGCCGCGAGAGCGCGACATCGCCATGGTCTTCCAGAGCTACGCGCTCTACCCGCACCTCTCCGTCTACGACAACATCGCGTTCAGCCTCAAGCTGCACAAGGTGCCGAAGGCGGAGATCGACAAGCGGGTGCGCGACGCGGCGCGCATCCTTGACCTCGAGCCGTTCCTCAAGCGCAAGCCGAAGGCGCTCTCGGGCGGCCAGCGGCAGCGCGTGGCGATGGGCCGTGCGATCGTGCGCCAGCCGTCAGCGTTCCTCATGGACGAGCCGCTCTCCAACCTCGACGCCAAGCTGCGCGTGCAGATGCGAGCCGAGATCAGCGAGCTCCAGCGCAGCCTCGGCGTCACGACGATCTACGTCACACACGACCAGGTCGAGGCGATGACCATGGGCGACCGCGTCGCCGTGATGCGCAAGGGCGAGCTGCAACAGGCGGCAGAGCCGCAGGAGCTCTACGACCATCCGGTGAACCTCTTCGTCGCCGGCTTCATCGGCAGCCCGGCGATGAACATGCTCGAGGCGACGCTGCGGCGCGACAACGGGACGATGACGGTCGTGACGGGCTCGCAGGAGATCTTGCTGGGCCCCGAGACGCTGAAGCAGCGGCCGGCGCTCCAGCGCTACGAGGGCCGGGAGCTCGTACTCGGGATCCGGCCCGAGGATCTCGAGGATTTCCAGCTCGCGGGCGAGACGGCACACGGCGGGACGCTCAAGGGAACCGTGACCCTGCGAGAGGCGCTCGGCGCCGAGATCATGGTCCACTTCTCGGTCGACGCGCCGCCCGCGTTCACGGCGGACGTGAAGGAGCTCGCCGAGGACGTAGGCGAGGCCGAGCGGGCGGAGGTTCACGCAAGCGAAAGCTCGGCGGTCCTCGTCGGCCGCTTCGGCGCCCGTTCGCGGGTGAAGCCGGGCGATCAGGTCGACGTCGCCGTGGACACACGCCAGCTGCACTTCTTCGACGTCGAGAGCGGCGCCGGAATCTACGACGACGGCGCCTGATCCGTCCGCAGAAGGATCAACCCTTCACAGCTCCGGCGGTGAGGCCGGCGAGGATGTAGCGCTGGAAGACCAGCACGAGCGCGACGAGCGGCACCGTGACGATGATCGTCGCGGCCATGATCGTGCCCCAGGGTTGCTGGAACGAGCTGCCCGACTCGCCGACGAACGACGTGATCGCGAGTGGGACGGTGTACTTGTCGGGGTCCTGGATGAACGAGAGCGCGAACAGATACTCGTTCCAGGCAGAGATGAACGCGAGCAGCCCGGTCGTGACGAGGCCCGGGAGGATCAGCGGTAGGAGCACCTTGTAGAAGACCTGGAACGGCGTCGCGCCGTCGACGTACGCCGCCTCTTCGAGATCGCCCGGCAACGCCTGCATGAAGGTCGTCAGCACCCAGATCGTGAAGGGCAGCGTGAAGATCAGGTAGGTGAAGAGGAGCGACCATAAGGTGTCGTAGATGTTCGGGAGATCGATCGGACCGAGGCTGAAGCCGGAGATCATCGTGTAGAGCGCGCCGAGGATCGCAATGGACGGGAACATCGTCATCGAGAGCATCAGGTACATGACGAACGACCGTCCACGGAACTGAAAACGACCGAGCGCGAACGCCGCCAGCGTGCCGATCGCGAGCGAGAGCAGGGTCACCCCACCGGCGACGATCGCCGAGTTGAGGAGTCCCTTCCGGAAGAACTCGGCTTCGAACGCCTGCCGGAAGTTGTCGAGCGTCGGGTGGTCCGGGACGTACTGGAGCGGCGTCGAGAACAGGTCGCTCTCGGGCGTGAAGGCGCAGCGCAGGGCCCAGAAGAACGGGAAGAGGCAGTAGACGAAGATCAGCGCGACGAGCGTGTAGAAGGGGACCTTCTTGGTCAGGCGGCCGATCGGGCTGCGCCAGAACGCCCGGCTCCTGCTCACGGGCCGGACGACGCGCGCAGTGGTCGTCTCCGTGGCGACGCTCATCGCAACGCCACCCGCTGGAAGGTCAGGTAGATCACGACGAACAGGGCGATGACGAGGAAGATCGCCATGCTGATCGCGGCGCCGTAGCCGACGTAGCCGTCGCTCACGATCGTGGCTTGGGCATAGATCGCCATCGACTGCGTGCCGAGCCGGTTCCCGAAGAACACGTAGAAGACGTCGAACACGCGCAGCGCGTCGAGCGTCCGGAAGATCAGCGTGACGAAGATCGCGGGCGCGAGCAGCGGCAGCGTGATCTTCCAGAACTGCTGCAGCGGGTTGGCGCCGTCGACCTCGGCGGCCTCGTAGAGATCGTTGGGGATGACCTGGAGCCCGGCGAGCAGGAGCAGCGCCACGAACGGCGCCGTCTTCCAGATGTCGACGGCGCAGATCGCACCCAGCGCCGTCGCCGGGTCGGCGATCCAGGCGTGAGGGTGCGCCAGGAGGCCCAGCCGAGTGCCGGCGTCGCTGATCACGCCGTTCGACTGGAGCATCGACTTCCACATCTGGGCGGCGACGACGGTCGGGATCGCCCACGGGACGAGCATCACGGCCCGCATGACGCCGCGGCCCCTGAACTTCGAGTTGACGACGAGGGCGATGGCCAGCCCGAGCGCGAACTCGAACGCCACCGTGATCACTGTGAACTTGAGCGTCGTCCAGACGGCGTCGCGGAAGATCGTGTCGTCGAGCAGGTCCCGGTAGTTCTGCAGGCCGACCCACTGCGCCGGCTCGAGCGCGAGGAACTCCTGGTCGGTGAAGCTTTGGTAGATGGTCTTGCCGAGCGGGTAGATCGCGACGAGCACGACGACCGCGAGCGCCGGCACGAGCAGCATCCATGCGAGCCGTGTCTGTCGTCTCTTGAGTTTCGTCGACCTGCGCCGGCGGCGAGGAACTGGTGCTGGGGTCGCGGCAGTCGACATGGAGTGGAGGGGGAGGATGGCAGACGCCACCCTCCCCCGCAACGGCACGCCTTGCTAGCGGAGGATCCGCTGGAGCTTGGCCTGGACCCCCGGCAGCACGCTGCTCGCGGACCGGCCGTTGAGGATCTGGTTGATCCCTTGGTAGATCGCCTTGGAGCCCTCGTTGTAGTGCGCACCAAGGATGTTCGACGGACGCGCGACGCGGGCGACGTTGGCGATCGCCGGCTTCAGGTACGGGTTCACCTTCACCACGGCCGGGTCCTTGGCCACCGCCGGGATCGTCGGAACGTTGGTGTTGGTGATCGCGTCGAACTTCTGCACCGGCGCGCTCGTCATGTAGCGGACGAACTCGATCGACGCGTCGACGTGCTTCGAGTACTTGTTCACGCCGAGCTGCCACCCGCCCACCGTGCCGACCGACTGGCCGCCGGGGCCGTGTGGGAGGACGGTGACGCTGAACTTCCCGACGATCTTCGACGTCTTGGGATCTGCCCCGATCGAATAGGCGTACGGCCAGTTGCGCATGAACGCCGCGTTGCCCTCGACGAACGCCGTGTGCGCCTCGCCCTCCTGGTACGTCGTCACGTCTCGGGGCGTCGTCTTGCCGATCTGGGAGGCGAACAGGTCGAGGACCGCCGCGCCCTTCGGGTTGTCGATCGTCACCTTGCCGGCGTCGATGAAGCTGCCGGCGCCGGACGACTTGTACCACTCCAGCGCGTCGCAGGTCAGGCCTTCGTACGAGTTCCCCTGGAAGACGAAGCCGGAGAAGTTCGGGTTGCTGGCCTGCTCGCCATCCTGGATCTTTTTCGCCATGGCGAAGAGCTGAGTCCAGGTCGTCGGCGGGCTCGAGTACCCGTACTTCTTCAGCAGGTCGGTGCGGTAGTACAGGATCCCGAAGTCACCGAACCACGGCATCGCGACGAGCTTCCCGCCGACGGTGTCGTTCGCGATGAGTCCTGGCGTGTGCTGCTTCGCCTCCTTGCCGAGCTTCGGCTTCAGGTCGACAAGGAACGGGGCGAAGGCACCGGGCCAGAGGACGTCGAGCATCGCGACGTCGAACGACGACGACTTCGACGAGAACACGCGTGCGAGCTGCGAGTACGACGCATCCGACGCGGTCGGATGCGGAACGACCTTCACCTTGATCCCGGTGTCCTTCGTGAACTGCTTCGCGAGCGCGACGTCGCGATTGTGACTCCCGCCGACGGAGTCGCCGATGAACGTGATCGACTGGCCGCCGTACTCCTTCTTGAGGGCGGCGGCGTTCGGCACCTTCGGCGCCGGGTACGCCGCTGCGCTGGTGTTCCTCGCCGACGGGGCCAACCGCCCGGCGGATGCGAGGTTCAGCGAGAGCGCGACGGCTACGAGTGCGGCCGCCGTCGCGAGAAGAACGATGCGGAGCTTCATTTCTGCTGTCCTTTCTCCGAGCGCGACAGGCACGCCCGGGACCGGAGGGTGCAATGTGGGCGTTGCGAACTCGTCGAGCAGGGCATTACCCCGTCCAGTCCGCACAGAGACCCCGGCCCACGGCACCAATCTACGACTTGCTGCGACGCGGGGCAACGGCGCCTCCGCCCGGCGTCGCCTCAGACGTACCGATGCTCGCGCCGCCAGACGCGGACGAGCGCCCACACGCAGCACGCGATAACTGCGACGAAGGCGATCGCGTCCGCCCCGCGCGGCGACAGGCCGAGCAGCGCGCCGACCGCGAGGACGGCGAGCGCGATCGCGGCGTAGAACGTCCGCCGGGAGAGGTCGGACCACGCCTCGATGTCCGAGCGGCGCTCGCGCCAGAGGAGGAACAGGAAGAACGCGATCGCGAGGAAGAAGGCGATGCTGAGGAGCGCGCTCGCCGTCGCAAGCGAGTTCTCGAGGGAGAGCAGCACGATTACGAGCGAGACGAGCGCGACCAGCGCGATGCCGCGCAGGAACCGGTTCTCGTACAGGTTCCTCACGACGTGCCCGTCATGAACGCGCGGATCGCGAGCGCGCCCGCGACGCCCGTGGTCGCGGCGAACCAGAGCAGGCGGCGTGGCCCCGACTCCGGCGCGTAGAACCACGGCGCCAACGCGACGGCCAGCGCGAGCGTCCCGTAGAGGTAATGGAGTTGCTCCGGTGCGCGCCGGTCGTCGGCGAGGAGCAGGAGGCCCACTCCGACCTGTGCGACGAGGAGGGTCTGCGCGAGCGAGAGCAGATGGGTCGTGATCGGCCCAGCGCCGCGGCCGCGCCAGTAGAGAAAGCCGCCGACGAACGCGGCGGTTGCGCAGACGACGATCGCGGCCCCGCCGAGCCAGGGATGGATTCCCGCCACCGCGCGAGCGTACCCGAGCACCGGCGTGCCTCACGGGCCCGTGAGCGCGCCCGCCGATCGCGATGACTGTGATCAGTAGGACTCGACGAGCCGGCCACGACTGGCGCCAGGAGGAGTAGGACGCCCATCGTGACCGCGCGCGACGGCCAGCCTCCCGACCCCAACGCCGTGCGACGCCAACGCTGTGACCGACCGCCTTTCGTTACGCGATCCAGGATCCCCACCGAACCACCAGGAGAAACGCCCGCGTCAGGCCGGCAGATGCGCCCGCAGCAGCTGGTCGATCTCCTGTCCGGTCGCCCGGCCCTCGAGCCGCGCGACGACCCGCCTGCGGACGATCAGCACGAGCGACGGGAACTCCCTGATCCCAAAGCGTCGGACGACGTCGATCCGCCGGTCGCCGTCCACCGCGACGACGCGGAGCCGCGCCTTCTGGCTCACCTTGACCCAGGCCACGAGTCTCTCCATCCGCCGCGACGGCCCGGAACGCCGCTGACCCACGAAGAGCAGGACTGGAAGATCGCCCTTGACGCTGGTCGCGATCCCGGCCGTCACGGACCCGTCATCCCCTGTTCGGGACCGTCCGAAACCGCGTCGCGCGACTCCTCCAGCTGCTCGCCCCGGGCAAGGGCCTGCTCGCGCGTTTCGTCCAGCGCGAACACCCGATCGAGTGCGGTGATCTCGAAGATCCGACGGATCTGCGGCGCCGGGACGACGAGCCGGAAGCGTCCCACGCCGCCGCCGAGCTGCCTCGTGCCACGGAGGAGCGCCCCGAGCCCCTGCGAGTCGACGAACGCGACATCCGAGAGATCGACCACGACCGACGAGGCGCCACCTTCGGCGACTCCTACGAGCCGGTCGCTCAGCTCGTCGGCCGTGTGGAGGTCGAGGTCGCCGTGCACGGAGACGACGACCGTGCCCGCCCGTGGACGATCTTCCTCCAGCCGGAAGTCGATCGACCCTGTGACGGCGCCGTTGTCCCGCACGATTCAAAGCGGGCTACCCCGGTTGCCGAGCCTTCAAACGCCCGATCGGTCGTCGACGGGGTCCTTGCGGCGGGCGAGCTTCGTCATGTGCAAGACCGTGCCCCCGTCTCCGCCGGGGCGGACCTCGAGCTCGTCGACCACCGCCCTGATGATCGCGAAGCCCATGCCGCCGCGTTCGGACGGCTTCGGCGGCGGGGGCACCGGTAGTGCGATGCCGGCCCCGTGGTCCGCGACGACGAGATCGAGACGATCATCGCTTGCGAGCAGCTCGAGCTCGATCTCGCCGGACCCGGCCGGAGAGTACGCGTGGCGGACAGCGTTGCTGCACGCCTCGGTGACGGCGAGCTTCAGGTCGGCGACCTCCGTGCGGCCGAGGGCCATCCGGCGCGCGACGCCAGTGACGGCAAGGCGCGCCAGGAGGAGGTCGGCTCTCGCGGGAAATCGCAGCTGTACTGCCTCGCTCGTCATGCCCCGGCCGCCCTGGTCTCGATCGACCTGCGCATCACGTCGAACGCGTTCCGCAGGAGCCGCGAGACGTGCATCTGCGAGATCCCGAGCTCGGCCGCGATCTGGGACTGCGTCATCTCCTCGAAGAAGCGGAGCTCGACGATGCGCCGTACGCGGGTGTCGAGGGCTTCGAGGCCGGCGGAGAGAAGCCACTGGTCGTCGACTCCCTCGTAGCCGGGCTCGGGCCCCGCGAGCTGCTCGCCACCGGCAGCCGCGTCGAGCGAGCGTGTCGAATACGCGTGCGCGGCATCGAGCGCGTCGATCACGTCCTCCTCGTCGACCGCGGCAGCCTCGGCGAGCTCCGCGATCGTCGGCGACCGCCCGAGCGTCGTGGTGAGATCGTCGAGCACGCGTGAAAGGCGGACGCTTAACTCCTTGATCCTCCGTGGGACGTGCATCGCCCACGCCTTGTCGCGGAAGTGCCGTCGGATCTCGCCGACGATCGTCGGCACGCCGTAGCTCGTGAACTCGACGCCGCGGGACACGTCGAACCGGTCGACCGCCTTGATCAGCCCGACGGCGCCCACCTGGACGAGATCGTCGAGCGGCTCGCCGCGCCCGGCATAGCGGGAGGCCAGCGAACGCACGAGCGGCATGAACTCGACGATGACCTGCTCGCGTGCCATGCGGTCACCCTCGCGGTGATAGGCGACGAGAAGCTCGTCGACGCTCCGCTCGTGTGCCCCACCGGCACGTTCGGCCGTCGTCTTGCGTGGCCACCCGCCCGGCGCCGGCGCCGCTGTCGTCTCCCTCTCCGCCATTCCCAGGGCCATCTCCGATCCCCTCGGACGTACTCCGGGTCTGTACCCGGGGCGTCCCCGGGCAAACGTTTGGTCAGAGGGGTCGACGTGGAATCAAGGGGCGTCGAACGAGGAAGGGAGGTCGGGATGTACATCGGCGGCGGAGCGATCCTGCTGATCCTCATCATCATCCTGCTCATCTACCTGCTGTGAGGGCCGACTCGGGCTTCTCCACGAGGAGCCGCTTCTCCAGAGTGACGCGCGTCCCGCGGGGGCCGGGTTCGACTTCGACCGATGACATGAGCGCTCGCATCAGTTGGAGACCCCGGCCCCGGTCCGGGCGCGCGGAGGGGGGCATCCACGTACCGCTGTCCTCCACGACGATGCGCAACCCGTCGTCCACGAGCTGTGCTTGGAGGCGAAACCCCGAGTCGGACAGGCTGTGCTCGCTTGCGTTGGCGCTCGCTTCCCACGCCGCGAGGACGATGTCGTGCGCGTCCATTTCCCCCACCGGCGCGGTCGCGAGCCAGAGCCTCAGCGCCTCGCGGGCATTGCGGAGCGAGGCGTCGCCGCCGTCGAGGCGGAGGTCGAGCGACCGGGGCGCCACCGGCAACAGCCGCGCGACGAGCAGCGCGACGTCGTCGCCGCGGTCGTCGTCGCCGATCAGATGATCGAGCACGTGCGCCGCGAGGCGATCGGGGTCCCTCGGACCGGTGGCGACCGCGGCGCGTAGCCGTTCGAAACCTTCGTCGAGTGACCGCCCGCGTCGCTCGATGAGGCCGTCCGTATAGAAGACGAGCACCGCGCCGTGCGGGAGCTCCGCCACGGCCTGGCGGTAGCTCGTCGACGTTCCCGTTCCGAGCGGGAGCCCACGGCCGCCCTCGAGGTACTCGACGGCTCCGTCGAGTGTGGCGACCAGCGGCGGCGGGTGGCCGGCGGATGCATACCGGCACACGCCCGTCTCTGGATCGAGCTCGGCGTAGACGACGGTCGCGAAGGAGGTCTCGATCACCTCCTCGACGAGACGGCTGAGCCGTCCAAGGGTGGTCGTGGGCTTCAGCCGGTCGAGCGAGAACGCCCGGATCGCGTTGCGGAGCTGCCCCATCGTCGCCGCTGCCCTGACCCCCTTGCCGACCACGTCTCCGACGACGAGGCCCAACCGTCCGTTGGGTAGGACGATCGCGTCGTACCAGTCGCCACCGACCTCGAGCTCCGCCGTTCCGGGCAGGTAGCGTCCCGCGAGCTGCACGCCCGGCAGCGCCGGCAGTGACGCCGGCAGCACGCTTTGCTGAAGGGTCTCCGCAATCCGCTGCTCCGACTCGAAGCGCCGAGCGCGGTCGAGGGCCTGTGCAGCCTGGCCTGCGAGCGCCGCGACGAAGCGGAGGTCGTCGGCGGCGAGGTCGAGCGACGCCCGCGAAGACGCGACGAGGAGCGCGAGCGGCCGGCGGCCCAGGACGAGCGGGACGAACAGGAACGAGCGATGTCCGGTTCCCGCCGGGTCGAAAAACCGATCGACGTCCTCCTCGTCGTCGCTCGCGTCATAGACATTCGGCGCGAGCCGCCGGATCGCGTGCCCCTGCGGACTCCCTGCATCCATCGGCACGTCGAGCCAGCGCTCGGCCTCATCTTCCTCGAAGCCGCTCCAGCCGAGCAGCTCGGTGGGCCCGAGCCCCTCTCCGAGCACTACGAGCACGGCGCACTCCGTCCCGACCGCCTCGTCCACGTGGTCGAGGAGCACACGCGCGACGTCTGCCCGCGTCAGCGCATTCGACAGCTCCGCCGTGATCCTCTGAAGACGCTCCGAAAGGCGTCGCAGGCGAAGCTCGGAGTCGAGCAGGAAGCTCCGCTCGAGCGCGAGCGCGCACTGCCCGACGATCGCGTCGAGCCGGTCGCGCAGCTCGGCGGTCGGCTGGAGGCCCTCGCGGAACACGAGCTGCACCGCGGCAAGCACCCTCGACCCCGAGCGGAGCGGGAGAGCGGCGCACGCTCTTCGGCCTTCGGAGCCGGCCGACGTGGGGCCGTCGCCGTCGAGCGCCCACACAGGTTCGCCGGAGCGGATCGTCCGCGCGACCGGCGCGTCGGACTCGAGACTGAGCGCGTCCAGGTCGGCCGAGCCGACGTCGCCGTCGCTCGCCAGTACGCCGAGCGCGGTGCCCTCCACGGGCGCCCGCACGAGAAACCCGCCGTCGGCGCCGACCGCGAGACGGGTGTGCTCGAGGCAGACGGCGCCGACCTGGGCGGGCGTCGCCGCCTTGGCGAGGGCGGCCGTCATCTCGTGGAGCCGTCGCGCCTCGACGGCTCGCCGGGTAGCCTCGGCTTCCGCGCGCCGACGCTCCACCTGCTCGAGCGCGAGCCCCGCCTGGTCGGCGAACCGACGCACGAGCACGAGGGTCGACGCGTCCGGCCGCGAGATCATCGTCTCCCACGACACGATCAGCACCAGCTCCGCCTGGCCCGCGATCACGACGGGGACGCGGAGCGAGGAGCGGATGCCGAGGCGCCTGACGCGCACCAGTCCCTCGCCGAGCGCCTCCTCGCTCACGTCGGGCACGAAGGACACGTTGAGCGCGTGGACCGCGTCGCGCAGCCGCGGGAAGTCGTCGAGATCGGACTCGAGGCCCGCGCGGAGCGGCTCGATCTCGGGGTCGAACGCGGCCAGCTCCAGGGTCTCCCCCTTGACGCGCCAGAGCATCGCGAAGTCGGCGCCGAAGACCGTCCTCGCCTCGCGGCAGATGGCGTCGGTCACGACCGACTCGCTGCCAGCGAAGAACCGCGGCGCGACGCGCAGGATTCGGTCGAGTCCCCGTCGCGACTCCAGCTCCAACTCGTAGAGCCGCGCACGCTCGAGCGCCTGCCCGCCGAGGCCCGCGACGACGATCGCGAGGGCCTCGGTCTCGTCATGTGCATCCTCCGCGTCGTCGAACACGAACCCAACGGAGCCGATCACCCGACCCTCGACCCGGAGCGGGACGGCGATCGCGGCCTGCGCGTTCGGCGCGAGCGCCGCGGTGTCCGGGAACGTCGCCTCGAGCTCCGTGCGGCCGACTGCGCGCAGCGGCCGTCCCTGGCGCGCGGTGCGGTGGAGCATACGGCCCTCGGTCAGCCGGAGCACCTGCCATTCGGCGAGCTGGAGGCCCTCGGGATGCGCGATTACGATGTCGCCCTCCTCGACGAAGCCCAGGGCCACGGGAGCGCCCACGACCGGCGGCGCCTCCTCGACGAGCGTCGAAACGACGTCGGAAACGCTCGCGGCGGCCGAGAGAGCCGACGAGAGCCGTTGCAGCGTCGCGAGGCCCGCAACCGACTCCTCGGCGTTGTCCGCCGCCTCCGCCGAACGGGCCCGACCGCGGCGCAGCGCGAGGCTCACCCAGAGCATGCCGAGCGCCACGGCGAGGGCGATGCCCCACTGGATCCACGCCTCGCGCGCCGTCATGCCCAGGTCGGCGCGTTCGTGCACGACGAACAGATACGCGCCGGCCCAGCCGACGATGACGCTGAGGAACCCCGGTCCGAAACCCCCGTACCAGACGGCCAGCGCAACGGCGCCGACGAGAATCGAGTACACGGAAACGGTTAGCTCGTCGGTGAGGGCCACCTGGGCGGTCACCGCCGCGAGGGTCGCGAGGAAAGCGAACGCATAGCGCAGGACCATCGGCTTGCGCGAGATGGCGTGTAGGGCGCGCGGATCGTCGGCGGCCATCAGCGTCGATCGTAGACCGGTTGGGGTTCGCCAGCCCCGCCGCAGATCCAACGGCGGATTCGCACGAGGCCGAGCGTTCCCGCCGCGAGCTCGAGCGCCTCCGCGAGGCGGTCGACCTCGGCGTCGCGCGGACGCTCGAGGTCGATCCACAGGAGACTCGACCGGCCGAGCGAGCCGAGGCGCTCCGACCACTCGTCGACCTGTTCGACCTCGTGCTCACGGAACAAGAGCGCATCCGACATGGATCGCGCCTCCGAGTCGTCAGGCGATGACGTAGGCGATGACCACGATCAGCGCGAGCGCCGCAAACGCCCCATCACGACAGCCACCCAGTTGATCATCGAGAACGGCGTCTGCTCGATACGTCCGCGCGCAAGCTCGTCCTCGCCTGTGCGCTGGCGTTCAGCGGGCGGAAGTTGGTCGTCGCTCACAGGGTCCTCGAGCGAAACCGATCACGAAGGTCTGTTTACCCGCTCCCGAGGTCACGGAAACGGCCTCTGACACGACGTTTTAGGCCCGGGTCCTTCGGGAATTCACGGCTGCTCGACGGCATTCGGACAAGAGAAGAGAGGAGACACGATGTCGAACGATGTGTGGACATACCCCGCGACGATGGTCATGGAGCCGAACGTCGACGTCTCGGGCTACGACGTCGAGGCGACCGATGGCTCGATCGGCAAGGTCGACGAGGCGACGTACGACACGGGCCGCAGCTACCTCGTGGTCGACACGGGCCCGTGGATCTTCGGCAAGAAGGTCATGCTGCCGGCCGGTGTGGTGCGGGACATCGACGACAGCGGGAAAAAGGTCTTCGTCGACCGGACGAAGGACGAGATCAAGCATGCCCCCGAGTACCACGAGTCGGGTGCCGACGACGACTACCGGGGACAGCTCGGCTCGTACTACGACTCGACCGGTGACCCTCGCAGCAACCCTTCGAACGAGAGCCTGATGTAGGCGCCGCGGAGCCGGCGGGCGCTCGCCCGCCGGCTCCGGGGAGTCTCGGCGGTTGGCCGTCACTCCGTCGGGGAATACCGCGACACCACGAAAGGAGATGATCGGGTGCTGATCTGGCTGCTCGTCCTACTGCTCGTGATCCTCGCCATCGGCGGCGGGGTGGCGTTGTCGAAGTTCCTGTTCCTGATCCTCGTCGTCGCGCTAATTTTGGCGCTAGTCGGTGTGTTCAACCGGTCGACCGTCTGACCGACTCTCGGCAGAGGCTCCGGCGGGCGCGCCGCGGCCGCCGGAGCGCTTTCCCTCTCTCAAATCATCCCGTCGCGAAGGTCGCGCAGGTCAACGCCTGGCGCAGCGACAGACGTCGCCGCGACGGTAGAGCCGGCCGCAGACGGGGCAGCGTGCTTTCTCGCCCGCAGTTCGATCATCCGCTTCCGGTTTCGCGAGGTACAGCATCACGATGCCGGCGGTAACGGTCGAGAATGCGCTCACGCCCTCGAGGCTCAAACGGTCGCCGTCCGACTCGGCTCGACGTTCATGCGGAATGGCTACCCTCGATCGGGCTACGGCCAATCCAGACGGCGAGGGCCGCCCGTTCGGAGCGGCCGTCGCCGATCTTCTTCAACGTGCCTCGACTAGGCGGCCGTTCGCTCCCGCTCGACGACCTCCTCGAACACCGCACGGAAGTCGAGCATGGCCTTGCGGAGGTTCTCCGTGCCCTCGGCGCCCTTCACCTCGCCGAGCATCGCGCGACCGTGCCGATAGCGCTCGACGACGTCCGGATGGTCGACCGCCAGGTAGGCGCTCCGCTCCTCGGCGTCGCGGCCCGTCGGGTACCCGCGCTCCTCGAGCGCGCGGAGGACAACCCGCTCCGCGGCCTTCGCTGCGTCTTCCGGGTCGTTGACGAAGCGCGCCTCGATGGCCCGCCATTCCTCCACGTAGCGCTCGCGGGCGGCCTCCGACAGCGGCCTGATGTCGAGCTCTTCGTGCTCGCTCTCCACCGTCGTGAGCCGCCGTTCGGCGTCGCGCCGGCCCGAGTCGGACACCGCACGGTCGTACTCCGGCCCGAAGCGGTCGCGCAGATGCGCTCTCCGCCGGGCGCGCATCCCCCAGAGCGCCGCGGCGACGATGACTGCCGCGACAACGACGATGGCGATGACGATCCATACCCAGGTCTCCATGTGTACCTCCTCGCTGACGACAGTTGGGGTTCCCTCCGCTGCTCCCGCGGAAACCCGTTTCGCGCCGGGACGCCGGGGCAGATACCGGACAGCCGACCGAAAGGAGGGGTCTCGTGGACAAGGACCACCTGAAGGGGCAAGGCGAAGGAGGTCGAAGGCAAGACCCAGCAGAAGTGGGGCGAGTCGAAGGGCAAGGCCCGCGACACCTGGGACGATGCCAAGGAAAAGGCCGTCGAGTCCCATGGGCGCGGAACCGGCTCCTGGCCGGGCAACATCGAGAATTTAGCCGCACGCCCCGACGTCTTGAAGCCGTGCTGGAAGCACGTAGATCTTGACGTTGGGCACTTGGCAACGGTTCGGAAAAAAGACACTGGCGGGGTCTGACCGTTCTCTTACCGCGAGGCTTTACTCGGCGGAAGTGTGTAACAAGGCCGGTTTCCGGGTAACCGGCTCTGGCGTCAATCCACGAAGGCGGCGGCGACACAGTGCTCAACGACGAAGCAGGCCTCGAACCAAGTGAGCTCGAAACAGACGACGAACCCCAGACGGGTCTCAGCCAGACTGGCCGCAACTGTCGGACCTCGGCCTCGACGTATGCCTCGAGCCCGCGAGTCTGACGGGGGCCCCACCCGCAGACAATGAGGACAATGAGCATTCTTAGCGGCGGCAGAAAGAGGCGCCGCCGGCCGATGTTGACCGTTTGGCTGTGGCTGGTGGCCACGGGCGTTGCTGGCTTCATCGCCGCCGCAGCGGTGATCGCTCGAATTTAGGGCGCCTGCAAGTGGGGCTGCTCACATGACGGGGGCGGGGCTGCGGCAAGCGACCCCAGCCCTGGAAGAGCGCTCGCAGGGCGGACAGACAGAGCCCCTAGCCCCACGCCGGCCGCAGGCACGGGGGTAACGCCGCACCGCCTCCCAGGGCCACTTGGAGGAGCCGACGCCGCAGCCGCGCCGGCCAGTTCATAGAGGGCATCATCGCGAGGGACGCCGAAGGCGCCTCCGCCTCGGGCGACCTGGCGGCCACTGCGTCTAGCAGGTCATCGTACGCCGAGCACCTGTCCGATGCCCGGGCGGTGGAGGATCACGAGCGGACTATCGGACAGGAAAACGGAGGCGTCCCTGGAACCAACGGGGGATGCTCACGGCCTTCGTGTTCGACGAGCGCGAATCCCGGCACGTGGAGGACTTGCGAGCCGCGCTCGACCAGGTCGGGGATAAGGCTCTGCTCTGGCTGGCATTACGCGACCCTACCGAGCCTGAGGTCGCGGTCGTGCAGGAGGCTCTGGGTCTCGGCGACGAGCATTCGGGAAGGCTGCTTGAGCAGCCGCCGCGTGCTTCCTTGGTGGATGAGGGCGAGCATTTGCATGTGACGCTGTATGTGGCCAGCGGCGAAGGTGGCGAGCCCGTTCTCCGTCCCGTCGAATGTGTCCTCGGACCCAACTGGGTCGTGACTGCTCACGAGGCCGAGATCGAGGTGCTCGAGGAATTCCTTGAACTCGCCGAAGGCGGAGGTCAGATTGGAGAGCTGGACTCACCGTCATTTATCGCAGCGGTTGTCCAATGGGTCGTCACCAGCTACTTCCGCGCCTTCGAGGAGGTCGAAAGCGAATTGGAGGAGCTTGACGCGAGAGTTATGTCGGACATTCCCAAGAACGTGTCCGCCGAGCTGGAACGGCTAGTCGAGTTGCGACGCTCGATCGGGACGCTGCGACGTGCCCTATCGGCACACGACGAGGTGATCGCCGCGCTGGCCCATCCCGAGCTCGATCTGCTTTCGACTGAGACCTCGGCGGAGCGTTTCGCCGCTCTCGGGAACCGGGTGACGCAAGCCGTCGAGGCGGCGCGGGAGGCGAAGGAGTCGACGCGTGGCTCGTTCGACCTCCTCGTTGCCCGTATCGGACAGCGGACGAACGACGTCATGAAGTTGCTCACCCTTGTCACAGTGATTCTTCTACCCGCGAGCGTGCTTGCAGGGGTGATGGGCATGAACTTCAGGGTTGGCTTCTTTGACCGGGTATGGGTGTTTTGGGCGGTGATCGCCGCGATGCTCGGCATCGCCGTAATGGTGCTCTCGATCGCCCGCAATCGAAGCTGGATCTAGCCGCGTCGTCCAAGCTGATCGATTCCAAGAAGCTGGTCAAGCAGCGCGGGCCACGGGTCACCCCGGCCTTCGTGACGAGCTCTTCGTGGGCGGCGATCTCGTAGTGCTCGGTGCGGGCGCCGGCGCCTGTTAGGAAAGCGTCGAGGACTGTCCGGGGAAGGCGACTCCTTGGAGACGAACTCGTCGTGTTCCTACGATGGGGACTCTTTCTCGGCGAACGTGCGAGCGCTGGCGGACAGGAGCGTGGCCGTGCTGAAGTCCGAGCCACCGGTTCGGCTGGATGGCGGTGGTTATCGAAGTCGGCCGCGATCCCAGACCATGTCCTCGGCGGCGCGCCCGACCACATCGGGATCGTTCCGGTCGCCGGGCTCATGTCTGTACGCTCGTCGTGAAGCGGCCTGTCGACCAGCGTTCGAGGACTTAGGCGAGGCTCTGTGGCTACACGCTCGCTGCTTGCTGCTGAATCATCCGCAGAGCCTCCTGCCGGTCATGGGCGCGGGGTAGCACTTGTTCGATGTTGGCGATTTCGAGGACGCGCTCGACGATGGCTGCTGTGCCGAGTTGAAGCACGATGGTTTGCTTTCTTGCTCCGGCCGACTGCGCGGCGCGCACGACGACGTGGATGACGCTGGAGTCGATGAAGCTGGCCTCGCTGAGGTCCAAGATCAGGTCGGTTCCACCATCGAGCGAACGGTTGATCTGGGAGTCGAGGGCTGGCGCGTTCGTGAGGTCGAAGTCTCCCTCGAGGCAGACAGCCACGATCTGGGCTGTCTCGGAGACAACGCGGATCGCTCCATCATGATGCTCGGGGAGCGTAATTGAGGCGGGCATCGGTTCCTCCTTGGTGGGCCGAAAGATCGGCCAGCCCGGATGTCCGGATTCTGCCTGGGCATCCAGGCTGGCCCCGTCCCGGTTCATGAGGAACGCTCAGATGTGACGTCCGATTGTTGAGGGCGCCGCTCAGCCGGTGTTGAATCACCCGCTGATCGAAGGGTATACCTCTGGCGTGGGATCTCGAAACATCATGGGAGAAGCGTGATGCCGCTCGAGCCTGAACATCGCTTGCAGGTGCTGATCGCGAACGAGCACGACGACCGACTCGAAACGATCAGGGCCATCGTCGAAGCGCTTGGCCATGAGGTCGTCGGCAGCGACCTCGACATCAGCGGTGTCGGACCGCTCAGTCGCAGCACAGGCGCAGAGATCGCGCTCGTCGGGTTGGGCCTTGACGGCGAACACGCACTCGAACAGATCTCAGCGATCGTCCATGAAGCAGCCTGTCCGGTCATCGCACTTCTCGACGCTAAAGACCCCCGCTACGTGAACGAGGCGCCCAGCGAGGTGTCTTTGCGTACGTGATTCTGGATGGAAACGGCGCCGAGCTGCAGAGCGCCCTCAACATCACGCTCCGGCGGTTCGCGGAGTTTCAGAACCTGCAAGGCGCATTCGGCCGCCGCGCGATCATCGAACAAGCCAAAGGCATCCTCATGGAGCGAAACGGCATCGACGCCGAAGCCGCGTTCGCTCTACTCAAGTCGCACTCACAACAGACCGGCCAAAAACTCGTGGACGTCGCACAGGCGATCGGGCAAACACACACACTTCTTCCCGCTCAACCAGCAGACAAGCGGCAATCCGACTAGGCCCCGCGCCAGGCCGCCGACAAGAGGCGGGTCCGCTGCGCGAGTTTGGGAATGCGCTCGAGCTTTCCGCGCCACCTGAAGCGGCACCAGAGATAGTGGTTTCCTAATGGGACGTTGAGCCGCTACGCGTACGGCCGTCGGCGGTTGCCCTGAACCGTTGTGCCCGTCACCATGCGGGCGCCGCAGGTGCCGCAGCGAAGGACGCCCAGGCGGGCGAGCATACGGTCGGACTATGGGCGCCGGCCACGGGGCGAGACTTGGCGTTGGACGCGGTGCCAGGTATCTGCGTCGACGATGGGTTCGTGGGCAGGGCGTTGATGATCGAGCCGAACCGGAGTTCGCCCAGAACGATTCTCGAGTGGAGGAGCGCCCGCGTTCCGTGACACGACCTGGCTACGCCGTTGTCTTTCAAGTACGTCCTGACGTCCATGACTGTCGCGCCGGCGGCCCTCAAGCGGAATGCCTCCGCGACGGCGGCCGCCTGCTCCCGGTCAGGTTCGAGGCTCCGATCGGGGCGCTGCTTGTACCCCAGCGGCACGTTCGGGAATGGCGGCACTCCGCGTTCGACGGCGCGACGCTTCGCCTCCGCTGTCCTCTCCGAGGTTGTGCGACGGTGATACTCCGCGACGAGCCCGAGCATTGTGCTGGAGAGCCAGCGCGAGGCAGTATCGGCCCGAACCTCTCCGACGTCGACCGCGAGGATTCGTCCTCCTGCCTTCTCGATCCGCTCGACAACCTCTGTCTGGTCGGCCAACGAGCGGAACAAGCGGTCGAAGTAGGCGACGCCAACAACCTCGGCCTCCCCGTTCTCGACGAGCTCGACGGCGCTGCGACCTTGGCGCTTCGGCGGGGCCGTGCCACGTGTCCGTCAGCTTGAGCCCGTCCTGCACCGTAGCCAGCCGGATACGCTCAGTCTGCTCTCGCGGTGACACGAAACGATCGCCGTCCCGATCCCCGACCCGAGATACCCGGACGATCGCGACGGCCCGACGAATGGAGGCTCGCTTGGCCCCGGAGGAAGGCTCCCCCGCTCCTGACTTCACGCTCGCGACCGATTCTGGCGAGACGCTCTCGCTCTCCTCGCTCAGAGGGAAACCCGTCATCCTCTACTTCTATCCCAAGGACGATACGCCGGGCTGCACGGCCCAGGCGTGCGGGATCCGCGACGCGTGGGGCGAGTTCGAGCGCGCCGGAGCGGTCGTCCTCGGGGTGAGCCCGGACGGCGAGGCCTCGCACGCGAAGTTCAAGGAGAAGTACGACCTGCCGTTCACCCTGCTCGCGGACGCAGACCACGAGGTCGCAGACGCCTACGGTGTCTGGGGCGAGAAGTCCTACGCGGGCAAGACGTACATGGGCGTCAATCGCTCGACCTTCGTGATCGGCGAGGACGGGAACGTGGCGCGGATCTTCCTCAAGGTCAAGCCCGATGAGCACGCCGACCAGGTGCTCGAGGCGCTCGGGTCGTAGCGCCCGCCCCGGCTACACTGAGCCACCGCGCGGATGTGGCGGAATTGGTAGACGCGCACGGTTCAGGTCCGTGTGCCCCTAGGGGCGTGGAGGTTCAAGTCCTCTCATCCGCATGACGCAAGGCAGCGGCCGACGAACCGGCCGCCGGAGGCGTCTCAATACCCGTGAGACGCCTTCTCCTCCCTCTCTCCGTCCTCGCAGCGGCAGCGCTCATCGGCGCCACGGCCGACGGGCACGATGCCTCGGCAGCGTTGCCCTCGGCGACGGAGGTCGTCGTGCAGCTGACGGCGCCTCCTCTCGCCTACGACCACTCTAAGCGCTCCCGAGCACGGGTCGACGCCGAGCAGCGACGCTTTGTCGGCGCGCTGCGCTCGGCCGTCCCCGACGCGACCATCCGCTGGCGCTACCGCATCGTCGCCAACGGCCTCGCCGTCGTCCTCCCCCGCAGGGAGCTCGCGCGCCTTGACCGGCTCCCGGGGGTGCGACGCGTCTACGCGGGCTCGGTCTACCAGGCGCTCGCCGGGCCGGACGCGGACACCATCCACGCGCACAACCTGGCTGCGCCACCCCTTCCCGCCGACGGGGCCGGCATCAAGATCGCGATCATCGACGACGGGGTCGACCAGACCCATCCGTTCTTCGACCCCTCCGGCTACACGATGCCCGCCGGGTTTCCGAAGGGGCAGGTGGCGTTCACCACGGCAAAGGTGATCGTCGCCCGTTCCTTTCCGCCTCCTGGGGCGACCTGGCGCTACGCGAGCCGTCCGTTCGACCCCCAGGAATCCGGGCACGCGACGCATGTCGCGGGCATCGCGGCCGGGGACGCGAACACGGTCGCGGAAGGGTCGCCGGTCAGCGGGATCGCGCCACGCGCGTACATCGGGAACTACAAGGCGCTGACCGTCCCCACCGAGGCGAACGTCGGCCTCGACGGGAACGCACCGGAGCTCGTCGCGGCGATCGAGGCCGCCGTCCAGGACGGGATGGACGTGATCAACCTCTCGGTCGGCGAGCCCGAGATCGCGCCGCAGCACGACGTCGTCGCCCTCGCGCTCGACGCGGCCGCGGCGGCCGGGGTGGTGCCCGTGGTCGCCGCAGGGAACGACTTCGAGGAGTTCGGCGCAGGGTCGCTCACCTCACCCGGGTCGGCTGCCGGCGCGATCACCGTCGGGGCATCGACGTCGGGCGCGTCCCCGTCGATCGCGGACTTCTCCTCCTCCGGCCCGACGCCGATCTCCCTGAGGCTGAAGCCCGACGTCGTTGCACCGGGCAGCTCGATCCTCTCGTCCCAGCCGGGCGGCTGGGGCACGCTGTCGGGGACGAGCATGGCGACGCCGCACGTCTCCGGAGCGGTCGCGCTACTCCTCCAGCGCCATCCCGACTGGAGCCCCGCGGAGGTGAAGGCCGCGCTCACCGTCACCGCGCGCCCGGTGGGGCCCGCGACGTCGCCCGTCGGTCCGACACGCGCAGGCGCCGGGCTCGTCGACGTCGCCGCCGCCGACGCCCCGCTCGTCCGCCCGACTCCGACCGCGGTCTCGTTCGGGCTCGTGCGGACCGCTGTATCGGCGCACCAGGAGGTTCGGCTGGACGACGCGGGCAGCGGCGCGGGCACCTGGGCTGCCACGTTCGAACCTGTCCGGGCCCCGGGCGGGACGACCGTCGCGGTGCCCGCGCAGGTGGTCGTCCCTGGCACGCTCGCCCTCGACCTCACGACCGGAGCCCGGGAGGGGGAGCTCGCAGGCGCCGTCGTCCTCCGCCGGAACGGCGTCGCGCGACGGATCCCGGTGTGGGGCCATGTCGCCGTGGCGCACCTCGCCGCCGCGCAGGCGCCCGTCCTGCAGCGGCCGGGGAACTACGCCGGGAACACACGCGGGCGCGCGTCGCGTGTGGACATCTACCGCTATCCCGAGGTGCCGGCCGGGGGGATCGTCACGAGCCGGCTCCGGGGACCAGAGCAGGTGTTCCGCGTCCTGCTGCCGCGCCGGGTCGCGAACGTGGGGGTCGTGATCACGTCGCGGGCGCCCGGCGTGCGCGTCGAGCCGCGGTTCGTCGAGAACGGCGACGAGAACCGTCTCACCGGCTACGCCGCGCTCCCGTTCGACCTCAACCCCTACGTCGACGAGTTCGAGGACCCGGTCCTCGCGGCCGGTGCGATCATGCCGGCGCCGGGGACGTACGCCGTCGTCTTCGACAGCCCGAGCCGCGCGGGCGCGGGCACGTTCAGGTTCCGGTTCTGGGTCGACGACACGTCCCCGCCCACCGCGCGACTCGTCGGGCGAACCGTCGCTACCGCCCGTCCGATCCGGTTTCGCGTGAGTGACGCGGGCGCCGGGGTCGACCCGGGGTCGCTGGACGCGTCGATCGACGGCCGCACGGTCGGCGCACGACTCGTCGGAAACGAGGTGCGCATCTCGACCCACGGCGTTGCGCCCGGTCGGCGTCGCGTGCGCCTCTCGCTCGCCGACTACCAGGAGACGCGCAACATGGAGAACGTCGCGCGGATCCTCCCGAACACGCGCGTGGTCACCGCCTCGGTGACCGTCAGAGGTTCGGGGACCTAGCGAGCGTCAGGGCCGCTTCGTGCGCGGCTCTTCGATCGTCGGCAGCGCGTCGAGGTCACGCGTCACGCTCTCGACGAAGTCGTCGTCCTCGGCGCTGACGACCCGCAGCTTGGACTTCCGACGCTCTCGCTCGCGCCGTCGCCGCGCATCGGCGCCGACGGTGCCCGTAACCCTCGGCCACTCCGCGGCGGCGACCAGGAGGACGCCGAGGGCGAGCAGGACGATCCACGGCCAGCTCACGACTCGTCATTCTAGAGGCTCGGTGTGAGTCGCGGAAGTCACGCCGGACGGGTCAGCGCCGCCCTCGCCGCTTCCACCCGGGGCCGCGACGCGCAACCGTCGAGATGATCGTCGACGAGGCCCATCGCCTGCATGAATGCATAGACGGTGGTCGGCCCGACGAACGTCCACCCGCGGCGACGGAGCTCCTTCGCGAGCGCGCGGGACTCGTCCGTCTGGGAGAGGTCGCTCAGCGCCCCCCGTGTGATCCGGCGCGGCCGCGCCGCGTCCGGGGGCTCGAACCGCCAGATGAAGGCTGCCAGCGAGCCCGCCTCGTCGACGAGCGCCTCGGTCCGGCGGGCGTTGTTGATCGCCGACTCGATCTTGCCGCGATGGCGCACGATCGACGCGTCGGAGAGCAGCCGGTCGACGTCGCGCGGCCCGAAGCGCGCCACGCGCCGGAAGTCGAAGCCTGCAAACGCCTGTCGGAACGCCTCGCGCTTGCGGAGGATCGTCAGCCAGGAGAGACCCGCCTGGAATCCCTCGAGCGTCAGCTTCTCGAAGAGGCGTACGTCGTCGGTGACAGGCAGCCCCCACTCGTCGTCGTGGTACGCGCGGTACTCGAGGTCGGTGCCGCCTCCCCACCAGCAGCGGGCGATCCCGTCCTCGCCCTCGACGAGCCCGTCCGCGAGCGCCACGTCCCCGGCCTATCCGCGCGCGCCGCCCGCACGCACGATCTCCATCGGCAGATCCGCGAGCGGGATGCCACCGGAGGCCGTCACGAGCCACGTGTCCTGCATGTAGAGGCAGTCCTCGCCGTTCTCGGCAATCGCGTGCGGGTGCATCGACAGGACCATGTTCTCCGCGAGCTCGGTCTCGACCCCCTCGCCGATCTTCGGGAACTCGATCATCGTCATGCCGATCGAGTGCCCGGTGACGTGCCCGAGGTGATACCCGCGATCGTGGAAGCCCTTGGAGACTGCCGTGTGGACGTCGTGGCAGCGCGCCCCGGCCCGCATCGCGGTCCTCGCAGCCTCGTAGTACTCGCTGTAGGCGTCCGCCATCGCGCTCGTGTCCCGAGACAGCGCCGTGTCGGGGGCGGCGAGCGCGCGCGAGACCTCGACCCAGTGCATTCCCGGGCCGGCGATCTCGAGCGAGGGCAGCACGAAGTCGCCGAGCAGCTCGTCCTTGCGCGCGATCTTGAACTCCGGGAACGCGACGCCGGAGCGTCCGGGCGCGGTGAGCACCATGTTCATCGTCAACCGGCCGCACCCCTCCGCGACGAAGTACTCCTCGGCCGCGGCCATCACCTCGGCCGCGGAGCGGCCGGGCGCGTACGAATCGGCGAAGAGCTCGAAGCCTCGCCGGTTGATCCGCACGGAGTCCTTCACGCTGTCGAGCTCGGCGTCGCTCTTCACCGCCCGTGCGAGATCGAACTCGACGTCGAAAGGCACGACCTCGAACGCCTCGAGGGCGCGGTAGTCGCGCACCGTCATCACGTAGTCGAGGCCGTAGATGCCGATCCGATGCCAGTTCCGGTCCTTCGCGTGGTCGGCGATCGCGCGGCCGGGGTGCGGATCGAAGCGCTGCTCGACCTGCGCCGTGCCGTGCTCGCCGACGTAGCGCGCCTCCGCGGGGAAGACCACGAACGGATCGCCCTCCGCCGGGACGACGACGTACGCGTACCGGTGGACGATCTGGAACCCGGAGAGATACGTGACCGCCCCTTCGAACCCCGAGTACTCGCTTCCGGAGACGACAAGGCCGTCGAGCGCGTGCTCCGCCATCGCGGCGCGGACGTTCGCGAGGCGCCGGTCGAGCTCGCTGGAGACGGTATGGGGGGCGGACTGAAGTCTGTCCCCCACGCTGCTGTCTATCGCCATGAAGCCTCCACTCCCTTGATCAGCGCTGCGACGGCGTCGTGCAGCGGGGTCGGCACGCCGAGCTCGCGGCCGAAGCGCGCGATCCCGCCGTTCAGATAGTCGATCTCGGTCGGCCGGCGCGCTTCGACGTCCTGCAGCATCGAGGCCTTGTGACCGTACGCGACGTCGGGTCGCGCGGCGTGGTCGATCAGCTCCTCGGGATCCGCGTCGAGCACGATCCCCTGCGCGGTCGCGACCGCCTTCCCCTCGTCGACAAGCCCTGACACGAGGGCGCGCAGGTCGGGCCGCTCGCAGACGCGACCGTGTGTCAGCCCGGTCAGTGCGCCGATGGGGTTCGTGGACGCGTTGAAGATGACCTTGCGCCATTGCGGCGGGCGGGCGTCCGCGACCGCCTTGGCGGGCATCCCGGCCCGGGTGCAGGCATCCGCGAGCGGCTCGATCGCGGCGAGGTCGACCGGGCTCGGCTCGAACGGCCCGAACGTCGTGTCGCCCTTCACGTCCCACTGCACGACGCCCGGCTCGAGCAGCTTGCCCGCCGGGAACGTCGTTCCGCGAACCACTCGGTCGACGTGCTCGGCGAGTGTCTCCTCGTTGCCCACGCCGTTCATCACGGACGCGACCGCGCCGCGGTCGCGGAAGACGTGCGCGGTCGCGGCGATCGCCGGACCGGCATGCATGGCCTTCGTCGCGACGATGCCGAACTCGCAGGGTGGGATCGCACGCGCATCGCTCGTCGCGCTCGGCCGGCCGCTGACCTCGCCCGCGCCGACGAGCCGGAGCCCGTTTCGAGCGATCGCGTCGACGTGCGCCTGGTTGAGGTCGAACGCCCACACCTCGACGTCGTCGAGCGTCGCGAGATTGGCCGCGAACAGCGACCCGACGGCACCGCAGCCGACCACGCAGACCCTCATGGCGTCTCCCCTCGTGCGACGGCAGGACGCTGCGGACGCAGGCGACCAAGCGAGAACTCGCGACCGCCGGTCAGTCCGGACGGCCGCAGGACGAGCACCAGCCCCATGAGAAAGCCGACGACGACGATGCGCGTCCCTGCGGGTAGGTCGATCGTGCGACCGGCGACGTCGAGGCCGTTCTCGGCTTCCGCCAGCAGCGAGTCGAGGCCCGAGACCGCGAGCGCTCCCACGACGGCGCCCCACAAGCTCGTCATGCCGCCGATCACGAGCATCGCGAGCGTGATGAAGGTCAGATCGAGGTAGAGCGAGTCGGCGCCCGTAGGCAGGAAGTGCACGTAGAGCCCGCCGGCAAACCCTGCCAGGAGCCCCGAGATGGCGAAAGCCACGAGCCGTTGCCGATACACGGAGATCCCGACCGCGCGGGCCGCGGCGGGATCGTCGCGCGCCGCCCGCAGCTGCCGCCCCAACCGGCTTCTCTGGTAGACGAAGGCGGCGACGACTACGAGGAGAGCGCCGACGGTCGCCTGCAGCAGGCTGGTTGTCTCCGGGACCGAGGAGAAGACATTCAGCCCCGGCCCGACCTTGTCGGTGTAGCGGAGGACGTTGTTCGTGATCTCCAGAACGGCGAACGTCGCGATGCCCGCCGCGAGCCCCGACAGGCGCATGAGCGCGAGACCCGCGATGAGCGCGAACACCCCTCCGGCTGCGGCCGCGATCGCGAGCGACGGAACGTTGCCGACCGTCGTGTCGCGCAGGAAGCCCGCGAGATTCGGCATCGTCGCGGGCTTCTCCTCGCTCGGCACCGAGAGGACGCCGGCCGCCCAGGCGCCGACGGCCACGAAGCTGATGTGCCCGAACGAGACGACGCCCGAGTTACCGATGAACACGTAGAGCGCGACCACGAACGCCACTGAGACGAGCGCGCTGATGAAGTAGATCTGCGATGCGCGTCCTGTCAGCGAGCCGAGCAGCGCCGCGGCCACGATCAGTACGGCCGGAGCCGCGAGCTGGGGCCAGGCGCGAAGGACGTTCAAACCCGCTCCACCACGCCCCCTCCGCGCGTGAACACGCCGGCGGGCCGCACGAGGAGGACGAGGATGACGAGGCCGAAGAGGAGCGAGGGCAGGTACTGACTCTGGTCGGTCGGAAGCGCACCGCCGAGCAGCCCCGAGACATAGCCGATCGCGAAGCCGCCGAGCGTCGCGGAGAACAGCCTGTTCATGCCGCCCACGACGACGCCCGCGAGCACGACGATCGTGTCCTGCAGCGCGAACCCCGGCGTCACGAGCGGGAACTGGATGGTGAGCATCACCGCGACGATGGCGGCCAGGACCCCGGAGATCAGGACCGCCGACGCGATCACGCGGTTGGCCCGGACGCCGAGAAGCCGCGCGGTGGTGAAGTCCATCGAGGCAGCCCTCATGTGGAGACCGATCGAAGTGCGCTCGAGCAGCAAGACGAGCGCCACGAGGCAGATCGCCGCCACGACGATCGCCACGATCGTGACCTTTCTGATCTCCAGGGTTCCGATCGTGACCGGGCGGTTGAGCGTCACGAGCGACGCCGCGGGCTTTCCGAGCGGCCCGAACCACAGGAGCGCGATGCTCTGGAGGAGGAAGGCGACGGCGAAGGTGGCCACGAGCATCACGGCCGGGGACTGCAGCCGCAGCGGTCGGAAGACGAGCCACTCGAGCGCCACGGAGAGCGCAAGCACGACGGCGAAACAGAGGGCGATGCCCGCCCAGACGGGCCAGTCCCATTCGGAGGCGAGCGCCAGCGCGAACGCGCCGGCCATGATCAGCTGGCCGTAGGCGAAGTTGACGAGCCGGAGGACGCCGAACACGAGGCCGATGCCGACTGCCATGAGGGCGTAGATCGCGCCGAGGCCGATGGCGTCGATCTGGACCTGCAGGTCGACTGCATCGCGGACGAAGCTGGCGACGACCGTCGTCACGAGAGGTACGCAGCCACGAGCCTGTCGGTGTCCGCAGCGTCCTGCGGGTCGAGGACGAGCCGGAGCTCTCCGTTCGCGATGAGGTACGTGCGGTCGGCGAAGCTGATCGTGCGCTGGGCGCGCTGTTCGACCAGCAACACCGTCACCCCGCGTTTCCGGATCTCGGCGAGCGCATCGAAGACGATGTCGACGATCTTCGGCGCGAGCCCGAGCGACGGCTCGTCCAGGAGGAGCAGCCTCGGGCGGGCGACGAGAGCACGCGCGATCGCAAGCTGCTGCTGCTGACCGCCCGACAGCGCGCCGGCATGCCGTCGCCGGAACTCGCCCACGATCGGAAACAACTCGAAGGCCGCCTCGAGGTCGGTGGCGGCTCCCGACCGGTCCGACCGCGCCGCCAGCCCGAGCTGGAGGTTCTCGTCGACCGTGAGATCGCCGTAGATCCGCCGCCCCTCCGGCACCAGGGCGACTCCCGCGCGCGCGATCGCCTCGGGCGCCCGCCCTCGCAGCGACCGGCCCGCGAGCCGCAGGTCGCCGGAGGACACCGGTAGCCCGCCCATGATCGCGAGCAGGGTCGTCGTCTTCCCGGCGCCGTTCGGACCGATCAGCCCGACGATCTCGCCCTCACCGACCTCGAACGACAGATCGCGGACCGCCGGTACGGCGCCGTAGCGCACCTCCAGGGCCTCGACCTCGAGCAGCGGACCGCTCACGGCGAGTCTTCTCTGACGGCGGAGTCGCCGAGGTATGCGGCGGCGACGTCGAGGTTTGCGCGGATCTCGTCCGGTCGGCCTCCCGCGAGCATCCGGCCCTGGTCGAGGACGTAGATGCGGTCGCAGACGTCCATCACGAGTGCCATGTTGTGGTCGATCAGGAGCACGCCGGCGCCGTACTCGTCGCGGACGGAGCGGACAACCTCGGCGAACGCGGACACCTCTGCTTCCGGCAGGCCCGCCGCCGGCTCGTCCATGAGCACGAACCGCGGCCTCGTCGCGAGCGCGCGGGCCACACCGAGACTGCGCTCGTGGCCGTGCGGGAGGTTGGCGGCCGGCGCGTCCGCGTACCTCGTCAGGCCGAGTCCCGCCAGGAGCACGTCTGCCCGCTCGTGCGCGTCGCGCGGTGACGCCCCTGTTCCCAGCGCCGCGACCTCGACGTTCTCACGGACCGAGAGGCCTCGGAACGCGTGGCTGTGCTGGAAGGTCCGGGTGAGGCCCGCCCGGCCGCGGCGGTCGGGGCTCCAGCGGGTCACGTCGCGTCCGCTCAGCTCGACCGAGCCCTTGTCGGCGCGGTCGAAGCCGGTCAGCAGGTTGACGAGCGTCGACTTCCCCGCGCCGTTCGGCCCGATCAGGCCCACGACCTCGTGGTCGTGGAGCTCGAGGTCGACGCCGGCGAGCGCCTGCACGCCCTGGAAGGACCGCGAGACTCCGGCGGCCCGGAGGGTGTCTCCGGGCCGCCGGCCATCGGTTGTCTTCGTCTCGACGACGTCCAAGCTTCCCTAGATCTTGGGAACGACCTTCGCGACGACCGTGCCGACCACCTGCGCCTTGTTGTCCTGGATCCTGATCACGCGGTACCGGCGGCCGAAGACCGAGTGCAGGCTTGGCGTGAAGCTCACGAGGCCCGATAGCGTCGGGACCTTCCTGAACTTCTCGAGCTGGGTCGCGAGGGCGATGCCCTGGGTCGACTTCGCCCGACGGATCGCGGTTGCGACGCCGTCGATCGCGGCGGGGCCCGTGATGAAGCCGCCGGTGCCCGCCTTGACCTGCTTCGCGAGCTTGTTCACCGCGGGCACCGGGTCGTCGCCGAAGACCGATGCGTAGGTGACGAAGTAGTAGTTGACGGTGGGCTGGTCCTTCGAGACCCAGTACGTGCCGTCACCGGCCCACGAGTTGAGGATCGGCGTCTCGTTTCCGAGCGACCGAAGGCCGTTCATGATCGTCGGCATCGCCGCCCAAGGCGGTGCCGTCGCGGTGACGATCACGTCGGCCTTGACCCCGTTCAGTCGCGTTGTCACGGCCTGCCACGACGCCGCGTTGCCGCCGCCGGCAGGGGCGGACTGGTAGGTCTCGTTTGCGACGACCTTGCCGCCGAGCTGCTTCCACCGCGCCTCGAACGCCTGCACGACGTTCTTGAAGTACACGATCACGGTGTCGGTCGCGAGCGCCGCGTTGCGCCAGCCCTTCGCCCACGCGTATTCGGCCATCGCCGAGCCCTCGTCCTGGGCCACGTTGCCGAACGTGAACGCGAGGCGTCCCTTCGGGCCGAAGCGCTTCGGCCCCATCTGGTCCGTGCCGATGCACGGTGCGACCGCGAGCACGCCGCGGTTGATCGCCTCCTGGACGACCGGGGCGGCGAGATCGACGTCGCAGGTCGTGAAGATGATGTCCGCTCCCTGGCCGAGGAGCTTCGCCGCACACGCCTTCGCGATCGCCGGCTTGTTGCCCTGGGTATCGCACGTGATGATCTTCATCGGACGCCCGCGAACGCCGCCGGCGGCGTTGACCGCCTTCACCCGCAGCTGAGCTGCGGCCAGCGCCGGGCCGTCGAACGGGGCCATGCCGCCTTTGCTGTCGAACGCCCAACCGATGACGATCGGCCGAGCAGCGGCAGACGAGGTGCCTGCCACGAGCGCGACGACGGTGATGGCCGCCGCGAGGAGCGCGACAAAGCCGCGCTTGATCCTCCGTTCCATTACACCCTCCTCCGAACGTGTGACGCGTTTGACGATGACGGGGTCAGTTCCACGAATCCTCCTTCGCCTTGACGAGTCGGTAGAGCGCCGTGTGCAGTGGCACCGCGACCCCGTGGCGCTCCGCCTCGCGGACGAGCGAGCCGGTGATCAGGTCGATCTCGGTCGTCCTGTGTGCTTCGACGTCCTCGAGCATCGACGGATAGTGCGCGTGGCCTCGCCGGGTCGCGTGCACATTCATCTCCCACGGGTCCTCGTAGAGCTCGATGCCTGCCGCCGCCGCCACGGCCTTGCCCTCATCGACGAGGTCGTGGACGAGATGACCGAGGTCGGCAGGTGTCTCCTCGCGGGCGTAATGCGCGTCGTGCGGCAGACCGGTGAGCGCGGCGACCGCGTTCACGGTTGCGTTGAAGATCAGCTTCGACCAGCGGGCCGGGCGAAGGTCGGGGAACGTCTCGGCCTTCAGGCCGGAGCTGCGAACGAGCTCGCCGATCTCCTCGACCCGCTCGAACGGGGTCTCTTCGTACGGCCCCATCCACGTTGCCGTGTCGAGGATGTACTCGACCTCCGTGTCCGAGTGCTTCGTGCCGGACATGAAGGTCACCGCGGAGACGAGCGGCCAGTCCCCGTGGGCGCGGACGACCTCCTCGGCGCCGAGGCCGTTGAGCGTCGTCATGAGCGTCGCGTCCGGGAATCGGCCCTCGAGCGAGGCAGCGGCGTCCTCGAGGCCCTCGGCCTTCGTCGCGACGATTCCGAGGTCGAAGGCCGGCACCCCGTCCGGGTCGGGCGTCGCGAAGATCGTCGCCTGGCGCTCGCTGCGCCCGCTCACGCGGAGGCCGTCGCGGTTGAGCGCGTCGGCGTGGTCCTGCCGTCGCGTGAGCACCGAGACCTCGGCGACCTCGGCGAGATGCCCTGCGAAGAGACTCCCGATCACTCCTGCACCGATCACGCAGACACGCTCGATCGCCGCCACTACCCTGCCTGCGCGAGCTCGGCCGAGCTCGCCGAGCGGACCCGCGGCATGACCGCGGCGGCGAACAGCTCCTGGTTCTTGATCGCCATCCAGTGCGGCGCGCCGCCGGCGTTCACGGTGATCCCGATCTCGGAGATCCCCGGGCAGAGCTTCCGCGTCTCCGCGATCCGCTCGACGATGTCGTCGGGCGTGCCGACCCACACGTAGTCCTCGTCGACGAGCTGGTCGAACGGCACCTCGGCGAGCTGCTCCATGATCCCGGAGGCGTAGAACCCGTACCCCGCCTTCCCGAGAGCGTCGGCTGCCGGCTTCTCAAAGTCGAGCAGCGGCGAGCTGTTGCCGTAGATGAACTTCGTCACCCAGTCCCGCGCCTCCCGCAGCGCCGTTTCGCGGTCGTCGTCCAGGTGACAGGCGTGGATCCAGACGATGTCGGGCGTGGTGCCGTGCTCGGCGCACTTCGCGCGGTAGAGGTCGAGCTGCTCCTCGAGCGCCTTGTACGGGAGCAGCGGCGGCACCGCCACGCCCCACCCGTGCTCGGCCGCGAGCTCGTACGTCCGGTCCGACGTGCCCCCGAGGAAGATCCGGAAGCTCCGGGTCGGGAACGGGACGATGTGCGAGTCGCCGACCTCGAAGTAGGTGCCGCTATGCGAGAACCGCTCGTTGCCGAGCGCGGTGAAGAGGAGGTCGACGGCCTCCTCGTACTTGGGCCGCGCGTGCTCGTCGAGTGCGATGCCCGCCTTCTCGGGAATCCAGCCATGCCCACGGCCGACGCCCCACTCGTAGCGGCCGCCCGTGAGGATGTCGGTCACCGCGATCGCCGAGGCCAGCACCATCGGGTTGTGATACGGCAGCGCGTGGAGCATCGTGCGGAAGTGGATGTTCCGGGTCCGCTGCGCCGCCGCGGCGAACAGCGCGGTCGGATTGGCCGAGATGGAGAACTTCGGGAAGAAGAAGTGCTCGATCGACGCGTAGCAGTCGTACCCGAGACGGTCGGCGTTCTCGATCTGCTCGAGGACCTCGCCGTACAGCTGCTGCGGCGTCTTGCCCTCGTGAAGCTGCATCTCGGTGTAGAGGCTGAAGCGCATCGACCGCCCTCCCTGGCTGTGACATGTCAACCGACGAGTATCCCGTAGCTTGTCATGTCAGTCAATCGGGGCCTGCTCAGAACTCGGCCCCCTGCCAGCGCAGGTCGCGTCCGCTGACCTCGATCGCGTCGATCGCAACCTCCGGCTCGCCCGCCTCGTGCACCGGCGACCACACCCCCCACGAGCGCCGGTAGTAGAGGATCGGCGGCTCGAGCTCTGGGCGGACGCCACCGTCCTCGACGAGGCCGATCAGGACGACGTGATCGCCCACCTCGACCTCCTGCAGCGTGGCGCACTCGGCCCAGGCGAGCGCATCCTCGTGGAGCAGCGGGAGCCCGGACGCGCCACTCGTCCACGGCACCTTGTCGAACTTGTCCCGCTCCTTCGAGGCGAACAACAGGCACAGGTCGCTCCGGCCCGCGCCGATGAAGTTGACCGCGAAGGTCTTGCGCTCGCGCAACGCGTCGAGCGTCCGCGAGCCCAGGTCGACGGAGACGAGCACCGTCGGCGGGTCGGCCGAAACGCTGCACACCGCGGTCGTCGTCAGCCCGCGCGGGACGCCGTCGCGGGTCGTCGTCGTGACGACTGCCACACCCGACGGGAACGACGCCATCACGTCGAAGAACGTCTGCCGGTCGATCGCCACGCGCGCTACCCCTCGGCAACGGGCCCGTCGGCGCGCTTCGCGTGCTTCCGCACGAGGCGGCGGAAGTCGGCATCCGAGAGGAGACCCTGCCTCGAGGTGCCGAGACGCTTCACCGCCTCGAGCAGCCCGGGCTGATCGTCCGCGTCGACGTCGAGCCCGAGCCGCGCCAGGGTGATCCGGATCGAGTCGAGCCCGCTTTTCTTGCCGAGCACGATCCCCCGCTCGGCGCCGACGAGCTCCGACGAGTACGGCTCGATCGCCGGCGGGTCGTGGAACTGCGCCGCGACCGCGCCGGACTCGCGCGTGAAGAGCGCCTCGCCGGTGACCGCCTTCCACGGGGGCAGCGGTGTGCTCGCCCGCTCGGCGACCAGCCGGGAGACTGCGCGCGCCTGCGTGAGGTCGAGCCGCGTCGGGATCCCGTAGAGCGCCTCGAGCGCGAGCGCGACCTCGAGCAGGTCGGCGTTGCCGGCTCGCTCGCCCATGCCGTTGATCGTCCCCTGCACCCACGTCGCACCGGCCTGCACCGCCGCGATCGCCGCGGCCGTCCCGAGCCCGAAGTCGTCGTGGCCGTGCCAGTGCACGGGGACGTCGAGCCGGTCGAGGGCACGCGAGACCAGAAGCGCAGCGGCCTCGGGGGTCGCGATCCCGAGGGTGTCCACGACCACGATCTCGGCCGCCCCCGCGTCGACGGCGGCCTCGTATGCCTGGTCGAAGAAGTCGAGCGAGGCGCGCGACGAGTCGACGCCGAAGAACGCGACGTGGATCCCGTGCTCGGTCGCGAAGGTCACGGCCTTCCGGATCCGTTCGAGCATCGTCTCGCGGCTCACGCCGAGCGCCTCGAGCTTCCCGTCGGAGATCGGGCTCTCGATCACCGACGCGCGGACGCCGAGCTCGACGAGCGCGTCGACGTCGGCCTGGACGGCGCGCGAGAACCCCCAGACCTCAGCCCGGAGCCCGGCCGCGGCGATCAGCTCGACCGCGCGGAAGTCGTCGGCGGAGACGCGAGGGAAGCCGGCCTCGATCCTGTCGAGCCCGGCAGCATCCAGCGCCTGGGCGATCTCGAGCTTCTCCTCGGGGGTCAGCACGACCCCGACCGTCTGCTCGCCGTCTCGCAGCGTCGTGTCGTACAAACCGATTGGCGAGCGCGGCTGCGGGTCGAGCGCCTGCTCGTTGATCGACCCGGTCCAGATCTTCGTGCGGTCGAGGCTCATCCCCTCACCCTGCCTGCACGATCCCGTCCGGGAACGGCGAGAGCTTCTCCGGCCCCTCGTCCGTCACGAGGAAGTTGTCCTCGACGCGCAATCCGCCGCCACCCTCCCAGTAGCATCCTGGCTCTATTGCAAGCACCATCCCGCTGCGAATCTCACCCCCGCCCGCCTGGTGCGCGTACGGCGGCTCGTGCGCCCGGGCACCGATTCCGTGACAGATGGGATGTGTCGGCTGCCCCGGGTAGCCGATCCGCTCGATCCCGTCACGGATGCGGCGATCGAGCTCCGCGAGGCTCGCGCCCGGCGTGCAGAAGGCGACCGCATCGTCGTAGACCTCGACGAGTCCCGCCTCCAGCTCGGCGTACGCCAGCGTGAGCTCCCCGACGACGACGTTCTTCGTGTGGTCGGCCCAGTAGCCGTCGGCACAGACCCAGATCTCGAACAGGGTCGGCTCGCCCTCGATGACCGGGCGGTTGCTCGTCGCCGTGAAGGTTCGGATGCCCGGCCCCGCCCAGACGAGCGAGAACCCCAGCGCGAGCTCGACCTTGCCCGCCCAGCCCGTGCCCTCGCCGTGCACGAACCCGAGCCATTCGGCGGCGATCTGCGCCTCGGTCATCCCCGGCCTGATCACGCCGCGGACGTGGTCCATCGCCGCGGCGGCGATCTCGTTCGCGAGGCGGACGCGCTCGATCTCCTGGTCGGTCTTGATCGCGCGCGCCTCGGCGAGGAGAGGTGTCGCGTCGACCGCGTCGGGGACGGCGTCGAACCACGCCTTCGTGTACGTCGTCGGCTCGCCGACCATGCGATCAGAGGCCTGCGTGCCCAGGCTGAGCTCGAGCCCGACCGTGCCGTGCTCGGCCGCGCACGCGGCGGCGAGCTCGAGCGTGCGCACGACCGGCGGCCGCGGATCGTCAGCCAGGTAGCCCGGGACGAGGCGCACGTCGCTCGTCCACGCGTTCCGCGCCGCGTCGTCCGCCGAGGCCTCGAGGCAGAGGAGCGTCGGCTCTCCTTCGCGCGGGAACACGACCGCGTCCCAGCCCTTCATCCCCCAGAACCCCGTCAGGTAAAGGACGTTGTCGGGCGCGCGAGCGACGATCGCGTCGAGCCCCTGCTCCGCCATCAGCCCCCGGACCCGGTCGAGCTTCGTGTCGTCACGGGGCCAGGGCATGGCTCGATTCTGTCATGTCACCCTGCTCAGACGCGCTCGATCCCGACGTAGTTCTCGGCGAGCGAGGTGGCCGCGACCCTCGACGTCCGGAGGTAGCGGAGCTGCGACAGCTGGAGCCGCAGGTCGAAGTCGTCACCGTCCGGACGGCGGTGGAGCATCGTCGTCATCCACCAGGAGAAGTGCTCCGCCCGCCAGACCCGGCGCAGGCATGTCTCCGAGTAGGCGTCGAGGAGCGCCCGGTCACCGCTCCCGTACCACGCGACGATCGCGTCCGCCAGGACGCGCACGTCCCGGACGGCGAGGTTGAGTCCCTTCGCGCCCGTCGGCGGGACGATGTGCGCGGCGTCCCCCGCGAGGAACAGCCTCCCCCACTGCATCGGCTCGACGACGTAGCTCCGCATCGGCGTGACGCCCTTCTCGAGGATCGGCCCCTCGTGCAGCGTCCAGCCGTCGACCCCGAGGCGCGTCTGGAGCTCCTCCCAGATCCGTTCGTCCGGCCATGCGGACACGTCCTCGTCGGGAGCGCACTGGAGGTAGAGGCGCGAGAGCTCCGGTGAGCGCATGCTCAGCAGCGCGAACCCGCGCGCGTGGTGGGCATAGATCAGCTCTTCGCTCGAGGGCGGGACCGAGGCGAGGATGCCGAGCCAGCCGTACGGGTACTCCCGCGTGAACTCGCGCAGCACTCCGGGTGGGATCGAGCCTCGCGAGACGCCGTGGAACCCGTCGCAGCCGGCGACGAGGTCGCATGTGAGCTCGCGCGGCTCGCCGCCGAGCGCGTAGGTGACGCGGGGGTGCTCGGTGTCGAGGTCGTGGAGCGCGACCGAGTCGACCTCGAACCGAAGCGGAGCGCCGCTCTCGAGCCGCGCGGCGATGAGGTCCTTGACGATCTCCGTCTGGCCGTACACGACGATGCTCTTCCCCGTCAGCTCGTCGAACGCGATCCGGTGGCGTTCGCCGGCCGCCTGCAGCTCGACGCCTCCGTGGACGAGGCCCTCGCCGCGCATCCGCTCGCCGACGCCCCCCCCCCCCCCCCCCCGCTCGAACAGGTCGGCGACGTCGTGCTCGAGGACGCCGGCCCGGACACGCGCCTCGACGTACTCCCTGCTGCGGTTCTCGAGGATCACCGTCTCGATCCCCGCGCGGTGCAGCAGGAGCCCCAGCGTGAGCCCGGCCGGGCCGGCGCCGACGATCGCGACCTGCGTCTCCCTCACGCCGGTGCGCTGCGCGTCATGCCTCGCCCTCCGCCGCCTCGTCGAGGACGCCCTGGGCGATCGCGAACGCGCCGTTTGCGGCGGGCACGCCGCAGTAGACCGCGCACTGGAGGAGGATCTCGCCGATCTCGTCCGGCGTCAGCCCGTTCCGCAGGGCGGCGCGCACGTGCATCGCGAGCTCGTCCTCCCGCCCGAGCGCGACGAGCGCGGTCAGCGTGATCGCGCTCCTCGTCCGGCGGTCGAGGCCGGGTCGTGCCCAAACGTCTCCCCATGCATAGCGCGTGATCAGATCCTGGAACGCCTCGGTGAACGGGGTCGTCCGCTCGACCGCCCGGTCGACGTGCGCGTCGCCGAGGACGGCGCGCCGAACGTCCATTCCGCGGGCATGCTGCTCGTCGCGGCTCTCGCTCATCCGAAGATTCTCTCCCGCTCGGCGTCGTGGCGGGCAAGCGCACGATCGACGAACGCCCCCGCGGCGCCGAGATACGTCGCGGGGTCGAGCGCCGCCTCGAGCTCCGCCGCGCTCAGGCCCGTGTCGACGGTCGCGAGCGCCTCGGCGAGCGTGCCGCCCTCGCCGGACGCTTCCCGAACGAGATCACGTGCCGCGGTGCGCCCCAGCCGCTCGGTGAGCACGAGCGCCAGCCGCTCGGAGACGATCCCGCCACCCGTCAGATCGAGGTTGGCCCGCATGCGACCGGCGTCCACCTCCAGTGCCTCGAGCACACGCGCGAGAGCCGAAACGGCGCCGCCCGTCGCGGCGAGCGCGCCGGAGATCGCGTCCCACTCCGCCTGCCACCCGCCGCCCGCCCGCTCGTGCTCGGCCGCCGGCGCCGAGATGAGCACGGACGCCTGCGCCCGCCCGAGCTCCGCGGCTGCCCGCGCCCACATTGCATCGACCGGATTCCGCTTGTGGGGCATCGCCGAGGAGCCGCCCCCGTCGCCCGCGACGCGCACCTCGCCGACCTCCGTCTGCGCGAGCAACTGGAGGTCGAGCCCGACCTTCGACGCGACCCCGCAGACCAGAGCGAGCGCCGCGCCGAGCTCCGCGACCCGAACCCGGTTGGTATGCCAGGGCAGCGTGGCCTCCGCCAGGCCGAGCTCGGCGGCGAAGCGCGCGGAGACGTCGAGCGCCCGATCGCCGAGCCCCGCCAGCGTCCCGGCCGCGCCGCCGAGCTGTGCGGCGAGACCGTTCGCGCGAACGTCCGAGAGGCGCGTGCCGGCATCCAGCGCCGCGACGAGCCACCCGGCGGCCTTGAGGCCGAACGTCGTGGGCACGGCGTGCTGGAGCATCGTCCGTCCCGCCATCGGCGTGTCGCGGTGCTCACGGGCGAGGGACGCCGTTGCCTCGGCGACGCGCCCGAGGTCGGCGAGCACGAGGCCGAGGCATCGCCGCGCCACGAGCATCGCAGCCGTGTCGACGACGTCCTGGCTCGTGGCACCGAGATGGACGTACCGTCCTGCGTCCTCCCCGACGAGATCGACGAGCGCCCGGACGAGCGGCTCCGCCGGGTTGCCGACGCTACGCCCCTCCCCCAGGAGCGTCTCCCAGTCGTACCGCTCGACGTCGCAGGCCGCGGCGATGACGCTCGCGGCCTCGTCGGGGACGACGCCGGCGAGCGCCCCGGCCCGCGCGAGCGCCCGCTCGGTCTCGAGCATCGCGGCGAGCCACGCCCGGCCGGAGACCGCGTCCCCGAGCTCGTCGGGCACGTACAGCGAGGCGAAGGTCGTCACACCGCGAAGAATGTCGTCTGCGACGCGCCCTGCAAGTGGATATCGAAGCGCAGATCGTCGCCGTCCGGCACCGCGACGAGCGCCTCGCGCTGGGCGGGCGACAGCGCAGAGAGCACCGGATCCTCGTCGTTCGCGGCGCGCTCGTCCGGGAAGTAGAGCCGGGTGACGACGCGTTTCAGCAGCCCACGGGCGAAGACGCCCACCGCGAGATGCGGCGCCTGCAGGCCGCCCTCCGGCCACGACACGCGGCCGGGCTTCACCGTGACGAACTCGAACCCGCCCGCGTCCTCGGTGCCCCCGCGACCGAACCCGAGGAACCCGCCTGTTCCGTACCGGCCGTCGCGGTCCGCCTGCCAGATCTCGACCATGCCGTCCGGGACTCCCTCGCCCGCCCCGTCGAACAGCCTTCCGTGGATGCGGACGGCCGCCGGGTCGTCGCGCGATGCGAGCGCCGTTGGGACGAGCTCGCGCAGAAGTCCGATCGAAACGTACGGCCCGACGGTTTGAGAGGGCGTGAGCCCCAGGAGCTCAGTCATCATGCGATCTCTCGAGCGGCGTCGCCTCCCGTCCGCCGAGGACGACGTCCCAGCGGAACCCGAGCGCCCGGTCCGGCTCCGTCAGCTCGATGTCGAAGCGGCTGACGAGGCGACGCCGCGCAGCCTCGTCGCGCACGGAGTTGAAGATCGGGTCGAACGGGAACAGCGGGTCGTCGGGGAAGTACATCTGCGTGACGAGCCGCTCCATGAACGCCCGACCGAAGAATGAGAAGTGGATGTGCGCGGGTCGCCAGGCGTTCGGGTGGTTGCCCCAGGGGTAGATCCCGGGCTTGATCGTGACGAATCGGTACCGGCCGTCGTCGTCGGTCAGGCAGCGGCCGGCGCCCGAGAAGCTCGGGTCGAGCGGTGCGTCGTGCGTGTCGACGGCGTGCCGGTAGCGGCCCGCGGCATTCGCCTGCCAGATCTCCACGAGCTGGCCGCGCAGCGGTTTGCCGTCGCTTCCGAGCACGCGCCCCTCGACGACGATCCGCTGGCCGACCGGCTCGCCCTCGTGCTGCCTCGTGAGATCGGCGTCCGAGGCCTCGATCGCGGACTCGCCGAAGGCGGGCCCGGTCAGCTCGGTCTCCGTCGCGGGGAGGATCACCAGGGGCTGCTTCGGCGCCCGAAGACGGGTGGCGACGTATTCGGAATGGTCGTTCGGCGGGTCGGCGCCGCCGCGTGCGGCGTCGTCGATCTCGGCGAATCGCCGCTCATCGAGGCGCATGGCTCTCCACCAGTGCGAAGACGAACGGCGCCTCCGTGACCTCCTCGACGTCATCGACCGTCGCGTCCCCGAGCAGCTCCGTCAGGTGGAGCTCGCCGCCGACGAGCCGGAAGACCGAGAGCTCCGTGACGATCACGTCCGCCGCGCCCACGGCGGTCAGCGGGTAGGTGCATTCCGCGACGACCTTCGGCTCGCCCCGCGACGACGTCGCGGTCATCGTCACGATCACCCGCTTCGCACCGACCACCAGGTCCATCGCACCGCCCACGCCCAGCACATCCTTGCCGGGAACGGCCCAGTTCGCGATGTCGCCGGACCCGCTCACCTCGAGCGCACCGAGAACTGCGACGTCGATGTGCCCTCCGCGGATCATCGCGAAGCTTGCTGCGCTGTCGAAATACGCCGCCCCGGGCAGCGCGGTGATGGGCCGCTTCGCGGCATCGATCAGATCCGGGTCGAGCTCGTCCCCCGCCGGGCGGGGCCCCACGCCGAGCAGGCCGTTCTCCGTGTGGAGCACGACGCCGGAGTCGGGGCCGAGGAACCCGGGGATGAGGTTCGGGATCCCGATCCCGAGATTCACCACTTCGCCGGCGCGGAGCTCCTCCGCGGCGCGAATGGCGATCCTGGCTTTGGCGTCGTCGCTCATGCGCTCGCCACCAGCGTGTCGACGTACAGGTGCGGTGTCACGACGTCCTCCGGATCGATCTCCCCGACCGGCACGATCTCGCCGGCCTCGGCGATGGTCACGTGCGCCGCCGTCGCCATCAGCGGATTGAAGTTCCTCGCCGTCCTGCGGTACCACAGGTTCCCGAGTATGTCGGCCCGGGCCGCGTACACGAGCGCGACGTCCGCTCGGATCGGCTCCTCGAGGACGTGCGGGACGCCGTCGATGACCCGCTCCTCCTTGCCCTCCGCGAGCTCGGTGCCGGCGCCGACCGGCGTGAAGAAGCCGCCGATCCCCGCACCGGCCGCGCGGATCGCCTCGGCGAACGTGCCCTGCGGCACGAGTGTCGCCTCGATCTCGCCGGTGTTGACCGCCGCGACGGCCTCCGGGTTCGACGTGAAGTACGAGGAGATCCCTCGCCGAATCCGACCCTGTCGGAGCAGCTTGCCTAGGCCCCGCCCCGGCTCGCCGATGTTGTTCGAGACGATGGTCAGGTCGGTCGCGTCGGACGACTCGACGAGCGCGTCGATGAGCGCGAGGGGTGCGCCGACGAGCCCGAACCCGCCGACCATCACCGTGTCGCCGGAGCGGACGACACTGACCGCCTCTTGGGCCGAGATCGTCGTCGTGGCGGTCATCGCACGCTCTCGCTGCCTCTCTCAGAACGGGAACGGGTGCGAGCCGCGCTGTACCGTGATCCAGCGCGTCTCCGTGAACTCGTCGACGACCGCCGACCCGCCGAACCGTCCGAACCCGCTGTCCTTGACGCCGCCGAACGGCATCTGCGGCTCGTCGCCGACCGGCTGGTCGTTGACGTGGACGATGCCGGCGTCGATCGCCTGCGCGAGTGCCATGCCTCGCTCCGCATCCTGCGTGATGATCCCGGACGAGAGCCCGTACGGCGTCGCGTTCGCCCGTGCGACCGCCTCCTCCGACGAGTCGACGATCTCGATCGCAGCGACCGGGCCGAAGGTCTCCATCGTCGCGAGCTCCGAATCGGCCGGGACGTCCGCCAGCAGGGTCGCCTGCATGCAGGGCCCTTCCGTCTCGCCTCCTGCGAGCAGCGTCGCGCCCTCGCGCACGGCCGCGTCGACCCGCGCCTTCACGGTCTCGAGCGCGCTCCCGGTGATGAGCGGACCGATGATCGTGTCGTGCTCCTTCGGGTCGCCGGCCTTGAGTCCCTTCGTCTTCTCGGCGAGCCGCGAGACGAACTCGTCCGCGATCGGCCGCTCGACGATGATGCGCCGCGCCGACATGCAGATCTGGCCTTGGTGGAGGAACGCGCCGAACGCCGAGGCGTCGACGGCGTACTGGAGATCCGCGTCTCCGAGCACGACCAGCGGGTTGTAGCCGCCGAGCTCGAGCAGGACGCGCTTGAGCTGGCGGCCGGCCGCCTCGGCGAGCATGCGTCCGGTCGCGGTCGAGCCGGTGAAGTTGAGGCGCCGGACGGCCGGGTTCTCGACGAGCTCGTCGCCGATCGGCCCAGCTTCACCCGGTGCGTGCGTCACGATGTTCAAAACCCCCGCCGGGAGCCCGGCCTCCGCGAAGACCTCGCCCCACAGGAGCCCGCCCACCTGCGGCGACCACTCCGACGGCTTGAGGACGACGGTGTTGCCGAGCGCCAGCGCAGCAGCGATCGACCGAGCCGAGAGGATCAGCGCGGCGTTCCACGGAGCGATCGCGCCCACGACGCCGACCGGGCGCCTGACGCCCATCGCGAACGCGCCCGTGTCCGACGGGATCACCTCGCCAAGCGGCGCGTACGCCAGCGCCGCGGCCTGACGGAAGAGCCCGGGGACGAAGTGCATCTGGAACATCCCGAACCCGAACGTGCAGCCCGTCTCGCGCGCGAGCAGCGAGACGACCTCGTCCTGCCGGCTCTCGAGCACGTCGGCGGCCTTGAGGAAGACGCCCTGACGGACGGCCGGCGGTGTCTGCGACCACTCGGGGAAGGCCGCGGCCGCCGCCTCGACCGCGCGGCGTGCATCCTCCCTGCTCGCGGCGGCGACCTCGGAGACGACCTCGTCGGTGTACGGGTCGCGGTTCTCGAACGTGCGCCCTCCCTCGGCCTCGAGGAACTCGCCCCCGACGAAGAGTCGGGTGTCGATGTCGGTGCCGGTCTGCATGTGCATGAGTGCGCTCCTTCCGTCGTGGGCCGCGAACCGAGGGCCGCAGCGAGCCCGGCGTCGGTGCGGGCCGTCGTCCGCCGTCTCGATCGGCGCCCCAGGGCGGCTGCGAGTGCGCGGAGATCGACGCTATGCCGCGCGGTTTCGACTTGTCAAGACGTCGTTCGACTATATAGAACACAGAGATGAGCGCCGGCGGTGACGGACGGACGAGCACGTCACAGTCGCTCGAGCGCGGACTCGCCATCCTCACCTCCTTCTCGTCGGGCCGACAGCTCATCGGCGTCAGCGAGCTCTCTCGCGAGCTCGGCCTCACGCGGAGCACGACGCACCGGTACGTCGCCACGCTCGCGCGACTCGGCTACCTCCACCAGGACGAGGGCACGCGGAAGTACTCGCTCGGCCCGCGGGTCCTCGACCTCGGCTTCACGGCGATCAACTCGATGGAGCTGCGGCACGTGGCGGCGCCCTACCTCCAGCGTCTCTGCGACGAAACCGGACACACGGTCAACATGGCGATCCTCGACGACGTCGACATCGTCTACGTCGAGCGCTTCCGGGCGTTTCGTCGCGGCCAGAGCGAGATCGACCTCGACCTCCGCATCGGCTCCCGGCTGCCGGCGTACTGCACCTCCATGGGCAAGGTCCTGCTCGCGTTCCTTCCCGACGCCACGCGCGACGACGTCCTGAGCAGGGTCACCTTCGTTCGCCGCGGACCGAACACGCTCACCTCGAAGGCGGCGTTGCTCGCCGATCTCCGCCAGGTCCGCGCCAGCGGCATCGCGGTCAACAACGAGGAGCTCGCCTACGGGCTCCGCTCGATCGCGGTGCCGGTGATCGCCGCGAGCGGCGAGGCAGTCGCAGCCGTCAACCTCGCCGCCCACCGCACGATGGCCTCGCTCGACGATCTCGTCGCGCGCATCGGTCCGCTGATGCAGCGAACCGCCGCCGAGATCTCCGCGCAGCTCGGCTACCGCTCCGCCCGTCCTGGCGCCGCATCGTCCATTCGCTGAGCCCGACGGCGGGAGCCGACGAGTCGGTCGAACAGGGCGGTGACGGCGGGAACGACGCCCTGCCTGAGGAACAGGAAGATCGCGATCACGAACGCGCCGTAGTAGGCCTCGCGAAGCTGACCGCTGTCGGTCAGCGCTCGGTCCAGGAAGCCGAACGCCGCCGCGCCGATCACCGGGCCGAGCAGTGTTCCCAGACCGCCGAACGCCACGATGATGAGGACCTGCACGTCGACCTGGGCGAAGGCGTAGGTCGCCGGGCTGATGAAGCCGAGGCTGTACGCGAAGAGCCCGCCCGTGAGACCGATCATGGCCGATCCGATCACTGCCGCGTAGATCCGATACCGCGCGACGTCGACGCCCGCCAGCTCGGCAGCGACCTCGTCGTCACGGAGCGCCCTGAACGCCCAGCCGATGTGCGAGAGCTGGAGCGCGCGAAAGACGAGCAGCAGGCCGACGAGCAGGCCGACGAATAGGTAGTACCCGCCGAGACGGTCGTCGGCGAGATCCGTGGCGGCCACTTTGAGCACGTAGCCCGTGTCGGCACCCGTCAGGTCTCGCTGACCGATGATGAGATTCGTGAATGCGAGCGAGAACACGAGCGTGACGATCCCCGTGAAGATCACGGTCAGCGATCGTCGCACGGCGATCCACGCCAAGAGCCCGCCCACGATCGCCGCGGTGACCGTCCCGATCGCGACGCCCACGGCCAGGGGGAGTGACGCCTTGTCCGAGAGGATCGCCGTCGCGTAGCCGCCGACGCCCGCGAGCGCACCCACGCAGAGGAAGAGCTGGTTCGTGCTGCCGAAGATCAGGTTGAAGCCGACCGCGTAGCACCCGAACACGAGCGCCTCCACGGCAAGCCCGGTCGTGTAGGGCGAATCCGCGAACCAGAAGCGCGGAAGCGCGATGAGGATCGCCGCCGCGACGGCGATGGGAAGGAACATGCGCGCGGCGGTCGCGACGGCGCCGTCGAGTCGGGGCTGGACGTGCTGAGGCTCTGACACCGCGGCTACCGTCCGAGCAGCCCTCGCGGCCGCACCAGGATCGTCAGAGCGGCGGCGGCGAGCAGCACGATCGCAGTGATGTACTCGCCGATGTAGTGGGCGCTGACGGTGTCGACGACGCCCAGGATCACGCCGGCGAGGAACGCCCCGGCGACGCTGCCGAGCCCGCCCACGACCGCGACGATCAGGGCGAACGTGGTGAGGTCGAAGCCCGCCGTGACCGTCAACGGCGCGGTCATCGACCGCGTGACGGCGACGAGCCCCGCCAGCCCGCCGCTCAGCGCGAAGATGAGGGTTCGCACGAGCGACGGGCTGATGCCGACCAGGCGTGCGCCGGTCTCGTCCTGGATCACGGACCGAACACCGCGCCCGAAGGTCGTGAGACCGAAGAACAGCAACAGGGCTCCGGCGACGCCGAGAGCGATCGCCGAGGCCCAGATGCTCCCGGCGGCCATCGGGACGCCGGCGATGGAGATCGGGTCACCGCCGACGAAGATGTAGAGGGCGCCCGTCGGGTATTTCCAGTTGAGCAGCCCGACGATGACGAAGGCCACCCCCAACGTGAGCAGGAGCCCGAGCAGGGTCCTCTCCTCGCCCGTCTGTCGGTACACCGGTCGCATCAGCGTCAGGTCGAGCAGGACGCTCAGGCCGGCCGCGGCGAGCATGCCCACCGCGGCCGCGACGAGCGTCGGCGCCCCTCGGCCCATCACCTGCGAGATCACGATCGCGCCGAACACCGCGATCTCGCCGTAGGCGAGGTTGAGGACGCCGCCGAGCCCGTAGACCAGCGTCAGGCCGACGCCGAGCAGCCCGAAGCCGAGCCCCAAGACGATCCCATCGAGGATGACTGCCTTCATTTCGTGCGGCTCATGCCACGCCCAGGTACGCCCGTCGAACCTCGGGGTTTGCCTCGAGCTCCGCGGGGCTGCCCTGAAGCCGGACCCGCCCGTTCTCGAGCACGTAGCCGCGATCGGCGACCGAGAGAGCGAGCGGAACCTGCTGCTCGGCGATCAGGAGCGTCAGCCCTGTCGTCTTGAGGCCCTCCAGCGCGGTGAAGGCGGCTCGCGCGAGCTTCGGCGCGAGGCCGGTGGTCGGCTCGTCGAGCATCAGGACACGCGGCCGCGACATAAGCGCCCGTCCCACTGCCAGCATCTGCTGCTCGCCGCCCGAGAGCGTCCCGGCGCGCTGGCGCAGGCGCTCTTCGAGGCGTGGGAACAGCCCGAAGACGAGCTCGAGGGCGCTGCGGTCGGGCCTGCGGGGGTACGCGCCGAGCGTCAGGTTGGTCTTCACGGTCATGGCGGGGAACAGGTGTCGCTCGGCGGGAACGTACGCGATCCCGGCCCTCGCGATGCGGTGGGCGGGACGCCGTGTCAGGTCCCGTCCCTCCAGGCTCACCCGGCCCTCCATCGGGCTCAGCAGGCCCGCGATCGCCCGGAGCAGCGTCGACTTGCCGGCGCCGTTCGAGCCGACGATCGCGACCGCCTCCCCCGCGGAGACCTCGAAGTCGATGTCCGAGACGACCTTCTCGCCCAGATAGCCGGCGGCGAGCCCCCTCACCTCAAGCAGCATCGGCCCGCCCGAGGTAGGCGTCGATGACGTCGGGGTGGCGCATCACGTCCTCCGGCACACCCTCGGTGAGGATCTCGCCGAAGTTGAGGACGATTGCCCGCTCGGCGAGCTGGATCACCGCGCTCATCACGTGCTCGACCCACACGATGGTCGTCCCCAGCTCGTCGCGGACCCGCCGGACGATGTCGACCGAAGCGGCGAGCTCCGTCTCGTTGAGGCCGGCCATCACCTCGTCGAGCAGGAGCAGGCGCGGCCGCCCTGCGAGCGCCTTCGCGAGCTCGAGGAACCGCTGCTGGTGGAGGTTCAGGCTCTTGACCGGTTGACGGGCATGCCCAGCGAGCCCCACGAAGGAGAGCGACTCCAGCGCGCGCCGTCTCGCCTCCTGCTCGCCCACGACCCCGTGACCGGCGCCGTACATCGCGCCGACGAGTGCGTTCTCCAGCACTGTCAGAGAGCCGAACGAGAGCGGCGTCTGCATGACCATCGCGATCCCCTTGCGGCGAACGCGGTGGGCGGCGAGGTCACCGACCGACTCGCCGTCCAGCCGGATGCTGCCCGACGTCGGACGGTCGAGACCACCGACCAGCTTCAGAAGCGTGCTCTTGCCGGCCCCGTTGGGACCGACGACGGCGACGATCTCGCCGTCGTCGATCCCGAACGTTACGCCTGCAACGGCCGGGAGACCGCCGAAGCGCTTCGTGACCGCGTCAACCTCGAGCAGCAGATCGCCTCCGAGGCTACGACGGACGGTACGGGGTCAGCGGCTTCGACTTCGACAGGTTCCTCGGCCACCAGTCACCGGCCTTGTTCAGCGCGGCGTCGGGCGGTGGGCCCTTGGTCAGGACGGTGAGGAACGGCGTCGGCCCCACCATCTCTCCCCACGCGGTCCACTTCAACGGGAATCCGTACCCGGGGATGTTGAACGTGTTGGCGTGGACGTACGCCGAGATCTTCTTCGGATCCGGGCCGACCTTGCCGACCGCCTCCGCGAGCACCTTCACGTACGCGTAGCCCTGCATCGCCTCGTCCTCGAAGAAGCCGTTCTGCGGGAACGTTCTGAGGTACCGCTTGGCGAGCGCCCGGTACGCCGGGCTCGCCACGTTCATGCACTTGAAGTCGGCCCAGCGCCCGTAAGCGGACGACCCTGCGGCCTTCGCGGTCAGGGTGAACGGCGAATAGGCCCCGATCACCGGCGCCTTCATCCCGAGCTGCCCGGCCTGAGCGAGGATCGCCCCGCCTCCCGGAGGATGACCGGTCGCCACGATCATCCCCACGTTGCCCAACGCACGCAGATACGGCGTGAAGTCGGTCGTCGGGAGCGGCGCCACCTGGATGTTCAGCTTGATGCCCGACACACCTTGGAACGTGTCCTGCAACGCCCTCTTGAACGCCTGACCCCAGGCGTAGTCGGCGACGATCGCGCCGACGCTCTTCACGCCCCGCTGTTGGGCCAGGTCGAGGATCGGTGGCCCGTCCTCCTGGGCCGGAGGCAGGCAGGTGCGGAAGGTGTAGCGGCTCTGCAGCGTCAGGATCGTGTCGTCCCCGGCTCTCAAGAGGAACAGCGGCACCTGCGCCTGCTCGGCAAGCCGCCCGGTCGCGAGACCGACGTTGCTGCCGACCACGCCGCCGACCGAGACGACCTCGTCCTGCTGGGTGAGCTTCCTGAACCCGTCGATGCCGCCGTTCGGGATCGACTGGTCGTCCGCGACGGCGAGGTTCAGCAGCCGCCCGTTGACACCACCCTTCCTGTTGATCTCGTTCACCGCCAGCGCCGCGCCTGCGCGGTACTGGATGCCCCACGGTGCGAAATTCCCTGTGAGCGACGTGAGCACGCCGAGCTTGATCGGGGCCGCAGCGCCCGCCGCGCTCGATCCGCCGTATGCCGTCGAGCCGCCCACCGCGGCCGTGAGCGTCGCCAGGGCAGCGACGGCCGCAACCAACCAGAACCGCTTCACGGACTCCTCCTTTGTCATCGGCCGTCCATCATCCGCAGCCGGTCCCACCGACCGGTCAGCCAGAGATCTCCGACCCCCGAGGGCCGACCCCTCCGTTGGCTCGTGACCGTCGGTCAGTCACCCGGTGAGCTAACCAGGAAACCGTCGATTTGTCGAGACGATGTTCGACTATCTAGGAGGATGCGCCGCTCAACGTCTCCGGACGTCGGCCGTGACCCCGTGTCGGCGTTCTCGGCCGCGCGTCAGCCTGGGCCTTGCAACGCTGGCGCCGTCCGGTATGAATGCGCCAAGCCGAGCCGCACCCTGCCACGACCGGGTCTCCGGGACCGCGGTCGCGCACGGTGTCGAGGAGTGAGACCAGATGGACACGGCATCATCAGTTGGGTCTTTCCCGAGCCCCTACGAGGTGGGCACACCGCCGGGATGCGAGGGCTGGGAGGAGCTGTACCCGTACTATGCGCTGTTCGACGAGGGGCGGCGCGAGGCGGACGAGAAGCGCTTCTGGTTCTGGAACTCGATGCACTTCCCGCTGCCGATGCCCGCGTTCGACGCGATCTGCATCGACACCGCCTACCAGGCGCTCGGCTCCTGGCAGAACCGGGTCTTCGCCGTCCCGCCGGCGATGGGGATCGACTACCGCTGCATCAACGGCTACATCTACATCTCCGGTAACCCGGTCACCGAGCCGGAGAAGATCGCCGAGCGCGCCCAGCACTTCCAGCAGCGCGCCGGCTACTACTTCGAGCACTGGGACGAGCTGTACGCGGCGTGGCGCACGAAGATGGAGGCGCTGATCGCGGAGCTCGAGGCGCTGGAGGTGCCGGAGCTGCACGAGCTCGAGCCCGACGAGGTCGCGTTCGGCGACCAGGAGACGAGCTTCTGCGCCGTCCTCGACGCCTATCGCCGGGCCCTGCGGCTCGCCGACGTGATGTGGCAGCACCACTTCGAGTTCCTGCTCCTCGGCTACGGGGCCTACGTCACCTTCACCGACCTCTGCAAGGCGCATCTGCCGGACATCCCGGACCAGCACATCGCGCAGATGGTCGCGGGGCTGGACGTCACCCTGTTCCGGCCGGACACCGAGCTCCGCCGCCTGGCGCAGCTCGCGATCGACACGGACGTTGACGGGGCGTTCGTCGACGGGAGGACGCCGGACGAGATCCAGGCCGAGCTTCGCCAGGGCGAGCGCGGCCGCGAGTGGCTCGCGGAGCTCGAGGCGGTCAAGGACCCGTGGTTCCACATGGCGACCGGCGACGGCCTGTACCACTACTACGGCAGCTGGCTCGACGACCCGACGATCCCGTTCGCCTCGCTGACGGGGCACATCGCCGCGCTGCGGGCGGGTGAGGACATCGAGCGGCCCTCCGACCACATAGCCGCTGAGCGGGAGCGGCTCGCGAGCGAGTACGGCGCCCTGCTCGGCGGCGAGGCTCGCAAAGGCTTCGACGAGCTGCTCGCGCTCTCCCGGACGGTCTTCCCCTACGTCGAGGAGCACAAGTTCCTCTGCGACTACTGGTTCCTCACGAGCTGGTGGAACAAGATCCGCGACTTCGGCGGCCTGCTCGCCGAGCACGGCTTCCTTGAGGACCGCGAGGACGTCTTCCAGCTCTCGCGCCTCGAGGTGTACTCGGCGCTCGACGAGCTCCTGCTCACCTGGGCGACGGGCGGACAGCCGCGCGGGCCGATGTACTGGCCGCCGATCGTCGCAAGGCGGAAGGAGGTGCTCGAGAGGCTCGCCGACTGGACTCCACCACCCGCGGTGGGCGCCGTGCCCGAGGCGATCCTCGACCCTGCGCTGATCATGCTCTGGGGGGTCACGACTCAGCGCGTCCACGCCTGGGCGCAGGCGGGCGAGGACGAATCGTCCATCAGCGGGACCCCTGCCTCGCCGGGCGTGGTGGAAGGCCCCGCCCGCGTCGTCCGGAACGTGAGCGAGCTCGGCGACGTGCGGGAGGGCGAGATCCTCGTCTGCAGCATCACCTCGCCCGCGTGGGCGCCGATCTTCTCGAAGATCCAGGCCGCGGTGACGGACATCGGCGGCGTCATGTCCCACGCGGCGATCGTCTGCCGCGAGTACGCGCTTCCGGCCGTGGTCGGCACCGGCCGCGCGACGTCGCAGATCCGCACTGGGCAGCGCATCCGCGTCGACGGCTCCACCGGCAGCGTGACGCTGCTCGAGTGAGCGAGCCACGCCACACCCGTCCGCTTGCGGCCCTGGCCCGTGGCGACAGCCGGGCGTTCGGCGGGAAGAGCTCCACGCTCGGGGAGCTGATCGCGGCGCAGATTCCGGTCGCGCCCGGCTTCGCCCTCTCGACCGGTGCCTTTCACGCCTTCGTGCGGGAGGCAGGGCTGGACGGAAAGATCGCCGCCGAGCTGTCGCGGGTGTCCCCGGGGGACGTCGACTCCGTCATCGCGGCGTCGCACGCGATCGGCGAGGCGATGCGGTCCGCGCCGGTGCCCGAGGTCGTGCGAGACGAGATCGCGACGGCGTACGCGGCACTGGCCGACGAGGTCGGCACGCCGGAGCCGCCGGTCGCCGTGCGCTCCAGCGCCCTCGGGGAGGACGGCGAGGACGCGACGTTCGCCGGCCAGCTGGAGAGCTACCTCTGGATCCGCGGCGCCGAGCACGTCGCCGACGCGGTGCGCGACTGCTGGGTGAGCCTCTTCGGCCCACCCGCGATCGCGTACCGCGCCCACGTCGGCCAGGACGAGCCCGCCATGGGCGTCGCCGTGCAGCTGATGGTGGACGCCGAGGTCTCGGGCGTGCTGTTCACGTGCAACCCGGTGAGCGGCGACCCGAGCATGGTCGCCGTCAACGCGAGCTGGGGGCTCGGCCTGGCGGTGGTGGGAGGCGAGGTGACCCCCGACGATTTCCTCGTCAGCAAGGTCACGGGCGAGGTCGTCCGGGAGCGGGTCCACGTCAAGGACGTCGAGTACGTCCCCGATGCCCGCAGCCGGGGAACAGTGAGGGTCGACGTGCCGGAGGCGCGGAGAGCGGTCGCATGCCTCGACCGAACGACGCTCGAGGCGCTCGTCGAGGTCGGCCGCCGAATCGAAGCCGCGTTCGGCGCCCACCAGGACGTCGAGTGGGCGATCGCGCGGGGGCGAGGGCTCCCGGACGCCCTCTTCGTTCTGCAGTCGCGACCGGTCACGGGGTTGCGGGAGCGCCGGTCGCCGGCCGAGAGCGCGACGGCGATGGGGCTCGTCATGAGCATGTTCGGCGCCGGAGACCGAAAGGCGTAGGCCGCAGATGGCCCTCAGTGACGACGACGTCCGCGAGATCCTGCGGCTCATCGACGATGCCGAGCTGAGCGAGCTCCGGATCGAGACGGAGGGCCTCTCGCTTCACGTCGTGCGGGAGGGATCGGGGCCTGCGCAGTCCGAGCAGGACGCTCCCGCGGCTCCAAAGGTCGACGGCGAGGGCGGCATGACGATCGAGGCGCCGATGCTCGGCGTCTTCTACCGCGCGCCGAGCCCCGGCGCGCCGCCGTTCGTCGACGTCGGCACCCGAGTCGAGGCCGACACCATCGTCTGCCTGATCGAGGTGATGAAGATGATGAACTCCGTGCCCGCCGGGGTCGCGGGCACGATCGCGGAGGTCCACGTCGAGAACGCGCAAGCGGTGGAGTACGGTCAGCCGCTGTTCCGGGTGGAGCGGACATGACGGCCGGCGCCGGCCGCCCGGTCGAGATCGTCGACACCACCACGCGCGACGGGAACCAGAGCCTCTGGAGCGCGACGGGCCTCACCGCGCGCGAGACGCTCGCGATCGCCCCCACGCTCGAACGGGTCGGCTTCCACGCGCTCGACTTCACGTCGAGCACGCACATGGCGGTGTCGGTCCGGTTCCACCGCGAGGATCCGTGGGAGCTGATCCGGCTGATGCGCGCCGCGACTCCGACGACCCTCCTCAACTTCATCACGACCGGCATGCGCTTCATCGCCTGGCAGCCGTGCGACGAGGACGTGATGCGGCTCGCCTTCCGGTGCGTCGTCCGCAACGGCATCCGCCGCTTCCAGTTCGCAGAGCCAGCGAACGACCCCGAGGCGCTCCGGCGCTCCGCCCGAATCGCCCGCGAGGAGGGCGTCGAGGAGATCGTCGTCGGGCTGACCTACTCGATCAGCCCGGTGCACACGCATGCCTACTACGCCGAGCGGGTCGCGGCGCTCGCGGACTGCAGCGACATCGACCGCTTCTACTTCAAGGACCCCGGCGGCCTCTTGACGACGGACGCGGTCCGCGAGCTGGGCCCGCACTTCGCAGCGACCGGGCGCACCGTGGAGCTCCACAGCCACTGCACGATCGGGCTCGCGCCGCTCGCGTACATGGAGGGCCTGCGCGCCGGCTTCGACGTGCTGCACACGGCCGTCGGGCCGGCCGGCAACGGGACGTCCCAGCCGACGGCCGAGTCGACGCTCCGCAACCTCGAGGCCGAGGGGTACGAGCACGCGCTCGACACGGCGGAGCTCGCCGCCGCCTCCGCGTACTTCCAGACGCTCGTCCGGGACAAGGGGTTGCCTGCCGGCGTGCCGCGCGAGTACGACGCCGCGTACTACCACCACCAGCTGCCCGGCGGGATGGTGACGACGACACGGCGGATGCTGGAGGAGATCCGCCGGCCCGAGCTGTTCGACGCGGTGCTCGACGAAGTCGTGCGGGTCCGTGCCGAGATGGGCTACCCGATCCTCGTCACCCCCGTCTCTCAGCTCGTCGCGTTCCAGGCGACCCGCAACGTGATCGATCCCGAGCGCTGGCTGAACGTCTCCGACGAGACGGTCCGCTACTTCCTCGGCCACTACGGAGCGTTCGCCGCGCCGCCCGACCCGGACGTGACCGACCGGGTGCTCTCCCTGCCGAAGGTCGACGCCCTGCGCGACGCCCGGCCGGTCAGCCTCGACGGCGCTCGCGCGCGCTTCGGCCGCCGGATCTCCGACGAGGAGCTCCTGTTGCGGCTGACGATGCCGCAGGAGCAGGTGGACGCGATGCGGGCCGCGCCCTCGATCGCGGAGCAGCCCGCCCTCGGCTCGGCAGGAAGTCGCGCCCCGCTCGTCCAGCTCCTGCGCGAGCTCGAGCGGCGCCCGGCGATCTCCTACCTGCGCGTGGAAAAGGGCGACGACCTGGTGGTGTGGCGCCGTGCGTCTTGAGGAGGTTCGCGGCTTTGTCTTCGACGTCGACGGGACCCTCGTCCACCGGGCGGGCGCGGAGGTGCGCCTCATCCCAGGCGCCCGCGAGGTGCTCGAGCGGATCCGGGCGTCCGAACGGCCCTACGTCCTGTTCACGAACGGCAGCCACGTCGCGCCGGAGGCGATCGCAGCCGAGCTTCGAGCTGCAGGGCTTCCGGTCGGCGACGAGCAGCTGCTCACGCCGCTCCGCTCCGTGCAGACGTACCTCGATCGCTTCACGGACGGCCCGCGCGTCATGCCGTTCCTGACCGCCGCCGCCCACCGGTACCTCGAGGCAGCGGGGGTGCGGCTCGTGGACGGGCACAACGGCGCACGGGTCGACGCAGTCTTCGTCGCCCAGCCAGGCGACGTCGACTTCGACGAGCTCGAGCGCGCGGCCCGCGCCGTGGTCGCCGGTGCCCGGCTTCTGACCGGCAGCTACGTTCCGACGTATGCCGGGGCGGACGGACCGATCTTCAGCCGGGGGGCCATGCTGACCGCGGCGCTCGCGAAGGCCACCGGCGCGCGGCCCGTCGTCGTCGGCAAGCCGTCGCATGCGGCCGTGCGAGAGCTACGGACGCGGCTGGGCGTTCCCTCGGAGCAGACAGCCGTGATCGGCGACGACGTATCCCTCGACGTCGTGCTCGGCCGTCTCGGCGGCTCCGTGACCGTGCTCGTCCGGAGCGGGATCAGCGGGGCGCTCGATCTGAGCCGCGTGCCGGAGAAGCGCCGCCCCCAAGTCACGCTCGAGACCGTCTCCGACCTGCTCGACCGGCTGTGACGACGGCACGCGCCGTCGTTATCACGCGGCCTGGAGGGCCCGAGGTTCTCGGCGTGATCGAGCGCGACGTGCGAGAGCCGGGGCCGGGCGAGGTTCGGCTCGCGGTGAAAGCCGCCGCGGTGAACCCGACGGACATCGGGCTGCGGCAGCACGGCGTCGAGGGACTGCCCCCGCCGTGGGTGCCCGGGATGGACGCCGCCGGCGTCGTCGAGTCGGTCGGCGAGGGCGTCGAGCATGTCGCCGTCGGTGACGAGGCGATGGCGGCGGTCGCTCCGCGCCGCCCCGAGGGCGGGGCGCAGGCGGAGCTCGTCGTCGTCCCGGCCGCGTCCGTCGTCCCCGTCCCGGACGGGATGACGGCGGAGCGGACGGCAACGCTGCCGATGAACGGGCTGACCGCGCTCCATGGCCTGGAGCTGCTCGGGCTCGTCGAAGGCCAGACGCTCGCCGTCACCGGCGGCGCGGGCCTGCTCGCGTCCTACGTCATCCCGATCGCGAAGCTGCGTGGCCTCCGGGTGCTCGCGGACGCGTCCCCGCAGGACGAGACACTCGTCCGGGGCGTCGGCGCCGACGTCGTCCTCCCGCGCGGCGACGCGCTCGTCGCCGCGATCCGCAGGGAGGCGCCCGAAGGCGTCGACGCCGTCTTCGACACGGCGTTGCTCCGCCGGGACGTGTTCCCCGCGATCCGCGACGGCGGCGCGCTCGCCGTGGTCAGGACCTGGGACGGCGACGACGTCGAGCAGGGAGTCCGGATCGAGAAGGTGCAGGTCTGGACCGTGCTCGACCGGACGGACTGGCTGCGGGAGGTGCGGGAACTGGCCCTGCGGGGCGTGCTCGTGCCACGGGTTGCCGGGACCTACCCGCCCGAGGCAGCCGCCGACGCGCACCGGCGGATGGAGGCCGGTGGTCTGCGCGGTCGTGCCGTCATCGCCTTCGGCGGCGGGCACTGACCGGCGCGGCCCGGCTCAGGGCACGAAGTGGGAGTCGGGCGCGACGACGACCTCGAGGAAGAGCGGCTCGTCGCGACCGGCGAGCTCCGGGACGATCTCGTCGAACGCCGCCTCGAGCTCGTCGAACGAGCTCACGCGGCGCGCCGGGCAGCCGAACGAGCGAGCGAGCCCGGAGAGGTCGATCTCGGGGAACCGCGGCCAGACCGAGGCGCCTCCCTGCAGCTCGGCGAGACGATCCATCACCGTGTACCCCCCGTTGGCGAGGATCACGAACACCGCCCCCACCCCGTAGTGCGCCGCGCTCCAGAGCGCCTGGATCGCATACAGAGAGGACCCGTCGCCGACGATCGCGATCACGGGACGCTCCGGCCGGGCCATCCGGACACCGATCGCGGCGGGGATCGCGAACCCGAGCCCGCCCATCGCCGGGCTCAGGAACCCGAGCGGCGCGCGCGTCGCGATCCGTGCGTGCAGCTCGGGCTTGCTCGAGGGCGCCTCCTCGAAGACGATCGCGTCGGGCGGCAGACGCCGCGCGAGCGCCGAGAAGACGTGTGCGGACGTGAGCGGGCCGTCCGTCGCGGCCGGGTCCGGGACCACCTGGGACACGGCGGCGGACGACGTGCGCTCGCGCGCCGCGAGACGGGCGACGAGCGCCTCGCACGTCGGCCCGACGGGGGCGAGCACGACCAGCTCCGCGGCGCTGCGGTGCGCCTCGTCGGGGTCGTCGGTGACCACCGCGACCCGTGTGTCCGGGCCGTGGAACGGCCCCGGCACGAACGCGTACTGGCGGAACGCCGGCGCGCCGACCACGAGGACGGCGTCGAACGGCTCGAGGACGGCACGGAGCCTGGCCCGATCGGACGGCAGGTGGCCCGCGAACCGCGGATGGTCCTGCGGGAACCCGGCCCGGGCGCCGAACGCCTCCTGCCAGACCGGTGCGTCGAGCCGATCCGCGAGCTCGACAAGCGCGTCCCAGGCCCGCTGCTCGTCCGCGCCTGCACCGACCACGACGGCGGGGCGCTCCGCCCTGTCGAGCAGTGCCGCGAGGGCGTCGACCGCGGCGGGGTCGGCGGCCGCGGCGCGTAGGACGGTTCCCGCGGCGGCGGGCTGGTCACCCTCGTCTGCCGCCGGCGCGAGCCAGTCGTCCATCGGCACGAGGACGAGCGCCGGGCCTCGCCGGGTCGTCGCCGCGTGCCACGCGCGGTCGATCGCGCCGGCAAGATCTTGCGGCCTGACCGGCTGCTCGACCGAGACGGGGTACGTTCCGGCGAGCCCCTCGAGCCGACCGGCGAGGAACGGCTCGTGGGCGAGATGCCGCCGGTCCTGCTGGCCGACGAGCACGACGAGCGGTGCGCGGTTGACGCGCGCAGTCGCGAGGGCGCCGACCGCGTTCCCGAGACCGGCGGTCGTGTGGAGAAGGACGAGAGCGGGCTCGTCCCGGCCGATGGCCCAGCCGGTGGCCATCCCCACCACAGTCCCCTCGTGCAGCCCGAGCACGAACTCGAGGTCGGACGGCAGGTCGACGAGCAGCGGCACCTCGGTGGAGCCGGGGTTCGCGAACATCCGGGTGAGCCCGCGCGCGCGAAAGACCTCGATCGCGGCGTCGCGGACGGTGGGCTGCGCCATTCGGCCGACCCTACCGCTCAGCCCGGGTAGGTCGCGTCCGGCTGCTGATCCGCGCCCGGCGCGCCCGAGAAGATCTCGGTGACGAGGCCGAGGTCGTCCACAGTGTCGAGATAGGCGAACCGGATCCCGTTGTACTCGCCGCCGAGGAGCACGCCGTTCCCCCGCTCCGCCTGCGCCGCGACGGTCTCGTCGAAGCTCGGCACGGCGACCCCGACGTGGTGCAGGCCCCCACCCTTCTCGGCGAGGAAGCGCGCGTAGACGCTCTCCTCGTCGAGCGGCTCGATCAGCTCCCACTGCACCTGGCCGACCTGCGTGAGCGCGAGGCGCCACGAGCGTTCCACCGGCTCCCCGTCCTCGCGCATGTCCGCGACGTTCCCCGGATCGAACTCGTAGATCTCCCAGGGACCGATCCCGTAGTCGTGCACGTAGGTGCGCATCGCCGACTCGAGGTCGCGCACGACGATCGCGATCTGGATGGTCTCCGTGAACACGGGCGGGGGCACGACTATGCGTCCTCTCCGAGGCCGAGCAGCCGGGCGGCGTTCTCCTTGAGGACGAGCGGACGCACGTCATCCTTGAACGCGGCCTCCGCAAAGTCGGCCAGCCAGCGGTCAGGGGTGATGAGCGGGAAGTCCGAGCCGAAGAGCACCTTCGTCCGGAGCTGGGTGTTCGCGTACTGGACGAGCTGCGGCGGGAAGTACTTCGGCGACCAGCCCGAGAGGTCGATCCAGACGTTCTGCTTGTGCAGGCACACCGAGATCGCCTCGTCCTGCCAGGGGAACGAGGGGTGCGCGAGCACGATCTGGAGCTCCGGGAAGTCGGCGGCGACGTCGTCGAGGCACATCGGGTTCGAGTACTTCAGACGGAAGCCACCGCCGCCCGGGACGCCCGTGCCGATGCCGCTGTGCCCCGAATGGAAGAGCGCCGGCAGCCCCGCCTCGGCGATCACCTCGTAGAGCGGGTAGCCTCTGCGGTCGTTCGGGAAGAACGCCTGCAGGTTCGGGTGGAACTTGAACCCCTTGACCCCGTGATCCGCGATCAGGTGACGCGCCCGTGCGACGGCATCCGCGCGGGCCGGGTCGACGCTCGCGAACGGGATCAGCACGTCGGCGTTCGCGGCGGCGCCCTCGGCGATCTCCTCGTTCGGGATCGGCGGGATCCCGCTGCGCAGCTCCCAGTCGACCGTAAACACGACCGCCGCCAGCCCCCGCTCGCGGTAGTACGCCGCGACGTCGTCGATCGTGGGCAACGGGTGGTCGCTGCCGAAGTAGCGTGCGGCCGCGTCGCGCAACTCCGCCGGCATCGGATCGTGCCCTGCCCGCGTGCGCTCCGTGTGCACGTGCACGTCGATCGCGGTGACGGATGCGAGGTCGATCACGGCGAGACCGTACCCAGTTCCGCTTGGAGCGCCGTTCCCCACGCGAGCACGTCCCAGTCGGCGCCCGGGACGCCGATGAGCGAGACGCTCACGGGCAGCCCGCTGCGCCGTCCGACACCGGAGGGCAGCGAGACGGCCGGGAAGCCCGTCCAGTCCCAGTAGTAGGTCAGCGACAGGTCGTCGACGTCGCCGAAGGGCTCGTCGTAGCCGCAGCCGCGCACGGGAGCGACGATCGGGATCGTCGGCTCGACGAGGGCGTCGATCCGGTGCTCGGCCAGCCAGTCGCACCAGGCGGCGGTGTCCTCCGCCCGGCCGACCTGGCCGGCGACGTACTCCTCGGCCGTCATCGCCCGCTGCTCGGCGTGCTCGAGACGCGCGCGATTCGAGAAGCGGTAGTCGTCGCGCCGGTCGTCGAAGCGACGGTGATAGACGAGCATCTCGGTGAGCACGAGGTCGAAGAACTCGCCCAGCACGTCAAGCCGGGCGGAGAGAGGAGGCGGCTCCACGCGTTCTCCGGGAAGCGCCGCGAGCGCCCGTTCGAAGCCTTCGGCGACGTCCGGGTCGAGATCGGCGATGCGCGGGGAGACGGCGTACCGCCGGAGCGGCCGACGCTCGCGTGGCGGCTCGACGCCTGCGAGGGCAGCGAGGAGCGGCTCGCAGTCACCCACGGTGCGGGCCATCGGTCCCGGGTGGTCGAAGCTCGGCGCCAGCGGCACGATCCCACGGAGCGAGAGCAGACCGCGCGTGGGCTTGACGGTCGACGTGCCGCACTCCGCCGATGGGATACGGAGGGAGCCGGCGGTGTCCGTGCCGGTGGCCGCCGGCACCTGGCGCGATGCGAGTGCCGCGCCCGAGCCGCCGCTCGAGCCACCTGCCGAACGCTCTAGTGACCACGGGTTGCCGACCTGGTCGGTGGTCCCGCCACACGCAAACTCGTGCGTGTGGAGATGGCCGAGCAGGACCATCCCCGCGGCCGAGAGGCTCGCCCACGCATCGCAGTCCCGGTCGGCGACCTCGTCCAGGACCCGGCTCGAGGCGGTGAGCGGCTTCCCCGCGACGGCGTAGAGGTCCTTGAGGCCGATCGGGATCCCGCAGAGCGGCGGCGCGTCGCCACGAGCGAGCCGCTCGTCGGCGGCAGCGGCCGCGGCCCGCGCGTCCTCCTCGTAGACACGGACCCAGGCGTTCACCGAGCCCGGATCGCCGTCGTGGCTGTGGTCACCGTCCCGCTCGCCGATGCGTGCGAGGCACGCCTGCGTCAGCTCGGCGGCCGACAGCGAGCGGCGGGCCAGGAGCCGTGACGCCTCGAGCACCCCGAGATCGCCGGCCTCGTCCATCGCGCGATCCTCGCACGTCCGCATGCCCGGCACGGGGGGCCACGACGCTCCGGGGTTCGCGTCGTGCACCTAACCAGCCGTCTCCCGCGGACGTCCGAAACGGAGACGCGACGCAGGTGTCCGCGTCACGTCGGTCGAGAACCGGTCTTGAAATCGGGATCCGGAGGCACTAATGATTCCTCGTCGGGTATGCGGAGCGACGTTCCACATACTCGAACGAATCGGGAGGCCACTCCAACGGCTCGACGGAGAGCCACAAACCAGGAGGATGCGGATGACGTTTCGGAGGGCACTCACCGTGGGCGGGGTCGCTGCGCTGCTGGCGACTGCCATAGCGGTCACGGGCGCCGGCGCAGGCCCGGTGGCCGCTGCCCCACCCGGCAAGGGGAAGGCGATGGCGTTGGGCGTCTGCGGTCTCGGGACCGGCAAGAAGGCCACGGGGGCGCCGATCAAGCTCGCCGGCCTCGACATGCTGATCCCGGGCGTCGACTTCACGACGATCGGCAAGACCGCCGCGGCGTACTTCACGTGCGTGAACGACAACGGAGGCATCCACGGCCGACCGATCAGCTACAAGCTCTACACCGAGGCGCTCGACCCGAACCAGGAGAAGGCGCTCGCGCGGAAGATGATCGAGGGAGACAAGGTCGTCGGCGTCGTCGGCAACACGAGCTTCGCCGAGTGCGGTACGAACTGGAAGTACTACAAGAGCAAGGGCTTCATCGTGATCGGCGCCGGGGTCCAGGCGGAGTGCTACAGCACCCCGTCGTACGCGATGGTGAACTCGGGCCCGCGGTACAGCAACGTGGGTGCAGCGCAGGCACTGATCGCGGCCGGTGCGAAGAAGCTCGCGATCGCGTCGCCGGACACTATCTCCGCCTACGCGGACGGCGGGCCTGCGCTCGTCGCGAAGAAGGCAGGGATACCGGTCAAGATCTACCCGACCCACCTGCCGGTCACCGACGCGACCTCGCAGCTGATCCAGATGTACCAGTTCGTCGGAGACGGCGGGGCGATCCTGCTGGACTTCACCCCTGACACCGCTCCGGCGTTCATGAAGGCCGCCCAGCAGCAGGGCATCGTCAACAAGGTGCTGTGGGGCTCGTCGACCCCGATCGCGAACACGTTGATGTCGAGCCAGTTCTCCCCGGCGTTCGACGGGCGCCTGTGGATCGACAACGAGTTCTCGAACGTCGACCCGAAGGTGGGGCCCGACTCGGCGCTGATGTTCGCGATCCTCAAGACGTACGCGCCCAACATCGCTCCGCAGGCGTTCGCGCAGATGGGCTTCCTCGCCGGGAAGTTCGCGACGAGCGCGCTCCTGAGCATCAAGGGGCCGATCACCGCGAAGTCGTACAACGCGGCGGTGGTGAAGCTCAAGAACCAGAAGTCCGACATGCTCTGCAAGCCCTACTACGTGGGTGCGCTGCCGTTCCACATCCCGAACAACGCAAACATCATCGTCGACTACAAGAATGGCAACGTCGTCGTGAAGAAGGGGTGCACGGACTTCCAGGCCGTCGACAAGGCGATCGCACAGACACGTGCGTTCGAGAAGAAGTTCAAGCTCAACACCGGCAAGTAGACCGAGGCAACGAAATCGAAAGATGACGATCAGGGTGCCCGGAGGCATCGATGGTTGACCTGCTCGCGCTGAGCGTGTTCGGCGTCGACTGGCAGCTCCTCAAGCCCTTCATCGTGATCGGCCTGGCGTTCGGGGGCGTGTACGCGCTGTCGGGCGTCGGGCTGGTCGTGCTGTACCGGGCAACCGGGGTGCTGAACCTCGCGTTCGGCGCCATCGGGGCCGCGGGCGCCCTGATCGCGTACTACCTGATCAACCACACGAGCTGCCCCGAGTGGCTCGCGTTCACGGTCTGCGTCCTCTTCGGCGGCGTCCTGAACCTCGCCTACGGAGTGATCTTCGGCCCTGCCTTCGCGCGTCGCGATCCCCTCGTGAAGATGATGGGGACGCTCGCCCTGGCGCTGATCCTGCTGGGCCTGATGGGCTGGCGGGCACCGGCTGGTGGCGCCTTCGCCCGCTTCCTGCCCCTCCCCAGCTCCGAGCACCACTACTTCATCGCAGGCACCTCCGTGAACCTGACGCAGATCATCTCGATCGCGGTCGCGCTGGGGCTCACGATTGCGGTGACCCTTTTCCTGCGCTTTACCCGGCTCGGGACGGCGATGCGGGCGCTCGCGAACGACCGCGAGATCACGGCCACGCTCGGGGTGCCGGTGCGACGCGTCGAGGCCGTCGCCTGGTTCGGCTCGGGACTCGCGTGCGGGGCCGCCGGTCTCCTTCTGCCCGACCTGCTCACGTCACTTGACTACTCGGCGCTCACGTTCCTCGTGATCTCGTCGCTTGCAGCCGCGCTGATCGGCCGGCTGCAATCGCTCTGGGCGACGTTCTTCGGCGGCATGGCGGTGGGTCTGGCCCAGGCGGTGGTCACCCCGTACGCGTCGGTCTCGGCCTACCGCGCGGCGGCGCCGTTCGTCCTCGCGATCATCGCACTGCTCGTGCTCTCGCGGCATCGGGTCGTCACGATCTCGCGTGCAGTCTGAGGCGTGACCACGGCTCCCGCAGCCAGCTCGGAGACCGGTGCCCGCGCGCCCTTCGGCGTCGAGTGGCGGCTGGCGATCCGTGCGGTGGTGATCGCCGCGCTGCTCGTCTTCGTGCTCGTCCCCTTGCCCTCGCTCGTCGGCTCCGACTGGCTCACGACGTTCGCCAGCACCGCGATCTACGCGATCGTGGCGCTCGGGTTCGGGATCCTCTACGGCCGTGTCGGGATGATCTCCCTCGGCCAGGTCGCGCTCCTCTCGGTCGGCGTCTGGATCGGAGCGCGCCTCGCGTACGGGACCGGCATGCCGTACCCGCTTCTTCTGCTCGCCACGGGCGCGCTCACGTGCGTCGTCGGGACGCTCGTGGGGCTGCCTTCGCTGCGGCTCTCGGGTCTCTACCTCGCGCTGATCACGCTCATGTTCGCGGGCGCAACCACGATCGTGCTGTCGGTGATCGACTTTCCGAACGGCGGCGGCGGATTCAAGGGCCGGTCGGCCACCGGCGCGCTGACCACGGAGACTCCACCGGTCCGGCGACCGTCGATCGCAGAAGCGGACGCCGCGTTCTACCGCTACATCGTGGTCGTCGCCGCGATCATGTTCCTGCTCGCGCTGCTCCACGTCGCGTCGAAGCCCGGCCGTGCGTGGGCCTCGATCCGCGAGAGCGAGCCGGCGGCGCTGGCGGCCGGCGTGAACATCACGTTCTACAAGATGTGGGCGTTCGCGCTCGCGTCGTTCATGACCGGGGTCGCGGGCTGCCTGTTCGCGTCGCAGGTGGGCGTGCCGCGCGTGATCACCTTCAGGACACAGGACTCGCTCACCCTCGCGGCGACGGCGCTCATCGGAGGGGTCTTCAGCATCTGGGGCGCGGTCGTCGCGGCGGTCTTCAACCAGGTGCTTCCGTTCCTGTTCCAGGCGCAGTGGGGCATCGATGTGAACTTCCTCCTGATCCTCTTCGGGATCGGCCTGCTGCAGGTGCTGCTGACCGCGCCGGGGGGGCTGGCGCAGCAGTTCCCCCGGGACGTGGCGAATCTCGGCCGTCTCGTGCTGCGCGGCGTCCGGTCGCTTCGGGCGCCGAAAGGCGAGAGCCCGTGATCGAGGTCTCCGGCCTCACGGTCCGCTTCTCGGGGATCACCCCGATCGACCACATGAGCCTCGTGTTCCCGGTCGGAACCTGCGGTCTGATCGGGCCGAACGGCGCCGGCAAGACGACGTTCTTCAACGTGCTGAGCGGCTTCGTCAAGCCGGCCGCGGGGACGATCACGGCCTTCGACCAGGACCTCCTGAAGATGGCCGACTTCCGGCGCGCGCGCTGGGGCCTGCGCCGGACGTTCCAGACCGAGATGGCGATCGAGCAGCTCTCGGTCTACGACAACGTCGCGATGATCCACGAGCACTCCAGCGCGAAGCGCTCCTCGCGCCGCGCGGACGTGCTCGCGGCGCTCGAGTTCGTCGGGTTGACTATGCCGCCGAAGACGAAGGTCGGCGTGCTGAGCGCGCGCGAGCGTCGCCTGGTGGAGGTCGCCCGGGCCGTCGTCGGGCAGCCCCGGCTCGTCTTGCTCGACGAGCCCGCCGCGGGCCTGCCCGCAGAGGAGACCGGGCATCTCTCCCAGGTGATCCGAAAGATCCCGGACGCATTCGGCGCGCTCACGATCCTCGTCGATCACGACATGAGCCTCGTCTCCAGCTGCTGCACGACGACGGCCGTGCTCGACTTCGGCAAGCTGATCGCGCTCGGCCCGACGGCCGAGGTGCTTCGAGACCAGCAGGTGATCAATGCCTACCTCGGCACCGAGGAGGAGATTGCTCCCCTCGGCGCCGCGGAGGGGGAATGATGGCGACCGCCGAGGCGCCGCGCGCGAGCGACAGGCCCGCGCTCAGGATCGACGGGCTCTGCGTCTCGCGCGGCCGCCCGGTCGTCCACGACGTGTCGCTCGAGATCCCGGCCAACGCGGTCACCGCACTGCTCGGCCCCAACGGCGCGGGCAAGTCGTCTCTCGTGCTGGCCGTCGGCGGCGTGCTCCGGCCGACCGCCGGAAGCGTGTTGCTCGGCGAGCAGGACCTCACCCGCCGTCGCCCCGAGGCGATCCGGGCGGCCGGTGTGGCGATCGTGCCGGAGGGACGGCGCCTCCTGGGAGAGCTCTCGGTCGAGGACAACCTCCGCGTGGCCACGTACGCGCTCGGGCGGTCGCAGGCGCAAGAGGGGATCGATTACGCGCTCGAGCTGTTCCCGGCACTCGAGCGCCGCTGGAAGGCATCGGCGCGCACGCTCTCGGGCGGCGAGCAGCAGATGGTCGTGCTCGCCCAGGCCCTCGTTTCGCGCCCGAAGATCATGCTCGTCGACGAGCTGTCGCTGGGCCTCGCACCGCTGATCGTCCAGCGCCTCGTACCGACGCTCGCATCCGTGGCGGAGAGCGGGGTCGGCATCCTCCTGATCGAGCAGTTCGCCCATGTCGCGCTCGGGCTGGCGACGACGGCGTACGTGATCGAGGGCGGTCGCATCCGCTACCACGGGACCGCCGCGGAGCTCAAGAGCCGTCCCGAGATCCTGCACAGCGCGTACCTCCGGCGCGAGTCGGAGACCGTCGGCGACGAGTCCGGATGAAGGCCGCCGTCACCGAGGCCCCGGGGGCGATGCGGATCGCAGACGTGCCGGACGCAGGCGAGCCGGAGGACGGCGAGGTGCTCGTCCGCCCGGAGGCCGTCGGCCTCTGCGGCTCGGACTTCCACTACTTCCACGGCGAGCTCGGGCTGGAGCGGTACCCGCGCGTCCAGGGACACGAGTTCGCCGGGATCGTGGAGGCCGTGGGGCCCGACTGCCCGGGGCACGTCCGTGCCGGCGAGCGCGTCGCGGTCTGGCCGCTGACTGCGTGCGGGCAGTGCTACCCGTGCCGCATCGGCCGGCGCAACGTGTGCTCGAACATCAGCCTCGTCGGCATCCACCGAGACGGCGCGTTGCAGGAGCGCCTCCGGGTGCCCGCCGACCAGGTGTTCCCGGTCGGCGATCTCGACCCGGCCGTGTCGGCCCTGATCGAGCCCGTCTCGATCGCGATCCGGGCGATCGTCCGCGCGCGGATCGAGGCGGGCGAGAAGGCGGTCGTCCTCGGCGCCGGCCCGATCGGCCAGGCGGTCGCGGCCGCCGCGATCGATCGTGGCGCGTCGGTGCTGCTCGTCGACCGCGTCGCGAGCCGCGTCGAACGCGGCAGGGCGGTCGGCGCCGAGCTCCTCGCCCTCGAGGCCGACGACGACCTCGTGGCCGCCGGGCGCGAATGGGCCGGCGACGAGGGCCCGGAGGTCGTCTTCGAGGCGACCGGCGTGCCGGAGCTCGTGCAGACCGCGGTGCAGCTCGTCTCGCAGGCGGGCCGCGTCGTCGTGGTCGGCCTCTCCGCGCACGACGCTCCGCTCCGCGTCGGCGACCTCGCCTTCCGGGAGATCGACGTGCTCGGCGTGAGCTGCTGCAACGGAGACGAGTTCGCCGAGGCCGCGTCGCTCGTCGCACGGCGTCGGGACGCGTTCGCCGGGCTCGTCACGCACGAGTTCTCGCTCGACGAGACGCCCGTGGCGATCGACTATGCGATCCGTCATCCTGCCGAGGTCATGAAGGCGATGATCCGCCTGGAGGGCGCGTGACGGTGCTCCGCGCGCTCGACGACCAGCGGGCGGCGGCGGTCGAGGCGCTCTGCGAGCTGATCGTCCCCGGCTCGGGTCGTGTGGGGCCCGTGGTCTACGTCGACGCCCTCATCGCCGGGATGCCGCCCCCGGTGCGCGACGGCGCGCTGGCCTCGATCGACGCGCTCGCGCCGGCGGCCGCGCAGGGCGCCGACGCGCTTGCCGAGCAGGCACAGACGCCGGAGTTCGGGTTCGTCCGCGCGCTCGCGATCGAGGCGTACTACTCCGACTTCGTGGCGCCGGGGAAGGACGGCCCGGGCGCGTGGGAGGAGATCGACTTCAACTCGCCGCTCGCGACGCGCCTCGCGAAGGACTGGTCGTGGCTCGGGATCGCATGAAGACCGCCTACGACGTCGTCGTCGTGGGATCCGGCGCGGGCGGCGGCGTGATCGCGGGCGAGCTTGCACAGCGGGGCCGCGATGTGCTGCTCCTCGAGTGCGGTCCGCACCTCCGCGCGCCCGACTTCACGCGCTTCGAGGCGAAGGCGGCACACGACCTCTTCTGGCCGCTCCGCTTCGCGCCGCTGCCGAACGGCGAGCTCGTCACCTTCCTCGCTGCCCGCTGCGTCGGGGGCACGACGACCATCAACACGAAGGTCGCATTCCGCGCGCACGAGCGCGACGTCGCGAAGTGGCATCAGGCGAGCGGGCTGACGAGTGACGGGGGCACCCCGTTCACCGTCTCCGACCTCGAGCCGTACTACGACCACGTCGAGCGGGTGCTCGGCGTCCGCGAGCGGGCGGACTGGGAGAAGAGCGTGCACACGGTCGAGCCCGGCTTCCGCGCGCTCGGGGCCGAGCTCGAAGCGGTCAACGCCTACACCGACCCGAACTGCACGAGCTGCGGGTCCTGCATCCAGGGCTGCCCGTCGAACGCCGGCAAGTCGACGATGAACACGTACATCGCCGACGCGCTCGCGCGCGGGATCCTCGACCTACGCGCGAACACGACCGTCGAGCGCGTGCTCTTCGAGGGCGGAGAGGCGACGGGCGTCGAGCTCGTCGACGGCACAGGTGAGCGGCACACGGTGCGCGCGGGCGCGGTCGTCGTCGCGGCGGGGGCGCTCAACACGCCGCAGCTCCTGCTCCGCTCGGGTCTCGAGAGCCCGACCATCGGGCGGCACCTCGGCCTCCACCCCGTGCGGCTCGTGTACGGGCTCTTCGACGAGCCCCAGGACGCGCACATGGTCTATCCGATCTCCGCGCACTGCCTGAAGCACCAGCACGACGAGGACGGCGGCTTCGTGATCGAGGCGTCGACGATCCAGGACCCGATCGCGTTCGCGACGACGATCGGCGACGAAGACGGCCCGTTCTGGGGCCCGCGCCTCGTCGAGGCGATGCGGCGGTTCCGGTACTGGATCGGGTTCCTCGCGATGGCGAACGACGACAACAACTCGGCGGTCTCCGTCGGCGAGGACGGCGAGGAGCGGCTCACGGTCGACCTCCAGCCGGCGGAGCGGGAGCGGGTCGACGCCGCGCTGCGATTCAGCCAGGAGGTACTCGAAGCCGCTGGCGCGACACAGGTCTGCTGGACCGGGCTCGTCTCGACGCACGCGCAGGGCTCGTGCCGGATGGGGGACGACCCGGCGCGGTCGGTCGTCGACCGGAACGGCGAGTCGCACGAGGTACGGCGCCTCTTCGTCGGCGACGGGTCGCTCGTGCCCCGCACGCTCTCCGTGAACCCGTCGCTGACGATCATGGCGCTCGCGACGAGGCTCGCCGAGCATCTCGACGCCGACCCGAACGGGTACCTCGGCGCAAAGGCGGCCCTGGCGGTATGAAAGCCGCGCTCCTGCACTCCTACCACCGTCCGCTCGAGCTCGTCGAGCGTCCCGAGCCCGAGCCGACCGGGCCGCGGAGCGTCGTCGTCAGGGTCGGCGGCGCGGGTGTCTGCGCGACCGACCTCCACGCGATCGACGGGCTGATGGAGCCGGCCGGCCTCACGGTCCCCGTCGTCCTCGGGCACGAGAACGCAGGCTGGGTGCACGCCGTCGGCTCGGACGTCACGACGACGGCGGTCGGCGACGCGGTGCTTCTCTACCCCGTGTGGAGCTGTGGCCTCTGCGTCCCGTGCCGGCGCGGCCGGGACGTCTTCTGCGTGCGCCACGAGTTCACCGGGCTCACGCGCGACGGCGGCTTCGCAGACTACGTCCTCGCCGACGAGCGGTCGATCGTCCCGCTCCCGGAGGGCGTCGAGCCCGCGGCGGTCGCACCCCATGCCGACGCGGGCATCACGGCTTATCACGCCGTGAAGAAGCTCATCCCGCGGCTCGAGCCGGGGAGCACAGCGGCCGTGATCGGCGTCGGCGGGGTCGGGCACGTCGGGCTGCAGCTCGTCCGCGTGCTGGGCGCCTCCCGGGTGGTTGCGATCGACACCGACGAGCGGCGGCGCCGGCTCGCTCACGAGCTCGGCGCCGACGAGGTGCTCGGCGAGCAGGCGGACATCGCGGGCTCCGCGCGCGAGCTGACCGACGGCGCCGGCATCGACGTCGTCCTCGACTTCGTGGGCACCGACGAGACGCACGCCGCCGCGCTCGGGATGCTCGCGCGGCAGGGGGTCTACTCCGTCGTCGGCTACGGCGGCGCGATCTCGCACCCGTCGGTGGGGTTCGTCGCGGACGAGACTTCTATCGTCGGCAACCTCGTCGGCAACTGGATCGACCTCTGGGAGCTCCTCCAGCTCCACGCGAGCGGTGACGTGACGCTGCGGAGCGAGACGCATCGCCTCGAGGAGGTGAACGACGTGCTGGACAAGCTGCGCGAGGGCGAGGTGACGGGTCGGGCCGTCCTCGTCCCGTGACGAGCGTCCAGGAAAGGATCTTCGACGTGACCGGATCGCGGGTCGTCGTCACCGGCGCGGCGAGCGGGCTCGGCTTCGCCATGGCCGAGGTGCTCGCGGAGTGCGGCGCGCGCGTCACGCTCGCCGACATCGACGAGGAGCGGCTCGCGGCGAGCACAGAGGCGCTCCGCGCGCGTGGGCTCGACGCGAGCGCGTCCATCACAGACGTCGCCGACGAGGACGCCGTGCAGGCTCTCCTCGACGAGGTCGTCGCCGCGCACGGGGGCGTGGACGTCGTCTTCGCAAATGCGGGCTTCGCGGCCGTGCCGGGCTTCCGATTCGAGGACGGGCAGACGTTCGACACGATCGAGCGCTCGGACTGGGACCGCGTCCTGGGCGTGAACCTCACCGGCGTCATGCACACGATGCGGAGCGCCGCGCGCGTGATGAAGACGCAGCGCTCGGGCCGGATTGTCGTCACGGCGTCGAACGCCGGTCTCCGGATCGAGCCCATGGCGTGCTACGGCTACCACGCGAGCAAGGCGGCGGTGATCCACCTCGTCCGCGCCGCGGCGCTCGAGCTGGCGGCGCACGGAATCCTCGTCAACGCCGTCTGTCCGGGGCCGTTCTACGGGACGCTGATCGGCGGCGGCGTCACCGAGCACCCGACCGAGGAGCTGAAACAGCTGTGGGAGACGCTGATCCCGCTCGGTCGCATGGCCCACCCGGACGAGCTGAAGGGCGTTGTCCTGCTTCTCGCCTCGCCTGCATCGAGCTTCATCACCGGTTCTGCGCTCGTCGTCGACGGCGGCTCCCTCGTCCAGGCCTGACCACGGCACGACCCGCGATTAGGATCGCCCGATGAGACGTCCTGTGTCAGCCTCCGACGCCCGCGCGTTCCTGGGGCGCCGCTCGCGGTGCGGGGCCGGAGGGCACAGTACGAGAGGTACGGGCCCGGAAGGCACCGTGCCGCGAGCGGCGACAGGCAGCCGCGGAGCCCGGCTCCGCCGGGCGGGAGCGGCCGCCGGCCAGGGGCGCGCGTGAGCGCCCCGACCGGCCGGCCGATCGCGCAGGGCGAGATCCTCTGGTCACCGCCGCCGGACGCGCGGGAGCGCTTCGTGATCGGTCGCTACCTCGGCTGGCTCGAGCGGGAACGAGGGCTCTCGTTCGCCGGGTACGAGGAGCTCTGGCGGTGGTCCGTCTCCGACCTCGAGGGATTCTGGTCGTCCGTGTGGGAGTTCTTCGAAGTCCGCTCGCAGGCTCCGTACGAGCGAGTGCTCGGCTCGCGGGAGATGCCGGGGGCGGAGTGGTTCCCGGGCGCGCGCCTGAACTTCGCCGAGCACATGGTCGGCCGCGACGAGGACGTCGACAAGAGCGCGGTCGTCGCGTACTCGCAGACCCGCCCGACCCTCGAGTTGACGTTCGGCGACCTCCGTGAGCAGGTCGCGCGCGCCCGCGCCGGCCTGCAGCGCCTGGGCGTCGGCCGCGGCGACCGAGTAGTCGCCTACCTCCCGAACATCCCCGAGACGCTGGTCGGCTTCCTCGCGAGCGCGAGCCTCGGCGCGATCTGGGCGACGTGCCCTCCCGAGTTCGGCGTGCGCAGCGTGCTCGACCGCCTCGGGCAGCTCGAGCCGAAGGTCATCCTCGCCGTCGCCGGCTACCGGTACGGCGACAAGCAGGTCGACCGGCGCGAGCAGGTCGCGGAGGTGCGCAGCAAGCTTCCAAGCGTCGAGGCCGTCGTGCACATCCCGTACGTCGGCGGGGAGGACGACGCGCTTCCCGACGCGGTCTCCTGGGACGATCTCCTCGCCGAGCGCGGGGAGCTCGCGTTCGACCCGCTCCCGTTCGACCACCCGCTCTACGTTCTCTTCTCGTCCGGGACGACCGGGCTCCCGAAGGCGATCGTGCACTGCCATGGCGGGATCTTGCTCGAGCACCTGAAGAACCACGGCTTCAGCTGGGACCTCCATCCGGGTGACCGCCTCCAGTGGTTCACGACGACCGCCTGGATGATGTGGAACGCCCTCGTCTCCGTGCTCCTCCTCCGCGCGTCGATCGTGATGATCGACGGCAACCCCGCCTACCCCGACATCTCGTTCCAGTGGCGTGTGATCGAGGAGACACGGCCGACGTTCTTCGGGCTGAGCCCGGCGTTCACGATGGCGTGCCGCAAGGAAGGCCTCGAGCCCGGCCGGCGATTCGATCTGTCCTCGGTCCGCATGGTCTGCGAGGCAGGCTCGCCGCTTCCGCTCGAGGGCTATGAGTGGCTCTACGAGCAGTTCGGCCCGGACGTCAACGTCAACGTCGGAAGCGGCGGCACGGACGTCTGCACGGGGATCGTGCAGGGGATCCCGCTGCTTCCCGTCTACGCCGGGGAGATGTCGACGCGGATGCCGGGCGCCGACGTCGACGCGTTCGGGCCGGACGGCACGCCCGTCGTCGGCGAGCTCGGGGAGCTCGTCATCAAGCAGCCGATGCCGTCGATGCCCGTCTCTTTCTGGAACGACCCGGACGGATCGCGGTACCGGCAGGCGTACTTCGAGCACTACCCGGGCGTGTGGCGCTTCGGGGACTGGGTCCTGCTCACCGAACGGGGGAGCGCGATCATCACCGGCCGGTCCGACGCGACCCTCAACCGCGGCGGCGTGCGACTCGGCTCGAGTGAGATCTACTCGGTTGTCGAGGAGATCGACGAGGTGCTCGACAGCCTCGTCGTCCACCTCGAGGAGGACGACGAGCTGCTGCTCTTCGTCGTGCTCCGCCCGGGAGTCGATCTCGACGGGGAGCTCCGGAAGCGGATCGCGGACGCCCTCCGGAACGCGCTCTCGCCCCGCCATGCCCCGGACACGATCGTGGCGGTGCCCGCGATCCCGCGCACGCTGACCGGGAAGAAGCTCGAGGTCCCGGTCAAGCGCATCTTGACGGGAGCCAAGGTCTCGGACGTGGCCGCGCGCGATGCCCTCGTCGACCCAGCCTCCCTCGAGCCGTTCGCGGACTACGCGGGGGACCGGCCGCAGGCCGTTCGGTCCTGATGCCGCTCCACGGGCTCGGGCACGCCCTCGTGCTGACGGACGACCTCGAGGCCACGAGGGCGTTCTATTGCGACGTGCTCGGCTTCGTGCCCGGCGCTCGGCCGCCGCTCGCGTTTCCCGGCTACTGGCTCTATCTCGACGGGGTCGCGTGCCTGCACGTCGCCGAGCGCGCGGCCTACGAGGCGGAGCTCGACCGGATGGGGCTCCCGCGGGCGGAAGGCCCGGTCGACCACCTGGCTTTCGAGGCCGGTGACCACGATGCGATCGTCGCGCGCCTGGACGCCGCCGGCGTCCACGCGGTCCCGAACGAGGTGCCGGCGGCCGGCATCCGCCAACTCTTCCTCGACGACCCGAATGGCGTCCGCATCGAGTTGAACGTGAGGTAGCCGCCGCCGTCGCAGGCGAGGGCGGAGGTGTGCCAGGATTGTCCGCTGCAAGCGAGCTGGAGGCAGAGATGGCCCACGAAGACGTTCCGGTTCTGATCGTCGGCGGCAGCCTGGTCGGCCTCTCGACCGCGGTGTTCCTCGGCCACCACGGCGTGCCGTCGCTCGTCCTCGAGCGCCATCGCGGCACGGCGATCCACCCCCGGGCCGCGCTCGTCAACCAGCGCACCATGGAGACCTATCGCGCCGTCGGGTTGGAGGAGGAGATCGAGGAGGCCGCCGCGCGGGAGTTCGTCCAGAACGGCGCGATCGTGTCCGTCGACAGCCTCGGCGGCAAGGAGCTCGACTGGTACTTCCGGTTCATCAACGAAGGCGTCGAGGAGCTCAGCCCGTCGCGGAGGGTCTTCATCACGCAGATCGGCCTCGAGCCGGTCCTGCTCCGGGCCGCTGACGGTGTGGGAGCACGGATCGAGTACTCGTCGGAGGCCGTCTCGGTCGAGCAGGACGCGGACGGCGTGACGGCGGTCGTCCGCTCCCGCGACGGCGGTGCGGAGCGCACCGTTCGTGCCCGCTACCTCGTCGCGGCGGACGGCGCGCACAGTCCGATCCGGGAGCGCCTCGGCATCCGCCAGCTCGGCCACGGCAGCTTCTCGGACAGCATCACGATCTACTTCAAGGCCGACGTCCGGCGGCTGATGGGCGACCGCAATCTCAGCGTGGTGTACGTGTTCGGGCCTCGGCTCCAGGGGTTCTTCCGCTTCTCGATAGATCTGCAGGCGGGCTTCCTCGTCGTCAACTCGACCGTCGACGACGACGGGACGCGGTCGGTCCGGATCGGGGAGGACATGAGCACTCCGAGCTGCGTCCGCTACGTCCGCGAGGCGCTGGGCGACCCGGAGCTCCCGGTCGAGATCGAGAACGTGCAGCGCTGGTCCGCATCTGCGGAGTACGCCGAACGCCTGCGCGAAGGCCGCGTGTTCCTTGCGGGCGACTCGGCGCACGTCATGCCTCCGACCGGCGGGTTCGGCGGCAACAACGGCGTCCAGGACGGGTACGACCTGGCGTGGAAGCTCGCCTACGTCCTCGACGGCCGGGCGGACGAGTCGCTGCTCGACACCTACGACGCCGAACGCCAGCCCGTCGGCGCGTTCACGACGGAGCAGGCGTACACGCGCTACGTGCTCCGTCTCGACCCGTCGCTCGGCAAGGACGACCTGATGCCGATCGTCCCCGAAGCGCCGGTCGAGCTCGGCTACCGCCACCGCTCCGGCGCCGTCCTCGCCGCGGCCGACGACGACGAGACGTGGGAGGACCCGGCAACGCCGTCCGGTCGCCCCGGCTTTCGCGCGCCGCACGTGCCGGTCACCGTCGACGGCGCCGAGCGCTCGGTGCTCGACCTCTTCGGGCGTGACTTCGTCGTGCTCGCGGGTCCCGACGGCGCGAGTTGGTGTGCGTCAGCGAGCGTGGCGGGCGCCGCATTGGGCGTCCACGTCCGGGCGTACCGGTTCGGAACCGACGTGACCGACGCGGGCGGAAGCCTCGAGGGCGTCTACGGGACCGGCCCGGCGGGTGCGGCGCTCGTCCGGCCCGACGGGCTCGTCGCGTGGCGCGCGTCGACGCCCCACGCAGACCCCGAGGGCCGGCTCACGGGCGCGCTCGGAGCGGCGCTCGGCCGCGGCGCCGTCATCGCCGTTCAGAGCTGACACCGGGCGTCGCCGGCTCGAGCGGCGTCTTCCCGAGGATCAGGTCAGCTGCCTTCTCGGCGAGCATGATCGTTGCCGCGTTCGTGTTCGCGCGGGTGACGGTCGGCATCACCGACGCGTCGACCACGCGGAGCGCCTCGACGCCGTGGACGCGAAGCTCGGCATCGACGACCGCCCCCATCGCGCACGTCGACGTGGGGTGGTACACGGTCTGGCTCGCCCGCTCCACCCACTCGAGGATGTCCTTTTCCGAGTCCGAGTCGGGGACGCTCAGCGGCTCGCGCTGGATCGAACGGAGAGCGGGCTGCGAGGCGATCTCGAGCGCGATCCGGACGCCCTCGAGCATGCTCGCGCGGTCCTCGTCCGTGGTGAGGAAGTTGCACAGCACCGTCGGCTTCGAGTCGGCCATCGGCGTGCGCAGGCCGACCTTGCCGCGCGACGTCGGCTTGATGATCACAGGGCCGAACGCGAAGCCGTTGTCGGGCGGCGGCGTCAGCCCCTCGTCGAAGAAGGGTGCGGCCGCGAAGTGGAACTCGACGTCCGGCGCCGGGAGGCCCGAGCGCGTCGTGAAGAACCCGCCCGCCTCCGGGTAGTTCGACGTGAGCGGCCCGCGCCCCTCGGCCTCGAGGAGCGCGAAGTTCTCGGGGGTGAAGATGCCGAACAGCCCCGGCTCATCCGTCAGGTAGTTGAGGTTGACCATGCAGTGGTCCTGGAGGTCGTGGCCGACCGGCAGGTTCTCGCGCACGGGGATCCCGAAGAAGCCGAGGTCCTCGGCTGCGCCGATTCCCGAGAGCATCAGCAGCACGGGCGACTGGTACGTGCCGGCAGAGACGATCACCTCGCGCTCCGCCCGGACGACCTCGCGCGCGCCGTCCCGCACGAGCTCGACCCCGACCGCGCGATCGCCTTCGAACACGATGCGCTCGACGAACACGCCGGCCCGCACCTCCAGGTTCGGCCGCCCCTCGGCGGGGTGGAGGAACGCGTCCGCGGCGCTGCAGCGCATGCCGTTTAGCTGCGTCAGCTGGAAGCGCGAGACGCCCTCGGGCCGGTCGACGTTGAGGTCCTCGATGTGCGCGTACCCGGCCTGGACCGCGGCCTCGAGCTCCGCCTCGATCAGCGGGCAGAGCGAGCGGCTGTCGGACACGGCGAGCGGGCCTCCGACGCTGTGGAAGTGGCTCTCGCCACGCTCGTTGTCCTCGGAGCGCTTGAAGTAGGGAAGCACCTCGTCGTACGACCAGCCGGTACAGCCCATGGCCGCCCACTCGTCGAAGTCGGCGCGGTGGCCGCGGAGGTAGATCATCGCGTTGATCGAGCTCGAGCCCCCGATCACACGGCCCCGGGGCAGGTACAGGCGGCGACCGCCGAGCCCCGGCTCCCGCTCGCCGAGCAGGTCCCAGTCGAGGCCGGACTTGAAGGTCAGAGGGAACATCGCCGGCACGTGGAGCTCGGACGCCGTGTCCCCGCCGCCCGCCTCGAGCAGCAGCACGTCGGCGTCCGGATCCTCGCTCAGGCGCGCCGCCAGCACGCATCCGGCAGACCCCGCTCCGACGATCACGTAGTCAGCGGCCATCGAGCGCTCCTTCGGTTTCGGTCATCGGCCTGGAGCTTAGTGCCGCGCCATTCCGTTACCAAGATTGTTGCCCGAATGGCTCGCCACGCGTTAGGTTGTCCGAGATGGCCGCCGACGACGAGTTGATCGGCCTCTACTGGACGATCTCCGGCCCCGTCGAGGTCCATTTCGGCCGCGAGTGGAGCCTCTTCGACCTGCGCGACCGGTGCGAGCACGCAGCACGTGTCGGCTTTGCGGGGATCGGCCTCTGGCACGCCGACCTCGAGCACGTGCTCGAGACGCGCACCCTGACCGAGATCCGGCAACTACTCGACGACAACGGGCTCCGGTACCTCGAGCTCGAGTTCCTCGGGGACTGGTTCCTCGACCCCGGCGACGAGCGCCGCACGGCGTCCGACGAGCGGCGAGCGCTCCTGCTCGAGGCCGCCTCGGCACTCCCCACCCACCACATCAAGGTGGGCAACATCGTCGGCACGGAGTGCGAGCTGCCGAAGATCGTCGAGCGCTACGGCGAGCTCTGCGCTGACGCAGCCCGCTACACCGACGCGACAATCGCCTACGAGTTCATGCCGTACGACGTCAACGTCGACGACGTCGACAAGGCACTCGCGGTCGTCGAGGGGGCGAACGCGCTCAACGGGGGTCTCGCCCTCGACACGTGGCACCTCGGCAAGCTCCGGCTCGAGCCGGACGAGCTCCGCCGGATCCCACCCCGGTTCCTGTCGTGGGTCGAGCTCTGCGACGGGCCGTACGAGTATGCCGAGGATCGGCTGGACGAGGTGATCAACCGACGCAAGCTGCCGGGGGAGGGCGAGTTCCCGCTCCAGGGCTACATCGCTGTCTGCCGCGAGCTCGGCTACGACGGCCCCTGGGGCGTCGAGGTGCTGTCCGAGGAGCTGCGCAGCCTGCCGATCGAGCAGATCTTCGACCGTGCCCACGAGACGACCATGACGCAGCTCGCCGCCGCGAGAGAAAGGAGCATCAATGTCTGAGGACGGTCTCTCGCAGGAGCGGCTCACGTGGATCTACACGCAGATGGTCCGGATCCGCGAGTTCGAGGAACGCGTGAAGGGCACGTTCGAGGAGCACCCGGGCGTAATCCGTGGGCACACGCACCTCGCGGACGGCGCGGAGGCGTCGATCGTCGGTGCGCTCGCGGCGCTCGGCCCCGACGACCAGCTGACGACGACGTACCGCTGCCACGGCTACCCGATCGCGCTCGGGACGGACTCGAAAGCGCTGATGGCCGAGATCTACGGCAAGGAGACCGGGATCTGCGGAGGCTACGGCGGCTCGATGCACCTGACCGACGTGGCGCGAGGCTTCCTCGGCACATCGGGCATCGTCGGGCAGGGCATCCCCCACGCGGCGGGGGTCGCCTGGGCGGCCCAGATCCGCGGGAAGGGGCAGGTCGTTCTGAGCTTCTTCGGCGACGGGGCTTCGAAGCAGGGCGCGTTCCACGAGACGCTCAACATCGCCTCGCTCTGGAAGCTACCCGTCGTCTTCGTGATGGAGAACAACAGCTACAACGTCTACACGAGGGTCGAGCAGGAGGACGCGAACGCCGCGGCGGGCGAGCCGCTCGCGGTGAAGGCGCAGGCGTACAGCATGCCCGGCGTCACCGTCGACGGCGGCGACCCGGTCGAGGTGTACGAGAACGTGTCCGCCGCGGTCGAGCGGGCCCGCACGGGCGAGGGGCCGACGCTCGTCGAGTCGCGCGTCTACCGTCTTAGCGCGCACGGCAACATCATCGCGCCGCCCGGCGTCCCGCTCCACTACCCCGAGCACGAAGCGATTGCCCATTTCGGCAACGTCGAGGAGTACGAGGCCGCGAAACGTGGCGACCCCGTGCCGCGCTTCCGGGCGCGGCTCGTCGGCGAGGGGACGCTGAGCGCGGAGGAGGCCGAGGCGATCGCCGCAGCCGCGCGCGTCGAGATGGACGAGGCCGTCGCGTTCGGGCTCTCCAGCCCGCTGCCGGCGCCCGAGAAGGCCGTCGAGTACGTCTACGCCTAAGGAGAGGGACGAGATGGCACGCGAGCTTCCCTACATCGCCGCGATCGGCGAGGCGGTCCACCTGGAGATGGAGCGCGACCCCTCGGTCCTCTACTTCGGCCAGAACCTCGCCACCACGGACGACGACCCGTTCCTGAAGGCGTTCGGCCCCGACCGCGTCCGTGTGACACCGATCGCCGAGACCGCCGAGATCGGGATGGCGGTCGGCGCCGCCTTCGCCGGCTATCGGCCGATCGTGCAGCTCTACATGGCCGAGTTCATGCTCGTCGCGATGGACCAGGTCGTGAACGAGGCACCGCGCTTCTACGGCATGACCGGCGGCGCCGTCAAGGTGCCGATCGTGCTCCAGGCCGGCTACGGGTTCACGGCGGGCTGGGCGGGACAGCACACCGGGACGATCTACGGGATGTTCATGGGCGTGCCCGGCCTCAAGGTCGCCGTGCCGTCCACCCCGGCGGACGCCAAGGGACTGATGACCGCGTCCATCCGTGACGACAACCCGGTCGTCTTCTTCCACAACTACCTGCTGACGCTCGAGCACGGCGACGTTCCGGAGGGCGAGCACGTCGTCCCGCTCGGCGAGGCCGTGACCCGGCGGGAGGGCGGCGACGTCACCATCGTCGGGATCGGCTGGACCGTCGGCACGGCCCTCGCGGCGGCCGAGCAGCTGGCCGCCGACGGGGTCGAGGCGGAGGTGATCGACCCACGGACGCTGGCGCCGCTCGACACCGCCGCGATCATCCGCTCGGTGGAGAAGACCGGGCGGCTGGTGATCGTCGACCAGGCGACGCGGCACGCGTCGGCGGCAGCGGTGATCGCGGCCGAGGTCGCGTCGGAGGGCTTCTCTGCGCTCAAGGCGCCGATCGGGCTCGTGACCGCGCTCGACGCGACGATCCCCTACAGCCAGCCGATGGAGGAGTACCTCATGCCGAGCGAGGAGAGGATCGTCGCCGCAGTGCAGCAGGCGGTCGGCTCCTCACCCGTCGCCGCCTGAGGCAGCCGGAGATGCCGAAGGTCGCGCCCGCGCAGGAGCTCGACGGCGCGGTCGGCGTCGAGCTTCTCCGCGGCCTGTGGCGGATCCGGGCCCGCGAGGAGGTCGAGGAGGCGGTCCGGTTCGCGCGCGAAAGCCCGTTCCCGGCGCCCGTGGCCGCCATCCGCAGGCTCTTCGGCGCCGGCGATGGCGCGTTGTCTCCCCCTTTCGAGGGGGTTAAGGTCGCTCCGACATGAGCATCCTGGGCCACCGCGTCGTGAGGCTGGAGGATCCGCGATTTCTCCGCGGAGAGGGCCTGTACGTCGAGAACCTCGAGCTCGACGGAGCGCTCTCCGTCACGTTCGTCCGCTCACCGCTCGCGCACGCGCAAGTGACCGCCATCGACGCGTCGGCTGCCGAGGAGCTGCCGAGCGTCCAGGTCTTCACCGGTGCCGACGTCGACGCGCACCCGTTCGGGCCGCCGCCGCACTGGCACATCACCGCGGGCATGGAGCGGCCGCTCGTGGCGCGGGACGTCGTTCGGTTCGCAGGCGACATCGTCGCGGTTGTCGTCAGCGAGGACCGCGCCTCCGGGTTCGACGCGGCGGAGCTCGTGATGGTGGACTACGACCCGCTGCCGGCGGTCCTCTCCGTCGAGGAGGCGGTAAAAGACGAGGCGCTGCTCTTCCCGGACCTCGGGTCGAACGTGGCGAATCGCGGCGGCACGGGCGACTTCGACGAGGGGCTGTTCGAAGGCTGCGACCTCGCCGTCTCGGGCGTGCTCGTGAGCCAGCGACTCGTCGCCGCCCCGCTCGAGCCCCGCTCCGCGGCGGCCGTGGTCGGCGACGACGGTCGGCTGACGCTCTGGGCCACGTCGCAGACACCGCACACGGGCAAGATGGTCGTCGCCGGGCTGCTCGGGCTCGAGCCGGGACAGGTGCGCGTCGTGAGCCCGGACGTGGGCGGAGGGTTCGGAGCGAAGATGGTCGAGCCCGAGGCCGTGCTCGTCGCGTGGCTCGCGCGTACGCTCGGGCGGCCCGTCAGGTGGACGGAGACGCGCTCCGAGAGCATGCTTGGGCTCCCGCACGGCCGCGGCCAGCGACTCTCGTTCACGCTCGGCGGGACCCGGGCCGGGAAGCTGCTCGCCTACCGGCTCGAGGTGCTCGGTGACGGTGGCGCGTACCCGGCCCTCGGTGCCTATCTCCCCAACATGACCGCACTGATGGCGAACGGCGTGTATGCGATCCCGAGGGTCGAGACGAAAACCGCGTCGGTCGTGACGAATACGACGCCGACGACGTCGATCCGAGGCGCAGGCCGACCGGAGGCGACACAGGCGATCGAGCGCGCGATCGATCTCTTCGCGGCCGAGGCCGGTCTCGACCCGGCCGAGGTTCGCCGCACGAACTTCGTCACCAAGGATGCCTTTCCCTACGCGACGCCGACCGGCGCGACGTACGACTCGGGCGACTACGAGGGGGCGCTCGACCTGCTGCTCCGCTCGGCGGGCTACGAGGAGCTCCGGAAGGAGCAACGGCGTCGGCGGGCCGAGGGCTCGGTGGTCGAGCTCGGGATCGGGCTCGGTGCGTACGTCGAGATCTCGAACCCTGTCGGCGAGGCGGAGTTCGGCGAGGTCGAGATCACCGAGGACGGCGGCGCCATCCTGCGCACGGGCTCTCACTCCCACGGTCAGGGGCACGAGACGACGTTCGCGATGATCGCGGCGGAGCGACTCGGGCTCCCCGTGGAGCGTGTCGTCGTCCACTGGGGCGACACGGACGACGTGCCGAAGGGCACCGGCACATTCGGCTCGAAGTCGACGCAGATCGGCGGCGTCGCCGGGCGTCTGGCCGCCGACGCGGTCGTCGAGCGGGCGACCGCGCTCGCGGCCGACTACCTGGAGGCGAGCGCCGCAGATGTGGTGCTGGACGTCGAGACCGGCAGCTTCCACGTCGCTGACGCGCGTAGGCCCGCGCTCTCGTGGGCCGAGCTGGCGTCGAAGGCCTCGGCCGACGGGCGGCTCGGCGAGCTGAAGGTCGCGCACGAGTTCCAGGCGCCGCCGACGTTTCCCTTCGGCTGCCACCTCGCCCTCGTCGAGGTCGACATCGACACGGGGAAGGTCGAGCTCATCCGCCACGTGGCGGTCGACGACGCGGGGACTCTCGTCAACCCGCTCGTCGCGGACGGGCAGGTGCACGGCGGCATCGCCTTCGGTGTCGGTCAGGCGCTGTTCGAGGAGGTCGTCTACGACGAGGGTGGGTACCCGCTGACGGGCACGTTCGTCGGGTACGGGTTCCCGTCGGCCGCGGAGCTCCCCTCGTACGAGCGAGTCGAGATGGTGACGCCGACGCCCAACAACCCGATCGGCGTCAAGGGCATCGGCGAGTCCGGGACGGTCGGCTCGACACCGGCCGTGCTCAACGCCGTGATCGACGCGCTCGCGCCACACGGCGTGCGCCACGTCGACATGCCCTGCAACGGCGAGAACGTGTGGAAGGCGCTCCGGGAGGCGAATCCATGACGAACGTCGCGTTGACGGTCAACGGCGACCGCCGGGAGGCGGACGTCGAGCCGAGGCAGCTGCTCGTGTACTTCCTGCGGGAACAGCTCGGGCTGAAGGGGACGAATGTCGGCTGCGACACCTCGTCGTGCGGCGCGTGCACCGTCCTCGTCGACGGAGACTCGGTGAAATCCTGCACCGTGCTCGCGGTCCAGGCGGACGGCACCGACGTGACGACCATCGAAGGCCTCGCGACCGGCGACGAGCTTCATCCGGTGCAGCAGGCGTTCCACGAGCAGCACGGCCTCCAGTGCGGCTTCTGCACGCCGGGGTTCGTGATGGCCACTGTCTCGCTCCTGAACGAGAACCCGAGCCCCTCGGAGGGCGAGATCAGGCACGCGCTGGAGGGGAACCTCTGCCGCTGCACCGGGTATCACAACATCGTCCGTGCGGTCGAGGCCGCCGCGAGGGCGGGCGCATGATCCCGGCGGCGTTCGCGTACCACCGTGCGGAGTCGGTCGACGACGCGATCAAGGCTCTCGGACGCGACGAGGACGCGAAGCTGCTCGCCGGAGGCCATTCGCTGATCCCGGCGCTGAAGCTCCGCATCGCGCGACCGTCGGTCCTCGTCGACGTGGGCCGGCTCGACGATCTCCGCTACGTGCGCGACGACGGCGACCGGATCGCGATCGGCGCGCTGACCCGGCACGCGCAGCTCGTCGCCGACCCCGTCCTCGAGCGCGACTGCTCCGTCGTGGCGCGAACGGCCGGGCTCGTCGGCGACCCGCAGGTCCGCCATCGGGGCACGATCGGCGGGTCCGTCGCCCATGCGGACCCGGCGTCGGACCTCCCCACGGTGCTGCTGGCGCTCGACGCCGACCTCGTCGCACGCGGCCCGGACGGCGAGCGGACGATCGCCGCAGCGTCGTTCTTCGCGGGGCCGTTCGAGACTGCGCTCGCGCCGCGGGAGGTGCTCACCGAGATCCGCGTCCCGAAGGTCGAGCGCGGCGTCTACCTCAAGCACACCCGCCGCGCACAGGACTGGGCGACCGTCGGTGTGGCGGCAGTGATCGTGGAAGGCACCACCCGGGTGGCGCTCGCGAGCATGGGCCCGACGCCGCTCCGCGCCCATGCGGTCGAGGACGCGCTCACGAACGGCGCCGGAGTCGCCGAGGCGGCCGGACACTCCGGCGAGGGCACGGAGCCGCCGAGCGACATCGCCGGCGGCGGGGAGTATCGCTCGCACCTGGCGCAGGTCTACGTCCGGCGGGCGCTCGAGCAGCTCTAGGAGCTGGGCTGGGCTGGGCCGCAGTTGCGACCGCGACAGCGGGCGCCTTCAGGGATCTGCCCCGCCGCAGGCGGGGATCAAGCGGCGGGATTCCGCTCCTGCGGAATCCCGCTTCGCGAGCAAGCTTCAGGGACGCTCGGCTGCGAACAGCTTGGTGTGCTCCCCGAAGTAGCTCGAGATGAGCAAGTCGTTGTTGTTGCGCAGCTGCTCCGCGGGGCCGTCGAGGACCATCTGGCCGTGCGAGAGGACGTAGCCGCGATCGGCGATCGTCAACGCGAGCTCGATGTGCTGCTCGACGAGCACGACGCCGCAGCCGCTCTCCTCCGCGTATGCGCGGACGACGGGCAGCAGGCTCTCGACGATCACCGGGGCAAGGCCGAGGCTCAGCTCGTCCAGGAGCAGGAGCGTGGGATGGCGCGCGAGCGCCCTGCCCACCGCGAGCATCTGCTGCTCACCGCCGGACAGCAGCCCGCAGCGACGGTCACGGAGCGGCTCGAGCGCGGGGAAGTACCGATACGCGGCGGAGGCGTCGAGGCGCTCGCCGCGGTAGCCGAGTCGCAGGTGCTCCGCCACCGTCAGCCCGAAGAAGAGGCCGCGGGAGTCCGGCACGTGCGCGATGCCGAGCCGCGCACGGCCACTGGCGGACACCTTGCGGAGGTCGCTTCCAGCGACGCTGACGACTCCCTCGAGCGGGTGCACGAGGCCCGAGACGGTGCGCAGCGTGGTCGTCTTCCCGGCCCCGTTGGCGCCGAGCAGCGCGACGATCTCACCCGGAGCGACCTCGACGTCGAGGCCGCGGATCACCGCAGCGCCGTCGTAGCCGGCGGTCAGCCCCTCGAGCTCGAGCACTGGGACAGTCATGCGCGCCCCTGGCCGGCGGCGCTCGTCTCGGCGGCGGCGGCGCCACCGAGGTACGCCTTGACGACAAGCGGATCGCGCCGGACCTCGTCGGGTGGCCCGGCCGCGATCACCTTCCCGAACTCGAGCACGACGATCAGGTCGCAGATGGTCAGCACCAGTCCCATGTCGTGGTCGATCAGGAGCGTTGCGGTGCCCGCGTCCGCAATCTGCCGCAGGCGCCGACCGAGCTCCTCGCTCTCGTGGGTGTCGAGACCGGCCGCGGGCTCGTCGAGGCAGAGCAGGCGAGGCCGCATCGCGATCGCGCGTGCGACCCCGACGAGCTTCCGCTGGCCCTGCGTGAGCTCGCTCGGCATCGCGTTCGCGAGCCGCCCGATCTCGAGCAGCTCGAGCGCCCCGTTGGTCGCAGCGTCGTCGCCCGCCGGACGACCGACGAGCTCCGCTGCGAGCGCCAGCCAGGAGGGGCGCTCGGCGGCGACCATGAGGTTCTCTCGCACCGTGAGGTCGTCGAACAGCTCCGTGCTCTGCCACGTGCGGGCGAGCCCGCGGCGGGCGCGCACGTGCGGCGGCAGCCCCGCGAGATCGTGCCCGTCGAGCTCGGCACGACCCGTGTATCGCACGAAGCCCGTGATCGCATCGACGAAGGTCGTCTTGCCGGCCCCGTTCGGTCCGATCAGCCCGACCAGCTGACCTTCCGCGACGGCGACGGCGACGTCGTCGACGGCGCGCACGCCGCCGAAGCGCACGGACAGGCCGGTCGTCGAGAGGACGGCGGTCACGAGCCGCTCGCAGGCACCGACGCAGCAGGCTCGGCCTTCCGCCTCGCGCGCGCCTGCGCCGTCCGGTAGAAGGAGCCGGCGACGCCCTCGGGGTTCTGGATCAGCGTGAAGATGAGCACGACGCCGCCGAAGAGCAGGAACCAGTTCCCCGAGAGGCCGAACCACTTGTCGAGCGCGTACGGCATGATCCCCTGCGCGGCGATCAGCCCGGCGAAGACAGCGCCGGAGACGAGCGTGATACCGCCCGCGTAGGCGAACGCGATCAGGCTGAGCGCGAGCGGGACGCTGAAGCGATCGGCGCTCACGGAGCCGAAGTTGTAGGCGTACAGCGTGCCCGCGACCCCGGCGATGAGCGCGCTGATGCCGAAGGCGATCAGCTTGACGTTGCGGACGTCGATCGCCGCTCCCGCTGCGGCGCGCTCGTTGGACCGGACCGCCAGCATGCGCTGGCCCAGGATGCCACGTCGCACCGAGATCACGAGGAGGGAGAGGAGGACGGTGGCCGCGAGCGCCACCCAGCCGAACACCGGGCTGGGCAGGTTCCCGTCGAGGCCGCGATAGGACGCGGTCGGCCCGAGGTTGATCCCGAACAGGCGCGGGTCCGGCACCGGCGAGCCGGTCGCGCCGCCGCCCCAGGTGGCGTTCTGGAAACCGAAGTTGAAGACGGCGACCGCGGCGGCGGTGGTCACGACCGCGAGGGCCACACCGCGCACGCGCAGCGCGGAGACCGCGGTCACGAGACCGAGCAGGACGGCAGCGGCGATGCCCGCAAGCGGCGCCAGAGGAAAGCCGATCCCCGCATCGACCGCGAGATGCGACACCGTGAAGCCGGCGACACCGGCGAGGGCGAGCTGGACGACCGAGATCTGCCCGACGAAGCCGGTGATGACCACGAGCGAGAGAGCCATCACGATGCCGATCAGCGAGTTCGTCAGCGCCTGCCGGAAGTCGAACGGCAGCACGACGAGGGCGACCGCACACAGGACCGTCGAGGGAATCGCGAGGGCGAACGGATGCTTCGGGCGCGGCACGTCCGGGAGGCGCTGCTCGACGAGCTCGCCGCGTGTGGGGAGAGACGCGCCGCGCAGGAACATTGCTGCCACGATGAGCGCAAAGACGAGCAGCTCCTTCACGCCGGGCCACGCCGCCCCCGCGCTGGTCGGGAACCACGTCTTCGTCGATTCGAGCTCGATCAGCGACTCGAGCATCCCGATGCCGAGGCCGCAGAGGCAGGCGATCGCAAAGGAGGTGAGCCGGGCTAAGAGGGCTGCGGCAAGTGCCGGTACGACCAGGAACGGCAGGGTGGTCGTGTCGAGGGACGCCACCGAGCCGGCGAAGATGCCGAGCGTGCCGAGCAGGAGGTTGGCGATCAACGTGTTCGCGAGCGACAACTCGTTCGGCGACAGACCCGCCAGGCGTGCGGCGACGTCGTTCTCCGACGCCGCGCGCGTCGCGAGCCCAAAGCGCGTCCAGCGGTAGAGCGCCCAGAGCAGAACGGTGACCCCGACGACGGCGCCGCTGAGCACGAGGCTGGACAGCGGCACCGCCCCGTCGAGCATCCGGACGACCCGGATCGGGATGATGGTCGGCTGGGGATGCTGCGATGTGCCGAACGCGAGCAACATCGTGGCCTGCGCCGTCAGCAGGACGCCGAGCGAGGCGACGAGCTTCGCCAGCGGCGCGGCGGTACGTAGCGGCCGGAAGACGGCGAGCTCGATCATGACGCTGACGACGATCACGAAGACGTAGGAGAGGGCGATCGCGAGCGGCGTGGCGACGGTGAAGCCGAGCTCACCCGTACGGAGCGCCCAGAACGAGAAGCCCGCCAGCATGGCGATCGCACCCGCGGCCAGGTTGATGAATCCGGAGCCCCGGTAGGTGATCACGACGCCGACCGCGATCGCGGCGATCGTGGCCCCCGTCCCGAGGCCGAGCAGGAGGAAGAGGAGTATCTCGTTCACGTCGTCCCCTGGGAATCAGCCGACGGGGCCGGGGTTGAACCGGCCCCGTCGGATGGAGGGTCGTCGTTCGTCGACTGCTACTTGGGCGGCCCGATCCAGCCGGACGCCCGCTTGAACGCGAACTTGCCCTGATAGGTGAACGCCTGGAACATGTCGTTGCAGATGCCCGGCGCGGTCTTGTACTTGCCGCACTGGAGCTTCGGCGACCCGAGCGCGAGCGGACCGTGGAACGCCTTCGCCCGTGCCAGGACCCTCGCCGGCGTGATCTTGTCCGCGCCGACCTCGTTGAGGAACCTGACCGTCGTCAGGAGCTGGCCGAAGGCGACGATGTGCCACGGATCCGGCGCGTTCTTCTCCGCCTTGTACTTCTTGATCACCCGCTGATAGGCGGGCATGCCCTTGTCGGTCGGATCTCCATAGAGCGACGAGGCGATCGCGTACGTCCAGATCGGCCAGTCGCCGAGCGCCGCGCTCACCTGTGGGCTGAGGCAGAGCGGCGCGGTCATGATCTTGCGCGAGTCGGTGATACCGAGCTGCTGAAGGGCCTTCGCCTGGTTCGCACAGTCCGACGCCGAGCCATACGGGGCGACGAAGTCCGCCGTCGTCGCTCCCGCTGCGGTCAAGGGCGCGGTCAGGTCGGTCTGACCCTGCGTGTAGCCGACGGCCTTGACCGTGATGCCGGCCTTCCTCAGACCGGCCGCGATCGCCAGCGCCGCCTCCGTGATGCCCGCCGCCTGCGGATAGACGACGGCGGCGGTCTTCGCGTGGAGGACGTTCTTCGCGTAGGTGCCGAACGGCAGGAGGATGTGCCCGGCGTCGCCGAAGAGGACGATGGCGTTCTTCTGTGCTCCGTCGACCGGGGTGACACCGACACCGGTGACGACCGGCTTCGCGCCACGGACGGTCGCGAAGAACGACTGGGCTCCCGTGGCCACGGCGCCCGTGGCGATGACGGAGATCCGCTTGTCGTTGACAAGCTTCTGGCCGCAGGTCGTGCCTTCCTCTTCGTTGGACTTGATGAAGCAGGTGACGAGCGCGACGGGGTGGCCGTCGATGCCGCCGAGTTGGTCGTTCACGTACTTCACCGCAAGCTGCGCCCCGGCGGTCGCCAGGCCGCCGATCACGACCTGGCCGCCCTCCTGGTTCACCCAGCCGATATAGATCTTGGACTTCTTCGGATCGGCCTTCCCGGCCGTCCCATGCACATACGTGAGGTAGTTCGTCACCGCCGCGCCGGCGGTTGGCGCCGTCGAGCGGTCGGACCCCGCCGTCGTCGCCGAGGCGGCGATCGCGAGCACCAGTGCGAGAAGCGCCGCGCCGGCGAACGCCGCGCTACGACCAAAGCGATTCATGACTCTCCTTCCACGTGGCACGTGACTGCGTCGTCGATGACACGGTGCGCGCGACCGGGATCGGGATTCGGCTGAGCATCCTGGTTCGCGTACGGACGAATCAACCAGATCAGAACCAATGTTGTCAACAATTTCTCCAGCAAGCTCTTCGGCGCCGCTCGGACCTTCGCCGCGCCTCTGGCCCCGGACTCCTCAGAGCGCACCGCGGCTCGCCTTGTCGATGTCTCCCGGAATGAACTGAAGCCGCACGGCCTGCGCGACGTTGAAGAGGTGGCGGCGCATGGCGGCGTCCGCGTCGTCCGGACGGCCGCCGATCACCGCCTCCACGATCGCCGTGTGCTCGCCCACGGACGCCGCAGACCGCCCGGGGATCAGGATCGTGCGGTACTGGTAGCGCACGGTCTGAGAGTGGAGCGCGTGGATCAGCCGTTGCGCAGTGCCGTGCCCCGAGAGCTCGAGCAGCGCCGTGTGCAAGTCCGCGTTTGCGTCCGAGGCGCCGAGCAGATCGCCCAGCTCGAGGAGCTCCCGCTGCCGTGCGAGACACGAGGCCAGGTGCTCCTTGCCCGCTTCGTCGATCCGCTCCGCCGCCTGCCGGGCCGCGAGCCCCTCGAGCACCGCACGCGCCTGCAGGATCTCCACGGCCTCCTCGTTCGACACCTTGCGGACGCGCGCCCCTCGGTGCGGCTCGCGGACCACGAGCCCATCCTGCTCGAGCCGGATCAACGCCGTTCGTACCGCGCCTCGTGACATGCCGAAGGTGGCGCTGACGTCGGCCTCGACGAGACGGGCGTCCGGAGCGATCTCGCCGTTCACGATCGCCGCCCGGAGCGCGTCGTAGCTCGAGCTCGTCTGCACGCTCATGATCGCAATCCTGCCCGAACGTTTGGAAGATCGTCAACAATTCTGCGCACGCTCTGCAAGGAGGGTCTGCGGGACGTAGCCTGGTCTTGCGAACCGAGGAGGGCTCGATGGGTGTCTTGGAGGGGAAGGTCGCGATCGTCACGGGCTCGGCGCGCGGCATCGGCCGCGCGACGGCCCACCTGCTCGCGGAGCACGGTGCGCGCGTTCTCGTCACTGACCTCGACGAGGGCCTCGCCCACGAAAGCGCGGCCGCGATTCCCGGCGAGACAGCCGTCTTCGCCGGCGACCTGACGAAGGACGGCGTCCCCGAGACGCTCGTGCGCACGGCGATCGACGCCTTCGGGCAACTCGACATCGTCGTCAACAACGCCGGCTACACGTGGGACGGCATGGCCCACAAGATGCGCGACGAGCAGTTCCGCGCAATGCTCGAGATCCACACGATCGTGCCGTTCAGGCTCCTTCGTGCCGCCTCGCCGTACCTCCGCGACGCCGGGAAGGCCGACAAGGAGGCCGGGCTCGAGGTCTTCCGCAAGGTGGTCAACGTCACCTCGATCTCGGGCACGCAGGGGAACATCGGCCAGGTGAACTATTCGACCGCGAAGGCGGGCCTGGTCGGGCTGACGAAGACGCTCGCGCGTGAATGGGGCCCGTTCAAGGTCAACGTCAACGCGGTCGCCTTCGGCTTCGTCGAAACGCGCCTGACGGCCGCGGCAGACGACGGCGGCGGAGAGAGCTTCGTCAGGGACGACGGCGTCGAGATCCCCCTCGGGATCCCCGAGCGAATGCGAGAGCTGGCACCGGTGATCATCCCGCTCGGACGTCCCGCGATGCCCGAGGACGCGGCGGGCCCGATCTTCTTCCTCTGCTCCCCCTGGTCGAACTTCGTCCACGGCCAGGTGATCACGGCGAGCGGCGGCCAGACGACCGGGATGACGTCCTAGACGCCTACGGCCGATCATCGCCGACGAGAGGATGTGACCAGCCGCGAGACCTGCACGAGCAGGCCTCGCGGGGCTCAGCGGCCCCACACCTCGTCCGCCACCTCGACGACGAGCGCGAGCTTCGCACGCTGCTCGTCCGCCGTGAGCGCATTCCCGTCGACGGTCGACGAGAACCCGCATTGCGGCGAGAGGCAGAGCTGGTCGAGCGGGACGTGTCGGCTGGCCTCCTCGATCCGGCGCTTCAGCTCGTCCTTCGACTCGAGCGCTCCGCGTTTCGTCGTGACGAGCCCGAGGACGACCTGTTTCGGCCCGCGTGGGAGCAGACGGAGCGGCTCGAAGCCGCCGGAGCGCTCGTCGTCCCACTCCATGAAGTAGCCGTCGACCTCGAGCTCGTGAAACAGCGCCTCGGCGACGTGGTCGTAGCCGCCCTCGGCGACCCACGACGAGCGGAAGTTTCCGCGGCACATGTGCGTGGTCACGCTCATCCCGGCAGGTCGGCCCTCGAGCGCCTCGTTGATGTGCCGGATGTACTCGACGTGCTGACTGTCGGGGTCGCCGCCGATCGAGGCCGCGTGCAGTCGCTGCGCCGGGTCGTTCAGGTACGCGAGGCTCGTGTCGTCGAACTGGAGGTAGGTGCAGCCGAGCTCGCCGAGCCGGCGTACCTCCTCGCGGTACGCGGCCGTGAGGTCGGACCAGAACGCGTCGAGGTCCGGGTAGACGCCCTCGTCGATCGCAGCGCGGCCGCCCCGCCAGTGGACCATGCTCGGCGACGGGATCGTCAGCTTCGGAACGGCGCCGTCGGCGCACTCCTGGAGGAACGAGAACGCGTCGCCGAAGATCGTCTCGGAAACGCCGAGCCTCCCGTCGACGTGCAAGGCGGCGGCCATGAACTCGATGTCGCCGGCCTCGTTGTGGAAGGAGACCTTGACCTTGTCGTCGGCCGTGGAGATGCCGTCGAGCCCGTAAATGAAGTCCATATGCCAAGACGTGCGCCGGAACTCGCCGTCCGTCACCGCCCGCAGGCCGACGTCGCGCTGCAGACGCACCGCGCCGCGGATCGCCTCGTCCTCGGCAGCGCGAAGCGCCTCGGCGTCGATGCGCCCCGCCGCGGCGTCCTCGCGTGCGCGGAGCAGCTCGGGCGGCCGAAGCAGGCTGCCGACGTGATCGGCGCGGAACGGCGGCGTCGTGCGGGCGGCCATGGCTCTCCTCTCGCTTCGGGGCCCGCGCAGGCTATCGCAGCCGCAGACCGCCGCCCCCGGTGCCACCCGGAGCGCGGGCAACCCTCTTGTAGAGTCGCGCCCGAGATGGGGCCGCCCACCGACTCCCGAAAGCTCCTCGTCGTCAGTGCGCACTCGGCCGACTTCGTCTGGCGCGCAGCCGGGGCGATCGCGACCACGACGGCGAACGGCGGCACGGCGACGGTCGTCTCGTTGTCGTTCGGCGAGCGCGGTGAGTCGGGCGAGCTGTGGAAGGAGGAAGGGCAGACGGTCGACAAGGTCAAGGCGATCCGTCGCGCAGAGGCTGAGAAGGCCGCCGGGATCCTCGGCGCCGAAGTCGTCTTCCTCGACCGCGGCGACTACCCGCTCGTGATGGGCGGCGCCGCGATCGACGATCTGACCGACGTGATGCGCGACCTCGCGCCCGACGCCGTCCTCGGGCACGCGAAGCAGGATCCGTTCAACCCCGACCACGGCGTCGCCTCAGAGGCGACGATCCGGGCGCGGCAGCTCGCGAGCGGCGCCGGCGTAGCGAGTGGGTTCAGGACGATCACCCCGCCGGCGCTCCTGCTCTTCGAGCCGCACCAGCCGGAGCTCTGCGGCTTCGTGCCGACGACGTTCCTCGACATCACGCCGGTCTGGGAGCAGAAGCTCGGCGCGATGGAGGCGATGGGTGCGCAGGACTACCTCCGCCAGTACTACACCGAGCGCGCGGGGCACCGGGCGAACCATGCGCGGCGGATCTCCGGCAGGTCGGACATCCGCTATGCCGAGGCCTTTCAGCGCGAGATCCCACAGGTGGTCGACGCGCTGTGACGCCGCTCGACGAGCTGGCCCGGCTCGGGGTCGCGACGGTCCACGAGGCGCAGGGCAAGACGGGCCTTGTCGACATCCCCCTGGTGCAGGTCATCCCGGGCTCACGTGCCGCGGGGCGCGCCCGGACGGCGCTCTGTGGGAACGGCGACAACCTCATGGTGCACGCGGCCGTCGCCCACGCGGAGCGCGGCGACGTCCTCGTGCTGACGATGCCCGACCCCACCCCGGTCGCGATGATCGGCGACCTGCTCGCGACGCAGGCGCTCGACCAGGGCGTCGTCGCCATGCTCGTCGACGGCGCCGTCCGCGACGTCGAGGAGCTGCGCGAGCTCGGGCTCCCGGTCTGGGCCCGCTACGTCCGCGCGCAGGGCGCTGCCAAGGACCAGGTCGGCGAGCTCGACACACCCGTCGTCGTCGGCGGCGCCCGGATCGAGCGGGGCGACGTGATCGTCCTCGACGCCGACGGCGCAGTCGTCGTCGAGGCGGGCCACGTCGACGACGTCGTGATCGCGGCACGCGAGCGCGAGGCGCGCGAGCGTGAGCTCAGGGCCCGCTACGCCACGGGCGAGCGCTCCTACGACGTGAACGACCTCCGGCGGCTCGTCGAGGGGCAACGCCCCGCGTGACGCTCGCGGTCGCCGTGCTCGGCCTCGGCGAGGCGGGCGGCACGATCGCCTCGGGCCTCGCGGCCGAGGGATGCGGCGTCCGGGGGTGGGATCCCGACGCGGCCCGTGTTGCCGTCCAGGTCGAGCGGACCGGGAGCCCGGCCGAGGCCGTCGCTGGCGCAGAGCTCGTCCTGAGCCTGGCGACGGCGGCGCACGCGCTCGACGCCGTGACCAGCGTCGTCTCGGCGCTCGGGCCTGCGCAGCTGTACGCCGACCTGAACACGACCGCGCCCGCCCTCAAGCGCAAGGTCGCCGCGGCGATCGCGCCGACCGGCGCCGGGTTCGCCGACGTCGCGCTCCTGGGCGGCGTGCCCGCGTGGGGCGTCCGGACACCGGCGCTCGCCTCGGGCGACGCCGCCCAGCACTTCGCGGAGCTCATGCGTCCCTTCGGGATGCCGGTCGAGGTGGTCGGAAGTGAGCCCGGCGAGGCGGCGGGGCTGAAGCTTGTCCGCAGCGTGTTCATGAAAGGGCTCGCCGCAGCGGTGCTCGAGAGCGTCGAGGCGGCGAGCCGACGCGGTGCCGACGACTGGCTCCGCAGCGAGATCGCAGAGGTCATCGGCCCACAGCTCCTCGAGCGCCTCCTCTCGGGGAGCGTCACGCACGCCGAACGGCGCCATGACGAGATGGAAGACGCCGCGGCGTATCTCGCCGAGCTCGGCGTCGAGCCGCGCGTCGCGGAGGCGGCCGCCGGCTGGCTCCGGCAGCTCGCCGACGAGAAGCGGGCGCGCCCGGCCTGACGCGCCCGCTCGCCCTCCGCGTTCGCTCTCAGCTGACCGGCTGCTCGGTCCTCCACCCCTTCGCGTACGACGTCCGCGCGACCTCCGAGTACGGCACCGGGCTCACGACCACGCGAATCTCCTTTTGTCGATGCGGCAGCACCGTCGACTTCCGCGACCCGCCCTCGGGCTCGCCCCAGACGACCCGCAGCTCCGTGCCGATCTCGATCTTCGGGTCGACGGTCGCCAGCGAGAGCGCGCGCTTCTCGTTGGCGCTGTACCCCGTGAAGAGCGAGAGACCGACGACGTTGTCGTCGTCGTCGAGAACGGAATCGAAGTTCGAGGAGCCGTAGTTCGCGTTCGGGATGTCGAACGGCATGTAGCCCTCGCCGTCGGGCGCGAAGACGGACGCGAAGATGTCGGTCACATCCTCACTGTTCCACGCCAACGTGACCTTCTTCCGCTGCCTCTCGGGGTCGATCTTCTCGAGCGCCTCCCGCCCGTGGAAATCGTGGTCGAACTTCACCACGCGGCCGTACCCCAGCTCGAACGGGTTGAGGTAGTAGTCCTCGATATCGTCCGAGACGAAGCTCCCTGCGAGCGCATTGACCGCCTCGTAGCTCGCCGGTGTGAGCCACTCGCGGTACGCGCGCAGCTCGTCTCCCGAGTAGATGGCAGGCAGCGGGGACGGGATCCACCCCGACTCGAGGGTGTTGGAGGAGTACGCGCGAGATCCCACAGGCTCGAGGCCGAGCTCCTTGCCCGCCTCGAGGATCGTCTCGCGCGCCTCGTCGTACGTCTCATACGGCCCCCACAGCTCGAGGCCGGGGGCACCCGCCATCCCGTGGCGAAGCGTCCGCACCTGCTGCCCCGCCACGTTCATCGTGCTCATCCGGAAGAACTTGACGTCCTCGAGCGGGCCGCCGTTCACCTTCTCGAGGACGGGCCACGCGTTCGGGCCCTGGATCTGGAACCGCCAGAGCCTCCGCGTGACCTGCTTGCCCATTGGCCGCATCGGCGAGCGATCGTCCTTCTCGACTTCGACGTCGTACCCGCCCGTATCGGCGTGGAACTCGAGCCAGTTGGCCGCCGGCGCGCGGCCGACGAACACGAGCTCGTCCTCGTCGAGATGGAACAGGATCCCGTCGCCGATGACGTTCCCGGCCGGCGTGGTCGGGACGTACTGCTTGGCCATGTCGACGGGGAAGGTCTCGACGCTGTTGATCGCCGTGTCGGAGATGAGCTTCACGGCGTCGGGCCCCATGACGAAGAGGTTGACCATGTGATGCGACTGGTCGTAGAGGACCGCCGTCTCGCGCCAGGCCTGCTGCTCGCGGCGCCAGTTCGTGAACTCGGCGGCCACGACCGGGTACACGTAGGCGCCGACCTGTGAGTTGCGCAGAAGCTCGACCGGATGGGTCTGGTCGAGGATCTCCTGCAGGTTCTTTGCTGCCATTCTTCCTCCTGGGGCTCGTAGGGCTTCTGTGCTCAGTCCGGTGGGTCGACCGGTGGCGTCGCGTAGGTGGACCAGCTCTCGGGCATCAGCGTCCCCCATGCCTGGCCGCGCATCCGCTCCTCCATCGTCCAGGTGACCGGGGGCCAGTCGGGTGCCAACAGCAAGCGGCCGTCGGTGATGATCTCGATGCGGTTGCCGCCCGGCTCGAACGCGTAGAGGAAGCACGTCTGCTGCACTGCGTGCTTCGCAGGGCCGCACTCGATCCGAACGCCCCAGTCGAGGAACACGTCGGCGGCCCGCATCACGTACTCGCGGGCGTCGACCGCGAACGCGACGTGGTGAAGGCGACCGCCGACGCCGGCGGGGTCGACGCGCCCGTAGGCGAGGTCGTACGACTTCGGCGTGACGTGGAGCCACGAGCCGACGAGCCGCCCGTCGTCGCCGACGACCTGCTCGCTGACGCGGAAGCCAAGCGTCTCGACCATGTACCCGCTGTTCTCGTCGATGTCCCGGCACCAGACGTTGACGTGGTCGAGTCGCCGCACGCCGACGCCCCGCGTCGACATCCGCTGTGGCTGGTTCTTGAGGGTCGGAACCTGGTCTCCGGTGGGCTCGTGGTACCGGCTGTCGTAGTAGACCGTCATCCGGTGCCCGTCGGGGTCGCTGAAGCGAAAGCTGCGGCCGTGCCCGGCGGCGCCGGAGGACCATCCGTCTCCCCTGCCGGAGGCCTCCACGGCGGTCACGCGACGCTCGAGCGCGGCGTTGCTGGACGTCCGCCAGGCGATCGTCCCGACTCCCGGCCGGTCCGAGGCAGTCAGCTGGAGCGAGGCGTGCTCGTAGTCTCCCCATGCGCGGAGATAGATGGAGTCGCCTGCGCGCTCGACCACGTCCATTCCCAGCACGTCGACGAAGAAGTCGAGGCTGGCCTGCAGGTCCGGCGTGAGCAGCTCGACGCGACCGAGGTGCGAGACGTCGTAGACCGGCTCGGTCACGCGCGCCCCTGGCCGGCGTCGGCTCCCGCCGAGCGACGCCCCAGGAACACGCGGGCGTCCCGGGTTGACCCGGGACGTCTCACGACGCCTCCTCCGGCGCGACCACGGCCGGGCGGGCGGCGTGCGACTCGAGCCCCGCGAGCCGCCGGGTGTTCGCGACGGCCATGGTGCGGATCTCGTCCTCCGTGAAGCCGTCGGCGAGGAATGCGTCGGCCATCAGCGCAAGGCCGTCCTCGACGGGAGGGTTCGCGAGCTGACCGAGGTCGGTCACCCACACCGTTCGCTCCGGCCCGACCGCGCGTGTCGCCTCGAAGACGCGCTCCCACGAGACCTTTCCCGTGTGCGGTGTCGTGAAGGCACGCTCCATGAGTGCGCCCATCGCCGCGAGCTGGAGCTGGTCGTCGGGCGAGATCGACTGCGAGGGGAACTCCGGATGGGTCACGACGACGTCGCGGATGCCGCGTTCCGCCGCCGCCTCGACGAGCTGGAAGACCTCGTCGCGGCCGAGGTGCCCCGTGCAGAGGACGAGGTCGTTGCGCGCGACGACGTCGAGCACCTCGAGCGCCTCGGGCAGAAGCGCGCCCTGGTCGTCGACGACGGGCACAGGCTCGCACGCGAGGCCGGCAGCTCGGAGGGACAGCTCGAACTCGACCCAGACGGGCACCTTCGCATGCGCGCCGGGCCGGAGCACCTCGTCCTGCTCGTTCACCGACGAGACCGTCGGGAACCAGACGATGCGCGCACCCTGGCGCGCCGCGACCTCGACCGCGAGCGGGTTGAGCCCGCCGACCGCGCGATTCAGCGTGATCGTCCCGAGCACGACGACGCCGGGGACAGCGGCCGCCACGACCTGCGCCCGCTCGGTCGTCGGGGTGTAGTGGGACTTGAGCCCGAACCCGGCTTGCCCTGTCTCGAGGCAGCGGCGGGCGAGGTCGATGTCGGAGATGCGCCGGCCGACGAAGTCCGGCGCGACGTGCACGTGGTAGTCGACCGCCCCCCGAACGAGCGTGCGGGCTCGCTCGCTGGGTGCCCGGTGGTCGTCGTTCTTCGTGCTCACGATCTCAGTCGTCGTCCACGCTGGTGGCATGCTGCCGCGCCTGGTGATCCCGGCCGAGGAAGGCGTTCGCCCAGGCGCTCGTGCCGGCGAGGGCATTGTCCTTCACGACGACCGGGCCGTCGAGCATCCCCTCTTCCTCGCCGTACGCCTTCAGCCGCTCGTAGGCCTGCGACCAGATGCACTCGGTGTCGTACACCTCGCAAAGGCCGTCGCGCGTCCCACCGCAGGGGCCGTTTCGCTGGTTCTTCGCGCACATCGACTCGGGGCACACGTACGCGATCTCGGGGAGCGAGCAGTCTCCGCAGTCCTTGCACCGGAACATCGACACCTTTGCCGCTTGCTCGAGCGCGTGCGCTGCTCTCCCGATCGCCTTCGGTGCCTGCTCGAGCTTCCGGTAGACGGCGCGACCGGTCGGGTGAAGGGGCGCGTCGTCCGCGAACGCGACCTGGTGCAGCTTGCGGCTGAAGCGGTACGTCACGGGCACGCGCAGGTCGGTCCGCCGGCGACGCCGGGACTCGAGGTACGAGGCGTTCACGACGTCGGACGCGAGGCCCGTCTCGGGGTCGCGCTCGAAGAAGTAGAACTCGCCGGGGAGCGGGAACTGGATCTCGCGGGCGAGCGCGACCCAGTCCTCCGTCGCGTACCGGTCTGCCGCATCCAGGATCTCGTCGAAGGTCGTCACCGGCACGTGACCTCCGAGGTAGACCCCGGCAAAGCCGAGACCGCGCACGACGGCGACGTGCTTCGCCGCGAGGTCGGCGAAGAACGCCTTCCCCCCGTCTGGTGACGCCGCCTCGCGCTCGACGATCGCGAGCAGCTCGTCGCTCACGACCACGCCGGGGATCGCGCCTCGATGGAACGCCCGTGCCGCCGCACGCGAGAGCACGTACACGTTCGCGAGCGGCGCGACCGGCAGCCCTTCGCGCCGGATCCAGCGGAGGAGCTCGTCGTCCTTCCTCGTGTCGTAGCCGATCTGGTTGATGAAGAATCGCGCGCCGGCCGCGACCTTCTTCCTGAGCTTGAGGTACTGCGGGACGACCTCGCGCTCGTGCCGCTTGTGGTTGGTGACCACGCAGCCGAGGAAGAAGTCGGTGCGCCCGAGCTCGACGCGTGGCCGCCGCCGGTCGTGCAGCCCGTCGTTCATCTCCGCGAGCAGGCTGATCAGCCCGACCGAGTCGATGTCGAACACGGGCGCCGCGTGCCCCGCGTGCCCGGTCACCGGATAGTCGCCCGACATGCAGAGGACGTTGTGGAAGCCCTCCGAGCCGAGCTTCCAGCCACGGCTCTCGAGCGCGTTCCGGTTCCAGTCCTTGCAGGCAAGGTGGATGATCACCTCCTGCCCGAGCGAGAGGAGGTCGTTGCCGAGCGTGTCCGGCGCGAGCATGGCGTTTCCGCCCGGGTTGTCCGTGATCGAGAGGACGTCGATCCGTGGGTTTGCGGCGAGCTCCCGTGCCCTCGCCTGGAGCGCGCGTCCGCTCTCGGCCGAGAGCAGGCCGCGACTCGTGACGAGCTCCGCGACGGCCACGAACGCTCCCGGCCGCTCGAGATGCTCTCGAAGCGTCGCCATTGCCCGTCAGACGGCGCGCCGCAGGAGCGGCGCGCCGGGGAGTCGGTCGAGCGCGGGCTCGCTTTCGAGGACGAGCTCGAGGTTGAGCATTGCGAGCCGCGCGTGCTCTCGTGCGATCTCCTCCGCGCGCGCTCCATGCCCGGCGCGCACTGCCTCTAGCATCGCGCGGTGTTGGTGCTGCGCGACGACGAGGACCTCGTGCTCTCGCGTGAGCGCCGCCTGTGACGCAAGCAGCGCGCCCGGTGAGGCGAACGGCAACGCGACGACGTTCGCGATCGCTCTCGTGATCGCGTCGCTCTTCGCCAGCTCGACGAGGTCGCGGTGGTACTCGTCGTTCAGCTCGACGAACCGCTCCAGGACCGGCGATCGCTTGCCGACGACGGCGTCGAGCTGCTCGGTCACGGCGACGAGGTCGGCGAGCTCCGACTCCGACACGAGCCGCTCGGCGGCGAAGCGCGCGGCCGTCCCCTCGAGCACGCCGCGCAGCTCGATTGCGTCGGCGACGTCGCTCAGCGAGAACGAGCACACGACGAACCCGCCGCCTGGAAGTGCGCGGAGCAATCCCTCGTGTGCGAGTGTGGCGAGCGCCAGCCGGAGCGGGGTGCGTGAGACGCCGAGGCGCTCGGCGAGGCCGATCTCGGGGACGCGCTGATCCGGCGCCAGCTCTCCTGCGAAGATGAGCTCGCGGAGCCCGAGCGTGGCCTTGGTCGTCTGCGAGCCCGCTACGTCTCCACGCGGCACATGGAGAGCTTATTGCATGCAGTTCGGGCGTGCTCGCGCCGCTCTAGTCCTCTTCGGTCGGGTTCTGCATGCGATCGCGCCTCTTTGGCTCCGAATCATGCATCGCCCCAGGGCCGGATCCGCGGGGGCGTGGGCTCGCCGTGCCCCTCCTGCCAGGAGATCACCGGGTTGCGGAGGACGCCGATCCCCTCGATCTCCGCCTCGATCACGTCACCGGGCTTCAGGTAGAGCAATGCACGTTCCTCGGGCGACTTGAACCCCGCGACACCCGACACCGTCCCCGTCGAGAGCACGTCCCCCGCCGAGTACCCGAGCGCCGAGAAGTTCGAGAGGATCTCCGGGATCGTCACCGACATGCGGCCGGAATGGGACTGCTGCCGCACCTCGCCGTTGACGCGCAGCTGCATCGTCAGGTCGTGCGGGTCGGCGATCTCGTCGGGCGTGACGATCCACGGCCCGAGCGGGCAGAAAGTGTCGATCGCCTTGCAGAAGCTGAACACGCCCGAGCGCATCTCACCGCGCTGGATATCGCGCGCCGTGATGTCGTTGAAGATCACGTACCCGCCGACGTAGTCCATCGCCTCCTCGGGCGAGAACCACTTGCCGGCCTTCTTGAGCACCACCGCGAGCTCGAGCTCGTAGTCGAGCTCTTCCGTGAGGTGCTCGGGGTAGATCACCGGCTCGTCGGGGCCGACGATCGCGTCGACGTTCTGGAAGAAGTTGATCCAGGGGGCGATCGCGTGCGACCAGTCGACGTTCTTCGACTCGTCCTCGTGCTCGCGGAAGTTCCCGGCGGTGTGGAAGAGCTTCTTCGGCACGATCGGCGCGCGCAGCCGCGTATCGGCGAGCGCTACGCGCTCACCCGTCTCGTCGGCCCCGCCGCGCTCGAACCACTCGCGCATCGTCGCGATGTCCAGAACGGCGATCTCCTCGCCGTCGAGCGCTCCGACCCTACCTTGCCCTTCCCCGAACGTCACGAGCTTCATGCGCTACCTCCCCTCGGGCGCCGTCGCCATGGCTCCCGGTCGTCGGAGCGAGTTACAGACTGCAACTTGCGATCTCACGCCACGCCGCAGACGCGCATCGCGACCTTCGCGTACACCTCTGCGGTGCGGACGAGACCGTCGATCTCGAGGTTCTCGCCAAGCGCGACGTCCATCAGCCCGGTCGACGTGCCGTAGTTCACGGTCGAAACGCCGTACCGGGTCAGCGCCGAAGCGTCGGAGAACCAGCGAGTGACTTCGCGACCCGGCTGCTCGCCGAAGACATCCTCGTGCGCCTCGTCGATCGCGGCGACGAGCGGGTGCCCCTCCTCGATCTCGGCACCGGGCGCGGTCACGTAGACCTCGCCCTCGATCCCGAAGTCGGGGAACCGCTCGCCGAGCCCGCGCACCATCGCGAGCACGTCGCCGCGCGCGGCGCCCATCGGCTTGGTGGGTGGAACGCGGACGTCGAGGAAGACGTCGGTGTGGTGCGGCGTGCGCGACACGCGCCAGCCGAACCCGCCCTCGATCGCGCCGACGTTGACAATCGCCTTCGCGCCGCGATACGCGTTCGCCGGATCGTCCTCCCAGGACGGGATCCACGCGAGGATCGCGTCGAGCACCTCATGGGCGCGGATGATCGAGTTCTCGCCCCGCCGACCCTCGCTGAACGCCGTATGGATGAAGTTCCCGTGCACGCGGACCCTGAGCCAGAGCGCGCCGAAGTGACCGAGCACGACCTTGCCCTCGGTCGGCTCGCCCAGCAGGCACATGTCCGCGACGCCGCCGTGCGAGACGAGGTAGCGCGTGCCCGCGGCGTAGCCGCGGTACTGCGCGCCCTGGGCCTCGCCCTGCTGCGTCTTCTCGATCTCGCCGCAGACGGCGGCCACGAGCACGTCGCCGCCGAGGCGGACGCCCGCGTCCTGCAACGCCGACACCGCCTCCACGTAGCAGGCGAGCGCGCCCTTCATGTTCGAGATGCCCAGCCCGTAGAGCCGGCCGTCCTCGACGAACGCCGACGGCTGGAAGCCGCGCACGTTCCGCAGCCACGGCTCGCGGCCCGAGTAGGACGTGTCCATGTGGCCGTTGAACATCAGGCTCGGGCCGCTGCCCTTGCCCGCCCAGGTGCCAAGCGCGTTGGCGCGGCCGTCCTCGACCTGCTGCCACTGGACGTGCAACCCTCTCGCTTCGAGCAGCTCCACCATCAGCCGGGCCATCCCCTCCTCGTCCCCGGTGAAGGAATGGGTGCCGATCATCCGGCTCGCCGTCTCGACGAGCCGGTCGCGGTCTACGGGGACTGGAGCGGTGGCCATCAGCCGCGGACGTGCGGGAGCACCTGCTCGCCGAACAGGCGGATCTGCTCGTGCCGGTCCTCGCCCCAGAGCTCGAGCATCACGTGGGTGCAGCCGGCGTCGCGGTACTCCTCGATCGCCGCGATGCAGTCCGCGGGAGTCCCCGCGATCGGCTTGCACTTGTCGAGCAGCGCATCCGACACCTTCGCCTTCGCGGCGAGGCGCCCGCCCTGCTCCATCGCCTCCGCGACGGGACGGATCTCCTCCAGCTCGATGCCCGCGAGGTCGAGCAGCGTGTCCGCCGCCCCGGCGATGTTCTGCACCTTGTTGGCGAGGTACATCCCGGCGATCTCGCGCGCGCCGTCGCGTCCCTTGTCGCGATCGGTCGGGTGGATCGACGCGACGACGGTGCAGCCGATGTCGATGTCCGCACCGACGTTCTCGCACGTGTAGCGGACGAACGCGGGCGTCGTGATCGACGGCGTCAGGCAGCCGTCGGCGATCTCGCCGGCCAGCGCCTGCATCTTCGGCGCCGTCGCGGCGACGTAGACCGGCGGGACGTCGCGCGGGGTGTGCGCCCCGTCCTGCAGAGCGGGCACGGAGGCGCTCCACGTGTCGCCCTCGTACTCGAACGCGCCCCCGCCGAGCACGCCGCGGACGATCGCCACGGCGTCGCGCATCGGGCCGAGCGTCTTGTTCGTCTGCGAGCGGATGTTGTTGAGGAAGATCTTCGACGTCCCGAAGCCGAGGAGGAAGCGGTCAGGGCCGGCTGCCTCCTGCACGACCCGGGCGTCCATCGCGACCTGCACCGGGTGACGCGTGAACGGTGAGATGATCCCCCAGCCGATCGTGAGGCGGGTCGTCTCACGCGCCATCAGCGCGGAGACGACGGTCGAGCCCCGCGCCTCCATCCCGTGCTTGCGCCACCAGGGATAGGCCTCGGCGAGCCAGATCGTGTCCATTCCCGCCTGGTCCATCGCGCGCGCGGACGCGAGCATCTCGTCGAGCGGCTCCATCGTGAGCTGCATCACCCCGACCTGGAACGGCACCGCCACGTCTCGAACGCCTCCTTCGTCGCCTACGCATGCCGCCACGATCAGAGATCGTGACATGTCAGTTGCGTATTCGTACCACGCATGCGAGCGCGGCGCCGGGGCGCCGCGCTCGGTTCCGTGTCTCGATGTTGTCAGCGAGCGAGGACTCGACCGCGGTGACGGAGTGTCAGTGTCGCGACGGCACCGAGGGCGACGAGCAGGCCAAATGTGGCTGCCGCACCGAACGCAGCGTCACCCCATGCGAACGTGTCGCCCGGCTCGATCGCGACCGTCGATTCTGTCGGGTCGGCGCGGGGACCTGCACCGCGTGTGCCGGGCCTGTCGTCGGGGCGCACAGGCTCCGCGACGCCGCGCTCGAACGACGCGATCTCGGCGATGCGACGCTCGACCGCCCGCTCGACGACATCGGTGGGTTCCGACGCGGCGACGTGACGAGCCACCGCTCGGTCGACGACATCGGAGGGCACCGACGCAACGGCGACGCCACCGACGCCGATGGCCCCAGCCCGGTCGTCGGGTCGATCAGCCGCCAGCACGCTGCCCGCGAGCAGGGCGATTCCGGCGAGCGCCGCCCCCGTGGTGCCGAGAACGCGGTGGATCCATCCCCTCATGATCGCCTCCTTCTCCCGACCGCCCAGCGCGATCGACTGCGTCCACCATCCGCGAGACGGGTTGCAGGGAGGCTGCCGCCGGGTTACAACCGGTTGCGGCGCGGCGATGAACTTTCGAATCCTTGGTCCATTCGAGGTCGACGACGACGCCGGCCCGGTCGCGCTCGGCGGCACTCGGCAGCGTGCGCTGCTGGCGATCCTCCTGCTCCGACGTGGGGAGATCGTCGCAGCCGAGCGGCTCATCGAGGATCTGTACGGTGCCCGGCCGCCGCCGACAGCCGCCAAGTCCCTGCAGGCGCATGTCTCGCGGTTGCGCAAAGCGCCGGCTCGCGACGAGGCTCGAGCCCTAGCCTGCGGCCGCCTTCGCCGCCTGCACCTCCGCGTCGAGCGAGACGAGGACGTTCCCCACCTGCTGGTTGATGATCGGCTGCAGAACGCGCTGCCCCATCGAGCCGACCGGGCCGGCGATCTTCACGTCCGCCTCCCAGGCCATCTGCGTCGTGGCACCCTCGCCGCTCAGCGTGAACGACGTCGTCATGTTCATGAGCGCGCCCACCCCGGTCCCCTTGGCGTTGAGCGAAGCGAACTCGAGCGGACGCTCCTCGAGCTTCGTGAATGCGATCGACATCTTCAACCCGCCGAGGCCGAGCGGCACCTTGACCTTCGCGCTCCAGTGCGTGTCGTCCGCGATCTCGAAGCTCTCCACCCCGGGCATCGTCTTCGCCATCTTCGACGGGTCGTTGATCACGCTCCAGACGATCTCGCGCGGCGCGTCGAACTCCTTCGTGCCCTCGAGCTTCATTGCGTCCTCACCTCGACCTTCGCGCGCGCCTCGTCGGGATGGCGGAGCATCTCGAAGACACGGTGGTAGGGGTTGTGGCTGTCCGTCACGATCGGCGCCCCGGAGCCGCGCAGCGCGTCCTGGAGCGCGGCCGAGATCGCGTGGATCCCGCCGCCGCCGCCCTCGCCCATGCCCTTCGTCCCGAGGGAGGTGAACGGTGACGGTGACTCGACCGCGGCCGTCTTGAGCGGCGGCATGTCGAGCGTGTGCGGGACGTGGTAGTCGTAGAAGTTCGGCGTGAGCAGGTTGCCCTCGTCGTCGTACGTGAACGACTCGAACATCGCGGCACCGATCGCGTGCGCGGTGGCGCCCATCACTTGGCCCTCCACGATCTTCGGATTGACACGCACGCCGCAGTCGTCGACCGCGGCGTAGTCGACGAGGTCGTAGACGCCCGTCTCCGGGTCGACCTCGACGACGCACGCATGGATCTGCATCGAGTACGTGAGCGTCAGCTGCCCGAACTTGCGCTCCTTGTCGGGCACGTCGAACGGCGGCCGGTAGACGAACCGCGCATTCATCGGCGGCGGGTCGATCGGGAACCCCGCGTTGTTCGCGTTGGGGATCGCACCGAGCGCCATGAACGGCAGCGCCGCCTCGGGGTTGTCCGCGATCCGCGCGAACCCGTCGGCGAGCTCGATCGCCTCCTTCGGGCACTGGAACACCATCGACGCGAGCGTCTTCATCTGGTCGGCGAGCATGTCGGCCGCACCCTTGACCGCGCCGAGGCCGGTCACGGCGAACTGGCTCGCGTACGTGCCCGAGAAGCCCGCGTGCGAGTTCCAGTAGCTGTCGTGGCCCGCGCGGACGTGGACGGCGTCGACGTCGCAGCCAAGGATGTCCGCGACGACCTGGGCGGCAGTCGTCTCGTGGCTCTGGCCCTGCGGCGTCGTCCCGAGCGTGACGACGACCTCGCCGAAGATGTCGAGCTTGACGGTCGCGACCTCGTTGTTGCCGGAGAACTGCAGGTCGGGGTTGATCAGCTGCGACTGGCCGAAGTTGTTCGTCCCCGAGTCGAGGGTCGAGCCGATCCCGAAGCCGAGCAGCTTCCCGCGCGAGGCCGCCTCCTCCCGACGTTGCTCGATCGTGTCGTAGCCGATCAGCTCGAGCACGAGGTCGAGCGCCGCCGGGTAGTCGCCGGAGTCGTAGACGCACCCGTTCGGCGTCTCGTACGGCATCTGCTCGGGCTGCACGTAGTTCGTCTTGCGCAGCTCGACGCGGTCGAACCCGAGCTCCTGCGCGACGATGTCGATGATCCGCTCGGTGAACCAGAGGTGCTGCATCCGCGAGTAGCCGCGGTTGGGCGAGCACGGCGCCTTGTTCGTCAGCACCTGAGTGAAGTCCAGCCGGATGTTCCGCCAGCCGTACATCCCGGGCGCGACCTGGGCCCAGATCACGCCGCCGAGCGGCTCGTAGCGGAGGTACGCGCCGGCGTCGTCGAGCGCGTTCGTGCGGAAGGCCGTCATCGTCCCGTCGGCCATCACCGCGACCTCGGTGTCGATGAACCAGCGCTCGTTCCCGTGCGACATCGACTGGTGGAAGTCGGTGCGCCACTCGGTCCACTGGATCGGCCGGTTGAGCTTCCGCGCGAGCAGGCAGCAGGCGACGAGCTGCGGGTGCGAGGTGATCTTGTTGCCGAACCCGCCACCGATGTCCTGCGTGACCATGCGCAGCTTGTCGGTGCCGGTGCGCATCGCAGGCGCCATCATGATCACCGCGAACCCGGGGAACTGGTTGTTGGTCGTGACCGTCCACTGCCCGGTGCCGCGGTTGAACTCGACGAGCGCGCCGTCGAGCTCGAGCGGCGTCGAGTTGAACCGGTCGAAGTGGAGCTCGGAGATCTTCACGACGTGGTCGGCCGCGGCGAACGCCGCGTCGACGTCGCCCCACTCCCAGACGCCCTCGTACGTCATGTTGCCGCCGCACTCCTCGTGGAGCACGGGCGCGTCCTCGGAGAGGGACTTCCGTGCGTCGACGACGACGTCGAGCGGCTCGTAGTCGACCATCACGAGATCGGCGGCGTCGCGGGCGAGCTCGCGCGTCTCCGCGACGACCGCGGCGACGGGCTCGCCGACGTATCGCACCTTGCCGACGGCGAGCGCGTAGTCCTTGATGCTGCCGCCCGGCGCCGCGGCGATCTGGAAGAACGGGTCAGTGAGGATCGCGACCTCGTCGCCCGTCAGCGTCCCGTAGACGCCGGGCAGCTCGAGGGCGGCGGACACGTCCACCGACAGGATCCGGGCGTGCGGATATGGGGAGCGGACGAAGTGGAGGTAGCCCATCCCGTGGCGCTTCACGTCGTCGAAGAAGACGCCCTGCCCCTCCACGAGCCGGCGATCCTCTTTCCGCGGGACGTTCTGCCCCACGAAGCCTTTCTGAAGGGTGGTCGTGTCCTCGGTCTCGACTGCGGTCACGCGTGCCCTCCCGTTCCCGCCGCGAGGACGGCCTCGACGATGTTCCAGTACCCGGTGCAGCGGCAGATGTTTCCCTGCAGCGCGACCTTGACCTCGTCCTCGGACGGGCTCGGGTTCTGCTCGAGCAGTGCGGTCGCGCTCATCAGCATGCCCGGGGTGCAGTAGCCGCACTGGAGCGCGTGGTGCTCGGCGAACGACCGCTGCAGCGGGGTCTGCTCCTCGCCCGCGAGGCCCTCGACCGTGGCGATCGTCGCCCCGTCGACCTGGGCGGCGAGCACCGAACAGCTCTTCACCGGCACGCCGTCGAGGTGCACGGTGCACGCGCCGCAGCTGCCGGTGTCGCACCCGATGTGGGTGCCCGTCAGGTCGAGGTCGTCCCGCAGGAAGTGGACGAGCAGCCGCCGGGCGGGCACCTCCCGCTCGTACTGCTCCCCGTTCACGGTGACGGTCACGAACAGGCTCGTTGTCGGTGTAGTGGACACGGCTAACCTCTCGCTCGCTCGTTTGCCTGCAGGACCGCGCGGACGGTGGACGTCTCCGCGAGGCTGCGCCGGTAGTCGGCCGACGCGTGCACGTCCGAGGGCGGGTCGAGCGTCGCGCCCAGGCCCTCCACGGCCGCGCGAGCCGATGCCTCGTCGACGGTGCCCGAGAGGGCAGCCTCGACGGCGGTCGCACGCACCGGCACCGCCCCGACGCACCCGAGCGCGATCCGCCAGGTGCCGTCGACGACGGAGGCCGCCGCGTTCGCGATGTACGTCCCGTGCGCCCCGAGCGTGACCCCCGACATCCCGTCGCCGCTGCCCCTGCCGCCGGCGGGCACCGTGATCTTCGTCAGCAGCTCGCCCTCGCGCACGGTCGTCTCGAAGACGCCGACGAAGAACTCCTCTGCGGAGACGGTGCGCTCGCCGCCGACGTTCGCGACGGTCATGGTCGCGTCCAGCGCGACGAGTAGCGGCGGGAAGTGGTTGGTCGGATCGTTCACGCAGATGTTCCCACCGAGCGTCCCGCGGTTGCGAACCTGGACGTCCGCGACGGTCGCCGCTATCTCGGCGAGGATGGGCCGCGTGACCTCCACCTCGGAGGAGCGGATCAGCGACGTGAGGGTCGTCATGGCCCCGAGCTCGAGCGACGCGCCCGAGACGGAGATCGTGCGAAGCTCGTCGAGCCGGCCGAGGTCGACGAGCACGTCCGGGGACGCCGCCCGTTGCTTCATCACGTTCAGGAGCGTCTGGCCCCCGGCGAGGGCACGGGCTCCGTCGTTCTCGGCGAGGAGCGCGACCGCCTCCTCGACAGTGCCCGGCCGCGCGTAGGAAACCTCTCGCAGCAGCATGAGGGCGATTCTGTCACACGCGTACCGCTGACATGTCAAGGAACCGCGCCGTGGTAGCCTCGCCGCGTGACGACGTTCGACGCGGTGCTCGTCGGGTCGGGCATCAACACGCTGACGGCCGGGGCGCTGCTCGCACGGGACGGATGGAGCGTCTGCGTCCTCGAGCAGTCGGACCGGCTCGGCGGTGCAATCCGCACCGAGACTGACTACACGCTGCCGGGGTTCACCCACGAGGTGATGAGCTCGTGGCACCCCCTATTCCAGGGATCCGCCGCCTACGCGGAGCTCGCGGACGACCTGCACGCGCGGGGCCTCGAGTACGTCAACACGGAGCTCCCGACCGGGACCGCATACCCGGACGGCTCGGCGATGTTCCTCGGGACGACGCTCGAGGCGAACGTCACCGAGTTCGACCGAGTCGCAGAGGGCGACGGCTCGGCGTGGCAGCGTCAGTTCGAGGAGTTCATGGCCCACGCCGACCTCAGCTTCGGCGTGCTCGGAACAGAGCTCTGGTCGCGCTCGGGACTCGGCCTCGGGCAGCGCATGTTCCGGCGACTCGGGAGGCGAGGCCTCCTCGAGTTCGCGGGTCACGCGCTCGGCACCTGCCGCGACTGGACAAAGGCGACATTCCGCTCCGAGCAGGCCCGCGGCCTGCTCGCGCCCTGGGTGCTGCACACGGGGCTCGGCCCGGACAACGCGGTCTCGGGCTTCATGACGCAGGTGATCGCCTGCGCGGTGCAGCTCGGCGGGATGCCCGTGCCCGTCGGCGGGGGCGTCACGCTCGTCGACGCCCTGTCGGGGATCGTCCGCGACGCCGGAGGCGAGCTTCGGACGAGCACGCCCGCCCAGCGGATCACTGTCTCGTCGGGCCGCGCGACGGGTGTCGCGCTCGGCGACGGCGACGTGGTGTCGGCGAACCGGGCGGTCATCGCAGGCGTCACGCCGACGCACCTCTACGGCGACCTCCTTCGACCCCCGGACACACCCGCAGAGGTGCGCGACGCGGCCGCGCGCTACCGCTACGGCCGCGCCGGGATGCAGATCCACATCGCGATGGACGAGCCGCCGCGCTGGAAGGGGCCGGACGCCGAGCGCCTCGGCCGGACCGCGATCGTCCACGTCACGCCCGGGCTCGACGGCGTCTCGCGCGCCGTCAACGAGGCCGAACGCGGCCTGCTCCCCGCCGAGGCGACGATCGTCGCGGGACAGCCGTGCGCGGTCGATCCGACCCGGGCGCCGGACGGCAAGTGGATCATCTGGATCCAGCTGCAGGAGCTCCCGGCGGGCCGGGTGAAGGGAGACGCGGCGGGCGAGCTCGACGTCGGCGACGGGACGTGGACCGAGGAGCTCCGCGAGGCGTACGCGGACCGGATCGTCAGCCGGCTCGGCGAGTCCATCGAGAACCTGGGTTCCGCGTCGCTCCGCCGGATCGCGCTCTCCCCCGTCGACCTCGAGGCGCTCAATCCGAACCTTGTCCACGGCGACATCTACGCCGGGAGCTGCGCGCTCGACCAGAACCTGCTCTGGCGGCCGTTCGCCGCCGCGCCGGGGCACGGCACCACGGTCGAGGCCCTCTGGCACGTCGGCGCGAGCACGCACCCCGGCCCGGGGCTCGGAGCCGGGTCCGGCTACCTCGTCGCGAAGGAGCTCACGAAGCCGCCGATCCACCGGCGACTCGTTGCAAAACTTCCAGGACGCTAGTGAAGCTCTCCCTCTCGACGATCTCGACGGTCAATGCGTCGTTCGCCGACGACGTGTCGGCCTACGCCGACGCGGGCTTCGACGCGATCGGCCTCTGGGAGATGAAGCTGCCGGACGACGACGCGGCGAATCGCGAGGCGCTACGTGCGGCCGGGCTCACCGTCTCGAACTGCATCCCCACGGTCCCGTCACTACTCCAGCTCGGAATCCCGGGCCTCGAGGGGCCCGCCGACCCCGAGGAGCGGATCGCCGCGATCTGCGCGTCGATCCGCCGGCTCGCGCAGTACGGGCCGGAGAGCATCGTCGTGCTGAGCGGCCCGCTCGGCGGTCGCGACGAAGCCGACGCGCGCACGATCCTCGTCGACGGCCTCCAGCGGGCAGCCGCGGCGGCGCGCGAGGGAGGCGTGCCGCTCGGGTTCGAGCCGATCCACCCCGACCAGAGCGAGTCGACGGCGTTCATCTGCTCGGTCGCGGACGCACTTGCGGTGCTCGACGACGCCGGCCTCTCGGACGTCGGAATCACGGCGGACAGCTACAACCTCGCCGCCGAGGGGCCTGACGCCGTCGTCGCCGCCCTCGACCGCGTGACGGGTCTGCACCTCGCCGACCGTCCGACCCGGGACATCGGCCCGGACGCGCGGGCGCTGCCGGGCGAGGGCCACGGCGACGCGGCAGCGTTCGTCGACGCGTTCTGCGCGGCGGGGTGGAAAGGCACGCTCGACGTCGAGATCTTCTCGACCCCCGACGGCTTCTGGTCGTTGCCCGCGGACGAGGCGGCGCGGCGCGCCCACGCCGCAGTATCGCGGCTCGCTTGAGCGTGGACGCGGACGTCGTGTCCGTCTCGCTCGAGGAGCTCGACCGGCTCTGGGACTTCGACGATCCCGCCGCGAGCGAGGGACGGTTCCGCGCGCTCCTCCCCCGTGCACTGAGCGAGCGGGACGGGGCCTACGAGGCGGAGACTCTCACGCAGCTCGCGCGCGCGCAGGGGCTCCAGCGCCGCTTCGACGACGCGGCGAGGACGCTCGACGACGCCGAGCGTGCACTTCGCCCCGGTGATGCCCGAGGGCGGATCAGGCTGCTGCTCGAGCGCGGACGCCTCGCCAACACGTCGGGGGAGCCGGACCGCGGTCGGGAGTCGTTCCTCGCCGCGTGGGAGCTCGCGGGGGCGGCCCACGAGGACGCGCTTGCGGTGGACGCGGCGCACATGCTCGGCATCGTCGAGCAGCCGGACGGGGCCCGGTCGTGGAACGAGCGCGCCATGGAGCTCGCCCGGAGCTCGCACGATCCGAGCGCGCGCCGCTGGGTCGGGTCGCTGGCGAACAACATGGGCTGGGCGCGGCACGACGCCGGCGACGACGACGGCGCGATCGAGCTGTTCGAGCTCGCGCGGGACGCGTGGCTCGGCGACGGTCGCGTCGATCGCGCACGCATCGCCCGCTGGTCGATCGCGCGCTGCCTTCGCTCACAGGGGAAGCTCGACGCCGCGCTCGCGGAGCAGGAAGCGCTACGCGGCGAGCTCGACGCACTGGGGCAGGCCGACGGCTACGTCTTCGAGGAGCTCGCCGAGTGCCTCCTTGAGCTCGGGCGACCCGACGAGGCGCAGCCTCACTTCGCGCGCGCGGTCGAGCTCCTCGCCGACGATCCGGCGCTCGCAGGCGAACCGGGGCGCCTCGAGCGGCTCCGGTCCCTCGCTCAGACCGAGCCGTAGAGCTGGAGGATCACGGCGACGTACTGCTTCGTGTCCTCGAAGAGGCCGCGGTCGCGGACGGCGCGGGCCCCCTGGTAGTAGCCCGCCAGCGCGAGCCGCACGTCGCCGTCGAACTGGTCGAGCTGCCAGCGCAGGTACCGCACCCCGGCGCGGACGTTGCCCTCGTACGTGCGCGGCGTGACCTCGCCGAGGAGAACGGTGTCGACCCACTGCCACGTCTCGGGCAGGAGCTGCATCACGCCCACCGCGCCGGCGCTCGAGACGACGTCCTCCTGGAACCCGGATTCCATCCACGCGAGCGCCCGCGCGAGCTTCGGGTCGACGGCGTAGGCGGCGGCCCACCGGTCGATCGCGACGCGGACCGTGTCCCGGTCGACGGACGGCCCTGTCGACGCGAGATGCGCGCCGGGCGGAAGCGTCAGCCGCTGCCCGGGGACGATCGTCGACATCAGACGGAGGTGGCTCGCCTGCGCGAGCCGCCACGGGCTCACGTGGTAGCGCTGCGCGATCGAGAAGAAGCTCTCGCCCGCGGCGACCCTGTGGTAGCTCGGCGTCGGGTTGGGCGTCGGCGCCGGCTGCCGCGGCGGCGACGTCTTCCGCGACGCGGCGAGCCGGCCCGGCACGCGCAGCTTCTGACCGGGCGAGATCACGCTGCCGAGCGTGAGCCCGTTCACCCGCGCGAGCCGGACCGCACTGATCCCGTACCGCTGCGCGATCCCGATGAAGCCCTCGCCCGGCTGCACCGTGTGAAAGACGAGCGCGACGGGCGGCTTTGTGACGTGGCGCACTGGCGCCCGGGACGATCTTCCCGGGACACGCAGGCGCTGGCCGGGCAGGATTACGCTGGCGAGCGTCAGGCCGTTGGCCTTCGCGAGCGCCGCCGCACCGATCCCGTAGCGCCGGGCAATCTGCGTGAACCCCTCGCCCGGCTGCACCCGGTGGACGCGGATCGAGGGCCGCGCCTTCTGCTCGACCGTCCGCGGCTTCGGATGTGCCAGCGCGCGGAACGTGCGGGTGCCCGCGATGCCGTCGGCCCCGAGGCCGTGCGCACGCTGGAAGCGGCGAAGCGCGGCGGCGGTCGCCGCGTCGAACCGGCCGTCGACCCGCTTCGCCGCGAGGCCGTAGGGTCGCAGGCGGAACTCGAGCGACGTGACGTCCCAGCCGACGCGCCCGCGGGACAGCACTCGCTGCCCGAGCAGGGGCGTCCCGAGCCTCCCCAGCTTGCAGCGCGTGGCCATCCCGAGCTTCCCGGTCGCCCTGACCCGGTGGTTTCGCTGGAACGTGAGCAGCGCGCTCCGTGTCAGCGGCCCGTTCACCCCGTCGACCGCCCCGGAGTAGAGGCCGTGCGAGCGCAGCGCGACCTGGAGCGCCGCGATCCTGGCGCTCGGTGCGGCGGCGGCGTGCCCGGCAAGGGCCAGGCAGAAAGCCGCCGCGACGACGATCACGACGGTACGGCGCACGGAACTCCCTTCCTTCTTCCCTCTCCCGCTTCCTCCTTCCGGGTCGAGGCGAGCAAGAGCCTTCCCACGCGGCGGCTACACTTGGCCCCCGCTGCCTTCCCCGGTAGCTCAATTGGCAGAGCATCCGGCTGTTAACCGGAGGGTTGTTGGTTCGAGTCCAACCCGGGGAGCTGCCAATCCCTTTGGACAGGCCGGAAACGCGAAGGGCGCCCCGTTTGGCGCCCTTCTTGGTACTCGGGTTCAGCTGGTGAACAGCCGAGCCTCAGCGAGCTCGGCCGCGTCGGGATATGAGGTTCTCACAGCGTGGAGGTACCGATCGGTCGTCGAGCCGTGCGCGTGGTCGGCCTTCGCCTAGCTGCCCATTGCGGCCATGTTCTTTTCGATCGCCTCCATCGACTTCGCAAGCTCCCCGGTGGGGGAGAACTCGACGACCTCGCTACCGGCGTACAGGTGCGGTGTGTGGCCCGGCGGCGCGTAGTACGCGTCCCCCGTCTCGTACGTCTCTTGGTGGCCGTCTCCGTAGGTGAACGTGACCTTTCCCTTCTTGACATAGCCCCAATGCGGACACTGGCAGCGGTCGTCTGGGAGGCCCTGGAAGAGCGGCGCGGCGTCGATGTCAGCCGTATACGTCTCGAACCCGACCGTGTAACCGCCGTCGAAATGCTCGAAGTGTCCCTCGTACCCCTCAACGTTGACGCTCTCGGACGCCGTCTCCTTCGATGCCTTGGGCACTGATTGCCCCCTTCTGTGTCGATGGGCTGAGTCGCGTCCGAGTATCTGGCTTCGCCGGGGAATCCTCAAGCCGTGGTGCCATTGGGATCTGATCGACGAATGGAGCTGACGTGGGCGACGCGGCCCGGTGTGGACGCGCCTCGCCTGCCCGACCCTCAGGCGAACGTGGCCGCTCTCCCGATGTCGGGCCGGCCGGACTGCCGCACACCCCCGCAGTGCCTCGAGGCGACAGCCCGGCCCCGCGTCTTGGCTGGAGCATCCCGTCCCCCGAACGAGGGGTTAACTCCAGCAGCCGATCGTTCCGACTCTTCGGATACATCCTGGCGACTCCCTGCGGAGGGACATACATGGGCATGCGGCAGCCCGCACACATCGCGCGACCCGTCTACGGACTCCCCGAGGCCACCCTTGCGAACGAGCGCACGGGCACCCCCAGCCCCCTGATTCCGCTCCTCCTCCTCTGCCTCGGGCTCGCGGGCGCGGCCGTGTGGTTCGTCGCGCTGCCCGCATTCGCGAAGCCGGCGCACGCCGCGCGGACGTGCGAGGTGATCGTCCTGAAGTCGGGCACCACGAAATGCGTCCACGAGCGTGGCTCGCAGCGGACGCCTGCGAAGGCCCACAAGCACGCAAAGCGCTGACCCGGTCGCTGGCCTTCGCTACGGTCGCGTCGTGCGCATCGCGGGACTCCGCATCGCAGCGCCCGCGGCGCGTCTCTTGGTCGGGGTCCTGCAGGACGCCGGCTCTCACGAGACGGCGGCAAGGATCGAGCAGGCGATCGTGCTAGAGGTCGCGACGGAGGCGCCGCTGACGGTGGAGGATCACGAGGCGATCCTCGAAGCACTCGCGGACAACTGCCCGACGAGCCTCTCCCGACTTCGCCGCGAGCTCCTCGAGGAGCAACGCTGGCTCCGGCGCCGGCCGACGTAACGCGACCACCGCCCCACCCTGCATGCCCCTTGCCCACCGGGGCGGCGGCGGATTGGATATGCGAGGTGGCCGGGAGACTCGAGTGCGAGGAGTGCGGCTGTGAGAGCCGCGGTCGGGCCGAGGGCTGGGCCGCATTCGTCGGCGAGGACCCGGCGCGGATCGAGCCGCCGTGCATCGGTGTCTTCTGCCCACGCTGCGCGGGGGAGGTCTTCGACTACCGGCCGAGCGACGGCAGGGACTACACCTGAACGTGGTACCCGGCCCGGCCGTGAGCCCGGGGCGACGTCTCGCGGCAGCTTTTGGAGCTCTCAGGCGCGCCGGCCGATCGGATGCATCCTCGAGCGATGGAAGTTCCGCGTGCCGGCAGCCTGGAGGGTCAACTCGGCGATTCGCCACCGCCCGTCTTCGCGACGGAATCGGTGGACATACCGACCCCAGAGCTCGCTCTCGGAGCCGTCGACGTACTCGTGCCAGGCGTAGAGGTACGAGACCGATCGCGCGTCGTTCTCGCCGGCGAACGCGATCTCGATGTTCGAGACGTGATGGCTGGTCGCCTTGAACCGCTCCCGGAGACCGACGGCGATCGTCGGCGCGATTGCGTCGCGACCGACGATCGGCGGGTGCTCGGGCCCGTAGTCGATCGTCGCGTCTTGGGTGAAGAGCGCCGCGACGTCTTCCGGCTCGTTGCGGTCGAAGTGGAAGCAGTACCCGTGGATCAGGCTCCTGATCTCGTCCCGGTCGGTCTCCATCGCAGCCCCGAACGCTAGATGGGCGACAGCCGACCGGCTCAGACGAGCTCGGCGAGCGCCGAATGGACCTTCGTCAGGCGGGCCTGCAGCTCGGTCGCACGGACGAGATCGGCCCCCGCCCCCTGCAACTCCCGGCGCAGACGCCGCTCGTGGAGCCGGAGCACGAGCTCCTTGCCGGTGCGCTCGTCGATCTCATCGCGGTCGGCGCGCGCGCCGAGCTCGGCGCGCAGCGCGACGAGCTCCTCGTCCTCCGGCCCACCGGCGACGAGCACCTCGCGGAAGCGCCGATGGAGCGGGTCGTCGAAGTGCTCGGGCGTGAGCGCCGCGAGGTCCTCGAGCAGCGAAGAGTTGCGCACGACCGCGGCGAGCAGGTCGCGCTCTCGCTGGAGGCCCGCCTCGAGCAGCCGAGGCGTCGTAGGCGCGGCTGCGCCGCCGGTCCCCCGTGTGCGGGTAGGCGCGAGGCCTGCAAGCGTCTCGCGCGGCAGGTCGAGCCGGTCGGCGACCAGACGGAGCGCCTCCTGACGCTCGGGCGAGTCCTCGAACGGGCCGAGGATCTCCCGCGCGCGGACGAACGCCTCCTGCCGGTCTCCGGCGCGTTCGAGGGCGATCCGGACGCGGTAGTGGAGATAGCTCTCCGCCGAGCCGAGCCGTGCCGCGAAGGACTCGGGCGCGTCCGCCGGGTCCTCGCCCTTCGGGAGGGTGACGACCCGGACGTCGAACCCTTGCTGTACCGCGAGCTCCATCCCGCGCAGCGTTGCCTCCTGGCCGGCGGCATCTGCGTCGAAGCAGAGGAAGAGCCGCTTCGTGAGCCGGCCGAGCTCGCGGAGCTGGTGCTCCGTGAGCGCCGTGCCCATCGAGGCGACGACCGGTTCCACGGATGCCTGCCTGAGAGCGATCACGTCCGTGTTGCCCTCCACGACGACCGCCCGATCCTGCTTCGCGATCGCCGGCCTTGCGAGGTGGAGGCCGTAGAGGACGCTTCCCTTCTTGAAGAGCTCGCTCTCGGGTGTGTTCACGTACTTGCCCCGGAGCGGGTCGTCGTCGCGGAGGCGACGGGCCTGGAAGCCGATCACGCGGCCCCTCGCGTCGGTGAGCGGGAACATCAGCCGGAACGGGAAGTAGTCGTTGCCGCGCCGGTTTGCGAGCCCGGCCGCCTGGATCTCGTCAACCTCGAAGCCCCGCTCGCGTGCCTTGGCGACGAGCCCCACGCCCTGCGACAGACCGAGCCGGAACTCCTTCGAGATCTCCTCGCCCAGCTTGCGCTGCTCGAGGTACTCACGCACGGGGGCGCCGACGTCCGATTCCCACAGGACCCGTTCGAAGTAGGTCGTCGCCTGCTCGAGGAGCGAGGTCAGTCGGTCACGGCGGCGGCGGGCGGCGTCCTGTCGGGGCGACGTCTCCTCGTACTCGAGCGTCACGCGGAAGCGGTCGGCGAGCCACTCGATCGAGTCGGCGAAGACGAGGTTCTCGGTCTCCTGGACGAAGCGGACGACGTCGCCGCCCTTCCCGCAGCCGAAGCAGTAGTAGAGCTTCTCGACGGGGTCGACCGAGAAGCTCGGTGTCCGCTCCTCGTGGAAGGGGCAACGCCCCGTAAAGCGGGCGCTGGAGGCCCGCCGCAGCGACGTGCGCGCGGAGACGACCTCGACGATGTCGGCCGCCGCCTTGACCTCGGCGACGCTGCTCTCCTTGATCCGCGCCACCCGGGCGACCCTACTCCGCCGGTAGGCGCTCGGCGTACGCGAGCGCAAAGCGGTCGGTCATCCCGGCGAGATAGTCCGTGATCCGCTCCTCCAGCGCGCCCTCTCCCGGCGGCAGCAGCTCGGGCTCGTCCGCGAGCCGGGCGAAGATCGCACCCACCATGCGCTCGGCCTCACGATGCTGGGGCTCGACCTGCGGGCCTAGATAGACCCGCTCGAACATGAATGCGCGCAACGAGAGCATCGCGTCGCCCACCTCGTCTCCCTGGACGACGTCGCCCGCGGCCTCGGACGACTCCACGAGATCGTGGACGAGCGTGTCGATCCTGCTCGCCCCGGTCGTGCCCAGGAGCGCGATCTCGTCGACCGGGAGGTCATCCTCCGTGAGCAGCCCGTAGCGCACCGCGTCGTCGATGTCGTGGTTGACGTAGGCGATGCGGTCGACGATCCGGACGATCTTGCCCTCTTGCGTCGCCGGCTCCCGCGGGCCGGTATGCGTGAGGATCCCGTCGCACACCTCGTACGTGAGGTTGAGGCGTCGGGCAATCCGGTGGGACTGCTCGTTGTGCCGGAAGCCGCTGCCGAAGCGCCCTCGCAACGCCTCGTCGAGCGCCTGCTCTCCCGCATGCCCGAACGGGGTGTGCCCCATGTCGTGACCGAGGCCGATCGCCTCGACCAGGTCTTCGTTCAGACGCAGAGCCCGCGCCACGACGCGCGAGATCGCGGTTGTCTCGAGCGCGTGGGTCATGCGCGTCCGGTAGTGGTCGCCCTGGGGATCGATGAAGACCTGGGTCTTGCCCTTCAGCCGCCGAAACGGCTTCGAATGGACGATCCGGTCGCGGTCCCGCTGGAACGGCGTCCGCACGTGACATGGCTCCTCCTCGCGCTCGCGACCGAGCGTCTCGTAGGAGCGCACGGCGCGCGGAGAGAGCGTCGACTCCTCGAGCGCCCGCACGCGCTCCGCGAACGTGTCGGCGACCCTGCCTGCGACCTCCATTACTCCAGCGTACTGCCCGTCGCGGCGCGCTCCTGGCCCCGCGCGGGCCGTCAGAACGCGCGGGACTGGCCGCCGTCGACGACGACCGACGTGCCGACGACCCACGAGGCACGTTCCGAGACGAGGAACGCCACGACGTCCGCGATCTCGTCGACCGTCCCGAACCTGCCCCACGGAATCTCGCGCTCGACGAACGCGGCGATCGCCTCGGGATCCTCGCGCTGACGCCGCTCCCAGCTGCCGCCGGGGAAGAGCACGGAGCCGGGGGCGACGCTGAAGACGCGGATCGAGTCCTTCGCGAGGTCGCGCGCCATCGTCTTCGCGAGGCTGATCTCGGCGGCTTTCGCGAGGTTGTAGCCCGGCCCGCCCCCGAGCTCACGCCCGAAGATCGAGGCGATCAGCGCGATCACGCCGCCGCCGCGGGTGCGGAGCTCCGGAAGCGCGGCCCGAGAGACGAGGAGGGCGGGGACGACGTTCTTGCCGAGCACCGCCTCGAGATCCGCACGGTCGAGGTCGTCGAACGTGCTCGCGCCGGAGCCGCCGACGTTGTTCACGACGATGTCGAGCCCGCCGAACGAGGCGATGGCCGCTCCGACGACCGACGCGGCGCCCTCCTCGGTGGAGACGTCCGCGACGACGCCGCGCGCCCTTCCCGGTCCCGGCGCCGCCGCAACCGCCTCGTCGAGCGTCGCCTCGCCGCGCGCGCAGAACACGACGTGCGCCCCCTCCTCGACGAGCCGTGTCGCGATCGCGCGACCGATGCCCCGGCTCGAGCCGGTGACGAGCGCGACCTTCCCGGCCAGCCCGAGCTCCACGGGGCTAGCCTAGTCGCGTGCCGACAACGCGGATCCTGCTGGCGCGCCACGGCGAGACGGAGTGGAACCGGCTCGGGCGCTGGCAGGGCCACGCCGACCCCCCACTCAACGACACCGGCCGACGGCAGGCGGAGACACTCGCCGCGCAACTAGACGGCGACGGACTCACTGCGGTGTACTCCAGCGACCTCCGGCGTGCGCGCGAGACGGCGGGGATCGTCGCGGCGCGGCTCGGGTTGGACATCACCGAAGAGCGTTCGCTTCGCGAGATCGACGTCGGCTCGTGGTCGGGCCTGACCCGCGACGAGGTCAGAGAGCGCTACCCCGAGGGCTTCGCCCGGTGGCTCGCGGGCGACATCGGGCACGACGGCGAGACCCGCGAGCAGCTGGCGAAGCGCCTCGTCGGGGCCGTCGAGCGGATCGCCGAGGCCCATCCGGACGAGAACGTCCTCGTCGTCAGCCACGGCGGCGCGATCAGGGCGCTCCGCCGGCACGCGGCAGGGGACCCCGGCGAGTCGCTCGAGAACGGGGCGACGTTCGCGCTCGCGCTGGTCGAGGGCGAGCTCGTCGTCCACGACGCCTGACTCGGGCTTCGCCGAGGCTGAGCTCGTCAGGCGCAGCGCTCCCGCGACGAGCCTCCCGACCGGTGCCAAATCGCGATCCGGCGGTCACCGAGGTCGTGTGGGTGGGCTACCTCGTTGGCGGATGCTCGCCCGGGCCGTGGCGGACGGTCGATGCGCTACCGTGGCCATGCCAATGACGGCGAAGTCTCCCATCTTCGACTTCATGCGGAGTCGGGGAGCGCGGATGTCCTGCCCGTTTTGCGGGCACGAGGAATGGCAGGGCTGGGACGAGCGAGTCACCCTCGACCATGCGCTCGTAAGCGGGACCGTCGACCGGCGAGGCGACGCGTTCCCGCTCACCTGCGGAAACTGCGGCTTCATCAGGCTCCAGTCCGCCCGCGTGCTCGACGACCCACGCGACCAGCCCCGCAACACGCAGGGCGCCTGAGCTCGCGCGAGCGGTTCGGTCGGACCGGCTTCTCGGCGCTCGCGTGCGGTCGACGCCCCGCCCCATGTCGATCCTGTCTGTGCTCCTCCGAGTGGCTCGGATGCGCGTCAGTCAGACGGCGTCGGCGTCGCGAGCCCGCTGCTGGACGTTCGGGCAGCCCGCAGGACGAGCGTCGGGTCTGGCCCCTTGCCGCTTCGCCACAGGTCGATCAGCCGATCGGTGAGCAGCGCACGCCTCAGGATGAAGTCGTACGACGCCAGTGGCGACGGGTTCAGCGCCTCCAGTGCCAGGACGCAATCGCGGCAGCGCGTCGAGCAGAATCTGCTGGCCGACCTCCGCCTGCCCTGCTTTCCCGGCCCCACGGCCATCGGTTCGGGCTCCTCGTCGAGCTCGGCCTGGCAGAACGAGCAGCGCAACCTGTTCGCCTTCCCGGAGCGTGCCAGAGACGAGGGCGTCTCTCCACCCAGCTCGACAGCCTGTTCTCCGGGCCCGGCAGCCCATACCGCTTCGGCCATGCTGACCCTTCGTCTAGAGGTTGGAGGGAGCTGCTGCGAGGAGAACGGGTTGCGATGGCTGTCCCCCGAACTCCAGAGCTCCGAATCTCCCCCCACGATAGCCTCGATTCGTACGCGCGGCCCTGGTCGTTCGACCAGTTCACGTCGGACGCCGGGCTATTCATGTCCCATCCGGTGCAAGACCGAAGCGGCCCGACGATCGTCGGGCCAGGCCGTCGGCCTACCAGCGACGCGCAACCGGAAAAGACCACAGCAACGCTCGCTGGGTGTAGAACGGGCGTATGCCCATGATCTCCAGCGCACACAGGACGCTCGTGCACTACCCGGACGGAACGTCCAAGGTCATCACCCTCTACTTCCGCCCCCTCGAAGGCCAGATCATCGCCCACGGTTGGGAGGTCACGAGTGTCGCGCCCGGCGGGAACGATGGCGCCGGAGTCCCGACCGAGTACGAGATCTCGGTCGCACGTCCCGGGAGCGAGGCGCCTCCACAGACTGCGGCTCCGCCTTCATGATCCGCAGCCGACCCGACCACTGAGCCCACGGCAGCGCATTCGCAGCCCGGACGGCACGACGAACGAAGCGCCAGGCGCTTCGAGCAGACGGCTCGTCCCACTTCGATGCACCGCGAGTGATCCCCCGTCTGGGGTAGAGCAAGGGCTAGACCAACGACCCGTGTGCAGCGTGGGGCCTCGCTGGATACTTGATCTCGCGCCGGGGGACGCCATTGAGGGGGCCGCAGGGCCCGCCGGACGGTCAGGGGGGACGACTTTTCCGGCAGGCCCGTGCGGCGGGCGGTTCGTCGTCTTTCGTTCCGGGGGAGGGATCGAGGTGTCGACGCCGCGAGCGGCAGTCTCGCACGTCGTGCCCCCGCGCGACTCCCCCCGATCGGGGTGATTTCGACCGCCAACGCGCGCGGGGGTCGCCGCGGCCGTGCCGCCCGCAGGGTCATGCAGACGGATGCGTTCGACCCGACCGCCGCGCTCACCGACCCGACGACTCTTGCGCCGCCCAGCGTGCCCGATCCTGGCCGCTGACCCAATTCCCTCGTTTGGCGGCTCAACTCGGGCCTCACAGCTGTCGAAAACGGCAGAGCGCCCCAGATCTCCAGTGCCTGGACAACTGGGGCGCGCTGAGACTTGCGATGGGTTGCCGGCGGTGGGAGGTCGTCCTCAGGCCGTCGGCTACCCTCGCGCCAGAGGCTCACGCGAGAGCGCAACAGAGTCGCGGCTCTAGTTCCTTGGCTGTCGTCACCCATGATCGTGCGACCCCCCAGAATCGCGCAGGCGGAAGTCTCCTCATCATCACCTTCAGCTGTCGCTCGGTATGCCTCTCTCGGAGGCGTAGGGTCGGGGCTCCCTACCGAAAGAGAGGCTGATGATGGCTATCGGCATTCGCATCAAGCTCCCGGGGATCACTCAGGAGCAATTCGACAAGGGTCACGACCACATCAACCCCGATCGCACGCCGCCGAAAGGGCTCCTCTTTCACGCATCTGGGCAGATCGAGGGTGGCTGGGGGATCATCGACTTCTGGGAGTCGCGCGAGGACTTTGACGCCTTCTCGGTGCGGATCACGGAAGGAATGGCAGCGGCAGGCGTCCAACCGCAGGGGCCACCCGACATCAAAGAGTTCCCTGTCCACGAGATGATCCACCCGTAGAGCCGATTGACAGCGTCGACGGGGCACCGCCCTCTCGTGCCCCGTCGACGCTGCGGCACGACGGCGCTCGAGGGCTTGGCTCAAGGGGCATTCCGACACACTCGGACACGGCGCCATCACCTCGCCGGCGGTGAGAGATGCCGCATGGGGCGTATCGTTTGTTACATGGAGGATGTACTTTCGGTGGGGGTCGTCGGTGGCGGGATCGGCGGCCTCGCTGCCGCGCTCTCGCTCCACCGGGCCGGGTTCGATGCACACGTGTACGAGCAGGCGGGTTCGGTCAGCGAGATCGGTGCGGGGATCCAGGTGAGCCCGAACGCGACCCGCGTCTTGCATGGGCTCGGGCTTGGCGACGATCTGGCGGCGATGGGTGTGCGGCCTCTTGCACTTCACCAGCGCCGCTGGGACGACGGCCGCACGCTTCTGCGTACCCCGCTAGCAGACGAGGTTGTTCAGGCCTTTGGGTTTCCGCACTATCAGATGCATCGCGCCGACCTGCTGACCACCTTGCTCCGGGCACTCCCGTCGGAGCGCGATCACGTCGGGTACCGGCTGGTGGGGCTGGCCGATCACGGCGACGCCGTCGAGGCGGACTTCGAGAACGGGAAGTCGGTCCTCGTCGACGCGCTTGTCGGTGCGGATGGCATCCACTCGACGGTCCAGCGGATCCTGTTCGGCCCGCGGAGCGCCCATTTCACCGGCTGTGCGGCCTATCGCGGCCTCATCCCGGCCGAGCGCGTGAGCCATCTCGATCTCGAGGTCACGTGCGATGTGTGGATGGGTCCCGGTCGGCATTTCGTCCACTACTTCGTGCGCAACAAGCAGATGTTCAACTTCGTCACGGCCGTCGAGCAGGACAGCTGGACGGGCGAGTCATGGACCGACAAGGTCGACGTCGCGACCGCGCTTGCCGAGTTCGACGGATGGCACCCCCAGGTACGCGCCATTATCACCGCTGTCGACGACGTGTACATCTGGGCACTTTTCGACCGCCCGCCGCTCGAACGATGGTCGGTCGGGCGCACGACGCTCCTCGGCGATGCCTGCCATCCGATGCTGCCGTTCATGGCCCAAGGCGCTGCACAAGCGATCGAGGACGGCGCAACGCTCACGGCTTGCCTCGCGCGCACCAGCCGCGCGGACATCCCGATGGCACTCCATCGCTACGAGCAGCTGCGGTTACCCCGCGCCTCACGTGTTCAAGCGGGGTCCGCTGCCAACAAGACGCGCTTCCACCTCCCGGACGTCCCGAACAAGAGGAACGCGACGCACAGATGGCGACCGGATCAACCGACTTCTCGAAATCCGCGATCGCCTGGATCTACGAACACGACCCCACCAAGCTCGAACCGTAGGAAGGGCGGGCGCACGCGGGACGTGCCGCTGTCGACGATCAGATCTCCTCGTCGGGCGAGGTGGTGCACGCCGTTGCTGCTGATGGCCGAAGCAAGCCCTCGTCGTTCCCGTCTGGCAGGCCGTCCTGCAGCTCGCGCCACTCCGGCCACCGTTTCAACCTACAACCGCTAGCCTGCGCGCGGTGGAGGACTACACCAACAAGTACAAGGGCGAGCAGGTCGAGCTCGCGCTGTTCGGCGGCGAGTACCAGGAGGGCGTCCTGACCGCATACTGCTCGATCGAGGACGTCCCGCACGTCGAGCTGAACGGCCACATCCTCGTGCCGCTCCAGAACGTCGCGAGCCTCCACTGCTCGAGCCGCTGCGACGCGCCGGAGCCGGACTGGCCGCCGCGCGGGCTCGAGGAGCTCGACCGCGACGACCGGCCCGACGACGAGGACGACGACGGCTGAGACGTTCCCCGGCGTGCGGCGCGCCGCCGCACGCAACATCCTCAAGGCCTGGGTCCTCGTCGCGATCCTCGCCGGGGTCTTCGGTGGCATCGGTTGGCTGCTCGCCGACGAGCGCGGCGCCGCGTTGTTCGCGTTTTCGTCCCTACTCGCCGCCGCCGGGGCATACGCCGTCGGCGATCGCACGCTCCTCGGGATGCTCGGTGCGCGGCAGTTCGCGCTCGCCGAGGATCCCCTGCTCCGCTCGACGGTCGACCGTCTCTCCGCGAAGCTCGGGATCGCTCCGCCGCGGCTCCAGCTGCTCGACGACGGCTTCCCGCGGGCGTTCGTGGTCGGGCGCAGCCCGCGCAGCTCCACGCTCGCGGTCAGCACCGGGCTCCTGACGGCGCTCACCCCAGGAGAACTGGAGGCGGTCCTCGCGCACGAGCTCGCGCACGTGCGCACCCGTGACGTCCTCACGCAGACCCAGGTCGTGCTCCTCGCGACGACGTTACTCGAGCTGTCCCGGGTCGGCGGGTTCTTCTCGCGGTTCCTCGTCGCGGTTCTCGCGCCGGTGGGCGCCGCGTTCACCCACCTCCTCCTCTCGCAGCGGCGCGAGCTCACGGCCGACGCGGTCGCCGCCAGGGTGGTCGACCCGCACGACCTCGCGGACGCCCTGCTGCGCCTCGACCGCGCGGCGGAGCTCGTCGAGTTCCATGCGTCGCCGACCACCGAACCTCTCTACACGGTGAGCCCGTTCGACCACACCGACCGGATCGCCCGCATGTTCGTAACCCATCCGCCGCTCGCCCCACGCGTCAAGCGCCTTCGGGGCTGATCCGCCGACCGGCCCTTCGCTCGGAGGGTTCACGAGGCGTGGCGGCCGGAGGAGGGGGCTCGTGGGGGAACCATGTGGTTCCCCCACGGATATAACCGGCGGCATCCTACTCTCCCGGGGGCTTGCGCCCCAAGTACCATCGGCGCGAGCGGGCTTGACTTCTCTGTTCGGAATGGGAAGAGGTATTTCCCCGTCGCTATGACCGCCGAATTGTCAAAGGTCGCGCTCACCGGCCGGCGGCCGGGCCCGCGATACCTTCAAAACTCCATAGCAACCCATCGTGTTCAAAATCAAGACCTCGGGCAATTAGTACGGGTCAGCTGAACGCATTGCTGCGCTTGCACCGCCCGCCTATCGACGTGGTGGTCTCCCACGGCCCTTACTCACTCGAAGTGATGGGGAACCTCATCTCGAGGTGGGCTTCCCGCTTAGATGCTTTCAGCGGTTATCCCATCCAGACGTGGCTAATCAGCAGTGCCCTTGGCAGGACAACTGATACACCAGAGGTCCGTTCGTCTCGGTCCTCTCGTACTAGAGACGACTCCTCTCAAGTTCCCAACGCCCATGGCGGATAGGGACCGAACTGTCTCACGACGTTCTGAACCCAGCTCGCGTGCCGCTTTAATGGGCGAACAGCCCAACCCTTGGGACCTGCTTCAGCCCCAGGATGCGACGAGCCGACATCGAGGTGCCAAACCCTCCCGTCGATGTGGACTCTTGGGGAGGATAAGCCTGTTATCCCCGGAGTACCTTTTATCCGTTGAGCGACGGCAATTCCACTCTTAACCGCCGGATCACTAAGGCCGACTTTCGTCCCTGCTCGACTTGTCAGTCTCACAGTCAGGCTCCCTTATGCCTTTGCGCTCTACGCACGATTTCCAACCGTGCTGAGGGAACCATTGCGCGCCTCCGTTACGCTTTAGGAGGCGACCGCCCCAGTCAAACTGCCCACCTCACGCTGTTCCCGACCCGGATCACGGCATCGGGTTAGAAGCCCAGAATCCGAAGGGTGGTATCCCAAGGTTGGCTCCACGAGAGCTGACGCCCCCGCTTCAAAGCCTCCCACCTATCCTGGACAGCGAACACCAAACTTCAACGCAAAGCTGCAGTAAAGGTTCACGGGGTCTTTCCGTCCAGCCACGGGTACTCGGCATCTTCACCGAGACTACAATTTCACCGGATCCCTCGTTGAGACAGCGCCCAAGTCGTTACGCCATTCGTGCAGGTCGGAACTTACCCGACAAGGAATTTCGCTACCTTAGGACGGTTATAGTTACCGCCGCCGTTTACCGGGGCTTGGATTCAAAGCTTCGCCCGAAGGCTAACCTCTCCTCGTGACCTTCCGGCACCGGGCAGGCGTCAGCCCCTATACGTCGTCTTGCGACTTAGCAGAGGCCTGTGTTTTTGGTAAACAGTCGCTTGGGCCGTTTCTCTGCGGCCTCCTCGAGCTCCGATCCGCGAGGGATCTTCACCCTACCGAGGCGCCCCTTCTCCCGAAGTTACGGGGCCATTTTGCCGAGTTCCTTAACGAGGGTTCTTCCGATCGCCTTGGTATTCTCTACCTGCCCACCTGTGTCGGTTTTGGTACGGGCACGCCCGTTCTCCCTAGACGCTTTTCTTGGAGGCATGGCTTCAGGAACTTCGCCCATGCGGGCTCGGCATCCCGTCTCAGCCTTGATGGGTGACGGATTTCCCTATCACCCGGCCTACGCGGTTACCCCAGGTCGACCATCGCCTGGGTTTCCCTAGCCTACCCCGTCCCGCCTTCGGTCAAGCGAACGGTACGTGGTACAGGAATATCAACCTGTTGTCCATCGCCTACGCCTTTCGGCCTCGGCTTAGGTCCCGACTAACCCTGAGCAGATTAGCTTTACTCAGGAACCCTTGGGCATTCGGCGGAGGAGTTTCTCACTCCTCTTTCGTTACTCATGCCAGCATTCTCACTTCCCACCGCTCCACGACAGGCTTCCGCCGCCGCTTCGCCGCGATGGGAACGCTCCCCTACCACTCCACGCAGAGCGTGAAGTCCGTAGCTTCGGCTCCATGCTTGAGCCCCGTTGAATTATCCGCGCCCGATCACTTGACCAGTGAGCTGTTACGCACTCTTTGAATGGTGGCTGCTTCTAAGCCAACATCCTGGTTGTCTGTGCAATCAGACATCGTTTGCCACTTAGCATGGAATTAGGGGCCTTAGCCGACGGTCTGGGCTGTTTCCCTTTCGACCACGGAGCTTATCCCCCGCAGTCTGACTGCCGCGCTCTGGATTCCCGGCATTCGGAGTTTGCCTGATTTCAGTAAGCTGGTAGGCCCCCTAGACCAAGCAGTGCTCTACAACCGGAAATGAACGCGCGACGCTATACCTAAATATATTTCGGGGAGAACCAGATATCTCTGAGTTTGATTAGCCTTTCACTCCGACCCACAGGTCATCACCGCCGTTTTCAACCGACGTGTGTTCGGTCCTTCACGGGGTCTTACCCCCGCTTCAACCTGCCCATGGGTAGAT
>CAVUMO010000002.1:1015000-1638761 GCA_963742625.1 uncultured Actinomycetes bacterium
GACTTGCATGTGTTAGGCGCGCCGCCAGCGTTCGTCCTGAGCCAGGATCAAACTCTCCGTGAAGAAACAGGTTGCCTGGTCGAAACCAGGCGAACTTGTGTCTCCCTTCGAGCTCGTAATTGACGCCCTACCGAAGCAGGAGACGTCGCTCAAAAGGCGTCAGTCCCCGTCCCACCGGGAAGGTGGAACGAGGGTGACGGGTAGACGACGTCGTCCACCACCCGCACCGCCCGAGGGCGGGGCGAACGGCGACGCGACGTCGCTTCTCGTCGCACACGCACGCTGTTGAGTTTTCAAGGATCGGTGCCGGAGGGCGGGCAACGAAAAGGCCTCCGCTCGCGCCAGAGGCCTTCGATTCGACGGGCTACGAAAAGGTCGTATCCTGTTCGAGCGGAAGGCGCTCCTGGTCGGTTGCAGGACTTTCCATGCCACCCTCGCGAGCGGCCGAAGGAGTGTAGCAGAGCGTCTTTGAGTGTCAAGAATGCCCGTCGATACGGGCAAAACGGCGCTTCCCGACCTGGAGCAGCGACCCACCCAGGCTCCCGCGGGAGACGTCGAGCTCGTGGACGACGGCGCCGTCCAGCTTCACCCCGCCCTGCGCGATCATGCGGCGCGCCTCGCTCGTCGAGAGGCCGAAGCCGGTCGCGATCAGCGCGGGCAGGTGCACCGGGTCGCCGTCGGGCAGCGCGAGCTGCGGGACGTCGTCGGGAGCCTCGCCCTCTCGCACGACGCGGGTGAAGTGCGCCTCGGCCGCGATCGGCCGCCTGCTCCCCGTGCGAGCGTCGCACGATCAGCCGGGCGAGCGCGAGCTTCGCCTCCATGCGGATCGCCTTCGGGCATCTCCTGCTCGGCGACGAGCCGCCACCAGTCGGGAAGCAGCTCGTCCGGGATCCGCATCGTGCGCCCGAACTGCTCCTCGGGCGGCGCGGTCAGCGGGATGTTGTTCCCGACCGACGAGCTCATCTTCGCCCCGTCCCAGGAGAGCAGGAGCGGCGTCGTCAGCACGACCTGCGGCTCGAGCCCGTACGCCTCCATCACCGTGCGGCCGGCGAGCAGGTTGTAGAGCTGGTCGGTGCCGCCGAGCTCGACGTCGGCCTCGATCGCGACCGAGTCGTAGGCCTGCATCAGCGGGTACAGCAGCTCGGAGACCGAGATCGGGTGACCACCGGAGTACCGTTTCGCGAAGTCGTCGCGCTCGAGGATCTGCGAGACCGTCGTCGTCCGCGTGAGCCGGAGGATCTCGGCGAAGTCGAGCTTCGCGAGCCACTCGCCGTTGTACCGCACCTCGGTCCGCGTCGGGGTCGAGCACGATCATCGCCTGCTCGACGTACGTCCTGGCGTTGCGGTCGATCTCGTCGCCCGAGAGCACGGGCCGTTCCGCCGACCGACCCGACGGGTCGCCGATCCGCGTGGTGTAGTCGCCGATGATGAGGACGCCGAGGTGCCCCTCGTCCTGGAACGCACGCATCCGCTGGAGCGGGATCGCCCGCCCGACGTGGATGTCCGGCGAGGTGACGTCGATCCCCAGCTTCACCCGGAGGGGGCGACCCTGCCGAAGCTTCTCGGCGAGCCCGCCCTCGGGCAGGAGGTGCACGGCGTTCCGTGCGAGCCGCTCGAGGACGTCCGCGCTCACGGGGAGCCGATCGTACCGACCTCCGGCTCGGGCTCGGGCACGCGGCTCCGCCAGCTGGCGAGGACGCTGAGCCCCACGACACCCGCGAGCGCCGAGAGACCGCCCGCAAGCCAGAGCGTCTCCCGGGCGCCGAGCGCGCCGACGAGGAGGCCGCCGGCCGCCAGCGCGGCGAGCTCGGCGGCGTTGCGGACGCCGTTCCATGCCGCGAACGCCCGTCCGTGACGCTCGGGTGCGACCCGCGTGTGGATCAGCGTTCGCGAGGTGACGTTCTTCACCCCGTGGCCGAGCCCGCCGATCGCGTACATCGCGAGCATGAAGCCGAACACGAGCCAGAACGGCGCGAGGAACTTCCCGAGGCCCTGGACGACGACGCCGGCCAGCGCGGCGGTCGCGAGCCCCGCGAGCGAGACCCGGCGGGCGACGAGGTTCGAGCCGACGAGCATGCCGACCGTCCACGCGCTCAGGACGACCCCGATCCCGATGTCCTTCACTCCGAGCACGTCCTGGACGTAGACGAGGTCCGCGGGGATCGAGGCGGACATGAAGAGGAGCGAGACGAACACGACGACCACCATCAGCCCGACGATCCGGTCCTCGAAGAGGAACGAGATCCCGTCCCGGGCGCGCCGCCGTTCACCGTGCGAGCGCCTTTCGGGCCGGCGGCGAACGGCGAGCGAGAGCCCGGCGGCGCCGACGACGACGAACGACACGGCGTCGACGCTCATCGCCGCAGCGGTCCCACCCGTGGCGACGAGCACGCTCCCGCAGACGGGCCCGATCGCGAAGCCGAGAGCGCGCGCCGTCTCGACCATGCCGTTCGCGGCCTGCAGCGTCCGCCGCCCGCCGACGTGCGGGACGAGGGCGAACTCGGCGGCCTGCGCGATCGCGATTCCCGAGCCGAGGACCGCCGCCAGCACGAGCAGCAGCCACAACGAGCCGACGAAGGCGAGGGCGAGCGCGACGCACGCCTGGGCCGCGGACACCGCCACAAGGAGGCCGCGCGTCTCGACGCGATCGACGAGCAGCCCGACGTGTCCCGACAGCACGACGACGGGCGCCCAGAGGCAGATGAAGATGCCGGCGATCGCGAGCCCGGCTTCCATGTCCCCGCCGCCGAGCTCATTCGCACGCAGGCCGAGCGCGATCAGCGCGATCCCGTCACCGAGCGCGGAGAGGCAGATCGCGCCCGCGACGACCCGCAGATCCCGGTCGCGTACAGGCCCCGCGCCGCTCGCCACGCCGCGAGTATGCGGTGTCGCCCGGCCGCCGTCCACGGCCAGGCGCCGGGCTCAGAAGGGATAGGGCGCCAGGCTCCACGCCGCTGCGGCGTACCAGAGCCCGAACGCGAGGCTCGACAGCGCGAGGGCCGGAGCAGCCGTCGCGACCGCGCCGGAGACCCGCCGAGCGGACACCGCCGCACCGAAGCCCGTCGTGACGACCGTCATCGACACGGCCGTGAACACCGCGAGCACGACGAGCGCGACGAGCGCGAGTGTCCGCGACGGGATCGCTGCGAGCAGCAGGACGCCGACGCCCGCGCTGCCGCCCATCCCGTGCACGAGCCCGATTCCGAACGCACCCGCCGTCGTGCGCGCCGCGTGGTGGTGCGCACCGTCCGCGGCCGGCCTCGAGGCGAACGCCCCGTGCCGCCAGCGGACAAGGAGCCGGACCGCGAGGAACGCGATCAGCGCCGCGACCGTCGTCTCCGCGCCGCGCTGCACGAGGTCGGGGAGGTAGCGCTCCGCGAGGAGGATCGGGACGCCGAAGGCAACGAGCGTGACGGCGTGCCCGAGGCCCCAGGCGGCGCCGAGCCGGGCGGCGGCGCGGGTCGCCCGCTCGCGCCCGGAGACGACGAGCGTCGACACCGCGGCGAGATGGTCCGGGTCGGTCGCGTGCCGAAGCCCGAGGAGTATCGCGACCAGCAGCACGATCGCGATCGACCCCTCGTCCGACGCCCCTGCGATCCACTCGTCGAGACCGAACATCACGCCCTCCTTCGCTTCGAGACGAGACTTGTTCGCCGGGCGGGGATCATCGGTTCGGCAACGTTGTCAGACGACGCCCGGGATCGCGCGCACCGTCAGCGCGACCCCGACGAGGAGGATCACGACGGCGCTCAGCGCGGGCAGCAGCCGGACGAGGGGACCGTCGAGGCTGACGCGCGAGAAGACGCGCCGGGCGAGCACTGCGACCAGGCCGATGCCGGTGATCGTCGAGGCGAGCCCGAGGCTGAACGCGACGATCAGCGCAAAGCCGAACCCGATGCGATGGAGGGCGAGGGCGCTCAACAGAACCACGAGTGCCGAAGGGCACGGCAGGAGCCCCGCCGCGATCCCAACTCCGACGATGCCGCCGGAGGAGGTGCCCGCGGTGTCCGACTTCAGTCGGACACCGCGGTGGTGGTGGTGATCATGGCCGTGGTGGTGCTCGGGAGCAGGAGCAGGTGTCCGACTGAAGTCGGACACCGCTTGTCGGCGGCCGCGCAGCCGTTGCCGCAGCACTGCGGCACCGACCGCGACGACCAGCAGCCCCGACACGAGCGTCAGCCACGGATAGAGCTGCTCCGGGACGACGAAGCGCGAGAGGAGGAGCGTCGCGAGCCCCAGTCCGAAAACGCCGGCCGTGTGCGTCGCGGTCACCGTCGCGCCCAAGAGGACGGCGTCGCGTGGCCGGCCGCGGGTGCCGATCAGGTAGCCGGCGACCAGCGCCTTGCCGTGCCCCGGCGTGAGCGCGTGCGCCGCCCCCCAGAAGGCTGCGACCAGCAGCGAGAGCACGACGATGCCGGGCGACAGCTTGCCGCGCTCGACGAGTGCTTCGAATCCCCCACCGCGGTGCGCGGGTGCGGCACGATCGTCGACGACGGGCGCCGCCCCTGCAGTGTCGCCAGGTACGTAGCGCGCGGTCGCCGTACGGACGTCGAGCGGCGACCTGAGGAGCGCCTGCGGGTAGGCACGCAGCTCGTCGGACCGGCTCGTCGCCGGCGCGGATGCGTCCACGAGCCGCGCACCGTCGCGGGCGGAAATGGTGATCTCCCTCCAGCCGATCCGGCTCGCGAACGTCCGGTCGGCGAACGACAACGACCGACCGCCGCGGGACGCCCGGTAGATCACCTCGAAGCGGAGTGTCGGCAGGCCACCCGCTCCGGGACGCGACGACACACGATGCGCCAGAGGCACGAGCCGGGCTCGGGTGCCGTCTACGCGGAGCTCGAGCTCGCGCGCGACTCCTGCCGCGTACCCGCGCGCACGGACACGCCCGCCCTCCTGGTACGTCGGGATCTCGGCGAGGTCGAGCACGAACCGCACGTACACCCGGCTGCCGGCAAGCTCGATGCCCGAATAGTGGTTGACGGTGAAGTTCCCGAGCGGGTGCGCGTCGGCGCCGCCCGGCCGCCCGAGTGCGGCGCACGCGACGGCCACGAGGACGGCTGCCAGCGCTGCGACGCGCTTCACGAGAGCGCCTTTCGCGCGACCGGCGCCCAGCGCACGGAGAACGCGGGGCTCTGGTCGAGCGCCGTCCGGTACCAGGCGCGCATCGCCGCTGGGTCTCCGGCGCAGCCCGCCGCATACCCGCGATGGAAGAAGAGGAGCGCGTCGCGCGTCCCGAGCCTCAGGGCGCGATCCAGCCAGCGCTCTGCCTCGCCGCAGCGCCCGGCGCGGGCGAGCGCCCACCCGAGCGCGTCGTCGCCGTAGATGGACGGTCGGGCGGCCCGCGCACGACGGGCGAGGCGGACGGTCTCGATCGGCCGAATCCCGTGGTCGGCGCGGAACACGGCGGACTCGAGGTCGACCCGCAGCCCGTTCGCTTCCAGGAGCCGGTCGATGGTCGCCACCGTCGCCCGCTGCCGTGCCGCCTCTCTGGTCCGCCCCTCTCGATCGAGCAGGTCGCCGAGCAACGCCACGAACTGCGGGAGCGGCACGGACGCGACGGCGCGGCGCGCGGTGGCGACCGCCGCCGCGAGACGACCCTCCGCGGCCTCGACGCGTGCACGCTGCTCGAGCGCGAGGACATATCCGGGAAAGACCGTCAGCGCCGCGTCGACGTGCGCCCTCGCTTCGCGGACCCGGCCGTCGCCCAGGTCGAGCTTCGCCAGCTCGACGTGCGCCCAGGCGGTCGGCTCCGGAACGCCACCCGCGGCGTCGAGCGCGAGCCCCATCGCGGACCTGGCACCCGCGCGGTCACCGCGGAGCTCGCGCGCATATGCGATTCGCGCGTAGGAGGCGATGCTGGGCTTCAACGCGGCCATCCGGTCGAACGTCTTGAACGCCGCCCGGTAGCGGCCGAGCTCGACGAGCGCGTCGCCGACGACCCCGTACGGCCGCGCGGCGTACGGCGCGCGACGGCGCGCCTCGCGTCCAAGTGTGAGTGCGCCCCGGAAGTCGTGGCGGATCAGTGCGAGGTTGCCGAGCGCGAGTGTCGCGATGGGATCCTTCGCACGCACCGCGAGCACCCCGCGGAGCGCGCGCTCGGAGAGCGGCAGGAACGCGGCGTCGCCCGTCTCGCGCCAGCGCACCTGGTAGGCGAGACCGAGTTCGTCGAGCCGGTCCGCGTCGGGGCCGGTGCGCGCGAGCTCTCCCTCGAGCCGCGCGACGGCGGTCGCCGTGCCGCTGTCGCGCCCGAAGCCCGACAGCACCGTGCCGGGATCGATCGACGGAGCTGCGGTCGCCGCGCCCGCAGGCCCGAGCTCCGCCACGATGCCGGCGAGCAGTCCGCCGAGGCCGAGCGCGGACACCACCGCACCTGCAACGAGAAGCCTGGTCTTCCGCCTCATGCTCTCCTCCCTCTCGAGCCTGGTTCGCGCACGTGCGATGCGCGGTTCGGTTCGGTCGGGGCGCCGCCACCTGGCGCCCCGACCGAACGCGTTGGGGGTCAGGGCTTCTGCAGGCCCTTGGTGTTGTCGAAGCCGGCCCTGGGGTCGGCCGCGTACGGGAACGTGGCGAGCTCCGCCGCGTCCTCGCGATCGACGCCGTCCCCGAGTGGCAGCTTCTTGCCCTTCAGGAACCCGCCGACGGCCTGCTCGGCGATGTCGATTACGTCGTCGTCCAGGCGGCGGCCGTTCGGCCACCCCTGCGTGTCGCCGCCCAGCACGCCGAGGCGATTCGGGCTCGTCGCGACCGGAACACCGAGGTTCAGCCGCAGGATGTCCGCGAGCTTCTTCCCGGTGAAGTTCAGCTCGGGCACGCCGGTGAGCAGCACCGAGACGAGGTCGTCACGGCCTGTCTCGGGCGCGCCGAGCTTGTACAGCTTGTTGATCACCGCGGCGAGCAACGGCGACTCGTAGTACTTCTTGTACGCCGATTCGTTCCACGGCTGCTGCGAGTTCCACCGGTCCTTGAGGCCGGTCGGGATGATCACCTCGTTGACGAGCGGGTTGCCGAGGCGGTTCACCTGCACCCACGCCCCCGAGTCACGCGTGGCTCCGCCGCGCGTCGTCACCTTGCGGCGATCGACCGAGGCCCACACGCCGATCGTCGAGCTCTTCGCCGCGAGGTCGGCGATGGGGACCTGCACGGCGAACGTGTGCACGCCGTAGCCGGCGAAGAAATCCTTCCCTCCGCCCATGTTCCCCGTGCCCTTGCGGATCGCGACGAGATCGAAGATCGCGCCGATGTCCCCGAAGAACGGGTCGTCCCGCTGGCCCGCGAACGCCTTCGAGTCGCCGTTGTCGAACGGGACGATCGACTTCGTGACGAGACCCCGGTAGTCCGGGGTCGAGCGCGGGCCGATGTTGTTCGGCGGGGTCATTCCGCGGACGACGACGGTCGAGCGCCCCTTGGAGACGCGCGTCACCGTGTACGGCTGCGTGGTGTCGCCGAGGAACAGCTGCCCGGTCTTCCGTGTGAACTGGAACCGGTAGATCACGTCGGGCTTCACGTCGCCCGTCGTGTCGATCTTCAGGTTGTAGCGAGCGCCCGGCGAGAACGTGTACCAGTTGGGCCCGGCGGCCGGGTCCTCACCGGGGATCACGTTCGCCATGATCGTGACCGTGCTCGGCTTGTCGGGGCTGCGGAACGCGTAGACGTCCGTCAGGTCCGCCGCGGGATCCTCCGCGATCAGCGGCGCCTCACGGTGGCTGGACGCTGTGCCGTCCCCGGGGCCGAGCGCGACCGCCGCGGCGAGCGCGGCGCCGGTGATCGTGGCAGCGCACGCCGCGATCGCGATGCCCTTGCGCATCGTGGTGCTCCTTCCGTCGAGATGGTCGGTCATCGGCCGCTTGTTCGCGGTGCCGTCCGTCCCGGTTCGGACCGAACCGCCTGACGCCGGTTCTGCGAATCACCGCCGTGCTCGCCCACGCGCCCCACGAGCCTGCGCCGATGCGCCAAGATCAACTTGCGTTGCGACGGCAGAGGCACCTGTCCGACGAGGCGCTCGTCGCCCTCGTCGCGCGCGGCGACGAGACCGCACTCGGCGAGCTCTACGACCGGGTGGGTCGGGTCGCCTACGGGATCGCGTTCCGCATCCTCCGCGACGATCGACTCGCCGAGGACGCGGTCCAGGAAGGGTTCCTCGCCGTGTGGCGCTCGGCCTCGACGTTCCGCGCGGAGCGTGCGAAGGCAAGCACGTGGGTCGTGACGCTCGTGCACCGGCGCGCCGTCGACATCGTGCGCCGCGAGGAGCGACGGCGCGCCGAGCCGCTCGAGCCGATGTCCGGGCGCGAGACGCCGGACCCTGCGGGCTCGGCGGAGGACGAGGCGTGGCTCGGGTTCGAGCGCGAGCGCGTCCTCCGCGCGCTCGCCACCCTCCCTGACGCGCAGCGCGAGGCGCTCGAGCTCGCGTACTACGGGGGGTATTCGCAGTCGGAGTTGGCGGAGACCCTAGGGGTGCCGCTGGGTACGATCAAGAGCAGGATGTTCGCCGGGCTCGCGCGCTTGCGCGAGCTACTGGACGAAACCGAGACCGAGAGAACATGGACGCCGAGGCTCACGAGCTGATCGCCGGCTACGCGCTCGATGCCCTCGAGCCCGCCGACCGCGCCCGCGCGAAGGAGCTGCTCGAGCGGTCGGAGGAGGCGCGGGAAGAGCTCCGCACGCTGAGGGATACGACGGCGGCGATGGCCATCGCGGTTTCCGGCCCCGCGCCGCCGCCCGGGTTGCGCGAGCGCGTCCTGGAGTCCGCCCGGGCCGATCGGCAGACGGTCGTCCCGCTCGAGTCTCGCCGGCGCCCGCGGCTCGTTCCCGCTCTCGGCGTCGCGGCCGCGGTTGCGGCGGTCGTCGCCGTTGCGCTCGGGATCTGGGGATTCTCCGTGTCCTCCGACCTGGACGACTCGCGCGCTGCGCTCGCCCAGGCGCGCGCCGCCGCAGCTGTGCTCGCGAGCCCGGACGCCCGCACCGTCGGCCTCGCGCAGGGTGACGGCTCGCTCGTCGTCTCCGGAGAAGAGGCGGTGCTGGTGCTGAACGGGATGCAGGGCGCGCCGGCCGGCAAGACCTACGAGGTGTGGGTGCTCGACGGGCAGACGCCGGTGCGCGCAGGGCTCTTCGCGGGCGGTCGGGTGCGAGATGTCGTTCCCGTGCAGGCAACGGTCGGACCCGGTGCCAAGGTGCTCGTGACCCTCGAGCCGTCCGGCGGCGTCGACGCGCCCACGACGAGCCCGATCGTCGCCTCGAACGCGGTCTGACGCTTGCTGCGCGAAGCGGGATTCCGCTCCCGCGGAATCCCGCCGCTTGATCCCCGCCTCCGGCGGGGCACATCCCTGAAGGCGGCGGCTTCGCCGCCGCAGCCGGTCTCGGTCGGCCCGCGGCATGACACGAAGTCGGCACGGTGCGCGCCGACCCGGGTCGTACACTTGTTCGGTGCCCGAGCTCCGCCATGCGCTGAAGGACCTCTTCGGGTTCGACGAGTTCCGTCCCGGCCAGGAGCGCGTCGTCCGCGCGGCGCTCGAGGGCCGCGACACGCTGGCACTGATGCCGACGGGTGCGGGCAAGTCCCTGACGTACCAGCTCGCCGCGATGCTCCGCCCCACGCCCACGCTCGTCCTCTCCCCGCTGATCGCGCTGATGAAGGACCAGGTCGACAAGCTGCCGGCTCGCGCCGCCTCCGCGGCGACGTTCGTGAACTCCTCGCTCGCACCGGACGAGGCGGCGGCTCGTCTCCGTGCGGTCGCAGCCGGCGAGACACGGATCCTCTACGCGGCCCCGGAGCGGCTCCGCCAGGAGTCGTTCGTCACGACGCTCCGCGAGATCGGCGTTGGGCTCGTCGTCGTCGACGAGGTGCATTGCGTCAGCATGTGGGGGCACGACTTCCGGCCGGACTACCTCTTCATCCGCCGCGCGCTCGAGGCGCTCGGCCGCCCTGCCGTCCTGGGGATGACCGCGACGGCGACGCCCTCGGACGCGGAGGCGATCGGCGCGGCACTCGGCCGGGAGTTCGAGCTCGTGCGGACGTCCGTGCGCCGCCCGAACCTCCGCTACGACGTCGAGCGAGCGGGAAACGGCGAGGAGCGGCTCCGAGCCCTGCTCGCCCGCCTCGTCGGCCTCGACGGCGCCTCGGCGATCGTTTACGCCCGCTCGCGGCGCTCGTGCGAGGAGATCGCCCGCACGCTTCGCGGTCACGGCGTCTCGGCCGAGCACTACCACGCGGGCCTCGAGCCCGACGAGCGGACCCGGGCCCAGGACGCGTTCGTCGCGGGGCGAGTTCCCGTCGTCGTCGCCACGACCGCCTTCGGCATGGGAATCGACAAGCCCGACGTGCGGCTCGTCGCGCTGGTCAACTACCCCGACTCGCTCGAGAGCTACGTCCAGATGGTCGGTCGGGCAGGCCGCGACGGCGCGCCGAGCGACACCGTGCTGTTCGTGGGGGACGCCGACGCTACTGCCCTCCGGCGGTTCTCGCTCCGCGGCGTGCCGACGCCGGACGTCCTACGCCGGATCTACCGCCTCGTCCGCGATGCAGGAGGCAGGGTCGATCCAGTCGAGCTCGCCGGGGCCGTCGGCGACGACCACGACCCCCGCGTTCTGGTGGGGATGCTCGAGCAGGCGGGTCTCTGGAGCCGCGGGTACGACGTGGGCAGGGCGATGCGGATCGAGCTCCATCCGCCGGCCGGCGACGCCGGCGAGGTCGTCGATCGCATGCTCGCGCGCTACGCCTCCGAGGCAGCTGCCCGCGTCGACCGGATCGTCTCGTTCGCCGACGACGCACGCTGCCGCCACCGCCAGGTGCTGGAGCACTTCGGAGAAGAGCTCGACGGAACCTGCGGCGCGTGCGACGTGTGCGCACCACGGACCTCGACGAGCCCCGCGCGCCCGGTCGTGCCGGATCTCCCGGACGACCCCGCACGCACGATCGTGGATGCTGCGGCCGGGCTGACCTGGCCGCTCGGCCGCCGGAGCCTCGTCGCGCTCCTCCGCGGCTCGGTGAAGGCGCCGCCGACCGCGCGGCGCTCGCGCGCGTTCGGCGCCCTCGCGGCCGCGTCGGATGCCGAGGTCGGCCGCTGGGTGCGGTCGCTCGAGGCCACGGGTGCGCTCGTCGAGCACACCACGCCCGACGGCTTCGTCGTGTTTCACGCGAACGTCGACGCTCCCCTGCCGCAGCTCGGGGCACGGACGGCGGCTCCGGGCGATGCGACGCTCGCGGCGGAGCTGCGTGCCTGGCGAACACAAAGGGCGCGCGCGGACGCGGTGCCCGCATACGTCGTGCTCCACGATGCGACACTCGCGGAGCTCGCGGCGCGCAAGCCCCGCTCGCAGAGCGAGCTCGCAGCCGTCAAGGGCCTCGGGCCGGCGAAGGTCGAGCGCTACGGCGACGAGCTTCTCGCGTTGCTCGCACCGGCCTGAAAATCCCCGCAGCCGGGCTACAATCCACGGCGTTTTGCGGCTTCGACGAGGGACGGAGGCGGCGCCCAGGCGCGGCCGGATACGGAAGCTGCGGCTCGCGGTACTGATCCTGGCGCTGCTCGCGCTGGCCGGGGCGGCGTTCAGCTACGGCCTGGTCGTCGCGATCCGCACCGAGCTCGCGGCACTCGATCCGGCGAGCCCCCACGGCGACGTCGACACGGTGATCTACTCGGCCCCGAACGCCTCGGGGCAGCGGCGCGTGCTCGCGATCCTGCGCGGCGACGAGAGCCGCGTCCTCGTCTCCTCGAACGAGATCTCGCCGATCATGAAGCAGGCGATCGTGGCGGTCGAGGACAAGCGCTTCTACGAGCACAAGGGTGTCGACGTGCACGGCATCCTCCGCGCGCTCTGGGAGGACGTCCGAAGTCAGAGCGTGGTCGAGGGCGGCTCGACGATCACGCAGCAGTACGTCCAGAACGCGTACAGCCGCAACGAGGACACCCTCGCGCGAAAGGTCCGCGAGGCCGCGCTCGCGTGGCAGCTGTCGCAGCGCTGGTCGAAGGACCGGATCCTCACCGCGTACCTCAACACGATCTACTTCGGCAACGGCGCGTACGGAATCCTCCAGGCTGCGCGGACGTACTTCGACAAGAACGCGGCCGAGCTGACGCTGCCGGAGGCCGCGCTGCTCGCGGGGCTTCCGCGGAGCCCGACCTTCTACGACCCTGTCCAGCATCCCTCCGCGGCTCGGGAGCGACGCGCGTACGTCCTCCAGCTCCTGTTCGACCAGGGCAGGATCACGCGAGGCGAGCTGCGCAAGGCGAACGCCGCACCCCTCCCCAAGCCCGACGACGTCCATCTGCCCGGCACGCGCGGGCCCGCCGCGTACTTCGTCAACTACGTGACCGACCAGCTCGTCGGGAAGTACGGCGCGGAACGGGTCTTCGGCGGCGGCCTCGAGGTGACGACGACCATCGACCTCGACCTCCAGGCGAAGGCGCGCGAGGCGATCGAGAAGATCCTCCGCGACCCGAGCGGCCCGGCTGCCGCACTCGTCGCGATCGACCCTCGCAGCGGAGCCGTCAAGGCGATGTTCGGCGGGACGAACTACCGGCGGAGCCAGTTCAACCTCGCGACCCAGGCGGAGCGCCAGCCAGGCTCGTCCTTCAAGCCGATCGTGCTCGCCAGCGCGTTCCGGAGCGGGATCGCCCCCTCGACGGAGTTCGACTCCAAGCCGGTGAAGATCGATGCCGGCGACCGCATCTGGCCGGTCTCGAACTACGAAGGCGCCTACCTCGGTCGGGTCGACCTGTGGAACGCGATGGTCCACTCCGACAACTCGGTCTACGCCCAGCTGACCCAGGTCGTCGGGCCGAGGAAGATCGTCGAGACGGCTCATGCGCTCGGGATCCACTCGAAGCTCCCCGCGTACTTCGCGATCGGCCTCGGCTCCGTCGCCGTGAACCCGCTCGACATGACGCGTGCGTACGCGACCATCGCGAACGACGGGAAGCGGGTCGACGGGGCGATCACGGGTGATCTCCCGCGTGTTGTCGACTCCGTCGTGACCCGGCGGAATGGCAAGGTGCGCCGCAACTCGCCCGTCGCCCACGCCGTCCTCCAGCCGGCGGAAGCGGAGACGCTGACGTCGATCCTCGAGGACGTCGTCCGGGACGGGACGGGGACGCGAGCCCAGATCCCGGGGCGCGAGGTCGCCGGCAAGACCGGCACGACGGACGACTACGGCGACGCGTGGTTCGTCGGGTTCACGCCCGAGCTCGCGGTGGCGGTGTGGGTGGGGTACCCAGACGCCCTCCGGCCCATGGAGACAGAGTTCCACGGCGAGCCGGTCTCGGGCGGAACGCTCCCCGCCGAGATCTGGAAGGCGTTCATGACCAATGCCCTGGACGGGAAGGCGCCCGAGAGGTTCGACTCGGCGCCATACCTCCCCGCCTACGACCTCCGCGTCGTCCATCGCGCCGGCCGGTGGCAGCTCGACAACGGCTACTGCCCCGGTACGCGGCTCACGTCGTACTTCGTCGGGCAGCAGCCGAAGTCGACGGCGAAGTGCTACGCGAACGAGGTGACCGTCCCGGTCGTCGTCGGCCAGTCGGCCGAGTCGGCGAAGGTGGCGCTCCAGTCCGTGCCGCTGACGCCCGACTTCGTCTACGTCCCCGCGAAGCCGCGTTCCCGTCCAGGACAGGTCGTGAAGCAGGATCCGCGCGGCGGCTACCTCTCGGCGAACGGGACGGTGCGTCTCTTCGTCACGCTGGCCCAGGACGGCCTCGTGCCGAATCTCGTCGGCTCGAGCCTCCCCGACGCGCGCCAGCTCACGAAGAAGCTCCGGCTCGCCGTGCGGGTGCACTACGCCCCCGGCGGGCCCTCGGGGACCGTGCTGCGGCAGAGCCTCGAGCCTGGGGTCGCCGTGCGCCCGGGGCTGCCGATCACGCTGCTCGTCGGCGACGGCTCGACCAGTTAGCTGGCTGAGCGAAGATCGGCGCGAACCCGAGTCCCGCTCAGCCATCTCGATCCAGCCTCGACGTAGCGCCAGGGCTGCTCGACCGCGCGGCTGATCCCGATCCGGGTCGTCCGCTCGACGACAACGCGAGACGAGGGCGCGAGCATTTCGAACGGCGGACGCGAGAGATCCGCGCCGTCGTCGTCGCCCGTGACGCCCAGGGCCTGCGTCAGCCGTCCGGGCCCGGCGCAGAGAAGCCGTTCATCGGCCACGCCTCGCCGCTCTCGCATCCGCTCGAGCCCGTGGGTCGGCTCGAGCGCGCGGAGGAGGACGCCCGCGCCGCGACCGGGACGCTCGCAGACGACGTTCGCACACCAGTGGATCCCGTACGAGCGGTAGACGTAGAGATGGCCCGGCGGACCGAACATCGACGCGTTGCGGGCCGTCGCCCCGCGGAACGCATGGCTCGCCGGATCATCCTCGGTGTACGCCTCGACCTCGACGATCCTGCCGCCGACCCCGTCGACGAGGAGGGTCCACCCGAGGATCCCGGCCGCGACCTCGTGGACACTCCCCCGAACGAGCTGGGCGAGGGTCACTCGCCTTCGAACAGCTGCGGATGCATTGTGAGCGAGCCACGACCGGTGCGCCGACGTGTGTTCGACGGAACGGTGCTCGCCTCGATCTCTTCGAGGATCGTCTGCTGCGTCCGCGAGGCGACGATCGGCTCGGGGATCCCCTCGACCCAGACGAGCGTCCTGCTCCCGCTGCCTCGCTCCTCCCCGACGATCGGCTCGAGCGCGTAGATTCGGTCTGCGCGGACGTACTTCCCGAACCCGAGGAACACCATCCCGTGTGCCATCGGCTGGAGTATCGCCGCTCCACACGGGCAGCGGCGCCGTGTCCTTTGGGACATGTCTCAACGGGACAATTGACGGGAAGTGGGCGCGGCGCGATGCTCGGAACGTCGTTGCCGGCGGTCGAGGCGGAGCGCCTCGCTGTGACTTGACTCTGTGATAACCCCTTCCGCGGTCTCTGACCTGACCCCGATACGCTCGCCTGAGATGCCGCGGGTGTACCTCTCCCCTCCCCACCTCACCGGCCGCGAGGCGGAGCTGGTCGCGGACGCGATCGAGTCGAACTGGATCGCGCCGCTCGGGCCGCACGTGGACGCGTTCGAGGCGGAGCTCGCCAGGGTCGTCGGGGTCGAGCACGCCGTCGCGCTCTCGAGCGGGACGGCAGCGCTCCACCTCGCGCTCGTCGTCCTCGGCATCGGGGCGGGCGACGAGGTCGCGTGCTCGGGATTCACCTTCGCGGCGAGCGCCAACGCGGTCACGTACTCCGGCGCGACACCGTTCTTCGTCGACGCGACGGAGGCGACGTGGACGCTCGATCCCGACCTCTTGGACCGTGCGATCGCGTCTCGCCGGGAGGCGGGCGCGAGCGTCCGCGCGGTCGTCGCCGTCGACCTCTACGGCCAGTGCTGCGACTACGAGGCCCTCGAGGAGGTTTGCGCACGGCACGACATCGCCCTCGTCCAGGATGCGGCGGAGTCGCTCGGCGCGACCTACAGGGGAAAACCTGCCGGGGGACAGGGCGCCCTCGCGGCGTTCTCCTTCAACGGAAACAAGATCATCACGACGAGCGGCGGCGGGATGCTCGTGTCGCGCGAGCGTGACCTGGTCGAGCACGCCCGGAAGCTCTCGACGCAGGCGCGCGAGCCGGTGGCGCACTACGAGCACCTCGAGGTCGGGTTCAACTACCGGATGAGCAACCTGCTCGCGGCGCTCGGCCGGGCGCAGCTCGAGTCCCTCCCCGAGCGGGTGGCGGCGCGCCGCCGCAACCGGGATCGCTACTTGGAGCGGCTCGGCGAAGTGCCAGGCCTGTCGTTCATGCCCGAGGCCTCGTACGGGACGACCAACGCGTGGCTGACCTGCGTGATCGTCGACCCCGACGCGTTCGGCGCCGACCGAGAGGCCGTGCGGTTGGCGCTCGAGGCGGAGGACATCGAGGCGCGCCCGCTCTGGAAGCCGATGCACCTGCAGCCCGTCTTCGCGGCCAACCACGCCTTCGGTGGCGACGTGGCGGCGCGCCTGTTCGAGCGCGGCCTCTGCCTGCCGAGCGGCTCGTCCCTCGCCGACGAGGACCAGGACCGAGTCGTTGCGACGATCCTGGACGCGCGAAGATAGACGGAGGTGTCCGACTTGAAGTCGGACACCAGACGGGACGCTACGCCGTCGCCGACTCGCGCACCTCGACCACGTCGAGCCAGTGGCTCCACTGCTCGGCGCGGCCGTTCACCGCGTCGAGGTAGGCCTTCTGCAGCTCGAGCGTGACCGGGCCGACGCCGAGCTCGACGTCGTCGACCGCGCGCACCGGCGAGACCTCCGCCGCGGTGCCCGTCATGAACACCTCGTCGGCGAGGCAGAGGTCGGTCCGGATCAGGTCGGACTCCTCGACGACATAGCCGAGCTCCTGGGCGATCTGGATGACGGAGTCGCGCGTGACACCCGGGAGGATCGACGTGGAGAGCGGCGGCGTCGCGATCCGGCCGTTCTTGACGACGAAGATGTTCTCGCCTGGTCCGTCGGCGACGAAGCCGCCATCGGTGAGCAGGATCCCCTCGTCGTAGCCGGCGCGCTTCGCCTCGGTCGTCGCGAGCATCGAGTTGAGGTAGATCCCGGTCGCCTTGGCGACGTGGGGGATCACGTTCGGGCCGACGCGCTGCCAGCTCGAGACCTTCGCCGTGATGCCCTTCGTGAGAGAGTCCTCGCCGAGGTACGCGCCCCACGGCCAGCTCATGATCACGGTCTCGACGGGGTTGCCGCTCGTGTGGACGCCGAGCGAGCCATACCCGTAGAACGCGATCGGCCGTAGGTAGCAGGAGGGCAGCCCGTTCGCGCGCACCAGGTCGTGCGTCGCGGTGCGGAGCTCCTCGACCGTGAAGGGGAGCTCCATGTAGAGAAGCTTCGCGCTGTCGTGGAGGCGCTGCAGGTGATCGGCGAGCCGGAAGACGGCCGGACCACGCGACGTCTCGTAGGCGCGGATCCCCTCGAAGACGCCAGAGCCGTAGTGCAGGCCGTGGACACCGACGTGGACGGTTGCGTCCGCCCAGTCGACGAGCTCGCCGTTCATCCAGATCTTTGCGGTCTCCTCCATTGGGCTTCCTCCGTTCGCGGGCGTGGGGAGACCAATTATGGAGATTCGCGCACGACGTCCTCGAGCCGACCTCGCGTGAGGCGCACGAGCTCGCGCGGAGCGAGGGAGACCATGTGGCGGTCGGAGCCCGCCCCGGCCCAGACGACGGGGTGCCGGACGAGCGTCCGCTCGACGAGGACGACGGGCACCCGCTCGAGCGGGAACGGGGCTACGCCGCCCGGCTCGAACCCGGTCGCCTCGACCACTTCCGCCGGTTTCGCGATGGCCGCGCGACGCGCACCTGCGAGCCGCGCGATCTTCGCGCTGTCGGCGCGCCGGTCGCCCGGGACGAGCACGACCACGGGCGACCCGTCGCAGACGAAGACGAGGGACTTCACGATCTGCCCGAGCGTGCAGCCGACGGCGTCCGCCGCTGCTTCGGCCGTGGGCGTCTCCGTGCCGAACTGCTCGATCCGCGCCTCGGCGCCCGTCGCGCGGAGAAACGACGCGACGCGCTCGACCGGCTCCGGCCACCCGGTCATCAGTAGACGCCCGGTACGAGCCGCCGCGGGACGCGCGCCGTGTATGCCGCGTAGTCGGTATGGGCGTGGGCAAGGTAACGCTCCTCGACGGCCGCCTTGCGCGCCCAGAGGGCTCCGAGCGCGCACGTCAGCAGGAGCGCGACCGGTCCCGCGAAGAGCGACCAGCCTGCGAAGAAGAGCAGCCCGCCCGCGTAGAGCGGATGCCGGACGATCCCGTACGGTCCCGCCGCGACGAGCGGGGCGCCCTCGACGGGTCGCGGGAACGGCGTCAGCGCCCCGCCGAGCGCGCGCGACGCCCAGACGGCGAATGCGGCCCCGCAGAGCGCGGCGACCGCGCCCGCTGCGGAGAGGGCCGTGCGCACGCGCGCCGGCCAGTCAGGCGGGACCAGGACGGCGGCGAAGCAGAGCGCCATGAGCGCGAACTGGGCGACGACCCAGCCACCGCCGCGAGTGCTCACCCGAGCTCCACGAAGCGGACGTCGTCGAAGCCCACCTCGTGGAGCGCGTCGACGAGCGCGTCCGTCGCGGACGAGTCGATCGAGAACACCATCAGCGCGTCACCGCCCTCCCTCGTCCGCGAGACGGCCATGTTGGCGATGTTCACGCCCGCCGCGCCGAACATCGAACCGACCCGGCCGATCACGCCGGGCTGGTCCTCGTAGCGGACGAACACCATGTGCAGTCCGATCTCGAGGTCGATCCCGAAGCCGAGCGCCCCGCCGAGGAACAGCCGCGGCTCCGGGCCGATGGTCGTCCCCGAGACGGTCGCCTCCTCCCCCTCCGAGACGATCGTCACCTCGACCGTGTTCGTGTAGTCGCGGGACGTGCGATTCCGCTCCTCGACGACCTCGATCCCACGCTCGGCCGCGATGAGGGGAGCGTTGACCACGTTCACGATCTGATCGACCCGGTCCTGGAACGCGCCGTTCAACGCGGCTGCGGTGAGGAGCCTCGTGTCGTACTCCGAGAGTGGCCCGTGCGCGGAGACGACGATGCGCTGCGGCCGCCCGGCGGCCAGCGCCACGGCGACGCGTCCGAGCAACGAGGCGAGCGGGATGAACGGGCCGAGCACCTCCAGGTCCGCCTGGTCGACGACCGGGATGTTGACGGCGTTCGAGACGATGCCCCCGTCGAGCGCGGCGACGACTTGCTCGGCGACGATGACACCGGCCCGATCCTGCGCCTCGTCCGTCGAGGCCGCGAGGTGCGGTGTGACCACGACCTGGTCGAGCTCGAGCAGCGGCCCCTCGTACGGCTCGGCGGAGAACACATCGAGGGCCGCGCCCGCGAGCTTGCCCGACCGGAGGGCCTCGAGCAGCGCCTCCTCGTCGACGAGCCCGCCACGGGCGGCGTTCACGAGCCGCGCGCCGTCTCGCATCCGCGCGATCGTGTCGCGGTCGATGAGGCAGCGCGTCTCGTCGGTCAGGGGCGAGTGCAACGTCACGATCTCTGCCGTTCCCAGGAGCTCGTCGAGAGTCTCCGCCTGGTCGACGCCGAGCTCGCGGAAGCGCTCGCTCCCGACGAACGGGTCGTATGCGAGGACGGTCATCCCGAGGCCGACCGCCCGGCGCGCGACCTGCTGGCCGATACGCCCGAAGCCGACCACGCCGAGCGTCTTGCCGGCGAGCTCGACGCCGCCCCAGCGTGACCGCTCCCAGCGGCCGCCCTTGAGCGCAGCGTGCGCCTGCGGGATGTTCCTGGCGAGCGCCACGATCAACCCGATCGTCTGCTCCGCCGCCGAGACGACGGTCGACTCGGGCGCGTTCGCGACGACGATGCCGCGCCGCGTGGCCGCGTCGACGTCGACGTTGTCGACGCCCACACCGGCCCTCCCGATCACCTTGAGACGCGTGGCGCGGTCGATCAGGTCGCGCGTGAGTCGCGTCGCGGAGCGGATCACGATCCCGTCGTAGCGGTCGATCACGTCCTCGAGCGCGGAGTCTGGATCGACGTCGACCTCGAAGCGCTCTCGCAGGAGCGCGACACCCGCCTCTGCGATCGGCTCCCGGACGAGGATGCGCATTTCGGCTAGGCCGCGACGGTGCCGAATGCCTCGTATGCCGCGGGCGCCGCCCGGCCGGGCTCCACGTCGGCCCCCGCCGCGGCGAGCTCCTCCTCGATCGCCGCGACCGCCCCCGCAAGCTCCTCGATGCCGACGTGGCCGATGTGCCCGATGCGGAACAGCCGCGGGATGAGCTCGCCGTGCCCGCCGGCGATCGTGATCCCGTGACGGTCGCGGAGGGCAAGGCGGAGCGCGACCGCATCGATCCCATCGGGGGTGAGCGCGCCGGTGAGCACGGCGGCGCTGTCGTCGTCGGGCGAGTAGAGCTCGAGGCCCATCTCCTTGATCCCCGCCCGGCAGGCACGCCCGAGCGCGCGGTGGCGGGCGAAGGCTGCATCGAGGCCGCCGTCGAGCACGAGGCCGAGCGCCTCGACGAGCGCGACCACGAGCGACGTCGCCGGGGTCGACGGCGTCGACCCCTTTGCCTGCGCCTTGCGCTGGCGGTCCCAGTCCCAGTAGAAGCGTGGCAGGGATGCAGTCGCCGTACGCTCCCAGGCCCGGGCGGACACGGATGCGAACGCGAGGCCGGGAGGCGTCATCAGCGCCTTCTGCGAGCCGGTGATCACGACGTCGGCGCCCCAGGCGTCGGTCTCCAGAGGGACCGCGCCGAGGCTCGAGACCGCGTCGACGATCGAGAGCGCCCCCGCCTCACGGCAGACGGCCAGGAGCGGCTCGAGGTCGCAGACGACGCCGGTGGACGTCTCGGAGTGCACGAGGAACACCGAGCTGGCGCCGCTGTCCGCAAGGGCCGCGCGCACGTCCTCCGGGCTCGGCGCCTCGCCCCAGGCGTAGGTCAGCGGGACGACGTCGCAGCCGAACACGCTCGCGAGCTTCTGCCAGCGCTCGCCGAACTCGCCTTGCGAGACCGCGAGCACCCTGTCGCCCGGCGAGTGGAGGTTGACCACCGCCGATTCGAACGCCCCCGTGCCGGATGCCGTGAAGACGAGCACCTCGTGCTCGGTGCGGTAGACGGCCCGCAGGCGCTCCTGGGCGACGGCGAAGATCGCGGCGAAATCGGGCGAGCGGTGGTGGACGACCGGTCGTGCGAGCGCTTGCAGCACCTCGGGAGGCACCGCCGTCGGGCCTGGCGTGAGGAGCTGCTGCGGACGCGACACCGGTCTGAGCGTACAGCGCGCCCCGATGCGGACGCGCCGTAGATTGCGGGCCGCATGGACGTCGTGCTCGCCTTCGCCGCCACCCTCGTCTCGCTGAGGCTCGCCGCCGACCTCGTGCGGCGCTGGCGGAGCCGACGGACACCGGAGCTGCTCGCTTGGGGCGCCTCGCTGGCGGCGTTCGCAGCCGCCTCGGCAGCCCTCGCCTGGGGCGCCGCGGCGGGCTGGGACGACCGTTCGTTCCGCGCCTACTACCTCTTCGGCGCGCTCCTCACCGCACCGCTCCTCGGGGCGGGGTCGCTCTTCCGGACCCGCCTCTCGCGGACACCGGTTGCGCTCGGGCTGATGCTCTACGTCGGGCTCGCCATCGGCGTGGCGCTCGCGATGCAGATCGACCCTCCCATCGCCGGATCCGGCCTCCCCGAGCCGGGTGACCACGTGGACTTCCTGCCCGCGCGCGTCGTTGCGCTCGTCGGCAACGTCGCCGGGACGGTCGCCGCGGTCGTGGTGGCCGGGATGGGGATCAAGCGTCGGCCGCTCGGGAACTCGCTGATCATCGCAGGCGTGGTCGCCGCCGCACTCGGCAGCGCGGTCGCCGGCCTCGCCGACTGGGGCGGCTCGGCGTTCACGATCGTCGCGGCGGTGTTGCTCTACGCCGGCTTCGTCACTCGGCGTTGAGGCCGACGGATCTCAGTCGCGAAGCTCCGGGACGCGCCGCGAGCGGTCGACGCGCCGTCGCCGCTCGCGGAGCCAGATCGTCCCGAAGCCGAGAAGGAGCACGGCGAGGATCACGCACTCGACCACGAGCGTCGCCGGGTCGAGGTGATGGCCGACTATCCGCGGGAAAGCACCCACAGCCCACCGACCGTGTAGAGGACCATCAGCCCGAGCATCGCGTACTGCGACCGCAGTGCGTCTCGCCGGTCGGTGAACAGCGTCACCGCCCGGTCGTGGGCGATCGCGAGGCCCGCCACGTGCCCCGTGATGAGCGCCGCGACCTGGATGTACCAGGTCGTGTTCGGTGAGATCAGCGTGAGGTTGGGCGTCACGTGCGCGGTTCCGAACAGGTTCCACCCGCGCCCGAGGGGATCCGAGAGGAGCGGCACCGTGTACTGGCCCTGGAGCAGGAACAGCGTCGCGTAGTGAGCGACGACGTAGACGAACGCGATCGGGACGAGCGACAGCACGAAGTCGGGAACCAGGGAGCGGGGCGAGTTCACGGTCCAGCGTGCAACCGCGCAGGCCGCCTCGTACGCGAGCGCGATCAGGAGCACGCCCGTGAGCAGCCCGCCGATGCTCGCGAGCGTGACGAGGAGCTCCGCGAGGGTCGGGTTGCTGACCACATACGGCCCTTCGAGCCGCGCCATCAGGTCCTGCCAGGTGGTCGTCCGCGAGTATCCGTCGAAGAGGACCGTGCCGAGCATCACGCCCGCGAAGGCCACCGCACCAGGGGTCGTGTCCTTCCCGGCGAGACCCGTCAGCGGCCAGCGGAGGCGGATCCGGCCGTCGCGGACGAACAGCGGTGCGATCCGAGCGAGGAGCCCGAAGTACACGGCGAAGCCCTCGCCGGTGCGCATCCACGTGTCCCGCCCGAACGACGCCATTCCGAACAGCGCGATGTACGTGTAGACGGCGATCGCAAATGCGAGCGCACGCGGGCTGGCCGGATCGGAGTAGGCCAGCTCCATCGTGGCGAAGGCGAAGAGGACCACGGCCCCGGGCCAACGGCCGAACCGCTCGGGGTACTCGGCGAGCGGACGCGCTTCTCCCCCACCGAGCTCGCGCAGCCAGACGAACAGGTCTGCGAGCGCGCGCCACGGCGAGAGCCCACGCCAGACGTTCCCGAACAGGACCGAGAGCGCCGGGACCCCGAGCCAAAAGATCACGTAGATCCAGGTCGGCGCGAGATTGCGGAACGGGTCCGTGTCCCCGAGGAGCGCCGACACCCAGACCATCACGAACAGCACGACCGAGACGACCTGGACGACGATCCGTAGCGGACCGAGAACGACGCGCGACACGCCGGCTCCCAGCTCGCGGCCGTCCTGCCGCTTCGCCAGCAGCGGCCGCCGCCACAGCGCCCCGAGCAGGACGAACGAGACAACGAGGACGATCGCCGCGCCCCAGTAGAAGAGCCACGTCGGGACCGGGAGATCCTGGACTCCCCCGATCCCGTGCGCGACGAAGTATGGGCGGCTCAGGGCTTCACCTCGAGCACCGCGAGGAGCGCATCGGTCGGGTGCAGCTCCACCTCGAACCGCCCGGCGATGTTCGCGGTGAACGGGAGCCGCACCGCCTTGCCCGGGACGACCTCTTTCTCGATGTTGTAGCCGTGGAGATGCACCGCTTCGCCCGAGTCGGTGTTGACGACGAGCACGACCTTGTCGCCCTTGTCGATCGTCGGCCGCTGGATTCCCCCCTGCGGGACACCCTTGACGACGTTGATCGTGACCACCTGCGTCTGCGACGCGGGCGTCGTCGCGGTCGTCTGCGTCGTTGCCGTGGTGGCCGACGTGGTCGTCGGCGCAGTCGCGGCCGTCTCGGTGGTCGTCACCGCGCCGGTCGTGCCGTTGTCGCCACCGCACCCGGCGAGGGCGATCGCGCTCGCCGCGACGGCGGCGAGTATCAATGCGTTTCTCATGGGTCTCCTCGGTTTCGGTCGCACGCAGGCTGCGGCGCGGCGTTGGCTCAGGACGCGAGGAGCAGCGGCGGCGGGCCGCGGCCCGTCGGCCGAGGGCGCCACATCGGGCGAACCACGAGGGGCGGAGAGTCGGTGAGCGGCAGCGAGGCGCCGCCTGGTCGCGCGTCCCGCCGTCGGCGCGGGCCGAGAAGCGTCCCGATGATGCAGCGCACGAGCAGGACGCAGGCGACCGCCACGGGAAGCTGGAGCGCGAGCCCGAGGAGGAACGTCGGCGAGGTGAGCAGGAAGGGCAGTTGGCCCGTGTGGACGAGGCGCTCGATGTGCTCCTGGCAGGCGAACCCGAGCGGAGCGAGCGGTGCCACCCACCACGCCGAGAAGCGGCTGAGGCTGCGCTCCTGCAACGCGAGCCCGACGAGCGCGAGCGAAGCGAGGACGAACAGGACCTGCGGTCCGTGCGCGAGGTACTCGTGCACCGGGCCGGGCTGCGTGCCCGTGAGGCGATAGGCGAGGGCGTGTGTGACGAGGACTCCGGCCGCAGCGACCGGCGTCACCAGGATCCAGGCAAGCAGGCGCCGACGCACGTCCCGCGGATGATGCCAGCGGGGACGGCGCTCGGCGGCGGCTCACCTGACCGGGAGCGGCGCGGCATTCCGATTTCTCGTGCCGGGTGTTACGTTCACCCGATGCGCCGCATGCGCATGCGACTCGGCCTTGCGGCCGCCGCTGGAGACCAATGGCTGCCCTATCGGAGAAGGTCGGCTTGACCGAAGGCGAGGAGAAGTCGACCTACCGCCAGCGTTAGGAACCCGCCGTCGGGCCGGCTATCCGCAGCCAAGGCGTATCGGACAAGATGAGACTGGTGAGCGAAGGGCAGCTCAGAGTCGGACTCGTCACGGAGCCGGAAGGCATCGACGACCCGTACAACCGCGGGGCCTACGTCGGTCTCGAGCGGGCCGTCCGAGAGTTGGGGATCAGAGGACGAGTGCTGACACCCGCCCCGAAGGAAGGCTTCGTCCCGGCCCTCTCACTTCTCGCGCAGCAGAAGTACGACCTCGTCATGGGAACGGGAATCTCTACACACCGCGCGGTCGACAGCGTCGCCACCGGATTTCCTGAAACGAGGTTCGCGATCATCGACTGCCCCCATCCCGATCGGGCGCATCGCCCCAAGAACGTCCTTGACATCTCGTTCAGCGCAGAGCAGGCCGGTTATCTGGCCGGCCACCTGGCTGCGCTCGTGCTGACGCTCTCTCCCGGGGAGGAGGTGATCAGCTCGGTCGGCGGCCAGCGGCTGCCGTTGGTGGAGCGGTGGATTGCCGGCTACGAGGCAGGCGCGCGAGGAGCCAATCCTCGCGTCACAACGTTGAACAGCTACACCGACGACTTCCTCGACCCCGTGAAAGGTAGGTCGGTCGCCCTGAGCCAGATCGCGAAGGGCTCTCGAGTCGTGTTCCAGGTCGCCAACGTGTGCGGTCTCGGGGCGCTGGAGGCGGCAAGCGAGCGTGGAATCTGGGGTATCGGAGTCGATGTCGACCAATCCCATCTGGGCGGGCACATACTGACGAGCGCGGTGATAAGGATGGACGTGGCCGTGTTCGACACGATCGAAGAGCTCGCCCGCGGGACGCTCGAGACCGGTCGCACCTCGCGTTTCACCCTCCGGAACGGCGGTGTGGGCCTCGGCACGATCAGCGCGGGCGTGCCTCGCTCGCTCAAGGCGGAGATCGAGGACGTCAGCGCCGAGATCGTCGCCGGGAAGATCCCGATCGCGAGCTCCGTCACATAGCGATCAACACAGCGCTCTCGCTCTGGATCGAAACCCAGACGGTCCCGTCCCAGGCGGCCACGTCGGTCGGCGCGTGGCCAACCGGAATGAGGCGTACAACCCGACCGTCCTGCGGATCGATCTGGACGACCGTGCCGTCGGCGTTGTTGGCCGCGAACACCGCTCCATCGGTCGCGCAGAGGCCCACGAGCCCTCTCCCAACCGGGGTCGTCTGAGTCACCGTCCCCGTGTGCGGGTTGATGCGCCAGACCTGGCCTCGCGAGTCGGAGACCCAGACAGCCTGCTTCCCGGCCGTCAACGCGACGGGGTACCCGATAGGCACCTCGGTGGTGGCTGTGTTCGTGTGCGGCTCGATGCGCAGGGCCCGCTCGGCGGTCGTCACCACCCAAACTGCCTCGTCGCCGACCGCCACGCCTACCGGTACATGGCCGACGTCGATGATCGCGAAGGTCTCGTTCGTCGCCGGGTCGATGCGGAGCACATGGTGAGTACCCGCGCAGATCCAGACGGAATCGGCATCGGCATCGACCGCGTGGGTTGGGTTCCAAACGAGGTCGCTCGAGCCCCTCAGGTCGATCGTCTCCACGACAACGTCAGCGCTGGGATCGATGCGCGAGATGGTGCCGTCGCTTCCATTCGCCACCCAGACCGCGTCGGCGGTGACAGCGAGGTCTATCGCCGGTGCTCCGATTCCGATCGTCCTCATGACCTCGTGGCGATCTTGATCGATGCGGGAGACCGTTCCATCGTCTGCGTTGGCGACCCAGATCGAGCCGTGCCCGATCGCTACGGCGACAGGCCTTCGGCCCACTAGCACGTGGTCCACGACCCGGGAGCGCTGCGGGTCGATCACAGCGACCGAGTCGGGAGGAACCGCCGGCTGAGTCCGCGACGACGCTCGGCGACGCTGTGAGACGGAGGGTCGTTCGACCCCGGCGACTACCGGCGGCTCGAGCGAAGGATCGTGGTTGAGGATGGCTCGCTCGAGGCGTTGGAGTTCATTGTCGGGTTTAAGGCCGAGCTCGAAGCCGAGGAGGCGGCGGCCCTTGCGGTACACCTCGAGCGCTTCCGCCTGACGGCCGCTGCGGTAGAGGGCCAGCATCAGCTGACCGCGTAGCCGCTCCCGCAACGGATGCTCGGCGACGCGGGTCTCGAGCTCCGCGACAACCGCGCCATGGCGTCCGAGCTCGAGCATCGCCTCGAATCGCCCCTCGACGGTCTCGAGACGGAGCTCCTCGAGGCGCCTGATCTCGCGTTGGGCAAAGTCCGCGAACGCGAACTCGGCGAGGGCCGGGCCGCGCCAGAGGGCCAACGCCTGCTCGAACGTACGGAGCGCCGACTCCGGATCGTCCTGCAGCGTGCGCCACGCCTCGGCTGCAAGCGTCGCGAATCGGTGGGCATCGACTGCCTCGGGCGGAACGCCCAAGACGTAGCCGGGCGCCTGGGTGACGAGCACGCCGTCCGACCCGAGCACACGTCGTAGGTGGGAGACATAACCCTGGACGGCTTTCACGGCGGTGCTCGGTGCCGTGTCGCCCCAGAGCGCCTCGACCAGCGCGTCGACGGAGACCACCTCACCCCGCCTGAGCACGAGCGCCGCGAGCAGCGCCCGCTCACGCCCCGTGGGAAGCCCGACCTCTCGGCCTGAGTCGTCGAAAGCCTGGAACGGGCCGAGGATCCTGAGCTCCACCTGTCCTCCCGGGAGGTCGAGCGTACCACCCTCCCTGGCGACGCCCTACCCGTTCCTTACCGGTCTTGACGGGTTTCTGGATGCCGCATCGGAGCGTGCGAAGCGACCGATCGCCACGGGGGCGAACGGACATCGAAGGAGGTAGAGATGAAGGCTCACCGGCTGGTCATCGCATTCGCCGCCGTCGCATCCGTCGCCGCCCTGATCGGCGCCGGGGCCGCCGCTATGGACGGCACGCCCGACTGGCTCGACGCGCTCAACTCGCGGAGCGCCGCACTCAACGAGCGGTACGGTCTGGGCGAAGACGCAGGGCAACGCACGCTCGGTGCCCCGGACCCGGATTGGCTTCAGGCTCTCGTGGCCAGAAGCGACGCAATGAACCGCGAGTACGGGCTGGGCAAGTACGGGCGTCGGACGGCGCGAACGTCTGCGACACCTGATTGGCTCGCGGCGCTGAACGCGCGCAGTGACGCGCTCAACAAGCAGTACGGGCTGGGCGAGTACGCGCCGAAGCGCTGAGAGTCAGGGCCCCGGGTGAACGATCGGGCCGCCGCAAGGCGGCTCGATCGCGCTAGTCGACGTGAACGCGGACGCGCTGGACGGCGTTGTTCTCGTAGCCGCCGATGTTCCACTCGGGCTCGAGCGGCTGTGCGTCGCCCGTCTCGTCGGTCGCGCGGGTGCAGAGGACGTGCTCTCCGGGCGTCGCCATCCAGTGGAACGTCCAGCCGCACCAGGCATACGGGTCGTCGAACTCGCGGACGACCTCGGCATCCCCGAAGGAGCGGCCGTCGTCGACGCTCACCTCGACGCGGCCGATCGGCGCCCGCCCCGACCACGCGCGTCCCTCGAGGAGGTGCGACCCGGCCACCGCGATCCGGTCGCGGGTATTGAAGTCGGGGATCCCAGGCGGCGCCATCAGCGACCGGGGGCGCATCCGCGTGACCGGACGGCCTTCCTCCTCCTCGGTCTGACGGACGCGGTACCCGCTCGCGACCTGGTAGCCCGTGAACGACTCCTCGACGACCCGCACCTCGGTGAGCCACTTGACGTTCGTCATCCCGTACCAGCCCGGCACGAGGAGCCGGAGCGGGTAGCCGTGCTGCGGCGGCAGCTCCCCGCCGTTCATCTCGTACGCGACGAGACAGTTCGCGCCCATCGCCTCCGACACCGGCAGGCTCCGCTCGTAGCGCTGCTCGACCTCGCCCTCGACTCCGCGGTCGAGCCCGGCGAAGACCACGTCCACGGCGCCGCTGGACAGGCCGGCCTCCTCGAGCAGCGTTGCGAGCGGGACGCCGCGCCAGCGCGCGGTCCCGATCGCCTCGGTGAGCCACGGCTGACTGATCGGCCGGGGCTCCAGCAAGGCCCTTCCATTCCCGGCGCACTCGAACGTCGAAACCATCTCGACGGCCGGACGGGCGCGCAGCTCCTCGAGTGTCAAGAAGAGCGGCCGCGCGACCGCGCCGGTCACCTCGAGGCGAAAACCGGCCGGATCGACGAGCGGCACGTCGTAGTGGATCAGGAGGTAGTGCAGCCCGACCGGCGTGATCGGCCAGCGAAGCGCTTCGAGCGGCATGCCGTGATTGCGGGCCGCGAGGCGCAGCTCGTCCTGCGTGATCCCGGGGTCGGTCGAGAGCGCCATGGCCTCCGACGCTAGCGGCGCAGGTACGGACTGTCCATCGCTCAGGCGTCGAGCTTCGCGCGGACGAGCTCGCTGACGATGCGCGCGTCGGCGGCGCCCTGCGTCTCCTTCATCACCTGGCCGACGAAGAAGCCGAGCAGGCCCTGCTTGCCGCCTCGGTACTCCTCGACCTGCGCGGGGTTGGCGGCGAGGATCGCGTCGACCACCGGCTCGAGGGACGCGGTGTCCGAAACCGCCTCATGGGCCAGGTACGGCTCCGCGTCGAACCCGGCGTCGCCGACGTGCGTGATCGCCTCGTCGAACGCCTTTCGCGGGATGCGCTCCCGCGCCCCGACGAGCCTCGCGAGCTCCGCGGGATCCACCGCGGCCGGGTCCACGCCCGCGCCGACGAGCTGGTTCGCGACGACGTTCGCGGCCGCGACGCCGTCCGCGCCCGCAGCGACCGTCGCCTCCCAGAGCGGGTCGAGGCCACCGGTGACGAGGACGAGGGCTCGCTCGTGGTCGAGCCGCTCGGCGATCCGGCGGATCCTCGACGCGGGCAGCTCGGGCAGCTCCGCGCGCAGGCGCTCGACGAGCTCCGGCGGCGGCTCGACGGGGACGAGGTCCGGCTCCGGGAAGTACCGGTAGTCGTCCGCCTCCTCCTTCGCCCTCCGGGCCGTGAGCGTGCCGCTCGAGACGTCGAAGTCGTAGGTGTGCTGCTCGACCGCGCCACTGGACTCCCAGACCTCGACTTGACGCGCGACTTCCGCCTCGATCCCGCGGCCGATGTGGTTGAACGAGTTCATGTTCTTGATCTCGGTCCGGGTCCGCAGCTCGCCGGAGCCCGCCGGCCGCACCGACACGTTGGCATCGACGCGCAGGGTCCCCTTCTCCATCTCCGCGTCCGAGATCCCGAGCTCGACGATGGTCTGGCGGAGGAGTTGCAGGAACCGTCTCGCCTCGTCCGCCGAGTGGAGGTCCGGCGCGGTGACGATCTCGACGAGCGGCGTCCCGCCGCGGTTGTAGTCCACGAGGGTGTAGTCGGCGCCACCGATCCGGCCGGACCGGCCGCCGACGTGGACGTTCTTCGCCGCGTCCTCCTCGAGATGCGCCCGCACGATGCCTACCTCATGTTCACCATCTTGCAATGGGACGATCACCTTGCCATTTACACAAGAAGGGAGATCATACTGGGAGATCTGATAGCCCTTGGGCAGGTCGGGATAGAAGTAGTTCTTGCGCGCGAAGACGGCGCGGGGCGCGATCTCGCAGCCGAGCGCGAGCCCGAGCTTCACGACCCACTCGATCGCCGTCCGGTTCGGCACAGGCAGGGCGCCCGGGAACCCGAGGCACACCGGACACGTCTGCGTGTTCTCCCCTGCGCCGAATCCGACCGCGCAGCGGCAGAACATCTTCGTCCGCGTCTTCAGCTGGACGTGGATCTCCAGCCCGATCACCGGCTCCCAGCTCATGTCCGCAGCCGCGCCGGGACGAGCTCGAGGCCGAGCGACCGCTCGAGTGCATGGCCCGCGCGGAAGAGCGTGTTCTCGGAGAGCTGCGGACCGATCAGCTGGAGGCCGACCGGGAGACCGTCGGAGAAGCCGCAGGGCACGCTGAGGCCCGGCAGGCCGGCGAGGCACGAGGGGATCGTGAGGAGGTCGCAGGCGTACATCGCGAGCGGGTCCGCGGCCTTGTCGCCGATCGGGAACGCGACGGTCGGGGAGGTCGGCGTCGCGATGACGTCGAAGCGATCGAAGGCGTCGGCGTGCTCGCGCATGATCAGCGTCCGCACCTTCTGCGCCTGGCCGTAGTACGCGTCGTAGTACCCGGCGGACAGCGCGTACGTCCCGAGCATGATCCGCCGCTTCGGCTCGTCGCCGAAGCCCTCGTCGCGCGTGCGCTCGACCATCTCGCGGTACGTCGGGCCGTCGCTGCGCGGGCCGTAACGGACACCGTCGTAGCGCGCGAGGTTCGACGAGGCCTCTGCGGGAGCGATGAGGTAGTAGCACGCGATCCCGTAGTCGAACGCGCGCGGCAGGTCGCACTCCCCCACCTCGGCGCCGAGCTCCTCGAGCCGCACGAGCGCCGCGTCGAAGGCGGCACGCACGCCGGGCTCGATCGCCTCGAGCGCCGTCGCCTGCCGCGGCACGCCGATCCGCAGACCGTCGAGCCGCTCGTCCTTCGGCAGCACGACAGGTCCCGGAAGCGCCACCGTCGTCGAGTCCTCGGGATCGCGGCCGGCGATGATCGAGTAGAGCAGCGCGACGTCGCGGACCGTCTTCGCGACGGGCCCGACCTGGTCGAGGCTCGAGGCGAACGCGACGACGCCGTAGCGGGAGACGGTGCCATACGTCGGCCGGAGACCCACGTTCCCGCAGAGGGCCGACGGCTGCTTGATCGAGCCGCCGGTGTCCGAGCCGAGACCCCACGGCGCGAGGCCCGCGGTCACCGCGGCGGACGTCCCGCCGCCCGAGCCGCCCGGGACGAGCGAGGGGTCCCACGGGTTCCGCGAGGGCCCGAAAGCCGAGTTCTCCGTCGACGAGCCCATCGCGAACTCGTCGGTGTTCGTCTTGCCGAGCAGCGTGAGCCCGGCCGCGCGGCACCGCGCCGCGACCGTGGCGTCGAAGACGGGGACGTAGCCGGAGAGGATCTTCGAGCCCGCCGTCGTCTCGACGCCCTTCGTCGAGATCACGTCCTTGAGCGCGATCGGGATGCTCGTCCCGTCCGCCTCGTCGACCGTCCGCAGGTAGGCGTGGAGCTCGCCGTCCCGTTCTCCGATCGCGTCGAGGTACGCCGCGTGGAGCTCGGCGGCGGAGACGTCCCCCCGCTCGACGAGGCCGATCGCCTCCTCGGCGGTCAGCCGGAGGGTGTCGACGACGGCGCTCATCCCGTCGGCGGGACTCGGAACGAGTCGCCCTCGCGCGCCGGCGCGTTCGCGAAGACGTCGTCGAGGGCGAGCGACTCGCGCGGCACGTCCTCCGCCCACGCGTTTACGAGCGCCAGCGGATGAGACGTCGGGGGCACATCGGCGAGGTCGAGCTCCGAGACCTTCGAGACTGCGTCGAGGATCGCCGCGAGCTCCGCGGTGAGCCGCCCGACCTCGTCGTCCGAGAGGTCGAGCCGCGCGAGGCGAGCGACATGGAGCACCTGTTCACGGGAGATCGACACTCGAAACCATCCTTCCAGATCCCAAGGGAGCCGACGCCTCGCCCTCCCGTCGACGCCGCCGCGGGCGGGGTCGAGCCCGGACGCCGCCGCAGGCGGCAGTCCGCTTCAGGGATGTGCCCTTGCGCCGGCGAAGCCGGCGCAACGGATTCTTGCGGCGTCCGTTTCGCTCAAGCGAAACGGACGCTCGCAGACAAGAAACCCTACGCGACGGCGCTGACGTTCGCGGCCTGGGCGCCCTTCGGGCCTTGCACGACCTCGAACGCCACCTTTTGGCCCTCCGTCAGGGACTTGTAGCCGTCCATCGTGATCGCCGAGTAGTGGACGAAGACGTCGTCGCCGCTCTCACGTGCGATGAAGCCGAATCCCTTCTCGTTCGAGAACCACTTGACCGTGCCCGTCTCTACCTCAGACAACGACGTCCTCCCTGAAAACAGCGTCGACCCGTCCGACGCAGGTACAGAACGCCGGACAACGTATCGTCAGAAAGTCGGGTATGCAAGGATCCCGCGCCGGTAGCGAGCGGCCTTCACGGCGCTCCGCAGGAGCAGCGCGATCGTCATCGGGCCGGTGCCTCCGGGCATCGGCGTGAGGTGGCCGGCGACGTCCGCGACCGCCGGATCGACATCGCCTCGGATCCCCTCGTCGGTCCGCGTCAGGCCGACGTCGATCACCGCCGCGCCCGGCTTCACCATCGCCGGCGTGACGATCCCGGGGACACCCGCCGCGGCCACGACGATGTCCGCCCGACGCACCTCGCCCGCGAGGTCGGCGGTCTTCGAGTGGCACATCGTCACCGTCGCGTTCTCCTGCAGGAGGAGCATCGCGACGGGCCGCCCGACGATCTCGCTGCGCCCGATCACGACTGCCTCCTTCCCGGCCGGGTCGATGCCGTAGGCGGCGAGGAGCTCCATGCAGCCGGCCGGGGTCGCAGGGACGTGGAGTGGCGTGCCGAGGTAGAGGCTCCCTGCGTTGAGGGGATGGATCCCGTCGACGTCCTTGGCCGGCGACACGGCGCGCGTCACGCGGGCCTCGTCGATCTGGCCCGGGAGCGGCAGCTGGACGAGGATCCCGTCGACCGAGTCGTCCTCGTCGAGCGCGGCGACGAGGGCGAGGACGTCCTCCTCCGAAGCATCCTGCGGCAGGCGCATGTCCCGCGCGTCGATCCCCGCCTCCGTGGCCGCCTTGTGCTTGAGCGAGATATACACGTGCGAGGCCGGATCGTCACCGACGAGGACCGTCGCGAGGCCGACGTGCCCGAGCTCTGCGACCTCGTGGGCGACGTCCGCCCGGATCTTTGTGGCAAGGGCTTTCCCGTCCATCAGAGTCGCCGGCACGCGCGCGACTCTAGCCCGGCTGCCGAGGACGTACCGTTGCGGTGTGATCGGCCGCGGCCGCGTGCAGCTCGTCGTCCGGCTGGCCGCCCTCGGGTTCGTGCTCGCGTGGCTGTTCGTCGACGCGCTGCAGGAGTGGGTGCCGTTCTGGCTGCCGTTCGTCGTCCTGCTCGGGACGGAGCTCGAGTTCGTCCTCCGGGGCCGCAACGAGCCGCGCCGCCCGGCGCGCCGCCGAACACCGCCGGGGCCGGAGGACGCGGACCTCGGCTTCGGAGAGCTCGTCGAGGACGAGGAGGGTGTCCACTGGCTGCCGCCTCCGCCTCGACCGGAGCCTCCGCGAAGCCGCTGGGCTCTCCGCGCCGTTGGTCTGATCGCCGTCGTCGTCCTCTTCGTCCTCGCCGCCCGAACGGATCGCGCGGCGACGTGGCAGGCCGTCTCCACGCAGGAGCGCGCGCGGCTGGTCGCCCGCTTCACGTCGGAGGCCGCGCTGATCGCGCACCGGCACGTGACGCTCCGCTGCGATGAGCAGTACGACTTCACCGGCGCGGGGAGCGACACGCTCGGGATCGCGTTCCCGCAGGCGGGGATCGCCTACCTCGACCCGAGCATCTGTCGCGCGCTCCGCGACCTCGTTGCCGACGGCACGGCGGGGGAGCGCCAGGGCGAGGCGCTCGTCGTGCTCGCCCACGAGGCGATCCACCTCGGCGGCGAGCGCCGTGAGGGCGTGACCGAGTGCCTCGCGCTCCAGGCGGCCGTGCCGCTCGGCGTTCGCTTCGGGCTCAGCGAGTCGAAGGCCCGTTCCCTGATCGACCGGCAGTACGACGAGCGTCTCGCCGAGCGAAGCGTGATCCGGGCGGCCTACGCGCTCCCGCTGACCTGTCGCGACGGAGGCGCCCTCGACCGCAGCCCCCGCGACGGGCATTTCCCCTAGGAAAGCTCCTCGAGACGTCGACGAACCAGCGCAACGCTCGAGCCCGCGAGCGGGTCGCCGAGCGCGGCGGCGGCGAGGGAGTTCGCCTCGACCACGATCCGCTCGCGCTCCGCCTCGAGCGTGCCGCGTGCGACGAGCACGGCCGAGCGGACGAGCAGGCCCCACTCGTCCAGCTCCGCGAGCGAGTCGCCCGGCTCCAGGCCGGGAGCGTCGGGGATCCGGCGGAGGCGGACGAGCTCGGCGGCGATCGCCTTGGCCTCCCGAGCGAGCGCCTCGGCCTCGCTCCCAAGCTCGCGCTCCGAGGCACGCAACGTCTCGGCGCGCGCCCGAACCCTCTCGACCTCCGCACGCGTGTCGTCGAGCAGGTCGCGCGCGGTCGACGCCTCGCGCTCGGCGCGTTCGAGCTCGTCCTGCTTCCGCCGCCGCGCGCGCGAGAGCGCGGCGACACGTTCCTCCGCCCGCCTGAGCTGGGCCTCGGCCACGTCGACCTCTGCCCGAGCGTCGACCTCCCGCCCGGCCAGCTCGTCGAGCTCGTGCGGGAGGCGCTCGAGGGCCTGGTGGATCTCGGCCGCCCGCGCTCGCAGCGTCCCGGCTCGCTCGGCGAGGTCGGTGAGCATTCCGAGCTCCGCTGCAAGCTCCGCGTCGCACCGTTCGAGCGCCGCGGCGTGCGAGACGAGCTCCTCGCGGGAGGTGCCTGCCACGTACCCATTCTGCAGATGCGGACCCGTGACGACGGGCTGCAGCCGCTCCACAGACCCTGGGCCAGCCTGTGGCCTCGCCAGGGCTACGATGCCTCAGCCGGGCGACGTGGCCGAGTGGTTAGGCAGAGGCCTGCAAAGCCTCGCACAGCGGTTCGAATCCGCTCGTCGCCTTCGACCCCGCAGCTGCCGCACGAGCGTCGCTCGCCGCCGGACCGAGGCCCTAGCGCCGGATCGGCGCGCCGACACCAGTCGCTCGATCCGTCCCCATCGAGGGCCCTCGCCACGTCCTCGACGACGAGAAGTCGAAGGCGTGGGCGAAGGCGCGCCAGAACTCGCTTTCGGCCTCGGCCGCGTCGGGAAACTCGCCCATTCGGGCCGCGACACCCGTCTGGAAGGTCCTGTCGACCAGATCCAGGACCTCTTCGGCCGGCTCCGCTCCGTCCGCGGACGTCGTGTCCGACGCCAAGCCCCATGTATGTCCTGCCAACATCCCGAACTCGCGGGGTGTGAGCTCGTTGTCCGCAGCGTCAGCGCTCATCGACGGGTCACCTCCTTCGCGCGAGCGGGTCGTTCCCGTGGCCCTCCGAGTTATTCACCGCTCACGCTGTTCCCAACCCTTCGGCGCCGCGCAAGAGATGACGCCCCGGCGCCCGCCGAGCATCGCCAGCAGATCCGCCCAGTGCCGCCGACGCACTGCGGCCGTCCGCTGCCCGACAGCGGCCGCTCCTAGACTCGGGACATGCCGATCTGCCCCTCCTGCCGAGAGGAGAACCCCGACAACGCCCGCTTCTGCCTCGCCTGCGGGTCGCCGCTGGCCGAAGCGCCGCCGCCGCAGGAGACGCGCAAGGTCGTGACGATTGTGTTCTCGGACCTGAAGGGCTCCACGAGCCTCGGCGAGTCGCTCGATTCCGAGGCTCTGCGCGAGGTGTTGTCGCGCTACTTCGACGACATGAGCGCGGTGCTCGAGCGGCACGGCGGCGTGGTCGAGAAGTTCATCGGTGACGCGATCATGGCCGTCTTCGGCCTGCCGACCGTGCACGAGGACGATGCGCTCCGCGCCGTCCGAGCCGCCGCCGAGATGCGGGTCGCGCTCGCCCGCCTCAACGACGAGCTCCACGAGCGATGGGGAGTGCGGCTGACGAACAGGACCGGCGTGAACACGGGTGAAGTCGTCGCCGGCGACCCGACGGGCGGGCAGCGACTCGTCACGGGCGACACGGTGAACGTTGCGGCGCGTCTCGAGCAAGCCGCCCCCGAGCTCGAGGTGCTCATCGGCGAACCGACCTTCCGACTGGTTCGGGACGCCGTAGAGGTCGAGGAGGTCGAGCCGCTCGAGCTTAAGGGCAAGGCTGAGCGCGTCCCCGCCTACCGGCTGCTCGCCGTCCACGCCGACCCATGGGCCGCGGGCCGCCCCCGGCGTCCGCTCGTCGGCCGGGCCGAGGAGCTCGCCCGCCTGCGGGGCGCCTTCGAGGATGCCGTCGCGGCTCGCGCGGCGCGGCTCGTCGCGGTGCTGGGCGAGGCCGGGATGGGGAAGTCCCGGCTCGTGGAGGAGTTCATCCACGACACCGAACAGTCGGCGCGTGTGCTCCGCGGGCGCTGTCTGCCCTACGGACGCGGCATCACATTCTGGCCGCTGATCGAGATCCTGCGCGCCGCGGCCGGCGTCCGCGACGACGACGCGCCTACCGAGGCCCGCGCGAAGCTCGAGGCCTGCGCCGGGGACGCCGACGTCGCGCGGCGGCTCGCCTCGCTGAGCGGCCTTTCCGACGAGCTGTTCTCCCTCGACGAGCTCTTCTGGGCAACCCGGAAGCTCTGCGAGACGCTCGCCGCCGACCACCCACTCGTCCTCGTCGTCGAGGACGTCCATTGGGCGGAGTCGACGCTGCTCGACCTGGTCGCCTCGCTCGCGACGAACGTCGTCGACGTCCCACTGCTCGTCCTCTGCCCCGCTCGGCCGATGCTGGCCGAAGTGCGGCCCGGCTGGCTCGACGAGACGGGCGCGATCCAGCTCGCGCTGGAGCCGCTCACGCCCGAGGCCAGCGCCGCCGTCGCGGCCAACGTGCTCGGTGAGGCCGTGCTGGACGCCGGCGTCGGCGCGCGGATCGTCGAGTCGGCCGAGGGCAATCCGCTCTTCGTCGAGCAGCTGCTGTCGATGCTCGTCGACGAGGGCCTCGTACGGCGCGAGGACGACCGCTGGGTGCCTACGGGCGACCTCTCCGAGCTCGCGCTCCCGCCGACAATCCACGCCCTCCTCGCCGCGCGCCTCGACCTCCTCTCGCCGGATGAGCGTGCAGTGATCGAGCCCGCCTCTGTGGTCGGGCTCGCCTTCCAGGAAGACGCCGTCCGGGAGCTCGTGCCGGACCGTGTCCGCGACCGCGTGCCCGACCTGCTCGTCTTGCTCGCCCGCAAGCAATTCGTCCGCCCGGAGCGCGCCGACGGGCAGGAGTCGCTCTACCGCTTCCACCACATCCTCATCAAGGACGCCGCCTACGCCGGCCTCCTCAAGCGGACGCGCGCGACGCTCCACGAGCGCTTCGCCGACTGGGGAGAGCGCGTCAACGCCGACCGCGACCGCGCAACCGAGTACGAGGAGATCGTCGGGTACCACCTCGAGCAGGCATACACCTACCTCGCGCAGCTTGGCCCGCTCGACGGCCACGGGCACGAGCTCGGGCGCCGCGGCTCGGCGAAGCTCTCGTCCGCCGGCAAGCGCGCCTTCGCCCGCGGCGACATGCCGGCCGCCGCGAACCTGCTGCGGCGCGCCGCAACGCTCTTGCCGGACGATGATCCCGACCGCCTCGCGCTGCTGCCGGACCTCGGTGAGGCTCTGACCGAGATCGGCGAGCTGCCCTGGGTGGAGGTCTTCCTCGAGCAGGCGATCGAGGCCGCGATCGCGCGCGGCGACGCCCGCCTGCGTGAGGAGGCGGCGCTCGTCCGGCTGCTTGCCTCCCGGCACGTCGGCGAGGACGGCGCCTGGGGCGAGGAGGCGCTCGCGGAGGCAGAGCGAGCGATCCCTATCTTCGAAGCCGCTGGTGACGACGCCGGGCTTGCGCGCGCCTGGCGGATCGTCCAGTGGGTTCACACGTCGGCATGCCGATTCGAGGAGACCGCCCAGGCAGCTCACCGGGCGATGGAGCACGCCCGCCGTGCGGGGGACCGCCGCCAGGAGGGGCGGGCCGGAACGGCCTATGCGATGGCCGCGCTCTACGGGCCGACGCCCGTCGACGAGGCGATCGCCCGCTGCGAGGAGGTGCTCGTGCGCAGCCGAGGGGACCGGCGCACGGAGGGTCTCGTGATGTGTTTCTCCGCCTCGCTCCGCGCCATGCAGGGCGACTTCGGTGAGGCGCGGCGGCTGGTCGGACGGGCGCGCGCGACGCTCGAGGAGATCGGCGGCACGCTGATGGCCGCCTCCACCTCGCTCGATTCGTACGCGGTCGAGTGGCTCGCCGGCGACCTCGAAGCTGCGGAGCGGGACCTCCGCCGCGACTACGAATCGCTCGCTGCGCTCAAGGAGACCTACCTGATGCCCACCGTCGCCGGATGCCTCGCCCGCGTGCTCTGCCTGCAGGGCCGCTTCGACGAGGCGGACGACTTCGCGCGCGTCGCCGAGGCTGTGGCAGCGGCGGACGACGTCTCCTCACAGGCGCTCTGGCGCACAGCGCGCGCGCAGGTCCTCGCGAAGGCGGGCGAGGTCGATTCAGGCGTGGTGCTCGCCGGCGAGGCGGTCGAGCTTCTCCGAGCCACCGACTTCCTCGTCACCCTCGGTGACGCGCTCACGGAGCTTGCCTCAGTGCTCGAGGACGCGGAACGAGGCGGCGATGCCGCGGCCGCGCTCGTCGAGGCGGTCGCGCTCTACGAGCGGAAGGGCAACGCCGTGGCGGCGGCGGCGGCGAGAGATCGCCTTACCGCCGCCGCCGCCCCGCGCTAGCGATCAGCCGCCGCGGCCGAAGCCGTTGTGCGTCGCGTACCAGTGGACGATGAGGGTCTTCGCCTTCTTGGTGCCGCCGATCGACGGGACGAGGCACCCCGCACCGGCGACGTCGGCCGCGGTCGGAGGCTCGGCGGAACACCGTTTCGAGATCACTTCGATGTCGCCGTTGTTGAGCGTGTGCACGATGACGACGTTCTTGTCACTGATGCCCTTCGCGACGACGTCGAAGCTCCACGTCGTCTGCCATGCGAACACCTCGCCTGTGCCGAGCGTCACGGTGCTCGCCTGCGAGTGGATGAGCTGGCCGAAGCACGTCTTCCCCGACACGCAGTGGTCGGCCGAGGACGTGACCGACGTCTCGTCGAGCGTGGTGACGACGCCGCCGCCACGGTTTGTGAACGAGAACGATCCCCACGTATTCCCGTCGGGCGCCGTCGCCAGCGTCACAGGCAGGTCGTGGGGCGAAAACGCGTACGAGCAGTCGGGACACGGTTCGTACGTGGTCGTCTCGACGACCGGGCGGGTGTCCGGGTTCGGGTCGTTCTTCTGGTTGTCGTTCCCCTTCTCCTTGAACGTCCCGACGACGCTCGCGTCGGTCGAGATCACGCCCGCCGTCGCCGAGGTCCGGTAGACGAGCTGGAGCGGCGCGAGCGACTGCCCGCCGGCGAGGTTGCCGATACTGCACGTGACGGTGTTCGTCGGGCCCGAGACCGCCGCGCAGCCGGACGAGGACGCGGCGGCGATGAACTGCGCGCTCGAGCTCGGCGTCGTCGCCCCGACGTGGTCGGTCAGCGTGGCGGTGACGACGCCGTTCGTGAGCGTCGGGCCGCCGACGTTGCCGACCGAAATCGTGTAGAGGACGTAGGAGACGACGCCGTCCACCGATGCCGAGACGGGGTCCGTGTCGGTGACGGTGATGCAGAACTGCCGGCCGGACGCCGGCGGGCACGGATCCGTACTGGCGCCCGACCCGCTTCCGGCCCCTCCGGCGAGCGAAAACACAACCGCGGCCGCGACAACGACGACGGCCAGAACGGGCCTAAATGTGCGCACCTACCCCTTCTCCTCTCCGCCGGTCAAGCCGGCGACCGCAGATTCCCCCCAGATTCCCCGGGGTGATCGTCGCATGTGCCGTGTGTCAAGTCAACGGCGGAGCCGCTGGCGCGCCAGTGAGGCCGTGAGCGGAGAAGGATGCTGCGCTCCGTCGCGCCGGGGCGACGGAGCGGGAGTGACGGAGGCGTAATGGTCCTCCTCGGCGGCGGACCGTTCGCGATGGGCGCCGAGGACGCGTGGGCGTACCCGTACGACGGCGAGGGCCCTGTTCGCGAGGTGCGGGTAGGCAGGTCCTGGATCGACGCGTGCGCAGTCTCGAATGCCCAGTTCAGCGAGTTCGCGGACTCCACCGGCTTCACGACCGAGGCCGAGAGATTCCAGTGGTCGTTCGTCTTCGCGTCACTCCTCCCTGACGACTTCCCGCCGACCCAGGCGGCTGCGCAGGCGCCGTGGTGGCGAAAGGTCGAGGGTGCCGACTGGCGGCATCCAGAGGGTCGCCATTCGAGTCTCGACGGGCGGCTCGACCACCCCGTCGTCCACGTCTCGTGGAACGACGCCCTGGCGTACTGCAGCTGGGCGGGGAAGAGGCTCCCGACCGAGGCCGAGTGGGAGTTCGCAGCGCGCGGGGGGCTCGCGCAGCAGGTCTTCGCGTGGGGTGACGAGCTCGAGCCCAACGGCGAGCACATGATGAACGTGTGGCAAGGAGACTTCCCCACTGCGAACACCGTCGCCGACGGCTACGTCGGGACCTGTCCGGTGGACACGTTCCCCATGAACGGATTCGGCCTCTACAACACCACCGGCAGCGTCTGGGAGTGGACGGCCGACTGGTTCCATCCGTCGTTCCGGGCAGGTGATTCGTCCATCGACCCCAAAGGTCCGCCGCACGGCACGAGCAAGGTGCAAAAGGGTGGTTCCTACCTCTGCCACCACTCGTACTGCCGCCGGTACCGCGTTGCCGCGCGCAACGCCAGCACGCCCGACAGTTCGACGGGGAACGCGGGCTTCCGCTGCGTGCGGGACGCCTAGCTGTCGAGCTGCGCGATCCTCGCGGCCAACGGCTACCAGGTACCTCCCTGGGCGCGGCTCACTCCCAGCCGAAGGCCGGCGGGAAGACGACCACGACGATCGCGGCCCACGCGGCGTAGACGGGCAGGTAGTCCGTCTGCCAGCGCTCGATCGCGGTGAACGGCCCCCGGCGTCGCAGGAAACGGAGGCAGAGCACCGCCGACCACGCGAGGTTCACGAGCAGGATCAGGTTCATCCCGAGGGCGGCCACGCGGTTCGGACTGAAGCCGAACTCGTCGATGCGCGCGCCGATCGTCCAGAGCGCGACCGCGTCGGCGAGGAGCGAGCTGACCACGAGCACGACCTGGAGCACGTCGAACAGGCCTGCGGGCGAGGCGGGGTCACGCGCGGAGATCGAGTAGAGCAGTAGCCCGAGGACGACGACGAGCAGCCCGTTGAACTGGATCAGCGTGTCCCGCTCGACGTCGAGCCCGCCGCCGGTCCAGAGGAGCGCCCCGAGGAACGCGACGAGCACCGCGGCGAACATCGGCGTGAAGAGGCGCGTCAGCACGGGCGCCATGTTCTCGATCACGCTCTGCTTGGCTTCGACGAGCCAGGCAGCCACGAGCACCGCCCCGGCGGCGCCACACGGCAGCAGCCATTCCGAGATGAACGTCTCGGGGTCGATGCCGATCGCGTTGAACATCACCGCGGTGAATGCGGTGAGGACCCCGCCGCCGAGCGCGATCAGCACGAAGTAGACGAAGAACTCGCCCGAGAGGCGGACGAAGTCCATCCGGCCGGCGACCTGGCTCCAGCGGCCCCCCGCGTACGCGATGCCGACGACGAGCCACAGGACGATCGGCAGGTGCAGCGCCGTGAGCGCCTCGGTCGAGCCTTCGTCTTCGAAGGGATAGACGTTCGCGAAGACCGCGGCCACGACGAATGCCGCCGCCAGCCAGCCGATCGTGCGCGGGTGGAGCCGTCGCTTCCACGCGAAGTAGCCGGTCAGCAGGGGCAGGACGAAGAGGCTCGCGTTGCGTGCGTAGAAGCCCGAGTCGTCGTCGAGGTCGAGGCCGAAGAGCGCGGGCACCTTGACCGCCGCCGCCGCGGCCACGGCGAGTCCGAACGCGACGATTGCGTCTCTGCGGGCCGCCGTCGCCCGAGGCGCGCCGTCGTCGGACGCCGACACGACGAGCTGCTTCCAGAGGCGCTCGGAGTGCTCGCGCGCGAACTCGCGCGAGAGCGCGTCGAGGTCGCCCATCCGCTTGACCGCGACGAGGAACGCCTCGTCCGTCGCGAGCCCGGCCTCGGTCAGCGTCGCGACCTGCTCGCGCAGGTGATCCTCGAGCTCCGCCACGTCGACGGAGTGGATCGCCTGCCGTCGCCGGAGGAAGCTCCGCCACTGGTCGATCTGCTCCTCGAGCGAGACCGCGCGGTCGGGGGCCGGCATCTCAGGCGCTCCCGGGCATCGACGTCGGCTGTCCCGCGACGTCGGGAAGGGCAAGCGCGCGCCAGATGCCGCGCAGCGTCTCGTCGACCGCCTGCCATTGCCTCCGCTCCTCGGCGAGCTGGGTGCGGCCCCCGCGGCGTGATGCCGTAGTACTTGCGACGACGCCCGCTCGTCGCCACCTCCCACCGCGCCTCGACGTGGCCGAGCCGCTCGAGCCGATGCAGCACGGGATAGAGCATCCCGTCCGTCCACTCCATACGCCCACCGGACACGTTCCGGACGCGCTGGAGGATCGCGTAGCCGTAGCTGTCCTCGTCCGCCAGGATCGCGAGGACGATCGGGGTCGAGGAGGCGGCGATCAGATCCTTGCCGATCTCCATGGCCTCACCTGTTCGCGCGGTCCGAACCGAGAAGCGGTACATAGCGCCATTATACATTGCAGCGTTAGGTATCCAAGTGCACGCCGGCGGATTGCCGCTGTTAGGGAACCGTGAGCGGGGGCTTTACCCGAGAGCTGCAGGGTACGCACCTCGACGACGCACGAGAGAGTCGTCTTGAGAGGGGAGTCACGAATGAGAGACGCATGTGAGAAAACTCGTACCCGTCACGGTCCTCGCGCTCGCCGCGGGGCTCGTCGGGGTCGTGCTCGGCGGCACCGGGATCGGCACCGCCGCGACGACCGCGAAGCCGACGAACACGCGGCCGCCGACGATCACCGGCAAGGCGCAGGTCGGGCAGACGCTCACGGCCAACGAGGGCCAGTGGACCGGCACCCCGACGGACTACGACTACGCGTGGCGCCGATGCGACGCGGACGGCGGCAGCTGCTCGCTGATCAGCGGCGCAGACCAGAAGACGTACGTCCCGAAGGACGTCGACAAGGGCAACACGCTCCGGCTCCGCGTCACGGCGCAGAATGCGGACGGCCGCACGACGGCCACCACCGTTCCGACCGCGGTCGTCACCGAGGCGACCGCTCCTCCTCCGCCTGCCACGGGCTGTGAGAAGGGCGGCACCGGTCCTGTCGCGATCGGCGACGTCAAGGCGCCGAACCGCCTGCTCGTCGACCGGCAGTCGCTCGACCCGAGCGTCGTCGGCGGCTCGACCCAGCAGCTCGTCGCCCGCTTCCACGTGACGGCGTGCGGCGGCAAGCCCGTGCAGGGCGCGCTGGTCTACGTGACGGCTGTCCCGTACAACCAGTTCTCGGTGCCGGCGGAGACGCCCACCGGGACCGACGGTTGGGCCGAGCTCCAGATGAACCGGCTGCGCGGCTACCCGGCCGCGAACCGGCAGCAGCTGCTCGTGATGTTCGTGCGTGCGCGCGAGCCGGGCGGCAACGTCCTCGGCGGTGTCTCGACCCGCCGGCTGGTGTCGTTCCCGGTCAACCTCGGCCGGTAGCGGCAAGACTCGAGGGGCGGTGCAACGGGGAGCACCGCCCCTCGAGGGTTCTCTCCCGCACCCGTCGGCCCTGCGACGCAGTAGCGTTGGCGCGTGGCCCCGGCCTCGAACGTCACGAATGGAGCATCCCTTCGAGCCGGCGTGGTCGGCACGGGTTTCATCGGCGTCGTGCACGTCGACGCCCTCCGTCGCATCGGCGTGGACGTCGCGGGCGTCGTCGGCTCGAGCGCCGAACGGGCGGCCGCGAAGGGGATCGCCCCCGCATACGCGAGCTACGACGCGCTGCTCGAGGACGAGTCCGTCGACGTCGTCCACCTGACGACGCCGAACGACTTGCACTACACGCAGGCGAAACGAGCCTTGGCCGCCGGGAAGCACGTCGTCTGCGAGAAGCCGCTCGCGATGACGTCGGAGCTGTCCGAGGAGCTCGTCGCTCTCGCGCAGGGGTCTGGTCTCGTGCACTGCACGAACTTCAACATCCGCTTCTACCCGATCGTCCAGGAGGCGCGGGAGCGCGTGCGCGCGGGCGAGCTCGGCGACGTCTGGAACGTGCATGGCGGGTATCTCCAGGACTGGCTCGCGACCCCGGAAGACTGGAACTGGCGCCTCGAGCCAGCCCGCGGCGGCGACCTCCGCGCGGTCGGCGACATCGGGTCCCACTGGCTGGACCTCGCCCAGTTCGTCACGGGGTCGCAGATCGTCGAGGTCTTTGCCGATCTCGCGACGACGATCCCAGTGCGGCGCCGACCGGTTGGCGAGGTCGAGACCTTCGCGAGCGCGTCCGACGTCGAGCGGGTGGACGTCCCGATGTCCACCGAGGACCTCGCGCACATCCTCGTCCGCTTCGACAGCGGCGCTCGCGGCTCGTGCGTGCTCTCGCAGGTCAGCTTCGGCCGGAAGAACGCGATCCGGATGGAAGTCGACGGATCGCGGGGCACGCTCGCGTGGGACGGTGAGCGCCACGAGGAGCTCTGGCTCGGCAACCGGGACCGCGGCAACGAGGTCCTGCAGCGGAACGCGCAGCTCATGCATCCCGCCTCCGCTGCGCGCACGCACCTCCCCGTCGGGCACGCCGAGGGCTTCGCCGACACGTTCCGCGAGCTGTACCGCGCGGTCTATGCAGACGTCGCCCGAGGAGGGCCCGCCGCCGAGCCGGAGTACCCGACCTTCCAGGACGGGCACGTCGAGAACGTCCTGTGCGACGCGGTCGCGCGCTCGAACCGCGAGGGTCGCTGGGTCGAGGTCTAGCGTGCGGGGCCTGCCGACCGACGGCGACCGGGTGTGGGGTGATTGCCCGGCGTCGATCGGGGTAGGACAATCGCGTCACCCGTCCGAGGAGGTCACGATGAGCGTTGCGAAGGTGATCGAGATCACGGCGTCGTCCCCGACGAGCTTCGCCGAGGCTGCACGCGCCGGGATCGCGAAAGCGTCGGAGTCGGTCCGCGGCATCAAGGGGGCCTGGATCTCCGAGGAGTACGTGGTCGTCGAGGACGACGCGATCACTGAGTACCGGGTGACGATGCGGGTCAGCTTCGTGCTCGACTGACCTGTCCCGAGGCGCGATCGGGGCCCGTGCTACAAGGGGTGCATGAGGACGCAGCCCACGCACCACGGCCTCGACCGGTCGGCGAGCAACGACGCGACGGCGCGCGCGCTCGTTGCGGCGATCCCGGACCCGATCTTCCGGATCGGCGTCGACGGCGTGTACCGCGGGTTCAAGGTCGACGCCGAGGTCGACCTCCTCACCCCGTCCGACGAGGTGATCGGCCGCAGCGTGCACGAGCGGCTGCCGCCGCACATCGCCGAAGGCGTGCTCGCGGCGGGACGTCGGGCCGTCGAGGACGGTGTGCTCCAGCGCGTCGAGTACTCGCTCGAGATCCGCGGCGAGACGCGCGACTACGAGGGTCGAATCGTCGCCGTGCGGCAACGACGAGTTCCTGTTGATCGTCCGGGACTTCACGGAGCGCACACGGCAGGCACAGGAGCTCGAGCGCGAGCGCGACTTCAGCTACGCGGTGGTGCGATCCACGCCGAGCTTCCTCGCGCTCGTCGACGAGACGGGGACGATGCTCGGCGTGAACCGTGCGCTCGAACGCGCCGCCGGCCTACCGGAGGAGTCATGGCTCGGGCTGCCGTTCTGGAAGGTCTTCCTCGCAGAGGAGGACGTCCCCCGTGCCCGCACCGACTTCGAGAGCATGCTGCGAGGCGACCCGCCCGGGGTCGTCGAGTACCACCACGTCTCCGTGGACGACGAGCACCTCGTCGTCGACTGGACGGCGACCGAGGTGCCCGGCGAGGAGGGTGAACGCCGGTACCTCCTCTGCGGCCTCGACGTCACCGCCCGGAAGCACGTGGAGGACGAGATCCGCCGCTCCCGCGCGCGCATCGTCTCCGCGAGCGACGCGGAGCGGAAGCGTCTGGAGCGCAACCTCCACGATGGCGCGCAGCAGCATCTGGTCAGCGTCTCCGCACGCCGTCCATCTCGGCGTCCGGTTCATGCGGACCGACCCCGGCCAGGCGGAGCAGCATCTCGACCGGGCGCTCGTCGAGCTGAACGCGGCGCACGAGGAGCTCCGGGAGCTTGCGCGCGGCCTCCATCCCCAGATCCTCACCGTGCGGGGACTCGCGACCGCCGTGCGGGCACTGGCCGGCCGCGCGCCGCTCCCGGTCACGGTGGTCACGACCGACGACGCGGTCCGCTGGCCGCCGGCGATCGAGAGCGCGGCGTACTACGTCGTCGCCGAGGCGCTCACGAATGTCGTCAAGTACTCGGGAGCCTCCTACGCCACGATTCGCGTGCGGAGGCGCGACGACGTCCTGGTCGTGGAGATCGCGGACGACGGGCAGGGAGGCGCGAGCGCGAGCGCGGGCTCCGGCCTCGGCGGCCTGAAGGACCGGGTCGAGGCGCTGGACGGGAGGTTCTCGGTCGAGAGCACGCCAGGCGCCGGGACGCGGATCCGCGCCGAGTTTCCGCTTCTTCCGGAGCGCGGGGAGGTTCCCTCTTGACAGCGGGGCCACGGTCGTGATTGGATTGCCGCGTCGAACCCCGTAGCTCTTCGGAGTCGCGGGGTTCGGCATTTTTCGTGGTCCTCGCGCCGCGAGCGACCCTCCGACGACGGAGACCGCGGCCGCGCCGAGGATGGGTAGGTAGTCGGCATCGTCAGGTCTCAGCCCGCGGGTCGTGGCTAGCCTGGGCCGATGCGCCGGCTGTCGCGCATCGAGGCGGCGTGGCTCGCGCGAGCCGGTCTCGTCGTCGCGGGGATCGCGATCGTGGTCCTCGCACGGAGCCTCGCGAACGGCGGCGAGGAGGCCGCGCCGCCTCTGCCGACACCGCAGCCTCCACCCCCGACGACCCCGGCACCTGCTCCACCCCCTCCGCCGACTGTGGCTCCGACCCCGCCGCCCCCTGAGCCGACGACACCGGCTCCACCGCCCGAGCCGACCCCGCCCCCACCGGCCTCGGTGGCGTTCTCGTGGAAGTCGGCAGGGGCGTTCGTCTGGCACGAGACCGACGTCGAGCCGACGCTGCTCGGTCGGATCCTGCGCGAGGCAGGTTTCGGGTGGGTCGCGGTCAGGCTGCATGACGGGACCGTCGAGGATCCGGTGGAGGCCGACTGGGTCTACCGGTTCCGGCTCGCGAGCGGACTGCCGGTCGGCGGCTGGGGCGTCCTCCGGACGGACCCCGAGGGGGAGGCAAGGCTCGCGAGCGAGCTGGTCGCGCGATACGGGCTCGACTTCTACGTCGCCAACCCCGAGGTGGAGTACGAGTTCAGCGGCCCCGACGGACCGAGCGACGAGCGAAGCGGCCGCTCGCGCCGTTTCGTCGCAACGTTCCGCGGCTCGAGGCCGCCGCCGTTCCCGCTCGGTCTCTCCTCCTACTGCCGACCCGACCATCACGACATCGACTGGGCCTCCTGGCTCGGCGGCGGCGCAGCCTTCCTGCCCCAGGCGTACGTCAACGACATCGGCGCGGAGGGCTCCCCGCCGGCCTGCGTGGCCGCGTCGCGCGGTGTCTTTCCGCGGGACGACATCCATCCCACGATCGGCGTGCACATCGGTCGCGCCGGCAGGACCGTCGCCGTTGCGACCTACGTCGACCTTCTCTCACGCGCGGGCACGGTCGGCTTCTCCGTCTACCTCGCCGAGACCCGCATGACCGATGCGGACTGGCGTACGCTCGGAGCGGCGATCGACCAGCGTGGGATCGCGGCGAGGCCGGGATGACCCTTTCGAGCGGTGCCGGAGTCGACCAACTCGGTCTCCGAGCGCGATTTATCCCTCGAACGAGCGGTTTCAGCCCCCCTGCAGGGGGATGAGCGGTCCCGGTCCCGTTCCTACCGTTCGTCCACCGGCGGCGGCTGGTCTTGCGGCAACGAGAGGGGGAACCTGCGGTGGTGGAACCGGAGCGCGACGCGCGTCGGCAAACGAGCCGACGTCGAGTGCGGGAACGCGCGGCGATTGCGACGGCGCTGCTCATCGTGCCGGTCGCCGCTGTGCTGGGGCTGAAGCTCCCGCTCGACGCATCTGGGGTGCTCGCCCCCATCTTCGATCTTCCTCGGTCGGCGTTCGGGCACGTCCGCTCGGCGACCGACGGCAAGGTGCAGCTGTCCGACTCTGAGCCGACCGAGTATCGGTTCGCGCGAGGCGACCATGCGCCGTTCCTCCCGCCCAGGCCCCAACGGCGACATCGCGGCCACAGCAGCTCGAGGCCCGAGACGACGCCGCCGCCTGTCCGCCACCCCAGGGGGGCTACAGACGAGGAAGTCGCGGCGCCGGGCCCTCGTATCCAGGCTCCCGCTGACGGGGCGACCGACTCGCCTTCCGGCGACCTCGGTGACGGGACGCCCCAGACCCCTGCGCACGGTCGGACGGGCACCACGCCCGCCGATCGACAGAGCGGTGGCTCGGACCGGCCGGCCACCTCGGACGCGCCGGCTGGTGCCGGCGACTCGCACGGCGGCGATCAGTCGGGCGATCCGGCCGGGCCGGGACCGACCGGCGGGTTCACGCCGCCGGTGGGCGACCAGCCTCAGGACGACCCGCCGGCGCCGGACACGGTCGGCGACAGCGGCTCGAGCTCCTCCCCCGACAACAATGACGACGACTCGACCGGGTCCGGCGCGCCGTCCTCGGATCCCAGCCCGTCGGGCGACGACCCGGAGCCCCTGGCGACAGGAGGGACCGTCGACCCCGGTACCAACGGCGGAGACGGGCAGCCGGCGCAGGACGAGAACGGGGAGCCCGGCGGCACCGGCCAGGAATCGAACGGGGACGGCGCCGGGACCGACGATCCTCCGGCGTCGGAGGAAGGCGCCGGAGACCCGGGGCAGGGCCAGGACGGCCAGAGCGGTGACCAGACCGGCGGTGACGAGGCCGACGACCAGGGCGGGGACGACCAGGGGAACGGCGGCGACCAGGGGAACGGCGGCGACCAGGGCGACGACCAGAACGGAGCCCAAACCGGCGACGGTCAAGGGAACGGGCAGGGCAACGGCAACGGCAACGGCCAGGGCAACGGCAATGGAAACGGTCAGGGGCAACGGCAACGGCCAGGGGAACGGCAACGGTCAGGGGAACGGCAACGGGAATGGGAACGGGAACCAGGACGGCTGCTACGGCAGCGGTCAGGGGCAGGGGAACGGCAACGGCAACGGGAACTGCCCCGGCCAGGGCGTCGCGAACGGGCACAACCCGAACCACCACGGTGGCCCGGACAACGGCGCCGTCCTAGCCTCACCGCTGCTCGTCGTCCTCGCGGGCTATAAGCGACGCATTCGGCCGGTGCGGCGGCGGAGAGCGGCGTGACACTCCGTCGGGGGCGCGGAGGACCACCGCGCGCGCCGCGACTCGTCCTTCGCTTCGCGCTGCTCACCGGCGTGAGCCTCGCGATCGCGAGCGTCGCGATCTTCGTCATGGTGCGCGGGTTCGTCACCGCCCAGGCGCGCGACGCCGTCGAGCAGAACACGCGGTTCGTCGCCGAGGCCGTGCTCTCCCGGGAGCTCGCGCCCGGTGACTTCGAGCGACGGCCGTCACCCGCGCGACGACGGGCCCTCGAGCGGCTCTTCCGACAGCAGGTGATGATCGACGACGTCGAGTCGGCGGCGCTCTACGGCACGAGTGGCCGCCTCACCTTCGCGACCAGCGAACTGGGTGGCGCCGACCTCGCTCCCCTCCGTGCCGCGGCCGCGGTCCGCGCGACGCTCGAAGGTCAACAGATCCGGACGGCCGTGGAGAAGACGACGGGCCAAGATGGCTCCACCCGCACGGTGCTGCGTCAGCTCGTGCCCATCTGGTTCGGCGACCGCGCGGCAGGCGTGCTGGTGACCGAGCGCGACTACGCGCCGATCGCGCGCTCCGTGACGGCGACGTTCGTGCCGATCGCGCTCGTGCTCGAGGGCGTGCTGCTGATCCTCTTCGTCTCGCTGTTCCCCGTGCTCAGCCGTGCGACGCGCCAGATCGACTCGCACATGGAGGAGATCGAGCATCAGGCGCTCCACGACAGCCTCACGGGTCTGCCCAACCGCGTGCTCTTCCACGACAGGATCGAGACCGCCCTCGCCAACGCACGGCGCACGGGTGGCCGCGCCGCCGTGCTTCTCCTCGATCTCGACGGGTTCAAGGAGATCAACGACGCGCTCGGTCACGCGAGCGGCGACGAGCTCCTGCGAGAGCTCGCCGCCCGCCTGCGCCGCACCCTCCGGGACACCGACACGATCGCCCGTCTGGGCGGCGACGAGTTCGGCGTGGTGATGCCTGCCGGCGGCGGTGACGACGTGCTGGAGACCGCGACGCGGATCCACGAGGCCGTCGAGGAGCCGTTCGAGATCGGCGGCCTCTCGCTCGCGGTCAAGGCCTCGGTCGGCGGCGTGCTGTACCCGGACGATGCGTCGGATTCCGACACTCTCGTGCGGTTCGCCGATGTGGCGATGTATGCGGCAAAGCGGAACCGCACGCGGATCGAGCTCTACAACCCCGCCGTCGACGTCTCCAGCCGCGAGTCCCTCTCCCTCGGGAGCGAGCTCCGGCGCGCCCTCGACGCAGGCGACATCGTCGCGCACTACCAGCCGAAGGTCGAGGTCTCGAGCGGCCGGATCGTCGGTGCCGAGGCGCTCGTCCGCTGGGATCACCCCGAGCGCGGGATCGTCCTGCCGTCGCAGTTCCTGCCGGTCGTGCAGAAGGCAGGGCTGATGAGCGCGCTCACGACCCTCGTCCTGCGTCGCGCGGCCGCCGAGGCGGCCGCCTGGGCGCGGGACGGGCTCGACCTCGGGATCGCGGTCAACGTCGACGTCGACGCGCTGCTCGACCCCGCATTCCCCCGACGCGTCGCGGAGGTTCTCGAGGAGATGGCCCTCCCGCCCGAGCTCCTGACGATCGAGCTCACCGAGACATCGCTCATGGCGGACCCCGTGCGGGCCGGTCGTGTCGCCCGCGAGCTCTCCGCGATCGGCGTTCGCCTGTCGATCGACGACTTCGGCACCGGCTACTCGTCGCTCGGGTACCTGACCGCGCTCCCGCTGGCGGAGCTCAAGATCGACCGCTCGTTCGTCGGACGGATGACCGAGAGCCCGATGGACATGGCGATCGTGCGCACGATTCTCGACCTGGGATCGAATCTCGACCTCTCGGTCGTCGCCGAGGGCATCGAGTCGGCCGAGGCGCGCGACCTGCTCGAGGAGCTCGGCTGCACGCTCGCGCAGGGATACGAGTTCGGCAGCCCGATGTCCGCCGGGCGGCTGACCGCGTTCCTCCGGAGCCTGCGCGAGGTCGACTGCCTCCAGCTCACCGCGTAGGAACCTCAGTAATCGAGGCGGGACACCTCGAGGTCGAGGTCGTGCTCCACACGGCGCATCACCTCGTCGCTGATCTCCCCCGTGTTGCGTAGCTCCACCACGGCGCGCCGCTCGGCGTCGAGGAGCTCGAGGCGTAGCTTCTGGTACTTCAACGAGCGCTTCTCGATCTTGCCGTCGCCGTCCGGGTCGATCCGAGCCGAGAAACGATCGATCCGGAAGCGGTACGACCCACGGAGGCGCTCCGCGGTGTCGTCGAGCACCCAGTCCTCGCTGACGAGCTCGTCGAGGCGCGCCAGCGCGGCCTCCGCGGCGCGGACGCGCGCCATCGCATCCTCGGCCTCGGCGCCGCCGTCGTCGGCCTCGAGGCGAAGCACCCGGATCACCGCGGGCAGCGACAGTCCTTGGACGACGAGCGTCGCGAGGACGACGCAGAACGCGAGGAAGACGATGAGGTCGCGATCCGGGAACGGGGTACCCGCGTCGGTCGTGAGCGGAACGAGGAGGGCGGCCGCGATCGTCACGGCGCCGCGCATGCCGTTCCACGAGATGAACGCGGGATACGTCCACGGCGGGTACGGGTCCCGCTCGCGTACACGGCGGGACAGGACGCGAGGGACATAGGTGACCGCGAAGACGCCGAGAACCCGGACGGCGATCACCGCCAGCACGATCGCGGACGCGTCGGCGATGAGCGTCGACGTCCCACGATGGGCGAGCGAGTCGAGGATCGGGCGGAGCTGGAGCCCGACGAGGCCGAACAGCAGGACGTTGAGGAGGAACGTGAGGATCTCCCAGAACGCGCGCCCCTGGAGGCGCGTCTGGACGGTGGTCAGCTCGGGCGTGTACCAGCCCATGTAGACCCCCGCGGTGACGACCGCGAGGACGCCGGAGACGTCCAGGGCCGATGCCGGCAGGAAGGCCAGGTAGCCGGTCAGGAACGCGAGGGTCACTTCCAGCGGCGGGTTGTCCAGCAATCGGCGGACGCGACGGACGATGTAGCCGACGGCGAGGCCGACCGCGATCCCCCCCACGATCGTGACGGCGAGATCCCAGCCGGCCGACCACACGGAGAACGCTCCGGTCACGGCCGCGAGCAGCGCGGTGCGGAGGAGCACGAGCGCCGTGCCGTCGTTGACGAGGCTCTCGCCCTCCACGATGTCGATCAGCCGCCGCGGCACTCCCAGTCGCCGCCCGATCGCGGCCGCGGCGATCGGGTCCGTCGGCGAGACGACGGCACCGAGCACGAACGACTCGGCCCAGCCGATCCCCGCAACCTCGTGCGCGACCACGGCGACCCCGGCCGTGGTGGCCGCGACGACCCCCAGAGAGAGGAGCGAGATCGGCCGCAGGTTCTGCCGCAGCTCGCGGAGGCCGGTGGAGTACGCGGAGACATAGAGCAGCGGCGGGAGGATCCCGACCAGGACGAGCTGTGGCGGCATCGTCACTGTCGGGGCGCCCGGCGCGAACCCGAGCAGGAGCCCGCCGAGCACGAGCAGGATCGGGTACGGGATGCGGAGCGGCCCGGCCAGGATCAACAGGGCGGCAGCCGAGACAAGGAGTGCGAGGAGCTGTAGCTCCTGCTCCGCGCCGAACTCGAGGATCACCGCGACACCGTATGCGCTCCGCCGGGTGCGACCGCAAGCTCCCCCGGTGGAGGCATTTTCCACCGCTGCATCGCGTGAGTAGATGGAGGGGCGGCGCGGTCGGCCTTGCTCGCCGAGGCTCGATGCCTCGGGAGCACGAGGGGGAGGTGATGCAGGCGGCCCGACCAGTTGGAACGTGCCGAGCCACGCGGCGGCCCGGCGGACCTGCGGCACCACCATCGCAACGTAAGGGGGAAGACCCAGTGAATGGGAAAGCGACCACCCTTCGAGGTGCGCGCCTGATCGTGGCGCTCGGCTTCGTCACACTGCTCGTAGCACTCCCCGCATGGGCGGGCTCGAGCAGCGCGACGCTGCCGAACGGAGCAAACCTCACCGTGAGCCTCGACAACCCGGCGGACGGGACGCAGTTCCTCGCGGACGGCGCACCCGTCCAGGTGCCGGTCAGCGGAACGGCGAGCATCGGGACCGGCACGCCACAGGCGACGATCGTCTACGTCCTCGACGCCTCGGGCAGCACCGGCAACCCCAGTGGGGGCTGCGCTGAGATCCTCACCTGCGAGAAGACGTTCTTCACGGGCCTGAACGACGCAGCCGCCGCCAGCGGCTCCGTGAACCACGTCGGGCTCGTGGTCTTCGGGGCGGACGCCGTCCAGGCCGACATGACGCCTGCCGGCGGGGACGATTCGCTCGGCGTCCCGGGTGACGGGAACACGCCGATCGGCTCTGTCGTCCTCACAAACGGTGGCTTCAACTACCACGTCGGCCAGTACACACCCAAGGACGGCGACGCGAACGGCACGAACTACGCCGCCGCGCTCCAGCAGGCCCTGAACGTGCTGAACACGAGCATGGACCCGAAGAAGCTGCTGGTCTTCGTCTCCGACGGCCTGAGCAACCAGGGCGGCCTGGCCGCATTCAACTCGGCCGTCTCCGCGATCGCGGCGACCGGCACGATCGCCACCTCCATCGCGATCGCGGGTGGGGCGTGCACGGGCGGCACCGACGGGGATCTCGCCGACATCGCCGTCAACGGCGGGTCGTGCATCAGCGTGCCGGATCCGAACAACCTGCCCGATCTGATCCCGGACCTGATCGGCTCGACCCTCACCAAGGTCGAGATGAGCGTCGACGGCGGCGCGCCGACAGCGGTGACGACCACTCCTGCGACCCCGCAGAACGGACCCGCGATGGTCACGTACTCGACGATGACCGCCGGGCTCGACCCCGGGAGCCACGATATCTGCGTGACCGCCTTCGGCACGGACGTCACCGGTGGGAGCGCCCAGACGACGACGTGCGTCGACATCGGGGTCTACGACCTCGAGCTCACGCCCGAGACCGCGACGAACGAGCTCGGGACGGACAACTCACACACGGTCACCGCAACCCTCGAAGGCCCGGCCGGCGCCGTCGCCGGGTACCTCGTTGACTTCTCGGTGACCGGACAGAACGCAGGTGCGACCGGGACATGCGTCCCGGCGGACTGCAAAACCGACGCGAGTGGGCACGTGAGCTTCACGTACTCCGTGCCAGTCGAGAACGACAGCCTCGGCACGGACACGATCACGGCCGAGGTCACGCTCGCCAACCCGACCGGAGCGACGGACACCGAGGACGTGACGAAGGACTGGGTCGACACCACGCCGCCCGTCCTCTCGTGCACGCCGACGACGAACCCGTCCGGCAACAACGTCCCGCCGGCCGGCAACAACCCGAAGAGCGGCCAGAACCCCGACGGCTTCTACCTGCTCACGGCGACCGACCTCGTGGACGACAACCCCGAGATCACGGTCTCCGACACGGGCTCGAGCTTCGTTGCGGGCCCGTACGAGAGCGGGACGAAGATCAAGCTGGTGCAGGCGCCCGGCGGCAAGCCGAGCGTCAAGCCGGGACCGGGAGTGATCGACTGGCACATCACGCTCAAGGGCGATGCCGAGGTCACCGCGACGGACTTCTCCGGGAACAGCGCGACCGTCAGCTGCAAGGTCCCGCCCCCGCCGAAGTAGAGACACCCGCACATCGCTCGACAGAGGGGCCCCGCGTCGCGGGGCCCCTCGCGTTCGACCGGCGGCAGGCGTTAGTGACCGTTGTGAGAGAAGTGCATGTAGTCCTTGGTCGCGCCGGACCAGCCGCCGCCCCAGCCCCAGCCGATCGAACGGAAGGCCGCGACGACCGCCGGCGTCACCATCCCCTTTCGGAGCCGCGACCGGTCGAGGTACCGCGCGCGGGTCGGATCGCGCGTCTGCCCGCAGCCAACGTACGGGTTCTCGCCGGGGTTCAGGTCGATCGCGAGCCCGTACGCGTGGTTCGACCAGGTACCGGTGCCCGTGCCGCCCGTACACGGTGAGGGAACCGCCTGACGGCACTCGAACGACCCGCTCACGTCGCCGTCGGCCGGTCTCGTGCTCGCCGGGCCGTACATGTCCTCGAGGCGCAGATGCCGGATTGGGAACCGGAGCGCATAGAGCCGGCGGAACACCGTCGCGAGCGGCGCGGCCGCCTCACGGTTGACCACGAGCTGCCCGACGTGTGCCCGTCCGTCGAAGCCCCAGTGGCGCACCGTCAGCAACCGAAGCTGCGAGAGCGGCACGGGACAGCCGGACCCCCAGAATCCGTGCTGGAGCGTCGACTTCAGGGGTGCGGGCAGCGGCCGGATCGCCGACTCCTGCGGGTGGAGCGCGACGATGAGGAGCGGCAGTGCGAGCAGGCGAAGCACGGGGCCACCTCGCAGCGTGGCGATCGGCGCCGCTCCGCGTCAAGCGACGTCGATCGGCGTCGCGGCGTGGGAGTGACCTTCTCGAAACAGATGAAGGCACTAAAGCTTGCCGAGTAGTCGGCGATCGAACCACGGTGCCGCCTCTGACGAATGACGCTCGATGCCACGGGGCGCCGCTTCTCTCCTCCGGTCGGTTCGCCCGTACACGCTCCATCTGTCGCTGCTCGTGTACACGCCCGTGCTGCTCGTCGTGGACGGCGCAACGGCAGGTGTCGAGCCTCAGATCGCCCTGGGGCTGCTCACGTTCGCGGTGCTGGGGATAGCCGCCCGCCGCGTTACGCCCGGACTCCGATGGCAAGTCTGGCTCTGCGTGCCGATCGCGACGCTGTTCGAGGTGCTCGGTTCGTTGATCTGGGGCGGGTACACGTACGAGCTGCACAACATTCCCGTCTACGTGCCGCCCGGACACGCGCTCGTCTACGTCTTCGGAGTCACCGCCGCGGGTCTGCCGGTCGTGCGGCGGCACGGCTGGGTCATCCGTCGGCTCGTGATGCTCGTCGCGACCGCGTGGGTGGTGGCCGGGCTGACGGTCCTACCGTGGCTCACCGGTCGGCTCGACCTTCAGGGCGCGGCGGTGTGGCCGCTCCTCGCGTGGTGCGTCCTCCGCTCGGGGAAGGGAGACATGTTCGCCGCGATCTGGGTGGCGGTCGCGACGATCGAGATCGCCGGCACCTGGGCCGGGGACTGGGTGTGGGCCGCATCGGCACCGTGGTCTCACCTGGCCTCCGGGAATCCGCCCTCCGCGATCGCCGCCGGCTACGCCGTGATCGACGGCTCGGTCGCGCTACTCGCCCCGGTTGTCCTCGCCGTTGCGCCTCGCGCCCGTTCGACGCTGCTCGCCGGCCTGAATCGTCGTGACCACGGGCCGGCTACGCGTGCGAACGGTGTGACGTCGATGTAACCGGTTGCACAGTCGTGAGAAACGGCGGCCTCAATGGAAAGCGGCGCCGCGGCTACGCTTCTCGCCTCGCCTGAAGCTCGTCCGCGATCTGTTGAATCTCGCGCGCGATGTCGGAAAGTTCGAGCGGATCGCCGGCCTCCAAGACGCGAACGCAGGAGCCTTACCCCACCGAACACCGGCGCATAGAGCCGTTTCTCGCTCGCGTCACGTCCCAGGGGCGGACAGCATCAGGGCGGGCGTTCGGGCGTACGATCTCGCGAACCGGGTCCGGTGACGGCTCGGCCCTCGACATGGAGGAGGCGCGATGCCCACCGACCCGCACCTCGAGGTGTCAGAGGCCGTGCGCGTCCAGATCCTCGCGACCGAGCATTGGAGCCTGCTCGCGGCGAGGAACATCACGTACGGCGCGATCTACAGTCGGGCAAACATCTTCCTGACCGTCGTGTCCGCGGCCGTCGTTGCGTTGGCCCTTGCTGCCGAGGCGACCGAGTTCGGCGACCGTTTCTACGTGTTCGCACTCCTCGTTCTGCCGGTTGCTTTCTTCATCGGCGTGGGGACATACATCCGCCTCGTCGACGCCCGGATCGAGGACTTCTGGCTCCTCTCCGGCATGAATCGCCTCCGTTACGCCTATCTCGAGATCGCACCCGAGCACGAACCGTATTTCGTGACGGGCCACCACGACGACGAGCGAGGACTGTCCGAGACGTACGGCCCAGGCACGGAGAACCGATTCCTCCGCCTGCTCGCCAGCACGTCCACGGTCGTCGGGGTGATCGACGCCGCTCTCGCCGGGGTCGTCGGGGGCCTCGTCGCCAAGGTCGTGGACGCAGGATCCGAGCTGAGCCTGCTCATCGGCGCAGTGGTGACCTCAGTGGTCGTCGCGCTGCTTGTCCACGCCGACAGGCGCATGATAGCGAGCGGGCGTCGCAGGCTCGAACCCCGTTTCGCCCGATCGGCGAAAGCCGGACGCATGCACGAACAGAAGGAGCCACCGTCCTCTCCGCGCGCCGACGTGCCCCAGAGCGTGCGTGCCCAGATCCTCGCGACCGAGCATTGGAGCCTGCTCGCGGCGAGGGACGTCATCTACCGCGCGGTCTTCAGTCGGGCCGCGATCTTTCTGACCGTCGTGTCCGCGACCGTCGTTGCCTTGGCCCTGGTCGCTCGGGCGACCGAGTTCGGCGACGGTTTCACCGCGTTTGCACTCCTCGTTCTGCCGGTCGCTCTCTTCGTCGGGGTGGCGACATACATCCGCCTCATCGAAGCCCGGATCGACGACTTCTGGCTCCTGTCCGGCATGAATCGCCTCCGTTACGCCTATCTCGAGATCGCGCCGGGGCTCGAGCCGTATTTCGTGACGGGCCACTACGACGACGAGCAAGGTCTGTACGAGACGTATGGCCCAGGCACGGGGAGCCGGTTCTACCGCCTGATCGGCGAGACTTCCACGCTCGTGGCGGTGATCAACGCAGTTCTCGCCGGGGTCATCGTGGGGCTCGTCGCAAACGCTACGGGCACAGGATCCGAGCTGAGCCTCTTCATCGGCGCAGTCGCGACGACGGTGCTCGTCGTATCGCTGGTCAACACGAGCAGGCGCCTAATCGAACGTGGACGTCGCTTGTTCGAGCCCCGCTTCGCACGACAGGTCGAAACGGTACGACGACACGGGTAGCTGGACGTCGCGCGCGCCGGCCAACCAGCTCACCTCTTGCCGAGCCGTCTCCATCCTGGAGGAGACGCGGAGCTCGTGTGAGAGTCGATCATGGATAGTCGCCCGTGCGGCGAAGTTGACGCTGCGATGCAATCTGCACGGGGGATGCGTACTAGCCTTACAGATGACTCGTCCCTACGTGTCGACAATCCAGACGCGTGCAGATCTACCGGGGCACGAGGAGTTCGCCGAGAGGAGGCTCCATGTCGAACCACTTCACCGGCTTGCGGCTCGGACCACCAGCCAAGGATCCACGCCTCGACCTCACGGATCTCTTTGCCTTCCAGGCGCCGGCGGATCCATCGAGAACAGTGCTAATTCTCAACGCGAATACGTTCGGAGTAGCGGATGCCTTTCACCCCGACGCCGTGTATCGGATCAACGTCGACAACAACGGGGACGCTGAGAACGACGTTGCCTTCAGCGTGGGATTCAGCGAGCCCGAGAACGGCCGGCAACAAGCGACCGTGTACATGGCAACCGGGCCGGACGCTCGTAAGAGCGAGGCTGTCGGGAGTCCGATCATCGCCGATGCCGAGGTGTCCTTCGGACCGGAGCCGATTGTTGTCATGTCTAGCCCATATACCTTCTTTGCGGGTTCGCGCAGCGACCCATTCTTCGTCGACTTCGCCGGAATCTTGGCGGCGTTCAACTGGAAGGATGGCAAGAACTTCACAGACCTCAAAGACGTCGATCCGTTTCCGTGGACCGGGAGCGACACCCTGGCCCCCTACAACGCCTTCGGGATCGTGCTGGAGCTTCCGACGAGCGAGCTCGGACCCAATCCGGCGCTCGCCGTCTGGGGGCGGGCCAGCCTGCACAGCAACGGCACCTTTGCTCATGTCGATCGTGCGGGCCATCCGACGATCGCAAGCTTTTTCAACACCGACGAGACCAAGGAACAGTACAACCGGACGGAGCCGGCTCATGACCGAGAACTCTTCCTCCACCAAGCCATCGAGATTCTGGAGCACAACGGCGGCTACTCGGCGCAACAGGCGGAGGCGGTGATCGACGAGGCAGGCCTCTTGCCCGACATGTTGCGCTACGACCCCGCCAAGCCGGCCAAGTACCCGAACGGCCGCGCGCTGACCGATCACGTCGTCGCCGCCCGCCTCGCGATGATCTCGAACAACAACGTCCCGAACGATGGGCTCGAGCCTCACGATGACCTGCTCGAGGGGTTTCCTTACCTCGGCACACCGCACGCGAATCCCCCACCGCCTCCACCGCCACCGGAGTAGGCGCCGGTCGCCCTTCTCGCAAGCCATGGCGTAAGGCGGGCAGCCGCGACCGTCGGACGAGGTCGACCTGACCACGTTCCCCGAGGCCGGCGAGGTCGTCGTCGAAGACGACAGTTCCGAGATCCGAACTGTGCTGAAGGAGCCAACACGATGTCTCTGAACGACGCGCGGCGCTTCGGCCCAGCCGATGACCTCCGGACAACAAAAACCCCGTTTCCGGGGCTTTTGTGAGAGCGGATGAAGGGACTCGAACCCTCGACCTTCTGCATGGCAAGCAGACGCTCTAGCCAACTGAGCTACATCCGCGTGAGTCGCCCAGTGTAGCGGCGGGCGCTCGCGGCGGCGGGCGACCGGGGAGGCTCAGTCGAACGCAGCGGCCGCCTCCTCCCTCGCGCTCCGGAAGGCGTGCGCCCGGTTGACCGCGTTGATCACGGCGCGCAGCGACGCCGTGACGATGGACGGGTGGATGCCGACGCCCCAGAACGCCTCTTCGTCGACGTCCGCCTCGACGTACGCGGCGGCGGTGGCGTCCTCGCCCTTCGACATGGCGTGCTCGTGGTATTCGCGCACGTCGACTGCGAGCCCGAAGCGCTCTTCGATCGCGTGGACGAGCGCGGCGATCGGCCCGTTTCCCTCGCCATCGATCTCGACCGCCTCGCCGTCGACGAGCATCCGGGCCACGAGCCGGTCGAGGCTCTCTCCGCTCTCGTGCGTGTACGAGACGAGCGCGTACGGGGTGTCGACGCCAAGATAGTGCTCGGTGAACGCGTCGAGCAGCTCGCCGGTGCCGAGCTCGCCGCCGCGGGCGTCGGTGATCGCCTGCACCTTCTGCGCGAAGTCGATCTGGAGCCCACGCGGGAGCTCGAGGTGGTGCTCTGCCTGCATGAGGTACGCGACGCCGCCCTTACCCGACTGCGAGTTGACGCGGATGATCGCCTCGTAGTCGCGACCCACGTCCTTCGGGTCGATGTGGAGGTACGGCACGTCCCAGACATCGGAGCCCGAGCGCTCCTGGGCGTCCATTCCCTTCTTGATCGCGTCCTGGTGGGAGCCCGAGAACGCGGTGTAGACCAGCTCGCCGACGTACGGATGACGCGGGTGGATGCGGAGCTCGTTGCACTCCTCGACGATCCTCCGGGCCTCGTCCAGCTCGGAGAGGTCGAGTCCCGGGTCGACCCCCTGGCTGAAGAGGTTCAGCGCGAGCGTGATCAGGTCGACGTTGCCCGTGCGCTCCCCGTTTCCGAAGAGGCAGCCCTCCACGCGCTCCGCCCCCGCCATCAAGCCGAGCTCGGCGGTCGCGACTGCGGTGCCCCGGTCGTTGTGCGGATGGACGGAGAGGATCGCCGCATCGCGAAGCGAGAAGTGCCGGCCGAACCACTCCATGCGGTCGGCGTAGACGTTCGGCGGGAACGCCTCGACGGTCGTCGGGAGGTTCACGATCATCTTCTCGTCCGGCGTCGGCCCCCACTCCGCCGCCACGGCCTCGCAGATCTCGTGCGCATACTCGAGCTCGGTGTGGTGGAAGCTCTCGGGCGAGTACTGGAAGACGATGTGCGTGTCGGTCTCGGCCGCGAGCCGCTTGCAGAGGGCGGCCGCACGGACGGCGAGCTCCGTGATGCCGTCCCGGTCAAGCCGGAAGACCACCCGGCGCTGCGTCGTCGACGTCGAGTTGTAGAGGTGGACGATCGCCCGTGACGCGCCTTCGATCGCCTCGAACGTGCGCTCGATGAGCTCGGGCCGGGCCTGGGTCAGGACCGCGATCGTCGTGTCGTCCGGGATCAGGTCGTCCTCGACGAGCCGCCGGCAGAACTCGAAGTCGGTCATCGACGCGCTGGGGAACCCGACCTCGATCTCCTTGACGCCGAGCCGGATCAGCAGGTCGAAGAAGCGTTGCTTCCGCACGGGGTCCATCGGGTTGACGAGCGCCTGGTTCCCATCGCGCAGGTCGGTCGAGCACCAGACCGGCGCGTGGTCGAGGACGACGTCGGGCCAGGTGCGGTCGGGAAGCGCGACGACGTCGTAGCGGCGGTAGCGGCGGAAGGGCATGGGCATGGGACTTCTCCTCGGTCGGGGCAGACGACTCCCGGTGTGTGCGGGGAGCACGGCTCGTGTATGTGCGTCGCTCGCTTCCCCTAGCGGGGAAGGAGGAGAAGGGCGAGCGCGATCAGGCCCGGATGGGCCTGCGACAGAGGTGCGCGCTCGCTACGCATCACCCGAGACCTTAGCGGGGCGCGCGACTAGCGTGAAGGGGTGCTCGACGAAGGCTCATTCGCGACGGCGGTCGCCGAGCTCTGCGAGGCCGACCCCGACCTCGCTGCGATCGTCGAGCGGCACGGCATCCCGGAGTTCTGGGCGCGCGAGCCGGGCTTCCCGACGCTCGTCCTGCTGATCCTCGAGCAGCAGGTGTCGCTGGCGTCCGCAAGGGCTGCCTACGACCGGCTCGTCCTCCGGCTCGGCGCGCTCACGCCGAGGGGCGTCCTCGACTCGTCGGACGAGGAGCTGCGCGCCGACGGGTTCAGCCGTCAGAAGAACCGTTACGCCCGCGCGCTCGCCGCGGCGGTCGAGGACGGGACGCTCGACCTCGACGCCGTGGACGGGCTGGGCGACGTCGACGTCCGCATCGCGCTCGTCGCGCTCCCCGGGATCGGGCCGTGGACGGCCGAGGTCTACCTCCTCTCGGCTCTGCGGCGCCCTGACACGTGGCCGACAGGCGACATCGCGCTGCAGGAGGGTGCGCGGCGCGCGAAGGGGCTCGACGTCCGACCGACGCCCGAGGAGCTCGAGGCGATCGGCGAGGCTTGGCGGCCCCACCGGGCGACGGCCGCGCGCCTGCTCTGGCACCTCTACCTCAGCGAGAACGGCCGCCGTGCGCGGCCCCGCCGGACACGGCCGAAAGCGCCGCCTTGACGGAGAACGGTGTCAGACACCCGTTTCTGTCAAGGCGAACGCTGTGCCGAGTCCGTGCCGGTTGCTCCACAAGCCTTCGAGCAGGGGTTTGTCGTCGGCGTGGCGCGCTCGGCGCAAGTGTCACGACACTGCGGCGTCGCGAGTGGACGTGTCCCGGATTGCGACTTGACAGTGAGCGGTGTCTGACACCGCACGCGCCCACCGGCACGTGGGCCGGGCTCAGCCGGCGGCGTCCAGCGCCTCGTTGACGAGGCGGTCGGCGAGCTCGTTGTGCTCGCGGCGGACGTGGGTGTACGTGACGCTGCCGAGCTCGCGCGCAAGGCGCGACGCGTCGAGGAAGAGCGTCCGCAGGTCGCGGTTCTTCACGCGGTACTCGCCGCGCATCTGCTTGACCATCAGCTCGGAGTCAGAGCGCACCTCGAGCTCGTCCACGCCCCGCTCGACCGCCTCCCCGAGGCCCGCCACGAGCGCGGAGTACTCGGCGACGTTGTTCGTCGCGACCCCGATCGCGACGCCCTGCGCGTCGAGCACGGTGCCGTCCTCCGCCTCGAGCACGAACGCGTAGGCGGCCGGCCCGGGGTTGCCGCGCGCCCCGCCGTCCGTCCACAGGCGGGCGTTCACTCCGCGGCCGCCTGCCGACGCAAGTTGCAGTCTGTAACCAGCGTTGTCCCGCTCACGGGTCGAGGCGCAGGTAGACGTCGTACGCAGGCTCCTCGTACGGGTGCGCGCGGCGGAGCGCCGCGACCACTGCCTCGAGCTTCTCGTCCGGCACGACGGTCTCGACGCGGTACTCGGTCACGGTCTCGTCGTGACCGGCTTCGCCGACCGCGGGGCTGGTTCCCTCCCCGCCCCGGAACATCCCGCTGCCGAGCGTCGACCACGAGCACCGCGAGTAGTCGCCGATCCAGCCCGCGCCCGCTGCGAAGACCGCGTCGCGCGTGGCCTCGAGGTGCGACGGCGGCACGAACCAGACGAGCTTGTGGGAGATCGCGCGGCTCCGTCAGTCGACGTCGAAGCGGATGCCCTGCGCGAGCGGCAGGTCGCTCGTGAAGTTCACGGTCGCGGTCTGGCGGCGCATGTACGCCCGCCACGCGTCCGACCCGGACTCGCGGCCACCGCCGGTCTCCTTCTCGCCGCCGAACGCGCCGCCGATCTCGGCGCCGCTCGGCCCGATGTTCACGTTCGCGATCCCGCAGTCGGAGCCGGTCCCGGCGAGGAAGCGCTCCGCCTCGCGCAGGTCCGTCGTGAAGATCGACGACGCGAGCCCCTGCGGCACGCCGTTCTGCAGCGCGATCGCCTCGTCGAGGTCGTCGTAGCCGAGCACGTAGAGGATCGGAGCGAAGGTCTCCTGTCGGACGACGTCGGTCTGTGCCGGCATGCGGACGATCGCCGGCTCCGCGTACCACGCGTCGGGCCAGCGATCCGCCGACGCCCGCCCGCCGCCGACGACGAGCTCGCCGCCCTGGGCGACCGCTTCGCCGATCGCGGCCTCCATCCGTCCGAACGCCTCACCGGTGACGAGCGGGCCGACGAGCGTGCCCGGCTCCCTCGGGTCGCCGATCGGGACGCTGCGGTACGCGTTCGCGAGACGCTCGAGCAGGTCGTCCGCCACCGACGTGTGGACGATCAGGCGGCGGAGGCTCGTGCAGCGCTGGCCGGCCGTCCCGACGGCGGCGAACAGGACGCCACGCACGACGAGGTCGAGGTCTGCGCTCGGGGCGACGATCGCGGCGTTGTTCCCGCCCAGCTCGAGCAACGAGCGGCCGAGGCGGGCGGCGATGCGAGGCGCGATCGCCTTGCCCATCGAGGTCGAGCCGGTCGCCGAGACGAGTGGGATGCGCACGTCGTCGGCCAGCTGGACGGCCCGATCGGCGCCGCCGACGACGAGCTCGAAGAGGCCGTCGGGGACGTCGCCGTGACGCTCGGCCGCGCGGGCGAGGAGCGACATCGTCGCGATTGCGGTGAGCGGCGTCCGCTCGGAGGGCTTCCAGACGACGGGATCGCCGCAGACGAGCGCGAGCGCGGCGTTCCAGCTCCACACCGCGACCGGGAAGTTGAACGCGCTGATCACCGCGATTGGGCCGAGCGGGTGCCACGTCTCGGTGAGACGGTGCCCCGGGCGCTCCGACGCGATCGAGCGGCCGTAGAGCTGGCGCGAGAGGCCGACCGCGAAGTCGCAGATGTCGATCATCTCCTGGACCTCGCCGAGGCCCTCCTGGGCGATCTTCCCGACCTCGAGCGTGACGAGGGCGCCCAGCGCCTCCTTCTCCTGGCGGAGCTCCTCGCCGAGCAGCCGCACGAGCTCGCCGCGGCTCGGCGCCGGGACGTCGCGCCATGACTCGAACGCGACGACCGCGCGACCCACGGCGGCGTCCGCTCCGGCCGCGTCCGTTCGTGCGACGCGGGCGATCTCCTCGCCGGTGATCGGCGTCCGCACGGCGAGATCGCCCTCGGCGACCCGGCCCGGGTCGACCCCCAGCCGCTCGAGCAGTTCGGCCGCCTGCGCGGCAGCGGTCACCGTCGTCGCCATCACGGCAATTCTAGGTACCGGCCATGGGCCGGCACCGCTCAGACGGTCGCGAGGTCCGGCACGAGCCGGTCCGACTCGTCGAGGCGCGCGTTCCAGTGCGCGAACGTGTCCTCGACCTCGGTCATATCGTGGCCGCGATCGGCGATCCGCACGGGCTGGGCCGCCTCCGGCGTGACCCGGTACTGGTACCAGGTGATGTCCCAGGCGAAAGTCAGGACCGTCTCGGCGTTGACCCCGGGAAGGGGCACGATCGAGACCTTCGGCTGACCGAGGCTCCGCGCGACGCCGGCGACCGTCCGCCGGAACGTCGACTGGTTGAACAAGTCGGCGGCCTCCACCAGTGCAAGCTCGTCGTCGGAGAGGCGCCGGAGGACCGGCTCGGCGACGACCGGCTCGGTCTCCTCTTCGCGTGCCCCGAGAAGCGTCTGCCACAGCGTCTTCTGACGGCGTTTCCGGGTCGGCTGCTGGAGCGCCGCCGAGACGGCATGCCCCTCACGCACCCATCCGTGGTCGAGCGCGACCTCGCTGCAGAGCGGGCACACGTCGACGAACTCCGCCCCGTCGGGCGAGAAGCGGAGCGTGTGCTCGCCCATGAGGAGCGTTCGGTCGCAGACCGCACAGATCCGCGTGACATTGGACTTCGTGACCCTCATGGAACGGCCACTATAACCGCGGCGCCGACTTTCCACAGGGTGTGGACAACGCAGGCGGGCACGGCTATGCGCTGGCCTCTTCCCGGGCCTTCCGCGTCTCGTCGACGATCCTCTGGGCGACGTGCGCCGGCACCTGCTCGTAGCGGAGGAGATGCATCGCGTAGTCGCCTCGACCGCCCGTCATCGACGTCAGCGACTGCGAGTACGTGAGGATCTCCGCCATCGGGACCTCGGCGCGGATCGTGGTCATCCCGCCGGCAGGCTCCATCCCGTTGAGCCGCCCACGTCGCGAGTTGAGGTCGCCGTTGACCGCGCCGACCGCCTCGTCAGGAACCGTCACCTCGAGCTCCATGATCGGCTCGAGCAGCACCGGATCGGCCTTCGCGTACGCCTCCTTGAAGGCCATCGAGCCGGCGATCTTGAACGCCATCTCCGACGAGTCGACGTTGTGGTACTGCCCGTCGACGAGCCGGACGCGGACGCCCTGCACGGGCGCCCCGGCGAGCTCGCCGTGCTGCATCGCCTCCTGGATGCCCTTGTCGACCGCCGGGCGGAAGCTCTGTGGGATCACGCCGCCGACGATCTTGTCGACGAACTCGTAGCCCTGGTGGCCGTCGATCGGCTCGAGCACGATCTCGCAGTCGCCGAACTGGCCGCGGCCGCCGGTCTGCTTCTTGTAACGGTGCCGCGCACGAGACTCCTTGCGGATCGTCTCGAAGTACGGCACGCGGGGCTGGTGGAGCTCCACGTCGACGCCGAACCGCCGCCTCGCCCGCTCGAGCGCGACCTCGACGTGCATCTGGCTCATCCCGGCGAGGATCTCCTCGCCTGTCTGCGGATCGCGTCGCAGCCGAAGCGTCGGGTCCTCCTCCGCGAGGCGCTTGATCGCGGTGGCGACCTTCTCCTCGTCGCCCTTGAGCTTCGGCGTCACCGCGAAGCTCATGACGGCCTCGGGGAACCCGAACAGCGGCGGCTCGACGTCGACCTCGACATCGGTGAGGAGGTCTCCGGTCTGGACGTCCTTGAGCTTCGCGACCGCGCCGAGATCGCCCTCGCCGAGCTCTTTCGCGGGGGCGTTCGTCTTGCCCTGGAGCGCGAGCAGCGAGCCCATGCGCTCCTTGCCGTGCTCGCGATGGTCGATCAACGTCGTCTCCGTCGTGACCTGTCCCTTCAGCATGCGGAAGAGGTTGATCTTCCCGGCGAAGGGGTCGGCGATCGTCTTGAAGACGAACGCCGCCGTCGAGGCACCGTCGACGGCGAAGGGCGGCTCGGCGCGCGCGGGTGACGGCACGCCTTCGACGAGGAGGTCGAGGAGCGCGTGCGTCCCGAGGTTCTTTGTCGCGACGGCACAGCCGACCGGGAAGAGCTCGCCGCGTGTGACGCCCTGCTTGAGCGCAGCCGCGACCTCGTGCGGGTCGAGCTCCTCGCCCTCGAGGTAGCGCTCCATCAGGCCCTCGTCGATCTGCACGACCTCGTCGAGGAGCTTCTCGCGATATTCCTGGGCGAGAGCCGTCATCGAGTCGGGGATCGCGACGGGGTCGGACTCCTTCTCGCCGCCCGGCGACATGTACGCGCACATGTGCAGCACGTCGACGATGCCCTCGAGCTCGTGCTCCGCGCCGATCGGGATGTGCACGGCGACGCATTTCGACGAGAACTGCTCCTGGATCTGACCGAGCGTGCGGAAGAAGTCGGCCCGCTCACGGTCGAGCATGTTCACGACGAGGAGGCGCGCGAGGCCGAGGTCCTCCGCGAGCTTCTTCATGCGTGCGGTCCCGACCTCGAAGCCCATCACGCCGGAGACGACGACGAGCGCGCCCTCGACGACGCGGAGCGCGCAGCGCGCCTCACCCTGGAACGACGGGTCGCCCGGGCAGTCGACGAGGTTGAGCTTCCGGTCCTGCCAGCTCGTGTGGGTGAGCGACAACGAGATCGACAGCTGGCGCTTCTGCTCGTCCTCGTCCGAGTCGGAGACGGTCGTGCCGGCCTCGATTGACCCGAGCCGGTTGACCTCCCCTGTCTGGTAGAGCAGTGCCTCGACGAGGGACGTCTTGCCCGTCCCGCGGTGCCCGACGACGGCGACGTTGCGGATCTTCCCGGGCTCGATCGGTGCCATGTGCGCGCGTTCCTCCTGGATCCGTGGGTGCCGCGTCAATCGTAGTCCGCGCGCCGCGAACGTTCCGCGGAGCTGCCGCGGCCGGTGGAGGAGGCCGTTGACATTCTCCGAACGAGACGGGACTAGCGTTCCCACAAGGGTGCGCTGCCGCTGCGCGGGGGTGCACCGTGGACAAAGCCGTGCCGATCGTCGCCCACCGATATCGACTGCACGAGCAGCTCGGCCGCGGCGGCATGGGCGTCGTCTGGCGTGCGCGCGACGAGCGGCTCGGGCGCGACGTCGCCCTGAAGGTGCTCCACAGCTGGGTCGCCGACGATCCCGACCTACGCGAGCGATTCGACCGCGAGGCGTCCGCGCTCGCGCGGCTCGAGCATCCGAACGTCGTCCGTCTCTACGACGTGCTCGAAGACAAGAAGCAGACCGTTCTCGTGCTCGAGCTCGTCCACGGGCAGGGCCTCCACACGATCGCGGCGGGGCGCACCCTCGGGTGGGACGAGGCGCGCCGCTACTGCGCCCCGGTGGCTGCGGGCCTCGCGCATGCGCACGCACGCGGCGTCGTCCACCGTGACCTGACGCCGTCCAACGTCCTCGTGGAGAACGGCACGGGGCGCGTCGTGGTGACCGACTTCGGTCTCGCGCGCCTCGTCCGCAGCTCGACGAGCGCTCCGGTGTCAGGGGTGCTCGCAGGCACACCGGAGTACTGGGCGCCCGAGCAGGCGGCCGGTGAGGCCACCGGCCCGGCGACCGACGTCTACGCCCTCGGCTGCATGCTCTTCCAGCTCCTCACGGGTCGATTGCCGTTCCAGGGCGAGGACCGCCTCGCCACCGGTCTTCGCCGTGCGCACGAGCCCGCTCCGCCACTCGCCTCGGTCGCGCCGGGTGCACCGCCCGAGGCGGCGGCGCTCGTCGACCGGCTCCTCGCGCGCGACCCGGAGGCACGCGGCTCCGCGACCGACGCCGCGGTCGCGCTCGGCGCTCGCGAGACGACGCTCCCGAGCAGCGAGCCGCGGGCCGCAACGATCGCCACGCCGCTCTCCACGCTCGTGACGCGCGTCTTCCGCGACACGGCGAAACCCGTTCCGACCCTCGTCACGCGCGTGCTGCACGAGCCCGCGACCATGGTGCAGCGAGTCCGCTCGCACCGCGCCGTCCACCGCGGCCGCCTCGCGATCGCCGCCGTGGTGGCGGTCGCCGTGGTCGCGCTCCTCGGCGGGACGGTGTTTGCAATCGCGGGCGGCGACCCGCCGGGGGTGAATGCGCCGGATGCGGTCGGCACGAAGGTCGCACAGACTCGGGTCGAGATCGTTCGCCGCGCCAAGGACGCCGGCGTGCCCGTGCCCAAGGTCAAGGTCGTCCAGCGCGCCTACTCGGAGTCCGCGCCCGAGGGCACAGTCGTCGCACAAGACCCGCCGGAAGGAGAGCGGATCCCGGAGCGCGGTGCTCTGCTCGTGTCGGTCAGCCGCGGCAGCGCCTTCACCGACGTGCCGTCCGTCGCCGGCCTTGGGAGCCGCGACGCGGAGTCGCTGCTCGAGCGCACCGGCTTCGTCGCCAACAAGCGGTATGCGCCGTCGAGCGAGATCGCCGCGTGGCACGCCATCGAGACCGATCCGGCGTCCGGGACACGCGTGAAGCGGCCGGCGCATGTCCAGGTCACGATCTCCACGGGACCGCCGCGCCGTCCGGTGCCGGGCATCGAGGCCATGGACGGGGCCGAGGCCCGCGACGTGCTCGAGAACGCCGGCTTCACCGTCCACGTCGAGAAGGACGCCAAGACCGACGTCCCGGCGGGCACCGTGCTCGGGATCTCGCCCGAGTCAGGAGCGCGCGCGCCGCTCGGCTCGACCGTGACGCTGACGGTCGCCCGTGCGCCCCGATGGACGGCGGTCGAGCGCGTCGAGGGCACCGAGGATGCGGAGCCGCAGTCGTTCACCGTCCCGGCCGGCGCGCGCCTTGCGCTCACGACTGTCGACACGTCGCCGCTCGGGCTCTTCGGCGGCGAGGTCGACGTTCGCATGTCCGAGGACAGCGAGGGTGACACGCAGGTCCGCGCCGGCGAGACGCTCGTCCTCGCCGACGTCGCCCCGAAGGAGCGGACGATCGACGTCGCCCTCGACGTGCACGGCTCGGTGCACTGGGCGCTCGCGGTCGAGGAGCCGCGCTAGAGCCTCTAGGCGCTCTTGCGCTCGGCCGCGGCCCGGGCACCGCCCGACAGCCGCGCCTTCAGCCGCAGCACGGCCTTGGTGTGGAGCTGCGAGACCCTGGACTCGGTCACGCCGAGCACCTCGCCGATCTCGCGCAGCGTCAACTCCTCGTAGTAATAGAGAGTGACGACGAGCTTCTCCCGCTCGGGCAGCCGCGCGATCGCCTCCCCGAGCGCCTCGTTCAACTCCGTTTGCTCCAGCGAGAACTCCGGATCAGCCCCACCGGCGTCCTCGATCGTGTCGATCAGCGCGACCTGGTCTCCCCCGCCCTGCGGCGTCCAGAGCTCGTCGAGGGCCGCCATCGACGAGCGGGAGATCTCGAAGAGGCTCCGGTCGAGCTCCTCGGTCGAGACGCCGACCTTCGCGGCGATCTCCTCGTCGGTCGGTGCGCGCATGAGCGTCCGCTCCAGCTCGACAATCGCGCGCTCGATCTCACGCGCGCGTGAGCGTACGGAACGCGGAACCCAGTCGAGCGACCGGAGCTCGTCGATGATCGCGCCCTTGATCCGCACGATCGCGTAGGTCTCGAACTTGATCTCCCGGTCCGGGTCGTATCGCTCGATCGCACCGATCAGGCCGAGCAGGCCGTACGAGACGAGATCCTGCTCGTCGACGTGCGAGGGGAGGCTCGCACCAAGACGCCCGGCGACGAACTTCACGAGCGGCGCGTACGTCAGGATCAGCCGGTCGCGAAGCGCCCGGTCGTTCGTGCGCCGGAACTCCTGCCACAGGGCCTGCGTGTCCCTCTCGAAAGTATCCGAGCTTCGCGCCGCCACGGAAGGAGAATACGCCGCGAATCGGCGCACTCATTCCCTGGAAGACCAGGCCTTGCCTGGCGTTACGGCCAGACGCGACGCGCCAGATCGCCCATCCACAGCGCAAGCGCACCCGCAGCGAACGCGATCACCCACGCTCGACCGCCCGAAAGCGCCGACCAGACGGCCACGAATGCCAGGGACAGCGCGATCGCCGTGAACAGGACCCCGAGCGCGCGCCGCTGCACCGCCCGAGCGTACTTCGCTGGGTCAGGGCGCCGACGGCGAGGGAGCTACAATCGGCCCGCAGCCCAGGGGCGTGGCGCAATTGGTAGCGCACCGGTCTCCAAAACCGGGGGTTGCAGGTTCGAGTCCTGCCGCCCCTGCTGGATTTCCGGCTATTCGTCGTCATCCGTTGCCCGAGATCTTGCGCGAGCGCGGTGACCGTCAGGCCGAAGCCGCGTCGGCGGGAAGGAGTAGGGTCCCGTTCGTCGCCTTCGTTGCGCGCTTCTGCTGAGGCCCGTTGCTCGTAACAGGGCATCCACCCACCTCCACCCCGAGAAGGGGAGCTCGTGACGAGCGCCGTTGCCATCATCCGCCACCGCGTTGCCGACTTCGACACCTGGAAGACGGTGGACGACGCCAATCCCTGAGCGTCCGGCTGCGGCTCGAGCAACGGCGAATGTCGCCCTCTCCATCAGACTCCACAGCGTTCGAGACCCTGCCCTCGAGCGTCCGCGTGCACGTGGTCGGCGCAGGGCCCGTGGGTCTTCTGCTCACGGCGCTCCTCCAGTCCATGGAGGGCTTCACCGTGCGGCTCTACGAGAAACGCCACGAGTACACACGGACCCGCATGGTCCAGCTCTCGCCCTACCTCGTTGCGGACTCGCTCGAGACCTACCGCTCCGATTCCATCGACGGAGACAGCGTCGAGGCGATCTTCGACCCACCAGAGCTCGACCAGGGCCTCGCCTTCAGACAGTCCATTCCCGACGACCTGATGTCGCTCCTGGGCAACTGGGCGCTGGGGTTCTGTCCTCTCAACTCCATCGAACGCTCGATCAGCGACCTGATCGACACGCGCGGGCCCGACGGCGTAGAGCGCACAGCGGCCGTCGTGACGGCGGACGACGCGATGGCGATGCTCGAGCCGGGAGACATCCTGATCGACTCCACGGGCAGCCGGTCGCTGCTACGAGACCACCTTGTTCCCGGCTCCGCCGAGATGGACGGAGGCGCCAACACGCTCAACATCCGGCTCGAGTACGCGCTCGTCGTCACGTTCCTCTACGGGCAGCCGTACGACTGCAACGAGTACTGCAAGTACTACAAGAACATCGAGAATGCGCACTACAAGTTCATCCCGATGGTGCATCGCACGCACTACGACGGCAGCGTCAGTCACGTCACCGGCATCGTCAACATCAGCGCCGAGGAATACGAGGCGATGCCGCCGAGATTCGACGGCGAGTGGCTTCGGGACAACTTTCCCAGCGTCGCCGAGTCGATGGACCGATTCATCGACAAGATCAAGGAGGAAACGCACGGCGAGATCCTCGGCGACCTGGAGATCCTCCGGATCCCCCTCGATCTGTACCGCGCTCGCAACGCGACGAGTCGCCAGTGGCGAAACGCCGGGGCCGCCGACCACCCCTTCACCACCTCGCCGGTGTTCCTCGCCGGCGACTCGGCGATCGGCTCGCCGTACTTCCAGTCGATCTCGCTGGGTTTCGAGTGCGGGATGTACCTGGCCGGGCTCATCGCGCAGCGGGACATGCCACTCGGAGAGATGCTCGACCGGTACGAGCTGTTCATCTACAAGCAGTGGCTTCGCGTCTACATGCGCAGCAAGATGATCAAGCACAACAAGGATCTGTTCGAGTCCCTCGACGACCCGCTTGCGCTCCTCGACAAGCTGCACATCTACTAGAGGCCGCGCCGAGCTTTCCCGGCGTCGCCACGGAGGTACGGCACATGCTCGAGCGCGCTTCGACGACGCCGGCGGACATCACGCGGGCGGCCGTCGGCAGCTTCGACCACTGCGAGAGCGAGAGGCTCCTTCGGGTCGTCCAGAGCCTCGCGGTGCACCTCCATGCCTTCGCAACCGACGTGGAGCTGACGCAGGAAGAGTGGGAAGCGGGGATCCGCATTCTCACCGCGACGGGCCACATCACGGACGACCGGCGGCAGGAGTTCATCCTCTGGTCCGACGCTCTCGGCCTGTCGATGCTGGTCGATGCGCTTGAGCACACCGCCTCGCAGGGCGCGACCGAGTCGACGGTCCTCGGACCGTTCTACGTTCCCGGGGCGGAGGTGCGCGAGTTCGGAGCGTCCATCGCCGAGGCGCCTGCGGGCGAGCCGGCCTGGGTGCACGGATACGTCCGCGCCGTGAACGGCGAGCCGATCGCGGGCGCCGAGCTCGATGTCTGGCAGAACGGCGACGACCGCCTCTACGCGGTCCAGAACCCCAATGCCCCAGAGCACCATCTTCGCGGTCGCTTCCGCACCCGCGACGACGGTAGCTATGCGTTTCTCGCGGTTCGTCCGGTGCCGTACACGATCCCGGACGACGGCCCGGTCGGACGCATGCTCGCGGCAACTGGACGCCATCCTTGGCGCCCGGCCCACATCCACATGATCGTCCGCGCAGCGGGCTACCGCACCGTCGCCACGCACATCTTCGATGCCGCGAGCGAGTACCTCGACTCGGATGCCGTCTTTGCGGTCAAGCCGTCCCTGCTCCGCGACTTCGTCCCTCGATCCGACGACGACCCGGAGCGGCCCGCACAGGTCACGGGACCCTGGTGCTCGGTCGAGAACGACCTCGTGCTCGACGCGAGCCGCCTCCCAGGTGAGCCCACCGACCCCGGTCGAACGGCATGAGCGCAGGAGCTCCGGTCTCCCCTCGCCGCCGCGAGAGCCCGTCGAGCGACGCTGACCGGGCTATCGCTCTCGGTACGTGATCCGACCCCGCGTGAGGTCGTACGGGGACAGCTCGACCGTCACGCGGTCGCCCGGATTGATCCGAATTCGATAGCGGCGCATCTTGCCGCTGACATAGCCGAGCGTCTCGTGGCCGTTGTCGAGCGCGATCCGGTGCATGCCGCTTCGGAACGACTCGACAATCGAGCCTGTCATCTCCACCTTGCCCTCACGGTCCACGGGGACCTCCTTCGCAAGACTCGGAAGAGGGCGTCGCCAGGGAGCCCGGCGACGCCCGCCCGGTTGCGCTTCGCTGCTAGACGGTGGTGACGTTCGTCGCCTGCGGGCCTTTCTGACCCTCCTCGGCCACGAACTCGACCTTCGCGCCCTCGGTGAGGGACTTGAAGCCCTCACCGGCGATACCGCTGTGATGCACGAACAGGTCCTTGCCTCCGTCGTCGGGGGTGATGAAGCCATACCCCTTGGCGTCGTCGAACCATTTCACGGTGCCGGTTGCCATAGAAACACCTCCTCTCGACCCATCACGAACGGGCAGAGGAGGGCACGCACGCACTCCGGTACTCGCTCAGATTGCGTCGCAGAGACTACCTGCGAAAACAACGTGAGCCGCATGGCGCGTGACGATCTCGCGAGGTCGCGCCGGGCCGCCGTGTTCAATGACGGAGCGGGTCCCGGCCGCCGCACCGGGACCCGCCTACCCACCAGGGGTCCCCCATCGTGCGATCGCGGCGCGGGTCCCAGGCCGACCGTTTGCCCTGACCGACCGTTGGGAACGATGATGGTGCCGTGACGGAGGTCCTGATCTTCAGCAGCGTCGTGGCGCTCATCGGCATCGTCGTGTGGATCGTCCTGCTCCTCTGGGCGGCCCGGGAGGACGGCCGCGACCAGGATCAGCGCGACCGCGCGCTCGCCCAGGGGGGCGGCCCTAGCGACCCAGCAGACGCACCGCCGCCGCCTCGATCTCGTCCTCGGAGAGCAGGACGAGGCTTGCGGCGTCGCCGAGCGGGATGAAGGAGTCCTTGCTCGAGACGCGAGCGAGCGCACCGCGGTAGCCCCGCGCGACGAGCTCGGCGACGATCCCCTCGCCGACGCCCCCGGTGTGACGGGTCTCGTCGACGACGAGCGTGCGGCCGGTCGCCGTCGCCTCCCGCAGGACGTCGTCGATCGGCAGCGGCGCGAGCCAGCGGAGGTCGACGACCCGGGCGTCGACGCCGCGCTCGAGCAGCCGTCTGGCGACACGGAGGGACATCGGCAGGCCGTTCGCCCAGGTCACGATCGTGAGGTCACGTCCGTCGAGGTGCGTCCTCGCCGCGCCGACGGGAACGTGATCGCGTCCGGGCTCGGCCAGCCAGAGGCCATCGCCGTCGGCCAGGAGGTCGCGGGCGTGGTACAGCGCGATGGGCTCGAGGTACACGCAGACGCTGCCGTCCGACCTCGCCGCGGCCATACACGTCTCCAGCATCGGCCCGGCGTCTTCGGGGCGCGACGGGGACGCGATCACGAGCCCGGGAATGTCCCGCAGCACGCCGAGCCCGTTGTCGTTGTGGAAGTGACCGCCGAAGCCTTTCTGGTAGCCGTAGCCCTGGATTCGGACGACCATCCCGTTCCGGTAGGCGCCCTGCGAGAAGAACTGGAGCGTCGCCGCCTCGCCCCGCAGCTGATCCTCGGCGTTGTGGAGGTACGCGAGGTACTGGATCTCCGGGATCGGGACGAAACCCGTGACCGCCGTGCCAAGCGCAAGGCCGAGGATCGACGTCTCGTCGAGCAGCGTGTCGAACACGCGCTCGGCGCCGAAGCGCCCCTGGAGCCCACGCGTCACGCCGTACACGCCGCCCTTGACGCCGACGTCCTCGCCGAAGACGAGCGCCTCGGGGTGACGCTCGAGCACGGTCGCGAGACCGGCGTTGACCGCCTGCGCGAGCGTCAGGCGCTCGCCGGTCTCGGACGGCCGGTCGACGCCGACGAGCGCGGCGACGGCTGCCGGCGTGCGCGGCGCGAGCGGGCGCACGACGTCGTGGGCGCTACGCAGCTGCGGCCGCTCCGTCGCGGCGAGCGCCCGCTCGCGGACGCGCGCGCGGACCGCGAGGTAGTCCTCCGCCAGCTCCTCGCCGCTGTGAGCGCCCGTCGTCACCAGCCAGCGCCCGGTCGCGAGCAGCGGGTCGCGCGCGTAGTCGGCCCGGATCGCCGGGCCGGCTCGATACGCGGTCTCCAGGTCCGCACCGGCGTGGCTCAAGTAGCGCATCGTGCGGAGATGCAGGACCGCGGGGTACCGGTGCTCACGCACCCACTCCCCGAGCTCGCGCGAGGTCTCGAGCACTGCGCCGGGGTCGTCTCCCTCGACCCGCTCGACGGCGAGCTCGGGCCGGCCGTGCAGCGACTGCTCGACCCAGGCCTCGGGCGTCGGCACGCTGATCCCGAGGCCGTTGTCCTCGCAGACGAAGAGGAGCGGGAGCGGCTGGCCGTCGTACGCGAGGAAGGACGTGGCATTGAGCGCGGCCTGCGCGGTCGCGTGGTTGAGCGATGCATCGCCGAACGAGCACACGACGATCGCGTCCTCGGCCCACTCCGACTCGACCCCGAGGAGGCGTGCCCGTTCGATCGCGAACGCCACGCCGACGGCACGCGGGAGGTGCGAGGCGATCGTCGAGGTCTGCGGCATGATCGCGAGGTCGCGGTGGCCGAACACCTTGTGACGGCCGCCCGCAATCGGCTCCTCGGCTGCGGCGGCCATCCCGAGCAGGACGTCCTCGACGCCGTCGCGGCCGGCCTGCTCGGCTCTCGCGAGGTAGAAGCCGCCCGAGCGGTAGTGGAGGAGCGCGGGATCGCCGGGTCGCAGGGCGAGCGCGACGTAGGCATTGGACTCGTGCCCCGCCGAGCCGATCGTGTAGAAGCCGAGCCGCTGCTCCTGCAGCCACCGGGCGGCGTGGTCGATCGCACGGCTTGCTGCCTGCGCGCGCCACGCCGCCTGCGCCTCGTCGGGGGCGGGCGGCCCGCCGGCCTCGCGCGAGAGCGCCCGCAGCGCCGTGACGAGGTGCTGCTCGAGGGGGTCGAGGTCGCTCGCCACGGCCGCGGACGGTACCGGGTGAACCGGTGCGGTGAACCACCTCTCGGGGGATGCTCCGCACCACCCTGCTGGCCGATGGTCAGTGTGGAAGCCGGTCAACGTCATGGACCGCCGTGCGGGCCGCAGCGCCGGCGGTCCGACCGGCTTCTCTTCCCCCCGGCTAGCCGCTCCTTCCCCAGCGGCTAGCCGCGCAGGTACGCGTCGTCCCCGCGGATCCAGTCCTCACGGCGCGGCGCGAACGCATCGAGGACGACCGAGTCCTCGAGCGCCTCCACCCGGTGCGGAGCGTGGCCGGGTATGAGCAAGCTCTCGCCCGGCCCGAGCACGGCCTCCTCGCCGGCGAGCCAGAAGCGAAGGCGCCCGGAGACGACCGTGGCGATCTGCTCGTTCTCGTGCGCGTGCTCCGGAACGAGCGCGCCGCTCGCGAGGATGATCCGCGCGAGCGTCATCGCATCGCCGTTCAGCATCTGCCTGCCGATGCGGTCGTTGAGCTGCTCGACCGGGGCGGTGTCCCACGCGAAGGGCTCCATGCGGGCGAGTGTACGTCGGTGCGTTGCGGTCCCGTAAGCTCCCCGCATGAGCGAGCGCTACACGGTCGTCGACATCGACGACGTCGAGCGTGCCGGCTCCGACGGCCGGGTGCGGTTCCTGCGTCGCGCGGTCGGCGCGACGGCGTTCGGGTTCAACTGGTTCGAGCTCGGCCCCGGCACAGAGGGCCCCGAGCACGACGAGACCGACTCGAAGCAGGAGGAGGTGATGATCGTGCTCTCCGGCAGCGGCACGTTGGAGATCGACGGCGAGGAGCTCCCGCTCTCGCCCCGGCGCGTCGTCCGGCTCGACCCCGAGGCGGTGCGGCAGGTGCACGCGGGCGACGACGGGATCACGTTCGTGTCGATCGGATCGCCCCGCGCCGACCCGTACGTCGCGCGCGGGCCCTTCTGACCGAGGGGAGCGATGATCGTTCGGCTCGTCCTCTGGCGCCTCGACGAGCGCACGCCGCCGGTCGAGGAGCTGCGGAACCGGCTCGACGAGCTCGAGCCGCTCGCCGCGCCGAGCACGTTCCTCGTCAACGAAGGCGCGGAGCAGATCGGGGTGCTCGTCGTCGCCGAGGAAGACGAGCCGCCGCTTCCGCAGCTCGAGGCGCTGCGTGACCTCGTCGGTCGCGAGCCCGACCTCTACGAGGAGTACGAGGCGCTCGCCTAACGGCGGAGGAGGTTCCGCGCGAAGAACCCGAGGTTCGCCGGCCGCTCCGCGAGCCGCCGCATGAGGTACGGGTACCACTCGGGCCCGAACGGGGTTGCCACGAGCACCTTGAAGCCGCGGCGCGCGAGGTCGAGCTGGAGGCCCGGGCGCACCCCGTAGAGCATCTGGAACTCGAACCGCTCGCGCCCGATCCCCTCCTGCTCCGTGAAGGCGCTGCACTGCTCGATCAGCGACTCGTCGTGCGTCGCGATCGCCGCGTACGCGCCCCCTGTGAGCGCCGTCTCGACCAGGCGACGGTACGCCGCGTCGACGTCCGCCTTGTCCCGGTACGCGATCTCTGGGGGCTCCAGGTAGGCGCCTTTCACGAAGCGGAGGTTCGGGCGAAGCGGCAGGAGCGACTCGAGGTCCGCCTCGGTGCGAAACAGGTACGACTGGAGCACCGTGCCGACCCGTTCGTGCCCGGCCTCGCGGAGCCTCCGGTAGATGCGGAGCGTGGCGTCGAGCACGCTCGACTGCTCCATGTCGATCCTCACGAAGCTCTGCAGCCGCTCGGCGACCTGGACGACCCGCTCGACGTTCGCGTAGGCGAGCTCCTCGTCGAGCTCGAGCCCGAGGTGCGTCAGCTTCAGCGCGACGTTGCAGGGAAGCTGCTCCGCGGAGATGCGCTCGATGATCCCGCCGTATTCCTCGGCGACGGCCTCGGCCTCCTCGCGGTCGCGGACGCTCTCGCCGAGCAGGGTCGTGTTCGTGTGGAGGCCCTGGTCGGCCAGTCGCCGGAGCACGACGAGGCACTCGTCGAGGGTCTCGCCGGCGACGAACCGGGCCGCGCCGAGCCGCATCCCGTACCGGCTCATGAAGCGCCGGACGTGCCGGTCGTCGGCCGCCCGCAGGATGACCGAGCGGAGGACCCCGTTTGCCTTCTCCGAGACGCTCACGCGGCGGGCCTGCCGAGCTCCTCGTCCAGCCACGCCTCGAGCGACGCTTGCTCGGCAGCGTCGAGGTCGCGCAGCGGCGGGCGAACGTCCGGCCGGACCGGGATGCGGCGCCGGCCGATCACGCGCTTGAGCGCGGCGTGCCGGGGGAACGACTCGACGCGCTCGCGCAGCGCCGCGAGCCGCGCGGCGCCCGCCTCGGTGGGCGCGCGCACGACCGCGGCGACGTCGGCCGGGAACGCGGAGGCGAGCGCGGAGACGGCGCCCACCGCCCCGGCCTCGCGGCCGAGGTGGATGAGCGACTCCGGACCGACGAACACGTCGAACCCTTCGAGCAGATACCGCTCGAACGCTGTCCACGGGGTGTCGGAGACCTTCATCCCCGTGACGTTCTCCGCCTCCTCGCGCAGCCGCGCGAGCATCGACGGATCGAAGGCGTACCCCGCCGTCGCGGCGAACTCGTAGACGTAGAACGGCAGCGGCGCGCATGCCTCGGCCGCCGCGAGCAGGTGCGCGCGCTGCTCGCGCGGGTCGAGCTTGAAGTACGGCGGGCCGATCACCGCCACGGCGTCGGCGCCCGCATCGCGCGCGTGGGCGGCGAGCGCGACGGTGTCGGCCGTGGTCTGCGCGCCGCAGTGCGCCGCGACCAGCACCCGCCCGCCGACCGCCTCGAGCCACAGCTCGAGGCCGCGCTTTCGCTCCTCGACGGTCAGCAGCACCGCCTCGCCGTTCGTTCCGAACGCAAGGATCCCGTCGAGCCCCGCGCCGACGAGGAAGTCCGCGTACGGGCGGAAGGCCTCGTCGTCGAGGCGCTCCCCGCGCTCGTGGAGCGGCGTGACGGCGGCGGCGATCGCCCCTGCGAGCCTGCGACCCGTCGACATCGGAGACAGCCTAAGCTCTCCCGTCGTGAGCGCGCTCCGGATCGAACGCGACGACGACGTCCTGCGGGTCACGCTGGCCCGGCCGGAGTCACGAAACGCGTTCGACGCCGCCCTGATCGCCGAGCTCTCCGAGGCGTTCGTCGACGTCGGCACCGCCCGCGCGGTCGTCCTGTCGGGCGACGGGCAGAGCTTCTGCGCCGGAGCGGACGTCGAGTGGATGCGCTCGTCCGCCGACCTCGACCGCGAGGCGAACGTCGCGGACGCGACCGCGCTCCGGCGCATGCTCGAGGCGATCGACGGGTGTCCCGCGCCGGTCGTCGCATCGGTCCACGGGCACGCGCTCGGCGGCGGCGTCGGCCTCGTCGCCGTGTCGGACATCGTCCTCGCCGACCCCGGGACCGTGTTCGCCTTCTCGGAGGTAAAGCTCGGGATCGTCCCCGCGGTGATCTCGCCCTTCGCGCTCCGCAAGATCGGCGAGAGCGCGGCACGCCGCTACTTCGTCACGGGGGAGCGGTTCGACGTGGAGACGGCCCTGCGGATCGGCCTCGTGCACGAGGTCGCGAGCGATCGCGCAGCCGCCCTCGACCGTGTGCTCGGGGAGCTCCGCACCGCCGGCCCGCGAGCGGCGCGCCATGCGAAGCGGCTCGTGCTCGACCGGCCGGACGGCGTCGAGACGGCGCGACTGATCGCGGAGCGACGGACGAGCGACGAGGGCCAGGAGGGCCTCCGTGCGTTCCTCGACCGCCGCCGCCCGTCGTGGGTGCCCGGCGCCGAGTCCGACACGTGAGCTAGGCCCTCCGCTCCTCGAGGTACTTCTTGAGCCCGAGGAACGGCAACAGGAGCGCCGCGACGAGCGCCGCGAGCCAGACGATCAGCGCGGCGAGGATCCAGGTGGTCAGGCCGCTGATCGAGAGACCGTCCGTGAGGAGATCCGTGACGATCAGCGACACGAGCGTCGCGATCAACGCAACCGCCCCGATCACGCCTGCGCCCATGCGGCGGAACTGGACGGCAAGGAAGGGCTGCAACAGCGAGAACACGATCGTGAAGACCACGACCGCGACGACGAACGATGCTGCGTCGAGCTGCATGTCGTCGAGGACGGCTGCCGCCACGATCAGGCCGACCGCGTTCGCGGCGAGGGCGATCAGGGTCCGGACGAGGACTCGGATCAACCAGCCGACCCTACAGTGGCCGTGCGACGCGCGAGCCGCGGCGCTAGACGACGACGAGCGTCGGGCTCGTCAGACCGCTCGACGGATCGACGAGCCGCAGCCTGTCGCCGTGCGCAGCACGGACGGTGCGCGTGAGGAACCCTCGTGCGGTCGTCTGTGCCTGGGCGACCTGCGCCCAGCTTCCGTCGACGAATCGCTCGAGCTGGTACGCGCGTGACCCGTCCCCGGGCCGGACCTGCCCCCAGACCGTCGTGGTCGCGCCGCGCCGGGAGACCTGGACGAGCGGGAGCGTGAACGACTGCATCGCTGGCTTCGCGCGGCCGGTTGCGGTCTCGAGGCCGCTCTGCCACGCGGCGGTCGACTGCTCGTCGCGGAGGAGGTACTGGATAAGCACGTCGACGCGCGGCGCAAGGTACGCGCGGCGTTGCGCCTCCGCGACGTCCCGCGCCTGGGTCCCCCAGCGGACGCCGAGGATCCTGTCGGGCGGGTTCGTCTGGTAACCGAGCTCCGTCAGCCAGACGCGCGTCCGCGGACCGAACGCCCGACGGGTCTCCGTCAGCAGGCGCTCGAGGTTCGCCATCGAGATCGTCGTGCAGTGGTCGCAGCCGCCCTTGAACGGCGACTCGGCCGGAGAGAGCGGGTGCGGGTGGTGCGCGTAGGCGTCGAGGCGCGCACCCGCCCGGCCCATCCCGCGGATGAAGTCGACCGGCGATATACCTCCCTTGCCACCCCGCGGTGCGGTCGCGCCGCCGGCGATCGTTGCGGACGGGATGACGCTCTTGATCGCGGCACCTGCGGGGTTGAGCAGCCGCGTCACGTAGAGCACGGGCGAGGCGGGCACGAGCCAGCGCCGCTGGTTCGGCTCGTTCCAGACGATCCACCGGCGGACCCACGAGTAGCGCGTCGCCGCCTCCCGGGCGAACTCGGCGAAGTCGGCCGCCGAGCGCGGCGGCACGTTCGCGCCGCGACCGCCGTTCGCCCACGCTGGCGTGCCCCAGAGCACGAGGATCGGCGCGATGCCCTGGGCGCGCAACGCCTCGAGCGCGGCATCCTGGCGCTCCCAGTCGAAGACGCCTTCCCGGCTCTCGATACGCCGCCAGTCGAGGGTCACGCGCACGATCTCCGCGCCCATGTCGTGGAGCTGCGTCGCGCGCTCCTCGGCGGTGGCGGGACCGAACATCAGCCACGCGTCGTCGGTGATGCCGACCTGGAGCCCCGGCGCGCCCGGGGCGAGAGCCGGGACGCCGACCGCGACCGCGGCGAGCACCGCACACACGATGGCGAGGCGACGGGCCACTCGGATCGACCCTAGCGGCCTGACCGGGCGGCGACCGCCGTGTTCAGAAGATCCTTACGAGCGTGTCAGCGCTGCTCGCCCGCCATCGTGTCGACGAGCGTCCAGACGACCCAGTTCACGAGCCAGATCACGATCGTCGCGCCGACGTACGTCCAGAAGCCGTCGATCGAGAAGTCGGGCGTCACCCACTCCGTGAACAGGAGCATGACGACGTTCACGAAGAAGTAGGCGATCCCGAATGTGAGGATGATCAGCGGCAGCGCGATGAAGGTGAGGAGCGGCTTCAGGAAGACGTTCGCGAGGCCGAGCACCGCGCCGGCGAGGATGACGGGCCCCCAGCGCTCGATCGTGAACCCGTCGAAGAGCCAGTCGGCGACGAGGAGCGCGAGGATGTTGATCCCCCACGCGACGAGGATGCGGATGCCCCAGAGCACGGCCGCACCCTACACCGTGCCCGGATGCGCCACAACGAGCAGGTTCTCCGAGCGGGCAACACCCCGCGGGGCTGGGCTCAGAAGAGCTTCTGCAGCTTGAGCGCGGCGCCCATGTCGCCGTCGATCTTGAGCTTCCCCGTCATGTAGGCGGTCGTCGGGTTCGCCTCCCCCGAGGCGATCTTCACGAGTGTCTCCTCGCTCGCGCGGATCGTGCAGTCCGCGGCTCCCGCGCCCTCGGTGACGCTCACCGCGCCGTCGTCGACCGAGACCGTCCACTGCCCGACGTTCTCGACGTCGAAGACGTACGTGTTGTGCATCCCGGCCGTCTTCGCGGGGTCGGCCCTCTCGGGGAGAGTGGCGAAGAACTCCTGTACGGTCATGCGCGTCTCCTCGTTGACTGACGGTTCAATCGAGCGTCCCGGCCCAGCCTAGACGATCCCCACCGGGGCGGGCTCCGGCTGCGGAGGCGCGGGCGCCGTCGCGGGTCGTGGGAGCATCAGGCACGCGATGCAGCCGAGCGCAGGCGCCGCCGCGCCGACGTAGAGCGCGGTCTGGAGGTCGACCGCGTCGGCGACGGCTCCGAGCACGACGGCGGCGACCCCGCCCAGACCCATAGCAAGACCGACCGAGAGCCCGCTCGCGACCCCGACGTGCCGCGGGAGGTACATCTGGCTCAGCACCATCGTCACCCCGAACGTCCCGACGACGCACGGCCCCACGAGCATCAGCGCGATCGTGCCCGCGACGCCGCCGACCGCGACGAAGGCCACGACGAGGAACGGGAGCGCCGCCTGGGTGACGAGGAGCGTTCGGCGGAGGCCGACCCGATCCGCCACGGGGCCGAGCACGATCGTCCCGACCGCGCCGGAGACGAGCATCAGCGACAGCATGCGCCCTCCTTCTCCCGCCGTCCCTCCGTTCGCGACGACCCACAGGGGCACGAACGTGAGGAGCCCGAACCAGGCGACGCTTCGCAGCCCGATCACGACCGAGAGCAGGGTCATCGCGCGCACGTCGTCGTCCCCCTCGTCGAGTCGGCGCTCGGTCGACGTCGGGACGACGCGCTGCAGCGACGGCAGCGCCCGGAGGATCACGAACGCCATCGCGAGCGCCGGCAGCATTGCGAGCGTGCCGCCGCGGAGACCGAGCCACACGACGAGCGGCGTGACGACGATCGGCCCGAGCGCGTAGCCCGTGTTCCCGCCGATGTTGAAGTACGACATCCCGCTGGCGCGCTGACGACCGCTTGCGAACGCGGCGAACTTCGCGCCTTCCGGGTGGTACGCCGCGACGCCGATCCCCGCGACGAAGACCGTGACCAGGACAAGGACGTAGGTCGGGGCGACCGCGGCGGCGCCGACGCCGAGCGCCGCGAGCGCCACACCTCCCGGCAGGAGCCAGGTCGCCCCGCGCCGGTCTGACCACAGCCCGAAGAGCGGCTGGACGAGGGACGAGGAGACGAGCGCGGCGAGCATCATCGCTGCGGTCGCCGTGTAGCTCAGGTCGAACTCGAGCGCGAGGAACGGCAGCAGCGCCGGAACGGCGCCCGACGCGAAATCGACCGCGAGATGGCCGACGGACAGCGTCGCCATCGCCCGGCGGTCGATCTCGTTCCGCATGTCACGAGGCTACTCCCGCGGAGCCCGTCGTCGTCGCACCACCCGACGAGTACGGCCAGCCGAACCTCGCCGGGCGTGACCCGAGGCTACGTTGTCCGCCATGGCTGCGATCGAGACCGAGGGCCTGGTCAAGGTCTACCGCTCGCGCGGGAGCGAGGTGCGCGCGCTCGACGGCGTCGACCTCGAGGTGCAGGAGGGCACCGTGCTGGGCCTCCTCGGCCCGAATGGCGCCGGCAAGACGACCACGGTCCGGATCCTCGCGACGCTGCTCCGCGCGGACGCCGGACGCGCGACCGTCGCCGGCCTCGACGTCGCCCGTGACGCGCAGGAGGTCCGCAGGGTGATCGGCCTCTCTGGCCAGTACGCCGCCATCGACGAGAACCTCACGGGTCGCGAGAACCTCTGGATGTTCGGCCGCCTTTACCGGCTCTCAAGCGGCGACGCACGCCGCCGGGCCGACGAGCTGCTCGGCCGGTTCGGTCTCGAGGACGCGGCCGACCGAGTTGCGAAGACGTACTCGGGCGGTATGCGCCGCCGGCTCGACCTCGCAGCCGCGCTCGTCGGGCGGCCGCAGCTCCTCTTCCTCGACGAGCCGACGACCGGGCTCGACCCGCGCGGGCGACTCGGGATGTGGGAGGTCATCCGCGACCAGGTGCGCGAGGGCACGACGCTGCTCCTGACGACCCAGTACCTCGAGGAGGCCGACGAGCTCGCGGACGAGATCGCCGTGGTCGACCACGGCCGGATCATCGCGCGCGGCACCTCGGACGAGCTGAAGGCCTACGTGGGCGGCGAGCGTATCGAAGTCGTCGTCCGGCACCGCGACGACCTGCGCCGGGCCGCGACCGTGCTCGCCCCGGACGGCGACGGGTCGTTCGACCAGCACACGCGTCGGGTCACCGTCGCTGCCCGCGGCGGCGCGCAGGAGCTCGTCGACGTCGTCCGCCGGCTCGGCGACGCGGCGATCCAGGTCGACGACGTCGGCCTTCGCCGACCGACGCTCGACGACGTGTTCCTCACGCTCACCGGCCATGCCGCCGAGGAGGCGGAGGCCGAGGGCGGCGGCGAGGAGGACGAGCCGGACGAGGAGCTCGCGGCGTGAGACGTCCACGGTCAACCGCCGACACGCGCGGCCAGGGGCGCGCGTGAGCGCCTTCGCCGAAGCCGTCTCCGACGGGCGCGTCGTCGCCTGGCGGAACCTCAAGCGCGTGCCGCGGATCCCGGAGCTCGCGATCTTCGCGATCCTCCAGTCGATCATGTTCGTCCTGCTGTTCGCGTTCGTCTTCGGCGGCGCGATCCCGCTCCCCGGCGGCGGCAGCTACCGCGAGTACCTGATGCCGGGTATCTACATCCAGACGCTTGCGTTTGCCTCGATCACGACCGCCATCGGGATGGCGGACGACATGAGCAAGGGATTGATCGACCGCTTCCGCTCGCTGCCGATCGCCCGCTCCGCGGTGCTCAGCGGGCGGACGTCCGCCGACGTCGTCTACAACGCCGGGATCCTCGTCGTGCTGATGCTCTCCGGCCTGGCCGTCGGCTGGAGGGTGCACGGCACGGTGGGCGAGTTCGTGCTCGCGGTCGGACTGATGCTCCTCTTCACGCTCACGATGTCGTGGGTCGGCGTGCTGCTCGGCCTGCTCGTGAAGACGGTCGAGGTCGCGCAGCAGCTCGGCTTCCTCGTGATCTTCCCGCTGACGTTCGTCTCGAACGCCTTCGTCCCGACCGAGACGCTTCCCGGGATCCTGCAGCCGATCGCGGAGTGGAACCCTGTTAGCGCGCTCGTCTCCGCGACGCGGGACCTCTTCGGCAACCCGAACCCGTTCCCGTCGGACTCGTGGCCGGGCCAACACGCGCTGCTGCTCTCGTTCGTCTGGACGATCGGCCTGCTGTTCGTGTTCGCGCCGCTCGCGGTGCGACGCTATCGCTCGATCGAGCGCTAGCCCTCGGCGGGGCGACGTCCTACGCTCCGGCCGTGGAGCGGTTCGGTCGGCGCGACTTCGTCGTCCGCGGTGGGCGCCTGGCAGGGGCCGCTGCAACGTTCGCGCTCGGGCTCACCTCCGAGGCTCACGCGGCGAGCGCGCTCGACGAGCTCGACGCCGCGCTCCGCGGTCCGCTCTACCGTCCGGGAAGCGTCCGGTACGGACAAACGCGACGACCGTGGAACGCGCGCTTCGACGACGTGCTCCCCCGCGCGGTCGCGCAGCCGCTCGACACCGCCGATGTCCAGGCGATCGTCCGCTGGGCCGTGGCCCACGACGTCCGGCTCGCCGTTCGTTCGGGTGGTCACTCCTACGCCGGCCTCTCCTCGACGACCGGACTCCTCGTCGACCTGAGCAGGCTTTCCGCTGTCACGTTCGGCGCGGATGGCCGCGCGGCGGTCGGCGCGGGCGCGACGCTCGGCTCCGTCTACGCCCGGCTGTGGGCTGCCGGGCAGCGGACGATCCCGGCCGGCTCGTGCCCGACCGTCGGGATCGCGGGGCTCACACTCGGCGGCGGGCACGGCTTCGCAGCCCGTGCGTTCGGCCTTGCGTGCGACAGCCTCCGCAGCGTCCGGATCGTGACGGCCGACGGGCATGCGCACGACGTGTCCGCCGGCTCGCGGCCGAGCCTGTTCTGGGCGCTCCGCGGCGGTGGCGCCGGGAGCTACGGCATCGTTACCCGCCTGACGTTCGCAACCCGCAAGGTCGGCACGGTGACCACGTTCGTGCTCCGCTGGCCCTGGGCGGCGGCGGCCGACGTCGCCGCCGCGTGGCAGGCGTTCATGGTGACCGCTCCCGACGAGCTGACCACGACCCTCGCGTTGCGCGTTCCGCCCACGACGGGCGGCACGCCGACCGTCGTCGTGAACGGGATGTTCCTCGGGCCCAGGACCGCGGCGGCGGCCGCGCTCGCCGGGCTGACGGGCGGCGATCCCGCTCCGGCGACGTCGAGCCTGGTGCAACGGACGTACGGCGCCGCGATGACCTACTTCGCCGGCGGCGAGTCCGAGCCGCGACGCATCGCAGGCAGCTCCCGGGTCGCGCGGGCACCGCTCGGACCGAAGGGTCGGGACGCTCTCGTGGAAGCTGTCGCGGAACGCCATGCCGACCCGCGGCTCCGCGGCGGCGGCATCGTCCTGTTCGCGTTCGGAGGGGCCGTCGGAAGGATCCCGCGGACGGCCACGGCCTACGTGCATCGCGACGCCCGCTTCTCCCTCGAGTTGCTCGGCCTGTGGACGAGCCCGAGCGCGGGCGTCGAGATCGCGAACCTCGCCTGGATCAGGCGGGCCCGCCTCGCGCTCGCCCCGTACACGTCGGGCGAGGCGCTGCAGAACTATGCCGACCGCGGCCTCGCGACCTGGAAGCGCGCGTACTACGCGGAGAACCTCGAGCGCCTCGTCGCGACGAAGCACGCCGTCGACCCGGCGAACCGCTTCCGCCACGCGCAGAGCATCCCGACAACGCTCTGACGGCATCTACGATCCCGGCCGGCATGGACCTCGACCTCACCTCCGAGCAGCAGCTGATCCGCGACACCGTCCGCGAGTTCGCGCGCGGGCGCGTCGCTCCGCTGGCCGAGGAGCTCGACCGCGAGTCCCGCTTCCCCGTCGAGCTCGTCCGCGAGATGGCCGCGCTCGGACTGATGGGCATCCCAATCCCCGAGCAGTACGGAGGTGCCGGCGGCGACACCCTCTCGTATGCGATCGCGATCGAGGAGCTGACGCGCGTCGACTCATCCGTTGCGATCACGGTCGCGGCGCACACGTCGCTCGGGACGATGCCGATCTTCCTCTTCGGCTCCGACGACCAGAAGGAGCGCTGGCTCGGCGACCTCGCCTCGGGTCGGCGTCTCGCCGCCTTCGGGCTGACCGAGCCCGATGCGGGCTCCGACGCGGGCGCCAGCCGCACGACGGCCGAGCTGCGCGACGGCTCGTGGGTCGTGAACGGCTCGAAGATGTTCATCACGAACGCAGGGACGGAGCTCACGTGGGGCGTGACGATCACCGCGCGCACCGGGGACGACGAGATCTCCAACCTGGTCGTCGAGAACGGCACGCCGGGCTACGACGTCTCTGCGCCGCTCCACAAGCTCGGCTGGCGCGCATCGGACACGCGCGCGCTGACCTTCTCCGACTGCGCCGTGCCGGAGGGGAACCTCCTCGGCGAGCGCGGGAAAGGCTTCACCCAGTTCCTCGAGATCCTCGACGGCGGCCGCATTTCCGTCGCGGCGATGGGCGTGGGGCTGGCGCAGGGCGCGTACGATCTCGCCTTCGCCTACGCCCGCGAGCGCACCCAGTTCGGGAAGCCGATCGGGCGCTTCCAGGCGATCGCGTTCCAGCTCGCCGACATGGCCGTCGAGATCGAGGCGGGCCGACAGCTCGTCTACCGCGCCGCCTGGCTCAAGGACAAGGGACGTCCGTTCGCGCTCGAGGCGGCGATGGCGAAGCTCTACACGGGCGAGCTCTCCCACCGGGTCGCGAACAACGCGCTGCAGATCCACGGCGGCTACGGCTTCATGGACGAGTACCCGATCTCGCGGCTCTACCGCGACCAGAAGATCCTCGAGATCGGCGAAGGCACGAACGAGGTGCAGCGCATGGTGATCGCGCGGCACCTCGGGCTCGGCTAGAGGCCCGGAGGGCATTGCTGGAAGGGGCACACAGACGGGTGAGGCGCCCGGGGGGCCGGGCGCCTCACCCGTACGCCGGGTCGAGGCGCTTAGGCCGACGACCCGTCGGTCTCGACGACCTTCGAGAAGTCCGTCAGGCCGAGCGGGCTGATGTTCAGCGAGTCCTTGATGGACGACCGCTCGAGCTGGACGAACGTGTACCAGTAGATCGGCACGATCGGCATCGCGCCGTCCTGGCCGACGAGCTTGTCCTCGAGCTGCCCGTAGAGCGCGTAGCGCTGCGCGTTGTCGGGCGTCTTCCGCGCCTGCTCCACGAGCTTGTCGTAGGAGGGGTCGCACCAGTTCGTGTTGTTGTTCCCCGAGCCGCACTTCCAGAGCTCCAGGAAGTTCATCGCGTCGGGGAAGTCCGCGATCCAGCCGAGCCGGAACGCGTCCATCGACGGGTCGGGCGGCGGGCCGAGGAACTGGAGGTACTGAGCCCAGTCCTGCTGGGAGATCGTGACCCGGAGGCCGAGCTTCTGCCACATCGACTGGACTGCCACCGCGATCTCCTTGTGACCCGGCGCGTTGTTGATCAGCAGCGTGACGTCCTTCTGCGGGTTCTTCACCTCGGACATCAGCTGCTCTGCCTTGTCGAGGTCGCCGTGCGCCGGCAGCCACGGCGAGCTCGCCGTGAGGGTGTCGAACCCCGGCATGCCCTTCGGCGTGAACCCGCTAGAGGGGAGCTGGTCGCCCTGGGCGATGTGGTCGATGATCGTCTGCCGGTCGATCGCCACCGCCATCGCGCGGCGTTGCTTCACGTCGGGGACGGTCTTGACGTTGAGCCCGTAGTAGTAGGTGCCGAGGCCCGGGTACTGCGCGTACTCCGGCGTCTGCTTCAGCCGCGGCAGGTCAACCGGCGGGAGGCCCTGGCCGCTCGTGTCGAGCTCGCCGGCCTCGAAGGCGCGCAGTGCGGTCGTGCCCTCGGTGATCATCGAGCCGTTGATCCGCTCGAGCTTCACCTGGTCCGCGTTCCGCCAGCCGTCCCACTTGACGAGGTCGAGCCGCGAGTCGTGATTCCAGCGGGCGAGCTTGAACGGCCCGTCGGTGACGATGTTCGCCGGGTCGGTCCATTTGCGGCCGAACTTCTCGACGGTCGGCCGGTGGACTGCGAGGAACGACTGGTGGCTCACCTGCTGCACGAACCACGGCTGCTGCGAGGTGAGCTGCACCTGCAGCGTGTGGCCGTCGAGCGCCTTCACGCCGACCTTGTCGCGGAGCGCGTCGCAGTTGCTCTTGCACGCGTTGTACTCGGCCGCGCCGACGATGCCGAAGAACTGGTAGGCGTAGTCCGCCGCGAGCGCCGGCGAGATCGTGCGCTTCCACGACCACTCGAAGTCCTGCGCGGTAACGGGGTCGCCGTTCGTCCAGCGGCCGTCGTCGCGGAGCGTGAAGGTGATGATCTTCCCGTCGTTCGAGACCGTCCACGACTTCGCGAGATTGGGGACAGGCTCGAGATCTTTGTCGAGCTTGACGAGCGGATCCATGATGTTCGTGATCACGTCGCCGGACGTCGTGTCCGTCGCAAGGCCCGGGTCGAGCGACGGCGGCTCGGCACCCCAGTTGATGTTGATCACCTGGTCGATGACGCCGCTGCCGTTGCTCCCCGTGTCGCTGTCACTCCCGCAGCCGACGGCGAGCACGGCGAGGGCGGCAACCGCAGCGGACTGAACCGCACGCACGGTTATCCTCATCAGGCCCCCTCCTTTCCGGTTCGCCGACTCGCCCCAGCGTCGTGCGGGGCCTGTGTTCCCACCTTGCCAGTGCCCCGTCTTGCCTTACAGAAACCTTGCTCGGCGCGAACGACTGGGGCGTGCGCGGCGGTTTTCGGCGTGTTCGTCGCCCTTGCGGCCCCGGGCAGCGCCCTTGCGCACGTGACCATCTCGCCGACATACGTCGAGGCGGATACGACCGCGACGATCCGGTTCGAGACGCCCAACGAGCGCCCTCCGCACGCCACCGTGTCGCTCGCGATCGACGCTCCGCCCGGGGTCGCGTTCGAGTCGGCTCCCGCTCCGCCCGGCTGGAAGCTCGACGTCACGACGACGCGCGTCGCGTGGTCGGGAGGGCGGATCGAAGGAACGCGCACCGTCGCGTTCCAGATCCGCGTGCTCGCGCGGACGAGGGCGGGGAACCAGATCTTCCGGGCGGTCCAGCGGTACGACGACGGCGAGCAGGTGCGCTGGCCGGCGACGCTCTCGGTGCTGCCCGCAGAGGGCAACAAGGCGCCGTCGCAGCACCTCGGCCGTGCGCTCGCGGCGGGCGGGGCAGGGCTCCTGCTGCTCGTCGGAAGCTTCCTCGTACTGCGCCTGCTGAGGCGTCCTCCGCTTCAAGAGAGATAGTGGAGACGGGTGCTACCGTCGGCGCCCGTGCTGTTCTCGCAGATCCTGAACGACGACTTGGGGTGCGCCTCCTACCTCGTCGGCTGCGAGGAGGCGGGCGAGGTCGTCGTCGTCGACCCCCACCTCGCGATCGAGCCGATCCTCGCCGAGGCCGAGCGCCTCGACGCGCGAATCGTGCGGACGCTCGAGACGCACACGCACGCGGACCACGTCTCCGGCCACGGCCGGCTCGCGCTCGACCACGGGATCCCCGTGAGCATCCACCCGCTTGCGGAGCCGGAGTACCCGAGCGAGCCGCTCGACGACGGGACCGAGATCGCCGTGGGGAACGTCCGGATCCGCTGTATCCACACGCCGGGCCACCGGCCGGAGCACTGCTGCTTCGCGGTCGCCGACACCACCCGCTCGGACGAGCCCTGGCTCGTCCTCACGGGTGACTCGCTCTTCGTCGGGGACGCGGCACGACCCGATCTCGCAGTCGGCGCGATGGAGGGCGCGGAGGGGCTCTTCCACTCCCTCCGGCGTCTGCTCGAGCTGCCTGACGGTGTCGAGGTCTTCCCGGGTCACGTGGCCGGGTCCCTCTGCGGCGCGTCGCTGAGCTCGCGCGCGTCGACCACGATCGGCTTCGAGCGCCGCTTCAACCCCATGCTCGCGCTCCCGGACGCCGACGCGTTCGTCGCGGAGTCCGCCGGGGTGTCGTCGCCGAAGCCGCCGAACCTCGCCCGGATCGTCGAGCTCAACCGCGGCCCGTTTCTGCCCACCATGTCCGCGGCTCCGGAGCTCCCGGCGCCGCCGGAGGGAGCGCAGCTCCTCGACGTGAGACCGGCCGAGGACCACCTCGCCGGACACCGGCCCGGCGCGATCAACGTGCCGGTCTCCGGCTCGAGCTTCTCGACCAGGGCGGCGTTCGTGCTCGACGCGGCGGCACCCGTCGTCGTCCTCGCCGCCCACGCCGACGAGGCGCTGCGGGCGGTCGACGGCCTCCGGTCGGTGGCGTTCGCCGACGTCGCCGGCTACGTGCTCGGGGGCGGCGAGGAGACGACCGGCTCGGTGACCCTCGCCGAGCTCGACGCCCTGATCGGGTCGGGCGCGACGATCGTCGACGTGCGCGAGAAGGACGAGCGCGACGAGGGCTACATCCCCGGGAGCCGCCACGTGCCGTACCGGCTGATGCGGTCGTGCTGCCCGGACCTCCCCGACGACCAGCCGCTCGTCACGATCTGCGGCTCCGGGCCACGAGCGGCCATCGGCGCGAGCGTCCTGCGGGCCCGGGGCTACGACGCGCGCCCCGTGGTCGACGGAGGGATGACGGAGTGGCTCGCGCGCGGCGCGACAGCCGTCAGCTTCCGACGCTGCGGCTCCTGAGACCGTCGGCGAGCTCCGTGAGGCGGGCGCGAGCGTCGAGCTGTAGAAGAAGCTCGCGCGAACGTCGAGCATGGGCCTCCGCAGAGTCGCCGTCGCGCGCGGCGAGCGCGTCGCGCGCGGCGAGCACCCGGCTTTCGGCCTCGAAGGGCCGTGCACCGATCTCCCGCAGGATCTCCGCCCCTGCCGCGGCGTCGCCCGCGTCGATCGCTCGGGCCGCGACAAGAAACCGCGAGCCCCCGGGCTCCGGCAGCTCGAGCAGTGCCCCTGAGCGCCCGAGTCGCTCGAGCGTGAGCGCGATCGCGACCGTCCACCAGCCCGGCGCAACGGCCGACGGACGGGCGCGCCGGCGTGCGAGCAGCTCGTCCAGCATCGCTCCCGCCTCGTCGTCGACCCCGGCCCGCACGAAGGTCCAGGCGCACAGCGAGCACACGCCGAACACGGCCTGGTCGTCGTTTCGCTCACGGGCCGCCGCGACCTGGCTCCTCGCGGTCTCCACCGCCTCGTCCGCGCGGCCGTCCCGAACGAACGCGAGCTCGGCGAGCACGAGTCTGAACAGAGGCTCCTGGTAGAGGCCCCCGGTGCGGTCCGCGCGCTCGAGCTCGGCGATCGACGTCGCTGCCGCCTCGTCCCAATCGCCTGCGATGAACTGCGCCTCGACGAGGTTGCCGAACGCGAAGCCGCCCGAGCCGCCGATCATCCCCATTCGCTCCCCGATCACGATCGCCTGGCGCGCCGTCGCGATCGCACCTTGGACGTCTCCGGTCTCCAGGAGCACGGAACCGAGGTTGACATACGCACGCCCGGCTTCCGACGGGTCGCTCGCAAGCGCCAGCTCCGCGGCCTCTTCGAGGTCCTCCCGTACACGTCCGTACTCGGCGAAGTTCGCCTTCGCCGTCGCGCGGGTGATGAGGGCGGCGACCCGAACCGCCTCGACGCCGATCGAGGTCGCGAGCTCCATCGCCCGGCCGGCGAGCTCGATCGCCTCCTGGCTGTCGCCCGCGAGCATCGAGCGGCGTGCCGCCTGGGCGAGGACGTGCGCCTCGTGCCGCGAGCGCCCGCCCTCGCCGACGAGCTCGAGCGCACGCACCATCCAGGCCGCGCTCCCGGCGCCGTCGCCGTGCTGCCAGAGCCCGAAGGAGAGGTCGGCCGCAGCCGCGGCCGCCTCCAGCCCCTTGCCCTCGTCGAGCAGCTGCTCGAATGCACGCCGCAGCTCGTCGAGGCCCGTGTGCTCGGTGAACGTGAGTGCCTTGCCGAGCGCTCGAAGGGCGCGTGCGTCGAGCCCGTCCGGCCGCAGCGTCGCGGCGGCCCGGAGCGCGCGCACCGCGGCGAGGTAGGCGCCGACCGCGAAGGCCCGCATCCCCGACTCGCGCAACGCGGCCGAGGCGGCGGGGACGAGCTCCGCCGAATCGAGGCCCGCGCTCCGCGAGAGCTCGATCGCCTCGACGTAGTGGTGTGCCAGGAGCTCGGCACGGTCCTCGCGCCGGTCCTCCGGGAGAGACTCGATCCACCGCGCGACGCGGACGTGGCGGTCGATGCGATCCGGACGCGGAAGCTGGGCGTAGACCGCGTCGCGCACGAGGCTGTGGACGAACGAGTGCTGCGTCGCGCCGGCGACCGCGGACTGCCTCTCGCGACGGAGGAACTCCTTCCGGCCGAGGGAGCGGAGGAGATCGTCGACCTCCTCGGGCTCACGCGTCGAGACGACCTGCAGGCCGTCCGACCAGACGACGCCACCCATCACGGCGGCGTCGCGCAGGAGCTCCTTCTCGGCGTGCGGCAACAGGTCGACCCGCGCGGTGACAATGCCGAGCACCGTGTCGGGCAGGCCGGCGAGGTCGCCGCCCGAGGTCCGCATGCGGACGAGCTCCTCGGCGTACAGCGGGTTGCCGGCGGCGAGCTCGACGACGTTCGCCCGGAGGTCGGCGTCGGCGGGGTCCCTCCCGAGGTACGACTCGACGAGCCGCGCGACGTCTGCCTCCGTCAGCGGAGCGAGCGACACGGTGAGCGCGTTGCGCTTCCCCCCGCCCCAGCCCGGGCGCCGCTCGAGCAGCTCCGGCCGTGCGCAGCAGACGACGAGGAGCGGCACGCCCTCGACGAGGTCGAGCAGCCCGTCGACGAAGTCGAGCAGCCCGTCGTCCGCCCACTGCAGGTCGTCGATCACGACGACGAGCGGGCGCTGCTCCGCCAGAGCCTCGAGGAACACGCGCCAGCCCGCCTGCAGCTCCGTGCGCCGGTCGGCGAGCGCGACGTCCTCGGAGACGAGCCCGACGAGGGGGCGCAGGCTCGGCTCGACCCAGCGGCGATCGGCTTCCGGCACGACGTCCGCGACTGCGCGTCCGAGCTTCTCCGCGGCGAGCGCGGCGGTGTCGTTCTCACGGATCCCCGCCTGCGCCTTGACGATCTCCCCGAGCGCCCAGAACGTGACGCCGTCGCCGTACGGCAGGCAGCGGCCGTACCGCCACGTGATGATCTCCTCGTCCTCGGCCGCGGCCTCGCGCAGCTCGATCACGAGCCTGCTCTTCCCGATCCCGGGCACGCCGACGAGGGTCACCAGCTGCGGCGAGCGCTCCACGCGCACGCGCGCGAACGCGCCGAGCAGCAGCGCGCGCTCGTTCTCCCGGCCGACGAGGGGCGACGACGGGTCGTCGTCCCCGGGGCCGGAGACGCGCCCCATGGCCTCGACGGCCTCCCACACCTCGACCGGGTCGGTCTTCCCCTTCGCCGACACGTGCTCGCGCTCGCGGTACACGATCGCGCGCTCCGTCGCGCGGTGCGTCGCGGCGCCGACGAGGATCCCGTCCACCGGCGCAGCCGCCTGGATGCGCGCCGCGGTGTTCATCACGTCACCCGCGACCATCGACTCGCCCTCCGCCGCACGGGCGTCGAGCGTGACGAGCGCCTCGCCGGTCGCGACCCCGACGCGCACATGGAGATCGAGCGCGTCGCCCCGGTCGTTCAGCGCGGAGATCGACTCGCGCGCGGCGAGCGCGGCGCGGACCGCCCGTTCCGGGTCGTCCTCGTGTGCCGTCGGGGCGCCGTAGACCGCGACGACCGCGTCTCCGATGAACTTCTCGACCGTCCCTCCGTATCGCTCGAGGTCACGCCGCAAGGTCTCGTGGTACCGACGGAGGACGGCGCGCACGTCCTCCGGGTCGAGCCGCTCGGCGCGGGCGGTCGACCCCACGAGGTCGACGAAGACCGCGGTGACGATCTTTCGCTCTTCCCGCGCGCGCGGCTCGGCGGCGAGGGCCGCACCGCACGCGTTGCAGAACCGGGCGTCGTCCGGGTTCTCGCGGGCGCACCGGGAGCACACGAGCACGGATCGAGTCTATTGGGGCGTCGGCGACCCCTCAGCGAAGGCGGCGCACCGTGTAGCCCGCGTCGGCGAGGTCGCGGATGAGCGCCTGGGAATGCTCCTCGTCGCGGGTCTCGAGGGTGAGCTCCGCCTCGGTCTCGAGCACGCCGATGTTGCGGCCCTCGCGGTGGTGCTGGATCGCGAGCACGTTGGCGCGGTGCGTCGCGATCGTCGAGACGATGCGCGCCAGCTCGCCGGGTCGATCCGGGATCAGCAGGGCGACGACGAGGTGGCGTCCGGAGACGGTCAGCCCGTAGCGGACGACCGAGTTGAGCGTCGTCGCGTCGACGTTTCCACCCGCGATGATCGCGCAGGCGGGGCCGTCGCCGCCGGCCCGACCCGCGAGGATCGCCGCGACCGGCGCAGCTCCCGCTCCCTCTGCGACGAGCTTCGCGCGCTCGAGGAGCAGAACGATCGCCTCCGAGATCTCCTCGTCGTCGACCACTACTACGTCGTCGAGGAGGTCCTGGAGGATCGTCGCCGTCAACTCGCCGGGGTGCTTGACCGCGATCCCGTCGGCGATCGTCGAGCCCTGCGGAGCGCGTCCGGCGAGCGGCGCGCACGCCGCGGCCTGAACGCCCACGATGCGGATCTCGGGCCGCAATGTGTCGAGCGCGATCGCGACCCCTGCCGCGAGCCCGCCGCCGCCGACGGGGACCACCACGGTCGCCGGCCCGTCGGGGAGCTGCTCGGCGAGCTCGAGCCCGAGCGTCCCCTGGCCGGCGACGACGCGCGCGTCCTCGAAGGCGTGCACGAACGTGGCTCCGGTCTCCTCCGCGCGGGCGAGTGCGAGTGAGGCCGTCTCGTCGAAGCCCTCGCCCGCCAGCTCGACCTGGGCCCCGTAGCTCCGGGCGGCGTCGACCTTCGCCATGGGCGCGGACTCGGGGACGAGGATCGTCGCGGAGATGCCGGCCTCGCGCGCGGCCCACGCAACCGCCTGCCCGTGGTTCCCGGCGCTCGCCGTGACGACGCCGGCGGCGCGCTCGTCCGCGGAGAGCTGCGCGATCGTGTTGAACGCGCCCCGGATCTTGAACGCGCCTGTCCGCTGGAGGTTCTCGGCCTTGAGCAGCACCGGCCGGCCCGCGAGGCGCGAGAGGGTCTCCGACGAGAACACCGGAGTGACGCGCGCGATGCCGGCGAGACGCTCCTGCGCCTCCCGGACGTCGTCGATCGTCGGGCGCGCGTCCGTCATCCGCCTGCTCCGGTCACCGCGTCGACGACGAGCGAGACGGCCGTGAGGGGGTCGACCTCCCGCCGCGTGACGCCCTCGACGGCCGCCTGCACGGCCGGGTCCGCCGCCATCGCCTCGCGCGCGCGTTCGCGGAGACGGGCGACGGCCAGCGTCTCGACCTCGCCGCCCAGGTTCCGCTCGCGCCGGCGAGCGAGCTCGCCCCGTTCCTCGAGCTGTGCGCGCCGCGCCCCGAGCACGTCCCACAGCTCGGGCACGCCCTCTCCGCGGACGGCGTCCGTCAGGAGGATCGGTGGCCGCCGCTCGCGGTCGGGGTCGAGCGCCACGATCGAGCGGACCTCCTGCAGCATCGTCTTCGCGCCGGGGTGGTCCATCTTGTTCACGACGATCACGTCCGGGATCTCCATGATCCCGGCCTTCAGCGCCTGCACGGAGTCGCCGGAGCCGGGCATCAGCACGAGGAGGACGATGTCGGCGATGCCGATCACCTCGACCTCGCTCTGGCCGGTCCCGACCGTCTCGAGGAAGACGACGTCCTTCCCGGACGCGTCCACGAGCAGCAGCGCCTGGAGCGTCGCCTCGGCGAGCCCGCCCAGGTGACCACGCGTCCCCATCGAGCGGATGTAGACGGCCGGGTCGAGGAAGTGGTCGGACAGACGGATCCGGTCGCCCAGGAGCGCCCCACGGGAGAAGGGGCTCGACGGGTCGACCGAGACGACGCCCACCGTGCTCCCCGCGGCCCGCACCTCGACGACGAGCGCGCTCACGAGCGAGGACTTGCCGACGCCGGGCGGCCCCGTGACGCCGATCGAGGCCGCGCGCCCGGTGCGCGGGTAGACCTCGCGGACGAGCTCCTCGGCCTCGGGGGCGCCGTCCTCGACGAGCGTGATCGCGCGTGCAAGCGCCCTGCGATCACCGGCGAGGACGCCGGTGACGAGCTCCTCGTGCGTCCACCCGGCGCGTGCCACCGACGGCACTCTAGAGCCAGCTCGCAAGCGGGACTCCGCAAAAGCGGAATCCCGCCGCTCGATCCCCCGCCCTACGAGCGGGGCACATCCCTAAAGGCGCCCGCTTCGCGGCCGCAACACCTGCAAGCCAGTTCGCAAGCGGGATTCCGCAGGAGCGGAATCCCGCGCTCGGATCCCCGCCTGCGGCGGGGCACATCCCTAAAGGCGTCCGCTTCGCGGCCGCAACACCTTTGAGCCAGCTCGCAAGCGGGACTCCGCAAAAGCGGAATCCCGCCGCTCGATCCCCCGCCCTACGAGCGGGGCACATCCCTAAAGGCGCCCGCTTCGCGGCCGCAACACCTTGAGCCAGCTCGCAAGCGGGACTCCGCAAAAGCGGAATCCCGCCGCTCGATCCCCACCCTACGGGCGGGGCACATCCCTAAAGGCGCCCGCTTCGCGGCCGCAACACCTTGAGCCGGGCCCCCAAGCGCGCCTAGGACCCGGTCCGCGTCCCGCGCTCGGGCGGCGCGAGCGCGACGTCCGAGCGCCCGTTCTCCTCCTCGCGGCGGCGGGTCTCGTCGATCTCCGTCATGAGCGTCCGGATCCGCTCGAGACCGACCGGCTCAGCGGGCCGGAACGCGCGGGCGCCCTCGGACGAGCGCGTGAGCGTGAGCGCGAGGATCGTGGAGACGAGGTAGACGGCGCCGGCGACCGCCCACGCGGCTCGGGCCCCGGCGCCGTCCACCAGGAGCCCGCCGCCGGCCATCGCGAGTCCGAGTACGCCGTAGTACGTGGACATCAGCACGGCGAGCGCACGACCGCGCATCGCGTCCGGCGCTCCTTCCTGCACGAGCAGCTGGTTGCAGACGATCGCAGCCCCGTTCCCGATCGTCGCGAACGCGGCGAGCACTGCGGCGACGGCGACCGTCGGCGACACGGAGGCGACGCCGAATCCGAGCGCCATCACGAGCAGCGACCCCGCATAGAGGGTGCGCATACCGACGTGCTCGAGTACCGACGCGGCGAAGAAGCTTCCGACGACGAGGCCGAGGCCAGTCGCCCCGACCAGCAAGCCCAGCCCGATGTTCCCGCCGTGGAGGTCGTCCTTCACGAGCGGCACCTCGGCGACGTTGACGAACGCCGTCGCGAGCGCAGAGACGTTCCACGCCACCAGCACGGTCAGCAACGGCCGGGAATGGAAGACGAGACCGACCCCGGCCCTCAGGTCCTCCCAGTGGCCCTTCGTGATCGGCTCGTCGGAGCGGAGCGACGCGGCGGAGATCCGGGCGACGAGCCCCGCCGAGAGGAGGAACGTCGCCGCGTTGACCCAGTAGGCGACGTCGGTGCCGGAGACCGCGAGCAGTCCGCCTGCGAGGATCGGGCCCAGCATCCACGCGACGTGCTCGACCGTCGAGAGGAGCGAGGTGGCCTGCTCGCGGTCGTCCTCCGTGACGAGGTTCGGGAACCCTGCCCACGCCGCGGGCCGGAAGAAGCCGGTCGCGACGCCGTTGACCGCCGCGAGGGCGACGATCAGGCCGGGTCGCTCGACGAACGGCAGGGCGACGAAGGTCGCCGCGCGGACGAGGTCCGAGGCGATCATCAACCACCGGCGGGAGAGCCGGTCGACGAGCGGCCCGAGGGTGATCCCGATCACGACGATCGGGAGGAAGTCCGCGATCAGCAGCGCTGCGAGCCAGGCACCCGAGCCGGTCCGGTCGAAGATGTCGACCGACAGGGCGAGAGCCGCGAGGTATGTCCCGATCGCAGAGCCTGCCGTCGCCCAGAACAGCAGCGCGAAGCCGGGATTTCGGCGAAGTGGGGAAAGACGGCCAGTGGCTCGGTCGGCCACGGCGGGACGCTACCACCCTCGTCGGGGGCCGAACAGTGGCTGGAACGGACAGCCGGTTCCAGCCTGCAAGCGGCCGTTCCCCGGAAGCGGAACCGCCGCCGCAAACTCCGTTGCGCCGGCTCCGCCGTCGCAAGGGCACATCCCTGAAGTGGACTGACGGCTTCGCCGGCGTCCGGAGCGGGCGCGAGCGGAGGTCAACCGCGCAGGAGCCTCAGGCCACTGGGCCGCGTGGGCGCGCGGCCTTGACCATGCGACCCGCCAGGATCAAGGCCAGGACCCGCTCCTCCGCGACCGGCACGGCGCTGCCGAGCGAGGTGACGACGAGCGCGGACTGCATCTGCCCGCGCTGCAGCAGCACGGCGTCGAAGTACGCCCGAACCGTCCGCGACTTCCCCACCGTCAGCGTCGCCACGACGCGGTACGCGATCACGTTCGGAGCCACCTTCGGGAAGGGGATCCGCTTCGCCGAGACGATCTCGACCTTCTGGACCGCAGGCGAGGTGAGCCGCACGAGGTCTGCGAAGCACTGCACGGCCGCGGCCGTTCCCGCACGGTGCCAGGCCGCGTTGGACTCGCGCTGGGTGCGATAGACGGACGCGGACGAGCCGATCGCCACGCCGAGCGCATCGCGGCTGAAGTCGGGCGAGTCCGCATCGCCGGTGACGGTCAGGTCGGACTCGTCGACGGCGCCGCAGCGGGCGCCCTTGGGACGCGAAGCGTCGGACGGCTTGTGCGGGACGAAGCCCGCGGAGAGGTCGCTGCGCTTGAGGACGATCGACTTCGCGACCGCCTGGCCCTTCGCGGTGAGTGCCTTCTTCGGCTCCCCGTCCGCGCCGAGCGCCGGCGCGGCGAGGGCGAGCGCGAAGAGGGAAACGGCGAGGACCCTCATGGAGCCACTGTAGTCGCGCGCCTCCGCCGCGTCCCCGCCGGACGCCGGCGCAGCGGAACGGACGCTCGGAGGCAAGCGTCCGGACGCCGGCGCAGCCGGCAGTCCGCTTCAGGGATGTACCCGCGCGGCCGGCGAGGCCGGGCGCCCGGGGTTTTGCGGCATCTGTTCCGCGACAGGCGGGACAGGTGCTCGCAGGCATCCCCCCGGACGCCGGCGCAGCCGGCAGTCCGCTTCAGGGATCTGCCCTTGGCCCGGCGCAGCCGTGCCAACGGCGTTTGCGGCATCCGTTCCGCGACAAGCGGAACGGATGCTCGCAGGCAAGCGTCCAGACGCCGGCGCAGCCGGCAGTCCGCTTCAGGGATGTACCCGCGCGGCCGGCGAAGCCGGGCGCCCGGGAGTTTGCGGCATCTGTTCCGCGACAAGCGGAACGGACGCTCGCAGGCAAGCGTCCGGACGCCGGCGCAGCCGGCAGTCCGCTTCAGGGATGTACCCGCGCGGCCGGCGAAGCCGGGCGCCCGGGAGTTTGCGGCATCTGTTCCGCGACAAGCGGGACAGATGCTCGCAGGCAAGTCAGCGCGGGTCGTACGCGAGGTTCTGACGGAGCCAGCGCTCGACCGTCGCGAGGTCATCCCCCTTCCGCTCTGCGTAGTCCTCGACCTGGTCGCGACCGAGGCGGCCGATCGAGAAGTACCGGGCGGACGGATGCCCGAGGTAGATGCCGCTCACGCTCGCTCCGGGCGTGGTGGCGAACGACTCCGTCAGCTCGAGTCCCGCGTCGCCGGCTGCGAGGAGCGAGAACAGCGTGCCTTTCTCGGAGTGGTCGGGGCAGGCGGGATAGCCGAACGCGGGACGGATCCCCCGGAAGCGCTCGGCGGCGAGATCCCCGGCATCGAGGCGCTCGTCCGGCGCGTACCACGCCCGGCGTGACTGCTCGTGTAGCCACTCGGCGAACGACTCCGCGAGCCGATCGGCCAGCGCCTTGACCATGATCGCGCTGTAGTCGTCACCGTCCCGCTCGTACGTCGCCGCGAGCTCGTCGCCACCGTGGATGGCGACGGCGAACGCGCCCATGTGATCCTCCAGCTCCGTCTCGCTCGGGGCGACGAAGTCGGCGAGCGAGCGGTTCGGACGGGAGTCGTCGTGCGCGGCCTGCTGCCGCAGCATCGGGAAGCGCACCGCGCCCGCCGCGTTCAGCAGCACGATGTCGTCGCCCTCGGCCGCCGCCGGCCAGAACCCGTACACCCCGCGTGCCTCGAACAGCCGCTCGGCGACGATGCGATCGAGGAGATCGTTCGCGGCGTCGAACAGCTCGCGCGCGGTCACGCCCTTCTCCGGGTCGTCGAGGATGGCGGGGTACCGACCCTTGAGCTCCCACACGTGGAAGAAGAACGTCCAGTCGATATACCGGCGAAGCTCCTCGACCGCGGGCTCGATGATGCGGCGCCCCGTGAACGCGGGGACCGCGAGGTCGTCGGCGTGCCACGCGATGGGGGTCCGTCGCTCGCGCGCGGCGCGGAGAGGCAGGAGCGGGCGTCGCTCGCGCTCCGCGTGGAGCGCGCGCAGCCGGTCCTGCTCCACGCGGTTCTGCGAGTCCAGCTCGCTCCTGCGCGTTGGATCGAGGAGCGCGCTCACGACGCCGATGACGCGTGACGCGTCGAGCACGTGCACCGTCGGCTGCGCGTACTCGGGCGCGATTCGCACGGCGGCGTGCTGCCGCGAGGTCGTCGCACCGCCGATCAGGAGCGGCAGCTCCAGCCCGCGGCGCTCCATCTCCTTCGCGACCGACACCATCTCGTCGAGGGACGGCGTGATCAGGCCCGAGAGCCCGACGATGTCGCAGCCCTGCTCGACAGCGGTGTCGAGGATCGTCTCGGCCGGGACCATCACGCCCAGGTCGACCACCTCGTAGTTGTTGCAGCCGAGCACGACCCCGACGATGTTCTTCCCGATGTCGTGGACGTCGCCTCTCACGGTGGCGAGCACGACCCGCCCCGCGGCACGCCGGGCCCCCTCCTTCTCCGCCTCCATGAACGGCTCGAGGTACGCGACGGCGCGCTTCATCGCACGGGCGCTCTTGACCACCTGCGGGAGGAACATGCGGCCCGAGCCGAAGAGGTCCCCGACGACCCGCATGCCGTCCATCAGCGGGCCTTCGATCACGTCGAGCGGCCTGGCCGAGACGCTGCGCGCCTCCTCCACATCCTCCTCGATGTAGTCCACGACGCCGTGCACGAGGGCGTGCTCGAGCCGTTTCTCGACGGGCGCATCGCGCCACGAGAGGTCTTCCTCGCGCCGCGTCGCCGCGCCCGCGTAGCGGCCCGCGAGCTCGACGAGGCGCTCCGTCGCGTCGGGCCGACGGTTCCAGATCACGTCCTCGACGAGCTCGAGCAGCTCCGGCTCGATGTCCTCGTAGACCATCAGCAGGCCCGCGTTGACGATGCCCATGTCGAGGCCCGCGCGGATCGCGTGGTAGAGGAACGCCGCGTGCATCGCCTCGCGGACGCGCTGGTTGCCGCGGAAAGCGAAGGAGAGGTTCGAGATGCCGCCGCTCGTCCGCGCGCCGGGGCATCGCTCCTTGATCAGCGGCAGCGACTCGATGAACGCCTTGGCGAACTCGTTGTGCTCCTCGATCCCGGTCGCCACGGCGAGGACGTTCGGATCGAAGACGATGTCCTCGGCCTCGAAGCCGGCCGTCTCGACGAGAAGCCGGTACGCGCGCTCGCAGATCTCGACCTTGCGCGCGACCGTGTCGGCCTGGCCCTGTTCGTCGAATGCCATCACGACGACCGCCGCCCCGTACCCGCGGACGCGCCGGGCGTGCTCGAGGAACGGGCCCTCTCCTTCCTTCAGCGACAGCGAGTTGACGATGCCCTTGCCCTGCAGGCACTTGAGACCCGCCTCGAGCACCGACCAGCGGGAGCTGTCGACCACGATCGGCAGCCGCGCCGCCTCCGGCTCGGTCGCGAGAAGGTTGAGGAAGCGGGTCATGACCTGCTCGCCGTCGAGCAGGTCGGCGTCCATGTTCACGTCGAGAGCGTTCGCCCCGCTTCGCACCTGCTCGAGCGCGATCTGGACGGCCTCCTCGAGATCGCCGGACTCGACGAGCGAGCGAAAGCGCGCAGACCCGGTGACGTTCGTCCGCTCGCCGATCATCACGAAGCCGGTGTCCGGCCCGATCTCGAACGGCTCGAGCCCGCTCCACCGGGTCGCCGGTGCCCTGGCGGGGACGCGGCGCGCCGGGATCGCCTCGACGGCGGCGGCGATCTGGCGGACGTGCTCGGGTGTGGTGCCGCAGCAGCCCCCGACGACGTTCACGAGCCCGTCCTCCGCGAATGCGCGCAGGTAACGGCTCGTGTCGCCCGGCTGCTCGTCGTGCTCGCCCATCGCGTTCGGCAGCCCCGCGTTCGGGTAGCACGAGACATACGTGTCGGCCACCCGGGCGAGGCCCTCCAGGAACGGGCGCATCTCGGTCGCGCCGAGCGAGCAGTTGACGCCCGCGATCAGCGGCCGTGCGTGCTCGACCGACACCCAGAACGCCTCCGCGGTCTGCCCCGAGAGGTTCCGGCCGCTCCGGTCGATCGCCGTGAACGAGAGCCACAGCGGCAAGTCGGGCGCCACCTCGCGCGCGGCGACGATCGCCGCCTTCGCGTTCAGCGTGTCGAAGATCGTCTCGACCAGGAGGAGATCGACGCCACCCTCGGCGAGCGCCGCGATCTGCTCTGCGTATGTTGCGCGCACCTCGTCGAACGTCACGGAGCGAAACGCGGCGTCGTCGACCTTCGGGGAGACGGAGAGGGAGACGTTCAGCGGGCCGAGTGCGCCCGCGACGAACCGGGGACGCTCAGGCGTCCGCCGCGTCCACTCGTCGGCGGCGGCACGCGCGAGTCGCGCGCCAGCGAGCGACATCTCCGCGGCCAGACCCTCGAGCGCGTAGTCCCCCTGGCCGATGCTCGTCGCGGTGAACGTGTTCGTCGTGGCCAGGTCTGCGCCGGCCGCGAAGTACGCGTCGTGGATCTCGGAGACGATGTCCGGCTGCGTGAGGTTCAGCAGGTCCGGGTCGCCCTGCACGTCACGCGGGTGATCGCGGAGCAACTCGCCGCGATACTCCGCCTCCGACAGCCCGCGGCGGTGGATGAGCACCCCCCACGCCCCGTCGTGCACGACGATTCGGCGGTCGAGGATCTGCCTCAGCTGATCGATCGCGCTCACTCGTCTCCTCGCCGGCCACCGTGCGCCTGAGGAGCCCGACCGGTAAGCGGGTGGCTCTTTAGGCGTTTGATGACCCGGTCGCCAAGCTGCCTTTCAAAGCTTTCCGGGGATTCGAACGATACCGCCTCAGGGTGGTGTCCGGCGCCTGGTGTCCGACTCGAAGTCCGAGACCTTCAGCAGTCGGCAAGCGCCGACAGGGCGCGGCAGATCTGCGCTCGCCGCAACGGGGTTGCATCGCCGATCTTGGCCGTGAGCGACTTCGGCCGAACGCGCATGAGGTTGTCGAACGACGCCGCGCTCGCCTCACGGACTCCGTCGGTCGCGTCGAGCGCGACCTCGGTCGGGATGCCACGGACAGTCCTCGTCACAGGCGCGACGGTGATCTTCGTCAGCACGGGAATCACGTCGCTTCTCGTCACCACAAGGACGGGACGACGCTTCTCGCGCGCCTCCGCCCACCAGATCTCCCCTTGTCGCGGCGTCACCACGGCTCCTCGGCGAGCATCTCCTCGAGCTCCTCGTCGATCCCCTCGAGCTCCTCCTCCGTCTCGGGGATGCGCTCGTATCCCTCGACGATCTGCCGTCCGATGCGCTCGCGCTCGAGCCGGTCGACGAGCTCCTCGAGCCCGAGTCGCACTGCCACGGAGCGACTCGCCAGCGCTCCCGCGACGACCAGGCTGTCGACCCGCTCGGCAAGCGAGTCGTCGAGACGCGTAACGAACTGCGCCATGCGATCAGCATAGCAAATCGCAATGCGGATTGCGTCAGCCGGTGGTTCTACCCGAGACCGCGAGCTGGTTCTCGGCGTGCCGGATTCGCTGCTCGAGCTGCCAGCGATCGGCCGTCGACTCGCCGGCCTCGACCTTGGCGAGCTCCGCCTGCGCCGTCTCGAGTTGCTCGCGGGCGCGGGCGTCGTCGATCTCCTTCACCGAGACGGCGTCGTCGACGAGCGCGAGCGCGCGGTCGAGCTCGACCTTGAAGAAGCCGGGGCCGGTCGCGAACTCGAGCACCTCGTTCGCGCCGACGTGGACGCGGGTCGATCCCGCCTTCAGGGTGGCGACGAGCGGCGCGTGCCGTGCGAGGACGCCGATCTCCCCGGCGGCGCCGGGGACGATCAGCATGTGAGCGTCGCCCTGGAAGACAGGGCCGTCGGGGGTGACGAGCTCGACGTCGAAGGTCGGGTGGTCGGTGACGTCCGCCATGGGGCACCCCTGCTAGGCGGCGGCCTGCTCGAGCGAGCGGGCGCGCTCGACGACGTCCTCGATCGGGCCGACCATGTAGAAGGCCGACTCGGGCAGGTCGTCGTGCTCGCCCCTGATGATCGCGTCGAACCCCGCGATCGTGTCCTCGAGCTTCACGTACTTGCCGGGCGTGCCGGTGAACTGCTCGGCGACGAAGTTCGGCTGCGAGAGGAACCGCTCGACCTTCCGTGCCCGCGTGACGACGAGCTTGTCCTCGTCGGTGAGCTCGTCCATCCCGAGGATCGCGATGATGTCCTGGAGGTCCTTGTAACGCTGGAGGATCTGCTGGACGCTCGTCGCGACACGGTAATGGTCGTCCGAGACGATCCCGGGCTGGAGCGCGCGCGACGTCGAGTCGAGCGGGTCCATCGCCGGGTAGATGCCCTTCTCGACGATCGCGCGCGACAGCGTCGTCGTCGAGTCGAGGTGCGCGAACGTGTTCGCCGGGGCGGGGTCGGTGAGGTCGTCCGCCGGGACGTAGATCGCCTGCACCGACGTTACCGAGCCGGTGGTGGTGGACGTGATGCGCTCCTGGAGCTGCCCCATCTCCGTCGCGAGGGTCGGCTGGTAGCCAACGGCGCTCGGCATGCGGCCGAGCAGCGCCGAGACCTCGGAGCCCGCCTGGACGAAGCGGAAGATGTTGTCGATGAAGAGGAGCACGTCCTGCCCCTCGTCGCGGAAGTATTCGGCCATCGTCAGCCCCGAGAGGCCGACACGGAGGCGGGCGCCCGGCGGCTCGTTCATCTGCCCGTACACGAGCGCGACCTTGTCGATCACGCCCGACTCGGTCATCTCGATCCGGAGGTCGGTGCCCTCGCGCGTGCGCTCGCCGACGCCCGCGAACACCGAGACGCCGCCGTGCTCCCGGGCGAGGTTGTGGATCAGCTCCTGGATGAGGACGGTCTTGCCGACGCCCGCGCCGCCGAACAGGCCGACCTTGCCGCCCTTGATGTAGGGCGCGATCAAGTCGACGCACTTGAGGCCCGTCTCGAAGATCTCGATCTTCGGCGAGAGGTCGCGGAACGCCGGCGGGTCGCGGTGGATCGGCCAGCGCTCGGCGTCGTCTGGCAGCGGGTCGCCCCCGTCGATCGACTGCCCGATCACGTTCCAGAGGCGGCCGAGGGTCGCCTGGCCGACGGGCACCGAGATCGGCGCGCCCGTGTCCTTTACGTCGACGCCGCGCGCGAGGCCGTCAGTGGAGTCCATCGCGACGGCGCGCACGCGGTCGTCGCCAAGGTGCTGCTGCACCTCCGCCACGAGCGTCCCGTTCCCGGTCTCGATCTCGAGCGCGGTCAAGATCTCCGGGAGACCGTGTGGGAACACGGCGTCGATCACGACGCCTTTGATCTCGACGATCTTGCCGGTGTTGTCGCCGTTGCGCTCTGCCATGTTCTCTCTCGGGCTCCTCGGGTGCGAAGTGGGTAGCGGAACGGGCCCGACGCGAACGGGCCGAAACCGGCGCGAGTGTAATCGACACACGCCCGCCGGGGGCTCCGCCAACAAGATCGTGACACGGTGCTAACCAGCACCGGATTCGCACGTCTATGTTCTTCGTGCGAGCCCTCGCGATCCTGCCGGAAGCGTGCAACCGGACGCGCCAGCACGTGTCGCTGCGCCTCGACAGGCAGCTCTCCGAGCTCGAAGTCGCGGTGATGGAGCATCATCTCGCACGCTGCCCTGCATGTCGCTCGTTCGCAGACGAGCTGGAGGGGGTGACGGAGGCCCTGCGCGAGGCCGATCTCGTCGAGCCTCCGATTCACTTCGAGGTGCCGCACCGGCCCGCACGCGTGGGGGTCTCCCGCGCGGGCGCAGCCGCGGCGGCTGCGATCCTCGTCGCCGTCGCGCTCGGCGGAGTCATGGGCCTTGGCCCGGACGACCCCTCGGCGGACGGCTACTTCTCCAACGTGCAGAGCGCCCAGGAGCGGCTCTCGGTGACAGAGCACCTCTCGCTCGTGCCCGACGGGTCGAGCGCCGCGCCTACCGCCACGCCGCAGGGAGTCGCCGCGGCGGAGCGGACAACGGTGGGCCCCTCGACCGAGGGTTGGTGACAGTCGGATGACGGAGGTGGACCGTATGTAACGACGACGGGCCGCGGCAGGCGGAACGAGCGGGCGCTGAACGGACTCGGACCGCTCAGGGACCGTGGGCCCAGCTTCGGCTACGATCGGCGATCCTCTTCGCCGTCAACCGCCGAGAAGGTGCTTGACAGAGTGAAATCCTCAAGGAGGGAAGGAATGCGAAAGTCCAAGAGATGGGCATGGTGGGCAGGTGCCGCCGCGCTCATCGCCATTGCCGTCGCGGGCTCGGCGATCGGAGCAACGGGTGCCAAGACCCAGTCGCTCCGCGAGTCGATCGGCGCTGAGCCGCCGTCGCTCGACCCGGGTCTCGCAACCGACACGACGTCGGCCAACATCATCCTGAACCTCATGGAGCCGCTCGTGAAGCTCGGCCCCGCGCCTGAGCTGAAGGCGCTTCCGGGCGCGGCCTCCAGCTGGACGGTCAAGGGCAAGGTCGTCAACATCAAGCTGAACCCGGCCGTGAAGTGGACGAACGGCCAGCCTGTCACCTCCGCGGACTACGTGTTCTCGTGGCTGCGGACGATCTCGCCGGAGCTCGGTGCGGACTACGCGTACCAGTTCTACGGGATCCAGGGCGCCGAGGCCTACAACGGCTGCGACCCGGGCAAGGCGAACTGCAACGCGCTGAAGAACAAGGTCGGGATCAAGGCGGTCGGGAAGTACGGCCTCCAGGTCACGCTGACCTCGCCTCAGCCGTGGTTCATCCAGCAGATGTCCCACCACTCGTTCCTGCCCGTCAACAAGGCGGCGGTGACGAAGTACGGCAACAAGTGGACGGAGCCGCAGAACATCGTGACCGACGGGCCCTTCAAGCTCTCCGCGTGGAAGCACGACGCGTCGATCACGCTCACCAAGAACACGAAGTGGCGCAACGCGAGCTCGGTCAAGCTCGACCGGATCCAGCTCTCGATCATCACCGACGCCTCGACGGCCCTGAACGCGTTCAAGGCCGGGAACATCGACGTCGACTCGACGGGTCTGAACCCGGTCGACGTCAAGGACTTGAAGAAGACCGACTTCCTCAAGACCTTCAAGGCGCTCGGCACGTACTACTACGGGTTCAACGTCAAGAACATCTCTGACGTCAACCAGCGCCGCGCGATGGCGTTCGCGATCGACCGCAAGGCGATCGTCAAGTACATCACGCAGCTCGGCCAGGTCCCGGCCCGCGGCTTCACGCCGCCTGGCATCGCCGGCGGCCCGGTGATCCTCAAGAACGCCTACCTCCCGGCGACGCACGAGACGGCGAAGGCGAAGGCGTTCATGAATCAGGTCAAGAACCCGAAGAAGGACATCCACCTCTACATCAACAACTCGCCGGGCCACATCAACATCGCCACGGCAGTCCAGGCCTTCTGGAAGGAGCTCGGACTGAACGTGCAGATCAAGGTCCAGGAGTGGAAGCAGTACCTCGAGTTCCTCGGCCCGCCGCCCAACAGCGACGTGGACGTCTACCGGCTCGGGTGGATCTATGACTACCCGGATGCCCAGAACGGCCTCGTCCTCTGGACGTGCGGCTCGGGCAACAACAACACGAACTGGTGCAACAAGAAGTACGACGCGCTCATCGAGAAGGCGAACAACACGCCGAACGCGGACGCGCGGTACCTGATCTATCAGCAGGCCGAGAGCCTCATCTCCGGCCCGAAGGGCGACATGCCCCTCATGCCGATCTACTGGTACACGTACACCAACCTGCAGCACCAGAACGTGAAGGGCTACGTGATCAACCCGATGGACCAGACCGACTACACACAGGTCTCCATGGGCTAGCACCTAGGCCACCCGACATCTACGATACGGGCAGGGCGCACCTGCGCCCTGCCCGTATCACGTCGGGGCCGAGGTTGAGCTGAAACTAGATGCTCGGGTTCATCATCAGGCGGATCGTGTGGACGATCCCTGTGCTCCTCTTGGTCATCCTGATGACGTTCGCCATGATGAAGCTCATCAAGGGGAACCCGTTCCAGGTCACCGACCGGCCGGTTCCCGAGTCGATCCAGCGGAACCTCGACCGGAAGTTCCACCTCGACAAGCCCTGGTGGCAGCAGTACCTCTACTACGTTCGCGACACGGCCCGCCTCGACCTCGGGCCGTCGCTCGTGCAGCGCAACCAGGACGTCAACGACGTCATCAAGGAGCACTTCCCGACCTCGATCAAGCTCGGCCTGATGGCGATGGGCTTCGCGATCATCGTCGGGATCCCGCTCGGAGTGTTCGCCGCCCTGAAGCACAACACCGCCCTCGACTACACGGCGATGGGCATCGCGAACCTCGGGTTCGCATTACCGAGCTTCCTCGTCGCGACCCTGCTCATCTACTTCTTCTCGTTGCGGCTCAAGGACTACACCGGGTTACCGACGAACGGCTGGAACGGCCCGAGCTCGTGGGTCCTGCCCGTGATCGCCCTGGGCATCTACCCGATGACGTACTTCGCGCGGCTCGTGCGGGGCACCGTGCTCGAGACGATGCAGCAGGACTACATCCGCACCGCAAAGGCGAAGGGGCTGCGCTGGCGCATCGTCGTCGGCAAGCACGTCCTGCGGAACTCGCTGATCCCCGCCGTCACCGCCGCAGGCCCCGTGCTCGGCGGCCTGATCACCGGCTCGTTCATCGTCGAGACGATCTTCGGAATCCCCGGCATCGGCAAGTACTACGTGACCGCGGTGACCGGGCGTGACTATTCGGTCGTGATGGGTATCACCGTCCTGTTGTCGGTGATCATCATCGTCGCGAACCTCGTCGTGGACATCCTCTACGGCTACCTCGACCCGAGAATCAGAGATGAGCGAACCTGACCTCGCCACCACCGAGACCGCCCCGCGGCGGAGCCCGGGAGGGCTAGACCGGCCGTTCCTGCAGCGCCGGGCGGAGTTCGAGGAGGCGCTCTCCCGCAACGCGAGCGCCCGTGGCGCAGAGGCCGGTGCCTCGCTGCCGCGCGCGTCGCTCTGGGGCGACGCACTCCACCGCTTCATGAGGAACAAGGCATCGGTGGTGGCCGCGATCGCCTTCCTCCTCCTGCTCGCCTTCGTGATCTTCGTGCCGTGGATCTCCAACGAGGACCCCTACGCGCTCGACTTCTCGCAGGCCTACCAGTCGCCGAGTTGGGAGCACCCGTTCGGAACGGACGGGTTCGGCCGAGACCTCTTGGTGCGCACCGCCCTGGGGGGCCGGGTGTCGTTCGCGATCGGCTTCGCCGCGACATTCGCGATCATGGTCGTCGGGATCGTGTACGGCGCAACCGCGGGGTTCCTCGGCGGCCACGTCGACAACGCGCTGATGCGCTTCCTCGACGCGCTCTACGGCCTCCCGTATCTCCCGTTCGCGATCATGACGCTCGCGGTGTTCGGGACCGTGAACTTCTGGACGATGGTCGTCGCGCTGACGATCGCCTCCTGGTTCACCACCGCCCGCGTGATGCGCGGCCAGATTTTCACGCTGAAGCAGAACGACTACGTACGGGCGGCGTACGCGGTCGGCGCCAAGGGCCCGCGTGTGCTCTACAGACACCTGCTGATGAACACGCTCGGCGTGATCATCGTCTTCGTCTTCCTCGAGCTGCCAGGCGTGATCCTCGGCGAGGCGTTCCTCTCGTTCCTCGGGCTCGGGATCAACCCGCCGAAGGCGTCCTGGGGCACGCTTGCGCAGGACGGCTACACGGCCTACCAGGCCCACCCGTACATCATCGTGATCCCCTCCATCTGCATCGCCTGGCTCATCCTCAGCGCCTTCTTCATCGCCGACGGCCTGCGCGACGCGCTCGATCCGCGGACGAAGGAAGCCTGAGTTGGCGCTACTCGAAGTCGAGGACCTCCAAACACACTTCAAGACCCGCGAGGGCGAGGTGCACGCCGTCGACGGCGTTTCGTTCGAGGTCGAGGAAGGGTCGGTGCTCGGGATCGTGGGCGAGTCCGGCTGCGGCAAGTCCGTCACGTCTCTCTCGATCATGGGTCTCGTGCAAAGCCCCGGGCGGGTCGTCTCCGGCGCGATCCGCTTCGAAGGGCGCGAGCTGACGACGATGTCCGACAAGGCGCTCGAGGACGTCCGCGGGAAGCAGATCGCGATGATCTTCCAGGACCCGATGACGTCGCTCAACCCCACGCTGACGATCGGGACGCAGATCACGGAGACGATCCGCCGCCACATGGGGCTCTCGAAGGCGGAGGCGGACAAGCGGGCGATCGAGCTGCTCGAGGAGGTGCACATCCCCGACGCCAAGCGGCGGCTCCGCGACTACCCCCATCGGTTCTCCGGAGGGATGCGCCAACGCGTGATGATCGCGATCGCGCTCTCGTGCAACCCGAAGCTGCTGATCGCCGACGAGCCGACCACCGCGCTCGACGTCACGGTCCAGGCGGGCGTGCTCGAGACCCTCGACGAGCTCCGTAGAGACCACGGGATGACGATGATCATCATCTCGCACAACATGGGCGTCATCGCCGAGACGGCCGAGCAGGTGCTCGTCATGTACGCCGGCCAGGTCGTCGAGCAGGCGTCGGTGAACGATCTTTTCGACCACCCCGAGCACCCGTACACGGAGGCGCTCCTCGGGTCACTACCCAAGATCGACGACCACGACCCTCGCAACGACCGCCTGGCGACGATCCCGGGTCGCCCGCCTGATCTCCTCATGCCGCCCGAGGCGTGCCGCTTCGCGCCGCGTTGCAAGTACGCGGGCACCGACGACTGCAACAAGGTGCAGCCGGAGCTGCGCGAGATCCGCACTGGACACTGGGTACGGACGCAGCATCCCGCCTCCGAGCGTGCCGCCGAGCCCGTGGGAGCGCGATGAGCACGACCGAGCAGCCGACGCCGACCACGGGCGGGAACGCGCAGAAGGGCGAGCCGCTCCTCGTGGTCGAGAACCTCAAGAAGTACTTCCCGATCAAGAAGGGGATCCTGATCGACCGCACCGTCGACTACGTGAAAGCGGTCGACGACGTGTCGTTCGAGATCTATCCCGGCAAGACGCTCGGGCTCGTCGGCGAGTCGGGCTCCGGCAAGTCGACGACCGGCTACTGCGTGCTCGAGCTGCTGAAGCCGACCTCCGGCTCGGTCAGGTTCATGGGCGAGGAGCTGACGACGATGAAGAAGGAGGACCTCCGCCGGATGCGGCGCGAGATGCAGATCGTCTTCCAGGACCCGTACGCGTCGCTCAACCCGCGGATGACGGTCGGGAACATCGTCGCGGAGCCGCTCCTCGTGCACAAGGTCGGGGATCGGGCGCGCCGGCAAAAGACGGTCGAAGAGCTCTTGGAGGTGGTCGGCTTCAACCCCGACTTCGTCAACCGGTACCCGCACGAGTTCTCGGGCGGGCAGCGCCAGCGCATCGGGATCGCACGCGCGCTCGCGCTCAACCCGCGGCTGATCGTCTGCGACGAGCCCGTCTCCGCGCTCGACGTCTCCATCCAGGCCCAGATCCTCAACCTGCTCAAGGACCTCCAGGCCGAGTTCGGTCTCGCCTACCTCTTCGTCGCCCACGACCTCGCGGTCGTCCGCACGATGAGCGACGACATCGCCGTGATGAACAAGGGCCAGATCGTCGAGGCGGGTCGGTCCGAGGAGGTCTACACCAATCCGAAGGACGAGTACACGAAGGCCCTGCTCGCCGCCGTCCCCGTCCCGGACCCGCATCGCATGCGCGAGCGCAAGGAAGAGCGTCGCAAGCACAAGCATGCGCTCGCAGAAGCCCTCTGAGCCCGAGCTCCGCGGCGTCACCCTCGTCGTCGCCGGGCTCCTCGCGCTCCTGCTCGTCGTGACCGCCGCGGGCGTGCTCGCGCGGACGAGCTCGGGCGGCACGAACGCGAAGGTGCGCCCGGTCTGGACGTGGTCGCCGCCGATGCCGCACCGCCGCAGCTACACGGCGTCCACCGAGATCGGCGGCAAGATCTACGTCGCGGCCGGCATGGTCGGCAACAGCGGCCGCCCGCTCGACCTGTTCGAGCGCTTCGACCCCAAGACCGACAGGTGGAGCGCGCTCACCCCGCTCCCGCACGAGTTCAGCGCGGCCGCCGGGGCCAAGCTCGGGCAGACGTTCTTCGTGATCGGCGGGAACTCTCCGGAGGTGGACGGGCGCCAGGTCTACGCCTACGACACGCGCCGCGGTTCGTGGCGGACGCTGACGCCGCTGCCCGCGCCGCGCACCAACCTCGCGGCCGTCGGGCTGGGGAACAGGATCTACGCGATCGGCGGGCTCGATCCCGTCAACCCGGTGCAGACCGTCTACGCGTACGACGTCGCCCGCGAGACCTGGTCGGAGGTCGCTCCGCTTCCCGAGGCGATCCACGCGATGGCCGCGACGGTGTTCAAGGGCGAGATCTGGGTTCTCGGCGGCCGCCTTCGGAGCCAGGAGATCATCCGCCGTGTCTGGATCTACAACCCCGCGCGGAACGAGTGGCGGGCGGGCCCGTCGATGCCGGCGCCGATGGACCTCCTCGGCGTCGTGTCCGTCGGCAACAACATCCACGCCGTGCTCGAGTCGAAGTACTTCGTCTACAACGCCGCGACGCGGAAGTGGCGGCGCGGCCCGAGCCTCAAGGTGCCGCGGCACGCGCTCGCGCTGTACGCGGTGGGCGGCAGGCTCTACGCGATCGGCGGCTGCATCGTGCCGCAGCTCGAGGACAGCCCGGCCGTCGAGACGCTCCGCCTGACCGGCTAGGGCAGTTCGCTCAGCGATCGCGGCGCCAGAGCAGGAGCCCCAGCGGGAGGATCGCCACCGCGGCGAGGTACGGCGCGAGCGGAAGGCGATGCCCGCGCTCGGTCGCCACGGCCTCGGCCTTGCCCGAGCCCAGGTCCGTGTGCACCTGACGCTCGGCTCCCGTCAGGTCGGCCTCGTCGAACGCACGACCCGCGGTGGCAGCGGCGAGAGATTCGAGGATCGCGCGCGACTCCGGCTGCGGCCGGTACTGCGGCTCCGCCTCGCCGTTCGTGAACACCCGCTCGCCCGATCCCCAGAACCGGAGGAAGACCGCCTGGATCCCGGCGCGCCGGAAGCTCGACCCCACCCGGGCCGCTTCGACGTCGGGGCTCTCGCCGTCCGTCAGCACGACCACCACCCGCTTCCGGGCCTCGGGGGAGAAGAAGCCCTGTGTCCCCATGCCTGCGAGGGCGCTGAACGTCGTCGCATTGCGACTCGTGACCTGCCCCGGCGCGACGATGAACCCTGTCCCGGGCGCCGGGCGGTCGATCCCGACGGACTTCTCGAGGGTGGCCCGGAAGACGTCCTGATCGGCGCTCGGGAAGAGGTGCGGCAGCACCCTGTTCGTGATCGAGGCGACGCCGAACTTCACGTCGGGGAGTGACGCGCGAAGCTGCTCGGCTGCCCGCTTCGCCCGCTCGATGCGCATCTGTCCCGGCAGGCCCTGACGAGCGAGCATCGAGCGAGTGACATCGAGGACGACGTACGCCTCCGCGTCCGAGCGCACCTTCCGCTCCGAGGAGCGCTCGACGAGCGGCTGGGCCGCCGCGAGCCCGAGCAGGCCGCCCACCGCGACGACCGCAACGAGCGGAACGACCCGCATGCTCTCGGGCAGCGCGGGCACGCCGAGCGCCTCGCGGACGCCCGCCCCTCGCTTCGAGACGGCGAGGAACGCGGCGAGCGGGACGAGGACGAGGAGCGCGAGCAGCGCGCCCCTCGGCGTCAGGAAGTGGAGCGTGACGAGCAGCATGTCCCGGTCAGTAGCCCTTCCCGGGCGGGCCGGTCGCCGCGCCGCGCGACTGTCCCTGCCCGCTCGACGGGTTCGGCGTCGGACCACCCTGCACCGTCTGGACACCCGCCCGGCGCCGAAGGACGACCTCGAGGTTGTACTTCGCCTCGTCGTTCGTCGGGTCGGTCTCGATCGCCTTCTGCAGGTTCGCGAGCGCGACCCGCTGGGTCGTCGCGCGCTCTTCCCGATCTGCGGCCGGGGTCGAGAGCATCAGGACGCTCAGGAGGCTCAGAGCCCTCGAGCGACGCCGCGGGTCGGGATCGCTGTTCGCCACCCGCTGCAGTAGCCTCTGCGCCTTTGCACGCCGGAGGATTGCGTCGGGGTCCGAGTCCGTCGGCTCGTCGCGCTGGGACAGCCTCAGCGCACGCACGGCCTCGCGGAAGGCGAGGTCGTCGTCGACGCCGAGCACCTTGCGGGTGAGGGCCGACGCCCCGAGCGCACCGGGCTTCCAGAGCCCGCCCTCCTTCGGCGAAGACGCGTACGTGTCGTCGCCGGACGCCAGCGCCTCGTGCGAGCGCACGACGTCGATCGCCAGCATGACGAGGAAGAGGGAAAACAGCGCGCAACCCGTCACGGAGGCGATGATCACGGCCCTTCTGACGCGCGGATCCTTCATGCGGGCCTCCCTTCGGGTCGGGGCAGCCAGAGTCGCCCGGCGAAGCGCTCATGAGCCGCGAGGACGACGAGCACCAGAGCCCCCAGGAAGAGCAGCGCGATCGGAAGCCCGGACGAGGAATCCGTCGGCAGCGGCTCGGAGCTCGCGATGCGCGACGGCGGGATAAGGGCCTGCTTGCCCAGCAGGCCCTCGAAGATCGTGCGACCGTCCTTCAGCGGGGAGAGCGGGACGACCTTCACCGAGATCCCGGCGTCCTGGAGGTCCTGCAGCGTCCGGGCGAGGCGCGGGACGTCCTCGGGGGCGGTGACGAGGTCGCTGAGGAGTAGCACCGTTCCGTGCGAGATGCCGTCGCGGACGAGCATGTCGTGCGCGAGCTCGAGTGCCGAGGAGATGCGTGTGCCAGCGGAGAAGCTCTGCGACCACGGGTTGTCAGGGAGCACCGGGCCGCGCCTCTCGGCCACCTTCGGGGGCGCGAGCAGCCGAAGCAGCGGCTCGAGCTCTCTGGAAGGCGTCCCGGGCGGCAGCATCTCGTACGGCACGTCGGAGAACATCACGAGCCCGAGCGAGCCGTTCGAGGCGATGAGACGGCGGAAGGTCGCGCGGATCGTCTGGTAGTCCTGCGGGCCGATGCTGAGCGACAGGTCGACGACGGCGACCCCGGAGGCGGTGGGCAGCCCGTTCGTCCGTCCTGCATCGAGGCCGCGCGCCGACGCCGCCGCACCGCCGAGGAGGGCGAGGGCGGCAACGACGAGCACCACCCGGACGAGCCGCGTGCGCAACGTCGCCCGGCGCATCGCGCCGACGTCGTGACTGTCGACGGCAGCGCCGCTAGACAGCAGGCGCATCGGCCTCTTCCCTCCTCCCGAAGACCGTGCGCGCCTTCCGCGCGATCCCGCTCGTCTCGTCGATCTTCGGGACGGGTCGTGACCAGGCGAGCGCCCGCGCAACGCGGGCGAGCGCTCCGTCGCCGCGGTCGAAGAGGCCGTCGGCCACGAGCTCGAGCGCCCGACGCTGGTCGCCAGACCCGTTGACCCTCGCCGGGTCCTCGAGCAGCTCGAGCGCGTACTCGAGCGGCGTGACTCCGGGACCCGCGTCCGCGGCAGTCGCGACGGCGGCGGCGACGACCGGCGAACGCGGTCGAGTGCGGAGGACGATCAGCACGGCTGCGCCCGCAAGCAGGCCGGCCCCGGCGAGGAGCACGGCGACGAGGACCCATGGGCCGACGCGATAGGTCGCCGAGGGAAGCGAGAGGAGGTTGGCGCGCCATTGGGTCGGTGCCCGACGCGTTGACTGGCTGGCGCTCGGCGGCGCGTAGCGGGCCGTGACGAGGATCTGGGGCCAGGCAGCCCGCACGGTCCGCGACCCGGCTCCGCCTGCGGCCTTGTCGCGCGCGGTGTACGTGATCCGCGCCGCCTTGAAGCCCTGGGCCGATTCCGCGTCCGGGGTCGTGCAGAAGCTCTCGAGACAGCGGAGCGTGTACCGCTCCTCGATGTAGGTCGTCGATGCGCCGTCGCGTCGCACGACCTGCGGCGCGCCGGCCGCCTTCCACGGCGTGAAGTCCGTGTTGATCCGGATCGAGTCCGGGTCGACGCGAGCGCGGTCGACGCTGACCTCGACCTTCGCGTTCAGCGTGTCGCCGAAATGCACCTTGTAGCGGTCGAGGTCGGCGTATGCCTGGATCCCGCTCGGGTCCGTGACGGTCGGCTCGGGCTCGTCGCTGCCGCCGCCGTTCCAGAGGACCATCACGACGAGCGCCCCGACCAGCGCGAGACCCGCGAGGCCGATCCCCGCGAGGATCCTCTGACGCCGCTCGCTCATGCTCCGACCACCCGGCGCGTCCGACGCAGGTCGGACCACACGAGGAACTCCGCGAGGATCGCGGCGGGGTTGCTCGAGGAGACGAGCACCGGGTCGACGTCCAGCGCCCGGAACATGTCGAAGAGCTCCTTCGTCCGCTTCTCGTTCGCCTCCCGGCGTGCCTCCGCCTCGCCACGCCGGAGCCTGACCGACGCGACCCGGCCCGACTCGGCGTCTCTCAGCGGGACGACGAGGCCGCTCACGTCGGGGAAGCTCTGCTCCCAGGTCGGGTCCTGGATGACGACCGGGACGACGTCCCAGCGGTGCTCGGACGCCGTCAGCCAGAGATCCTCGGCGGGCGCCGGGATGAAGTCCGAGAGGACGAACACGAACGTGCCGGCGCTCGCCGCCCGGCGCCGCTCCGAGAGGAACGCGATCGAGCGGTCGAGCCAGTCCGACGGGCTGCCGAACTCGGACGACATCAGCCGCTGGTCGCGGATCTCCAGCAGCTTGCGCTCCCCTTTCGGTTGCCGCCAATGCGCCTCGCCGTCCGCAAAGTCGAGGTACCCGACGAACCCGCCGGATGCTCCGGCGCTCGCGAGCACGAGCTCGACGACCTGCCGCATCGCCGCCGCCTTGTCGAGCCACGGGAGCGGCGGCGCGAAGTGGGCCATGCTCGGACGACGGTCACAGACGAGGATGATCTTCGGCGCCTCCTCCGCGAACCGTTCACGGACGAGGAACTGGTCGGCGTCCCGGGCGGTCGAGAGGCGCGCCGAGGCGGCCCAGTCGATCACGTCCATCGCGTCGCCGTGTCGGTACGGCCGCGATCCGGCGATGTCCGTCCCCGAGCCGCGATGCAGGCTGCGCATCGTCCCGAACGACAGCCCGATCACGCGTCGCCGCGGGACGAAGGTGAAGGTCGGCCGGGCGTTGGCCATGGGGTTTTGGCCGTCCTAGAGGGACCGGGGTTGCTCGAAGAGCGGGTCGGCCTCCGACCCCGGGCGAGGCGCCGCTGCGAAGCAGGCCCGCCGGAAGTCGTCGATCGCGGCCTCCCACCCCGACGCGCGGGCGCGCGCCACGAAGCTCGGCGTGAAGACGACCCTGTGCGCGAGCACGGGCGCGAAGAGCAGCTCGACGTCCTCGGGGACGACGTACCCGCGATCGTGGAGAAGCGCCCAGGCACGCGCGGCGCGCTCCAGGGCGAGGCTGCCGCGCACGGAGCTGCCGATCACGACCGACTCCTGCTCGCGGGTCGCGCGCACGAGCTCGACGAGCCACCGATGGAGCACGTCGTCGACGTACACCTCCTGCGCGGCCGCCCGGAGATCCTGGATGTCCTCGAGGCCGACGACCGGCTGGAGCGCCTCCAGCGGGTGGTTGAAGCGCTGCTCCTCGATGATCCGCAGCTCGTCCTCGATGCCCGGGTATCCGAGAGCGGTGCGCAGGAAGAACCGGTCGAGCTGTGCCTCGGGGAGTGGAAATGTCCCCTCGTACTCGATCGGGTTCTCTGTCGCGAGCAGGAGGAACGGATACGGCACCTCGCGCGTGACGCCGTCGACCGTGACCTGCCGCTCGGCCATCGCCTCGAGCAGCGCGGACTGCGTCTTCGGGGTGGCGCGGTTGATCTCGTCGACGAGCACGACATTCGTGAAGATCGGGCCGGGGCGGAACTCGAAGTCGCGGCTCCGCTGGTCGAAGATCGCAAGACCCGTGACGTCGGTCGGCTGGAGGTCCGGCGTGCACTGGATGCGCGACGTCGTCGCGCCCTCGATGCTGCCCGCGATCGCGCGCGCGAGCATCGTCTTGGCGGTGCCGGGGACGTCCTCGAGGAGCACGTGCCCGTCGCAGATCAGCGCGGTCAGGACGAGCGTGATCTCCTCGCGCTTCCCGTAGACGACGGTCTCGATGTTGTCGAGGAACCGTGTCGAGATCTCACCGGCACGCGCGACGCGCGCAGCCTCCATCTCCCGGTTGTCGTCCGCGAGCGCCCGCTCCACCGTCACGATGGTATCGACGGGCTGCCCGTCTGGTTGGAAGTCCGCCACTTCTCTCTTCTACGTTTCCGGACGAAAGTTGTTAGCGAGATGTGGGCGGTAGGAGAGAATCCCGGCCGCCGGCGAAGCCGGCAGGCCGCTTCAGGGATATGCCCTTGCGTCCGGCGCAGCCGGACGCAACGGAGTTTGCGGTGTTCGTTCCGCTCTTGCGGAACGAACGCTCGCAGGCTCAGGAGAGCGCATCGGCCCCGGCGACGACCTCCAGGATCTCCTGGGTGATCTCCGCCTGGCGGGCGCGGTTCATCTGGAGCGTGAGCGTGTCGATCAGCTCACCGGCGTTCTTCGACGCGTTGCGCATCGCGGTCATCTGGGCGCCCTGGAACGACGCGCCGGACTCGAGCAGCGCGCGATAGATCTGCGTCTCGAGGTAGACGGGCAGCAACCGCTCGAGGATCTCCTCCGGCTCGGGCTCGAAGATGAAGTCGCCGCGAAGCACGTCGTCGCGCCGCTCCTCTTCGTCCGTCTCGAGCAACTCGGCCGAGATCGGGAGGATCTCCTGCTCCGTCACCGTCTGCGTGAGCGCCGAGACGTACGTGTTGTAGACGAGCACGACCCGATCGACCTCGCCGCCGACGAACAGGTCCGCGGCGCGGTGGGCGATCGCCTGCGCGTCGGCATACGTCGGTGCGTTCATGAAGCCGACGAAGGCGCCGTCGAGCGTGCGGCGGCGGAACGTCAGCGTCGAGCGCCCCTTCTTCCCGACGCCGAGCCAGCGCACCGTCTGGCCCTCGGCCTGCAGCCGCCGCTCGACCGCGAAAGCGCGGCGCATCACCTGCGCGTTGAACGCGCCGGCGAGCCCGCGGTCGCCCGTCAGCGGCACGATCAGCGTCGACGCCGTCTGCTCGCGCTGCTGCAGCAGCGGCAGCCGCTGGACCGAGCCGGCTGCACGGCCGACGCCCGAGATGAGCTCCCGCATCGTGTCGGCATAAGGCCGCATCGCCTCGATGCGGCTCTGCGCCCGGCGAAGCTTCGCCGCGGCGACGAGCTCGAGCGCGCGAGTGATCTTGCGCGTGTTCCGCACGGACCGGATCCGGCGCTTGTAATCCTGGACAGAGGCCATCGAGTGTGCTCTTGATCTGGCACTTTCGCGAAGCGAGAGTGTCTAGACGAGTCCCGTCTCCTCCTCGACGCTGAAGCCCTCGACGAACTTCTCGAGCGCCGCGTCGAGCGCCATGGCCGTCTCGTCCGAGAGGTCTGAGCTCTCGCGGATCGCCTTGTAGATCGTGTCGTCCGCGCGCAGGGTCTCCCGCAGCTCCTCCTGAAAGCGCGGCACCTGCGGCACCGGCACCTTGTCGAGCCATCCGTGGATGCCCGCGTAGATCGCGACGACCTGCTCCTCGATCGCCCATGGCTGGTACTGGGGCTGGTTGAGGGTTGCGACCATCCGCTCGCCGCGGGCGAGCGCCTGCTGCGTCGCCGCGTCGAGCTCGGAGCCGAACTGCGAGAAGGCCTCGAGCTCGCGGTACTGGGCGAGGTCGAGCCGCAGGCGGCCGGCGACCTTCTTCATCGCCTTCGTCTGCGCGTTGCCGCCCACCCGAGAGACCGAGATGCCGACATTGATCGCCGGACGGATGCCTGAGTAGAAGAGCGACGACTCGAGGAAGATCTGGCCGTCCGTGATCGAGATCACGTTCGTCGGGATGTACGCGGCCACGTCGCCCGCCTGCGTCTCGATGATCGGCAGCGCCGTCAACGAGCCGGCGCCGAGCTCCGCCGAGAGCTTGCAGGCGCGCTCGAGCAGACGGGAATGGAGGTAGAAGACGTCGCCCGGGAACGCCTCGCGGCCCGGCGGACGGCGGAGCAGGAGCGACAGCTGCCGGTAGGAGTCGGCGTGCTTCGTCAGGTCGTCGTAGATCACGAGCGCGTGCTTCCCGTTGAACAGGAAGTGCTCGCCCATCGCGGCGCCCGCGAACGGTGCCATCCACTTGATCGGCGCGGCCTCCTGGGCGGGCGCCGAGATCACGATCGTGTACTCCATCGCACCCGCGTCACGCAGACGCTCGACCACCTGGGCCACGGTCGACGCCTTCTGGCCGACCGCGACGTAGATGCAGATCACGTCGCCGCCGCGCTGATTGATGATCGTGTCGATCCCGATCGCGGTCTTCCCGGTGCCGCGGTCGCCGATGATCAGCTCACGCTGGCCACGGCCGATCGGGATCATCGAGTCGATCGCCTTGAGCCCCGTCTGGAGCGGCTCGTGCACCGGCTGCCGCTGGATCACGCCGGGCGCCTTGAACTCGAGCGGGCGGTGCTCGGTCGCGCCGATGGGGCCCTGGCCGTCGAGCGGGCTCCCGAGCGGGTCGACCACCCGGCCGAGCAGCTCCTCGCCGACGGGCACGCTCATCACCGCGCCCGTGCGGCGGACGGGCTGGCCCTCCTTGACGTGCTGCCACTCGCCGAAGAGCGCGACGCCGACGTTGTCCTCCTCGAGGTTGAACGCGATCCCGACCACCCCGTGCTCGAACTCGAGCCGCTCGAGCGAGACGCAGTTCTCGAGCCCGTAGACCCGGGCGATGCCGTCGCCGACCTGGAGCACCGTGCCGACCTCGGAGAGGTCGGTCTCGACGTCGTACTCCTCGATCCGCTGCTTGAGGATGGAGGTGATCTCTTCGGGGCGTAGCTTCACTAGTTGCTCTCCAGTCTTCTGCGCAAGTCCGATGTGGCGCGGTTTGCGGGCGGAGCCGGGCTTTGCCCGGCGGGAGCCCAATGACGTGACGTTCTATGCACGACGCGGAAGGAGGGGGCGGGTGGGGGAACCATGGGTTCCCCCATCTCGAAGCTCACGGCGCAGGCGGTCGAGGCGGCCGCGCACGCTCGCGTCGACGCGGAACGAGCCGGCCTGGAGGATCATCCCGCCGATCAGTTCGGGGTCGACCGAGCGCGTCGCCTCAACGGTGCGGCCGGAGGCCTGCTCGATCTTCGCGACGATCGCCTTGGCCTCGTCGTCGTCGAGCTCGTAGGCGGTCGTCAGCTCGACGTTCAGCCGGCCCTGCTCCTGGTCGACGATCGCCTCGAACTCCTCTGCGATGGCGCGGAGCTGGCCGGCGCGGCCCTTCTCGGCGACGAGCCGCACGAAGTTGCGCACGACCGGGTCGGCCCCGGTCGTCACCTCCTCGAGCACGCTCGCCTTCGCGCCGGGGTCGAGCTGGGGGTTCGCGAGGAACGCCTCGAGCTCGGGTGACGTCTCCATCGCGGCGGCGAGGTCTGCGAGCTCCGCCCGTGCGACGTCCACGCGGTCCGTCTCACGGGCCGCCTCGTAGAGCGCCCCCGCGTACATGCGCTCGGCGACGGCCACGGGTTAGTTCGCCGACCCCCGCTCGAGGGCCGAGAAGTCGAGGCCCTGCACGGCCTCCTCGACGAGCCGCCGCTGGTCGGCCGAGTCGAGCACCTTGCCGACCACGCGCTCGGTCGCGTCGACCGTCAGGTCGGCGACCTCGCTGCGGATCTGGCCGATCGCGCGTGCCGTCTCGGCCTCGATCTGGCGCCGGGTGTCCTCCATCCTGCGCTGACGCTCGACCTCGGCCTCCTGCTTCGCCCGCTCGAGCTGGGCGTCGGAGACCCTGCGCGCCTCGGCGAGGATCTCGGCCGACTCCGAGCGCGCCTGCGCGAGGATCGCGCGGTTCTGCTCGAGGAGCTCGCGTGCCTCGTCCCGCGCGCGGTCCGCTTCCTCGACCGCCTGCCGGATGCGGTCGCGACGCTCGTCGATCGTCTTCTGGATCGGCCCGAACGCGTACTTGCGGAGCACGAAGAACGTGATCCCGAACGCGACCAGCGTCCAGATCATGAGGCCGGGGACGACCTCGATCAGACCGGATGAGGCGACGACGCTCTGCACGTCAGATCAGCACGTAGGCGAGCAGGCCGCCGATCAGGCCGTAGAACACGACCGCCTCGGTGAGCGCGAACCCGAGCCACTGGATGCCCTGCAGCTCGCCCCGGAGCTCCGGCTGGCGCGCGACCGCCTGGATCATCGAGCCGAAGATGTTGCCGATGCCGATGCCGGCGCCGAGCGCGCCTAGGCCGATGCCGAGCGCGAGCGCGATCGCCTTGCCGGCGTCGGCGACGTCGCCGGTGGTCTCCGCGAGGACAAAGAACGCAGACAGCATGGTGAGAGGAGCCTCCTTAGTGCTCGGGCTCGATCGCCGAGCCGATGTAGATGGCGGACAGTGCAGCAAAGATGTACGCCTGGATGGATACGACGATGACGACCTCGAAGAGGTAGAAGACGGTCGCGAGCGCGACCGAGAACGGGGCGATCCACGGAGTGACGAGGAAGATCAGGCCGATGAAGGTCAGGATCAGCATGTGCCCGGCGAGCATGTTCGCGTAGAGCCGGACGCTGAGCGAGATCAATCGCATGAACTGACCGAGGATCTCGAGCGGGATGATCAGCGGGTAGAGGCCCTTCGGGACGTCCGGGATCCAGCTCTTCAGGTACGGCCACAGCCCGTTCTCGCGGATCCCCTCCACGTGGGTGAAGACCCAGGTCATGAGGGCCAGCGCCAGGGTCACGGACAGCGTCGAGGTCGCCGCGAACAGCGCGAGCGTCGGCACCCCGTGCCATTTCTCGTCCGAGAGCGGCAGCGGGATGAACCCGAGCATGTTCACCGTCCAGATGAACAGCAGGAGCGTCGTGCAGTAGGGGAACCAGCGCGCGATCGCCTTCGTCGGCAGTCCCTGCTCGGCGATCTGCACCTGGGCGACCTCGTAGATCGTCTCCCCCAGCGCCTGGCGGCGGTTCGGGTCCTTGCCGAGCTTCACGCGCATCAGGACGATGCCGATGACGCAGGCGACCAGCGCGCCGAGGAAGAGGTACGCGACCGCCTTGTTGATCGAGAGGTCGAGCGGCCCGATGTGGATCGGGATCCACTCGTGCAGATCCCACTCGTCCGCCGGGTTGAAGTCCTCGTCGGTCGACGTCTCGTCCGCGGCGAGCGCAAACGCCGGGAGCGCGAAGAAGAGCAGCGTCGCGAGCCCGAGCACGCGTGCCTTCACGCCTTCGCCTCCGCGCCGAAGTAGGTGACGAGCGAGACCGCGAGCTCGACCGTGAACGCGAAGGCGTAGAGCACCGCGGCGGCGATGCCGACCCGCTCGTCGGAGACGGTGATCGCGACGAGCGGAATCCCGACCGCGATCGCCTTGAAGCTCGTGCCGATGCCCCGCATGCCTGCGGCGGCGAGGTTACCGGCGTCGAGGGAGAGTCGCGTCAATAGCCATGCGAAGGCCTGCGCGGCGCCCCAGAGCACGGCCGCGAGAGCCCAGCCCGAGAGCGGCCAGCCCGCGACCGCAAAGACGGGCAGGGCGAGCGCGATCACGGCGGAGCCCGCGAGCGCGGGCATCAGGCGGCCTGGGATCGGCCGCGGCGTCGAGAACACGCCTGTGCTCACGTCGGGCTGCCGGCGTAGACCTTGTAGACCACGAAGACCGCGAGCGGGATGCCCACGATCGCGCCGACCAGGAGACCGATCCCCCAGGAGCCGAACGCCCAGCCGAGGAGCGCTCCCACCGCCATCGCGGCGCCGGTCGTCCCGAGCAGGAGACCGGACGCGGTCGCGAGCGAATGCGGTGAGGAGGCGGTCGCGGCGGCCATGCGGACCGGAGCATATCAGCGAGCTTGTAACAGCCAAAACGCCGGTTTAGAGCCAAAAACGAGGGTCATTCGTCACACGAAGCGACCTGGCCTCAGGTGTCCACTCGAAGTCGGACACCGGCGGGCACAGACGGCGACGGACATTACGCACTCAGGCGTTCGTCGTCCTCGGCCTCGCCGTTCCGCCGGCGTCGGACGCGCGGGTTCGCGAGCTTCACGATCTCGAGCAGGTACACGATGTAGACCGAGAAGGCGAGGGCGACGAGAGCGATCGCGGCGACGGCGAGGGTCTCGCCCGGGTGCCAGGCGCCCCCCTCGCGGAACGGGATGAACCGGGTGGCGAGCGCCGCGGCGCCGAGGCTCGCGGTCCAGGCCCACATCGTCATCGCGGCGCGCCGCTGCGTGAAGCCGATCCGCATGAACCGGTGGTGAAGGTGCGACCGGTCGGGAGACGAGATCGGCCGGCCGTACTTGAGCCGGCGCGCGACGACGAACGACGTGTCGATGATCGGCACGGCGAGCACGAGCAGCGGCAGGAACAGCACGACGGTCGACGCCGTCTTCAGCAGACCCGAGATCGACACGGTCGCGAGGGTGAAGCCGAGCACCAGCGCACCGGAGTCGCCCATGAAGATGCGGGCCGGGAAGAAGTTGTGCCGCAGGAAGCCGATGCACGCCCCTGCGACGACGGCGGAGAGGATCGCCGCGTCGGTCTTCCCGAGCGACAGCGCGAGGATCGCGAACGTCAGGCCGGCGATCGCGCAGACCCCGGACGCGAGGCCGTCCATCCCGTCGAGGAAGTTGACCATGTTCATCACCGCCACGATCCAGACGATCGTCAGCGTCATCCCGACCGAGGCGGGCAGGTCGACGACGCCGACGAACGGGAACGTGAAGTGGTCGATCCACACGCCCGACGCGCAGGCGATCGCCGCGGCGGCGATCTGCCCGGCGAGCTTCGGGAGGGGGTCGAGCCCCCGAAAGTCGTCGATCGCGCCGACGACGCACGCGACCGCCGCGCCGAGCAGGATCCCGCGCATCTCGCGGTCGAGCGACAGGAACGCGAGCGACGGGACGAGGATTCCCAGGAAGATCGCGAGCCCGCCGAGCCGCGGGATCGGCCGCTTGTTCAGCCTTCGCTCGCCGGGCCGGTCGACGACGCCGAGCAGGCGTGCCATCCCGCCGACGGCGGGCGTGAGCAGGACGACGACGCCGAAGGCGATCAGCGCGCCCCAGAGAACCTCGGGGCTCGATCGCAGGTCTTGAAGCATGGAAGAGCCCCTACTTCGTGCCGTAGAGGCGGTCGCCTGCGTCTCCGAGCCCGGGCACGATGAAGCCCTTCTCGTTGAGCGCGCGGTCGACAGCGGCGACGACGATCGAGACGTCGGGGTGATCGCGATGGATCCGCTCGATGCCCTCCGGGGCGGCGATCAGCGCGATCAGGCGGACCGAGGTTGCGCCGGCGCGCTTGACCGTCTCGACCGCTGCGGCGGTCGAGTTCCCGGTCGCGAGCATCGGGTCGAGCAGGATCACGTCACGGTCGGCGATGTCGTTCGGGAGCTTCACGAAGTACTCGACGGGCTCGAGCGTCTCCTCGTTCCGGTACATGCCGATGAAGCCGACGCGCGCACCGGGGAGGAGCGACAGCACCGCGTCGAGCATCCCGACCCCCGCGCGGAGGATCGGGCAGATGGCGACCTTCTTCCCGGAGATCCGGGTCGCCGTCGTGTGCTCGAGCGGCGTCTCGATCTCCACCTGCTCGTCGGCGAGGGTCTTCGTCGCCTCGTACGTCAGGAGGAGGGTCAGCTCGTTGACGAGCTGCCGGAACATCTGCGTCGTCGTCGTCACGTCCCGCAGCAGCCCGAGCTTGTGACGGACGAGCGGGTGCTGCACCTCGGTGACGTTGTGCAGCGCGGCGGCGCCTGCGGTGGACGGCATGCTCGCCATCCCGACCTCAGTCCTTCTCGTTCGCGGCGAGATAGGTCGGGTAGCCGCGGAAGCCGGGATAGAGCGGGCGACGGTCGCAGAGCGCCCGCGAGCGCGCTCGCAGGGCATCGACGTCGACGCCGTCCGCAAGCGCGTCCACGACGATGCGCCCGACCTCGCGGAAGTCGTCGTCGTCGAAGCCGCGGATCGTCGCGGCCTGCGTGCCGACCCGAACTCCCGACGCGACGGTCGGCGGCCGCTCGTCGAACGGGACGGTGTTGCGGTTCGTCGTCAGCCCGACCTCGTGGAGGCGCTCCTCGGCGTCCTTGCCCGTCCACTCGGTCGAGCGGAGGTCGATCTGGAGGAGGTGCGTGTCGGTACCACCCGTCAGGAGGTCGAGACCGCCGCCGATGAGTGTCTCCGCGAAGACGTCGGCGTTCGTCCGGACCTGCTGCTGGTAGGCCCGGAACTCGTCGGTGGCGGCGATCTTGAAGCACGTCGCCTTTGCTGCGATCACGTGCTCGAGCGGGCCGCCCTGGAGCCCGGGGAAGACCGCGCGATCGATCGCCTGCGCGTGCTCCTCACGGCAGAGGACGAACCCCGAGCGCGGGCCCGCAAGCGTCTTGTGCGTCGTCGACGAGACGACGTCGCAGTGCTCGACCGGATTCGGATGGAGCCCGGCCGCAACCAGCCCCGCGAAGTGGGCCATGTCGCACCACAGGAGCGCGCCGACCTCGTCGGCGACGCGCCGGAACATCGCGGTGTCGACGGTGCGCGGGTACGCCGAGCCGCCGCAGATGATCAGCTTCGGCCGGTGCTCGCGCGCGAGGGCGAGCACCTCCTCCTCCTCGACGAGCGCGGTCTCCCGCGACACGCCGTAGTGGACGATCGTGTAGAGCCGGCCGGAGAAGTTCACCTTGAGGCCGTGCGTCAAGTGGCCGCCGTGGTCGAGGCGGAGGGAGAGGACGGTGTCGCCCGGCTGGAGCAGCGCGGTGTAGACGGCCATGTTCGCCTGGGCGCCCGCATGGGGCTGGACGTTCGCGTGCTCGGCCCCGAAGAGCGCTTTCGCACGGTCGATCGCGAGCTGCTCGATCTCGTCCACGAACTCGCAACCGCCGTAGTAGCGGCGGCCCGGGTACCCCTCGGCGTACTTGTTCGTGGGCACGGAGCCGACGGCCTCGAGCACCGACGGCCACGTGAAGTTCTCCGACGCAATCAGCTCGATCTGGTTCCGCTGACGGTCGGCCTCGCGCCCGATCAGCGCGGCGATGTCGGGATCGACCTCGGCAAGGCCCCCGGTCCGCAGGCGATCGAGCTGGTCGGCCGCGACTGCCACGCCGTGGATGCTACTCGCCGCGCCGGGTCGCGAAGCCGGGCGCTACCGCACGCGTGTGACCGAACGGGTCGTGTCCAGCCGTCGGTCGACCCTGGCGCGGTCGGCGCCCCGGCCACCGTAGATCCTGTCGGCGTTCCCGTCGCGCGCGCCGACGAAGTCGTTGCCCGAGTCGCCGAGCGCCCGGTCCCGGCCCGCGCCCGGCCGGAGATAGTCGTTGCCGGGCCCCCCGGAGAGGACGTCGTCACCGCGACCTCCGACGAGCACGTCGGCTCCGCCGAGCCCGCAGATCACGTCGCGCCGCCTCGACCCCACGAGCCGATCGGGGCCGTTCGTCCCGACGATCGTGCACCTCAGACGCCTGCCGTGCTCGTCGCGGGGTCGGGCAGCTGTCCCGAACGATCCCGTCGAGCCGGTCGTCGCGCCGGCGCCGTTCTGCGCCACGACGCGGAAGGTGTAGCGGGTGCCGGGTGTCAGCCCGGTGAGCCCGATCGAGACGCTGCGGCTCGCGACGTTGGCCGGGACGAGCACGGCGGCGGTGCGCGAGCCGAACGTCCCCCGCCGGCCGAACTCGATCCAGACACGGGTCTCGAGCCCGCTCGTCGCGACGTCCGCGCGGATTCGAGCACGCCCGAGCGAGATCGCGAACACGCCGGCTCGGCCGACGGCGGGGACGCCGGCGGTTCGGAAGGTCACATCCGCGCCTCTCGTGGTCCCGGCGGAGCTCCGCGCGACAAGCCTGACGTGGTATTCCGCGCCCGGCGCGAGCCCGGCGACCGACTCCGACACCGCGACGGCGCCCCGGCCCGACCCGGCGTTCTTGACGACCGTGGTCGTCCCGTACGAGGTCGTCGGCCCCAGCTCGAACCACCAGGTGGTCGAGCGACCCACCGGGTCGACGGTGCCCGTCAGCACGACTGCGACCCCGGAGACCTGGGCGGCACCCGTGACCGCGAGCGGACCGGCGGTCGTCGTGAACGAGCGGGTCTGCCCGACCGTCGTGCCCGCGTCGCTCCGCGCGGCGGCACGGTAGAAATACTTCGTCCCGGGCTGAAGGCCGCTCACCTCCGCCGAGGCGCTCGCTGCCCGGTTCGCAAACCCGGCGTCCTGGTCCGCGGTGCGGCTGCCGAGCGCGCTCGTCGTGCCGTACTCGAACCACGACGCCGTGCCGCGGCCCCGCGGGTTCACGGATCCCGTCAGGCGTGCCGACGAGACGGTGATGCCGTCGGCGCCCCCGGTCGAGACGGCCGGCGCAGAGTCGGTGCGGAAGCTCCGGTCGCCGCCGCGTGTCGTGCCGACGGCGTTCGACGCGACGACGCGGAAGTGGTACGTGAGCCCGGCGCGAAGGCCCGACAGCCTGACCGACACGCCGACGGGGCTCGCGCCCGCTCCGGCCGACTGCGTGTCGGTCCGTGACCCGTAGCTCGTGCTCGTGCCGTACTCCACCCACCAGCCCGTCGAGCTGCCGTTCGGGTCGACCGTCCCGGCAACGGTCGCCGAGGTCGGGCCGAGGGCGCTCGCCGGGCTCGTGCCGACGGCAGGTGCGGCCTGCGTCGTCAACGTCAGGTCGGCGCCGCGGGCCGTCCCGGTGTCGTTCGTCGCGACGACGCGATAGTGGTAGGTCGCGCCCGTCGTGAGGCCCCGGAGCTGCTCCGTCACGTCGACCTGGGCGGTGCCGTTCCCCGCGCTCCGCGCGCCTGTCCGGGAGCCGTATGCGGTCGTCGTCCCGTACTCGACGTACCAGCTGGTCTCCTCTCCACCCGGACCGACCTTGCCGCCGACGACGGCCGACGACGCGCCGACCGACGTTGCGGCGCCGGTCACTGCGGTGGGAGACGCCGCGGCGGCGAGCGGGACGATCGCGAGTGCAAGCGCGAGCCCTGCGGTCGCAACCACCGTGATGCGGCGAGCCATGAGGGCGAGTCTCCCCCCGTCCCGTTAGGCGCGCGTCGGGCCGGCGTTAACGATCCGTAAGAGATCCGAGTCGCTCGAGCACGAGATCCGCCGGGAGCGCACCCTCACGGAGGATCGACGGCTCGGCGCCCGTCAGGTCGACGACGGTCGACGGGGCACCGTCGAGCAGGCCCCCGTCGACGACCGCCGCCGCGGCCGCGATGAGGTCGGCCGGGACCTCCGAGAGCACCCGTGGATCGGGCCCGCCGGGAAGGTTCGCGCTCGTCGCGACGAGCGCACCGAGCGCGTCGAGGATCTGCTTGCCCGGCCCGATCAGGTCCGGCACGCGCACGCCGAGCGTGTCGGGTCGCTGCTCGTTGAGCCACGGATAGCGGCGCCCGGGGTTCGGGAGGACGAGGGTCACGGGCCCGGGCAGCAGCGCCCGCGCGGCGGCGACCGCGTCGACAGGAAGCTCGGGGACGCGCTCGAGCAGCCCCTCGAGCGACGCGAAGAGGATCGCCGTCGGGCGACGCGCCTCGCGGCCCTTCGCGGCGTACAGGGCCTGCGCGCCCCGCTCGTCGTCGACGTTCGCCGCGAGCCCGTACACCGTGTCCGTGGGGATCACCGCGACCTCGCCGCGCTGGAGCGCCTCGATCGCGGCCGCGACGTCGCTCATGCGGGACGCCGCCCCTCGACGACGCGGTCGCGGCCCGCGAGATCGCGCGTGACGACGACCTCCGTGAAGCCCGAGCGCTCGAGGAGCTCGGCGACGACACCCGCGCGCTCGTCGTAGGTCTCGAGCACGACGGCCCCGCCGGGGTTCAACGAGGCCGCCGCCGCCCGCACCAGGATCTCCGTGTGCCCGCCGCCGAAGAGCGCGACGTGCGGCTCCCAGTCGACGACCTCGGGAGCCAGCCCCGGTGCCTCCTCGGGCCGGACGTACGGCGGATTGGAGACGACGAGATCCCAGTCCGACCCGGGCAGGCCGGAAAGCATGTCGTGCCGGAGGAAGTCGACGGCGATCCCGGTTCTCGTCGCGTTCTCGCGCGCCAGCGAGAGCGCCTCGTCCGAGACGTCGATGCCCGTGACCCGCGCACCCGGGTGCTCGTCGGCGATCGCGAGCGCGATCGCGCCCGAGCCCGTGCCCACGTCGAGGACGAGGGGCGCGTCGACTCCGCGGATGAGGGCGAGGCAGCGCTCGACGACGGTCTCGGTCTCCGGACGCGGGATCAGCGCACGCCCGTCGACGATCAGCGTCAGGCGCCGGAAGCCCCACTCGCCGACGATGTACTGGAGCGGCTCGCGGGCCGCCCTGCGCGCGGCGAGCTCCGCCACCCGGTTCTGCTCCGACGGCGTGAGGACGCGGCCACGCTCCACGACGAGGTCGGCGCGGGAGAGCCCGAGGACGTGCGCCACGAGCAGCTCGGCGTCGAGCCGGGCGGTGAGGACTCCCTCGGCATCGAGCTGGACGGCCGTCCGGCGGACGACCTCGCCCACCGTCGCCGCCGAGGCGCTCACCGCACGCTCCGGCCGGTTAGACCGCGGTCTCGAGGGCCCGGCGGCGCTCCTCGGCCTGCAGCGCGTCCGTGAACTCCTCGAGGTCGCCGTCGAGCACCTGGTCGAGGCGGTGGACGGTGTGCTTGACGCGGTGGTCGGTGAGGCGGTTCTCCGGGAAGTTGTAGGTGCGGATCTTCTCCGCGCGCTCGCCCGTGCCCACCTGCGAGCGGCGCGCCGCGGCGAGCTCCGCCTGCTGGCGCTCGCGCTCGGCCTCGTAGAGGCGCGCCCGCAGCACCCGCATCGCCTTCTGCTTGTTCTGGAGCTGCGACTTCTCGTCCTGCATCGAGACGACGATCCCGGTCGGGAGGTGCGTGATGCGCACGGCGGAGTCCGTCGTGTTGACCGACTGCCCCCCCGGCCCCGTCGAGCGGTAGACGTCGATCTTGAGGTCCTTGTCCTCGATCGTGACCTCGACCTCCTCGGCCTCCGGCATCACCGCCACGGTGGCCGTCGAGGTGTGGATCCGGCCCTGGGACTCCGTCGCAGGGACGCGCTGGACACGGTGGGTGCCGCCCTCCCACTTGAAGACCGAATAGGCGCCGTCGCCCTTCACCGCGAACACCTGCTCCTTGACCCCGCCCCCGTCGCTCTCGCTCACCGAGAGGAGCTCCGTGCGATACCCGCGGCGCTCCGCGTAGCGCTGCAGCATCCGGGCGACGTCACCTGCCCAGAGCGCCGCCTCGTCCCCGCCGACGCCCTGCCGGATCTCGACGATGACGTCCTTCGCGTCCGCCGGGTCGCGCTCGACGAGCGCAAGGCGCAGCTCTTCCTCGAGCCGCGCGACGTCCGCCTCGAGCTCTCCCGCCAAGGAGGACAGCTCGGGGTCGTCCTTGGCGTCAGCGAGGTCTGCAGACGCCTGCCGCCACTCGCGCGCCGCCCTTAGAGCCGGGTCGAGCTCCTTGAGGCGTCGACCCAGGTCGGCCGCCGCGCGCGGGTCCGCGTAGACGTTGGGGTCCGCGAGCCGTTCCTCGAGCTCCCCGTGGGATCGCTCGAGCTCCTCGGCGAGGTCGTCCAAGGTGGCCATACCGCGGCTGATTGTAGGTGCGGCCAGGCGCGTCCCGGCCGCGCGCGAGTTCTTAGACGGCCGCGAGGGTCGCGGCGAGCGTCACCTCGGGGATGCCGGTGAGCGCCTTCGAGACCGGGCAGTTCTTCACCGCTCCCTCGGCCTGCGCGACGAACCCGTCGCGGTCGATCCCCGGCACGGTCCCCACGACCTCGATCGCGCCCTTGACGATGCCCTCGCCGGGCTGGAACGTGACAGTGGCGGACGTCTCGAGCCGCTCGGGCGGCGTTCCGGCTCCTGCGAGCCCATGCGAGAGGGCCATCGAGAAGCACGCCGCCCACGCCGCCGCGATCAGCTCCTCCGGGCTCGTCAGGCCGGCCGGCTGCTCCGCGCGTGACGCCCAGGTCACGTCCAACGGGCCGAACGCCCCGCTGGCGACGCCCTCGATCCGGCCCGACCCCTCCATCAGCGAGCCGGTCCACGTCACCTTCGCGTTGCGGTCGGTCGCCATGTCAGTCGCCTCCTTCGTTCACTCAGCCACCGTCGTTTCGATGTCGATGCCGACGCCGGCTGCGCGCAGGAGCGACGAGAACGAGCAGCCCCGGTGCGCCGCCTCGACGGCCTTCCCGAAGGCGTCCGACTCCAGGCCGTCGACCTGCGCCCGCACGTCGAGTGCCGAGTGGACGATCAGGTGCCCCTGTCCCTCGACCTCGTCCATCGTGATCCGGCAGTGGACGTCGAGCCGTCCCGGCGGCGTCCCTGCCGCCGTCAGCTCGCCGGCGAGCGACATCGTGAAGCAGCCGCCATGGGCGGCCGCGAGCAGCTCCTCCGGGCTCGTCTTCCCCTCGGGCGCGGCGATCCGCGTCGGCAGCGAGTACGGGAGCGCGCTGAACGCGCCCGACGACGCTGCGGTGATAGCGCCGGCGCCCCGGGCGAGGTTCCCTTCCCACACGACGTCGGCATCACGGACGATCCGCGGCATGCAGAGAACCTAGCGGTATCTCCTCGAGCGACCGCTCAGGCCATCACCTCGACCCTGCGGGCCGCCTCCTGCTCGGAGGGATCGCCGGCCTCACGGCCGCGAACCTTCTCGATCGCGCGGATCGAGACCTCGACCTGGTCCAGCGTCGGCTCGCGCGTCGTCAGCCGCTGGAGCCAGAGACCCGGCGCGAGCAGCGTCATCAGCACCCGGTTGTCCTGGTGCTTGCCGGCGTAGCGGATCAGCTCGTACGCGAGCCCCGCGATCACGGGCAGGAGGAGGATCCTGCTCGCGATCAGCCAGTACCAGACCGGCCGCCCGACGAATGCGAAGACGAAGATGCCGATCACCATCACCCAGAGCAAAAACGCCGTTCCGCAACGTGGGTGGATCAAGCTGAACTTCTGCACTCGCTCCGGCGTGAGCTCCGAGCCCGCCTCGAGGGCGTTGATCGTCTTGTGCTCGGCGCCGTGGTACTGGAACACCCGCTTGAGGTCCGGGAGCAGCCCGATCAGGCCGATGTACGCGATGAACACGGCGACCCGGATCACCCCCTCGACGATCACGAACCACGTCGTGCCGTCGATCGGCAGCCAGTTCGTGACGAGTGCCGGCCCGACCTTGAAGAGCATCAGCGCGAACCCGATCGCGATCGCGAACGAGAAGATGATCTGGCCGCGCGTGATCTCCGTGACGACCTTCCCCTCCTCGTCCTCCTCGCGGGAGGCGACGTTCGCCGAGATCGCGAGCGCGCGGAAGCCGATCGCGAGCGACTCGCCGAGCGCGATCACGCCGCGGATCACCGGCAGGCGCCAGATCCGGTGCCGGCGCATAGGCGAGGTGACGTCCTTCACCACCTCCTCGATGCCGCCCTCCGGCGTGCGGATCGCGACCGCCCAGCACGACGGGCCGCGCATCATCACGCCCTCGAGCACTGCCTGCCCCCCGTACGTGACGCTCATGTGCGCAGGCTACCGGGGAGGCCGGGGAGCGCCTCAGGCGCTCTTCGCCGCGGCAGCCTTTTCGAGGCGGCGCTGGAAGCGCTCGACGCGGCCGCCCGAGTCCATCAGCTTCTGCTTCCCCGTGTAGAACGGGTGGCAGGCCGAGCAGACCTCGACGTGCAGCTCGGGCTTGGTCGAGCGAGTCGTGAACTCGTTCCCGCAGGAGCAGGTGACGTGTGCGACGACGTACTCGGGATGAATGTCGGCCTTCATGAACCGGCCAGGATAGCAGAGGCGATCTGGGGCCCTACGTTGCCACCCGAGACGACGGCGACGGGATTCTCGGCGTCGATCAGGCCCCCGAGGACGGCCGCGACCGCGGCCGCTCCGGCCGGCTCGCACGCGAGCTTCGCCTCGGCATAGACCCGCCTCATCGCCTCCTCGATCGCGTCGTCCGACACCCGCACGACCTCGACGCCGGTCGCCTGACAGACGGCGAGGGCGTTCACGCCGGCGTAGGGCGCGTCGAGCCCGCCTGCTCGCGTCTCGGGCACGATGTGGACCGGCTCCCCGGCCTCGAGCGCGAGATCGAGCGCGCCCGCACCGTCCGGCTCGACGCCCACCACGCGGACGCCGCGAGGCGCGACCGCCGCCGCAATGCCGGCGACCAGGCCGGCCCCGCCGACAGGCACGACGACCACGTCCGTGGACGGGGCGTCCTCGAGGATCTCGAGCCCGACCGTCCCCTGGCCGGCCATCACCTGCGCGTCGTCGAACGGGTGGACGAGCACGCTGCCTGTCTCGGCGAGGTGCTCCTCGAGACGCGCGAATGCCCCCGCGGGGTCCTCGGCGTCCACGTCCACCTGCGCGCCGAGCGCGCGGGCGCGGTCGAGCTTGAACGGGCTGGCCGCCGCCCACGAGAAGACGACGCAGTCGAGCCCCTCGGCCGCGGCGCCCCACGCGAGCGCGATCGCGTGGTTGCCGGCCGACGCCCCCGCGACCCCGCGCTCGCGCTCGGCGTGGTCGAGGGCAGCGAGCCTGTTCACGACTCCGCGCACCTTGAACGACCCGGTGTGCTGCAGGAGCTCGGCCTTGAGTGACAGCCCCGGCGCGAGCGCCGACCCGTCGAGGAGCGGCGTCCGCCGAACCTGGCCGCGGATCGTCTCGGCGGCCCGGACGACGTCGTCGCGCGTCACAGGATTGGGACTCACGCCGCGATCCTAGAAAGAACGGTCCGCCTGCACGCGCAGAATGCGGCGCATGGCCGTGCCGACACGACCGCATCCCGTCCGGGTCGTGGTCGCCGACGACCTCCGGCGAACTCGCGTCACCGTCTTCTTCCGGCTGCTCCTGGCGATCCCGCACCTCGTGTGGGTCGCCCTCTTCGGGATCGCCGCGTTCACCCTCGCCTTCGTCATGTGGCTCGCCGTCCTCTTCGAACGGCGCGCCCCGGCCTCCCTGCACGCGTTCCTCGCGAACTTCACGCGCTACACCGTCCACCTGACGGCCTACCTCTGCCTGGCCGCCGACCCGTATCCGTCGTTCACGGGAAGCAAGCCGTATCCGGTCGACGTGGAGATCGACCCGCCCGCGCGCCAGGGGCGCTGGGGTGCGGGCTTCAGGCTCGTGCTCGCCGTTCCCGCGTTCATCGTCTCGTCCACCCTCGGGGGGTCCGTGGCGCTGGGCAGCGGGTACGGCGGCGCGTTCGCCGGCGCGTTCGGCGGGCTGACCGCAACGATCGGCGTCCTCGGCTGGTTCGCGTCGCTGGCGCGCGGCCGGATGCCGCGCGGGATGCGCGACGCCGCGGTCTATGCGATCGGCTACGGCGCCCAGACGACCGCGTACGCCTTGATGCTGACGGACCGATACCCGGACTCCACGCCGGGGACCGTTGAGCCCCGGCCGGAGCTGCCGGCCCATCCGGTCCGGATCGCCGTCGACGACGACCTCGACCGGCCCCGCCTCCTCGTGCTCTTCCGGTTCCCGCTCGTCGTCCCGCATCTCGTCTGGCTCACGCTCTGGGCGGCGCTCGTGGTGCTCGCCGCCCTGGCCGCGTGGCTCGTCGCGCTCGTCCTCGGCCGGGTTCCCCGGTTCCTGCACCGCTTCATGGCGTCGTTCGTCCGCGCGCTCACCCACCTGACCGCGTTCCTCTACCTCGTCGGCCGTCAGTTCCCGGGCTTCGTCGGGCGTGAGGGCGGCTACCCGATCGACCTCACGATCGCTCCGCCCGCCCGCCAGCGCCGCCTGGGCGTCCTCGTGCGGCTCGTCCTCGGGGTGCCTGCCCTGCTCCTGGCGCTGGCGTTCGCCGGGGTGACGCTGGTCGTCGGGGTCCTTTGCTGGTTCGCCGCGCTCGCGGTCGGGCGGGTACCCGGCGGCCTGCGCGACCTCGGCGCGGCCTCGCTCCGGTACCAGGCTCAGAGCTCCGCGTACGCATTTCTCCTCACGTCTCGCTATCCCGACTCCGCGCCTGCGCTCCGGCCGCCTCCGTCCGCCCCGGCCCCGGCGCCGCTCGACCCGTTGGAGGCGGTGTGAAAGCGCTCCGGATCGCCGTCTACGCGGCGCTCGTGGTGGGCTGGCTCGGGCTCGCGTGGCTGCTCTGGGGCTCCGTCGTCCCCGACGGGCTTGCGCTCCCCCACGTCGACGTCGACACCGTCTTCGGCAAGGCGCTCGTCGACCGCGCCGAGCGGTACGAGCGCTTCCTCCTCGTCCTCTGGGCGGTCGGGATCGCGGTGACGCTCGCGACGCTCGCGATCTACGCACGCTACGGCGGCCGGTTCACCGAGGAGTCCGCCGCCGGGCCACTGGGGACCGGGATGCTCCTCGCGATGCTGGGGCTGGCGATCCTCTGGCTGACCCAGCTCCCCTTCACCGTCGTCGGGCTGTGGTGGAGCCGCCGCCACGACGTCTCGCACATGGGCTACTTCGACGCGGTCTTCGGCGACTGGGTCGCGCTCGGCGCGGCGTTCGTCTCGGTCTGCGTGGCGCTGCTCGTCGTGATGGGGCTCGCGCGCCGCCTCGGCTCGTGGTGGTGGATTCCCGGCGCCGCCGTCTTCACGGCGATCGCGGCGGTGGGCGTGTTCGTCTCTCCCTACCTCTACACCGGCCTCGAGCGGCCCGACGATCCCGCGCTCGTCGCGCGCTACGACCGACTCGAGCGCGCCGAGGGTCTGCACGGGATCCCGCTCCGCGTCGAGTCGGTCAGCGAGAACACGAGCCAGGCGAACGCGTTCGCGTTCGGGGTCGGCCCCTCCCGGCGGGTCGTCCTCTGGGACACGTTGCTCGACGGCCGTTTCTCGCCGCGCGAGGTGGACGTCGTCCTCGCCCACGAGCTCGGGCACCACTCGAGCGACCACATCGCGAAGGCGATCGGCTGGTTCGCGCTCTTCGCGTTGCCGGGCGCCCTCGTCCTGATGCTGGCGACGAGGCGGCTCGGCGGGATGGGCAACCCGCGGGCAGTCCCCCTCGCGCTACTTGTCGCGGCCGCCTGGACCCTCGTCACGACCCCCGCGCAGAACGTCGTCAGCCGGCGCGCGGAGGCCGAGGCGGACTGGAAGGCGCTCCAGACGACGAGAGACCCGCAGGCCGCGCGCGGCCTCTTCCGCGAGTTCGCCGTGACCTCGCTCGGCAACCCCAGCCCGCCGACCTGGGCGTACCTGCTGCTCGAGACGCACCCGACGCTCGCGCAGCGTGTCGCGATGGCGGACGCCTGGTCGGCCCGGCAGGGTCGTTAGGGGGCTGCCGCCTCGACCCGGTCGGCGATCACGGACGCGATCGCGAGCGACGACGTCGCACCCGGCGACGGGGCGTTGCGGACGTGGACGACGCCGGGCGCCTCGTGGAACACGAAGTCGTCGATGAGGGAGCCGTCGGGAGCGAGCGCCTGCGCCCTGATCCCCGACGGCCCGGGGAGCACGTCGTCGACGTCGAGCTCCGGCAGGAGCTTCCGGGCCGCGCCGACGAAGCGGCGGGTGGAGAGATCGCGGACGGTCTCGGCGGCGCCCATCCGCCAATGCCGGCGCACGAGGCGGCGGAAGCCGGCCGAGCGCAGCGTCTCGCGCAGATCGCGGAGCGACACGTCGCGCCGGCGGTAGCCCTCGCGTGAGAGCGCGAGCACGGCGTTCGGCCCAAGCCACACCGCGCCGTCCGGGCGCACCGTCGTATGGATGCCGAGGAACGGGAACGCAGGGTCAGGCACCGGGTAGATCAGCCCCCGCACGAGATGGCGCTTCTCCGGCCGGAGGACGAGGTAGTCCCCGCGGAAGGGCACGATGCGTGGCTCGGCGTCCGCCCCGGTCGAGGCGGCGAGGCGGTCGGCGTACACCCCGGCACAGACGACCACGCGGGACGCCTCGACGTCCCCGGCCGTGGTCTCGATCGACGTCGCGCCGTCCCCACGGGTGAACGAGCGCACCTCCCGGTCGAGGAGGAGCTCGCCGCCCGCGTCCGTCACGTCCCGTCCGTACGCCTGGGCGACCAGGGAGAAGTCGACGACGGCGGTCTCCGGCGAGTGCACTGCGCGGACGCCGGCGACGTGGGGTTCGATCTCGCGCAGACGCTCCGGTCCGATCAGCTCGACGTGAGGAACGCCGTTCGCGACCGAGCGACGATGGAGCTCCTCGAGGCGAGGCAGCTCGTCCTCATTCGTCGCCACCACGACCTTGCCGCAGCGGAGGACCGGGATCCCCCGCTCCTCGCAGTACACGAGGAGCCGCGCGGCGCCCTCGACGCAGAGCTTCGCCTTGAGCGACCCCGGGACGTAGTAGACCCCTCGATGGACGACGCCGCTCGCGTGCCCGGTCTGGTGCGCCCCGAGCGTCGGCTCCTTGTCGAGCACCGCGAGGCGGAGCCCGGGCTGCCTCGCCTGGAGCTCGCGCGCGACGGCCAGGCCGATGATCCCGGCGCCGACCACCACGACGTCGAACCGGGCGTCGCTCATCTCTCAGGTGATCGTGTACTCGGGCCCGGAGCCGCCCTCGGGCGGGGTGAGCCGGCCGCCCTTGGCGCTGATCGCGCCGCACTGGACGCAGTTGGACGGGTTCACCTGGACAGTGACAGTTCCCTCGCCGTCCGCCTCTCCGACCTCGTACACCTGCGCCGGGCACATCCAGTGCCACATCTCCGCGAGGTCCCGCGGCACGTTCGCCTGGATGCGGATGTGGCTCGGCTGGTCGTCCCGCGTCCGGTTCCCCGAGGCGAAGACCGACGACAGCTTGTCGAACGTCAGCGTCCCGTCCGGTGCCGGGTACTGCGCCGCGCGCCCGGTGCGCAGGAGCGCCGTGTCGGCGTTGGGGTGGGTGTCGCGCTCCTTCGGCGGGAGCTTCCCCTTCGTCACCGTCATCGCGCTCGCGAGAGCGCCGCCCATGAAGAAGCCCTTGTCGAACGCCTGCCGCATGTTCCGCACCTCGTCCAGGTCCTTCCACACGTAGCTCTCGCGGAGCGCGGCGTCGTAGGTGTCGAGGGCGCCACGCCGCCCCGAGACCTCGCCTCGCTGGAGCGCAGCGAACGCGGATTCCGCCGCGAGCCGGCCCGACTCGATCGCGTAGTGGATCCCTTTCAGGCGCGGCACGTTGACGAGCCCGGCGCCTTCGCCGACGAGGAGAAGTCCGGGGCCGTTGAGCCGCGACGGGAGGGAGTTGAGGCCGCCCTCCGTGATCGTCTTCGCCCCCCACGCGACCCGCTCGCCGCCGTCGAGGATCTTGCGCAGGAGCCGGTGCGTCTTGAACTCCTGCAGGAGGTCGTGGGCGGACAACTCGACGTCCGCATACTCGAGCCCGATGACGAAGCCCACCGAGACGTGGTCCTCGCCCATCGGATAGACGAACGAGCCGCCGAACTCGCCGTACCGCGCACGCTTGCGCAGCGGCCACCCCATGGTGTGGACGATCTTCCGGAGCGGCTTGGGAACACGCCACACCTCTTTCACGCCGAGCGCCCAGATCTGCGGGTTCCGGCCCTCGAGCCCGAACGCGTCGATCGCCGCAGTCGTCAGGTGGCCTGCCGTCCCCTCGGCGAGGACGGTCAGCTGTGCCGTGACGTCGACCCCGGGCTCGAAGTTCGGCAGCGGCTCGCCGTCCTTGCCACGGCCCTTGTCGCCCGTGCGCACGCCGACGACCCGGCCGTGCTCGACGAGGAGCTTCTGGCCCACTGTCTCGGGCAGGATCGTCGTCCCGCCCGCTTCGGCCTGCTCGGCGAGGAAGCGGCCGAGCTCGGACACCGAGACGATCCAGTTCCCGTGGTTCATCATCGTCGGCGGCGGCGGGATCCGCAGGGCGGCGCCCTTGGTCAGCAGGTAGACGGCCTCGCCGTGGACGGGCCCGTATGTCGGCATCTCCTCGATCGCCATGCGGCCCGCGAACAGCCTGCGGATCGCCCGCGGGTTCATCACGGCGCCGGAAAGGAGGTGCGAGCCGGGCTGCTTCCCCTTCTCGAGGAGCGCGACCGGCACCTCGCCGAGCCGCTCGCGCACGTCCGGGTGCTCCTCCAGGAGCTGGCCGAGCCGGATAGCGCACGCGAGCCCGCCGGGGCCGCCTCCGACGATGAGGATGCCGACGTCGATCCGCTCGTCGGGCGCGTCCGTCGGCGGGCCGAGCGCCTCCGAGCTCGCGAACGGCGGGGGGTAGTCGGCCGGGCGGACGCCGCTCACCGACGGGCCCGGAGCAGCTCCGTCAGCTTCGGCGCGATCTGCGTCAGATCGCCGACGACGCCGAGGTCGGCGAAGTCGAAGATCGGGGCGTTCGGGTCCTTGTTGACGGCGACGATCGTCCCGGAGCCCTGCATGCCGACCTTGTGCTGGATCGCGCCCGAGATGCCGAGCGCGATGTAGAGCTTCGGCGCGACCGTCTTCCCGGTCTGACCCACCTGCGCGGCGTACGGGTACCAGCCGGCGTCGACGACCGCGCGGGTCGCGGCGACCGCGCCGCCGAGCGCCTCGGCGAGCTCCTCGCAGTACGAGAACCCCTCCGGGCCGCCGAGCCCTCTGCCGCCGGCGACGATCACGTCGGCATCCTCGATCGACGGGCCGCTCGCCTTCTCGGTCAGGTGCTCGACGAGCCGTGCCCGCGTGGAGAAGTCCTGGAAGGTCGCGGACACGTCCTTCACCTCGGCCGACCCGGCCGACTCGACGGGGTCGAACGTCCCCGCCCGGATCAGGGCGAGCCGCGGCGTCGAGGTCCAACCCACCTCGACGAGCACCGTGTCGCCGAGCGCGGGCCGCACGCCCACGAGCTCGTCGCCCTCCCGGCGCAGGTCGATGAGGTCCCAGTTGAGGCCCCCTTCGAGCCGCGCGGCGAGCCCCGCCGCGACGTCCGCCGCGAGGACGGATGCGGCAAAGAGGACGGTGTCTGCGCCCGAGTCCTGGACCACCGCCTCGAGCGCGTCCACCCGGGGCTGCGGGAGCGGCGCGGCGAGGGCGTCGTCGTCGACGACGTACACGGTCGACGCGCCGAACCCGCCTGCCGCTGCGGCTGCGTCCCGGACGCCGCTCCCGAGCACGACGCCTGCGACGTCGCCTCCGAGCGACGCGGCCTTGCCGAGGACGCCGAGGCCGCCCTTGGTCAGCTCGCCGTCGTGGCTCTCGAGGAAGACCAGCGTCGGCATCGCTCAGACGAGTCGCTTCTCCGCGAGGTACTCGACGATCTTCTCGGCCGCACTGCCGTCGTCCTCGAGCTTGACCTGGCCGCTCTTAGGCGGTGGCGGTGACGACGACCGCACGGTCGTGCCGGAGCCTCCGTCGCCGACGAGGCCGGCCTCGACCCCGACGTCGGCGAGCGTGACGGTCTCCTGCGGCTTCGACTTCGCGCCCATGATCCCCTTGAGCGACGGGTACCGCGGCTCGTTGATCGCGTCCGACACGGCGACGACGGCGGGGAGCGGCGCGGCGATCACGTCGTACCCGAACTCCGTCTGGCGCTTGCCCGTGAGCTCCGCTCCGTCGACCGTCAACTCGGCGACCTGGGAGACCAGCGGCCGGCGGAGCCGGTCGGACACGGCCGCCCAGAGCACGGCGCCGTCCGCGTCGCTGGACTGCTGGCCGAAGAGGACGAGGTCCGCCTCCTCCCGCTCGAGCGCGGCCGCGAGCACTCTGCTCGTGGCGAGCAGGTCCGAGCCGGCCGCGGCGTCGTCGGAGACGAGCAGTGCTCGGTCGGCGCCCATCGCGAGCGCCTTGCGCAGCGACTCCATCGCCTTCTCGGGACCGAGCGAGACGACCACGACCTCGCCTCCGTGCGCGTCCTTCAACCGGAGCGCCTCCTCGACGGCGTTCACGTCCGTCGCGTTGAGCACGCCTTCGCCTGACCGGTCGAGCCGGCGGCTGCCGGGGTCGAGCCGCTTGTGCGACGTCGCATCCGGCACCTGCTTGACGCACACGGCGATCTTCACGCGGCGGACTCTAGCGAGGCGGTCCCGGCAGACGGACGCACAAACGGTGTCAGACACCGTTTCTTGTCAAGGGCGATCTGTGCCGGCTCTGTGCCGATCGATTCACCGCTCGCCTGGAGGCGTCATCGACCGGCGATCGCAGCCGGAAGAGGACCCCCGTCGCCCCAAGCGATGGAAGAGTCCTGGCTCTCTCGCTCAGCCGGCTCGCCGACAACGAACTCGATGTACCGGCGGCGAGCGGCGTCGTGGTCCCGGCCGAAGCACTCGAGGATCTTGTCGACGCGCAGATAATCGGGCGCCCGCGCGATACCGGCGGTGGCGCCAAAGCTCGTCCACCGAGCGTCGTACGGAGAGGCGCAGATGCCGGCTTCTACCGGGTTGCGCACGACATAGCGGAGAGTCCCGAGGAACTGCCGCTCGGTCGTCTGCAACACGGCGCCGAAGCGGTTTGCGAACAAATGGGCCGTCCGACCCCAGCGTCGATCGAACCGCAGCGCATACCGATGGTTGACGTCCTTCATGAACCGAGAGAGCCCACCCTGCGGACATCGCACGACGCCGTGCCAGTGGTTCGGCATGAGCGACCATCCGAAGCAGTCGAGCTCGTGCCGCCGAAACGCGGATGCAAGAAGCATGTCGAACTCGACGTAGTCACCATCGTTCAGAAAGATCGCCTGGCGGTTGCTGCCTCGGGAGAAGACATGGTAGATCGCGTCCACGATCCATTCTCGCCTCCTCCGTGCCAAGTGTTTACTGTAAAGCCAACGATGCGGTCAGGCGCGGTGTGGACAAATTGACACGGAATCGGCACAGGCGAAACGGTTGACTAAAACCGGTGTCTGACACCGCTTGCGCTCACCGCTCTGGTAGGCTCCCGCGCTTCGCGCAGCGCACCGGAGCCATGACCCGCCACCGGACGACAGCACGAGGGGGACGTCTCCTCATCCTCTCCGCCCTCCTGGGCCTTGCCGTGGTCCTCTCGGCGAGCGCCGCGCCGAAGCCGGGGCTCGTCGATGGCCAGCCGATCGTCTTCCCGCTGATCGGCGACTACGCGTACACGATGAACTTCGGCGACCCCCGAGGTCAGGGGCGTCACGAGGGGATCGACATCGAACACGTCCCCTGGCGGACGCCGGTCGTCGCTGCGGAGAGCGGCACGGTGAAGTGGTGGACGACGTCGTGGCGGGCCGGCTGCATGCTCTATCTCTACGGGCGCAGCGGCACGACCTACCTCTACATCCATCTGAACAATGACCTGACGGCCACGTCGGAGGACAAGGGCGGCTGCAAGGCAGGCGTCTCCTACGCCGTGCGGAGCGGCGCGAAAGTCAGCGCCGGCGAGCAGATCGCCTGGAGCGGCGACTCGGGCGACGCCGAGGGGAACTACCACCTGCACTTCGAGGTGCACCCGAACGACGGGCCAGCAGTGAACCCGTACCCGTACCTCAACGCCGGCGAGCGACTCCTCTTCCCGGGCCGCCTCGGCGCATCGTTCTCGCTCGGACTGCGCGGCGAGCCCGTCGGCGCCGGCGAGGGCCTGCTCAAACTCCGCGCCACCGCAGTGCGCTGGTGGCCGGGCGGCCAGTGGACATCCCTCGTCCGGGACCGGATCGTGACGCTCGAGGTGGCGGGCGATGCGAGCGTCGACGACACCCTCGTCGCCGCCCTCCAGGCGCCGGCCCTCGAGACGCTCCAGGCGACGACAGGCGGCACCGTCACGGCATTCACGGCGCGCGGGGTCGTCAGCGCGAGCGCACTCCGGGGAAAGCCCGGCGTGCTCGTCGCCGCGCGCGTGACGCGCCCCGGTGGCCTCACGGTCGCCGCCGGGCTCCCCGACGCGACCGACCCGTCGACCGGGACGACCGACGACACCGGGACGGCCGACGACTCGGAGCAGCCCGACGGGGGCTTGCCGAACGGCGTTTGAGCGACATGACCCCTACGCCGGTGCGAGCGCGCTGCGGAGGAAGTCGACGATTGCCGTCGTCGGTGCGCCGGGCGTGAAGACCTCCGCGACCCCGAGGCGCTTCAGCTCTTCCGCGTCCTCGTCGGGGATCGTCCCTCCCACGACGACGAGCACGTCCCCCGAATCGTTCGCCCGGAGACCCTCTACGATCCTCGGCACGAGCGTCATGTGGGCCCCCGAGAGAATCGAGATCCCGACTGCGTCGGCGTCCTCCTGGATCGCGGTCTCGACGACCTGCTCGGGCGTCTGGTGGAGGCCGGTGTAGATGACCTCCATCCCGGCGTCGCGGAGCGAGCGCGCGATGATCTTCGCCCCGCGGTCGTGCCCGTCGAGCCCTGCTTTCGCGATCACCACTCGAATCGTCCGCGCCACGCGGTCAGTATAGGAACGTGCGTCTCACCGTCATCGGGTCGTCCCCGGCCTGGCCGAACGCAGGAGGCGCACACTCCGGCTACCTCGTCGCCTCGGACGGAAAGCGGCTGCTCCTCGACTGCGGACCCGGCGTGCTCGGCCGGCTGCGTGAGAAGGAGCAGTGGCCGCTCCTCGAGGCGATCGCGATCACGCACTTCCACCTCGACCACTGGGGCGATCTCGTGCCGTGGGTCTGGGGGAGCTTCTACCGCCAGGGTCACAACGACGAGAAGCCCCAACTCTGGGTCTACCGCGGTGGGCGCGCGTACCTCGAGGAGCTCGGCGCGCGACTTGGCTTCCCGGACATGTTCGACAGGACGTTCGACGTGTCGGAATACGACGCCGAGACGCCGTTCGCCGCGGCAGGGTTCGAGGTCCTGCCGGTCAGGCTCCCGCACTACAAGCTCGAGACGTACGGCTTCCGGGTCTCGAACGACACGACGACGCTGGCGTACACCGGGGACACGGGACCGAGCGAGCGCATCGCCGAGCTCGCGCGCGACGTCGACCTCCTCGTCTGCGAGGCGACGCTCGCCAGCGGCGACGCCGACGGGGAGCCGCGGGGCCACCTCAGCGTCGACGAGGCGCTCGACGCGTACCGCGCCTCGGGCGCCCGGCGGCTGCTCCTGACGCACCGGCCGGCCGAGCTCGACCTCCCGGACGGCCTCGACCTCGCCTATGACGGCATGGAGGTCGAGATCGAGCCCGCGGCCTGATCGGTCGGTGTCCGACTCGAAGTCGGACACAGGGCGCACGGCGAACGGTGTCCGACTGAAGTCGGACACCGAAAGAGGGGCCGCCTGGCGACGCGCGCTGCAGTTGCGGCGGCGAAGCCGATGCCTTCAGGGATGTGCCCCGCCGAAGGCGGGGATCAAGCGGCGGAATCCGCGCAAGCGGATTCCGCTTCGCGAGCTAAAAAACGGGCTGCTCGCGCCAGGTGCCCCAGGCGTGGCGCCAGGCGTCGCAGATCTCGCCGAGCGTCACGCCGTCGCGGACGGCGTCGACGATGAAGGGCATCAGGTTGCGATTGGGAAGCGATGCCGCTTCGGAGAGCTCGGCGATCCGACGCTCGACGAGCGCCGAGTCGCGGCGCGCCTTGAAGGCCTGCAGCCGCTCGATTTGCTTCCGCTCGAGCCCGGGGTCGATCCGGAGGATGTTGACCTCGTCCTCGCCGGTCGTGCGGTAGCGGTTGACGCCGACGACGATCCGCTCGTTCGCCTCGACCTCCTGCTGGTAGCGGTAGGCGGCGTCGGCGATCTCGCGCTGGGGCATGTTCTGTTCGATCGCGGCGACCATCCCACCGAGCTCGTCGATCCGCCGGAACAGGTCGTAGGCCTCCGCCTCCAGCCGATTGGTCAGCGCCTCGACGTGGTACGAGCCGCCGAGCGGATCGATCGTGTTGACGACCCCTGTCTCGTGCGCGATGACTTGCTGCGTCCGCAGCGCGAGCCGCACCGCGTCCTCGGTCGGCAGCGCCAGCGCCTCGTCGTACGAGTTCGTGTGCAGCGACTGCGTCCCGCCGAGGACCGCGGCGAGCGCCTCGATCGCCGTCCGTGCTACGTTCACGAGCGGCTGTTGCCACGTGAGCGACACCCCAGCCGTTTGGGTGTGAAAGCGCATCAGCATCGAGCGCTCGTCTCGCGCGCCGTAGGTGTCCCGCATCTCGCGCGCCCAGATCCGCCGCGCCGCACGGTACTTCGCGATCTCCTCGAAGAAGTCGAGGTGCGCGTTGAAGAAGAACGAGAGCCGGGGGGCGAAGGCGTCGACGTCGAGGCCCCGCTCGAGCGCCCACTCGACGTACGTGAACCCGTTCTTGAGGGTGAACGCGAGCTCCTGGGCGGCGGTCGACCCGGCCTCGCGGATGTGGTAGCCCGATATGGAGACCGGGTGCCAGAGTGGCATCTCCTCCGCGCAGAACTCGACCATGTCCGTGACGAGCCGCATCGACGGCCCGGGCGGGAAGATGAACTCCTTCTGGGCGATGTACTCCTTGAGGATGTCCGTCTGGATCGTCCCCCGGAGCTTGCCGCGTGGCACCTGCTGTTCCTCCCCGACGACGAGGTACATCGCCAGCGCGATCGCCGCGGCGGAGTTGATCGTCATCGACGTGGAGACCTCGCCGAGCGGGATCCCGCCGAAGAGGATCTCCATGTCCTCGAGCGAGGCGACGGCGACACCCTCCCTGCCGACCTCGCCGAGCGCGCGAGGCGAGTCGGAGTCGACCCCCATCAACGCGGGCATGTCGAACGCGACGGAGAGCCCCGTCTGCCCGTGGTCGAGGAGGTACCGGAACCGCGCGTTCGTCTCCTCCGCCGTCCCGAACCCGGCGAACTGCCGCATCGTCCATAGCCGGCCGCGGTACATCGACGGATACACGCCGCGCGTGAACGGGTACGCGCCCGGATACCCGAGGTCGCGCTCGTAGTCGACCTCGACCGTGCCCGGCGTCGCGAGCGGCTCGACCTCGGCCCCCGAGATCGAGGTGAACAGCTCGTCCTCCCGTAGCGGAGACCCCTCGAAACGCGAACGCCAGGCGTCGAGCGCGCCGGTGCGCCGATCCTCCAGCCGGGCCATGCGACGGATGCTAGCGCCGCCGCCCGCGGCCCTCCCGCAGCCCCGAACGAGGGATCTCTGCACGACCGGGGGACGCCGAATGAGGGGGAGTGAAGAGGCTTGCAGCGATCACGGGCGCGCTGGCTGGGCTGACCGCCTTCGTCGTGTTCCTCGCTCCGGCGGGAGCGACGTCGAGCGCCGCGACCTGTGGTTCCGGCACGCACGGCTCGGCGGGCTACGCGTACGCGGGGCTCCAGTCGCAGCAGGTCGGGAGCGGCGTGCGCGCGACGATCACCGCGCTCCGCCAGCCCAGCGTGTCGGCCGGCCACGCGGCCGGCTGGATCGGCGTCGGCGGTCCCGGTGCCGGGCCGAACGGCGAGACGATGTGGCTCCAGACCGGCGTCGCGGCGCTGCCGGGCACGCCGCTGATGGTCTACGCGGAGGTCACGCGACCCGGGCGCGACGCCTCCTTCGTCCCCCTCCACGAGGACGTCGCCGTCGGTGAGAGCCATCGGCTCGCGGTCCTCGAGATGAACAGCCGGCCAGGCGTTTGGCGCGTCTGGCTCGACGGCCGCCCCGTCACGGATCCGATCCCGCTGCCCGGCTCGCATCGTCGCTGGGAGCCGCTCGCGACGGCGGAGTCGTGGAACGGCGGCGTCGCCACGTGCAACGGCTTCGGCTTCCGGTTCGAGCGGGTCGGCGTGGCCCGGTCGCTCGGCGGCTCGTGGCAGCCCTTCGTGCCCGGCTACACGTTCCGCGACCGCGGATACCAGGTGCGGCAGCTGAGCCCGACACCGCGTGGGCACCGCACGCTGTCGGCCGACTCGCTCGAGGCGTACGCCTTCGACGCCCTCTCGGCCTGACGCTCAGGCGCGGACGATCTTGACCGGCGTGCCGAGCCGCACGTAGCGGCGCAGCGCGAGGATGTCGCTGTTCCGGAGGCGGACGCAGCCGTGCGAGACCGCCTGCCCGATCAGCCACGGCATGTTCGTCCCGTGGACTCCGACCACGCCACCGCCCGGCCAGTCGGAGAGCTTCGAGTAGCCGCTCGTCTCGAACGCGTACGCGCCGAGGATCGGGTACTGCGACGGCACGAACGCGGTCTGCACGTAGAAGAGCCCGATCGGCGTCTCCATCCCCGGCGCGCCGATCGCGACGGGGCCCGTCCGGCGGAGCTTCCCGCCGACGTACAGCTCGAACTTCCGGGAGCCGCGGTAGACGACCAGCCAGCGGTCGAGCGGCTTCAGCTCCACGGAGGCGGCGGGAACCCAGCCGCTGCGGCCGTTCGGCCGCCCCGGGATCTCGACGCGGTACCACGACGACTTCCCGGCAGCGTCGCGCCGCGTCTCGAGCGCGAGCACGACGCGTGGCCGGAAGTGCTCGCGGAACTGCGTGAACGAGGTGATCACGCGCGCCGAGCGATCGGGCTTGCTGCGGACGGCGACGCTCCCCCACGCCAATGGGCCGGAGCCCACGACGTCGACGCTGGCGAGCGGCGAGAGCGGTGTCTTCGCGCCCCCGTACGCAGCCGGTCCGGCCACCGCAGCGCACACCGCCACGACGACCACCGCTCTCGCAAGAACTCGCCTCATGTTTCCAACTGTAGTGCCGGTCGGGGGAGCGAATATGCCTCGAAAGAGGGGTCCCATCCCCCACCTGTGGCCAGTGCCTCTTCCAGTGACGAGGAAGGGGCACTCGGCCCGAAAAGGCCGGCGGGGCCTTGCGGCCCCGCTGACCTCTCCCCCGAGGCGTCGACGCTCCCGGGGCTAGCCCGGGAGCGTCGACCGAGTGCCGGCCCGGGGGATTCCCCTAGCCCGTGACCGGGGGCTGGAAGACGCCGACCACACCGATGCGAGCAGTGTTGCAGGCCTTCACGTTGGTGATGTGGACGCGGATGATCCCCGCCTTCGTCGTCTTGATGCCGACGCTGGCGACGCCCTTCCCGTTCGTGAGCGCGGCCAGCGAGACGCCTGCGCCCGTGAACCGGACCTTGACGCCCTTCACCGGGTTGCGCGAGCGCGTCACCTTGGCGACGAGCGCGTGCTTGTGCCCGTTCGCCTTCACCAGCTTCGTGTTGATGGTGAGGACACGGCACAGGTTCGGCACCGGCTTCGGCTTGGGCTGCGGTTGCGGCTTCGGCTTGGCCGGCGGCGTGACCGGCGGAGTGACCGGCGGGGTCAGCTGCGCGGGGACGAGCGTCTCAGCGCAGTCCCTGTTGTTCGCCGGGTTCGTGTCGCCACCGTCACCGGCGACCGTCGCGCAGTTGGAGTACGTCCCCGTCTGGGTCACCCGAGCGGAGAGCCCGATCGTCCGCACGACCCCGGGGCCGAGCGTGCCGAGGCTGCAGTTGAGCAGCGCAGGCGTGACGGAGCAGCTGCCGTTGACAGGCTGCGTCGTGACCGCGAGGAACGTGACGCCGCTCGGCGCCGCGTCCGAGACCACGACGTTGTGCGCCTGGTTCGGGCCGTTGTTCTTGACGACCATCGAGTACGCGATGTCCGCCTGGCCGTTGACGAGCTGGACCTGCGGGGTCGCGTCCTTCACGATCTGCACGTCCATCGACTCGTTCCCGGCCGGGGGCGGAGGAGGCGGAGGCGGCGGAGGAGGCGGCGGCGGCGTCTTGCCGCAGCCGACCTGGACGCTCGCGCTGTCGTTGTCCGACCCGCCGTCCCACGTGACGACCGCCGTGTTCGTGCGGCCGTTGTTCGGCGACGGCGTGCCGTTCGAGCACGTCCAGCGCTCGTTGTACGTCGTCGTCCATGCGCCGTTCGTCAAGTCGCCCGTGTCGATCGTCTCGTCCACGTCGCCGTCGTCGACGACGGAGGCGGGCGTGCCGACCTCGGTCGGGGTGGCCCACTGGATCGTCGCCGTGTCGGCGGCGGAGCCGTCGGAGCCCCAGGTCGCGGTCGCGGTGTTGTTCGGCACCTCCGAGCCCGGCGTGACGGTGTAGTCGCAGTCGACCGAGCCGTTCGCAGGAACCGTGATGCCGGTGCTGCCGTTGCCGCCGCAGTCGATCACCGCACCCGGGATCGAGTCGGAGACGTTGACGCCGGTGACGGCGACTTCGCCGGCGTTGGAGACCTTGATCGTGCCGTCGACCGTGAACGTCTGCACCTGCGAGTGCGTGACCGTCACCTTCCACGTGACGGAGCCGTTCCCGCCGTCGGGCAGGTTGAGCACGGCGTTGTCGCCGTAGGCCGAGTCCGCCGCGCCGGCCGGCTTGACCTGCTTGTCGACTGCCCAGCTGTGCGTGATCTGGGAAGTGCCGCTTGCCGACTTGTCGACGGACAGCGTCGGGTTCGGCGCGTCCTTCGGGTCGAAGCAGAACACCGCGTGGCTGATCTGCGGCGGCTGCCCACCGTTGTTGAGCGGCGGCGCGAGGTTGTTGTCGCTCCAGCTCCCGCCGAGCCCGTCGTAGAAGTAGATGTACGCGCCGTCGCCGCCCTTCACGATCACGGCCATGACGTGGACGCTGTGATCGGAGCCGATCTCCCAGTCGAACGAGTCGATGCCGTTGACGAGGCCGCGGCGCGTGATGCTGATCCGGCCGTCGTTGTAGCCGGCCTGGAGGTCGGCGCTGGAGATGCTCGTGCTGCCCGCGTCGGCCATCCCGGCCGGACACGTCGGGTTGCCGTCCTGGAACACCTGCGTCGCAGGGCCGTTGTACCCCTGATCAGCAGTGGCGGCACCCGCGACGACGAGCGTGAGCGCCCCGACGAGGCCCACCAGCCCCGCCGCGAGCGCAACTCGCTTCGATCGCTTGACCATGTGATCCACCCTTTCCCCTCTGTTTCTCTGCCGGGCGACCCATGGAAGCCGCAGGAACGACCGGCACTCTGGATCGGATCTTATGGTCATGAAGGGGGATGACACTCCCTCGAACGGGTAGGTTGACCCCCCCGAATCGGGCGGTCGAAGAGGCCGAGCTCCCGGCTACGCTTGCCCGCGTGCGGCGCCGCGTGCTCCTCGGGTTCCTGATCGGAATCCCGCTGATCGGCGTGGTCGCGGCGATCGCGTGGTCGATGCGAGCCGCGGCGCTTCCCGAGCCGCTTCCGGCGCCGAAGGCGCCGGCGTTGCCCGATCTCGCGATGTCGCCGCTCACCGACATCGCGGTCAGCGAGGCGGTGGGAAGCGACGCGCGCTACGTCTCGTTCACCGCCGCGCCGGCGAACGTCGGCCGCGGCGCTCTGATCATCCACGCGGTGCGCGCCGACCGGAAAGGCGGCTGGCGCGTGTCGCAGCGGTTCGACGAGCCGGACGGTTCGCTGAGCGAGACGATCACGCCCGGAGACGTGGTCTGGGGCGGGCACGGGCACAACCACTGGCACGTCCACATGGGCGCGTCCTACTGGCTCAGCCGCCCCGGCTCGACGGCTCGCCTTCGCACGTACGACAAGGTCGGCTTCTGCTTTTTCGACCAGCGCCCGCTCCGGCGCCAACCGCCCGACGCCCCCGTTGCGCCACGCTTCCCCAAGACCGGGTGCAACGGCGAGGACGCGCTGGAGTTCACGATGGGCCTCTCCCCTGGCTGGTCGGACCCGTACCCATGGGCGCTTCCCGACCAGCGCCTCGACGTGACGGGGCTCGATGACGGCGTCTACCGCCTCTGGGCGACCGCCGACCCGGGTGGCTGGTTCCGCGAGACGAACGAACGGAACAACCTGACGTGGGTCGACCTGCGGCTCACTCTCAGCTCGTCACCACCGCGGCTCGAGATCGTCGACCGCGGTCCCGCCGGGGCCTCAGGCGCCCGCTGAGCCGGCCCGGGCGAGGGTCAGCGCTGGATGTACGGAGCGGAAGCCGCGCCGCCGTCCTGGCTCACCGACGTGCCCGGCAGCGACACGTGGAGCTTCCCGCCGAGCGCGACCGCCGTGGAGACCGTGAGCAACGCCGCCAGCAGCACGAGCGCGATCATCCCGAGCGCGGTGACGCGAAGCTCCTGCTCTCTCGCCTTGCCCATCTCCCCCTCCTCGCTCCGTTCTTCCTCCGACGCTATTCACCCGTCGGGGGGACGGCAATGCCTCGAACGAGGGGCCGAGCGCTTCGATCCATCACGCATGTGGGAAATCCGGCGTCCGCCGTCAGCCCGCTTTGCGACACTTACGGCATGATGCGCGTCCTCCTCGCCGACGACCACCGCCTGATGCTCGACGGGATCCGCCGTGCGCTCGACGAGGACGGCGGCTTCGAGGTTGTCGGCGAGACCCAGAACGGCGCCCAGGTTCTCCCCCTCGTCGGCCAGACGAACCCCGACCTCGTCGTGCTCGACGTCCGCATGCCGAACATGGACGGCCTGCAGTGCCTCGAGGAGATCCGCCGGCGGTACCCGGAGGTCAAGGTCGTGATGCTGTCCGCGTCGACGACGCAGGACCTGATCGACGGCGCGTTACGTCGCGGCGCGAGCGCATACGTCCTCAAGACCGTCGACCCGAGCGACCTCCCCTCGACGCTGCGACAGGTCGCGAGCGGCACGGTCTTCTCCACCGTCGGCGCCAGCGAGAGCTCCGTCCCGAGCGGGGCGAAGGCCGCAGGGCTGACCGACCGCGAGATCTCGATCCTCACGGAGCTCGCGAAGGGGAAGTCGAACGACGAGATCGCCAAGGAGCTCTGGGTCACCCAGCAGACCGTGAAGTTCCACCTGACCAACGTGTACCGCAAGCTCGGCGCGAAGAACCGCGCCGACGCCGTGCGTCAGGCGTACCAGCTCGGCCTCATCGTCCGGCCGCTGGGCGACGACTAGCGCGTCACAAGGTGCGGATGCACACAGGTGTCCGACTTCAGTCGGACACCTGCTCTTCCGCCGCTCAGACGCCTTGTGGCGAAGACGCCGGCGCGGCCATCGCCGCCGGGCGCGCCCAGCGCCGCGTGGTGCCCGTGAGGAGCAGCCCGAGCCCGACGAGCGTCGTCGGGACGTACCACACGGCCTGGAGCACGATCGCGTAGGCGAGAGCGCTCTCCTGCGGGATGCCGAAGAGCGCGAGGGCCGACACACCCAGCCACTGGTACGTGCCCACGAACCCGGGCGACGACGGGATCGCAACGCCGAGGTTGAGCGCCGCCGTGACGAAGATCGCCTGGAGGATCGTGAGCTCGATCCCGACAGAGCGTGCGGTGAGGTACGCGCCGAGCGCCCAGGTGAGCCACGCGGCGACGCTCAGGAGCACGAGCTCCCGCGTGCGTGTCGCGCCGAGTGGCTCGGAGAGCCCGTCGAGCACGTCGCGCGTGAAGCGACGAACGAGGCTGCGGTGGCGCCTCCCCCCGGGGCGCCGCCGCGTGTACGCGCGAGCCCCGACGATGCCGAGCCCCAGCAACGCAACGGCGATCAAGGCGCCGACGACGATCCTGTCCACCCACGACTCGTCCGTGACGAGCGGAAGCGTGGCAAGCAGGAAGGTGAGCAGCACGACGAGGTCGAAGCCGCGGTCGAAGATGACCGTCGCGACACCCCGACCGTACGAGAACGCACCGCGCGAGACCCAGCGGGCGCGGAGCAGGTCGCCGACTCGTCCGGGCAGCACGTTGTTGACGGCGACGCCTGCGACGACCATCTCGACGAACCGGACCTGGCTCGCGCCTGTGTGGGCGATCTTGCGCCAGCGGGCTGCCTGGAGCCAGTAGACGCCCCCCATACACACCACGGCGCCGAGTAGCGGAACCGGCTGCACGTGCTGCACGGTCCGCCACACGGCGCCGAGGTCGGCACCGCGGATCGCCAGGAAGAGGAAGACCGCCGACGCCGGAATGCCGATGGCCGCCGCGATCCATACCTTGCGGCGGCTCGGCCGGCCGCGCCCGGTCACGGAAACCGGGCGCGCTTGGGGAAGGGGCTCGGAGACGACGGTCACCCCTTGAAGGGTCGTCGCAACGCCGGCGGGTGACCATCGGCGCGAGTCGTAGATCGACCTAGCCGTTCGTCCAGACAGGACCTCCGGCGGAGCGGCGATCATGCGTCGGTGATCGCGCCAACACCGGTGTCCGACTTCGAGTCGGACACCTGCTCTGACGTGACGACGCTCTCCCCGGACATCTCGTCGCATGCCGCGGCGCGACGGCGGATCTCGGCGGCGCTCGAGACGAGCCCGTTCCCGATCCTGCTCGTCTCGCTCGTCGGCATCGTGCTCCTCTCCGTGTTCGGGCCGTCGCTCGTCGTCGGCGACACGTGGCTGACGCTGATGGCCGGGCGCGAGGTCGTGGAGCACGGGCTTCCGTCGACCGAGACGATCACGTTGCTCGGCCAGGGCGCGACATGGACGGATCAACAGTGGCTCGCGCAGGTGGTCTTCTACGGCGCACACGGGCTCGCGGGGATGCGCGCGGTCGTGCTGCTCGACGTCCTGCTCGTGCTCCTCGCGCTCGCCTTCGCGACAGCGACGGCGCGGACGAGCGGCGCGTCGTCGCGCTCGACCTTCCTGATCGGCCTGCTCGCCGTGATCGCGGGACCGTGGGGCTGGACGATCCGCGCGCAGTCGGCTGCGCTGCCCCTCTATGCGGGAGCGCTCTGGCTGCTCGTCGACGCCTCGCGCCGAGGCGTTCGCCGGCGCACGCTCCTCGTGCTGCCGCTGCTCGTCCTCTGGGCGAACCTCCACGGCTCGGTCGTGCTCGGCGCCGGCCTCACGGTCCTCCTCGGGCTCGTCGAGCTCGTCCGCAGCCGTCGGCTCGCGTGGATCCCGACCGCGCTCGTCGTGCTCGCCCCGTTGTGCGTGCTCGCGTCGCCGTACGGCACGAAGCTCGTCGACTACTACAACCTGATGCTCGTCGACGCGCCGTTCGCGCCCATCCTGCGCGAGTGGCAGTGGTCGAGCCCGAGCGCGACGACCGCGCTGTTCTGGCTCCTCGCGCTCGTCGGCGTCGGCCTCCTCGCCATGCGCCGCTGCCGCAGCAGGCTCACCGTCTACGAGCTCCTCGTGCTGGCGGTGACATTCGCAGGCGCGGTGCAGGCCGTGCGGGGCGTGATCTGGTTCGCCCTCGCCTGCGCGGCGATCCTCCCGGTCGCCCTCGACGGTCTCCTCACGAAGCCGGACGTCGACGCGCCGCGGCTCAACCGCGCCATCTCCCTCGCCTCGCTCGCGGGACTCGCCGTCGCGATCCTCGCGTTCCTGGCGCACTCGGCGTCGTGGTACGTCCCCGACTGGAACGAACAGCGCATCGCGGCGGTCCGCGAGGCGACGCGCGACTGGGCGACGCGAGTCTGGGCGACCGACGGGACCGCCGACTGGCTCCTGTGGAGGATCCCCGAGCTCCGCGGGCGGATCGCCTACGACGTCCGCTTCGAGCTCTACGACCAGCCGACGCTCGACCGGATCGTCGACTACCAGGCGAGACGCGGCGATTGGAAGTCGGTCGCGAAGGGCTATCGCGTTGTGATCGTCGACGACCGCGCGCATCTGCTGGGCTTCCGCACCGAGCCCGACGCGAAGGTCGTGTACCGGGACAACGAGATCGCGATCGTCGCGCGTCGCTGATCTACTCGGCGCGGCGACGCGCGCCTACTTGGAACCGGCCGCGGCGACGACCGCCGATCCGGCCTGCGGCCACTCCAGCTGGGATGTGACGCCGTGTCGCACGGCGAAGGCGCGCAGCTGCTTCCCCCGGACGTCGCTCGCCGGCAGCTCGGCGACGAACCCGACACGCGCGGCACTCGCCATGCCCCGCACCTCGTCGACGTCCCACCGGTAGACCGTCGTCGCGGACGAGAAGATGAGCTTCCCGTCGGAGAAGAGCAGCACCCGGTCGACGAGCGCGCTGTCCGCGATGTCCGCGGCCCACCCCTTGATCCGAACCGTGCCGCCCTCCTGCGTCGAGGACTCGATCCGACCGTCGAGCCTTCCGGGCACGACCGAGATCCGGGCCCCGCTCGGGGACGTCAGCGCTTTGGCGTTCGCGGACAGTCGGTAGTCCGCAGCGTTGGACGTGCCACCCAGCCGGGCCAGCGCGGCCCGTCCGCCCGCGGAGGAGATCGCGTACACGTCGACCGTGTTTCGGCTCTCGCGGAAAGCGCTCTCGGGAACGAGCACCGCGAAGCGGCTGCGACCGTCGACGACGAAGGCCCGGGTCGTCGCGCTCACGCGGCCGTCGACGGCGACCGCGAGCGGTGTACCGGATGCGAGGGTCACGCCGTCGACCTCGCCGGTGATCCGCGCAGGGACGAACTCGGAGGCCTTTCGCACGTCGGCGAACAACGTCTCGCCGTCGAGGTGGAGGCGCGCGCCGCGCGCTGTCGTTGCACCGAGCGTGCCGACCTCGCGACCGACGAGGGTCGAGAACGGGCCGATTGGCCTGGTCGGCTCGCCGCCGAAGAGCCGTGCGTCGCGGCGAGCGGTCTTCAGGACGCCGGCCCACGCCGCGGCGGGGGTGGTGGAGACCGCCCCGCCCGACCTCCGCCAGACCGACACCCGACGCCCCTGCACGAGCGCTCCCCGGAGCGACGCGCCGTCGAGCTTCCACGGGGGTGTGACACCCAGCACGTCCGCGATCGTCGGGACGACGTCGATCGTCCGCGCGTTCCGTTTGTCGAGGACTCCCTGATGTTGCCCTGGGTACTTGACGAAGAGCGGCACCGCTGCGATGTCCGCGACGTTGTCGGGGGAGACCGTCCGCCGGAAACCTCCGGCGTGGAAGCTCGCGCCGTGATCGGCCGTCAACACGACGAGCGCACGGTCGTAGAGACCGGCCGCCTTCAGCCGCGCGACGAGATCGCCGATCACGCGGTCGGTGTAGCCGACCTGGAGGAGAAGGCGCTCGCGTGCCTGATCGGCGAGCAGCTGCGAGCCTGACCACTGGTTGAAGGCGTCGTCCTGGATGCCGTCGATCGTCTCCGCGTTGCCGTACTCGTGACCGGACGGGAGCAGCCGGTACGGCGCGTGGGGCAGCATCAGATGGAGGAAATAGAGCGTGCGAGCGGGAGCGCCGGGCGTGATCATCCGCTCGAACCTCGCGAACTCGGTCCGCGGCTGGTGGTCGGCCCGCTCGATCGCGAGGTTCACGTCGTCGACGTCGAGCGCGCCGAGGAGTCGCTGGCGGGTTCCCGCATCGCCCGCGTCGTCGAACCCGCCCCACCGATCGCCGATCGGCGGAAGCCCCTGGCGCAGCGAGGCCGGCAGCACGCGGTAGAGGTAGCCGACGGTCGTGTCGTACAAGAGCCCCCTCGCCCGATTCGCGAACGGCTCCCGGACGTGCGCGTCCGGGCAGTAGCGCGTCGGGCACAGCCGGGTCACCGGCTCGATCACGTGCAGGCCGTACCGCGCTCCGAGCAGTGTGAAGAGGTTCTGGGGATGATCGTCCAGCGTGGGCAGCTCACCTTTGTGCGGGAGCTGGCCCGTGAGGACGGCGGGCACTGCCTGGGTCGTGAACTCGTGGACGGTGGTCGCCCGCTGGTACCAGGACGCTGTCTTCGCGAGGTGTGCGAAGTTCGGGTACCGCTTCGCGTCGATCGAGCCGTCCGGGCGGAGCAGCGCGCTCACCGGGAACTCGTCCATCACCATCAGCACCACCGGCGTGCTCCGTGCGACCTGCACGTTCGCCGCGGCCGCGTCGCCTGTCGCGAGCGGAACCGTCGCGACGAACGACAGCGTTCCCAGCACCGGCAACACGAAGGAGATGGACAGGAACGATCGGAAGACCCGAGACTTGAGATACGCGAGAGCGGCGAGCGTGGCCGGGACGAGCGGAATCAGGAGTGCCGCGCCGCGCTGGACGTCGAGCAGCCGGACGATCTGCAGCACGGCGACACACCCGAAGCACCAGATCGCGACGATGTGCACCACCCCTCCGAGCGTTCGCGAGACGAGCGACACGATCGCCTCCAACCCGACGACGACCAACGGCGGCACGAAGGCGACGAGCAGCGCGAACGTCACGACGTCGAGGCGCGTCGACCCACGGACGACGAGGAACTCCGGGTTGCCCTTCAACATCGAGAAGACGGGCTGGCTCACGCCGTACCCCCACAGGGCGGCAAGGTGCGCGAACCGCCAGCGATACGCCGGCAGGAGCGATGCTCGCCGCCCGTGTCGGGGCAGACGTGGTCGTCGCGGACCGTCGCGCTCACCTGGCGGCCACCTCCTCCTTCGTCGGCCTGGCTGAGCGCACCTCGTGGCGCGCGGTCTGCACCCGGCCGCGGCCGGTCGACGTCCCGCCGAGCCGGGCGAGGCGCACGGCGCCCGCGACGTCTCGAACCGCGTACACGTCGACGGAGTTCGCCCCGTCGCGGAACGCACCTTCGGGGACGAGCGAGATGAAGTGGCTGTGTCCACCGTCGTCGAACGTCTCGGTCGTCGCTGCGATGCGTCCGTCGACAGCGATCGCGAGCGCCTGGCCCGGAGGCGCGGCATCGCCGCCGACGTCTCCTTCGATCAGGGCCGGGACGAACAGCGACCTCGTCCGCACGTCGGCGAACTGTCGACGGATCGTCGAGCCGAACGCCGTCTCGCTCGCCGTCGGCGGCGCGCGGTGCGCCGACGACCCGCCCGAGCAGTTCCCTGTGCGGGCCGATCCGGTACAGCGAGTCGTGGCCCTGGCCGAACAGCGCCGCGTTCCGCCGCGCGGTCGCAAGCACGCCGGATGCGACCGCAGCGGGCGACGTCGAGACCGGCCCGTAGCCGCTGCTGACGGTGACCCGCCGGACGACAGGTGAGGCGCGGAGCGATCGTCCGTCGACGTGCCAGGGGATCCGTGCGCCGATCACGTCGGCGATCGTCGGGACGACGTCGATCGTCTCGGCGGCGCGCCGGTCGACAGTCCCGCGACGCTGCCCCGGGTACTTCACGAAGAGCGGGACGCCGGCGATGTCCGCGATGTTCTCCTTGGTCACCGCGCGGGCCTGACCCACCGGGCTCGAAGCTGATGCCGTGGTCCGCGACCACCACGACGAGCGCGCGATCGTAGAGCCCGACGGCCTTCAGCCGGCGCAGGAGCGCCCCGACGAGCGTGTCGACGTATCCGACCTGCAGCAGGTGGTGCTGGAGCGCCTGGTCGACGAGCAGCGGCGACTCGAGCCAGCGGCGCTGTTCGTCCCTGAGAGCGTCTGGGTTGGCGACCGGGCGGTACTCCCGACCGGACGGCAGGAAACGCGAGGGACCGTGCGGCAGCAACGCGTGCTCGACGAAGAGGTCGCGCTGTCCGGCGGCGGGTCGACGGAGGGAGCCGAGGAATCGGCGCGAACTGCTCTCGCGTCTGACCCCTGGCTCGCAGCACCGCATGCATCCACGCGTTGGTGTCCAACGCGCCGAGCACCAGCTCGCGGGTGTCGACGTGGGAGCTCTCGCCGAACCCGCCCCACCGCTCGCCGATCGGCGGCAGCCCGCCGCGGAGGGACGCGGGCAGGACGCGATGGAGGTACCCGACGGACACGTCGTAGAACAGGCCGCGCTGTCGGTCGACGATCGGCACCTCTCGCGTCCGCGGGCAGTAGCGGGAGGGGCAGAGCCGCGTCACCTGCTCGGACGCACGGATCGTGTACCGCTTGCCGAGCAGCGTGAAGAGGTTGTCCGGGTGGTCGGCGAGGCTCGGTAGCGTCCCGGGCTTCGGACGCTGGCCGGTCAGGATCGCCGGGACGGCGATGGTCGTGGAGTCGTGGACGGTCGTCGCCCGCGGGTACCACGTCGCGTCTCGCGCCAGCCGCGCGAAGTTCGGATACCGAACGGCGTCGAGCGACCCGTCCGCGCGCATGAGCGAGCTCACCGGGAACTCGTCGAAGACCACGAGCACGACGGGGGTGTGCGTCGCGACGCTGACGTCGGCAGCCTCGGCGTCGTCGACCGCGAGCGGAGCGGTCGCCACGAACGCGACGAGCGCGATCACGGGCAAGCGCGAGGGAGAGCGACAGGAACGAGCGAAATGCCGCGAACCGGATGTACGCGAGCGCGAGCGAGCGCGGCCGGGATCATCGGCAGGAGCAGCGCGCCTGCGCGTTCGGGGTCGAGGAACCCGACCAGCTGGAGCACCGCGAGGAACGAGAAGCTCCAGATCGCGACGACGTGCAGCGCGCCCGCGACCGACCGTGACAGCGGAGCAAGGACGGCCTCGACCGTGACGACCACGAGGGGCGGGACGAAAGCCAGCAGCACGGCAAACACGACCACGTCCATCCGGGTCGAGCCCCGGACGACGAGGAACTCCGGGTTGCCGCCGAGCATGGCGAACACCGGCTGGCTCACGCCGTATCCCCACAGCGCGGCGAGATGCGCGAACCGCCACCCGTACGACGGAAACGTCACGGGCGGGGCGTTGCGTGGTACAGCGCCCGCGTACCCGAGGGAAGCTCGATGGAGCTCACGATCTCGAACCGTGCCCGCAAGCTCTGCTCGAAGGCGCTGCGCGTGTAGTCGGGATGCGAGCCCTCGCGCTTCCGGGCCAGGAGGCGCCGGACCATGCTCGTCGTCGCGGTCGGGAAACTCGACGACCAGCTCGCTGCCGAGGTCTGCGAACCAGTCGACGAGCTCCCGTTGGGGAATCGTGCGACTGATCATCAGGTGATGGACGAGCGCGAGGGCGAGCACGAGGTCCGGCGTTCCGCGCTGCGCCAGGGGGAGCCGTTCGCGCCCGCGCCAGCCGAGCCCCGGTGACGGGTCCGCGACGTCTCCGAGGAGCGGAAGGATCGTGCGTGCGCCTTCCTGTGCCAGCGCGCGGTAGAGCCGGTCGACGACGCCGTGGTCGACGTCGAGCGCGATCGTGTACGCCGACCCCTCCGCCGCGATCCGCGAGTACCGCCCGTCGTTCGCGCCCAGGTCCCAGACGAGCGACCGCGGCTGCCGAAGGACGGCGGCGCGCACGAACTCCTCCTTGGCGCGCGTGTCCTCGTCCGAGTAGCTGCACGTCGTCCCGTACTCGCTCCACTCCGTCGGGCCGCCGTCCGGCTCGAGACCCCTGACGAGCTTCTCCAGCCCCTTCAGATTTGCCTCGATCAGCTCCTTCGCGAACCCGGCGTCACGCAGCTCCTTCCGGACGTCCTTCGCCCCGTCGGCGTGACTTCGCTCGAGCTTCGAGTGGAGTGCGACGTGCTTGAACACGCCTCCCCGCAGGGTGTCTCTGCCACGGAGGAGCGACCTCGCCTCCGCCGGGTGGATCCCCTCGAGGCTCCCGCGCAACCAGGGCTGGAACGGGATGCCCCTGTAGGACTCGAGCAGCAGCGGGTAGAGGAACAGCATGCAGAACTGGCGGTAGCCGAGCCACGGCTCGCCGGGACGGGCGCGCTCGAACGAGCCGACGTCGATGAAGACCGGGCGCGCTCCACGCCACTGGACGTTGTACGGCGTCGCGTCCTTGAGCGCGAGGCCCGCCTTGAGCGCCTCGCGCGTGACCCGCAGTTGCAGGAGCGCGGCGTCCTTCAGCATCGAGAACGTCCACTCGTAGGGGTACGACACGAACGGCAGGCGCTCGTGCCGCAGCGCCGTCACCCATCCGCCGCCGGGATCGGCCGAGCAGACCGCCTCGAGCGCGGCCGGCGAGGCCGTCGTCGTCTCGACGACGTCGCCGGATTCCACGAGCCGCGCGAGCAACCCGCTCTCCTCGAACGCGGACCAGTCCGCGGCGCCCTCCTCGGAGAGCGCGCGGACGATCTCGCCGTCGATCTGGAAGATCCGGCCGTCGGGGTCTCGGAACGACCCGCCGTCCGGAGCCGACGCGCTACTCGTCGACGGACTCGTCGCGCCCAAAGCCCATGAATCGCTTGGCCCTGCGCCAGTACACCTTGCCCATCACGACGGCGCTGGCGACGCCGGCCACGAGGCCCTGCACGAGCAGGCTGCCCGAACCGGGATCGAGGTACGCAAGCACGTGGGTCACGACAGTTCCCATCCTTTCGAAGACGATGTAGGGCTGAGACTCTCGGGGCACCCTGACCGCGCCGGGCGTCGTGCCGTGACGGATGGCAGGGCGAGTCGATTGGCGGCGGTCATCGGTGAATCATCGGTACCGCGACCGTTTCTTGAAAGAGACCACAGTCGAAACGCGACTAGCCGATCGGCTAGTCGGTCGGCTGCGGATACGCCGCCCGCCGCGGGGTGACCAGCGAGCCTCGCTGAAACGCGACGGCGATCATCGCGAGGGCGAGTCCGATGAAGGCCGCTGCCCTTGCCTCACGCGCGTCGATGGCGAGCACCAACGGAACCGCATACGGCAGCGCCCACGCCGGATCAGCGCGCGGACGCGCGATCGCGAGCGGGATGAGGAGTAGAGCGAGGTAGTGAGGCCACACGATCGGCGCGGCGACGATAGACGCTCCGACCATCGTCGCGAACACGCAAACGTCACCGTTCGCCCTCGTGCGCAGACGGAACGCGAGCGCGAGGAGCAGCAACGCCGCTGCGAGGCAGATCCCACGGCGGGCGTCGACGCTCGAGGCAAGCCATGAGAGCGCCGTGGGCAGCGCGTCGGTTCCCGGCCCGTAGACCTGGTCGAGGCGATCGAGCAGGCGCGGGTACGAGCGGAGCCCGTCGAACCCGATCGCCGCCCAGGGCAAGAGGACCAATGCGGCTGCCGCGATCAGCGCGACCGCAGACGCGAGGAAACGGCGGGTCAAGAGGAGCCACGCGAGGAGCGGGAGCACGACGGGCTTGACCGCGACGCCCACCGCAACGGCGAGCCCGGCCTTGACCGCGTGCGCCCTCCACCGCCAGGCGAGCGCAAGCGGCAGCAGGAGCAAAAGCGTGATGTTGCCGAAGAACAGGCCCTCGACGACGGGAGGGGACAGCAAGGCCAGCGAATGGCAGCGCCAATCGCGGATACCGACCAGCCAGAGCGAAGCGACGACGGCCGCGACGAGCACGATCGTCCACATCACGAAGGCCGCGTCGAATCCGAGCCGGGCAACTGGAGTCGCGAGAACGATCGGTAGAGGCGGGTAGACGCTCGGGTTCCCGGACGCCAGGGACACCGTGTCCGTGGCGCTTGGGTACGGGCCCGCCCCGTCGAGGAGCCGGCCGGCAGGCTCCCAGAGCGTCCCGCGGAAGTCGTAGCCGGCCGTCTCGAAACGGTCGTGGAGCGAGTCCAGCCGCAGGAGCGCGACGAGCAGCGGCAGCACGACACAGAGCACGAAGGGCCGAATGCGGCGCGCCGCTCCCGCGAGGCCCATCGACGTCACCCGCCCGCCGCGACCAGGCGGGGAGACGGCGGGATGGTCGAGGTTCCTAGCGATGACGGCGAGAGAACGCGGCGGTCAGGCCGACAACGCCCACGACCAAGCACATCGCCGCGGGGAACCACCCCGACGGCGCCGCGTGGCTCCAGAGCCACGCCTGTTCGACGACGCCGCGGGGCGCAGGCGGGACGCGCATCGTGACGTGATCCGGAGCGAGGGCGCCGGCGAGCCAGACCGCGTACCCGAAGAGCCACGCCGGGCCGAGGCGGGGCCAGGTGATCGCGATCGGGACGAGGAGCAGGGCGGCGTAGTTGGGCCAGACGATCGGCGAGGACAGGATGCACGCCGCGACGACGATCGCGAAGGCGCGGCGGTCGCCGTCCGGTTGCCGGACGAGCCACGCCGCGAGCGCGAGGCACGCGAGCCCCGCGACCGCAGCGACCGCGACGGCTGCGGGCACCGAGGCGCCGAGCGCGCCGGCGACGGTGGAGAGCGACAGGCTCCGCACCGCGTACACGTCCTGCACTGCGCGGAGCAGCGTCGGGTAGTCGCGCAGCCCCTGGAATCCGACCAGCGCCCACGCGCCGAGCACGATCACGGCTGCCGAGCCGACGGCCCACGCGGCGGCGCGGAAGCGCCGAGTCAAGAGCAGCCAGACGACCAGCGGCCAGACGAACAGCTTCGCGGCGACTGCCGCACCCACGGCGATGCCGACGACCGGCGCCCGGTCGCGATACCTCCACGCGAGCGCGAGCGGCAGCACGAGGAACACGGTGAGGTTCCCGTACCAGAGGCCATGCACGACGACAGGGGACGTGACGGCGAGCACGAGGCAGCGCCAGTCGCGCACCTCGAGGATCCACATCGAGGCGAGCACCGCGGCCGCCAGGACGACGAGCCAGAGCCAGGCGGCAACCGTTGCCGGCAACAGCGCAAGGGGGACAGAGGCGAGGATGAACACCGGCGGGTAGACGGCCGGGTTGCCCACCGAGACCGCCTCGCGGGTCGGCTCCGGGTAGATCGGAATCCCGTCCAGCAGGGCGCGCGCGGGCTCCCACAGCGTGCCGCGGAAGTCGAACCCGATCGGCCAGGAGTTCCCGTAGCCGACGAACGCCAGGAGCAGCGCGAACACGACGGGCACGGCAAAGAGCAGCAGCGGGTCGCGCAGGGTCCGAAGTGTCCGGCCGAGCCCCGCCGAGGACATCGTGCGGTCTGTCCCGACGACGCTCATGCGGGCCGGCCCTCCGCGACGAGCTCAGCATGTTCCCGCACGGCGTCCGTTTCGCCGCGACGGGCTTCAATCATCCGACTCATGAACCCCTGAAGCCTGCAGGGTCGCCGCGAGCGGCGCACCAACCCTACGACCCGTGGCCGGCTGGACCATCGTCCAGAGCACGGTCTCCGTCGGACGGCAACCATAGGCTGACGCCGCTCCCTCCGGCCGTGGCGAGCCGGCGCCTGCCCGTCTCCACCGTGAACACACCGCCGCCGATCGACATGCACGCCCCGCCGCCCGACCTCGTGGTAGCGCTTCGCCGCGTCGGGACGATCTTCGCTCTCGGCGTCCTGCCGGTCGCCGCGCTCGTGACGATGTTCGTCGTTGGATGGCAGGGAGGCCCGCTGGCGGGCGACTTCCACCACGAGCTCTACCCGGAGGCGAAGCTCCTCCTGCACGGTCACAACCCCTTCCCCTCGCCGGACGACGAGATCGGCGGCGCGAACCTCGTGTGGCCACCGGTCGCGGCCTACCTGGTCTCACCCCTCACCCTGTTGCCCGCCGGCGTCGCCGATGTCCTGATGGTGCTCATCGGGCTCGCGTGCTTCGCGCTCTCGCTCTGGCTCGTCGGCGTCCGGGACTGGAGGATCTACGGCGTCGTCGCCCTGTGGCCGCAATTCGTCGGCGAGATGCGGGTGTCGCACCTCACGCCGGTGATCATGCTCCTCGTCGCCGCGGCCTGGCGCTGGCGCGATACGCGCGGCGCTCCCGGGGTGCTGGTCGGGCTCGCCGTCGCGATCAAGTTCTTCGTATGGCCCGTCGGTTTGTGGCTCGCAGCGACTCGGCGCGTCGCGGACGCGGCCCTCGCCGCGGCGGTGGCCGCCTTCTCGCTCCTCCTCGTGCTGCCGTTCACGAGCCTGCATGACTACGCCGACGCGCTTACGCGGCTCGGCCGAGTCTTCGACCAGGACAGCTACAACGTGTACGGCCTCCTGGTGCAGGCCGGCGCCTCCGACGCCGTCGCCCGTGTCGCGATGCTCGTCGTCGGCGCTGTGCTCCTCGCAGCGACGTGGCGCTACCGGAGCCTCGCGCTCGCGCTCGCGGCCGGGTTCGCGCTCTCTCCCATCGTCTGGCTCGACTACTTCACCCTCGCCGCGCTGCCGCTCGCGCTGGCGCGACCGCGGCTGTCCTGGATCTGGTTCGTGCCGCTCGTGACCTGGGGCGCCGAGGGCGCCGGGATCGGGATCGGCGACGTGCGCACCGACCTCCGCGTCCTCGTGGTGTTCTGTGTCGTCCTCGCGGTGGCGTTCCGCGGGGAGCCTCGCGACGCGGGCGAGGTGCGGCCGGCGACGTGACGACCGCGGCGCGCAAGGCGATCGAGATCACGGCGCTGGGCGTCGTCCCGCTCCTGGCCCTCGTCATCGGGCTGACGACGTTCGCGGGTCAGGATCGGCTCGCGCTCGACTTCCACCAGGAGCTCTACCCGCAGGCGCAGGCCGTGGTGCATGGACGCGACGCGTACCCGCCGCCCGATGCGGACCTCTCCGACGGGACGAACGCGATCTGGCCGATGGCTGCCGTGCTTCCGGTCATCCCGCTGACTGCGCTGCCGGCCGACGCCGCGGACTGGCTCGTCGCGCTCTTCGTGCTCGCGACGCTCGCGGCGGCGCTCTGGGCCTTCGATGTGCGCGACTGGCGGGTGTACGGGGTCACGCTGCTCTGGCCGCCGGTGATCGACGCGTACCAGACCGGCAACGCAACGCTGCCACTGCTTCTCCTCATCGCGCTGACATGGCGATACAGAGACAGGACTGCGGCGGCGGGGATCGCGCTCGGCATCGCGCTCGCGGTGAAGTTCTTCCTCTGGCCGGTGCTGCTGTGGCTCGCGGCCGTCCGTCGGACGAGGGCCGCGCTGGTCGCGGTGGCGCTCGCCACCGCATCCCTGCTCCTGCTGCTGCCGTTCACGAGCATCGGCGACTACCTCCGGCTGCTTCGCAACCTCGGCGACACATTCGACGGGCTCTCCTACACGCTCTACGCGCTGCTCGTCGATCTCGGCACGCCGTCGTCCTTCGCGCGGGCGGCGACGCTCGCGGCCGGCGCCGCGGTGATCGCGCTCGCGTGGCGGCGCCGGAGCCTTGGCCTCTTCGTCGGGGCCGCACTCGTGCTTTCCCCGATCGTGTGGCGACATTTCTTTGCCCTGCTCGTGGTGCCGCTGGCGCTCGCACGGCCGCGCTTCGAACCGCTCTGGCTGGTGCCGCTCGCGTTCTGGCTCGTGCCCGGGACGTACAACGGCGCGCCGTGGCAGACGGCTCTCGCCCTGGCCGTCGGGGCGGCGACCGTGGCTCTCGCGGAGCGCGAGACCAGCCCTCGAGCGCTCGGAGTGGCCCGTCCGGCCTCTGTCACACGCCTTGGCCGCGGGTCTAGCCCCGTCTAGACCCTCGGGGAGTACCAGCGGAAGCGGCCCGCGAGCACCATCCGTGGGCCTCCCGCACCGGGGGGAACGTAGTGAGGCATCACGCTCGGGGGGGCGTTCCCCCTATCTAGAAGGAGGAAGCACAGCATGACGGCACTCGTCGTGTATCTCCAGAACACGTGGGCGCGGCTGCGCGATCGGCAGGAGGGCCAGACGATGGCCGAGTACGCGCTGATCCTCGGCGGCATCGCCATCCTCGTGATCGCGGGCATCATCATCCTCGGCCCCGCCGTCCGTGACCTCTTCAAGAGCACGGGTAGCTCGGTCGAGAACTTCCCGAGCTCGTAACGGACGATCGATGCAGACGGGCGGCGGTCTCGCGGGCGACACGAACAGCCCGCCAGACCGCCGCCCGTTGTCTTTTGAGGATCGAGATCGAGTATTGAGAAAAGCGTGATTCTGCCGATGATGAGACGCGGTACCAACTTCGATCCGATCCATGCGGCATCATGTGGCGACCTCTAGGAGGGGGCTGGCGGTGAGACGACTGAACTTCAAGCGCGAAGACGGCGTAGCGATGACCGAGTTCGCGCTCATCCTTCCGATCTTCATGGTCATCGTCGCCGGCCTCCTCGGATTCGGCCGCGCTTCTTCTACTGGATCGAGGCGAACCACGTCGCGAACGAGACGGCGCGCTGGGCGGTCGTCGACCGCAACCCATATGCCCCGACCACGCTTCAGAAGCATGCAGCGGACAGCGCGACGTCCGAGTTCAGCACTGGCGCCGAGGAAGCGACCGTTTGTATCCAGCGCGAGGGCGCCACCCCAACCTAGGCGATCCGATCACGGTCACCGTCGCGAAGCCATTCACGTTCGTCCCGATCCTCAACATCGGCACGATCACGATTCGGGCCTCGTCGACCATGCGGATCGAGAAGTTCCAAAACGGCGCCGACGCCCACTTGGTCTGAGGCGTGCCAGTCATGAGACTCGCGCGGCACGACGAGCGCGGCCAGGTGATCGTCCTCGCCGCCGTCATGATCCCGGTGCTTCTGTTGCTCGGCGCGTTGGTCATCGACGTCGGCAACTGGTACACGCACAAGCGCCAGCTCCAGAACCGGGCGGACGCCGCAGCCTTCGCCGCGGGCGTCTCGTATGGGAAGAACTGGAAGGCCTGCGTTCAGACCGCCGACCCGGCGCTCAAGGCGAGTACCGCACAGAAGATCGCGGACGCAGCCCGGCAGTATTCCGGCGATCCGGATCCAAGCGACTACGCCGGCGACGTCCTTCCTGCTGCGCCGCTCGAGAACACGCAGATCGCGAACCAAGCCAAAGTCGACGTGGCGATCAACTCCACGAGCTACGACGACAACACCGACTACTCCGACGACTACGACGGCAGCGCGGGAACCACGCTCGGAGACCCGTGCTACAACCGCCCGAAATCCCCCCCGGCGTCGGACAACATCTCGCCGGGCGGCGGACAGTGGATGGACGTCAAGGTGAAGGAGCGCGACCTGCCGTCGCTCTTCGGCGGCATCGGTCTACCCCTTTCGCGCAACGGCGCGAGGGCGCGCATCGAGATGCCGGCCTGCACTGAGCGGACATAGGTTCCTTCCGATTGCGGTCGAAGTGGACGTCATCAAGAAGGTCCAGGTGCGCTACTACGACGAGTGTCGTGACCCGAGCCATCAGAACCCTCTCGCCGTCAAAACCTTGCGCTGCTCCCAGCCGCGGACCAGGCCGGCTGGCTGCGACTGGGGGTGGCACGCTCTGGGGCCTGCCAAGCGGTGGTGACCCCACCGTGGGGGACAAGAACCGTTCGTTCGGCCTCACTGTTCCGAGCTACGGGGGCTGTGGCGGGGACTACTCGCCCATCGGCGTCCAGGTGAGGCTCGCCAGCCTCGACTCAGTCGATCTCAACCAATCGTGCGCGACGCTCGCGCAGAAAGCTTTCGCCGACTGCTTTACCCGTATCTCGCAGTTCCGCGTCTACAACGACGGCAACGCGGACAGTCAGGCGCGACTGACGCACGTCAAGCTCCTGGAGGCTGCGGTGCTCCCGGCGACGGTGTACTTCAGCACCATTCCCACCGGTGTAGCGAACTGCAAGTACGACGTCTTCGCCGAGGTCGACTGGGGCGCACGAGACAACCCGACCAACAACGTCCCCGGAAACTTCACGGTCAGCGCAAACGGGCAGACGCTAAACCTGGTCACCTGGAGCACGCCGAACGGGACGGCCATCTACTCAGGAGCTCTGGCGGCGCGCTCACGGCGACCCCGGGCGCGAACCCCGTCACGATCAGCCTCGACTGGGCGGACACCAACACGAGCCACAGCTGGGCAGGGAGCCCCTGCAAGAACGGCAAAACAACCCTTGCAGTATTCGGCATCCGAAGCAGCGCACCAGACCTTCATCGGAACGGACGACGATACGGATCGGTCAGCCTTCACCGGTGCCGCTCGTCGGTGCGCAACTCGCAAAGCAGCCTCGTCAGCGGACTCCGGGCCCGCCGCTCGAGAACGTCGCGACGGGGGGGGTCGGAACGCCGTCGTCCCCAATCCAGATTTTCCCGACGGTCGGGATCGCTTCAGCGTTGAAGACCGGCACGTATATGACGCTGCGCGCGGGCAACTAAGGCACCGGTCTTCTTCGGTGCGACCCCAATGTTGCGAACGGCCAGGCGTTCACAACGGCTTCCTCAACGGCTGCCAGCCATCGTACGCGCAAACAAGTGGACGACGCCGTGGTGGACCGGAAGTCCGTAGGCTTGTCCGCCCAGGAGATTGGTTCTCGTACAACGACCAGGGCAAGGGCTTCGGCGCGAACTCTTCAGCAATTACTGGCAATGCGTCCCGACCGACCCAGGCGGCAAGACGGGTCAGGTCGGCGACTGGAGTCCGTCGCGACGAAGCAACTGCAACAACGTCCAACCAATCGCATGCGGAACGGTCGCATGCAAAACGACGGTAACTACGTACGGGAAGAATGGCAATCCGCAACGGGTGGGTACAGCAAGGGGGTAACTCGGCCGACCCGAGGGTGGTCGATCTGTTCGTCGTCCCGTACCAGGCGCGTCAAGGAAGACGCAGGGCACGGGCTCCCCCGTGCCGATTCTGCGGTTCGCGTCCTTCTACGTCATGACCTGGAAGGGCAACAGCGGCAACGGCGACGACCCGTGTCCGGACACGAGTTCGAGGCCGACGAAAATCCGGCGACTCCCCAGGTCTCACTCCCCAACCCGCCAAAGCGTGCAATCACCGGTGTGTTCGTCGAGACGGTCAAATACGAGCCCGTCCCCGTTGATCCAAATGCAACGTCCGTCGACGATCAGCTCACGCCGTGCAGGGTCACGCTCGTTCGATGATCCGCCGATAAGGGCAATAGGCACCGAACCCAGGAGGAACTCCCCCGTGTCCAATACCTCACTCACCAGCAAAGTCTCGAACTCGCGCGGCTGGACGCTCGTGCTCGGGATCGGCGCCGCGGCGCTCGCCGCGATCCTGCTGATCGCGTACCTCGTCCAGTACCGCTCGAGCGTGAACGACTCGACCGCGCCGAGCCCCGTGCTCGTCGCGAAGAACCTGATCCCGAAGGGCACCTCGGGCACCGTCATCGCGGAGAAGCAGCTCTTCCAGGCCGCGACGCTGTCGAAGGACGACCTGAAGGTCGGCGCGATCTCCGACCCCGCGTACCTCAACGGTCGGGTCGCGGTCGCCGACATCTTCCCGGGTCAGCAGATCACGACCGCCGACCTGAGCGTGGGCCTCACGGACGCGCTTCCGACCCAGTTGAGCGGGAAGCAGCGGGCGGTAGCGGTCCCCGTCAGCGGCCCACACGGGCTCGTTGGGTTCGTCGCGAGCGGCGATCGCATCGACATCTACTTCGAGACCGGCGCCACTGGCGGGAACGCCCTCGGGCTCCTTGCCTCGAACGTGCTCGTCATGCGAGCTCCCAGCTCTGGGGCCCCGGCGGTACTCCGCCTCAACTCGGCGCAGGCTCAAGCTTGTGGCCCTCGCGTCCGATACAGGGGTCATGTGGTTCCTCTTGCGGCCCGCAGGCGACGCCAAGGAGCCGCCTCGCAAAGCAATCACGACCGACGAGCTCCAGAAACTGATCAACTCCCAGACGAAGCGGTAACCACCGTGGAAACCCAAATCCGCGCACTCGTCGCCGTCGAGGGCCTGGACGCGTTCGACGTCCAGCGCGCGCTTCCGGACGACGCGAGCTTCACGCTGCGTCGCGATGACGGAAGGCGTCGACGAGACCGTTCGGGCGCTGCTCAAGGACTCGCCCGACCTGCTCGTCGTCGCCTGCCAGGGCCGCGAGGACGATCGGTCGCTGCACATCATCGACGGCTCGCATCGCGCGGCGCCCGACGTGCCGATCATCGTGCTCGCCTCGACGTCGCCGAACGGGTTCCTGCGCCGCGCGTTCGAGGTGGGGGCAGCCGACATGGCGATCTTCCCGCAGACGAAGGAGCAGCTGCGATTCGCGATGAGCATCGCGGTCGCACGCCATCCGGGTCAGCACGCCCAACAGTCGGAGCGCAAGGACAGCCGGCTCATCTGCGTGCTCGGCCCTAAGGGCGGGACGGGCAAGACCCTCACGTCGACGAACCTCGCGACGGCGCTCGCCCTCGCGGGCAAGAAGGTAATGGTCATCGACCTCGATCTCCAGTTCGGTGACGTCGCCCTCTGCCTGGGCCTGCCGCCCGAGAAGACGATGTACGACCTCGCAATCTCGCCCGGCGGCCTCGACGAGGACAAGCTGAAGGACTACGTGATGACGCATGACACGGGCGTCGACGTGCTCCTTGCGCCCGCGAGGCCCGACCAGGCGAGCGCGCTCACGATCGACCTCCTGCGCGACGTCCTCGCGATCGCGCGGCGCAGCTACGACTTCGTCATCGCCGACACCCCGCCGGGCTTCACGGCCGAGGTGATCGCGACGATCGATGCAAGCTCCGACCTCGTGATGGTCGGGACGCTCGACTCGCTCTCCCTGAAGAACACCAAGCTCGGGCTCGAGACGCTCAGCCTGATGGACTACGACCCGAAGAAGATCCGCCTCGTGCTGAATCGCGCCGACACGCGTGTCGGAATCAGCCATCACGACGTCGTCACCGTGCTCGGCTCCGAGCCGGAGATCTTCATCCCCTCCGACCGCGAGATCCCGCGGTCCGTCAACGAGGGCGTGCCCATCACGCTCTCGCGCCCACAGTCCTACGCCGCGGCGTCGTTCCACGAGCTCGCAGCCCTCTTCACGGGGGACGCCGAGCCGCAGTCCGCGCCGGAGCTCGCCCGGGCCGAGGCTGCCGCGGCAGCACCGCGCCGATCGCTGTTTCGCCTGAGAAGGAGCTAGCCCTATGGAACTCCACGAGCGACTCGTCACAACCAAGCCGAAGACCGGCGCAGCGCCGCCTCCCACCAAGGAGCCGTTCGCGGACCTCAAGAACGAGATCCACATGCTCGTGATCACCGAGCTGGGGCCGCAGATGACCGGGCAGGTCTTCGACGCGGTCGCGATGCGCGATCGGGTGCTGGCGGACATCCGCCGGCACCTCTCGACCCAGACCGGCATCTCGCGGGACGACCGCGAGCGGCTCACGTCGGAGATCGCCGACGACATCCTCGGCTACGGGCCGCTCGAGCGGCTCCTCGCCGACGACTCCATCACGGAGATCATGGTCAACGGGCCCAGCGAGATCTGGATCGAGCGGCAGGGCCGGCTGTACGAGACCACCGTGCGGTTCAACGACGACTCGCATCTTCGCCGCATCATCAACCGGATGGTCGCCCAGGTCGGGCGGCGCATCGACGAGTCCTCGCCGATGGTCGACGCCCGCCTTCTCGACGGCTCGCGCGTGAACGCGGTGATCGCGCCGCTCTCGCTCTCGGGCCCGCTCCTCACGATCCGGAAGTTCGCGCGAAAGCGCCTCGGCCTGCAGGACATGGTCAACCTCGGCTCGCTCTCCGAGGACTCGGTCGACTTCCTACGGCGCTGCATCCAGGCGCAGCTCAACGTGCTGATCTCCGGAGGCACGGGCTCGGGGAAGACGACGCTCCTCAACGGGCTCTCGTCCGCGATTCCGGACAACGAGCGGATCGTGACGATCGAGGACGCGGCCGAGCTCCAGCTCAACCAGCGCCACGTGCTCCGGCTCGAGGCGCGCCCGCCGAACATCGAGGGCGAGGGCGCCATCCCGATCCGCGACCTCGTGCGCAACTCCCTGCGCATGCGGCCCGACCGGATCATCGTCGGGGAGTGCCGCGGCGCCGAGGCGCTCGACATGCTCCAGGCGATGAACACGGGCCACGACGGGTCGCTGTCGACCGTCCACGCAAACAGCGCCCGCGACGCCCTGGCCCGCATCGAGACGATGGTCTTGATGGCCGGCTACGACCTGCCCGTGCGCGCGATCCGACAGCAGGTGTCCTCCGCGCTCGACATGATCGTCCACATCGAGCGCCTCGAGGACGGCTCGCGGCGCGTGACGGCGGTCGTCGAGGTGCAGCGGATGGAGTCGGACGTGATCACGATGCAGGACATCTTCGAGTTCAAGGTCGACTCGTTCGCGCCGGACGGCACGATCAACGGGCGGCTCCAGTCGACCGGTCTGCGCCCGATCTTCCTGGACAAGTTCCAGAAGCGCGGCATCGACCTTCCCGCGGGGCTCTTCTCGCATCGCCCCGTCCCCACGAACGTCGCGGACCTCCGACGGTGACGCGCCTCCTGCGGCTTTCCCTCCTCGCGCTGATCGCCGCCCTCGCGGCGATCGGCGCGTACCCCGCCGCCGCGGCCGACGACTCCGGCGGAGTCCAGGTCGTCGAGGCGGGGAGCGCGCTGTTCCCCGACCGCGCGTACATCATGACGCTGCCCGAGAAGCCGGCGGCGCCGCTGACGACCGACAACGTCAAGGTGACCGAGAACGGGAAGCCCGTCAAGAACCTGAGCGTGCTCTCGTCTGCGTCTGCGGACGGCATCGGCACCGTGCTCCTGATCGATTCCTCGAACAGCATGAAGGGCTCGATCGACAGCGCGATGGCCGCCGCGCGCGCGTTCGCGGCGCGGAACCCCGGCCAGCCTCTGTCGGTCGTCTTCTTCAACGCGCGGCCGACGGTCGCGCTGCCGCTCACGACCGACCGCAAGAAGGTCGTGGCGGTCCTGGCGAAGTCGCCGAAGCTCGCCGAGGGGACGCACATCAACGACGCCCTCGTCGCCGCGGTCGCGCAGGTGCGCGGCTCGGCGCTCGGGGCGGCGCGAATCGTGCTCCTCTCCGATGGGGACGATGTGGGCAGCGCGACGAGCCTCGACGCCGCCCTCGCGCAGCTCGACGCCCAGAAGATCCGGGTGTACACGGTCGGCATCCAGTCGCCCGACTTCCAGTCGGGCGACCTCGAGAAGATCGCCGACCAGACGGGCGCCACGTACGCCGCCGCGGACTCGCCGGAGGCGCTCACGAAGATCTATGACGAGCTCGGCTTCAAGCTCGGCAACGAGTACTTGCTCCGCTATCGCTCCGGCGCCGAGCCCGACCAGCCGGTCGCGGTCAACGTCAAGGTCGTCGGCGCGGAGCCCGTCGCGTTCTCGTATACGAGCCCTTCGACAGGAACCGCGGCGCCCTACAAGCCTGCGTTCAAGGACAAGCTGCTCCAGTCCTGGGCGCTTGTGCCGCTCGTCGTCGGCCTCATGCTCGTCCTGGCCATCTTCACGATCCGCGCGCTGTGGAGCCTCCGCTCCAACAAGGCGCTCGTCGCCCGCCTGAGCGAGTTCGTGACGCTGCCCGCCGAGGAGCAGGCGAAGGAGCGGCGCAAGGAGGTCGATGCGCTCCTCCTCGCCGCGAGCGAGCAGAAGAAGCGGAAGCAGAAGATCCGCTGGCTGGAGGGCTTCAGCGAGGACGTCGACGTCACGCAGATCAAGCACGAGCCGCAGAAGATGCTCATGGTGGCGGTGTTCTCCGGGCTTCTGCTCGGCGTTCTCGCCGCGGTGCTCATCGGCCCGTTGTGGTTCATCGTCTGCGTCGCGCCGCCGCTGGCGCTGAACTTCTACGTCCGCGGCAAGGCCCGTAAGACCCGGAACGACTTCGGCGAGCAACTTCCCGAGAATCTCGACGTGCTCGCGTCGGCACTCCGCGCGGGCCACAGCCTCGCGAACGCGATGGGCGTCGTCGCCGACGAGGCGCCCGAGCCGTCGAAGCGGGAGTTCCGGCGCGTCGTCACCGACGAGCAGCTCGGCATCCCGCTCGACGAGGCGCTCGAGGTGACCGCCAAGCGTATGCAGAACCCCGATGTCGACCAGGTCGCGATCCTCGCGCTCGTGCAGCGCGAGGCCGGAGGCAACACTGCGGAGGTGCTCGATCAGGTGACAATGAACATCAGAGCCCGCATGGACATCCGCCGGCTCGTCAGGGTGCTGACGGCGCAGGGCAAGTTCTCGTCCGTCGTCGTCGCTCTCGTGCCCGTCGGGATCTTCATCTTCCTCCTGCTCGTCAATCCCAGCCATCTCGACCCGCTGTTCCATGACACAATCGGGCAGATCGGCATGGTCTCGGCGGTGCTCATGACCTTGCTCGGCTTCTACATCATCCGACGCATCATCACGATCGAGTTGTGATGCTCAACTATCTCGTTCTCATCCTCGGGCTCTTCCTCCTCGCCGTCGCGGTGACGATGGTGCTTCGCGCGCTCACGTCGCCGCGAGGGCCCTCGACCGAGACGATCGAGCAGATCGGCCACTACGGCTTCGCCGGCTCTCTCCCGGCTTCGACGGACGAGCACACCGTCGACGTCCGGCAGCGCGTCGACGACTTCGTCGCAACCGCCGGCAGGTGGTTCGGGTCACGCTTCGGCCGCCTGAGGGGCAAGGACTACCGTGCGCGGCTCATCACCGCAGGGATGTACACGTGGACGCCGGACCGCCTGCTCGGCGCCAAGTTCCTGGGCGCCGTCGGTGGCGCGATCGTCGCCCTCTGGCTCGCTGCGCTCGCCGGCGGCGGCGTACTGCTCTTCCTCGCGGGCATCGGTGGCGCGGTACTCGGGTGGGTGCTGCCGACCTACATCGTCGACTCACGCGGCCGGAAGCGCCGCGAGCAGGTCGAGCGCGCGCTGCCCGACCTGATCGACCTCCTCGTCGTGACGCTCGAGGCGGGGCTCAGCTTCCCGCAGTCGCTCCGTCTCGCGGCGACGAAGATCAAGGAGCCGCTCGCCTCCGAGGTCCGGCTGACGCTCCAGGAGCAGAACATGGGCCTGACGCTCGTCGAGGCGCTCGAGAACCTCCTCGGCCGGATGAACACGCCCGGGATTCGGATGTTCGCCCGCTCGATCGCCCAGGGCGAGACGATGGGTGTCTCGACCGGAAACATCATGCGCAACCTCGCGATCGAGCTGCGCAAGAGGCAGCGGGCCTACGCGGAGGAGCGCGCTCAGAAGGCGCCGGTGAAGGTGCTCTTCCCCATCCTCCTGCTGATCATGCCCTCGCTCTTCATCGTCTTGCTGCTCCCGGTGATGATCAACATCATGAAGGTCCTCTGAGCGACTGAGGACGATGCGGCCCGTCCCGAATCTGACGTTGCGGAGGGAGGACGGGCGCGTCGTCGCCGACTCCGTCGTCGTCGCCGACTCCACGCTGCGGCGACTGCGTGGCCTCCTCGGAAAACGCGACCTCCCGTCGGGTCACGGGGTGCTGCTCCGCCCCGCCTGGTCGATCCACACGGCGTTCATGCGGTTCCCGATCGACGTCGTCTTCCTCGACGCCGACCAGGTCGTCGTGAAGATCGTCCCGTCCCTTCCTGCGTTCAGGACGGCCTCGTGCCGGGGCGCGCGCGAGGTCGTGGAGCTACGCGCGGGCGAGTGCGAGCGGCGCGGCCTCTCGCTCGGCGACCGTGTCGCCTGGGCGGCACGCGCATCGACCGAGGAGATTCCCGTCGGCATCGCTCCCGTCGAAGGCGGGCTGGGCGAGCGGCGCGGCTCGGTCGTGCTTGCGAGCCGCGACCAGCGCTACGTCAAGCTCGTCCGCTTCCTCCTCGACGGAAAGGGGATCGACGTCGTCGCGAGCGTTCCACCTTCGGGCGCGGCGGACGCGGCCGGCGGCGAGCTGGCCGACGTCGTCGTGATCGACACCGGCGACACGATCGCCGAGGGTCTCCGGCTGGCGCACGTCACGCGTGTGCGACGCCCGGAGGCGACGGTTCTGCTCGTCGGCGATCGAGCCGGTGAGCGTGCGCCCTCCGGCATGCGGGTCTACGAGAAGTGGGACGAGACGGACGGCGTCGTCGCGGCGGTGGAGGACGCGCTCGCGCTGAAAGCGGTGTAGAACTCCGATACTCCCGCTGCGGCTCGGGGAAGGGAACGGGGCTGCTGATGTGGAAACGGAGATCGTCGAGCTCGATGAAAAACGGTCTTCAGGGCCGGCAGGCGACGCGCGCCTCGGCGTGCTGGGAGCGGAGGAATGGATCCATGAGGATCGGGATGGAAGGTAGGGCGCCGGAGGCGCGCTCCTGATGGCCTCCCTCGCGCGCACCGGCTCCGATACCGAGCGGGCCGATGGTCGGCCACGCCTCGTCGTCCACGCCACGCGCGACGGCGCCGCCCGGCTCGAGAGCGCTCACCGCAGCCTCCTCGGCGACGCCGAGATCCGCGTCCATCCGTACCTCAAGGCGGCGCAGCGTGCCGCGCGCGGGGCATACGAGGGCGCCGGCGCGACGGACGCCGCCGACCGCCTGGCGACCAGCCTCTACGTCGGCATGGTCGTCGCCTCGCTCGCCGCGGAGGGCGAGCTCGACACGACCGACGTCCAGATCGCCGTTGGGACGCTCGCCGAGGCGCGTGGGGAGCCGCGCGAGGCGGCGAGCTTCGACCTCTACCGAGCGGCATGCACGAACGCGTTCGTGCTCGAGCTTCCGCCGCTCGTGGCAGCAGAGCTCCAGCTCCGGCTGCTCATCCAGTTGGGCCTGGCGTCCGAGGTCTCGCTGTGGCGCGGCGAGGGCGGGAACGTCGAGCAGCTCATCGTGATCGGTCACGGCGCGGAGAGCAGACGTACCCGTGCGACCGCACGGGCGGCCCTCAGGCGCGGCGGCTCGTTGACCCTGGTCGGGGGCCGTGCGCTCCGCTCGGCGCTCGTGCGCCGCTTCACGGAGCCCGCTGCCGCAATCGTGGCCCGAGTGAACGGGCCCGGCACGCGCCTCGACGCGTACCTGGCGGTCGCCGCGGCCGCGCTCTCCCCCGTCCTCGAGCGCGAGCTCCTGCTCGAGCGGTCGGCCGAGCGGGAGCGGATCCTCGTCTCGGCAGGCGAGCAGCGCCTGATGCGGATTGGGTTCGACCTCCACGACGGCGCGATCCAGGACGTGCTCGCGCTCGGCGCCGACATCACGCACCTTCGCGACCAGATCTACCCCTTCGTCATCGACACCCATCGCGAGCGTGCGGAGGGACGGTTCGACGACCTCCTCGCACGGGTCGTCGAGCTCGACCGGCAGCTGCGGGAGCTCTCCCGCTCCCTCGAGTCGCGCAGCATCGTCTCGCGTCCGCTCGGCGAGATCCTCCACCGCGAGGTCGACGCGTTCCGCGAGCGGTCGGGGATCGACGCGACGCTCGAGATCCGCGGCGATCCGGAGTCGCTGACGTCCGCGCAGCGCATCGCCGTGTACCGGGCGATCCAGGAGTCGCTCTCGAACGTCCGCGAGCACTCCGGCGCCTCGACAGTCGAGATCAGGCTGCGGATGCGCCGCTCGTCGATCGAGGTGCGGGTCGTCGACGACGGTCAGGGCTTCGAGGTCGGTCGCGCGCTCGCGCGCGCCGCGCAGCGCGGGCGCCTCGGCATCGTCGGGATCGGAGAGCGAGTGCGCATGCTCGGCGGCTCGTTCGAGATCGACAGCGCACCGGGCGGCCCGACCATGCTCACCTTCGCGCTCCCGCGCGTCCTGCCCGACCGCTGATCCAGGCGTGTGGTGTCGGACTCGAAGTCCGACACCACACGCGTCCGCGGTGTCCGACTTCAGTCGGACACCTGCTCTCGGAACGACGAAGGGGAACGGCACTCGCCATTCCCCTTCGAAGGTCGCTCCCCCCGCCCCCCACTGCGGGGTGAGACGTCGAGTGAGGCCCCTCTACGACGAGATCCCTCGTCCCCCGTCCTCGGTCTGACCGATGGCGAGGTCCGAGCGGCCGCGGGACTGCAGGGTCGCGCCGCCAGCGCCCTCCCGAGCCGCTCGTCTCTCAGCCTCGAGCTCCTCGATCGGTGATGCCTGGCACCGACCGAAGTCGCTCTTCCTCATGAACACGTTCGTGTTCGTGAAGGTCAGCGCGTCGCTCCCGCCGCCAGGGAGCAACGCGTTGAGCTTGTCCGCCTGCAGTGCTCGCGACGCCTCGTCCCATCGCGCTGCGTTCCCGGACGTGCCCGCCGGCTCGGCCGCATGAGCCGGCAGGACGACCTGGAGTGAACGAGCGGCGTTGGGTGAAAGGGTCTCGAGCATCTCGTGGGCCTTCACCAGGGAAGATGCGAACGGGGCGCGAAACTTGCGCGTTCGTTTGTAAAGACTTCGTAAGGGGGATGCACGGGTCGCGGATTTTCTCCATCGTGAGACCCGACGCATGGCCGCCACAGAGACAAGCGCGCGCGCAAACGCCGTCCTCGACGAGCTCTACCGCGTACATGTGGGCGACGTATACCGCTACACGTACGCCGTCCTGGGCAACCACGCGGACGCCGAGGACGTCACGCAGACGACGTTCGTCAACGCGTTGCGGGCACTCGAGCGGGGCGAGACCCCCGAGGACCCGTCGCGCTGGCTCACCGTGATCGCCCACAACCTCGTCCGGCAGCGCTGGCGGCAGGCGGCAGCCCGTCCCACGCTCGTCGAGCTGGAGACGGATGTCCCGGACGCCGAGGAGGACGAGGAGGCAGTCGAGCTCGAGGAGCTCGTACGCGCGCTCCAGCGCATCCCGGAGACGCAGCGCGAGGCGATCGTCATGCGCGAGCTCGAGGGGCGCTCGTACCGCGAGATCGCGACGGTCATGGCGCTGTCGACGTCGGCGCTCGAGACGCTGCTCTTCCGCGCGCGCCGGTCGCTCGCGGAGGAGCTCGAGAACGTGGTCACGTGTCAGAACGCGGAGCTCGCGCTCTCGAAGAGCATCGATGGGCGCCTCTCCCGCAAGGAGCGCAGACGCCTCGACGAGCACCTCGCCGATTGTCCGGATTGCGCTCGCCTCGCGGCGACGCAGCAGCGCCGGCGGAAGGCGTTCAAGGGTCTCGCGCTCCTGCCGCTGCCGATCGGCCTCGCGCTCTTCAAGGGCGCTCCGAGCGCCGCGGCCGCGACGCTCCCGACGATCGGTCTCGGCACGGCAGGCGCGGGCACTTCGGGCGCCGGTGCGACGGGCGCAGCCGGTGCCGGCGCGACCGCCGCAACCACCACGGGCGGAGCCGCCGTGGGAGGCTCTCTCGCGGGCGGCCTCGTCCTGAAGGTCGCCGCCGTCGTCGTCACGGCGACGGTCGCCGCGGGCGTCGGCTACAAGGGTGTCGACGCAGTGCGTGGCACACCCGCCAAGACCCCGCAGGCAGACGTCGAGAAGACCACCAAGACGGGTGCCCCGACGGGTGCGATCGCGCCTCGGGTGAGGCACGCTCGGGACGTCAAGAAGGCGCAGATCGAGACGTCGCGGCACGGAAAGCCCGTGTCGAGCCCCGGCCGCGCGAAGCACGGCGCTCTGTCTCAGCCTGGCCTCGCAACGTCGCAGTCCGCGAAGGTGCAGGGGCAGGGGCAGGGGCAGGACAACTCGGCTCACGCCGCTGCGTCCGGTGCCGCAACGGACGCGACGCCGGGGCCGCAGCACGTCAACTCACCCGCACATCCGAAGGCGCCGACCTCCGGTGCGACACACCCCGCAGCGCCGAAGGGCGGAAGCGGAACACAGGCCGGGGACGGGCCGGCGACCAAGCCGCCGGCGGGTGGCCCCGCGACCCCCAAGGCCCCTGCGTCCGGCGGTCCATCGGCCGGCTCGTCGGGAGCCCCGAACAGCGGGCCTACCACTGGCAACCCGTCCGGCGCTTCGCCGGCCGCGCCGGAGCAGACCGGAATGACGCCCCCGGCGGCCGGAGCGGCCGCCCCGACCGGCGCCACGTCGGGCACGCCGACGCCAACGCCGACGCAGCAGTCTCCGGCATCCTCGCCGTCGACGCCGCCCGCGTCGACGCCGCCGACTACCTCCCCGCCGCCCACGGAGCAGACGCCGCCGAGCAGCACGCCCGAGACACCGCCCGAGTCGAGCGACGACGGCCCTTCGAACAACGGCTGGGACAACGGCAAGAAGCTCGGGCACTACAAGGAAAACCAGGACGGCAAGCATCTGGTGACTCCCTAGCGCCCGGCACCCCCTTTCGGGGGGTGCCAGCAATCGTCTGAGGGAGACGATATGGTGCGTAATGCTCAGGGGAGCCTCGATCGTCGCCGCGCTCGTCGCGCTGGCACTTCCGCTCGCAGCGAGCGCCGGTAGCGACGCGCAGGCGACCGTCGCCCGCGAGCCGTCGCTCGAGGCCCTCGTCCTGCAGCGGATCAACGAGGTGCGGTCAGCGCACGGGCTCGGACATCTCAGTGCGTCTTCGGGTCTCACCCGGGCGGCGCTGACGCATTCCCGCTCGATGGTCGTGAACGGGTTCTTCGCACACGAGTCGAGGAACGGCGCGCCGTTCTGGAAGCGTGTGAAGAGCTTCTACGCGCCTCGCTCGCAGGGTTGGACGGTCGGCGAGAACCTCGCGATGTTCGGCGGCTCGAAGCCGGATGCGAACGCGATCGTCTCGTCCTGGATGGCCTCATCGCCGCACCGCGCGAACCTCCTCAACAAGGGGTTCTCGGACGCGGGCGTCGTGATCGTGTACGACGCCACAGCGGGCGGCGTCTACGGCGGCGAGCCGACGTGGGTCATCACGCTCGACGTCGGCTCACGCTGACTCGGGCCGAGACGAGCTGAGCTTCTTCGGCCGGCCCGCCGCCGCTTGTTCCGGCGCGACGTCGTGCAACACGACCAGCCCCCGAGGAGGCTGGATCATGCTGCTGTTCGGGATTGTCCGGTACTCGGGGCTAGGCCGCGAGCGCCCGGAAGGGGGTCGAACGAGGATCGATCGCGCTGTCGAAACCGCGCTCCCACTCCACCACCACGGCACCGGTCGCGTCGAACTCGCGGACGACCCCCCGATCGCCGGCCCTGAGGTCGGCTCCGGAGTCCGCGACGAGCTCGATCACGGCCCCGATGCGCACACCGGCAGCGATTCGCGCGGCGAGCAGACGTGCACCTGATGCATCCATACCCGTAGCTAACGGCCAGTCCCGTGCACGGACGTCCCCCGATAGGTGAGTATTGCTCCACCCGAAAGGGGAGGAGGCAGTGCAGATGCGCCGAACGGCAGAGAGCGCCGGCGGCTCATTCCGAATTCGACGGCTGAGGGTGCGTCGCCGGCGCAGCAACCACAACGACCTGAGATGCACACGTCTCCACAACACGATCCGGACTGGGAGTACTGGCCCGGCCGCTCCAGCGGCGAGGACCGCGTGCGCAACCGGCTGAGGGCGCTGTTCGTGCCGACGGAGGCGGAGGACGCGATCACCGAGCTGATCGCCGAGCACAGCCGCGAGCTCGAGACGCGGGCCGAGGAGCTCAGGAGCGCGGTCGTGGAGCTCGAGCAGCGCGAGGCACGGGCGCGCGAGCTCCACGCAAGGGTCGAGCAGGTGCTCCGCGAGGGATCCGCCGAGCTGGATATCCGGCATTCCGACCTCGCGGTGCGTAACGGCGAGCTGGACCGGCGCGAGGCAGAGGTCGAAGCGGCGGAATCGCGCGTGGAGGAGCGAGCCCGCGCCTTCGGCGCGGTCGAGCTGCGCAGCGCGGCCGTCCAGCGCCGCGAGGAGGCCCTGCGCGACCGCGAGCAGGCATTCGAACAGCGCGAACAGGCCTTCCGGGAGCGCGAGTGGGCGCTCGCCCGGAAGGAGGCAGCTCAGCCATTGTCCGACGTCGCGCCGGCGGCCGACATGGGGGCGGATCCGCCGCCTGAACCGGCGAACGACTCCTACATCGCGTTCACGCTCGACAACGGCTACCGGCTCGTCGAGCAGGATGGGCCAGCGCCGGCGCCCGGCGACATCGTCGAGCTGGACGGCGGTCTGCACCGATGCGTCCGACTCGCAGCCTCCCCGTACCCGGGCGACAGGCGCCGCTGCGCGGTCCTCGAGCGCGTTCGGCCGGCAGCGGCCTAGAAGCTCTAGCCGAGCCAGGCGTCGAGCAGCGCCTCGCCGAAGAAGAGCCCCACGACGCCGCCCGCGGCGAGGAAGGGCCCGTACGGCAGCGTCTCCTTTCGCCCCTGACCTCCCGGCCGGAGCAGTGCGACGAGCGCGGGCACCGCGCCCAGCAGCGTGCCGGCGAAGAGTGCGACGGCGACGTCGCGCCCGAGCCACGCCCCCATGAACGCCGCGAGCTTGACGTCGCCCATCCCGAGGCCCGCGGGGTAGACGAGCGCGAGGGCGAGGAAGAACCCGCCCGCGCCGAGCGCACCGAGCACCCATTCGACGCTCGGGTCGCGCGCGGTCTGGACGACGAGCGCGACGGCGAGCGCGGGGACGATGATCCGATTCGGGATGATGCGCCGCTCGAGATCCGTGACCGAGACGGCGACCAGCACAGCGCACCCCAGCGCGTCGAGGACCGCTTCGAACGTATCTTCGAAGACGACGGCGCACGCCACGGCGAGCGCCACCCAGACCGCGACACCAACCGCGCGCAACGCCACGCGGCGAGATTCACCACGACGGGGCGCGATCCTCTCCCCCGGACGAGGGGGTGGCGTTCCCCCGTCCGGGTGGGGAACCGCTGACCGAAGTTCACGAAGATGCGAGGACTGCGGAGCTGCGCCCGCTCCTGGCGTCTGGGCGCGACAACCAAAAAGTGCTCGAGTCTTTCATTCGAAAGGCCGTGGGTGCCGGCCTGCACAGGCCGCTCTTCTCGGCCCTTGTCATCGGATCCGGCGCGATCGCCGGATTCCAGCTTGGGCGTCAGGGGCGGATCCTCTCCGCGGTCGCAGTCGCTTTCGCGATGTCTGCGGTGGCGGCTCTCGCTGCGTGGCTCCTGACACGGCGGATGCGCACTGCGGAGCGAGAAGCGCTCCGGGACCCGCTCACCGGGCTCCCGAACCGGAAGCTCCTCGACGACCGCATCGAGCAGGCGCTTGCCCGGTCTCGGCGCACGGGAGAGCCCTTCGCGCTGATGGTCATCGACCTCGACGGCTTCAAGGGAATCAACGACGCGTGGGGTCACGAGGCGGGCGACGTCGTGCTGCGGTCGATCGCTCGGCGGCTCCAGTCGGTCGTCCGGGAGAGCGACACCGTCGCTCGTGTCGGTGGGGACGAGTTCGTGATCCTCTCGCTCGGGACGCAGGAGGACGCCGAGGCCGCGGCGCTCGTCGGTCGGCTGCGTCAGGCGCTCCGACGTCCGTACCGCGTCGACGGTAGGCCCGTCGAGCTCGATGCGTCCGTGGGCTGGGCGCTGTTCCCGCAGGACGGCCTCGCGCCCGAGGAGCTGATGGCCCAGGCCGACGGGCAGATGTACGCAACGAAGCGTGACACGAGCGAGGAGTCGGTCGCCGAGCGGCGTCCGCTCGACGTGAACGTCGTCCGCGACCTCGAGCTCGCGCTCGCGCACAACGAGATCGTCGTCCACTACCAGCCGATCGTCGACCTCCGCTCCGGCGAGGTCCGCGCGGTCGAGGCCCTCGTCCGCCGCGCGCAGTCGGGCAAGCTCATCGCTCCCTCCGAGTTCATCCCGCACGTCGAGCGATCGCCGGTCGTCCGCTCCTTGACGCTCGCGGTGGCCTCCGAGGCGCTCCGGCGGTTGGTCGAGTGGGACCGGCGGGGACACCGCCTCGAGGCCGCGATCAACGTCCCGTACCGCATGCTCGACGACGAGGAGCTGACCACCGGCCTGCGCGACCTGCTCGACACCGTCGGGGTCGAGCCCGAGCGCCTGACCATCGAGGTCGTGCCCTCCGGGCCCGGCGCGGGGTCGAGTATCGACGGCACGCAGATCGAGCGGCTCCGCAGGGTCGGCGTCCGGCTGTCGCTGGACGATCTCGGACGAGCCTCGTCGATCGCGGCGATCCGCACCCTCCCCCTCGACCAGGCGAAGATCGATGCGATGTTCCTCCACAACCTCGGCCGGGACGAGCGGTCCGGAGCGATCGTCAGGTCGCTCGTCGCGCTCGCGCACGAGCTCGGCCTCGAGGTCGTCGCCGAGGGAGTCGAGACCCGCCTCGCCTGGGACACCGCGGCGCGGCTCGGCTGCGACCGCGGGCAGGGGTTCTTCCTCGGTCACCCACTGACCGCCGCGGAGCTCGGCGAGTGGCTGGAGCGCCAGTGGCCGGTGGTGGTCTCGTAGGAAGCGCTAGCGGGTGTCCCCGGGACGCCAGAGCGGCTCGTCCCGGCCGGCGGCCGCGTTTGCGGCCCGGGCGAGGACGAAGAGCAGGTCGGACAACCGGTTCAGGTAGATCACGGTGAGGGGGTCGAGCTCGTGCTCCTCGGCGGCGCGCAGCGTCTCCCGCTCGGCTCGCCGGCAGATCGTCCTGGCGACGTGAAGCCCGGCTGCCTCCGGGGTGCCCCCGGGGAGGACGAAGCTCCGGAGCTCCGGCAGCTCGGCGTTGAATTGGTCGCAGTTGGCCTCGAGTCGGTCGATCTGCGACTGCGCGACGCGGAGACGGCCGTCGCGCTCGAGCGGCACCGACAGGTCGGCACCGACGTCGAACAACTCGTTCTGCACGCGCTCGAGCACTGTGCGGATCCCGTCGGGCGGATCCCCGGCGAGCACGACGCCGAGCGCGGCGTTCAGCTCGTCGACCGTGCCGTATGCGGCGAGCCGGAGATCGAGCTTCGAGACGCGCGACCCGTCCCCGAGCGACGTCTGCCCCGCGTCGCCCCCACGGGTGTAGATCTTCGTGAGGCGGACCGGCTCGTCTCTCGCGCGCGGCATGCCGCGAAGGCTAGTGCCTCTTCGGGTGATGCTGCCTCGTTCCTCGCGCACGAGGAGCAAGCCAGGCTAGGACGCAGGGAGCCTCGATACCAGCAGTATCGGGGCGACCGAGGACGACGCATGGCGCAGCTCATCGTGCGCGAGGGACCTGGATCGCATTGCCTGAAGAGGCACTACCCCGGGAGCGTCACGGCGGAGGCCGAGGTGAGGCTGCGTTCCGCGTGGCGGAGGAGATCGCGCGCGATCACGATCCGCTGGATCTCGCTCGTTCCCTCGTAGATCTCGGTGATCTTCGCGTCGCGGTAGTACCGCTCGACCGGGAACTCACGGGTGTAGCCGTAGCCGCCGAGCACCTGGATCGCGTCGCGGCTCGCCTCGACGGCGACGCGTGAGGCGAAGAGCTTCGCCATCGCCCCCTCGGCGCCGTGCGGGAGCCCCGCCTGCTTGAGCCAGGCTGCGCGCCACGTCAGCTGGCGGGCCGCGGCGATCTGCGTCGCCATGTCCGCGAGCGTGAACTGGATCGCCTGGAAGTCCGCGATCCGCTTCCCGAACTGCTCGCGCTCGAGGGCGTACGACCGGGCCGTGTCGAGCGCCGCCTGGGCGATCCCCACCGCCTGCGCGGCGATCCCGATCCGGCCGCCGTCGAGCGTCGCCATCGCGACCGCGAACCCCTTGTGCTCCTCGTGCAGGAGCCGACCGCGCTCGACCGCGACGCTGCCGTCGAGCCTGAGATCCGCGGTGGACGAGGAGTGGAGCCCGAGCTTCTCCTCCTCGCGGGTCACCTCGACGTGCTCGGGACCGAGGAGGAATGCAGAGACGCCGCGGGCGCCGACGGTCTCGGAGTCCGTCCGCGCGAACAGGAGGAAGGTCGAGGCGTGACTCCCGTTCGTGCACCACTGCTTCGTCCCGGTGATCCGCCAGCCGTCCCCGTCGGGCGTTGCAGTCGTCCGCAGGGAGCCCGCGTCCGAGCCCGACCCCGGCTCCGTGAGCGCGAACGCGCCGATCGCCTCGCCGCGCGCGAGCGGGGGCACGAGCCGCTCCCGCTGCTCGACGGTGCCGAACGCGACGATCGGGAGCGTCGCGGCGCTCGTGTGCACCGCGACGGTCACCCCCACGCCCGCGTCGGCGCGCGAGAGCTCCTCGAGCACGAGGACGTACGCGACGAAGTCGGCGCCTGCGCCCCCGAGCTCCTCGGGCACGCAGACCCCCATCAGGCCGAGCTCGCCGAGCTTTGCGAAGAGCTCCCGTGGAAAGCGGTGCTCCCGGTCCCAGTCCGAGGCATGCGGCGCGATCTCGGTGTCGGCGACCTCGCGTGCGAGCGCCTGGATCTCCCGCTGCTCGTCGGTCAGGGAGAAGTCCACGGCGCCAGTGTAGGCCCGCGTTGCGCGCCGGGACGCTCAGCCGCGATGCCGAAGCGCGCGAGTCCGACGCTTCACGGTGCGGGCCAGGCCGTCCGGGGTCGCCAGCCGACGGAGACGGCCCGGCGAGAGCACCGTGCACAGCACGGCCGACGCCGCAGGACCGCGGTCGCCGTAGCCGACGCCTCGGGGGTCGAACGACGGCGCCGCGCGCCAGCCGTCTTCGGTCAGCTCGTATGCCTCCTGCTCCTCCACGAAGAACCCTGCCGACGCGAAGAGCGTCGTCCAGCCGTCGACGTCGTCGAGCCGGAACCAGCCGTGGTCGCCGGGCTCGCCGAGGGGGACGGTGACGAGCAGCGACCCCTTCGGCGCGAGCACGCGACGCAGCTCACGCAGCGCGTCCGCTCGTGAGCCGGGGTCGTCCTCCGCGTCGAGGCCGTAGCCGGTGTTGTCGGCGCCGACGTGCTCGAGGGTCGAGACAAGCAGTACCTGATCGACGCTGTCGTCGGGCAGCGGAAGCGAGCGGACGTCCGCCGTGACCCGCTCCATGCCCTCGACGTCGCGCTTGGCGAGGTCGACCCCGACCAGCTCGATCCCGGCACGGAGAAGCCCGGCGAGATAGACGGGCTCGGCGTACGCATAGCCGACCTCGACCACGCGCCCCGACGAGACGAGACGCGAGAGGGCCCATGGGATCTCGATGACGCGCTCGTCCGTCCCGCCCGGCGCCTGCAGCCACGCCAGCCGCTCGCCGCGTGCACGTGCACCGAGCCCCAGGGCGACCGCATCGTCGAGCTCGCGGACCCGCGTCGCCTCGGAGGCGGTGACGAGCTCGTGCAGGAACGTCGCGCGCGAGAGCGTCCCATCCGCGAGCATGCCGAGAGCGCGGGTCCTCGACTCCTCGTCGGCCGGGCGGCGCAGGACCTCGCGGAAAGCGCGCTCGACGAACTCCTCGTCCGGCCCTCCGTACGCGTCGAGCGACGCCTCGACCGAAGGGTCCATCTAGGAGTAGTCGTAGAAGCCGCGACCCGACTTACGCCCCAGTCGGCCGGCGGCGACGTACCGGCGCAGGAGCGGGCACGGCGCGTACTTCTGATCGCCGAGACCCTCGTGCAGCACCTCCATGATCGCGACACACGTGTCGAGCCCGATCAGGTCGGCGAGGGCGAGGGGGCCTAGCGGGTGCGCGAACCCGAGCTTCGCGACCGTGTCGATCGCCTCCGGCTCGGCGACGCCCTCCATCACCGCGTACGCCGCTTCGTTCAGGAACGGCATCAGGATCCGGTTCGAGACGAAGCCCGGGAAGTCGTTCGCCTCCGCCGGCGTCTTGCCGAGCTCCCGCGCAAGCGCGACGATCGCCTCGGCCGTCTCGTCGGAGGTCTGCTCGGCCCGGATCACCTCGACGAGCGCGAGGACGGGAACGGGGTTGAAGAAATGCATCCCGATCACCTTCTCGGGGCGTGTCGTGACGGCGGCCAGCTCCGTGATCGGGATCGACGACGTGTTCGAGGCGAGCACCGCCTCCGCGGACAGCGCCGCATCGGCGGCCCGGAGGAGCTGTTTCTTCGTCTCCGCGTGCTCGACGATCGCCTCGATCAGGAGGTCGGCGTCGACGACCTCCTCGACCGGCGTGACGCGCGAGAGCACGTCGTCCGGTGGGGGGCCGCCCTTCTCGTGGAGCTTCGTGAGGCTCCGTTCCATCGTGTCGAGGCCTCGCTCGACCGCCCCGGGGACAGAGTCGTAGAGGAGGACCTCCCGCCCGGAGGCGGCGACTACCTGCGCGATCCCCGCGCCCATCTGGCCGGCGCCTGCGACGAGGACGCGGTCGAAGGTCATCGCCGGAGGCTACTCCGCGGTATGCCGCCCTGTCCGCGCCTGCGGAGCCGCCGAATCGAGTACGCGAGCACCGCCGCGAGGATCAGGATTCCGATCACAAGCCGGATCGCATTCCCCTTCGGCTCGTCACTGGCCGCGAGGAGCGCGCCGGGGTCCGTGAGGAGGCACGACGCGGTGACGATGCGCGCCCCGTCGAGGTCTCCCATCACGCCGAGCGCCTCGTCGTGCAGGAGCGGCTTGTTCGTCGCGTCGACGAGCTGCCTTGGGGCGTCGACGTCCACCTCGCGGCCCACCGGCCCCTTGACGTTCTGGTCGACGAGGAACTCGTAGACCCGTCCTCGGCCCACGGTCGACGGGCGCTCGGCGGTGACCCGGCCGACGAACGCGACGTCCACCTCGGCGAGGCGTTCGTCGAGCGGGACGTTCGGGCAGTCGAGCGCGAGCGCTCCCGGCGCGAGCACGAGCGCGGCGAGACAGGCCGCCAGGAGGCGTCCGAGCAGTGTCAGACCTCGATCAGGATCGCGTCGCCCTGCCCGCCGCCCGAGCAGATCGCCGCGAGCCCGAGCCCGCCGCCCGAGCGGCGCAGCTCGTGGACGAGCGTCCCGACGATGCGTCCGCCCGAGGCGCCGATCGGATGCCCGAGCGCCACGGCCCCGCCGTTCACGTTCACTCGCTCCTCGTCCGCACCGAGCATCCGCGTCGAGTTGCGGGCGACGGAGGCGAACGCCTCGTTGATCTCGACGCGTGAGACGTCGTCGATCCCGCGACCTGCTGCGGTGAGCACCTGGTCGGCCGCGGCCGCGGGCGTGCGGGCGAGATATGCGAAGTCGTCGGCGACGTATGCGTGGCCGAGGACGTGCGCGAGCGGCTCGATCCCCCGCTCCTGCGCCCACTCCTCCGAGCAGACGACGACGCACGAGGCCCCGTCGTTCAGCCCGGGCGCGTTGCCCGCCGTGGTCGTCCCCTCGGGGTCGAACACGGGCTTCAGCGACGCGAGCTTCTCGAGGCTGGTGTCGCGGCGGATGCTCTCGTCGGCCGAGACCTCGCCGACGAGGACGATCTCGTCCTCGAAGCGGCCGGCGTCCTGTGCCGCGGCTGCACGCTGCTGCGAGCGGAACGCCCAGGCGTCCTGCTCCTCGCGGCTGATCCCGAGCTCGCGCGACACGGCAGAGGCCTGCTGGACCATGTGCTGCCCGTCGAACGTGGAGACGAGCCCGTCGAACACTGCGTGGTCGAGGACCTCGCCGTTGCCCAACCGGTAGCCGAAGCGGCCCTTCGGGAGCATGAACGGCGCGCGCGACATCGACTCCATCCCGCCCGTCACGACGACGTCGTGCCGCCCTGCGGAGATCATCAGCTCGGCGAGCTCGAGCGCCCTGATCGACGACGCGCAGACCTTGTTGATCGTGTCGGCGGGAACCTCCTTTGGGATTCCGGCCCCGATCGCAGCCTGCCTCGCCGGCGCCTGCCCCGCCCCTGCCTGGAGCACCTGGCCCATCACGACGTATCCGACGTCCTCGGGCTCGACGCCCGCGCGCTCGAGGCCCGCCCGGATCGCGATCGCGCCGAGCTCGGTCGCGGGGACGTCTGCGAGACCGCCGCCGAGGCGGCCGAACGGCGTCCGAACGGCCGAGATGATGACGGCGCGGGCCATCGCGCGGTCAGCCTAGCCGCGCTCCACAGCGAAGCGCGGCGGACGGTGTCAGACACCGTTTTCTGTCAAGGGCCGACCCGTGCCAAGTTCGTGCCAATCGCTCCACTGCGCAGTCGGCGCATTGCGGGGACCCGCGGCCGGCCGCTACGCTCCGCCTACATGGCTTCCGCTCGCACCCTGACCTGGTGGTCGCGCCACGAGCGAGGCGGGAGCGTGCGCTGACGACGGGCACACCACCCTGTTTCGCCCCCGAGGCCTCCGACGGAGGTCTCTTTCGTCTCTGGAGACCCGACTGACTCCGACCGCGACCATCCCGACCGACCTCCTCACCCCACTCGGGGCGTATCTCCGGCTGCGCGGAATGGGCCGCGCCAGCTTCCTCCTGGAGTCCGTCGAGCGTGGGCGACTCGGCCGGGCGTCCTGGATGGGCGCCGGGACGCGACTCGTGGCGTTCGAGGAGGCCGAGGCGCTCGGACTGCCCGTCGTCGGCTACGTCGCGTACGACCACGTCGCGCAGCTGGAGCCGACGGTGCCGATGCCCGACGAGGGGCACGGGCTCCCCGAGAGCCGCCTCGTCGTCGCGGAGACACTCGTCCGCTTCGATCACGGCTCCGGGACCGCCGAGGTCGTGGTCGGTGACCACGACGAGGTGGCCGGGAGGCTGGAGGCGGGCATTCCGTGGCAGCGCGAGGCCCGCGGCGTCGCCGGACGTGTGCGCCGCTTCCCCGACCGCGAGCGGTACCTCGCCATGGTGCGCGAGGTCAAGGAGCACATCGTCCGCGGCGACGTCTTCCAGTGCGTGCCGTCGCAGCGGGCGGAGCGTCCGACCTCGGCGACGCCGCTCGAGCTCTACCGCGCGCTCCGACGCGTCAATCCGTCGCCCTATCTGTTTCTGCTCGAGCTGGACGGCATGGCGCTCGTCGGGTCGTCGCCGGAGAGGCTCGTCGCGTGCGAGGACGGCCGGGCCAGCCTCTGCCCCATCGCCGGGACGACGGAGCCCACGGAGGGTGACGTCGACCGCCTCCTCTCGTCCGAGAAGGACCGCGCCGAGCACGTGATGCTCGTCGACCTCGGGCGGAACGACCTCTCCCGCGTCTGCCGGGCCGGCACCGTGCACGTCGCGCGCAGCATGGAGGTGGAGCGTTTCTCCCACGTGTCGCACCTCGTCTCCGAGGTCGTCGGCGAGGTGCGCGAGGGCATCTCCCCATTCGATGTTCTGCGGGCATGCTTTCCGGCCGGCACGGTGAGCGGCGCGCCGAAGATCCGGGCGATGCAGCTGATCTCGGAGCTCGAGGGCTTTCGTCGCGGTCCGTACGGCGGGGCCGTGCTGTACTCCCTCCCGGACGGCACCATGGACGCGTGCATCGCGCTCCGGACGATGGTCGTGCGGGACGGCGTCGCCTATCTCCAGGCGGGAGCGGGCATCGTGGCGGACTCCGACCCGGCCGCGGAGCACGAGGAATGCCTGCAGAAGCTCGCCGCGCTCGAGGCCGCGATCGACCTGGCCGAGCGCGAGCTCGCGGGCGCGCGCGGCGGGGAGCCCGGTGTCCGACTTGAAGTCGGACACCCGGGACAGGTGACCGCACCATGAAGGTCTTGATGATCGACAACTACGACTCGTTCACGTACAACCTCGTCCACCTGTTCGAGCAGCTCGGGGCGGAGGTCGTGACCTTTCGCAACGACGCGCTCTCGGTCGACGACGCCGTGGCCCTGGAGGCCGACCGGCTGGTCATCTCCCCCGGGCCCGGGCGGCCCGAGGACGCTGGTGCCTCGGTCGAGCTTCTGCGCCGCCTCGGGCCGACCACGCGGTCGCTCGGCGTCTGCCTCGGCCACCAGGCGATCGTCCAGGCCTACGGCGGCGAGATCGGACAGGCGCACGCGCTGCTCCACGGGAAGGCGAGCCACATCAGGCACGACGGCCGCGGCGTCTTCGGCGGGCTCCCGGAGGACATCGAGGTCGGGAGGTACCACTCTCTCGCCGCCACGGTCGTGCCGGACGTCCTGCACGTCACCGCACGCACCGAGGACGGCGAGGTGATGGGAGTCAGGCACTTCGACCATCCCGTCGAAGGCGTCCAGTTCCATCCCGAGAGCGTGCTCACGCCGCTCGGCGAGCGGATGGCGGAGAACTTCCTCTCGTGATCGTCGCCGCGATCGCCTCGATCGCCGACGGTCGCGACCTCTCGCGGGCCGAGGCGCGCGAGGTGATGGGCTTCGTGATGCGCGGCGAGGCCACGCCCGCCCAGATCGGCGGGCTGCTGATCGGATTGCGCACGAAGGGCGAGACGGTCGACGAGATCACCGGCTTCGCGGAGGCGATGCGCGAGCACGTCGTCCCGGTCACGCCCACCCGCACGCCGATCGTCGACGTCGTCGGGACGGGCGGCGACGGGGCGCGGACGTTCAACATCTCGACCGCCGCCGGCGTCGTCGCGGCAGCGGCGGGCGCCGCGGTTGCGAAGCACGGCAACCGCGCCGCGAGCTCGGCCTGTGGGTCGGCGGACGTGCTCGAGGAGCTCGGCCTTGCGCTCGAGCTTCCGCCCGACAGGATCGCCGCCTCGATCGACGAGCACGGCTTCGGGTTCATGTTCGCGCGCGCCCACCATCCGGCGATGCGCCACGCTGCGCCGGTGCGGCAGGAGCTGGGAACCCGCACGGTCTTCAACGTGCTCGGGCCGCTCGCGAACCCGGCGGGCGCGCGGGACGGCGTCTTCGGCGTCTTCGCCCCGGAGCTCGCGCGCACGTACGCGGAGGCCCTGGCCGGGCTCGGTGCGAGCCGCGCGCTCGTCGTCCACGGCAGCGGCGGGATCGACGAGCTGACGCCGTCCGGCCCGAACCTCGTCTTCGAGGTCGCGCACGGCAAGATCACGGAGGTGCAGCTCGACCCACGCGACCTCGGGATCGAGCGTTCCGACCCGGCCGAGCTGCGCGGCGGCGCTCCCGCCGAGAACGCCGCGGCGATCCGTCGCGTCCTGGAAGGGGAGCCCGGCGGGAAGCGAGACGCGGTCCTGCTGAACGCCGCCGGGGCGCTCGTGACCGCCGGCCTCGTTGCCCACCTCGGGGAAGGCGTCGCCGTCGCGGCGCACGCCGTCGACACGGGCGAGGCCGGAGCGACCCTCGAGCGGCTCGTCGCGTTCTCCAACGAGGTGCCGGTCTGATGGGTCGGTTCGCGGAGGCCCTCCGTGCACCGGGCCTCGGGGCGATCGCCGAGATCAAGCGGCGTTCGCCCTCCGCCGGCGACCTACGACCCGGCGCGGACCCGGCGCGCATCGCGCCGTCGTATGGCCGGGCCGGCGCGGCCGCCGTCTCGGTCCTCGTCGACGAGCGCTTCGCCGGCACGTGGGACGATCTCCGTGCGGCACGCGCCGCGAGCGACGTGCCGCTCCTCGCCAAGGGCTTCTTCTCCACGCCGGACGACCTGCGGACGGCGAAGGAGGCGGGGGCGGACGCGGCGCTCCTCCTGCTGCGCGACCTCGACGACGACACGACGGTCGCCCTGATGGCCGAGGCCGACCGGCTCGGGCTCGACACGCTCGTCGAGGCGCACGACGCCGCAGAGCTCGAGCGCGGGATCGCGCTCGGCGCCCCCGTGCTCGGCGTCAACGCGCGCGATCTCGCCACGTTCGCGATCGACCGCGAGGCGCAGCTCGAGCTCGTCGCACGGATCCCACGCGACCGCGTGGTCGTCGCAGAGTCGGGGATCGTCGCCCGTGCGCACGGCGCAGCAGCCGAGCTCGCGGGCGCGGATGCGATCCTCGTCGGCTCGGCCCTGATGCGCGCGCCCGATCCTGCTGCGAAGCTCGCCGAGCTCGTCGCGCGCCCCCTCGTCAAGGTCTGCGGGCTCACACGCGAGGAGGACGTCGCCGTGGCCGCCGAGGCAGGCGCGGACTTCCTCGGCTTCGTGCTCGCCCCGGAAAGCCCACGTGCCGCTACCGGCGTGCTGCCCGTCCCCGACGACACCCTCGCGGTCGCCGTCTGGGTGGGCGCCGCGGGCGAGAGCGCGGCAGATCTCGACCAGGTGCACACCGTCGAGCCGGGGAAGGTACGCGGACGCAAGGCCACGCTCTACCGGCGCGGCGAGGCGGTCGCGCGGGTCGTCGACCTGCCCTGGGGCGAGGACGACCCGGCGCACTGGCAACGCGCGGCGGAGATGGACGGCAGGGTCGTCCTCGCCGGCGGCCTCGGGCCGGACAACGTCTCGGCCGCGATCGCCGCCGTCCGGCCCTGGGCCGTGGACGCGTCGTCGTCGCTCGAGCTCTCTCCCGGCATCAAGGACCACGCCCGTGTCCGCGCGTACGTCGAGGCGGCGCGAGGATGACCGAGGTCACGGAGACTTTCGGCGAGTACGGGGGGCGCTATGTCCCCGAGACCTTGATCCCCGCGCTCGACGAGCTCACCGAGGCCTGGGAGTCCGCCAGGCGCGATCCCGCATTCCAGGCCGAGCTCGACGACCTCGGCCGGACGTACGTCGGGCGTCCCTCCCCCCTCACTCGCGCCGATCGGTTCGCGCCCGGTAAGCGCCTCTACCTGAAACGCGAGGACCTGAACCACACCGGCGCGCACAAGATCAACAACGCGCTCGGCCAGGTCGTGCTCGCCCGCCGGCTCGGAAAGCAGCGGATCATCGCCGAGACCGGCGCGGGCCAGCATGGCGTCGCGACCGCGACGGCCTGCGCACGCTTCGGGCTCCAGTGCGTCGTCTACATGGGCTCGGAGGACATGCGCCGCCAGGCGCCCAACGTCGAGCGGATGCGGCTCCTCGGCGCCGAGGTCGAGCCGGTCGAGTTCGGCACCCGCACGCTGAAGGAGGCGACGAGCGCGGCGATCCGCGACTGGATCGCCAACGTGGAGACGACGCACTACGTGATCGGCTCCTGCGTCGGCCCGGCCCCGTATCCGGAGCTCGTCAGGGAGCTCCAGTCGGTCATCGGCCGGGAGGCGCGGGAGCAACTGCTCGAGGTGGAAGGTGTTCTGCCCGAAGTCGTCGTCGCCTGCGTCGGCGGGGGCTCGAACGCGATCGGAATGTTCGCGGCGTTCCTGGACGACGTCGGGGTTCGACTCGTCGGCGTCGAGGCCGCCGGTGCCGCCTCGCTCGGAACGGGGCGCGCAGCGGTCCTTCACGGGGCGCGCTCGTCGGTGCTCGCCGACGACGACGGCCAGATCGCGGACGCGCATTCGATCTCGGCCGGGCTCGACTACCCCGGCGTCGGTCCGGAGCACGCGTGGCTGCGGGACACCGGCCGCGCGACGTATGTGCCGTGCACGGATGACGAGGCATTGGCCGCGTTCGTACGGCTCTCACGCACCGAGGGCATCGTTCCCGCGCTCGAGTCGGCGCACGCGCTCGCAGTCGTCGAGCGCCTCGACGCCGACTACGTCGCCGTCTGCCTCTCGGGTCGCGGCGACAAGGATCTCGCGGAGGCGTTGGCCGCGCTCGCGGCCGGCTGAGGTCCCGTGCGAAAGACGCTGGTGATCTACCTCGTCTGCGAGCCGGAGACACCGGAGCTCGCTCGCGCCGCCGTCGACGCGGGCGCGGACGTGATCGAGCTGGGCTTCCCGTTCTCCGACCCCCTCGCCGACGGACCCGTGATCCAGCGGACCTCGGAGCGAGCGCTCGGACGCGGCATGCGCACCGCGCGGTGCCTCGACTGCCTCGCCGAGACGCGGGCGCTCGTCGGCGACACGCCGATCGTTCCGATGACGTACGCGGCGCTCCTCGAGGCCTACGGCTGGGAGCGGTTCGCAACCGATGCCCACGCCCGTGGGGCGACGAGCCTGATCGTCTCCGACGTCCCCGCAGGTCAGCGCCCCGAGCTCCGCCGAGTGCATCTCGTGGCACCGACCTCGACCGACGAGCGGATCCGCCTCGCGGCCTCGACCACGGACGGGTGGCTCTACCTGGTCACCCTGACGGGCACGACGGGCGCGCGCGCCGAGCTGTCGACTGCGCTCGAGGGCCTTGTCGAGCGCACGAGGCTGCTCGCGGACGGCGTGCCGCTCTATGCGGGCTTCGGGATCTCCACGCCGGAGCAGGCAGCCGCTGCGGCAGCGCTCGCAGACGGCGTCGTCGTCGGCTCGCGCGCCGTGCAGGTCGCCGAGGACGGGCCGCAGGCGCTGGGCGCCTACGTCGCCTCTCTGCGGGCGGCGGTCGATGCGCGCTAGGTGTGCTTGACGCGGACGCGCTTCCCGCAGCGAACGCAGCGGGCGCGACGCTCTGTGAGGAAGAAGCGCCGACCTTTCGGCACCTTGTGGCCGAGGACCTTGCAGAGGTGGCGCCTCATGCTTCCGGTCCCACGCGGACGAGCATCTTCCCCACGTTGTCGCCCTTGAACAGCGCGAGGAACGCCTCGGGGGCGCGCTCGATCCCGTCGACGACGGTCTCCCGGTGGCCGATCGTCCGGTCGGCGACGAGCGGCGCCACCTCGCCCAGGAACGCAGGCCACCGGTCGAAGTGGTCGAAGACGATGAAGCCCTGCATCCGGAGCCGCTTCGTGACGACCATGAACAGGTTGCGCGGGCCGGGCTGCGGCTCGGTGGCGTTGTAGCCGGCGATGGACCCGCAGGCGACGATCCTCCCGTGCCGGTTGAGCGCGCCGATCGCGGCCTCGAGCGTCTCGCCCCCGACGTTGTCGAAGTACACGTCGATGCCGTCCGGCGCAAGCTCGCGCAACGCCTTCCGCGGTGGCGTCTCGCGGTAGTCGAACGTCGCGTCGAAGCCGAGCTCGTCGAGCCACGCCGTCTTCGCGGGGCTGCCGGCGCTGCCGATCACTCGCGCCCCGCGGCGCCGTGCGAGCTGGCCCGCGAGGCTGCCGACCGCCCCAGCCGCGCCCGAGACGAGCACGGTGTCGCCGTCCCTCACCTGCCCGATGTCGTCGATCCCGACGAACGCCGTCAGGCCGGGCATGCCGAGGACGCCGAGGGACGTCGAGAGCGGCGCCCTGGCCGGGTCGAAGGCGCGCGCACGCTCGCCGGGCAAGAGCGCCGCTTCCCTCCAGCCGAGGTCGTGCACGACCCAGGTTCCCTCAGGGACACCCTCGGCGCGGGAGGTCACGACCTGTCCGACCGCGCCGCCCGTCAGCGGCTCGCCGAGCGCGAACGGCGGCACATACGAGCGCACGTCGTTCATCCGCCCTCGCATGTACGGGTCGACCGAGACGAACGCGTTCCGGACGAGGATCTCGCCGTCCACGGGGTCGGGAAGCTCGACCTCCGCAAGCTCGAAGTCATCCATCCCGGGCAGGCCGCGCGGACGAGCGGCAAGCCTGATCTCGCGCGACCGGAGGGACACGCGCCGATCCTAGAGCGCTGCCGCCTCGCATACGAGGGCGCCGTGAGTCGCAACTCCGAGTCCTCGGCTCCGGCGTGTGCAGGTCGGGACCGGGACGTGCCGAAGTTTTACGGAATCTTCCCACCCCGCTGCTAGCGTGCCGCGCGGCTTTTGCTCATCCAGTTCACGACGAGCGGCCCCGAGGCAGGCGTGCTGCGGGAAGCCGTCGCTGACGCCGAAGGGAGCTCGATGCGTCGTATCTCACTCATCCTCACCATTGCGTTTGTCTGCCTTGCAGGCCTGACGATTGTCCCGGGCGCGCTCGCCGGGAACTTCGACAAGGACAAGATGGGCTGTCCCGGCGAGAGCCCGGCCGCGTGCCCCACGGCCACTGTCGGGCAGCCGTACTCGTTGACGATCTACCTGACCCCACCCGACGGGGGGCGCGGCGAGGACTTCAACTGCGCCAGGTTCCATGTCTCGTCGGGCGCGTTCCCGCCCGGATTGTCGGTCTCCGACGAGGGACTCGTCAGTGGGACGCCGACGACGGCGGGGAGCTACCGGTTCTTTCTCACGGTCACGTACGACAAGGAGCCAACCTGCCTGAAGCTGGCGTCGGACGACGAATTCACGATCAACGTCAATCCGGGGGCGGCGCCGAAACCGAAGATCGTCGTCACGACGGCGTCGCTCCCCGACGGGAACGTCAACCAGCCGTACACCGCCCCGGCCCTGACGGCTACCGGCGACACGGTCAACTCGTGGTCGCTCGCGGGCGGCACGCTTCCCGCCGGGCTGACTCTCGCGCCGAGCGGCGTCATCTCGGGCACGCCCACGCAGAGCGGGACGTTCGCGTTCACCGTGCAGGCGAACGCCAACGGAGGGAGCGACACGCATCAGCTCTCGCTGTTCGTCCTCGCGCCGCTCGCGATCCAGACGCTGGTCGACAAGACGCCGCCCGAGACCGGCCTGACGGCCAAGCGGCTCGTCGGCGCATCGCTCTCGACCGGGGTCAAGGCGGTCGGCGGCCGTCCGCCGTACGCCTTCACGGCGGAGGGCACGGTGCCGCCCGGCCTGACGCTCGACCCCGCGACCGGGAAGCTCACAGGCACCGGCACGGCCGCCGGCCGCTACCCGTTCACCGTCACGGTGACGGACGGCACCGGAGCGAAGGCGTCCGTCGAGTGGAACATCACGATCCTCCCGCTGCTCGATTTCAGGAAGGGCAAGGGCCTGCCGATCGGCCACGTCAACCGGCTCTACTCGGCCCGTATCCCGGTGAGCGGGAAGGACTCGAGCACCGCCGAGTTCGCGATCGCCGGCAAGATCCCGCCGGGCCTCGAGCTCGACGACACCGGCCGGCTCACCGGCACCCTCCTCAAGACGGGCAGGTTCAAGATCCGGGTGTACGCCTTCTCCGAGAGCGGCGCGCCGATCAACAAGGTCTTCACGATCCGCGTCCGCGCGTAGCGGACAATGTGCGCCCCTCGCCCGCCCGGCACCGTCCGGGCGGGCGAGAATGGCGCGATGCACTCGCTCCGCGGTCAGCTCCTTGTCGCAGGCCCGGCGCTCCTCGACCCCAACTTCCATCGCACCGTCGTCCTCCTCGGCGAGCACGGCGAGGACGGAGCGATGGGCCTCGTGCTCAATCGCAGCTCCGACGTGACGGTCGCCGACGCGGTTCCGCCACTCGCCGACCTGGTCGGCGACGGCGCGATCGTGCACGTCGGCGGGCCTGTGCAGCCGCAGGCCGTCGTCGTCCTCGCGGACTTCGTCGAGCCGCATCGCGCGAGTGCGCTGGTGCTCGACACGATCGGCTTCCTGCCGGGTGACGTGGACGACGAGACCGACCTCGGCGAGCTGCGCAGCGTCCGGGTCTACGCGGGGTACGCCGGCTGGGGCGCCGGACAGCTCGAGGACGAGCTCGACGAGCAGTCCTGGGTCGTGCTCCCGGCACACCCGTCGGACGTCTTCACGAACGTGCCCGACGCGCTGTGGTCGGAGGTCCTCCGCCGGCACGGGGGTGCGCTCGGCATCCTCGCGCTCCTCCCGGAGGATCCGCACGTCAACTGACATGCCATAGCTGCGCGAACCCGGTCGAAACGTAAACAATTCGTATGGAACCGCGCCCTGGGAATGACAGCGGACGTCCAAGCGTTCACACTATTCGAGCGCGCCGAAGCGCACAGCATTGCTGCTGCGCGCGGCGTCGACCTCCGGACACACCCACGACCGTGCGGGCCCGTCTGCGCCGCGCGTCCGAACACGAAAGAGAGAGACTTGGAGACCAGCATCATCGAGATTCCCGCAGTTGACGCGTTCGCCGCCGAGGCGGAGGAGCGCGGCAAGGTCGAGGCCCACGAGCTCGACGCGCTCGTGCTCGAGCACGAGCTCGACGAGGAGGCCGTGACCGCCCTTCGCACGCTCCTGACCGAGCGTGGCGTCGAGCTGCCCGCCGACGAGGACGAGCTCGAGCTCGACCTCGATCTGAGCCCCGGCAGCGGTCCCGCGACAACCGACTCGCTCGGCCTGTTCCTCTCGGAGATCGGCCGCTACCAGCTGCTGACCGCCGCCGACGAGATCGCGCTCGCGAAGCGCGTCGAGCGCGGCGACCGGGCCGCGAAGGAGCGGATGATCAACTCGAACCTCCGCCTCGTCGTGTCGATCGCCAAGCGCTACCGCGGCCACGGCGTGCCGTTCCTCGACCTGATCCAGGACGGCGTCATCGGTCTCAACCGCGCGGTCGAGAAGTTCGACTACCGGAAGGGGTTCAAGTTCTCGACGTACGCGACCTGGTGGATCCGCCAGGCGTGCCAGCGCTCCGTCGCCAACCAGTCGGCGACGATCCGGGTGCCGGTGCACGTCCAGGAGCGCCAGCAGAAGCTCAACCGTGCGCGACAGCGCCTCGAGGTGAGCCTCGGCCGTCAGCCCACCGTCGAGGAGCTCGCGAAGGCGACGGGGCTGAAGCTCCACCACGTCCAGGAGGCACTGGATGCGGTCGAGGCGTCGGTCTCGCTCAACCAGGCCGTCGGCTCGGACGGCGACGGCGAGCTCGGCGATCTCTTCGCCGACCGCACCGCGCCGGACCCGGTCGAGGAGGCTGACGAGACGTTCCAGCGCGAGCGTGTCCGCATGGCCCTCTCGGGCCTGCCGGAGCGCGAGCGCCGCGTGCTCGAGCTGCGGTTCGGCTTCGGCGGTCAGGAGAGCCTGACCCTGGAGGAGATCGGGCGCGTGCTCGAGCTGACCCGCGAGCGGGTTCGCCAGCTCGAGAAGTCGGCTCTGGTCCGTCTGCAGCACGCGCTCGACGGCGACCCGAGGCCGCTTTCGCGGCGCCGGGACCTGGCCGACGCGGCGTAGCGACGTGTCGTGGGGTGGGCCTCCGGGCCCATCCCACACGCCTCCGATCGCTGCTACCTTGCCGATCGATCAACCAGGACGAGGTACCGGTCGTGCGTTTCTGCACCTTCCTGCCCGTTCGTGAGTACTTGGCAAGGAGGTGTTTCAACAGATGGCAACCGGAACCGTGAAGTGGTTCGACGACGCCAAGGGATACGGGTTCATCACCCCGGACGACGGCGGCAAGGACCTCTTCGTTCACTTCAGCGGCATCGCGGGCGACGGCTTCAAGACCCTCCAGGAGGGTGCGAAGGTCGAGTTCGTGCCGGAGGAGGGTCAGAAGGGCCCGCAGGCGACGAACGTCGTCATCGCCGGCTGACGCGTTGACGCACTCGAGGCCCGGCCGCGCGCTCTGCGCGCTCCGGGCCTCTTTTCGTGTCGGCACGGCAGTGCCGCGTACGCTCCCGGACGTGCGCCCGACCCCACCCATCCTCTGGGCGCCCGACGAGGCTCGGATCGAGCGGGCGACGCTGACGCGCTATTCGCGGTGGCTGGCCGACCGCGGGGTCGAGACCGACGGATACCACGATCTATGGCGCTGGTCGGTGGACGCTCTCGAGGACTTCTGGGCGTCGATCTGGGAGTTCTTCGACGTCCACGCGTCTACGCCGTACGAGCGGGTGCTCGCGTCGCGGGCGATGCCTGGGGCGGTGTGGTTCCCGGGCGCGCGGCTGAACTTCGCAGAGCACGTCTTCCGCGGCCGTGATCCGGGGGCTGTGGCCGTCCGACATGCGTCGGAGCTCCGTCCGCTCGCGGAGACGACCTGGGCTGACCTCCGCGACGACACGCGACGCGTCGCGGCTGCGCTCCGCGCGTCGGGAGTCGGGCCCGGTGACCGCGTCGTTGCGTACGTGCCGAACATCGTCGAGGCGGTGGCCGCGTTTCTCGCGTGCGCAAGCGTCGGGGCCGTCTGGTCGAGCTGCTCGCCGGACTTCGGCGCGCGGAGCGTGGTCGATCGGTTCGCCCAGATCGAGCCGCGCGTGTTGTTCTCGGTCGATGGCTACCGCTACGGCGGCCGCGACCACGACAGGCTCGATGTCGTGCGCCAGCTGCAGGAGGCGATGCCGAGCCTGGAGCGGACGGTCGTGCTCGGCTACCTGCACCCGGCGCCCTTGCTCGAGGGGCTCCGTGACGCGACGGGCTGGGAGGCGTTCCTCGAGGAGGGCGGCGACCTCCCGCTCGGGTTCGAGCAGGTCGCGTTCGACCACGCCCTCTGGGTGCTGTACAGCTCGGGCACCACCGGGCTCCCGAAGGCGATCGTGCACGGGCACGGCGGGATCCTCCTCGAGTCGCTGAAGGCGTTGAACCTCCACGTCGACCTCCAACCGGACGATCGGCTGTTCTGGTTCACGACGACGGGTTGGATGATGTGGAACTTCCTCGTCTCGGGGCTGCTGACCGAGGCCTCGATCGTCCTGTACGACGGGAACCCCGGCCACCCCGACCTCGGCAGACTGTGGGGCCTCGCCGAGGAGGCGGGGATCACGACGTTCGGGACGTCGGCGAGCTACATCGCGGCGTGCACGAAGGCCGGCGTCGAACCGCGCGCCGGGCGCGACCTGTCGCGGCTGCGTGCGGTGGGCTCGACCGGCTCTCCCCTCTCACCCGACGGCTTCGACTGGGTCTACGACCACGTCGGGCCCGACGTCTGGCTCTTCTCGACATCCGGGGGAACCGATCTCTGCACTGCCTTTGTCGGCGGCGTGCCGACCCTCCCCGTCTACCGCGGCGAGCTCCAGGCACGCGCCCTCGGGGCCAAGGTGGAGGCGTGGACTGCGGACGGCAGGCCCGTGATCGACGAGGTCGCGGAGCTCGTGATCACCGAGCCGATGCCCTCGATGCCGCTTCGGCTATGGGGCGACGACGACGGCTCGCGCTATCGGGCCAGCTACTTCGAGATGTTCCCCGGGATCTGGCGCCACGGCGACTGGATCGAGCTCACCAAGCGCGGGACGGCGATCATCAGCGGCCGCTCCGACGCGACGATCAACCGCGGCGGCGTCAGGATGGGCACTGCAGAGATCTACCGCGCCGCGCTCGCCCTCGACGAGGTCGTCGACGCGCTCGTCGTTGACCTCCCCCGACCCGGCACCCACGGCTACATGCCCCTCTTCGTCGTCCTCCGCGACGGCATCGCCCTCGACGACGACCTCGTCGCGCGCATCCGCGCGAGGATCCGCGAGGACTGCTCCCCGCGGCACGTCCCCGACGAGGTCCGCGCCGTCCCCGCGATCCCCCGCACGCTCTCCGGCAAGGCGCTCGAAGTGCCCGTCAAGCGCATCCTCTCCGGCGAGCCCGCCGAACGGACGGTCAGCCGCGACGCGCTCGCGAACCCCGAGGCGCTTCGCCCCTTCGAAGAGCTCGCCGCGTCGTGGGCGCGGCCGTGAGTTCGTTCGTGACTAGCGGTTCTCAGACCGAGCAGCCCAAGGACGCAGGGAGCCTCGATACGAGAAGGTATCGAGGCGACCGAGGACGCCGGGATGCGAAGCGTCTGAGGGCCGCTAGGCACACAACCGCACTTGCGGCCGCGCCCACTTCAGCAGAATGGATGGCCGAATGACGTACGTCGCCGACAGCGGCCGCTACGACCGCATGCTCTACCGCCGCGTGGGGCGCAGCGGGTTGCAGCTCCCGGCGATCTCGCTCGGGCTCTGGAACAACTTCGGCGGCGACCGCCCCTTCGAGGCGAGCCGCGCGATCGTGCGCCGCGCGTTCGACCTGGGGATCACGCATTTCGACCTCGCGAACAACTACGGCCCGCCCTACGGGTCGGCCGAAGAGACGTTCGGCCGCATGCTCTCGATCGACCTCGCGCCCTATCGGGACGAGCTCGTGGTCTCGACGAAGGCCGGCTACGACATGTGGCCGGGCCCATACGGGGACTGGGGCTCGCGGAAGTACCTGCTTGCGAGCCTCGACCAGAGCCTCGGCCGGACGGGGCTCGACTACGTCGACATCTTCTATTCGCACCGCGCAGACCCGGAGACCCCGCTCGAGGAGACGATGGGAGCGCTCGACGCGGCGGTCCGGCAAGGCAAGGCGCTCTACGCGGGGATCTCGTCCTACTCGCCGGAGCGAACGCGCGAGGCCGCGGCGATCCTCGAGCGCCTGGGCACACCGCTCCTGATCCACCAGCCGTCGTACTCGATGCTCAACCGCTGGATCGAGGACGGGCTGCTGGACGTCCTCGCGGAGCTCGGCGTCGGCTGCATCGGCTTCTCCCCGCTCGCCCAGGGGCTCCTCACCGACCGCTACGCAGAGGGGATCCCGGCGGACTCGCGCATCGCGCGGGATCTCTCCCTGGACGCCGAGCAGCTCGACGAGCAGACCACGGCGAAGATCGCGGGCCTCCGTGAGATCGCCGCTGCGCGAGGCCAGTCGCTCGCGGCGATGGCCCTGGCGTGGAACCTGCGCGACGCGCGGATGACCTCGACGCTCGTCGGCGCCTCGAGCGTCGAGCAGCTCGAGCGGAATGTCCGCGCGCTCGACCGCCTCGACTTCTCCGACGACGAGCTGGCCGCGATCGACCGCTTCGCGACCGAGAGCGAGATCAACCTCTGGGCGCAGTCGAGCGACGTCTGAGGGTCAAGGCGTCGGCCACCCGAGCGGACGCCCGAGCAACTCTTCGAGACGACGATTCGGCTCGGCGAAGCGGGAGGTCAACGCGTCGCGCGTCTCCTCGCGCATCGGCGGATAGTCGCGGTCGAACACGCGCGGGTACGCATCGAGCGCGTGTCGCGGCGCGCCGAGGAATGCCAGCACCGACGCATACGTCCCGCCGGGCCGGGCGCCGAACTCCTCCGTCGTGATCGCGAGAAGCTGCTCGCGCGGGAAACGTGCGAGCCAGCGCTCCAGCTGGTCGGCGTAGAGGCCACGAGACGCGTACGTCTGGTTCCACCACGCAAAGCTGAAAGCCTTCGGATCGGCGCGCAGCCGCTCGACCTCCCCTTGCAGGCGCTCGTCCTCGGCAGCAAGGGCGTCCTCGAACGACAGCGTCTCGCGACCGAGGGCGACCGCATGCTGGTACTGCGAGTAGGCGCGGTCTCCCGGCTCACGAAGCAGCACGACGAGCTTGACGCCGGGGACGAGCGAGAGCACCCGCTCCGGGGCGAGCGGATGGAACACGTAGCTCGGGCTGGCCTCGCCAACGAGCTTCCCGCTCGTCCGCAGCGGGAACTGACCTCGATACCACGCCTCTCCCCTCGTCCAGTGCCGGTCGAAGAAGCTGACCTCCTTCCAGAACGGCCCATCGATCGCGGGGTGCCAGCGGAGGTAGGCGTAGAGCGCCGTCGTCCCGGCCTTCTGCGCGCCGATCACGAGGAAGTCCGGGAGATCGCGCCAGCGGGCCGTCAGCCTGCCCGTCGTCCAGACCGCGGTCCGCACCACCTTGCGCACGGGGTCGGGAACCCGCGGGATCACCTCGATCGGCACGCGCCGCATGGCGTCGGACGGTAGACGATCGGCGGACGCGCCCCGCATCTGCGCGATGCAAAACCGCGAACCGGTGGGCTCAACCTTCGACTGCTCGATGTTCGCGCGCTGGGCGTTCGCTCAGGCGCTGAGATGGATGAGGACGGCTTGGACGCGGCGGTTCTTGGCGTCGTCGGAGGGAAGGTCGAGCTTCCGGAGGATGTGGCGGATGTGCGTCTCGACGGTGTTGGTGCTGATCCAGAGCCGTTCGGCGATGCCGCGGTCGGTGAGTCCTTCGGCCATGAGGGCGAGCACTTCGTGTTCGCGCTCGGTCAGCTCGTCGAGCGGGTCGGGGTCGCGACGGCGCGTAAGGAGCGAGTCGACGAGCTCTCGGTCCACGACCAGCTCGCCAGCCGCAACCCGCCCCAGCGCGCTCACCAGCTCGTCGGCGTCCGTGACCCGGTCCTTCAAGAGATAACCGCAGCCGCCCTGCTGATTCTCGATCAGCCGCAGCGCGTAGGCGGGCTCGACGTACTGGGAGAGCACGAGCACACCGACGCCCGGGTAGCGGCTGCGGATCACGGCCGCGGCAACGAGCCCCTCATCGGTGTTGGTGGGCGGCATGCGGATGTCGACAATCGCCACATCCGGCTGCTGTTGCTCGACCAGCCGCAGGAGCTCCTGACCGTCGCCGGCCTCGCCGCAGACTTCGATCCCGGCCTCGGTGAGCAGCCGCGCGAGCCCTTGCCGGAGCAGGGCAGTGTCGTCGGCGATCACAGCGCGCACGGGATCTCAGCTCTGATGTGGGTACCACCGCCTGCCGGCGAGGTGACCACGAGCGTTCCGTCGAGCGCACCGAGCCGGTCGGCCAGCCCGGCCAGACCGGAGCCTTCGTGCGCCCTTGCGCCGCCGATACCGTCGTCGTCGACCGCGATCCGAACCAAGCCATCCGCGCGTTCGACGCCGATCCGGGCCTCGCTCGCTTCGGCGTACTTGGCGATGTTGGCCAGCGACTCGGCCACCACGAAGTAGGCGGCCGTCTCGAGATGGCCCGGAAGCCTCTCGCGGCACGCACGCACGTCGACGGGGATCGGCGCATGCCGGGCCAATGTCCGGATCGCCTCGTCGAGCCCGTGCTCCGTCAGCACTGCCGGGTGAATGCCGCGCGCGAGCTCGCGCAGCTCCGCCAGCGCTTGCTGGAGCTCCTCCTCGGTTTCCTCGAGCAGGGCGTCACCTTGCTTGTCGATGACGTGAGGGCGCATCAGCTGGAGCGCCATGCCTAGCCCGAGCAGCCGCTGCTGCGCGCCGTCGTGCAGATCCCGCTCCAACCGGCGCCGCTCCTCGTCACCGGCGCGCACGATCCTGGCTCGCGACTCCCGCAGCTCGGCCAGTTGCGCCCGCAGCTCAGCCTGTAGTCGTTCGTTCTCGAGCGCGAATCGCGCTGCCGACCCGGCCGCCTCCAGTAACGCGGGCTGATCGAGCAGCACCGGGTCATGGATGATCGCAGCCAACCGCTCGCCTACCAGCGTCACGGCACGATCCGGGCCCTTGGGAAGTTCCACCCCGCGACCCTGCTCGTCGACCCAGCCATCCTTCTGCGGCACCCAGAGAGCGAGCTCCAGGGTCGGATCGCCAATCGCGCGCGCTAATGCACCCCGCACCTCACCCGGCTGCGCTTTACCGAGATCGACGACCAGATCACCCACCACGCCACGTGCGCGGCGCGGGACCAACAACCCCAGCACCGCAGTGAACGTGATCGCGAAGCCATAGGCGGCGAAGGAGTACGTGCCGAGGATGTAGACGCTGGCATGCTGGGCGAGCGCGATGCTGGTGAAAACCATCCAGGTGACGTTCGCCAGGATGACGACGAAGTAGAAGGGGCCGAGTGAGCGTCGGGCGGCGCGGCTCGCGCGGGCGTACCTGTGAACGAAGAGCGCGATCAGGATCGGCGTGGTCGCGACCAAGAGGAACGTCGACCACCAGTTCCACGAGTCCAGCCAGGACACCCCGTGGCCGAGGTAGGAGTATGGGGGAGCCTGGTCGTTGAAGAAGAGCAGCAGTGGGATCGTCATCACTGCGCTAGCGGCGTAGTTGGCGATCACGAAGACCCGTGCCCAGACGCTGTCGAGCCGTCCCGTCGGGTACGCCAGCTGGAAATGGAGCTCGAAGCTGCCGAAGTTCCAGAAGGCGATGAGGCCGACGGTCGAGGCGAGCCGCGAGTCGGGATAACCGGTGAGGAGGTCGGCAAGCGTTAGCCCGGTTGCGGTCGCCAACCAGAGCAGGCCCGTTCGGCGCTCGCGCCAACCCCACGTCCACAACGCGCCAGCGAAGTAGACGCCGATCTTCGTGACCCATACCCAGTCGACCGTCCGCGCGCCCTGGTCGACGTGGCCGACGATGTCGATCGCCAGAAGCGCGTAGACAGTCACCGCAACCGCCCACCAGGCATGCGGAAGCGGCCGCGGCTTACCCGCCCGTTGCAGGACAACGGTATTGTCATTGGTCAGGCTGGACACGGGATTTCCGCGGTGACGTGGGTGCCGGCGCCTGTGGGACTCTCGATCTGGAGGTGACCGTCGAGTGCGCCGAGCCGGTCAGCCAGACCGGCGAGGCCGGTGCCGTCGCAAGGGCTGGCGCCGCCGATTCCGTCGTCGGTGACGTCGACACGCACTAGCCCGTCCTGGCGGGAGACGTCGACCCACGCGTGCGCTGCCTGCGCGTACTTGGCGACGTTCGTCAGAGCCTCGCTCACGACGAAGTAGGCGGCCGTCTCGACCTGGGCCGGCAGCCGCTCGCCGCAGGCATGTACCTCGACCGGAACCGGCGCCCGCCGCGCCAACGTGCGGATCGCCTCCTCGAGACCCTGCTCGGTCAAGACGGCGGGGTGGATCCCGCGCGCCAACTCGCGCAGCTCCGCGAGCGCCTGCTGCAACTCATGCTCGGTCTCTGCGAGCAGCGGGCCGCCGGAAGCGTCGACGTGGGGCTGCAAGAGCTGTAATGCCATGCCCAACCCGAGCAGACGCTGCTGGGCGCCGTCGTGCAGATCGCGCTCGAGTCGGCGCCGCTCCTCGTCGCCCGCGTGCACAAGTCGTGCTCGTGAGTCGCGTAGCTCGGCGAGTTGGGCGCGGAGCTGGGCCTGCAGCCGCTCGTTCTCGAGAGCGAATCGGGCTGCCGAGCCCGCCGCCTCGAGCAGTGCCGGCTGATCCAAGCGGACCGGATCGTGGATGATCGCGGCCAGCTGGTCACCGACCAGGGTCACAGCGCGATTGGGCCCCTCGGGCAGTTCAACATCCCCGCCCTGTTCGTCTACCCAGCGACGCTTCTCAGGCAGCCAGAGTCCGAGCTCCAAAGATGGATCACCGATTGCTCGGGCCAGCGCGGTCCGTACCCCGCCCGGACGTGCCCGTCCCAGATCGACGACCAGATCGCCAACGACACCGCGCGCCCGTCGGGTCATGAGAACGCCGAAGACCGCTCCGAGCACCATCAACCAGCCCGCCAGCACGTCGAGGTAGTCGGTGTAGACCCCGAGTGTGGAACCTGTCCCGAAGGTCCCGTTGACGCTCCAGATCACGGTCGTGAGAAACGCGAGTAGAAACGCACTCAGGAATGGCCACACGGTTCGCCGCGCACCGGGCCCGGCGGCCCGGAAACGACGCCAGATGAGCCAGAGGAAGATCGGCGCTGTGGCGAGCCAACTCCAGTCGAGCCAGAAATGATCCCAGGTTCCCAACCAGGACACCGTGTGCCCGACGTAGAGGTAGCTCGTTGCATGCGGCCGACAATCCGCGCAGGCGCTCTGGTCCTGGAAGAGGAGCCATGGAATTTCGATGATCAGACCTGCGACATAGATCCACCCGAATACCCAAAGGCGGGTCGGCCAGTGGCGCTCCAAGCGACCTGTCGGGTACGCGAAGCCGGCATGGAACAAGAAGGCGCCTGCTCCAGCCCAGAACAGCAGCAGCCCGACCGTCGCCACAAGTCGAGAATCCGGAAAGACGTTCATCAGGTCTCCCAGGATCACGCAGATCCCCCAGGCGACCAGAAGCAGGCCGATTCGGCGCACCCGCCAGACCCAAATCCACAGGCCGGCAGCCAGCAGAGCGACGAGTTTCGAGGCCAGAAAGATCCAAACACCTGTGGGTTGCACGTTCGGGCGAGTCAGATGACCGACGAGGTCTACGGCGAGCAGCAAGTAACTGCCAAGGGCGACGGCCCACCAGATCGGCGAAGGCTTGCTCAGGCCTGCCACGAGCCGGTTCATGGCTTGTTGACGAGGGCGGCAAAGGCTTCGCCGCTGAAGGTGTTCTTGGGGATGAAGCCGCGTGCGGGTGTGTCCTCGAGGGCGGCCCCGAGGTCGGCGGCGCTGCGGCTCGAGGTCAGCACCACCGCTGCGGCCTCGTAGCGCTCGGCGATGGCGGCGGCGACATCGAGGCCGGAGCCGTCCGGGAGCAGGATGTCGAGCAGGATCGCTTGCGGCTGCAGCTCGCGGGCCGCCTCCAGACCTGAGGCGCAGTCCTCGGCCTCACCTACGACGGCGAACCCGGCCTGCTCGAGCAACTGGCGTGCGAAGCGGCGGAAGGTCGGGTGGTCGTCCACGATCAACACGCTCACACCCACGACCCGTGAATCGTGACGCATCGCACGAGCGATTCCTATCCCGGCAAACCCTGACTCGGGTGCCGGCCGAGCGACCGTCTCACAGCTAGCCCTGAACTTCCGATCGGCTCAGGGTTTGCCGGGACGAACCGCCGCGGTGCCGGTTCTAGCTTCTGGCGCGACCAACGCAAGACCCGACCGGGTCTTGCTCACAGAAGGAGGGTCCGTCATGAAGCCCAAGCCCTACCGCAGCAGGGGGATCGGGGCCGCAGTCGCCACCGCACTGGTTGCGCTGCTCGCCGGCGTCTCGACGGGGTCAGCCCAGCCGGTCGCCGCCAAGCGGGCCGGGCCTGCCGAGCAGGTCGTCAACGTGACGCTGCAGAGGGGCGGCATCGGCTACACGCCCAGCCACCTCGCGACCGGCCGCACGACGCTGGTCGTGCACAACGGCCGCCGCGCAGCTGTCACGTTCGTCATCGTCCGCCACAGCGGCGGCATGACGACACTGCCCCGCTACAGCGGCATGCCCTTCATCCCCCGCGAGGAGATCGTCGCCAGCACGCAGATCTCCTCCAACACGCAGCGGCGCGTCAGCCTGATGCTCACGCACGGCAACTACCTCGTGCTCACCAGCAAAGGCCAGCTCGCCGGCGACAGCCCCCTGTTCGCCGACACCGCCGCCCAATTCGCGGTCAGCTAGACCGCAGCGAACTCCTGACCGGAGCACGGTCGAGGCCCATCCGGGCCTCGACCGCGTTCCCGGGCTACCGGAGCCATCGCCGCGGTCGAGCTCGACTATCTGAGACGATCAAGGCGGACTCGAGGAAAGGGAGAACGGGCGGTGCCCGACGACACGCTCACGATCACGGACGACCGCACCGGGCGGGAGTACACGCTCCCCATCGTCGACGGCACGATCCGCGCGACCGACCTCCGCCAGATCAGCGCGGAGGACGACGACGGCGGGCTCATGTCGTACGACCCGGCGTACCTCAACACTGCGTCGTGTCGCAGCACGATCACCTACATCGACGGGGACGCGGGGATCCTCCGCTACCGCGGCTACCCCATCGAGCAGCTCGCCGAGGAGGCGGAGTTCCTCGAGACGGCATACCTGCTGCTCGAGGGCGAGCTGCCCACGAGCGCCGAGCTCGCCGCGTTCGAGGAGGAAGTCCGGATCCACACGTATGTCCACACGAACGTCCAGAAGTTTCTCGAGGGCTTCCGCTACGACGCGCACCCGATGGGCATGCTCCTCGGCGCCGTCGGCGCCCTCTCGACGTTCTATCCCGACGCGAAGCGGATCGGTGACGCCGAGGGCCGCAGGCTGCAGCGCGTCCGCCTCCTCGCGAAGCTGCCGACGATCGCGGCGTTCGTCTTCCGCCACTCCCGCGGCCTGCCGTACGTGCTGCCCCGGAACGATCTCGACTACATCGGGAACTTCGTGAACATGACGTTCGAGATCGGTGGCCGTCACGAGCCGAACCCGGTACTCCAGCGGGCGCTCGAGATACTGCTCGTGCTGCACGCCGATCACGAGCAGAACTGCTCGACGAGCGCCGTGCGGGGCGTCGGCTCGTCCCACGTCGACCCCTTCTCCGCCGTCTCGGCCGGGATCGCGGCGCTCTACGGCCCGCTCCACGGCGGTGCCAACGAGGCGGTCCTGCGGATGCTCGACGAGATCGGGGACGTCGGCCGCGTGCCGAAGTTCATCGAGGAGGTCAAGGCGGGCCAGGGCCGTTTGATGGGCTTCGGGCACCGCGTCTACAAGAGCTACGACCCGCGTGCGAAGCTGATCAAGCAGGTCGCGGACGACGTGTTCGAGCAGACCGGTCTCAACCCGAAGCTCGAGATCGCGCTCGAGCTCGAGCGGATCGCGCTCGAGGACGAGTACTTCGTCCAGCGGAAGCTCTACCCGAACGTCGATTTCTACTCCGGGCTCATCTACCAGGCGATGGGCTACCCCACCGACTACTTCACGGTCCTGTTCGCGATCGGCCGGCTTCCCGGCTGGATCGCCCAGTGGGAGGAGATGCTCGCCGATCCCGAGCAGAAGATCTCCCGGCCGCGCCAGGTCTATGTCGGCGCGGGCGAGCGACCCTACGTCCCCATCGCCGAGCGCCGCTAGAGCCGATCGTCACGTTCGCGGGCGACGCGCTACTGTCGCCCGGTGACAGAGGAGACGGCGGACGAGCCTGTCCGCGTCGCCGAGGTCGTGGGCTCCCTGTGCCTAGCGACCGACCTCGCGATGGGATTCCCGTTCGAGCACGGCCTCCGCAGCACCCTGCTCGCGATGCGCCTGGCGGACCGACTCGGCGTCGATCACGGAATCGCGACCCAGACGTACTACGTCTGCCTGCTCTCTTATGCCGGGTGCACCGCCGACGCAGAGGTCACGGCCGAGCTCTTCGCGGGAGACATGACGACACACTTCGCGCCGGTGATGTTCGGGTCGCAGCGCGAGATCCTCACGGGCCTGATCCGCTCCCTGCCCGATCCGGAGCGTTCCCCGACCGTCCGTGCCGCGCAGATCGCCCGGCGCCTGCCACGGGCATCGATGACCGGCAAGCCACACCTCACCGCGCTCTGCGAGGTGGCGGAGATGCTCGCCGGGCGGCTGGGGCTGCCGACCTCGATCAGCGCCCAGTTCGCCTTTCTCACCGAGCGCTGGGACGGCCACGGCCGGCTCGGACGCGCCGCGGGCGACGAGATCCCGCTCCCGGTGAGGATCGTCCACGTCGCGCGGGACGCCACGTTTCAGCGGCTGCTCGGCAGCGCGCAAGACTCCGCGCGGACCGCGGGGCAACGCGCGGGGCACGCCTTCGATCCTGCGATCGTGTCGCTTCTCGTCGAGGAGGCGCAGACCCTCCTCGCAGACCGTCCGCCGAGGTCGGCGTGGGACGAGCTGATCGCCTGCGAGCCTTCGCCGAGACCGACGCTCGCGGGCGACGAGCTCGACGCCGCGCTTCGCGCGATGGGTGACTTCGCCGACCTCGTCTCGCCGAGCTTCGCCGGCCACTCCGCGGGAGTGGCGGCACTCGCGGGCGCCGCCGCGAGGCGCATGGGCCTCGCGGAGACCGAGGTCGCGCGGGTCCGTCGGGCGGCGCTCGTCCACGACCTCGGACGGGTGGCGGTCGCGACGCGCATCTGGCAGAAGCGCGGGCCGCTCGACGCCGACGACTGGGAGAAGGTGCGGCTGCACGCGTACCACACCGAGCGCGTCCTGACACCGTCGCCGTTCCTCGCACGGCTGGGAGCCGTTGCACGTGCGCACCACGAGCGGCTCGACGGCTCCGGCTACCACCGCGGTGCGACGGCCCGGGAGCTCAGCGTCGAAGCACGTCTGCTCGCCGCGGCGGACGCCTACCACGCCATGACCGAGCCGCGACCGCATCGTGAGGCGCTATCAGCCGAGCGGGCATCCGAGACGCTCCTCCGCGAGTGCCGCAGGGGACTCTTCGACCCCGATGCCGTCGCCGCTGTGCTCGACGCCGCCGGCCGACCGGTTCGCCGCATCGACCGCCCTGCGGGCTTGACCGAGCGCGAGACGGAGGTCGTCGCCCTGATCGCGCGTGGTCTCCAGACGAAGCAGGTGGCGCGCATCCTCGACATCTCGCCGAAGACCGCTGACCATCACATCCAGAACGCCTACGCGAAGATCGGCATCTCCACGCGCGCGGCCGCGACGCTCTTCGCCATGGAGCACGGCCTCGTCGTCCCGGGAGAACTCCCCATGGGCAAGCCCGCGCGGCGCTTCTAGCGTTCTCGGCGTCATCACGAACAAGGGGTGCGAGCCATGACGAGCGCTGCGACAGCGGTGCCCGCAACCGAGACGCGGACGGCACCATTCCTCGAGGCCGAGAGGAAGCTCTGGGCGTACTACGGCCTCGAGCCACGTGAAACCTTCGTCGAGGTCGACTCGCCTCGCTGTCGTCTCCGTGTCCTCGAAGTCGGCTCGGGCGAGCCCGTGCTGCTCGTCCACGGCACGGTGGGACCCGGCTCGTGGGCGTCGCTCGTCCCGGAGCTCGACGGCTTCCGCGCGATCGTCCTCGACCGTCCCGGCTGGGGGCTGAGCACGCCCGTCGACTTCCACAGCGTGAACTACGGTCGCTGCGTCGGCGACCTGCTGCGCGGAACGCTCGACGCCCTCGACGTGGCGCGAGCGCATGTCGTCGGCGGTTCGATCGGCAACGTCTGGGCGCTCCGGCTCGCGGCGTCGCATCCTGTCCGAGTCGGCCGGGTCGTGCTGCTCGGCGCAGGCCCTCTCGTACCCGACGCAGGCGTGCCGGGAATCATCAGGTTGATCGCATCGCCCGCGGGCGCCGTGATGATCCGGCTGATGAACAGTCCGGCGCGCGTACGCACGATGCTCCGCAGATCGGGACACGGCGCGAGCCTCGACGCAGGGCTGATCCCCGACGCGTTCGTCGAATGGCGCGCGTCGGCCGCGCGTGCCATGCGCCACGAACGGGCGATGGTCCGCGCAATCGTCGACGGGGACTCGTACCGGCCGGGACTCACCTTCGACGACGACGAGCTCGCCGCCAGCCGGACGCCGACGCTGATGGTCTACGGGACCGAGGACCCCGTCGGATCCGTCGACGTGTGGCGCCGCTTCGTCGACCTCCTGCCGCGCGCCGAGCTCGAGGTCCTCGACGGCGCGGGGCACATGCCGTGGTTCGACGAGCCGACGGCCGTTGGCGAGCGGGTTCGGCGCTTCCTCTCCGGCTAGCGCCGGACCTGCACCACCGTGTACGGCGTCGTCGGCGTCGCGGTCGTCCCGAACCGCGCGTTGACCGCGTAGAGCCTCGTGCCGAGCCAGTCGATCGTGGTCGGGACGTCGAAGCCCGGGCTCGTGATCGTCCGTGCGACCGTGCCCGTCGCGAGACCCTTTCCGAGGGCGATCACCGCGATCTGGTTGTCGCTGTTCCGCACGACGTAGAGCGTGCGGCCGAGCAGCAGGATGCCGTCGCCGTTCTGCACCGTCTGGCCGCCGAGGTCGATCTCCTTGGTGACGCCGCTCGGAGCGACTCGGAACAGCTTCCCGTTCACGCTCTGGACGACGACGAGCGTCTTGCCGTTCGGAGTCGCGTCGATTCCGTTCAGGTTGAACCCCGACACGAGCTGGAAGTCGCCGGTTAGCTGGACGGCCTGCGCCGCCGCGGCGGGGCGACCGTTCTTCGACAGCGGGAGCCGGTACAGCACGTCGCGGTTCGAGTCCGTGAACCATGCTGCCCGCTTCGTCACGACGACGTCGTTCACAAAGGTCGCGCCGCCGCCGGTCGCGAGCTGCACCTCCCGCACGAGGGCGCCCGTCCGTGCGTCGTAGACGAACCCCTTGCCGGTCATGCCTCCCGCCACGAAAAGGCGGCCGCGATCGAAGTCGACGCCGACCGCCGCTCGTCCCGCCGCGCCCTGGACGAGGGGCGCACCCTGGCCGGTGCGGAGATCGCCTCGGTAGATCGCCCCGGTGGGGATCGAGCCGACGTAGAAGGTCGTCCCCCGCCCGATCGCGATGCCCTCGGGCTGCCAGCCGTTCGGGAGCGGGATCGTCTCGGGGAACGCCGCCTTCGCGAAGGCGGCGGGGACGGCGACGACGGCAACAGTCGCCGCCAGCAACAGCATGCGGCGCATCTCCGGCCCCTTTCTCGAGCTCTCCTAGGCAGTGATACCCGTTCGTGGGCCCGACTACCACCTCGTACGGGTCGAGGCCGACGCTCGTCCTGTCTTCCTGGCCACCATCGGCGTCGGCGACTGAGGACCGGGCAGGCCGTGGAGCAGGTCACCCCGCGCCACGTAGCATCGTCACCGTGGAGCAGTTCGACGCAGTCGGCGACGCGGGCCTCCGACAAGCCCTGCTCTTCGTGCGCGGGAGCTCGACGCCGGTCACGGCCCACGATGCGGCTGCGTCGCTCGCCCGCAAGGGTTGAGCGAGGCCGAGCTGGACGCGGTCAGGATCGACCGGTGGCTCTGGGCCGCTCGCTTCTTCAAGACGCGCGGGGCGGCGACGGACGCCGTGCTCGGCGGTCGCATCCATCTGAACGGCGCCCGCGTGAAGCCCGCGAAAGACGTCCAGGCAGGCGACACGGTGCAGGTGACACTCGGAGACACGCGTCGCGAGGTGGTGATCCTCGCCCTTGCGGACAAGCGCGGGTCGGCCGCGGTCGCACAGTCGCTGTACGAGGAGACGCCGGACTCGATCACGCGCAGACAGCAGCGCTCCGTCGAGCGGCGATCCGCCCGCCCGCTCGGGGCGGATCTCGGCGCGCGCCCCACGAAGCAGGATCGTCGTCGACTCGATGCGCTCCGCCGCGCCGAGCGCCGCCACCGCGGAGGCACGGCCTAGGGGCTGCTCGTCGGGCCGCGCCCCCGGGCGAAGACGATCACCGCCAGCAGCGCCAGCGCTGCCGCGGCCGCGCCGAGCACGTCGACGCCGAGCCCGCGCGTCCGGACGGCGTCGGCGAGCACCAGGAGCACGGACGCAACGAGAAGCGTCGCGACCCCGAGCCCTGCGACGTACGCGAGCCGACGGAGATCGTCACCCGGCTCTCCCTTGAGCCTCTCGCGCTCGTCGAGCGACCAGTAGGCGAGCTCGGCGCCGACGAGCAGCCCCGCGGCGAACGCCGGCGCCGCGACGTCGAGCGGAACGTCGTCGACGGCGAGCTGTGCCGCGTACAGGCCCCCGACGAGGACGAACGGCGCCGGGACCAGGGACGGCATCCCGACGACGAGGATCGCGGCCAGCATGACGACCGCCACCGCGGCAATGCGCAGCCCCGCGTGGTCGACGTCTCCGGTCCCGCGCGCGAGCGGCAGCGCCGAGAGCGCGACGACGCAGGCGACCGAGGCCGCTGCCGTTGCTAGACGCGTGCGCGCCTTGCGTAGCGCCGGAACGTCCTCACCCCCTCCAACGCCGCCTCGAGCGAGCCGTCGTCTCCCCACCGGCCAACGGCGATGCCCGCGCGCGCGAGCCGCATGCGAAGCACCTCGCGCTCGAGCAGCCAGAGGCGGTGCGCGAGCCCTGCGACCCTGCCCGGGCCAGGCGGGACGACACCCGACGGGTCGACCTCCACGACGACGAGGTCGAAGCGCCGCGCTCGGAGGTCCTCGAGCATCGACACGAAGCGGGGATCGACGAGTGGTGTCAGCGCCACCACGAGCGCATTCGGGGCGAGGATCCGGGCAGGGATCAGGCCGACGTCGCGCCAGGTGAACGTCGGCTCGACCCCGGTCTCGAGCAACGTCTCGATCAGGCGGTACCGCTGGCCGGCTCCCATGCCCGGCCGCAGCCACCGGAGGATGCCGCCGTAGCCGACGAGACCGACACGGTCGCGGCGTTCGAGGTACCGCGCGGCGAGCGTCGCCGCGGCGCGCACCGTGTCGTCGAGTGTGCTGCGCGTCTCGCCGCCCAGATCGACGAAGCTGTCGACGAGGATGACGACGTCGGTGTTGCGCTCGGGATGGCGCTCGTTGACGACGAGGGACTGACGCCGCGCCGACGCGCGCCAGTTGATCGAGCGGACCCGATCGCCTGCGACGAAGTCACGAAGGTCTGCGTACTCGATCCCGTCGCCGGGGTGCCGCGACACCTCGTTGCCGGCGAACGCCTGCGTCTCGCGGGCGGAGACCAGGCGCTGGACGGGCTCCAGCCGCGGATACGCCTTCAGCGTCAGCCGCTCGTCGAGGCGCTGCTCCCACGTGACTATGCGAAAGACATCGGTCGCGCGCAGCTCGATCCTCCCGACGTCGAAGACACCCCAATGCGAGCAGCGGAGCACGAGCGGCACGACTCGTTCCTCCCCCGCCTCGAGCCTCAGGCCGAAGGCGCGCTCGCCGTCGGTTACGTCGAGGCCGTCGGGCAAGTCGAGGACGACCTCGAGCCGTCCGATCGCTGAGCCCGACTCGAGAGCAAGGCTGGCCTCGACGTCGTCGTCCTCCAGGGTGCGGGACGTGCCGAGCGACAACGTAGCCACGACGTCCGGCTCGGCCATGAACCGCGTCCCCGCCACGAGGAGCAGCACGAACGGCGCCGCGACGATCACGAGCTCGGGCCGACGGAGCGCGAGCGCGCCGACGAGCGAGATCGCCGCGAGCACCGCGTAGCCCTCGACGCGCGCCGTGCCGCGACGCGTCACCGCGGCGCCGGGATGTCCTCGGCCCGCGGAGTCGGCACGGCCGAGAGGACCTCGCGCACCACGTCGTCCGCCGACACGCGCCGCACCCAGAGCTCGGGACGCAGGACGAGGCGATGGGCGAGCGCCGGTGGCGCGACCGCCTTGACGTCGTCGAGCACGACGAAGTCGCGCCCCGCGAGCGCCGCCCTGCAGCGCGCGAGCTTGAGCAGCGCGAGACTGCCGCGCGGGCTCGCGCCGACGGCGATGCTCTGCGACTCCCGCGTCGCCGCCACGATGTCGACGCAGTAGCCGCGCACACTCTCGGCGACGTGCACCTGCTCGAGCGCCTGCTGCATCTCGAGGAACGTCTCCCGGTCGACAATCGGCGTCAGCTCGACGTCGTCCGTCCTCCGCTCGATGCGGCGGGCGAGCACGTCGACCTCGTCGTCGCGGGCGGGGTAGCCGAACGCGGTGCGCAGCAGGAACCGGTCGAGCTGCGCCTCGGGCAGCGGATACGTGCCCTCGTACTCGATCGGGTTCTGCGTCGCGATGACGAGGAACGGCGCCCCGAGCCGGTACGTCGCCCCTTCGATCGTCACCTGCCGCTCCTGCATCCCCTCGAGGAGCGCGGCTTGCGTCTTCGGTGGGGCGCGGTTGATCTCGTCGGCGAGGAGCAGGTTCGTGAAGATCGGGCCCGGCCTGAACTCGAAGTCGCCGTCGCGCTGGTTCCAGATGGACGAGCCCGTGACGTCCGACGGCATCAGGTCCGGCGTGAACTGGATGCGCGTGAACTCCATGCTGAGCGTGCTGGCGAACGAACGGGCGGCGAGCGTCTTGGCGAGGCCCGGGTAGTCCTCGAGCAGGACGTGGCCGTCCGCGAGGAGCCCGAGCAGGGCGAGCTCGAGCGCGTCGCGCTTGCCGACGATCGCCCGCTCGACCTCGTCGAGCACCCTGCCGGCGAGCTCCCGGAGGCGTTCGAGCTCCATCAGTGCCCCTTCCAGTGATTCGGCCACGCCAGGGACCTGGAGGGCATTGCTGAAAGGGGCACTTACAGCCTCTCCAGCGAGAGGACGACGCGTTCCAGCGCGTCGGGCGTGAGCCCCGGTGCGTGCCGATCCGCCGGGACAGGCCGGTCGTCGCGGAGGAGCTCCCACGTCTCGACGCCGAGGAGCGCGCGAGCCTTGTCGGCGTCTCGGTCGAGGACGACCCCGTGCCGACCCTCCAGCAGTCCCCCGGCGACCAGCCGGAGGTGCGGACGAAGCCTGAACTGGAGATCGAGTGCGTTGCCGATCGCGAGGGCGGACTCGTTCTCGAGCTGCGCGAGGCTCCGGGGCGGCTCCGCGCGCGGTGCGCGAGGACGTCGGCTCCGGGGGCTCCTTCCCGCGCTCGGAAGCACTCGACGAAGCGCGGCGACGGCGAGGCCGAGGACCACCGCGCACACGACGAGCGCGTAGACGCGGACCGCCGGCTCCAGCCTCCCCGAGACGAACACCGCGACGACGAGAAGCGCGATGGTCGGGAGGGCGAGGAGACGGAGCGCCCGCGGCAGGGCGTCTCTCACGCAGGGACCTCGCGGCCCGACGGCATGGCGACGGTCTGCGCGGCGCCGGCCCGAAGCTCGTCGCGCACCTGCTCGAGGGCGGAGATCGCCTCCTCCTTCATCCCCGTGTCGACCTCGTGCTGCGAGAACTCGGCCCGGACGAACAGGTCGACGAGGCGGCGGATCGCGCGGCGATCGACGTCGAGACGACCGAGGACGCGCGCGAGGTGTTCCTCCGGGGTGTCGGCGTCGTCCCGCGGCTCGCCGTGCGCGGCGAGGACGCGCTCGAGGCGCGCGTACGCGGCGATCACGGCTCGGCGAGGATCCGCTTCCGCGCGCAGGTCGTCGAGGCTGAGGTCGAGCGTGAGCGCGAGCTCGGCAGCGAGCTGCGCCTTCGGGGACGCGGGCCTGGCCCGACGGGTCGACAGCACGAACGCGACCACGCCGACCGCCGCGAGCCCGAGCACCGCGACGACCGGGAGCCAGGCGAACTGGAACTGGTAGCCGGGGTCGGGGCCGGCGTCGAAGCCCGGCGGCGCCGCTCCCCCCTCGCCTCGATCGAGCGTTGTCTGCTGCGGGTCGAACGCCAGGTGCCAGCCGTGCTCGCGGACGTACAGGGCGAGCGCGAACCCGAAGGCAAGGAGCATCGCGATCGCGCGGATGTCGTTCCGCCCCCGAGGGGCTGTCCATTCGTGCTCCCGCCAGCGGACGAGGGAGAAGACCGCGATCGCCACCCAGGCGACCGAGAGCAGGAGCAGGAGGCTGAAGATCGTGTCGAGGAGCGTGTCACCCGGAGGCGTCGACGTGCCAGAGCCGCTGGACGTCGAGCCCGTGGCCGCGACCGCCACGATCGCGAGAAGCGCGAGGACGACGAGGACCGGGCCGGCGACGCGCCTCACTCGCGAGGATCGCACGAGCCGTCGCTGCGCCATGCGCCAGAGGGTACAAGCGGCGGCGGGGCCGTGGCGCCCGACTGTTCGTCAACGGTACGCGGGCAGGACGTGCTCGGCGAGCTGCTCGACCTGGTCGAGGCTCGGGATCTGGGGCACCACGATCAACACGTCGAGCCCCGCGCGGTCGTAGGCGGCGATCTCGGCGGCCAGCTTCGACGCCGGCCCGTGGTGAATGAGGCTTCCCGGCTCGGTCCAGAGCTGACCGTAGTACCGCAGGACATGGTGGGTCGCCTCGTCGAGCGCGCTCTGAGAGTCGTCGCCCACGGCGACATACGCCAACCCGGCGACCGTCGCGTCCGCCTTCCCGATCGCCGCGAATCCCTCTCGGATGCCCGGCGTCCGCTCTGCCATCGCCGCCGAGCCGGCCGTCCCGTAGAGAAATCCGTCGGCGACGCGCAGCGCCCGCTCGACCGCCCTCGGCGTGGACGCGCCCGCCCAGATCGGGGGCGCCGGACGCTGCACCGGCGCGGGCCCGAGGAAGCCGCGCTCGCGGTCGGCAGCCTGCGCGCTTCCTCCCAGATCTCGCGGATGCGCTCGACCTGGCGCTCGAACCGGGTCGAACGGCTGGCGTAGTCGGCGCCGAGCACGTCGAAGTCGTCCTCCCGCCCACCCTGCGCGACGCCGAGCACGAGCCTGCCGGCCGAGAGCTGGTCGATCACGGCGGCCTGCTTGGCGACCAGCACCTCGTTCCGGTTCGGGAGCTGGAGAATCGTCGTCGCGAGGCGGATCCGCTCGGTCACGCCTGCGACACCGGCCAGCGTCGCGAGCGGCTCCCACGAGTCGTAGTTCGGCTTGTCGATCGTGCCGAGCACGTCGAACCCGGCCTCGTCGGCGAGGCGCGCCCAGTCGAGCATCAACGCCCTGTCCGTCTCGTGGGCCATGGTGTTCGGCAGGCCGATCCCGAGCTTCATCCGCTTTCTCCTTCTCCGACGGCGACTGTCGCTCGACCTTGCCAGTGCGGCGCGACCCTGGGTCGCAGCAGCGTCAGGCGTGCTCGGACGCCGCGGAGAGCTGATCCCGGATCGCGGTGGCGGCGACGGTGTTGCCCTTCGCCTCGAACAAGGAGAGCGCATGTTCGAGCGCCCTCCCGGCGTCCTCGTGTCGCTCCGCCATGAGCAGCACCTCGCCGAGCGCGGCCAGCGCCTCTGCGTGCAGGTCGACGTAGTCCGTCGCGCCGGCGAGCGCCACGGCCTCGCGGGCGAGGGCCTCGGCCTCGGCCAGGTTCCCGCGACGTGCGAGCAGCTTCGCCCTGACCGATCTCCAGCCCGCCTGCCCGTCCACGTCCTCGGGCACGGTCAGGCGGGCCGGGTCCCAGCGTTCGGAAAGACGCAGCGCCTCCTCGTCGCGACCCTGTCGGTACAGCGCCTCGAGCAGCGTCGGCACGGCGCTCGCGAGGTAGCCGAGCTCGCCGATCTCCTCGAGCCGATCGCATGCGCCGCGCACGTTTCGTTCCGCCGCCGCCGCGTCCCCCGCGAGCAGCTCGAGGTCCGCGGTCGCGACCAGGACATGGGAGTACCGCTCGACCTCGAGCACGCCCTCCGCATGAGTCGCGGCCCGTGCGAGCGCAGCGCGCGCCGACTCGAATCGCCCCGTCATCGCCTCCAGGCGCCCCTGACAGTTGAGGAGTGACATGTCCAGCCTGCGGTTCCCCTCCAGCCGCGTGCGCATGGCCTCCAGGAACGCAAGCCCGTCGGACGCGGGCGTCGGCCCGTACACGATCGCCGCGAGCATGTACTGGAGGCAATCGGCCTCCTGGTAGCGGTCGCCGGCGCTACGGGCGTGCGCCGCGGCCCGCTCGAGATCCTCGAGCGCCTCGGCCGTCTCGCCCGCCCAAAAACGCAGCTTGCCGCCGAGCGCGAGCGCACGACCCAGGCCGGCCTCGTCGCCATGCTCCTCGTAGACGCGCGTCGCGGAGTCGACCTCGGCGAGCACCTCCTGTCGCGTGGCCGTCGTCGCGTGGAAGCGCAGCTCGACGAGCGTGAGGGCAGAGTCGGCCGCGACGATGGGCTCGTCGAGCGCGCGCGCGCGCTCCAACGCCTCCGTGAGAACGGCCTCCGCGCGCTCCATGTTCGCGGCGTCCCGGTGAGCGCGACCGAGCGAAGGCATGAGCTGCAACCTCAGAGGATCGTCCACGGTCAGGAGCGCGATCGAGCGCTCCAGCAGGTTCGCGGCAGCGGGGCCGTCGCCGCGGGCGTAAGCGCGCTTGCCGGACGCCGCGAGTGACGTCGCCGCCCGCGCCGCGAGGGAGATCGCCCGCTCGTCGGCGGGCCCCAGCTCGACGACCCAGCGGTTCGCCTGCTCGAGGTGGTAGCCGACGATCTCCTCGAACTCGTCGCCCCGTCCGTCGAGCCAGTCGGCATAGCGCTCATGGAGGTCGGAGCGCCGTTCCTTCGGAAGCCGCACGTACGCCGCGTCGCGGATCAGCGCATGACGGAAGCTGAAGGTGTCGGCGATCGCCGCATGGGTGCGGATCAGCTCGTTGCGGACGAGCGCCGCGAGCTGTGCGCCGGACGGGCGGCGCCCGTCCGGGGAGAGCTCGCCGAGCGCCTCCCATTCGAAGTCGTGGCCGATCACGGACGCCCGCTCGAGCACGTCGCGCTCCTCGTCCGGCAGGGCGTCGAGCCGCGCCGCGAGCAGCGCCTGGATGGTCGGCGGCACGTCACCCGGGTCGCCGCCCTCGGCCAGCATCGCAAGCAACTGTTCGACGAACAGCGGGTTCCCTTCCGCGACCTCCCGAATCCGCGCGCGCGTTGCATCCTCGAGGAGGGCGCCGTCGAGCAGGTTCCCGATCAGCTCCTCGGCTTCGAGCTCCGAGAGGGGCTCGAGGGTCATCACCTCTCCTCCCCACGCCGGCCGCTCGTCGAGGAGCTCGGGCCGGGCGAGGCACAGGAGCAGCAACGGAGCGTCCCGCGTCCAGTCGCCGAGGTGCTCGGCGAGGTCGAGGAGGGTCGGTTCCGCCCAGTGGATGTCCTCCATCACGAGTGCGAGTGGTCGCTCGCGGGCGCGCTGCTCGAGCGCCTTGCGGACCGACCAGAACACCTCCTCCGGCGCGTCGACCGAGAGCGCCGCCTCGAGCTCGTCCTCCGCCCCGGCCTCGCGAAAGATCTCCATCAGGGGCCAGTACGTGATGCCCTCGCCGTACGGCAGGCACCGCCCCGTCAGGACGGCGGCGTCGCCCGCGAGCGTCGCGGACATCTCGCGCGCGAGCCGCGACTTGCCGATCCCCGGCGGCCCGAGGACGGTGACGAGCCGGCAGCTTCGGGTGGACACCGCTTCGTCGAATGCCGCACGCACCCGGGCGAGCTCCTCGCGCCGCCCGACGAGCGAAGCGTCAAACCGCCGCTCGAAGGCGGGCGCCCCCTCGACGACGGTGAGCAGACGGTACGCGGACAGCGGCTCCCCTTTCCCCTTGACGACCAGTCCCTCGACCTGGACGGCCTCGATCGCGCTCCGTGCGAGGGCATGCGTGGACGCGCCGATCAGGATGTCCCCCGGTTCGGCCGCCTGCTCGAGTCGCGCCGCGACGTTGACCGCGTCGCCCGTGACGAGACGCTCCGCCGTGCCCGTCACCACCTCGCCGGTGTTGACGCCGGTGCGGAGCCGGAGCGACACGCCGTACGACCGCTCGAGCTCCGCGTTCATCGAGACGAGCTCCTCGCGAAGCTCGACGGCTGCCCGAAGCGCGCGCAGTGCATCGTCCTCGTGGAGCGTGGGCACCCCGAAGGCGGCCATCACCGCGTCGCCGATGAACTTCTCCACCGTGCCTCCGTGCCGTTCGAGGCACGCCCTCGCCACCTCGAAGTAGCGCGCCATCACGCGCCGGAACGACTCGGGGTCGAGGCGCTCGCCGAGCGCGGTCGACCCGCTGACGTCCGCGAAGAGGACCGTGACCGTCTTGCGAACCTCCCGCGAACCTGGCTCGGCCAGCGCGGCTCCGCACTCGCTGCAGAACCGCGCGCCGTCGCCGTTCTCGCGGCCGCAGGTCGGGCACGTGCGCATCCGCACAGCCTACGGACAGGTCGATCCCGAGGTTTGGGTCCGGCGCCGTCCGGGTCATGAGCTGGGCATGGGTACCACTCACGGCCCCGTGCGGGAGCTCCAGGCGGGTCTGTGGCACTGGAAGGCGCCCCACCCAGACTGGACGCCGGGGAACCCCGCCGACCGGAACGCCCGTGTCTCGTCCTACGCGATCGACGACGGCTCCCGACGGCTGCTGCTGCTCGACCCGCTGGCGGTGCCGCGGGAGATCCAGGAGCTGGCCGCCCATCGCGAGACCGTCGTCGTGCTCACGTGCCCCTGGCACGAGCGCGACACCCGCTCGCTGGTCGACACCTTCGACACGACGGTGTTCGTCCCCCCGCCCGACGAAGGCAGCCCCGACGTGGCCTGGCTCATGGCTGACGGCAGGCACAAGGCGCACGTGTTCGGCGCAGGCGACCGGCTGCCCGTCGGCGTGACGGTGTTCCCGGGCAAGGACGTGAACGACGTCGCGCTCTGGGTCGAGGATCGCCGCGTCGTCGTGCTTGGCGACACGGTGATCCAGCGGGACGGCGAGCTGCAGATCCCGCAGGACTGGCTGTCCGACGGCGTGTCGCGCGAGGACGTGATCGAGCTGCTGAGGCCCGTGCTCGACCTCCCCGTCGAGCACGTGCTCCCCACGCACGGCGAACCGACGGACCGTCAGGCGCTCGCGCGAGCGCTCGGCGGCTGACCGCAAGGCGTGAGCCCGCGACCTCCGGGTGATCAGGGCGCCAGCCAGAGCTCTTCATCCACACGCCAGGCTCGAACCGGTCTCGCGCGTGGAGTCGTGTGGGCTCGGTGGCCTTGGGGCCGACCCAAAAACCGCCTGTCCGGGTGAGGTAAACGTCCGAACGTCGGCGTAGCTTCATGCAGACGTGATGGTGACCAGGCAGATCGGGCGGGCGGCAGTCCTCGTGGCTGTGATCGTCCTCGTGCTCCCCGCTTCGGGCCAGACGCGGCTACCGCCCGAGGACGACGGCTCGACCTACACCTGGCCGGGGGCGACCCTCCTGACGGTCGACGTCCAGCCGTGGGGCGGCGGCTACGTCCGCAGCACGCCCTACCTGATCGACTGCCCGCTCGCGTGCATCCGCCCCGTCGAGCCGCGACGCGAGTTGACGCTCACGGCGTACCCGACCCCTGGCTTCACGTTCGAGTCGTGGACTGGCGCCTGCGCGGGCCAGCCGAATCCCTGCACGCTGCACACGTCCGGTGCGGCGGCTGGTGTCACCGCGGTCTTCAGCGGCTTCTACGTGCCGCCGGCTCCTCCGGCTCCGGCGGGTCCCACGCTGACGGTGGGTGTCTCCGGTGACTGTCCCGGCTGCGTGGCGTCGGCGGTGGGGACCGGGTTCCATCCGAACAGCTCGATCACGCTGCACGTGGAGATCAGCAGCCCGTTTACAGGCAGCACTGACATTCCCGATTTCGCCACGACGGACGCCAACGGGTCGTGGTCGTTCTCCGGGACCATCCCCTGCGACTTCGGAGACGGCCCGTTCGTCGGCCAGTTCATAGAGGACGTCATCGCGACGGACGCCGAAGGCGCCTCCGCGGCGGGCCACCTGACGGCCAACTGCGTCTAGCAGGGATCACCCTCTCGCCTCAGACTCACGCCCTTTCTGCGCGAGCCTGCGTCGAGGCGCGGGCGGGGTGCCCCGGTCGGGGGGGGAATACCGATGGCACCCCGCCCGGCCGATGGAGGGTGCCGGTGTTGTCGTGGTTGCCGCGTTAAGCGCGGATAGCGGATACAGGTTCCATTACAGGTTCCATTGCACGCGCGGACGGGCTGCGGAAGCCCGGGCATGACCGAGCCAATTCTCGACGCCGACGAGATCGCGGAGTCGCTGGGCGTCCGAGCCGGGCACCAACCAAACGCTCTCGATCATTCCCTGTAACGAGAAAGGCCGCGACTTGCAGGGCTTTTCCAGTAGCGGGGGCAGGATTTGAACCTGCGACCTCCGGGTTATGAGGACGCTAGACCAGGAGCAGCCTAGGCCGAGGGCGCCAGTTCAAGCCACCCGGGTCATCTGAGATCGGCTGAGATCATCCCAGTCGGGTACCAAATTGGGTACCAACCCTGAACATCCGCCTGGGAGTCTCGAGCTCGTTGACAGCAGTGTCTTGAAGGCAAAGGGTGCGTCGGCATGATCGGTCGCGCCTCAGCGATTGGGCTCGCACTCTTGTCCCTTGTTGCCGCTGGCTGTGGCAGCTCGGGCGGCGGCTCGAGTTACGACGCCGACGCGGTAGCCAACTGCCTTGACGGCAGAGGACTCGCGGATGTTGACCCCGATCGGAGCAACGTCGATTTCATCGCAGGCGCAGCCTCGGGAGGTGCGTTGCGTGCCGAGTTCGGCGGCCGCGAAGTCATCGTCTCGTTCTATCGCGATTCGAGCGACGCCAAGGACGCCGAAGATGCATATGAGCAAGTTCCTGGCGAAGCAGACGGGAACCTCATGCGGAAAGGGAACGCGGTCATCGCTTGGACGGACACCCCGACGGACGAGGAACGAGATGCGATGGATCAATGCTTCTCCTAGCTACGGTGTCGCCCGAGGCCGGGGCTGCGGCGAAGCGGCTGCGACATAGGACTCTGACTTTGAGACCCGAATAGCCACCCATGATCGACCCGTATCTCGCGGCGCTCGTCCACGCCGCCGAGGACGGTGCCGATACCCCCGCTCTCTGGATGACGCTGTATTCGGGTGACGTCGTCACGGGCACTCCTTGCCCGTCAGGAATGTTTGTCGAGGTGAGCCATGCGGATCTGTACCAGCGCCATTACCGCGAGCCTGGGCGGAAGAAGGGCGACCGTCAGCAAGCAGCGGTCGACGCCGCGACGCAGGACGTGCGGCCATTGAGGGAAACCGACGGATCGCGCCATGAGACCGTGACGCTCAAGAAGGCGAGGGTGTTGTGGGGCGGCCGGACTGACGGTGCTGATCTCCCGATAGTTCGGGTGAATCTCAACGCAGTTGCCTTGTGGTGGTTGGCTGGCGGCAAGGAGTTCAAGGGCGGGTCGAACGCCTTCTTCGGGGTCGGCATCGCGTTCTGAGCCGGACGATCGGAGTTGAGCCGCGTCGGACGTATGGTTCCACGAGTGGGCCACGGCGCTAGCCCCAGACAGCCGCCGCCATCGCCTGGAGCTCCTCGGGCGTGAACCTTTCCAGCCACCATCGTCGGTGAGCCTCCGTCACCTTCGGCGCCCGAGCTCCGTAACGGAAGCGATCGCACTTCGGTGAAGTTCCCCTGTTGCGGTGTATCCGCGTGTTCCGTGCGGACAGCTCGAACGCTGTGCCGCAGTCGGGGCAGTCGTGCCGGACCGGTGCCTCGATTACGGGCGTCGCGATTCCTTCGCCATGAGCGCCGCGTCGGGCCGTGTCCCGGGGATCGCCCCGGCACAGCCTCTCCCGACCGCCGGCACCCCGCGGAGCCGCTGCCACGAGTCTCCTGACGTGGCCCCGGTAGAGCTCTCAGCGTCCCTGAGGATCCGCTGGAGCTTCGCCTCGTCCTCGGCCGCTAGTTGACGCCTGAACGCTCGAGGAAGCGGCTTGCCTCATCATCGGCGTCCGCCACCCTGGCAAAGACAGGTCCCGCGGCGCTGTCGCGTCGATCCTCGGGTCAACCGCCTGGGTCGACACACCAAGGGCAGCGGTGATGATCGCCGTTGACAACGAAGACCCGCTCGTCCGGCACATCCAGGTCGTCGCCGGCAACCGATCGCTCAACGGCTCCGGTGACGCGTTCCGCATCGAAGCCGCCGACGTCCCAGGTCTCACCGAACCCATCACACGCGCCGTGATGCTCGGTGACTCAACCAAGTCCGTGGACGAACTCCTCGCCGCACCGCGAGCCGCAAGCGAAGGACGCGTCCCCGCCACGAAGGTGCAAGACGTCATCCTCGAGGCGCTGGCGACCGGCGAGAAGTCACGCGCCTACCTCGACCAAGCGTGCGCCGACGAGCTCGGCGTCAACCCCGACACGGTCTACAAGTCCGGCCTCGCACCGCTCCGCAAGGACGGCAGCATCACGCCCCGCAAGTCGGACTGGGACGGCGGCTGGTACTGGCGCACGAAGTCGGATGACCAACAGAGCGACACATGAGTCCCCTTACACAACTTAGATATCCATCTTCCCTAACCATGCGGGATTGCTCGAACTCGGATGACAACATCCAAGTTCGAAGTCGGATATCCGAGAACGTACGCGCGAGGCGGCACGAGATGGGGCTCGGGGCTCGCGTGAAGGCCTTTTTTAAGAACGACACCGAGCGCCACCCCCGCCTTAGTGATCTCTCTCTCCGCCGGGAGGGCGGGGTGGTCGGCTTCGGGGCGGAGCCTCCATCGACGCGCGCATTCGGGCTAGTTGCGAAGGCGGGCATAGGCGGCGTGATCCACGGTGACGATCCACGTACCGCGCCCCTGGTGAACCTCCGAGATGTAGAGGCTCGCGGCGCGGCGGCGGAACGCGCTGTCAAGCGGTGGTCCGTAAGAGCCGGTGCGGGCCACCCATCGCCATCCCTGTGCGAGCAGAAGCTTGCGGTAGTAGCGCACGACTGCGCCGCGCCGCTGTGGTGTCGACGTCCTATAGACGTACGTGGTTGTGTAGCTCCCGTACGGCTCCCCGTTCGCAACGGGCAGACAGGTATCGGACGCAGTCTCGCCGATCGAGTAACTGCGGGAAAGCCTCGCGCCCGGGACGCGAGGGAGGCGCCGAAGAATGGCCTCGTTCTCGGTGACATAGGACGCCTTGTCGACGCTGCGCAGCCTGCAACCGGCGACGGCGTCAGCTGCCACGCCCGCGGTCGCCGTGACGCACGTGATCGCCGCGGTCAACGAAAGAACCATCGTCCGAGGGGTGTTCCTTTTCACGGGTCAACAGGCACGAGATGCACCGGCACTCTGGGCGAGCCCTTCCGACCTGAGCCAGGCGAGCTCGCGGAGCAGCACGCCGCGAAGATCAAATTAGGAGCCAAAGTCGGATTCGGTCGGGATCTCGAATCCTTCGACGCGCCGGTCTTGAGCGATCGAGACCTCGATGTGCTCGATGACGTCGTACGGCATGAAGATCAGACTGTCCTCGCGCGTGTGGAGCGCGATGCCGGCGTTGCTAGTCGTCATCCGTTGGACGTCGAAGTCCCGGCCAGCTGCCGTCGAGAGAATCACCCGCACGGGAAGCGAGTCGCGCTCTTCGCTGAATCGCTGAACCCGCAGGGCGAACTCCCGCATGAAGAACTCGCGGTCAAGCACGACCCGACCGACGATAGACCAACTGGTCCGGCAGCTGTTCGCCCACGCCAACCAGACGAGCCCGTCCCGGACGCGGCCGACGTGTTCGGCGAGGAGCACGGCACGCCGCTCGAACCCACGAAGCTCACGAGGTACGCGCGCAAGGCGCTGACCAGGGCGAACGTGCCAGCCTCGTTCCGGCCGTGGCACGGCATGCGCCACACGGCGCTGACCGAGACCGCCGCCGCCGGGGTGCCGGGCATGTTCGTGCAGGCGAAGGCCGGGCACGCGCAGGGCTCGACGACCGAGGGGTACCTGCACCCGCACCGCACGGCATACCCGGACGCTGCCGAGCTCGCAGAGGCGCGGCTGTTCGCCCAGGAGCCGTGACATGGACGAACGCGCATTGAGGAAAGCGACCTCGTCCGCTACTTCGGCGCCGACACCATCACGCGTTCGGTCATCGTCCGGGCGTGCTCGCGCTTTCCAGCCGAGGTACTCGACTTCGTGATCGACCGGTGCGTGCTGCTCTCGCTCGGCGACGCGGTGAACGGGCAAACACTGCCCGGTCGGTTCCTCGCCGACGCGGAGTGGGTCCTACTCGTCGACGGGCGCCTCGATGAGCACGACCTTGCCAGCGTCGTGGCCCACGAGGTAGCCCATGCGCGCCTCGGCCACTCTACGACTGACATGCTTGGCGAGGAGGAGCAAGAGCGGCAAGCCCGCGACCTGGCGGCGTCCTGAGGGTTCGACGGAATCGGGACGCGTCCCCCGAGCGCCGGATAGCTCGACGGGTACCAAAACGGGTACCAAGTCGCGGGAGCGACGTCCCCTAGAACGACGAAAGGCCCTGGCTTGCAGGGCCTTTCCAGTAGCGGGGGCAGGATTTGAACCTGCGACCTCCGGGTTATGAGCCCGGCGAGCTACCTGACTGCTCCACCCCGCGTCGCGGCCACTATCGTAGCACCGCCATGGTCTTCTGGATCTCTCTCGCAGTCCTCCTCGTGGGCGTCGTGGCGGGGATCGCGTACGCGGTGATCCGGGGCCTCGTGATGTGGCGGCAGCTCAAGCGCACCGGCGCCACGATGAGCGCCGAGACCGCGCGCATCGCCGACGCGAGCGCGCAGATCCAGGAGCACCTCGACCGTGCGAGCGCCTCCGGCGTGCTGCTGGGCGACGCGTCGGCCCGCCTCGCGGCGTCGCGGGCGAAGCTCGACGTCCAGCTCCAGGCGCTCCGCGAGGCGCGCCGGACGATGCGCCGCGTGCTCTGGTTCCTCCCGGGCGTCTGACGCCGCGGGGCTGTTCCTCGCCCGGAACATGAGTACGGTGAGTGCGTGCGTGTCGCCGCCGTCGACATGGGCACGAACACAACACGCCTGCTCGTCGCAGACGTCGACGACGGGCGGGTCGACGAGGTCGTGCGTCGGGAGGCGATCACCCGGCTCGGCGAGTCGGTCGACAGGCGGCGCATCCTCCTCCCGACCGCAATCGCCCGCGTGCGCAACGTCCTCGTCGACTACCGCCGCGAGGCAGAGCTACTCGGCGCGGAGCGCGTCCTGGCGGTCGGGACGAGCGCGGTCCGCGACGCCGACAACGGAGAGGCCTTCCTCGGCGAGGTCGAGTGGAGCTACGGCTTCACGACGAGACTCCTCACCGGCGACGAGGAAGCCGCGCTGACGCTCGCGGGCGTCACGAGCGACGGGCCGATCGCGCCGCGGACGCTCGTGATCGACATCGGCGGCGGCTCGACCGAGCTCGTCGTGACGGGACCGGACGGCATCGAGTCCGCCCTGAGCACCGAGGCCGGAAGCGTCCGCCTGACCGAGCGGTTCCTCATCTCCGATCCGCCGCACGGCGAGGAGCTCGCGGCCTGCGAGGCCCACGTGCGCTCGCTGCTCCCACGCCTCGCGATCCACCACGCGATCGGGGTGGCGGGCACGGTCGCCACCGCTGCGAAAATCGAGCGCGGTGGCGCACTCTCGGTACACGGCGACCACCTGACCCGCGACTCGATCGGAACGACGCTCGACAGGCTCGCGGCGCTCCCGCTCGTCGAGCGAGAGCGGGTGCACGGTCTCGCCTCCGAACGGGCGCCGGTGATCGTCGCGGGGCTCGTCGTCCTCAGCGAGATCCTCGCGTACTACGACGTACCGGAGCTGACCGTGAGCGAGCGAGACCTCCTCGACGGCGCCGCGCTCGCGGCCGCCGGGCTGCCGGCGCCGGACGAGACCGGCGTCCCGCCCGGCGCCTACACCTGCTGCTGAGCGCTCACGGCCCACCGCGAGGCGATGTCGGCAGGAGCGGCAGCGCGCCTCCCGCCTCGCGGAGCGCCAGGGTCGCCGGGCTCGACCGCTCGTCCCAGGTGAAGGCGCTCTCCGGAACGAGGCGGAGCGCGACGTCGTCGGACGCGAGGAACTCCTCTGCCTCGGGGAGAGCCAGGCCCTCCGCCGAGACGTAGCGGCCGTGGACCGCGTCGACGAGGCGCTGCCGCGAGGGTTCGCCGACCAGAGTGGCACGGCCGCGGATCGAGACGCCGCAGATCTCGGTCCCCGGCCGCGAGTCGTGCACGACGAGCGTGGCCCTGGGATCGAGCGCGAGGTTCGCGACCTTGCGGCTCCGCGACGACGTCGCCAGCGCGATCGCGTCGCCGGTGAGGGCGAACCACATCGGCACGGCGTGGATCACCCCGTCCGGCTCGCTCGTGCAGAAGACCCCGATGAGCGGCGCGTCGAGCAGCTCGCGCACGAGAGGGTCCGCCAGGACGGCTGCCGAGCGGAGGAGCCTGCTCGGCTGCGGTTGCGAGTCCTCGCGCACCGCCGCATCGTGACAGCACGAGGCCTCTCGCCGCGATTACGGGTCTACACTCGACGCGGGGTCGCCGGCGAAGCGATGGGAGGGCACAGATGAGCTCCACGACGACGTTCGACACCGCACAGCTCGAGGCGCTCACGGGCGCCGTGAGCGGCTCGGTCCTGCTGCCGGAACACGACGGCTACGACGACGCGAGACGCGTCCACAACGGCATGATCGACCGGCGCCCCGCCCTGATCGTCCGCTGTCGCTCCGCGGCGGACGCCGCGGCCGCGGTCCGCTTCGCCCGGGCCGCTGGCGCCGACATCTCGGTGCGCGGCGGGGGGCACAACGTCGGGGGGCTCGCCGTCGCCGACGGGGCAGTGATGGTCGACCTGGCCGAGATGAAGAGCGCGACCGTCGACCCCGAGACAGGTGTCGTCGCCGCCCAAGGGGGCATGACCTGGGGCGAGCTCAACAACGCGGCGGCGGAGCACGGCCTCGCCGTCACCGGTGGTGCGATCTCGACAACCGGGATAGCGGGCTTCACCCTTGGGGGCGGCCTCGGCTGGCTCATGGCGAAGTACGGGCTCGCAGCCGACAACCTGGTTGCGGTCGAGCTCGTCACCGCCGACGGGGAGATCCTCGACGTGACGGCCGAGTCGTACCCGGACCTGTTCTGGGCGCTGCGCGGCGGCGGCGGCAACTTCGGCATCGCGACGACGCTGACCTACCGTGTCCATCCGCTGACGATGGTCACGGGCGGCCTGATCATCCACCCGGTCGACGTTGCGCCCGACCTGCTGCGGTTCTACCGCGACGCCGTCGCCGACCTTCCCGACGATCTCACGGTGTTCGCCGCGCTGGTACACGCGCCCGACGGCTCCGGCATGAAGCTGACCGGGTTCGCGGTGTTCCACACCGGCGACGAGGACGAGGCGCAGCGGGACCTCGAGCCCTTCCTGACATGGGGCTCACCCGTGATGACCGAGGTCGGCCGGATGCCCTACCCCGTGATGAACACCCTGCTCGACGAGGGGTACCCCGCCGGCTCGCACAACTACTGGCTCTCCAGCTTCACGGCGGGCCTGCCGGACGGGCTCATCGACGCGATGGTCGACCGCTTCGCCAGCGTGCCTTCGACGATGAGCGGGCTTCTCCTCGAGCATTTCCACGGCGCCGTCACCCGCGTCGGCGTCACGGACACCGCCGTCCCGCACCGTGAGGAAGGGTGGAACCTGCTCATCCCGTCCGTGTGGATGGATCCGGCCGCGACGGAGGAGAACATCCGCTGGACGAAGGAGTCGCACGCGGCGTTCTCCGAGCATCTCGTCGAGCGGCGCTGGCTCAACTACCTCACCGACGACCAGGGCGAGAGCGCGGTTCGCGCCGCGTACGGCCCCAACTGGGACCGCCTCGTCGAGGTCAAGCGCCGGTACGACCCGGACAACGTCTTCCACCTCAACCAGAACATCGCCCCGTAGGGGCCGGTCCTGCGGCGCTCGGCGGCGCGTGCCGCCGGGCGCCTAAGAACTCGTTTCTATGCCTCGTCCGGCTCGGGCGGTCCTTCGTCCTCGGCCAGGCGGCGCTGGAGGACGGCCCGTGAGAGGACGCCGACGAGTCGGCCCTCGTCGACGACGGGCACACGCTCGGCGTCGCGCTCCTCGATGAAGCGGTAACCCTCGTCGAGCGGGGTGTCGGCGTCGATCGTGTAGTACGGCGGCTCGGCGACGTCGCCGAGCGTGGCGGTGTTGGGATCGCGACCCGCTGCGACGACGCGCGCGACGAGCGTCTTGCGTGTGACCACGCCGACGAGACGGCCCGACGCGTCGACCACGTAGACGGCCCTCACCTCGGCCGGGGTCAGCACCTCGCCGGCGACCCGGGCGGTGTCGTCGGTCGTGAGCGCGCGCGGCTCCGCGATCATCGCGTCGCGTACGCGCGCCGTCTGGTCGTCGGACGTGAGCGTCATCTAGCTATGGGTACAGCCCACGAGCCTCGAGGGCGGAGGAGACGTCCCGGATCCCCGCGACAAGCGCGGCCGTGCGCATCGAGATGCCCCGCTCGTGCGAGATCTCCCACACGCGGTCGAACGCGTCGTTGAGCTTCTCGGCGAGCTTCGCGCGGATCTCGTCCCGGCCCCAGAACAGCCGTCCGAGGTCCTGCACCCACTCGAAGTACGACACGGTGACTCCGCCCGCGTTCGTAAGGATGTCCGGCAGGATCGGGATTCCCCGCTCACGGAGGATCGCGTCGCCCTCGAGCGACGTCGGGCCGTTGGCGCCCTCGGCGACGAGCCGGCAGCGCAGGCGCGGGGCGTTGTCGGCGTGGATCTGGTCCTCACGAGCGGCGAGGACGAGGATGTCGCACTCCAGCTCGAGCAGCTCCTCGTTGGAGATCCGCGAGCCGGTCGTCCAGGCTTCGAGCGACCCGTGCTCCAGCGCGAACGCGCTCATCGTCGGGATGTCGAGCCCGTCCGGGTCGTAGACGCCCCCCGAGATGTCGGAGACCGCGATCACGGTCGCGCCGCGGTCGACGAGCTCCTGTGCCGCGATCCCGCCGACGTTTCCGAACCCCTGGACGACGCACCTCTGCTCTGCGAGCTTCCAGCCGAGCCGCTCGCACGCGCGCGCAACGACCATCACGACACCCGCACCGGTCGCCTCGTGGCGGAAGACGCTGCCGCCGATCGCGATCGGCTTGCCGGTGACGATCTCCGGCACCGCATGCCCGCGCTGCATCGAGTAGGTGTCCATCATCCACGCCATCGTCTGCTCGTTCGTGGCCATATCGGGCGCTGGAATGTCCTCCTGCGGCCCGATGAACGGGAGGAGCTCCGACGTGAATCGCCGGGTCAGGCGCTCCAGCTCCGTGCGGCTGAGCGCCCGCGGGTCGCATCGCACGCCGCCCTTGGCGCCGCCGTACGGCAGGCGAAGGAGCGCGCATTTCCACGTCATCCAGACCGCAAGCGCCGCGCACTCGCCGAGAGAGACCCCGGGGTCGTAGCGCATGCCGCCCTTCGTGGGGCCGAGGACGCTCGAGTGCTGGACCCGGTAGCCGGGCAGCACGACGCGCCGTCCGTCGTCGAGCTTGATCGGGCACGCGACGATGATCGAGCGCTCCGGATGGCGGAGCCTCTCCGCGATGCCGTCATCGACGGCGGCGTGCGGGACCGCCTGGTCGAACTGCGCGATCGCCGTGCGGAACAGCGGCGTGTCGTACTCGAGGTGCTCGTACGACGGCGCATGCTCGGTGCTCGCCATTGCTCGCGGAGTCTAGCCAGGGCGTGGGGGAAACCATGTTTCCCCCACGAGCCCCCTTCTTCTTGGTCGTGCCCCGGTCACCCGAGTTCGGCCTCCCGGCCGGCGAAGCCGGCCTCCGGCCGCGACGGAAGGCGCACGAGCGACCGTTCTGGATCCTGTAGTCGAAATGCCGGGGGAGGGACTCGAACCCCCATGTCCCGAAGGACCGCCGGGTTTAAGCCGGCTGCGTCTACCGTTCCGCCACCCCGGCCGGGGCTAGCTGCGACCGGGTAAGAGCGTGTCGGCGGGGAAGCGCTCCGGGCCCTGGAACTGGAGCTGGTCGAAGAACGCCGCGAAGGCGTCCTGGTCGAACGACGTGCACTTCGCGAGGTGGGCGGTTCCGTTCGTGGGGTCGTTCGCGTCCTTCGTCGTCCAGGCGCCGAGCGCGATCTTGTTCCCGAGTGACGGCAACGGCGCGAGGATCGTGCCGCGGGTGTGGTCGTTGTAGAACGACCTCAGCTCCGCGACCGTCGAGGCGGGGACCTGAGGGCCATAGAGGATGTAGATCCCGCCGTGCTCGAGGTTGTGGACGAGCTGCGCCATGTTCAGTGGCTCGGTGTACGCGCCCCAGACCGCCGGGATCTCGTAGTGGGGTCCGGATGTCGGCGGATTGGTGTTCCAGAGCGGGGACGTCCCGGTCGGCGTCGTGATCGAGTGGACACCGCGCAGCGCCGGCTTCTCGAGAAGCGTGCAGCCCGCCTTGTCGAGCGCCGCGGCTGCGTTCGTGCTGCTGCCCCCGAACGCGACGACCGCGCCGATGGCGACGGCCACGACCAAGGCGAGCCCTGTCGCGCCGAAGATCACGAGAAGCTTCCGGTCCGTGCCCCCGCGCGGCGCAGGCGGGCGCGATTTGCCGTGTGGACGTGACTTCGGAGGCATGGCGCAGGAACGATAGCTGCGGCTTTCGGGCCCCCTGGAGGGCAGGAAACGCTCCGTCCGGGCCTGGCGCTACGGTCCGTCGCCCTCATGACGATCGCAGCCCTGATCATCGGTCTCGCCGTCGGTCTCGCCGTCGGCGCGCTCGCCGTCGCGTTCGCTGTGCGCGATCGCCTTCGCGCGGCGTCGGGCGCCGCAGCGCGCCTGGCCGTGGTCGAGGCCGAGGCGCGGGCCCTCGAGAGGCGGAGCATCGAGGCGGAGGCGGAGCTCCGGGCAGAGCGCGGGACACTCGACGAGCGCGTGACGAGCGCGGTCAAGAGCGCCTCGACGGCGGCGATGAAGGAGAGCTCCGGGGCATTCCTCGACCTCGCGCAGACGAAGCTCGACGCCTACGTCGCGCCGCTGCGCGAGTCGCTCGGCAAGGTCGAAACCCAGGTCAACGCGCTCGAGAGCGCCCGCAAGGAGGCGTACGGATCGTTGACCGAAGCTGTGCGCAACCTGCGCGAGGAGCAGCTGCGGCTCCGCGGCGAGACGACCAATCTCGTCACCGCGCTCCGTGCGCCGCACGTCCGCGGCCGCTGGGGCGAGATCCAGCTCCGTCGCGTCGTCGAGATGGCGGGGATGGTGCAGTACTGCGACTTCGTCGAACAGCCGACGACGACCGACGGGGACGGTCGCGTGCTGCGACCCGACGTGATCGTGCGGCTCCCCGGTGGGAAGCGGATCGTGATCGACTCGAAGGCGCCCCTCGCCGCGTACCTGGAGGCGTTCGCGACGGACGTGACGGACGAGGAGCGCCAGGCCCGGTTCGCGGAGCACGCCCGGCACGTGCGGGAGCACATCCTCAGGCTCGGCCAGAAGGGTTACTGGCGCCAGATCGAGTCGACACCCGAGTTCGTCGTGATGTTCCTCCCGGACGAGTCGTTCCTCCGGGTCGCACTCGAGCACGACGCGTCCCTCACCGAGCTCGCCATCGACCACAACGTGATCCCGGCCTCGCCGACGAACCTCATCGGGCTGCTGCGAGCGGTGCACTACGGCTGGCAGCAGGAGACGATCGCGGAGGGCGCCCGGCAGATCTCCGACCTCGGACGCGAGCTCTACAAGCGGCTCTCGACCATGGGGGCACACGTCTCGAAGCTGGGGCGCTCGCTCGACGCGGCGGTGCGCTCGTTCAACGAGACCGTCGGTTCGCTCGAACGGCAGGTGCTGCCCCAGGCGCGGCGCTTCGAGCAGCACGGAATCACGGGGATCACGCCGCCGGAGCTGACGCCCATCGAGCGGCAGACACGTGTCCTCTCCGCTGCGGAGCTCGTCTCCGAGGAGCCCGCGGAGCTCCTTCCAGGCGAGGCGCACGCCGCGTGACCGCTGGAACACCGGGGACCGGGTCGTCGTTTCACCCATGAGGGGTATTACTCGACAGAGGAGCACTGCAGAACCTTGGACGATGTCCGCAACCTGATCGTGATCGGCGGAGGTCCCGCCGGCTATACCGCTGCGCTCTACGCCGCGCGCGCGAACCTCGAGCCGCTGGTCATCGAGGGCTTCAACTGGGGTGGCCAGCTGATGATCACCTCCGACGTGGAGAACTACCCGGGGTACGCCGACGGTGTCCTCGGCCCGGCGATGATGCAGGACTTCCGGCGTCAGGCGGAGCGATTCGGCACGACCTTCCTGACGGACGACGTGACGCGCGTCGACTTCTCGGAGCGGCCGTTCCGCGTGTGGGTCGGCGACGACGAGTACCGCGCGGAATCCGTGATCATCGCGACGGGAGCCACTGCCCGCCAGCTCGGCCTCGAGTCGGAGCGCACCCTCCAGGGGCGCGGCGTCTCGTACTGCGCCACGTGCGACGCGGCCTTCTTCCGCGACAAGACCGTCGTGGTCGTCGGAGGCGGCGACTCCGCGATGGAGGAGGCGAGCTTCATCGCCCGTTTCGCCAGCAAGGTGATCCTGGTCCACCGCCGCGAGGAGTTCCGCGCCTCGCCGATCATGGTCGACCGCGCCCGCGCGAACGAGAAGATCGAGCTCGTCCTGAACAAGCTCGTCGAGGAAGTGCTGGGTGAAGGCTCGGTGACCGGCGTCCGCCTTCGCGACACCGTCACGGGCGAGGAGTCCGTGCTGGAGACCGACGGCCTGTTCGTCGCGATCGGGCACGACCCGAACACCGCTCTCTTCCTCGATCACCTCGACCACGAGCCGGAGACGGGCTACCTCGTCACCCGGGGCAAGTCGACGGAGACGAACGTCCCGGGCGTGTTCGCCGCGGGGGACGTCCAGGACCACGTGTACCGCCAGGCCGTCACCGCTGCCGGCTCGGGCTGTGCGGCCGCGCTCGATGCTGAGCGGTGGCTGAGCGAGCAGCGTCACGCCTCGTTATCGGCCGGCGTCACCGCCTCCTAGGCGGCGTCTAACCTCGGTGCGAATGGCGACGGAGTGGACCGACCTGGTCGACCCGACCCGGGAGGAGATCGCCCAGGCGATCACCCCTCCCCCGCCGCCGGCCGCGATGGAGCTGCTCACCGCACCGGCGCGGGACGGCCGGGCAGTCATGCCCGTTCTGCAAGGACACGGGCATTGCGTCCTGGCGGTGCTGGCGCATCCCGTGGCACTCAGCGGCGAGGACCGCGCCGACTACGTCGAGCTGGACATCATCGCGACGCCCCAGCAGGTCGTCACGATCCGCAAGACGGGGGCGAGAGGCACGCTGGCGCCCGTGGACAGCATCGCCGCGCGGGTCGACGCGGGCGTCCCCGCCGGCGAGGTCGTCCACGCGGCGGTCGACGACGCAGCCGACGCGTTCCTCGAGCTCGTCGACGGCATCTACGAGTCGATCGACGACCTCGAGGGGGAGATCGAGCATCTGACCGGCGTCGCCGTGCGCCATCGGATCTCCGTCCTGCGCAACGAGCTGCTGCGAGCGCGCCGGGCGTCCAGCGCGACCCGGGGAATCGCGCGACGGATCGTCGACGGCCGCGTCGACGTCAGGCACTCCGAGCTCTTCCCGCCCGAGATCGAGTTCCGCTTCGTCGACGCCTACGAGACCCTCGTTCGCGCGACGGAGGAGCTCGACGTCGCGCGCGACCTCCTCGGCGGTGTCCGCGACTACTACCAGGCGAAGATCGCAGAACAGCAGAACGAGGTCGCGAAGACGCTCACCGTGATCGCGTCGCTCGTGCTCGTGCCGAGCCTCATCGTCGGGTTCTACGGCCAGAACTTCGCGGGGCACTTCGGCGACTGGTACTGGAGCCTGGGGATCTCGCTCGGGCTCATCGTCGCGACCACCGTCGTGCAGCTCATCCTCTTCCGCTGGCGCCGCTGGCTCTGACGCCGCGACCGCCCGGGGACGCCCGCCGGTCGCGACGGTACCCTCGGTGCGGGTGAGTGCCCCGGCCCACACCCGGACGCCGTCGGACGAATCGGTCGCCGCGGCCGGGCGCCTCGTCGCCGTCCTCGACCGCGCGCTCCCCTTCCTCGGGCCGGCGCTCGCCGCCGCGCTCGGGCTCGTCGCGCTCGGTCGTCGTGCGCTGGTCGTGGACGAGGCGTCACTGCTCGCCGCTGCGCAGGGCTCCTTCTCCGACGTCGTCGGCCAGGCGATCTCGGACGACCCCGCCAGGGCGGGCTACGTCGCGGTCCTGCAGCCGATCGCCTCGCTGGGCGACTCCGAGCTCTGGCTCCGCCTCCCCTCCGTGATCGCCGGAGTCGCGGCCGCAGCCGCCGCGTACGTGCTCGGCCGCCGGCTGGCCGGACGCTATGCCGGCGCTGCCGCATCGCTCGTGCTCGCCACGTCGGTGGGCGTCGTCTCTCTCACGCGCGCCGTCGGCCCACTGGCGTTCGCGCTCGCCGCGATGCTCGTCTCGAGCGCGCTCTTCGCACGAGCTGTTGATCGTGGCAACGCGTTCTGGTGGGCCGCGTACACGCTGAGCGCCGTGCTGCTCCCGCTCACGCACCCGATCGCGGTGAGCGCGCTCGCCGCCCAGCTCGTCGCCGCGGCGTTCGCGTGGCGCGAGCTCGACCGGCGACTCGCGCTGCCGGCACTCGCCATCGCGGTCGTAGAATGCGGCCTCCTCCTCGTCGCGGCGGCGGTCGACCGCGCCGACGCGCCTGACGGCGCAGGCCCGCTCGAGCTCGGAGACATCGGCGCGGGCCTCGGCCGCGCGCTCGGCTGGAGCCCCATCGTCGCGGTGTTGGCAGTCTGGGGGGTCGTCTCGCTGTACCGCGGCTCCACACCCGGTCGGGGTCGCTGGAAGGCCGCGCTTGTCGCCGGGCTTGCGGTGATGCCGCTCCTCTTCGTGCTCGCCGCCGGCGTCGCGTTTCCCGTCTATCCGCACGCCGCCCTGACCGTCGCCTCGGGCGGGCTGGCGTTGGGCGCTGGAATCGGGCTGATTGCGATCACCGACCGCGGGATCCGGCTCGCGTCCGGAGCGGCCCTCGCCGTCGTCGCGATCGCGGCTCTCGGAACGGCCGCGGCCCGAGACCAGCCGGAGAACTGGCGAGCCGCCGCGCACCTCGTCAGGGCGAACGCAAGCGCGAAGGACACGGTCGTCGTGCTTCCCGAGCGCGCGCGCGCGGCCTTCTCGTACTACGCCCCCGAGCTTCGACTCAGCCGCGTCGGTCGCGGCGACGCCGTGTTCGTCGTCATCGCGGGCGATCCGGGACGGGCGACCGCGTCAGGGCGTCAGGTCGTCTCACCGCCGCGCTACGCGCTCCTCTCCGAGGAGCACACTGGCGACGACCTCGTCGTCCAGCGCTGGATCAGGCCCTAGCCCCTCACGCCGGCACGGCGTCGATCCGCGCTGCGGGGCACAGATCGACGAGAACGCAGGACTCGCAGCGCGGCTCGCGCGCGATACAGACGCGGCGCCCGTGCCAGATCAGGAGGTGCGGGAACCGAGCCCAGTCGGCGCGCGGCACGACGCGCTGGAGGTCGCGCTCGATCTTCACCGGGTCGTCGTTTCGCGTCAGCCCGAGCCGCTGGGAGAGACGCCTGACGTGGGTGTCGACGACGATTCCCTGCGCATGCCCGAGCTCGGCGGCGACCACGTTCGCGGTCTTCCTGGCGACGCCCGGCAGGCGCAGCAGGTCGTCGAGCCGTCGCGGCACCTCGCCGTCGAACTCGTCGAGCAGGACACGCATCGCCCCGCGGATCGACTTCGTCTTCTGCCGGTAGAACCCCGTCGCATAGACATCGCGCTCGAGCTCTTCGGCCGGAACGGCAAGGTAGTCCTCGGGACGCCGGTACTTCCGGAAGAGCGTCTCGGTGACGCGGTTGACGTTCACGTCCGTCGTCTGCGCGGAGAGCATCACAGAGATGAGGAGCTCGACGTCCGACCGGAAGCGGAGCGCGATCGTGGCGTCCTCGTGCTCGGCCGCGAGCCGCCCGACGATCGGCCGGATGCGCTCCTTGCGAGTGCCCAGCCCGCGTCTGCGCGCCTCGCCGACGTAGCTACGCGTCGCCACGCCGGCTCTCGAACGACGCCGTCGCCTCCTCCGCGCTGATCTCGCCGCGCAGCGAGTCGACGAGCCACCGCTCGAACAACGGGAATCCTGCGCGCTCGAGGCGCTCGAGCGCGGCCTCCGCGTCGTAGGCGGTCGCGACGAGCTCCACCGTGCCCTCTTCGAGGAGCGCCCAGCGCGCGTCCGGCGAGCCCTCGTAGGGCATCCCGACGCTGCCCGCGTTGACGAGGCGCATCTGCCCGACGCGTCGGTCGTACTGGACATGTGTGTGGCCGCACACGACGAGGTCCGCGGCGACGCCGCCGAGCTCCCGTGCGGCGTCCTCGTCGGGCGTGATACGCGTGAGGATCGGTAGATCGGACGTCGGCGTCGCGTGACAGAAGAGCACGCGACCGACGGCGGGCACGTCGAGCTCGACGGTCAACGGCCAGCGGGCCACTCGCGATGCCCTGTCGGGGCCGAGCCGCTCGTTGCTCCACCGCGCCGCATCGCCGAGCTCGCCGCCGTCCGGCGTCTCGACCGCCTCGCGGTCGCAGTTGCCCATCAGAAAGCGGACGCGCTCCCGATGCGCCTCGAGCAGGTCGAGGCACTCGGCGGGATACGGCCCGACGACGAGATCGCCGCCGCAGACGATCGCGTCGGCCTCGCCGCAGCGAGGATCGGCGAGCACGGCCTCGAGTGCCGGCAGGTTCCCGTGGACATCGTAGAGCGCGGCGACCCGCACGCCGGAGACGCTACCCCGCTGCGGTGAGCTCCGGGAGCGGCGCCCCGTCGGGCTCCGAGCCGAGGCGCGGACCGGCACAGACGCGATCGAGCGCCGGGCAGCCCGAGCATGCGAACTCGCTCGGTGTCGGTCGGAAGACCCCCTCGCGGATCCGGGCGATCTCCGCGCCGAGATCCGCCTCCAGCGCGGCGACGTCGGCGTCGGTGAACGTCGTCGAGACCACCTCCTCCGGCGACTCGAGGAACTGGTAGACGACCTCGACCTCGTTTGCGCTCGCGCGCATGCACGCGAGTGCGTAGACCGCTCGCTGGCCGCGGTACTCGTGCTCGACGATCTCGGCGGGGTCACGATCGCCGAGAGCGTTTGTCTTGTAGTCGAGGACCAGGGCTCGTGCGCCGTCCCGCCAGAGCACGTCGAGGCGGCCGTTCAGCAGGACGTCGTCGAGCAGGAAGGCGAACGGGCGCTCGACCGCGACGCCGTCCAGCGCCGCGATCCGGTGCGCGAGCGTGGAGTCGCAGTAGGCGAAGACCATCGCCCGAATCCGCTCGAGCTCCGCATCGGCGATCGTCGGATACCAGCCGCGCACGAGCTCCTCGAGGTCCTCCGGAGGCGCAGGCCGGGCGAGATCGACCCGTTCGAGCAGCCGGTGCACTGCGTCGCCGAGCTCGGTCGCGTGGAGCCCGCCGTCTCCTTCCCCGACCGTCCACGGAGTCGGCCGCATCCCGGCGACGCGCTCGGCGTAGTAGCGGTACGAGCAGCGCTCGAACAGGGAGATTGCGCTGAACGAGAGCCGCGAGACGCGATGAAGCGGCGGCTCCGGGAGCGTGGCGAGCGCGCGGAGCCGCGGGGCCGGAAGCGGCAACTGCTCGCCTGACCCCTCGAACAGCGCCAGCTGACCTGCCTCCGGCTCCGACACGGCGTCGGTCACCCTGACGACGGCGGGCACGGACGCCTGCTGCCCACGGTCGATCCGCAGCAGCACGCGCGCGCCTCCGCGCTCGACCTCGTACGGCTCCTCGGGAGCACGCTCGTGTACCTCGTCCTCGAGTCCCAGCCGTCCCAGCACCCAGGCGATCGGCGTCTCCTCGGCGGCGTCGTCGCGCGGTCCGACCGAGCCGGAGACAATCAGGCGCTCCATCGCGCGGGTCATCGCGACGTAGTAGAGGCGGAGCCGCTCGGCCTGCTCTGCGCGCTCGCGTTCCCCCTTCACGTCCTGGTACGACGCCGTGCCGACGCGCGTCCCGGTTGCCGGGTGCGCGACCTTGAAGCCGAACCGGCCGTCGGAGAGCGCCAGGATGTCCGAGACCGGCGGCCGGATGCGCCCGGCGTCGGCCACGACGACGACCTTGAACTCGAGGCCCTTCGCCCCGTGGATCGTCAGCAGGCGAACGGCGTCGCCGCCCTCCTCCTCCGAGACCGCGTCCGACTCCTTCGCGCCGAGCGCCTCCTGACCCTCGACGAAGCGAACGAAGCCCTCGAGGTCGGCGCCGCGCAGCTCTTCGTAGGAGCGCGCGAGGCGGGCGAGCTTGCGGAGGTTCGCGTACCGCCTGGCGCCGTCGTGGCGGGCGAGAACGGCGAGGTCGTAGTCGTGCTCCGCGAGGATCCGCTCGCAGAGGAGCTCCAGCGGTGCGTGCGCCGCGACCTCGAGGAGCCGGTCGTAGCGCTGCCGGAACGCGAGCAGGAGCCGCCTGTCGTCCTCGGCCAGGTCGTCCGGCAGGGAGCGCTCGATCCCGCGGAAGATCGGTTGCCGTGACGCGTCGGCCCGGATGAGCACCAGCGTGTCGTTCGAGACCCCGACGAACGGCGACGCGAGAACCGTCAGCAGCGCCTCGTCGTCGTAGCGGTTCTGGAGGAGCCGCAGGTAGGCGAGGAGGTCGACGACCTGCTGCTGACCGAAGTAGCTGCGGCCCGCAGCCCGGTACGTCGGCAGGTCGAGCGCGCGAAGCTCCTCCTCGAACCATTCCGCGTCGGTACCCGCCGCGAAGAGGAGGACGATCTCACCCGGGGTTGCAACCCCTGCGTCGACGAGCTCTCGCACGCGGCGCGCGACGTGTCGAGCCTCGGAGCGGCGCCAGTGCACCCCCGCCTCTCCCGCGGCGGTCTTGTCGGTGACGAGCAGCTCGAACGCGCTCGAGAGAGCAGGCCCCGTGGCGCCGGCGGTAGGCTCGAGCCGCTGGAACTCGTCGCCGAACTCGGCTGCGAAGAGCTCGTTGACAGCGGCGAGCACCTCGGGCCGCGACCGGTGGTTGCGCGTGAGCGGGAGGACGGTTTCCGCTGCGGCGCGGCGTTCTCGGAACACGGCGACGTCGGCGTGCCGAAAGCCGTAGATCGACTGGAACTCGTCCCCCACGACGAAGAGGTCTCCCCCCGTCCCTGTCGAGAGGAGGTCGAGCAGCTCGGTCTGGAGCCGGTTCGTGTCCTGGAACTCGTCGACCATGATCGAGCGGAAGCGCTGGCGCGTGCGCTCGCGGATCTCCTCGTCCCCGCGGAGGAGATCGCGAGCACGGAGCTGGAGATCCTCGAAGTCGAGCGCCGCCTCGCGCGTCTTCGCCTCGCCGTACTCGGCGGCGAACACCGTGAGGAGCTCCTGCAGAAGCTCGCGGTCGCGTGACGCGAGCTCTTCCAACGCCGCGGCGACGGCGGCCTCGCGCGCCTCGACGAACGTCGCCGAGCGAGGTCCTCGGGCCTTCATCTCCGTCAGCGCGAGGAGCCGCTCGGGCAGGGTCGAGACGCCGAGGAGGTCGAGCGCGCCCTGAGCCGCGCCGCGCTGAAGCTCGGTCGCTCGCGCGTCGTCGACGAGGCAGCGCGCGGCCTCGCGCAGCTCTGCGACTCGCTCGTCGAGGCCGGCGCGCGCGCCCGGCTCGAGCACGAGGTCCCGGCCGGCCGACCGGAGGGTGGCGTAGACGCCGACGAGCATCTGGCGCAGCCCCCTCGCGCCGTACGTCGCGAGCAGGCGCCAGCGGTCGGGCTCGTCCGTTGCGCAGAACCGCTCGAGCGCCTCGGTGAACGCCTCCGCCTGCACGACCAGCGCGTGCGGCTCGTCGAGCACGCGGAACGCGGGGTCGACCCCCGCGGCGAGCGGATGGGCGCCGAGCAGGCGCCTGCAGAAGCCGTGGATCGTCGACACCCAAGCGCCGTCGAGCTCGAGCGCGAGGTCGGGCCGGCCGCGCTCGAGCAGGCGCTCGCGGATTCTCCCGCGCAGCTCGCCGGCGGCACGTTCCGTGTACGTGATGACGAGGAGCGACTGAACGTCGAGGCCGTCGTCGGCGACGGCGCGCACGAACCGCTCCACGAGCACGGCGGTCTTGCCCGTACCGGCCCCCGCGGCGACGAACACCCCACCGGCCGCCGCGATCGCCGCGCGCTGCTGGTCGTTCGGGGCGGGTCTCATGGGCGCTCCTTGCGGCAGATCCGCCAGAGGTCGCACCAGTGCGGGCAGTCGCCGCCCTGCGGATCGTGGCGCACGTCGCCGCCGCGGATCCGCTCGACGAGACCGACCGTGGTGCCACGCGCGCGCTCGATCGCCTCGGCGAACTCGTCCGGCTCGAGGTAGTCGCGCGCGCTGAAGCCCTGCACGCTCTCGTCTCCCGCCCTCAGCATCCCGCGCGCGCGGCGGCCGCCCCCGACGGGCACGTAGATCCCGCCGACCGGCTCCAGCCCGAGCTGGTCACGGAGCACGAGCATGTAGAGCGGCAGCTGGAGAAGGTCGCGCTCGCGGATCTCGGCCGCGGACGAGGCGGCGCCGGACTTGTAGTCCACGACGATGCCTCGGGCGCCCATCGGGTCTCCGTCGACGCGATCGATCTTTCCGCTGACGACGACACCGGGCTCCAGCTCGTACGACCGGAACGAGACCTCGAGGTGGCGTGGAACGAACGGGGAGGGCGACGACGCCTCGTCTCGCACGAGTTGTTCGAGGTCACGCTGGAGCCCCTGCTCGAGCTCGCGCCGGTCGAGGTCGCCCGCGTCGATGCGCAGGCCGGTCTCGACCGCCTGCGCGACGCACTCGTTCATCAGCGCCACCGCCGCCTCGACGTTGCGCTCGTCCACCCGGTCGGCTCCCGGGATCGCGCTCGGAAGCTGCTGGTAGAAGCGCTGCAGCGCAGCGTGGAGGATCGAGCCGCGCATCATCCGGTCGATCTCCTTGTCGATCGTCGCCGGGCGGAGGTAGCGCTCGACGAACCACGCGGCGGAGCACGAGGCCATTCGCTCCAGCTCCGAGACCGAGTATGCCTCGCGACTGCCGACGAGCCGGAGCGCACGCTCGTGGGTCAGACGCGTCGGTCGGTCGAACGCGGTCGTTGCTCGCCTGAGGCGTCGCTCCCAGCCGTTCTCGCGTGCGAGGGCCGCCGCCTCGACGGGCGCGCCGGCCGACATTCGGGCGAGCGAGCGCAGTCGCTCGCGCTCGGTAGGGGCCGACTCGATCTCGCGTGTCGCCGCCGACAGCGATCGCCGGACCGTGTGGTGCCTGACGTCGTCCTCGTCGTACAGGTCGCGGACGGCCTCCCAGAAGGGGCTCGACTCCCGCGGCGTCCCCTCGTCTCCGACCGCCTGCCGCACGAGGACGAGGCGCCGCTTTGGGCGGGTGCAAGCGGTCGCGAACAGGTAGCGGTCGCGGCTCGCCTGATCGGGACGGACGAGCCGCCCGCCGTGTCGCTCGTCGAGTGCGCGACGCGCGTCCTCGTCGAGGAACGGCTCGACGCGCGTTCGTCTCGGGAGGGTTCCCTGCTCCAGACCCAGGACGAACACGGTGTCGTAGCGCCGCGTGCGGGCGCGCAGGAGGTCGAGGACGGCGACGCGGCCGGGCGTTCCCGGAGGGGCGCCCCGCACGGTCGTCCGGTCGAGGGCGGCGAGCACGTCCCGCTTGCCCACCTCGCAGCCCGCGGCGACGAGGGCCTCCAGCTCATGCAGTGTCCGGGCGACCGCGTCGTGCGCCTCGAGATCGACGAGCGAGCGCGAGTCGACCGGAGGAGAGAGCGTCCCATGGGCGTTTCTCAGCAACTGGTCGGACAGCACCCGGACGACCTCCACAGCAGGGTCGTCGGAGACCGCGACGTCGTAGGTCGGAATGCTCCGACCGCCCCGCAGCTCGACCGTGACCTCGACGGTCCTGTCGCCCCGCACGATCCCGCGACCCCGCAGCTTGCCTTCGACCCAGTCGACGTCACGTCGCGACAGCCCGGAGTACGGCGACCGCAGGTGCGCGTAGAGCGCCGGCCGCTCACCGGCGAGCCACGCGAACCGAAGCAGCGAGAGCAGCGAATGGCCGAGCGCCGTGGAGCGGAGCGAGGCCCGTCCCTCGAACGCGACCGGCACCTCGAGCGACGCGAACGCCGTCTCGAGCGGGACGCGGATGGACTCGACCGACGCGCACACGACCGCGATCTCGTTCGGGGCCGTCCCCGCCCGCACGTATCCGAGGATCTCCTCGGCCACGAGCTCGAGCGTCCCGCGTGTGCCCGCACCCTCGAGGAAGCGGACCGAGCCGTCGAGGCGCGCCCTCGCGGGAGCGTCGGCGAACAGCTCGCGCTCCAGGTGTGCGAGCGACGCCGGCAGAAACTCTGCAGCGCGCGCAGGCAGCTCGAGCACAGCGTCGCCGGCGAGCGCGGCTAGGTCACCGGCCGTCCGCGCGAGGGACGCGTACACCGCGCGTCCCGGCTCGTAGGGCAGCGAGACGTGGACGTCCGACCGCGCCGCGAGCGCCTCGAGGAGACGCCATTCGGCCGCGGTCAGGTCCTCGAAGCCGTGCGCCAGGACGGGGCGCCCGTCCCAGGCGTCGAGCTCGCCGGTCAGGCGCCGGATCGCATACCTGCGGAGAGCGCCGCGATCCCATGCGCCGAGGCGCTCGAGCTCGTCCCTGTACCGGCGGACGAGACCCGCGAGCGGTTCGGCGAGATCGTGCGGCTCGACGAGCGCGCCGTCGACCTCGGCGAGGGTGCGTGCGAACGCGTCCGCGAACCCCGGGTGACGACCGCTCGGCGTGTCCGTGTCCTCGACGACCCGGCGGAGCAGGATGTGCCGCTCGGTCTCGCCGAGCAGCCTCCGAGCGCCGCCGTTTCCGGCCGCGAGCGCCTCGAACAGGGAGTCGAACGTCCCGACGGTGCCCGCCAGGAGGCCGTTGCAGCGAGACACTAGCTCGCGCTCCGCGCGGTCGACCTCGGCGCGGTTCGGCACGATCAGCCACGGGTCGCGGTCGATCTCGTCCACGAACCGGTCGAGCAGGAGCGCGACCTTCCCGGCGTGTGCCGGACCGACGACGAGGGACAGACCCACCGGAGCATGGTAGTCGGGCCGACTTCCCGCCCCGGCTTACGGCCGGGACGGGAATCGGCCGGAAAAGGCGCTCGCAGCGAAGATCAGACGAGCGACTTCGGCTTGCGCCCGCGGCGCGCGACCGCCGCGCCAGGCATCCCGCCCGCACATGAGTCGCAGAGATCGGCCTGCTTTGCGCCCCGCCGCGCGTCGTTGAACGTCACGCGAAGAACGGCGCCCTTTCCTTCCTCCACTTCCTTGCTGCACGAGTCGCAAACGAGAACCGTTTTTCGTGCCACGAGTCGATCCTCCATCTCGGAAATCATCGAGGTGATTTCCGCATTGTCTTCGACGATGTGAACGCTGTGATAATACGCAAAGCAGACGATCCAATTCTAGATCGGTTGTTTGCGCGGTCACGCGATTACACTCCGCCGCATGGACGCGCGCACGATCGTGATCCTCGGCGGCGACCAGACGGGACAGGAGCTCCTCGAAGCCGCATTGCGCGTGCTCCAGCCGGATGTCGTCGGCCTCGAGCTTTCGCTCCCGCAATTCGACCTCTCCCTCGGGAGCCGGCGGACGACCCGCAACGGCGTCGTCCACGAGGCGGCGCGCGCAATCGTCGAGCACGGACTCGGGCTCAAGGCGGCGACGGTCACGCCGGAGGGAATCGACGACGTCGGCTCCCCCAACCGGATCCTGCGAGAGGACATCGGCGGCAAGGTGATCGTCCGCACCGGTCGGCGGATCCCCGGCGTGCTCCCTGTCGGCGGCGTGCACGCGCCGATCTCGGTCGTCCGCATGGCCGTCGGCGACGCGTACGGCGCCGAGGAATGGCGGGAGGGATCCGGCGACGACGAGATCGCATTCCGGACCGAGCGGATCGAGCGACGAATCTGCCGCGCGGTCGCGGAGTTCGCGTTCCGCCAGGCCGAGCGGACGGGCGCCAAGGTGTTCGGCGGGCCGAAGTACACGGTCAGCCCGGTCTACGAGGGGATGTTCAAGGAGGAGATGGACGCCGCCGCCGGCCGACACCCCGAGGTCGCCTACGAGCCGCAGTTGATCGACGCGACGTTCGCTCTTCTCATCTCCTCGAGCGGCGCGCCGATGGTGATTCCGGCGCTGAACCGCGACGGCGACATCCTCTCCGACCTCGTCCTGCCGCTCTTCGGCTCGATCGCCGGCTCCGAATCGCTCCTCGTCGCATTCGGCGACGACGGGGTCGAGGCGCCGAGCGCCGTGATGGCCGAGGCCGCCCACGGCACCGCCCCGGCACTCGAGGGGAAGGACGTCGCGAACCCGATGGCGATGATCCTCGCCGCCGCGGCGCTCCTGGTGCAGACGGACGACGACGCGTGCGAAGAGGCGGGCCGCGCGATCCGCGAGGCGACCCTCGAGGCGGTCGCGGAGGGCGTCCGCACCGCCGACCTCGGCGGCCACCACGGCACGACCGCGTTCACGGACGAGGTGATCCGCCGCACGCGGACGAAGCTCGACGTCTGGGCGTCGCTGTAGCCCAGCCGCGGCTCAGGCGGCGACGGCAGCTTCGCCGGGGAGGATCTCACCGTCCTCGAGCGCGCCGAGGAACGCGTCCACGACATCGGGATCGAACTGCGTCCCGGCGCAGCGTCCGACCTCGGTGGCTGCCTCGGTTGCCGAGAGCGAGCGTCGGTACGGCCGGAGCGAGGTCATCGCGTCGAACGCGTCGGCGACGGCGAGCACGCGGCCCTCGAGGGGGATCGCCGAGCCCACGCGCCGCGTGGGATAGCCCGCGCCGTCCCACCGCTCGTGGTGGAACAAGACGTACGGCAGCGCGGGGGAGAGCGACGGCACGCCGGCGATCAGCCACGTGCCCTCGACGGGGTGCGCACGGATCTCCGCGAGCTCGCCCTCGTCGAGCAGCCCGGCCTTGCCGAGCACCTCGGGTCTGACGTTGACCTTGCCGACGTCGTGGAGGGCCGCCCCGAGGCGAAGCGCCTCGATCCGCTCGTCGTCCCAGCCGAGCCGGCGGGCGACTGCCTCGGCGTTCGCGCCCACGCGGGCGGCGTGCGAGGCGAGCGCCGGGTCGCACACGTCCATCGCGGTCGCAAAGGCTGCGAGTCGAACCACGGGATGTCTGGTTCCCGCCGCGCCGCCGGAACCCTTCCCGTATTTTCTGGGGGATGCGCGTGTGTGTGCCCCGGGAGTCCGGGCCCGGAGAGCACCGGGTCGCATTGACCCCCGAAACCGTGGCCAAGCTCGTCGCAAGCGGGTTCGAGATCGTGGTCGAGCGCGGAGCCGGGGTGCTCGCGGGATTCCCCGACGATCTCTACGAGGACGTGGGCGCCCAGCTCGCGCACCGACCGGAGCATCTCGACGGCGCGGAAGGAGTGCTGCGGGTCGGACAGCCACCGGTCGAGGAGATCGAGGCGCTCGCGCCCGGGACGGTGCTCGTCGGCTTCCTCCAGCCGCTGACGGATCAGGACGGGCTCGCGCGGCTCGAGGAGCACGGGATCGTCGCGTTTGCGATGGAGTCGATCCCGCGGATCACGCGCGCGCAGTCGATGGACGCGCTTTCGTCCCAGGCGACCGTCGCCGGCTACAAGAGCGTGCTGCTCGCGGCCGACCGGAGCCCGAAGCTCTTCCCGATGATGATGACCGCTGCTGGGACGATCGCACCCGCCCGCGTGCTCGTCCTCGGCGCGGGGGTCGCGGGGCTCCAGGCGATCGCCACCGCGCGACGCCTCGGAGCCGTTGTCTCGGCCTTCGACGTACGCCCGGCGGTCGCGGAGCAGGTCGAGTCGCTCGGAGCGACATTCCTCGACCTCGGGATTCGCGGCGAGGAGACGGAGGGCGGGTACGCGCGCGAGCTGACCGCCGAGCAGCAGGAGGCACAGCAGCGCGCGCTCGAGCAGCGGATTCCCGACTTCGACATCGTGATCACGACCGCCGCCGTGCCGGGCCGGCCCGCGCCGCGCCTGATTCCCGCAACGGCGGTCGAATCGATGAAGCCGGGCTCGGTGATCGTCGACCTGGCGGCGGAGACCGGTGGCAACTGCGAGCTCACGTCGCCCGGCCATGAGATCGCGCACACCGGAGTGACGATCATCGGCCTCACGAACGTTCCCTCGCTGATGGCGCAGGACGCGAGCAGGCTCTACGCGCGAAACGTCGTCGCGTTGCTCGAGCACCTCGCACCCGGAGGTGAGCTGAACCTCGACTTCTCCGACGAGATCACCTCCGGCGCGTGCGTCGCCGGTCGCCCGAAGGAGGTAGCGGCATGACGCAGACGTCGCTGGTTATCGAGCTGACGATCCTCGTGCTCGCGATCTTCCTCGGCTTCGAGGTCGTCTCGAAGGTGCCCACGATGCTGCACACCCCGCTGATGTCGGGCACGAACTTCATCCACGGGATCGTGATCGTCGGCGCGATCGTCGTGCTCGGCTTCGCAGACGACGGCGTCACGAAGACGATCGGCTTCGTCGCGATGGTGCTCGCGACCGCGAACGTCGTCGGCGGCTGGTTCGTCACCGACCGGATGCTGGAGATGTTCAAGCGACGACCGGCCGACCGAGACCGCGACCGATGATCTCCGACCCGGACGTCGTCGGGCTTCTCTACCTCGTCGCGATCGTCTGCTTCATCCTCGCGCTGCGGTTCCTCTCGTCCCCGAAGAACGCGCGGCGGGGCAACTGGATCGGCGGCGTCGGGATGCTGGTCGCGATCGGGACGACGCTCGCGCTCGACGGGATCGGCAACTGGGGCCTGATCGCCGCGGGCGCCGCGATCGGCGCGGTGATCGGGCTCGTGGGCGCGCGGACCGTGAAGATGACCGCGATGCCCCAGATGGTGGCCCTGTTCAACGGGGTCGGGGGCGGCGCGGCGGCGCTGATCGCGTTCTCCGAGTTCCATGTCGCGGGCGGCGACGTCTCGACCGACGAGATCGTCTCGATCGTGCTCTCGAGCCTGATCGGCTCCGTCTCGTTCGCGGGCTCGATGGTCGCGTTCGCGAAGCTCCAGGAGCTCCTGTCGGGGCGCCCAATCGTGTTCCGCGGCCAGAACATCGTCGACTCGGCGATCCTCCTCGGCGCGGCGGGCCTCGGGATCGCGTTGATCGCCGGGCTCGAGGCGCAGTGGGCCCTCGTCGGGCTGATCGTCCTGGCACTTCTCTTCGGGGTGATGTTCGTGTTGCCGATCGGCGGAGCGGACATGCCGGTCGTGATCTCGCTGCTGAACGCCTTCACCGGCCTCGCGGCGTCCGCGACCGGCTTCGTGCTCGACTCGACAGTGCTGATCGTCGCCGGGATGCTCGTCGGCGCCTCGGGCACGCTGCTCACGCTGATGATGGCCAAGGCGATGAACCGCTCGGTCGCGAACGTCCTCTTCGGGGCATTCGGGCAGGTGCAGGCCGGGCCTGCAGGCGAGCGCGTCGACGACGGCCGCACCGTGCGGGCGACGACGCCCGAGGACGTCGCCGTCCAGCTGTCGTTCGCACGCAAGGTCGTCGTCGTGCCCGGGTACGGGATGGCCGTCGCGCAGGCGCAGCACGACGTGCGTCAGCTCGCGGAGGTGCTCGAGGAGCGCGGCGTCGACGTCGCCTACGCGATCCACCCCGTCGCCGGCCGCATGCCGGGGCACATGAACGTCCTCCTCGCCGAGGCCAACGTCCCGTACGACCAGCTCAAGGAGATGGGCGAGATCAACCCCGAGTTCGCACAGACCGACGTCGCGCTCGTGATCGGGGCCAACGACGTGACGAACCCCGCCGCGCGCGACCAGCCCTCCAGCCCGATCTACGGGATGCCGATCCTCGACGTGGACAAGGCGGCCAGCGTCATCGTGATGAAGCGCAGCATGAACCCGGGCTTCGCCGGCATCGACAACGACCTCTACCTCGACCCGCGTACGACGATGCTGTTCGGCGACGCGAAGGACTCCGTCGTCAAGCTGATCGGCGCGGTCAAGGCGCAGTGAGCCGCCCGCTGCCCGTCTTCTCCAGCGCGGCGGTCCGCGAGGCCGTCCCCCCTCTCCGCGCGTACGACGCGGTGCGCGACGCGTTCGTGCATCACGCGCGCGGCGAGTGGACGATGCAACCGAAGGTCTACGTGGCGAACTACCCGGCCGGCGACTTCCGCGCCATGCCCGCGCTCGGCGGCGGCCACGCGCTGCTGAAGTGGGTCACCTCGTTCCCGGGCAACCCGGCGCGTGGCCTGCCGACCGTAACGGGACTCGTCCTGCTCTCGAACGCGGAGACGGGCGAGCTCGAGGCGGTGCTCGACGCGGCCGCGGTGACCGCGCTCAGGACCGCTGCCGCAGGGGTGATCGCGGCGGAGACGCTCGGGCGGTCGGGAGGCTCGACGGCCGTCGTCGGGCTCGGTGTCAACGGCGCAGAGACGGCGCGCATGTTCCGGGCGCGCGGAGTCGAGCCGCTCGTCTGGGACGTCGATCCCGACCGACTCGCCGCCGCGGCCGACGAGCTCGGCGTCCGGCCCGCGGAGAGCCTCGAGCAGGCGCTCACCGCCGACGCCGTGGTCACCGTCACGCCAGGGCGCGAGATCCTCTTTCGGTCGGGCTCGCTCCGCCCGGGGCAGCACGTCTCGCTGATGGGCGCGGACGGGCCGGGCAAGGCCGAGATCGCCGTCGAGGAGCTCGCTCGCGCGACGGTCTTCTGCGACGACTGGGAGCAGGCGAGCCATGGCGGGGAGCTCGCGGCCGCGGTCGAGGGCGGCACCCTCCGGCACGAGGACGTCACCCAGCTCGGAGACGTCCTCGCGGGCGACGCGGGCGGCCGCGCCGGAGACGACGAGATCACGCTGTTCGACTCGACGGGCCTCGCGATCCAGGACCTCGCGATCGCACGCGCGGCCATCGAGCAGACCGCCGGGCTCGACCTCCCGACGATCCGGCTCTAGGTCTAGGGCTCGAGCGGCCAGGGCGACGGCGCGGGCTCGATCGGCGGTCGATCCGCATACGCCTCCCTCGGCACGTCGGTCGCGACCGCGACGGAGGCGCCGTGCGCCGCAGCGGCGGGCTCGACGGGATAGCGGATCGTGCTGTCGGACGCGCGGGTGCCGACCATGAGGATCGCGCATGGCCCGTCTCCCGCCCCGATGGTGATGTGCGCGGCCCCGGGCGGGCAGTGCAGGTAGTCCCACGGACCCAGCCGGCGCTCCTCCCCTTCGACGATCGCGATGCACTCCCCCGAGAGGACGAGGAAGCCCTCCTGGTTCGACTCCGCGTGGTAGAAGCCCGGCGTCTCGCCCGGCCAGAGGACGTGCACGCCGATGCCGAGCAGCGGCGAGCGTGACGACGGTGACTCGAAGCTGCACCAGGTCCCGCCGCCCTCGACGCGTTCCCAGCCGATGTCCGCGAGATTGAGGACGAACCAGCCGTCGTCGGCGGGGACGACCCCGGTCTCGGTCCGCTCGAGCTTCGCCTCGTCCGGCACGTCTCCACCCTATCCCGGAGGTCAGTCCCCGAGCAGCCGCGCGGGCTCGAAGAGGTCGAGGAGCGGATCGCGCTCGCCGAGGATCGCTCGCGCCACGAGCCGGCCGCACGCAAACCCAAGCACGTTGCCGTGCCCCGAGTAGCCGCCCGCGATCCAGGTCCGGTCGCGGCCCGGAAGCGATCCGACGACGGGCAGGAAGTCGAGCACGAGACCGAAGATCCCCGCCCAGCGGTAGTCGACACGGAGCTCGCGACCGACGAGGTCGTTCACGAACCGCTCGAGCGAGCGCTGCACCGCGTCGGTCACGTGCTCGTCAGCCGTGAACTCCTGGTCGAGCGCGACGTCGCGGAAGCCGCCCGCGACGAGCCGTCCGCTCTCCGCCTGGTGCCAGTAGTCGAACCCATGCCGCCCGTAGTGGGGAATCTCGAACAGCTGCTCGTCGAGCGGCTCCGTCGCGATCACCTGCCCGCGGGTCGGGACGATCAGCCCCTCGAGCTCGCCGAGCAGCCCGCTCGGGTATCCGTCGGTCGCGACGACGACCGTGTCCGCCCTGAGCTCCGCAGGGTCGGAGACGCGCTGCCCCTCGACGAGCTCCGCCCCCGCCGAGACGGCGAGTCCTGCCAGATGCCGCACCCACCGGGCGGGCTGCAGCACACCGTCGGTCGGATGGCGGATCGCCGCAGTGAACCGTCCCGCCAGGGGACCGGTGGGCGCGTCGACCCACTCGGCCTCGAGGCCGTCCGCCCACAGCCCTTCGACCTCGTCGCGCAGATCCTCGCGCTCCTCGGCGTCGGCGGCGAGCCGGAGGCTGCCGACGCGTCGGAAGGCATCGCCCGCAAGGTGCTCGATCGCGCCGAGCTCGTCCTCGGTCCAGCGCCAGAGGGCGAGCGCGCGCTCGCGGCCGAACGAGGCGACGACCTCGTCGTACGGGGCCGCCGTCCCGCGGAGTGCGAAGCCGCCGTTCCGGCCGCTCGCGCCCTCGGCGACCCGCCTCGCGTCGACGACGCGCACGCGAAGCCCGGCCTCGGCCAGGGCGAGCGCGCATGCGCAGCCCGTCACGCCGGCGCCGACGATGCCGACGTCCACGTGTTCCGTCAGGTCGCCCCGCGGCAGCGCCTGCGTCGGCTCGTCCAGCCAGTACGGCGTCGTCACCGCGCGATCGTACTGCGCACCACGCCTTCCTCTACCGCGATCGTGCCGGCAAGCTCGAGCAGCGTGAGCGCCGTCGCGAGGGAGCCGGCCGCGAGCCCGGTCGCGCGTCCGAGCTCGTCCGCCGTCACCGCGCCGACGCCGAGCGCCTCGAGCACGGCGGCGCAGGCGGGATCGTCCGGCACGGCCGCGGCTGCGGCGCGCACCTCGAGACCGACAGCCTCGAGCACGTCGGCGACGCCGGTCGCCGGCGTCGCACCCTGGCGCAGGAGCGCATTCGTCCCGCGGCTGAGGGCGCTTGTGATCTCGCCCGGCACGGCAAGCACCTCGCGGCCGTCCTCGAGCGCGAAGTCGGCGGTGATCAGCGCGCCCGAGCGCTCGCGCGCCTCGACGACGACCGTCGCCCCGGCGAGGCCGGCGATGATCCTGTTGCGGGCGGGAAACCGCCATGGCGCGGGCTCGACGCCCGGCTCGTACTCCGAGACCAGGAGGCCGCCGGCCGCCACGATCGCCCGCGCCAGCTCGGCGTGCGCCGCCGGGTAGTCGCGGTCGACGCCGCAGCCGAGCACCGCGACCGTCCTTCCGTCGACGGCCAGCGCCCCGCGATGCGCCTCGCCGTCGATCCCGCGTGCGAGGCCGCTGACGACGACCGCATCGGCTTGCGCGACGCCGCCCGCGAGCGTGCGCGCGACGGAGCGTCCGTAGCCCGAGCAGGCCCGCGCGCCGACGATGGCGACGGCGGTGGCGGCGAGCAGGCACGGATCCGCCTCGCCCCGCAGCCATAACACCGCAGGAGGGTCGGGAATCCGCGCCAGAAGCGATGGATACCCAGGGTCGCTTCGGCGAATGCGTCGGATCGTCACGGGCCGACGAGCTCCGTCGGGGACCGATAGGAGAGAGCCTCCGCGACGTGCTCCGGCAGGACCTCCGCCGATCCGCCCAGCGCCGCGACCGTACGGGCGACGCGCGCCACCCGCGCGCGACCCCGACCGGAGAGCGGCAGCCTGTCGACGGCCCGATCGAGCAGCTCGGACGCGGCCGGCACTCGGCGGGGCGCGGCGTGCTCGAGGCGTTCCGCCGCGTCGACGACGCGCATCCGAACCGCCTCGGACGCCTCCGACGACGTGGCGGCGAGCTCCTCTGCGCGCGGACGCGGCATCGTCACGACGAGGTCGAACCGATCGAGCAGGGCCCGGGAGACCTTGGCGCGATACGCGGCGATCCTGGCGGGCGAGCACGTGCACTCGACCCGCGGATCGCCGCGGCCGCCGCAGGGGCAGAGGTTCATCGTCGCGACCAGCCTGAATCGCGCCGGGAACAGCGCACGGCCGCCCACCCGTGCGACGGAGACGACGCCGTCCTCAAGCGGCTGCCGCAACGCCTCGAGCACCGACCGCGGGAACTCCGGCAGCTCGTCGAGGAGGAGCACGCCACGGTGCGCGAGGCTGACCTCGCCCGGGCGGGGGACCGCGCCTCCGCCGACCACGGACGCGGCGGAGGCGCCGTGGTGCGGCGCCCGGAACGGCGGAGTCGCCACGAGGCCCGAGCCGGACGGCAGCGTCCCCGCGACGGAGTGGATCCGGGTCACCTCAAGCGCTTGCGCGGGGCAGAGCTCCGGGAGGATCGACGGAAACCGCCGCGCGAGCATCGTCTTGCCGGTCCCGGGCGGCCCTGCGAGCAGGAGGTTGTGGGCTCCCGCCGCGGCGAGCTCCAATGCGCGTCGTCCACGCTCCTGGCCACGGACGTCGGCGAGGTCCACCAGCGGCCCGTGCGCGCGGTCGAGCGGCCCTGGAGACGCCGGCTCGAGCGCCTCGTCGCCCCGCAGGTAGCCGACGGCCTCGCGAAGGTGACGCACGCCGATCGCCTCGATCCCCGCAAGCGCTGCCTCGGCGGCCGAGTCGGCCGGGCAGAGTACGCGCTCGAGGCCGCTCCGTGCCGCCCCCTCGGCGGCCGCGATGACGCCGGAGACCGGCCGGACCGCTCCGTCGAGCCCGAGCTCGCCGATGCACGCGTGCTCGGCGAGACGTGCCGGCGGGACCTGCCCCGAGGCCGCGAGCAGCGTCAGGACGATCGCGAGGTCGAAGCCCGTTCCCTCCTTGCGCAAGGCGGCGGGCGCGAGGTTGACGGTGATGACCTGCCCCGGCCATTCGAGCAGCGCCGAATGGACGCCGCTCCGCACGCGATGCTTCGCCTCCTGGCAGGCGCGGTCGGCGAGGCCGACGATCGAGAACGAGGGCTGCTGACCCGCGCGCAGGTGTGCCTCGACCTCGACCCGGCGCGGCTCGAGGCCGACGAGCGCGAACGTGACCGCGCGACCGAGCACGCTTCGACCGTACGACCGAACCCGTCACGACACTGTGCCGCCTAGGTCACGACTCAAGGACGTCGATGGAGACCCAAGCCGTCGCGGCCGAAGGGCGATTCACTCGCCCGAGAGGCCAGCCGCGCAAAGTGTTGCCGCGCGCACAAGAAGGGGGCTGGTGGGGGAAACATGGTTTCCCCCACCCCTTCAGCCGGTGTAGCAGAGGACGTACAGCGTGAACGTGCTCGTGTTCCCGCTGTCGTTCCCGCCGGTCCCGCGGTACCCCGTGACGGCGCCGTTCGTGAGCAGCGGCGTCATGCGCTGGACCCAGAGCTCGCGCCCGGAGGCGTCGTCGCTCCAGCCGGTCCCTGCGGAGATCGCCTTCTCGCCCGGGTTGCAGTTGACCGACACGGTGCCCGTGCTGTACGCGCCGTCCTGAACCTGAGCCCCAGTGCCACCTGCCACCGGGACGCTGTCCTGACGAACGGTGACCGGGCCGATCGTCCCGGCAGGGCCGGCAGGACCCGCCGCGCCGGCAGGTCCGGCAGGGCCGGCAGGGCCCCGGGGCAGCGATCCGGCGACGAAGTCGGCTGCAGTGAGGGAGCGGTTGTGGACCTTCGCGCCCGTCACGGCGTTGTTCCGGAGCTTGGGATTCGTGACGGCGCCGGTCTTGAGCTGGACCGGGCCGACCGAGCTCGGCGCGAGGGCGCTCACGGCGGCCACGCTCGTGCCACCGAGCGCGACGATCAGCGCGATGGACGCGACGACCATCGCAGGCGACGGTCGGTGCCTGAGGAGCCTGTGCATGTGACCTCCTTCGTCGGGGACGGGATCGGGCGAGCCTCAGGCCGCCCGGCAGACGAGCACCGACTCGAAGTACTCCCCTGCCCGCAGTCCTGTTCGTCGATTGACGTGGCGTTCGAGCCTGGTCTCGAGCCGGAGCCCGGCTCGGCGAAGGATCTCGGGATAGAGCTGGCGGCGGTCGTTCACGACGACGCACACCGCGGCGCCCGGCAGGAGTGCCCGCCGAGCGTTCGCGAGCACGTCGGCGACGCCCTCGACGTATGCCTCGATCGCGGCGCGGCTCAGGCCGTTGGCGGGCCGCCCGAGCTCGTCGGCGCTGTGCCGCGCGAGCCCGAGGAGCTCGTACGCATAGCGATGCTGCTCGTGGTAGTCGATCAGGCCGGGGTACGGCGGAGAGGTGATCACGCCCGCGAACGGGCCGCGGAGGTCTATGGAGCGGGCGTCGCCGTGGAGCACGATGGCGGACGGGCCCGCTTCCCGGACCTCTGCGAACGCTTCGATCCGGGCGAGGGCGTCCTTGGTGTAGCGGAGCAGGAACCGACGCGCCTCCTCGACGGGGCGGCAGACCCTGCGGTGCTTGCGGCAGAGGTAGGGCTCCGTCTGTGGAACCCGCGGGAAGTCGAGGTCGAAGTGCGTCGTGCGCCGCGCCGAACGCGCCGCGCGTGCCAGCACCACCCGCAGCACGTCCGCCGACCCCGCCCCCTCTAGGGCGGCTCGGAAGGCGAGCAGCTCGGCCGCCGCGCGGGGGGCGAACCACTCCCGGACGTACGCCGCCGCCTGCGCGGGCGGGGTGCCGTCCCAGGCGAACCCTTCCGCGCGCTCGTGCGCTGCGTCGAGGTCGCAGCGCAGTGCGTCGGCGTCGTATGCGTCCGTCTTGACCCGCATGAGCAGGCAGTTGAACGGAGCGATGTCCACGCCAACCGCGTCGTAACCCGATTCGAGGGACTGGACGAGCGTCGTCCCGGAGCCGGCGAACGGATCGAGGACACGGCGACGGGGCTCGACGTACCGCCGGAGCAGCTCCTCGACGAGCTGTGGGACGAACTTGCCGAGGTACGGGTGGAGACGGTGGACGTGCTTCGTGCGCTCGCGCTCGGGCAGCTCCGCCTCGGACCAGGACAGCGCGAGGTCGAGCCGGCCGTAGAGGGCCTCCTGCGTGGCCGCCATTGGATCGGACTTGGCGACCGGAGCGGAGATCCCTGCCCGCGGAGGTCAGTCGTTCGCGAACTCGAGTCGCTCGACGCGGCCGTCGGTCACGGCCGCGACCTCGAAGCGGACCTCCAGCTCGGCCGACTCCGGGTGCTCCTGGAGCCACGTCGCGGCCGCGCGTCTGACCCGGCGGCGCTTCTCGCGGTCGACGGCTCCCACGCCGCCGCCGTACGTATTGCGAGCCCGTTCCTTGACCTCGACGAACACGAGCCGGCGGCCGCGGCGCGCGATCAGATCGACCTCGTTGCGGCCTGCCCGGACGTTCGCGCCGAGGATGCGGTAGCCCCGCAGCCGGTAGTGCCTGGCGGCGATCCGCTCGCCGCGGTTCACGCCGCCGTGCCCCTTCCGGTGATGCGGCCACGTTCCTGGCGTGCGAGGAGCAAGCCAGGCTAGGACGCAGGGAGCCCCGATACTGGAGGTATCGGGGCGACCGAGGACGACGCATGGCGCAGCTCATCGCACGCCAGGGACCTGGAGGGCATTGCCGGAAGGGGCACTCCGTAGGCGCGGCTCGCGAACGACCGGCGGTGCTGCGGGCACGGCCCGTGGACGAGGACCGCGCGTGTGTGCCCCGGTGTGATGTAGCCGACGTGCGAGGAGAACCCGTAGCGGGGATACACGGCGTCCATGCGCCGCATCAGGCGGTCGCGTGTGACCTTCGCGACGACCGAGGCCGCAGCGATCGCCGCGCTCTTCGTATCGCCGTCGACGACCGCGACGTGCGGCGGGGCGAGGGGGCCGAGCCGGAAGCCGTCGACGAGGCAGGCCCCGTCCGGCCGGTGCAGCTCGGAGAGGACGGTGCGGAGCCCCCACAAGTTCGACCGGTGGAGCCCCTCGCGGTCGATCTCCGCCGACGCGATCACGCGGACGGCGATCCGTGTCGCCGAGGCCAACACCGCGTGGTAAAGCCGCTCGCGCTCGTCGGGGTCGACCTGCTTCGAGTCGTTGAGCCGCGCGAGCGGCCTGACCCGGCCGTCGCGCAGTGACGCGTAGTCGAAGAGGACGCCGGCGACGACCAGCGGGCCGGCGAGCGACCCGCGGCCCGCCTCGTCCGCCCCTGCGACGAAACGCGTCTCCAGGCGCCGGTCGAAGCGGAGCAGCCGTTGACCCGAGGAGAGCGGCACGGGCCGAGGATAGCCCTCGCCGCCGGACGGGACCGCGTCGTCCTTGCCGCGTCTTCGTGACGCGTCAGGCGGGGCTGCAGCCCGCGTCCTCCGAGCGGAGCGCGACCCGCGAGGTGACGCGAGAGCCGATCGGGACGAGCTCGACGTGGAACCAGTCGCAGCCGCCGGTCGTCCTCCGTACGGCGCAGATCGACTCGGTCGTCTGCTGTTCGACGAACCAGGGGCGGGGGTTGCCCGTGCACTGCACGTGCTCCAGGTCGTACGCCCTGTCGCCTGCGAGATGCGACTCGATCGCCGCTCGCGCGAACCGCTGCGTGATGTCCTCCGCCCCGCCGCAGCCGGCGGCGAGCACGGTCAGGAGAACGCCGAGCGCTAGGAGAGCTCGCACGCCGTGAACCTCCCCGGCGCGCTAGGACTGCCGGAGCTCGCGAACGCGCGACTTCTTGCCGACGCGGCCGCGGAGGTAGTACAGCTTCGCGCGGTTCACGTCGCCGATCATCGCGACCTCGAGCTTCTCGATCTTCGGCGAGTGAAGGGGGAACGTCCGCTCCACGCCGACGCCGAACGAGCTCTTCCGCACCGTGAACGTCTCGCGGACACCGGAGCCCTGGCGCTTGATGCAGATACCCTCGAAGACCTGGAGGCGCTGCCTCGAGCCCTCGATCACCTTGAAGTGCACGCGCACGGTGTCCCCCGCCTTGAATGCGGGCACCTCACGCAGCTGGCGCCGCTCGATGCTCTCGACGATCGTGCTCATAGGAAGGGTCGGCCCGTGGACCGAGCGCGGATGATAGCGAAAGCCGCCTGCGCGGACAGGGGTTGCGATCGCGACAGCGGGCGCCTTCAGGGATCTGCCCCCGCCGCAGGCGGGGGATCAAGCGGCAGGAATCCGCTCCCGCGGATTCCTGCTCGGCGAACAAGCATCAGTGGAAGCTGATGCGGTTCGGCGGCCAGTAGGTCGCGAAGACCTTGCCGATCAGGTTGTGGCGCGGGACCGGCCCCCACTCGCGCGAGTCGCACGACTGCGCGCGGTTGTCGCCCATCATGAAGTAGTCGCCCTGCGGCACGCGTTGCGGGCCGTACGCCTTGTCCGGCAGGCGGTCCGGCTCGATGTACGGCTCGTTCAGACGCTTGCCGTTGATGTAGACGATCCCCTTGCCCTTCGCATTGAGCCGGACCTCGACCGTCTCGCCGGGGAGTCCGATCAGCCGCTTCACGAACGTGCCTCCCTCGCCGCAGGCAACGCGTGCCGCCGGCGGGGTGTCGAAGACGACGATCTCGCCGCGTTGCGGATCGCGGAGATGGTAGATGAAGCGATTCGCAAGGACCCGGTCGTCGAAGCGCGCCTCGCAGCCGACCTTCGGGCGCGCGCAGTGGAGCGTGGGCTCCATCGATGACGACGGGATCTTGTACGGGTTCACGACGTAGGCCTTCACGAGGAGCACGATCGCGACGGCCGCGATGATCGTCACCGCCCAGTCGACCACCACCCGGATGGGATCCGGGAGCCCCCGCGTGAGCCGGTCGACGGGGTTGCGTGAGCGGTGCCTCGGCACCGCGGCGGGCTCGTGCCGCTCCGCGGAGTCGTGCTCCGGCGCGCCCGGGTACGGGATGTCCGCGGGGCTCGTCGGCCACCCCGACGGCTCGCCGTCGCCGGTCGCCGGTGGGTCGCTCGCCCCGGGCAGCGGCACGGGTGGCGGGGTCGAGACGTCGGCGTCGGGCGACGGGTCGCGCTCGTCGACGTCGCTCAGCGGACGCTCCTGACAAGGCTCTGCTCGCGCCGCCACCGCTCGATCTCCCCATGGTCGCCGGAGAGGAGCACGGTAGGGACGCTCCAGCCGCGGTACTCGGCGGGTCGCGTGTAGTGGGGATACTCGAGCCCGCCGTCGAGCGCGGGCGAGAAGCTCTCGTGCTCGCCCGATCCCTCGGTCAGGGCGCCGGGGAGCCGGCGCGCGATCGCGTCCAGGAGGATCATGGCCGGCAGCTCGCCCCCGGAGAGGACGTACGGACCGATCGATACCGCGTCCGTGCACAGCTCGCCGACGATCCGCTCGTCGAATCCCTCGAAACGCGAGGAGAGCAGCGCGATCTCGCGCTCGACGGCGAGCTCCTCGACGAGCGCCTGGTCGAGCTGGCGACCCGTCGGCGTGAGCGCGACGATCCGGGCCGGCCGGGCGTCCTGGTACGCAGCTTCGAGCGCCGCATCGACCACGTCGACGCGCAGGACCATGCCCGGGCCGCCGCCGTAGGGGTCGTCGTCGACCTGGCCGGAGCGAAGCGGCGTGGTATCCCGGTAGTTGAACAGCCGTAGCTCGAGCTCGCTGCCGAGCACACCCGCGAGCGGCTGCTGCTCGGTGAGCCAGCCGAAGGCGTGCGGAACCTGCGTGAAGACGTCGATGCGCACGGCCGACCCAGGGTACCCCTCACCGCGCGCGGACGGCCGGGGATCGCGACACGCACGGGCTAGAGCAGGAAGCTCCGGACGACGACCAGCTTTCCGCCTTCGATGTCGATCTCGCGCACGGCGTCCTCGACGAGCGGGACGAGCCTGCCGTCGTGCAGCTCGATGTTGTCGTTCGCCGCGCCCGGATGCACCTCCACGACGCGGCCGACGGGGACACCGTCCTCGTCGATCGCGTCGAGCCCGACGAGCTGGAAGACGTAGAAGCTGTCCGGATCCGGGGTGGGCAGCTCTGACGCGTCGATCGTCAGCTCCGTGCCGCGTGGCACGTCGCGGTCGAGCCGGATCGCACGCCGGCGCCCCCCCGCCTTCCGCGTGAGCGTGATCGTCGCCGGCACGCCGTCCGCGAGGACGGTCGCGCCGACGCGCCACCGACGGTCGTCCTGGCTCGCTTGCTCCACGACGAAGGCGCCGTCGAGCCCGTGCGGCCGCCCGACCCTGCCGATCGGGACCCGCATGCGTTTAGTGCCCCTTCCAGTGATGCGGCCACGTTCCTGGGGCGCGAGGAGCAAGCCAGGCTAGGACGCAGGGAGCCCCGATACCCGAAGGTATCGGGGAGACCGAAGACGACGCCTGGCGCCGCTCATCGCGCCCCAGGGACATCGAGGGCATTGCTGGAAGGGGCACTTAGCTCTGGATCTCGAGCATCAGGCGCTTGTCGCCCCTTGCGCCGGCCGAGCGGACGAGCGTGCGGAGCGCACGAGCGACGCGGCCCTGGCGGCCGATCACCTTGCCGACGTCGTCGGGGGCGACGGAAAGGCGCAGCACCACGGCATCGGCCTCCTCGACCCGCTCGACCCGCACTGCGTCCGGCTCGTCGACGAGCCCTCGCGCGATCCAGGCGAGCAGCTCCTCCACGCGCCCTCTCCTACTCGATGCCCGCGGCCTTGATGAGGCGCGCGACCGGGCCGGACGGCTGTGCGCCCTTCTCGAGCCACCCCTTCACCTTGTCGGCGTCGAGGTCGATCGTCGACGGATGCGTCTGCGGGTTGTATCGGCCGACGATCTCGATGAAGCGGCCGTCCCGTGGGGAGCGCCCGTCGGCGACGACGACGCGGTAGATCGGGTTCTTCTTCGAACCGACCCGCGTCAACCTGATCCGTACTGCCATGCCGTGAAATCCCTTTCGTCGTGTGTGCGACGCACCATTGTGCCCGAAACCCGGCAACCGGGTCCTGACGGCGACCCCGTTTGGGGCGTCCGGTCGCGCCGGTCAGCTCGGGCGGCAGCGACGGCATCTTCCCCTTCCCCATCGCGCGCATCATCTTCTCCATCTGCTTGCGCGCCTGGAGGAGGCGGTTCACGTCCTCGATCGTCGTCCCGCTGCCCGCGGCGATCCGGCGCCGGCGCGGCCCGTTGATCAGGTGCGGCGTACCGCGCTCGTGCGGCGTCATCGAGAGCACGATCGCCTCCGCACGGGCCATCTGCCGGTCGTCCACCTCGAGGCCGTCCAGCTGACGCCCCATCCCCGGAACGAGGTTCATCACGCCCTTGAGCGGGCCCATCTTCTTCAGCATCCGCGTCGAGGCGAGGAAGTCGTCGAACGTGAACTGCCCGGCCATCATCCGGCGCTCGAGCTCCTCCTGCTCGTCGCGCTCGACCGCCTGCTCCGCCTTCTCGATCAGCGTGAGCACGTCCCCCATGCCGAGGATGCGCGACGCCATGCGGTCCGGGTGGAAGACCTCGAGCTGGTCGAGCTTCTCGCCGACCGACGCGAGCTTCACCGGACGGCCCGTGACGGCCTTGACCGAGAGGGCCGCGCCACCGCGGGCGTCGCCGTCGAGCTTCGTGAGCACGATGCCGTCGAACGCGATGCGCTCCTGGAACGAGCGAGCGACCGCGACCGCCTCCTGGCCGGTCATCGCGTCGAGCACGAGGAGGACGTTCAAGGGCTTGACCGCGTCGCGGACGCGCACGAGCTCGTCCATCAGCGCCTCGTCGATCTGGAGCCGACCCGCGGTGTCGACGATCACGACGTCGCAGCCGTCGGCCGTTGCGCGCTCGAGACCCTCTCGCGCCGCGGTGACGGCATCCGTCGTGTCGGTGCGGTAAACCGGCAGCTGGATCTGGCGGCCGAGCTGCTCGAGCTGGTCGATCGCGGCGGGACGCTGGAGGTCCGCGGCGACGAGGCCCGGCGACTTCTTCTCGTGCCGTCGCAGATGGAGCGCGAGCTTGGCCGCCGTCGTCGTCTTGCCCGAGCCCTGGAGGCCGCAGAGGAGGACGACGGTCGGGGGGCGCCCGAACACGAGCTTCGAGTCGGCCGAGCCCATCAGCTCGGTCAGCTCCTCGTGGACGATCTTCACGACCTGCTGGCCCGGGTCGAGCCCCTTGAGGACATCCTGGCCGAGGGCACGCTCCCGCACGGAGTCCACGAACTGCTTCACGACCTCGAAGTCGACATCCGCCTCGAGCAGCGCGAGTCGGATCTCGCGCGTGGCGCGGGTGACGGTCTCCTCGTCGAGCCGGGTGCGGCGGCCGAGGTCGCCGAGGGCGTCCTGCAGGCGGGTGGAGAGTGCGTCGAACACGGCTGCGAACGGTACCGGGCGCCGTTCGAGCGCCCTCGCGCCTAGCGCGGGAGCGTGAACCGGAACACGCTGCCGCCGCCGTCGGCGGGCTCGACCCAGATCCGCCCGCCGTGCGCCTCGACGATCCGGCGGCAGACGGCAAGCCCGACCCCGATCCCCTCGCCGCTCGCGTCGAGCCGCGCGAACATGCCGAAGACCCTACGGGTGTGCTCCTGCGGAACACCGATGCCGTCGTCGCGGACGCTCACGACCCACTCGCGCGCGTCCCGTAGCGAGGAGACCTCGATCAGCACCACGTCGCCTCGCCTGAACCGCAGCGCGTTGCTGACGAGGTTCTGGAGGACGCGCCGCAGCTGCCGCGGGTCGGCCTCGACCTCGGGTAGCTCGCCGACGACGAGCTCGCCGTGCGCCTCCAGCGAGGGTCGGAGATCCTCGGAGACCTCCGCCATCACGCGAGCGAGGGCAATCCTCTCCATGCGCAGCTCGCCTGAGCGGGCGTACGAGAGCACGCCCTCGATCAGCTCTCGCGCACGTGCCGCGCTCCCGCGCAGCTGCCGGAGCACCTCCGGCGAGGGCGGCGTGTCGGGACGCTGCTCGAGCAGGGTGACGAGGAGCTGCATGCTCGCGAGCGGCTCGCTGAGGTCGTGCGCGACGAGGTTCGCGTACGCCTGGAGCTCCGCCTCCATGCGGCGCTGGTCGGTCACCTCGTCGAGGAAGCCGATGACGCCGTCCCCGAGCTTCGCGACGCGGAGCACGAACGTGCCGAGCATGTAGCCGTCGGCGAACGGCGTGTCGTACGTCACCTCGCTGACCCACGCCTCGCCTGTCTCGCAGACCCGGACGTATTCCTCGAGCGCGTGGCTGCCGCGCATGCTCGGGAGTGCCTCGAGAAGCGTGTACCGGTCGGGCGTCGCCGAGGGCAGACGGAAGCCGGAGAGCATCGCGAGGTTGCCGTAGCCGAACGTGAAGTCGACGATCGCGCCGTCGTCGTCGCGCACTGCCCAGAGGACCCCGACGGGGTCTGGGAACGCGTCGAAGAGCGCACGGAACTCCGCCGCACCCTGCACGCCGAGCAACGCCGCGAGGTTCTCGTCGACACCCCACGGGCGCAGCTCGAAGAAGGCTTCCCGTTCGCTCACACGGCCAGGATATGAGCACTTGGCCGCACACGTCGGCGGAGAGGACAACGGCCTGATTCCGTCTTACACTCGACCGGTGACGGCGCTCCCGACGGGAACCGTGACGCTCCTCTTCACGGACGTGGAGGGCTCCACGGCGGCGCTGCATACGCTGGGCGCGGCGTACGGCGACTCACTGGGCCTCCATCGCATGGTGATCCGGCGGGCGATCGCGGCGCACGGCGGCGTCGAGGTCGACACCCAAGGCGACGCGTTCTTCGCGGCCTTCGACAGTGCCGACGATGCCCTCCGCGCCGCGCGGGACGCGCAGCAGGCGCTTTCCTCGGCCTCCTGGCCCGACGGCCACGAGCTCAAGGTGCGGATGGGGGTGCACACGGGCGAGCCCGAGCGGCGAGAGCACGGCTACGTCGGGATCGACCTCCACCGCGGCGCACGGATCTGTGCGGCCGCGCACGGCGGCCAGATCGTGGTCTCGAGCGTCACGCGGGCTCTCGCGGGCGACGACTCGGATCTCGCTTTCGTCGACCTCGGCCGGCACCGCCTCCGCGACGTCGGCGACGAGCGCCTCTTCCAGCTCGTCGTCGCGGTCGGTGAGTCCGCGTTCCCGCCGCTACGGACGTCCACCGCGACGAACCTCCCGGTGCTGCGGGGCCCGACGATCGGGCGAGAGGAGGCGCTCGCGGAGCTCGCCGGCCTGCTTCGCTCCGGCGTCCGCCTCGTCACGCTCGTCGGCCCCGGCGGGACGGGGAAGTCGCGCCTCGCGATCGAGGCGGCCCGCGCGCTCGTGGGCGAGCTCGCCCACGGCGTCCACCTCGTCCGGCTCGCGACGATCGACGACCCCGACCTCGTTGCCACCGAGATCGCGCGCTCGTTCGGGATCCAGGACACGCGCGACGTCGAGGCAGCCCTGTTCGACTACCTCGGCGACCGGCAGCTGCTGCTGGTGCTCGACAACTTCGAGCACGTGACGCGCGCGGCGCCTCTCGTCGCCGACCTGGTCGAGCGCTCCCTGCGACTCCTCGTGCTGTGCACGAGCCGCTCTCCCCTTCGCCTCTCGCACGAGCGCGTCGTCACCGTCGACCCCCTCGACGAGGAAGCGTCGGTCGAGCTGTTCGTCGAGCGCGCCCGCACGGCGGACAGCCGCTTCCAGCTCGACGGGGCCGACAGAGAGGTGGTCCGCGAGCTCTGCGTCCGCCTGGACGGCCTTCCGCTCGCGATCGAGATCGCCGCCGCGCGCGCGGGGCTGCTCACCGTGCACGACCTCGCGTCGCAGATGGAGGCCTGGCTCGGCGCCGAGGGGGCCCACGACCTCCCGGAGCGGCAGCGGACGCTCGCGGCCACCCTCTCGTGGAGCTACGCGATCCTCTCGCCGGAGCACCGCTCGCTCCATGCTCGGCTCGCCGTCTTCCAGGGCAGGTTCACGCCCGAGGCCGCGCGGACCGGGTTCGGCGCTCGCATCGAGGATCTCGAGGCCCTCGTCTCGGCCGCCCTCCTCCGCCGCGCCGACAGAGGCCCGAAGACGGGCCTCCTGATGCTTCGCACCGTTCGGGAGCTCGCGCTCGAGCGCCTCGACGCCGCTGAGTTCGAACGCGCGCGGAGAGAGCGCGACCGCTGGCTCGACGACCTCGTCGAGCGCGCCTCCGAAGAGCTTGCCGGGGCGGATCCGGCAGACTGGCTCGCCGAGCTGGACGCCTGGCTCCCCGACCTCCGCGCCTCGCTCGACGACGCGCGACGCACGGGCGACCACGAGCGGGTGATCCGCCTGATCTCGTCCCTCGAGCGGTTCTGGCGCGCCCATCTCCACGTCGACGAGGTGCGCCGGATGCTCGCGGCGGCGATCGAAGAGGCGCCGCCGGACGACGTCCGCATGCGCGCGCGCGCGTTGTGGACGCTTGCACGTCTCGCCGCCGCGCAGGGGGAGGCCGTCGCGGCCGCAGGCCCGCTTCGGGAGGCGCTCGAGCTCTACCGGGCGCTCGGCGCGGGGCGCGAGGTCTCGTTCGCGTTGACCGAGCTCGCGTGGATGTCGCTCGACACGGGCGACCTCGACCTTGCCGAGCGCCAGGCGGGCGAGGCGCTGGAGAACGCGAGAGCCGCATCGGACGAACGCGCCGCGTCGAGCGCCCTCAACGCCCTCGCGTTCCTCGCGACGGAGCGCGGAGACACCGCGCGGGCGAGGACGCTGGCGCTCGAGTCGCTCGAGATCCGCCGGCGGATCGGAGACCGGCTCCTCGTCGCGGATGCGGCGCTCACGGCGGGCACGGCCGCGCTCGCAGACGGCGACAACGATGCCGCAGAGCTGCTCCTCCACGAATGTCTCGACCTGGCTCGCGCGGTCGGCGACGGGCTGCACGAGGGCGGCGCGCTCTGCGGGCTGGGGGAAGCGGCGATCATGCGCGGCGACCTGCCCGACGCCCGCGCCCCGCTTCTCGCGGCGCTCGGGATCTTCGCCCAGCTCGGGAACGAGGCGATCGCGGCCGAGTGCCTCGTCGCGCTCGCGCTGACCGAGGACGGCGAGCGCGGAGCGCAGCTGCTCGGCGCGGCGCTGGCCGCCCGCGAGCGCGCCGCGGTCACCGCGGTCGCGATCGAGCGCACGCTCCAGACGAGGGCCCTGGCCCTGTTCGAGGGCTCCGACGACGCGATCCGCGACGGCCGGCTGCTCACGCTTGTCGACGCCGCCCTGCTCGCCGGCGTGGAGCCGGCCCTCGTCTGACAACGCGCGACTTGTAACGGTGCCTCGTGCGTGCGCACGATGGTGCTCGTCGAGCGATCAGGCAGGAAGGGAGGCAGGCGTGAGCGACGATCAGCGGGAGCTCGAGATCTGGGAGGGGAAGGGAGAGACGCTCCACGACGCGCTGGAGGACGCCGCCCGTCAGGCGATCGGCAAGAGCATCGCCAACGACGGCCGGCAGTACGTGATCGTGCAGCACGTCGTGACGGTGTCGAACCCGCGTATCTCGGAGCACAAGGTCACGCTCGCCGGTGGCGACGCGTAGAGAGGGGAGCGGTGCGGTGCTCTGCCTAGAGCACCGCACCCGCGTACGTCGCGGGTAGCGACACCGAGCCGAGGCGCTCGACCGTGCTCATCTCCGCCGCGAAGATGTTGCGGAGTGGCGCGACGTCGACGGTCGGCTCGGCGTGGATGCCGTGCATCCGCACCGCCGGTCGGAAGCGGTAGTCGAAGAACGCCTGGAACGTCTGCTCGGTCTGCCAGACCTCGGCGATGAGGAAGCCGTCCTCTGCGGCACCGGCGACGTGAAGGATCGCGCCGGCGGGTGGGTTCGCGTCGAGATCGAGCGACGCGATGACCTGGTCGTACGTCTCCGCGGGAAGGTCGGGATACCGGATGACAACGCTAACGGCCATGCGGTGCACGCTCCTCTGGGCGTCGGGTACCAGCGACGGCAATCACTCGAACGAGGGTATCGACTCCCCCAGTCGGTACGCAAACGCCAGGCGCCCACGCGTCACGGGCCGAACTAGAGCGGCGCGCCGGCCGCGTGCGCGGGCAGCGAGACGGATCCCATTCGCTCGATCGTGAAGATCTCGGGTGCGTAGACGTTGTGGAGCGGCGCGACCTCGACCACCGGCTCGCGCTGCACGCCGTGCATCCGCAGCGCAGGCCGCAAGCGGTAATCCAGGTAGGACCTGAACGTCTGCTCGGTCTGCCAGATCTCCGACGTCGTGATCGATCCGTCCGCCTCGCCGGCGACGTGCAGGATCGCACCCGCAGGCGGATTCGCGTCGAGATCGAGTGACGCGATGACCTCGTCGTACGTCTCCGTCGTCAGCTCCGGAAAATGGGCGACTACCGATACCGCCATGCGACTCCTCCTCCCTCACCCCGTCTCCCCTGGAAGGGGTAGTGACTCACTCGTTGTAGTGAGGTGTGGCGGACCCCGTCAACCCCTTCCGGCCGCGGAGCCGCTCAACCGCGGAGGAGTGCCGTCGCGTAGTCGTGCGCATCGAACGGCCGGAGGTCGTCGAGGCCCTCGCCGACCCCGACGAGCTTCACCGGAAGCCCCAGCTCGTGGGCGATCGCGACGGCGACACCGCCCTTCGCGGAGCCGTCGAGCTTGGTCAGCGCCACCCCGGTGACACCGGCGGTCTCCGAGAACAGTCGTGCCTGCTGCAGGCCGTTCTGGCCGGTCGTCGCGTCGACGACGAGGAGCGTCTCGTGCGGGGCTCCGTCGAGCCTCCCTTCGATGACGCGCCGCACCTTCGCCAACTCGTCCATCAAGTTCCCCTGCGTGTGCAGCCGCCCGGCCGTATCGACGATGACGACGTCCCGACCGCGGGCTCGCCCGGCCTCGACCGCGTCGAAGGCGACGGCCGCGGGGTCGGCGCCCCGGGAGCCGCCGACGAACTCCGCGCCGGCGCGATCCGCCCAGATCTCGAGCTGCTCGTCCGCTGCCGCTCGAAAGGTGTCGGCGGCGCCGACGAGGACGGAACGTCCGTGGTCGGAGAGCTTGCGCGCGAGCTTCCCGATCGTGGTGGTCTTCCCCGTCCCGTTCACGCCGACGACGAGGACGACCATCGGCGGCTCGGCCGAGCGGGCGAGAGTCGGAGGCTCGCCGAAGAGCTGCTCGACCTCCTCGGCCAGCGCCTCGCCGAGATCGGCGAGCTCGCCGCGCGCCTCCAGCCGCCGGACGAGCTCGGCCGTTGCCGGAACGCCGACGTCCGCGCGGATCAGGGCGATCTCGAGCTGCTCCCATGCATCCTCCCGGCTCGCGTCGAACGACCCGGAGAGCTCTGCCTGGAGCGCTCGGCGGCTCTTGCCGAGGGAGTCGCGCAGACGGCCCAAGAACCCCGTCCGCTCGCTCTCCTCCCGCTCGCCGTCCTCGGTGTCGCCGAGCAGCTCCGACCAGGTGCGCGACATCGCAAGAACGCTACCCGCGCCCCGGACGTGGGCCGCTCAGGCCGAAGCGACTGCGCGCTCGTCGCGCGGGAGGCGGCGGGAGACGATCTGCGAGACGCCGTCGTCGCCCATCGTGACGCCGTAGAGGACGTCCGCCGCCTCCATCGTCCGCTTCTGGTGCGTGATCACGACGAATTGGGCGCGGTCCGCGTAGCGGCGGAGCAGGTCGACGAAGCGGGTGATGTTCGCGTCGTCGAGCGCCGCCTCGACTTCGTCCAGGAGGTAGAACGGGCACGGCTTCGCGAGGAAGAGCGCGAACAGAAACGAGATGGCCCCGAGCGCCTTCTCCCCTCCGGAGAGCAGCGTGAGCCGTGTGATCCGCTTGCCCGCGGGGCGGAGCTCGACTTCGACGCCCGCCTCCTGCTCGTCGGCCCCCTCGTCCGGCTCGACGAGGCGGAGACGGCCCTCGCCTCCCGGGAACAGCGTCGCAGCGACCTCCTCGAAGTTCGCGGCGACCGCCGAGAACGTCTCGTCGAACCGGCGTCGCACGGTCTCCGCGAGCTCGTCTCGTAGCGCCTCGAGCTCACGGAGCGACGCCTCGAGGTCCCCCCGCTGCGTCGACAGCTCGTCGAGACGCTGCTTCTCGGCCTCGTACTCCTCCTGCGCGAGCGGGTTGACCTTTCCGAGCGCCTCCCGGCGCGACTCGAGCCTCGTGATCCGCGCCGCGAGCTCGTCCCGGTCCGGGTCCGGTGGCGCTTCGGCCACGGGCTCGGTCGGCTCGGGCTCGGCTGCGCCCGCCGTGCGTGCCTCCTCGAGCCTCCTCCGGGCCTCGACCGCCTCGCCGTCGAGCCGCGCAAGCTCGACCTCGACCGCCGTCAGGCGCTCGGACACCCCCTCCGCCTCCTGCCGGAGCTCGACCTCCGCAGCGCCCAAACGCCGGAGCTCCCCGCCGAGCTGCGTGGCGCGCACGGCGCCTGCGTCCGCGCGCGCCCGGACCGGCGCCTCGAATCGGCCGGCCAAAGACGACGCTCTCCGCACCCCGTCGTCGAGCGCGGCGGCGGCGCCGACCAGCCGCTGGAGAAGGTCGACGTCGAGCCTGAACGCCCGCGGCGCCCGCTCCCGCAGAGCGGTCTCGGTCGCCCGCGCCGCGTCGCCGGCGCTGCGCGCCCGTTCGGCGGCAGCCTCGGACTCGGCGAGCGCCTGCGCAGCGTCCGCGGCGAGCTCGGCCAGCGATCGCCCCTCGGTCGACGACGCGGCGATCGGTACGCCGCCGAGACGTGCGAGCACGACCTCGGCCTCTGCCGCGCGGCGACCGGCCTCCACGGCCTCGCGCCGTGCATCGGACTCGAGCGCGTTGAGCCGCCGGAGCTCCTCCCCGAGCTCGGAGGCGCGGCGGGCCCCGGCCGCGAGCGCGGCGTTGACGGGGGCCTCGATCCGTGCGAGCGCGTTCGTCGCACGCGCGGTGTGCTCCACGACCGTGCCCGCCACCCTTGCGAGTCGCCCGAGCATGTCGGGATCGAGCGACAGCGCGCGGAGATGGGCAACCTCGCGATACGCCGTCTCGGCGGCCTCCGCCCGCACAGCGGCCTCTTCGGCTTCCCGCGCGGCGGTGGTGATACGCGCGTCGAGCTCATCGGCCTCGTCGGCGAGCGCGCGTCTTCGCGCGTCGAGCTCGAGCAGCATCGTCTCGCCCGCCTGCCCGGCGAACCAGAGCTCCCCTCGCTCCGCGTCGTAGCCGTGTCCCTCCCGCGTCACGACCGTGCCCGCCCGGGCGTCGAGGAGCTGCTGAATCTCGACGAGCCAGACGTCGTCGAGGAGCCGCAGCGTCTCGCCGTCGCCCGAGACGTGCCCGGCCAGGCGCTCGGCGCCGGGCACGGGCGGGTCGTCGTGCGGGCGACGGTCGGTCGCGACGATGACGTCGAGGCGCCCGAGACCCTCGGCGCGGGCGCGCTCGAGCAGCGCGAGTCCCGCCTCGGGATCGGCGGCGAGCAGCGCGGAGGCGTGCGACGCGAGCGCGGCGGCGACTGCCTTCTCCAGTCCGCCCTCGACCTCGAGGCCCTGCAGGGCAAGCCGTGCCCCCTGGGCCGCGAGAGCACGTGCGGCTGGCGCAATCCCCTCTCGGTCCTCGAGCGAGCGCTCGAGCGCGGCGAGCCGGTCGCGGGCCGCGCGTGCCCGCTCGGCGAGATCGTCCCGCTCAGTCACGGCGATGCGCGCCTCGGCGGCCGCCTCGTTCGCCCGGGTCTCGAGCTCGGCAGGTGCAGGCCGGCCTTCGCGGGCCTGCGCGCGTGCAACCTCGTGCTGCTGCGCAAGGTCGCGGGCGAGCTCGGCAGCCCGCTCGTGCCGCGCGTTCAGCCGCTCCCGCGCCGCCCCGAGCGCGACGAGCGCACGGTTGGCGCTCCCCGAGCCGCCGGTCAGCTCCCCGAGGCCGCGGTCGACCGACTCGCGCTCTGCACGGGTCTCGTCGAGCCGCCGCTCCGCCTCGACCGCGGCCGCCCGCTCGGCGGCCGCGAGCAGCGCCTGGGCGTGCCGGGCCTGCTCTGCGATCCTCCCGCTGTCGGTCGCGGCGTCACGGGCCGCGGCCGCGGCCTCGCGGGATGCGGCCTCGAGCGCGCGAACAGCCTCGTCGGACCGCGTCGCGCGCGCGCGCTCCGCCTCCGCGAGGTCCTCGCCGAGCCGCCCTGCGAGCGCAGCAAGCGACTCCGAGCGGACGGACAGACGCTCCCCCGCGCCCTGCAGCCGGTAGAGCGCGCCGAGCGCGCCCTCGCGTGCGCCTGCCGCATCGGAGAGCTCGACCTCGGCCGCCTCACGCTCCCCGAGGACCGCCGACAGCCGCTCCTGGGTCGTCCGGCGCGCGAGCGCCGCTGCGCCCCGCCGCGCGTCGGCCTCCGCCTTGCGCTCCTCGAGCGCCGCGAGGTCGAGCGACGCGACGCGTGCACGAAGCGTCGCGATCTCCCCGGCGAGCTTCTCGGCGCGCTCCGCCGCGGTCGCCTGGAGGGCGAGGGGGCGGAGCCGCTTGCGCACTTCCTCTTCGACGTCGCGTGCTCGTTCGACCTGGGTCGCGACGCGGGCGAGCTTCAGCTCGGCGCGATGGCGGCGCCGCTTGAACTTCCCGAGCCCGGCTGCCTCCTCGACGAGCGCGCGCCGGTCCTCGGGCCTCGACGCGAGCACGGCGTCGACCTTTCCCTGCGACACGATCGAGTGCATCGTCCCGCCGAGCCCGACGTCCGCGAGCAGCTCGACGAGGTCGGTGCGGCGCACCGGCGTGCGGTTGACGAGGTACTGCCCCTCACCCCCGCGTACGAGCCGGCGCGCGATGGACACTTCGCTGAAGTCGAGCTCCTCGCCGAAGCCGCCGTCCTCGTTGTCGAATACGAGCTCGACCTCGCAGTGGTCGGCCGCGGGCCGGGTAGCGGAGCCACCGAAGAGGACATCGTCGGGCCGGTCGGCGCGAAGCTCGGAGGGCGTGAGCGAGCCCGCCGCCCAGACGATCGCGTCGGACACGTTCGACTTGCCGGACCCGTTCGGACCGACGACGACGGCGACCCCAGGCTCGAGAGACACGTCGACTGAGTCGGGGAACGACTTGAAGCCGCGCAGCTTGATGGAGCGCAGGTGCACCGGGCGGGAAGTATCGCCGCCGCGGCGGACGTCGGATCAGCCGTCGACCTGGGGCTGCTGAAGCGCCTCGAGCGCCTGCGCGGCGGCCTCCTGCTCGGCCGCCTTCTTCGTCGAGCCTCGCCCTACCCCGAGCTGCTCGCCGTCGATCAGGGCCGCGCAGACGAACCGGCGCTCGTGCGGCGGCCCTTCGACCATCAGCACGTCGTACTGGACGACGCGCCCGGTCCGCGCGAGCGCCTCCTGCAGCTCGGTCTTCGCGTCGACATGACCGGTGCTGGCGAACTCGATCCGCTCTGCGAACGCGTCGACGACCGCCTCCTCGACCTCCTCGAAGCCGTGCTCGAGGTACACCGCCGCGATCGCCGCCTCCAGCAGGGCGGCCAACACGTTGCGGCTGAGCGAGATGCGGTGCAGCTCCGGCCCGGGGATGTCCTGCGCGCGCTGGACGAGCACGCCGCCGAGGTCGAGGTCGCGCGCGACGCTCGCGCAGCTCTGGCGCGAGACGACGTGGGCGCGGATCTTCGCGAGCCTCCCCTCGGAGGCGTCGGGGAACCGGTCGTACAGCGCGCGGGCGATCGCGAGCTCGAGCACCGAGTCGCCGAGGAACTCGAGACGCTCGTACGACGACGCGCGATCGGGCGCCCAGGAGGTGTGCGTGAAGACGTGTTCTCGGCGCGCGGGGGGAAGGGTGTCGATCAGGCGCGCGAGCGCCCCGCCCTTCCCCTCCGGCAGCTCACTGATGCTCGACGACGTAGTCGACCGCCTGCCCGACCGTCGTCAGCTTCTGCGCATCCTCGTCCGGGATCTTGATGCCGAACTGATCCTCGAGCTCCATGATCAGCTCGACCAGGTCGAGCGAGTCCGCATCGAGGTCGTCCTGGAACGACGCCTCGTTCGTGATCTCGCCCTCGTCGATGCCGAGCTGCTCGTGGAGCGCCGACTTGACGCGCTCGAAGACCTCATCGCGGGAAAGTGCCACTCTCGAACCTCACTGATCGAATCTGGGATGGATAGAGCGCAGGACTTTAACAGCGTGGGGAAGCGTGGGGGAAACCATGTTTCCACCACGAGCCCCCTTCTTCGGCGCTGTGCACGGATTGGCCGAGGCTGGCCTCCCGGCCGGCAAAGCCGGCCTCCGGCCTCGACGGATCGCGCAGGGGCAACCCGAGAAAGAGCACTTCAACGCTCCGCGGTGGCAGCGGCGCGGCTCTCGGCGCGCGTCGCGGGCATGCGCTCCGCGAGCCGCGCGACGAGGCGGTGCTCGACGCCCCGGGCGGCCATTCGCGTTGCGTTTCCGATCGCGACATGGGAGCTGGAGCCGTGTGCGATCACCACGAGGCCGCGCAACCCGAGAAGGTAGCCGCCGCCGTAGGTCTCCGGGTCGAGGCGGGAGCGCAGGCCCCTCGCTGCAGGCCGGATCAACAGGCCGCCCACCCGGGCTCTGGCCGACGAGCGGATCTCGTCGCGCAGCGCGACAAGCACGCCCCGGATCGTCCCTTCGAGCGTCTTGAGGGCGACGTTGCCGGTGAAGCCGTCGCAGACGATGACGTCCGCCTCCCCTTCGAGCAGCGTCCGACCCTCGACATTCCCGTCGAAACGCAGGCCGGATGCCTCGAGGAGCGCGTGCGCCTCGAGCGTCAGCTGATTCCCCTTCTCCGGCTCCTCTCCGATCGAGAGCAGCCGAACCGAGGGGTCGGACACGTCGAGCATCTCCTGCGCGAACACGGTGCCCATGTGACCGAACTGGACGAGGTGCTCGGGCCTGGCCTCGGCGTTGGCGCCCGCGTCGATCAGCACCGTCGGGCCCTGGCGTCCCGGGATCACGATCGCGATGCCGGGCCGATGAACGCCGGGCAGGCGCCGCAGGTACAGCAGCGAGGCGGCGAGCACTGCGCCCGTGTTCCCCGCGGAGATCACGGCCGCTGCGTCGCCGTCCCCGACCGCCCGCACGGCACGGACGAGCGACGAGTCCGGCTTCGCGCGCACCGCCTCGGCGGGCTTGTCGCTCATGGCGATCCCGTCGCTGCACGGCACGAGCTCGAGCCCGGTGCCGGCGAGCGACTCGGGCCCGAACAGGATCGGCGTGATGGAGTCCGAGGCCGCTTCGACCGCTCCCGCGACGACCTCATCCGGCGCGTGGTCACCCCCGAGGGCGTCGACCGCGACGCGCGTCGCCATCTACGGCGCGGGCGTGCGGAGCGGGGAGACCTCGCGCCCGCGATACGTCTTGCACGTCGGGCAGACGCGGTGGGACTGCTTCGGCGCGCCGCAGTGCTCGCACGTCGACACGCGTGGCGCGGCGACGCCGTGCTGCGCGCGACGCTTGTCGCGGCGGGCCTTCGAGGTCTTACGCTTCGGAACGGCCATGAGCGGCCGCCGATTGTAGCGGCTCCGCGCGCGCGGCAGACCTGCTCCCCGGCTCAGTCCTCGCCGGCGGCGTCCGTCCGCAGGGCCTCGAGGGCGGCCCAGCGCGGGTCGGCGACGACCTCCTCGTGCTCGTGCGGCTCATCGTTCAGGTTCTTGCCGCAGACGGGGCAGAGCCCCGCGCAGTCGGGCCGGCAGAGGATTGGTTCCGGAAGGCCCAGTGCGACCTGGTCGCGGCCCCATGCGGCCACGTCGAGCTCGCCGTCGGCGACGTATTCCGAGCGGAGCTCGTCCGGGGCGTCGGGATCGGAGGACTCGTACTCCTGCGCGTCCACGGCGGCCTCCACCGTGGCCGAGCCGAGGCAGCGCATGCACGGGCCCTCGACCCGCGTCGCGAGGCGCAGGCGGAACACGTCGCCGCTCTGCGCGCGCTGGACAACGAGCTCGGCGGGAACGACACGCGGCGTCGGCACGTAGGTCGCGCCGCCGAGGGTGAGCGGCTCGAGCTCGAGCTCGAGCGTCTCGCGGTGCTCCTCGCCGGGCCTGAGCCGCAGGTGTCTCAACGAGAACCGGGTCACCCGGCGAGGGTAGCGCGCGCCCGAAAAGACGCCCGTTCGTGAGGAAGGAGTCGCGAACGCGTGAAACTTCCGTAAGACGGGTGAATGTTCCGTTAGGAGTGGTTCGACCGAGCCCTCCAGGGGCTAGTCCTGTGTCGTCATCTCCGAAAGGACGATCGATGCGCAGGACACGAACCACTCTTCTCGTCAGGACGATCGTCGTAGCGGCGCTTGCGTCCGCTGCGACGGTGCTCGCGCTTCCGGGCGGAGGCGGCGCGGCGGCGCAGGACAAGCCCGCGAACACCGCCGAGCCGCGAATCAGCGGCTCCGCGGTCGTCGGTGCGACGCTCTCGACGACGAACGGCTCCTGGACGGGCCAGCCGACGGCCTTCGCGTACCAGTGGGTCCGCTGCCCGCAGAGCGGCGGACGAGCCGACGGCTCGGACTGCGCGGCGATCGGCGGCGCAACGACCTCGAAGTACATCGTGGCGACGGCCGACGTCGACCACCGAATCCGCGTCCGGGTCTCCGCGACGAACGCGGACGGCACACAGACCGTGGCCTCCAACGCGACTGCGCGCATCCGCCAGCCCGACGCGGACAGGCCGGTGAACGTCGCGGCGCCGACGCTCAGCGGGACCCCGGCGCAGGGCGAGACGCTCCACGTCGTGCCCGGCACGTGGAATGGCCGCCAGCCGATCACGTTCACGTTCCGCTGGCTCCGCTGCGACGGCGCGGGCAACAACTGCGTCGTCCAGTCGAGCTTCAACGACGACGCCTACGGCCTGCGCGAGGGCGACGTCGGCAAGACGATCCGCGCGCGCGTCATCGCCCGGAACAGCCAGGGCGAGGTGAGTCGGCTGACGGCGCAGAGCCCCGCCGTGCAGGGCCCTCAGGGGCCGTCCGGCGTGATCACGCTCCCGACCGGAGAGAAGTCGATCCCGGTCGCGAGCGTGCCGTCGAACGAGCGGCTCGTGATCGACCAGGTGACGTTCTCACCGAACCCGATCCGTTCGCGCACGGAGCCGATCACCGTCCGGATCAAGGTGAAGGACACGCGCGGCTTCGTCGTCCGCGACGCGCAGGTGTTCTTCCGCTCGACGCCGCTCGTGACCCGGAACGCGCAGGACCAGAAGACGGGCCAGGACGGGTGGCTGCAGCTGACCGTCACGCCCGAGCGGGACTTCCCCGCTCTTCGGCCCGCGTACTCCGTGCAGTTCTTCGTCAAGGCCTCGCGCCAGGGCGACCCCGAGCTCGCCGGCGTCGCCGGCTACCGCCTCGTCCAGGTGCCGCTCGGCTGAGCCAGGCCGACGCGCGGCGGATCGACGTGGTGTGGGCGCCGGCGCCGGCGCCCACACGGCGTCGGCTACTGGTAGCTCTCGACGTCCGCGACGCTGCCGTCGCGGTCGACCGGACCGATGCCCGCTACGACGGTCTCCTGCGAGCGCTCGTGGAGCCGCTCGCGCCCGCGCCGCACGGCGCCGAGGAACTTGTCGAGGTTGACCTCGAGCGTCGAGAGGATGCCGTCTGCCCAGTCCTCCATCTCGAGCCGCGTCTCCCGAGCGCCTCGGCGCGCCTCCTCGACGATCTCCTGGGACTGCCTCTCGGCGAGCTTCACGATCTCCGTCTGCGAGGCCTCGCGCACCGCCTGCTCGCGCGCCTCGCCGATCAGCCGGTCGCACTCGCGCTTCGCCTCCGCGAGCATCTCCTGCCGTTCCTTCACGATCCACCGTGCCTGCTTGATCTCCTCGGGGATCGTCGCGCGCATCTGGTCGAGGATGTCGTAGATCTCCTCGCGGTCGATGCGCACCTGATCGGTGAGAGGAACCGCCTTCGCGTTGTGCACGAGGTCGTCGAGCTTGTCGATGAGTACGAGGACGTCCATGGCTGGGATGGTACTCGCGACCTAGGACGTGGGGGAACCCATTGTTCCCCCACGAGCCCCCTCCTTCCGGTACCGACAACGCGCAGCACGGTTGGCCTCCCGGCCAGCAAAGCCGGCCTCCGGCCACAACGCCGAGTGTTCCGACGAGCAAACCTGGGAGGGTCGCGGGCCCCTGGCGCTGCGACTATTCCTGGGGACTGAGCGGTGCGCCGGGACGGCCGTTCGGGTACAGCTCGCGGAAGCGCTCCGCGACCGCAGGGGTGACGAGTTCGCCGACGTTCCCGCCAAACGATGCGATCTCCTTCACGCCGCTGGACGAGACGAAGGCGTAGTGCGGGCTCGACATGACGTACATCGTCTCGACCTCGGGGGCGAGCAGGTGGTTGAGCCGGTTCATCTGGAACTCCCACTCGAAGTCCGCGATCACGCGAAGGCCCTTCACCATCGTGCGCGCGCCGTGCTTGCGCGCGAAGTCGACGACAAGCTCGCTGAACACGTCGACGACGACGTTGTCCAGCTCTGAGAGCGCCTCCTCGAGGAACGCGACGCGCTCCTCCACGGTGAACAGCGTCTGCTTGTGCGTCGGGTCGCGGACGACACCGACCACGACCGAGTCGAAGATCGCCGCGGCGCGCCGGATCACGTCGACGTGCCCCAGGGTGACGGGGTCGAACGTACCGGGGTTGATCGCGACGATCGGCTGGCGGTCGGTCATGGCGCGAAGACGGTGAGACGGGCGGAACCGTACCGCCGGCTCGTCTGGAGGTCGAGAGGAAGCTGCGGCTCGACGCGGGCGCTCGTCTCGACGACGGCGAGCCCCGACTGCATGACGACCGACGGGAGCAGCGCGGCAAGCTCGGCCTCGACCGACTCCCACCGCTCGTACGGTGGGTCGACGAGCACGAGGTCGTGGCGTGTCCCGGCCGCGACCTCACCCCGCAGAAACGCGGCCGCGTCGCGCTGGACGACCAGCCCGCCGGCAAGTCCGAGCTGCTCGAGGTTCCGTCGGATCACGCGGCATGCCGCGGGATCCGTCTCCGCGAAGACGCACCGGGCAGCGCCGCGCGACAGCGCCTCGAGCCCGAGCGCGCCCGACCCCGCGTAGAGGTCGAGGACCGAGGCTTCGTCGACGGGGCCGACGAGGCCGAAGAGCGCCTCGCGCACCTTGTCACCCGTCGGACGGGTGTCCGCGCCCTTCGGCGCGGCGATCCGCCGCCCGCGATGCGTCCCCGCGATGATCCGCATGGCGGGACGATACGGCGTCGCGGCGGCGACGAGCTCCGGCCCCGTATGCAGGTGCGGCTGCTCGAGCGGCTCCGAGGGCAGCCCCCTACGACTCGCCCACGTGCTCCGACTCGCCGAGCAGGCGCTCGACGGCGTCGGCCAGCAGCGGGTCGTCGCCCAGCTCGCCTGCGAGCTCCTTCGCCTGCTCGAGTAGGTCGCGGTCCGCGCGGAGCCGCGTGAACCGGAGATCTGTGAGCCCCGACTGCCGCGCCCCGACGAGCTGTCCCTCGCCGCGGATCTCGAGGTCGCGCTCCGCGAGCTCGAACCCGTCGGTCGTCGAGACCATCGCCTCGAGACGCTCGAGGGCCGACTCGGAGAGCTCGTCGTGCCCGCGCGATACCAGGAGGCAGTACGACTGCTCCGCGCCGCGACCCACGCGCCCGCGGAGCTGGTGGAGCTGGGCGAGCCCGAACCGGTCCGCCTCCTGGACGATCATGATGGTCGCGTTCGGGACGTCGACGCCCACCTCGATCACGGTCGTCGCCACGAGGACGTCGAGCTCGCCCGCCTTGAATGCGGCCATCACGCCCCGTCGCTCTGCGGTCTTGAGCCGGCCGTGCACGCAGCCGACGCGGTAGCCGCGCAGCTCGTTCGCGCGAAGCCGCGCCGCCTCGTCCTCCGCGGCCCGGGCGAGCGTCGTCTCCGAGCCCTCGACGAGCGGGCAGACGACGTACGCCTGCCGCCCCTCGTCGAGGTGGCGGCGCAGCCTCGAGTACGCCTCGGAGCTCCGCTCCTCGGTCACCCACGCCGTGACGATCGGCTTTCGGTCGGCGGGCGGCGCCGCGATCTCCGAGACCGAGAGGTCGCCGTAGACCGTCAGCGCCAGCGTGCGCGGAATCGGCGTCGCGGTCATGTGGAGGACGTGCGGGCTTCTTCCCTCGACGAGCGCCGCGCGCTGCTCGACGCCGAAGCGATGCTGCTCGTCGACGACCGCGACCGCGAGATCGGCGAACTCCACGTCGCGCTGGATCAGCGCATGCGTTCCGACGGCAATCCCCATGTCGCCCGAGGCCACGAGCTGATGTGTCGCGCGCCGCTCCTTCGCGGTGGTGCTCGACGTGAGGAGCGCGACCCGCACGCCCAGCTCCGTGCACACCCCTTCGATCGTGAAGAAGTGCTGCTCGGCGAGCGTTTCGGTCGGCGCCATCAGCGCGCCCTGCCGGCCCGCCTCGACCGCGCGGAGGAGCGTGTAGAGCGCGACCGCGGTCTTGCCGGAGCCCACGTCCCCCTGCAGGAGCCGTTGCATCGGGGTCGCGCGCCCGAGGTCTGCGTCGATCTCCGCGAGGGCCTGCTCCTGGGCCTCCGTGAGGGTGAACGGCAGCACGTCGCGGTAGCGCGCCGCGAGCTCGCCGGGCGGCGGCAGCGGCTCCGCCACGAGCGTCTCGCGCTCGGCGGCGCGTCGCTTCAGGGCGAGCTGCAGGACGAGGAGCTCGTCGAGCGCGAGGCGACGCCGAGCATCCTCGGCGTCGATCTCGGAGCGAGGCCGGTGCAGCGCGACAAGCGCGTCGCCGCGGAGCGGGAGCACCGAGGCCACCCGGACACCCGCGGGCAGCGGCTCGCCCCCGGCCCGGGCGTAGGCCAACGCTTGGTCGGTCAGGCCGCGCAGGGTCTTCTGGGCGAGGTCGGCGGTCGCCGGATAGACGGGCGCGAAGTCCGCGGTCTGCGCAGCCTCGCCGATGTCGTAGGAGGACACCTGGAACCCGAAACGGTTCGGCTTCCCGCGCAGGCGGAGGCGGGTCCCGGGCGTCAACTGGGCCTCGAGCCACGGCTGGTTGAACCACGTCGCGCGGACCTCCCCTGTCTCGTCCGCGACGTGGGCGGTCAGGATGTGGAGCCGACCGCGCCGTCGACCCGATACGCGACGGACGACGACCTCGAGCACCGCCTCGTCCTCGCCGAACAGCGATGCCACGGTGCGCTCCTCGGCCGCCGACTCGTAGCGCCTCGGCCGATGGGCGAGCAGGTCGCCGACCGTCGCGATCCCCAGCCGTGCGAGCTTGCGCCGCACCGCCGGGCCGACCCCGGCGAGCCTGTCGACGCCCAGCTCGAGCGCGTCGGGTAGCGGCACGGCCCCCGTCCGCGGGAGGCGTGCAGGCGGGTCCGTGCCGCCGAAGCCGGCGGGCAGCCGGGTGCGGGCCGTCGCAGGAGGCACCGGTGCGAGTGTACGAGTCGGTCCGGCGGACCCGATGAGCCTGACGCCCCCGTCAGGCGGGCGGAGCCGGGCTTCGCCCGGCGGGAGCCAGCCGCCCGGTGGCGTCAGGAGTCCTGGAACCAGAAGAAGCCGACGGCGCCGGGGCCTGTGTGGGTGCCGACGACCGCGCCGAGAAGCTGGACGAGGTCGACGGTCGCATCGGGCCGCGTCTTCGCGACGAGGTCGGTGAGGACGTCGATCCACTCCGGGGCATCGGCGTGGGCGATCGCCGTGTGCAGACCCTCGCGATCCTCGGTGTCCTCCGTGAACAGGTGCGCGAACTCCTCGAGGGCCTTCTGTCGGCCGCGCACGCGACCGACCGGCTCGACGACGCCGTCGCGGAGCTCGAGGATCGGCTTCACGTTCAGGAGCGAGCCGGCGAATGCCTGGGCCTTGCCGATCCGCCCGCCCTTCTGGAGGTACTCGAGCGTCGCAGTCGTGAACACGACGCGAGTGGAGCCCTCGAACCGCGCGATGAGCTCCTCCACCTCCCCGTCCGTCGTGCCGCGGGCGAGCCTCCGATCGATCGCCTCCGCGAGGAGCGCGCACGCGAGGGAGGCGCTGCCCGTGTCCACGACGCGCACGATTCCTCCGCCCAGCTCGTCCGCCGCGCGTCGGGCGGACTCGTACGTGCCGGACAGCTTCGCGGAGATGTGCAAGGACCAGATCCGCTCGTACCCCGTCTCGCGCAGCTCGCGATAGCAGGCGAGAAAGTCCTCGGGTGTCGGCTGGGAGGTGGTGGGCAGCGTGGTCGACGCGGCGAGCCGCTCGTAGAACTCCGCGGGCGAGATGTCGACGTGGTCGCGGAGCGGTACTCCGTCGAAGAGCACGTACAGCGGCACGACACGCATGTTCGAATGGCGCGCGCGCGCATCGACGAAGTCCGAGGTCGAATCGAGCACGATCGCCGTGCTCTCACGCGTCAGCTGCACGGTGGGACCCTAACCGGCGTCGCGCGGGGGCGCGGCCTCGCGGATCGCGGCGGTCAGCGCCTCGATCGGCACGCCCTTCTCGACGAGGCCGACGGCTCCGGCGCGGAGGACCTCGTCGCGTTCCTCCGTCGTCGCCTCGGCCGTGAGGCACACAACGGCAGCGCCCGACGAGGCGATCACGGCACGCGTGGCGGCAGCGCCGTCGAGTCCCGGCAGCCGGTAGTCCATCAACACGACGTCGGCCTGCACGCGGGACGCCGCCTCGGCGGCCTCGTCGCCCGAGCCGACCGCGCCGACCACCTCGAGGTCGGGCTGGAGGCCCAGAAGGAGCTCGAGCGAGGAGCGGTATACCTCGTTGTCCTCGACGAGGAGGAGGCGGGTGGCCATCCCCTACTCCGCCGAGAGCAGCAGCGGGTAGTGCGGCTGCCCTCCCCACTGGACGTCGAGCTCGAGGCCGTCGGCACGACCGGCGTAGCGCGCGCTGATCTCCTCCGCCTCGGGCGCGTCGTCCCCGCGCAGCACCTGGACGAAGGAATGCCCGTCGGTCGCAAAGCGCTCGACGAGCGCGTCGAGGACCGTCCAGATGTCGCCGCCGGTCGCGAACGCGCGGCCACCGAGGAGCGCGAGGAAGTCTCCGTCGGACACGGCGAGGCCGTCGACGGTCGCGCTGCGCGAGGCGCGGGTGATCTCCGCAGCGGCGATGCCGGCGAGCGCGTCGCGCATCGACTCCTCGTTCGAATCGATCTCGGCGTTCGCGTCGTAGGGCAGCGCGGCGGCGATTCCCTCCGGGATCGAGGTCGTCGCGACGACCCTGACGTCCTTCGTCGACTCTTCCGCCGCTCGTTCCGCCGCGAGGCGGATGTTCGGGTCGTTCGGGAGCACGAGCACGTGCTCCGAGCCCACGGCGGTGATCGCCTCGAGCAGCTGGCCGACCGAGGGATTGGCCGTCGGGCCGCCCTCGACGACGATCAGCGCGCCCTCGCTGCGGAGGATCTCCCGGTTCCCGCTTCCCTGCGCGACGGCGACGAGCGCCGTGGACGTCGTCGGCGCCGTCGCCGCGGCCTGGAGCTGAGCGAGCCAGCGCTCCCGCTCGGCGGCCTGGCTGTGCATGTCGCTGATCTCGATCCGGACGGGATCGACCACGCCCACCGCCCGCCCGAGCTCGAGCGCCCGTTCCGGCTCGTCTGTGTGGAGATGGACCTTCGCGACCGTCACGTCCCCGGTCACGAGCAATGAGTCGCCGAGGCTCTCGAGGGTCGCGTGGAGCCCGTCGAGGTCGAGCTCCTCCCCCTCGACGACGAAGGTCGTGCAGAACCGGCGCGCCGAATCGTCCTGGTGGATCGACTCCTCCGTCAGCTCGTCGACGACGTCCGGAACCTCGGGGAGCGGCTCGCCCGTCAGCTCGTGCAGCACCCCGCGGGCAAGCTCGACGATGCCCACTCCACCCGCGTCGACCACGCCGGCCTCGCGCAGCGTGTCGAGCAGCTCCGGCGTCCGCGCGACTGCGCCGTCGCCCCGAGCGACGGCCAGCCGCAGCGCGTCGGCGAGGGGGAGCGCGGCGACCTCGGGTCGCTCGGCCTCCTCGGCCATCTCGCGGATCACCGTCAGGATCGTCCCCTCGACGGGGTGCTTCACGGCGTCGTACGCGGACGTCGCCCCCGCCCGCAGGGCTTCGGCGAGCCGGGCTCCGTCCACGGGCGCGCCGTCCGAGAGGCGCGTCGCCATCCCGCGGACGATCGTGCTCAGGATCACCCCCGAGTTGCCCTTCGCCTCCATCGTCGCGGCGCGCTGCACCTCGGCGGCGAGCGCCGCCGCGGTCTCGGCCTGCGAGCGCTCGATCGCGTCGACGATCCCGCGCACGGTCAGCGTCAGGTTCGTCCCCGTGTCGCCGTCGGGCACCGGGTAGACGTTGAGCGCGTTGATCCGCCGGCGGTGCCGCTCGAGGTTCGCGAGCGCAGCGCTCGCGAGCCGCCCCGCGCTCGCGAGATCGGTCACGGGCGCGAGTCTACGCGGCGCGGACGCCGATGCTCAGTCCAGGATCGGATACCGCCCGGGCGCCGCCAGGCAGTCGGCCGCGAACACCGCCGCGCCCGGATCGCCGGTCCACAGCGAGTAGCGGCCGGGACCCGACTCCGCCTGGTGCAAGGCGTGCACGGCAAAGCGGCGCGCCCTGGAGAGCCACTCCTCGTTCCCTGTTCGCTCGAAGGCCGCGAGGAGGGCGTAGCCGTTGCCCGCGGTCCCGTGGCAGATGCCGAAGCCCTTCTCCTCGGTCGCTGCGCCCGCATCCCACGTGAGCCGCGCGCCGGCCTCGAGCAGCTCCGGCTCGAGGTACTCGCCCGCCGCCGCGACGATGCCCGGCGCTCCCCAGCACCACTGGAGCCGCAGCTCGTCGTCGCCGTGCTCGGGGACCAGCGTCGTCGGCCAGTTCGCGCGGTCGCCCTCCACGACCGCGACCTCCGCCAGCAGCGCGTTCACGTCCCGCTCGAGGTCGGCCCGCCGCTCGTCGTCCAGCGAGGGCCGGAGCGCCTGCACGTTCCCGACGAGGCCGTGCGCAGTGCCGAGGCCCCGGAACGTGCGGCCGTAGAGGCGCTGCGTCCAGAGCCCGCGCGCATCTCGCCTCGCCCAGAGCGCGTCCGCGCTGGCCTCGCCGGCCGCGTGCCACCGGTCCTCGCCGGTCCACTCGAGCATGCGCCGAGCCGCGACGAGCGTGCCTGGGGTTCCCCACATCACCTCCTCCGCCTCGTTCTCGACGTTGGCGACCACGCGCGCGTGGAGATCGTCGGAGAGGGCGCGCTCGCCCGTCAGGCGCCACGCGACCAGCAGGATCCCGGTCTCGCCGGTGAGGAGCGCCGACTCCTTGGCGCCGGGTAGCTCCGTGTCGCGCATGAAGTCCGGCTCGCGGCGCCACGCGTCCAGCGTCGCCCGCGCGGCACCGGCGAGATCGACGCGGGTCTCGGCGACGCCTCCCTCCCGGAGCCGATCCAGCGCCCAGAGCACTCCTGCGGCGCCGACGTACAGGTTCTTCAGGGGCGTCGCAGCCTGCCAGCCGTCCCATTCGTGTGCCGGCCAGAGCAGCTGCGGGTCGAAGGCATCGTCGATCCGGGCGACGAGACGCCGGATTGCGGCGCGAACCCGCTCGGCGTCCCACGGATCGTCGATCAGCGGCTCGAACGCCTCGGGGCGGTAGAGCATCGCCCCCGCATGATCGCGCATCGCGGCGTCGTGCCGCGCGCCCGCGTCAGACGGCCTTGGTGACCTTGCCGGCCTTGAGGCAGCGGGTGCAGACGTAGTCGCGGGTCGGCTTGCCGTCGAGCATGAGCCTCACGCGCTGGAGGTTCGGCTCGAAGCGCCGCTTCGTGGCGACCATCGAGTGCGAGCGGGAGTTCCCCGCCCGGGGCTTCTTCCCGCAGATGACGCAGACCCTGGACATGCGGCCGACGATCCTAGCAGCCGCCGCGCGGCTACCTTGCAGCGGCGGCTCGCAGGTTCGCGAAGAGGTCGGCCATCTCGAGGGCGGTGCGAACGGCCTCCGCGCCCTTCTCGAGACGCGGCGCGGCCTGGTCGGGCCGGTCGAGCGTGAGCACGCCGAACGAGACTGGGACGCCTGTCTCGATGCCCGCGAGCTGGAGGCCGGACGCCGCCTCGCTCGCGACGTAGTCGAAGTGCGGCGTGTCACCGCGGATGACGCAGCCGAGCGCGACGATGCAGGCGAAGCGGCGGGTCTTGGCGAGCGCCATCGCGGCGAGCGGCAGCTCGAATGCCCCGGGGACCGGCATGACCGTGATCGAGTCGCGCTCCATGCCGAGCGCCTCGAGCTCGTCGAGCGCGGACTCCAGCAGTCCGCCCGTGACCTCGCCGTTGAACCGGCTGACGACGATCCCGACGGCGCGACGTGCCCCACGCGCATCGCCCTCGAGGACGGCATAGCCGGGCGGTACGGTGAGCTCACCGGGGGCGTGCTCGCCCGTCGCCTCGAGCAGCGGCGCGCTCACCTCGTTCGGATCCTCGACGAGGACGGCTTCGGCGGCCGGCTCGTCGTCGCCGTCGTCGGCAGGAGCGTCCTCCGCGTCCGGCGACAGCGCGGGGGGTGCGACCGGACCAGGCTCGTCGACCGCGACGTCGTCGCCGTCGAATTCCGTGGCGCGGTCGGGATCCTCGGGCGGGTCCTCGAGCTGCGCATTCGGCCACCCGCCGAGGACGTTCTCGCTGGCGCGCTCCAGGTCGTCGCCCTGCCAGGCCCGCTCGTCGTCGTCCCGCCCGTCAGGCCCGTCACTCGGGTTCATCGCCACCGTCCTCAGGAATCGTCGTGGCCGTAACGCTCGCCCTGGTGGTGGAGCTTGCGGCCGATCGTGTGCCCCAGCTTGTCACGCTTCGTCTCGAGGTACTCGCGGTTCTCGTCGTTCGGCTCGACCTCGATCGGCTCCTGCGAGACGACCTCGAGCCCGAACCCGCTGATCCCGGAGATCTTCTTCGGGTTGTTCGTCAGCACGCGGATCGTCGTGAGGCCGAGGTCGGCGAGGATCTGCGACCCGATCCCGTACTCGCGCGCGTCCGCCTTGAAGCCGAGCTCGATGTTCGCCTCGACCGTGTCCAGGCCCTGCTCCTGGAGCTCGTACGCGCGCAGCTTGTTGAGCAGGCCGATGCCGCGACCCTCCTGCGCGAGGTAGAGGAGCACGCCCTCGCCCTCCTGCTCGATCCGCGCGAGCGCCTGCTCGAGCTGCTCGCCGCAGTCGCAGCGCCGGGAGTGGAAGACGTCGCCGGTCAGGCACTCGGAGTGGACTCGGACGAGGATGTCCTCCTTGCCCTCGACGTCGCCCTTGACGAGCGCCACGTGCTGCTTGCCGGTCAGCGTCTCCCGGTACGCGACCGCCTGGAACTCGCCGTACTCGGTCGGGAGCCTCACCGAGACGACGCGCTCGACGAGCTTCTCGGTCCGTCGCCGGTACTCGATCAGATCGGCGACCGTGATGAGCTTGAGGCCGTGGCGCTCGCAGAACTCGACGAGGTCGGGGACGCGGGCCATCGTCCCGTCGTCCTTCATGATCTCGCAGACGACGCCGGCGGGTGCGAGCCCCGCGAGGCGGGCGAGATCGACGGCCGCCTCCGTCTGGCCGGAGCGTTTCAGCACCCCGCCGGTACGCGCACGCAACGGGAAGATGTGACCCGGCTGGACGAGATCCTGCGCGCTGGACGTCGGGTCGACCGCCACCTGGATCGTGCGCGCCCGATCCGCGGCCGAGATCCCGGTCGAGACCCCGTCGCGCGCCTCGATCGACACCGTGAACGCGGTCCCGAACTGGGCCTCATTCTGGTCGGTCATCTGTCGCAGGCCGAGCTCGTCACAGCGCTCGGGCGTCAGGCACAGGCAGATCAGCCCGCGGCCGTGCGTGGCCATGAAGTTGACCGCGTCCGGCGTCACGAACTGGGCAGCGATCGTGAGGTCGCCCTCGTTCTCACGGTCGGCGTCGTCCGCGACGACGACAAATCGCCCAGCCCGGATCTCCTCGATCGCCTCTTCGATCGAGGCGAACGAGCTCGTCTCGGGCTTCGTCGTCGCGCTCACGCGGCCCATCGTAGCCCCGTCCGCGCGCCCCTGGCCGGCTGCCGCTCCCGGCCGGCGGAGCCGGCCTCCGCGGCTGCCTGACGCCGCTCACGGCATGCGGCTCTCCGGGCCCGTATCCACATACTGTGCCCTCCGGCCGCGTGCCGTGAGCGACGCCCCAGGAACGCGCGGCCCGAGCGGGCTAGGACGGACGGGGGGCGCCGCGGTCCAGCAGCCTCTCGACGTACTTCGCCAGCACGTCGACCTCGAGGTTCACGGGCATCCCGGGCTCAAGCCCGCCGAGCGTGGTCACCTCGAGCGTGTGCGGGACGAGCGCGATCGAGAACGTGTCGCCGTCGAGGCCCGCGACGGTGAGCGAGACGCCGTCGACCGTGATCGAGCCCTTCTCGACGCAGTACCGCAGGATGCTCTCCGCCGCGCCGATCGTGAGTCGCGCGCCGTCGCCCTCTCCCTCGAGCGACGCGACCGCGCCGAGGTCGTCGACGTGGCCCTGGACGATGTGCCCGCCGAGCGGCTCGCCTGCCCGTAGCGCCGGCTCGACGTTCACGCGGTCTCCGGGCCCGAGGCGGGCGAGCGTCGTCCGCGCAAGCGTCTCGGGCACCGCGTGGAAGCGGATCGCGCCGTCGGCGACTTCCTCGGCAGTGAGGCACACCCCCGCGACCGAGACCGAGCCTCCGATCGCGAGCCCCTCCGCCGCCCGGGGCGCCTCGATCCGTAGCGCCAGCCCGCCGTCGTCGCCCTCGACAGCCGCGACGCGGCCCACCTCCCGCACGATTCCCGTGAACATGGATCGAGGCTACCGATCTAGTGCTCGCGCAACCGCCAGCCCAGCAGGACATCAGCGCCGACACGCTCGAGCTCGGGCTCGCCGAGATCGAGCGGCTCCGGAAGCGGCCCCGTCATCGGCGGTCCCTCCCCTGCGATCACCGGCGCCACGAACACGAGCAGCCGGTCGACCAGCCCCGCTGCGAGGAACGCCGTCCCGATCGTCGGGCCGCCCTCGAGGAGAAGCGACTGGACGCCCTCGGCGGCGAGCGCTTCGAGCTCGTCTGCGAGAGAGCCGTCGCGGAGCTCGAGCTCGGAGCCGTCCGGAAGCGGCCCGCGGCCGAACGCGAGCCGTCGCGGCTGCCGCGGGGAAGGCACATCCCGCACGTCGAGCCGCGGCGCGTCCGCGCGGACGGTGCCCATCCCGACCGCCACCGCGTCGACGGCGGCGCGAAGCTCGTGGACGCGACGCCGGGCCTCGGCCCCGGTCACCCAGCGCCGACCCGGTACGGTGACGCGACCGTCGAGCGTGACGGCCAGCTTGAGGATCACGTACGGCCGCCGCTCGGCCACCCATGTTCGCCAGGTCTCGTTCTGGCGCCGCGCCTCGGGCAGGTCGAGAAGCTCGACGTCGACGCCCGCAGCCCGCAGGTGCTCTGCACCGCCCGCCGCCTCGGCGTTCGGGTCGGCGCAGCCGGCGACCACCCGCGCGAGACCCGCCTCGAGGATCCGGTCGACGCACGGCGGCGTGCGCCCACGGTGGGCGCACGGCTCCATGGTCACGAAGATCGTCCCGCCCCGGGCCGCGACGCCGGCGGCGTTGAGCGCGATCGCCTCCGCGTGCAGCCCTCCGGCCGGCTCGCTGACCCCCTCGCCGACGACCGCGCCGTTCGGTCCGACGACGACGGCGCCGACCGTCGGGTTCGGGTACCCGCGGCCGGCGTGCGCGGCCGCGAGCTCGAGCGCGCGCTCGAGGCTCACGCCGCCGCGGCTGCGAGCCGCGCGTACGCCTCGGCGGGGTCATCCGCGGAAAACACCGAGCTTCCCGCTACGAACAGTGACGCCCCGGCCTCGCGCAGCGCGCGGATGTTGCGCTCCCCCACGCCGCCGTCCACCTGGATCGGCACACCGACGAGCGAGCGGAGCTCCTCGATCCGCCCCAGCGACTCCGGCATGAACGACTGGCCGCTGTAGCCGGGGTGGATGCTCATGCAGAGGACGATGTCCGCGCCCGCCTCGACCGTGACCTCGGCGGCGCGGCCGGGCTCGGTCTCCGGGTTGAACGCGATCCCGACCCCGAGGCCGTGCGCCCGTGCCTGCTCCGCGACCCTGGCGTGGTCCGAGGACACCTCGACGTGGAAGGTGACCGAGTCGGCCCCGGAGGAGGCGAACTCCTCGATGTGGTGCGCCGGGTCGTCGACCATCAGGTGACAGTCGATCCGGCCTCCTGCCTCGTGGATTCCCCGGGCGATCGAGCGCAGCACGACCGGCCCCATCGTCACGGGCGGCACGAAATGGCCGTCGCCGCAATCGAAGTGGAAGACGCGGCAGCCCGCCGCGAGCAGCGCGTCGATCTGCTCCCCGAGCCGGCGGAAGTCGGCGGCATAGAGCGAGGGCTCGACCTCGCTGCCCTCGCGGATCCAGTCGCGCCAGCCCATGCGCGGATCCTACGAGCCGCCGACCGGAACGTCGGGGATACTCGCGACGCGTGAACGGGCCGCCCGACCGCCGAGCGCTCTGGCGCGAACTTCTCGAGGACGCCCGGTGGGCGCCCTCGCCGCACAACATCCAGCCGTGGCTCCTGCGCTGCCGCGACGACGGGACTGCCGAGGTCTCGATCCCCACCGACCGGCTGCTCCCCGACACCGACCCCGGTGGGCGCTTCACCGGGAGCGGCGTCGGGTGCCTGGTGGAGGCGCTCGCGGTGGCGGCGCGCGCGCACCGGCTCGCCCTGACTGCGACGCCCACAGGCCGCGAGCCCGGCGACCCGAGCCCGGTCATCGTCCTCGCGCTCGCGCCCGTGGACGAGCACGCCGACGAGCGCGGGCTGCTCCGCGAGCGGCGCACGTCGCGGCTGCCGTTCGACGGCTCGCTCGTCGACCAGTCGCTGCTCGACGAGCTCGCGACGCTGTCGGCCGCCGCCGGCCATACGTGGCAGGCGAGCAGCGACCCCGAGCTCGTCCGCTGGATCGTCGAGCTGAACCGCGAGACGCTGTTCCTCGACATGGCCGACCCGACGGCCCGCGCCGAGGTCGGTCACTGGCTCCGCTTCTCGAACCGGGAAGCGGCGCAGCGGCGCGACGGCTTCTCGCCGGAAGCGCTTGGCTTCCCGGGCTGGCTGCTGCGCCTGTTCTTCCGGAGGCACGCGCTCCTCGAGCTGCCCGGGATCCGCCACGGCGCCCGCTCCCTCTACGGACGCACGACGAGGGGAACGCGCACGATCGCGTGGCTCCGCGGCCCGTTCGAGACGTTCGAGGACGGTGTCGCCGCGGGCCGGCTGCTGATGCGGCTCTGGCTGACGATGACCCGCGAGGGCGTCCGGCTCCACCCGTTCGGCTCCGTCGTCACCAACCCGACGGCGAACGCCCGCCTCCAGGCACGGATCGAGCCCGGCGACGGGACGCTGTGGCTGATCATGCGGCTCGGACTCTCCACCGAGCCACCCCGCAGCCACCGACGGGGGGTCGATGAGCTGGTCGCCTGACCAGGCCGCCCGGCGGTGGCTCGTGTTCGGGATCCTCAGTGTCGCGGGCGCAGCACGCCGCCTCGCGACCTCGTCGGAGACGACGTACAAGCTCCTCTTCCTGCCCGGCTTCGAGGCCGTGCGCTGGCGCTTCGGGAAGTGGCACGCGTGGCTCGCCGCCGAGCGCGCCCGGAAGCACGTCCCCGCCTACCGGACGCTGCTCGCCGAGCACGGCGACCCGCGGGTCCGCGCACGCGGCCTCGACCCCGACCTCGGCGTCCTGCCCGTCACGGACAAAGCCAACTACGTGAGCCGGTTCTCGATCGAGGAGCGCTGCCGCGGCGGCGCGATCCCGCCTGCGGGCGTCGTCGTCGACGAGTCGTCAGGGACGAGCGGCACGCCGTGGAACTGGGTGCGGGGCCCGCACGAGCTGAAGCAGGTGAAGCAGGCGATGCAGGTCGCGCTCCACCATCAGTTCGGCCGGGAGCCGCTCTTCGTCCTCAACGCGTTCGCGCTCGGGCCGTGGGCGACGGGGATGAACGTCTCGATGTCCGTCGTCGACATCGCGATCCTCAAGTCGGTCGGGCCGGACATCGCGAAGCTGCAGAGCACGCTCGCGCTGTTCGGCCCCCGCTACCGGTACCTGATCGCGGGGTACCCGCCGTTCCTGAAGAGCTTCGTCGACGCGGCGGAGCTGGATTGGGCCGAGTACGACGTGACGGCCGTATTTGGCGGCGAGGGGATGAGCGAGGGCATGCGCGCGTACCTGCTCCGCTTCTTCCGGCGCGTCTACGGCTCGTACGGCGCCTCCGATCTCGAGATCAACCTCGCCTCGGAGAGCGACCTCTCGATCGCGGTGCGGCGGCTCCTCGGCGAGCGACCGGAGCTGCGGGAGCGCCTCACGCGGGTCGAGAGCACCGATCTGCCGATGGTCTTCCAGTACAACCCGATCGACTACTACGTCGAGACGAACGAGGCCGGTGAGCTCGTCGTCACCCTCTGCCGGACGCGGAACGCCGCACCGAAGATCCGCTACAACATCCGCGACCTCGGCCACGTCGTGCGGTTCCCCGAGCTCCGGTCGGCACTGCGTGAGGAAGGCGTCGTGCTCGAGGACCTCGCACCGAGGCGGTCGGACCTCCCCTTCCTCTTCCTGTACGGGCGCGCGGACGACGCGGTCGCGTACTACGGCTGCAAGGTCACCCCGGGGAACGTCCAAGACGTCGTCTTCTCGGTGCCGCCGCTCGAGGAGACGGTCGACTCGTTCGCACTGGTCGTGACGGAGGACGACGCGTCCGAGAAGCGGCTCGCGCTCGCGTTCGAGCTTCGCCCCGGCCGCTCGGCGCCGAAGGGAAACGAGGAGTCGCTCCGGGAGCGCGTGCTCGCACGGCTCGCCGAGCTGAATCAGGACTACCGCGAGGCGCAGCGGTTCATGCCGACGGCGGCGCGCCCGACGCTCGAGTGGCACGAGCACGGCACTGGGCCGTTCGCCGGCGAGGACATCCGGCTGAAGAAGCACTATGTCCGGCGCGGCAGCGGCTAGACCCGCTCAGAGGACCGTCAGCCGCGCGACGAAGAAGCCGCTCGTCCCGTGGAGGTGTGGCAGGGTCTGGAGGAACTCCGGCCGGCGACGGTGGCGGTATTGGGGCCATTCCTCGCCCAGCGAGGCGTCGACCCGAACGGCTCCGTTCCCGACCACCGCGTCGACGACGTCCTCGGACTCGGCCGCATCGATCGTGCAGACGGAGTACACGACCGTCCCACCGGCCCGGGTCCGCTCGATCGCCGCGCGGAGCAACTCGGTCTGCAGCACGGGCAGGGGCGTGGCACGCCAGCGAAGGTCGGGACGGGCGGCGAGCACCCCGAGCCCCGAGCACGGCGCGTCGACGAGCGCGCGGTCGTAGCCGCTCAGCTCCGGCGGAAGCGCGCGGGCGTCGGCGTGCACGACGCGCACGTGCGCTGCGCCGAGCTGTGCGGCGGTATTGCGGAGCGCGTCGGCCCGCCCCTCGTCGACCTCGACCGCGTCGACGTCGCCCGCGAGCATCGTCGCCTTGCCTCCCGGCGCAGCGCAGAGGTCGAGCGTCCGCTCGCCCGGCTGCGACCCGACGGCGAGCCCGACCAGCTGGGACGCTCTGCTCTGCGGCCAGATCCGCCCCTCGGCGAGCGCCTGCTCGTCGACCCGGTCGACGACCCATGCGCCGGGGATCGTGGGATCCGGCTGCCCCTCGATCGTCCCGCGCACGAGCCGCACGGCGGTCTCGGGCTCGTCGTTCTGCGACTTCATCAGCGCCCGCGCCTCGTCCGGCCCGAGCTCGGTCCACCAGGTCTCCGCGATCCAGTCCGGATACGAGTGGCGCAGCGCCGCTTCGACCGTGGCTCCGTCGGGCAGGGCCTCGCACAGGGCCCGTGCGCCCTCCGCGATCCGCCGCATGACCGCGTTCGTGAAGGAGACGGCCCGCTCGAGTCCCGCGCGGCGGACGAGCTCGACGGACTCGTTCACCGCCGCGTACCGCGGCACGCCGTCCATGAACGCGACCTGGTACGCGCCGAGCCGCAGCGCCGCGACGACGGGCGGGTCGAGCTTGCGGACAGGCCGGCGGCCGAGCGCCTCGATCGCGTGGTCGAGCGTCCGCTTTCGCTGGACGGCACCGTACGCGAGCCTCCGTGCGAGCGCGCGGTCGCGGTCGTCGAGGCGGGCCGACTCGGAGCGGAGCGCGCGGTCTGCGTACGCGTCGTCCTCGAACACGCGTCGCACGACCTTGAACGCGACTGCCCGCGCCGGCGAGATCTCGCTCATCGGAGGCCGCGGCGCCACGCGTCCGCCGCCATCCGGCGCCCGCCGGCCGGCTGCACCTCGAGCGGCTCGAAGGAGCCGTCGCCGGCGACGCGAGCACGCCACACCGTGACGGGGCGCCCTTCGAGCTCCGCCCGGGCGCCGATGTGCGGGCTGAGCGCGCGGACGACCCGCACGAGCTCCTCGGCGGGCCGGTCGAGATCGAGCACACGGTCCTCGGGACGGATCTTCTCGGCGTACGTCGCCTCGCCCGTCTGCGGGGCAAACGGCGGGGGCGGATCGCCGAGCACGCCGTCGAGGAGCCGCGCCGCGACCTCCGCGGCTCGCGCGAACACCGCACCGGCGTCGTCGTCCGCGCCGATGGAAAACGCCTCCTGCGCCGCGACCGGCCCTGCATCGAGCGCCGCCACCGTCTCGTGGATCGTGACCCCGGTCTCCGCGTCGCCGGCCATGATCGCCCGCTCGACGGGCGCGGCACCCCGCCAGCGCGGGAGGAGCGACGGATGGACGTTGAGCCACGAGCGCTCCGCGAGCAGTTCCTCCGGCACGAGGAGCCCGTAGGCGCAGACGACCACGGTCGGAGCGTCGAGCTCGAGCCCCGCCTGCGGCCGCTCCGGCTGCAGCACGGGGATCCCGAGGCGCTCCGCGACCTCCTTGGCCGCGGGTGCCGCGACCCGCTGGCCTCGGCCGGCCCGCGCGTCCGGCCGGGTCAGCAACGCCGAGACGTCGTGTCGCGCGGCGAGCCGCTCCAGCACGTCCGCACCGAACGGCGCGGTCGCGGCGACGGCGATCCGTGCCACGCCGGCGGCTACGAGGTGAGCACGAGCCTCGGGCGGAGCTGCGAGAGCGCGTCGCGCCGGGACTCTCTGTCGGTCCGATCGAGCAGCAGCACCCCGTCGAGGTGGTCGAGCTCGTGCTGCACGACGCGCGCGTCCATCCCCTCGAGCATCAGCGACACCGGCTCGCCTGTCGCGTCGCGCGCCTCCACCTGCACGCGGAGCGCGCGCTCGACCGGCACCCGCACCGGCCCGAGCGAGAGGCAGCCCTCGTCTTCGACCTCAGCGTCGTCGCCGACCGGCGTCACGACGGGGTTGACGAGGACGCGGTCCTCCCCGTCGAGCGTCGAGACGAAGAACCGCCTGACGATCCCGATCTGCGTGGCCGCGAGCCCGACCCCGTCGGCGTCGTGCATGAGCTCGGTCATCCGTCCCGCGATCCGGACGAGCTCCTCGTCGAAAGCCTCGACGTCGTCCGCGCGCATGCGCAGCACAGGGTCGCCGTACTGCCTGACCTGGGCGAGCGCGACCTCCTTGCGGACGAGGCGCTCCGCCTCTGCCCGCGCCTCCGCCTCCGTCAGCGGCTCGTCGTGCTCATCGTGCTCATGCTCATGCTCGTGGTCGGACACACCGCGATCTTAGCCCTCGCCCTGCAGCACGGCCTGGGTCTGGAGCGTGCGCGAGACGAGGCGACCCGCGCCGTCGGTCACGTCCGTCTGGACGACCACCGTCGTCCGTCCCTTGTGGACCAGCTCGGAGCGCGCGGTCACCGTTCCCTCGCGCACGGCCGCGAGGAAGTTCGTCTTCGCCTCGATCGTCGAGGTCGTCGCGTCCGGCGGCAGGTTCAGGAAGGCGAGCGTCGCGGCAGCCGAGTCGGCGAGCGCCATCAGGTAGCCGCCGTGGAGCACGCCGGCGGCGGTGCAGCGCTCCTCCGACCAGGCGCCACGCAAGGTCACGCCGTCCGGGTCGCCCTCCACCGCCTCGAAGCCGAGCAGCGCGGCGAGCGGCATCGCCTCGCGGACCATGGCCGTGAGCGACTCGTCCACGCGCGATGTCTACAGCGACTGGGGGTCGACGTCCACAACGGCGGTCAGCCCGTCGCGCCGCATCGTCTTGGCCGCCGAGGCCAGCAGCGCGGATGCCTGGCGCGCGATCGAGCGAGGCTGGGTCGTCTTCGCGACGAGCTGCGCGCGGTGGCGACCGCGCAGCCGGAGCACGGGAGCCGGCCCGAGCAGCTCGCCCTCGTGTCCCTCGAGCCGTGCGCGCAGCTCGTGCAGGGCGGCCAGCGGCGCGTGCGGGTCGGGCCCGGAGACGAGGATCGAGACCAGGTGGCGGAACGGCGGATAGCCGAGCGCCTCCCGGCGCTCGAGCTCGCCCGCGAGGAACCCGGCGACGTCGTGGTTCACCGCATGACGGAGGGGCGTCGCGTCCGGCTGGAAGGTCTGCACGAGCACGCGGCCCGGTGCGTCGCGCCCGCTGCGTCCCGCAAGCTGCGTCACGAGCTGGAACGTCCGCTCCTCCGCCCGGAAGTCGGGCAGGCCGAGGCTCGTGTCCGCGTCGACCACCGCGGCGAGCGAGACGCCCGGCACGTGATGCCCCTTCGCCACCATCTGCGTCCCAACGAGCACCGAGCGGTCGGCGGCACGGAACCGCGCGAACGCCTCTCGCGCCGCGCCCGGGCGGGTGGCGACGTCGGCGTCGAGCCGGAACCGCTCGAGCTCGGGCAGCCGCTTTGCGAGCTCCGCCTCGAGGCGCTGCGTGCCCGCCCCGATCCTCGCGACCTCCGCGGAGCCGCATTCCGGGCACGTGGTCGGGACTGTGTCCGTCTGTCCACAGTGATGGCAGCGGAGTGCGCCGTCTCCATGGAGCGTGAGCGCCACGTCGCAGTGCGGGCAGCGACGTGAGACGCCGCAGGCCCGGCAGTGCACCGCGGGCGCCATGCCGCGCCGGTTGAGGAGCAGGATCGCGCGACCCCCGTTCTCGACCAGCCCGCCGAGGGCCTCGAGGAGCGGCGCAGACAACGGATAGCCGGCCTCGCGACGGAGATCGACGAGCCGCACGCGCGGCATCGGCGCGCCGATCCTCGCGCTGAGCGAGCACCGCGGGAGGCGAGCCCAGCTCTCGGGCCGCGGGGTCGCCGAGCCGTAGACCGCGACTGCGCCCTCGAGCGCCGCGCGCTTCGCAGCCACGGTGCGCGCGTCGTACCGCGGGTCGGACTCCTGCTTGTACGCGGCGTCGTGCTCCTCGTCGACGACGATCAGACCCACGCCTCGCATTGGTGCGAACACGGCCGAGCGGGCGCCGACGACGATGCGCGCCTCCCCTCGTGCGATCCGGTCCCGCTCGTCGCGTCGCTCGGCGTCGCCGAGCGACGAATGGACGATCGCGACGAGGTCGCCGAAGCGGCGGCGGAAGCGGCCGACGGTCTGCGGCGCGAGCGCGATCTCCGGGACGAGGACGATCGTCCCGAGGCCGCGCTCGAGCGCGGCCGCGCACGCCTGGAGGTACACCTCGGTCTTGCCGCTGCCCGTCGGGCCGTCGAGGAGGACGTGCTCGCCGACGCCTTCGTCGAGCGCCGCGACGATCCGTGCGACCGCGGCCCGTTGCTCGTCCGAGAGCCGCTCCGGCTCGGGCTCTCCCTCGAGCGACTCGCGCAGGGCGGGAGACGGCCGCTCGCCACGGGGTGCGCGCCTCACCGGCGCGACGAGCTCGAGCGCGCGGGCAGGCGTCGAGCCGTAGTAGTCGGCGAGCCACAGCGCGAGGTCGACGAGCGAGGGCGGGATCTCGTCGAGCAGGCGACCGACAGGCGCAGGCTCGATCCCGGCCGGCGCGCCGACCCCGACGTCCGCGACCACACCTCGCGTCGCACTCCGTCCGAGGCGGACGGAGACGACGGCGCCCTTCGCCGTCCCTTCCGGCACCTCGTAGGTGAACGGGCGGGCCAGCGAACGGGTCGAGACCAGCGGATAGACGGAGGCGAGGGGCACGCGTCGAGCGTACTTGCGACCCGCGATGACGCCTCCTCCGGCCCCGGGTAGACTCGGCCCATGGCTGGTAGTCACGGGCACTCGGTCGACGAGTACCTCGAGGTCATCTATTTCCTCGCGTTCCCGATCGGCGAGTACCGCCCCGCGGGCGAGAGCGCGATCGCGTCCCGCGTCGCCGACATGCTGGGCGTCTCGCGCGCGTCGGCCGGTGAGATGTTGAAGCGCCTCGAGGCCGAGGGTCTCGTCGAGCGCGGCGAGCAGAAGGAGGCGATCCTGACGCCCGCGGGCATCGAGCGGGCCGAGCGTGTCGTCCGCAAGCACCGGATCATCGAGCGCTTCCTGACCGACTTCATGGGCTACACCGCTTCCGAGTCGCACGTGTACGCCGACGAGATGGGCGACACGTTCACGGACGAGATGATCGACCGGATCTACGAGCGCCTCGACCGCCCCGACCGGTGCCCGCACGGGTGGCCGATCTCGACGGAGGTCGAGCAGACGGAGAACGAAGGGCTCGTCGCGCTCGCAGAGCTCCGGCCCGGCCAGGCCGGTGAGATCGTGCGTCTCGCGGAGCACGACGGCGACCTCCTGCACTGGTTCTACGACGAGGGCTACGTGCCCGGGTCGAAGATCGAGATCCGCGCGGTGCACGAGGCGGCGGGCCAGCTCGCGGTCGTGCTCGACGCGAGCGAGCGCGAGATCGGCGAGAAGGCGGCGCAGGGCCTGTACGTCCGGCTTGCGGCCTGACTTACACGGCGCTTACCCTCTGCTCATCACGCGCGAACCGCGCGGTGGTTCGATCCGGGGACCTCGTCCGAAGGAGTGATCCACGTGAGACGCCTCAGCGCCATCGTCGCAGCAGTCGCCGCCGTCGCCGTCTTGGGGATCGCCGCAGCGAGCGCGACCGCCGCCGGCCCGCCCACGCTCGCCGACGACGTCGCAGCGCGGCTCGGGATCGCTCCCGAGAAGCTGCGGCAGGCGTTCAAGGACGCGATCGGCGCGCGGATCGACGCGGCCGTGCAGGCCGGGAAGCTGACCCCCGAACAGGGCGCGAAGCTGAAGGAGCGGCTCGCGAATGCAAACGGCCTGGGACTCCGTCTCCGCGGACGGCTCGCGGAGAAGCACCCCGCACTCGTCCGGGGAATCCGGGCACGGGTGCATCGGGTCGGCCCCGTCACGAAGTACCTGGGCATCACCCCGCAGGAGCTCCGCACGGAGCTGCACGCCGGCAAGTCGCTCGCCCAGATCGCGACGGCGCACGGCAAGACGGTCGAGGGGCTGGTCGACGCGATCGTCACCCCGGCCAAGGCTCACCTCGACAAGGCGGTGGCGAACGGCCACCTCACGCGACAGCGCGCGGACGAGATCCTCGGGCGGCTCACCGACGCCGTGGAGAAGGCCGTCCAGCGCGTGCGCGCAGCCGGGCGCTAGGGCCTCGACGCCGTTGCGGCGGCGAAGCCGACGCCTTCAGGGATTTGTCCCGCCGGAGGCGGGGATCAAGCGGCGGGGATCCGCTCCAGCGGATCCACGCTTCGCGCAGCAAGTCGCAGCGCATCGGCCTTGTCGGTGCGCTCCCAGGTGAAGTCCGCGTCGGCGCGGCCGAAGTGGCCGTACGCCGCGGTCTTCCGGTAGATCGGCCGCTGCAGGTCGAGATCCCGGACGATCGCGCCGGGCCGCAGGTCGAAGTGCTCCCGGACGAGCTCTGCGATCCGCTCGTTCGAGAGGCCGTCCGCCTCGGTGCCGAACGTGTCGATGAGGACGCTCATCGGATGCGCCACGCCGATCGCGTACGCAACCTGCACCTGGCAGCGGTCGGCGAGGCCAGCCGCGACGACGTTCTTGGCCACGTACCGGGCCGCGTAGGCGGCGGAGCGGTCGACCTTCGTCGGATCCTTGCCGGAGAACGCGCCACCGCCGTGCGGCGCGGCGCCCCCGTACGTGTCGACGATGATCTTGCGCCCGGTCAGGCCCGTGTCGCCCATCGGGCCGCCGATCACGAACTTCCCTGTCGGGTTCACGTAGAAGAAGTCCGGCGCGTTGAGCCGCGCAGGATCGAAGAGGCCGCGGTAGTCCGCGTGGAGGATCGGCTCGACGACGTGCTCGAGGAGGTCGGGCTTGATCAGCGCCTCCGCGTCGAGCCCGTCGCGATGCTGGGTCGAGATCAGCACCCGCTCGATCTCGACGGGCCGCTGGCGGCCGTGCTCGTCGACCTCGTAGCGCACCGTCACCTGGGACTTGCCGTCCGGGCGAAGATACGGGAGGACATCGGCCTTGCGCACGGCGGCGAGCCGCTTCGTGAGCTTGTGCGCGAGCATGATCGGGAGCGGCATCAGCTCGTCCGTCTCGCGGCTCGCGTAGCCGAACATCATCCCTTGGTCGCCGGCGCCGATGCGGTCGATCGGGTCGGTTTCCCCGTGCTGCGCCTCGAAGGACTCCTCGACGCCCTGCGCGATGTCGGAGGACTGCTCGTCGATCGCGACCATCACACCGCACGTCTCGGCATCGAAGCCGTACTTCGCGCGCGTGTAGCCGATGTCGCGGATCGTGTCGCGCACGATCGCCCGCACATCGACGTAGGTCTCGGTGGTCATCTCGCCTGCGACGACCACGAGGCCCGTGGTGATCAGCGTCTCGCAGGCGACGCGCGCGTTCACGTCGTCCGCGATGACGGCGTCGAGGACGGCGTCGGAGATCTGGTCGGCGATCTTGTCCGGGTGGCCTTCGGTGACCGACTCGGAGGTGAACTGGAACGTGCGTGCGCTCATCGTCCGTCGAACCCTAGCCGGGATCGGCGGATCCGGAAACCGCTACTCGACGGTCGGCTCGCGCTCCATCAGCTGCGCGACGAGGTCCATGAGGGGCACGCCCGAGAGCACCGCGCAGACCCCTTCGGTGATGGGCATCTCCACCCCGAGCCGGTGCGCGAGCTCGCGAAGCACCGGCGCCGTGGTCAGTCCCTCCACGACCATCCCGATCGAGCGGGCCGCCTCCTCCGGCGTGGCTCCCTGCGCGACGAGCTCGCCGCAGCGCCTGTTCCGGCCCGAGCGCGCCCAGCAGGTGACGACGAGGTCGCCGATCCCGGCGAGGCCCGCGAAGGTCTCCGGGCGGGCGCCGGCCACCTCGGCCAACCGCCGCATCTCGGCGAGCCCGCGGGCGACGAGCGCCGCCTTCGCGTTGTCGCCAAGCCGGAGCCCGTCGGCCCCTCCCGCCGCGAGCGCGATCACGTTCTTCGCCGCCGCGCAGAGCTCGACGCCGAGGACGTCGTCGTTCACGTAGACACGGAAGGCCGACGTCGTGATCGCGAGCTGGAGCTGCACGGCGAGCGGGAGGCTCTCGCACGCGATCACCGCGGCGGCGGGCAGCCCCTGCGCGATCTCCTCCGCGACGTTCGGGCCGGAGAGGACCGCGATCGGGCGGTCGCGCACCAGGGTCGAGAGACGGTCGCCTGATTCCGGGTCGAGCCCCTTCGTGAGGCTGAGGATCGGCGCGCGGCCGGGCAATGCCCCGACGACGCTGCCGAACGCCGCGCTCGGCACCGCGACCACGACGAGATTCGCGCTCTCGACGTCGGCATCGTCGACGGTCGTCACGACGATCCCGCCGAGGTCGACGTTCAGGAGGTATCGCGGGTTGTGTCCCGTCTCCGCGATCTGCGCGACCTGGGCGGGGTCGCGGCACGCGAGCGTGACGGCGTGGCCGTGGTCTGCGAGGAGCCGCGAGAACGCCGTTCCCCACGACCCCCCGCCGACGACGACGACGTCCATCGCGCGACCCTACGCGCCAGGCTCGCAGGCCGTTGTGACTCGCGCGCCTACTCCGAGCGCTGGAAGTCGATCGAGACCGGCACGCCCTGCAGCTCGAAGCGGGCGCGCAGCTCGTTCTCGACCCAGTAGGCGTAGTCGCGCGTGACGAGCCTCGGGTCGTTGACGAAGATCCTGAGCCGCGGCGGGCGCGTCGCGGTCTGGGTCGCGTAGAGCAGCTTGAGGCGCCTGCCGCGCTCGCCCGCCGGCCCGGGCCGAGCCTCCTTCAGCTCGGTGAGGGCGCGGTTGAGCGCAGGGGTCGGGATCCGCGTGACGTGCTTCACGAAGAGCGCCTCGACGTGGTCGAGGAGGCGCCTCAGCCCGCGGCCGGTCGCGGCCGAGACCGCGACCGCGGGCGGCCGCTGGCGGAGACGACGGTTCAGCAACCCGCGGGTCTCCTGGAGGTCGACGACTCCGATGTCCCACTTCGAGAAGACGACGAGCGTCGAGCACCCGGCCTTCCGTGCGACGTCCGCCACCGCGAGGTCCTGCTCGACGACGCCCTCCGACGCGTCGACGAGGACGAGGGACACGTCGGCACGCTCCGCCGCCTCGAGCGCGCGCAGCTCCGAGTAGTACTCGATCCCCTGCCGCTGCCTCCGCTTGCGCCGTAGCCCTGCGGTGTCGACGAGCACGAAGGTGGTGTCGCCGCGTGTGAGGACGGTGTCGATCGTGTCGCGCGTCGTCCCGGGGACATCCGAGACGATCACGCGCTCCTCGCCGAGGAGCGCGTTGAGCAGCGACGACTTGCCGACGTTCGGGCGACCGAGGATCGCCACCCGGATGGCCGAGTCGCCCACGACGAGCTCGTCCCGGCCCGGAAGCCGCGAGACGATCTCGTCGAGCAGGTCGCCCGTCCCGTGCCCGTGGACCGCGGAGAGCGGCACCGGGTCCCCGAGCCCGAGCCGGTGGAACTCCACGGCCTCGAGGTCCCGGCGAGGGTCGTCGATCTTGTTCGCGAGCACGATCACCGGCTTCCCGGACGCGCGCAGGATCGACGCGAGGTCCTCGTCGCCCGGAGTCAGCCCCGCAGTCGCGTCGACGACGAAGAGCACGAGATCGGCCTCCTCGACGGCGGCGCGCGCCTGGTCGGCGATGTGCCGGCCGTACGGGCCGGTGTCGTCCTCGTCGACACCGCCCGTGTCGACGAGCCGGAAGGTGACGCCGTTCCAGTCGCACAGGAGCTCCTTGCGATCGCGCGTCACCCCCGCTGTCTGGTGCACGACCGCCGCACGGCTCTGGGTGAGGCGGTTCACGAGCGTGGACTTCCCGACGTTCGGGAAGCCGACGATCGCGACCGTGCCGGCGCTTCTGACCTCGTCGGGCGCCGCCCCGTCCGGCTCTTGCTCTGTCATGGCTACGAGCGGTCCGCGGCCGGAGGGACGCCGTCCGGCCGACCCTGGTCGTGCAGCGCGACGAGCCAGTCCCAAAGCCTGCGAATCTCCAGCTCGACCTGCTGGGACGCTTCCTTGTAGCCCTTGCCGCCCTTCGGCAGCCCCTCGAACGCGAGCGGCTCGCCCCACGCGATCGACGCCGGCGAGGGGTGCGTCGGCGACCATGTCTGAGTGCCGTGGATCGCGACCGGCACGACCGGGACGCCCTCCTGGATGGCCACCATCGCCGCGCCGGGCTGCACCGTGCCGGGGACGCCGGAACGCTGGCGCGTCCCCTCGACGAAGAGCCCGAGGGCGTTGCCGTCCGCGACGATCTGCCGCATCGTGCGCACGGCATCGCGGTCCGACTCGCCGCGCCGCACGGAGAAGCAGCCGAACGAGCGGATGAACGCGCCGAACCCCGGGACGCGGTGGGCCTCGATCTTCGCCATGTAGTAGAGGATGCGCGGGCTCGAGGCGCCCAGCACGACGGGGTCGAGCCAGCTGAAGTGGTTCGACGCCACCACGATGCCGCCCTCGCGGGGGACACGATCCGTTCCGTAGACGCGGAGGCGCGTGGCCAGCCGCCCCGCGAGACCGATCGTCGGCCGCCCGACGGCCCAGGTGTACGGCGCGAGGTTCATCGGGCGGCCGCCACGAGGGCGGCGACCCGGTCGACGACCTCGTCGAGCGTCAGCTCCGTCGTGTCGACCTCCACGGCGTCGGGCGCCTGGTGGGTGTTGACGGCGTCGCGCTCGTCGCGGCGGCGGAGCTCCTCGGCGAGCTCGTCGACCCCGAGACCCTCCCGCTCGGCGTGACGGCGGGTGACCCGCACCCCCGGGTCGGCGACGAGCCAGACCTTGACGTCCGCCTCCGGCACCACGACGACGCCGATGTCTCGCCCCTCGATCACCGAGTCGCCCGTGTGGCCGAGCTCGCGCTGTCGTCCGCGCATCACCTCGCGCACCTCCGGATGGCGCGCGACGACCGGCACGGCGGCGTCGATCTCGGGCTCGCGGATCCGGCGCGCGACCTCCTCGCCGCCGATCGAGACCGAGCCGCCGTCCCCGAACGCGACCGGGTTCGCCGTCGCGAGGGCGCTGAGGCCGAGGCCGTCGTCGAGCGGGACGCCCTCGTGGAGGGCCAGCCACGTGAGGGCGCGGTACATCGCCCCCGTGTCGAGGTACTTGAATCCGAGCCGCGTCGCGAGCGCCCTCGCCACCGAGCTCTTCCCCGCGCCCGCGGGCCCGTCGATCGCCACGATCACGCGGCGGAGGTTATCGCCGGTCGTCCTCCTCGACGGCCGACGTGCGCCGCAGCTCGTCCAGCATCTCGAAGAAGCCGGGGAAGCTGACCGCGACCGCATCCGCGTCGTCGATGCGTACGCCCTCCCGCGAGACGAGCCCGGCGACCGCGCCGAGCATCGCGAGCCGGTGGTCCCCGCAGCTCGCGACGCGTCCCCCCTTCGGCCGCGCCGGGACGCCCGTGATGCGGAGCCCGTCGTCCGTCGCTCGGGCGCGGACGCCAAGGGCGCGGAGGGCGTCGACGGTCGCGTCGATCCGGTCCGACTCCTTCGCGCGCAGCTCCTCGGCCCCCCGCAGGACGCTCTCTCCGCGCGCGCACGCCGCCGCCAATGCGAAGAGCGGCAGCTCGTCGATCGCGACCGGGACCTCGTCGCTGCCGACGACGGTGCCGACGAGCGCTGCCGTGTGCACTTCGAGGTCGCCCGCCGGCTCGCCACCGACCTCGCGCCGGTTGTAGGTCGTGATCCGCGCCCCCATCCGCTCGAGGATCGCGAGCAGCCCCGTCCGCCTCGGGTTGAGGTTCACGCCGTGCACGTGCAGCTCCGACCCCGGCACGAGCGTCGCGGCGACGAGGAAGGGCGCCGCGGAGGAGAAGTCCCCGGGCACCTCCAGCTGGCCGAGCGAGAGTCGTTCCGCCCTTGCGATCGTCACGCTCGTCGGCCGGATGGTGACGGGCGCGCCCGCCGCCGCGAGCATCCGCTCGGTGTGGTCCCTCGTGGGCGCCGGCTCGACGACCGTCGTCTCGCCGTCGGCGTAGAGCCCGGCGAGCAGCACCGCGGACTTCACCTGGGCGCTCGCGACCGGCAGGGCGTAGTCGATCGCGTGGAGCGACCCGCCTTCGATCGCGAGCGGAAGGTGACCGTCGGTCGTCTCGACCCGTGCCCCCATCCGGCCGAGCGGCTCGGCGATCCGCGCCATCGGCCGGCGCGAGAGCGACCCGTCGCCCGTGAGCGTGAAGGCGCCCTGCTGCCCGGCGAGGATCCCGGTGAGCAGCCGGACGAGCGTGCCGGCGTTCGCGCAGTCGATCGGCCCCGGCGGGGCGGCGAGCCCCGCGAGCCCCTTCCCGCGCACGAGGAGCGTGTCCGTACCGTGCTCCTCGACCTCGACCCCGAGGGCGCGTACCGCGGCGATCGTCGCCTCGGTGTCCGCGGAGCGCCCGAAACCCGTGACGCGGGTCTCGTCGTCGCAGATCGCCCCGAGCAGGACCGCGCGGTGGGAGATCGACTTGTCCCCCGGGACGGCGATGTGCCCGACGAGCCGCGCGACGGGCTCGATCTCGAGGGCGCTCACTCCTCGAGCACCGGCGCGGCCACGACGCCGTAGCCCTGGCTCTCGAGGAGCCGGACGGCGCGCTCGGCCTCGCCCTCGCCGGAGACGAGCACCGTGAGCGTGCCGCCGCGCTCGCTCGAGACGTGGTCCATCTCGAAGTCCTCGACGTTGATCCGCTCGGCGCCGAGCGCGTGGAAGATGCCCGCGAGCACGCCCGGCCGGTCGGGGATGTGGATGCGGAGCCGCTGCAGGGTGCCGGGATCGGCGAAGGCGGTCTCCAGGAGCCGCCGCCGATGCGCGCTCGCCTCGCCGATCCAGCGCGCGAGAAACCCCCCGTCGCCGTCCGCCAGCGCCCGCTCGACCTGCTCGAGGGCGCGGCGCTGCTCTGCGAGCGCGAGCCCGAGCGCCTCCCGGTTGTCGAGGAAGATGTCGACCCAGATCCGTGGGTTCGCGCCTGCGATACGGGTCATGTCGCGCAGGGAGCCGCCCGCAGCCTGGAGCGGATCGTGGCCGTCGATCCTCGTCGAGCCCGCCTGGTTGAGGAGCACGTTCGCAAGCACGTGCGGCAGGTGGCTCGTCAGGCCGACGAGCCGGTCGTGCGCGTCCGGCCCGATCGCGACGGGTCGCGCGCCGAGCGCGCTGACGAAGCCGTGCAGCAACCGCAGCCGCTCAGGCGCCGTCGCCGCCGTCGGGGTAAGGAACCACGTCGCGCCGTCGAAGAGCTCCGCCGCGGCGCGGCCGGGGCCGCGCGTCTCGGCGCCGCAGATCGGGTGGCCGCCGATGAACCGCGCGTCCGCCGCGGCCGCCGCGCAGACCGGGCGCTTCGTCGAGCCGACGTCGGTGACCGTGCACCCTTCGGGTGCCCGGTCAAGGACTTCTCGCACGGTGTGCGGGAGATCGCCGACAGGCGCAGCCACCACGACGAGATCCGAGTCCGCCACGGCTGCGGCGACGGTCGCGGCGGGCAGCACTGCCCCGCGCTCACCTGCGAGGCCGAGCGCTTCGGCGTCCGGGTCCCAGCCCGTCACCGTGCCGACGCCGGCACGGCGCGCCGCGAGACCGGCGGATGCCCCAATCAGCCCCGTCCCGACGATCGCCAGGCTCCCGACCTGCATGGTGCTCACGACCCTGACCTAGTCCGCATGATGGCCGGAGGCGATCATGCCGCCCGCATCAGCTCCGCCACCCGAAAGGCGAGATCGAGCGACTGCCTCGCATTGAGACGGGGATCGCAGAGGGTCTCGTAGCGCGTGTCCAGCTGCTCCTCGAGCACCTCCTCCGAGCCACCGAGGCACTCCGTGACGTCCTCGCCGGTCACTTCGAGGTGCACGCCCCCCGGCCAGGTCCCGGCCTCGCGATGCGCCCCGAAGAAGCCCTCGATCTCCCCGAGCACGTCGTCGAAGCGACGGGTCTTGTGGCCCGACGGGGTCACGAACGTGTTGGCGTGCATCGGGTCGCACACCCAGAGCACCGGCACCCCGCTCTCGCGCACGGCCCGGATCAGGGGCGGCAGGCCCTCGTGGACGCCGTCGGCGCCGAGGCGGGTGAGGAGCGTCAGCCGCCCGGGCACGCGCCGCGGGTTGAGCCGCTCGCAGAGCGCGACCAGCTCGTCGGGCGTCGCACCGGGCCCGACCTTCGCTCCGACCGGGTTGTCGACCCCCGCGAGGAACTCGACGTGGGCGCCGTCCGGCTGACGCGTCCGCTCGCCGACCCAGAGGAAGTGGGCCGAGCAGGCGTACCAGTCGCCGGTCGTCGAGTCGCGGCGCGCGAGCGGCTCCTCGTAGTCGAGGAGCAGCGCCTCGTGGCTCGTCCAGATGTCCACCTCGTGGATCGAGTGCTCGTCGCCGAGATCGATGCCGATCGCCTGCATGAAGCGGAGCGCGCGGCCGATCTCGTTCGCGATGACCTCGTAGCGTCTGCCCTGAAGGGAGCTCGAGACGAACTCCTGGTTCCACGTGTGCACCTGTGTCAGGTCGGCGAAGCCCCCCTTCGTGAAGGCACGCAAGAGGTTGAGCGTCGAGACCGCCTGGTAGTACGCCTGCACCATCCGCTCGGGGTCGGGAATCCGCGCCTCGGGAGTCGGCTCGTCGGAGTGGATCGCGTGGCCGCGGAACGTCGGCAGCTCGACACCGTCGACCAGCTCGGTAAGCGCCGTGCGCGGCTTCGTGAACTGTCCCGCGATCCGGCCGACCTTGACGACGGGGAGCGTCGCCCCGTACGTCAGCACCGCGGACATCTGGAGGATCACCTTGAGCCGCTCCCGAATCGCGACCGCGGAGACGTCTCGGAAGGACTCGGCACAGTCCCCCGCCTGGAGGAGGAACGCGCGACCCTCGACCGCCTCTGCCAGCGCGCGCTGGAGCGCCCTCGCCTCGCCGGCGAAGACGAGCGGCGGCAGCTGCCGCAAGCGCTCGCGCACGGCGTCGACGGCGCTCGGGTCCGGCCAGTCGGGCTGCTGCAGGGCAGGCAGCGAGCGCCACGAGGAAGGCGTCCAGGGCTCCGTCACTGCCATGCGGCGAGTGTATCCAGCGGTTTCTGGCGCTTTGCGCCAGAAACCGCTAGAAAAACGGGATGCCTGGAATCGATCGCCTTTCGCTCTTCTGGCGATTCGCGCCACCCGTGTCCCACCGCGGCCGAGAGGGCGTCTAGAACTCCTTTCGGTCGCCGAAGGCGAGCGAAAGGAGTGCTGTGAAGGTCTTCTCGGGCATCCAACCCACCGGCGACAAGCATCTCGGCAACTACATCGGCGGGTTCCGCCAGTACGCCCGCACCCAGGAGCTCGGCGAGGCGTACTTCTGCATCGTCGACCTCCACTCGATCACGGTCGACTACGACCCGCGCGACCTGCACGAGCGCACGCTCGACCTGTTCGCGATGCTCGTCGCGACCGGGCTCGACCCGGCGCGCTCGACGGTGTTCGCACAGAGCCACGTGACGGCACATGCCGAGGCGAGTTGGCTGCTCTCGTCGGTCACGAGCTACGGCCAGCTCGGGCGGATGACGCAGTTCAAGGACAAGGCGGATCAGCGCGAGTTCGTCTCGTCGGGGCTCTTCACCTACCCCGTGCTGATGGCCGGCGACATCCTGCTGTACCAGACCGACCGCGTGCCGATCGGCGACGACCAGCGGCAGCACCTCGAGCTGGCCCGGGACGTCGCGCAGCGCTTCAACGCCCGGTTCGGGGAGACGTTCGCGATCCCGGAGGGCATCTATCCGGAGGTCGGCGCGCGGATCATGGACCTCCAGGAGCCGACGAAGAAGATGTCGACGACCGGCGGCACCGAGCAGGGCACGGTGAAGCTCCTCGACGAGCCCGACGCGATCCGGAAGAAGTTCCGCGCGGCGGTGACCGACTCGGGTCGCGAGGTCCGGCGGGCGGACGACAAGCGCGGCGTGACGAATCTCGTCGACATCCTCTCGGTCGCGACCGACCGCTCGCCCGAGGAGGTCGAGCAGGCGTACGACGGGGTGGGGTACGGCGACCTCAAGCGGGATGTCGGGGAGGCGGTGGCCGAGCTGCTCACTCCGGTTCGCGAGCGGTACCTCGAGCTGCGGGCGGACGAGCCCGAGCTGCGCCGCCTACTCGCGGTCGGGGCGGACAAGGCACGGACGGCCTCCGCGCCGACGCTCGCGGCGATGTACGAGCGAATGGGATTCGTGAGGCTCTCGCGGTGATCCGGACCTACGCGATCGCGGCGGGCGTCTTCGCCGTCGCGGTCGTCGGCGGGATCCTCCACTACGCCGGGGCCGACCCGGTCGTCACCTTCGCGGTCACGGGAGCGGCGCTCGGGGGCGTCGCCTGGACGATCGGCATCGCGACCGAGTCGGTCGGGGCGCGGTTCGGCCCGGCCGTCACCGGCGCGCTCCAGTCGACGCTCGGGAACCTTCCGGAGCTGTTCATCGTCCTCTTCGCGCTCTCGGCGGGCGAGATCGTCGTCGCCCAGTTCTCGATCCTCGGCTCGCTCTTCGCGAACGCGCTCCTCGTGCTGGGGCTTGCGATCGCGGCCGGGTCGATTCGCCGGCCCGACGGGAAGATGACCTTCGGCGCGAGGCTGCCCAACGACACCGCGACGCTCCTGCTCCTGGCCGTCTTCCTCATCGCGATCCTCGGCCTGTCCGACCAGGTGGGCGACCGCGCGAGCGAGCATCAGGTGGAGATCTCGGTCGTCGGCGCCATCTGCCTGCTCCTCGTCTACGCCGCGTGGCTGTTCGCGTACCTCCGGTCCGACCGGACCTCCGAGCACGCGCTCGCAGAGCCGTCCCACTCCGTCATCCCGTTTCCGACCGCGATCGCGATGCTCGCCGTCGCAGGCGTCCTCGCCGCCTTCCTCTCGGACTGGTTCGTCCACGCGCTCGACCCGGCGGTGGAGGCGCTCGGCATCTCGAAGGCGTTCACGGGGCTCGTGATCGTCGCGATCGCGGGCAACGCGGTGGAGAACGTCGTCGCCGTCTCGCTCGCGTGGAAGGGGCACAACGACCTCTCGATCTCGGTCGTGAAGAACTCCGTCGCGCAGATCGCGTGCTTCCTCTACCCCGTGCTCGTGATCGCGTCGCTCGCCTTCGAGCACCGGCTCACCTTCGTGATCGACCCGGTCTATCTCGGCGCGCTCGCGCTCACCGCGATCGCCGTGTGGCAGATCACGGGCGACGGCGAGGCCGTGCTGTTCGAGGGGCTCGCGCTCGTCAGCCTCTACGTGGTCCTCGCCACGCTCGTCTGGTTCGAGTAGCCGATCCGCCTACAGGCCGACGAGACGACGGAGCGAGGCGACCTCTGCGGACGTGAGGTCGCGCCACTCCCCCGGCCGCAGCCGGCCCGTCCCGAGCCCCGCATAGCGAGCGCGACGGAGCCTCACCACCGGATGACCGACCGCCTCCAGCATCCGCCGCACCTGCCGGTTTCGCCCTTCGTGCAGGACGAGCTCGAGACGGGACGGGCCGAGTCTCCGCACGCGCGCGGGCGCCGTCGGCCCGTCGTCCAACTCGACTCCCTCCGCGAGCCGGCGCAGGACGTCGTCGTCGGGCTCGCCCTCGAGGTCGGCGACGTATGCCTTCTCCACCCGGTAGCGCGGATGCGCCAGCCGGTGCGCGAGCGGGCCGTCGTTCGTCAGCAGAAGCGCACCGGTCGTGTCGCGATCGAGCCGTCCGATGGGGACGATGCGCACGTCGCCTCCGACGAGGTCGACCACGGTCGACCGGCCCTCGGGATCGCGCGCGGTCGTGATCGTGTCCTTCGGCTTGTTGAGGAGCACGTGGCGGAGCCGCTGGGCGCCGATGACGCGGCCGTCGACCCGAACGTCGTCGGCGCTCCCGGCGAACGTGTTCAGCTCGCCGCGAGCGCCGTTGACCGTCACCCGCCCCGCCTTGATCAGCTCGTCTGCGCCTCGCCGCGAGGCGACCCCGGCCCGCGCCAGGTAGGCGTTCAGTCGCATCGCGCGCCATTCTCGCCGGTACGCTCGGAGCCGTGGACGACCACGCCGAGCTCACGCGCCGGCTCGCCGACCTCGTCGTCGGATACGGCGCGAACGTCCAGCCCGGCCAGATCGTCGGCGTCACGACCTACACCGGCAAGGAGGCGCTCACGCGCGAGGTCGCACGTGCCGCGTACGAGCGGGGCGCGAGCTGGGTCGACGTCGTCACCTTCGACCCGTGGGTGAAGCGCCAGCGCCTCGCGCACGCCGACGAGTCGACGCTGGAGTACATCCCTCCGTGGCTCGTGGAGCGCCTCGACTGGCTCTCCGCCGAGCACGCGGCACGCGTGACCCTCAACGGCCCGGCCGCACCGGACTCGCTCGACGGGATCGACCCGGCGCGGGCCGGACGGGACGTGTTGCCCTACCTGCCCCGCACCGGCGAGATCGTCAACGAGCGCACGACGAACTGGTGCGTGGCCCCGGCGCCGACGCGCGCCTGGGGCGCGCTCGTCCACCCGGAGCTCGACGCCGACGAGGCGTACGACCGCCTCTGGGAGGAGATCGCGTACATCTGCCGGCTCGACAGCGACGACCCCGTGGCGGCCTGGCGCGAGCGAGCGCGCATCCTCGACGGCGCGGCGGCACGCCTCACCGGACGGCGCTTCGACGCAATTCGCCTCCACGGGCCCGGCACCGACGTGAGGATCGGCCTCCTCCCCACGTCCACCTGGCACGCGGCGGACTTCGAGACGGTCGACGGCCTCCGCCATTTCCCGAACATCCCGAGCGAGGAGATCTTCACGACGCCGGATCCCACCCGCGTCGACGGGCACGTGACCGCGACCCGCCCGCTCGAGCTGTACGGCGCGCTGATCGACGGGATCCGCGTGGAGTTCGAGGGCGGCCGCGCAGTACGGATCGACGCGGATCGCGGCGCGGACACGATGCGCGCGATCGCGGCGAAGGACGACGGCGGCTCGCGCCTCGGCGAGCTTGCGCTCGTCGACGGCGAGGGACGCATCGGCGCGCTCGGCACGGTCTTCTACGAGACGCTGATCGACGAGAACGCCGCCAGCCACATCGCGCTCGGGAGCGGGTACACGCTCGGTGTGGAGTCCGACGACGACCGCGAGCGGGTCAACCGCTCGAACATCCACGTGGACTTCATGATCGGCTCCCCCGAGCTCGACGTCGACGGCATCACCGCCGAAGGCGCCGTCGTTCCGCTGCTGCGCAGCGGCGCCTGGCAGCTCTGAAGCTTGTCCGCAAGCGGGATTCCGCAGGAGCGGAATCCCGCCGCTTGATCCCCACCCTTCGGGCGGGGCACACCCCTGAAGGCCGCCGCTGTCGCGGCGGCGACGCGCGCCACCTCCGTGCGACGTTCAGACCGGGGGCGCCGGGTCGTACTGGATGTAGCGGCGGACTTCGCGGGCGCGCTCGACGGAGTGGAGGCGCGCAACGAGGTGGAGCGCCATGTCGATCCCGGCCGAGACACCCGCCGCCGTGACGATCTCGCCGCTGTCGACGAACCGGTCGTCGGGACGCACCTCGACGGTCGGCTCGAGCTCGGCGAGGCGGTCGAGCCTGCCCCACCACGTTGTTGCCGGGCGGTCGCGGAGGAGCCCGGCGGCGGCAAGGGCGAGCGCGCCGGTGCAGACGCTCGTCACGAGCGCACCCCGGTCGGAATACGCACGAAGCCGCTCCAGAAACACCTCGTCCTCGAGCTTCGCGTTGACGCCGGAGCCGCCCGGGACGAGCAGCACGTCCGCGGGAGGCGCCGTGTCCCACGTGTGGTCGGCCGCGACCCGGAGGCCCTTCGCGCACTGGAAGAGATCGGCCGTGTCCGCGACGGTGAAGACCGTCACGCCGTCGTCCGGATGCTGCGTCGCCCAGGCCGCGAGCACTTCCCACGGCCCGGCGAAGTCGAGCTCCTCGACCCCCTCGAAGAGGACGATGGCAATCTGCGTCATGGGGCCATGCTAGAGGCGAGGGTGCTTGCAACAGTGTGTTGCAAGCGCTCGGCGCGCGCGCCTCAGGACGCGCGGGCGCCGGCGACTTCGAGCAGCCGCTCGCGCAGCTCCTCGACGTCGGCGCCGAGGTCGTCGAGCCGGGGCAGCTCCGCTAGGCTGTCGAGCCCGAAGACCCGCTCGAAGAGCGGCGTCGCACGGTAACGCACAGCGCCGCCCGGCCCCGCCTCGCGGCCGGCCTCGGCGATCAGCCCCCGTTCGACGAGCGACGCGACGGTCGAGTCCGCAGCCACGCCACGGATCCGGGCGATCTCGGGACGCGAGACGGGACCGGTGTAGGCGACGATCGCGAGCGTCTCGAGCGCCGCCTGCGAGAGCCCGCGCTCGACCGGCCGCTCGAACAGGCGGCCGCACGCCTCCGCCGCCTCGCGCGCCGCACGGAACGCGTACCCGCCGGCCACGCGCTCCAGGACGATCCCGCTCCGTCCCTCGCGATATCGCTCCGCGAGCAGGCCGAGGGCGGTCTCGATCCGTTCGCCGTCGTCCTCGGCTGCATCGGCCAGCTGCTCGACGCTGAGGGGCTGGGAGGCGACGACCAGGAGCGCCTCGACCGTGCGCGCAAGCGAGTCGATCGGGCTCTCCGCGATGCTGTCGCGAGAGATCAGGCGGAGCGGACGGTCCACTGCGGAATCCTTTCGTTCTCGGGGCGGGTGACGCGGATCGGGGCAAACGGCGCGGCCTGCGCGAGCGCCACCTCGCCGCTTTTGCGGAGCTCGAGGAGCGCGAGGAACGCGACGGCCTGCTCGACGCGCGAGAGCCCCGCGACCTCCCCGTCGAAGTCGAACACCCGCCGTCGGCGGAGGACGGCGCGGAAGCGCTCGAGGAACTGCGCGACGGGCGGGAAGCGAAGGGCCATGTGCGAGAGGGACACCTTCGGCGGCGGCACGGCCAACCCTGCGAGCGCCGTCGCGAGCGCACCAGGATCCTGCGGCGCCAGCCGGCGCTCCGCGCGCGGGGCGAGCGGCGCGGGCCCGAGGCGGAAGTAGCGGTCGCGCTCCTCCGCGAGCCGTTCGCGCAGCCAGCCGGCAGCCTCTTTCATCCGCCGGTACTCCGCCAGCCGCCGTGCCAGCTCCTCCGCGGCCTCCTCCGGTTCGAGCTCGGCGAGCTCGGCGCCCTCATCGGGGAAGAGTTGCCGCGCCTTGATCTCGAGCAGTGCGGCGACGAGGATGAGGAACTCGCCGCAAGCATCGAGGTCGATCCGCTCGCGCGCGGTCAGGTGCTCGACGAACGCCACCACGATTGCGGCGATGTCGATCTCCGCGGGCTCCAGCTGCTCCTTGAGGACGAGCGTCAGGAGGAGGTCGAACGGCCCCTCGAACGCATCGAGGTCCAGCTCGAGATCGCGAACCGCCGACGCCACGGCGCGAATCTAGCCGGGCGGTCGGACGCGCCTCTCGCCCGGGACGGCCATCCGCCGCTGCGGCTTCGTCGGCCGCGTGCGGCCCCTGCTGCGTGGAGATGGGGTCCGGTCGCGCTGCGAGAGGACGTACCACGTGACGCCCACGACGATCCCGATCAGCGACACCCAGGCGTTGAGCCGGAGCCCGGCGATGTGGTGCGCGGGATCGACGCGCAGGAGCTCCTCGCCGAACCGCCCGACGCAGTAGAGGGCGATGTAGGCGGCGAACACCCCGGGCGGGCGGGGGCGAAGCCGGCGCTCGATCAGATATACGAGCACCGCCGCCATCGCGAAGTCCCAGATCAGCTCGTAGAGGAACGTCGGATGGAAGGTCGCGGAGTCGAGGTACGCGAGCGGGCGGTTGACGGGATCGATCTCGAGGCCCCACGGGAGGTCGGTCGGCTTGCCGAACAGCTCCTGGTTCCACCAGTTGCCGAGCCGGCCGATCCCCTGGGCGAGGAGGAGGCCGGGCGCGAGGCAGTCTGCGAGGAGCCAGACGTCCGCCCCGGCGCGCTTCGCGACGATCCCGCCGACCAGGCAGCCGAGCGCGATGCCGCCCCAGACGCCGAGCCCGCCGCGCCAGATCGCGAACGGCCCCCACCACGTGTCGGGCACCTCGTCCCAGCTCGTGATCACGTGGTACAGGCGCGCACCGACGATCCCGGCCGCGACGCCCCAGACCGCACAGCGGAAGATGAGGTCCCAGTCGCCGCCGCGGTTCACCCAGCGGCGCCCGGTCACGTAGGTGCAGACCGCGATCGCGAAGAGCAGCGTGAGCCCGTACATGTGCACCGTCAGCGGCCCGAGCTCGACGGTGCCGGAGCTCGGCGAGGGGATCGACGCGAGGAGGCTCACCGCCGACGCATTCTGCCTACCGCGGTCTCACGACGCTGCGCCGCGTGCCGCGCGCTCGAGCAGGTGTCCGACCGAAGTCGGACACCTCGCTAGGCGAGCCCCTTGGCCTGCAGCTCCGCTCGGGCGCGCTCCGACTTCTCCAGCCCTGCGAGCCCCAGCGCCGCGAGGATCTCCGGCGTCTTCGTGAACTGGACGTCGCGGTAGTCGACGATCTGCAGGAGGTTGCCCCACGGGTCGCGCACGTCGAGGGACGGCGGCCGGGAGACGTCGAGCCCCGCCGCGACCGCGTTCGCGCGGACGGCCTCCTTGTCGACGACGACGATGCCGACGTGGCGCGCGACGTCGGACGGCTGCGTGCGCGGCTCGGAGAGCGCGACGAACTGGTCGCCCATGTCGACGAACGCCATCGAGCCGGCGCGTCCGCGCAGCGTCAGCGGCCCGAAGAGCCGCTCCCAGATCGCCAGCGCGTCGTCGACCGAGCCGACCTCGAGCGCGACGTGGTTGATCCCGACGAGCGTCGCCACTCTTCGAGGCTACCGCTGTCCACGCAGGGAGGAGTGGGGTCCAGCGCCTCTCTTGGCAAAGAGGCAGTTGCGACCGCGACAGCGGGCGCCTTCAGGGATGTGCCCCGCCGCAGGCGGGGATCAGCGGCGGGAATCCGCGCGAGCGGATTCCTGCTTCGCGAGCTGTAGTTGCGACCGCGAAAGCGGGCGCCTTCAGGGATGTGCCCCGCCACAGGCGGGGATCAAGCGGCAGGAATCCGCGCAAGCGGATTCCTGCTTCGCGAGCACGCTACAGCGCATCCGCATGCAGGCGCTCGCCGAGGCTCTGCATCACCTTGACCGAGATCGAGGGCACCTGCTCGAGCAGGCGGCTGAACGCCCGGTCGGTGACGACGAGGAGGCGGACGGGAGACGTCGCGGTGACGGTGGCCGTGCGCGGGCGGTCGACGACGAGCGCGATCTCCCCGATGAAGTCCCCGGAGCCGAGCTCGCGGATCGTCTTCCCACCGCGCGTCACCGCGACCGTGCCATCCGCGACGACGATGAACTCTCGCCCCCGCTCGCCCTCGCGGATGAGCGTCGCGCCATCGGCGAGGTCGAGCTCGTCGGCCAGCTGCGCGACCTGCTGGAGCTCTGCCTTCGAGCATCCCGCGAAGAGCGGGACGTTGCGGAGGAGCTCGATCTTCGCGTCCTTGTGGAGCACCGCACGATCCTACGAGTGTCGTGGGCACCACCGCAAGTGCGGGCCGCGGCCAAGAGTCACCGAGGTTTAACAGCATGTTCACGGGGCTAATGCATTTCCCAGACGTCCGTGGCGTAGAACCAGAGAACCAATCAGCGCCTCGCGCCGAATATCGGGCGAGGCCCCATCGTTTGTAGGGGTAGAGGCGGATGACAACGGCACACATCACAGAGCTGGATTTCGAGGTCGACAGGGTCGAGCAGTGGCGTCTGGCCTCGCTCGAGCGCGCCGGTTACGACCTCGAGTCGGCCGCGGTGCTCGCCGCCTCCCCCGAGGTCGACCTCCATCGTGCGGTCACCCTGGTCGAGCAGGGCTGCCCGGTGGATCTCGCGCTTCGAATCCTCTTGTAAAGCTGCCGGCCGGCCGGCACGCAGTTGGGCGGCGCCAGCCGACGCCTTCAGGGGTGTGCCCCGCCGCAGGCGGGGATCAAGCCGCAGGAATCCGCGCGAGCGGGTTCCTGTCTGGCGAGCAAGAGTCAGGCGACCGACGCGCCGCCGAGGAGCGAGCGCGCCTCGGCGAGGAAGTCCGCGTCCGGCCGGACCCGGTAGTCCGGTCCGAGGGCGTACGTCTTCGGCCCCTCGGAGGTGTCGAGCGAGAGGTAGACGGGCGACTCCCCGGGGAACTCGCGGACGAGACGCGCGAGTTCCCGGATGACGCCGGCCGGCGCGTCCCGCGCGTCGAGTGCGAAGCGGACCTCCGTCCGCTCGTTTACGGCCTCGAACGCGGAGACCTCCATCGCCACGAGCTTGGTCTCGCCCTGCTGCTTGTGGTCGACCCGACCCTTGACGACGAGGATCCGGTCGGCCACGCACAGCTCACGCGCCGCCTGGTACGTGGAGTTGAACACCACGACCTCGGCGGAGCCCGTGGGATCGTCCAGCGCGAGGAACACCATCGGCTCGCCGCGCTTGGTCGTCACCTGCTTCGTCTCGGTGACGATCCCGCCGACCGTGACCACCTCGCCGTCGCGGCGCCGCTCGAGCTCCGCGAGCGTAGCGTCCGCCTTGCGGCGCAGCTGATCCCGGATGCCCGAGAGGGGGTGCTCGGAGACGTACAGACCGAGCGTCTCCTTCTCCAGGCGCAAGAGCTCGTCCTTCGTGAACTCACCGGCCGGAACCGTGGGGTGATGCAGTGCTGACGGGCTGGCGCTTTCGACGGAGTCGAGAGTGCCGTCGAACAGCGACGACTGGCCAATGAGCCTGTCCTGGGCAAGCTTCTGGCCGTGCCCGAGCGCCTGCTCGAGCACCGCGAGCATCCCCATCCGCGAGGCGCCGGTCGAGTCGAGGGCCCCGCATTTGACGAGCGACTCGAGCGAGCGCTTGTTCACGACCTGCGGGTCGACCCGCTCGGTGAAGTCCCAGATCGACGCGAACGGCCCGCCCTCCGTGCGCGCGGCGACGATGCGCTGCGCCGCGGTCTCACCGACGTTCTTCACCGCATTGAGCCCGAAGCGGATCTTCCCCTCGACGACGGCGAAGTCGACGGCCGACGAGTTCACGTCGGGCGGGAGCACGTCGATCCCCATCTCGTCGCACGCGTTGACGTAGAACGGCACCCGGTCCTTCGTGTTCATCACGCTCGAGATGAGGGCGGCCATGTACTCGCAGGAGTGGTTCGCCTTCAGCCACGCCGTGCGGTAGGCGATCAGCGCGTAGCAGGCCGCGTGCGCCTTGTTGAAGGAGTAGTCCTGCGAGGACTCCATGTCCTTCCACAGCTGATCGGCGACACCGGGCGTCACGTCGTTCGCGGCGCAGCCGTCGAGGAACTTCCCCTTCAGCGACGCCATCAGCTCGTGGATCTTCTTGCCGATCGCGCGGCGCAGCGTCTCGGCCTCGGCCGGCTCGAACCCGGCGAGCTGCTTCGCGATCTGCATGTACTGCTCCTGGTAGATGCAGATCCCGTACGAGTCGCCGGTGATCGCCTCGAGGCGCCTGTCGATGTACGTGACGGCCTCGCGGCCGTTCTTCCGCGCCGCGTACGTCGGGATGTACTGCATCGGGCCGGGCCGGTACAGGGCGACGAGCGCGATGAGGTCCTCGAACTCCGTCGGCTTGACCGAGCGAAGCGCGTCGCGCATCCCCGACGACTCGAACTGGAAGACCCCGGTCGCGTCAGCGCGCGCCAGCATCTCGTACGTCTTCCTGTCGTCGAGCGGGATCGCGCCGATGTCGACGCCGTCGATCAGCTCGACGGCTTTGTCGATCACGTCGAGGTTGCGGAGGCCGAGGAAGTCGACCTTCAGGAGGCCGAGCGCCTCGACGTTCTTCATCGAGAGCTGGGTGACGACCTCGGCGCCGGGCCCCTTCTGCTGGAGCGGGACGACGTCGATCAGCGGCTCCGCCCCGATCACGACGCCGGCCGCGTGGATCGAGTCTGCGCGCGTCAGCCCCTCGAGCGGGCGGGCGAGGTCGACGATCTCCTTCGCGACCGGGTCCTCCGCGACCGCCCTCGCGAGCTCCGCGCCGGGCTTGAGGGCCTCGTCGAGCGTCTGGCCGGGGCCCTCGGGGACGAGCTTGGCGATCCGGTCGACCACGCCGTAGGGGATCTCGAGCACCCTCCCCGCGTCGCGGAGCGCGGCGCGGGCGGCCATCTTCGAGAACGTGATGATCTGCGCGACGCGGTCGCGGCCGTACTTCTCCGCGACGTAGTTGATGACCCGCTCGCGACCCTCGACCGCGAAGTCGATGTCCATGTCGGGCATGTCCTTGCGCGCCGGGTTGAGGAAGCGTTCGAACAGGAGCCCGTATCGCATCGGGTCGATGTCCGTGATCTCGAGGCAGTACGCGGCGAGCGAGCCGGCCGCGGAGCCGCGGCCGGGGCCGACCGAGACCCCGTTTCGCTTCGCGAACCCGATGAAGTCCGCGACGATCAGGAAATAGTCGGCGAAGCCCATCTCGCGGATGGTCTTCAGCTCGAATCGCAGCCGCTCGTCGAGCTCGGGGGTCGACGAGCCGTAGCGCTTGACGAGACCGCGCTCGCAGAGCTCGACGAGGTAGTCGAAGGCGTCCCGCCCATCAGGGACCGGGAAGCGAGGCAGCCGGATCCGTCCGAGCTCGAGCTCGACGTGGCACCGCTCGGCCACCTCGAGGCTGCGCCGAAGCGCGTCCTCGTGGCCGGGGAAGTCGAGCGCCATCTCCTCGGGCGTCTTGAAGTAGAACTCGTCCGCCCCGAAGCGCCAGCGATCCGGGTTCTTCAGCGAGTCGCCCGACTGGATGCAGAGGAGCGCGTCGTGACTCGACGCGTCCGTGGCCTCGAGGTAGTGGACGTCGCCGGTCGCGACAAGGGGCAGCCCGAGGCGCTCGGCGAGACCGGGCAGCCCGTGGAAGGCCGCCTGCTGGGCCTCGAGCCCGACGTTCTGCAGCTCGACGTACGTCGAGTCCCGGCCGAAGATCTGTGACAGCCGGTCGAGCTCCGCGAGCGCGTCGTCCTCGCGATGCTCCGAGAGCGCCCGCGAGACGCGGCCGGAGAGGCACCCGGACAGTGCGATCAGCCCCGGCGCGTACCGCTCGAGCAGCTCCCAGTCGACGCGCGGCTTGTAGTAGTAGCCCTCGAGGTAGCCGAGCGAGCAGAGCTTCACGAGGTTCGCATACCCCGTGTTGTCGGCGGCCAGGAGCGTGAGATGCGCGTGCCCCTTGGTCTGGACGCGGCGGTCGTCGACGACGTACACCTCGCAGCCGAAGATCGGCTTGACGCCCTGCACGTGCGCCGCCTTGTAGAGGTCGATCGCGCCCGCCATCGAGCCGTGGTCGGTGAGCGAGACGGCGGGCATCTCGAGGCGCGCCGCCTTCTTCGCGAGCGCCGGGATCCTGCAGGCTCCGTCGAGGATCGAGTATTCCGAGTGGACGTGCAGGTGGACGAACGGAGCGCTCACGGGATGGCCATCGTAGTGCGCCGGTCCGCTGGACAAAGTCGGCGAATCTGCCGATAACCGGTATATGCGGCGGATTCCGATCTCACTCAAGCTCGTGGCGGCAGTCAGCCTCCTCGCCGAGGCGACGGCGGCGGCGCTCGTCTTCTGGCACACCGGTCCCCGGGCTCGCTGAGCGCTCCCGGCGACGAAGTTTGACCAGGCCCGCGCGGGTTACATCACCCGCGGGATGATCCTCGTCACCGGCGCCACCGGGTTCGTCGGCGGCCACGTCGTGGCTGCCCTGCGACGCTCCGACAAGCGTGTCCGTTGCCTCGTCCGCGACCTGCGCACGGCGGCGAAGCCGCGGCTCGGCGGCTGCGAGCTCGTCGAGGGCGACATGACCGAGCCCGCGAGCCTCCGCTCGGCCGTCGAGGGCGTGGAGTGCGTCGTGCACCTCGTCGCGATCCGTCAGGGGAAAGCCGAGCAGTTCGAGCGGATCATGAGCCAGGGCACCCGCGACCTCCTCCTCGCGGCGCGGGAGACGGGCGTGCGGCGCTTCGTGCACATGAGCGCGCTCGGGGTCGACGAGCGGACGAAGGACCTCGTGCCGTACTACCGCGCGAAGTGGGAGATGGAAGAGGCCGTCAGGAGCTCCTCGCTGCCGTTCGTGATCCTCCGGCCGAGCTTCGTCTTCGGCGCGGACGGCGGCATCCTGCCGACGTTCCGCAAGCTCGCGAAGCTCATCCCGGTCACGCCGATCGCCGGCTCCGGCGAGCAGCGCCTCCAGCCGATCTGGGTGGACGACGTCGCCTCGTACGTCGTCCGTGCGGTCGACGACGAGGCGGCGACCGGCGAGACGTTCGAGCTGGGCGGGCCCGACGTCGTCAGCTGGAACGAGCTCTGGGCGCGGCTCAAGGAGGCCATCGGAGTGCGCCGGCCGAGCATCCACGTGCCGATGGCGTTCATGCGCGCGAACGCGCTCGTCACCGAGCGCCTGCCTGGGAACATCCCCCTCACCCGCGACCTGCTGAAGATGATGGAGGCGGGCGACAACGTCGTCGGGGACGACGCCGCGGCAGGTCTGTTCCACCTGCCTCTCGTCCCGCTCGACGAGCAACTGCGGCGCGTTGCCTAGCCGCGGCCCTTCCTCGGCGCCGGAACGTCGGGCATACTGGACACGTCCCCGACGAAGGAGGTTGCGCGATGACAGAGCTTGCTTCCTCCCGGCCGCGCCCGGCGCGGCCCGTCGGCCGATAGCAGCAGCGCCGGAGACGGGCCTCTCGCAACGGGCGTGCCGCGCCGCGTCCTGTAGCTAGCCCCGAGAGGAGACCATCACCGTGCACGACCTCACCGCCCTCGGCTGGGACGACGCCCTCGCCGAGCAGTTCGAGCCCCATACCCGCGCCGGCCTGCTCCCCGGCCGCGTCGCCGTGCAGCATCGCGGCGCCTACGACGTCCTCACCGACGAGGGCGAGTTGCGCTGCGACGTCGCCGGCCGTCTATACGAGGAGGCCTCCTCGCCCGCGGACCTACCCGCGGTCGGTGACTGGGTCGCCGTCGCCGCTCGGCCGGACGAGCGCGCCGGCACCGTCCAGGCCGTCCTTCCCCGCCGAACGAAGTTCTCGCGTAAGACGGCCTGGCAGGCCTCCGAGGAGCAGGTTCTTGCGGCGAACGTCGACGTCGTCCTGATCGTGAGCTCGTTGAACGAGGACCTGAGCATCCGGCGCCTCGAGCGGTACCTGACGTTGGCCTGGGAGAGCGGTGCGCGACCGGTGCTCGTCCTGACGAAAGCCGACCTGTCCGACGACGTCCCCGCCGCAGTGGCCGCGGTGGAGTCCGTCGCGTTCGGCGCCCCGGTGCACGCGATCTCGAACGTCACGGGCGAGGGCCTCGACGAGGTGCGCGCGTACCTGCAGCCCGGCATCACGGCAGCGCTCCTCGGCTCGTCGGGGGTCGGCAAGTCGACGCTCGTGAACAGGCTCGCGGGCGAGGAGCTCCTCGAGACGCGCGAGATCCGCGACGACGGCAGGGGCCGGCACACGACGACCCGCCGCGAGCTCGTCCAGCTCCCCGGCGGCGGTCTCGTGATCGACACGCCCGGGATGCGCGAGGTGCAGCTCTGGATCGCGGACGATGGCCTCGAGGAGGCGTTCGAGGACGTCACCGAGCTCTTCGGGAAGTGCCGGTTCTCGGACTGTGCGCACCAGAGCGAGCCGGGCTGTGCTGTCAAGGAGGCGCTCGCGAACGGCACGCTTCCGCCCGAGCGGTGGGACAGCTACCTCAAGCTCCAGCGCGAGCTCGCCCGCCTCGAGCGGCGGCTCGACGGCCGTGCGGCCGCCGCGGAGCGGAAGCGGTGGAAGGCCCTCTCCGCGTTCGCCCGCGAGGCCGGACGGGCCAAGGGGCGGCGCTAGATGGTTGATCGGAAATTGGCGTGACGTCCGGGGGTGTCCCAGACCAAGCAGGGCGGTACGGTCGGTTTCGGCGCGTACCCGAAGGTACGTGTCGGAACCGAACGGGTCGATCCGGCGCCGTGTCTGGGGCGCCATCCGGTTCGCGCTGATTTCCGATCAACCATCTACGGGAGCCATGCCTCAGCCGAGTGCGGCGTCGCGCTCGGCCGGCGTCATGGCCGAGCGCGCGTATTCGGACGTCCCGTCGGACAGCAGCTCGCGAGCCCCGACGAGGAGCGCCCCGTACGCCGCCGAGGCGAGCAGGCTGCCGGTCGAGACCCGGCGCACGCCCACCCGGGCGAGCTCCGGGACAGGCGGGCCCGCCGGTACGGCGAGCACGTTCACGGGCGCCTGCACCGCCTCGACGACGGCCGAGACCCGCTCGATGGTCAAGAGCCACGGCGCGTAGAGGCAGTCGGCGCCCGCGTCGCGATAGGCGACGAGCCTCGCGATCGTGTCGGCGAGATCGTCGACGCCGCGGAGGTGGTTCTCCGCACGTCCGGTGAGCACCATCGGCGGATCGAATGCGTGCGCCGCCTCTGCCGCCTCCGCGACACGCTCGACCGCGAGCCCGACGTCCTCGATGCGTCCGGCGACGGGGTTCCAGTCCTCGATCGAGCAGCCCGCCGCGCCTGCCTCACCGAGCAGGCGCACCGTCCCTGCGACGCCGCCCGAGTCGTCGGGGAAGCAGCGCTCGCTGTCGACGTTCAACGGGAGTTCGGTCGCTGCGGCGACCTGCCCGACGTGCTGGACGAGCTCGTCCCGCGCGACGCGGCCGTCCAGGCGGCCGAGCGCCCACGCGAAGCCCGCGCTCGTCGTAGCGAGCGCCTCGGCGCCGCAGGAGGCGAGGAGCTTCGCCGAGCCGACATCCCACGGGTTCGGCATCACGAAGATCCCCTCGCGCGCATGGAGCTCGGCGAAACGGGCACGGCGTTCTGCGGACATGACTCCCTCCCGGCCGACGGAGACGTCATCTTGACGGGCCACCGCGGTAGCGTGTCGCGCCCACCGAGGAGGGGAGCGAAAATGCATTGTTCCGTCTGGCGATTCACCGGCGACCCGGACGAGCTCGAACGCGGGTACCTCCGCCTCACCGAGCGGATTCCTGCGACCAAGCACGTGCTGCACGCCGCGGCGAAGACGCCGGACGGCCTGCTCATCTTCGACACGTGCCCGTCCGAGGAGGCGTACCGGGCGTTCTTCGGGTCGGAGGACGTCCGCGCGCTGTTCGCGGAGCACGGCCTCGTCGACGGCGTCGTCGAGGACTACCTCGTCGTCCGCGCCTACGCGCAGCGGGCAGAGGTCGACTCGACGGCCTGGGACGAGCCCTAGCTAGCCGCTGCTCAGCGGGTCCAGGGCGCGGCTGCGTCCGCCTCGATCGCGTAGCGCTCGATCGCGCTCGCGACGACCGAGGGCTCGACGGCTCCCTCGTCCGCGAGCGCCTTCAGCGCCGCGACCGCGACGTGGTGACGATCGACCTCGAAGAACCGCCGCAGGGCGACGCGGTAGTCGCTGCGGCCGAATCCGTCCGTCCCGAGCGCGACGTAGCGTCCGGGGACGTACGGGCGGATCTGGTCGGCGAATGTCCGAATGTAGTCCGTCGACGCCACCGCGGGCCCCTCTCGACCGGAGAGCTGCTCCTCCACGTAGGGGCGCCGCTGCGGCTCCGTCGGATGGAGCCGGTTCCAGCGCTCCACCCCGAGCCCGTCGCGGCGCAGCTCGGTGAAGCTCGTCACGCTCCACACGTCGGCCGCGACCGAGAAGTCCCCCGCGAGGAGCTCGGCGGCCGCCTCGACCTCGCGGAGGATCGATCCCGAGCCGAGGAGCTGCACACGCGGCCCATCGCCCTCCGGCGCCTCGCGCAGGAGGTACATGCCGCGGAGGATCCCCTCCTCCACGCCGTCCGGCATCGGTGGATGGGCGTAGTTCTCGTTCATCACGGTGAGGTAGTAGAAGACGTCCTCCTGCTCCGTGCACATCCGCCGGAGCCCCTCGCGGACGATCACGCCAAGCTCGTAGGCGTAGGTCGGGTCGTACGCGACGCAGTTCGGGATCACCGACGCGAGGACGTGTGAGTGGCCGTCCTCGTGCTGCAGGCCCTCGCCGTTGAGCGTCGTCCGGCCCGCGGTGCCGCCGACCAGAAAGCCCCGCGCACGGCTGTCGCCGGCCGCCCAGGCGAGGTCGCCGACCCGCTGGAAGCCGAACATCGAATAGAAGACGTAGAACGGGATCATCGCGACGCCATGGTTTGCGTACGAGGTCGCGGCGGCGATCCACGACGAGAACGCGCCCGGCTCGTTGATGCCCTCCTGGAGGATCTGGCCGTCGCGGTCCTCGTGGTAGTACATGAAGTCCCCGGCGTCCTCGGGCTGGTAGAGCTGGCCGACCTGCGAGTAGATGCCGAGCTGCCGGAACATCCCCTCCATGCCGAACGTCCGCGACTCGTCGGGGACGATCGGCACCACGCGTGGCCCGAGCGTCTCGTCTCGCACGAGCGAGTTGAGGGCGCGGACGAAGGCCATCGTGGTCGAGTTCTCGCGGTCGCCGCTGCCCTCGAGCAGGGTCGTGAACGGCTCGGGGGTCGGGAGCGGCTCTGCGTCGGCGTGCCTCGCGGGGAGGCTCCCGCCGAGCTCCTTGCGGCGCTCGACGAGGTAGCGGAGCGCGGGGCTGTCCTCGGGGGGACGGTGGAAGAACGCGCCGGTCGCCTCCTCGTCGGTGAGCGGGATCCCGAGCCGGTCGCGGATCGCGAGTCGCGCTTCCTCGTTCATCGCCTTCTGCTGGTGCGTGATGTTGCGCCCCTCGCCGGCGACGCCCATGCCGTACCCCTTGATCGTCTTCGCGAGGATCACGGTCGGCTGGCCCGTATGGCGGACGGCGGCGTGGTACGCCGCGTAGACCTTCTGCGGGTCGTGGCCGCCGCGGCGGAGCGCCCAGATCTCGTCGTCCGTCCAGTCGGCGACCATCGCCCGCGTCTCGGGGTACTTGCCGAAGAAGTGCTCCCGGACGAACGCGCCGTCGTTCGCCTTGAAGGTCTGGTACTCGCCGTCGACGCACTCCTCCATCAGACGGCGCAGCCGGCCGTCGTGATCGGCGGCGAGGAGCGGGTCCCAGTTCGACCCCCAGATGACCTTGATCACGTTCCAGCCCGCGCCGCGGAAGTTCGTCTCGAGCTCCTGGATGATCTTCCCGTTGCCGCGGACCGGGCCGTCGAGGCGCTGCAGGTTACAGTTGACGACGAAGACGAGGTTGTCGAGCCGCTCGCGGCCGGCGAGCGAGATCGCCCCCATCGACTCCGGCTCGTCCATCTCGCCGTCGCCCATGAAGGCCCAGACCTTGCGGTCGCCCGCGCCGACGATCCCGCGCGCATCGAGGTACTTCGTGAACCGAGCCTGGTAGATCGCCATCAGGGGGCCGAGCCCCATCGAGACCGTCGGGAACTGCCAGAAGGCCGGCATCAGCCACGGATGCGGATACGACGAGAGACCGCCCCCGCCGACCTCCTGGCGAAACCGGCGGAGCTCGTTCTCGCTCAGGCGCCCCTCGAGGTACGCCCGTGCGTAGAAGCCGGGCGACGAATGGCCCTGGAGGTAGACGAGGTCGCCGAGCTGCGAATCAGTACGGCCGCGCCAGAAGTGGTTGAAGCCGACCTCGTAGAGCGTCTCCGCGGACTGGTAGCTCGCGATGTGGCCGCCGAGCTCGGTCGACTCGGCGTTCGCCTGCAGCACGATCGCGATCGCGTTCCACCGCACGAGCGCGGTCGCCATCCGCTCGAGCTCCGGATCGCCCGGCAGCTCGGGCTCGTCCTCGGGGAGGATCGTGTTGACGTACGGGGTCGAGACGCCGGCGCCAACCGCGACGCCGAGGTCCTGGGCGTGGTCGACGACGGTGTCGAGCAGCTCGCCCATCCGCTGACGGCCGTCGGCCGCGACGACGGCGTCGACGGAGTCCAGCCACTCCCTGGTCTCGACCGGGTCGGTGTCGTTCGTCTCCCTGAGCACGACCTAAGTGTCCAGCATGCCGCGGGGCCCGCGCGGGGGCAACGTCTCAGGCCGCGGTCACGGGCTCGACCGCTGAGCGTCGCGCGGCGTCGGCCAGGAGCCAGCGGAGCTCGTCGAGCGACCGCTCGTTCGCCTCGAGCTCCACGCCTTCCGCGCCGCGCGCGACGAGACGCTGCCGCTCGGTAGTCAGCTGCTGGATCTCGGAGATCAGCCCGGCGACCTCTCGCCGTCCGTCTCGTCGTTGGGCGAACGTCCTGGTCATTCTGCTCCTTCTGCGTCTCTTGCTCGACACGCCTCTGAGCATCGCGTGTCTTTCGCCTGACAATTCGGGGGATCGCGCCAGTCGGATGGTTCGGCTATCCACACCCTTCTCTAGCTCGCCAGGTGGGAATCCGCGGGAGCGGATCCCCACGGCTTGATCCCCGCCTCCGGCGGGGCACACCCCTGAAGGCGACCGCTCTCGCGGCCGCAACCCCTTCCCTTGCTCGCCAAGTGGGAATCCGCGGGAGCGGATCCCCACGGCTTGATCCCCGCCTCCGGCGGGGCACACCCCTGAAGGCGACCGCTCTCGCGGCCGCAACCCCTTGGGCTTGCTCGCCAAGTGGGAATCCGCGGGGGCGGATCCCCACGGCTTGATCCCCGCCTCCGGCGGGGCACACCCCTGAAGGCGACCGCTCTCGCGGCCGCAACCCCGCTCGGTTCGGGCGGTGCCCGCGTCAGTCTGCTGCGACTCATACGAGGCCCTCGAACGTGTCTCCGAGATAGGCGCGCCGCGCGGCGGCGTCGCGATCCGAGCCGAGGAACTCGGACCACGCCAGACGCTCGTGTGCCACGACGCCGAGCTCCCAGACGCAGAACGTCTGGCGGTGGCCGTCCTCGACGACCCACGGGTGGAAGCCCGGGTCGGCGTCGTCGTGCTTCGCCCAGACGGTCTCCCAGAGCTCGTTGTCGTTGCGCCACGTCCCGACGAGGAGGAAATGGAACCCCGCCGTCCCGCAGCGGTGGAGGATCACGAAGCCGAGCCCGTCACCCAGCTGCAGCTCACCGAGCCGCGCTGAGTCGTCGAGGCCGCGCCGCGCGAGCGCACGCACCTCGGCCGGCACCGGGTCCTCGGGACGCGCGACGTCGTACCACTTGAGCACGGCCTCGCCGAGCCCGATGCTCGACGCCGGCTGCGCGTGCTTCGCGACGTGCCGATACTCCCGGTCGACCCCGTACGGCGTTGCGACCGCCGAGGACGTCATGGCGCCTCTCCCACGCGCGTGAAGTCCGCGATCCAGTTGGTCTCCCAGGTCTTGCCACCGTCCTCGGAGAACGCCTGCTCCCAGCGGGGCGTCGGCGTGTCGACGCGTGACCAGGTGAACCGGACGCGGATCGGCCGACCCTCGAACGTGTCGTCACCCTCGAAGATCCCCATGTCATCCGCGAAGCCGCCGATCACGGGCGGATCGAGCAGGCCCGGCCGGCGGCTGTCGGCCCAGTAGATCGACCATTGCCTGGTCTCGGGATCGAAGAATCGGATCGACATCCCCGCGAACCCGCCCTGGTAGTCGGTGTGGAAGTCGTCCTCGTTCCCCGTGCCGGCGAGGATCGGCCAGGCCCTGCTCGTGGAGTCGAACTCGTCCCACTCGTCCGATCCCGCCAACCGCTCGCGCAGCCTCCTGTTACGGGCGCTCCAGCTCCCCATCCAGAAGTCGAAGTCCCTCACGGTCGAGCCGGCCTGCACTGTCTCGCTCATCTCGCCTCCCTCGGGTCGGACGCTCGTCGATCTCGTCCGGGACGCTATATCGTAATTAGGGCGATTTTCGCCCTCTATCTGTGCTTCACTCCGGTGCATGCAGACGCCCACCGCCCGGCTGCTCGAGCTCCTCGAGCTGCTCCAGGAACGTCCGCTGACGACGGGCCGCGAGATCGCCGAGCGCCTCTCGATCGACGCGCGCACGGTGCGGCGCTACATCGAGGCGCTGCAGGACCTCGGCATCCCGGTCGAGGGCCAGCGCGGTGTCGGCGGCGGCTACCGCGTCCGACCCGGCTTCCGCCTGCCGCCGCTGATGCTCTCCGGCGACGAGGCGGTCGTCGTCGTGCTCGGGCTGCTTGCCGCCCGTCGGCAGGGCCTGGAGTCCAGCGAGGGCTCCGTCGACGGCGCGCTCGCGAAGCTCCACCGGGTGCTGCCGGACACGCTCCGGCGCAAGGTCGAGGCGCTCGAGACGACGCTCGGGTTCACGGCGGCCGAGCGTGAGGGCGCGCCGGTACAGAGCGACGTCGCGCTCCTCATCGCCGAGGCGATCCGACGGCGGCTGCGCCTCGGCTTCCGCTACACGGCGTTCGCGGGCGAGGAGACGACGCGCGACGTAAGTCCGCAGGGCCTCGTCGTGCACTCCGGCCGCTGGTACCTCGCGGCGTACGACCACGGACGTGAGGACCGGCGCACGTTCCGCGTCGACCGGATGAGCCGCGTGGCGGTTCGCGACGGCGTCTGGCAGGCGCCGCCGAGGGGCTTCGATGCGGTCGCATCGGTCAGCCGCTCGCTCGCGCGCGTCCCGTGGCGGTGGGAAGTGGTCGTCCTCCTCCACCTGCCGCTCGAGGAGGCGGCGCGGCGCGTGCCCGCGACCGTCGCGGAGCTCGTCGAGGAGGGCGAGGGGCGCACGCAGCTGCGCATGCGGGTCGGTTCGCTCGACTGGATGGCGGCGGTGCTCGCGCGGCTGGGCTGCCGCTTCGAGATCCAGGCGCCGGAGGAGCTGCGCGGGAGCGTTCGCGAGCTGGCCGCGAGGCTCGAGGAGTCCGTCGCCTAGTCGATGAGCTTCTTGGTCATCGCCCGGATCGCGATGCGCCAGATCAGCAGGCCGAAGCCGACGAGCACGGCGACGCGGAAGAGGTCGTCCCAGCCGAGGCTTCCGAAGACCGCCGCGCGGATCAGCTGGACGCACTGGTAGAGCGGGTTGAACGCGGCCAGGACCTGCGCCCACTCGGGGAAGCCGTCGAGCGGGAAGAACGAGCCCGCGAGGAGGAACAGCGGCGTCAGCACCGCGCTGATCACGTAGTTGAAGTTCTCGAACGACTTCGAATAGCCGGCGATCGAGATCCCGAAGCACGCCCACCCGAACCCGGCGATCCAGCCGATGAACGGGACGAGCAGCATCCCCCACGCCGGGTCGAGCCCGAACACGATCGCGACGAGCATCGGGACGCAGCCGTAGACGCCGGCGCGGGTCGCGATCCAGAGAGCCTCGGCCGTGACGAGCTCCTCGGTGTCGACAGGGGCGGCGAGGATCGCGTCGTAGGTGCGCTGGAACTGGTACTTGACGAACGTCCCGAACATCGCCGGGAACGCGCTCGAGAAGAGCACCGCGGTCGCGACCGTGCCGGTGCCGACGAAGTCGACGTAGTCGTAGCCCCCGATCGTGCTGACGAGCGAGCCGAAGCCGAAGCCGAACGCGATCAGGTAGATCGTCGGCTCGACCGTCGAGGAGAAGGTCGTCGACTTCCAGTACGACGAGAAGTTCACGACCTCGCGCACGAGCACGCCCGTGAGCGCCGAGCGCTCGAGGCGGCCGAGCCGTGGGACGCGTGCCTCGGGCGTGACCATGGCCTACGCGATCTCCTCGCCGGTCAGCAGCACGAAGACGTCCTCGAGGTTCGCCGGCCGGCGCTCGCCCTCGAGGTGGAAGCCGTTCCGCGCGTCGACCCCGAGGATCGAGACGCTCGTCCCGGTCCGCCGGGTGCGCAACCCCGCGGAGACCGCCTCCGCCTCGACCTCGGCGAGCCGCGCCGGCGCGCCGTAGACCTCGAGCGCCTCCCTGCCGGCATGCTCGAGGACGAGCTCGGACGGTGGGCCGGCCGCGACGGCGGTGCCATGGGACATGATCAGCACGGTGTCCGCGAGGCGCTCCGCCTCCTCGATGTAGTGCGTCGACATCAGGAGCGTCGTCCCCTCGCTCCGCAGCGCGTCGATCAGCGCCCAGAGCTCCTGGCGCACCTGCGGGTCGAGGCCGACCGTCGGCTCGTCGAGCAGCACCAGCTGGGGCCGGTGGACGAGCGCCCGCGCGATCAGGAGACGGCGTCGCATCCCGCCGGAGAGCTTGTCCACGCGCTCGCCTCGTCGGTCGACGAGCTTCGCGAGCTCGAGCGCCCGCTCGATCGCGGCGCGACGGTCCGGGCGCGGCACGCGGTACAGGTGCGTGAACACGAGCAGGTTCTGCTCGACGGTGAGCGTCGTGTCGAGGTTGTCGAGCTGGGGCACGACCCCGCAGCGGGCGCGCGCCTGTTTCGACTCGTCCGGCAGCGCGAAGCCGAGCACTTCGAGCTCGCCCTCGTCCGCGATCGACTGCGCCGTGAGGAGGCGCATCGTCGTCGACTTCCCCGCGCCGTTCGGCCCGAGCAGGCCGACGCAGGTGCCCATCGGGACCTCCAGGTCGAGCCCGTCGACGGCGGTGATCTGCCCGTAGCGCTTGACCACCCCGCGCAAGCGAATCGCAAGCTCGCGGTCCACGCGTCCAGGATGCCAGCCGCGGGCGTCTGCCAGATCGGTCACGTGAGCTCCGACCGCCTTGGAGACCGGAGCTCATCGCTCGGCGCGGTGCTCAGGTCGTCTTCGCGAACCGCTGCACGGCCGCGAGGAGCTCCTGGCCCTTCTCGGTGGCCTCGTCCGCGTCGCCCGACCCGAGCGCGTCGCTCACGCAGTGGTTCACGTGGTCGGTGAGGATCTCGAAACCGATGCTCTCGAGCGCGGTCCGGACGGCGGCGATCTGGGTGAGGATGTCGATGCAGTAGCGGTCTTCCTCGACCATCCGCTCGATCCCGCGCACCTGGCCCTCCACCCGGTGCAGGCGGTTGCGGATGCGCTCCGTGTCGTAGCCGTGTTGCATGCTGCGGATCATACCCCGAGGGGGTACGCGCACCGACTGGCAGGGACGCTGCTCCTACCATTGCGTCTGGGATGGGACACGTTCGTGGACGCCGGCGCCGCGGCGCGCTCTTCGCGGTGGCGGTGCTCGTCGCGTGCGCGCTCCCGGCGGCGGCGAGCGCGCACGCCTACCTCGTCGGCTCCGACCCGCCTGCAGGCGCGCGGCTCGCGTCCTCCCCGCCGCGCGTCGTGCTGCGGTTCAACGAGGACTTCGTCCCGGGCAGCGCGCGGGTCACGCTGCGGAAGACCGACGGCACGGACGTCGCGTTGCCGCCGCCGGTCGCACGTGGCTCGACGATCGCGCAGCCGCTGCCGGGCGGGTTGCAGGGCATCTTCCTCCTGACCTGGACGCTGCTCTCGGACGACGGCCACCCCACCGAGGGCTCGATCCCGTTCTCCGTCGGTGCGAGCGGCGCCCTCCCGGCGGCGACGGCGTCGGGACCGACGCAGTGGCCCGAAGCCACGGCCGACTGGCTCTTCTTCGTCGGGCTGGCGCTCGCGATCGGCGGGATCCTCAGCGAGCGGCTCGTCTGGCGCGCGCCGCCCGTGCGCGCCCCCGTGATCCTCGGGATCGGCGTCGCGCTGGGGACCGCCGCGACGTCGCTCGTCCTCCTTGCCGCCGACCGCGTGCACGGCAGCCTCGCGGACGGCCTCGACGCGTCGGCGCTGCGTGACGTCTCGGAGAGCAGGCCTGGCGCCCTGACGGTCGGCATGCTCGCCCTCCTGCTCGTCTCGGCGGCGCTCGTCGTGGCGCGCCGCCCCCTCGTCGCGCTCGCGCCGCTCGCCGCGACGGGCGTCCTGGTCGCGCTCCGCGGCCACGCCGGCACGAGCGGCGACTGGTGGGCACCGCTCGCCGACGCCGTCCACCTCCTTGCCGCGGCCGCCTGGACCGGGGCGCTCGCACACCTCGTCCTCGTGCTCGCGGCGGTGCCCGCCCTCCGGTCCGCCGAGGCGGTGCCCGTGCGCCGGTACGCGGAGCTCGCTCTCCCGACGGTGCTTGTCGTGCTCGCCACCGGGGTGCTCACTGCGCTCGCGGAGTTCAGGAGCCTCTCGGCGGTGCTCGACACGGGCTACGGCCGCACGCTCCTCGTCAAGTCCGGGCTCGTGGCGGGCGCGCTCTGCCTCGCGCTCGCCAGCCGGCTCTTCGCCCTGCGCCGGAACCCGGGCGTGGACGTCTCCCTGCTCCGCCGTCTCACCCTGCTCGAGCTCGCGCTCGTCGCCGCCGTGCTCGCCGCTGCAGGGCTGCTCGTCAACCTCGCGCCGCCACGGAGCTCCGCCGCCACGAGCCTTGCGCCCGCTTCGGCATCGGTCAGCTCGGTGCCGTTGCATCGCACGGCGATCCCGACCGGCCCGTTCGTCGCGGCAGCGGAGGACGGCGACCTCCGCGAGCCGCTCTCGATCGAGCCGCGCTAGGCCGGCGGCTTCAGAGAGCTCGAGATGGCCCGGGACGGAAGGCTATCGACCGACGGTGAGGAAGGCGACATCCCGCGCTGTCCGTGGCGAGAGCTTCGTCGGCCACACACCAAGGTCGACGGCGCCTCCAGGTGTGGCGGCTGATCGTGAGAACGATGCGAAGTCGCTCTCCCAGAACCGGAGGGTCTTGCCGCGGACGCTCGAGGGCAGGAGCAGCGAAAAACGTCCATCTCTCGCCGGCCAGTGAGCCGCGAGAGGCTTGATCACGCCGCCCGGCCCGGCGACTCCCACGAGCAGGCCACGGTAGAACGCGCCCTCCTCCGGTGTCGACACCGGGAGGGCGAGCGTCGTGCCGCTCGAGGGCAGCTTCACGTCCATGGCCGCGCTGTGCAGCCGCGAGAACGACACGTTGCGGAGACCGGAGCCGTACGAGACTCGGCCCGACGCGACCTGGACGCTCAACGTGACCGGGTCGCTCCCTGCCTCGTCGGAGGCGGAGAAGTAGGAGACGTAGTGGCCGTTCGCATTGGACGGCTGGGAGAACGTCCAGAAGTCTCGATCGGTTGTCCGCGTGACGACGGTCGCGCCGCGAACGGGGTTTCCGCTCGCGTCGGTGATCGTTCCCTGCAGGCGATACGAGAGCAGGACGACTGCGGGGGCGGGGGCGCCATCGACGCGCACGGCGCGTCCGGTGATGAGGACGCCACGCGGCGACGGCCTCGCGCGGAGACCGACGAGCCGGTAACCGACGGACACGCCGCCCGAGGCTTGAGTGAGCGTCTTCCTCTCTCCGGCAGTCAGCGGGCGTCCGCCCACGGTTGCATGCGACGCGTCGGCGAGGTGGAGCGGGTGTCGACGGGCGAGCGTCGAGTCCACGGGCACGGAGAAGCGACCCTGCGCGTCGGTCCTCCTGGGCAGCCGGTAGCGGTCGACCGCGACGACGGCGCCCGCGACGGGCTTTCCTCGCAGCGCGAGGCCTCCGCCGACCGTGATTTCGTTCGAGCTGTCGGCTCGCCAGAGCGAGAGCGGGACGGCGCCGCCGCTGACGGTGATCCGAACGCCGCCGCCGGTCGCCGAGAGCGCGCGATGGGCGGCAGGTCCGGCGGGCGCGGCGCCGGTCACCGGCCGGGAGAGCCCCGGTCCGACGCTCTCCGTCGTCCTCGTGGTCGGGCCCGTCCCGAGCGTGAAGACGAAGAGTTGCGAGACCGTGCCTCCATTGGACGACGTGGGCGTCCCGCCCACCGTGACGGCGACGTACTCCCTGCCGCCCGCGGCGAAGACCGTCGGCCCGGACGCGATCGGATTGCCGGTCTTGAACGTCCAGAGCACCTTGCCGTTTCGAAGGTCGAAGGCGCGCAGCACGCCGTCGCCGCCCCCCGCGAAGCCGAGCCCGCTGGCGGTCGTGGTTACGCCGCCGCGTTCGGGCTCCGGTGTCCGGAACTTCCACACTCGCCTACCGCTCGAGACGTCGATGGCGCTGATCGAGCCGTGGTCGTGCCAGCCGGCGAGCGCGCCGCCGAAATTCCCGTTCTGGAGACCGAGGTAGACGTCCCCGAGAAGGAGCTTGCGCCGCTTCTGCGTCGGCGTGAGCTTCTGCTGGACGAGGACGGCGGCCGTCTCGGCTGCAGCGTTGAAGACGTAGTTGGTGGCGGGATCGTACGAGGCGGGCGAGTAGTTGAGGCCTCCGAGCGACGACGGGAAGACAGTCACGGGCTCGCCCGGGCGCAAGGGCGGATGCTCCACGCGGTCGATGACCTTCACGCGCTCGTGGAACGGGCTCCCGGTCTTTGCGTCGAACGCGAACCAGACGCCCTCCATGGTCGCCACGGAGACGACGTCGTGGACCGTGCCTCCGACCTTGCCTCTGTACACGAGCGGCGGCTGCGAGACGTCGTAGGCCCACTGGTTTCCGGCGATCAGCTGCTGCCACCATCTCATGCGCCCGGTCGTCAGGTCGACGGCGACGAGCGCGTCAGTCCGCGGGGTCGCTCCGGGCCGCAGCGCCGGGAAGTAGAGCGGCGTCGCCGATCCGGTGCCGAAGTAGACGGTGTTGGTGGCCGAGTCGACGGTGACGGGCGTCCACACCGCGCCACCACCGACGACACGAGAGGTGCGCCGCCACGACTGGAGGTCGGGCGGGATCGTCCAGAACGGGCTCGGCCAGGCCGGCCGCAGGTCGGTCGTGTAGGCCATCACAAACCCGCGGATGCCGTACTCCGACCCTGCCGCGCCGACGAGGACGCGGTGGTTCGCGCAGATCGGCGCGCTCGTCTCCGAGTAGCCGTAGTTCGTGGACGCGTTCCAGACATCGTGGCTGACCGCGACGACACCCAGCACCTTGCCGTCGCTTGGTCTCAGCGCGACGAGCTTCATGTCGAGCTGCGCGATGAAGAGGCGACCGTCGCAGTACGCGAGGCCCCGGTTGGCGACGATGCCGAAGTTCTTGAAGAGCGCGCTGTTGGGCGGCTTGTACTGCCAGAGCACCTTGCCGGTAGCGCCGTCGAGCGCAAAGACGTTGTCGTCGTTCGTCGTTACGAAAAGCCTGCCGCCGATCGCGAGGGGATACGACTGCTGACCACGGCGCACATCGGGGTCGAGCTTCTGGAAGTCGACGGAGTAGGCCCTGTCGAGGTGGGACACGTTCGCGGGGGTGATCTCGGTCAGGGGCGAATGACGGTCGTTGGCGGGGGTCCGACCGAAGGATGTCCAGTCGCCGTCCACCGCGGCGACCCCGCCCGGTGCTCCTCCGGCGACGGACACAAGCGCAGCTCCGCCGAGCAACGCCGCGACGGCGAGCCGCACGCGCCGCCCCCTCACGTGGTTCGATCCTGCGCTTTCATGGAACCAGGGTATTCGCCCCGCGCGCCTCGCGCCAAGGCGGTCGCAGTGCCGCTGTTGCGAGCCCGACTGCAAGCACCAGTGCGACGGCCGCGAGGAGCGGCGCGAGCCGGCGTTGGCGCTCGACGAGCATCGCCCGTCCGAGGGGACCGACCTCGGCGTCACGCCGGAGCGCGGCGGCGGCCCGTGCCGTCTGTCCGGCGTCGAAGGACTGGCCGCGCGTCACCTGTGCGAGGCGCCGTACGGACGTCGGTGCGGCCTCGTCGGGCCGGTATGCGCTCTCGGGCTTCCCACCGACGCCGTAGACGCGCTCGCCGGGCGCCCAGACCTGGACGACCAGTACCGAGCAGCCGGTTCTTCCGTCGAGCGCATGCGCTACGTCCGCAGTCGAGTACGGCGCAGTCTCCCCGTCCGTCACGAGGATGCACGTCCGGCGCGCAACGGAGCGCGGGAAGAAGCCCGAGGTCGGAACGGCGGCGAGCGCGTCGAAGCTCGTCGCGTTCCGCGCGACCTCCTGCGGCGGCGGTGCCTCGATGAGGACCGAACGGCTGACGACGTCCTCGAACGTCGCCTCGTCGGATGTTGCGAAGACATAGGGAAGGATCCGGTCGGTGAGACCTGCGACGCCGGCCGGCACGTCGGGCACGGCGCGGCGTAGACGTAGCACGACGCTCCTGGCGCGCTCGAGTCGTGAAGGTGCGGCCGGTCCGTCGGACGCGAGCATCGAGCGGGAGACGTCAACTACGAACAGCACCTGGGACGATTCCCGAACGTGCTCGGTGCGGGTCGTCCGAACGACCGGCTGAGTTGCGGCGAGCCCGAGGAGCGCGCAGATCGCGACAGCTGTCGCGGCACGCAATCCAAGCGGCCGCAGGCGTGCGGGTGGGAGCCCCAGGACCTCCGCCACCCGTCGGCCTCGGCGGGCGACGAAAACGACGCAGCAGACAGGCAAGACCGCGCCGAGAAACGCGATCCCGGCGACCGGCGACAGCAGGACGACCGATCCGGCCACGTCCTAGTACCCCCGACCCGGTGTGCCGGCACCTGCGCCACGCTGACCGCTGCCCCGTGGGCCCGAGCCGTTGCCCGGGCCGCGCCGGACGGACGTGGCGCGCAGACGTCGTAGGGCGAGCTCGAGATTGAGCTTGGCGTCGAGGTTCGAGGGATCGACGCGCACCGCAGTCCGGAACGAGGCGACAGCGAGCTCGTCCGCGGTGGCGCGGGGCCCGAGCGCCTCGAGCACACCGAGAAGGTCGTTCGCCTGCGAGGCGGCGGTGGGTGGGGCATCGGCCGCGATCGCCGTCAGCGCGGCCTCCGCGGCAGACCTCGCGCGGGCGCGGGACCCGCCGTTGTCGAAGCCACGCCGGGCGTGCACCGCGACGACGAACATCTGGACGGCGCGCCGCAACTCGACGTCCTGCGATGCGTGCACGGCCCGGCCGGCCGGGTCACCGGGGAACCAGGTCGCCGCGCCCCAGCGCGCCCGGGTGGGAGCACGTGCATAGAGCTGGTCGCCTCTGTGGAGCGCGTCGCGCCACGAGCGCGCGTCGTGCGCGATCCCGGCTGCACAGACAGCCGCAACTGCGACAGCGGCCGCCGCAAGCGTGCGCCTACTCACGCCTCCCCCAATGGAGTCGCTCCGTGAGCGCGAGCAGGAGCGCGAGCAGGGCCGCTGCCGCCAGTGCGAGCACGACCAACGGCGCCGGAGACGGCGCCTCGAGACGGGCCCCGCGCTGACCGGGTTGGGTCGCGGGTTGCAGGTCGCCCGGGTGCTCGAGGAGCCGCGTCAAGAGGCGTTGATCCTCCGGCGACGGGCTGAGCCCGACGACCCGTAGCGGGATGCCGAGCTTGCGGTACGCGAGCGCGACGCTCGTCAGGGCTTCGATGTCCCCCGCGTCGTCGTCGAGGTCGCTGACGAGGACGACGCCGGGGCGGCCGAGGTGCCGGGTCCGGATGACGTCGAGCGCGAGCTGGAGTCCGGTCGAGATCCGAGTGCCTGCGCTGAACTGATCCGACCAGGGGTTGGCCGGAGCGGGAGGCGTGCCGCCGGGGGTCGTCTGCCTCGGTACGTTGAAGAATCGCTCGAACGCGCCGAGCTCCCGGGCGGGCGTGCCCGGCGGCAGCGCCTGATACGCCGTGTCCGAAAAGAGGACGAGCCCGTATCGTCCGCGCGAGCTCGCGAGCCGGTCGAGCGTCGCCGCGATCCCACCGTACGTCTCGTTCGAGATGCTGGCCGAGACGTCCAGCACGACGATGCCGTTCGTCCCCTCAGGCAGGAACGCGGTCGCGCCTGGGTGTGTGCGGAGCGAGACGACGAGCGCGAGCGCGGCCGCAACGACCACCCCTCCCGCTGCGAGGAGCCGCAGGCGCCGGGTCCGCCGGGCGGCTCCCTTCAGCCGACCGAGGTCTGCGAGGGGGATCGCGCTGGCGCTCATCGGGTGCTTTCCTTGACGCGCTCGGCGAGCCCGACGGCGTCTTCGGGGTCCGGGGAGGTCGCGGACCAAGCAAAGCGCGAGGCATCGCCCGCCAGCGACTGCGCTCCCTCCGCGCCGGCCACGCGCGAGACGAGGTCCGCCGCGCGCCTGCGATCCGGAGCCGGTCGCTTGGCCGATTCGCGGAGGAGACGGAGCGCCCGTACAAGCTGCTCCTCGCGCGCCCGGGCCCTGCCACGCGGCCACAGGCCGAGAGCGGCGAGCAGGACTGCGACGAGCCCTAGCGTCGCGGCTGCGACCGCGAGCAGCCCGGCCAGGCGACCGGCGTCGCTCGTTGCGGCGAGCAGCTCCGTCTGCTCCCTGTACGGCGGCGCGGCAGCGCGGACGGCGGCGGTCGACACTCGTGGCTCGACGGCGACCGCGACCGCGGCGGCTCGCCCCGTCGTCACGCCGCCGCCGGCGACGCGCGCGCTCACGCGCGCCCCGGGCAGGCGGATTCGGCGGAGACCTTGGACCGGGGCACAGGCAAGATCGAGGCAGCTGAGCCGCTGCTCGAGCCTGACGACGACGGCCGAGCCCACGGTGCTGTGCCTGGTTCTCGTCGGCCCGACCTGCGCGAAGGGCCCGGTATCGGCGAAGATACGCACGCTCGAGGTGTCGAGCCCTTTCGCGTCGAGCCTGGCCTCGACCACGTAGCTGAACGTGTCGCCGACGCCGACCGTCGCAGGTTCGACCTCCGCACGGATGAGTGGCGGGCCTGCGTGCGCGGTGCCCACGGCAAGCCAGGCGCTCGTGAGGACAGCCGCGACGAGCTTCATGCCCCGCGACGCCTGAGCGACCGGCGCCGTGCGGCCCAGGCGTGGAGGAGCCGGGTGATCTCGACCCGGTCGCTGGTGCCCGCGACGACCGGGTCGAAGCCGAGCCGCCTGAACCGCGCGATCGTCTGCTCGAGCCGGCGCTCGTTCGCCGCCGCAAGGGCCTCGGCCCGGCGCCGACCGAGCCAGACGTCGGTTGGCCGGGCCGAGCCGGGCTCGACAAAGGACACCGTCACCCCGCCGATGCGAGGAAACGACTGCTCCCAGACCGGGTCCTGCACGAGAACCGGCGTCACGTCCCAGCCCAGCCCGCGGAGCCGTGTCCACCGCCGGCTCGGGACCGGCTCGAGGAAGTCGGAGACCACGAAGACGAAGGTGCCGACCGGGAGCGCGGCACGCCGGCGAACGAGCAGGTCGAGCGAGCGGGCAAGCGCGTCGGGCGGTGCTTCGGCCGGACCAGCGGCGCGCTCCCCGAGCCAGGCGTTCGACGGCGCCCTGCCGGGAGGCACAAAGAACGGGCCGACGGCGTTGGCGGAGACCAGCCCGACGTCACCCCGCGCGGCTCGCGCGCTCGCTCTCACGAGCTCGACGATCTCCGTGATCGCCGCCGGTTTGTCCAACCACGGCAGCGGGGCAGCATAGATCCCGAGCGAGGGTCGACGGTCGCACACGATCACCGCACGTGGGGCTTGGTCGGCGAAGAACTCGCGTACGACGAGCTCATCGCTCCCGCGAGCAGCTGAGAGCCGCGCCGACGCTGCCCAGTCCACCCAGCTGATGCGGTCGCCGGGCCGGTACGGGCGCGAGCCCGCGGCCTCGTCGCCTCCGCCCCGCTGCCGGGTGCGCAACGCCCCGGGGTGCACGCCGCTGAATCGTCGTCGCGGGACGAGCGCGAACGGCCGCACGGTGTGGTCCCTCATCGCGGTCGGGGCGTCGCGCCGTCCCACTCGGGCTCGGGCCGCGGCGCACGCTCGAGACACGCCTCCCAGACGCGACGGACGATCTCGCCGCGCGAGACGCTCTCTTCGACGAGGAGCTCCTCGCCGAGCAGCATCCGGTGGATGACGACCGGCTCGAAGAGCCGCTCGACGTCCTCCGGGACGACGTAGTCGCGGCCATGGGCGAGCGCCCACGCGCGGCTGACGCGATCGAGAGCCAGGCTCGCGCGAACCGATGCCCCGAGCTCGAGGAACGGCAGCTCGCGCGTCGCACGGACGAGGTCCACCGCCCAGCGCTTCACCAGCGGGTCGATGTAGACGTGTTCGACCGCTTCCCGGAGCACGCGAAGATCTTCGAGCCCGGCCACCGGACGCAGCCGTCCGAGCGGATGGCCGTGGATCTGGTCGTCGAGGATCCTGATCTCCTCGTCCACGCTCGGGTAGCCGAGAGACGTGCGGATGAGAAACCGGTCGAGTTGCGCCTCGGGGAGCGCGTACGTGCCGTCCTGCTCGATCGGGTTCTCCGTCGCGATCAGGAGAAACGGATCCGGCAACGGCCGCGTCGCGCCATCGACGGTCACCTGCAACTCCGACATGCCCTCCAGGAGCGCGGACTGCGCCTTCGGGAGTGCACGGTTGATCTCGTCGACGAGAACGATGTTTGCGAAGATCGGACCGGGCTGAAAGTCGAACTCGCGCGTGAGCGGGCTCCAGATCGAGAGGCCCGTCACGTCCGTCGGCTGGAGATCCGGCGTGCACTGGATCCGCGACACGGAGGCCTGCTCGATGCTGCCGGCGAGGGCGCGCGCGAGGACGGTCTTTGCCGTCCCCGGCACGTCCTCGAGGAGCACGTGGCCACCGCATGCGAAGGCGGCGATGACGAGGCGAACCGCCTCCTGTTTGCCGACGACAACGGTCTCGACATTCGTAAGGATCCGCTCCGCGACTGCCGCGCCGACCCCGACGGGATCGGCAGGCACGGGCGTCGCACCCGCCCTGGGCGTGCTCATCCGCAACCTTTCACAGCGGGTCCCATCGGGAGCATCGTAGGCGAGGCCCAGTCGCTCAGAGACGCTCGCTCAGCGGGAACGAGCGGTGACGGCGAGGCGGCACGAGGAAGTTCTGACGGTGAGTGGTTCGGAGCACGCTGTTGAGGCCCTGCTCCTCGGCTCGCGGGTGGAATGGGGTGGTGCCGCCGGCGGAGTAGCGCCCGTCCATCGCGAGACGAGCTCGGTGGAACAGATCAGTCGTAGCGGCGAACGAAACGAAGTGAAGGCCTGGCGCCGCATCCTTCGCCATCTCGTCGCGGGCGGGGTGCGCGCTCCAGAAGAACGGGTTGTCGAGCGTGTTGAAGTCGGCCCGCTGGATCAGCGCCGTCCCTCTCGGATAGCGAACGCCGTAGTTGCTGACGACCGGCGCCGCGAGCCGGGTCGCCGGCTGCAACGAGCCACTGTGGCCGACGAGACCCTTGTCGTGCGCCTCGGCGACGACGGTGGGCAGGCTCTGGATCTCTTCGACGCCCTCGGGCAGGACCAGTGTTCCGTCTGCCAGGGCGAGACCTGGCCTGAATGCGGCCCAGACCCGCCTGATGTAGGAGAAGCGCGCGTACCAGGTTTCGAGGTCCTCGTGGAGGTGCGAGACGTGCATCGTCGTGCCTCCCCGGAAGTACCCGTCTGGCCACTGATCGGTCGCGTCCGGCAGGGTCTCGAGGTTCGCGATCAGGTCGGGTCCGAGGGCGCTGCGCTGTGTCGAGGTGAAGCCGAGGAAGAGCTGCGCGTTGTCGGGGATGAGATGGGCGGTCGGGAGTCCGGCACGGAGCGCAAGCTGCTTGGGCAGGCTGCGGCCGCCGGCCTCGGCGCCGCCGACGAACCCCTTGCGGATGCTCGTGATCGCGAACACCCCGTCGAGGGAGTCGAAAACGGCGCGCGAGCCGACGGCGATGTGCTCGAGCGAGTCGCTACGGAAGAGCACGCAGACCTGGTTCTCCTCGAGCCGCGTCGAGTTGGGATCGCTCGGGAAGCGGATGGCGTCGAGTATCGCCTCGCGACGCTTGGAGTCCCGCTTTGAGGCCTGCACGTCGAGCGGCAGGTAGTGCGGGAAGCGTCGGCCGTCGCGCAGTCGCGGGAGAAAGTCGCGGAAGTAGGAACGGCCCCAGCCGACCGTCGTGGCGAGGCCGGCGGGCGTCGACGCGAATTTCCTGTCGAGACCGGCCAAAGCACGCTCGAGCTCCCTGCGCGCCTCCTGGATCTCCTGCCGACCCGGCCCGACGCGGAGCATCGCCGTGACGATCTGATGGTGCCGCGGTGGCACGACCACCTCGACGCCGTTCTCCCTCACGATCCGGGCGCCGCGCAGCACGTGCTGTTCCGCAGGGTGCCGCAGTCCCGTCACCAACGCGCGCGCCGGCGGGGGTGCGAGCGTGTCGACCAGCCCGTACAACCCAGAGGCAGCCAGCGCGCCGAGCGCGCTCCTCCGCAGAAAGACCTCCCGGGTCAGATCCCGCGCCACGTCGCCGTCGTCCATCGAGTCAGGCTAACGCCCCGGAATCCTGTACGCGACGAGCTCGAAGGCCGGCGCTGGGAAGTCGGGGTGGTCGGCCCCCGCGCCAACGATGAGCGTGCGGCCGACGATGGCCGGGCACGCATTGATCCCGGCCTGCATCCGCGCGCGCGCGACGATCGAGCCGTCCACCGTCGAGAGGCCGTAGACACGGCCGTCATACGTCGCCGTGTAAACGACCCCGCCGGCAACCGTCGCGCAACCGAAGTTCGGTGACCGAAACCGTCGCGTCCAGAGTCGCCGTCCGCTCGACACCGCCAAGGCGACGAGCTCTCCTGTTCCCTTCGAGTAGTCGGTCGAGTAGAACCTCAAGCCGCTGCTCCCGAAGGCGCTCTCCCGAAAGCAGAGGTCGACCACCGGCACGAAGATCCGGCCGCCGGCCGATGCCATCGGCGTCTCGACCCCGCCGAGCAGGCCGGGGCAAACCGTCACCGGTCGGTTCGGAAGCGGACCCTCGTCGTTTCGGTGGACTCCGACCGGGGTCTCCCAAAGACGCTTGCGCGTGGAGCGGTCCCATGCGATCACGCGACCGGCCTTGCCGGCACCGACGACGATTTCGCCGACGAGGAGAGGTGAGAGTTGGAAGTCGTAGTCGCGGACGTCGTGCGGCGTCACTTGATCGCTCCAGAGCAGGTCGCCCGTCCGGCCGTCGAGGACTACGAGCGAGTCGGTGTGCCGCACAGGGCCGGGGTACATGCCTCCGTTCGGGCGCGCGCGCGAGCCACCCCACGGATACGGATTTGCTGTGCCCCAGTAGATGCGCCCGTCCGCATCCACCGACGGTGGCTGCCAGGCGCCTCCGCCAGATGCCTCGCGAGGGAAGCGCCACTGACCGACGATCGTGTCGAACCGCCACCGCACCGCCCCGGTTCTCGCGTCGAGGGCGAAGAGCGTGCCCCGGCCCCCGGGAGACTGGCCGGTCGAGCTCGTGTAGACGAGCCCGTTCGCGACGAGCGGCGCGATCGTGACGGGGTTGCTGCGCTCGGTGAGCCGCGTCCGCCAGCGCTCGACTCCCGTCCGTGCGGAGAGCGCGAAGGCGCTCGTATCGGTGTTGCCGTAGACGACGCCGTTCGCCACCGCGACCCCGTTCGGCCCACCGTCCGGACGTCCGTAGCGGTGGCGCCAGAGCAGGCGCCCATTTGCGAGTGAGACCGCGTAGACGTCGCTGTTCAGGTCCTGGAGGTAGATGCGACCGTTCGAGACGACCGGCGTCGCCGCGTCGATACCCGAGAACCCGGGCTCCCCGCGAAGCCGGAAGCGCCAACGCACCCGTAGCCGGTCGACGGTCGCGGGGGCTGCCGGCCCGTGGACGGCACGTGTGCTCGCGTTGTTCGCGTTCGGCTGCGACCATTCGAGCCGGTCGGCCGGCTTCGCCTCTCGGGTGCCGCCGCAGCCGGCGCACGCAAGGATGCCGAAGGATGCGGCGAGGGCCGCCACCGCGGCGCGACCCGCCACCGGCTTTGCGCCGCCTATTCGCCGAGTCCCGAGAACACCGCGATGCTCCCTCGCATGACCCGGGGATCGCAGTTGAGCGCACAGCGGTACCCAAAGTTCCCGCGGTCCTCGAACGACAGCACGATGTGGTCGACCTGACCGGGGCCGAGCGGCTTCGTCTTCAGACCCGACACGAGGAAGTTGTGCTTCTTCGTGCCCTTGTTTACGACGCGGAACCAGATCGTCACCGCACGCTCGACGCGCTTCGGGCTGACGACGATGCGGCCGTCCAGGATCCGCACGGAGACTCGCTGCAGCGGATCCACGCCCGTCGTCGCCGATGCCGTCTGCGTCGACCCGCAGAAGACCGAGACGAGAGCTGTGAGACCGACCGCGCCGCTGATCGTCAGACGTCCTAGCACGGGAGTGCCTCCTGTGTATGCGCGAAGCGGCTCCCCAGGGAACCCGTGATCGTGAGTGTATACGGGGTGCAGTCGCTCATCGGAAGGGCGCCGAAGTTGACCGTGAACGCACCCGCAGAGGTCGTAGTCGCGGACTTCTTGTGGGCGCCGCCGCCCTCGACGAGGTTCACGCTGAGCTTCTCGCCGGGGCGGAAGTGCGCACCGACCAGGACGACGTCGGTGCCGGTGAACTTCAGCGTCGCCGCGGGCTTGCACGACGCCGCGACCTTCCGCTTGAAGGTCACTCTCGTCCCGGCCGACCCGACCGCCCGGAGCGTATAGGGGGTGCATGCCGTGACCTTCGCCTTGGGCACCGAGACCGTCAGCACTCCGGCCGCGGTCGCCGTGCCCTTCGCCGTCCCCGCCGCGCCAGCGCTGAGCGTGACGGTCACCCGTTCGACGGGCTTGAACCCGGCCCCGCGAATCGTCAGGGGGTTGAGCTTGACGACCCGCAGCGTCGCCTTCTCGGCCGCGGCGGGGGCAGGGGACGCCATGGCGCAGGCCAGGAGGCCGAGGAGGGCGGCGACGACCGCCGCCCTGCCCCGGGTCGCGTACGCGAGACGTCTCAACTGCGCTCCTACTTGACCGACTTGATGTACGCGACGATTGCCTTCGCCTGGGACACGGGGATGTTCCCGATCGCCGTCGTCATGATGCCCGACGAGTACCCCTCGACGATCTCGGCGTCCGGCTGCTCGATCGCGTTGATCAGGTAGCCGTCGGTCGCCTTCAGGACCTTGCCGTTGTCCAGGTGGACTGTGCGACCCGCGAGGCCTTTCCACGTCGGGCCGGTCGACTTGGCGCCGGTGAGCGTGTGGCACGCCTCACAGCCGAAGCTCTCCGAGAGCTGCTTGCCCTTCGCGACCAGCGCGGGCGTCACGGCGACCGTCATGTTCGCGTACGGGTTGGCTGCCGTCCCGCCGCCGGCGGAGGCAGCCTTCACCGTGCCGCGGATCTCGCCGTTGGGGTTCGCCTTGGTGTGGACGTTCACGTACGTCTTGCCCGCGATCATCGCGGCGGCCGCGACAGCGGTGACCGACGTCGTCGCGCCGCGTCCCGAACGGCAGGGTCCGCACAGGGGGACGACGACCTTGCCCGCCTTCCCGGGGGCGCCGAGGTGGACGTGCGCAGCGAGCCCGGGTCCGGTCAGGTGTGCAAAGGTCAGCTTCCACGTGAGGGACGCCTTCGTCGCGCTGACGACCTTGAGCGTGGCCTTGAACGTTCCGGTGCCGCCCGTGGTCCCCTTCGGGCGGGGGACCTCGAGCTTCGTGCTCAGGGTCGTAGCGATCTTGTACGAGCCGGGGGTGAGCTTGGTTGCCTGTCGGGTCGCGCCCGCGCCGGAGTCACCGGCGGTCGCGAACCCAGCGGCGATGCCGACGACGACGCTCGTCGCCGCCGCGATGACGATGACCCTCCGCCTGCTCTTCATGCGCGACCCCTCCGTATCCGTCGTGGCCTTCTCGGTGTGTCGTTCCGCCCCGGCCCGTCTCCCGGTGCTCGGCAATCCACGGTACCCGACCGCGATGGGTGGGAGCGGCGGACGAGGCCCGCCGCTCCCACGTGCCTGTCGCTCCCGCTAGGGCAGCGCGAAGGCGTAGACGTCGTCGCCGTGCTTGCCGGGCGACTCGAACGTGAACGCCGTCCCGCCGTCGTAGATGGCGATGTACTGCTTGCCGTTGACGCTGTAGCTCATGCCCGGCGCCGCGACGTTCGCGGCGAGCGTGGTCTTCCAGAGCTCCTTGCCGGTCACCGCGTCGTACGCGTCGAACTCCCCGGTGCCGCGGCCGGCGAACACGAGCCCACCCGCGGTCGTGAAGATCCCGCTGTAGCACGTTCGCGGCCATTTCACGCGCCAGGCGACCTTGTTGGTCGTCACGTCCATCGCGGCGATGTAGCCCTGGTTGAACGTGATACCGGCGAAGTTCACGCCGGCGAGCGACTTGCCCGCCAGATAGTCCGCGTTCAGCTTCACGGCGGGGATGGCCTGGATCGCGAAATCGCTGTCTGCGGCACAGATGTACGCGAAATGCGTGTCGGGGTTGTAGGCGGACGGGTTCCAGTCGACGCCGCCCTGCGCGCTCGGCGCCATGGCGACGGCGTGGTCGGTGTTGGGCGGATCCCAGAGGCACCCGACCACGACCGGCTTGCCGGCGAACTTCGATGCCTTCCCCGTGTAGTTCGACTTCTTGGCGCAGGTCTGCGGGACGATCCTGTCGCCGACGGGGATCGGCTGCGTCGGCCACGTGTTCTGCTGCTTCGATTGCGGGACCTTCTTCTCCACGATGCCGATGAGCGGCTTCCCCGTGTCCCGGTCGAGCAGATAGAGCCAGCCCGTCTTGCAGGCCTCTCCGATCGCCTTGCGGGCGACACCTCCGATCGTCACGTCGAACAGCATCGTGGCGTTCGGACAGTCGTAGTCCCAGAGATCGTGGTGGACCATCTGGTACCACCAGCGAAGCTGGCCGGTGGTCGCGTCGATCGCGACCATCGACGACGTGAAGAGGTTCAGGCCCGGCCCGCGGCTCGTCCACGGTGCCGCGTTCCCGGTGGAGAAGTAGATCGTGTTCGTCTGCGTGTCGACCGACGGCGTGTTCCAGACGGTCGCGCCTCCTGTCGAGAACCCGAGGGGGCCGGCCGCCCAGGTCTGGCCGCCGATCTCACCCGGGGCCGGAGCCGTGAAGAACCGGTACGCCGGGCTGCCGTCGCTCGCGTGGTAGGCGGAGACGCTGCCGCGGCTCATGTACTCGCCACCCGTCGAGCCGACATACACGAGCGCCTTCTCCGGGCTGTTGGCGGTTGCCGCGCTGTTGTAGTACAGCGGGGCGGAGGTCAACGTGTAGCCCTCTCTCCAGTTGTGGACGATGATCTTCCACACCACGCCGCCCGTCATCTGGTCGAGGGCGACGAGCGTCCCGTCGAGCTGCGCGACGAAGACCTTCCCGTCACCGAGTGCGACGCCGCGGTTGTCCCATCCGCAGCAGGCGGTGTTGATCGTCTGTTCGATCCCCGAGTGGTACGTCCAGATGCGCTCCCCCGTCGCGGCGTTCATCGCGAAGACGTCGCTGTTGCCGGTGGGGAGGTACATCACGCCGTTGTAGACGACCGGAGTGCCCTCGGCCGAATACTTCGCAGCCTTGCCGGAGCCATCGAGATGGACGTGCCACGCCTCCTTGAGCTGGGAGACGTTGGTCGTGTTGATCTGGTTGAGGGACGAATAACGGGAGTTCGATACGTCGCCCCCGTTCGTGATCCAGTTCGCTCCCGGCCTCGCGGTCAGGTCGGCTGACGAGAATGCCGGAGCGACGGCGTTCGATGGGAACGCCGCGGTGCCGGCGGTGGTCTGTGAGCTCCCCGACGAGCCGAGCGGCGTCGCCGATACGGAGGCCGCGAGCAATAGGGCCGCCGCACAGCCCAGAAGAACTACCCGTCTCAGTCCCATGTTTCCTCCTGGGTCGCGATGCCGAGAATCGTTGCGCGAGCATACACCCCTAATCTTTGTCATGTCACCTGATCGTTGTCATGTCCGGGGACGTCGTGCGTCATCTCATCCCAGCGCTGTTGACCGCACGCCCGCGAGGGCAACTCGGATCGCCGCTTCAACCCTCGTCCTGCACGGCGTAGGGTCGCACGCATGACCTGCCCGGCGTGCGGCCGCGAGAACGACGCGACCTCACGGTTCTGCGCAGGCTGCGGCGCGAGCCTCGCGACCGCTGGCGTCGCGTCCGAGGCGCGGAAGATCGTCACCGTCTTCTTCACAGACGTGGCCGAGTCGACCGCGCTCGGGGAGCGGCTCGACCCCGAGCTCCTGCGCCGGGTGATGTGGCGGTACTTCGACGTCGTGCAGGGCATTCTCGAGCGGCACGGCGGCACCGTCGAGAAGTTCGTCGGCGACGCGGTGCTGGCGATCTTCGGGGTGCCGGTCGTGCACGAGGACGATGCGCTCCGCGCCGTTCGCGCGGCGGCCGAGATCCGCGACACGCTCGAGGGGCTCAACGACAAGCTTGGCCGCGAGCACGGCATCCGGATCGCCACCCGCACCGGCGTCAACACGGGCGAGGTGATCGTGGGCGGCGGCACACCCGACCAGAAGCTCGCGACCGGAGACGCTGTCAACGTCGCAGCTCGGCTCGAGCAGGCTGCGTCGCCCGGCGAGGTGCTGATCGGTGCCGCGACCTACGCGGCGGTGGCCGACGTCGTGCACGCCGAGCCGGCACCGCCTGTTGACGCCAAGGGGAAGAGCCTGCCGCTCGCCGCCTACCGGCTCATAGGGCTGCGACCGGATGTGCCGGCGTTCACCCGCCCGATCTCGACGCAGTTCGTCGGGCGCCGCGAGGAGCTCGGCACGTTGCGCGCCGCCTTCGACGACGCGATCACGGGCAGCTCCACGACGCTCGCGACGATCGTCGGCACCCCCGGGATCGGGAAGTCGCGGCTCGCCCGCGAGCTGCTCGACTCCGTCCGGGACGACGCGCGCGTCCTCGTCGGCCGCTGCACCGCCTACGGCGAGGGCATCCCCTACCTGCCGCTCGCCGACCTCGTGCGCGATGCAGGTGACATCTGGCGGGTACTCGCGGACGTCGAGCACGGGGACGTGGCCGCGCGGCTGGTCCATGGCGCGGTCGGGACACGCGAGGGAGGAGGCTCACCGGACGAGACCGCCTGGGCATTCCGTCTGCTCTTCGAGACGCTTGCCGAGAGGAGGCCGCTCGTCGTGGTCGTCGACGACATCCACTGGGCCGACCCGGCGCTGCTCGACCTGATCGAGTACGTCGCCGCCTCGTCGAGCGGCGGCCGATCTTCGTCCTCTGCACCGCGCGGCCCGACCTCTTCGACGTGCGGCCGACCTGGGCGGCGCCGAGCCCGGGTGCGACGCTCGTCGTGCTGGAGCCGCTCGGCCGCGGGGACTCGGACGAGCTCGTCGACGCGCTCGCCCACGAGCTCGCGCCGGCCGTTCGCGACCGGGTAGTCGCCACCGCGGAGGGCAACCCCCTCTTCGTCGAGCAACTCCTGGCGCACTTCGCCGACGACCCGGCGGCGGACTCCGTCCCCCCGACGATCCAGGCGCTCCTGGCTGCACGCATCGACCGGCTCGAGCCGGAGGAAAGGGCCGTCGTCCAGCGTGGCTCGGTCGAGGGCCGCCTGTTCCACCGCGGCGGCGTCGCCGAGCTGCTCGACGCCGACACCGGAGCCAGCGTCGGCGGCACCCTGCTCGCTCTCGCGCGGAAGGAGTTCGTGCGGCCCGATCGCTCACTCTTCCCCGGCGACGACGGCTTTCGGTTCAACCACGTGCTGATCCGCGACGTCGCGTACGGGTCGATGCCGAAGGAGCTGCGCTCGCGACTGCACGAGCGCCTGGCCGACTGGCTCGAGGTGCGGAACGGCCACCTCGCCGGTCACGACGAGATCGTCGGCTACCACCTCGAGCAGGCGTACCGGCTCGGTGTGGAGCTCGGACGCCGCGACGACGCGCTGGCCCTCCGCGCGGGCGCGCTGCTCCGTCGCGCCGGCGAGGCCGCGCTCGCACGCCACGAGGCGTCGGCCGCGACCGGGCTGCTCCAGCGGGCCGCGGAGCTCCTCACCGCCGCACCCGGAGCGCGCGCCGCGCTGCTCACCGACCTCGGAGCAGCGCTCCGCGACGTGGGCTCGCTGGTCGAGGCCGAGCGGCATTTCGACGAGGCGATCGAGGAGGCGCGGAGCGCCGGCGACGAGCTCGCCGAGCTGCGCGCGATGGTCGAGCGCGGTCACCTCATGTTCATGCGCGGGGCCGGTGACGCGGATGACCTCCGGCGGATCGCCGAGCGCGCGATCGACACCTTCGAGACGGACGCCGACCTCGCGGACGCCTGGGAGCTGATGGGAACGGCGCGGCTCCGTGCCCGAGACCGGGCCGGCCAGCTGGAGGCCCTGCTGCGCGCCCGCGAGCACGCCGTTGCGTCGGGTGACATCCGCCGCCAGATCGAAGCGTGGAACCAGGTCGGCGGGTCGATGCTCTTCGGCCGCACGCCGCTCGCCGAGGTCAAGGAGTTCCTGGAGGCGGAGCTCGCGTGGGCACGCGAGCACGGCTTCCCGGCGCTCGAGGCGGACGCCCTGCTGATGGGGCCCTACGTCGACGCACGGCTCGGCGACGTCGAGCTCGGACGGGAGAAGCTCGAACGCTCGAAGGCGATCTGCCGCGAGCTCGGGATCGCGTACGGGCTCGCCGAGGCGCACATGGCGGGCTCGGAGCTCGAGGTGCTCGCGGGCGATCTGCCGGCCGCCGAGCGGGAGCTGCGCGACGCGATTCGCGTCGCCGACGAGATGGATGCCGACCACTACGTCGCCCTGTACAGGCTTCGGCTGGCGCGCGTCCTGATCGACCAGGGCCGCCACGACGATGCAGCCGTCGAGCTCGACGAAGCCGCCGCGCTCTACGCCGGAACGCCCGAGTCGAAGGTGAGCCGGGCCTGCATCCTCGCGGCCCGAGGTCGGATCGACGAGGCGGTCGCGCTCGCCCGCGAGGCCGCGGAGATGGACTTCGAGCGGGACAACCTGACCCAGTGGGCCTTGAAGCTCGTCGACCTGTCGGAGGTGCTCCGCGCCGCAGGCGACCTGGCAGGCGCCGAGGCCGCGCTGGAGCAGGCCATCAACCTCAACGACGAGAAGGGGAACGTCGTCGCAGCGCAGCAGTGTCGCGAGCGACTCACAAGCCTGCGCGCGGTCGGCTAGAGGCTCGCGCGGCCTCTCGTGCCCGCGCGTTCGCTCGTAGGATCCCGACGTGGCGCCAGAGGATCCCCAGGCGGTCGCGACGCCGTCGGCTTCGGACGAGCGGCCGATCCGCGCTGCCGAGGTGGTCGGCGCTCTCTCGCTCGCGACCGACCTCGGCACAGGACAGCCGCTCGAGCACGCGTTGCGCACCGCCGTGCTCGCGGTCCGGCTCGGCGAGCTCGCCGGAGCATCGGCGCAGCAGCTCGCCGACACGTACTACGTCGCCCTCCTCCACGCCTCCGGGTGTACGTCGAACAGCCACGAGGCGGCGCAGCTCTACGGCGACGACATCGCGCACAGGGCCGCGTTCTTCCTCATCGACCCGACCAACCCCGCCGAGGTACTCGCGTTCTACCGGGCGAACGTCGGAGTCGGCCGCACCCCGGAGGTCCGCGCCGCGCTCCTCGAGGAGGCGATCGCCAACGCCGCTCCGCGAGCCCGTGACGCGTTCGCGACCATGTGCGAAGTGGCCCAGCGGTTCGCCGGGTGGCTCGGGCTCGACCCGGGCATCCACGCGGCGCTGGAGTACGTCTTCGCGCGCTGGGACGGGCGGGGATTCCCGGATGCCCGCGGCGACGCGATCCCGGTGCCGATGCGTCTCCTGCACGTGGCGAGGGACGTCTCCCTGTTCCTCTCCGCCGGGGGTCGCGACGAGGCGCGGGACGTCCTCGAACGCCGTACCGACGCTGCCTACGAGCCGCGGCTCGCCGGGCTCGCGTTGCGGAACCTCGACGACATCCTCGCCGGGTTGGACGAGACCCGCATGTGGGAGCAGGCGCTGGAGAGCGAGCCGTTGCCCAAGCTCTGGATCGCCGGCAAGCGGATCGACGCCGCGTTCGCGGCGATCGCCGCGCTGACCGGGCTGAAGTCGCCGTGGTTTCGCGAGCACTCGTCGGGCGTGGCCGACCTCGCCGAGGCGGCCGCCTGGCGCATGGGCATGCCGGCGGACGCCGTGCGCTGGCTGCGGCGCGCCGCGCTCGCGCACGACCTCGGCCGCGTCGGAGTGTCCAACGCGATCTGGGAGAAGCCGGCGCCGCTCGGCTTCGGAGAGTGGGAGCGGGTGCGACTCCACCCGCACTTCACCGAGCGCGCGTTCGCGCAGTCGGCGGCGCTCGCCCCGCTCGGGGCGCTGGCCGGCGCCCACCACGAGCGGCTCGACGGCTCCGGCTACCACCGCGGCACACGTGGGCCGGCGCTCGACCGGGCGACCCGCATCCTCGCTGTCGCGGACTGCTACGGCGCGATGCGCGAGGCGCGGCCGTACAGACCGGCGCTCGAGGCTCCGTCGGCGGAGGCGGAGCTACTGCGCGAGGCGAAGGAGGGGCGGCTCGATCCGGACGCCGTCGACGCGGTGCTCGCCGCCGCGGGGCACCACGTGCGCCAGCGACCTCGCGAGCTGCCCGCCGGCCTGACCGACCGAGAGCTGGAGGTTCTGCTGGTGCTCGCCCGCGGCAAGTCCAACCAGGTCATCGGCGAGGATCTCGGCATCTCGGCCAAGACCGTCGGGCACCACGTCCAGCACGTCTACCAGAAGGCCGGCGTTCGCAGCCGAGCCGCAGCGACGCTCTGGGCGTTCGAGCACGACCTCGTCCGGGCTGGAGAGGCCTGACAGGGCATAGGGCGTTCGCCCGATGCCGACCGAGCGCCCGCGGCGCACACTCGCTGCACCATCGGCGTCGACGGCGCCGAGAGACCGAGGAGGACGCAGATGCTCCTGGCGACGACGACGGTGGAGGACTTCGACCGCTTCGAGAGGATCTACTCGACCAAGGGCGCCGAGAAGCGACGGGCGCACGGTTCCAAGGGCTCGACCGTCTTCCGCGACCCGAACGAGCCCGACCGCGTCTGGGCGATCTTCGACTGGGACCTGGCGGGCTGGCAGAGCTTCGCCTCTGATCCGGAGGTGCCGCCGATCATGCAGGAAGCCGGTCACAAGAGCAGGCCCCAGGTCGCGGAGCTCGGCGGCAGCTACAACGCGTAGCGCGTTTCCCTCCGAGGTCCTCCTGGCGGCCACCAGCACCTTGAGACGACGTCTGGTCGTCGCCAGGGACCCCGGAGTCTTCCGCGATCGGGGGTTGATCCGCGCCGCGGATCCCCGATCCGCCGACCGATGGAGCTAGCCGGGCTCGAACCGGCGACCTCCTGGGTGCGATCCAGGCGCTCTCCCAACTGAGCTATAGCCCCGCGGAGGGCGAAGTGTAGCGCCGCCGGGAGCCGGGGCGTCCGCGCGCCCTAGGCTACGGACCGTGCGCGCCGTCGTCGTCGGGCCGGGAGGAGAACCGTCGCTCGAAGACGTCCCCGAGCCCGAAGGGCCGGGGACGCTCGTCCAGGTCGTCGCCTGCGGGCTCTGCGGCTCCGACGTGGAGAAGCTGGCGCCGCAGCACGCGGGCACGGTGCTCGGGCACGAGGTCGTCGCCGAGCTCGAGGACGGCCGCAGGGTGGCGCTCGTCCACCACGCCTCGTGCGGCGAGTGCGAGCGCTGCCTTGCCGGCCACGAGTCGACCTGCGAGCGGTTCGCCGAGGCGACGATCCGCCCGGGTGGCCTCGCCCAGCGGGTGCTTGCACAGGGGTGGGTCGACCTGCCCGCCGACTGGCCGGACTGGCGCGGGACGATCGTCGAGCCGCTCGCCTGCGTCCTCCGCGGCGCCACCCGGGTCCCACCCGGCAGAGTGCTGATCGTCGGCAACGGATTCGTCGGCAGGCTGTTCGGAGCCGTGCTCGAACGACGCGGTGACGAGGTGTACGCGATCGACGTCGACCCGCGACGTGCCGGCCGTGCCCCGGACAACCCCGTCGACGCAGCCGTCCTCTGCGGCCCGGGCGGCGTCGAAGCAGCGCTCGATTCCGTCGCACCCGGCGGCACCGTGCTCGTCTTCGCCGACGCGGGCGAGCTCCCACTGGAGGAGGTGTACCGCCGCGAGCTGACGGTCGTCGGCACCCGCTCGGCCGCGCCGCCGTACATGCCCGAGGCGGTCGCGCTCCTGCACGAGCTCGACGTGCCCGAGCCCCTCGTCCTCCCGCTCGAGCGCTTCGTCGAGGGGCTCGAGCTCTTCCGCCGGCGCGATGCGCTGAAGGTCGTCTTCACCCCCGCGGCATAGGGCGTCATGCGCGCGCTGATCCTCCACGGCCCGGGCGACCTCCGGCTCGAGGACGTCCCTGACCCGATTCCCGCCGAGGGAGACGTCCTGCTCCAGGTCGAGGTCGCGTTGACCGACGGCACCGACCTCAAGGCGTACCGCCGCGGACACCCCGTGCTGCTCGGCGAGCTGCCGAGCCCGTTCGGGCACGAGGTCTGCGGGATCGACGTCGCGACCGGACGCCGAGTCGTCGCGGCCAACTCTGCGCCGTGCGGCGCGTGCGCCGCTTGCCGCCGGGGTCAGGAGACCCTCTGCGAGAACCTCCTGCCGCTGCTGAACGGCGCGTACGCGGAGCTCCTCCTCGTGCCTGAGCGGATCGCGTCGAGGAACCTCGTGCCCGTCCCGCCGGGCCTTTCGCCCGAGGTCGCGGCGCTGACCGAGCCGCTCGCGTGCTGCCTCCACGGCATCCACGTGGCCGGGGTCGAGCACGGCCAGACCGTGGCCGTCGTCGGGCTCGGGCCGATCGGGCTGATGCTCTGTGCGTGCGTCGCCGACGCGGGGGCGCGCCCCGTCGCGGTCGGCTCCCGTGAGGAGCGGCGCGAGCTCGCGCCGGCGTTCGGCGCGGTGACCGCGGACGCCGACGGGGTCGACGTCGCGATCGAGGCGGCCGGCACGGTCGAGGCGTGGGAGCGCGCGCTCGCGCTCGTCCGGCCGGGAGGCACCGTGCTGGCATTCGGCGGGCTGCCACGCGACACGCGCATCGCGGTCGATCCCTACCGCATCCACTACGAGGAGGTGCGCCTCGCCGGCTCGTTCCATCACACGCCGCGGCATATCCGGGCCGCGCTCGCCTTCCTCGCGAGCGGCGCGTATCCGTTCGAGCGCCTGATCACGCACGAGGTCGGCCTCAAAGGGGTCGCCGGGTTGTTCGACGACCCGCCGCGCGACTACCTCAAGGCTGCTGTCGTGCCGTGACTCTCAGATCGCGACCGCAAGTCCTTCGGCGCCGGCCGCTCTGCGAAGGTCGGCGTCCCAGCTGACGACAACGGGCCCGCCGGTCGCGACGCGCAAGGCCGAGGCAAGATGGATCGCGTCCATGCCGCGCAGTCCGTGTCTGACCGCAAGCGAGCCCGCGAGACGGGCAGTGACGGCGTCGGTGTCGAGGGCGAACACGGCCGCCCACTCGATCTCGAGGCTCCGCAGCGCAGACGATGCCCTGCCGGCCGAGAGCCGACGCTCGCGACGAGCCCGCCCGACTGCAGCGCACGCTTCGGCGAAGGTGATCCATGAGGTCACGACCGGCGATCCGGTGTTCCAGAGCTGCCGGGCCTCGTTCGACCCTCGTTCGACGATCAGGAGCTTGACCAGCGCCGACGCGTCGAAATAGAGGATCAGTAGTCCTTTACGTGTCTCTGCTCGAGAAGCGCGTCCGTCACCGGGCTATCGTCGCGCTCCTTCACGGGATCGAGTCGCCGACGCGGGCGAGTCGGTGGGGTTGCCTTTCCCTCGCGGATCAGGCGTTCGAGCACCCCCTCGGCTCCGATGGCCGACACCTTCACCTTCGCGGCGCCTCTTTCTGTGACGATTACCTCCTCGCCACCGGCCGCGCGATCGAGCCAGTTGCTCAGGTTCTCGCGAAACTCCCGCACTCCGACTCTCACGGTCATTGGCGTGAAGCGTACGCATTGATCGGTCAAGTGTCCACAGGGGACAGGTCGGCCGGCTCAGGCCTCGAAAAGCGTCAGCTCCGGCTCGCGAGCTCCACGTAGGGCGGCGAGCTCGACCTCGACACAGCCGAGGCCCCGCGCCGCGCAGAGGGTCCGCGCCTGAGGCTTGACGCTCTCAGCGGCGAGGATCCCGCGGCAGTCCGCGAGCGCAGGCTCGCGCCGGAGTACCTCGAGGTACCGGGTGAGCTGCTCGACGGCCTCGATCGTGCCGACCCGTTTGATCTCGACGGCGACCCAGCCGTCGTCCTCGTCGCGGCACATCAGGTCGACCGGGCCGATATCGGTCGGCCACTCCCGGCGCACGAGGCGGAGGCCCGGCTCGACCGCCTCGGGAAGATCGGCGAGCGCCTCCTGGAGGTGGCGCTCGACACCGTCCTTCTCGAGCCCCGCGTCCTCTCCCAGCTCGTGCTCGAACTCCGCGAGGAGCTCGGCGACGCGGATCTCGAGCCGGTCCTCCGAGCGCCCTGCGCGCTTGCGCACGAGGATCACGCCGTCGTCCTCCTCGATCACGGTCGGCGGCGTCATCCAGTTGAGCGGCTTGTAGCCACCGCTGTCGGCGTGGACGAGGACGGACCCGTCCGCCTTGAAGACGAGCAGGCGGATGGCCTCCGGCAGGTACGCGGTCAGGCGGCCGGTGTACGAGACCTCGCAGCGGGCGACGACGAGACGCACGGGCGCTGGACCGTAGCGCCCGCCCAGGACGCGACGCGGCGCCGCAGCGAGACGTTCGCGAGTAGGTCGCCAGGTTGCGACCGCGACAGCGGGCGCCTTTAGGGATGTGCCCCGCCGCAGGCGGGGATCAAGCGGCAGGAATCCGCGCGAGCGGATTCCTGCTTGCGAACTGGCATCAGAGGAGCTCGACGCGCGAGGCGCCGACGATCCGCTCCTCGCCGTCCTCGAGCCGCACGAGGAGCTTGCCCTTCCCGTCGTAGTCCGGCGACTCCACGAGCACGGCGCCCTCCACCCCGCCGACCCGGCAGCGTCCGCCGACCTCTTCCTCGAGCCCCCGCCAGAAGCGGACGAACGGGTTTCGCTCCCACTCCCGCCCGATCGTCGTCTCGACCGTATGGCCGGGGAGCACACGAGTCTCGTGCGGAAGCGTCATCAGGCGCTCCATCACGGACGCGCGGACGACGTCGGCGGGGCCGCCTCCGACCGCGTCGCGGAAAAGCGTGTCGCCGGAGAAGCACACGCCGTCCACGACGAACGCGACGCCGTCGTCGGAGTGTCCGGGCGTCGGGATCGACTCGACTCGGAGCCCTCCGGTCTCGAGCGCGCCCGTCACCACGGGGATGCCGAAGCGGCTCGTCAGCTCGTCCTCGTGCGCCACGTGGTCGGGATGGCCGTGGGTGCGAAGGACGTGCGTCGGCGTGAGGCGCTCGTGCTCGACCGCAGCGAGCAGCGGCTCGAGAGGCGCACCGGAGTCGACGAAGACCGCGACGCCGCCCGGCTCGTCACCGATCACGAAGGCGTTCGAAAGCCAGTTGGCGTCCATCGAGCGTTCGATGATCACGGTCACAGGCTACGCGGACGGGCCCGCCTCCGCGAGACTCCCCGCGTGACGCGCGGCCTTGCAGCGATCGTCGCCGCACTCGCAGTGGCCGCGCCTGCGAGCGGCGCGGTCCGCGTCGTCCCGCCGTTTCCGCTCGAGCGGTATGCGAACAGCGGTGCGATCGGGCTCGCCGTCCCGGGCGCGGGGCCGACCGTGACCCGCGAGGCGGCCCTCCGCACGCTCCTCACCGGGAAGGTCGCGAGCTCCTTGATCGGCGGCCCATCGGCCGGCACGCCACTCGTCGTGCTTGGGCAGGGGCCGCCACCCGACACGCTCGTCGTGCTCCCGCCGCTCGGCAAGACGGAGAACGACCGGTACCCGATCGCCGTGACACCCGGCCCGCGCGGCGTCCTCACCTCGGACTCGACGCGCATCGACGGGCTCGTCTCGCTCGCCGACGTCGCCAACGACGACCTCGAGGTCGTCTCGGTCGCCGACCCCGTCGCGACGCTCGAACGGCTCGAGCACCGGATCGAGCGAAACGACCGAATCCGACTGCCGCTGACCGTCCTCGCCGGGGCCATCGCGTACATCTGCGCGCTGCTCGCGCCCGGGTTCGCGCCACGCGTCCTGCTCGTCGCTCTCGCCGCCAACCTGTGGCTCGCCGGCTGGTGGGTCGTCGCGCTCGTCGCGCTCGCAGCGCTCGTCCTGCCGCTCGGCGCCGCGTGTGCGGCCGTGCTCGCCGCTTATCTCCTCGTGCTCGGCTTCGATCCGGAGTCCGTGGCGCTCTCGCCGTTCGGACCGTCGCAGGCCGGGCGCTTCTACGGGGTTTCCAACCTCCTCGAGACGATGCTGCTCGTCCCGGCGATCCTCGGTGCCGCCCGCCTCGGCCGTGCCGGCATCGCGGTCGGCGCGCTCGCGCTCGTCACCGTCGCCGGTAGCCGCTTCGGCGCGGACGGGGGCGGCCTCATCGTCCTGCTCGCCGTGTACGCGACCCTCCTGCTCCGCACCGCCGGCGCGCGGCTGGGTGCGGCGCGGCTCGCGCTCGTGGCGGGCGGGGCTGTCGCGCTCGGCGTGGTGCTCGTCGGCGTGGATGCGGCGCTCGGCGGCTCGAGCCACGTCACGCACGCGGTCGGCGACGGCCCCGGCGCGCTGCTCGGGGACCTCGCCGACCGGCTGGAGATCTCGGCGCGCCGCACCTTCGATGCGGTCGGCCCTGCGTTCGCCGCGCTCGCGTCGCTCGCAGTCGCGATCTTCGTCGCCACGCGGCGGCCCCGCGGCCCGCTCACCGACGCGCTGCTCGTCGGGATCCTCGTCTCGCTGCTCGTCAACGACACGCCCGGAGACGTGCTCGGGATGGGCGCGGTGGGGGCGTTCGTCCTCTGGCGCTACGAGCGGCGCACACCGCACGACGCGCCCGCCTGGGGGGATAGACTGCGCGCGATGCGACGCCCGGCCATCGTCCTCGCGCTCGCGGTCGCGGCGCTCGGCCTCGGCATCGTCGCGGCGGGCTGCAGCGAAGGAGAGGTCGGCGCGACACCCCAGACGGTCGAGGGCACGCTGCCTCAGCAGACGACGCCCGGAGAGAACGCGGATCTACCCGCGCTGAAGCTGACGGGTGACGCGACAGCGGGGAAGGCGGTCTTCGAGAGCGCCGGCTGCACCGCGTGTCACACCCTCTCGGCGGCCGGCTCGACGGGCACGGTCGGGCCGAACCTCGACCAGGCGAAGCCTTCGTCCGACCTGGTCGTGCAAAGGGTCACGCTCGGCCAGGGCGGGATGCCCTCGTTCAAGGATCAGCTGCAGCCACAGCAGATCGCAGACGTCGCAGAGTTCGTCTCCTCCTCGGCGGGCGGCTAGAGCTTCTTGCAGGGGGACGCTTCGTCCTCGGCGCCCGCGGGGCGAGTGCGATGCAAGGACGCAGGGAACCCCGATGCGCGGGCATCTCGGGGCGACCGAGGACGCCGCAGCGCTCCGCCAGGCGCGACACGAGGACACAAGGCTTCGCCCTGCAAGGAGCTCTAGGCTTTCCTGACACGCTGCCGCGGCCCGTTCAGGCGTTCGCCTGCGATCTCGACGGCACCCTGATCGGCCGCGACGCCACGCTCAGCCCGAGGACCAAGGCGGTGATCGCGCGGGCCCAGGCGGCGGGGATCCCCGTGCTGGTGGCGACGGGGCGGATGTTCCGCTCGGTCGAGCCGTACCTCGCCGACGCAGGCATCCGCGAACCGGTCGTGTGCTACCAGGGCGCCGCCGTCGTCGACCCGACGACGCGGGAGTTCCTGCTCCACGAGCCGATCGAGTTCGAGGTCGCGCGGGAGGCAATCGCGACCCTCGCCGAGCGCGGGTTCTCGCCGAACGTGTACGTCGACGACCAGCTGTTCGTCGAGACCGAGACCGAGTACTCCCGGGCCTACTCGCAGTTCCAGCACCTCCCCGTGACCGAGGTCGGCGACCTGCTCGGGTGGCTCGAGCGGCCGCCCACGAAGCTGGTCCAGGTCGCCGACCCGCCCGTCCTCGCGGAGCTGCGGCCGGTCCTCGAGCGGCGGTTCGACGGTCGGATGTTCGTGACCACCTCGCTCCCCTACATGCTCGAGCTCGGCAACCCTGCAGTGACCAAGGGCTCGGGGATCGCGTTCGTCGCGAAGCTGCTCGGTCTCGACCTCGGCCATGTCGTCGCGCTGGGCGACGGCGAGAACGACGTCGAGCTGCTGGACGTCGCCGGCTTCGGCGTCGCGATCGAGACCGGCCACCCACGTCTGCTCGCGATCGCCGACGCAACCTGCGCGGGGCCGGCGGACGAGGGGGTCGCGACCGTCATCGAGGCCGTGCTGGACCTAGACTCTGCTGCGTGATCGACCTCAAGGCAGCCCGCGCCGAGCCCGATGCGATCCGGGCGGCGCTCGCCCGCAAGGGCGCCGCGGACGCGTTCGACCGGCTCCTCGCCGCAGACGCGCGCTGGCGGGAGCTGGTGCCCCGCGTCGACGAGCTGCGTTCCCGCACGAAGCTGAAGGGAAAGCCGACGCCCGAGCAGCTCGGGGCGCTCCAACGCGTCAAGACGGAGCTGAAGGACGCCGAGGACGCCCTCGCCGCGGCGCAGGCCGAGCGGGACGCCGCCCTCCTCGAGGTCCCGAACCCACCCGACGACGCGATCCCGGACGGCGACACCGACGAGGACGCCGTCGAGCTCCGCCGTATCGGGGAGCCGACGACGCACGACGACGTGAAGGAGGCTGCGGAGATCGGCCGCTTCGAGCTCGAGCGGGCCGCGCGGCTCTCCGGCTCGCGGTTCGGCTACCTCGTCGGCGACACGGCGCTCCTCGCGCTCGCGCTGTACCGCTTCGCGATCGACCACGTCGCCCAGGCGGGCTTCGTGCCCGTGCTGCCCCCGGTGCTCGTGCGCGAGGAGGCGATGGTCGGCACGGGGTTCTTCCCGACCGAGCGGTCGAACATCTACGCGCTCGAGGAGGACGACCTCTTCCTGACGGGCACGTCGGAGGTCGCCCTCGCAGGGATGCACATGGGCGAGATCCTGGAGGCCGACGACCTGCCCCTCCGGTACGCCGGCCTCTCTACGTGCTTCCGGCGAGAGGCCGGGGCGGCCGGCAAGGACACCCGCGGGATGTTCCGGGTGCACCAGTTCAACAAGGTCGAGATGTACGTGTTCACGCGGCCGGGGGACTCGCGCACGGAACACGGGCGGATGGTCGCGCTCGAGGAGGAGCTCCTCCAGGCGCTCGGCCTCCCCTACAGGGCGGTGGACGTCGCCGCCGGAGATCTCGGCGCGTCGGCGGCGAGGAAGATCGACCTCGAGGCGTGGTTCCCCTCTCAGGGCCGCTACCGCGAGGTGACCTCGTGCTCGAACACGACGGACTTCCAGGCCCGGCGCCTCGGCATCCGATTCCGCTCGGAGGACGGGCTCGTGCCGCCCCACACCCTGAACGGGACGGTCGTGACCGATCGCGTCGTCCTCGCGATCCTCGAGAACTTCCAGGGGACGGTTCCCGAGCCTCTCCGGAAGTACGGGGCACCTAGCCGGATCGCGGACTGAATTACCCCAACCGGGTGGTACCCCGACACGGAGGCACGAATACGTTCCGGACATGCGGCATGAGGGGGTAGTGCGTGTCCGATGGACTCGGGCCGAACTGACGGCGATCCGTGAGGCCATCGAGGTGACGCCCAACTTCGAGGGGCGCCTCGAGGTGCGCGACATCCTGCGCGACGCGCTTCGCTCCCGCTCCCTACGGCCGGGGGACATCACATTCGAGTACGGGCTCGCCGAGCGACTGGGCGGTCGGCTCGTCCCGGTCGACGGCCCGACCGCGATGGCACGCGCGAAGCTCCTGCTCGCCGTTCGAGGCCCGCGCAAACGCGCGATCGCCGCAAACGCGAAGCGCCCGCTGCTCGTGTCGGCGGATGTCCTCGCCCCGCCCGCGGCGCCATCCGTCGCCGCGTCGGCGGCCGCGTAGCGACGTAGACTGAGCCGCCCGGCGCATCGACTCGAACTCGACGGGCTACGTCGTCAAGCGCACGAGTGACAATGCGTACGACTGGTTGTTCGTCCTCGATGAACACGGCGCGGAGTACCTCATCAAGGAGTGTCTTGCCGAGCGACGTTCGGTGACACTTCGCGAGACGGACATGCTCGGAGCGGTGGCAGAGTCTGGCTGATTGCAGCTGCCTTGAAAGCAGCCGGCCCGTTCACGCGGGCCCGGGGGTTCGAATCCCTCCCGCTCCGCTTTCCCCACAAAGGGTTGGTTAGGTTCGGTCCCCAACCCTGTCCGATCAGCCCTCGAGCAGCGCCCGCACCTCGTCCGGGATCGGCCGCGGGCGACCATCCGACCCGACGCGCACCACAGTGTGCGTCCCGTCGATGGCGAGCTCGCCGTCCTTCGCGATCTCCCAGCGGTACGTGATCGAGCTCGAACCGACCTGCTCCACCCAGAGCCGCGCCTCCACGTCGTCGTCGAAGACGAGCACGCGGTGGAAGTCCGCCTCGACGTGCCTCCGTGGGTAGTCGGCGAGCTCCCCCTGCAGCAAACCGAGGCGCCGGTACAGCGACGTCTCGGTTGCCTCGGCCCAGCGGAACGCCGCCGTGAAGTGGATCCGCCCACCGGTGTCGGTGTCCACCCAGGCGACCCGGAAGCGCTCGCGCTGCTCGACCACCGGCCGAGTCTACGCGGCGGCGCTCGACGGGCCTGCACGCCCCGCAGACAGCACGGCGATCCCTCGGACGAGGTTGTCATGTCCCCCGATCGGGGTAGAGTGCGGCGCGTGGAGGCCGAGGGCGTCATCGGGGTCCGGTGGACACGGGCGGAGCTCGTCGCAGTGCGGGAGGCGATCGAGATCACGCCGCTCTTCGAGGGCCGCAAGGAGATTCGCAAGATGATCCGCGAGGCGCTCCGCGCCGGCCAGACGACCGTCGAGCTCGATCGGGTGCTCGCCGAGCGGCTCGCACGCCACCTCGTCCCCGTGGACATGCCGACGGCGATCGCGAAGGTGAAGCTCCTCCGCACCGTTCGTGACGCGCCCGAGGTGGCCACGAGCGCGCCGCGCGCCGCCGACGCGGCGTAGCGAACTCCCTCTATCGAGGGGTCTAAGCTCCCCCTCGTGACGCCGACCCACCGGTCAGTGCGGCGTTTGGCGCTCAGCTTGCTCCTGCTCGCGACCTTCCTCGCGCCGACGACCGCCGAGGCGTCACAGCTGATCGCGCGGGACGCACAGAACGTGACGCTGCAGGTCGACTCGCAGGGCCAGGCGCTCGTCGGCTATCGCGCGAAGGCGAAGACCTGGTCGGTCCTCGCGTGGGGGGCCGTCAACGCGCTCCACCCGACCGCCGACCGCTCTCAGGTGCGGTTCAAGCTCGACTACGCCGGCGGTTGGGGGAAGTACCGCAAGACGCTCTCGCGCGGGTTCACGAACGTGTGCCGTCCTTATGCCGGCCCGCCCCTCTCGTGGTTCGTCACCGGCTGCACGATGCCCGACGGGAGCCACTGGGCCCTCCAGGCCTGGCAGCGGGGGCTCCCCAATCTCGGCCTCGACCCGTGGAAGCCTCTCCAGGCGAGCAACGAGCTCCGTCTGAGCCACTGGAGCACCGACCTGCCGAAGCTCGAGATCTGGGTCAACTGGGCGTACAGCAAGCGGTTCGACCACCTCTTCGGGCGCTACACATACCTCGGGCAGCCCGTCTACGGCTTCAACGTGAGCGCGCAAGGCGCTCCGTCCGACGGGTACGGCCGCAACATCTACGTCGACACCCTCGACTCGGCCTACGGGCCGGGCTGGAAGCGCGAGAACAGCTTCCTCGCGCACAAGGGAACCGGCGTCTTCTGCTATGGCCTGTACGAGCACAACCCGTATCCCGGCTACCCGGCCGGGCGCAGGCCTTCCGGCAAAGGGACCCGCTACCGCGCGACAGCGATCGGGCCCGGGGTGCTTCCCGACGTCATGTGGGAAGGGGGCGCCCCGGGACAGTACGACCCCGCGACGGACACCCAGCTCGCCGCGCTCCAGCGCGAGGTGTACGGCGCCGATGCGCTCTGCAAGCCCGTCTAGCGACCCGACTACGGACGAGGGATCGGGACCGGTGTCGGCGTGAACGCGTCCTGGACGACGCGCAGCACCTTCGCCCGCCGCCCCTCCTCGACCGGCTGCAGGCCGGCAAGCTCGAGCCGGCAGAGCTCGACCCGGCCCTGCGAGCGGAGCGTGACGAACCCGAACTCGTCGAGGAAGTCACGCGGGAACACCGTGCGGTGTACGAGGAACCGCTCTTCCTGCGTCTCGCGCTCCGGGTATCGGTAGGCGAACGCCTCCAGGGCCGTGACCCCACGGTCGCGCGACTCGCCGATCGCGGCAAGGAGGAGCGATTTCTCGACCCAGCCGGTCCCGCCGCGCAGGAGATAGACGCAGGTGACGAGCGCCGCGTCGTCGGACGCCGGCCCCGCCGGCAGGTCGGCTGCACGGGGGAAGAGGTGCGACGGCCCGTACTGCAGCGACCCGAGCAGGCGGCCGTGGTCGTCCAGGTAGATCGACCCCCATTCGCCCCACTCCTCCTCGGCACGCTCGATCCAGCGCTGCTTCGACGCCGTCCTGTTGCCGCGGGACTGCCACCAGACGCAGTCTCTGCACACCGACGCGACCGACGGGAGTGCGCTCGCGCTGAGGCCGGAGACGCCGGGGGCGGGCATCACTCGACGGACGTCTCCACGCCGCAAGTCTACGATCGCCCCATGCATCCCTCGAGCCAGATCGTGGCCGTGGTCTTCGACATGGACGGCGTGCTCGTCGACACAGAGCACCTCTGGGACGAGGTTCGCGAGGAGCTGACCACCGAGTGGGGCGGCCGGTACACGCCCGAGGCCCAGGAGGCGATGATGGGGATGAGCTCGCCGGAGTGGTCGCGGTACCTGCACGAGACGGTGGGGCTCCGAGAGCAGCCCGAGACGATCAACGCGGAGGTCGTCCGGCGCATGCTCGCGCGATACGAGGTCGAGCTCCCGGTCGTGCCGGGCGCGGTCGAGGCCGTCCGCAGGCTCGACGCGGCGGGCTACCGCCTCGCGGTGGCGTCGTCCTCGAACCGCGAGCTGATCGACGCAGTTCTCCGACGCCTCGAGTTGACCGAGCGGTTCGCCGTGACCGTCTCGTCCGAGGAGGTCGAGCGCGGCAAGCCTGTGCCGGACGTGTACCTCGAGACCGCGCGACGCCTCGGCGTGGCGGCGTCGCGCTGCGCCGCGATCGAGGACTCCGCGAGCGGGATCCGTGCTGCGCACGCAGCCGGCATGCATGTGCTCGCGTTCCCGAACCGGCACTACCCGCCGGCGGCGGAGGTGATCGGACTCGCGAATTGCGTGGTCCCAACACTGTCTTGCATCGAGCCCCGTCTCATCCACACCCTGGGCCGCTCCGGCTGACCTTCGACCCGTTGTACCCGCCTGCCAGTTCGTCCGTCAGTGTGTGACAGGTCGATCCGCAGGCTGATCTCCGCGCACCTTCGAGCCACGCCTCACGCCACCACGGGTAGATCCGCCGGCAACAGACCAGCGACCGCCCTGGATCAGGGCGGCCCTCTGCCCGGCCTCCCTCGGATCAGGACGGGTCGGCGGTTCAACGTGCAGAACACCCGCTTGGCGTACGACCCGACGAGAGAGCTTTCCCCGCTCACCGTCTGACCGAGATCCGCCCCACTGAATACCGGCGCAGAAGGCGTCGGGGACGGTGCGGACGACGCGATGCGGCCCGTGACGCTCAAGGCGTACCATGCACTTTCGCGGGGCGCGTCGAGACGAGCGGTGGCACTGAAGCCGCTCGCAGCGGAGATCTGCACCCACGAGGCGACCGAGGGGACCCCGTTGGCGTTGATCGCGAAGAGCATGTACATGCCCGGAGGCGCGAGATTCCCGTTCGCGGGACCTGTGACCGTGAGCCCGCCGGACGTCTGGGAGAAGTTCAGCGGTACGTAGCCGGAGTTCGAGTTGAACGAATGGGTCGGAGTCGGCTGCGGGATGAGGGCGACTTTCGTGATCGTGGAGCCGTCCGGAGTCCCGACGAAGAAGTTCTGTCCGTAGTTCGCCTGACCCGTAGCAGACGTGATCGTGGGCCGCGGACCCTTGAAGAGGTACGGCGGGGAGAAGATCTCGGTGCGAAACTCCGCAACACCGAAGCCAGGCGGATGGCCACCCCCGGCGATCTCCACCCGCCCGTCCGGCAACAGGGTCGCGGACGAGTGGTAGAGCCGCGGAACGGCGCCGCTGGAGAGCGTGCGCCATGTCTCTGTAACGGGATCCCACAACTCGGCTGCGAGGACAGCGCTCGCGGTGTCGGTCACGTCCGAGTTGCGTGAGCCCCCGGTCGCCAACACGGTTCCGTCCGGGAGCACTGTCAACTGGTGCTGAGTACGCGGGAATGCCATCGAACCCACCTGTCGCCACGTCGGCGCCGTCTGGTTCATGTCGATTGCCCAGGCCTCAGCCGATGAGTTCTTGACCGGATAGTCGGGGTTCCACGCAGTGCCGGACTTGAGGATCTTCCCGGGCAGGTACATCACCGAGCTTCCACCGTCCCTGACCGCGCTGTCGACAACGCTCCACGTCCGCGTGTTGAGATCGAGCACCCTGCTCGCGATTGCTTCTTCGGCCGTCGCCGCCGCGAAGATCCGCCCGTCGGGAAGGACGTACATGTGCGGATACAGCGGGAGTCGCAGATTCGCACCCGTGACGGTCGACCACGTGTTGGTCGCTGGATCGAAGATCTCCGGCGCTGGAACGATGCCGTTGTGCGCAGCGCCCGGAGTCGCACAGTCGGGACAATTGCTCGAACCGGAGACCACCAACATTCGACCGTCGGGCAGCTTCGTCAATGTTGGATACCAGCGAGCGTTTGCCATCGGCTGTACGTCGGTCCACGTGTTGGTCACAGGGTCGAAGATCGTCGCGTTGCGAAGCCCGACATACGCGTCGATGTGACCTCCGACAACAAGGATGCGACCGTCTGGGAGCGGCGTGTGGCCCGCGCAGAAGAGGTTCGCCGTGTTGTTGTACGGCACTTGGGTGATGCTGTTGGACACCGGATCCCAGACACGGGGGTTCGTGCTGCTGTCCGTCGAGCTGTCGAAGATCAGGAGTCTTCCGTTTGGGAGCATGCTCGTGTGAACGGGCACGATAGGCAGGGTCGTGGGGGCGGACCATCGGCCCAGCTGCGCCGGATCCGAGCCGGAGTTGGACACGGTGACCGTCACCGGCGTCGCGGTCGTCTCGTTGCCTGCGGCGTCACGCGCCGTTGCGGTCAAGACATGCGAGCCATTTCCTCCCGTGGACGTGTCCCAGCTCACGGAGTACGGAGGGACCAGGTCCTCGACGCCGAGCGGCGCTCCGTCCAAGGTGAACTGCACGCCGTAGACACCGACGTTGTCCGACGCGGTCGCCGTCGGCGTAACCGTTCCCGAAACGGTCGAGCCCGCCGCAGGAGCCGTCAGACCGACACCAGGCGGTGTCGGGTCGGCCGGGTCTACGACGTTGGAGAAATGAACAGGTGTTGCGTCTGTGCCACCGATCTTGCTGTGATCCGCCCGCACCAGCCAGCCGTTGAGCGTATGGGAGCCGACGTGGATGCCCTGATACGAATAGACGCCGTCGAGCGATAGGTCCATCTTGACGGGCTCGTTGTCGATCTGGAAATGGACGTGATCGACGCCACTCAGGTCACCGGTCGTCGTATAGCCGACATTGGCGGTGCCGCCCGTGACCGTTGACCCCTCCGCCGGGGCGGTGATGACAAGCTTTGGCGCGTTCGGGCTGGGCTTCACCGGGTTGGCCATATCGGCCTGGATCTCCGCCTGCGACAACGCCGCCCGATACACCCGCACCTCATCGATCCGACCGGAGAAGTACTCCCCATACGGGCTGTTCCCACCAATCCACAAAGGGCTCCCCGACGGCGCAATCGCACCCGTCTGCGGCAAGCTCGCCACCTGCACCCCGTTCACGAACAAGCGGATCTGCGACCCGTCATACGTCATCGCCAGATGCGACCACGCCCCCACCGGCAACGCACTCGGCGAAAACACCGTCGGCACCGCCGCCCCGACCGTCACCCCCGCCGCCGGCCTCAACCCCCCCGCACCGCTGCTCGCATGCAACAGATACGAATCAGTCTCCTTCTGCACCACCGCCCGCCACCCCGACTGCGCCACCGCCGGATACACCCACGCCTCCAACGTCACCGCAGACGTCAAATCCAACGACGCCGAATCAGCCACCCGCACCCGCGAACTCGACCCATCGAACGACAACGCCGACCCAAACTTGCCCGCAGAGGTCCACGTCGCACTCCCGACCTGACCCGTGTTCCCATTCCCCGACAAATCCGCAACCGACGACCCCGACCCCTCATCAAACGCATACGCCGCAACCAGCGTCGAGGACGGCGGCGGCGAAGCCGCCTGGGTCGTCGCCGACGCCACACTCGAGTACAAGCCCACGTTGTTGCCCGTGTCGCGCGCCCGCACCCGGTACGAGTAGCTCGTCGAAGCCTGCAAACCCGTGTCCGCCAACGACAGCGACGCCGTCGTCGCGACCTGCACGAACCCCGAGCAGCCCACGCCCTGACAACGCTCGACCTCGTACGAGACAACCCCGAAATCATCCGTCGCCGCCGACCACGACAGACTCACCCCACTCGACCCCGACGCCGACGCCGACAAGCCCGAAGGCGCGGAAGGCGGATTGTCAGGCGCAACCGGCGTCACCGCAGTCACCACAACCGAGTACGCGCCCGTGTTGCCTGCAGCGTCGCGCGCCCGCACCCGATAGCTGTACGACGTCCCCGGCGACCGCCCCGTATCACTCCACGCCAACGCCGTCACCGTCGTCACAGGCGCAAAGCTCGAACAACCCGCACCCTGACAACGCTCGACCTCGTAGCCCGTCACCCCGACGTTGTCCAACGCCGCCGACCACGACAGATCGACCCGACTCGCACTCACCGCACTCGCCGCCAACCCCGACACCTGAGACGGCACCGAAGTGTCCGGCGGCCCACCCAGAGGCGCCGCCATATCGGCCTGGATCTCCGCCTGCGACAACGCCGCCCGATACACCCGCACCTCATCGATCCGACCGTTGAAGTCCTGGCCGTAGATCGTGTCACCCCCGACCTGCAACGGATTGCTAGACGCCGCGAGGTTCCCCGTCTGCGCCTTGCTCGCCACCTGAACACCGTTGACGTACAGGCGAAGCGTTGCGCCGTCGTACGTCACCGCCAAATGGGCCCATGTGTTGGCAACAAGCTTCGAGGAGGTGAAGACCTCGCCGTGGCTGCCCGAGAAGATCCCGCCTCCGGCCGGGCGGGAGCCGGGTTGGGACATCGCCATCAGGTAGTAGTTGTCGTCACCCTTGTAGATCACGTCACGCCATGCGTTGGCGACCGAGGTCGGATACACCCAAGCCTCCAGCGTCATCGCTCCTGCGAGGCGCAGCGACGGCGCGTCCGGGATGGTGACGCGGGCGCTCGAGCCGTTGAAGGTGAGCGCCTTCCCAAACTTGCCCGCAGAGGTCCACGTCGCACTCCCGACCTGACCCGTGTTCCCATTCCCCGACAAATCCGCAACCGACGACCCCGACCCCTCATCAAACGCATACGCCGCAACCAGCGTCGAGGACGGCGGCGGCGAAGCCGCCTGGGTCGTCGCCGACGCCACACTCGAGTACAAGCCCACGTTGTTGCCCGTGTCGCGCGCCCGCACCCGGTACGAGTAGCTCGTCGAAGCCTGCAAACCCGTGTCCGCCAACGACAGCGACGCCGTCGTCGCGACCTGCACGAACCCCGAGCAGCCCACGCCCTGACAACGCTCGACCTCGTACGAGACAACCCCGAAATCATCCGTCGCCGCCGACCACGACAGACTCACCCCACTCGACCCCGACGCCGACGCCGACAAGCCCGAAGGCGCGGAAGGCGGATTGTCAGGCGCAACCGGCGTCACCGCAGTCACCACAACCGAGTACGCGCCCGTGTTGCCTGCAGCGTCGCGCGCCCGCACCCGATAGCTGTACGACGTCCCCGGCGACCGCCCCGTATCACTCCACGCCAACGCCGTCACCGTCGTCACAGGCGCAAAGCTCGAACAACCCGCACCCTGACAACGCTCGACCTCGTAGCCCGTCACCCCGACGTTGTCCAACGCCGCCGACCACGACAGATCGACCCGACTCGCACTCACCGCACTCGCCGCCAACCCCGACACCTGAGACGGCACCGAAGTGTCCGGCGGCCCACCCAGAGGCGCCGCCATATCGGCCTGGATCTCCGCCTGCGACAACGCCGCCCGATACACCCGCACCTCATCGATCCGACCGGAGAAGTACTCCCCATACGGGCTGTTCCCACCAATCCACAAAGGGCTCCCCGACGGCGCAATCGCACCCGTCTGCGGCAAGCTCGCCACCTGCACCCCGTTCACGAACAAGCGGATCTGCGACCCGTCATACGTCATCGCCAGATGCGACCACGCCCCCACCGGCAACGCACTCGGCGAAAACACCGTCGGCACCGCCGCCCCGACCGTCACCCCCGCCGCCGGCCTCAACCCCCCCGCACCGCTGCTCGCATGCAACAGATACGAATCAGTCTCCTTCTGCACCACCGCCCGCCACCCCGACTGCGCCACCGCCGGATACACCCACGCCTCCAACGTCACCGCAGACGTCAAATCCAACGACGCCGAATCAGCCACCCGCACCCGCGAACTCGACCCATCGAACGACAACGCCGACCCAAACTTGCCCGCAGAGGTCCACGTCGCACTCCCGACCTGACCCGTGTTCCCATTCCCCGACAAATCCGCAACCGACGACCCCGACCCCTCATCAAACGCATACGCCGCAACGAGGTTGCCCGGCTGGGCGTTCCGCGCCGGAGCCGCCAGGAAGCCAAAAGCAGCGAGAAGGACGAGCACGTAGCCGAGATAACGGATCGGCCTCGAAAACCGCCGTCCCGTTTGACCGAACACGGGTCTGGCTCCCATCATCCCCCTGAAACCGGCAACGACCTGATTCTCGGATCCCGCCGGGAGGTCGCTGCAGTATCCCGACCGACCCTAACCGCTCGACGCTCGCGTAACAACCCCAACCGTGTCTCCGCCCGGTGCGATCCGCAGGCCGAGCTTCCGCGCGGTGAAGCCTTCGGCGTACCCACTGGTAGAACGACACTCCATGCCACGAAGGCGCATCAGTGCGCGGAAGACGTCCGCGTCGTACCAATGCTTCACTTGCTGGGTGGCAAAGTGCGCCTCGAGCAGGTCCAGCTTCTTGTCCACGAGCTCCCGCGTGATCGGCACGTACGCGTTGGGCCGGCCAAGGTCGCCGTCCCATTTCGGGATCTCGTACTCGAGCACGAGATGGTCCCGGAAGGTGTTCCAGGTCAAGTCGCAGACCAGGCGATGATCCTGGTGGAGATCGTCGCGGGTGTGCGTGAGCACGAGCTCCGGATCGCAGGACTTCAGGCTCTCGAAGACATCCTTGACCGCGCCGCCGTCGTACGGGAGGTAGCCGTCGCGAAACGAGTGGATCTCGATCGTAGGGTCAGAGACACCGGCGAGGAAAGCCTCTGCGCTGACCCTCGCCTCGTCGGCGCGCTTTCCCTCGGCAGCGAGGACGACCCAGTGCACGTGCACCTGCGGCCACGCGCGCATTAGCGAGAGGATCGAGCCGCCGCAGCCGATCTCGAGATCGTCGGAGTGCGCGCCGATGGCGAGCACGCGCCGGAGGGGCGTGTCGCCCGCGAGGCCGAGGGAAAGCATCAGCCGACGGGCGATTCGGCCGGGTCGAGGCCGACACGGAGCCACGGGGCGCGACCCGAGTCGAAGAGCCCCTCGAGCCACTGCCGATCCTTGATCGTGTCCATGGGCCCGAAGAACCCGTCGTGCGTGTATGCCCCGACCTCGCCGCGCGGGATCAGCTTCGCGAACGTCTCCTCGACGAGCTCGTCGCCCGGCTCGATCCAGTCGAAGATCTCCCGCTTCATCACGAAGAAACCGCCGTTGATCCGCACACCCGACGTGTCCATCGACTGGACGCCCCGGACGGTCCCGTCGGGGTCCGCCTCCACGAGGTGCGCATGGAAGTGCGGCCGCACGTTGGCGAACATGATCATCTTCCCGGACGCCTCGAACCTTCTCGTGAGATCCGGCAGGTCGACGTCCGCGAGCCCGTCCCCGTAGGTCGCCATGAACATCTCGTCTCCGCCGAGGTGCGGCTCGACGAGCTTGAGGCGCTCGCCGATCGTCGAGCGCGTCCCGGTGTCCGCAAACGTGATCCGCCATGGGCCGCCGTCGCGGTTGAGAATCTCGACCTCCGGTTCCGCGCCGTATCCCTCGAGCACGAAGTCGTGCATCAGCGCCTCGTTGTGGCTGAGGAAGTACTCCTTGATCACGTCGCCCTTGTAGCCGAGGCACAGCACGAACTCTGTGTGCCCCCAGGCGGCGTAGTACCGCATGATGTGCCACAGGATCGGGCGGTTGCCGATCCGGATCATCGGCTTGGGGATGCGCTGCGTCTCCTCGCCCATCCGCACACCCAGCCCTCCGCAGAAGATGACAACCTTCATGCGCGCTCGCTCAAACCCAGGCCCTCGGAAGCAGGTGCTTGACCCGCCGAGAGAGGTGTGTCGGCGCCGAGCAGCTCGGTGAGCCAGGTCTCGCCCTTGAATCGCTCCAACTGCTCCGCCCTCAGACGGTCGCCGATTCGTCCCGCGGGCAAGTCGACGTCGTCGTATGCGAGGGGCTCGTCCCGCGCGATGTCCCGACGCATGGTGCACCCCACGGCGAGGCCCTCCGGCAAGTAGCGGCGCTCGGACATCTCGTGGGTCGATACGGCTTCTCCGTAGGTCGTGTACATCCCGTAGTTGTCGAGCGTCTCTCCCGCCTCGAGGTCGCGTTTCGCGACTGCACAGACCTCGACGCAAGGCCCCGCCAACGGCTTCGCGACGGAGTCCCTGAAGAGGACGGCTCGCGCGATGGCGAACGGGACCTCGAAATGCACCAGGTGATACGGGATGAAAAAGGAGTAGAGGGGACCCTTTCCGAGCTTGTACAGCTCGAGGTAGTGGCGTTGCTTGGGATCCTCGTGCTCTGCGAGGCAGTAGACCTTCGTCAGCGGCGTCCCGACGACGTAGTCGACGACGCCGCCGAGCTCGCGCAGCTGCTCGACGTCGTACAGCGCGCCGATCTCCATGACGTCGCCGCGGTATTCGAGACCGCGCGACATGCCACGCTGCAGCACCGTGAAGCCGGTGGCGTTCGCCGCGATCGCCTGCTCGAAGGAGATCTTCGAGCCGTCCGCGAAGGACGTGACCATCGATGCCGATTGGCCCCACTGCTCGGCGAAGCCCTGCTGGGTCGTGGGATTCCGGTACGGATCCTGAAGGCCCTTGACGTTTCCGAGCACGCGCGGCTCGAGCCCGAGGCCTTTCACCCAGCGGTAGAGGTTCATCTGCACGCCCGGCTCGTCGCCGTCGCAGGCAGAGAGGATGACTCCGTGCTGCTCGGCGTAAACCTGCAGGATCGGGCCGATCGTTGCGTCGATCTCGGCGTTCATCAACACGACGTCCTTGCCGTGCCGGAATGCCTCCAGGACGACAGGAGTCGCGTATTCGACATCGCCGGTGACCTCGCAGACGACGTCGACCTGTTCGCTCCGGCACAAGAGAAACGGATCACCCGTGTATGCCGGCCGATGGGCACGGAGCGCGTCCTCGAGTGACGCGAGGTCATCCACTTGAACGGGGTCGGCCCCCGCGTAGCGGAGGGCTTCGGCTGCCCGATTCGGATTCCGGTTCGAGACAGCGACCAAACGCATCCCGGGGACGCTGTTCACTATCTGGTTGGCAAGGCCCTGCCCCATGAAGCCCGCTCCGACCATCGCCACCCGGATAGGGGTGCCTTGCGCCTCGCGAGCTCGCAATGCGGTGTCGACGATGATCATGACGTCTCCGTCTCTGTCGGGACGCTCATTCGCTCGCGTACCTCGGCCTCGATGACGTCGAGCGGCTCCCAGTTCGAGTCCTTTTCGGAGATGGACGTCACGGGCAACGGCCAGCTCAGCCCGAGGCGCGGATCGTCGTAGGCGAGGCCGCCCTCGGTTTCCGGGGCATAGAACTCACCGACCTGATAGCTGGTCTCTGTTTCGTCGACCAGCGTCTGGTAGCCGTGGGCGAACCGCTCAGGAACGTAGAGCGCACGCCCGTTCTCCTCAGTCAGCTCGACCGAGACGTTCTCGAGGAATGTCGGGCTCTCTGGGCGCAGATCCACGATGATGTCGAGGATCGCGCCCCGCGTGCATCGGACGATCTTTGTCTCCGGCTTCGGCGGAAACTGAAAGTGCATGCCGCGCAGCGTGCCCGCCTTGTGGTTGAACGCCACGTTCGCTTGAGCGATCACCGGCTTCAGCCCATGGTCGGCCAGTTCCTGCTGGCAAAACGCACGCGCGAAGTAGCCGCGGGTGTCCTCCCGGCGCTCCAGGTCGAGGACGAACGCGCCCGGCAATGCCGTCTCGGTGAAGATCACGTCGCCGTCCCTCCTGCCCTGGTCAGGCCCGAACGGCCCCGACAGGCGTTCGCCAGCGCAGCTCGTCGTCGAGCAGCCCCTTGCCGATGAGGGTCTTCAAGCGGGATAGGCGCACGAACCGGTCGCCTGCGAACGTCGCCTCGTCCATCCCCGCGGCGCGGTACGCGTCGACTAGCTGCCGCGCTCCTTCCTCCGCATTCCAAACCGGTTGGAACGCATCCAGCGTTTCGGCGATCTTCGAGAAGTCGACCTTGTAGCTACGCGGATCCGTGCCCGCGCCCTGGGCGAACTCCACCTCGACCGCCGTTACCGCGTCCGCCACCATCAGGGCGAGATCGCGGATGACGTAGTTCGCATCGGAGGCGCCGGCGTTGAACGCCTCGCCGTGGATGAGGTCTCGCGGTGCCGCGAGCACTGCCGCGATCGCTCCCGCCATGTCCTCGACGTGGATCAGCGGCCGCCAGGCTGTGCCGTCGCTCTGAAGGCGCACCGCACCTGTCGTCAACGCCCATCCGACGAGATTGTTGAGGACGATGTCCAGTCGAAGGCGTGGAGAGACACCGTAGGCGGTGGCGAACCGCAGCGACACGGGCGAGAAGTCGTCGCCGGCCAGGCGCGTCAGCGACTGTTCGCTGCGCACCTTCGATTCCGCGTACGCCGTCAGCGGGACGAGGGCGGCGTCCTCGTCAACCGGGAGCTCCGAACCGGACGCGCCGTACATGCTGCACGACGATGCGAAGACGAACCGCTCGACGCCGCGTGCACGAGCCAGTTCCGCGAGCCGGACGCTCGCCTCGTGGTTGATCGAGTACGTCAGCGCCTCGTCGAGCTCGCCGATCGGGTCGTTGGACAGCGCGGCGAGATGGACGACGGCATCGAACCCGTCGAGATGCTCCTCCTGGACGTCTCGCACGTCCATCCGGAGCTCGGGTGGTGGGGGCGCGAGACCGAGATCGCAGCCGTCGTAGAGAGCCGTATCGAGACCGATTACGTCGTGTCCAGCGGCCTCGAGCACAGCTCGACTGACGGCGCCGACATATCCGCTGCTCCCGGTGAGGAGAATCCGCATCGCCCTCATCGTAGTGGCCGTCCTCGAAATGAGAACCCCGACGCCAGCCGACTGCGTTCAACCGACGCGCCCGAGGAGAACACAGGCGTTGTGCCCGCCCAGGCCCATCGCGTTCGACAGGGCGACGTCGACCTCGGCGCGGCGCGCCTCGTTGGGGACGTAGTCGAGGTCGCACTCGGGGTCGGGGGTGCGGTAGTTGATCGTCGGCGGGAGCACGCCGTCGCGGAGGGCGAGCGCGCACATCATCGCCTCGAGCGCGCCGGCCGCCCCGAAGCAATGGCCGCTCACGGACTTCGTCGACGAGACGGCGAGCCGGTACGCGTGGTCGCCGAAGACCTGCTTCAGCGCACGCGTCTCGGCAAGGTCGCCGAGCGGCGTCGAGGTTCCGTGGGCGTTCACGTACCCGACGCGCCCGGGCTCGACGCCCGCGGCGTCGAGCGCCGCGCCGATCATGTGCGCGACCCCGGTCGCCTCCGGCTCGGGCTGGGCGAGATGGTGCGCGTCGTTCGAGGCGCCATACCCCAGGACCTCCGCGTAGACGGTCGCCCCCCGCGCGCGCGCCGCGTCGAGGTTCTCGAGCACGAGGATGCACGACCCCTCCCCCATCACGAACCCGGCGCGCGTCGCGTCGAACGGGCGCGACGCGACCGTCGGATCCTCCTCCTCGGCGACGAGGCCCCGCATCGCGCAGAAGCCGGCGAGGATGAGCGGGATGATCGGCGCCTCGGTCCCGCCGGCGAGGACGACGTCCGCCTGTCCGCGCCGGATCGTCTCGGCCCCCTCGCCGATCGCCGTCGAGCCGGTCGCGCAGGCGGAAACCGGCGCGTAGTTCGGCCCTGTGATCCCGAGCTGGATCGCGATCTGCCCGCTCGCGGTGTCGACGAGCACGGACGGGATGAAGAACGGCGAGACGCGGTCGCGCCCGCGGTCGGCGAGCACCTGCTGCTGTTCGGCAATCGTGGCGATCCCCCCGATCGCCGAGCCGACGAGAATCCCGACGCGCGAGCGGTCGACTTCCCCGTCCAGGCCCGCGTCGTCCCAGGCCTGCTGCGCGGCGGCGAGGGCCAGGAGGACGTTCCGGTCCATCCGCCTCGCCTCCTTCGGGGGGACGAGCCCGCCCGGGTCGAATCCGCGCACCTCGGCCGCGATCCGCACCGGGTATTCGGAGGCGTCGAACGCCTCGATCCAGCCGACGCCGCTGCGCCCGGAGACCGCGGCGTCCCACGTGGAGGGCGCGTCGAGGCCGAGCGGCGTGACCGCTCCGAGGCCGGTGATCGCGACCCTCCGCATCGGGCAGGAGCCTATCCACGGGAGGGCTGGACACGACGACGGGCAGCGCGCCGGCTTGTGCTCGCGGTTGGCGCGCGAGGGACGGAAGGGTGCCCGTTCGCCGTGTGCCCTCACCGTACGTGCGAGGCCGCGTCATGGGAAGGCGGGACGTCGAGGTCGTTACGGTTCCGCGCATGGGCCGCGCACGCAGGAGCAGCGAGCCGGTCGAGCGCCCGGCGAGCCTCGACCACTCGATCCCGTTCCCGCCGATGGAGGCGGAGCTCGTCCGCGAGCTGCCGGTCGGGGGCGAGTGGCAGTACGAGCCCAAGTGGGACGGCTTCCGGGGCCTCCTCGAGAACGCGTCGGGCGAGCTCCGGCTCTGGTCGCGGAACGCGCGGCCCCTGCTCCGCTACTTCCCGGAGCTCGCGCCGCTCGGCGACGTCCTCCCCGTGCGCTCGGCAATCGACGGCGAGATCGTCATCGTCCGGGACGGCGTCCTCGACTTCGACGCGATGCAGACCAGATTGCACCCCGCGGAGAGCCGGGTGCGTAAGCTCTCCGCCGAGATCCCGGCTCGCTTCGTCGCGTTCGACGTTCTCGTGTGGGACGGGGTCGAGCACTGGCAGGAGCCGCTCTCGGAGCGCAGGGCGACGCTCGAGGAGGTCGCCACCGACCTGACGCTGTCGCCGGTCACGCTCGACCTCGACGAGGCGCTTTCGTGGCTGGACTCGTTCGAGGCGATCGGGCTCGACGGCGTGATCGCGAAGCGCCGCGACAAGCCCTACGCGGCGGGCTCGCGCGAAGCGGTCGCGAAGGTGAAGCCCGAGAAGACGGCGGACTGCGTCGTCGCCGGGCTGCGCTGGAAGGCGGACGACGAGCGGCGCATCGCGACGCTCCTGCTCGGGCTGTACGACGTCGACGGCGACCTGGACTACGTGGGCTCCGCGGTCGTCGCGCCCGCGCGGCACGATGAGATCGCCGCAGCCGTCACGCCGCTCCTGAAGAACGCGCCCGGGCGCCGGTTCTCCGAGCCGAACCGCTGGGGCGGCGGTGAGCTCGAGGAGACCGCGGTGCGGCCCGAGCTCGTGGTCGAGGTGCGTTACGACAAGGTGCAGGGCCGGCGCTTCCGGCACGGGACGAAGCTCTTGCGGCTGCGGCCCGACAAGAACCCGGCGCAGTGCACGTGGCGCGAGCTCCGCCCGCCGCTCGAGACGGGCGACTCCACGCTCGCGCGGCTCCTCGGTTAGACCGCGTCCGTCGGCTTCTTCGCGCGCGAGGGCTGCACGCGCGCCGGCTCACCGGGCATCTTCGGGAAGTTCGGCGGGTACGGCGCCTCCCCGACGCCCTCCGCCTCCTCGCGTTCGCACCCAGCGCGAGCAGCACCTCGAGGTCGCACACGACGTCGTCGATCCCGGACTGGACGTCGCCAAGGCGGGCGAAGCGCTCCTGCATCGAGACGAGCGTGAAGTCCTCGGTCTCGACGTCGGCGAGCTCGTCCCAGGTCACCGGCGCGGAGACGGTCGCGTCCGGGCGCGGGCGCACCGAGTACGCCGAGGCGATCGTGCGGTCGCGCGCGTTCTGGTTGTAGTCGATGAAGACCTTCTCGCCGCGCTCCTCCTTCCACCAGGCAGTCGTCACGAGCTCGGGAGCACGCCGCTCGATCTCCCGTGCGAAGGCAAGCGCGCAGCGGCGCACGACCGGGAACTCCCAGTTCGGCTCGATCCGCACCGCGATGTGGATCCCGCGGTTGCCCGAGGTCTTCGGCCAGCCGACGTACCCCATCTCGTCCAGCGTCTCCCCCACGATCGCCGCGACGCGCTTGCCGTCCGCGAACGTCGTCCCCGGCTGCGGGTCGACGTCGATCCGCAGCTCGTCTGGACGGTCCACGTCAGCCCGCCGGGACGGCCACGGGTGGAAGTCGACGACGGCGAGGTTCGCCGCCCAGACGACCTGCGCGACCTCGGTGACGCACAACTCGTCCGCGTGGCGGCCGGAGGGAAACGTGACGCGGGCCGCCTCGACCCACTCGGGCCGCTTCTCGGGAATGCGCTTCTGGTAGATCTGCTCGCCCGCGATCCCGTCCGGAAACCGCCGCAGCTGGGTCGGGCGCTCGCGGAGCGCCCGGACGATCCCGTCGCCGACCGCCAGGTAGTAGTCGACGAGATCGCGCTTCGTGTGGCCGGCGTCTGGAAACAGCACCTTGTCGGGGTTCGTGACCTTGACGGTGCGCTTTCCGATCTCCAACTCGACGAAGGGAGAGGCCATCTCGTGACCCTACTGGCCGCGCCGACCCCCCACGGGCCGCTTTCGAAAGTGAAGTAATGCGAAGCCCTGTGCTAGCCTCGCGCGCGAGCCAAGTCCCCTCGTGAGGAGTCGATCGACCATGCGGAAGCTCTTCGTCTCGAGCCTCGTGCTCGTCGTCGCGGCCGGTCTGGCCATCGCTGCGACGGCGTTCGGCGCTCGCTCGACCGCCGCGGCCACGGCGGCGATTCCCGGCTGCGCGCCGGGCTCCTTGAATCTGATCGAGGACGGCGTCCTCACGATCGGGACGGACAACCCGGCGTTCCCGCCCTGGTACGGCGGCGGGGAGAAGACGAAGCCGTGGAAGGTCTCAGACCCGTACAGCGGCAAGGGGTACGAGTCCGCCGTCGCCTATGCGATCGCGCGCCAGCTCGGATTCGCGAAGTCCGCGGTGAAGTGGACGGTCGTGCCGTTCTCGAACTCGTTCCGCCCCGGGAACAAGCCGTTCGACTTCGACATCAACCAGATCTCGTACAACCCGGCCCGTGCGAAGGCGGTCGACTTCTCGAAGTCCTACTACTTCGTCAACCAGGCGGTCGTCGGCCGCAAGGGCAAGCCGATCGCCAAGACGCGTTCGATCGCCGGTCTGCGGAACTACAAGCTCGGGGCGCAGGTCGGGACGACGAGCTACTCGTACATCGTCGACCGCATCAAGCCGTCCTCGAGCCCGCTCGTGTACGACACGAACGACGCGGCGGTGCAGGCCCTGAAGAACGGCCAGATCGACGGCATCGTCGTCGACCTCCCCACCGCCTTCTACGTCATCGCCGTGCAGGTGCCGGACGGCGTGATCGTCGGCAAGCTCCCGACGTTCGGCTCGAAGGAGCGCTTCGGGATGGTCTTCCAGAAGGGCAACTCGCTCCGGCGGTGCGTCGACAAGGCGCTCGACCGGCTCTGGCGGAACGGCACGATCAAGAAGCTCCAGAGCGTGAATCTCGCGCGCGCCGGGGCACCGGACCTGAAGTAGCACTCCCTGGACGGGAACCGGAGCTCCCGGATCCTCGGCGGCGCGACCGGTCGCGGCTCGAGCGAGTCGCGGGCGGTCGCGATCGCCATGCTCTCGACGGTCGTCTTCCTCGCTGCGATCGTCGTCGTCGTCACGCGATCGCCCGGTTGGGACGCCTTCAAGGCGTACTTCTTCAACTGGGACTACTACCGCGATTCGTTTCCGGAGATCCTCGATGCGTTCTGGGTGAACGTGAAGCTGTTCCTGACGGCGGAGGTGATCATCCTCGCCCGCGGCGCTTCTCCTCGCGGTGCTTCGCAGCCTCCCCGGCCCCGTCTTCTTCCCGATCCGCGCGCTCGCGATCGTCTACGCGGATCTGTTCCGGGGGCTTCCGACGATCCTCGTGATCTTCATGCTCGGGTTCGGGATGCCCGCGCTCGGGCTCTCCTGGATCCCTGACTCGCAGTTCTTGTGGGCGGTCGTCGCACTCTCGCTCGTCTACACCGCCTACGTCTCGGAGGTCTACCGCGCCGGCATCGAGTCGGTGCACCCTTCGCAGGAGGCCGCCGCCCGCTCCCTCGGCCTCACGCATCTGCAGTCGCTCCGCCATGTCGTCCTCCCGCAGGCCGTGCGCCGTGTGATCCCTCCGCTGCTCAACGACTTCATCGGCCTGCAGAAGGACACCGCGCTCGTCGGCGCGCTCGGCGTCGTCGAGGCCTTCCGCCAGGCGCAGATCGACCAGGCGGCGACGTTCAACGGGACGTACTACCTCGTGGCCGGCACGCTCTTCGTCGCGATCACGATCCCCCTCGCCCGCTTCACCGACTGGCTCATCGCGCGCGACCGCCGCCGACAGCAGGGCGGGAGGCTCGCGTGACGAGCGAGGCGCTCCGCATCGAGGACGTGCACAAGTCGTTCGGCAAGCTCGAGGTGCTGCGTGGGATCGACCTCACGCTGGCCGAGCACGACGTCGTCTGCCTGATCGGGGCGTCCGGATCGGGGAAGTCGACCCTCCTGCGCTGCGTGAACCTGCTCGAGCCGATCGACGCGGGGCGAATCGCCCTCGGCGGCGAGGACATCTCCGTGCGGGGCATCGACGTGAACCGCGTGCGACGCAGCATCGGGATCGTCTTCCAGGCGTTCAACCTGTTCCCGCACATGACCGTGCTCGACAACGTGACGCTCGGCCCGCGCAAGGCGCTCGGGAGCTCGAAGGCCAGCGCGGTCGAGGAGGCCGACCGGCTGCTCGAGCGGTTCGGCCTGGCGGACAAGCGCACCGAGTACCCGGACCGGCTGTCGGGCGGCCAGCAGCAGCGCGTGGCGATCGTCCGGGCGCTCGCCATGCATCCGCACCTCCTGCTCCTCGACGAGGTCACGAGCGCACTCGACCCCGAGCTCGTCTCGGAGGTGCTCGACGCGATCCGCGAACTCGCGGAGGGCGGCATGACGATGTTGATCGCGACGCACGAGATGGGGTTCGCGCGCGACGTCGCGAGCCGCGTCTGCTTCATCCATGACGGACGGATCCTCGAGGAAGGCCCGCCCGAGGAGATCTTCGCCGCGCCGAAGGAGGAGCGGACACGCCAGTTCCTCCAACGGATTGTCGCCGCGGGAAGGATGTAGCGCGGCCGCTCGATATCGTTCGATCGTGCTCCAGGACTCGCATCGCATCGACGTGTCGCTCGAACCTCTCGACGAGTACCTCGTCATCCAGCCGTCGAGCGACGAGACGGAGACCCGCGCGGGGCTGATCCTCCCCGCTTCGGCAGCGGCGGCCGCGGCGTGCCGCACGGGCATCGTCACGGCGATCGGCTCCGACGTGACCGGGATCGAGCCCGGTGACAAGGTGCTGTACCCACGCGAGGCGGGCTACGAGGTGCGGCTCGGCGGGATCGAGGTCAAGGTCGTCAAACGCGACGACTTGATCGCCCGCGTCCACGACTGAACGTGGGGGAACCACATGGTTCCCCCACGAGCCCCCTCCTTCTGCGCCACGGTCCCGCGATGCGACGCTGGCCTCTCGGGCGAATGAATCGCCCTCCGGCCGCATCGGGTTGACCGTCCCGCCACGGCTGAGGCGAACCGCGCAGTCGCAGCCATTGTGCAGGTCCTCCCGGGGTGGCCGATATCCTGCTCCCCGACCCGGAGAAGTGGCCGAGTGGCTGAAGGCGGCGCCCTGCTAAGGCGTTAGGTGGGGTAATCCCTGCCTCGAGGGTTCGAATCCCTCCTTCTCCGTTTGTCTCTCCCCATCGCCTAAGCAGCAACCGCCGAGGCCGGAGGGCGATTTACTCGCCCGAGAGGCCAGACCGCTCGTCGCGACAGCGCGAGCCAGAAGGAGGGGGCTCGTGGGGGAACCATGGGGTTCCCCCACGCGAAGCGCCCTGCTAAGGCGTTAGGTGGGGTAGTCCCTGCCTCGAGGGTTCGAATCCCTCCTTCTCCGCTCCGCAGGACCTCCGCCCCACGGCGCGGTACCCTTACGCGGCTCGGAGGGGTGCCGGAGCGGTCGAACGGGGCGGTCTCGAAAACCGTTAAGGGTGCAAGCTCTTCGAGGGTTCAAATCCCTCCCCCTCCGCTGATGAACGCTCGCAACGCCGCATGAATAGAAGGGCTGCGAGCGTTCGCTGCAGGGGCCCCCATCGTTGCCGTCTATCCGTGTTCGTCCGTCTTCGTTCGCGTTTCGAGCCACTCACTGGCGAACGACTGGCGAACGGTGGGAGCTCAGTCGTAACCGAACACTGCGACAGAGCGAACGTTCGTCTCGTTCCCCGGCGCGAAGAACGTCGCGAGTCGAGTGACCACGCGCGGATAGACGCTCTCGACTCCGTAGTTCCGCTGCACGACGTTCGGGACGACAATGAACAGGTGATGTGCCTCGCGGCAGATGTGGCACTTCCAGAGGTCGAGCAGATCCATGTTGTTGGTCACAGCCTTGCCGCGTTCGACCTCCAAGATGATCCCGGAGTGCCCCAGTGGTCGATACCAGTCGGGGCGAAGCGCCACGGGATAGTCGGTGAACAGAGTTGTCTTCTGACTCGAAAACCCCAGGAGCTCGGCGTAGGGCTGCACGACAGCATCGACCTGGTGGCTGGTCCCGCCGATCGCGGGGATGGCGGTAAGGGCTCCTTTCACCTCGGCGGTGTCGAGAGCTGTGCGCAGCTGCTCGGCGACCTTTCGTGTAGCAGCAGCGTCGCGCGAGGCGGGCCGCTGCTGAAGCCAGGTCATCTCCATGTCGCCAGCTCCGATCGGCCGACAGCGCTTGGCTGGATGGGCGCGCCTAGTTCTTGGATTTCGATTTCTTTCGAGGGGACGGGTGCGGCCGTACAAGCCGCTCGTAAAGCAAGCCCACGATGACAACACATGCGAGTGAGCCGCCGACAAAGAGCACGATGAGCCAGTCGAAGCCTGCCTTCTCGTCACCGAGAAAGTTCCCGATCAACTCGACGACTCGAGAGCCCAGGATGTAAAGACCGAAGAACGAGATGAATACAACGTTTGCGACGCCAGCAGGCGTCATCCATTCTTTCCGAACCGCCTCGCGAACGATTCGACTTACACCCTTGGCACTATCCCCCATCGCGCCCACTGCTTGGGCTCAGGAGCGCAACTGCGACCGTGATACATAGCCCAAGTCCGACAGCGGTCAGCGCAATAGCCGCCTCACCGCCTGCACGAATCCCGTCCGCAATGAAACTGACAAGCAGGGTCACGCCGACCGCTAGTACCGTCGCGGCGATAGAGGCGGCGGTCGCAATTCGGACACCGTTCCGAGTCACGGTGAACGCTTCTGCCGAATCCATTTCTGACAGAGCCTCGGTGTCGACAGCGCTGAAGATGTCGTCTGGTTCGTGTTCAGCGCGTAGGACGTCCCCCGGTACTTCGTCGCGGTGATCGGCGCGCGGCGGAAGTGTGACCTGTGGCGCAGGTCGCTCCAGGACCGCGAAGACCACATTGTGCTGCTCAAGCAACTCCTCCAACGTCGGCATGTCGTGCCGAGTGAAGATCACACCTCCCGAAGATTGCTGAGCGCCGGCGAGCGTGTACGTGCGCCCCGAACCGGTGGCGAGGAATCCGAGCACATCCTCCTCGGCTATTTCGTCGGGCTCCGAGCTGGTCGTGAGAGCGTCTTCTGTGGCCACGATCGGGTCGTCAGTCGAGAAGCGACGGGAACATATACCGGGCTATCTGCCCGCAGTCGGCTTGCGCAGACTTCCGGAGTTCTGTCACCGAATCGATCGGATTCTCTAGCCCATCCTCGGATTTCTGCTGGTACAGGAGCCGCAGCCCCAGCCACCATCGGTTGTCTCGTTCTTCGTCGTCCCAGACGAAGAAATCGCCCCTGTGGGGCGGACCCACGACCCCGACGATCCCAGACGCTGACTGGTCGCCCTCGGAGTACATCCACTGGGTCGCGGCGTGAAAGCGATCGGCAAACCGTTGAGGCACGGACGCACGGAGCTTCTCGTCGACGTAGAACGTCTGTCGGAGATTCTTGGAGACCGCCGCTGAGTGGCGTATGGGGTATAGCGCCATCAGATTCGTCCGAGCGTTCACAGTCTTCTTAGGCTGAAGCACCTCGTAAACGTCGTTGAGCCATGCACTGGCGAGCTCACCGGCTTCGGACGTCCACCGGGCTCCTTCAGCGTTTAGCCCGCTGGCCTTCAGCCCGTAAGCGGCGAGAATCCGCCGATCGCCCGTGTCTGGTGATGGCTGCAGTGATATCTGCTGCGGCTGCTCGCCGTATGCGCCAAAGATGGGGCCGTGTGCCCAGCGTTCAGCGAGCACCCCCTTCAGACTCCAGTAGGTGTACGCCGAGTGATACGTCAGCTGAACGTCGAGCCGCTCAATGACGAGCTGATCCGCGCGGAACGGCATGGCTGGCGAGTATATGTCGACAGTTCGCCGCCCTTGGCGCGAGCCTCCGGGCGGGGGGTTGCCCCTCGCCCGACCATCGCCCCCCCAGCGGGGACACTCGCGGCGAGAAAAACTCGGCTGCGTGTCCGGCGTCGTGACGTCCGGGGTTACCGTCGAACGAGTTCCCCCGTTAGTGCCGGAGCGGGTCGCCGAGGTGTAACCCTGTGATTGCTGTCCTATGATCGGCCGATGCTTAGAGCGGCGGTGCCTCTGGCTTCCGTGTTGCTCGTCATGGCACTGCAAGCGGCCGCTGCTAACGACGCGGTTGCCAAGTTAGTCACGCTCCGTGTCTTTGTAATCCCTGTGACGCGATCGACGAAGGACGTACCGCCAAAGACACTCGGGGCGGGCGAATACACGAAGGGCGACACGCTTCGCGGAACGTCGGTTCTTGAAAACCCCGTCCTGTGAGGAACCGAAGTGGCGACAAGCCGACCCTCGCGGCTCGTTCAGGCGGCCTGCATTTACGCTATGCGGGCGACCGCCGACTCGACGTGTCGGAGCTCTTAGCGGGGCGGCCCTCCCCCGTCACACTCGAGTTGAGACTGGGCCTGGTCGCGGGGCGGTCGTTCGTGACGCCGACCGGTCGGCGTCCGCCTTGCGACGCGGACGCCGACCAGTTCGACCAGGCCGTCTACGGGCAGGGACTCGCGATCGGCGTGACGAGTGCGTCCTCCTGCCGGCCGAGCAGCGTCGTCGTCCAGACCACCCTACCGCTCGCGACTGCGCGGACTGGGCTGAACGGCACCTCGGTGAAGGTCTCGCCGGCGTTCACCGTCTTCGGCGTGCAGCCTCCCTGCGTGATTTGCATCGAGCCTTCCTGGATCTGGACGATTGCTGGTCCGGGATGCACGTGCCACCCGGAGTCGAAGTCGTTCGCGACCGTCTTCACGATCCGGATGCGGAGCGTCGTTCCTTCGGCCAGCACCGTCTGTGACGTCACTGCTGCGACAGCCGCGGCCGCGAGCACGGCCGCCGGAAGGACGACGCCCATGACCACGAGAAACAGCTTTCTTCGCATGAAGCCCATCACGATCCTCCTTCCCTCACGTTTGACGACACCGACCGTACGAGCGAGGACTCGTTCCGCCCACGGGGGCTTCCGGTGTCTCGCTGCCGTGCCAGCACCCGTTCGCCACGGAGGCCCGCCACCTTGACGCAGCGGACGCATGGGCGGAGAACTCCTGCATGGGCTCGCGCGAGAGTCGTCCGCCCGAGGAGCTTCTCGAGGAGATCGACGAGCTTCGTGCATCGCGCACCCGGGTCGTCCTCTCGGCGGACACAGCTCGACGGCGAATCGAGCGCGAGCTCCACGACAGCACGCTGCAGCACCTGGTCGCGCTTGCGGTGAACCTGCAGTACCTGGGCCAGCTGCTCGAAACGAATGTCTCCGCGGCAAGCGCGCTGCTCAAGGAGCTCCGACGCGACGTGCACGACGCAGTCGACAGCCTCCGCGAGCTTGCGCACCGGGTCTACCCGCCCCTGCTTCTGGATCGAGGTCTGTCGGACGCGCTGCGCGCCGCCGTGCTCGCGCTCGAGGTTCCGGCGCGGCTGGAGACCGACGGGCTCGAACGCCACGCTCCCGAGCTCGAGGCGACCGTGTACTTCTCGTGCCTCGATGCCCTGAACGCAGTAGCCGACGCCGGTGCGACGCGCGTGGCGATCCGCGTCCTACACGTTGACGACGCGCTCGTCGTCGAGGTGGAAGCGGCCGGGGCCGACAGCGATCGCTTGCAAGCGGGGAGAACCCTCATCTCAACCCGCGACCGGGTCGGCGCCTTCGGTGGGCGGTTGACCGTGTCCCCGGCGATGGGTGGCAAGGTTCGCGTGTCCGCGACGATCCCCGAGCCGCCGTGAGCGCGTTGTCAGGCTCCGTCCGCCAGGTAGACGATCACCGCCTTGACGCGCTTGTGGGTCGCGGGCTCCCACGCCAGGCCGAGCTTGAGGAAGATCGAGTGGATCACCTTCTCGACGGAGCGCTCGGTGAGGAAGAGCGACTGCGGCGATGGCGGCGTTGTTCTTCCCCTCGGCCATCTCTCGGAGGACGTCGCGCTCGCGCGGCGTCAGCTCGTGCAGCGGAGACGCCTCGTGCGCGCCTTGTCCGCGACGAGCGCCTCGACGACCTTCGGGTCGATCACCGAGCCCCCGTCGCGACCGCGCGGATCGCCGCCGACGAGCTGCTCGACGTCGTCGACCCGCTCTTTCAGCAGGTACGCGCGCCGGGCCGTCCCGCCCTCGAGGAGCGCCAGCGCGTAGCGCGGCTCGGAGAACTGGCTGAGGACGACGACGCCGACGTCGGGATGCGTCTCGCGCAGGCGCGCGGCGGCCTGGATGCCCTCGTCGGTCGCGCCGGGGGGCATTCGGATGTCCGTGACGACGACGTCCGGGCGCTCGGCGCTCGACCGCTGCGAGCAAGCGAGTCGAGGTCGCCGCAGACGGCGACGACCTCGAGCTCCGGGCTGCGTTCGAGCAGGCGACGAATGCCCTCGCGGACGAGGTAGTGGTCTTCCGCGAGCACGAGGCGAATCGGCACCGGGGCCGAACGCACTCCAGGCGGTCGGGCGCCTGGACATCAGCTGCCGACTACGTGAACATAGTCACAACGAGGCGGCGTCCGCGACGTGTCCGAAGCGGCGAGCACGTCGGGACGATCGGGAAGGAGCCGAGGCATGAAACGGCATGGCGATCCTGTGTGCGGTGCTGGTCTTCACGCTCGCGGCCTGTGGCGGCTCGGGCAAGCACGTCCGGCCGCCGACTCAGCAGGTGCAGCGTGAGGCCGACACGCTACGCGATCGACCAGATCGAGAAGACGTGGCACAAGGCGTCGTCGACGCAGGACGTCGACCTGATGATGAGCATCTGGGCGCCTGACGCGACGTTCAACATCGGCACCGAGACGCTCACGGGAACCGCCGCAGATCCGCGACTTCTTCGTCAACAAGGCGGGCCCGTTCCAGCCGGGGAACCACTGGGTCTCGGACACGCCGGCCTACAAGGTGCGCATCACGGTGAACGGCGACAAGGGCACGCTCTACTTCGAGTGCCACTACGTCGACGTGAAGACCGGCAAGGTCGTCTCGGTCGTGGCCGCCGACCAGAACGTCGCAGAGGATCGACGGCAAGTGGCTGATCACGAGCGCTGCGGCGGCGACGCCGACGCTCGCGGCCTGAGCGCCGCGATGACCGCAGACCGAGGCGTCCGGGCGCGCACCGCCCGCCAGACGCGCGACGCCTCTCGACCCGGGTCGGACAACCCGCTCGTCCGCGCTGTCGCACGCGTTCCCGTCACGCGTGCGGACGAAGCTGCTCGTCGCGTTCGCGGCGATCGCCGCGCTGCTCGTCGCGTCGCCGTGCTCGGCCTACGCGTGCTCGGCCAGTCGAACTCGCGCGTCGTGTCGCTCGGGACACTGCAGCTGCGGGCGGCGACGTACCAGAGCCTCCAGACACAGGCACAGCAGCTCCGGCAGATGCTTGCTGTCCGCGTCGCGGAGGACCCGAGCCTCAACACCTACCTCGGTGGCACGCACGGCCGAGGTTCCGCGCGGGCGGAGCTGGATGCTCGTCGACGAGGCGATCGCCGCCGCGCTCTCGCAGCTCGGGCCGGCGACGAACGAGGAGCGGTTCGGGTTCGTCCCGCCGCCCGAGGACGAAGCACTCCTCCGCAGGATCAGGCGCGACCACCGTCGCTTCGACTCCGCCGCTCGACCAGGATGATCGCCTCGACCGCGCGGGCACGACGAGCGCGCGGAGCCAGGCGTTTCCTCGGCGAGGCGATCGACGCCGACAACGACCTCGGCGCGTTGACCGATCGGCTCGCCGCCACGACGCGCGCACAGACGGACAGCGCTGATCGCGCAGAACCGCGGCGCATTACGAGTCGTCGCGCAACCTCGTTCGTCGGCGTCGGCGCGATGAGCATCCTTCTCGCGCTCCTGCTCGGCTTCGTCCTCTCGCGCTCGCTCGTCGATCCGACTCAGGCAGACGGAGGCGCGGCTGGCGGAGATCGCCGCCGGTGACTTCTCCCGCCACGTCGAGGTGTCCAACCGTGACGAGCTCGGCGCGCTCGCGGCCAACCTGAACCGGATGAACGACGAGCTGCGCCGCCTGTACGAGGAGCTCGAGACGGTCAGCCGCCACAAGTCGGAGTTCCTGGCGAACATGTCGCACGAGCTGCGCACGCCGCTGAACGCGATCATCGGCTTCTCCGAGCTGCTCCGGCAGCAGAGCTTCGGGCCGCTGAACGAGCAGCCAGCAGGCTACGTCGACGACGTGCTCGACGCGGGTCGACACCTTCTCTCGCTGATCAACGACATCCTCGACCTGTCGAAGATCGAGGCCGGCCGCATGGAGCTCGAGCTCGACGACGTGTCCGCTGCGCGACGGTGCTCGAGAGCGGGATGACCATGCACGCGGAACGTGCCGCCAGCGCGGGGGTCACGCTCGCACTCACGCTCGAACCGACGACATGACGCTCACGGCCGACGAGCGGAAGCTACGCCAGGTCGTCTTCAACCTGCTCTCGAACGCGGTGAAGTTCACGCCGGCCGGTGGCAGCGTCGACGATCCGCGCGCATCGGGGCGACGGATCTCGTCGAGGTGGCCGTCAGCGACACCGGCCCAGGGATCGAGCCCTGCCGACCGCGAACTGATCTTCGAGGAGTTCCGCCAGGGGCGCGACGGGTCGCTCGCGCGACACGAGGGGACGGGGCTCGGACTGCCGCTCTCGCGGAGGTTCGTCGAGCTCCACGGGGGCCGACTGTGGGTCGAGAGCAGCGTCGGCGCAGGCAGCACATTCCGCTTCACGTTGCCCCTCGGTTCGTCCTGGTAAACCGTCATGGCTGACGAGCTCGTGCTGATCGTCGACGACAACGAGAAGAACTTGCGGCTCGCGCGGGACGTGCTTCTGTTGGGCGGGGTTTCGAATCGTCGAGGCAACGAGCGGCAGCCGAGGGACGTCGCGCGCGCCGCCACCGACCGGCCTGACGTGATCCTGATGGACATCCGGCTACCCGACATGGAGCGGCACCGAGGCGACACGCCTGCTGAAGCAGGACCCGCGGACCGCGCGGATCCCGGTCGTCGCGCTCACGTCGCTCGCGATGAGGGGCGACAAGGAAGCGCTTCTCGGCGCCGGGTTCGACGGCTACCTCGAGAAACCGATCAGCGTCCGCGAACTCGCAGACCAGGTGCGGTCTTTCTGCAGCTGAGTCACTCGGGACGGCTTCCTGCGGCATTCTGCCCGTCAAGATGACCGGATTGTTCGCGACTGGCGCATCCGGACCGGAGGGAGAGACTCATGCACGCAGTCATCGGGCGGGTCACGATCAAGCCAGGCCGAGAAGCCGAGACGCTCGCGATGATCAGCGAACGGGGTGCCGCGATGCTGAACGGCATGGCCGGCTCGGCGGGTGGGTACTGGGCGCGCGCCGTCGAGGGCGAGCTCGTCCAACACTCCTTTTGGCTCTTCGATACCGAGGATGACGCACGAGCGGCAGAGGCGACCTTCAACACCCTTCGCGACATGCCGGATGCGCCGGCGACGTTCGTGAGCGTCGACGTTTGCGAGGTCGTTGGGCAGGCGTAGGCGCCGTCCCGCCCGCATGCCTCGAGCGGCTGATCGGAGCAGGCCCAGTCGCGGCCGCCCGACCACGTCGAACTCTCGTTCAGCTCGCCTTCGCGGCTCCAGCTCAGGAGCGTCGCGGGTACCTCCGGATGCGAGCACAGCGGTGCGCGCCGCCGGACTGATTCTCCCGTTTGGGGGAGTCCACTTGGAGCAAGCGAAATACGATGATGGTGGTGGCGGGCCTGCTGCGCACTCCTCCGGGAAGGCGTGCCCGGTTTAGGCTCTCGACACCAGAAGGAAGGGGAAACAGCATGGGACGGCTCAGCGCAGCCTGCGCGGCGATAGTCGCGATGTTCGTATTCACCGCTGCTGCCAGCGCGATCGTCTACGGCGAGCCAGACGGTGGGGGTCACCCGAACGTTGGCGCGCTGCTCGCGCCGCAGGCCTACTCGGACGGAACCTGGGCAGGGTGCACCGGTACGCTGATCTCACCGACCGTCTTCCTCACCGCGGAGCACTGCGACTTCGGCGTCGACCGCATCGCGGTCACGTTCGCCTCGACGTACGTGCCCGGCAAGAGCAAGGTCTACTGGGGCACGTGGCACGGCGACCCGCTCTACAGCAATGCACAAGGCGATCCACACGACGTCGCTGTCGTCGTCCTCGACAAGGCCGTGACGGGGATCACACCAGCGCGGCTTCCCGCCGCCGAATCTCTCTCGAACCTGCCGAGCAACCAGGGCTTCACCTCCGTCGGGTACGGGGCGCAGTCGGTGACGATCGACCATGGGCCGACGTTTCACTACGCCGACACGCGGTTCGTCGCGACAAGCGACACGCTGCTCGCCATCAACAAGCCCTGGCTGCGCATCTCGATGAACCCGGCGCGTGGAGACGGCGGCACATGTTACGGCGACTCGGGCGGTCCGAACTTCCTCGGCGCCGGCGGAACCGAGACCGACATCGTCGCCGCAACGACGATCACCGGCGACTTCATGTGCAGGGCGACAAACGTCGCCTACCGGCTCGACACTGCCTCTGCCCGCGCCTTCCTCGGGCAGTTCGTCACGCTTCCGTAGGGCTCTCGTCAGCACTCGCCCCGAGAACAGGCGCCGCTGGCGGCGGGACACGCCGCCCGATTGAAGTTCGCTGACTGAATGGTCAGAAGGGCAGTTGACGAAGCCGACAAGACCGTTCTCGTTCAAGTGAGAGATCTCGAAAACCGTTAAGGGTGCAAGCTCTTCGAGGGCTCAAACCCCTCCCCCTCCGCTCGAGCCGCTGGGCGGAGCGCGCGCTCCGCTCCACGGTGCAGGCGCCGCCGGGCGGCTACGCTGGGCGCCTCGGAGAGGTGTCCGAGCGGCCGAAGGAGCGCGACTGGAAATCGCGTACGTGGTGAAAGCTGCGTCGCGGGTTCAAATCCCGCCCTCTCCGTACAGGCGGGGGAACGCTCACGTTCCCCCGCCGACCGTCAACAGTCTCCGTAGAACTCGGGACTCGTGCTCGATGCGTCCCTTTGGATCCTGATGTTGGCACCGACCGGAATCTCCGGGCGGAAGTTGACGTCGTAGAACGCTTCGTGCGTGTTGTTGAACGTGTTTCCCGTAACACAGATGTTCCGCGGGGATGTTCCGGGATAGCTCGCGCAGCCATCGATCTGCGCGGACTGGGCCCCGCAATAGGTGAAGAACACATGCGCGGTGTTGCCGTTGTTCGTGAAGGTGTTGTTGGCGATCAGCCCGTTGGTCGAATACCCGATGTACAACGCCTCCGAGTGTGACCCGTCGTCGCGGTAGAAGTTGCGGAAGGTGTTACCCACGATCCGCCATCCGTCCGGTGTGTCGCCCGCCGGCTCGTCCCAGACGACGTTCTTTGGGTTGACGCCACCTCCATCGAATGTGTTGCCTTGTAACACGACGTCATCCGCGCCTAGGATCTCGACCCCGCTTGCAGAACTATTCGTCAAGGACGAACCGGTCGCCGAAGTCTGGAACGTAACTGTGCCGTCGATCGTGGCCCCGTCGATCGTGAGACCGGGACGGTTGATCTCCAGACTCCCGGATACCGTGAAGCGACCCGTCATCCTGATCGGGCCTGGTGGCGCTACCGCCACGGCCTGGAAGAACGCGCCGGGCGAGTACGACCCGGAGAGGGATACAACGCCACCGGGGCCCACGACGGGCGGCGGCGGCGAGGGCGAGGGCGAGGGCGAGGGCGGCGGCCCGGGTGCGGGTGCGGGTGCGGGCGGTGACGCGGGCGCAGGGGACCTCGGCGCCGGAGCGGGCGTCGAATCCGAGACCTTCGCAGGTGGGCTTGCCGTGCCCGGCGACGTCGGCGTTGCCGGCGCGGACACGCTCGGACTCCCTCCTGGCGTCTCGATCACGGTGCGTGCCTTCGGCGACGTCGTGAACGCGAGCGCCCGCATTACGGCCATGACGCGCTTCCCGGGCGCGATCCGGAGCACCTCGACCATGTAGCGGCTTCCCTTCCAGAAGGTCACGGTCCTCGTCGACCGGTCGAACGTCTGCGCTACCGCGATCCCGTTGCGGAGGAAGCGATATCCGTCCGCTCCCGGCTGCCGCTTCCAGCTGAACGTCACCGTCCTCTTGGTCTGCCGGACGAGCCGGAGCCGGAAATCGATCTTCGGGGCAGGGCGGAAGACGAGTCCCGACCGTGCCTTTCTTGCGGTCGACGGCTTGAACGCCACCGCGCGGCGGATCGGGATCACGACCTTCTCCTTGTCGGACGCGAGGCGGATCACGTCCACCGCGTAGCGAGAGCCCTTCCAGAACGTTGCCGTGGTGGCTGAGCTCTTCAGTGTGCGCGCGACGACCGCGCCGTCTCGGACGAACTGGTATCCGTCGGCGCCGGGTTGCGGCGCCCACGCGAATGTGACTGTCTTCCTCGTCCGGTCCAAGACGCGCAACGAGAACCTCGGGCTCGGCGCGGGGACGAACACGAGGCGGGTTCTCCTCGGCGCATGCGTCCGCGCTGTGCGCGTCGCTCTGGCCGAGACGAAGACCGCGCTCTCGCCCGTCGTGACGCGACCGCCCTTCGCTACGTGGAGGACCGACACCGCGTAGCGGGAGCCCCTCCAGAACGTCGTCGACGTCGTCGCGCCGTTCATCGTGCGCGCGACGGGAACGCCGTTGCGGAGGAAGAGATACCCGTCCGCGCGCGGCTGGCGTGGCCACGAGAACGTCACCGTCTTGGCGGTGTGCGCGGTGGGTCGGAGCGTGAAATCGCGTGCCGAGCTCGCCCCGGAAACGAGGACGAGCGCAGCGACGACCGCAGAGAGCAGAAGCTTCATGAGATACCTCCGGCTAGCGCCGTATGACGTCACGTCCGGTGAGTCAGGTCGCAGCAAACGCCAGGTCTGGGCGCCGACGGACGACGACGTTCACACTCAGCGCTCGCGTGCGAGCCGGACGTGTAGAACGGGGAGTCGCGATCCTAAACGACACCCGGGACGGCATGTGCGGAGAACCGCGCGTGCATCGTTACGTCGCCCGGAGGCCAATCGGCTCGACCGCCGAGGCGGCCGAGCCGATAGGCAGACCTCGAATCGCCGCGAGCGGTCGCTCAGACCGCGTCGCGGAGGCAGTTCACGAAACCGCCGCGATGGCGGCGCGACGTGTCCTTGCCCTTTGCGTTTCCCTTGCCGTGGCCGGTCGTCGTGCGCTCGTGGCAGCGGTCGGTCAGGTGGCCGATCCGCGTGACGGCGGCCGCGCGCGCCTCGTCGCTCTGCATGCGCGCCATCTTCGAGACGCACTTGCCGAACGCGTTCCGACCGTTGTGGTTGGTGCCGAAGGCGGCACGGAACGCGTCGGCACCCAGGTCCGCCCGAAGCTGCTTGCACGCCTGCGCCGGGCTGTTGCCGGTCCCCCGACCCGGGCCTGGGTTCGGTCCACCCGGGGTGAAGAACGTCGAGTCGTTGATCTTGACGTTCCGCGCCATGACCGTTTGCTCCTTGTCGGCGAACGCCCAGCCGGAGTCGACGACGAGCGAGATCCCGGTCACCTGGTAGCTGCCGACGAGCGCCTGCGCCTGGGCGTACGTCGACACCTGCGTGCCGGGCTGCACCTGGCTCGTGTCGAAGCGACCGTCGGTCGACCCGATGAGGTTGCCCGACGTGATCCACACGTTCGGCGAGCAGCCCGTAAACGACGGAGCGGGGCCGAGGTACACGAAGACGTTCTTTGCGCCGGACGGCGTCTGCACCTGGATCTGGAAGCGGGGAGACCCGCCCGAGCAGTCGTCGTCGGTGACATCGAACTCCGTCGACATGGTCGCGATGCTCGAGAACGTCGTGACTCCGGTGCCGGTGAAGTTGGCGCCGGATGCGTCGTTCGCGGATCCCGAGTCCCCGGTGTTCGAGATCAGGGTCAGGACCCCGTTGCTCTGGGTCGCACCGCCGAACGGCGTGCCCGTCGCGGCGAGCGCCGCGCTTGTGAGGACGGCCGCCACTCCGATGACGGCGGCCAGCGTGATGGGTCGTCTCATGGAACCCCCTCTTCGTTCGAGCCCGTGCAGGATGCACGGGTCGGATCCTCGTCAGGGAGCCTTCCCCAGCGAAGGGGTTGCCGCCACACCTCCGAACGGAATGCTTACGAGGCGCCTGCGACCGACGAGACGTACGCGGCGACGTCCTGGATCTGCTGCTCCGAGAGTTGGCCGGAGAACGACGGCATGACGCCCTTGCCGTGCGTGACACGGTCGACGACGAGCGAGGCAGGAGGCTTCGCCTCGTCGAGGTTCGGCCCAACCGTGCCCGTCGCGCCGGCGTCGGCGAGCGTGTGACACGACGTGCAGCCGGCCGTCTCGAACACCTGCTTGCCGGCCGTCGCGTCACCCGACGGCGCCGCGGGGGTCGTCGTCTCACCGCCGCCTCCACCACCTCCCGGCGGGGCGACCTCGGCCGTGGGCTCCTCCTCGACCTCCTGCGTCTGAGCCGCCCACACGACCGTCGTCATCTGCGCGAGGAAGAGGAGCGCCGAGACGACGATGTACGCGTCGAGCCTCCGGGGGAATCCGGCGCTCCGCTTCGGCACGAAGATCGCGGTGACGATCGCCCACGCGATGAAGGTGATGGCGACGATCAGAGCGACGGTCTTGCCCAGGCTGGTGAGCGCCGCGACGAGCATCGCGAGGACGCTACCACGCCCGTTCTGGCGGATCGGCGGGGAGCGTTCACCCTGCAAACCGAATAGGGTTCGACCGCGTGACTTCTGACGAGCGGCTCGAACGGTACGCGCGCCTGGCGGTGGAGGTGGCGGTCAACCTCCAGCCGGGTCAGTTCCTGCGCGTCAACGCCGAGCCGGAGCATCTGCCTCTCGTTCGCGCGATCGGAAAGCTCGCCTACGAGCGCGGCGCACGTTACGTGGAGCCCCAGTTCCGAGACATGCACGTGCGCCGCGCGCGTGTCCAGCACGCACCCGAGGACTCGCTCGACTGGAGCCCGCCCTGGTCGCTCGCGCTCGTCGACCACCTGATCGACACCCGCGGCGCGACGATCACGATCACCGGCGAATCGGAGCCTGAGCTTCTCGCCGACACCGACCAACGGCGTGCCCAACGGACACGCGCCAGGCTCGCGACCCAGAAGCTCCTGGACGCGGAGAACCGGCGTTTGATCCAGTGGACGATCGTCGGCTACCCGAACGCGGGCTGGGCGAACGCCGTCTTCGGGGAGCCCGACGTCGAGCGCCTCTGGCAGGCAGTGGCGACCGCGACCCGCCTCGACGAGCCCGACCCTGTGGCCGCTTGGCACGAGCATCTCGACAGGCTTCGCGCTCGCGCTGGGCAACTCGACGAGCGCCGGTTCGACGCCATTCGGTTCGAGGGACCGGGCACCGACCTCTTCGTCGGGCTGTGCGATCGTCACCGCTGGCTGACGGCGGCCGAGGTCAGCGTCGAGGGGGTTCCCCATGTCGTCAACGTCCCGACCGAGGAGGTCTACACGACGCCCGACGCGCGCCGTACGGAGGGGACGGTGCGCTCCACGTTTCCGCTCGCCCTCGGCGGCACGATCGTGCGGGGCCTCGAGCTCCGCTTCGAGGGGGGCAAGGCCGTCGACGTCCGAGCGGAGACGGGCCTGGACGCCGTTCGGGAGGAGATGGCGACGGACGAGGGAGCCAGCTTCCTGGGCGAGGTCGCGCTCGTCGACCGCGAGTCACGCGTCCGCCGGACCGGGATCGTGTTCTTCGACACGCTCTTCGACGAGAACGCGGCGTGCCACCTTGCGTGGGGCCAGGGAATCCCGACCGGCCTCGACGGCGGCGAGGAGATGACCGACGAGGAGCTCGAGCGCTGCGGCTACAACGACTCGGTCGTCCACACCGACTTCATGATCGGCGGTCCGGGCGTCTCGGCGATCGGGGTCGAAGCAGGCGGCGCCGAGGTGCCGATCATCGAGGACGACGCCTGGGTGCTCCCCTAGCGCCTCAGCGCGCCGGCGCCATCACCCTGAGTACCGGGCCGCCCTCGAGCGGGAAGTAGACGAGGTCGTGGGGTCAGTCCGGTCGGCTCCCCAGTCCTCCGAGCCAGCGGTCCGGGCGGTTCGGCGGCATGAGGCTCACGAGGATGAGGATCACGACCGTCGAGCCGAAGTAGGTGTACAGCTGGGCCGTGCCCGCGAACTGTTTCGTCGCCGTCTGGCCGAACGCGAGGCACGCGAACGTCAGGAGCGCAACCGCGAGGCCGACCTGCAAGAACCACTTCTCGCGATGCGGCAGGAACTCCAGACGGAGCAGGCTGGCCACGAGAAGCAGGAACACGCCGAACTCGAGGAGCCCGACGATCACCCATGCGGCGTCCGTTCCGGGAAACGTGTCGACGAACGTCCCGGCGAACTGCTGCTTGATCCCTGCCGGCGCGTTGCCGTCGTCGTCGAACAGCTTCTCCTTGCCCGAGTAGAACATGAGCCCCCCGACCATGAGGTAGACGCCGAGCAGGGTCGCCCAGTAGGCGGCCCCATCGAACGCGGACCCCTGGCCCACGATCGCAAAACGCCGCTCGTGCTTCGTCTCCATCGCTCGCTCCCTTCGCAAATTTGCGCGTGCCGCTGGATCTTCGGGCCTGGTGCGGACGGAGACAAGCGAGGAGCACACCCTGCCGTGCACGTTCGGGCTGGGAGGCGACCGATGGGCGCACCTGGGATCGAACCAGGGACCTCTCGCGTGTGAAGCGAGCGCTCTCCCGCTGAGCTATGCGCCCGGGAGGTAAGAAGGCTAGCGAAGCCGGAGCCACGCCCCAAGAGCTCGGGCCACGCTGATCCTGGACGCTATGACGTTGCCGGATGCGGCGACGAGTCGCCGTCGCTGGCGGCGACGGACGGCAGCCGGAGGACCGGAAGCGGTGGGCGATGGCCAGGAAGCTTCCGGGGGATCCGGTGCCGGACACGCCGAGCAAGCTCCGGATCGACGAGCGCGAGCTCCGGGGTGATCCGTGGGACGTCCGCGGGAAGGGTCGTGTCGATTCGCTCCATCGAAAGGTCCATCGGCACGGACCGACTTCGACTCGAGTCCGGTGTCCCCTGCCCGAGTGAGCCGGTTGGCTACGGAACGCTGAGGCGCGCCTGCACGACTGCAACGGCGGCTGGGCCGCTCGGACGCAGAGGCCACACGTACCAGCGGTAGTCGCCCTTTGTGAGGGTCTCGGTGCGGCCGGCGTGCTGCCACTGGCCGGGGAGCTCGTACGCCGGCGTCTTCGTCCGCACGTCGAGCACCTGCTTGCTTCCGCGGAAGAGCTCGAAGCGATAGCCGACCGCGCCGTTCACCGGCGCCCACGCGAACCGCTTCGACTCTGTGGTCGGAGCAGGCGATGGGGTCGCTTTCGAACGGCCGGCCTGGCCCGCGGTCTTGGCCTTCGCGGTCCCCTTGGCGGACGCACGCTGCGTCTTCGCCCGGCCCGCTGCCTGCGTCGTCCCCTGCTTCGCGGCCGCCTGCTTCGCGCGGGTGCTGCTGGGAGCCGAGGCCGGCTTCTTCACCGTCTTCTGCGTCCCGCTTCCGCCGGGTGTCACCTTCGGCGCCGGGATGGGAGCGGCGACCGTTGGCGGAGCGGTGCCGGCTTCCTGGGCGACGACTGGGCCTTCATCGCGCTCCGCGACAACACCCACGGTGATCACCGTCGCCGCCGCCGCACCCAGGACGAACGCCTTCGCGAATGACCGGAACCGCTCCCCGCGTGTCGGATAGACGAAGAAGGGCACCTGCTGCGGCGCCGGATGGACAACGGTCCCATGATCGGACGACCCGACCAGCTCCGGCGGCGGGGCAAGGGGTAGGGCCTCGTCCGGCTCCGGGTCCGGGACGGCGCGAAGGAGCGGCGGAGGCGGCTCGAGCTCGAGCTCGAGCTCCGGAAGGAGCGCACGCAGACGCTCTCTGAGCTCCGGATCGACGAGCGCGAGCTCCGGGCTGACAGCCTCGTCGATTGCCGGCGGGATGGCGACAGACGTCACAAGGACGTCATCGGCGCTCGGCGGATCCGCCTTGACCGAAGAAGGCAGACGGCGAGACGCTTCGGCCAGTGAGGGCACGGCAAGGCCCATCCGAGTCGGGATTGTAGTGGACACCGGCCGGGCAGCCTTCGGCATCGGCCCGGGACCCCCTGCTACGCTGCGCGCGCCCGGTCGCGCTAGGTGGGGAGTCAGCGGTTCCCTGAACCCGAAATCCGCTCCAGCGGGACCGAACGCCGTCTGAGGGCGGCGGTCACGGGCATGGGTCGTCGACACGTTGCGCTGACGGTCGGGTCCCGCGCACTGGGAGCGTTCGAACCGCGTCAGGTCCGGAAGGAAGCAGCGCTAAGAACTCCCTCCCAGGTGCCGCGGCATCGCCCGACCCGAGCAGGCGGCGATGGCACCGCCCGGGGTCGCCCTGTTCGACGACGGAGCGCGCGGCCGGGCGCTCGAGCCGACCGGGATCAGCGGTCTGCGAGAATGGCCTCGTGACGGCGCTGTACCGCAAATACCGGCCGCTCGACTTCGCGCAGGTCGTCGGCCAGGAGGCAGTCGTACGGACGCTCCGGAACGCGCTCGAGCACGACCAGGTACGGCAGGCGTACCTCTTCGCCGGTCCGCGCGGGACGGGCAAGACCTCGATGGCCCGGATTCTCGCGAAGGCGCTGAATGCCGAAGGCGGGCCTACGCCGGACTTCGATGCGAGCACGCGCATCGCTCGTGCGATCGCGGACGGGACGTCGCTCGACGTGATCGAGATGGACGCGGCATCGCAGCGCGGGATCGACGAGGTGCGCGAGATCCGCGAGCGAGCGATGCTCCGCCCGGCCGAGGGCCAGTACAAGGTCTACATCGTCGACGAGGCGCACCAGCTCACGAATCAGGCCTGGAACGCGCTCTTGAAGCTCATCGAGGAGCCTCCTCCCCACCTCGTCTTCGTGTTCTGCACGACGGACCTCGCAAAGGTGATCCCGACCGTCCGCTCTCGTTGTCAGACGTTCGTCTTCCAGCGCCCCCGCATGCGCGAGCTCGTCCAAGCCCTGCGCACGGTCTGCGACGGGGAAGGGATCGATGCGCCCGACGCGGCGCTCTCCCTCATCGCACGCAGCGCCGGCGGCGCGTACCGCGACGCGATCTCGACGCTCGACCAGCTCTCCGCGGCGACCGGCAAGTCGATCTCCGTCCAGGACGTCCTGCAGCTGGGCACGGCTGTCGAGGAGGACGTCCTCTTCCGGCTCTGCGACACGATCGTCGATCGGGACGTCGCGGGCGCACTCGTCACGATCGAAGAGCTTGCGGAACGTGGGCTCGACCTCGCGCAGCTCACGCGCGATCTCCTCGAGCATCTCCGCCACCTTCTGCTCGCTCAGCATCTGGGCCACGTGCCGGACTCGCTGCCGCTGACGGAGGAGTCGCGCGAGCGGCTGCGCGAGCAGGCGAACCAGCTCCCGGAGCCGACCGTGGTGCGTCTGATCGACCTGCTCGCGGTCGTGCTCGAGGACGAGCGGCAGGGCGGCGATCCACGGCTGCCGCTCGAGCTGGCACTCGTCAAGGTGACCCGGCCCCAGTCGGATCTCGCACGCGAATCGCTTGTCCATCGGGTCGAAGTGCTGGAATCACGGATGCACGCCGGTCCACCCGCCGCGGAGTCGTGGGGCCCCTCCCCCGTTCCCGCGCCCGCGGCGGGCCCGGCACCTGTGGCGCCGGAGACGGAGACGAGCCCGCCCTCGGCGCCGGACGTGTCGCTCGAGCAGATGCAGGACGCGTGGTCGCGGAGCGTGCTCCCCGCGGTGAAGGAGCGCTCGATCCCCGTTGCCACGCTCCTCGCCGAGGCGAGCCCGGCGGGGCTCGAGGACGACACGCTCACCCTCTCGTTCCGGCCCGGCGCAGAGTTCCATCGCATGCAGGTCGAGGAGCCGGGCAACGTGCAGCTCCTCCGGGACGCGCTCTACGACGTCACCGGCCGCCGCCTGGCGATCGTGACGACAGTCGCCGATTCGACGCCCGACGACGGCGCCGCCGAAGAAGCGCCACTCGACGAGCGTGGGTTCATCGCACTGCTCGAGAGCGACCTGGACGCAACCGAAGTAGAGGAGACCTCGTGAATCTCGACATGAACGCCTTGCTCAAGCAGGCGCAGGAGATGCAACAGCAGATGGCGGAGGCGCAAGCCGCCGCGAAGGACGAGATCGCCGAGGCGTCGGCCGGCGGCGGCATGGTCACCGCCAAGGCGAACGGCGCCGGGGAGCTCGTGGGGCTCGAGATCGACCCTCGCGCGATCGACCCCGACGACCCGGAGATGCTCGGCGACATGGTGCTCGCCGCTGCGAACGAGGCGCTCCGCGCAGCCTCGCAGGCCGTCGAGGCGAAGCTCCGCAGCCAGTTGCCCGATCTCGGCGCGCTCGGTTTCGGCGCGTAGGGATGTGGACCCGGGTCGCTCGCCTCGCGGGCGAGCGACCCGTGGTTCTAGTACGCCGCGCGCCCGCGGGCGAGCGATGGAATCGTGCGAAGGATCAGCCGCACGTCCTCGCCCAGTGACCAGTTCGTGACGTAGAGGTAGTCGAGCTTCGTCATCTCCTCGAACGGGATGTCGCTCGCGCCGAGCACCTGCCAGAGGCCGGTGATGCCGGGGCGCAGGCTCAGGCGCCGTCTCGCCCACCGCTCGACGTAGCGATCCTCGTCGAGGATCAGCGGGCGCGGCCCCACGAGCGACATCTCCCCACGGAGGACGTTGATCAGCTGCGGGAGCTCGTCGATCCGGGAGCGCCGGAGGAAGGCCCCCACGCGCGTGACCCGAGGGTCGGCCGGCACCTTGAACATGCGCGGATCGTCCCCCCGGTGCATGTTGAGGTGCGCGACCTCCGCCTTCCGGGTCTCCGCGTCGACGACCATCGTGCGGAACTTGAAGATCCGGAACGTCCGCTCATCCTCCCCCATCCGCACCTGGCGGAAGAAGACCGGCCCGCGCGAGTCGACGTTGATCGCGATCGCGGCGGCCACGAGGAGAGGCGAGAGAACCACGAGCCCGAACGTCGCCCCGATCACGTCGAAGCAGCGCTTGAGGAGCCGCGAGGAATTGGAGAGGTGCGGCGGCGCGAGCCCGACGAGCGGAATGCCCTCGATCGCGTGGAGCTCGGCGCTCGTCCCGAGCACCTCGAACATCCGCGGGACGATGTCGACCTGCACTCGTTGGTCCTGGAGCAGCCTGATCACGTCGAGCGTCTGCTCGTGCGAGTCGTTCGAGAAGGCGACCACCACGCGATCGATCCGGTGCTGGTGGACGAGCTGCCGGATCTCCGTCGTCGTGCCGAGAAGCTCGATCGGCGGCCCGCCGTTCTGCATGGCGCCGGCGTCGTGGTCGACGAAGCCGACGATGTTCAGGCCGTAGCCGCGGTGCTTGCCCATCTTCTCGGCGAGCAGGCGTGCCACGTTGCCCGATCCGACGACGAGGACGTTCTGCACGTAAGAGGCCTGGCGTCGGCCGACCACGCGGATGAGGACGCGGAAGAGCCAGACGAAACCGATGGCCAGCGCCCAGAACACCACGATCCGCTGGAGGGTCGGATGGGCGAGCTCGGTGACGTGGGTGCCGACGAGGAAGATCCAGGATCCGATCGTGACCATCTGGAGCACGCCGAAGAAGTCGTCGACCGACGAATGGTCGGTCCGCTCTTCGTCGCGGTCGTACAGCCCGTGCAGCCTGGCAAGGATCACCCAGAGCGGCAGGCTCGCGCAGAACAGCACGAGCTCCCACTGCGGCACGACCGTGTCGACTGTGGTCGAGGTCGGCACGAGCCGCTCTGCGACGAGGAACGCAGTCACGAGCCCGACCACGTCCGCCAAGAGCAACAAGCGGCGCATCAGCCAGCCGCGGCTCGAACGCCATGTCGGCGCTCGAGTGGGCGCGTAGTCGGCAGACGCCGCTACAGCCTCCGGTGAGACAGCACTCACGTTCCCCTCCCCCGAATTACTGCTCGCCCCCCACGCGACCCACCCGTGAGCGACTCGCCGTTGACGTTCCGTTTCCCCGCTCCTCACGATACTCCGAAGGGGCAGGTTCGCCAACCTCTTCCGAAGGGTCCAGCCTCTCGGCTGAGACGGGCCTGACCTTTCGGGGAGGGCGCGAAGGCTCCGACGGTCTCGGAGCGCGGCGGACCGCCCTGCGAGGGCCTCTAGCCGGACGTCGCCGCGACCGCCGCGAGGAGGAGCTCGGCGATCTGGATTGCGTTGAGCGCGGCCCCCTTGCGCAGGTTGTCGCAGGAGAGGTAAAGGGCGAGTCCGTTCGGGGACGCACTGTCCCGGCGGATGCGGCCGACGAGAACCTCGTCGCCGCCGGCGGCCGCAGCTGGCGTCGGGAAGTCCGGCAGGTCGAGGACACGGACGCCCGACGCCTCGCGGAGCACGGCTGTTGCCTCGTCCGGCGCGAGCGGGCGCTCGAGCTCGACCCAGACGGCTTCGGAGTGACCGACCATCACCGGCACGCGGACGCAGGTCGCCGAGATGGGCAACTCCGGAAGCTCGAGGATCTTACGGGTCTCCGCACGGAGCTTTGCCTCCTCGTCCGACTCGTCGCCCACCCAGCTCCAGTCCATCGCGAGGTCGTGCTCCTCCGGCGGCTCGCCGGCGAGCGTGGTCATGCGCTCCGCACCGGCGCCCGAGACCGACTGGTAGGTCGACACGCGAACGCGGGCGAGCCCTGCGGCCTCGTGCAGCGGGCGCAGGACGCAGGTCAGCGGGATCGTGCAGCAGTTGGGGTTCGCGACGATGCGGTCCCGGCGGAGCGCGTCGAGCGCGCGGGCGCCGTTGACCTCGGGGACGACGAGCGGATAGCCGTCGACGAGCCGGTACGCGGACGACTTGTCGACGCAGAGCGCGCCGCCGGCCGACGCGGCCGGGACGAGCTCGAGGCTCGCCGAGGTCCCGACCGAGAACAGGAAGAGGTCGACGTCACCTGCGCCGAGCGCCTCGGGCGTCGCCTCCTCGACGACGAGCTCCTCGTCCCCGAACGGGACACGGACGCCTGCGGACCGGGCCGAAGCGAAGGCGCGGACGTCCTCGTACCCCCGGTCGGCGAGCAGCGCGAGCGTGACGGTGCCGACCGCACCGGTCGCGCCGACGACGCCGATCTTCGAGCCCACGCTCATCGCAGTGCTGTTCTAGCCGAAGGCGCGGAGTCCCTGCCGGCTCACGCCGGACGGCGGCCCGCGAGCGCACGGCCGAGCGTCACCTCGTCCGCGTACTCGAGGTCTCCGCCCACCGGCAAGCCGCTCGCGAGGCGGGTCACCGTGACCTGATCCCGCAGGCGGTCAGCGAGGTACGCCGCCGTTGCCTCGCCGGTCATGGTCGGGTTCGTCGCGAGCACGACCTCCTCGACGGCGTCCGCCCCGACCCGGTCGAGCAGCCGGTCGATCCGGAGGTCGCCCGGCTCGACGCCGTCGAGCGGCGAGAGCGCTCCGCCAAGCACGTGGTAAAGGCCACGGTACTCGTGCGTCCGCTCGAGCGAGAGGACGTCGACGGGCTGCTCGACGACGCAGATCACCGTCCGGTCGCGTCGCGGATCGGCGCAGACCCCGCAGAGCTCCTCCTCCGTCAGGTTGCCGCAGTCTCGGCACGGGCGGACCCGCGCCTTGACGTCCGCGATCGCAGATCCGATGGCGTTCGCCTCGTCGGGCGGCGCGGCGAGTATGTGGAACGCGAGGCGCTGCGCTGTCCTGGTGCCGATCCCCGGAAGGCGGGTGAGCTGCGCGACGAGGTTGTCGACCGCGGGGCTCAGCACGGGTCGAGCGTACCTTCCCTCGCGGCGGGCGACCCGCGGAGAAGCCCCCGACCCCGTACTTCCGTTGCGGGTCACTCGATCGAGCGACACCCGCGATCGCTTGAACGAGGGGAATGCTTGCGGGCCCAGGAACAGCCTGGAATCACGCGGTTTCATGCGCCCCTCACCGACCTTAGGCCAGGTCGTCCTGGCCTCCACCGTTTACGAAAGTACCCCAAAGAGGGGGTACGAAACCCTTGGACAACCACCGAGGGAGACCGCATGCCTAGCCGCCGCTTCTCCCCCTCCCTTTGGATGGTCCTGCTCCTCGTCACCGCCATCCTCGTGCCGACAACACTCGCCGCATCACGCGGCGACAAGACATTGTCGACCCGCAACGCGTACAACGACCGTCGCGCTCCCAAGCCGGTCGGCTCCCTCAGCGTTGCCGCCGCGGACACGGCGAGCGTGACGCTCGACTGGTCCCGCACCTGGGACAACGTGGGCGTCGAGGGCTACGGCGTGTACCTCGAAGGCTCTCGCCAAAGCCAGACGGCGTCCACGGACTACACGTTCAGGGACCTCGTCTGCGGCAAGGGATACACCCTCGGGGTCGACGCGTTCGACGACGCCGGCAACCGCTCGCAGATGACGTCGACGTTCGCGTCGACGGCCGCGTGCGGTGACGTCACCGCCCCGACCGCCCCGGCCAGCGTCCACACCGTTGCCGCAACGGAGAACCAGGTGATCCTCGCCTGGTCGCCGTCGACGGACGACTTCGGTGTCGTCGGCTACAGCCTCTACGTGGGCGGCTTCTGGGTCGGCCGCTGGAGCGAGCCCTCTGCCACTGTCACGAACCTCTCCTGCGGGCAGACGTACCAGATCGCGATCGACGCGGCCGATGCCGCGGGCAACCAGTCTGCGCGCACCGACGCATTCTTCTCGACCGCGGCGTGTACCGACCGCACGCCTCCGTCGGCGCCCACTGGTGTCTCCGTCGCGAAGTCGACACAGACCGCGGTGACGTTGGGCTGGACAGCGTCGACCGACAAGTCCGGGATCGCCGAGTACGGGCTCTACCGTGACGGCACCAAGGTCGCGAGCTCGACGACGACGAGTGGCGAGATCGGCGGCCTCGAGTGCGGCAAGACCTACACGCTCGGCGTCGACGCGTCCGACAAGGCGCAGAACCGCTCCGCCGTCTCGCCCCTCTCGGCCGCGACGGCACCGTGCTCGACGACGACACCGCCGCCTCCGACCACCTCGGCTCCGTCTGCGCCGCCGAACCTCCACGCGACGACGGTCGGCCAGACCTCCGTCGGGCTCGCCTGGGACTCGAGCACGGCCACGAACGGCATGGCCGGATACCAGATCTTCCGCGACGGCGCCAAGATCGGTGAGGGCCCCGGCGTCCACGGCGGGTTCACGAACGAGTGGAACGACAGTGGCCGCACGTGCGGCACGAGCTACCAGTATGCGGTTGCGGGCGTCGACAGCAAGGGCAACGTCGGCACCAAGGCGACGATGAACGTGTCGACTGCCGCGTGCGCGACGACGCCGCCTCCCACCACGCCGCCTCCCACCACGCCGCCCCCGCCGCCTCCCACCACGCCGCCCCCGCCGCCTCCCACCACGCCGCCCCCGCCGCCGCCCACGAGCCCGTCGGGGCCGACCTCTCCGGCCAATCTCCGCACGACGTCCGTGACGCAGACGGCCGCCGCGCTCGCGTGGGACGCGAGCACGGCGCCGAGCGGGATGTCCGGCTACCGGATCTTCCGCGACGGCGTGAAGATCGGTGAGGGCCCCGGAACGCACGGCGGCTACACCAACACGTGGAACGACTCCGGCAGGACCTGCGGGACGACGTACGCGTACTCGGTCGTCGGCGTGGACAGCGCCGGGAACGCCGGCCCCGCCGCGACTCTCTCCGTGACGACGGCAGCGTGCGCCCAGACGTCGCCGCCACCTCCTCCGGCGTCGACCCCGCCGCCCCCCCCGCCGCCGCCGACGACGACGGACACGACCGCGCCGACTAAGCCGTCGAACGTCAACGCGACGACGCGGACGGCGACGAGCATCGCCCTGACGTGGCAGCCGTCGACCGACACCGTCGGCGTGACCGGATACGGCGTCTACCGAGGCGGCTCACGCGTCGCAACGGCGACCGCCGCGACCTGGATCTTCAGCGGGCTGACCTGCAACACGAGCTACACGTTGGCCGTCGACGCCGTCGACGCGGCCGGCAATCGCTCGCAGCAGGCAGTGGTCATGGTCTCGACGACCGCGTGCGCCGACACCCAGGCACCGACCGCCCCGACAGGGCTGAAGGCGTCGAACGTCTCGGGGACGGGCGCGACGCTGTCGTGGTCTTCTTCCACGGACAACGTCGGCGTGACCGGCTACGACGTGCTCAGCAACGGCACGAAGGTTGCGTCGGCGACGACACCGTCCTCGCCAGTGTCCGGGCTCGCGTGCGGGACGTCGTACACGTTCGCAGTCGTGGCGTACGACGCAGCGGGCAACCGCTCCTCGGCGGCGCAGCTCGTTACGTCCACCGTGGCTTGCCCCACGGCGCCGCCTCCACCACAGACGCAGTCGACCGGTGTCGTCGAGCTGTCGGGCACCGTCGGCGCGTCGACCGTCGAGCAGAGGATCGCGGCAGCGCCCGCAGGAGCAGTCACCGTCCGGCCCGTGTCGGGTGGAACCGCGACCATCACGGGCGACGTGGACATCTCGCGCTCGAGCGTCACGTTGGACCACCTGACCGTGAACGGCGTCGTGACCTTCACGTCTGGCGCGTCGGCCTCCAAGTTCACGAGCGGGGCCAGCTATGGGTTCGACGTCAACGGCGCGGACAACGTCACCGTCGAGGGGAACACGTTCGACGGTAGGTGCCAGCGTGCCCAGAACTGGGTGATCGAGGAGCCGGCGGGCCAGGTCCCGAACGGCACGACGATCAGGAACAACACGTTCCGCAACTACTACATGTGCTCGGATTCGAGCGCACACACCGAGGCGTTGTTCATCGCCTACTCCGACGGTGGCGTGATCGAGGGGAACACGTTCGAGGACAACGGCACGACCGCACACGTCTTCTTCTCGTATGTCGGCGCAAACGGGAGCCTGGACACGAGCGACTATGCGCGGAACTGGTGTGTGCGCGGGAATACGTTCCGACGCGCGATCAACCCGTGGTACTCGATCAATTTCAGGCAAGAGATCCCTGCGTCGGCGAACACGAGCGTCGACCCGACTTCGAACACGACGGATCGGATACTCATCGGTCCGACGACTACCGAGGCAGCCGAGCACACGAAGAGCTGCTGAGGTCGTCGCCGACGCCTCGAAACTCGCGTTGCGTGCCCCTTCCCGGGGCACGCAACGCGTCCATCACGCGACGTGACGGACCGCGACGTACGACTTCGGCATCAGCAGAAAGCGCTCCCGTCGGATCTCGCCGTCGGGGAAGAGCTCTCGCATTTCACGGTAGGACAGCAGCCGGTACTCGTCGATCAGCTCGTCGACCTCTGAGGGGCTCGGCTTGAACGCAAGGCCGTAGACCGTCCCCCAACGGGCGATCCGCGGCTGCCAACGCCGTGGAAGCCAATGGATGAAGAATCCGAGCCAGTGCGGCTCGAAGGGGAACGACTTCGCCGGCGTCTGCACGTAGTACGAGCGCGCGACTCGCTGTACTTCGGACGCGAACCGCTTCTGGTTCTCGTACGTGTGGAGATGCTCGATCGTCGAGTTCGAGAAGCAGATGTCAAAGGCGCCGTCCTCGTACTGCAGGTCGCATCCGTCCCCAACAACCCACTCGACGTTCGGTGGAGAATCGTCGGCTCGTTCGGGAAGGGTGACGTTGAGCAGCACGATGCGCGAAGGAAGCTCGACGAATCGCCAGTTCGTCTCCGTCCCTCCGACGTCGAGGATGTTCGACGCCCCCGTCGGCGCGAATTCGGCCACGAACGCATTCATGCGGCGGCGCCGAAAACGATCGGTCACCAGGAAGAGGCGACGCCGCATGCGGGCATTCACTTAGCTACCCGCCGAAGGACGTGTCTCAGCGCCGTGCTCATGGCAAAGGAGGGTAGTCTAGAAAATCGGTCCAACGTATTCCGCCTTGGAGCCTTCTCTGGCTTCCGGCCACTGGACGAAGAGGCGATGGACGACCGGGATGACGAGTCGTCCCGTCAGTGAGAGCCCGCTGGTGCGAGCGTAGCTTTCGACGTAAATGACCCGCGCCCCGCGGAGTCGGGCCATCCAGAGAAAGGGTACGGCGACCCCGGCTCCCGTCGAGATCGCGACGCTTGGACGCGTCCGACGAACCACCCGCCACGCGAGAATCGTGTTGCGCACAAGGTTGCGGAGGTTGCGATTCGTCGGGTGATGCGCGTAGCACACATGGCGGCCCGCCAAGAGTTGACGGGCGTCCGGAGTGTCGAATGCCACCCATTGCCACTCGATGTCCGGGAGGCCGGACGAGAGATGAAGGAGTTCTTGGAGGTGCCCCCCGCTCGAAGCGACCAGCAGGCCCCGCGGACGACTCCTCTCGCGCGGTGTCCCATCCGTCCTGCGGCGCCACCGGCGGCCATCGGTCAGGAGAGACAGGCCACGCAGGAGCACGATCACGCGATTCGCCCGTCGAACCGTCGACAGTTTGCTCCAGTGACGACGAGTGCGCCAGGCTCTAGAAGATGGAACCGACATATTCCGCCTTTGCACCTTTTTCTGCGCCCGGCCATTGCACGAAAAGCCGATGGACGACGGGGCGAACGAGTCGTCCGGTCAGCGAGAGCCCGCTCGTGCGGGCGAAGCTCTCGACGTAGATCACACGCGCCCCGTAGATCCGCGCGATCCACAGGAAGGGCACAGCAACCCCGGCACCGGTCGAGATCGCGACCGCAGGCCGCGTTCGACGGACGACTCGCCACGCGAGAACCGTGTTGCGTGCAAGGTTGCGGAGATTGCGATTCGTCGGATGATGTGCGTGGAGGACCTGGCGTCCGTCCAGAAGTTCTCGGGCGTCCGGGGTGTCGAATGCCACCCATTGCCACTCGAGGTCGGGGAGGCCGGATGAGAGATGAACGAGTTGGAGGAGGTGCCCTCCGCTCGACGCAACGAGAAGACCCCGCGATCGACTCCCCTCGCGCGGTGTCCCATCCTCGCCCCGACGAGATCCGCTCACGGATTCCCACCCTACTGGGCGGTCTCGAGATGACAAGCGTCCACCCGAGCGCCCACTCGTGATCTTCGTCACCGTCGGAACCACGCATTTCCAGTTCGATCGGCTCCTCTCTGCGGTCGCGGCCCTCGACACCGGCGATGAGCTCGTCGTGCAGCGTGGGCCGTCCCGGGTTCCGCTGGGCAGTGCCCGCGTGATGGACTTCCTTTCCTTCGACGAGCTGAACGACCACGTCCGACAGGCGGACACGGTGATCACCCACGCCGGCGTGGGCTCGATCATGGTCGCGCTCTCTCAGGGGAAGCGGCCCGTGGTCGTCCCGCGACTTCAACGCTTCGGCGAGGCGGTGGACGACCACCAGGTGCAGGTCGCGACGCAGCTCGATCGAAGCGGGCGCGTCCGAGCGGTTCTCGATCTGGCGGATCTCGGACGGGCCGTGACATCGGCGACGAATGCCGAGGCACAGGGAGGCCTGCTGCTGGGGCCGCTCGTCGAGGTTGTCGCCGACGAGGTCCGACGCGCAGCTTCCCGTCGCCCGTAGCGGCCGATATCGATCGCCACGCGGACGGTTCGCTCGGCGACGCCGTCCCTATAGTGAGGCGCATGTGCGGAATCTGCGGAGTGGTCCAACTGACCGGCGAGCCGGTGGAGGTGATCGCAGGGGAAGTGCTCGACCGGATGACCGACGTGATCAGTCACCGCGGACCGGACGACGTGGGGACGTACGCCGCCCCCGGGATCGCGATCGGCGTCCGGCGACTCAGCATCGTCGACGTCGCCGAGGGACACCAGCCGTTCCCGAACGAGGACGGCTCGGTCTGGGCGGCGCAGAACGGTGAGCTCTACGAGCACGTCGCGATCAGAGATCGACTCCGCTCCGACGGGCATCGCTTCACGAGCCGCTGCGACACCGAGATCATCCCGCACCTCTACGAGGCGTATGGGGACGACTTCCCCACGAGGCTTCGCGGGATGTTCGGGCTCGTCGTGTGGGACGAGGCACGGCGTCGCGCGGTCCTTGCGCGCGACAGGCTGGGCATCAAACCCCTCTACTACGCCACGGCGGGCGACCGGCTCGTGTTCGGGTCGGAGCTCAAGAGCGTGCTCGCGTCCGGGATCGTCGACGTCGCGCTCGACTACGCCGCCATCGACGCCTACCTGACGCTCGGGTTCTTCCCGGCGCCGCTGACCCCGCTCCTCGGCGTTCGGAAGCTGCTTCCCGGCCACACGCTCGTGATCGAGAACGGGACGGTCGAGGAGCGCGCTTTCTGGTCGTACCCGGCCCCAACGCCCATCTCGGGCCTTTCGGTCGGCGAGCACGCCGAGCGCCTGCTCGAGAAGCTCGACGAGTCCGTCCGGCTCAGGCTGATGAGCGACGTCCCTCTCGGCGCGATGCTCTCAGGTGGTCTCGACTCGAGCCTGATCGTCGCGTTGATGGCCCGACACATGACCGAGCCGGTGAAGACCTTTGCCGTCGGCTTCGCGGGCGCGGGCGAGACGAACGAGCTCGCCGACGCACGGTACGTGTCCACCGTCCTCGGCACCGATCACCACGAGCTCGAGCTGTCACTCGACGACCGGGTCGACCTCGAGGACCTGTGCTGGCACATGGACGAGCCACTCGCCGACCTCTCGGCACTTGGCTTCCGTGCGTTGTCGGAGCTGGCGTCCCGCCATGTCACCGTGGCTCTCTCCGGGCAGGGCGCAGACGAGCTGTTCGCCGGCTACCGCAAGCACCGCGCCGCAGCGATCAGCGGCGCCTTCGCACGTGCGACAGTCGGTCTCGGGCCGCGCGTCGTCCGTCTCATACCCGACCGAGGCAACACTGCGGTCGAGACCCTCGGTGCCCGCGACCCCGTCGAGAGGCTGCTCGCCGCCAGCACGCACCTCGCGGGCGCGGAGCGGGGGCGGCTCGTCACCGGCCCGCTCGCCCAGGTGACCGGAACCGCCTCAGCAGTCCTGCGCGAGCGTCTCGGCGATGTGCGGGCGGACGCACTCGGCTCGGCGCTGTACCTCGACGCACGACTCGGCCTCGCGGACGACATGCTCCATTACTTCGACCGCGCCTCGATGGCCCATTCACTCGAGGTGCGGGTGCCGTTCCTCGACCATCAGCTCGTCGAGCTGTGCGCCACGATCCCATCGGCATACAAGCTCCACCGCTTCAGACGGAGCAAGCACGTGTTGAAGATCGCAGCGGCCGGGCTGATCCCCGATCGCATCATCGATAAGCCGAAGGTCGGCTTCTTCAATCGCTCCGTGGAAGGATGGCTGCGCGCGCAAACCGAGGGCGCGGTCTCCGACTACCTGCTCGACCCGGGAGCCCGCGTGCACGAGCTCGTCGACCGCCATGCGCTCGAGTCGCTCGTCCGCTCCCACAGCCACGACAGCGGAACGTACGTCGTGCTCTCGTTGCTGATGCTCGAGATCTGGCTGCGGACCTATCTGCCGCGGGCGGTCGAGAGCTACGCCGCGGTCACGTGACCTACGCCATTGTGACGCCTGCTCGGAACGAGGCCGGCTCGCTTCCGACGCTCGCGGACTCGCTCGCCGCGCAAACCGTGACCCCGTGGCGGTGGGTGGTCGTCGAGAACGGCTCGACGGACGCGACCCCGGAGGTGCTCGAGGAGCTCGCGCAGCGTGTTCCGTTCCTCGCTGTCCTCAGCGTGGACGCGGCCGGCCGCCCCGTGCGGGGGGCGCACATCGTCCGTGCATTCGAGTCGGCGCTTCCCACGCTCGACCCGCTACCGGACGTCGTCGTGAAGGTGGACGCGGACATCACGTTTCCGACGGATCACTTCGAGCAGCTGACGGCTCGCTTCGCTGCCGACGAACGGCTTGGGCTTGCGAGCGGCACGTGCTACGAACAGGTCGACGGCACCTGGGAGGAACGCCATGTGACCGGCGACCATGTGTGGGGCGCCGCGCGCGCGTATCGCCGGGAGACGCTCTCCATCGTGATGCCGCTCGAGCCCAGGATGGGGTGGGACGGGATCGACCAGATCAAGGCGAACCTTGCCGGGTGGCACTCTGCGACGTTCAAGGATCTCCCGTTCTTCCACCATCGCCCGGAGGGCGTGCGCGACGGCGCAGCCTTTCGGGCCCGCGTCAACCAGGGTCGCGCGTCGTACTACATGGGATACCGCCCGACGTATCTCCTGCTCCGGTCCGCGTTTGCGTTACGACGGGACCGCGCCGCGCTCGGTCTCGTCTGGGGCTACGCGCTCGAGGCAGCGTCCAGGCGGCCGCGCTGTCCCGATCCCGCGGTCAGGCAATACGTCCGCTCGCAACAGTCGGCGTCACATTGGGGTCGTCGCCTGGACGAGGCGCGCGGCTACCGTCGAACGGACGCTGCGCCCTGAGACGAACGCCGCTCAGGTCGGGAGCGAGTCCGTTTCTTCCGGCGAGCCACGGGCCGTCTGTGCGGCGAAGGGCGGTGGCCGGACTCCGAGGAGTGTCGCCAGCGCAGCGCGTGCGCACGCCCGCTTTTGTGCCGACCGGCTGACGACGCCGCGAAGCGCGCTCCCGAGCACGAGGGCGACAAACCCTGGGACGCGTTGCGCCGGCGAGCCGTGCTTGCGCAGGTAGAGCCGGCGTGCATAGGCGAGCTGGGCCGTCAGTCGCGGGTCGCTCCCTTCGTTTCCGCCGTAGTGGACGATGGTCAGGGTCGGCAGGTGCCACGTCTCCCAATCCAGCTTGCTGGCGCGCAGCGAGAGATCTGGCTCCTCGCTGTAGAGGAAGAAGCGCTCGTCCATGCCGCCGATTCGACGCACGACGTCGGTCCTGGCCAGCATGCACGATCCCGATGTCCAGTCGATCCGGGTTTCATGCGCGTAGCACGCGGCGTCGAGCACTCGCTCGCCGGCCCAGGAACGCAGTCGCCAGGGCAAAGATTCCGATCCCAGGGCCTCCGAAAGCCAGCGGATCGGCGAAGGTGAGCGACGAATCGACCACTCGAGCTCCCCGTCGGCGCTCAACTGTCGCACCCCAGCGATGGCCAGCCGCGGATGCGACGCCGCGGCAGAGACGAGATCGCGCAGAGTTCCCTCCACGACCCGTGTGTCGGGGTTGAGGAAGAGCACCCATTCGCCGGTCACGTGCTCGAGCCCTCGATTGTTGGCGTACGCGAACCCGTGGTTCTCGCAGGCCACGACCCGCGCTCCGAGCGAGTCGGCGACCTCCAGCGTTCGGTCATGCGATCCGCTGTCCACGACGATGATCTCCACGGGGATCCCGCCGGACTGTCCTCGAAGCGAGGAAACGCATTCCGGCAGCCAGGTGGCGTGATTCCACGAGACGATGATCACCGACACCATCGGCGAGGACTCGGGGTCGTGCGCGGTCGGCTGCGGCATCGGAGGCGGCGGCGTCACAGGAGCATCCGCAGGTCAGGACGACGCGTGGGTGCCCTTACGGCCGCTTGACCGTGTCCCGTTCACGCGAGAGCGTCGGCGACGAACCTCGCTCGCGCCTGCTCACTCGCGTCCGCTTCACGCGCCAGCCGGAGAACATTCGCCGCCACCGCCACGACCACGAAGGCAAAGAACGTCAGCTGGGGGAAGCCGAAGGCGTCGAGGAAGAACATCGCCACCACGAAAGCGACGAGGGAAGCCAGCAAAGCAACGCAGAGCAGGCCGATATCGTCCAAGACCTTCGCACGCTTGCGAAGCGCTCTGATGACGACGAAGAAGAGAGCACCCCACGCGACAACGCCGACCGCTCCCGTCTCGAGCAGCAAATCGAGCCACTGGTCGTCGAGCACACCGGAGTACCGACCGTCCCCCAGAGAGTTCTCGCGTCCGTCGACCGGCCGCGATCCAAAGCCTTGTCCCACAAAGGGCTCATCGACCCAGTCGTTGAACACGGGCCTCAGGTCGGCGAGCCGGCCACGGGCCTCGGCATTGCCCGTGGCGGTGTTGGTTTGCTCGGCGAGAATTCCGCCTTGAGGGAAGAACGCATCGGTCACCGCGCCGACCGAGCTCGGCGACGAGACGAACAACGCCACGGTCGCGAGACCCAGCACCACCACGAGCCGAACCGATTCCGCGGGACGCATGAAGGCGAGGACCAGGAGGATCACGAGGAGCATGATCAAGGGCGTCCGTGAAACGGTCGCCAGTATGCCGGCCGGAAGCGCAATCACGGAGATGAGCCAACGGCGGTCACGATGAGCGAGGTACGCCGCAAGCGGGACAAGCATGGCGAGGAGGACGCCGAGCGCAATGGGGTGGGATGCTGACGCCAAGGCGCGTGTTGCCCCGCCGCGACCGATCTCCCCGATGTCGGCGCGCGGAATTGCGCTCAGCAAACCAGTCCTCAACCACTCGTCGAACACGTTGTAGCCGGTAGCCGACTCGACGACGGCGCAACCCGCGACGACCGTGCCCAAGGCGACCAGGACCGAAATGAAGCGTCGAGTGTGCTCGAGAGAATCGAAGACGCTGCAGATGAGATAGACCAGAAGGATGTAGGTCGTGAACAGGAGAAGCGCCTTCATGATGCTCTGGTCGAAACGATTCGCACGCTCCGGATTCGCGACCACACTCACCAGGATCGACGCAAAGATCAACAAGAGCGGCAGGTCGACCATCGTCCGATGGAGGCGCGCGTCCGGGTTGGTGAGGAGGACGACGAGCCACAACAGGGTGATCAACCCGAACAGGATTCGATAGGGCTCCAGGTCGATCGGGAGGGCCCCCGCCATCGCGAATCGGTCGGGGACGAGGAATGCGACGCCCGCGAGCATCCAGACAAAAACGCGGACGTTGAGGGCGCCTGCGGAGACGCGCGGAAGGATCAGCACGAGGATGGCGAGAGCGCATGCGGCGACGAAGAACCCCAGCAGCGCCAACGCAGCGGCCGACGCCGCTCCCAGCGCCGGCACGAGAAAGCGCGAGCGAGAGAACCCGTGGACGGGCGGAGCGCCTTCGACCGACGAGACGCTTCCCGAGCTCACCTCGACCGTCGTTGCGGCACGGCGGGTACCTCTGTCGTGCTCGGCTCAGGGCGCGTTGGTTTGGACGAGAGCACCGCTCTGGGCCGTCGCGCTCTGGCTGTGGTCTCCTCTCCCTGCGACCTCTCGAGTGGCGCCGCGGTGGGTTGGAGTGTGGGAGTGCCGCGGCCGGCAGGCGGGTCGAGCGAGGCGCCAAGCCGGCGAGACGACTCCTTCGCGTGGACGCGATAGTTGTCGTAAGCGAACACGGCCATCAGCAACAGACCGGTGAGGAGAGCGAAGACGACGATCGGGACCGCCTTCGACGGCCCCGAGACCAGGTAAGGCTGGCTTCCAGGCAGTCGCCCCGAACGGGAGGTCTGGATGACCACCCTGTCCGTCGACCGAATCTTCGCCTCGGCCTGGCCCGAGGTCACGTAGCGCTGAAGCGCTTCCGCAACCTGCCTCGAGCCCCGCAATGCCTTTGCAGCTGTCGGCGCGGTCACGGAAATCCTGACCATCGGCAGGACGACAGGAGTCGCAAACTGGCCGATGGTGTAGATGACTGGCTCGGCGGTGATATCGCCTTGGATCTTCCCGCCCGCCTCTGCGTAGCCCCGGACGCGATCGCCCACGGCAAGCTCCGAGTAGAGGACTGCGAGGTTCGAGAGCCGGCTCTGATCGTCACTCGTGCCTTTGCGGTCGTCGACCGCGCGTCCTGCGGGAAAGCCCTCCTGCGTGAGTAGCAGCGTCGACGAGGCTTTCCAGACCTGAGGGGTGCGTGCCGTCATCGTCGGACGACCCCCGTTCCACCCCGGATGTGCGTAGACGAACAGAGCCGCGAGCACGCAGAGGGCGAGTCCGATCAACACGAATCCCCGGTGGGCGTGGAGCACCCGGCGGACGTGGACTAGGTCCACAGCAACTCCCGCCCCCTAGAGCGTCGTGTTGTCCTCGTGCCGGCCCACGGAAACGCGTCTCCCCGTCTCATCGCATCACGCGCGGCACCTGTTGGAATCCGGTTCCGCCTCGAACGGCGACGCAGGGACGGACTCGGGATCGGACCCCGCGACCCGGTGCATCCCGAGACGTAGGATCGGCCCCATCGCTCTGAAACATCTTCGCATCCTCCAAGCCTATGCACCGACCCCACCATTCGGGATGCGCCGTTCCTCACGAGGCCCCTGTCCGATTGTAGCCACGGGCAGGGGAGTGTCCACTGCGCTGAACCTGCGCTGAACACAGCGCCACGGCCGTGCCGATGGGTGGTGTCGAGGCCGAGCAGCCGACTGGCGCGCCCGTTGCCTTCCGTCTCCCGGCCGATCGCGAGCATCGCAGGGGGCTCGACCATGACTACACTGGTCGATCGCCTTTGCCTTGGTGAGAAACGTCTGATAGGGGAGAAGCGCTTGCGGCAGCCGCGTGTGTCGATACTGATCGTCAACTGGAACACGCGAGATCTCGTGCTCGGGTGTCTCGAGTCCATTCCCGAGGCCACGGAGGACCTTCCGTGCGAGGTCATCGTCGTCGACAACGGATCCGTCGACGGCTCGTCGGAGGCACTCGCACGACGAACCGACATCACGCTCATCGAGAACGACGAGAACCTGGGATTCGCCGTGGCGGTCAATCAGGCGTACCGGCGATCGTCCGGCGAGCTCGTGCTTCTCCTCAACTCGGACGTCCTCCTGACCGCACAGGCTCTGCACTCGATGACGAGGTTCCTCGAGGATCATCCAACGATCGCCGGTGTCGCGCCGCTGTACGTCTTCCCGGACGGCTCGCCACAGCCGTTCCACTATCGGTTCCCGACCTTCTCCGTGACCCTCGCCAACTGCAGTTCGATTGCCCGGCGCGTGCTTCCGGGTATCTGCCGATCGATTGCGGGAATTCCAGATGCTCGACGACGACTTCTCGAGAGCGCGACCCGTGCCTCAGCCGGCTGCGAGCTGCCTGCTCCTTCGACGGTCGGTTCTTCATTACGACCACATCCTCGACGAGCGCTATCCGATCTTCTTCAACGACGTCCAACTGGCTCGGTCGTTGGCAGAGCGTCAGTTGACTCTTTGGGTAACGCCAGAGGCCACGGTCGTCCACGAGGCGCATGCCTCCACACGAATGCTCGGTGGCACCGGGAAGCAGCAATACCTCGGGTCCACCGTCCGCATGCTCAAGGAAACCGAGTCTCCGGCCAACGTGTGGCTGTTTCGATTCGTGGTCTTTGCCCAACACATCCCGATGTGGGCTCTCGTCGGGCAGAACACCATTGGCGTCAAGCAGTTGTGGAACGCCCTTTCGGGAGACGTCGGCCCACTTCCGACTCCCAAGGCGGGCACGACCTGATGGGTCGATATCGATACGCCAGTCGACGACCCTCACCAGCGCGCGCGAGCGTGCAGCTATGAGTCGTTCCGTCCGCAGAAGACTTTCCCGTCTGGTCGCGCCCGCGTTCGAGCCGCTCGCCCGACGGCGGCTGCAGGCAATCAGCCGACAAGCGACCACGGACGAGGAAATCGTCGATATCGCGTTCGATTTCTCGCTCGGGGGCGTGAACATCAGACCGTATCAAGTTCGATCGGAGCTCCTTCAGTTCATCGAGTTGGTCCGGGCTCGAAGCCCCCGGGCCCTCTTGGAGATCGGGACAGCGAATGGAGGCACGTTGTTCGCGCTCGCCCAGGTCAGTGCTCCCGATGCCGTGGTTGTGAGCATCGACCTCCCGGGCGGCCCCTTCGGCGGAGGGTATCCAGAGTGGCGCCGCTCGCTCTACCAGTCGTTCGCCAGTCCCGGTCAAGACATCGTGCTCCTCGTCGGCGACTCGCACACGGACGAGATGGTTGCCAGTGTCCGGGCAGCCCTGGATGGGCGTGAGCTCGATGTGATTCTTATCGACGCTGACCATGCGTACGAGGGCGTCCGACGCGATTTCGAGAACTATTCGCGGCTGATTGCTCCACATGGACTCGTGGCGTTTCACGACATCGTTCCGGAATCGGCATCGAAAGTTTCTGAGGACATGGACATCTGCCCCGGAGATGTCTCGCGTTTTTGGTCTGAGATACGTGAAACGTATGAATCAAGACAGCTCGTTGAGAGTTGGCAGCAGGGTGGATTCGGCATCGGTGTTCTGGAGTTCACGTCCGACAGGCAGTAGCGCCCCGCAGCGGGTAGCTGACCAGACATACCTTGCCAAGATGAAGGACGAACGCGAGCCAGGTGGCTCAAGGAGCATCGACGCGCTCCAACCACACCTCGCGCCACCAGCTCGGAATGGCGCGTGGACAGAACATCTTCTTGTTGCTGTACAGCGACGTGCACCAGACCCCTTCCAAGGTCACGGCCGGAGTCTTGAGCGTGCGGAGCCTCCCCGTCCGCTCATCGACAAACACGTCGACCCGTGCTCTGACTCGAAATGTTCGTCCGCAAAAAGGCACCATCTCCTTGTCGAAGAGAAGACCTCGGTTGGTTCCCGATCTCGTCAGCGTTGCGAGGATGGCGTCATGGTCCTTCACACGGACACGTTCACCCGGCTCAAGGTCTAGTTCCTCGGTGGGGTTCGGTGCCCCAGGCGCGAGGGCTCCAGGCTTGATTGGAAACGGAACGCCTCCGATTCGACGCTGGAGCGCATCGTAGATCCACCGCCCGGGACGACCCACGCGAGGCCTCCAGGCTTGCGTGGCGCGACTGTAGGTCTGGAAGAGCAGACCGCGCACCAGTCGTCTGAGCGTGACGTTGCCGGAACGCCAGTCCGCCATGTACTGACGAAGATCCCACCACGCCAGAGGTTGAGTGAACTCCGGTACTCGGGTGGCCTGGCACATGTAAACAGGCTCACCAGAGTCCCGATCGATCCTCTTGGTCCCGCGCCAGATGATTTCAGGATCAGTCCGCTGAGCAAGAGATTGCGGCGCGCTGACATCACCTGACTTCCGTAGCATCGCGGCGCCGTCAAGGGGCTTCAGCCACTCCTCCTTCCAGAAGATCAGGCACGCGGCCTGACAGCCGCCGTATGCCTTCCCGTCGCAGCGGACGTCCAGATGGACGCATCGAACGAGACGCCGCCCCTCCCCTGCGATTACGTCACACGTCTTGTGCGCACTCGCGAGGACCGTGAACTGACGACCGCAGTACTCCAGCATCTGAGGCATGAAAGGCAGACCCTCTAGACGACCATCGCTGTCCAGCGTCTCGAGTATCTCCTCACGACTGCGAACTTCGACGAGATCCCCTGCCCTGAGTCCCAGCGCCATCATCCCTCGCTTACGGAAGAAGAGTTTGCGAGCGCCGGCGAGCGTCGGCTCTCGTGGTGAATCCTTGCGTGATCTTCCTCACTTCGCCCGCGGCCCACGACGGCGCCAGGAAGAGTGCGATTGGCCTCAGGGTGACGCGGAGGTCCGCCGGGCTCAGATCAACCAGCCTGTGCCGCCAACGCCACGCTGTCGACGCGAGCACTGTACGTCTTGCACCACTCCTGCGTTCAGATCCGATGTGTCCGATGAGATTCCGTGCCACGTATCGACGCGTCAACCGCGCGATCGCTACGGCGGTCGCCCGGTCGTCGATGACCACTCCCGCATCAACGAGTGTACGGCCCAGGCGGTCGATCTCCTCGAGCCTCGTCTCGAGTGACATTCCAGCTGTCTGGGTGTCGGCGTGTGTAGACCGAGTGCCACACGCCTCGTTCACGAAGCCGACATCCCCATCGAGCAGTAAGGGCACCCAGACAACCAAGTCTCCGGCGTGATGCCAGCCCTGTGGAAAGCCGCCTGCGTCACGAAGTGACTCGGTTCTGATGGCCACCGTACACATCTGCGGGGAGATCGCGCCAAGCAGAAACTCAGAGAGGACGTCCGTTCCTCGCCGGATCCCTGTACCGAGCGCTTGGCTTTGTCGGGCTGGATTCATCCAGCCAGTGCCGGGATCGACAACGTCTCCGAGGGCGACAATGACTCGGACTCCCTCAGTCCGACGGGCCAACACGTCGTCGCATCGGGTGAGAAAATGGGGTGCTAGGTAATCGTCATCACTTAGCATCACGATGAACTCGCCCTGTGCATGTTCGACGCAGGCGTTCCAGTTGGCGATTGGACCGATGTTACGAGGCTGGCGGATAATGACCAAGCGTGGGTCAGAGAACTCGGCAAGCACTTCGGGCGTTGCATCGTCTGATGCATTGTCGGAGACCAGCACCTCGAACGAGTCGTAGGTCTGAGAAAGCGCGGAACTCACACATCGAGCAAGCCACTCTGCCCGATTGAACGTCGGGATCGCGATGGTGAAGACGGGGCTCATACCATCTCTGATGTGGTGATCTGGGTGCATCGGACTTTCCCCGTCGCCATGGTCGTCACGATATCGCGCTGCATCGCGACTGGTCGCCATACCCACACGTCACTTCGGAGCCTGAGACCTGAGCACCTCGCGCAGACCGCGGATGGAGAGATGGATACTGTCGAGCAGGTAGGTCCTGTGCCATACCCATAGGGCCAAGAGATAGACGCCTGCTGCAAATAGCGCTCCTGCCAGCCCTCCCACCACCGTGGTCCCTACCTTTGACGCGACGAGCCAGCCCAGAGAAGCTCCGGCGACAGCGAAGATAGTCGGTCGCATGAGACTAGGTCTGATTCTGAACTGAATATGCTTTCGGGCGCTCAGGACGAGCACCGTTCCTTCTCCGATGCCCCACGCAAGCCACCCGTAGCCCACCGCAGGCACACCTATCACCATCAAGAGCGGGATCATGACTGCAAACATCAGAGGAAACCCCACGAGAGTCGAGCGGAGCACCGCCGAAGCGTCTCCCACCGCGAAGAGATATCCCATTACGGCCACCGAGATAGGACCTATCACCATCAGGTGAAGGCTAGCCGGAGGAATCACTGCAACTGCGTCCGTCCATTGGCTCCCGAGCAATGCCGGTACCCAAGCGGGTGTGGCGGCTACGAGTGGAGCGAGGATGAGGCCGGAAACGACGGCGGTGACTCCCAGTGCTCGTTCGATCGTCTCACTGACGTTTTCGCGCGCTGCAACGAGTTTCGACATCGCAGGAAAGGAGACCCGCCACAGCGAGCTGAGAAAGACGAGAGGAATCTGAAGAATGCGAAACGCGACGCTCCATACGCCGAGCGCGGAAACACCGGCCAGAATGGCAATAGCAGCGTTGGTTCCCAGGTCACGAAGCCAATTGACCATACCGACAGCCTGAAATTGAAGCCCGAACCTAAGGAGTGGCCGTATCCGTGTCCAGGACAGGGACGGGAGCAAGCGCGCGGAAGGCAGCACGGACACGAGTACGATGCTGCCAATCAACGCGCGAACGACACTGGCGCTCGCCAATCCCCACACTCCCCATCCGATACTTACCAAGGCTATAGCCAGTCCGTAGAAACTAACCGTTTCGATTAGGTCTACAAGTGCGAGCGGCTTGTATCTCAGCTGTCGCTCCAACATGACCACACCAGGCGCACGAATAGCCGTCAGCGGAACAGCGACCACCATGATTGCCGTCACTTGGCCTATTTCACCGAAAAACGAGAGTACGACCGCAATGACCACAACGGCCAGCGCAGTACTGAACCCGAGTTGAAACCCGAGAAGGGCGCGTAGGTCGGCTCGGGTCGGCGGGTCGACGCGTCGTATCAGGCCGACGCCGATTCCTCCGTCCGCGAGGAACTGCCCGATTGTTACGAAGATCGTTCCGATAGCGACGCTTCCAAAGTCGTACGGCGTCAACAGTCGCGCCAGCACCAGGGTTCCGATAAGCGCCACAAACCGAACGCCAAATCCGCGCAACAGGTCGATTGCAGCCCCAGTTACCGCGCGCTGCCGGACATCCTCAACACTCAGGAGCTCCTCTTGGGTAGAGGCCGCCGGCGCGCCACTATCTGACTCTCCGGCCTGTGCCGTCCGGTCGACCTTCACTGTCGCGTTCTCCCCGTCGGCCACGCCGCCGGCGGGGTTCAGGTGACGACGGTCTGCTTCAGCTTCGGCGTCAGACGGTTCCGGCGTTCCGGGGTTGGTTCGCGTCATCGGCTTCGCGAGTCGCAGTGTCTTTGCGTCTCGCAACGCATCAACTCTGCTGTCGCCCTGGGCGCTCTGGAAACCGGTTCGAGATCTCCCGGCAGGCCACTCCACGACTCGTTCACGCCGATCGTGCCGAGTTGCGCACGGGCCCCGTGGCTCCGGTTCACGGGGAGAATCGAGACGCGGTGCTTCGTCGCCGTGGCCGAACGTGGGCTACGAACGAGCGCGACGAAACACAAGGGCCCCGAGGGGGCCCAGCCAGCTCTCGAGTTGTTCGGATGAGATGCGATCGCGCCTGTCTCCTGCACTCATCTTGCGGTAGAGCGCCGCTCTTGCAACCGTAAGCTCACCCTCCACGGGCGCAAAGAGGCTCGGATGCACCTACGCCAGCGTGCCTCCTCCTCGCCAGTAGGTGTGCGCCCACGCTCTTCGAGAAGTCCCGTCGCCCACGTCGCGGGCCCCGCTCACCGAGGACGACACGAGCTCGTCGACACAGGATCAGTGCGTGGCTCTTCACCGGCGCCAGTCTAGTTTCGACGCCGAAGGACGAGCTCCGTCGCCTCGGGTCGGGCGAAGAACCGAAGAGGGACGAACGTCGTTCCGGTCCCCGGCGAAACATGCATCTGCCCGCCTCTCGTCCCGTAGAGCCCGGAGACGAACTGGGCTCGAGGGTGAGCAAGCGTGACGCGACGACCTGGAAGTGGCAGACAGACCTGGCCCGCATGCAAGTGACCCGTGAGAATCAGATCGAACGATGAGCGCGGAATCTGTTCGGCGATGCGCGGGAAATGGCAGAGGAGCAGACGAAGCGCCGCCCCCTGATCAGCCAGTTCGTGCGGCCGGGCCTGCTTCGCTCGATAGGTCAACGGGTCGACTCCAACCACTGCGACGCGTTCCCCGCGCACAGCGAGGACCACTGTCTCGTCCCCGAGAAGTCTCGCGTGCTCGAGGTCGCGAACCTCGGCGGCCCGTGAGAACGGATCACGTGTGACCGCAACGTCGTGATTGCCGAGCACGACGAAGGGACGCTCGAGGTCCGCCAGGAGGGCCTCGAGGCGCGGCACGCCTCGAGGATGGGAAACGAGATCTCCGGTGATACAGACGAGGTCGGGTCGGCGCTCACCAACCCACCGCGCGGCCTCTTCGCTCGCACGGTTCCCGCGCGAGAGCGGTGCGCCGAGGTGGAAGTCGGATAGGTGTCCGATCCTGACGCCGTCGAGTGCGTCTGGGAGTCCGTCGATCGTAACCTCGAGCACACGCGTCCGGAGCCAGCCGGCCTCGACCCAGCCGTAGGCGACGAGCGCGACGGCAACGGACACGACGACTAGGACGATGGGCATCCCGGCACCCTAGAGACACGCATCAGCCCTTCACTGCTCTCCGGCGTGTCTGCCCTACCAAGACCCTGATCTCGGTCTATAGTGAGTAAGTCGGCTCTGGCCGGGGGGAGGAGACAATTGCGGGTCTGGGCGTCTGGTCTCGTGCTCGTGTCGCTGTTCGCGGTGCTTGCGTGCACTTCGGCGACACGGCCGGGTGAAGCGGCGAACCGGGTTTCGCGCCACAGCTCGGGACCCCTCCGACCAATGCCTTCCCCTCGCTACCCGCTTCGGGTTGGGCCTGGCCACCGCTATCTCGTCGATAGTCGGGGCGTACCGTTTCTGATCGTTGGAGACTCGCCTCAGGCCCTTGTGGCCAACGTTTCGCTCCCCGACGCAGACAGGTTCCTGGCCGACCGAGCAGCAAAGGGGTTCAACACCGTCCTGGTCGACCTGCTGTGCACCACCTACACCGGTGGGCGAGCGGACGCAACCACATTCGACCACATCGCACCGTTCTCCACACCGGGCGACCTTGCAACGCCGAACGAAACATATTTCCGTCGCGCAGACGCGATGATTCGCCTGGCAGGGAAATACGGACTCAATGTCTTTCTCGATCCGATCGAGACGGGCGGTTGGCTAGGGGTCATCGTCGAGAATGGCGTCAAGAAGGATTTCGCCTTCGGAAAGTGGTTGGGCAACCGATACAAGTCTTTTCCAAACATCATCTGGTCCAATGGCAATGACTTCCAGCGGTATCGGGATCCCACGGCAAACACAGCCGTGTTTGCCGTGGCACGAGGCATTAGAGCAACCGACAAACGCCACATCCACACAGTCCAACTCGATAACTTCAGGTACGGCTCACGTGCGAGCGGCTCGCGTGACAGCAGGCTCTGGACGCCACTTGTCGGCCTCGATGCCGCCTACACCTACTACCCAACGTACGCGCAGGTGCTCAAGGAGTACAACAGACCAAACCACATCCCAGTGTTCATGGTCGAGGCGAACTACGAGTTCGAACAGGAATACACCGGGCCGGAAACGCTGAGGCGCCAGGAATACTGGTCCTTGCTCAGCGGCGCGTCAGGACAGCTCTACGGCAACAAGTACACGTGGCAATTCATCGACGACTGGAAGAACCATCTCGATACGACAGGCGTGACGGAGCTTCAATACGTCACGAAGCTGTTTGCCGATCGGCCGTGGTTCAAGCTCGTCCCCGATCAGCGGCACAAGCTGGTCACCGCAGGCTTTGGGAGTTTTTCGTCGTCCGGCAGCGTCAACGACAACGACTATGTCACGGCGGCTAGGACGCCGGATGGCAAGCTCGCCATCGCGTACCTGCCGACGGGCAATACCATCACCGTCGACCTCACCCGGCTGAAGGGTCAGGTCAACGCACAGTGGTACGACCCGACCACGGGGAACTACACGCTCGCGCAAGGGTCGCCCTTCCCGAACTCGGGAAGGCGCGACTTCAGCCCAGCGTCGCACAATGCGGCCGGTGACGACGACTGGGTGCTCGTGTTGACGGCGGCTTGAAGCGAAGACACCGTTTCTTTCCTTGCTTGACGGCCCGAGTCGATCGCCGAGCGCTGGGTCCTCGCACCTGGATGGTCGAGAATCGAGTGTGGAGCCTCTGAAGGTCGGAGAGTTTCTCGTCGCCGACGCACATCCGCCGCCGAAGCGGATTACTGTGGGAGGCATGGGGGAGGAGAGGCGTGAGGGCCTCGGTCCTCGTAGGTTCGCCGCATTCGCGCTCGGGATCGCGGCTTTGGTCGCCGCCCAATCGCTCGCGCATCTCGTTGTCGTGCTTCGAGTCGGCCGAATCGGCACGTTCGTCGATCTCGACCGGTCGAACGGCCTGCCAGACATCGTGTCGACGATCGCTCTCGCGACCGCATCTTTGGGCGCCGCGCTGCTGGCACATAGACGGTCGGACATCGTCCGCAACGCGTCCCGCGCCGCATCACTCCTCTTGGCGATTCTGACACTGGCCGATCTTCTTCACGACGGAGCACATCCAATGAGACACGGGGGCCCACTCGTGATCGCCGCCGTCGCCATGACGCTCGCGCTTCTCGCCGTCGTCGCGCGCCGTGCTTCGATGCTGTTCGGGGTCACAGTCACCATCGCGACCGTCGCTCTCGGCGGCTCCTTCCTCGTAGGGGGGCTCGAGCGCTTCGATCCCGCTCGATTCCAGCGCGAGCGGGGGGATCCGATCACAGAGCGCCAGATCGTCCTGAAAGAGGGTCTCGAGCTCGTCGGCTGGTCGCTCGTCGCGCTCGCGCTCTGGGACGAGGCACTCCGCCGTGGTCGCCTCACGTCGACTACAGCGCGAGCTTCTCGAGCACAGGCTCCATCGAGACGACATGCCGCTTGAAGCGGAGCTCCGAGTCCGAGAGGCCCGCCGCCACGCCGATCAGCTGCGAGAGGTGCAGGATCGGCATCTGGAAGTCCTTCCCGGTCTGCTTCTTGAGCTTCGACTGCCACGCGTCGAGTGAGAGGTGGCACAGCGGGCACGGGGTCACGATCGCGTCCGCCCCTGCCTCCTTCGCCTGCTCGATCGGCTGGATCAGCTCGCCGAGCGCGGTGTCCTCGCGCGCCTGGATGATCGGGAAGCCGCAGCACTTGATCTTCGCCGGGTAGTCGATCGGCTCCCCGCCGCACGCGGTGATGATCCGCTCGAGCGAGTCGGGCCGGTCGGGGTCGTCAAAGCCCATCAGCTTCGAGGGACGGAGGATCTGGCAGCCGTAGAACGGCGCGATCTTGAGGCCCCGGAGCCCCTTGTGGGCGACCTCGCGGAGGGCCGGGAAGCTCTCGCCCGCGACGAGCCAGAGAAAGTGGACGCAGTCGACGTCGGTCTCGTAGCGGGGAGCGCCGACCCGTTCGAGGTTGTCGTTGACCCGCTCGCGGAGCGCAGCGTCGTTCAGCAGCTGGTGGTTTGCCTGCCGCAGGTTGAGCGTGCAGACGTTGCACACCGTCATCAAGGTGTCCGAGCCGGTTGCGGCCGCGTACGCGAGGATCCGCGCGTTGAGATGGAGGTAGTAGTCCGGCTCCGCCTCGTGAATGTCGCCCGCGCCACAGCAGGTGACGGAGTCGAGCTCGAGCAGCTCGTAGCCGACCTTGGGCGCGAGCGCGCGCGTCGAGGTGTCGAGCTCCTTCGCGGACAGGCTGGCGAGGCAGCCCTTGTAGTAGGCGACCTGCTTCACGTGGCGGGCTCCTCGTCGTCGGGAAGATAGGGCTTCGGGAACGAACGGGGGTCGTCGTACGGGTGGCTCGGGCCGTCGACCGCGTCGCCCGCGTGCTCGAGCTGCCCGAGCGCCTTCTCGCCCTGCACGATGCCGGCGGCGCCGTCGCGCCCTTGCGTCTTCACGAGGTCGAACAGCGCGCGCGACTCGCCCACGTCGGCGGCGACGTGCGGCGGGAACGGCGGCGGCACCTTCCCCTTCGGCAGGAGCGACATCGCGAACTTGATCTCCTTGATCGCCTTCACGACGCCCTGCGTCTTCGGCACGAGCTCCGTCTCGCGGAGCCAGCCGGTCGTCTTCGCGGAGGTGACGAACCACTTCGCGTGCTTCGCGCCCATGTCGCGGTCGATCCCGGCCTTCATCGCCTCGGCGCCGAGCTTTGCGATCGCGTCACGGGGGTCGACGCCCTTCGGGCAGCGCTCGTTGCAGAAGTAGCAGCGCGTGCAGTCCCAGATCCCGTGCTCCTCGCTGTAACGCTCGAGCCGCTCGATCGTCGCGCCGTCGCGCGCGTCGCCGACGAAGCGAAAGCCCTTCGCGAGCGCCGCCGGTCCGAGGAAGTCGGGATCCGACTCCATCGAGTTGCACTCCGAGACGCAGCACCCGCAGTTGATGCAGAGCGACTCCTTGTGGATCGCGCCCATCCGCTCCCGCGAGACGACGTTCTCGCCCTCGGTCGCGCGGTCGAGGCGCTGCTCGAGGTATGGCTGGATCGCCTGCATCTTCTGCCAGAACGGATCCATGTCGACGACGAGGTCCTTGAGGATCGGCAGGTTCCCCATCGCGGAAACGACGGGCACGTGGCCGTCGGCGGTGATGTGCGCGATCCGCGTCTTGCACGCGAGCACGGCGCCGCCGTCGACCCGCATCCCGCACGAGCCGCAGATCATCATCCGGCAGCTCTTGCGGTATGCCAGCGTGCCGTCGACGCGGTCCTTGACGACGTCGAGGGTGTCGAGGAGCGTCGCCTCCTCCGACACGTCGACCTCGTAGGGCCGGAGCGCCCGCTCGCCCGTCGAGGCGTCGTACCGCCAGATCTTCAGCTCGACCTTCACGACGCCCCGTTCGTCCCGGCGGCGTGGGCTGCTCCGTCGGGGCACCCCAACCCACCACCCACTGCTAATTCTATTGGCGCCGTTGCCGAAAAGAGCAACGGAAGCGTGCCAAGTCTGCGCCGATTCTGCGACATCAGTAGGTCCTCACCGTGGGCTCCCACTTCGTGACCCGGACGTCGCGGTAGGAGAGCCGCGCCGCGCCGTCCACCCATTCGGTGATCGAGTGCTTCATGAACCTCTCGTCGTCCCGGTCGGGGAAGTCGGACGGCCGGGAGTGGGCGCCGCGCGACTCCTGCCGGGCGAGCCCTGCCTGGAGCATGCACGCAGCGAGGTCGAGCAGGTACCCGAGCTCGATCGCCGCCGTGAGGTCACTGTTGAAGACCGAGCCCTTGTCCTCCACGACGATGCCGCGGGCGTAGCGCCGGCGGAGGTCGCCGATGATCCCGATCTGCGCCTCCATGCGGTCGGGATAGCGGAACACGCCGAAGTTCTCGAGCATCGTTTGGCCAAGCTCGTCGCGGATCTGCCACGGACGCTCCCCGCTGTCGACGTCGAGCAGCCCCGCGACCCACGTCTCGGCGTCGGCCCGAGCCGCCTCACCGCTCCCGTTCCCGGACGGCTGCTTGGCGCCGAGCGCGTACTCGGCGGCGTGGCGCCCCGAGCGGCGGCCGAAGGTGATCGTCTCCATCAGCGAGTTGCCGCCAAGCCTGTTCGCGCCGTGCACTGAGACGCATGCGACCTCACCGGCCGCGTACAGCCCCTCGAGCGCGGTGCGGCCCCACTCGTCCGTCTCGACGCCGCCCATGTGGTAGTGAGCCCCCGGGCGCACGGGGATCGGCTCGAGGATCGGGTCGACCGCCGCGTAGGTCATCGCGAGCTCACGGGAGCCCGGCAGCTTCGAGAGGATCTTCTCCGGGCCCAGGTGCCGCAGGTCGAGCATCACGGAGCCGTTGACGCCCCGTCCAGCTTCGATCTCCGTCGTCTCCGACCGAGAGACCACGTCGCGGGAGGCGAGCTCGAGCGCGTTCGGCGCGTAGCGCTTCATGAAGCGCTCGCCGTCCTTGTTGAGGAGATAGCCCCCCTCGCCCCGGCAGCCCTCCGTGATGAGGATCCCCGACGGGTACATCGTCGTCGGGTGGAACTGCATGAACTCCATGTCCTTGAGCGGCAGACCGGCACGCAGCGCCATCGCCATCCCGTCTCCCGTGCACGCGTACGCGTTGGTCGTCGCGCGGTAGAGACGACCCGCGCCGCCCGTGGCCAGGATCGTCGCGGAGCCCGTCACGAGTTTGACCCCACCGTGCAGGAGGTCCCAGCAGACGACGCCGATGCAGCGGCCGTCGTCCTCGACGAGACGGAATGCGAAGTACTCATCGAGCACCACGAGCCCCTGCTCGATGCGCTTGCTGAGCTGCTCGTAGAGCACCTGGATCAGGACATGGCCGGTGATGTCGGCCGAGAACACCGTGCGGGGCGAGCCGGCCGCGCCGAACGGCCGCTGGTCGAGCTTGCCCTCCTCGTTCCGCGAGAACACGCAGCCCCAGTGCTCGAGCTGGTAGATGTCGTCCGGCGCCTCACGGGTGAAGATCTCGATCGCGTCCTGGTCACCGATGTAGTCGGAGCCCTTCACGGTGTCGAACGCGTGAATCTCCGGGCTGTCCTCGGCCTTGTTCCCGAGCGCCGCGTTGATCCCCCCCTCGGCCGCGCCGGAGTGGCTGCGGGTTGGATGGAGCTTCGACACGACCGCGACGCGGGCGCCTGCGTCATGGGCTTCGATCGCGGCGCGCATGCCGGCGCAGCCGGCGCCGACGACGAGCACGTCGAAGGGCGAGTCCATCGCTTGGAACCTACCGAATGCCGGGATTTCCGGGACTCGTCAACAGGCGTCGAGCGGAAGGCCCGAGCCAGCTCGAACCCGTGTCAGCGCGGGCCGGCGGCGGCGACTGCAGGGTCGGCGTCGGCGGCGAAGCGCTTCTCGAAGTTCTCGCGGAACATCGTCGCGAGCTCCGCCGCCTTCGCGTCGTAGGCGGAGGGGTCGGTCCAGGTCGAGCGCGGGTCGAGGAGCGCCACGTCGACGCCCGGCACCGCGGTCGGCACCTCGATCCCGAAGACGGGATCGACGCGCATCTCCGCGGCGTCGAGCGCGCCCGTCAGCGCGGCCGCGAGGAGCGCCCGCGTAGCCTTGATCGGCATCCGGTGCCCTCGGCCGAACGCACCTCCGGTCCAGCCCGTGTTGACGAGCCAGACGGTCGTGCCGTGCTCGTCGAGCTTCTCCGCGAGCATCCGCGCGTAGCGCTGCGGCGGCTGGGGCATGAACGGGGCGCCGAAGCACGTCGAGAACGTCGGCTGCGGCTCCGTGACGCCGATCTCCGTGCCCGCGAGCTTCGCGGTGAACCCGGAGAGGAACCAGTACTGCGCCTGCTCGCGGGTCAGGCGGGCGATCGGCGGCAGGATGCCGAACGCGTCCGCCGTGAGGAAGACGACGTTTCGCGGGTGGCCGGCCATCTTGTCCGGATGGGCATTCGGGATCCCGTCGAGCTCGTACGCGGCGCGAGTGTTCTCCGTCTTCGAGTCGTCGTCGAGGTCGACGACGCCGCGCTCGTCGACCGTGACGTTCTCGAGGATCGTCCCGAAGGCGTGGGTCATGCGGAAGATGTCGGGCTCGGCCTCGGCGGAGAGCCGGATCACCTTCGCGTAGCAGCCGCCCTCCATGTTGAACACGCCGCTCGTCCCCCAGCCGTGCTCGTCGTCGCCGATCAACGTGCGAGACGGGTCGGCGGAGAGCGTCGTCTTGCCAGTGCCGGAGAGGCCGAAGAAGATGGCCACGTCGTCGTCCGGGCCGACGTTCGCGGAGCAGTGCATCGGGAACACGCCTTCGAGCGGCAGCCGGTCGTTCATCACGGTGAAGACCGACTTCTTGATCTCGCCCGCGTAGAACGTGCCGCCGATCAGCACCTCGCCGCGCGTCGGGTGGAGTACGACGAATGTCCCGGTGCGCGTGCCGTTCGTCTCGGGGTCGGCCTCGACGTCGGGCGCGTGCAGTACGAGCGCCTGCGGCTCGTGCGCGTCGAGCTCCTCCGCGGTCGGCCGGATGAACATCGTCTTCGCGAAGAGGGCGTGGTACGGGCTCGCGGTCACGACGCGCACGCCGATCCGGTGGTCGGGATCTGCCCCTGCGAAGGCGTCGATCACGTAGAGGCGCTCCTGCGCACCGAGATAGTCCGCGACGCTCGCGCGCAGGTCCTCGAAATGCCCTTCCTCGAGCGGGCGGTTGACCTCGCCCCACCAGATCCGCTCCTCCGACCCCGGCTCGCGAACGATGAACTTGTCCTGCGGCGAGCGTCCCGTGAACCGTCCCGTGTCCACGACGAGCGGGCCGCCCTCGGCGAGCTGTCCATCGCCGTGCCGCAGCGCGTCCGTGTAGAGCTGGGCGGTGGTCGGGTTCCGGAGGACCTCGCCGGCGGGCTCGATCCCGTGTCGTTCCAGCCCCGTCTCCGGCGTCGTCGCGGTCATCGTGGGAGCTCTCCTCTGCTGGGCTGCCGCGTCCTCGTCGGAGGCAGCGCGTCTCGGAATAGTCGTGCGTTGCAAACGTAGACGCAACCCTGTGACATGGCAGAGGGTACGGATGTCATGTGGGTGTCGGGAGCGCGTCGAGATCGGCGTCGCGCGCGACCAGCCCCGCGTAGCGACCCCCGAGCGCCAGCAGCTCGTCGTGCGTGCCACGCTCGACGACGCGTCCGTGGTCGAGCACGACGATCTGGTCGGCGTCGCGCACGGTCGAGAGCCGGTGCGCGATGGCGATCACGGTGCGGCCTTCCGCGAGCCGCTCGAGCGCGGCCTGGACTGCGCGCTCTGTCTGGGTGTCCAGCGCCGACGTCGCCTCGTCGAGCACGAGGATCGGTGGGTTGCGGAGGATCGTGCGCGCGATCGCGATCCGCTGCTTCTCGCCGCCCGAGAAGCGGTAGCCGCGCTCGCCCACGACCGTCTCGTAGCCCTCCGGCAGGGACGCGATGAGCCCGTGGATCTGAGCGGCCCGCGCGGCCTCCTCGATCTGCTCGTCCGTCGCCTCGGGCCGCGCGAAGCGCAGGTTCTCGCGCACCGTCGCGTGGAAGAGGTAGGTCTCCTGCGAGACGACGCCGACCGCGGCGGTGAGCGACGGGAACGTCAGCTCGCGGACGTCGATCCCGTCGATCGTCACGCGCCCCTCCGTTGCGTCGTACAGACGCGCGACCAGGTACGCGCACGTCGTCTTCCCCGACCCCGTCTCGCCCACCAGCGCCGTTGTCGTCCCCGCCGGCACGGTGAACGTCACGTCCTCGAGCGTCCACGCGTCGCTGCCGTAGCGGAACCAGACGTCGTCGAAGGCCACGTCCCCCCTCGGCTCGTCCACCCGCTCGGTGCCTTCGACGATGTCCACCGGCTGGTCGAGGTACTCGAAGATCCGGTCGAAGAGCGCGAGGGAGCTCTGGACGTCGAGCTGGACGCCCAGCAGGCCGCCGATCGGGAAGAACAGGCGAGTTTGCAGCGTCGTGAACGCGACGATCGTCCCGATCGTGATCGAGGTCGAGCCGCGCGAGATCGTCCAGCCCGCGAACAGGTAGACGAGCGCCGGCATCACCGCGAACGAGGTCTGGATCGCGGCCATCATCCAGCGGCCCGTCATGCGGCTACGCACCTCGAGGTGGGCGAGCCGCTGCGACTCCGTCTCGAATCGCTCGGCGAGGTCGCCCGAGCGCCCCATCGTCTTTCCGAGCAAGATCCCGGAGACCGACAGCGACTCCTGGACGATCGAGGAGACGTCGGCGAGCGAGATCTGCCGCTCGGCCGTCACCTTCTTCCGCTGGTCGCCGACCCGCTTGGTGAGCAAGACGAAGAGCGGCAGCAGCGCCAGGGCGAACGCGGCCAGGCGCCAGTCGAGCAGCACCATCGCGATGATCGTCGCGATCACTGTGGTCACGTTCCCGAGCACGGACGTCGCGGTCGTGGTGACGACGTTCTCGATCCCGCCGATGTCGTTCGCGATGCGGCTCTGCACCTCGCCCGTCCGCGTCCGGGTGAAGAAGGCCAGCGACAGGCGCTGGAGATGGCGGTAGACGGCTGTGCGAAGGTCGTGCATCACCGACTGGCCGACGAGGTTCGAGAGCAGCGTCTGCCAGACCCCGAGCACCCCCGTGACGATTGGGATCGCGACCATCCCTGCGACGAGCGCGGTGAGCAGCCCGAGCTCCACGGTCGCCTGGTCGGTCTGCGGGTCGACCTGGATCGCGGTGTCGAGCACCGCGCGGAGCAGGAACGGCGTGACGACGCCGAGGGCGGCCGACACGACGATGAGCCCGCAGACGAGCGAGAGCCGGGGGCGGTAGGGCCGGAACAGCCTGATGATGCGGCGGAAGTTCGCCTTGCGCACCGCCGGGTCTTCTGGACGCTCGACCGGCGCGTCCGGCGCGCGCGAGTAGCGGTACATGCTCACACCTCAAGGGTACGGACGACTGTCAACCTTGCTGTTCGGCCGGTGGCCTAGCAGGCGCGAATCGCGCGGGCCGTCTCCTCCGCACGTCGGGCGTACCCGTCCGGGGTGCCGTGGACGCGGTCGTCGGCGAGGAGCGACGGATCGTCCGACACGAGCGACGCCCACTCGACGAGGTGCACGTTCGGGTGCGCGGCGCGTGCATCTCGGAGCACGCGGTCGAAGCCGGTGCGCTCGGCGCCGTCGCGCACGACGGTCGCCCAGACCAGGCAGCGGCCCCGCCCGACGATCTCGATCGCCCTGTCGACAAGCTGCCGGAACTCGTCCTCGGAGCCCTCCGCATCGTTCGTTCCGAGGCTGACGACCACGACGGGCGCGAGCGACCGACGCCGCGCGCGGAGCTCGTCGACGCCCTCCGCCGTCGCACGGCCGACCGTGTCGTGCGCGTCCACGTGCCAGCCGGGCAGCTCCTGCGCGAGGTAGGGCTCGATCCCGACGTTCAGCGAGTCGCCGACCAGCGTGACTGAGCCGGTCGTCGTCGCTCTCGACTCATCGTCGACCCGGCGCGCGACCACGATCGCGGCGGTGATCGCGACGGCGAGGACGAGTGCGAGCGTGATGCGCATGGGAGGCGTCTCCGGGAACGGCGAGAACACGGTAGACGTGGACACCGAGGTCGCGATCGACCGCTTCCTCGCGAGCCCGGCGCTGTCGGACGCGACGCGTCGAGCCTACGGTGCCGACCTCCGAGACTTCGGCGACTGGCTGGCCACTCGGGAGCTCGACCTCCACGACGTCGACGTGCGCACGCTCGCGGACTACACGGCCGAGCTCGGCCGGGCGAGGCGCGGGCTGGCGCCGACGACGATCGGACGCCGCCTCTCGGCCGTGCGCTCGCTCGTCCGCCACGCCCTCGGGCCTGAACACGTCCCGGAGGCCGCGCTCGCACCGCGGAGGCCGCGGCGGCTGCCCGAGACACCGCGCCTGAGCGAGGTCGAGAGCGCGGTCGACAGGCTTGCCGGAGACGACCCCCTCGCGGTCCGGAACGCTGCCCTCGTGGAGCTCGTCTACGCGTGTGGCCTCCGCTCGGCGGAGACCGTTGGGCTCGACCTCGCCGACGTCGACCTCGATCGGGAGCAGGTGCACGTGCGCGGCAAGGGCGGCAAGGAGCGCCTCGTGCCGGTGGGCGAGGAGGCCGCGTGGCGGCTCGGCCTCTGGCTCCGCGACGGGCGTCCGCACCTCGCGCGCGGCGCGTGCGATGCGCTCTTCCTCTCGGTGCGCGGACGGCGGCTCGACACGAGCTCGCTCCGCCGCCTGTTCCCCCATCCGCACAGCCTCCGGCACGCCTATGCGACGCATCTCCTCGAGGGGGGAGCCGACCTCCGCACGATCCAGGAGCTCCTCGGCCACGCATCCCTCTCGACGACGCAGATCTACAGCCACGTGGACGCCCGCCGCCTACGGCGCGTCTACGACCGGGCCCACCCGCGGTCGTGACGGGCTGAGGACGGTGTCGGACACCGTTCGCTGTCAAGTCCCATTTGCGGACAGGTCCATTCGCATCCCGTTCGGCGCCGCTGGATCTCCGAGAGTGGTTCACCTCCAGGCGGACCAAGCCCTGCTGGGCGCCTATGGAGCGATTGGCACACAATCGGCACAGGCGCGCCCTTGACAGAAAACGGTGTCTGACACCGTCCGGCACCGACCCATCGCGCAGGAGGCCGCGATCCGCCGACGAATCGGGTCCCGCCGCGATGAGCGACCACATCGATCCGGACGTCGAGCGCTTCCTCCTCCTCCTCGCGGCACGCCGCTCGCCGCGCACCGTGGACGCCTATCGGCGTGATCTCGCGTCGTTCGCGTCCTCGCTCGACGGTCCGATCGCGACCGCCACGACCGAGGACATCGAGGCGTGGCTCGCAACGATGCGCGCGGACGGCCGCGCGCCCGCGACGATCGCGCGACGCCTGGCAGCCGTCCGGTCGTATCTCCGCCACCTGACCCTCGTCGGCGTTCGCGAGGACAATCCCGCCGCGGGGATCGCAGGCCCGCGGAGAACTCGGAGCGTTCCGCGGACGCTTTCCCCCGCCGAAGCAGAGCGGCTGGTCGAGGCGGCCGCAGGCACAACGCCCCGCGCAATGCGGGATCGCGCCCTCGTCGAGCTGCTCTACGGCGCCGGCCTGCGCGTCTCGGAGGCGGTCGGCCTGGTGAAAGCAGGTGTCGACCTCGAGGGACGTGTCGTCCGGGTCGTCGGGAAGGGCGGGAAGGAACGGCTCGTCCCGCTCGGCCGCCCGGCCGCCGAAGCGCTCCGCCGCTACCTGGCGCTGGGCCGCCCCCACCTCGACCATCGGCACCGGCCCGACCTCTTCCTCAACGCGCGCGGCGGCGCCCTGACCCGCTCGGGCGCGTTCCTGATCCTGCAGAAGCTCGCGGACCGGGCCGGGCTCGAGCCGGGTCGCGTCCACCCGCACCTCCTCCGCCACTCGTTCGCGACGCACCTGCTCGAAGGCGGCGCCGACCTGCGGAGCGTCCAGGAGATGCTCGGCCACGCGGACGTCGCGACGACGGAGCGCTACACGCACGTCTCCGACCGGCACCGGCGCGAGGCGTACTTCAACGCCCACCCGCACGCGCGGCGCCGCGCCGAGCGCGCGCCCGACGCGAGCTAACCGGGGTCGGCGAGCGCGACGAGGCGCTCGACCGTCTCTTCGTCAGGGTCGACCAGCGTGACGTGCCCGACCTTGCGACCCGCCCGCGGCTCCTTGCCGTAGAGATGCACGCGGGCGCCGGGCAGCGCGAACAGCTCCTCGAGCGGCGGCACGGCGCCGATCAGGTTCGCCATCACGCACCGCGCGCGGGCGCCGGTCGGCCCGAGGGGCAGGCCGAGGATCGCCCGAAGGTGGTTCTCGAACTGGCTCGTCTCCGCGCCGTCGATCGTCCAGTGCGCGGTGTTGTGGACGCGAGGGGCGAGCTCGTTCGCGAGAAGTTGCCCGCCGACGTCGAAGAGCTCGACGGCGAGGACGCCGACATGCCCGAGCTCCTCCAGCAGGGCGGCGCAGATCGCCTCGGCCTCCTTCTGCGGCGCGTCGGCGGCGGGAGCACGCGTCAGGCGGAGGATCCCGTCGCGATGGACGTTCTCGGCCACCGGCCAGAACCGCATTGCGCCGTCCCGCGCCCGCACGCCCACGATCGAGAGCTCCCGGTCGAACGCGACGAGCTCCTCGGCGAGCTCGCCCTCGTCGAGCGGTGCGTCGAGGTCGGTCACGCGTCGCTGGCCCTTGCCGTCGTAGCCGAGCCGCCGCGTCTTCACGAGCGCGGGAACGGCGGTGTCGGCGAGCGTCCCGAAGCGCGCGGTCGGGATGCCGAGCGAGCGGAAGAGCTCCTTTTCGCGCAACCGGTCCTGCCCCTCCTCGAGCGACCGTGCCCCAGGGAGGGCACCGACACGCTCCGCGGCCGCGACGGGAACGTTCTCGAACTCGTATGTGACGACATCCGCGCCGTCCGCAAGGCGGTCGAGGCCGTCGGGATGGTCGTACGGCGCGAGGACGAGCTCCCCGACCTCAGCCGCACAGGCATCCGGCGACGGGTCGAGAAACCGGAACGAGAGGCCGAGCGGGATACCGGCGAGGGCGAGCATCCGCCCGAGCTGGCCTCCGCCGATGCAGCCGACGGTCGTCATGCCCGACCGACGCGCTCAGGCGGCAGGGTCCGGAGCGTCGAGCACGGCCTTCGTCTGCGCCTCGCGGAATGCGCGCAGCCGCTCCGCGAGCACGCGGTCGGGGATTGCGAGGATCGACGCCGCGAGGAGCGCCGCATTGACCGCGCCGGCGCGTCCGATCGCCAGCGTGGCGACGGGGACGCCCGCCGGCATCTGGACGATCGAAAGCAGAGAGTCGAGGCCCGAGAGCGCCTGCGACTCGACCGGCACGCCGAGCACCGGGAGCGTCGTCTTCGCCGCCGCCATCCCCGGGAGGTGCGCCGCGCCGCCCGCCCCCGCGATCAGCACCCGGAGGCCGCGCTCCTCCGCCCGGGACGCGTAGTCGAACAGCAGGTCGGGTGTGCGATGGGCCGAAACGACACGTTGCTCGAAGGGGATGCCGAGCTCCGAGAGCGTCTCGGCGGCGTGGCGCATCGTCTCCCAGTCGGAGCGGGAGCCCATGATCAGCCCGACGAGCGGCGACGCCACCGCGCAAGCCTATTTCGCGCGGGACTTCTTCACGAGCGAAGCCGACACCTTGCGGGCCGTCTCGCGCACGTCGCGGTCGGCCTCGTCGTCGCTCGCGATCCCGTCGAGCAGCTGGATCGAGCCTCGGTCGGCAGTGCCGTTCTGGAGGCAGAGGATCGCGAGGCGACGCACAGCGTCGTTCGGGTCGCGCATCGCGAGCTCGTTGAGGAGCGGCCGGAATGCGTTCACATCGCCGGGGTGGTCGGCCGAGAGCGAGCGCAGCGCGATCAGGGCGGAGCCGCGCGCTCCCGCGCTCTCGTCCTCGAGCCCGCGGCGCAGGAGCTCGAGCTTTTGACGAAAGCGAAACTGTGCGATCGAGCGGTACGCGAGCCCGCGGACGCGGTAGTCGCCGCTCCGGGCGGCGGCCTCGATCTCGTCGTCCCAGTCGGCACGCAGCACGGCCAGCTCGCGTTCGGATCCTGTGGAGCGGGCGAGCTCCTCGGCACGCGTCGCGGCCTCCGCGAGCTCCATCAGACGGCCGAGAGGGAGCGCGACGCAGGGCCGACGTAGCGCGCCGAGGGGCGGAACAGGCGGCCGGTGCGCTTCTGCTCGAGGATGTGTGCCGACCAGCCGGCGACCCGGGAGCACGCGAACATCGCAGGCGCGAGGGGCGGCGGGATCTCGGCGATGTCGAGCACGATGGCCGAGTAGTACTCGACGTTCGTCGCGAGCACGCGGTCGGGATGGCGCTCCTGGAGCGCCGCGAGGGCGACCGTCTCGAGCTCCTCGGCGACCTCGACGTGCTCGGCGCCGAGCTCTTTCGCGACGCGCTTGAGGATCCGGGAGCGCGGGTCCTCCGCCCGGTAGACGCGGTGACCGAAGCCCATGATCCGCTTGCCCGACGCGAGGGCGTCCTGTACCCACTGGCCCGCATCGCCGAGCTGCTCGACCTCCTCCAGCATCGGCTTGACGTACGCGGGGGCGCCTCCATGGAGCGGCCCGGACAGCGCGCCGACCGCCGAGGAGAGCGCCGCGCCGCAGTCGGCCCCGGTCGAAGCGACCACGCGCGCCGTGAACGTGGAGGCGTTGAGGCCGTGCTCGGCGGTGCAGATCCAGTACGTGTCGATCGCCTTGACGTGCCGCGGATCCGCCTCGCCCCGCCAGCGGAGCAGGAACTTCTCCGCTGCCGTCTCGCCGCGCGCGACGACCTCGTCCGGGACGGGCTCGGTCTCGCCGTCGGCGACACGCGCCGAGCGCGCGACGATGGCCATCATCTGGCCCGACAGGCGCCCGAGGTCCTCCCGCGCCTGGCCGTCCGAGATCTCGTTGAGCTTCCCGAGGTTCCACTCGCCCGCGAGGCGAGCGGTCTCGGCCTGCAGGTCGGACGGGGCGTTTCCGGTGAGGCGCGCGGGCTCGTACGGCTCGGGCCCCGGCATCTTCGAGTCGAGGTCGTCGTCGACGAGCAGGCCCCAGACGCTTTCGTACGGGTATTGCCCGACGAGGTCCTCGATGTCCACGCCGCGGTAGCGCAGCGATCCGCCGTCGCGATCCGGCTCGGCGATCTCCGTCTCGACGGCGACGACGCCCTCGAGACCAGGCTTGAACTCGCTCATCCCTCTCCCTTTCTCGGCGCGCGTCCTTCGACGGACGGTACCTGAGCGGGGATTCGGGCCCCTGTCACTATCCTCCGCCGCGATGTCGTACACGGTCACACTCGTTCCGGGCGACGGAACCGGGCCCGAGCTCACCGAGGCGACGCGCCGCGTGCTCGAGGCGACCGGCGTCGGGTTCGCCTGGGACGTCCACCAGGCGGGCGTCGACGTGATGGAGGAGGCGGGCACCCCGCTCCCCCCCGAGACGCTCGAGTCGATCAAGCAAAACGGCGTCGCGCTGAAGGGCCCGATCACGACCCCGATCGGGACGGGGTTCCGCTCGGTGAACGTCGCCCTGCGCCACGAATTGGGTCTGTTCGCGTGCGTCAGGCCCTGCAAGTCGTACCCGGGCGTGCGCTCGCGCTACGAGGGCGTCGACGTCGTGGTCGTGCGCGAGAACACCGAGGACCTCTACGCCGGGATCGAGTTCGAGTCGGGCACCGACGACGCACACGCGGTGATCGACTTCCTGAACGCCCGCCAGCCGAAGCGCATCGCCTCGAGCTCCGGGATCTCGATCAAGCCGCTGAGCCCGGAAGGGTCGGAGCGGATCATCCGGTTCGCGTTCGAGTACGCGCGCGCCAACGGCCGCAGGCGCGTCTCGTGCATCACGAAGGCGAACATCATGAAGCACACCGACGGGCTGTTCCTCGCCGTCTTCCGCGAGGTCGCCCCCGACTACCCGGAGATCGAGCCCTGGGAGACCCTCGTCGACGCGCTCTGCATGGGGCTCGTCCAGCGACCGGAGGAGTTCGACGTCCTCGTGCTGCCAAACCTCTACGGCGACATCATCAGCGACCTGACCGCAGGGCTCGTCGGCGGCCTGGGCGTCGCGCCCGGCGCGAACATCGGCACCGAGGCGGCCGTGTTCGAGGCGACCCACGGATCCGCGCCGAAGTACAAGGGCCAAAATCGCGTCAACCCGACCGCGATGATCCTCTCGGGCAAGCTGATGCTCGAGCACATCGGCGAGCGCGACGCCGCGCAGCGGCTCGAGGAGGCGGTTGCCGGCGTGATCGCCGAGGGCGACCGCGTGACCTACGACCTGAAGCCGACGCGCGACGACCCGACTGCGGTCGGGACGTCCGAGTACGCGGACGCGATCATCGCGCGGCTTCGCTGACGCGAGCCCGCACTAGACCGAAGGAGAACGCGAACGTGAATGGCAGGAAGAAGGTCACGGTTGTGGGCGCGGGGAACGTCGGCGCAACGTGCGCGCTCGAGGTGGCGCGGCGCGACTACGCGGACGTCGTCCTCGTCGACATCGTCCCGAACTTCGCCGCGGGCAAGGCGCTCGACATGAACCAGATGGCGTCGGTCACGGGCTACGAGCCCGCGATCGTCGGCACGGAGGGCTACGCCGAGACGAAGGGCTCCGACGTCGTGGTGATCACCGCCGGGCGACCGCGGTCGCCCGGGATGAGCCGCGACGACCTCGTCACCACGAACGAGGCGATCGTCGCCTCGGTCACCAAGGAGGTCGCGAGGCGTTCGCCGCGGAGCGTGATCGTCGTCGTCTCGAACCCGCTCGACGCGATGTGCCACGTGGCCCAGGGGGTCTCGGGCTTCCCGAAGGAGCGGGTGGTCGGGATGGCCGGGATCCTCGACACCGCGCGGTTCTCGGCGTTCATCGCCTGGGAGACGGGCTCGTCGGTCAAGGACGTCCAGGCGATGGTGCTCGGCGGTCACGGCGACCAGATGGTCCCGGTCGTCTCGGCGACGACCGTCGGCGGCGTGCCGCTGGAGCAGCTTGCGCCGCGCGGCCGGATCTCGAAGATGGTCGCACGGACCCGCAAGGGCGGCGGCGAGCTCGTGAGCCTGCTGGGCACATCCGCGTGGTACGCGCCGGGTGCGGCCGCCGCGCAGATGGTCGACGCGATCTGCCTCGATCAGAAGCGCGTGCTCCCCTGCACCGCGCTGCTCGAGGGCGAGTACGGGATCGACGGCCTCTACATGGGCGTCCCGGTCCGCCTCGGCGCGGCAGGCGTCGAGGAGATCGTGAAGCTGAAGCTGAGCACCGACGAGAAGAAGATGCTCCGGGCCTCGGCCGCCGCCGTGCGCGACGTCGTCGGGGTGCTCGCGACGTCCTAGCGCCGCCAGGTGGCGCTCAGCTTCATCGGGGCTGAACGACACCCCGGGTAGCCTTGGCGGCCATGGAGCTGGGGCTCGAGGGGCGCACGGCGATCGTCTGCGGCGGCTCGTCCGGCATGGGCCTCGCGGCCGCGGAGGCGCTCGCCGGGGAGGGCGCGAACGTCGCGGTGTTCTCGCGCCGCCGCGAGGTGCTCGAGCGCGAGGCCGACCGTATCGGGGCGCTGGCGGTCCAGGGCGACCTGACGATCCCCCAGCACCTCGAACGGCTCGTCCAGGCGACGGTCGGCGCCTTCGGCGCGCTCGACATCCTCGTGCTGAACGGGGGCGGGCCGCGCGCATTACAGGCGACGTCGTTGACCGCCGCCGCCGTCGACGAGGCGGTCGCGCTCCTGCTCACCTCGCACGTGACGCTCGTCGGCCATTGCCTGCCGCATCTCCGCGCCAGCGGGCACGGCCGCATCGTCGCGATCGAGTCGTCCTCCGTCCGCGAGCCCATCGACGGGCTCGTGCTCTCGAACGCGGTGAGGCCCGGGGTGATCGGCTGGCTCAAGACCCTGTCGCGGGAGCTCGGGCCGGACGGGATCACCGTCAACGCGATCGCGCCCGGCCAGATCGACACCGAGCGTATGCGCGAGCTCCACGGTGGGGACGGCCCCTCGCCGGAGGCGCTCCAGCGGATTCCGCTCCGCCGCCTCGGCACGGCCGCCGAGATCGGGTCGGTCGCCGCGTTCCTCGCCTCCGAGCGCGCCTCGTACGTGACCGGGGCCGTGATCCCCGTGGACGGCGGGCTCACGCGCTCGCTCCTCTGACGCCTGCCCTGCTCCAGACGATGACCCGTCTCCGCGTCTCACCGATCTCCCTCCTCCTCGCCGGTGCGACCCTGCTTGCCGCGTTCGTCTTCATCGCGGCGACGACGTCGTCGAACGATTTCCTCTTCATCCCCGACACCGCGAAGCCGGTCGCGGGGAAGGTCACCGTCGAAGGAGGGCACGAACCGGAGAACGGCGGCGGCATCTACTTCGTCGACGTCTCACTGCGGAAGGCCCGTTGGCTTGAGCGCCTCCTGCCTTTCCTCCAGCCCGATGGCTCCAGCCTCGTTCCCCAGCACGCTGTGACACCGCCAGGCGAATCCTTCGCCGAGCAGCGCGCCCAGGCGCGCGTGGACATGGACCGCTCCGAGCAGATCGCCGCCGCGGTCGCGTTGAAAGCCGCCGGCTACGCCGTCGAGACGACGCCGACGGGCGTCCTGGTCGACGGCGTGGCGATCGACGTGCCCGCCGCGTCCGTCCTCCAGCAGGGCGACCTGATCGTCGGCGCCGCCGGGAAGCCCGTGAAGACGCTCGCGCAGCTCCGCGCTGTGATCGCCGCGGTCCTGCCCGGGAACTCCGTGGCCCTCAGGCTGCGCCGGGGCGGGGAGACGATCGAGCGGACGGTGGAGACGGTGCGCTCGCCGACCGAGTCGAAGCGGGCGATCCTCGGGATCGAGGCGTCGGAGGATGCGCGCATCGTGCTTCCCCGCAAGGTGAACATCGACCTGGGCAACATCGGCGGCCCCTCGGCGGGCCTGCCGTTCGCGCTCCAGGTCTACCAGGAGCTCGGGAAGGACGTCGACCGCGGCCTCCGCGTCGCTGCAACCGGGGAGATCCAGCTCGACGGCTCCATCCTCCCGGTCGGCGGCCTGAAGCAGAAGACCGTCGGGGTCCGCCAGGCGAACGCGGACGTGTTCCTCGTCCCGGCTGGGGATAACGCGGAGACCGCACGCCGGTATGCAGGGGGGTTGCGGGTCATCCCTGTGGAGAGTTTTCGACAGGCGTTGCGCGTTCTGAGAACACTTCCTCAGAAATAGTCTCTTTGCAGGTATTTTTTCGGATCGGACGACACACGCAAATTGCGGGAAGTTTCTGCGGAAGGGGGTTGCGGGGGTCGGTGGCCAGGAACACAATGGCCGCTGTCCTTCAGGGGAAGGACATGACCGGAGGGGACGATGAGCAAGCGGAAGCCAGCGACATGCGACGACTGCCACTTCCGCCGAGCCGGCCTCTGCGCGCTCCCGGGAAACGCCCCGTGCCCCACCTTCCGGGCCGCCACGGGAGGTCAGCTCACACCACCCGCCCAGCCTCGCCTCGTGCTCCGGGCCCCCATCGCGCAGGTCGCCCACGCAAGCGCGTAGGATCGCCGCGTGGCCGACGAGCGGCAGGTCGAGTCCTCCCCCAGCGCGGGCGGCATCCCTCGCTGGAAGCTGGTCCTCTGGGGTGCCGTCGCCGTCTATGCAGTCGCCTTCTTGCTCTTGAACTCCAGCAAGCAAGAGGTCAGCTTCGTCTTCTTCTCGGTGAACACGCGGCTGATCTGGCTCATCCTGCTCAGCATGGGCCTCGGAGCCGCCCTCGCGTCGGTCCTCCCGCGCTGGTGGCGGAGCCGCAACCGATAGAGCCTCCTAGAGCAGCGAGGCGAGCAGGCGGACGCCCTCGGCGATCCGCTCGGGAGGCTCGTACGAGAAGGCGAGGCGCGCGGCGCTCGCGCCGCCGCCGTCGGTGAAGAAGTCCGCGCCGCGAACGTACGTCACGCCGGCCTCCGTCGCACGCCCGAGCAGGGCCGACGCGTCGGTTCCCTCCTCGAGCTCGAGCCAGACGAAGTACCCGCCCTCGGGCGTGCTCCACGCAGCGCGCCCGGCCAGCTCGGACTCGAGCGAGGAGAGCATCGCGTCGCGCTGGGCGCCCAGGATCCCGCGGATGCGCTCGAGGTTCGGCTCGAACGCACCACGCGCGAACAGCTCGTGCACGATCGCCTCCGGCAGGAGGGGCGGCGAGATGTACGTGGAGACCGCGCGGTCGTCGTAGTCGGCGCGCATCGCCTCCGGCAGGACGAACCAGCCGACGCGGAGCCCCGGCGCGACGGTCTTCGAGAACGACGACGTGAACGTGACCCGCTCGCCGCCCTCGAGCGAGTGGATCGACGGGATCGGGTCGCCGACATACCGGACGAGCCCGTATGGATCGTCCTCGAGCACGTGCAGGTCATGCTCCACCGACAGCTCGACGATCCGGCGCCGGCGCTCCTCGCCCAGCGTGCGGCCGCTCGGGTTCTGGAACGTCGGGATCGTGTAGAGGAACGACACGTCGCCGCCGCGGGCGAGCTCGGCTTCCAGCGCGTCGGGGTCGAGCCCCTCGTCGTCCATTGGGATGCCGACGACGTTGACGCCCTGCCAGCGCAGGAGCTTCAGCGGCCGGTCGTAGGTCGGTGCCTCGACCAACACCCGGCCCGGACGCCGGAGCAGCTGGACGGTCGCGTAGAGCACGAAGCCCTGGAGGCCGCCCACGGTCGCGAACACGCGCGCGGGATCGACACCGTGCCGCTCGGCGAGCACCTCTCGGAGCGGCGCATAGCCGCCGCCGGAGCCGTACGAGAGGATCGTCGCGCCGTCCCGCTCGAGCGCCGCGCCGGCGCAGCTCGCGAGCAGCTCGGCGTCGAGGCACTCAGGCGACGGCGCCCCGCGGGCAAACGAGATCGGGGCCATGCAGCGAGCCTACAGACGGCGCCCGCCGGGCCTGCTGCTACCGTTCGGGGCACGGTCGGCCGCCCGGTCGGCCCGTGAGATCCGCTTCGTTCGACTCCTCATGGGCTCGAGTGTCGTAGGTCTCGAGCCAGTTCCATCACATAGGAGTCAGATTGTCTCAGGAAACGTTCGCCGCGCTGGGCGTGAGCGCGAAGCTGGCCGCAGCGCTCGACGCGCGCGGCTTCACCAGTCCCTTTCAGATCCAGACGCGGGCGATCCCGCCGGCGCTCGCCGGCACCGATCTGCTCGCGAAGTCCCCAACGGGGTCGGGCAAGACGCTCGCGTTCGCGATCCCGCTCGTCGAGCGGGTGCCGCTCGACGACGCACGGCCCGCAGCGCTCGTGCTCGTCCCCACGCGCGAGCTGGCGCTCCAGGTGAGCGAGGAGATCGCTCTCCTCGCGAGGGCGCGCGGCCTGAAGGTCGCCACCGTCTACGGGGGCGTCTCGATCCGTCCCCAGGCGAACGCCGCGCGCGACGCGCACGTGATCGTGGCGACGCCGGGTCGCCTGCAGGACCTGCTCGACCGGAGGATGCTCACGCTGGACGCCGTCGAGATCCTCGTGCTCGACGAGGCGGACCGGATGCTCGACATGGGCTTCAAGCCCCAGGTCGACCGAATCGTGAAGCGCCTGCCGCGCGAGCGCCAGACGATGTTCTTCTCGGCGACGCTCGACGGCGAGGTCGGCGAGCTCGCCCAGGCCTACACGCAGTCGCCCACGCGGATCGAGGCCGAGCTCCCGAGCGACGAGGCGTCGGGGGAGGTCGACCACCACTTCGTCCCCGTGACGCAGGACGGGAAGATCGACACCCTCGTCGAGCTGCTCGCCGCCGAGCGCGGGCTCGCACTCGTCTTCGTCCGCACGAAGCGCGGGGCGGACCGTCTCGCCCGACGGCTCGAGCAGCGGGGGGTCAAGGCCACCGCGATGCACGGCGATCTCAACCAGGGCCAGCGCCAACGCGCGCTCGAGCGGTTCGAGAGCGGGAAGGTGACGACGCTCATCGCGACCGACGTCGCAGCCCGAGGGCTCGACCTCGAGAACGTCACCCACGTGATCAACTTCGACCCGCCCGAGGACGGGAAGGCGTACACCCACCGTGTCGGTCGGACGGGCCGCGCGGGCCGGTCCGGCACGGGCGTGACGTTCGTCCTGCCCGAGCAGCAGGCCGACATGAGCCGCGTCGCGCGGCTGAACGGCCAGCACGAGACGTTCGCGGAGACCGGGATGAAGACCGCCGCGCCGAAGCTCGTCTACTCGTCGCGCCGCCGCGGCTCGAAGTGGGGCCCGGTGCGGCAGCGCCGCAAGATCTGATCGGCCTCCCGTCGTCTCGATGAGCGCCGCGTCCCGCTCCCGCATCGCCGACCCGACGCTCGCGCCGGCCGGCGAGCAGCGAATCCGCTGGGTGCAGCGTCATTCGCCGGTGCTGAACCGGCTCGCGCGAGAGCGCCTCGCCGACGGCGCGCTCCGCGGACGACGCGTCGCGGTTGTCGTCCACCTCGAGGCGAAGACCGCCTACCTCGCGCTGCTCCTCGCGGAGGCGGGCGCGGAGGTCGTCGTCTCGGGATCGAATCCCGGCTCGACGCAGGACGCAATCTGCGCCGCGCTCGTGGCGCGCGGGCTCGAGGTGCACGCGCGGCACGGCGCATCGCCCGACGAGTTCGACGCCGACCTGCTCACGGTCGCCGACACCGCGCCCGAGATCGTCGTCGACGACGGCTGCGAGCTGACGTCAAGGATCGTCGAGCATCGGCCGGAGATCGCGGCGCAACTGCACGGCGTCACCGAGGAGACGACAACCGGAGTCGCGCGCCTGCGGGCGATGGAGGACGCCGGCCGGCTCACGTTCCCGGCGATCGCGGCCAACGACGCCCGCTGCAAGCACCTGTTCGACAACCGCTACGGGACGGGGCAGTCGACGCTCGCGGCGATCGACCGGCTGACGAACCTGACGTTCGCCGGACGCGAGTTCTGCATCGTCGGGTACGGCTGGGTCGGCAAGGGCCTGGCGCGGTACGCGCAGGGCGAGGGCGGCCGCGTCACGGTCGTCGAAGTCGACCCCGTCGCGGCGCTCGAGGCGCACATGGACGGCTACCGGGTCGCCCGTCTCGAGGACGCGCTGCCCGACGCGGACGTGCTCATCACGGCGACGGGCGCGATCGACGCGGTCCCGCGCGAAGCCCTGCCGTTGCTCAAGGACGGCGCCGTGCTCGCGAACGGCGGCCATCACGAGCGGGAGATCGCGATCGACGGGCTCGGGCCGGGAGACGAGGTGCGCCCCGGCGTGACCGAGCACGACCTCGGCGACGGGCGCCGCGTCTACGTGCTCGCCGACGGGCGGCAGACGAACGTCGCCGGCGGCGACGGCCATCCGGTCGAGATCATGGACCTGTCGTTCTCCGTGCAGGCGCTCGCCGCGCACCTGCTCGCGCGCGGCGAGCTGGAGCCGGGGCTGCACGCCTTCCCGTCCGCGCTCGACGCGGAGATCGCGCGCACGAAGCTCGCGACGCTGGGCATCGAGCTCGGCGAGCCGACCGAGGCGCAGCGCGAGTTCGGCGAGCGCTGGTCGGTCGGCTGAGGCTCACGCCTCGGCCGCCGCACGCGCGAAGATCGCGTCGAGCATCGGCTCCGTGAGCCGGCCGGTGAAGGTGTTCTGCTGGCTCGGGTGGTAGCACCCGAGCAGGAGCAGCCCGCCTGACGGCCCGCCGAGCCGCAGCTCCGTGCCGTGACCGAAGCGAGGACGCGGTCGCGGGACGGCGACGCCGGACCGCGAGAGCCCGCCGAGCGCGGCCGACCACGCGAACGACCCGAGCGCCACGATCGCTGCGAGCGACGGGAGGACGAGCTCGACCTCGCGGTCGAACCATGGCGCGCAGGTGTCGCGCTCGGCCGGGGTCGGCCGGTTCGCCGGTGGCGCGCAGCGTACGGGCGCGACGACGCGCGCCCCGGTGAGCCGCAGACCGTCGGCCGCGTCGGTCGCGGTCGGCTGAGAGGCGAGTCCCGCCCGGTACAGCGCGCCGAACAGCCAGTCGCCGCTGCGATCGCCGGTGAACACGCGCCCGGTGCGGTTGCCCCCGTGGGCGGCCGGCGCGAGCCCGACGACGAGGACGCGCGGGCGCGGATCTCCGAAGCCCGGGACAGGCCTGCCCCAGTAGGGCTCGGAGGCGAAGGCGCGCCGCTTCTCGACCGCGACCTCCTCACGCCAGCCGACGAGACGGGGGCACGCCCGGCAGACGCTCGAGCGGGCCGTGATCTGGTCGAGGGTCGCCCCCACGGCCAGGGCCCCGACGTCGCCCGGCTCGCGTGCGACGGGCGTCGCCGCGTCGGCGGGATCGCCGGGCCACCCGGCGCCGGGGGGAACCGGGCTCGACGAACGCGCCGCCGACGGTGGGATGCGGAAACGTGCCGCCCGACGCCGGCCCCACGAGGGTCAGCGGGCGAGCTCGGCCGCGAGCTCCGCGGTCTCGGTCGGCGTCGTGCCGACCTTGATCCCACGGGCCTCCAGCGCCTGCTTCTTCGCCTCGGCCGTTCCTGAGGAGCCCGAGATGATCGCGCCCGCGTGCCCCATCGTCTTCCCGGGCGGCGCGGTGAAGCCCGCGATGTACGCGACGACCGGCTTCGTCATCTCCGACTCGATGAAGGCGGCCGCCTTCTCCTCCTCGTCCCCGCCGATCTCGCCGACCATCACGACGTACTCGGTCTCGGCGTCGTCCTGGAAGAGCCCGAGGACGTCGACGAACGACGAGCCGACGACGGGGTCTCCGCCGATGCCCACGATCGTCGAGTTGCCGAGCCCCATCTGCGTCAGCTCGTGCCCGATCTGGTACGTGAGCGTGCCCGAGCGGGAGACGAGGCCGATCGAGCCCTCGGTGAAGATCTCCGCCGGGATGATCCCGACGTTCGCCTTGCCGGGCGACAGCGCCCCGGGGCAGTTCGGGCCGAGCACGCGGACGCCCTTGGCGCGCGCGTACCCGTGGATGAGGAGCATCTCGTGCGCGGGCACGCCCTCGGTGATCGTGATCACGGTGTGGACGCCTGCGTCGATCGCCTCGTAGATCGCGTCCGCCGCGAACGGCGCCGGCACGAAGACCATCGCCGTGTTCGCGCCGTGCTCGACGACCGCCTCGACGACCGTGTCGAGCACCGGCACGCCCTCGACGTCCTGCCCGCCCTTCCCCGGCGTGACGCCCGCGACGACGTTCGTGCCGTACGCACGGTTCCGGAGGCCGTGGAAGCGCCCCTCCGACCCGGTCAGGCCCTGGACGACGAGCCGCGTGTCGGTGTCGACGAGGATGGCCATCAGTGCCCCTTCACCGCGCGGATCGCGATCTTGTCCAGGGTCAGCCGGCCGTCCGCGACGCGGTCACCGAGCAGCACCTCGACCTCCGCCGCCGTCTCGCCCGCGCAGCCGGTGCGCTCGAGCCACTTGGCGAAGTCGATCGGGTGCTCGAGCACCCTGAGCTCCTCGATCCGCAACCCCGTCTCCTCGACGAACCCGCGCCACTCGGCCTCCGTGTAGTTGCGGACGTGCGACGGGTCGCGCAGCGCCTCGGCCTCCTCGACGTCGTCGCCCATGTGGAGCGTGTCCACGAGGAGGACGCGGTCGGACGAGACACGTGCCATCTCGACCACCGCGGCACGCACGTCGGTGAAGTGGTGCGCGGCGGTACGACAGGCGACGACCTCGAACGCGTCGTCGCCGAACGGCAGCGATTCCGCCCGACAGGTCACGTCGGCGCGCATCCCGGGCGCCGGGTCGCACGTTACGACCTCGAGGCCCGCCTCCCGAAGGCGCCGCGCGACGTGGCCGCCGCCGGTCGCGACGTCGAGCGCGTTCGCGGCGCCGGCCGCCCACGCCACGAGCAGGTCGAGGTCCTCGCCCTCACGATGGGCGTCCGACTCGACGTAGGCCTGCGCGCGGCTGCTCCATGGCTCGCCCGTCATGCGGCCAGCTCCACGGCCAGCTTCGCGGCCTCGAGCATCGTCGGCGCGACGCGGAGGTTTGGCGGCGCCGCGTCGGCGAGCAGCCGTCTCCCGTCCTCTGCGTTCGTGCCGTCGAGCCGCACCACGATCGGGAGCTCGAGCGACATCTCGGAGAGCGCCTTGAGGATCCCCCGCGCGACCTCGTCGCAGCGCGTGATCCCCCCGAAGATGTTGAAGAAGATCGCCTTCACCTGGGGGTCGCGCGTGATCACCGAGAGCGCATCGACGACGCCCTGCGCATCGCCGCCGCCGCCCAGGTCGCAGAAGTTCGCAGGACGGCCGCCGGCGAAGGTCACGACGTCGACGGTCGACATGGTCAGCCCCGCGCCGTTGCCCAGGACGCCGACCTCGCCGTCGAGCTTCACGTACGTCACGTGCTTCTCGCGCGCGAGGGACTCGAGCGGGTCGTCGGCCTCGACATCCCGCATCTCCGCGATCTCGGGATGGCGGTACAGCGCGTTGTCGTCGACGGTGAACTTCGAGTCGAGCGCCTTCACCACACCGTCGGGCGTGACGATCAACGGGTTGATCTCGCAGAGCATCGCGTCGAAGCGGACGAACGCCTCGTATAGCCGCTCGACGATCGCCGCCACCTGCTTCTGCTCCGACGGGTCGGTGACGCCCGCCGCGTACACCAGGCGCCTCGCCTGCCAGGGCCGGAAGCCCTCCAGCGGGTCGACGTGCAGGCGAACGAGCGCCTCCGGGCTCTCCGACGCGACCTCCTCGATGTCCATGCCGCCCCGCGTCGTGAACATGTAGAGCGCCCGTTTCGCACTGCGGTCGAACGTGAGCGAGAGGTAGTACTCCTTCGCGATGTCGGAGGCCTGCTCGATCCAGAGCTTGCGAACGACGTGGCCCCGGATGTCGAGCCCCAGAATCTCATCGGCACGGGCCTCCGCCTCGTCCGGGTCGGCCGCGAGCTTGATCCCGCCGGCCTTGCCACGTCCGCCGGTGAGGACCTGCGCCTTGACGACGACCGGGCCGCCGAGCGCCTCGGCGGCCGCGCGCGCCTCGGCGGGGGTCGTGGCGACCCGCCCCTCCGAGACCGGGATCCCGGCCTGGCGGAAGAGCTCTTTGCCCTGGTGCTCGTAGAGGTCCACCCGGCGCCGGAGGCTACCGAAAGGCGTGTGCGAGCATGCCCCGATGCCGCCGGCCCGCACCGTGCTCCTCGTCCTCGCCGCTGTGACCTTGCTCACAGGCTGCGGGTCGAGCGAGACGCCAACGCTTCCGCCCGGCCCGGCGCCTCCGCAGGATGCCGAGCTCCACTGGGTGGAGCGGTATCCGGCCCAGGGCCCGGCGCTCGTCTTCAGCGCGGAGCATTTCGAGGTGACGAAGTCGGGCTGGCGGGCGGAGATCGGGCTCGAGAACCGAACCTCGACGTCGTGGCGCCTCGTCGAGGCGCCGACGACCGGCTTCGGGGTGATGTTGTTCCCGACCGACGAGGTCTCGGAGGTCGAGAGCCGGAGCAGCGGCGGCGACCTTCCGGGGCTCCGCGCGGCACAGACCTTCGCGCCACCGCTCCCGCCGAGCCTCGCGCCGGGAGGAAGCTGGCACGGGACGATCGGCGCGCCCGGGCCGCTCGCCGTCGGGCTCTATGCGCGCATCGTGTTCGGGCAGCTCGTGGCGGTTGGTGACACGCCCGACGGGATGCCCGCGCAGTTCTCCTGGATCACGGACAACGCGTACAAGCTGGAGGGCGCCAAGCAGGGCTGATCACAGGGCCGCGGGCTCGAGCCCGTGCACGGTCCCTTCGAGAACGGGCATCGGCTTCGCCTCCTTGCCGCAGCTGGCAGGAAGCAGCGGCCCCTCGCGCTCCTCGACGGTGACGTCCACCGATCCGTTCGGCGTGGCTAGGACCACGCGCGGCCCCTCGTGTGCGACGAGGCGGACATCCTCCAGACGGTCGAGGCCGAGCGCGATCCGCACGGCCGCATCGGCGGCCTGGACCTCGGGCGCGTGCAGCGTGCGGCCCCGATAGAACCGAAGCGGGATCCGCCGTTCGGCCAGTGCACGTGCGACCTCAGCCGCGGCCCCGGGCTCGACGCGTCCCAGCTGGACCGCCTCCGGCAACGCGAGGACGTTTGCCGCAAACCGGTGGCCGCCCTGGTGCGAGGAGCGCCAGAGGAGCTCCTTCGGCACGTGACGACGGAGCGCGTTGTAGACAGGCACCCCGTACGTGCCGCAGCAGACGTCACGGCGGGCGTGCGTGCAGACCATCACAAACGGCCCCTCGACCGGGATTCCGTCCCGGGCCGGATCGACGTCGAGGACGTCCTCGATCCGGTCGATAGGGAGCCGGACGAGCGAGCCGCCGGATTCCGTCGTCCGACCGGCGAAGGCGAGCGGTGGGCCCTGCGGACGACCGGGTCGGCGGATCAGGTGAACCCGGTCGTCGATCTCCCGGAACCACGCGACGAGCGCCTCGGGGAGCCCGGAGTCGTCCGTCCCGTCCTGTCCCCATGGCGACCGATGCTCGAGGAGGAGCCACCGCTCGGCACGCCCTGCGGTCCCGGCCAGCGGGAGCCCCGCGGCAAGCGAGAGCTCAGAGCAGCTCATCGTCCGCTGCTCCCGGGGCCGAGTGTGACGACGCTGACATCCGGTGCGTCACGGGCGTCAACGACGGCACAGCGCGGCGCCCCTAGCGTCGTCCGAGGAATGCAACGGAGAAGGAGCTGGACATGAAGCGCATCATGATCGTCGCGGTGATCGTCACCGGCATCGCCGCAGCACCGGCCGTCCTCGCGGCAGACGCGGGCGACGGGGCAGGGGCGGACAACCCGTACGCGAACGCCCACCTGGTCGATTCGTCGCTCGGGACGCTCTACGGCCCGGTCCACGCCGGCCCGGCGTCCTCGACGTCGTACGGCTACGTCTCCCGCTGAGGTGTCGGCGCACCCTCGGTCGCCCCGCTCGACGGTGCCGCCAAGGCTCACGCGTCCGCGACCACACGGCAGAGAAGCTGACCGCTCGCGATCGCCGCCCCGGGCGCCACGGAGAGGTCTCTGACGACCCCGACGCGCGGCGCGACGATCTCGTTCTCCATCTTCATCGCCTCGACGACGCATAGGAGCTGCCCGACGGTCACCTCGTCGCCCTCGGCGACCTCGACCTTCAGCACCGTCCCCTGCATCGGGCTCGTCACCGCACCGTCCGCGGCTCCCCCACCCCCGGCCGCGCCGCGCTCGCGTCGCGCTCGCGCGAGCGCGGCCCACGGGGGCTCGGTGACCTCGAGCCGCACCTCGTAGATCCGGCCGTCCACCTCGACGCCGGCGAGGCGCGGCACGGTCGGTGTCGCTCCGTCCGCCCCGGCGGGCACACTTGTTGTCCGATGAGAGAACGTCTGCTCCAGCTCTTCCGCGCGTGCCGCGAGCTCTGTCGACTCGACGACCCCCGCGCACGTCGCGCCCGCGACGAAGCACGGGTGCTCGAGCAGCGCACGGTGAAAGCCGAGCAGCGTCGGCGGACCTTCGATCCGGAACTCGGCGAGCGCGCGGAGCATGCGCGCCGTCGCGCGCTCACGGTCGACGTCGTGGACGATCAGCTTCGCGATCATCGGGTCGTACAGCCCGCTCACCTCGTCGCCCGCCTCGACGCCCGAGTCGACCCGGACGCCCGGCCCGGCGGGCTCCGAGTACGCGGTGATCCGTCCCGGCGCCGGGAGGAAGCCCGCCCTCACGTCCTCCGCGTTGATCCGGCACTCGATCGAGTGGCCGCGAAGGGCGATCTCGTCCTGGGTCACGGAGAGCGGTTCGCCGGCGGCGACGAGGACCTGCTCTCGCACCAGGTCGAGCCCCGTCACGGCCTCGGTGACCGTGTGCTCGACCTGGATCCGGGTGTTCATCTCCATGAAGAAGTACTCCCCCTCGGGCGTGAGAAGCCCTTCGATCGTTCCCGCGGAGCGATACCGGGCCGCGCGCGCCGCGTCGACGGCGATCCCTCCGATGCGCTCGCGCAGCGCGTCGTCCACCGCGGGCGACGGGGTCTCCTCGACGAGCTTCTGGTGACGTCGCTGGATCGTGCAGTCGCGCTCGCCGAGATGGACGGCGTTCCCGTGCGCGTCAGCGAGGACCTGCACCTCGACGTGCCGCGGATCCTCGAGGTACCGCTCCACGTAGACGGTCGCGTCGGCGAAGTACTTCTCGCCCTGGCGGGTCGCGGCGTCGAATGCGCGCACGGCGTCGTCCGGCCCGCGTACGATCTCCATGCCCTTGCCTCCGCCACCCGCGGCGGCCTTGACGATCAGTGGGTAGCCGAGCTCCTCGCCGAGGGCGGCGATCTCGTCGCCCGAGCGGACGGGGTCGACCGCGCCGGGGATGATCGGGACGTCGGCAGCACGCATCGCCGCCCGTGCGGCGGTCTTCGAGCCCATCAGCTCGATCGCGGCCGGCGGCGGCCCGATCCACACGAGGCCGGCGTCCTCGACGAGCCGCGCGAACGCAGCGTTCTCCGCGAGGAAGCCGTAGCCGGGGTGGATCGCCTCCGCACCGGCTCGCGCGGCGACCTCGACGATGGCGTCGCCCCGCAGGTAGCTCTCCGCCGCGGGGCCGGCCCCGAGCCGATATGCCTCGTCCGCTCGCCGGACGTGCGCGGCCCTCCGGTCGGCGTCCGAATAGACGGCCACGCACCCGACCCCGAGCTCGCGCAGCGTGCGGAAGACGCGGATCGCGATCTCGCCGCGGTTGGCGACGAGCACCTTCGAGAAGGGAGGCATGTGCGGCGTATTCTCCTCGAACCGTGACCCTGCCCGACCAGCTGACCCTCGTGCGGGCGCTCGCCGTGCCGGTCGTGGTCGTGCTGTTCGCGTGGGACTTCTCCGGGCACCTCTACTGGGCGACGGCGGTGTTCGCGGTCGCGATGGCGACCGACCAGGTCGACGGCTGGCTCGCGCGGCGCTGGAACCAGACGTCGGCGTTCGGCTCGCTGCTCGACCCGATCGCCGACAAGGTGCTGGTGCTCGCGACGCTCGTGATGCTGATCGCCGAAGGGGTCGCGCCCGCGTGGATGATCGCCGCGATCGTCGCTCGTGAGCTCGCGGTCTCGGGCCTCCGGCTCGCTGCGCTCGAGCGCGGCGTCGTAATGGGCGCCCGCGACCTCGGGAAGCTGAAGACCTGGGTGCAGACCGCGGCGGCGATCATCGCCGGGCTCCAGGCCGCAGGCGCCTGGGACGCCGACGTCGCGTGGTGGGTGCTGCTCGCCGCGACCCTGCTGACCTGGATCTCGGGCCTGGACTACCTCCGCGTCGCGCCGCGGGTGCTGCGGGGCGAGGGCGCGGCGACGTAGGGGCGGCTCACAGCGGAGACGCGCGGCCGGGCGGGCTCCCGCGCGACGCCCTCGCGGAGCGCCTCCCGCCGCCAACTCGTCACGTACGCGCGCTCGGTCGTATCGAGTAGTCCCTCGTCCTCGAGGACGGTCGCGAGCGCCCGCGAGAGCGCCGGCCCGGGATCCGGGTAGAGCCGAAGCCGCACGGAACGACGCTACACGAGCTCGCGCGCCGAGTTCCGCTCGCGGGCTGCCATCGCGCTCGGCAGCCCAGGTGATCCTGCCCGGCGGATCTCCGCGGCGCGCCAATATGGTTCCGCTCGGCATCGAGCGGCCTCTCTTCGCGCCGGCGACGGATTGGCATTACTTATTTGACCCATAGCTTATGCTTATGTACCTTTCCGGTGGACAAAGGGGCCGGCACGGCGGAAGGCTGTTGCGGTCGCACCTGCGAAAAGGGAGAGCCATGCAACGAAAGGGAATCGTGTGGGTCACGGCGCTCGTCGCCGGTCTCGTGGCGGCCGCAGTCGCCGGTGCGACCACCACCGCCGGGAAGGGCTCGAAGGACGTCACGCTGAACCTCGTCGCGTACTCGACGCCGCGGCCGGTGCTGACGAAGCTCATCGACGAGTTCCGCAAGACGCCGCAGGGAGCCGGTATCACCATCCGGGCGTCCTACGGCCCGTCCTCCGCCCAGGGTCAGGCGGTCGCGAACGGGCTACCGGCCGACGGTGTCGTCCTCAACACGGGGAACGACATCAACGACCTCGTCGACAAGGGGCTGATCAACAAGAACTGGGACAAGCAGAGCTACAACGGCGTCGTCTGGAACTCGGTCGTGGTCTTTGGCCTCCGCGACGGCAACCCGAAGAAGATCAAGGGTTGGAACGACCTGATCAAGCCCGGCGTACAGGTCGTGACGGTGAACCCGTTCACCGGGGGGATCGCGAAGTGGAACATTCTCGCGTCCTACGTCGCGCAGCGCCGGCTCGGCAAGACCGACGTGCAGGCGCTCGACTGGCTGCAGAAGTTCTACAAGAGCAATGTCGTCTCGCAGGACTCGTCCGGCTCGAATGCGACGAACACGTTCCTCTCGGGCAAGGGCGACGTCCTGCTCACGTTCGAGAGCGAGGCGATCAACGGGAAGCTCCCGTACGTGATCCCGCGCCAGACGATGTTGATCGACGTCTACATCGCGGCGATCCAGACGAGCCAGCACAGGGCCGAGTGGACCGCGTTCTCGCGGTTCCTCAAGACCTATCCGGCGCAGAAGATCCTCGCGCAGAACGGGTACCGGCCGGTCAACAAGCAGGCGCTCGCAGAGTTCAAGAGCAAGTTCCCGACCCGACCGGGCGAGACCACGATCACGAACAAGCTGCTCGGCGGCTGGCGCGCGGTCGACAAGAAGTGGTTCGACCCGCGGAAGAGCGTCATGCAGCAGATCGAGCAGTCGCTCGGAGTCCCCACCTGAGTACCACCGTCACCGAGACGCCGCGCCTTCCCGCGCCGGCCGAGCACCGCAGGGAGAGAGCCGCCACGACGGCTCTCTCCCTGCAGGTGGGTTTCGTCACGACGTTCCTCCTGGTGATCGTCGTGCTGCCGATCGCGGCCGTCGTCTGGAAGTCGACGGGAGAGGGCTGGTCCGGCTTCTGGGAGGTGGTCTCCTCCCCGCAAGCCGTCGCGGCGTTCAAGCTGACGCTGATCACCTCGACGCTGGCGGTGCTGACGACTGCGGTGTTCGGGACGATCATCGCGTGGGTCCTCGTGCGCGACTCCTTCGCCGGAAAGTCCGTCGTCAACGCGATCATCGACCTGCCGTTCGCTCTGCCCACGATCGTCGCCGGGCTCGTGATCATGGCGCTCTACGGGCCCCGGACACCGCTCGACTTCACGATCGGCTCGTTCCACTTCGACGCCAACGTGACGTTCACGCGCGGTGCGATCTACATCGCGCTCCTGTTCGTCACGCTCCCCTTCGTCGTCCGCTCGGTCCAGCCGGTGCTGATCGAGTTCGACCGCGAGCTCGAGGACGCGGCGAGGTCGCTCGGGGCAGGCCCGTTCGCGACCTTCCGGCGCGTCGTGCTGCCGGTGATCCTCCCCGGGATCCTCTCCGGGGTCGCGATGGCATTCGCGCGCGCCGTCGGCGAGATCGGCGCGATCGTCCTGATCGCCGGCAACCTCCCGTTCAAGACCGAGGTCGCCTCGATCCACCTCTTCTACCGCATCGAGCAAGACCCCGCGGGCTCGGCTGCGATCGCCGTCGTGCTGCTCCTGATCTCCTTCACCGCCCTGATGGGCATCGGTGCGCTCCGCTGGTACGTCACGAGGCACGACCGTGGGTAGGCTCGGGCTCCGCTTCGTCGCGCTCGGCTACCTCGTCGTGATCCTCGTCGGCCCGCTGATCATGATGGTGTGGCGCACCGCGGAGGACCTCGACGGCGCCTGGGCGGCGATCACGGCGCCGGACACCATCTCCGCCTTCAAGCTCACCCTGCTGGTCACGGTGATCGCGGTGGCCGTGAACACGGTGTTCGGGATCGTCTGCGCGCTCGTGATCGTGCGCGGCAACATCCCCGGCAGGGGGTTCCTCAATGCCTTCATCGACCTCCCGCTCGCCCTCTCACCGGTGATCGTGGGGTTCTCGCTCGTCGTGCTCTACAGCGCCAGCGGCTGGCTCTCCTGGTTCCACGACCACGGCTACGAGATCCTCTTCGCGACGCCGTCGATCGCGCTCGCGACGATCTTCGTGACGCTGCCGTTTGTCGCCCGCGAGGTCGTGCCGACGCTCCGCGAGATCGGCACCGAGCAGGAGCAGGCCGCCTCGACGCTTGGCGCGTCCGGCTGGCAGACCTTCTGGCGCATCACGCTCCCGTCGATCCGGTGGGCGGTCATCTATGGCGTCGTACTCACCGCGGCGCGCGCGATCGGCGAGTTCGGCGCGGTGGCGATCGTGTCCGGGAACATCGTCGGCAAGACACAGACGGCGACGCTGCGCGTCGAGGACGCGTATCAGTTCTCGTACGGGAACTACGCGCCCGCCTACGGCATCTCGTTCGTGCTCGCCGCGATGGCGATCCTCATCCTCGTCACGATGATCGTCCTCCAACCGAAGGGAGCGAGGCACTGATGTCGATCTCCGTCCGTGGCGTCACGAAGCGGTTCGACGACTTCCTGGCGCTCGACGACGTGTCCGTCGAGGTCGCCTCGGGGTCTCTGACCGCGCTCCTCGGCCCGAGCGGCAGCGGCAAGTCCACGCTGCTGCGGATCATCGCCGGGCTCGAGACGGGTGATACCGGGAGTGTCTCGATCGACGGTGCGGACGTGACCGGGCGGCCGCCACAGAAGCGCGGCGTCGGGTTCGTGTTCCAGCACTACGCCGCCTTCAAGCACATGACGGTGTACGACAACGTCGCCTTCGGCCTCGAGATCCGGAAGCGCCCGAAAGCGGAGATCGCCGAGCGCGTGAGCCAGCTCCTGAAGCTCGTCCAGCTCGAGGGCCTCGCCAAGCGGTACCCGTCGCAGCTCTCGGGCGGGCAACGCCAGCGGATGGGCCTCGCGCGGGCGCTCGCGATCGATCCGTCCGTTCTCCTCCTCGACGAGCCGTTCGGCGCGCTGGACGCACGCGTGCGAGCCGAGCTACGCGAATGGCTTCGCCGCCTCCACGACGAGACTCATACGACGACGGTGATCGTCACGCACGACCAGGAGGAGGCGATGGAGGTCGCCGACGAGGTAGCCGTGATGAGCCAGGGACGGATCGAGCAGGTCGGTCCTCCCCGGGACGTCTACGAGCACCCCGAGAACGAGTTCGTGATGACGTTCGTCGGCCAGGCCCACCGGATCGGGGACGCCTTCGTCCGACCGCACGACCTCGAGGTGGCGCTCGAGCCGAACGGGTCGACGCGCGAGGTCATGATCGACCGTATCGTGCACTTCGGGTTCGCCGTCCGGCTCGACCTCGTCGACGGGGACGGCGAGCGGCTCTCCGTCGAGACGAGCCGCGACCACGTGGAGCTGCTCGAGCTCGAGGTCGGCCAGATCGTGTACGTCGAAGCCGCGCGCCAGACGACGTTCGCCTGACCGCCCGGCTACGCCGGCGTGCAGTAACTTCCTCACTCCCGACGGCCACGTCATCGCGCTCCAGGTCAATCCCGCGAGCTCCGGCTGATCGCCCTCACCCCACGTTCGCGCGCGCGACGACGTCGGCCAGGGTCGTCTCCTCGAGCACGCCGCGCATCGCCGAGCGGAGGTCGAGCCAGAGCGGCCGCAGCCCTGCTGCGGCCCCGACGTACTCCACGTCTTCGGGCCGGGCGCCGCGGACGGTCGCGATCGGCCCCTCGACCGCGCGGATCACGTCGGCGAGGCTGATCTCCCCCGCGGGCCGCGCGAGCGCGTAGCCGCCCTCGACCCCGCGCCGGCTCGTCACGAGCTCTGCATGACGTAGATCGAGCAGGATGTTCTCGAGGAACTTCTGCGGGATCCCCTGCGCCGTCGCGATGCGCTCGCTCTTGACGAGCTCGTCCGCCGCGACGGCGAGCTCGAGCATCGCCCGCAGCGCATAGTCGACCTTCGCGGAGACGCGCACGCGCCGAACGGTAACCCGGCGGGGTAGCTCGCCGTCCGAGCGCCGGGCGGTCCATCATCCGGCCCACACGACCGAGGAGACTCCATGCCAGATCCGATCATGCGTCGCCCCGGCGACGTCGCCCCCATCCGGAACCCCGTCGGCGGCGACATCGTCTTCGCGGTGCGCGGCGACGAGACGAACGGGAGCCTGACGGCGCTCGAGACGATCGCCGGGCCCGGCGAAGGGCCACCGTTCCACACGCACGCGCACGAGGACGAGTGCCTCGTCGTGCTCGAGGGCACCGTCCGGTTTCGGCTGAGGGAGGACGTCGAGACCGCGCCCGCCGGGTCGCTCGTCTACGTGCCGCGCGGCGTGCCGCACACATGGGAGAACGCGGGCACCACGCCGGCCCGGATGCTCGTGCTCTTCACGCCGTCCGGGATGGAGCGGTTCTTCGATCGCTTCGCCGCGCAGGACGGGGCGCCGGCCATGGAGGCCTTCGAGCGGGCGCTGGAGGGCACAGGTATGGAGGTCGTCGGCCCGCCGCTCGCGAAGAGCCACCCGCGCTGAGCCGCGGTCGTGGGCGCGACCTCGCGCGCTCGCCTTCGTGCGCGGCTGAGAGCCGAGCGCGCAGCCCTGTGCTGAGCCTTTCGCCGTGCACGGCGAGCGGCATCGCCCGTCGGCGGTTGACAAGGCACAGCGGGGCGGTTGCGGCGGCGAAGCCGACGCCTTCAGGGATCTGCCCCGCCGAAGGCGGGGATCAAGCCGCAGGAATCCGCTCCTGCGGATTCCTGCTTGGCGAACAAGCTGGCGGTCGCGGCGGCGAAGCCGACGCCTTCAGGGATCTCTGCCCCGCCGAAGGCGGGGATCAAGCCGCAGGAATCCGCTCCTGCGGATTCCTGCTTGGCGAACAAGCTGGCGGTCGCGGCGGCGAAGCCGACGCCTTCAGGGATCTGCCCCGCCGCAGGCGGGGATCAAGCCGCAGGAATCCGCTCCCGCGGATTCCTGCTTGGCGAACAAGCTAGAGCGGGATGTTTCCGTGCTTCCGCTTCGGGCCGGGCTCGCGCTTCGAGAGGGTCGCCTCGAGCGCGCGGATCAGGTACGGCCGGGTGCGCCGTGGCTCGATCACGTCGTCCACGTAGCCGCGCTCGGCCGCGGAGTACGGGTTCGCGAAGCGCTCCTTGTAGTCCGCGATGAGCTCCGCGCGGCGGGCCTCGGGATCCGGGGAGGCCTCGAGCTCCTTGCGGAACACGATGTTGACCGCCCCGTCGGGCCCCATCACCGCGACCTCCGCCGTCGGCCAGGCGACGTTGACGTCGGCCCGGATGTGCTTCGAGCTCATGACGTCGTACGCGCCGCCGTAGGCCTTCCGCGTGATCACCGTCAGCTTCGGCACGGTCGCCTCCGCGTAGGCGTACAGCAGCTTCGCGCCGTGACGGATGATCCCGCCCCACTCCTGTGCCGTGCCCGGGAGGAAGCCCGGGACGTCGACGAACGTCACGAGCGGGACGTTGAACGCGTCACACGTGCGGACGAAGCGCGCAGCCTTGACCGAGGCGTCGATATCCAGCACGCCGGCGAGCGCGGCGGGCTGGTTCCCGACGACGCCGATCGCGTGGCCGCCGAGTCGCGCGAAGCCGCAAACGATGTTCTCCGCGTGGGCGGGCTGGAGCTCGAGGAACGCGCCGTCGTCGACGACGATCTCGATCACCCGCTTGATGTCGTAGGGCTTGTTCGACGAGTCCGGGATCAGCGCGTCGAGCTCGGGCGACTCGCGGTCGACCGGGTCGGTCGGCGGGGCGCACGGCGCGGTCTCGAGGTTGTTCTGCGGCAGGAACGTGAGGAGATAGCGCGCGTCGTCGATGCACGCCTGCTCGTCGGGAGCGACGAGATGGGCCACGCCCGACTTCGTCGCGTGCGCCGTCGCGCCGCCGAGGTCCTCGAACGACACGTCCTCCCCCGTCACGGTCTTCACGACGTCGGGGCCGGTGATGAACATGTAGGACGAGCCCTCCGTCATCAGCACGAAGTCGGTGATCGCCGGCGAGTAGACGGCGCCTCCTGCGCACGGCCCCATGATCAACGAGATCTGCGGGACGACGCCCGACGCCTGGACGTTCCGCCAGAAGATCTCCGCGTAACCGGCGAGGGAGACGACTCCCTCCTGGATCCGCGCGCCGCCCGAGTCGTTGATCCCCACGACGGGGCAACCGACCTTGACGGCCATGTCCATGACCTTGCAGACCTTCTCCGCGAAGACCTCGGAGAGCGACCCTCCGAAGACCGTGAAGTCCTGGCTGAACACGCAGACGGGCCGGCCGAACACCGTCCCGTAGCCCGTCACGACGGCGTCGCCCCACGGCCGGTTGTCCTGCATCCCGAACTCGATCTCGCGGTGGCGGACGAAGCGGTCGAGCTCGACGAACGAACCCGGGTCGAGCAAGAGGTCGATCCGCTCGCGCGCGAGGAGCTTCCCGCGCTCGTGCTGCCGCCCGACGGCCTTCTCCGAACCGGCGTGCGCCGCCGCCTCCCCGAGCTCCCGGAGCCAGGCGAGCTTCTCGGCGGTCGTCTCGTGCCGGGCCGACATCCGTGCGGAGCCTAACCCCCGCCGCACGACACGTAGGCTGGCGACCGTGAGGCGCGTCGTCGGAGAGGAGTACGAGCTCGACGACGACCCGGAGCGGATCGACCGAGACGCCGTCCACCGGTACCTGAGCGACGAGTCGTACTGGGCGAAGGGCCGCCCGCGGGAGACGCAGGACGCGCTGATCAGCAACGCGGCGCGCGTGGTCGGCCTCTACCGCGACGGCCGCCAGGTCGGGTTCTCGCGCGCGATCTCCGACGGCCACGTCCAGTCGTACCTCGCCGACGTGTACGTGCTCGAGGAGCACCGCGGGCACGGGCTCGGGGTCGAGCTGGTGCGCTTCAGCGTGGACGAGGGCCCGCTCGCCGGGACGAAGTGGATCCTCCACACCCACGACGCGCACGGGCTCTACCGCAAGCTCGGCTTCGTCGACCCCTCGCCCACCGTCCTCGAGCGCCCGCGGCCCGAATAGCATCGAGCCGTGGAGACGCCGCTCGACCGCTCGGCGACGTGGCCTTACGAGGAGGGCGAACCGGGGCGCTTCTCGTACGCGCGGGCCGACCACCCGACCGGCGTCGCCTGCGAGGAGGCACTCGGTGCACTCGATGGTGGGCAGGCGCTGCTCTTCCCCTCCGGGATGGCGGCCGTGACCTGCGTCGTGCTGACGATGCTGCGGCCCGGCGGGACGATCGCACTCGCCGAGGGCGCGTACTACGGGCACCGCACGCTGCTCGGCCACCTCGCGCCATGGGGCGTGCACGTCGTCGAGTTCGACCAGACCAGGCCGCCGCCCGACGACGCCGACCTGATCCTCGTCGAGGCGCCCGCGAACCCGATCCTGACCATGCCCGACCTCGAGGCCGCGGTCGCGCACCCGGCGCCGGTCGTCTGCGACGCGACCGTCGCGTCACCGCTCCGGCTACGACCCCTCGAGCACGGGTGCGACGTCGCCCTCCACTCCGCGACGAAGATCCTCTCCGGCCACGATGACGTCCTCGCCGGCGTCGCCGCCGCGCGAGATCCCGAGCTCCGCGACCGGCTGCACCAGACGCGTCGCCTCGCGGGAATCGTCGCACCGGCGGACACGGCCTGGCTCGTGCTGCGCGGGCTCGAGACACTCGAGGCCCGCCTCGACCGCCAGGAAGCGAGCGCGCGAACGCTGGTCGAGCGGCTCCAGGCGCACCCCGCCGTGACCACGGTGCGCTACCCGGGCTTCTCGTTCCTCGTCAGCTTCGACGTGGCCGACGGCGAGGCCGCAGGTCGCGTCGAACGGGCGGTGCGGACGATCGTCAACGCGACGAGCCTCGGCGGGACCCGCTCCAAGCTCGAGGCGCGCCACCGGTGGGAGGGCAACCGGATCCCGACCGGGCTGCTCCGCCTGTCGGTCGGCCTCGAAGACCCCGCTGCGCTGTGGGCAGACCTCGAACAGGCGCTCGCGACGGCCTAACCACGTCCGAGCAGTGTCCGCCGCGTATGGTGCAGCTGTACAGGCACATGATGACAGAGCGAAGACAGGCCAGAACACGGCAGGAGCGGCTTGACCGGTGACGGGCGATCGTTTATTCATACTGGACAGTGCGCGCCTCTAAGGACCCGCGTCCCGTCGTGGGGCTGATCGGTCTCGGCAACATGGGCACCGCGATCGCAGAGCGACTCCTCGACGGCGGGTACGAGCTCGTCGTGAGCAATCGCACGCCCGGGAGATCCGAGGCGCTCGAGGAGCGAGGCGCCACCGCGGTCGGTACGCCGGAGGAGATCGCGGCGCAGGTCGACGTGGTCCTCACCTCGCTGGCGGACGACGAGGCCTTCGAGGCCGTCGCGGCGCGCCTGGTCGATGCCGCGCGGCCGGGCACCGTCCTCGTCGACGTGTCCACGGTCTCGGCGGCCAGCTCGGCACGCGTGGCGGAGCGTGCAGAGGAACGGTCGGTGCGATACCTTCGCGCCCCCGTCAGCGGGAATCCGACCGTCGTCCGCGCCGGGAACCTCAGCTTCATCGTCTCGGGCGAGCGAGAGGCGCTGGACGAGATCGAATCGGTGCTCCTCGCGATCGGGCCGACGATCCACCACGTGGGCGACGGCGAGCAGGCCCGAGTCGTGAAGCTTGCGATCAACCTGATGATCGCCGTGCTCGCGCAGGCGATGTCGGAGGCCCTCGTCTTCGGAGAGGCGGCCGGGGTGAGTCGCGCCGCGCTCCTCGAAGTGATGGGCAACTCGGCCGTCGGCGCGCCGTTCGTGAAGTACAAGACGGAGCCGCTGCTCCGCGACGACTATGCGGCGACGTTCACGACGGCGTTGATGGAGAAGGACATCGACCTCGTGCTCGACGCAGCCGACGAGCACGGCGTCGACCTGCCTCTGGCACTGGAGCTGAAGCGGCAGCTTCGCGCGGCGAGCGAGGCGGGCTACGCCGACGACGACTTCATCGCCCTCTTCCAGCACCTGCGCCGCGCCTCCGGCCTCGACACTCCGGACCGGGCGGCCGACGAGGCGAGCAAGCATCTCGAACAGGAGGTCGTGCCGTGACCATGCGGAGCAGGGAGAACGGCTCCCCCGACGCCACGCGGGCGGTCGACTGGGAGCAGCGGATCGACTTCGCGCGCCTCCGGCAGGACCGCCTCGATCGTGCGAAGGCCGCGCTCGAGGCCTCCGACCTGGGAGCGGTGCTGCTGTTCGACCCCAACAACATCCGGTACGTCACGAGCACGCACATCGGAGAGTGGGCCCGGGACAAGAACGCCCGGTTCGCGCTCCTTCCCCGCGGCGGCGACCCGATCCTCTGGGACTTCGGCTCCGCCGCGCGACATCATCAGCTGTTTGCTCCGTGGCTCCCGCCGGAGAACTTCCGCGCGGGCGTCGCGCCCATGCGCGGCGCGATGCCGGTGGAGACCGGGGTCCCCGACAGGCTGGGCGAGCGGATCGCGACGGAGCTCCGCGAGCGCGGGCTCCAGGGCGAGCCGCTGGGGATCGACATGGCCGACCTCGTCACGATCGAGGCGCTCCAACGGGCCGGCGTGCACGTCACCGACGGCTCCCGCGTGCTCCTCGCGGCGCGGACGATCAAGACGTCGCAGGAGATCGCGCTCCTCGACCAGTCGGCGGGGCTCGTCGACGCGGTCTATGAAGAGATCTACCGAATGCTGCGTCCCGGCGTGTACGAGCACGAGATCGTCGCGCGCGCGCACCAGCTCCTGTTCGAGATGGGCTCGGAGCAGGTCGAGGCGGTCAACGCCGTTTCCGGCGACCGCTGCAACCCGCACCCCCACGTCTTCTCGGACCGCCTTCTGCGACCGGGCGACCAGGCGTTCTTCGACATCATCCATTCGTTCATGGGCTACCGGACGTGCTACTACCGCACGTTCAACGTCGGCGGCGTGAACCACGCCCAGCTCGACGCGTACAAGCAATGCCGGGAATGGCTCGACGCGGCGATCGAGCTCGTTCGCCCGGGCATGACGACGGACAGGATCGCGGAGGTGTGGCCGACCGCCGAGGAGCTCGGCTTCCCGGACGAGGAGACATGCTTCGGGCTCCAGTTCGGCCACGGGATCGGCGTCGGCCTCTACGAGTCCCCGATGATCTCGCGCGTTCATTCGCTCGACCACCCCGTCGAGCTCGAGGAGGGGATGGTCTTCGCGCTCGAGACGTACTGCGCGGCGACGGACGGCCGCTCGGCGGCGCGCATCGAGGAGGAGGTGGTGGTGACCGCTACCGGCTACGAGGTGCTCACGCGCTTCCCGGCCCAGGAGCTGCTCGTCGCCGGCCGCATCTACGTGCGCGGCGTGGACCTCGTCGAGGACGGCGGCAACGGCCGCGCGGGCGGCATTCCCGGCCTCGCGTCCGCAGTCGCCTCGTCCGCCGTGGTCGAGCCCTCCGGCGTCACGTCGTGAGCGAGGACACCGGGACCCGCACGCTCGTCGACGGCCGCCCGGGCTATCGCCTCGTCCGCCGCGAGGACATCGTGCTCGCCGACGCCCTGCCGGGACGCTCCGGCGGCCTGACGAGCTGCCGGCTCGTCGACGGCTCGCTCGGCTCGACCCACATGGCGCTGACGCTGGTGTCGCTCGACGCGGGGCACGTCGACGAGCACGTGCACTCGTTCGAGACGAGCTTCTACGTGCTGGAGGGAGACCCGGTCCTGTACCTGGAAGGGCGGGGCGTGACGCTGGAGCCGGGCGCCTGCGGGGCGATCCCCGTCGGAGCCCCGCACGCCTTCCGCTCGAGCGGGCCGGCACTCTGGATCGAGATGGCTTCCCCCCGCCCACGCCTCGACGGGAGCGACACGTTCTTCCTCGGGCCGGCGCCCGACAGCGCCCCCGCCGGGCTCGATGCGCGGGACCCGCGCAACCACAACCTGTTCCTGCTGCGGGGCGGCGAGATGGACCTGGACGTGCTGAAACGAGGCCAGGCGATGGGCGCGCCGACCGTGTCGGGGAGCATGGCGACCGCCGTCCTCGCCTATAGCGGGATCGCCGTCAAGATGCTCGTCGACCAGCGCCTCGACGCGCAGCTCCACACGATGTTCATGGTCGACTACCAGCCGGAAGCCTGCGCCAACCCGCACGACCACCCGTTCGAGGAGTCGTACTACATCCTCGAGGGGGAGGTCGACGTCGTCGCGGACGACGACCGGTACACGCTCCGGCCGGGCGACGCCTTCTGGACGGGGACCGGCTGCGTGCACGCGTTCTACGAGACGCAGGGACGGCCCGTTAGGTGGCTCGAGACCTCTGCGCCGGGACCGCCGCCGCGCCACTCGTACAGGCACCAGCGGGACTGGGACTACCTCGGCGAGCGCCTCGCCGCCGATACGAGCGTGGGCGCGGCATGAGCAACGTCAGCGACTCGCCGGCGACGGGCGTCCTCGACGACGTCGAGCTCTACACGCGGATCTACCGCCAGATGCTCCTCATCCGGGGCTTCGAGGACCTCGTCCAATCGCTCTTCCTCGCGGGCGAGGTGTACGGGACGACGCATCTGTACTCCGGGCAGGAGGCGATCGCGACCGGGTTCGCGAGCGTGCTCGAGGAGCGCGACCGCGTCGCGGCGACCTACCGCGGGCACGGCCACGCGCTCGCGCTCGGCGTCGACCCGCAGGCGCTGCTCGACGAGATGCTCGGCCGCGGCTCCGGGATCAACGGCGGGCGCGCCGGCTCGATGAACGTCAACTCGCTCGGCGACCGGCTGATCGGGTCGTTCGGGATCGTCGGCGGGAGCATCGCCGCCGCGACGGGCGCAGCCCTCGGCCTGAAGCGGACGACGGGCGGCGTCGCGGTCGCGTACTTCGGCGACGGCGCGATGAACCAGGGCTACGTGTTCGAGTGCCTCAACTTCTGCAAGGTGCTCGACCTGCCGCTCGTCTTCGTCTGCGAGAACAACGGCTACGGCGAGTACACGGCGTTCCGCTCGGTGACCGCAGGGGAGCTGCGCGAGCGGGCGGAGGTGATGGGCGTGCCGACCGAGACGATCGACGGCATGAGCGTGTGGACCGTTCGCGCAGCGGCCCGACGCGCGATCGACCACGTCCGCGGAGGGAACGGCCCCGCGTTCGTCGAGGCGCTCACGTACCGGTTCGTGGGCCACTCGCGCAGCGACCCCGGCGTGTATCGCCCGGACGGCGAGCTCGACCACTGGCGTGAGCGCGACCCGATCACGGTGCTCGCTGCGCAGCTCGCCTCGGAGGGAGTGGACGAGGCTCGGCTGGAAGAGCTGAGGCGTGAGGTGGCGGGAGAGCTTGAGCGCATGCGCGCCCAGGGCCTCGCGGCACCTTGGCCGACCGCCCTCGCGGCCCGCGAGTTCAAGGACTGAGGGTTCGTCGTGGCCCGCGAGCTGACGATGCCGAAGCTGTCCGACTCGATGGCCGACGCGGTCATCACCCGCTGGCTCAAGTCGCCTGGCGAGTCGTTCGCTCGCGGCGATGCGCTGATCGAGGTCGAGACGGACAAGGCAACCGTGGTCTACGAGGCCGAGTGGGACGGGATTCTCGCGGCGATCCTCGTCCCGGAGGGTGGGACGGCCGGCGTGGGTGAGGCGATCGCGACGCTGTCGAGCGGCGACGGCGAGGCGAGCGACGAGGCGACCCCACCGCCCCGGGCGGCGACGCCGGCGCTTGCCCGCTCGGTCGCGAACGAGGACGGAGGACGCTCGCCTGCCGGCGCCGCCGCGGGGTCGCGCCCGAATGCCACGCCGGTCGCGAGGCGAGCGGCCGTCGAGCTCGGGGTCTCGCTCCACGGCCTCGTCGGAACGGGGCCCGGGGGCCGGGTGACGGTCGAGGACGTGAGGGCTACCGCCACCTCGGGAGCCACCGCGCCCGAGCAGCGGGAGGCTGCGGGGAAGGGAGAGGTTACGACGCGCGAGTTGACTCCGACGGAGACGACGATCGCCCGCCGAATGGTGGAGTCGGCGACCACGACACCCGTCCTGACCGCCGCGGCCGATGTCGACGTCTCGTTGATCGTGGCACTGCGGCGCGGGGCGCGCGAGGCCGGCGACGAGGTCCCGTCGCTCAACGACTTCGTCGTCAAGGCCGTGGCGAGGACGCTGCGGGAGCTCCCGCGGTTCAACGCGTCGTACGTCGACGGGCGCATCGAGACGTACGCGCGCGTCAACGTCGGCATCGCGGTCGCCACCGAGGACGCGCTGCTCGTGCCCGTCGTGCTCGATGCCGATCGGAAGTCGCTCGCCCAGATCGCCACCGACTCGCGGCGACTCGCCGACGCGGCCCGTCGGCGGGCGCTGATGCCCGACGAGCTCCACCACGCGACGTTCACGGTCTCGAACCTGGGGATGTTCGGCGTGCGCTCGTTCACGGCGATCATCGACCCGCCGCAGGTGGCGATCCTCGCCGTCGGGGGCGCACGACGTGCGCCGTTCGAGGACGGCCCCGACCGGATCGGGTTCCGCGATGTGATCACCGTGACGCTCACGTGCGACCACCGAGCCGTCTACGGCGCGCACGCCGCGCAGTTCCTCTCCCGCTTGCGCGAGCTCCTCGAGCGACCGCTCGCGCTGACCCTGTGACCCGGCCGAGACGAGACGAGGACACCCACGGATGACCACGACATTCCGCACCGCGATCCGCGACGCGCTCGACGAGGCGCTGGCCGACGACGACCGCGTGATCCTCTTCGGCGAGGACGTCGCCGTCGCGGGCGGCGTCTTCGCCACGACGACGGGTCTCTACGAGAAGTACGGCCCCGAGCGGGTCTTCGACACGCCCATCTCCGAGCTGGCGCTCGCCGGCGCGGGCTTCGGGTCGGCGGTGACCGGGCTCAGGCCCGTGATCGAGATCATGTTCGGCGACTTCCTCACGCTCGCGATGGACAGCCTCGTCAACCAGTCCACCAAGTACTGGTTCCTGACGCAGGAGCAGGTCAGCGTGCCGCTCGTGATCCGCTCGGTGGTCGGGGCGGGCGGCCGGTTCGGCGCGATCCACTCCCAGATGCCCGTCTCGTGGTTCATGGGCGTGCCCGGGCTCAAGATCGTGTGCCCGTCGACGCCCGCCGACGCGAAGGGGCTGTTGAAGGCGGCGATCCGCGACGACAACCCCGTGCTCTTCTTCGAGCACAAGCGGCTCTACACACTCGAAGGCGAGGTGCAGGACGGCACGGCCGAGCTGGGGCGGGCGACGGTCGCGCGTGAGGGGCGGGACGTCACCATCGTGACGGCGATGAAGGGCGTACACGACAGCCTCGAGGCTGCGGACGCGCTCGACCGCGACGGGGTGTCGGTCGAGGTGATCGACCTCCGGACGCTTCGTCCGTTCGACGTCGATACCGTTGTCACGTCGGTGAGGAAGACCAATCGGATCGCCGTCGTCGAGGAAGGGCCGCAGACGGGTGGCTGGGCGGGCGAGGTGCTCGCGACCGTGACCGAGCAGGCGCTCGGGTACCTGGACGACGCCTGGCGGATCGCGACCCCGGACACGCCGATCCCGTACAGCCCTCCGCTGGAGGACGCGTTCCTGCCGGGCGCGGAACGCATCGCGACCGAGATTCGCGGGCGGTTGCGCAGGGCATGACGGCGGCGCGGAAGGACGCCCGGTGAGCGACCTCGCGCCCGCTCCGGGGCCCGCCGAGGCCACCTTCGAGGCGTCCAAGGTCGGCAGCAGACTCCGCGCCGAGCGAGAGCGTCTCGGCATCGGGCTCCGCGAGCTCGCCCGGCGGGTCGGCGTCTCGCCGAGCCTCGTCTCGCAGATCGAGCTCGACCGCGTGAACCCCTCGGTCAGCACGCTCTACTCGATCGTCACCGCGCTCGGCATCACGATGAGCGACGTCTTCGGCGAGCAGCAGGAGGAGCGCGTCGTCGAGCGGGGCGACGGCCTCGCCGAGGGCCCCGACACGCGTCGGGTGATCAACCTCGCGTCGGGCGTGCGCTGGGAGCGGCTTACCCGTGAGCGGGACCCGGACGTCGAGTTCCTCTACGTCGTCTACCCGGTCGGGGCCGAGTCGTGCCCCGAGGACGCGCTGACGACGCATGGCGGACGGGAGTACGGCTACGTCTCGAGCGGGACGCTCGGGGTGCAGGTCGGCTTCGAGCGGTACGAGCTCGGCCCCGGCGGCTCGATCGCGTTCGACTCGTCGTCGCCGCACCGCCTGTGGACGATCGGCGGCGAGCCGGTGCACGCGATCTGGGTGGTGATCGGTCGCGAGGCGGATCCGCGCACAGCAGGCGCTCGGCCGTTGCCGACCGGCGCGTAGCGCTCAGCCTGCCGGCGCCCGCCCCTCGCCGGTCCGGAGACGGCCGACCCCGCCCCAGCTCGTCCGCAGGCGGGAGACGAGCTCCGGGCTCTTGTAGAGCAGGAGTGCGAGGAGGATCAGCACGCCGATGGTGACCTCCGAGTACTCCGTCGGCTGCTGGAACAGCGGCAGGACGTTGTCGATCAGGGTGAGGAAGAGGGCGGCGAGGAGCGTGCCGACGTAGGAGCCCCGCCCACCCGCGAGGCTCGCGCCGCCGAGAACGGCCGCCGCGATGCTCTCGAGGCCGTAGTTGCCGATGATCGGCGACCCGATCTGCACCTGGGCCGCGAGGTAGAAGCCTGCGATCGACGCCATCACCGAGCAGGCGACGAAGGCCAGGATCACCGCGCGGCCGGTTCGCATTCCGAGCCGGCGCGACGACGTCTCGTCGAGCCCGACCGCCCGGAGCGCGAGGCCCGTACGGGAGCGGTAGAGCCACAGGTCGGCGAGCAGGGCGAGGACGCAGACCGCGATGAACGCGATCGGGACAAAGCTCACGCTCTTCGTGAGCCCGCTGATCACGTCGCTGTTGATCGTGCCCTCGGGATGGTCGCGGAGCCACAGCGACGCTCCCTGGAGAATGCTGAGGGTCCCGAGCGTGGCGATGATCGAGGGCAGCCGGAGGACCCGGATCAGGAGTGCGTTGAAGATGCCCGTCGCCAGACCTGCCGCGAGGAGCGCGAGCGCTCCCGGGAAGTACCCCCACCCCGACGTGGTCGGCGTCAACGTGTACGAGGCGAGCACGACGCAGAAGGTCATCAGCGCCGCGACGGACACGTCGAAGCCGCCGACGAGGAGCGCGGTGGCCTGCCCGAGCGAGACGAGCGCGAGCGGCATCGTCGCCAGGAGGAGGTTGTTGAGGTTGTACGAGGTGAGGAACGCGTCCTCCCTCACCGACGTGTAGACGCCGAGCGCCACGATCAACGTCGACATCAGGAGCAGCGGCAGCCAGCCCTGCAGCCTCCGGGAGACGCTCATGCGCGCCCCTGGCCGGCGGCGGCTCCCGCGGGGCGGAGCCCGGCTCCGCCACCGCCGCCCAGGAACGCGCATGCACCGGGCGCCGACACGAGACCTCTCATGCCGGGGTCGCCTCACCCTCCGCTTCGCGACGGGCCCGACCGAGCCCCGAGCCGACGATCGCCTCGACGATACGGCGCTCGCCGAGGTCGTCGCCCCGGATCTCGTCGACGATCCTGCCGCGCGACATCACGACGACGCGGTCGCACAACCCGGCGAGCTCGAGCGGGTCGCTCGACTTGACGATCGTGGCGACGCCGTCGTTCGCCGTCTCGCGCAGCGCGTCGTAGATGTCGAACCGGGCGGCGACGTCGACACCCTGGGTCGGCTCCTCGGCGAGGATCACCTTGACGTCGCCGCGCAGGAACGGCCTCGTGAGCGAGACCTTCTGCTGGTTCCCGCCCGAGAGCGACTGTACGGGCTGCTCGATCGACGCCATCCGGATGCGCAGGCGACTCGCGAGGTCGTCGACCGTGTGGCGCTCGCGCCGGCGCCGGAGGAAGCCGAACCGCCCGAGCCGGCGGAGCACCTGGATCGTCGTGTTCGCCCTGACGCTCAGGACCGGAAACAGCGACTCTCCCGACCGATCCCCGCTCAGCAGCACGACGCCCGCGCGGAGGGCGCCGAGCGGCGATCCGGAGTCGAGCGCCCGCCCGTCGCAGGTCGCCGTGCCGACGGAGCGCTCGACACCGGCGAGGGCGCGGAGGAACTGCACCTGCCCGTTGCCCTCGGCGCCGGCGATCCCGAGGATCTCGCCCTTGGCCACCTCGAGGTCGACCGGCCCGAACCGCTCGCCCTGCAGCGCCGAGACGGCGAGTCGCACCTCGCGCTCGACGCCCGCGCGCTGCCGGTCGGGAAACGCGAGCTGGAGCGGACGCCCGATCATCAGCGCGACGAGGCTCTCCTCGGACATGGAGGCCGCCTCGAACGTCCCCTGACAGACGCCGTCACGGAGCACGCTGACCCGGTCGGCGATGCCGAGGACCTCCGGCAGTCGATGGCTCACGTAGACGATCCCGACGCCGGCGCGGCTCTGCTCCAGCACGAGCGCATGGAGGCGCTCGACGTCGTCCGGCCCGAGCGCGGTCGTCGGCTCGTCGAGGAGCAGGACCTTCGGCTTGGCGAGGAGCGCCTTGACGACCTCGAGCAGCTGCCGCTGGACGAGGGAGAGCGAGCGCGTCGTCGCGGTCAGCGGGATGTCGAGGTCGAACGCGCCGAGCGTCTCGGCAGCCCACGCCTCCATCCGTCCGTATCTCGGCCGGAGCTCCGGCGGCGCCCCGAGATAGAGGTTCTCGGCGACCGACAGGTCGAGGACATGCGAGTACGTCTGGTACGCGATGCCGAGGCCGAGCCGGCGGGTCTCTGCCGGGGAGACCCGCCGGCGCTGCTTGCCGGCGATCTCGACGGTCCCGTGGTCGGGCGCGAGAAAGCCGCTGGCGATCCCGAGCAGTGTCGACTTCCCGGACCCGTTCTCCCCGACGAGCGCGTGGATCTCGCCCGCCCGGCAGTCGACGCTGACCTCGCGGAGTGCTCTGACTGCTCCGAATGCCTTCGAGACATCGCGAAGGGAGAGCACGGAGGAGCTCGCGGGCCCGGGAGTCGACATCGTTCTCGGATGGCTAGTGCGTGGCTTCGCTTCCTCCTACGGGTACATCCGATTGAGCAGGCTCAGCGGGATGAGCGATGTCGCGTTCGACTCCTGCGGATAGCCCTTGACGCAGGAGTTGCGCACCCGCTGGTTCTGCAGCTGGATCGGGAACACGATCGTGGGCGGGATCTTGGCGCCCTTGAGCTTCATCATCGCCGCCGTGAAGGCGACGCGGATCTGCGGATTCCCCGAGGTGTAGTACCACATCTTCAGGTTCGGGTTGTTGAGCTTTTCGAACGCGCAGCCCATGCCGACGTCGTCGGTCCGGAGCGTCAGGACGGCGTCGAACGGCTTGCCGGCGGCCTGGTACGCGGCGAAGGCGCCCTGTGCCATCCCGAGCCCGTATTCGTAGCTCCAGCCTTTGACGTCGGGGTGTGCGGCGAGGATGCCCGCGACGACTCCCTGGACCTTCGACGGGTCCCAGTTCGTCGGTTCGTTCGCGACCACGTGGATGTTCGGGTTGAGCGCCGCCTGCTCACACTTCTGCCAGCTGAGCGACAGCGGATTCCCGGGGAAGCCGCCGAGGAACGCGATGTTGCCCGACTTGACCTGCGTGTTCATGATCTGCGCGTAGGCCTTGCCGAGCTTGCACGTGTCCTCGCCGACGACCGTCAGGTAGTTCGTGCCCGGCCCGGTCACGTAACCCCAGGCATACGACGCAACCGGGATCCCCGCCTGCGTCGCCTCCTTCATCACCGGCAGCATCGCGTCGCCGAAGTCCGGATAGGTGACGATCAGGCTGACCTTCTGGGCGATCGCCGCCTTGAAGTCGGCGATGCCCTGGTTCAGGTCCGAGTGGGCGCTCTTGTAGATGATCTTCCCGACCTGCGGATACGTCAGCGCCTGGAGGATGAACTCCATCTTCGACATCTGGCGGAACACGTTCTCGCCGAACTGCTCGATGTAGGCGACGGTGAGCTTGCCGCCGGTGCCGGTGCTGCAGCCGTTGTTCTTCCAGCACTGGAGCGCCAGGTTGTAGTTGACCTTTCTGTCGGCCCGTCCGAGCCCGGCGAGCGCGATGTTGCGTGCCGCCTTGTTCGCCGGCAGCAGGCTTGCCTTGAACAGCGCCTGCTTGAGGGTCGACGCCTTCGCGGCGTACACCTCGCCGAACCCCTTGCCGGTCGAGACGATCACTGCCGGCTTTGCCGCTGATGTGCCGGTGCCGCCGCTGCTGGTCGAGACGAGCGCCAGCGTGACACCGAGCACGAGGACCGTCAGCACCCCCGCGACGAGCGGGCGCCTCCGTGACGCTCCGGATTCCCTCCGACCCTGCATCCTTCCTCCTTTCGCGAGCATCAGCTCGTCGTTTCCGTCGCTTCGGGTCGAGTGCCCGCCGGTGCATCGACCGGCCGCAGGAGATGGCCGAGGACCGATGCCAGCCGGTCGCCCGAGATCAGCATCCCGACGATGATGGCCCCGCCGAAAACGATGTACTGCATCGCCGTCGAGAGGCCGAGAATGAGGAGCATCTGTGTGAGCAGGGTGAGCGCGAGCGCTGCCATCCAGGTCGACGTGGCGCTGGCCAGACCACCCGAGAGCGACGCGCCGGCAATGACGACCGCGGCGATCGGCGCGAGCAGGTAGGCGGCCCCGAAGGCCGGGTCGATGCTGATGCGCAGGCCCGCGAGCAGGACGGCGGCGACCCCGTAGAGGGCGCCCGCCGCGGTGTACGCGAACACGACGTGGGAGCGGACGTGCAGACCGGCCATCCACGCGGCGCGCGGGTTCGCGCCAACCGCCTGGAAGCGCCGACCGGGCGCGGTGTAGCGGAGCGCGAAGGCGACCGCGAGCGTGATCGCAGCGCCCGCCCAGAACACGGAGCTGATCCCGAGGGGCTTCTCCGCCGCCCACGAGGAGAGCGAAGTGGGGACGAGTGACTGGCTCGTCACCTCACGGGAGTACCTGATCGCGATCGCGAGCACGATCTGTCCCACCGCCAGCGTGACGATCAGCGGGTTCAGCCTGAGGATCCCCACGAAGATACCGTTGACCAGGCCGACGAGCACTCCGAGGCCGACGCACGCGAGGATCCCGAGCGCCAATCGGTCGTTGGACCCCGAGCTGACGCCGACGAGCAGGTTCCCACCGAGCGAGATCACACCCGGGGTCGAGAGGTCGATGCCCGCGTGCATGATCACGAGCATCTGGCCGAGTGCGGCGATCGCCAGGACCGTCATGAACGGGAGCACGAACGCCCACGAGGTGCTCTTGATCGCGTTCGGCGCGATCACCGCCGCGACGATCACGAGAGCCCCGGTCGCGAGCCAGATCGGGAGGAACCGGGCGGCGACGACCGCGCTCGCGGTGAGCGCGCCGACACGTCCACCGGCCTGCGCAGAGCCGACGGAGCCGGTGTGTCCGGAGGCGCTCACGAGGAGCCCGATCCCGGAAGGCAGGACGCCGAGGAACGTGCCGCGACCAGGCATCCATTCTGTGCACGAATGACGAGAAGTGTCAACCGTGACGGAACGCGCCGCCCGGCGACGCGCGTCCCACGATGCGCGGCGACCGAGGGACGGGGCCGCGTGAACCCGCACGGCGCCAGGGAAAAGGGACGCCGAGGCCGGTTGACTCCGTCGCCGTGACGTGTTTATGCTCGCTGTACATCCGGCAGCGTGAGACGCGTTCTCTTCGGGAGAAGGCGGTCGCGGCTGTCGTAGTGTCGGTGACCGGCCAGCCAAGGAGAGCGACATGAGCTCGCAGCGACTGTTCATTCGCAACGGCTTCGTGGTCTCGATGGACCCCGACGTCGGCGAGATCCCGAACGGCGACGTGCTCGTCGAGGACGGGGTGATCGTCGAGATCGGCAGAGGTCTCGAGGTAGGCGATGCCGAGGAGGTCGACGCGAGCGGCATGATCGTCATGCCGGGGTTCGTCGACACGCACCGCCACACGTGGCAGACGCCGGTCCGTGGCGTCCTCCCGTCCTGCACGCTCGACCACTACTTCGCGGTGATGCTCGGCAGTGTCGGCGGGCACTACCGCCCAGAGGACGTCCACATCGGCGACTACGCCGGCTCGCTCGAGGCGCTCAACGCGGGCGTCACGACGCTGCTCGACTGGTCGCACATCAGCAACACGCCCGACCACTCCGACGCGGCTATCCAGGGCCTCAAGGACGCGGGCATCCGCGCCGTCTACGCGAACGGCATGCCGACCGGCGGCGAGTGGTGGTCGTTCAGCGAGCTCGAGCACCCCGAGGACATCCGCCGCATCCGCGACACCTACTTCTCCTCCGACGACGGCCTGCTCACGCTCGCGATGGCGGCGCGCCAGCCCGGCAACTCGAACTTCGACGTCGCGAAGCACGACTGGGCGCTCGCGCGCGAGCTCGGGATCCCGATCAGCGTGCACGTCGGCATGCGGCTCCACAACCTGCACTACCACCCCGTGCAGGACATGCACGACCTCGAGCTGATGGGCCCGGACGTCTGCTACATCCACATGACCGACCTGACCGACCAGGAGCTCGACTGGATCGCGGAGACCGGCGGCAAGGCGTCGATCGCTCCGTACGTCGAGATGCTGATGGGCCACGGGCCGCCCCCGACCGGCAAGCTGCTCGCCCGCGGCGTCCGCCCGTCCCTCAGCGTCGACGTCGTCTCGAGCGTGCCCGGCGAGATGTTCACGCAGATGCGGACTGCGCTCGTCCAGGAGCGGATCGGCTGCTTCACCGAGACGCCGGACGAGGCGTTCGCCCCGGCCCTGACGCACAGGGACGTGCTCGAGTTCGCGACGATCGACGGGGCGCGCGCCTGCGGCCTCGACGACCGCACCGGCTCGCTCACGCCCGGCAAGCAGGCGGACATCGTCCTCCTCAAGACCGACGCGATCAACACGGCCCCGATGCTCGACCCGATCGGGACGATCGTCGTGTTCTCGGACACCTCGAACGTCGACTCGGTGTTCGTCGCCGGTCGCGCGGTGAAGCGCGGCGGCGAGCTCGTGGGCGTCGACCTGAAGCAGGTCTTCCAGAAGCTCGACGAGTCGAGGAACCACATCCTCGGCGAGGGCGGCCTGCTCCCCGACTGGGCGGCCGAGTCGGCGACGGCGGCCTGAGCGACGGCAGCCCGAGCGAGGTCATCCGACGGCCCGGTCCGCAGCCGTGCGGGCCGGGCCGTCACCACGAAAGGAGAACGCGATGGCCAACGGCAGCGTCGTCGTCGTGGGCGGCACGCAAGGTCTCGGTCGCGAGCTGGCGCAGGCCTACGCCGACGAGGGCCGCGAGGTCGTCGTCACCGGCAGGGACCAGGGCCGCGCCGAGGAGGCGGCAAAGGAGGTGGGCGGGCGCACGCGCGGCATCGGCTTCGACCTCGCGGAGCCGCACACGATCGCGGATGCGCTCGCGGACGTCGGCGCCGTCGATCATCTCGTCCTCGCCGCGATCGAGCGCGACTCGAACTCGATCGCGGAGTACGACATCGACAGTGCGCTGAGGCTCGTCACGCTCAAGCTCGTCGGGTACGCGGAAGTGATCCACGCGTTGCGGCCCGGGCTCGGAGACGACTCGAGCATCCTCATCTTCGGCGGTCTCGCCCGCGATCGTCCCTATCCAGGATCGACGACCGTGACGACGGTCAACGGCGGCGTGACCAGCATGGTCCGCACGCTCGTGATCGAGCTCGCGCCGATCCGCGTCAACGCGCTGCACCCGGCGATCGTCGGCGACAGCCCGCAGTGGCGCGACATGCCGGACGAGCGCCTCCAGGCGCTGGTCGCGCGGACCCCCATCGGACGCCTCGTGACGATGGCGGAGGTCATGGGCGCATGCCGGTTCCTGCTCGAGAACCAGGCGATCAACGGGATCAACCTGTCGGTCGACGGCGGGTGGATGTGCATGTGACGGAGCGCCCGCCCCACGCGGGTGGATAGCGCCGAGCCGCTGGAGCCTCAGCGATCGACCCTCTCGCGCGCAAGGCTCGTGAGCGGCTCCGCCGCGGAGCGCGAGTCTCCCACCGCCCGGCCACCGAGCGCCGCGACGAGGACGAGCGCGCCACAGACCACCGCCAACGCCCAGGTGAGGGTGATCGCGTCCGCGAGGACGCCGATCACGGGCGGGCCGAGGATGAACCCGAGGTACCCGATCGTGAAGACCGCCGCCAACGAGGGCCCGGCAGGCGGGACCCGACCCGCCGCGCTGAAGAGCAGGGGCACCGCGTTCGCGACGCCGATACCGACGAGGACGAATGCGACGACCGCGACGGCGGCGTGACCGGCCACGAGCAGGATCGCGAGCGACGTCGCAGCGAGCACTGCCCCGCCGACCAGGACGTTCCTGCGCGAGTACCGCGCCACGAGACCGTCGCCGCTCAGGCGCGCGAGCGCCATGCCGAGCGAGAACCCGGCGAACCCGGTCGCGGACACCGCGCGACTCGCCCCCGTCTCGCCCGTGAGGTAGATGCCCGCCCAGTCGGCGACCGCCCCCTCCGTCGTCATCACGAGGAAGCAGAGCGCACCGATCAGCAATACGGCGCGGGACGGGAGCGCGAACCCCGCGGGCGTCGGCGCTCCATCAGCATGGAGCGAAGCGTCTCTCAGGTAGGCGGTCGCCCCCACCACGACCACCCACAGGAGAAATGTCGCGCATGCTCCTTCGAGACGAGGATCGACGCCGAGCGCGACCGCCGCCGCGACCGCGCCGGCGCCGGCGAGACCGCCGAAGCTCCAGCAGGCATGGAGCGAGGACATGATCGGCCTGCCGAGCGCCCGCTCCACGGCGACGCCGTGCGCGTTCATGGAGACGTCCATCGCTCCGTTCCCGGCGCCGAAGGCGACGAGTGCTGCCGCGAGCAGCAGGGGGCCCGGGGCGGCCAGAGGTAAGAGCAGGAGGAGCGGATACGCAACCGCCGCGATCCTCAGCACCCGCGCGGTCGCATGGCGGTCGAGCACCTGCCCGGTCAGCGGCATCGCCACGAAGGCTCCTGCGGCCATGAAGAGGAGGACGACGCCGATCGTCGTCTTCGACACGTCGAACCGCTCCTGGACGAACGGGATCTGGGCGACCCATGTGCCGACGAGCGCCCCGTTGACGAGGAAGCAGATCGAGGTCGCGGCGCGCGGCGTCACGGCACCACCGTAATCCGCTCGACGACATCCTCTGTCGGAGCGGTGCGGTCACCAGCCTGCGAGTGCATCAGCGACGCGAAAGAAGTGGCTCCCTGCGGCAGAGCGATCTATCTGGTCGGCGTCGCGCCGCGGGCCGCTCCCGGGCAGGACAATTCGCCGCGACACCGGCTGTCTCGCTCGGACAAGCTCCGATCGACACGGGTGAATCTCGGTTGATGCGAGACTTTCCCTACACATGCTCTTCGAACGTGAACAGGACAAGCGTGGCCAAAGCAGCCAATAGCGTGCGAGACGTGCTCCAGGACAACGAGCAGGCTCTGCGTCTGCTGCGCATGATGCTGCTCGTTCGACGGTTCGAAGAGCGTGCCGAGGAGCAGTACACGCGCGCACGTATCGGCGGCTACTGCCATCTGGCGATCGGCGAGGAGGCGGCCAACGTCGGCAGCATCGACTGCCTCGAAGCCGACGACTACCTGTTCGTGAGCTACCGCGACCACGCCGCCGCGCTCGCCGTCGGGAGCTCTCCTGCAGCCGTCATGGCCGAGCTGTTCGGCAAGGAGACGGGTGTGGCGGGCGGCTACGGCGGCTCGATGCACCTGCTCGACGTCGAACGTCGCTTCCTGGGCGGCTGGGGCATCGTCGGGGGCCATCTGCCGATCGCCGTCGGCGCGGCGCTCGCGATCGACTACCAGGACGCGCTCGGTGCGGTGCTCTGTCAGTTCGGCGACGGGGCCACCAACATCGGGGCGTTTCACGAAGCTCTCAACCTCGCCGCCGTCTGGCACCTGCCGATCGTCTTTCAGGTCATCAACAACCTCTACGGCATGGGCACGTCCGTGGAGCAGGCGTCGGCCGAGCCCGAGCTTTACAAACGTGCCTGCGCCTATCGGATGCACGGTGAGCGAGTGGACGGGAACGACGTGCTCGCCGTCCGTGAGGCCGCCGGCCGGTTGCTCGCGCGCGCACGCGAGGAGTCCGAGCCAGCGCTGCTCGAGACGACGACCTATCGCTTCCGCGGCCACTCCGTGGCCGACGCCGGGAAGGTCTACCGCACCGCCGACGAGATCGCGGCCTGGCGCGAGCGCGACCCGATCACGCGCTACGTCGAGGTTCTGCGCGAGCACGATCTGCTCGACGACGAGGAGCTGGAGAGAATGCGCAAGGAGGTCTCCGACGAGGTCAGCGAGGCGATCCGCGAGGCTGCGGCCGCGCCGACGCCCGATCCCGAGGAGCTGTACGAGAACGTGTACGGCGACGAGGACTGGCGTGAGCAGTTCGCGGGGATGAACACGGCGGCGCCGTTCGGCGAGCGCGAGGAGACGCGATCGTGGCGGAGGTGACCTATCGTGAAGCGCTCAGACGCGCTCTCGACGAGGAGCTCGCCCGCGACGAGCGCGTGTTCCTGATGGGCGAGGAGATCGGCCGCTTCGAGGGCTCGTACAAGGTCACCGCAGGGCTGTGGGCGAAGTACGGGCCCAAGCGCGTGCGCGAGACGCCGATCTCGGAGGAAGGCTTCGTCGGCGCCGGCATCGGCGCGGCGATGCTCGGCCTCCGGCCGGTCGTCGAGATCATGACGATCAACTTCATCCTCGTCGCGCAGGACATGGTCGTGAACCACGCGGCCAAGATCCGCTACATGTTCGGGGGCAAGGTCGGCGTGCCGATGGTCATCCGCACGCCGGGAGGCGCGGGCGCCCAGCTCACGGCACAGCACTCCCACTCGCTCGAGGTCTGGTTCGCCCACACACCGGGACTGAAGGTCGTCGCGCCGTCGAACCCGCGGGATGCGTACGGGCTGCTGAAGACGGCGATCCGCGACGACGACCCGGTGCTCTTCGTCGAAAACCTGGTGCTCTACAACGTGACCGGCAGCATCCCCGAGCCGGCCGACGACTTCACGCTGCCGCTCGGCCGCGCGCACGTCGCGCGCGAAGGCACCGATCTCACGATCGTGGCGCACTCGTACACGGTGCGGCGCGCGCTTTCGGTCGCCGACCGACTGGCCCAGAGTGGCTTCGAGGCCGAGGTCATCGACCTGCGCTCATTGCGCCCGCTCGACGTCGACACGGTGGTCGAGTCGGTACGCAAGACGAACCGCGTGCTCATAGCCGAGGAAGGTTGGGCAACATTTGGCGTCGGCGCCGAGCTCGCCGCTCGTGTTGGTCGCGCGTGCTTCGACGACCTCGACGCGCCGCCGGAGCGCGTCGGTGGTGCGGAGGTCCCGATGCCGTACTCGAAGCCCCTCGAGCTGGCCGCGCTCATGCTCGAGGACAAGCTGGAGGCGGCGGCCCGCTCGCTGCTCGCGGAATGTGGCCTCGTGGAGGCAGGGTAGGGACTGATGGCCGTCGAGGTTCCGATGCCGCGCATGAGCGACACGATGGAGCAGGGCACGGTCGCCCGCTGGGTGAAGCACGAAGGCGATCCCGTCGCCGCGGGTGACGTGATCGCCGAGATCGACACCGACAAGGCGACGATGGACCTGACGGCGTACGAGGACGGCGTGCTGCTCAAGATCCTCGTCGGCGAGGGCGAGTCGGCGGATCTCGGCACGCCGATCGCGCTGATCGGCGCCGAGGGCGAGGAGGTGCCCGAGACCGCCGCCCGCGGAAACGGCCCGTCTCAGGCGGCTACTCCCGAGGCTCGACCCGAGGAGTCGGGCAAACCCGAGGCCCGACAACCCGAGCCCGCAGCAACCCAGCCGCGCGAGCCGCCCGACTCACAGGTAGTCGGTGAGGCCGCCGGCGAGGTAAGAGCGAGCCCGATCGCACGCCGCATGGCAGCCGAGGCAGGGCTCGACTTGCGTGAGCTGGCCGGCAAGGGCAGCGGCCCTGACGGTCGCATCGTCAAGGTCGACGTCGAGCGCGCTCTCGGCACGGAGGGGCGACCAGGCCGAGCCGCCGGCGAGCCGGCGATCGCCCAACGCGCGTCGCCGCCGGGCACTCCGCCGTCGGTCGAGGAGGAGGTCGTCGAGGCAACGCCCATGCTCCGCGCGGTGGCGCGTCGCATGAGCGAATCGAAGGCGACCGTGCCGCACTTCTACCTCGACGCCGAGATCGACATGGGCCGCGCGCTCGAGCTGCGCGAAGAGCTCAATCAGGCGCTTGCCGGCGACGACGAGAGGATCAGCATCAACGACCTCGTCGTGCGGGCCGCGGCGCTCGCCTTGGTCGAGAACCCGAAGTTCCACCGCAGCTGGCACGACGGCAAGCTCGTGCTCCACAAGAGCGCCCACATCGGCATCGCGGTCGCACTCGACGAAGGTCTGATCGTCCCCGTCCTACGGTCCGTCGAGCAGAAGAGCGTGCGCGAGATCGCGCGCGAGTCGCGCGACCTCGTCGAGCGCGCCCGAGTAGGCAAGCTGAAGCAGGCGGAGATCGAAGGCGGGACCTTCACGGTCTCGAATCTCGGCATGTTCGGCATCCCGAGCTTCAGCGCAGTCGTGAATCCCCCCGAGCCCGGCATCCTTGCCGTCGGCGCGAGCGTCAAGCGTGCGGTCGTCAGCGACGACGCTGTTCGGATACGGCCGATCATGGCCGTCACGCTGTCGGTCGACCACCGTGCCACGTCAGGGGCGGAGGGCGCTCGCCTGCTTGCGTCGATCCAGCGCGGCCTCGAGCAACCCGTGCTGCTCCTAGCGTAGATGTAGATTCGGACGATGCAGCTGGCCGACCTCATGGCGACCGACGTGCTCTCGGTGTCGCCGGACACGACGATCGCCGACGCCGCGCGGCGCATGATCGCGCGCGAGACCGGTGCAGCCGTCGTCATCGAGGACGGCAACCTCGTCGGCGTCATCTCGGAGCGCGATCTCATGCGCGCGATCCCCGACGCCTGCAGCCCCGAGACGCCGGTCTCCGAGCGCATGAGCCGACACGTGATGACCGCATCGCCGGGGACGAGCGTCCCCGAGGCCATGGCGATCATGATCGAGGGTCGCTTCCGCCACCTGCCCGTTGTCAAGGGCGGACGGGTGCTGGGAATGGTCTCGATGCGCGACCTGATGTCGTGGACGTCGCTGCGCCTGCGCCTCGGCCCGCTCGGAGACGACGACGAGGAAGTCGATAGCGCTGAGCTCTTGGCGACGATCCACCGCATGCGCACCGGTGCCGCCTGAAGCATCGACCGCTGCCAGCGACGCGATTTCAGGGGTGGGTGACAGCACGGATGTCTCGATCCGAATCTTCAAACGGCCCGAAATGGGCTCTTGGCCCGATAGCCACATCGGTGGGCGTCCGGCAACCTGAATAGGACAGGCCGTCGAAGCAGGCACGCGTCGCAGTCAGTGCTGCCGGCGCCGAGCTCGTACGACCGGCCTGACTAGTTCCGAGACACCGACCAGGAGGTCCCCGATGAGTGCCGTAGCCCTCACCGCCCGCTCACCTGCGCATGCTCGCGCCGATCGGCGTCGTCTGACAGTGGCCTCGGAGCGGGCCGCACCGATCGTCGCCGCCATCGACGGCTCGGCGGCGAGCACAAGGGCGATCGAAACCGCAACCCGGCTCGCGGCCGAAATCGACGCACCCGTCGTCTTCGTCTACGTCCGTCGAGGGCCGTCCGGCTTCCTGGGCGCACCCTTCTACCAGCGGCGCCTGACCGCAGCAATGGCGCGGGCGAGGCGCACGCTCGACGAGGCATGTCGCACCGCCGCGCGTGCGGGTGTTGCCGCCGACGGCGAGATTCTCGAAGGATCACCCCGCAAACGTATCCCCGAGTTCGCCCACGATCGGGGCGCGCGACTCGTGGTCGTCGGCCACCGCGGGCGCACGCTCGGCCGAAGCGTCTCCCGGTCGGTGGTGCGTCTCGCCACGCAGCCGGTTGTCGTCGCTCCCCAGCCGTAAGAGCCCGTCCCTACCGAGCGACGCCGGCTTCTAGGCTGAGGCCGTCACGTGGCGTCGCTTGTCGCCGACGCGCTGCAGCACCTTGTCGAAGGAGGCGACGAACTTCTCGATCCCCTCGCGCTCGAGCGTCGCGGTGACGTCGTCGTAGTCGACGCCGGCGGCGGCGAGCTTGTCGAACAGATGCCGGGCCTCGCCGAGATCGGCCTCGAGCCGCGCCTCGACCCGACCATGGTCCTGAAAGGCGCGAATCGTCTCCTCGGGCATGGTCGAGATCGTCTCCGGGCCGATCAGCTCCTCGACGTAGAGTGTGTCGCGCAGGCTTGGATCCTTGACCGAAGTGGACGCCCAGAGGCAGCGCTGCGCGGTCGCGCCGCGCGCGGCAAGAGCATCCCAACGCTCGCCGTGGAACAGCATCTTGTACTGCTGGTAGGCGAGCTTTGCGTTGGCGATGCCAAGCCGACCCTCGAGGTCGGCCCGACCGGCCTGGACGAGGCGGCGGTCGGTCTCCGTGTCGACGCGGGAAACGAAGAAGCTGGCCACAGAGTGGATCCGACGCGGGTCGCCGCCCGAGGCGACAAGCCGCTCGAGCCCTCGGAGGTAGGCCTCGGCCACGTGACCGTGGCGAGTGAGCGAGAAGATCAGAGTGACGTTGATCGCGTAGCCGCGCGCCGTCATCTCCTCGATCGCGGGCACGCCGGCATCGGTTGCCGGGATCTTGACCATCAGGTTGGGGCGCGCTATCGCCTCGTGGAAGTGCGTCGCTTGCGCGATCGTGGCCGCGGTGTCGGCGGCCAGGCTCGGGTCGACCTCGATCGAGACGTAGCCGTCGCCACCTCGCGTCCGGTTCCAGACCGGTCGGAGAAGATCGCAGGCGGTGGCGACGTCGCGCATCGCCAGCTCCAGGAAGACGCTTCTGGCGTCCGTGTCCCTGGCGGCGATCTGCTCGTCGTAGGCGTACCCGTGCGCAAGCGCCTTCTCGAAGATGCTCGGATTCGAGGTGACGCCGACGACGGCGTCCTCATCGACGGCTTTCGCGAGAGCGCCGGATTCGATGAGATCGCGCGACAGGTAGTCGATCCAGACGCTCTGTCCGAGCGACGACAACTGATGCAAGCGAGAGCTCATTACGACTCGAAGCATCGCTCGCACCTGTCCGCGGCGCCATCGGGTCTGGGCCTCATCTGCGTGGTTGACGAGCCTTGTCGCCTGCCTGAGATGAGGCCGCCGCGTGCTCGAGATGGGGCACCCGCCCCATGTCAAAACAGCCGAGCGGATGGGAGGCTGGTCAGACGCGAGTCGGGTCGGGCGAGAGGCGCGCGCGGCTACCGGAGAAGGAGCAGTTCGATGACCAGCATCGAGACGAAACCGCAGACCGGGGAGCAGGCCTTCGCGTTCATGCGCCTGAACGAGCGTCCGCCCAAGCCGCGCACCCGCGGCCTGACGGAGATCCGCGGCCCCAACCACACCCCGGTCGGGCGCCGCTACCTCGAGGACCTGCTCGAGACGATGAGCGTCTACGTCGACACGCTCAGGTACGCAGGCGGCTCCTTCTCGTTGATGCCGGGCGAGGCCGTACGCGCCGCGAACGACGTCTGCCACGAGCACGGGGTCGAGGTCTCGACCGGCGGCTTCCTCGAGTACGCGCTCACCCAGGGTGGCGACGTCGTCCAGCACTACCTCGACGAGTGTCGCGAGCTCGGCTTCGACATCGTCGAGATCTCTAGCGGCTTCGTCACGCTGCCGGTCGACGATCTCGTCGGTCTGACTCGAGCAGTCGGGGCGGCGGGCTTGAAGCCCAAGCCCGAGGTCGGAATCCGGTTCGGCGCCGGCGGCACCTCCAGCGTCGAGGCGCTCGAGGCAGAGGGAACGCGTGACGTCGGCTACGCGATCGAGCTCGCCAAGCGCCTTCTCGATGCCGGCGCGCACATGATCACGATCGATTCCGAAGGGATCACCGAGCAGGCGCCCGAGTGGCGCACCGACGTCATCGCGCGCGTCGTCGCGGAGCTCGGGCTCGAAAAGGTCATGTTCGAGGCGGCCCAGCCGGACGTCTTCTCCTGGTACGTCAAGAACTACGGCGTCGACGTCAACCTGTTCGTCGACCACAGCCAGATCGTCCAGCTCGAGTGGCTGCGCGCCGGCATCTGGGGCACCCAGGACACGTGGGGACGGATGCTCGCCTACCGCGGAGAGTAGGGGCCGCTAGCCTCGCCCCTGGATGCGCGTCTCGACGATCGGCCACGGCACGAGGACTGCCGACGAGCTGATCGCAACCCTCCGCGAGGCCGGCGTCGAGACACTCGTCGACGTGCGCCGCTTCCCCGGGTCACGGCGCAATCCGCAATTCGGCCAGGCGGCGCTGGCCGTCGAGCTGGAGTCCGCCTCCATCGCCTACGTGCACGCGCCGAGCCTCGGCGGCCGTCGTTCGGGCGTTCCCGGAGAGGACCGATTCGGGTGCCTCCGTGTCCCCGCGTTCCGAAGCTATGCCGCGTGGATGTCCTCGAGCGAATGGCAGCGGGCCCTCGCGGACGCCCTGCGCCGAGAGAGCCCATGCTTCATGTGCGCCGAGACGCTCCCCTGGCGCTGCCACCGACGGCTGATCGCCGATCTGCTCGCGGCACGGGAGGTCGACGTCGTCCACTTGCTCGGACCGGGCTCGAGCATCGAGCAACGGCCCTTTGCCGAGGCGGAGGTCCGCAACGGTCGGCTCTACCTCTGCGGGACGCTCGTCGCCTAGCGTGCCGAGCGCCGCTCGGGCGACACGGATCGCACGGCCCCTGCCGGCACCGCCTGGTGAGCTGATGAGCGCTCCGGCTGATCGAAGGCGACGATCGCCTGTGTGATCGGGAGCTCGGTCAGAGCCCGCGCCTTGGCCAGCAGGTCGCGTTCCAGCCAGTACGACTCCTCCGCAGGTGGGGTCGCAAGCAGCACGTGGGTGGCAGGGAACGTTCCAAGCGCGTCGGTCATCGACTCGAGCGGCTTGTCGCTGCCGACTGAACCCGTAGCCGAGATTTCGCCTTGCCGCAGCAGCCCGACGACGATCAGCATCGTCTGCTCCGCTTCGCGCTGCTCCTCCGCTTCGTCGTTGGTGAGGAAGTGGAGATGGGAGACGCGGACAGGCACGACGAGGTGGACTGCGACCGCGCCGTCGAGGCCCGCCGTGATCTCGTTGAAGAGACCCTTGGCGCTGGACGACGCGTCGGCGACGACAAGTAGCCGACGATCCGCGTCGACGGCGGTTGCGGGCTTGGGGGCGCTGACACGCAAAGGCGGCAGCACGAGGGTTGCCACGGCGCCCAGGCCGGCGACGGCGGCGGACACGATTGCGAACCCGACCCAGCCGAGCGCCGGCGGACGGACCACGAAGGCAGTCAGGAACGCTGCGACGACGAGGACTGCGGCGAGCGACGTGAAGATGAACGCGACGTTCGTTTTCGCACCCCAGTTGCGGAGACGCGGCCGTGCGTTCACGAGCATCTGTCGAACCACGCGGCGCGTCCGGCCGGTCGGTCCTCGCGTCGTCCTCGTCATTTCGCCTCCTCGGCCAGCGGGCGCACGATCACGACCGGGCAGGCCGCGTGATGGGCGCATTGCTGACTGACCGATCCGAGTAGCAGGCCGGCAAAACCGCCGTACCCGCGCGACCCGACGACCAGCAGATCGGCTTGGCGCGACTCGTCGACCAGCACCGTCGCGGCAGGGCCCTCGACCACCCGGCGCTCGACGAGAACGCCATCCGTATCGGGTGCGACCTCCTGCAGGGTGGCGTCGAGCGCCGACTCCGCCATTTGGACGAGATCGTCGAGCGCGGCGCCGGCCGGTGAGAAGCCCGCGAGCCCCGCGAGGCCGATGTACCCCAACTGCCACGCATGGACGACACGCAGCGTCGCCCCACGGAGCTTCGCCTCCTCGAGCGCGAAGCGAAGCGCCTGCGCGGCTCCGTCCGAGCTGTCGACGCCGACGACGATCACGCCACGGTCTTCCTCGCTGTCCCGCCTCATCTGCTCATCTCCCTCGGCGGCCGTCCATGGCGTCGCGGCTCCGAGTCGACGCGAACCGATGGATCGAGACGACGCTCGGCGCACCACTCGTCGATCGCATGCAACGCCTCGGCAAGTGGCTCGCCTTGACCGCCGGGAGCGCTGGCGTGAACGACCCAACGGTCCGATGCGTGCTGGACGAGGAACGACCGAAAGGGTGCGAGCAGCTCGTAGAGGGCCAGCGCGTCCCAACGCCCCTGGACGTCGACCTCGACCGGCACCATCGCACCGGTGGCGGTGACAGAAGGTGCAGGTGAAGCTCCGCTCGACAAAGCACGCTCCTTCCGTTTGGTGGTCTGAGCGTCGCAGCCGCACGACCCTTCGACCATGGGGCGAGCGCCGCATCACGCGCGGGCGGCGACCTCATCCGCACCAAGTCGCCGGGCCGCTCCCGCGCTCTCCTGCGGAATCGTCGACAGGAATCGCGCAGAAACGACTACGCGAGGCTGCCCTGACGGATGCGGCGGCCGGAGATCGCCTCCGTCTCGATTCGCATGAGCGCCTCGCGGCGGCCGCCCGGCCAGGGCTCGATACCGAGGTCGGCTGCCTGCTCCAGCTCCGCGGGGTCGTCGACGAGCCGCGCGCGCCCTGTCACGAGCACGCTCCACCCCTCGCTCATCGGCTCATCGATCTGGTCGACCTCGAGGCTGACGGTTGTGCCTGCGGCCGTGGCGAGCGCGCCCGTCGGGCGGGTGCGGAAGAGCACGTCGCCGTCCTGGTAGCGGAAGTTGACCGGCAGCGCGACCGGCCCCTGAGGGGCAAGGAAGACGAAGCGGCCGACGCCTCCGCCGGCGAGAAGCAGGTCGCACTCCTCGCGGCTGAGGACGTCGAGATGAGGGTGCGGGCCGGCTCGCCCCGGACCGGGCGGCCGGTCGACGTGACCGCCCCTCAGGAACTCGGGTGTCGTCTCCAGTGCCGCCGCCAGCCGCAGGAGCGCGCCCGCTGTCAGCGCGGCGTCCGGGCTGTGCTCGAGGTAGTCGAGGTAGCCGCTGTTCATGCCCGCTCGGAGGGCGACGTCCTCGCGGGTCAAGCCAACCTCCCTACGGCGCTCCGCGACGCGGTGTCCCAGATCGCCGGAACGCGCAATGGTCATGTCGTCTCCTCGGATCGTGTTCATGCTTCCGACGCTACCGCCGACCCGTTGACGTGGCTATCGGGCGAAGACTCCATTTCGAAGCGATGCCCGTGCAAGCGGAGCGAAGCTACGCGACGACAACGTCCAGCGTCTTCGCTCCCGAAGCTTCGAACGTCGCCTCGACCGTGATCTCCACGTTTCCGGTCAGGGCATTCGACACGGGGCAGAGCCGGCTCGCCTCGTCGACTGCCTCGGCGAAGGCACCCTCCGCAAGATTGGACACGTGTCCATATAGCTCGAGCGCGGAGTGGGTGATCCGGGGCGCTCCGGCGACCTCGTCCAACGTGCAGACGGCACGCACGACGAGTTGCTCGGGCGTCGCGTTCTCCTTCCCTAGAACGAGCGCGAGCGCCATCGCGAAGCAGCTTGCGTGCGCAGCCGCGACGAGCTCCTCGGGGCTCGTCTTTCCGTTCGGCGCCTCGGTGCGAGCGGCCCACGTGACCGGGGAGCCGTCGAGGACCCGGCTGCCCGAGGTGAGGCTGCCGCTCCCCCCTGCCAGGCCCCCCTCCCAAACGACCTCTGCGTATCGCTCGGCGATTGCCATCGTTCTCCTCCTCTTCTCTCTCAGTTCGGCGAGTGTCGCACCGCCCTCCCGGCCCCGGTATCGGGTCGTGACACCATCGCCCGCCGGACGCGACCTCACGCCGCGGCGGGCCGACGCGATCGTCCTTCACACTCGCCGTCGAGCTGGAGTCCGCCTCCGCTCGCCCTTGAAGAGGGTGGATAATGGTGCGATGGCAGAGTTCACCGTGACCGCCCTCGATCAACTGGGCGACCGCGAGCTCGCGGCCTTCGAGGTGAGCGGGACGCGGATCGCGATCGCAAGCGTCGGCGACGCCTTCTACGCGTTTGGGGACACCTGCACGCATCGGGGATGCTCACTCGCCGAGGGCGAGCTCGAAGCGACCATCGTCACCTGCCCGTGCCACGGAAGCCAGTTCGACGTGACGACGGGCGAGGTGCTGCGCGGCCCCGCCGTCGAGCCTGTGCGGAGCTATCCCGCTCGCGTCGAAAGCGGCGTGCTTCGGGTCGACCTCTGAGTGCGATCCGGAGCCCGAGCATCATGCGCTAGGGTCGGCCGGCTCGTCGCCCGCCTTCCCGTACCGCGCGAGCAGATCCGGGCCGAGCCGCTTCAGGTCGGCTGGGGGTAGCCCGCGCAAGAGCTCCCAGGCGAGCTCGAGGGTCTCCTCGACGTTCCGGCGCTGACCGCCCTGGTGGACGAACGCGGTGCTCGAAGTCGTGGGCGAAGCGGAGATAGCTGCGGTCTCGCTCGGAGAGCGCCGCCTCGCCGATGATCGAGACGAGCCTTCGCAGGTCACGTCCGCGGGCCAGCGCCGCGTAGAGCTGGTCGGCGACGGCACGATGGTCATCCCGGGTCTTGCCTGGCCCGATGCCCGCGTTCATGAGCCGGCTGAGCGACGGCAGGACGTCGATGGGCGGGTTGACGCCGCGCCGCTCGAGTTCCCTCGAGAGCACGATCTGCCCCTCGGTGATGTAGCCGGTCAGGTCGGGAATCGGATGCGTGATGTCGTCGTCGGGCATGGAGAGGATCATCAGCTGGGTCACCGACCCGGGTAGACCCCTGATGCGCCCGGCCCGCTCGAACAGAGAGGCGAGATCGGTGTACATGTAGCCGGGATAGCCGCGCTGTCCCGGGATCTCCTCGCGCGCCGCCGAGAGCTCGCGCAGGGCTTCGCAGTAGCTCGTGATGTCGGTGAGGATGACGAGCACGTGGAGCCCCTGCTCGAACGCAAGGTGCTCGGCGACGGTCAGCGCCGCGCGCGGCGTCAGCAGCCGCTCGACCGCGGGATCTTCGGCGACGTTGAGGAAGAGGACGGCTCGCTCGAGCGCCGCGCTCTCGGCGAAGCGCGCGCGGAAGAATCCGGCCTCACGCTGGGTCACGCCCATCGCGGCGAAGACGACGACGAACTGATCGGCAGCGTCGCTCCCGGGCACGGTCGCCTGCGCCGCGATCTGCGCGGCGAGCTCGGCGGCCGGCAGGCCGAAACCGGAGAAGATGGGCAGCTTTTGCCCTCGCACGAGCGTGTTCAGACCGTCGATCGCCGAGATCCCGGTCTCGATGAACTCGTTCGGATGGTCGCGGGCGACGGGGTTGATCGGCGATCCGTTGACGTCGCGGTATGCGTCGGGTTGCACCGGCGGCCCACCGTCGATGGGCCGGCCGGAGCCGTCGAGGATGCGGAAGACCAGATCGAGCCCGACTGCGGTGCGGGCCACCTCGCCACGGGCGCGGATGCTCGTGTCGGGCAGGTTCAGGCCGGCGGTGCCGGCAGCACCTGAACCACGATCCGATCCCCGTCGATCGCGAGCACCTGGCCACGTCGGATGGCGCCGTCCGGCGCGACCACGTCGACGAGCTCGTTGTAGCCCACCCCCTCTGGAGGAGCAGGGCGGGCCGAAGGTCGAGCTCGAGATCGATCTGCCTGACGGCACGCGACTGCCCGCGAAGCTCGAGACCGCCATCTTCCGGGTCACCCAGGAAGCGCTGACGAACGTCGTCAAGCACGCGGAGGCAGAAACCGTCCGCATCACCTTGGTCTCGCGCGAGCGATCCGTGGTTCTCGCGATCGAAGACGATGGGCGCGGCTTTTCCGAGGCGCGAACCCGCGATGGCGGGTTCGGACTCGTCGGCATGCGCGAGCGAGTTACATCCCTCAATGGCTCGCTCGATATCGAATCGCAACGCAGAGCAGGCACGCGGATCTTCGCGGAGATCCCTCTCCCCTGAAAAAGGCCGACCTAGTTCGGCTTGCCGGTCATTGCCCAGACGGCGACTGCGTAGGCGACGATGAGGACGAGCGAGATGAGCATGGTCGCGTTGAGCAGGCCGGTGGCGTTCTTGCCTTGGCGGAGGCGGTAGATGCCGATGCCTCCGAGCGCGAGGGAGAGGAGGAAGAGCAGGCCGCCCCAGTCTGCGACGATGAATCCGATGCCGAGCCAGGCGGGCTGGGCGAACTGATCGGGTAGGTCGTCCCAGTGCTGCAGGTTGTAGAGCCATTGCCCTGCGAGTCGCATCAGGATCAGGCCGGGGAGCCCCACCAGCAGCAGCGAGAAGTAGCCGAGCCGTAGCAGCCGGGTGTCGCCGCGCGCGAGGAGGATCGAGGTCGCGCTTGCGAGCAGCGCGCCGAAGACGACGGTCGCGCCGACGAGGTGCAAGAGGAGCGCGAAGCTCTGCTCGTCGGGGCGGATCGCGGCAAGCATCTCAGGCACCGGGCTTCCAGATCATGTCGATCACGATCAGCACGATCGCGGCCGACGCGAGGGCGCGGAGCAGAAGCCCGGTCGAGGTCCGGTTCAAGGCGGTCAGCTCCGCGTTCGGGGAGGTCTCGCCGGCCGCGACGAGCGCGCGTGCCTTCTCCACCGGTTTCCCGTACTCGACAAACGAGCGCCACAACGCCACCGCGGCAACGCACCACAGAACGATCGCCGCGATCACCCAGCCGTCCCACACCTGGAACGCGTCACGCAGGATCGCCAGCCAGATCCCGAACGCGATAGCGCCGACCAGCCCGACCACCGTCGTGACCGTCCCCACCATCCCGACCCGGCCGAGGCTGAGCGTCGCACCCGGCGTATGCGCCGAAAGCAGCGAAACCACAACGATCCACGACATCACCAGCGAGCCCACGAGCGTCGCCGCCATCAACAGGTGAAGCGAGAAGATCCAGTCCTCGAAGCTCATAGCGAGCTTGTCCCTTTCTCGACCGCCTCGGCGGGGATCGTAGTGGATGACAAACGGCTTTTCATGCCTTGGGCGCGATCTGCTCGAAGGCGTACGGCGCGCCGGATCGGTTCAGGTCCGTCGCGGAGTCGAGCCGCGTTCGCCAGGCGCTCTCGAGACTGGCGTCGCGCTGGTCGAGGAGCGTGCCAACGTCCGCGACCCAGGCCTTCTCCAGCGAGGTGGTCTGCTCGATGGGCGGGAAGGCCGCCACTCCCTCGTCACGGTCGGAGGCACATCCGGTGAGCAGGAGCGAAGCTGCCCCGGCGATCAGCAGCACGAGCACGGTGGTGCGCCGCTGCTTGCGGCGTTCGCCTCGTACCCTGGACTGCGATTTGGCTGGTCTCATCGGAGCTCCTTGGCGCCGGGAGATGGACGTTGCGTGCTCGTCCGGAGCCTCGTCGGCACAGGGCTGTTCCACCATCGGGTCGCGGCCCCATTTCGAGCGCGCCGTGGCGCCATGTGCGATCGAGGCGCTGGCTCATCGATCCTTCTCCTCGCCGCTCGTGGGAAGCGTCTCCGCCCGGAGGAGCTCCGCGAGCACGACGGCGTCGTTGTGCTCGGTGTCCCGAGCGCCGTAGACGAGCGTCAGCGTCGTCTCGCGCGCTCGTCCGCGGAGCTCTCGCAGCTTGTCCTCCTGTGCGGAGAGCTCCTCGACGTAACGCTGTCGGAACTCCGCGAAGCGGGCGGGGTCGTGGCCGAACCAGCGCCGCAGCTTCGTGCTCGGGGCAAGCTCTTTCGCCCACTCGTCGAGACGCGCGTTCGCGCTTGCCACTCCTCGAGGCCAGAGGCGGTCGATCAGGACGCGGTAGCCGTCCGCCGGCGCCGGCGGCTCGTAGGCCCGTTTGAGGCGGACGCTCACGAAGCTACCCGCCGTCCGGTCCCGACACCCGGTAGCGCGAGAAGAGGTGCGAGCCGGCGCGCCGCAGCGTGAGCAGCTCGCAGCCGACCGTCGTGGCCGGGAGAAGCTCGATGCCCTCGACCAGCGCCGGCCGCGAGCCGTTCCCCGTGCGCCCTGCCAGGAGCGGGGAGGTCGTCAGGAAGAGCTCGTCCACGAGGCCTGCCGCGACGAGCGCCCCGAGCGTCCTCGGTCCTCCCTCACAGAGGATCAAGCGGTGGCCGCGGGAGCGCAGGGCGTCCAGCGCCGCGGAGGGATCGAGGGACGCGTCCGGGCCGATCGTGAGCATCGTCGCCGCGCGCGGCAGACGGCCGCGCAAGCGGGCCGCGCCGGTCTCGCTCGTCAGCACGAGCGCGCCCTCCTCGAACGCCGGATGCCGGGGATCGACCGTGCCGTGGCCGCTGAGGACGGCGACCGCCGGCCGTCGAGGCCGCTTGCGCGCGTGGCGCAGCTCGTCGAACAGGGTGGCTGCCGGCGGGTACGCCTGGTCGGCCGTCCAGAGGGTCCCGGGGGAGCCGCGCATCGTCTCCGCACCGATGAGCACCGCATCCGCACACGCGCGCAGGAGCCCCATCACGAACCGGTCGGCGGTGCTGTGCTCGCTGATCAGCCGGCTCGAGTGCCGCTCGCCGGGGAGCGCGACGACGCCGTCGAGGCTGGTGACGAAGTTGGCGTACAGCCGTGGCTCGGAGAACCCGAGCGCCCCACCGTACGCCTCTGCCAGCTCTGAGGGCAGATCGAACTCGGGCAACCCCTGACTCTCGTAGAGGTGCTCGAGCGCCGGCAGTGCGACGCGGGTGTCGGTGAAGGTCGCCACGCTCAACCGACGAGCTCCGCCGTCTGAATCGGCATGGCCGCGCGGATCAGGTCTCGGGCAGTGTCGACGCGCCCGAAGAGGTTCCAGAGGAGGACGCCCCGCGGCCTGCCCGCGTCGTCCACGTAGTAGACGGTGCCCGCGCCGCCGACGTGGGTCCAGTCAGCGGTCGTGCGCAGTCGGCTGTCGAGCTCGCCGACGGCTTCGTAGCCGAGCTCGAAGAGGTCTGAGTAGAAGAACGGCAGATGGTCGTACGGTTCGTCCGCACCGGCCATGTTCGCGCCGACCTGTTTGCCGTGGCTCTTCGCGTGGTCCTCGTGCTCGACACGCATCGTGCCGCCGAGCGCTGCGACGGGGAAGCGTGCGACGTCGCCGGCGGCGAAGACGTCGTCGCTGCCATCGACGCGACCGCGGTCGTCGACGACGATCCCGTCCGAGACGTCCAGGCCGGCCGCCTCCGCGAGCTCGGTGCTCGGCGCCAGACCGAGGCCGGCGACGACCGCATCCGTCTCGAGCACGCGACCGTCACCGGTCGTCACGTGCACCGTGTCGCCGACCCGTTCGATTGCGGTCACGGACGTGCCGGTAAGCACCTGCACGTCACGCGCCCGGTAATAGTCGGTCACGAACGCGGACAGGTCGGGCGGGAAGATGCGCGCACCGATGCCAGGCTCGGGAAAGACCATCGTCACCGGGCGGCGGTTCATCGCCAGCGCCGCCGCGATCTCGGAGCCGATGAAGCCGCCCCCGATCACGACGAAGCGGGCTTCGGCGGCAGCGAGCTCCCGGAGGCGCCGGTAGTCGTCGAGCGCTCGGTAGTAGATGACCTCGTCGGCGCCAAAGGGAAGCCGCCGCGGGCGCCCGCCCGTTGCGAGCAGCAACCGCTCGTAGGCGTACACCTCGCCCTGGTCGTCGGTCGCTCGATGCGCCGGCGGGTCGAGCGTGACGATCCGCCGGCCGAGCCGAAGCTCGACGCCGAGCTTCTCGGTGCCGCGCCAGATCGAGCTTTCCTCCGTGCCCGTCCAGAGCGCTTTCGAGAGCGGCGGGCGCGAGTACGGCGGGTAGGCCTCCGCGGCGACGACCGTGATGTGGCCGTCGGCGTCGACGTCGCGGATGCCCTTGCACGCGGCGTCGGCGGTCAAGCCTCCTCCGACGATCAGGTATCGGGTTGTGTGCATCGCTTGCCTCGCTTCCTCGCTCATCTCCATTGACTGCGGCGGTGCGCCTCGGCGAGGAACTCGCGTCGCAGCTCGGGGTCGTCGACGTAGTCGCCGCGCCAGAAGGTCATCACGGTGTTCGAGTGCTCCTCGCGGACACCGCGCATCTGGGTGCAGAGATGCACCGCCTCCAGATGGACGGCAACCCCGCGGGGCTCGATCAGCTCTGCGACCGCGTCGGCGATCTGCTCGCCGAGTCGCTCCTGCACCGTGAAGCGGCGCGAGAACATGCGCGCGATTCGAGTGAGCTTCGAGATGCCGATGATCCGCTCGTCCGAGATGTAGCCGACGTGGGCGAAGCCGTGGAACGGCAGCGAGTGGTGCTCGCAGAGCGAGTAGAAGGAGATCGGCCCCTCGACGATCTGGCTGACGAGGCAGTCCTCGGCGACGCGGCATTCCGTCGGGAAGGCGGTCAGCAACTTGGGATCGCCGTCGTAGCCGGCGGTCGAGTCGTAGAGCGCCCGCAGGAAGCGCTCCGGCGTTCGCGCCGTGCCGGGCGTGTCGAGGTCCATCCCGAACGCCGTGAAGATCTCTGCCATCGACTGCTCGAAACGACGCCATTCCCCGGGTTCGACGTGTCGACGCGTCGTCCGATTCCAGGTGCTCTGCTCGGTCGCCTCGGGCTCGACGCGCTGCATCAGCTGTTCCCCTTCTGGCGGTTTCTGCGTGCTGGCGCCGTCGCGCGCTCGGCGTGGGCCCTGTGGGTCTCGTGCACGACGTAGAACGTGAACGCGAGCGCGAACAGGAGCACCTCGCAAACGAAGGCAATCGTGATCGCGAGGTCAGGATCCATCGTCTCGGCTCCCGGGCTGAAGGGTTTCGACCATGTCTCGAACGTAGCTCCGGCGGGAGCCGGCGTCAGTGGAGCGACGCACCCATATCGCGAGACCGAAGCCACCAGTCGCGGCCGCCGGAACTCGGCCTGGGGGATTACGCCTGGATCAGGCCGCGGCGGATCGCGTAGCGCGTCAGCTCGACACGGTCACGCATCCCGAGCTTGTCGAGGATGTTCTGGCGGTGTCGCTCGACGGTCTTGATGCTGATGAACAGCAACTCGGCGATCTCCTTCGAGGTGTGCGCCTCAGCGATCAGCTTCAGCACCTCGAGCTCGCGCGGTGTGAGGACGTCGAACTGCTCCTCGCCGCGCCCACCGTGCCCGACGTAGTCGCGAGCCAGCGTCGTCACCGCTGATTGGTAGAGGAACACGTCGCCGCGCATGGCGGAACGCACCGCGTCGACGATGTCGGTATCGGCGCCGGACTTCAGGACATAGCCCGACGCTCCGGCCTTCAACGCTTCGAACAGGAATTGCTCGCTGTCGTGCATCGAGAGCATCACGATCTTGAGGTCGGGCTTGCGCTTCTGCAGCTCGACCGCGGCCTGGATGCCGGTCATGCGCGGCATCGAGACATCGAGCACGGCCAGATCGACGTCCTCTCGCAGCGCCTTGTCGACGGCCTCCGCGCCATCGGCCGCCTCGGCGACGACCTCGAGGTCGGGCTTGGCGTCGAGCACCTTCTTGAGACCTTCGCGGACGAGCGTGAAGTCGTCCGCGATCAGGATCCGGGTCACGAGCGGGATCGGCATCAGTCGACCGCCACGGCCTGTACGACCCGCGCGGCGGGGACCTCGAGACGCACGTCGACACCCCCTGCGACACCCTCTTTGATCGCCAGTGCTCCGCCGATCAAGAGCGCCCGCTCACGCATGCTGCGCAGGCCGCCCTGCTCGACGGGCGCACCGCCGAATCCACAGCCGTCGTCGACGACGCGTAGGACGACGCTGTCGAGCCCGCGCTCGAGCGCCATCGTCACGTGAGTTGCGTCGGAGTGACGGGCGATGTTCGTCAAGCTCTCCTGTGCGATGCGGTAGACAGCGAGCTCGGCATCCGCCGGGAGCGACGGAAGCGAGTCGTCGAACCGGCGCTGCACGTGCACGCCGGAGACCCGCCCGAAGGTCGTCGACAGCTCGGTCAGCGCGCTGACGAGACCCAGGTGCTCGAGCGTCTCTGGCCGGAGCTCGCTCGAGATGCGCCGGACCTCGTCGAGCGCGCGGCGAACTGCCTCCCGTGCCTGGTCGATCTCTGCCCGTTGCGCGGGCGCCGTCTCGGCGATCGAGTTCAGCTGCAGGAGCACACCCGTGAGCAGCTGGCCGACCTCGTCGTGAAGGTCGCGGGCGATCCCGATCCGCTCGGCCTCCTGCGCGGCGAGCACCCGGCGGCCGTTCTCGTGCCGTTCGCTCTCGAGCCGGTCGAGCATGTGGTTGAAGGCCGCGACGACGCGGCCGACCTCGTCGCCCCTGCCGACCGGAAGCCGTTGCCCCGGCCGCAGCATGTCCACCGTGTCCATGCGCCGCGCCAACCGCTCGAGCGGCGAAAACGCGCGCCTCAGCAGGAGGGCGTTAGCCGCGAGCGTGATCACGAGCCCTCCGACGACGATCAACGCCTGCGTTGCCCTGATCGGCGAATCGATCTCGACCGGGCTGACGAGCAGAAGCACTGCGATCCCGCCGAGCAGCCCCGCGTTCACCGCGAAGACTCGCCAGAAGAGCGACACACGCATCAGTTGACGTTAGCGCCGGCATCAGTCTCGTGGCGAGCGCTCCTTGACGGCCCTCGGCGGCACGAACAGGACGGGCACCGTGGTTGCGCTCTCGAGATGCTCCGCGAGTCGGCTCTCCGAACGGCGGCGCAGGCGCGCTCCTGCGGGAGCGCCCACCACGATCACGTCGGCGGCCTCCTCGGCGGCGATCTGGCCGAGCAGCGCGGCGGGGTCGCCCACAGCCGAACGGTGCTCAGCGCGATCGGACAGCCCGTGCTCCGCGGCCAGTCGCGCGACGAGGCGGGCCGCTCCCTCCCGTTGACGTGTCCTCGCGACACTCTCGTCGGCGCTCGCTCCGTCGGCAACGTGCGCCAAGACCAACCGCAGCTTCAGCCGGTCGCTGAGGTCGGCAGCCGCCTTCAGGGCGGCACGGCCGTGGGGGCTGTCACTAACCCAGCACAGAATCGTTCCTCGCATCGCTCTCCCTCCTCGCGGGCGTGGACACAGAGTCGCGTCCACGGCGCCGGATCGCCATCGGGTGAGCACCGGATCTCGACGTCGTCTCGGTCGCGACCTGCGGGAGCCGATGGCCGGGTGCCCACGACGAAATGCGGCGGAGGCCCCATAGCCTCCCTCACCCGTCCCGGGCAACCTCCGGTGAATGCCGACCGCGGGCCAGCCGGGCCGCCGACCAGGAGGAGTGCTGATGCGCACTACGTCTGCTGTTGACGACTTGACGATCACCGCCGAGGGCTACGAGCTCCTTCATTCCGAGCTCGACACGCTGCGGACGAGCGGCCGGCGCGAGATGAGTGAGCGGCTTCGTGAAGCGCGTGCCGAGGCGGTCCCCGATGACAACCCGGCGCTCTTCGACGCGTTCCAAGAGCAAGCCCAGCTCGAACGGCGCATTGCCGTGCTCGAAGGCCACCTATCGGCGGCACGCATCGCCGAACCGGATGAGAACGGCAGTGCCGGCATCGGCAGCCTCCTTCGGCTGCGCGACCTCGAGACCGACGAGCTCGTCGAGTACACGCTCGTCGGCTCGATCGAGGCGAATCCCGGTCAGGGACGCGTGTCGGTCGACGCGCCGGTCGGACACGCGCTGACCGCCGCCACCCCCGGCGACGTCGTCAACGTCGCCTGTCCGAACGGCAATCTGCGATTCGAAGTGCTCGGCGTCGAGACGCTCGCGCCGCCAAGAAGGAAGGCAGCGTGACTGCCTCCATGCCTTCTGGGCTCCCTGCCCGGTAGGAGCCGTCTTCGGGCGGGCGTCAGGCGACGTCGTGGGTCGCCGTCCTCGGGGCTCGCCTGAGGACGGCGACGGTGAGGTCGTCGGTTTCGGACTCGATCTCGGTGACGACCCATTCCTGATCGGCGCGGTTCACGGTCGAGCCGACTTCCGGCACCGTGGCTGGCTGCGCCATTCGCCGGTTCCGTCAGAGAACCGGAGGATCAGGCGTTCCGAGGGTTGTTGTCGCGCGTCTCGGAGCGTTCGCCCCGTGCGTCACGAAAGACCAGCTGGAACCGCGGCACGTTCCTCTCTTCTTGCTCGTCCGGTCGCGATGACCAGCCGGACATAATCCGGCCTTGACGTCAGACAGTGATGTCTGATTTACTATCTCAGACATCACCGTCTGATTTAGAGAGGACGAGCCATGCACAAGCACACCGGCAGCACCTCCCACCGCTCTCCCGACTCCGTCGCACACTCGAAGGCCGGCCGCGTCCTTCTGGGCGTGCTCCTGATCGCCCAGCTGATGGTCATCCTGGACATCACGGCCGTGAATATCGCGCTCCCGAGTCTCGCGACGGATCTCGAGCTTCGTGGCTCGTCCGTCAGCTGGACGATCACGAGCTACTCCCTCGATCTTCGGCAGCCTGCTCCTCTTCGGCGGCCGCGCCGCCGACTTGCTCGGACGACGCCGGATGTTCCTGACCGGTCTCGGCATCTTCACCGCCTCCTCGTTCGCCTCGGCGATGGCCGGCACCGCCGGCGCCCTCTTCGCGGCTCGCGCGGGCCAGGGTCTCGGCGCCGCGATGCTCTCCCCGGCAGCGCTCGCGATCATCATGTCCGCGTTCCACGGCCACCAGCGCGCGAAGGCGCTCGCTGCCTGGGGAGCCGTCGGCGGCGCAGGCGCTGCGATCGGCGTCCTCGCCGGCGGCGTCCTGACCGAGTTCACCGACTGGCGGATGATCTTCTACGTCAACCTCCCCGTCGCAGCAGCGCTCGCGATCGCCGCTCTGAAGGTCATCCCGGCCGACACCCAGAAGCCGCGCTGGAAGGGTCTCGACCTTCGGGGCGCCGTGCTCGCAACGACGAGTCTCGGCGCGATCGTCTTCGCGATCACACAGGCCGAAGGTGCGGGTTGGACGTCGGTCCAGACGAACCTCTTCGGCCTCGGTGGTCTCGCCGGCCTCGCGCTCTTCGCGGCCCTCGAGCGCCGCACCGAGACACCGCTCCTGCGGATCGACCGATTGGCCGATCGCGCTGTCGGCGGAGGGCTCTTCCTGATGCTCGCCGCAGCCGGCTCGATCTTCGGGCTCTTCCTGCTGAGCTCGCTCTACCTCCAGAACGTCCTCGGCTGGGGGCCGCTCCCGACCGGGTTCGCCTTCATCCCACTCGCGCTCGCCGCAGGGATCGGCGCGCACGCGTCCGGTCACATCGTCAGCAAGCACGGCGTCCGCGGCCCGCTCGCCGGCGCCTTCCTGGTCGCGGCGGCCGGGATGACCCTGCTCGCTCACGTCGGCGAGAACGGCAGCTACGTCCGCGACGTCCTGCCCGGGATGCTCGTCGCCGGACTCGGGCTCGGCGTCGCAATCGTCTCCGTCTCGATCGCCATCCTCACCGGTGCCCGCGATGAGGAGACGGGGATGATCTCCGGCCTCAACTCGACTGGCCACGAGATCGGCGGCACGCTCGGGATCGCGATCTTCTCCACGATCGCGGCCGGGAGCGGCGCCATCGCCGGCCCGCAGGCGGCATCCGGGATCGCGCACGCGTTCATCGCAGCCGGGCTCCTCGCTACTGTCGCCAGCCTGGTCGCTCTGGCCGTCCTGCCGCGGGCACGACACTTCGTGCCGAAGCTGCGACTGAGCCCCAACGCGATGCCGAGCCACTGACGATGCCGAAACCGACGACGACACCGGCCGCACCGCCCGCCCCGAAGCGTCGCCGGGCCGACGCCGAGCGCAGCGTCGCCGCCATCCTCGACGCGGCCCTCGAAGCGCTGGCGAGCGATCCCGACAGCAGCATGTCGGAGATCGCACGCCGCGCCGGGGTGGTCAGAGCGACCATCTACGTCCACTTTCCGACACGGACGGCTCTCCTCGACGCGGTCATGGAGCACGCGGTCGCACAGGTCGTCGAGGCGATGAGAGGCGCCGAGCCCCAGCGCGGCGAGCCGGTCGAGGCGCTCCAGCGAGTCCTCCGAGCCACCTGGCGAGAGCTCGCCCGCTTCCACGCCCTACTCGCGCTCAACACTGCCCGGCTCTCGGCGGAGGAGCTCCACCGACGTCACCTCCCCATGCTCGACCAGCTCGAGCCCCTGATCGAGCGCGGCCAGAAACAGGGCGTCTTCCGGAGCGATCTCCCCGTCGCCTGGCACCTCGCGGTGGTCCGGGCGATCGTTCACACCGCCAGCGCCGCAATCCAGGGCGGCCGCCTCCCGGAATCCGAAGCCGAAGCCGCGATGCTGAGCACGGCGGTCGCGGCCATCTCGGTGACGGAGCGCTGAGCAAATGACACATTCGACTATCGCCACGGCAAGCGGACTCAAGGTCGCGCTGGCCGTGCTCACCACGATGCTCTTGCTCGCCGGTTCTGCGGATGCGGCGGGGGCTGGGCTGCAAGTCCCGAATCCCACGGGTCCGTACCACGTCGGCACACATTCGATTGCGCTGACAGACGCTTCGCGTCACGACCCCGGCGACGCGAAGCAGGCCAGGTCACTCGTGATCCAGCTGTGGTACCCGGCCGCGCAAGGTGGTCGGCGGGCTCTGTACATGTCGCCGGCGGTCGCGAAATACCTCGCCAGGAGCGCAGGCGTGGGGCCGGCACTCCTGGAGGGCGTGAAGCTCGATGCGACCGTGAACGCCGTGCCGTTGCGTCGGAAGCACGGCTGGCCGGTGGTTCTGTTCTCACCCGGGTTTGGCGTGGAACGCGAGCTCTACACGGGCCTCACTGAGGATCTCGCCAGCCACGGGTACGTGGTCGTGGCGATCGACCACCCCCGGGACGCGGGCATCGTCGAGTTCCCCGACGGCCGTGTGGTACGTGCAGGCGCCACGTTGGACATCGAAGCGGCGCTCTCGGTTCGCGTTGCAGACACGCGCTTCGTTCTCACTCAACTCGCTCGCCTCGGCAGGTCGGGAGCCTTCTCAGGCCGCCTCGACCTCGGCCGTGTCGGCATGTTCGGGCACTCGCTCGGCGGAGCCGCCACCGCATCGACGATGCTTGTCGACCCGCGCGTCCGCGCCGGCGCCAACTTGGACGGACTGCTCTTCGAGCCTGCACTGACGAAGGGCCTGTCCCGCCCATTCCTGCTGATGAACGCGGAGCCCGGATTCGCCGCCGTGCCGAACACGGCCGGCTTCTGGCGCAAGCTGCGCGGCCCCCGCTATGCCCTCGACGTCAAAGGAGCTCGCCACTTCGCCTTCAGCGACCTCGTCGCATTCGTTCCGGCGCTGATGCGCACGAACCCGACCGCAGCGAACGCCCTCAGACAGATCGTCGGGAGACTCGACGGGGGCGAGACTCTCGCTGCCGAGCGCGCCTACATCCGCGCCTTCTTCGACCGGTACCTCCGTGGCAAGCGGCGCTCGCTGCTCACTCGCACACCGGCGCCCTTTGCCGGCTTCCGCCTGACCGTCGGATGGTGAGCCGGCTCATCGAACGAGCCGACAGCCGCGGCATTCGCCGAGCGAGCCGTAAAGTGAGTGTGGCCCAGGTCGAGTGAGGAGGTGGCGGAACATGAGCGGAGCGATGGAGAAGGCAATCCTTGCCGGCGGATGCTTCTGGGGAATGGAAGACCTCTTCCGGAAGCAGCCTGGCGTTCTGTCGACGAGGGTGGGGTACACGGGTGGCGACGTTCCCGATGCGACCTACCGCAACCACGCGGGCCATGCCGAGGCGATCGAGATCGTCTTCGACCCGGAGCAGACGTCGTATCGCCAGATCCTCGGGTTCTTCTTCCAGATCCACGACCCGACGACCGTGAACCGTCAGGGCAACGACGTCGGGACGAGCTACCGCTCGGCGATCTTCTACCTCGACGACGAGCAGCGGCGCATCGCCGAGGACACGATCGCCGAGGTCGACTCGTCCGGGCGCTGGCCGGGAAAGGCGGTGACGGAGCTCACCCCGGCGGGGCCGTTCTGGGAGGCCGAGCCGGAGCACCAGGACTACCTCGAGCGGTACCCGAACGGCTACACCTGCCACTTCGTACGGCCCGCTTGGGTTCTACCCGGCGCGGTAGAAGCAGCCGCCGGCTAGCCAGCCGCCGGATCAGTCATGGGGTGTCCAGGAGGGCGTCGTCGAAGAACGCGATCACCCGCCGCTCGTACTCCTCCGGCCGCGCCTCGAGCCCGCCGACGTGTCCGGCGTCGGGCACTTCCCAGCATGATTGATATCCAGACCGCGTCGGGCGACGTTTGCCGGGTAGCGATGACGTCCGACTGGGATTCTTGGCGCGCCGGGCTGGATGGTGGCGACTGTTCCGCGGTGTCCTCAGCGGTGGCCGACGGCGGAGAGTTGCTCGGCGAGCCCGCGACGGAAGGCCGGCACGAGTGCGAGTAGGCGCAACGCCACATTCCGCAGCGGGCGGACGGCCCTTGGGGCGGTGGCCAGTCGGGTGAGCCGGTGGGCGAGCGCGACCACATGCATGGCCTCGGCACGACTGCCGACCGCATACTCGTCGAGCTCGTCCTCGCGACCGTCCCGCAGCGCGACCGACAGCGCATCCCCCAGCGTCACCGCGTCACGCAGGCCGAGGTTCATGCCTTGCCCACCCGCCGGGCTGTGTGTATGTGCGGCGTCGCCGGCGAGCAGTACCCGCCCGGCCCGGTACTGGTCCGCCACCCGCTCGTGGATCCGGAACCGGGATCCCCAGATCACTTCGGTCACCGTCACCGTCGTGCGACGCGGCCCGCGGGTGTCGAGCAGTCGCTGCGCATAGGCAACGTCTGGCTGGTCCGGCGCATCGTCGACTTCTGCCACGAGTCGGAACGACCCGTCCGGGAGCGGCGCCACGACCAACATGCCGGGTGTGGAGAAGAACAGTAGGACCTGGTCCGCCGGCAGGCCGCCCTGCACCCGGACGTCAGCCAGCGCAAATGACAGCGACAGCGCATCGTTGCCGTCGTACCCGAGTCCGGCGAGATCGCGCATCTTGCTGTTCATGCCGTCTGCCGCCACGACGTACTGGGCCTCGATCACGTCGCCGCTGTCCAGCGTGACCTCTATGCCGTCGGCGCTCTGGCTCATCCCGGTGGCGACATACGGGCGATGGACGCTGCCGCCGAGTTCCTCGAGACGGTCGAGCAGGACCTTCTCGGTGATGTTCTGCGGGACCATCAGCGTGTACGGATACTCCGTCGGGAGCCGGTCGAACCGGACCGGCACGAGTTCGCGATCCCCATCGCGGATGCTGAACTGCGGCGCCTGGATACCAAGACCCGCCAGTCGCTTCGAGACGCCGATCCGCTCGAGCATCTCGAGTGTCCGGGCGTGCACGACCGCTGCGCGCGAGGTATTCGCACCTGTCGCTTGCCGATCGACCACCGTGACGTCGTGGCCATGCCCGGCCAACGAGGCGGCAACCGCCAACCCCACCGGTCCCGCACCCACCACGAGCACCTCGGTTCGACCCGGAAGCTCACTCATCACGACCTCCCTTCGGTTGATCGGACCGGCGCGCCGTGCCAGATCCCGTTCAGCTCGCGCACTGCCGGGGACCCGAATCATCGTCTCCCCCTTCGTCTGCCTGAAGGAGCGCGCCGTCGAAGAACCCGACTACGCGGCGCTCGTACTCCTTCGGCCGCGCCTCGAGCCCGCCGACGTGTCCGGCGTCGGGCACTTCCCAGATCGCCTTCGGCTCGCGCGCGTCCGCGTAGAACGCGCGGTTGGCGGGCTCCTCGACGGACTGACCCCGCTCCCCGTAGACGAAGAACACCGGACGCGGCGCGATCTTCGGCACGAGGCTCCTCAGGTCGGCCGGCGGCAGGTTGTTGGTGAAGAGGGCCGTCGCGGCCGTGGCCACGCCGTTTCCGAGCACTTCCTGCCACGTCCTGCCGGGGTTCGCGAGGATGTCGCGCACCGAACGGCCGCTCGCGCCCTCGGACACGATCGCCTTGAGCGCAGAAGACTCGGCCGCGGCCTCGATCATCATCTCGCCGCCGACGGAGAGGCCGATGCCGCCGATCCGCGCGGGGTCAACGTCGGAGCGGCGTTGGAGGAACGCAACGGCTGCGTGGATGTCACGCTCTCCCTGCCATCCGAACGCGTTGGGGTCGCCCTCGCTCTCGCCTTCGCCGCGACGGTCGAACAGCAGCACGCCGTAACCGTGGCGGGCCAGCATCCTCGCCTCGTTCTGGGTTCCGGACCGACCGGGGAACGAGATCACGGCCGCCCTGTTCTTCGAGGGGATGTACCAGCCCTTCAGCTTCAGGCCGTCGCTCGTGGTGAACTCGACGTTCTCGTAGGCGACCCCGAGTTCGGGCCTCGGCACCTCCGCGCGCAAGACATGCGTGACGCCGTAGCCAATCGCGAAGGGGATGAGGACCGCCACCGCGATGACCGCCGTCGCGACGGCGAACAGGAGGCGCCGGCCGTACCGCCACCACAGCCGATCGTCCACGCGTCGTGACGTCCACAGCGTGACGGTCCCGACGCCGAACAGCAGGAGGCCCGCCAGTACCGACAACAGACCTGTGTAGTCGTCGCCCGACGGACCGACCGCTCGCGTGTAGTAGACAGCCTCCGTGCCGGCGAGCACGCCGAGGTAGCCCAACAGGAGCGCGATCGTCCCGCGGGCGCCGGCGCGGAGCCGGCCGTAGAGCGACGCGGCAGCCACGAGTAGGGCAAGCGGCACGAGGCCGCTAACCAAATGGTCGCTCGCTGTGGTGCCCGGATTCGGCTGGAAGAAGTTGTCGTCGAGGACGTGCAGCGCGACGACACCGGTGCCGAGCAGGAAGAGTCCGGATTCGGTACGGACAGCAGCCAGGAGTCGGGCGCCGGCCGGGCGGCGGACGGAGTGATGTGCCGGTGCGATCTCCATGAGGCGTCCTCTCTCTGTCGTGCGGCCGCCGCACGCGGCGGCCGCACGGAACGATGTCTCAGGCAGTCGGCGCGACGGTGGGCGGGGCCTCGACGCGCTCAGCGGAGCCGCCGTGCTCGAGGTGCGGCAGCCACTCGAGCCAGCTGCGGCAGGTACCAGTTCCAGTCGCCGAGCAGCTTCATCGTTGCGGGCAGCAGGACGGCGCGGACGATGGTCGCGTCGATCAGGATCGCCGCGGCCAGCCCGACCCCGATCTGCTTGAAGATCATGAACGAGAGGACGCCGAAGACGGAGAAGACGCAGACCATCACGAGCGCTGCGCTCGTGATGACGCCCGCGGTCGTCTTGATCCCGTGTGACACGGCCTCGTCGGTGGTCGCTCCGCGGTCGTACGCCTCTCTGATGCGGCTCAGGATGAACACGTGGTAGTCCATCGAGAGCCCGAACAGGATCACGAACAGGAAGATCGGGAGGAAGGGAACGATGCCGCCGGTCGACTCGAAGCCGAGCAGCTCCTTCCCCCAGCCGTGCTGGAAGACGAGCACCAGGATTCCGTAGGCGGCAGCGACGGAGAGCAGGTTGAGGACGATCGCCTTGGCCGCGATCACGAGCGAGCGGAAGGCGAAGAGCAGGAGCAGGAACGCGAAGCCGAGCACGAAGGCGAACACGAACCACACGACCGACTTCATGTAGTCGTTGAAGTCCTTCGACTCGGCGGCGAACCCGCCGACCGCGACGTCGGTGCCCGGAACGGCGCCGATCGTCGCGGGGACGATCTCGTCGCGTAGCGCCGCAAGTGCGGCGTTGGACGGTCCGTCGTTCCCCTTGCCGGCGATCGGGACCGCGACGTTCGCGACGGTGCCGGCCTCGTTGACGTCGACGATGATCGGCTGCTGCATCAGCCCGGTCGCGACCGCCCGCCGCTCGAGCTCGCCGATCGCGTTCCTGATCTCGGTCGAATTGACGTCCGCCGCCTCGACGACGACGTTGGCCGGGATCTCGGTGCCCGGGAACGCCGCTTGGAGACGGTTGTACGTCTTCATCACGCCGAGCGCCTGCGGGTAGGTGTCGATTCCGGGCTCGGCGGTGTGGAGCATCAGCGCCGGCGCCGCGATGAGGAGGAGCAGCCCGCCGGAGAGCGCGGCCGAAAGCGCCGGCCGGCGCAGGACGCGGTCGACGATCGCGCCCCACACGCGACCCTCCTCGTCGTTGCGACGAAGGCGGTGAACGAACGGCACGCGCAACCGCTCGACGTTGTCGCCCAGCTTGGACAGGACGGCCGGCAGCACCGTGAGTGAGCCGATCATGGCGACGGCGACCACGAGCATCGTGGCCACTCCGAAGGGCGCGAATCCTTCCCCGGCGAAGAGCAAGCCCGCCATGGCGATGATGACCGTCGCGCCGGAGACGAGCACCGAGCGTCCGGATGTCGCGGCGGCTATCTCGAGCGCCTGCTCGGGGCTCCGCCCGGCAGCGCGCTCCTCGCGTTCCCGCTTCAAGTAGAACATCGAGTAGTCGACCCCGACGGCGAGCCCGATCAGGAGAATCATCGCGTAGAGCGACTCGTCGCTCGGCCAGATCTGGCTCGGGATCGCCCACAGCCCGAACGTCGCCAGGACCGCCGTCAACGCGAGCAGCAGCGGGATCCCCGCAGCGACGAGGGCCCCGAAGACGACGATCAGGATGATCAGCGTGATCGGAACCGAGTAGAGGCCGGCCTTCTTCAGGTCGTCCATGAAGGCCCCCTCGAGCTCCTGATCGACGCTGGCGTCGCCGAACGTGCCGATGAAGAACTGCGGATGTGCGGCCTGTGCCTCGGCGATGCCGAGGAGGATCGGATCGATCTTCTCGACTGCCAGGTCGGCGTCGCCGCGGATCTGAAATTCGACCAGCGCAGAGCGGCCGTCCGCCGAGATCTGACCCCCATTTCCAGGGTCGAGCGGGGAGCGGAGGTTCGTCACCGCGGCCTGTCCGGCGAGAGTGCCGAGGACCGCGCGTATCGCGACCTCGAACGCCGGGTCGCCCGCCTTCAGCGAGTCGCTCTGAATCAGGACGCTCTCACCGGCCGGCTGCTTGAAGCCCTCGTCGAGAATTGTGAGCGCGCGGCCCGATTCGCCTGGACCCGAGAAGTCGGTTGCCTGCTTCGCCCCGATGACGAACATGCCAACTGCGAACGAGGCGAAGACGAAGGCGAACCACCCGAGGATCGCGATCTTGCGGTGATGAGCGCTCCAGCGGCCCATGCGGCCGGCCAGGTTCGTGGGACATCCGGGTTCGAGAGCGTCGTCGTTGCACTGCGTCGCTTCGTGGGCCTCGGTCGGGGTGACACGACTATTCATCGGTGCTCCTTTTCGAGTTCGGGAAGGTCTACGCAGCCCGGTTCGGGTCGACGAGCGGGCGAAACCCGGGCGTAACCTCTTCCGCCTCGGTCATGGGATGTCGACCTCGCTGACACTCGTTGCGGTCGTGCGCTCGGCGACATAGAACGGCAGCAGGCCGAGCGCTTCGGCCTCCGACGCGGCCTCCACCGTCCACCAGATCGCGTGCTCGCCGGAGCGGCACGAGGCGAGCGTCGGTTTGCGACGCAGCCTGCTCTCGTGCCCCTTGAACGAGGTGAAGACCACACCGCACTCGTGCGGCTCGTGGCGGTGGTGCAGCACGTAGCGGGGCATGCATCGAGCCTGACGCGCGTAATTCGCGGCGTCATCAGGGGGACACCCTGATTTCTCGATTCGAGCGCCCTGATCTAAGCTCGTGTCAGACGCGACAATGGCCGTTGCCGAGTACCTCGTTGGGCGCGCCGAGGAGCTCGGCACGCTCGACCACCTCCTCGTCTCGCTCGACGCTGGCGGTTCGTTGGCGGTCGAAGTTGTCGGCGAGCCCGGCATCGGCAAGACCCGGCTTCTCGACGAGCTCCGCCGTCGCGCGGAGACGTATGGGCACCTCGTCCTTTCCGGATCCGCCTCCGAGCTCGAGCGCGACCTTCCGTACGGGGTGTTCGTGGACTCGCTCGACGAGTACCTACAGGGTTTGCGGCCGGACCGTCTCGAGGCGCTCGACGACGACGTCCGGAACGGACTGGCGAATGTCTTCCCCTCGCTCTCGGGACTTGCGACGAGTCAGGAAGCGCTACTCCGACACGAGCGATATCGCAGCCACCGCGCCGTCCGCGGACTCCTAGAGCGGCTGACCGCCACCACGCCCCTGGTGCTGGTGCTCGACGACGTCCACTGGGCCGACCCGGCGTCCGTCGATCTACTCGGTTCTCTCCTCCGGCGGCCTCCAGAGGCCGCCGTCCTTGTTGTCATTGCCAATCGGCCGCGTCACGCGCCAGAGCGGCTCTCGCACGCTCTCGAGCCCGCCCGGCGCGCCGGCACACTCGTCCACGTCAAGCTCGACGCATTGACACGCATCGAAGCGGGAGAACTACTAGGTCCCTCCGTCGACGAAGCAACCGGCGCCGCGCTGTTCGAAGAAAGCGGCGGCAACCCGTTCTATCTAGAGCAACTCGCCAGGGCCGTCCAGCGCACTTCATCGCTCGCGATTGCCGCGCGCCACGACTCGCTGACCGATCTCCACGTACCTCCGCGCGTCGCCGCGGCATTGGCAGACGAGCTTGCGCTCCTCTCCGACACCACGTGCTGCTTGCTGCGCGGCGCGGCGGTCGCCGGCGATCCCTTCGACCCGGAGCTGGCCGCAGCCGCAGCCGCGTTCGACGGGACGTCGGCACTCGAGGCGGTGGATGAGCTGCTGCGCCTCGACCTAATCCGAGAGACGGACACGCCGCGACGTTTTCGCTTCCGGCATCCGCTCGTCCGGCGGGCGGTCTATGAGTCGGCTCCGGGAGGCTGGCGGCTAGGCGCCCACGAGCGGTGTGCCGACGTCCTCGCAGCCCGTGGTGTCGGCCCGGAAGAGCGCGCCCATCACGTCGAGCGGGCCGGACGGCAAGGGGATGCAACTGCCGTTGCAACATTGTGCGACGCCGGAAATGCAGCCGCCCACCGTGCCCCAGAAAGCGCGGCCCACTGGTTCGCGGTCGCCCTCCGACTGCTCGCCGACGACGCCGCCCCAGGGGATCGCGTCGAGATCCTGCTCGCGCGCGCAGGAGCGTTGGCGACGTGCGGACACTTCGCCGACGCGCACGCCGCGATGCGCGAAAGCATCGAGCTCGTCCCCGACGGATGCGGTGGGCCTGCGTGTGCGGCTTACCACCGCCTGTGCCGGGGTCGAGCACTTGCTCGGCCGCCACGCGGATGCATACGACCGTCTCATCCGCGCGCTGGAGAGCCTCGAGGACGCCGACTCAGCCGAAGCCGCCGCACTGATGATCGAGCTCGCGATGGACGGGGTGTACCGAATGGAGTTCGAGCAGATTGAACCGTGGGCCCGCCGAGCGCTCGAGACCGCAAGGCCGCTCGGCGATCGGCCGCTGACTGCGAGCGCCGCCGCCGTTCTCGCGTGGGGCGCGGGCCTGTGCGGCAGGGTTTCGGAGGCGGAAACCTACCGCACGGAGGCTGCTGCACTCGTCGACTCGCTCACGGATCAGGAGCTCGCGCTCAGGCTGGATGCCGCCATCAACCTGGCCGGCGCCGAGCTCTACCTCGACCGCTTCCACGAGACCGCCGCCCATGCGGAGCGGGTGGTCGCTGTCGCCCGAGCGACTGGGCAACCGGCCGTTGTCGTCTTCGCCTTCATGCTCCTCGCGTGGGCGCGGATGTTGAACGGTGAGCTCGCCGACGGAGGCGAGATGCTCGATGGAGCGATCGAAGAAGCCAGGCTGCTCGGCAACGCACAGAGCCTGGCCGGGCTGCTCCTGAATCGCTCACTCACAGCTCTCGCGGCGGGTGACGCAGAACTGGCCGTCATCACGGCCGAGGAGAGCGTCGAGCTCACCCGCGACGTGGACAACGGCCTCATCCCGGCAGCAACCGGCCTGGCACTCTCGGCGGCGCGCCTCGAAACCGGCGACCCCGGTCTCGGCGACGCCGTCCAGTTGATGCTCGACCGCTGCGGCGGTGTCGGGCTCCCGCTCATGCCGGGGGGCAGCTTCCGCGCGAAGTGGCTCGAACTACTCACACGCTGCTGGTTGGCGCTAGGCCGGCCAGAGGACGCCGAACGGGCCGCTGCCTGCGCCGAGACCACCGCACTGTCGATGGGGGCACTCCGCATGGCGACGTCGATGGCAGATCGCGCCGCAGCACTCGTTGCCCTTGCCTCCGGCGACGCGACGACCGCGGCCGATCACGCGCTCGCCTCCGCCTCCTCCGCCGACCATGTCGGCGTGCCGGTCGAGTCTGCAGTCTCACGCGCGCTCGCCGGCCGCGCCCTCGCGCAGGCTGGCGAGCGCGACCGCGCAGTGACGGAACTCGAGCGGGCAGCGGACACCTTCCACGCCTGCGGTGCGCGCCGTTACCGCGATGCCGCCGACCATGAGCTGCGCCTACTCGGGCGCCGCGTACACCGGCGCACTCGGCCGGGCCAAGCCGACGCAATCGGTGTAAGCGCGCTAACCGAGCGTGAGCAGCAGATTGCCCGGCTCGTCGTCGATCGCAGAACAAACCCGCAGATCGCCGAAACACTCTTCCTCAGCCCCAAGACCGTCGAAACGCATATGCGGAACATCTTCCGCAAGCTCGACGTCTCCTCTCGAGTCGACGTCGCCCGGGCCGTCGAGCGTGCTGAGGACTAGGCACACAACCTTCGCGGCGAGCGAGCGGTCCCGCCCAGGGGCTCCCCCCTAGAGCGCCCGAGAGGCCGCGGCTGCCCGCACAGGAGACACGGACGTACCCGACCACCCGTCGCGCGTGCGGCATCAAGCTTCTGCCACGCTTTCCCCAGAACGATGCGCTTCCTCCGCACCAAGACCGAGATCCCCGCGCCGCAAGACGCGCTGCCCGGGCGTGCCGAGCCGATGTCCGGCCTCGGGCCGCACCGCGTCCTCGGCACGCCGATCACGCCGCCGTTCCCCGGCGGCTTCGAGCAGATCGTCGTCGGCATGGGCTGCTTCTGGGGGGCCGAGCGGCTCTTCTGATTCGTCAGCCGGGACGAGGCACGTGAGACGGCCGGGACAGATGCTCCGTCGCGGCGTGTCCTGGTTCGGCTCGTGGCTGATCGAACGAGCCGACAGCCGCGGCGTTCGCCGAGCGAGCCGTAAAGTGAGTGTGGCCCAGGTCGAGTGAGGAGGTGGCGGAACATGAGCGGAGCGGCGGAGAAGGCAATCCTTGCCGGCGGATGCTTCTGGGGAATGGAAGACCTCTTCCGGAAGCAGCCTGGCGTTCTGTCGACGAGGGTGGGGTACACGGGTGGCGACGTTCCCGATGCGACCTACCGCAACCACGCGGGCCATGCCGAGGCGATCGAGATCGTCTTCGACCCGGAGCAGACGTCGTATCGCCAGATCCTCGGGTTCTTCTTCCAGATCCACGACCCGACGACCGTGAACCGTCAGGGCAACGACGTCGGGACGAGCTACCGCTCGGCGGTCTTCTACCTCGACGACGAGCAGCGGCGCATCGCCGAGGACACGATCGCCGAGGTCGACTCGTCGGGGCGCTGGCCGGGAAAGGTGGTGACGGAACTCACCCCGGCGGGGCCGTTCTGGGAGGCCGAGCCGGAGCACCAGGACTACCTCGAGCGCTACCCGAACGGCTACACCTGCCACTTCGTCAGGCCGGCATGGGTGCTGCCGAGCCGGACAAGAGCAGCTGCCGGGTAGCGGGCGGCAGGCGCAAGTTGCGACTTGCAACGTGCGCCTGAGTGCCGCCCGACGCCGAATCCAGGCGAGCCCGGCGGCTTCCGCGCGGTCGCTACTGCGTGAGGCTCCCGCCCTTGATCCGCGCGAGCTGGTCGGCCCACGACGTCGCCGAGCCGAGGGTGTCCTTCGTCAGCAGCTTCGGCCGCATCACGACGACGCTGGGCAGCCGCCCGCCCTGCTTCGTCAGGACGTTGTACGCGCCGGCCGCGGCCTGCGCCCCCTGGTTGACGGCGTCGACCTGGACGATCGCCGCGACATGCCCTGCCTTGAGCGCCGAGATCCCGAGACTCGAGCCGTTGATGCCGATGATCTTGATGTCGTTGCGCCCCGCGCTGCGTGCCGCCGTGTACGAGCCGACCGCGCTCTCGTCGTTGTAGGCGAGGACCCCGTCGATGTCCGAGTACTTCCCGAGGAGACCGCTCATCGCCTGCCGGCCGCCCGGGATGTCGTCGGTCGGGTTGTCCTGCTCCCCGACGACCTGCAACCCGAACTTCTTCGCCCAGAAGCGATACCTCTGTGCGAGGTACTTGATCGCAGGCACCGGCGCGCCAATCCCGACGATCACGACCTTGCCGCCCGGGGCGATCCGCGCCATCTCCGCCACCGAAAGGTACGCCTCGGCGTCACGGCCCTCCCAGATCTGCGCGTCGTAGCCCGGCGCCTTGGCGCTCTTCGTGAACGTGACGTTGAAGCCGATCACGGCGACACCCTGTTGCTTTGCCTTGGCGAGCGACGCCCGCAGCGCGTTGGGAGCGAGCGGGTAGAGGGCGATTGCGTTCGCACCCCTGGCGAGCAACTGGTTGAAGTTGCTGACCTGCTTGTCGATCGAGAGCCCGTCGTCGAGCCCGATGTACTTCATGCCGAGCGCGCTTGCCTGCGCCTGGAGGCCCTTGCAGAACGTCGTCGTCGTCTCGTTTCCGGGGCCGACCGGGTTCTGGCACCCGATCGTGTAGGTCTTGCCGGCGACCTTCTTCGGGATGGGGAAGCTCGAGCGGTAAGCCTTCTCGAAGCCCGGATACGGCTTGACAGCGGCGGCAGTCGCCTCTGTCGAGCCGGAAGCGCCCACCGCAGGCGCCGTTACCACCGTGACAGCTGCAACGAGCAGGCCCAACGTCAGCACGATGCCGACGGCCCGGCGAGCGGCTACCGTCATTCGTCCCACGCTCCTCTCACGTCGAACACGCTGTGACACGACAGACTGACATGACACGATAGAGCACTTCGCGCGTCCCCGCTCGCGGCCGCGTCACGCGTCGCCGCGCGACCGCCCGAGCAGCCGACGAAGGTCCCCTGGCCGCCGTCCGCGCTGGAGTTGCTGGCCCAGCACCGCGAGGATCACGATCGCGCCCGAGACGACCTGCTGCCAGGCGGACTGGATGCCCGCGAGCGCGAGGCCGTTCTGCAGGACTCCCAGGAACAGCACGCCGATCACGGTGCCGCCCACGCCCCCCACTCCGCCTCCGAGCACGGTGCCGCCGAGCAGCACGGCGGCGGTGGCGTCGAAGATCACGTTCGCGGAGCCGACCGGGCTCGCGGCGCTGATGAACGCGACCTGGAGCACACCGGCGAGCGCGGCCATCGCCCCCGCGATCGCATACGCGAGCATCAACGTGAGCGGGACGTTGACCCCTGCGAGGCGTGCCGCCGTCGCATTGCCCCCCGTCGCGTAGATGTCGCGCCCGAAGTACGTCATCCGCAGCACGAACATCGCGGCGATCAGCGTCCCGATCATGATCCAAACCGTGATCGGGACGCCGAGCGCGTTGTCGAAGCCGATCGAGTCGAGCAGCGACGAGGTGATCGAGGTCGTCTGTCCGTCGGAGACGAGATACGTGATCCCCTGGTAGAGGGACAGCGTGCCGATCGTGACGACCAGGAACGGCATGCCGACACGTCCGATCAGGAACCCGTTGACCAGACCTCCGATCGCCGCCCCGGCGGCCACGGTCAGGATCACCGCGCCGAGCGCCGGAACCCCGAGGTGCAGATAGAAGCCGACGAAGATGAAGCCCGAGAGCGCGAGCATCGAGCCGAGCGAGAGGTCGAAGCCGCCCGTCAGCATCACGACCGTCAGTCCCAGGGAGATCATCCAGAGGATCGCGATGCCGGTGAGCATCACGCGAATGTTCGCGACGGTCAGGAAGCGCGGTTCCTGGATCGAGAACACGATCACGAGGCATACGAGGACCACGAGCACGCCGACGTACTGGTTGCCCGCCGACCAGCTCGCGAGCCGGCCCAGGCGACTCGGCGCGCGCGTGGACGCGGTGTCTGCGTCGCTCGCGGAGGTCACGACACCCCCATCGAGTAGTGCGCGAGGTTCGCCTCGGTCGCTTGGGCGCGGTCGAGCGAGGCGACGATCCGGCCGCGCGCCATTACGAGGATCCGGTCGCACAGGAGGAGGAGCTCCTCCGTCTCGGACGAGCTGACGAGGATCCCGACACCATTCTCACGCGCGTCCGCGAGAAGTCGGTAGATCTCACGCTTCGCGCCGACGTCGACACCGCGCGTCGGCTCGTCCATCAGGAGGACCGCTGGCGACCCACGCATCCATTTCGCGATGACGACCTTCTGCTGGTTGCCGCCGCTGAGCGTCCGGCACGCAGCATCGGTCGACGGTGCGACGATCCCGAACGTCGCCGCGAGCGTCCGCGCCTCGGCGCGCTCGCGGGAGCGGGACGGGACGCGGAGGCGCATTCTCCGGCTCGTCGTCGCCATCATCAGGTTCTCCGCGACGCTCATGCTCAGGACGAGGCCCTGGTTCTTGCGATCGCCGGGGACGTATGCGAGCCCGTGCTCGATCGCGTGAGCGACGTGGCCGTGGTGGAGCTCGGCTCCTCCGACCTCGACTCGCCCCGCGCTCGGCCGGCGCATGCCGAAGATCGCCTCGAGCAGCTCTGTCCGGCCGGAGCCGGTGAGCCCTGCGATTCCGACCGCCTCTCCCACTCCGACGGTCAGCGTCGCGTCGTACACGCGGCCCGGCACCGACAGCTCCTGCACGCGGAGCGCGGGCTCGCTCGCCTCGGCCGCGGCGCCGTGACCGGTTGACGGGGCCGGGATCGCGCCGACCATACGCTCGATGATGCGGTCGGGATCGTATGACCCGATCTCGCCCACCTCGACCGTGCGCCCGTCGCGGAGGATCGTGACGCGGTCGGCGAGCGCGAACAACTCGCTCATCCGGTGCGAGACGAAGATCGTGGTCAGGCCGCGCGCCTTGAGCGAGCGGACGAGCTCGAAGAGCGACTCGACCTCCGCCTCGGTGAGGGAGCTGGTGGGCTCGTCGAGCAGCAGGACGCGCGCGTTCATCGAGATCGCGCGCGCGATCTCGACGAGCTGCCGCTGGTCGGCCGGTAGGTCCGAGACCTTGTCGTCGACCGAGAACTCCGCCCCGAGCAGCCTTTGGAACTCGGCCGCGCGACGGCGGCTCGCGCGCCAGTCGATCCCGAACCAGCGACGCACCTTCCGCGGGCCGAGCAGGATGTTCTCCGTGACCGACAGCTCGGGGACGAGCGTCGTCTCCTGTGTGACGGTCGCGATGCCGGAGGCGAGCGCGCGTGACGGGTCTCGGAACTTGACCGGCACGCCGTCGAGCACGATCGTCCCCGCGTCGGGGGCGACCTGGCCCGAGAGGATGTTGAGCATCGTCGACTTCCCCGACCCGTTTGCGCCGACGAGGCTGTGCACCTCGCCGCGGCGGACGGCGAGCTCGGCTCCACGGAGGGCGTGGACGCCGCCGAAGCGCTTATGGATCCCGGTGACGCTGAGGAGTGACCCGTCGGTCGCCACAGCGGGTCAGCTGCGCCCGGACGCCTCGCGCACGTACGCCGCGTAGAAGCAGCGTGCGCCGAAGTCGATCCACTCCGGCTGTGCCCAGTCCGGATGGAGCTCCCGGAACGACCGGTCGAGCTCGGCGGCGACCTCGTCCTCCGAACGACCGGCGGCGGCGAGCCGCTCGGTCTCGTCGCGGAGCTGCTCGATGTACTCCCGCGCGGCCGCGATCACCTCGACCCCGCCGACGTCGCCGTGGCCGGGGACGACGACGTCCGGCTCGAGTCGCTCGAGCTCGCGCAGCACCTCGAGCCAGCGATGGCCGTCGACGTCGAGGTCGTCCGGTGGGAACCAGGGGAAGATCGCGAAGCAGCGCTCCTCGACGAGGTCGCCGGTGAAGAGCACGCGCTGCTCGGGAAGGAAGACGATCTGGTCGCCGAGCGTGTGTGCCTGGCCCTGCGCGCGAAGCTCCGCACGGCGCCCGCCGAGCTCGAGCTCGGCGGCGGCGACGTAGACCACGGCGGGCTCGACGAGCTCGACCCCTTCGAGCTCGGCAGCCACCGTGTCGCCGAAGGTCTTGAAGAGCTCGAGATAGCCGGCGCCTTTCAGCCGGAGGTCTTCGAGTTGCGCTCGGTTGTAGAGGGTGACGGCTGTGTCGACGAACGCCTGCGCTCCGTAGCCGTGCTCGGGGTGGAAGTGCGTGAGCGTGAGAAACAGCCGCCGGCCGGAGGCGAGCTGCTCTGCGTGGCCCCGCACGGTCTCGCCGTTTCGCGGCCCCATGCCGGTGTCGACGACGAGCGCAGCACGCTCCCCCACCACGATCCCGACGTTCGGGACGAGCGGCACGCGGCCGTCGGGGATCACGAAGACGCCGTCCGCGACCTCCCTCGGCTCGTTCTCGATGACAGGGGGCGGTGGCGGCTCGGTCGCCATGACATGTCAGCCTATGTGATAGTCGAGAGCGATGGACGAACGACGAGAGCGCGGCCTCGCCGCCTACGCGAGCCAGCTCGGCCTGAGCGAGAACGAGGTCGAGGCGTGGTTCGCGGAGCGGATGGGCGAGCGCTTTGGGCAGGAGGCGATTAACGCCGCGGCGGGAGCATGGGTCGACGACTGCCTCAGCCTCCGCGACCGCAGCCTCGTGGTCGTCGCGGCGCTCGTGGCTCAGGGTGCGGTCGACGAACGGCTGCGAGGCCACGTGCGCTGGGCGATCGACCATGGGTCGAGCCGGGAGGAGCTCGAGGCGCTCGTGACGCTCCTCGCGGTCTACGTCGGCTTCCCACGGGCTTCGGTCGCGATGGAGATCGTGCGCGGCGAGCTTGCGATGCTCGAAGCGGGCTAGACCTCCGGCTTGACGATCACCTTGCCGGTGACGCGCCCCTCGTCGAGCAGGACGTGCGCCTCGCCGAGCTCCTCGAGCGGCAGCACCGCCCCGATCAGCGGCGAGAAACGGCCTGCGCTGAGCTGTCGTGCGGCGTCGACTGCATCGGTCATCGTGCCGAGCCGCGAGCCGAGGATACGGAGCTGCTTCACGAACATGTACGTGACGTTCATCCGGGCGTCGTCGCCGCTCGTCGCGCCCGCGCTGACGATCGTGCCGCCGTGTGCCGCCATCTCGACCGACCGCTCCCAGGTCGCCTGGCCGACATGCTCGAAGACGATGGTCGGGCCGACGCCGTCGGTCAGCTCGAGCACGCGCTCGACGAGGTCGGCGGAGTGGTGGTCGAGCACCGCGTCTGCGCCGCTGTCCCGCAGGGTCTCCCGCTTCTCGTCCGTGCCGGCGCTCGTGATCACGCGGGCGCCGCTCAGCTTCGCGATCTCGATTGCAGCCCAGCCGAGCCCGCTCGTGCCGGCCCAGACGAACACCGTGTCGGCCGCATCCACGCGTGCCTTGCCGACGAGCATCTGCCAGGCGGTGATATAGGCGTTCGGGAAGGCGGCGACGTGCTCGTCGGGAACCGACGGGTCGACGCTCACCGCGAACTGCGCGGGCACGAGGAACAGCTCGGCGTACGTGCCGTGGTAGACGTCGAAGTCGGGGCACAGCTGAAGCTCGCCGCGCATGCAGTACCGGCAGGTGCCGCACTGCATGTAAGGGCTCGCGGTGACGCGGTCGCCGACGCGAAAGCCGTCGACCTCCGAGCCGACCTCGACGACGTCTCCGCAGACGTCGATGCCAAGCACGGCGGGGAGGTCGACCTGATAGGCCGGATGCGGGTGGCCCCGACGAATCCAGACGTCCCGATGGTTGACCGACGTCGCGCGAAGCCTGACGAGCAGGTCGCCCGGCCCGGGCGCGGGCTCGGGGATCTCGTCGAGCTGGAGCACCTCGGGCCCGCCGTGGGAATGGATGCGGACGGCACGCATGAACTTGAAGGTCTACCAGCGCCCCTGGTAGACCATCGTGGGTGAAGATCGCGATTGTGGGCGGTGGGATCGGCGGGGTCACCGCGGCGCTCGCGCTCGTCCGCAAAGGCATCGAAGTCGAGGTGCTCGAGCAATCCGCGACGATCGAGCCGGTCGGCGCATCGCTCCAGCTCGGGCCGAACGCCATGCGCCTGCTCGCCGACCTGGACCTGCTCCCGGCGTTGCGGACGGCCGGCGTCCGGCCCGACGCGGTCGATTTCGTGCGCTGGGACGACGGGTCGCTCCTCCTGCACACGGAGCTCGGTGACGCGGCCGAGCGCCACTTCGGCGCGCCGCAGCTCGACTTTTTCCGTCCCGATCTGCACCGCGTGCTCGCCGACGCGCTCCCTTCAGGCGTCCTGCGGTCCGGGGTGCGGATCGAGCGGGTCGACCAGGACGACGCCGGCGTGACCTTGCTCGCGGCGAACGGCGAGCGACTCCATGCCGACGCCGCTGTCGCCGCAGACGGGATCAACTCCCGTCTGCGGCAGCAGCTCTGGGGCGCCGACGATCCTGTCTTCTCGAACACGGTTGTCTATCGAGGAGTCGTCCCGCGAGCGGCGGTCGAGCACCTCCACCCCGACCGGCTGAACGTCTACTGGCTAGGCCCCTACCGCCACGGAGTCTCGTACTGGATCGCGGGCGGACGGCTGCTCGCGATGAATTGCGCGGTGCAGGACGCCGCGTGGTCGCAGGAGTCGTGGACCCTGGAGACGGACCCGGCGGAGGCGGCGGAGGCCTTCGCAGGATGGGACCCGCGGCTCGTCAGGCGCATTCACCTCGTCACGACGACGCTGCGCGGCGCGGTGTTCGTCCGGAGCGGGCTCGAGCACTGGTCGCGCGGCCGGGTGACGCTGCTCGGCGACGCCGCGCATGCCATGGAGCCCTTCCAGGCGCAGGGCGCTGCGCAGGGGGTCGAGGACGCGTATGTCCTGGCGGCCTGCGTCGCCGCGCACGACAACATCGTCGATGCACTCGCCTCTTACGAACGGCTCCGGATGGCGCGCACGGAGGAGCTCCAGGAGTCGTCGACGACCGCCGCGAACGTCTTTTACCTGCCGGACGGAGAGGAGCAGCGGACACGGGACGCGCATTACACGACGTTGCTCGACGAGCTCCCCTTCGGCACCCGCCAGCCGATCTGGGAATATGACGTCCGGGACGCGCTCGTCGAAGCCGGCGTCGTCTGAGCCGCGAGAACCGCAAGTTGCGGTCTGCAACTTGCCAGGGGTCAGCCGCGCCCGACGCCGGGGTCGCTCGTCAGGCGCTGTGCGAGCGCGACGGGGATCACGCTCACCACGATCACGACGAGCGCGATCGCGTTCACGATCGGCAGATTCTGCCCCTGCCGGATGAAGCCGAAGATGAGCAGCGGCAGCGTGTTCTGCGCGCCGGCCGTGAAGTACGTCACGACGATCTCGTCCCAGGAGAGCGCGAACGCGAGCAGCGCGCCGGCGACGATCGCCGTCCGGACGACCGGGAACGTCACGTAGCGGAACGTCTGGAAGCCGGTCGCGCCCAGGTCTGCGGACGCCTCGAAGAACGATCCCGACGTGCGCCGCAGTCGCGCGAGCACGTTGTTGTAGACGACGACCACGCAGAACGTCGCGTGACCGATGACGATTGTCCACAGCGAGAAGCTCACGCCCCACAGCACGAAGAACGAGTTCAGGGCGAGCCCGGTGATGATCCCGGGCAGCGCGATCGGGAGGACGAAGATGAACGAGACGGCGTCGCGGCCGAAGAAGCGCGTGCGCGCCAGGCCGAACGCCGCGAGCGATCCGAGGGCGAGCGCGACGAGGGTCGCAAGAAGCCCCGCCCGGAACGAAAGCCAGAGTGCGTCGCGCACCTCCTCGTCGTTCCACGCCTCGGAGAACCACTTCGTCGAGAAGCCCGGGATCGGCCAGCTCTGGATGTTCGAGGAGTTGAACGCGTAGAGCGCCATGATCGCGATCGGGATCCAAAGGAACGCGAAGATCAGCCCCGCCCATGCCCAGAGCCCGACCCGTGTGACGCGCGTCTCCATTTAGATCGTCACAGGCTCTCGAAGGCGCCCAGACGCTTCATCAGGGCGAGGTAGACGGCCATGATCGCGAGCGGGATCGTCGCGAACGCGGCCGCGAACGGCAGGTTGTTCGCGAGCCCGAGATTCTCGAACACCACCGTCCCGATCAGCGACGAGCCGGGCCCGCCGACGAGTGACGGGGCGATGTAGTCGCCGAGCGTCAGCGAGAACGTGAAGATCGAGCCGGCCGCGAGGCCGGGAATCGCGAGCGGCAGGATCACCCGTCGAAGCGTCGTCCAGCCCTTCGCGCCGAGGTCGGCCGAGGCCTCGATGTACGAGTAGGGCACCCGCTCGAGCGCGGCGTAGACGGGCAGCACCATGAACGGGAACCAGATGTAGGTGAAGACGAGCCACATCGCCCAGTTGGTGTAGGCGATGTTCTGGTCTGGCAGCCCCAGCTTGTTGAGCCACCAGTTGAGCGCCCCCTCCGGGTTGAGGATCAGCCGCCAGGAGTACACGCGGACGAGGTAGCTGACCCACAGCGGCAGGACGGTCGCGACGAGGAGCGCGATCCGCAGCCGCCGCGACGCGATCCGCACGAGGAAGTAGGCGTACGGGAACGCGAGCAGCATGCAGGTGACGGTGACCGCCGCTGCGATCGCGATCGTGCGCCGGATGATCGTGGGGTACGGGTCGTCTGCAATCTCCCTGAAGTTGTCGAGTGTCCACGAGTGGATGATCTTCCCGGTGAATGCGTCAGAGGTCCAGAGGCTCTGGATCAGGAGGGCGACGAGCGCCGCGATGTAGACGAGGAGGAACGCGGCGACCGGGGCCGAGACCTGCCCGACCGTGACGAGCCCCGGTCTCCGCCAGGTGAAGCGCGAGACGGCGCGGAGGGGGCCCGCCGCCGCGGGCCCCTCCACGCGAGTCGAGTCGACCGCCATCTAGCAGTCCCGGTCGACCATCTAACCCTTGATCTTCGTCCAGGCGTCTGTCCACGCCCGGAGGTCCATGCAGTTCTTCTGGCCGTTGCCGCAGTCCGTGATCGGCGTCTTCCAGAACTTGATCGAGCGGTAGTAGCTCTCCGTGCGGTTCCCCGAGTACTGGGCGCACGAGCCCTTCGAGAGCTGGTCCATGATCTTGCACGCCTTCTTGTTGACCGGCGTCTCGCCGAAGTAGATCGCCTGCTGCGCCTGCGGCTTCGGCGTCGAGATGTACTGCATCCACTTGTAGGCGCAGTTCGGGTGCTTGGCCTTCGAGGAGAGCATCCACGTGTCGAGCCAGCCGGTCACGCCCTCCTTCGGGATCACCCCGACCACCGGTACCTTGGCCGCCCGCAGCGTGTTGACCTGGTACGGCCACGACGCGCCGATCGTCGACCCGCCGTTCTTGAACAGGTCGATCTGGTCGGACGCGAGCGCCCAGTACTTCTTCACGAGCGGCCGTTGCTTCTGGAGCAGCTGCACCGCCGCGTCGAGCTGCGCCTTCGTCAGCTCGTACGGGTCCTTGATCCCGAGGCTCGGCTTCGTCTTCGACAGGTACAGGGCCGCGTCCGCGATCTGGATCGGGTTGTCCGGGATCGTGATCTTGCCCTTGTTCTTCGGGTCGTAGATCGCGCCCCACGTCGTCGGCGGCTTCTTGAACGCCTGCTTGTTGACCATCATGACGTTCGGCCCGAACTGCAGCGAGACCCCGTAGTGCTTCCCGTCGACCGTGTTGTTGAGCGGGGTCTGGAACGCCTTGAAGAAGTCCTTGTACGCCGGGATCAGGTTGACGTTGACCTCCTGGACCGCGCCGGCGTAGATGAGCCGCAGGCTCGCGTCACCCGACGCCGAGACCATGTCGTACTGGCCGCCGCCGCCCGAGGTCATGAGGTTGAACATGTCGTTGGAGCTGCCCGCGTACTTCGTGGCCACGTCACAGCCCGTGGCCTTCTCGAACGGAGCGACCCACTGCTTCTCCGTGTAACCCTCCCACGCGACGAGCGTGAGCTTCCCCTCGCCCTTGCCGACGGATGTCGGCACGGCGTCCGACTTCGTCACACCCGCCGCCGGCACGGCGAGCGCGGCGACGCCCGCTACCGCCAGCAGGTGCACAAGACGGAATCGCTTCACATCTCCTCCTTGATCACGAATTCCACGTCAGGGCTCCAGCGGAGCCGGACGCGCCGACCTTCCATCCCGCGGACGTCGCTCGAGGACGTCTCGAGGTTCTGCTCGAGGACCGTGAGCTCCCCGCCGCGGTCGAGCGCCACGACGAGCTTCGTGAACGGGCCGAGGTAGACCGCGGCCCTGATCGTCCCGGGCTCTCCCTCCGGCCCGTCGCCGGAGAGGACACGGATCTTCTCCGGGCGGACGGTGAACGTCCGCCCGTCCCGGTCGATGATGTTCGACGTGCCGATGAAGCCGGCGACGAACGCTGTCTCTGGATGCTCGTACATCACCGCCGGCGTGTCCACCTGCTCGATGCGCCCCTGGTTGAAGACCGCGATCCGGTCGCTCATCGTGAGCGCCTCTTCCTGATCGTGGGTGACGTAGACGAACGTCATCCCGAGCTGCTGCTGGATCGCCTTCAGCTCGATCTGAAGCTCCTGCCGCAGCTTCAGGTCGAGGGCGCCGAGAGGCTCGTCGAGGAGCAGCGCGCGCGGCGTATTGACGATCGCCCTGGCGAGCGCGACCCGCTGGCGCTGTCCGCCCGAGAGCTGCGAGGGCTTCCGGTCGCCGTAGCCCTCGAGCCGCACGACCCGGAGCGTCTCCTCGGCCCGCGTCCGCCGCTCGGACTTGGGGACGCGCTTCACTCTGAGGCCGTACTCCACGTTCTGCTGCACGGTCATGTGCGGGAACAGCGCGTAGTCCTGGAACACGGTGTTGACGTCGCGCTCGAAAGGCGGCAACCGCGAGACGTCGCGGCCGCCCAGCTCGACCTGCCCCGCGTCCGGCCGCTCGAAGCCGGCGATCATGCGCAGCGTCGTCGTCTTCCCGGAGCCCGACGGGCCGAGCAGCGTGAAGAACTCGCCGCGGCCGACGTCGAGGTCGATCCCGTCGACCGCCGCCACGTTCCCGTAGTTCTTGCGCACGCTGCGCAAGCGGATGTCGGGGGCCTCGATCACCCGCCGAGGCCTACGGCGAGCGCCTGGTCGAGCAGATCGAGGCCTTCGTCGAGCTCCTCGTCGGCGATCGTGAGCGGGGGCAGGAGCCGGATGACGTTCCCGTACAGCCCGCACGAGAGGAGCAGCAGCCCGCGCTCGAATGCCGCGTCGACGGTCGCCTTCGCGCGGTCCGGCGCCCGCTCCTCGAGCTCGAGCGCGAGCATCGGCCCCAGCCCGCGCACCTCCCCGATCGCGGCATGACGCGCCGCGAGCTCGTCGAGTCGCGCGCGGAGGACCTCGCCGAGCCGCACTGCCCGTTCGAGGAACTCGGGCTCGCGGAGCGCCTCGAGGACGGTCACTGCGGCCGCACAGGAGAGCGGGTTGCCGCCGAAGGTCCCGCCGAGGCCGCCCGGCGGCACGGCGTCCATCAGCTCGGCGCGGCCGGTGACGCCCGCGAGGGGCAGCCCGCCGCCGATCGACTTGCCGGAGACGAGCAGGTCGGGCTCGACCCCCTCGTAGTGCTCGATCGCCCAGACCTTGCCCGTGCGCCCGGCGCCGGACTGCACCTCGTCGTCGACGTAGAGGATGCCGTGTGCCCGGCACACCTCGGCCAGCCGGACGGGGAAATCGGGCGTCATCGGCACGAAGCCGCCCTCGCCCTGGACCGGTTCGAGCACCACGCACGCGACCGTCTTCGGGTCGACGTCGGACTTGAAGAGCTTCGCGAGGCCGTCGAGCGCGTCCTCCGTGGTGATGCCGTGGTACGGGTAGGGCGCGGGCGCACGGTAGACCTCGGGCGCGAAGGGCCCGAAGCCCGCCTTGTACGGGTGCACCTTGCTCGTCATCGTCATCGTCAGCAGCGTCCGCCCGTGGAACGCCTGGTCGAACACGATCACGGCGGGGCGGCCGGTTGCCGTGCGCGCGATCTTCACCGCGTTCTCCACCGCCTCGGCACCCGAGTTGACGAGGATCGACTTCTGGTTCGCGCCGACGCAGGCCGACAGCTCCGCGAGCAGCCGGCACGTCTCGACGTACGGCTCGTAGACGCCGACCATGAAGCACTGATGGAGATAGAGGTCGGCCTGTCGGTGGATCGCCTCGACGACGGGGCCAAATCGGTGGCCCGTGTTCTGGCAGGCGATTCCCCCGGCGAAGTCGACGAAGACACGGCCCTCCGGGTCGGTGACGCGCGCGCCCTCGGCGGACGAGACGACGAGCCGGGGAGTCGAGACGCCCGCGGAGACATACCGGGCGCGGCGCGAGAGGATCTCGGACGTGGTCTGCTGCTGCTCGATCGAGGTCATGCGCGCGAGTATGACGGAGCAAACGCGCAATGTGGAGGGCTGTTTGCCTCGCATTGCGCAGCCCCGACCGCCCCTCTCCGGGTGCGGTTTGCCACACCTCCCAGCCCCTACGGCTCTCGTACGATTGCGCTGTGGAGACACGCACGACCGTCCTGATCGTCGACGATCACCCCAGCTTTCGCGCCTGCGCACGGGCGATCCTCGAGGCGGACGGGTTCGCGGTGATCGGCGAGGCGGAGGACGGGCAGGGCGCGCTCTCGGCCATCGACACTCTCACTCCGGACGTCGTCCTGCTCGACGTCCAGCTCCCCGACATGGACGGCTTCACGGTGCTCCAGCGGCTCGGCACGGGCGCCCCGCCCGTCGTCCTGATCTCGAGCCGCGACGCGTGTGACTACGACGGGATGATCCGCGGCAGCGGCGCGCGCGGGTTCATCTCGAAGGCGGAGCTGTCGGGCTCCGCGATCCGCTCGCTCCTGCGGTGAGCCGCGGCAGGCTCGTCGCCGCCGTCACCCTCGGCGTGCTCCTCTACGCGAGCGCAGCCGTCCTCCTCATCACAGGCGATCACGAGAACCCTGGGCTCGTCGTCGTCATCGCAGTCTTCGCCGGGCTGAGCTTCACGATCGCCGGCGCCTTCGCCGCTGCCACGCGCCCGGAGAACAGGACGGGCGCCCAGATGCTCACCGTCGGGCTGCTCTGGTCACTCGGCGCGCTCGAGGCGGCCGACTCGGCGTGGGCGTTCACGATCGGGTACCTCCTGAGCGGCCTCTCGTTCGTCGCCTTCGCGCACCTGATCCTCTCGTACCCCACAGGCCGCATGCGCCCCGGGGACGGCCGTCTCGTCTGGGGCGTCCTCGGCATCGTCCTCGCCGGCCCGCTGATGCTGGCGCTGCTCGACCCGACGCCGATCCCGACCTGCGACGACTGCCCGAAGAACGCGATCCTCGCGGTGGACAGTCCGGCCGCTGCTCGCGCGGCAGGGCTCGTGCTCGCGCTTGGCGCGGCCGCCCTCGGTTCAGTGTTCATCGTGCGGCTCGTCCGCCGCTACCACGAGGCGACCCCGCCGCTGCGGCGGGTGATCGGCCCCGTCTACCTCTTCACACTCGTCTCGCTCGTCGGGCTCGTCGCGAGCGGCCTGGTCGCGACGGTCAGCGTCTCGGCGGGCTTCGTCGTCGAGCTCGCCGCGCTCGCCTCGCTCGCGCTGATGCCGGTCGCGTTCGTCGCCGGCGTTCTCCGCGTGCGGCTCGCGCGGGCGGGCATTGCCGACCTCGCGATCGCGATCGGAAACGGCACGCCCCTTCGCGATGCGCTCGCCGACGCCCTGGGGGACCCGTCGCTCCAGCTCGCGTACTGGTCAGCCGAGCGCGAGCGCTGGGTCGACGAGGAGGGCCGGACGCTCAGCGACCCCATCGCGAAGGGCGCCCACGCGGCGACCTTCGTCGAGCAGGGCGGCAGACGCGTCGCGGCGCTCATCCACGACCGGACGCTGACCGAGCAGCGGGAGCTCGTCGACGCGGTCGCGGCCACGGTCTCGCTCGCCTTCGAGAAGGAGCGACTGCAGGCCGAGGTGCGCGCGCAGTACCGCTTCCTCGAGACGATCATCAACACCGTCCCGAGCCTGCTGTCCGTGGTCGACACGCAGGGCCGGTTCCGCAACTTCAACCGCGCCGCCGAGATCGCGAGCGGCTTGGAGGACCGCGAGCAGATCGACGGCGCCTACTTCTGGGACGTGTTCATCTCGCGCGAGGAGCGCGAGGAGATGATCGAGCGCTTCCACCAGGCGGCCCCCGACTTCGTCGAGGCGGAGTACGAGAACACGTTCATGGACGCGAAGGGGCAGGAGCGAGTGATCGCGTGGCGGACGGCCCCGCTCGTCGACGAGAGCGGCAACGTGGTTCGGATCGTCGCGGGCGGGATCGACATCACCGACCGCAAACGCCGCGAGGTCGACCTCCAGCGGCAACGCGACTTCGCGAACACGGTCGCCGACACGATCCCGAGCTTCATCGTGATCACCGACCGCGAGGGGCTCATCGTCCCGAACGGTGCGAACCGGGCGTTTTGCGACGCCTTCGGCAAGCGGGTCGACGAGCTCGCCGGGATGTCGATCCTCGAGCTCGTCGACCCCGTCGACGAGCTCTCGGCGCGGATGGCGATCGCGGGGGCGGCGAACGGCGTTGCGCAGGTCGGGCGGGAGACGGCGTGGATCGGACGCGACGGCCGTCAGCTGACCGTGGCGTGGACGGCGACGCCGATCCTCGACCAGCGCGGCACGGCACGCGTCCTCATCTCGGGCATGGACGTGAGCGAGCGCAAGCGGCAGGAGGAGGAGGTCAGGGCGTCCCGGAGCCGGATCGTCGCCGCGACGGACGCGGCGCGGCGCCGCCTCGAGCGAAACCTGCACGACGGGGCGCAGCAGCGGCTCGCGGCGCTCTCCCTGTCGCTGCGGCTCGCCGAGTCGCGGCTGCCGACCGATCCCGCCCAGGCTGCGGAGCTGCTGACGGCGGCTCGGGACGAGCTCGCGCGAGCCCTCGACGAGCTCCGCGAGCTCGCGCGCGGGCTCCACCCGAACGTGCTCACCGACCGCGGGCTCGGGCCTGCGCTCGAGTCGCTCGTCGTGCGGTCGCCGTTCCCCGTCGACGTGGAGGTCCCGGGCGAGCGCCTCGCGCCGGCCATCGAGGCGGCGGCGTACTACGTCGCAGCCGAGGCGCTCGCGAACGTGGCGAAATACGCCCACGCCGCGTCGGCAGGCGTCCGGATCGCGGAGGACGACGGGCAGGGCGAGATCGTCGTCGAGGTCACGGACGACGGGATCGGCGGCGCCGACCCGTCGCGCGGGTCCGGCCTGAAAGGCCTCGAGGATCGCGTCGCGGCGCTGGACGGGACGCTCGAGATCGAGAGCCCTCCCGGTGCGGGAACCCGGATCCGTGCGAGAATCCCGACAGCCCGCAGGGCGATCCCTCTGTGATCCTCGGGAACTCACCCGGGCGGAGAACGCCGTCCAACCCTTCGCCGCCCGCTCCTAGACTGCCCCTATGAACGCGCTGCCGACCGGAACCGTCACCTTCCTCTTCGCGGACGTCGAAGGGTCGACCCAGCTCGTCCGCACCGCGGGCGGGGCGTACGCGGGGCTGATCGCCGATGTCCGCCGCCTGCTCCGTAGCGAGATCGTTGCGAACGGCGGCGCCGAGGTCGACGCGACAGGCGACGAGATCTCGGCGGTCTTCCAGGAGGTGCAGCCGGCACTCAGCTCGGCGCTCGCCGGCCAGGAGAAGATCCGCGACCATGCGTGGCCCGACGGGATCGTCGTGAAGGTGAGGATGGGCCTCCACACGGGCCTCCCCCACCTCGGCGACGAGGGGTACACGGGTCTCGACGTGATCCGTGCGTCACGGATCGCGGCGGCCGGGCACGGCGGCCAGGTGCTCCTCTCGTCGACGGCGGCGCCGTTCGTCACGGAAGTCGAGACGCGCGACCTCGGCACGCACCGCCTCCAGGGGCTTCCCGACCCGGAGGCGATCCACCAGGTGCTCGCCGACGGCCTGCCCCGGGACTTCCCACCGCTGCGCGGCACCGTCTCGCAGCTCGGCGATGCGCGCAGGGTCGTCCTCGCCGACGACTCGGTGCTCCTCCGGGAGGGCGTGGCGCGGCTGCTCGAGGAGGCCGGGTTCGACGTCGTCGCGCAGTCCGGCACCGCCGACGATCTGCTTCGCCACGTCTCGATGCACAAGCCCGACGTCGCCGTCGTGGACATCCGGATGCCGCCGACCCACACCGACGAGGGGCTCCGCGCGGCGCAGGAGATCCGCGTGGCCCACCCCGGTGTCGGCGTCCTCCTTCTCTCGCAGTACGTCGAGCCGGCGTACGCGATGGCCCTTCTGGAGTCGAGCGCCGAGGGCGTCGGCTACCTGCTCAAGGACCGCGTCGCGGACCTCGAGCAGTTCGGCACGGCGGTCCGCCGGGTCGCGGACGGCGGCTCTGCCCTCGACCCCGCCGTCGTCAGCGAGCTCGTCGGCCGGAAGCGGCGCGACGACCCGCTCGACCAGCTCACTGCGCGGGAGCGTGAGGTGCTCGAGCTGATGGCCGAGGGCCGCTCGAACCAGGCGATCGCGGAGCGGCTGTTCGTCACGCTTCGGGCCGTCGAGAAGCACGTGACGAGCATCTTCACGAAGCTCGGGCTGCCGGCCAGCACCGACGACCACCGTCGCGTCCTGGCCGTGCTCGCGTACCTCCGCGCGTAGCTGCCGGCAAGGGTGCGGTTCTCCGCACCCCTCGAATCGTGGACGCCCCACGCCTGGCCCGTCAGCGGGCTGAGACGATGGCTAGGTGGTTCGTACCTGGTTCTCACACTCGCATTCGGGCCTCCAAGAGCTCGGCGCCCTCGCGGTCCTCTACACGCTGTACGAGGTCGTCAGGGGCGTGCCGAGCGAGAACATCGGGGCGGCGATGCGCCATACCACCGAGATCGTCGACCTCGAGCAGAGCGTGGGCATCTATTTCGAGCGCGGGGTGCAGGAGGCGTTCGAGGCGCTCCCCGTGGTGCCGACGGTGCTCGGCGTCGCATACGTCATCCTCCACTTCGCCGGGACCACGGCAGCGCTTGTCTGGCTCCATCGACGGCACCCCGAGCACTTCCCGATCGTCCGTACCACGCTGGTCGTCGCGACCGCGCTCGCGCTCGTCGGCTACGTGCTCTACCCGGCCGCGCCACCCCGCCTCGCCGGTCTCGGCTTCTCGGACACGGTCACCACGCATGCCGGGATCAACCTGAGCTCCGACCTGCTCGGCGCGCTCTACAACCCCTTCGCTGCGGTCCCGAGCCTGCACTTCGGGTACGCGCTGATCGTCGGCGTGGCGCTCGCGACGCTCGCGTCGAGCCGGGTCGTCCGCGTGCTGGGCGCTCTGTATCCGCTCGCGATGCTTCTCGTGATCGTCGCCACCGGGAACCACTTCGTGTTCGACGCGGCAGCCGGCGGGCTCGTCGTCCTCGTGGCCTGGCTCGTGGCGCGTCTCCTGGTCGAGGAGCCAGTGCCGTCGACACGCCGGCCCAAGGAACGCCCGGAGCCCTGCGTCTCGTAGGGCGCTCCGACTACCATCGAGCGAGCGCCGGAGTAGCTCAGCTGGTCAGAGCACCGCTCTTGTAAAGCGGGGGCCAAGGGTTCGAATCCCTTCTCCGGCTCCTTCTGGCCATCGGGCCAAGTGTCGGCCGAGCGCACTGGGTAGTCGAGGGCGCGGTCGCGGCCGTCCCCCGAGGTAGCGTCGTGGCCGTGCGGATCTTCGTGGCAGGCGCGAGCGGCGTGATCGGGATGCGCGTTGTACCGCTGCTGGCTGCGGCGGGCCACGACGTCGCCGCGATGACGCGCTCGCCGGACAAGGTCGACGCCCTCCGAGCGCTTGGTGCAGAGCCGGTCGTCTGCGATGTGTACGACAGCGAGGCACTCCGTGACGCGGTCGTCGCGTTCAGGCCCGACACGCTCATGCACCAGCTCACCGATCTCCCGGACGCCCAGTGCCTGGTCGTCGAGGTCGGGTCGGCGAACATCCGCATGCGTCGCGAGGGGACGGCCAATCTCCTGAGGGCGGCGCGAGCGTCAGGCGCACCCCGTCTTCTCGTGCAGAGCATCGCGTGGCAGCCGGCGGGCGCCTCGGCCGACGCGGTTGCCGAGCTCGAGCGAGCGACGCTGGACGCGCGTGGCGTCGTCCTCCGCTACGGCCGTTTCTACTGGACCAGGCACCTGGTACGAGGCCGAGCTGCCCCGGCCCCCGCGCATTCGAATCGACGCGGCCGCGCGGCGAACGGTCGCCGCACTCGAGGCGCCGTCCGGCGTCGTCGAGATCGTCGAGGACGAGTAGCGGCTGGACGGACGGCGCATCTCTGTCATGCGCGGCCGACGAGGTAGTGCCACTCGTTCTCGAGCCGGTACCCGCCGTCGGTTGTCCGGTACGGGGCGAGCACGTCGATGAGCGCCTGACGTACCTCCCCGACGCGGTCGCCCGCCGCGTCACCGAGGCTCGCAGCGAGCTTGGCCTGAAACGGCCCACGAGGCGCCCATTTCGCATCAAGCCTCAAGCGACCCGCACGGCATAGGGTTGCCCGGTGTCGGAGAACGCCTTCCTGCTCGCGTTTGCCGCCGCCTGGCTTCACGCAGGCGGGAACGTCTTCCTCGGCCGCCGCGCCGAGCCTGAGGCGGCCGTCGCGCTGATGCTCGTGATCGGCGTGATCGCCTTCGCGCCGGTGGCCGCGCTCACCTGGCACGTCGAGGCATCCGCGATCCCCTACATCGCCGCGTCGGCCGTGCTCGAGCTCGGGTACTTCGCGTTCCTCGCGGCCGCCTACCGTGCGGCGGACGTCGGCCTCGTCTACCCGATCGCACGTGGCAGCGCCCCGGTCCTCGCCCTGCTGGGAGCCGTCGTGATCATGGGCCGACCCACGTCCACCGGCCAGATCCTCGGCGTGATCGCCGTCACCATCGGGATTCTCCTCGTCTGCGGGGTCGGGGTCGCGGACGCCTCGTCAGACCGCCGAGGCGTCGCCCTCGCGCTCGCGACCGCCGTGTTCATCGCGGGCTACACGCTCGTGGACAAGGAAGGGCTTCAGCACGCGGCGGCGATCCCGTACATCGAGCTCGTCCTCGTCGGACCTGCGGTCGTCTACGGGGCCTTCGTCGCTCGCAGGAGAGGAGTCGGCGCGCTCCGGGCCGAGGCGACGACGCGGCTCGCCGCGGTCGCGCTGCTGCTCTTCGGGACGTATGTGCTCGTCCTGCTCGCGCTCCGCGAAGCACCGGCTGCGAGCGTCTCTGCCGTGCGCGAGACGAGCGTCGTCATCGCGACGGTGCTCGCTGCCCTCGCCGCGCACCAGCCGCTGCGACCGGGCCGACTCGCCGGGGCGTCGCTCGTCGCGCTCGGTGTCGCGCTCGTGGCGCTCGCCGGGACGTAGTCGCCGCGACCGCTCAGGCTGGAACCGCGCGCTCCGCCTGGTGCGCGAGGATCTTCCGCTTCACGCGCTGGAGCGCGTTGTCGATCGTCTTGCAGTCGCAGGCGAGGGTCTCCGCCATCTGCTCGTAGGAGTTTCCGTCGAGGTAGAGGCGGAGCGCTTCCGACTCGAGCCCCGACAGTGTGGTGCCCAGGCAGCCCACGAGCGCCTGCAGCTCCTCGGTCGAGATGACGCGGACCGAGGGGTCGTCGATCGACGGTCCGGGGAGCGCGTCGCCGAGCGTGCACTCGCCCTCGACGTCCTGCCCGGCCGGCGTGTGACTGAAGGAGACGTACGTGTTGAGAGGCGCATGCTTGTAGCGGGTCGCCGACTTGATCGCGGTGATGATCTGCCGCGTAACGCACAGCTCCGCGAAGGAGCGGAACGACGTCTCCTTGTCGGAGCGAAAGTCCCGCGCTGCCTTGAACAGCCCGATCATGCCCTCCTGAACGAGGTCGTCCGAGTCGCCCCCCGCGAGGAAGTACGAGCTCGCCTTGAGGCGGACGAAACCGTGGTAGCGACGCATGAGCTCGTCCTGGGCGGTCTTGCTGCCGTTCCGCACCTTGAGGACGAGCTGGAGATCTTCGAGCTCACGCTGCAGCTTCTGCGGGGTCTTCGGTGCTGCGCCTGTCCGGGCTGACATGGTCTCTCCCCTGCTCTTCTCGAGTGGTCTCGGACGACTTCGTCGTGAAGTCTCACCCTGAAGTCGAGGGAGAAGCTAGCAGGATTGTGCGCGCGTTACAACCCCTTTGCGCAAGTTCCATTGTAATAGGAACAGATGTTCGTAGCGACTGTCGGAACGGCGTCAGAACGGCTCGCCGCGGCGGAGGCGCTCGAGCCGCGCGCGTGTCTCCTCGTCGAGCCGATCGCCGAGCCGGCTCGACGACGCCTCCGCGTGCGCGACGCTGGCGAGCTCATCGAGAAAGGAGCGGGACGCCCGGTGGCGCACCTCCTGCCCGCTCGTTCCACGGATTGCGGCATCACTCGTGACCAGCAGGACCGCCTCCCGTCCTCGGTGCTCGGCTGCGAGCCGCTCGAGCACGGCGTCGGCGTGGGCGGCGTAGCGCACGGTCAACGGCCCGATCCGCCGCTCCTCACCGTGACCGTCGAACACGACCACGCCGTGCGCGCCACGGACGGCCACGAAGCTCGCGAGCAGGTCCGTGAGCTCCTCCCTGTCCCGGAACGTTCCGGCGTGGAACAGGTTTGAGCCGTCGAACAGGTAGAGCGAGGGATCCAGGGTCAACCTCCAGTCGAGGTCGAGAGGTAACGTTGCCGCCGTGCCTCGAAGAGCGCGACCGCGGCCGCCACGCTCACGTTCAGCGACTCGACGCCGTCCGCGAGCGGGATCGCCACGGTCCCGTCACACGTCCGTCGCACGAGCGGGCGCACGCCCTTCCCCTCCGCGCCGAAGACGAGTGCCACGCCCCCGGTGAGGTCCAGGTTCCAAAGCGGCCTGTCCCCGTCGGCGGCGGCCGCATACGCCCAGAGGCGCTCGCTCTTGACCTCGGCGAGGTATCGCGCGAGGTTCGGGACGACCGCGACCGGTAGGCGCTCGACCGCGCCCGCCGAAGATCGGCACACAGCCGCGGTGACGACGGCGGCTCCGTGAGCAGGGAGGACGACGCCGGTCGCGCCCGCGCCCGCGGCGCTGCGCACGACGGCGCCGAGGTTCCGGGGGTCGGTGACCTGGTCGAGGCAGCAGAGGAGCGGCTCGCTCGCAGCCGCGAGCTCCCACGCATCCGCGTACGTGTACGGCTCGCACCAGGCGACGACACCTTGGTGGTCGCTGGAGCCTGCCGCCTCGTTGAGCTCGCGCTCTCGCTTGACGCGCGGACGCGGCCCCTCGGCGAGCCAGTCGAGGCTCGCCGCGGCGCGCTCCGTCGCCCACACCTCGAGCACGCCCCGCGGCCCTCGGAGCGCCTCCCGGACCGGGTTCCGGCCGTAGACGAGGTCGCGGGTCACGCCGCGTGGCGGACGAGCCGGAAGTGTGGAGGCTCGCTCGTGTCGCGCACCACCCAACCCGTGGCCTCGATCTCCGTTCGCAGCCGGTCGGCCTCGCCCCAGTCCTTCGCCTCACGCGCGCGCGCACGAGCCTTGGCGAGCTCCACGACGGCCGGTGGAGCGATCTCCAGGGCCCCGAGGCCGGCGAGCCCGAAGACGTCGAGCGCCCGACGCAGCTCGTCGAGTGCGCCGACCCGCGCCCATTCGTGCATCAGCGCGAGCGCAGCAGGCGTGTTGAAGTCGTCCTCGAGCGCGTCGACGAGTGCCAGCCAGTCCCCCGTCGCCGCCGTCTCGTCTCGTAGCGCGTTGCGTAGCGTCTCGGTCTGGGCGCGCGCAGCCGCCATCGTCTCCTCGGAGAAGTCGATCGGCTTGCGCCAGTGCGCAGTGAGGAAGAAGACGAGCGCCGTCTCAGCGCCCCACTCGTCGATCACCTCGCGGATCGTGGCGACGTTCCCCAGCGACTTGGACATCTTCTCGCCGGTTAACCGGAGCATCCCGTTGTGCATCCAGATCCGGGCGAAGGGATGTCCGACGGCAAGCGATTGCGCCCGCTCGTTCTCGTGGTGCGGGAAGACGAGGTCGAGCCCTCCGCCGTGGATCCAGAACACCGGGCCGAGCTCCTTCGCCGCCATCGCGGAGCACTCGATGTGCCAGCCCGGGCGACCGACGCCCCACGGCGAGTCCCACGAGGTGTCCTCACCCTCCTTCGTCGCCTTCCATAGCGCGAAGTCCCGAGGATCCTCTTTCGCGGGATTCGGCTCCTGCTCCTCGACCTGATCGGGCCGCTGCCCGGACAGCGCACCGTAGCCCTCGAAGCGAGCGACGCGGAAGTAGACGTCGCCGTCGACCGCGTACGCGTGTCCGGACGCGATCAGCTCCTCGATCATCGAGACGATCTCCGGCATCGTCGCAGTCGCGAGCGGCTGAGAATCCGGCAGGCCGAGCCCGAATGCTGCGGTGTCCTCGAGGTACCAGCGCGTCGCCTCGACCGCGAGCTCCGCGCTGTGGCCCGGGGCCACGTCGTAGATCTTGTCGTTCACGTCGGTGATGTTGTGGACGATCCGCACGTCGTGTCCCCGCGCACGAAGCCAGCGGGCGAGCCACATGAAGACGACGAACGGCCGCGCGTTCCCGATGTGCGCACGCTGATAGACCGTCGGGCCGCAGACGTACATCCCGATCGGCTCGGGCGGCGGCGGCAGGTCGACGAGCGTGCCGGTCAACGTGTCCTGCAGGCGCATCCCGCGATCGTAGACCGCGACGCGCCCGGCGCTCAGCTCGACGACTGCGAGCGGCGCACGCGCTCGAGCGACTCGTCGCGCGGCAGAGCCGCGACGACCGTCCACAGCTCAGGCCCGCGCGGAGCGCCCGTGAGCGCGAGCCGCAGGGCGCGGAGGTCCCCGCCGACCGCCTTGAGCTCGCGGACGATCGAGCGCGCGCCCTCCTCGTCCAACGTTCCGGCCGACGCGCGAAGCTCGACGAACCGCTCGAGGGTCGGTCCCGCCTCGGGAGGAAGCTCGACCGGCTCGGGATCGAGGATCTGCCTGCCGATCTCCTGCGCCTCGACCAGCGTCCGCGCGCCGCGAAGCGCCCGGACGTACTCGACCGGGGCTTCCGCCGCCGCCGCGAGCTCCTCGTCCGGCATCGCGGCGATCGCGTCGATCGCGAGCCGGCCGAGCCGGGCGCGATCGAACCGGACGTCGTGCGCCGGGAGGTCAAGCTCCTCGAGGTAGGCGCGCAGCGCGGCGCGCGGGATCCCTGCCGCCCGCAGGTCGGAGACGGACGCCGCGTCGTTCCGCTTCGACAGCTTCTTCCCGTCGTCGCCGACCAGGAGCCCGTGGTGGATCACCTCGGGGAGCTCGCCGCCGAGTGCCCGTGCGATGCGGCGCTGGATGGGCTCGTTCGGCCGGTGGTCGGACCCACGGAGCACCTGCGTGATCCCGAGGGCGAGATCGTCGGCGACGGTGGCGAGCTGGTACGTCGCCGTCCCGTCGGGGCGCAGGAGCGTGACGCCGTCGAGCCTGACGGAGCCGTCGTCGTCGCGCACGGCTCCGTTGCCCAGCGCAGTTCCGGCCGCCTCGACGTAGAGGTCCCCGCGCTCGCTCTGCAGCACCGGTCCCTCGTCCCAGCCGATCCCGAGCCAGTCGAGGTCGGCGAGAATCGCCGCCTCGCCACCGTCGACCGTCCGCGTGGGGTCGGTGTCGTCGATCCGGAGCACGAGCGCCCCGCCGCGATCGTCCGCGAAGCGGCGGTTGGCGACCGCCGTGAGCGCATTGCCGACATGGAGCGAGCCGGTCGGGCTCGGCGCGAAGCGGACGCGGACGCTCACGCGCGCTTTCGCGGTCACGCCGTGATCGGCACGTGACCCGGCTCGGCGGCGACGCGCTCGAGCCACCCCCGGATCGCCGGATACGCGTCGAGCGAGAAGCCGCCTTCGTGCGCGACGTGCGTATATGCGTACAGCGCGAGGTCGGCGAGGGTCATCGTCCGGCCGACGAGGTACCCACCGGCGCCCTCGAGGTGACCCTCCATCGCATCCAGCGCGAGATATCCCTGCACTGTCCGCGCCTCGATCAGCTCACGGTGGGAGTCCGCCCGACCCGAGTAGGCGACGAGGAAGCGGACGACGGCGAGCGCCGGCTCGTGGCTGTACTGCTCGAAGAACATCCACTGGAGCACCTTCGCCCGGTCGTAGCCGTCGTCCGGCACGAACCTCGTGCCGTCGCCGAAGTACCAGAGGATCGCGCCCGACTCGGCGAGCGGGCGGCCGTCGTCCAGGACGAGGGTCGGAACGCGCAGGTCGGGGTTCAGGCCGCCGAGCTCGGTGGGACGGTTCGAGCGGTCGACGACGTCGAGGTCGCGCCGCTCGTACGGGATGCCGAGATGGGCGAGGAGGAGGCGCACCTTGTAGCAGTTGCCCGAAATCGGCGAGTTGTAGAGCAACATCGACGCTGATCCTCGCAGACGGCTGCACCGGCCGGGCGAGGCTCAGAGCCGCGCGCGAGCGAGCGCGTTCGCGCACTCGTCGTCCGGCTGCGGCCCGACCTCCGGGATCACGGCCCGGAGCAACTGCTTGACCATGCCGGTGCTTTCGGCGAGCGACCGCGCGACCGTCCGCGTCGTCCGTGCACCCACGCCGGCGATGCCGACGTCGTGGTCGGTGACGAGCGAGATGTTCGCGTAGCAGAGCTCGAGCTCGCGCGCGAGGTGCGACTCGGGATACGAGACCATGTTGACCAGGTCCCAGCCCATCGCCCGGTACGAGACGGACTCGGCGGTGGTCGAGAAGCGGGGCCCCTGGATCACCACCGCAGTCCCGCCGCCGAGCACGGGCAGCGCCAGGTCGCGCCCGACCCGCACGATCACCTCTCCGAGGTCGTCGCAGAACGGCCTCGCCGAGCTGATCAGCACCGCCCCTGGCCCGTCGTAGTAGGTGTCCTCGCGTCCCCAGGTCCGGTCGACGTACTGGTCGCATACGACCATGTCCCCGACGTCGAAGTCGAAGGAGAGCGCCCCGGAGACGACGGGAGCGAGGATCCTGCGGACGCCCAGCTCGCGCAGCGCCCAGATGTTCGCCCGACTGGGGAGCCTCGGCGGGGAGATCCCTCCCTCGTCGCCCCGACGGGCGAGGAACGCGACCCTCTTCCCAGCTACCTCGCCCACGCTGATCGGCGCCGAGGGGAAGCCGTACGGCGTGTCCACGACGAGCTCCTCGCCGTCGTCCAACGGCGAGGTCTCGGCCATGGTTCCGATGATGCCGATCTCGGCTTCCGCCACCACAGTCCTCCTGGTCTCCCCGCACCGCAGCGTACGACGTGTGCAAGGACCGGACAACCTGGACGTCGCGGCGGGAACGTACGATCCGCCGCGTGGAGGACACGCTCCTCGAGTGGTACCGCGCCGCCGCCCGCGAGCTCCCCTGGCGGAACACGCGCGATCCGTACGCGATCCTCGTCAGCGAGGTCATGCTCCAGCAGACACAGGTCGACCGAGTCGTCCCTCGCTACGAGCGCTGGCTTCGCCGGTGGCCGACCGCGGCCGCCCTCGCGGCGGCGAGCCCGGGCGACGTCATCGTCGAGTGGCAGGGCCTGGGCTACAACCGGCGGGCGCTGCTGCTCCACGGGGCCGCGCAACACGTCGCCGAGCAAGGTTGGCCCGACGACCTGACGTGGTTACCCGGGGTGGGCGAGTACACGGCAGCCGCGCTCGAGAACTTCGCGTTCGGGAGGGACGTCCTGCCGCGGGACGTGAATGTCGCGCGAGTCGAGCGCCGCACCGATCACGCGTTTACCGGCCGGGCCGCGCAGGCGTTGATGGACCTGGGCGCGACGATCTGTCTCGCACGCGTCCCGCGCTGCGACCACTGCCCGCTCGCGGCGGGCTGTCCGTCGCGCGGCACGCGGGACGAGCCGCTGCGTCGGCAGTCGCGGTTCGAGGGCTCGTTCCGACAGCGCCGCGCGGCCGCGCTCAGGCTTGTCGCCGAGGCGGAGCGCCGCGAGGAGGAGCTCGACTCGGACGCAGTCCGCTCGCTGGCGCGCGACGGGCTCGTGGTCGTCGCGAACGGCTGCGTGTCGCTGCCTGCCTAGGACATCTCAGCGGCCGGCGGCATAGCCGGGGCGTGCTTCGGGATAGCGGGGCAGCCCGTCGTCGGGGAGCTCTTCCCAGCACGCGGCGTAGTCGACGAACTGCCGGCTGTCCGGGCGGACACCCGGGTCGCCGTCGATCGCGCCGAGGCGGACGCCCGTGTAGTCGCCCGACCCCGGCTCGCAGCTGAACAGGGCCGAGCCACATCGCACGCAGAACACCTTCTCCCGCCCGCCCTCGGGCGCCCACCCGCGGAGCGCGTCCGTACCCTCGACTATGCGCACCGACCCCGGTTCGGCGCGCGCCGTCGCCGCCGCGGCCGACCCGGTTCGGTGCTGACACCGGGTGCAATGGCAGTAGGAGGCCGAGAGGAGCGGACGGTCGATCTCGAACCGAACCGCTCCGCACCCGCATGCGCCGGTGACGAGCGCTGCCATCGTCCCGAGCGTAGTCCACCGCCACCCGCTAGCGGGGAAGCGCGCGCTCCAGATTCGCGGTGGTCCGCCGCAGCGCCCGGTAGACGCCCCGCCGGACGAGCACCCGGTCGTAGAGCGCCCTGAGCCCCGCCCTCGGCTCGTACTCGACGACGAGGCGGTAACGGAAGCCACCGTCCGCCGGCTCGAAGTGGCGCTCGTGACACGCGTCCGGCAGCCCGTGCTGCGTGCTGACGTACTCGACGAGGCGGTCGGGCTCGAACCGCCGAAGCACCATCCTCAGCTCGACCTGTCTGCGGAGCAGCTCGATGACGATCCGCGCCTCGTCGCCGGGCGCGGCCCAGCGCGAGCTCGACTCGACCCGGACGATGCCGGGCCAGTAGGACGGCCAGTTCGCGAGGTTCGTCACGTACTCGAAACCCACCGCGAGCGGAACGCCGAATCGATGCTCGTGCTCGATCCGCATACGCCACCTCTCGGAACGCCTGCGAGGAGACGGCCCCGAGAACGCCATTTATGCCCGTCGGCGCACTCGGGGCCGAGGAAGCGTCCGTGTCGCGCGCAGTGCGCCGCGATCCCAGAGCGCTCCGGTGTCTCGGGCGTGGGCCGCGGACGGGCACCGCGGCCTGCGCACGCTCCGTCTTGAGACGGATCGCGCGCTCCGGTCTAGTCCGGTGGACTCAACTCCAACGTCAATCCTTCCGCTCGTAAGGAAGGTTCTCCCCGACGATAGCGCGCCGTGGGCATCTGGGCGAGCGGGCCTGGGCCCGATGCGATACTCGCGGACGTGCCGGGGCGCATCCTTGCGATCGGCGGCTTCTCTCTCGGGACGCGGTTCGACGACGTCGTGCTCGAGCTCGCGCGCGGGCCGCGTGTCCTGTTCGTGCCGACCGCGGCTGGGGACCCGCAGCGCATGGTGATGGCGTTCTACGAGGCGTTCAGCCGACGAGCGGAGCCGTCGCACCTGAGCTTCAACCCGTGGCCGCCCGAGAAGCTTCGAGACGTCGTTCTCGCACACGACGTGGTCTACGTCTCCGGCGGGAACACCGCCAACGCGCTCGCGGTGTGGCGGGTGCATGGATTCGACGCGATCCTCCGCGAGGCCTGGGAGCGCGGCGCGCTGCTCTGCGGCTGGAGCGCCGGGATGATCTGCTGGTACGAGGCGGGTGTGACCGACTCGTTCGGTCCCGCACTCGCCGGGATGCGCAACGGTCTCGGCTTCCTCCCCGGAAGTGCTTGCCCCCACTACGACGGCGAGGTACGCCGGCGCCCGGTCTACTCCCGTCTGGTGCGCGACGGCTTCCCTCCGGGGATCGCATGCGACGACGCCGCGGCTGCCTTCTACGAGGGCACCGAGCTCGTCGAAGTCGTCGCACGTGAGCCGGACGCGCGGGCCTACCGTGTCGAGCGCGATGGCGAGGAGCCACTCGACGCGCGCTTGCTGTGACCCGCCTATGACGGCGCCTCAGCAATGAGGAAGGTGGCCGTCATCGCGTCGGCCACCAGCTGCGGGAAGACGACGGTCGGGCTGGAGCTCGCGAGCCGACTCGACGTGCCGTTCGTCGAGCTCGATGCGCTCAACCACGGACCCGGATGGGTCGAGGCGACGGCCCTGGAGCTGCGCGCCCGCGTGGCGCCGATCGTCGCCGATGACGCCTGGGTGATCGACGGCGGCTACCGACACAAGCTCGGCGATCTCGTGCTGGAAGCTGCGGATACCGTGGTCTGGCTCGACCTCCCGCGCAGGCAATGGGTGCCTCGGCTCGTTCGGCGCACACTGCGCCGGATCCTCCACCGCGAGGAGCTCTGGGGCGGTAACCGCGAGACGTTTCGCAACGCCTTCCTCCGTCGGGACGGCCTGCTCCGTTTCGCCTGGCGCAACTACGGCGTTCGCCGGGCCACGTATCCGGAGCAGCTCGCTCGGTTCCACGTCGTGCGTCTGCGCTCGCAGCGCGAGGTCGACGAGTGGCTTACGTCGGTTCCCCAGGCGGCGATCAGCGCCGGCGAAGCAATGCGACCGCCTGCGCCGCGAGACCCTCGCCGCGCCCCGTGAAGCCGAGGCGGTCGGTCGTCGTCGCTCTGACGTTCACCTGCTCACGCACGACCCCCAGTGCCGACGACAGGCGGTCGCGCATCTCGTCGCGGTGCGGTCCGACCCGGGGCTCCTCACCGATCACGACGCAGTCGGCGTTGACGAGGACGAACCCGGCCTCGCGAACGTGGCGATAGGCCTCGGCGAGCAGCCCGAGCGAATCGGCGCCGCGATGGCGCTCGTCGTCCGACGGGAACAGCGTCCCGATGTCCGCCAGGCCCGCCGCTCCGAGCAGCGCGTCGGTCAGCGCATGCGCGAGCACGTCCCCGTCCGAGTGCCCGACGAGCCCCTGCGGATGCTCGACGGCGACACCGCCCAGCACGAGCGGAATGCCCTCACCGAAGGCATGGGCATCGACCCCTAGCCCGATCCTGAGCTCGCTCATGCCGGCACCAGCGGCCCGCAGCCGAGACGTGAGGGCACCTCGGCCAGCGACTCGATCGCGATCGCGTCAGCGGGTGTCTCCTGGAGACGCCCCCATGGTCCCCGTCGGAGATGGAACGCGACGAGCCCCGCCTCCAGTGCCGGCCGGACGTCGTTGTCGACCCGGTCGCCGACGTAGGCGACCTCCGCCGGCTCGGCATCCGCCAGCTCCACGAGCCGGGAGAAGAACCGGAGGTCGGGCTTGCGGACCCCGAGGCTCGCCGAGCCCGTCACGAGGTCGACCGGCAAGGCTGCCGACCTCGCCCACGCCTCGAGCGCCGCGCTCTGGTTGCCCGCGATGCCGACGACCATGCCGCACGATCGCACGCGCTCCAGGCAGTCGAGCGCGTCGGGATAGAGATCGTCCTTCGAATACACGAGCTCGTCCCAGGCTGTCGGTCTCTCGATGCCGAGGTGGCCCCACAGCTCCCAGTGCTCCTCTCCGCGCTCGATGGTCTTCCCGAGGGCAGCCCAGACGACGTGCGGGCCGAGATCCGCCGCACGGGCGACAGCGCGCCAGCAGCGCTCCTCGTCCACGAGGGTCTCACCGACGTCGAAGAAGACGGCCCGCACCGTCACGGGCCCGGCTCCTCAGCGTCGAGCAGTCCAGCGACCCGCTCGAGGTCGGCGAGCGTCGTCACCTTGGCGAGCCGCGGGTCGCCCTCGACGACCGCGACGCGGCCTCCCCGGCGCTCGACCAGCGACGCGCAGTCCGTCGCACCCGCGAGATCGCTGCCGAACGCGGCCCGCAGGCTCTCGGCCACGAACGCTTGGGGCGTCTGGACGGCGACCAGCCCGTCGCGGTGGAGCGTCTCGGCGACGACGCCGCCCGAGACTCGCTTCAGCGTGTCCTGGACGGGCACGCCCGGAACGACGCCGTCGACGGTCCCGTCCAGCCGGCCGAGGACGCGCGCGATCACGGCGTCGTCGACGAGCGGACGGGCGGCGTCGTGGACGAGCACGACGATCGCCTCGTCGCTCACCTCGGCGAGTGCATTGCGAACCGACTCCGCGCGGGTCTCTCCGCCTGCCACCACCGACGTCACCTTCGACGCGACGAGCTCCTCGGCCAGCAGGATTGCCGGCTCCTCCCAACCCGGCGGGGCGGCGACCACGATCGCGTCGACCCACTCGGACGCGTCGAGGCGTTCGAGGCTCTCGGCGAGCAGTGGCCTACCGGCGAGCGCAGCGAAGGCCTTCGGCCGGTCGACGCCGAGGCGCTCGCCCGTGCCCGCGGCCACGAGCACGGCCCACGTCGTCTGCGCGAAGCCATGGGCCATCGGCGAAACGGTACCGCGCGCCCGTCACGCGGGCATCGCGACCACGTGAGCGGCGGACGGGTGGCTAGGCGGTCGCCGCAGCCGCGGTCTTGGGCTTGGCCTTTGGGCGCTTGCCCTTCGCGGGATTGGCGAGCACCTCTTCGAGCCAGGCGTGCGCGTCGTCCTCGCTGAGGTCCTTGGCGTACATGAGCTCGGAGGCGAGGATCTTCTTCGCCTTCACATACATCTGCTTCTCGCCCGTCGAGAGGCCCTTCTCGTGATCGCGGAGGGCGAGGTTCCGGACGACCTCGGCGAGCTCGAGGATGTCACCGGTCTTCATCTTGTCCCGGTTGTGCTTGAAGCGGCGGTTCCAGTTCTTCGGCATCTCGGTCGAGCCACCGAGGAGGACCTTGACGACGACCTCCACCATCTCCTGGTCGATGACCCAGCGGAGGCCGACCTTCTCGGCGTTGTCCACGGGGACGTTGACGGTCATCTCGTTGTGGAGGATCTTGATCGTCAGGTACTCGCGCTCCTGGCCGAGGACGAGCTTCACGTCCTTGGAAACGACCGTCCCAGCGCCGTGGTGGGGATACACGACCTTGTCGCCGATATCGAACACGCCTGGAACCCTCCCGTCGTCCGGTGGATACGCGCCTGCTCACGAAAAGCGCCGGCTTCTATCTGCCGGCGTGTCTGACCCATTGTAGCCGAAAGAATCCCTGCGTTCACCGGGGAATCGGATCGATTCTCGGCTGCCGGAGTGCCCATCAGGCTGCGATCGCCGTCTCCTTTCCCGCGTCCTCCCCAGCTCGTGGAACCGGCTCCAGTGCACCGCGGAGCGCGTCGCGGATCGTCGCGGCCTCGACGATCCGCGGATGTGCCTTTCGCGCCTTCGTGCCCTCCGGCACGACCGCCGTCCCGATCCCGAGCTTCGCGCACTCGTCGAGCCGACGCTCGGCCTGCGCGGCGGCTCGGAGCCGGCCGGTGAGACCGAGCTCGCCGAACGCCGCAACGCCGTCACGCACCGGCGCGCCTCGTGCGGCCGAGGCGATCGCGAGGGCGACTGCGAGGTCGGCGCCGGGCTCGTCGATCCTTACGCCGCCGGCCACGTTGACGAACACGTCCGCCGTCCCCAGTGGCACACCGGCGTGCCGTGCGAGCACCGCGACGATCATCGCGAGCCTCTTCGGATCGACTCCGGTCCCGACGCGACGGGGCATGGCGAGATCGGTTCGCGAGACGAGGGCCTGGATCTCGAGCAGGATCGGCCGTGTTCCCTCGAGCGCGACCGCGACCGCTGCGCCGACCTCGCCCGGCCTCGTCGCGCCGAAGAGCGCGGAGGGATCGGGGACGCCGACGAGGCCCGTGGAGGTCATCTCGAACACCCCGAGCTCGTTCGTCGAGCCGAACCGGTTCTTGACGGCGCGGAGCACGCGGTGCGCGTGGTACCGGTCGCCTTCGAACTGGAGGACGCAGTCGACGAGGTGCTCTAGCACCCGCGGGCCGGCGACCGCGCCGTCCTTGGTCACGTGGCCGACGAGCACCGTCGCCACCCCGCTCTGCTTCGCGACCCGGAGGAGCCTCGACGCCGCCTCCCGCACCTGTGCGACCGAGCCCGGCGCGGATCCGAGCTCGCCGGCGTAAAGGGTCTGCACGGAGTCGATCACGCAGACGGCTGGCCGGTCGCGCTCGAGGGTCGCGCAGACGGCCTCGAGCTCGGTCTCCGCGAGGATGGACACGTCGTCGGCGCCGCCGAGCCGGTCCGCCCTCAGACGGACCTGGGCGACCGATTCCTCGCCGGTAACGAGCAGTGCGGATCGGCCGGAGCGGGCGATCGCGCCGAGCGCCGAGAGCAGCAGCGTCGACTTGCCAACACCTGGCTCGCCGCCGACGAGGACGAGAGACGCGGGAACGAGACCGCCGCCGAGGACACGGTCGAGCTCGGGCACTCCCGTCTGTAGCCGTGTCGCCTCCGAGAGCTGCACGTCGCCGAGGCGCTCCGGCGTCCGTGCGGCGCCCGAGCCGGCGCGACCGTCGGGGCCGTGCAGCTCCTCGACCAGCGTCCCGAATGCCCCGCAGCCCGGACAGCGGCCCAGCCACCGACCCGCGGTGGCTCCGCACTCGCTGCAGCAGAACTGCACCACCACCTTCGCCATGCAGACAGGGTAGAGGACGAGTCGGACGACTGTCGTCGGAACGGACAACAGCCCCCGGAAGGAGGCACCCGCCGACTGCCCTATCCTCCCTGGTGCGGATGTCGCACCACGCGCATGGGCCTCATGCCCACGACCACCGAAGCGGATCGCGTCGCGCGCTCCTCTGGGTGCTCGTGCTCACCCTGGCGTTCACGATCGTCGAGGTCGCCGGGGGAATCTGGACCGACAGTCTCGCCCTCCTCGCGGATGCGGGCCACATGCTGTCCGACAACATCGCGATCGTCCTCGCGCTCGTGGCCGTGACGCTCGCGCGCCGACCGTCGACGCCGACGCGCAGCTTCGGCCTCCAGCGGGCGGAGATCCTGGCAGCGTTCGTCAACGGCCTCGCGCTCGTGCTGGTCAGCGGCTGGATCGTCTGGGAGGCGGTGCGGCGTTTCGACGACACGCCCGAGATCCTCGGCGGCTGGATGCTCGTCGTCGCGCTCGTCGGGCTGCTCGTGAACGCGGCCGCCGCCTGGATCCTGATCCGGTCGGGCCGGGAGAGCCTGAACGTCGAAGCGGCCTTCCGTCACGTCGTGGCCGACCTGCTCGGGTCGTGCGGCGTCCTGGTCGCCGCGCTCGTGATCGTCACCACCGGCTGGACGCTCGTCGACCCGCTCGTCTCCATCGGCATCGCCCTTCTGATCGTCGCGAGCGCGTGGAGCGTGCTACGCGACTCCACGTCGATCCTGATGGAGGCGACTCCGTCGGAGATCGACGCGCACGCCGTGGCCCAAGCGATCCTCGCCGTCGACGGCGTCACGAGCGTCCACGACCTCCATGTCTGGCGGATCACCTCGGGGTTCGACGCGCTCGCCGCCCACGTGCTCGTCGGCCGTGGTGAGGACTGTCACGGCCTGCGCCGCCAGATCGAGGGCGTGCTCCGCGAGGGGTTCGACATCACCCACACGACCCTCCAGGTCGACCACGACGCGGCCGACACGCTGATCGAGCTCCGACGACCGTCGGCGTCGCGTCCGGGCTGATGGGCAGTCCGGTGGAAGACGTTAGGCGTCAGGCGAGGCGCTTCACGAAGAGCACGCGGTCCTCTCCCGGGCCGTCGTAGTCCTCCGCGACCCGATCCACCTCGAAGCCGAGCGCCTGATGGAACGCCACCGAGGCGTCGTTCGCCGGCGAGGTGACGCAGCGGACGATCGTCCTTCCGTCCGCGAGCGCGTCCTCGAAGAACCGCTCGTAGAGTCGCCGGCCCAGCCCCTCTCCCCGCCGCTCGGGCGCGATCCCGACGAAGTGGACGTATGCCTCGTCGGGGACGGACTGCGAGTGGAAGCCGATCAGGAACGCCGCCAGCTGCCCGTCCTCGCCGTCGACGACATAGCTCGTGCCCTCGAAATGGACGAAGAAGAGGCGCGGCAGCATCGGCGCCATGTCGCGCCCGCCCCACCATGCGTTGACGCGCGAGATCACGCGGCCGTAATCGGCCGGCTGCGCATGGCGGATCTCCACGTCGGGGAGCGTACGGGCTACCGCCCGGTAACGACGCGATCGAGGGTGTTTCGATAGGTGTCCGACTACAGTCGGACACCTATGCCGACAGCCAGGCTCGGCTCATCGCGTCGACGTGGCGATGGTCGGTGCCGCAGCACCCGCCCAGCACCGTGAGCCGTGGCAGCCGCTCGCGAAGGGCGACGTACTCGAGCGCGAGCTCCTCGGGGTTCCCGGTGTCGAGCTCCTCGGCCTCGTCGAGCTCCGCATGGCTCAGCCGGGACGCGTTCGAACGCAATCCCATCACGCGGTCGTTCCAGGCGGCGCCGGGCTCCAGGACTGCGTCGAAGTGCGAGGGATGCGCGCAGTTGACCATGAAGTACATGGCATACGCGTCCGTGCGGGCGTCGACCTCCTCGATCGCCTCGCGGAGCGGCGTGCCGCTCGGCAGCCGCCCGTCCGTCTCGACGGTGAACGAGATCACGACCGGCATCCCCGCGGCACGGGCGGCGCGGACGATGCCGACCGCCTCCTCCACGTACGTCATCGTGATCGCGGTGACGAGGTCGGCGGTGGTCCCGGCGAACGTCGCGATCTGCGTCGCATGGTACGCCTCAGCCTCCTCGGCGGTGATCGTCTTGCCGACGACATACCCGTCGCCGCGCGGCCCGATGCACCCCGAGATCACGATCGGCGTGGAGTCGGCCTCGTACTCGGTCCGCAGCTCCTCGAGGAGCTCCACCGCGCGCCGGTTGAGCTCTACGAGCCGGTCGGGCGCGTGGCCGAGTCGCTCCGCCCAGTCCTGGTTCGCCCGCCACGTGGCGGTCTCGAGCACGATGCCGAGGCCGTGCTCCCCCGCGATGCGGACGTACGGCTCGAAGTAGCGCCGCAGCGCCTCCTCGCCCCCGTCGCGGGTCAGCAGGTCGTACGCCGCAAAGTACGGCAGGTCGTGACCCTCGTGGAAGATCAGCGTCGTCTCGATGCCGCCGTCCGTCAGAAACGGCGTGTCACGGAGCTGGGGCAGGGCGCCTCGGTACCGCGCGCGATGCTCGGTCGCGCTCATGGGTCAGCACGGTAACGACGCCACGCGACCCTCGGGCGGGCGGTTTCCCGTACTTCGCAGGTATCCGACTCGAAGTCGGACACCTGGAGCCCTACTCCGGCGTCTCGTCGTCCTCGGAGTCGGGCGCCTCGGGCGGCACGGTCACCGGCTCGGGCTGCACCTCGCCCTCGATGACCCGCATCTCGACCTTCGGGTCGTCGGGGCCTGCGTCCTCGCGGCGGTCGACGACGATCGTCGAGCCCTCCGAGAGCTCGCGGCCGAGCACGAAGTCCGCGAGCGGATCCTCGATCAGGCGCTGGATCGCCCGGCGGAGCGGCCGTGCGCCCATCGCGGGGTCGTAGCCCTCCTCGACGAGCAGCTCCTTCGCGGCCTGCGTCAGCTCCACGGTCGAGCCGTGCACCGACATCTGGTCGCGGAGCCGCTTCATCATCAGGTCGACGATCTGCAGGATCTCGGACTTCTCGAGCTTGTGGAAGACGATGATCTCGTCGATCCGGTTGAGCAGCTCCGGCCGGAAGACCTTCTTCAGCTCGCCCATCACGCGGGACTTCATGTCCTCGTACGTGAGGCCTTGCTCGTCGCCGAGCGTGAAGCCGAGCGACTGGTTCTTCGAGATCTGCGCGGCCCCGATGTTCGAGGTCATGATCACGATCGTGTTCCGGAAGTCGACCTTGCGCCCCTGGGCGTCGGTCAGCTTCCCGTCCTCCAGGATCTGCAGGAGAATGTTGAACACGTCGGGGTGCGCCTTCTCGATCTCGTCGAGCAGGAGCACTGAGTACGGCTTGCGGCGGACGGCCTCGGTGAGCTGGCCGCCCTCGTCGTAGCCCACGTAGCCGGGCGGAGAGCCGACGAGCCGGGACACGGAGTGCTTCTCCATGTACTCCGACATGTCGACCTGGATCATCGCGTCCTCGTCACCGAACAGGAACTCGGCGAGCGTGCGCGCGAGCTCGGTCTTCCCCACGCCGGACGGGCCGAGGAAGATGAAGGAGCCGGTCGGGCGCTTCGGGTCCTTGATCCCCGCGCGGGCGCGGCGGATCGCCTTGGAGACGGCGACGATCGCGGCCTCCTGGCCGATCACGCGCTTGTGGAGCTCCTCCTCCATGCGCACGAGCTTCTGCGACTCGGCCTCGGTCAGCTTGAAGACCGGGATCCCCGTCCACATCGAGACGATGTCGGCGATCTCGTCCTCGCCGATCTCGGGCTGCTCCTCGTCGGCCTCGTTGCGCCAGTTCTCCTCGAGCTCCTTCTTCTTCTGTGAGAGCTTCCGCTCCTTGTCGCGCAGCGACGCGGCCTTTTCGAACTCCTGCGCCTCGATCGCCGCCTCCTTGTCGGAGCGGACGGTCTCGATCTCCTCCTCGAGCTCGCGGTAACGCGGCGGCGCGGACATGGTCCGGATCCGGACGCGCGAGCCGGCCTCGTCGATCAGGTCGATCGCCTTGTCGGGCAGGTGCCGGTCCTGGATGTAGCGGTCGGCGAGCGACGCGGACGCGCGCAGCGCGTCGTCGGAGATCTTCACGCGATGGTGGGCCTCGTAGCGGTCGCGGAGGCCGCGCAGGATCTGCACGGTCTCGTCTATCGAGGGCTCCTCGACTCGCACCTGCTGGAAGCGGCGCTCGAGCGCCGCGTCGCGCTCGAGGTACTTGCGGTACTCGTCGAGCGTCGTCGCGCCGATGGTCTGCAGCTCGCCGCGCGCGAGGGCCGGCTTGAGGATCGACGCTGCGTCGATCGCGCCCTCGGCGGCGCCTGCGCCGACGAGGTTGTGGAGCTCGTCGATGAACAGGATGATGTCGCCGCGCTGGGTGATCTCCTTCATCACCTTCTTGAGGCGCTCCTCGAACTCACCCCGGTACTTCGAGCCCGCGACGAGCGCCGCGAGGTCGAGCGTGTAGATCTGCTTGTTCTTCAGCAGCTCGGGCACCTGGTTGGAGGCGATCCGCGAGGCGAGCCCCTCGACGACCGCGGTCTTGCCGACGCCCGGCTCGCCGATCAGCACGGGATTGTTCTTCTGGCGGCGCGAGAGGATCTGCATCACGCGCTCGATCTCGAGCTGGCGGCCGACGACCGGGTCGAGCTTGCCCTCGGTCGCCTGCTTCGTGAGGTTCCGGCCGAACTGGTCGAGGAGCTTCGAGTTCTTCGCCTTCTCGCCCTGCGCGCCGGCGCCTGCCTGGCCGGACTGGCGGCGCCCCGGGCCGGAGAGCATGCGGATGATCTCGTTGCGGATCTTCTCGGCGTCGGCGTCGAAGTCGAGCAGGATCCGCGCGGCGACGCCCTCGTTCTCGCGGACGAGCCCGAGCAGGATGTGCTCCGTGCCGATGTAGTTGTGTCCGAGCGACAGCGCCTCGCGCAGCGCGAGCTCGAGGACCTTCTTGGCACGCGGGGTGAACGGGATCTGGCCGGTCGTGACCTCGTCGCCCTGGCCGACGATGTGGGCGACCTGCGCGCGCACCTCTTCCACGGTGATGTCGAGCTGCTCGAGGACGCGGGCAGCGAGGCCCTCCTCCTCGCGGAGCAGGCCGAGCAGGATGTGCTCGGTACCGATGTAGTTGTGCTTCAGCGCACGTGCTTCGTCCTGGGCGAGAACGACGACCTGCCTGGCCCGCTCTGTAAAGCGCTCGAACACGGTTGCCTCGACCCCTCCTTTCCCATCATCCGGAGCCGACGGTGTCGCGGGCTCCGGGTCGAAGCCACGGACTGATCGTACCGCACGCCCCCGCCGTCGCAGCAGCGCCTGCGAAGGGGGCGGTAGGCTCCCCGCTCGTGGCGGCCAAGGCGCTCGTGACCGGCGGAGCCGGGTTCATCGGCTCGTACCTCTCCGAGCTCCTGCTCGACGAGGGCGTCGAGGTGTGGGTGCTGGACGACCTCTCGACCGGCTCGCTCGAGAACGTCGCGCACCTGCGCGACCGGCCGGGCTTCCACCTCGTCGTCGACTCGGTGCTGCACTCGACCGCCGTCAACGAGCTCGTCTACCGCTGCGACGTCGTCTACCACCTCGCCGCCGCCGTCGGCGTGCGGCTGATCGTCGAGCAGCCGGTGCGCACGCTCGTGACGAACCTCCGCGGGACGGAGCTCGTCCTGGAGCACGCCCACACCTTCGGCAAGCGGGTGCTCGTGGCCTCGACATCCGAGGTCTACGGCGACCATCGGGAGGAGCGGCCTCTCGCGGAGGACGACAGGCGGATCTACGGGCCGACGACGCAGCGCCGGTGGGCGTACGCCGATTCGAAGGCGATGGACGAGTTCCTCGCGCTCGCGCACCACAGCGAGTCGGGCCTCGACGTCGTCATCGCGCGCCTGTTCAACACCGTCGGCCCGCGGCAGAGCGCCGAGTACGGCATGGTCGTGCCCCGGTTCGTGCGGGCGGCCCTCAGGGACGAGCCGCTGGAGATCCACGGGGACGGCACCCAGACGCGGTGCTTCTGTCACGTCAGGGACACGATCCTGGCGCTCCACGGGCTCATGGGGCGCGGCGCCTCTGGAGAGATCTACAACGTCGGGTCGGCGAACCGGATCGGGATCCTCGAGCTCGCGCAGAGGGTCGTCGAGCTGACCGGCTCGAGCTCGGAGATCCGGCATGTGCCCTACGAGGAGGTCTACGGGCAGGGGATCGAGGACATGCTCCACCGGATCCCGTCGCTCGACAAGATCGGCGGCGCGGTCGGCTGGACGCCGGAGCGCTCACTCGACGACATCCTCGAGGACGTCGTCGCCCACGAGCGGGAGGCGCTCGCCGTGGCCGGCCGGCTCAGCTGAAGTCGAAGACCTGCGCGCGCGGCGGCGCGGAGATCGACACCGGAACGTCGTACGCGCGGAACGTCATCGTCATCGAGCTGGTCGCGCGGACTCCCTGCTGCACGAAGGGGTATGAGAGGCCGACCCGCCTGATCCTGCCGTCGCGCCCGATCCAGACGTCCTCCGTCAGCCGCGGGAGGCGGACGCCTGCCCGCTCGATCGCGTGGAGCTGCTTCGCGAAGGCGGGGACCGCCCTGGCCGCTCGCTTCGTATCGATCACGACCCTGTACCGCGTGGTCGGCTTGCCGGCGACCGCGGCAGTCCCGACTCGAGTCGTCGACACTATGCCGTGCTCGAGCGGGCCGAGCGTCCGCGACGTCTCGATGAGCTCCGAGTAGTCGAGGCCCAGCTTCGCCGCGGAGAGATCGAGGTCGAGGCGCATCCATGTCTTCCCCCTGGGGAGCGTCGCGCGGAGGGTCGGGGAACGCATGTACATCACGAGTCGCCCCGCCTCCCGAAGCAGCAACATGTCGATCGCGGCGTTCACGCCGCCCCCGCTGGTGCTCATGGTCATCTTCGCGGAGTCCTGACCGCGCATCGCGCCGCTTGCGGCGATCGCGATGCTCGTCCCGCTGGCCTCGACCGTCATCTGCATGTCGAAGACGGAGCTGCGCGCGTCCGCGGTGCGCTTGGCGGCCGCGACGACCGGGTTCGCCGCCTCGGCGGCGGCGGCGCCGACGAGCACGACGAGGACAGCCGCGAGAGTCAGGAGGAGGCGACGCACGAGAATCATCGTACGTACGACCCTCGGCTTGTCCATGACCCGTTGGGTCAGATCGACCTGAGCGCCGGGAAGAGGACCACGTCACGGATCGACTCCTTGCCCGTGAGCAGCATCACGAGCCGATCGATCCCGAGGCCGATCCCGCCAGTCGGCGGCATCCCGTACGACAGCGCGTCGACGTAGTCCGGGTCGCCGCGCTCGCCTTCCACCTGCTCCGACTGCTGCTCGAAGCGCTCCTGCTGCGTCGCCGCGTCGTTGATCTCCGAGAACGCGTTGCCGAGCTCCATCCCGCCGACGAAGTACTCGAAGCGCTCGGTGAGGGTCGGGTCGGCATCGGTCGGTCGCGCGAACGGCGACAGCTCGACGGGGTAATCATGGACGATCGTCGGCTGGATCAGGCCCGGCTCGACGTAGTGCGAGAATGCGTGGTCGACGAGCTGTGTCCAGTCCTTGTCCGCTTCCGTGTCGACCCCCCTGTCCGTGAGGACCGCGCGCAGCTCGTCGGCGTCGCGGGTCCAGAGCTCGTGGCGCTCGAGTGCCTCGACGAACGTCACGCGCTGCCAGGGGCCCTTCAGGTCGATCTCGTGCCCACGGAAGGTCACCGCGGTGGTGTCGAGCACCTCGGTCGCGACCCGCTCGAGCAGCTGCTCGATGCGTTCCATCGTGTCCCGGTAGTCGGCGTAGGCCTCGTACCACTCGAGCATCGTGAACTCGGGGTTGTGCTTGAACGAGACCCCTTCGTTACGGAAGTCCTTGCCGATCTCGTAGACGCGCTCGAGCCCGCCGACGATCAGCCGCTTGAGGTAGAGCTCGGTCGCGATCCGAAGGTAGAGGTCGGCGTCGAGCTCGTTCGAGCGCGTGACGAACGGTCTCGCGAACGCGCCGCCATACCGAGGCTGGAGCACGGGGGTCTCGACCTCGACGAAGCCCCACTCGTCGAGGACGCGCCTGATCGCGGTCACGACACGCGCGCGTGTGACGAACACCTCGAGCGTCTCCTCGTTCATCAGGAGGTCGAGATAGCGCTTGCGGTAGCGCAGCTCGACGTCCGTCAGCCCGTGGAACGTGTCGGGCAACGGCTGCGTGTTGCGCGAGAGGATCTCGACGCTCTCCGCGAGCACCGACGGCTCGCCGCGACGCGACTTCGCGGGCTTCCCGACGATTCCGACAACGTCGCCGAGGTGCACGTCGACGTCGCCCGTAACCGCCGCGTCGCAGATCGCCTGGATCCGTCCGGAGCGGTCGACGACGTCGAGGAAGACGAGCTTCCCCATCTCCCTGCGCGCCATCGCCCGGCCGGCGACGCGACGCGTGGCCTCGGCCGAGGCGCCGTTCTCGAGCGGCTCCGCCTCCGCCCGGACCGCCGCGATCTCGTCCCGGTCGGGAAAGCGCTTCGGCGCGGTCATGGCGGTCGAGTCTACGTCGGCGTGGCCGGGTCGCCGACCCGAAGTCGGACACCACGCGGCGTCGGGAGTTGGCCGGTGTCGGACTTCGAGCCCGACACCTGCGCTTCACGCGGCCTTGATCTCCATGATCTTGAACTTCACCACGGAGCCACGCGGCGTCGTCACCTCGACGGTCTCGCCCTTCTTGTGGCCGATGATTGCCTTCCCCACCGGCGACTCGTTCGAGAGCTTCTGCTCGGCCGGATTGGCCTCGGCGGAGCCGACGATGTGGTACTCGACGGTCTGCTTCGCGTCGACGTCGCGGAGGCGGACGACGGTGCCGACCGAGACCACGCTCGTGTCGACGTCGTCGGTGTCGATCACGCGGGCGTGCGCGAGGCGGTCCTCGAGCTGGGCGATCTTGTGCTCGAGCATCGCCTGCTCGTTCTTCGCGTCGTCGTACTCCGCGTTCTCCGCGATGTCACCGAACTCGCGCGCGGTGCGAATGCGCTCGGCGATCTCGCGCCGCCGCTCGGTGCGCAGAGTGTCCAACTCGCCTTTCAGGGCCTCGTAGCCCTCGGGTGTGAGGAGTACGTCCTTCAGGGGAAGGCCTCCAAACGTCGTTGCCAATACAGAACGAGGCGCTCGAACGCGCCAGGCGGACGCGCATGGTAGCTCCGGCATGCCGGGTCGCGCAACCCCCCGGAGCGGCGCCCGGCGGAGCGGCGTTTACCATCCTTCTCGACGATGGTCGACCTCCGAGAGCCCTGGTCGATTGGGCCGGTCGAGATCCCGACTCGGCTCGTCCTCGCGCCGATGGCGGGCGTCAGCGTGCAAGCGTTCCGCCGCCAGGGACGGCGCTTCGGGGCGGGTCTCGTCTGCTCGGAGATGGTCTCGAGCGCCGGGATCGAGCACCGCAACGAGCGCACGCTCGGCTACCTCCGTGTCGCCGCGGACGAGCATCCGCTCGCGATCCAGCTGTTCGGCTCCGACCCCTCCGCAATGGCCGAGTCCGCGCGGATGATCGCGGCTGCCGGCGCCGACCTGGTCGACCTCAACTTCGGCTGCCCCGTCCGCAAGGTGACCAAGACCGGCGCGGGCGCCACGCTGCTCGAGGACCCGGACCGCGCGGCGCGCATCGTCGCGGCCATCGCCGGCGCGGTCGACATCCCCGTGACCGTGAAGGTGCGCCGGGGGATGCGCGACGGGTCGCGCGACTGCCTGGCTGTCGGGCCGCGCCTCGTCGACGCGGGGGCCGCGGCGCTCACGCTCCACCCGCGCTCGGCGCAGCAGATGTACACCGGCACCGCCGACCACGCGCTCACCGCCGAGCTCGTCTCGCTCGTGGACGTCCCGGTGATCGCCTCGGGGGACATCTGCTCGCATGCGGACGCACGGGACGTGCTGGAGCGGACGGGGGTGGCCGCTGTCATGGTCGGGCGCGCCGCGCAGGGGAATCCGTGGGTGCTCGAGGAGATCGTGGACGGCGCCGCGCGCGAGCCGTCACGCGAGGAGATCGTCTCCGAGCTCGTGTTGTTCCTTCGCGAGGCGGTGCGCGAGCTCGGCGAGCGCCGCGCGAGCGGGTTCCTCAAGAAGTTCTACGGTTGGTACCTGGGTCACGGGCGCTTTCCGCGCGAGTTCAAGCAGCAGCTCGTCGTGCTCGACTCGACCGACGAGGCCGAGGCCCGGCTCTTCGCCGCCGCCCCTGCCGCGATCGACCTCGTGGAACGGCTCGAGGCGGAGATCCCGCCCGGCGACGCAGTCACCCTCGAGCTGCCGATCTCGATCTACGGAGGTGGCTGAACGTCGGATTCGCAGCCTTCGCCTGCGAGACGACCGTGGCGGCCGGAGGCCGGCTTTGCCGGCCGGGAGGCCAGGACTTGCCGAGCGGGCAGGCGCGCTGAAGGAGGGGGGCTCGTGGGGGAACCATGGGTTCCCCCACGGTCAGGTGTTACGGCCGACGGTCGCGGCGAGCGCGCCGAGGCCGAGGAAGATCGTCCCCGAGACGTACCGCTGCACCCGCAGGAACGTGCGGCTCCGCCGGAGCACACCGCCGGCCGTCCCGGCGACAAGAGCCCAGACCATGTCGCTCGCGAGCGCGATCAGCACGAAGGTCAGCCCGAGCACGGCGAGCTGGCTGCGCGTCGAGCCGTCGGGGTCGACGAACTGCGGGAGGAACGCGAGGAAGAAGAGCGCCGTCTTCGGGTTCAGGACGTTCACGACGACGCCGCGCCGGTAGGTGCGCCCGAGCGTCGTCTCCGCCTGCCGGCCCCCGATCCGCCCGTCGCGGCCGAGCAGCGTCCGGATCCCGAGGAACACGAGGTATGCGGCACCGAGGAGCTTGACCGCGGTGAATGCCTCGGCCGAGGCGGCCAGCAGCGCCGAGAGGCCGATCACGGCGGCGGCGACGTGGAAGAGGCCGCCGGTCGATACGCCGAGAGCGGACACGACGCCCGCCCGTCGGCCGCCCGGCACGCTCTGCGCCACGATGTAGAGCACGGCGGGGCCCGGCACAACGGCCAGCGCGAGGGATGCGGCGGCGAAGACCGCGAAGGCTCCGTGGTCCGGAATCATCGGTTCAGCTCCCACACCATCCGCAACCCGTCGAGGGTGAGGAACGGGTCCACGTGGGCGATCGCGGCCGAATGCGGCGCGACGAGCTCCGCGAGCCCGCCGGTCGCGACAACGGGGGCGTCCGGCGCCTCGAGCTCGCCACGGATCGCCGCGACGATCCCGTCCACCTGGCCCGCGAACCCGTAGACGAGGCCCGACTGGAGGCCCGCGACCGTGGTCTTCCCGACGACGGTCTCGGGCTCGACGTACTCCACGCGGACGAGCCGCGCCGCGCGCGCGAAGAGCGCGTCCATCGACGTCTCGATTCCTGGCGCGAGGACGCCGCCGACATACTCGCCCGCCGGCGAGACGACGTCGAAGTTGGTCGACGTGCCGAAGTCGACGACGATCACCGGCGCACCGAACCGCTCCTTCGCCGCGACGGAGTTGACGATGCGGTCGGGCCCGACCTCGCGGGGATCGTCGTACCGGATCGGGATGCCCGTTCGGATTCCCGGCCCGACGGCGAGGAGCGGCGCGTGCGCCCAGCGCGTCGCCAGCCGCTCCCATTCGCGCAGGAGCATCGGCACCGTCGTCGAGAGGCAGATCGCCTCGACGGCATCCGGGTCGAGTAGCCCGCCAAGCAGCACGGTGAGCTCATCGCCGGTCCGTGTCCGGTCGGTGGCGAGCCGCCAGTGGTCCGTCAGCCGCTCGCCGTCGTAGAGGCCGAGGACGGTCTGGGTGTTGCCGACGTCGACTGTGAGGAGCACGGCGCGAGCGTATCCCGCACCCCGACCCAAGGCCAGGGAGGGCACACCGTCCCGCACCGGGTGTGTCGCTCACACGCGCTTGCAGAGACACTGCGGGGCTGTTGCGGCCGCGCCAGCGGACGCCTTCAGGGATCTGCCCCGCCCCAGGCGAGGATCTCCGCGGCCGGTTCCGCTCCTGCGGAATCGGCCTTGCGGGACAAGGTCAGTACGCGTCGTCGTCGTCGGTGCGGCGTGCCTCGCCGATCCGCTCGGCGAGCGTCTCGGCCGTAAGGCGCGGTTCGTCGTCCTCGCCCCGGAGCTCTTCGATCGTCACGTCGCCGGAGGTATAGACCTCCGCGCGTGGGATGATCCGCGTCGGGCGGTTCTTGTCCCAGACCCAGACGTCCTCCATCTGCGCGTGGAAGAACGGGTAGCTCGCCTGCGGCACGACCTTGAGGTCGAGCGTGTTGCAGAGGTAGGTGGCGTCCTGGGTGAGCACGCAGTACCGGAAGAGCGGGAACACCGCGGTGTACTCGCGCTTCAGCTGGAGCTCGAGCTCCGCCTCGAACTCGTCGAGCTCGTCGAGATGGCTCATGTCGGGAGTGTAGTCCCCTCCGTGCATGGCCCCGTCGCGCCGAAGCGGCTAGCCGTCCCCGTCCTCCGCGAGGGCGTGGAGAAGCTCCACGACAGGCCCCTGCCCCGGTACGACCAGGCTCGGATCGAGTTCCAGGAGCGGCTCGAGCGCAAACGCACGCTCGCGCAGGCGCGGGTGCGGCACGGTCAGACCGGGCCCGTCCACGACGGCATCCCCGTAGAGCAGCAGGTCGAGATCGATCGTCCGCGGGCCCCAGCGCTCCTCGCGCACGCGACCGAGCCGACGCTCGACGTCGAGGAGCGCCTCGAGCAAGGCGCGTGGCTCGAGGGTCGTCTCGACGGCCACCGCGCCGTTCAGGAACCGCGGCTGCTCGACCGGCCCCCACGGTTCGGTTTCCCGGAGGTCGGAACCTCGCACCACCTCGATGTGCGGGTGCTCGTCGAGCAGCGAGACCGCATCCGCGATCACGCGCCGGCGATCCCCGAGGTTCGACCCGAGCCCCACGTACGCGCGCACGCCGCCGACGGTACCGCCCATAACACCGTCTTAACCGATGGCCTCACGTTCTGCTCACCCGGGCGCGAGACCATCGGTATCACTCAGATGGCCGTGAGCCGCCTCGCCGTCGCACTCTCCGCAGCAGCCCTCGCGGTCGTGGGGGCTCCTGGCGTGCACGCATCCGCGCCCCCGGCCTCCATCGTCCGGCTGACCGCCGCCACGGCGGGCTCCACCCCCGCCGCCCTCGCGGCAGCCGGAGCGACAGAGATCGACGCGCAGCTGCGCCTCTGGCGGGTGCCGTCCAGCCTCGTGCCGCGGCTACGCGCGCACGGTGCGGTCGAGGCGTCGCAGCCCGAACGGACGTACACCGTCGCCCAGACCACCGTCACGCCCGACCCCCTCGAGGTCGACGAGTGGTGGCGCCAGCAGATCGGGCTCAACGGGCTCACCCCACCCGGCCCGGGCGTCCCGATCACGATTGTCGACTCCGGCGTCGACTTCGCGCATCCCGAGTTCGTGGGCCGGCCGGACCTCGTCGCCCTCAACTCGCAGGAGCCGGTCGGGGTCGGCGGCGAGCACGGCACCTCGGTCGCCTCGGTGATCGGCGCACCGGCGAACGGTGTGGGCCTCGTGGGGATCTATCCGCAGGCCGTGCTCCGGTCCTGGGACGCAGCGCTCGGCTCCGGCACGCGCCTCGACTCCGGCCAGATCGCAGCGGGGATCCTCGCAGCGGCACGCGCGGGACGCGGCGTGATCAACCTCAGCGTCGGCGGCAGCCGCGACCTCGCCGTGGAGCTCGCGGTGAAACAGGCCGTCGCGCTCGGGTCGCTCGTCGTGGCAGCGTCCGGCAACAGCGGCGAGGAGGGCAGCCCGATCGGCTATCCGGCGGCGCTCGCACACGTGACGACGGTGGCGGCGACCGACTCGTCCGGCACGGTCGCGTCGTTCTCGAGCCGTTCGAACTACGTCGACCTCGCGGCCCCGGGCGTCGGGATCTTCGTCGCGAGCGCGATCGGCGGAAACTGGCAGCCCGAGGACGGGACGAGCTTCTCGTCGCCGATCGTCGCCGGTGCGGCGGCGTGGATCTGGACGGCACGTCCTGAGCTGACAGCGTCGCAGGTCGCGGAGATCCTCCGCAGGTCGGCGCGGGACATCGGCGCCCCCGGCCGTGACACCGCATCGGGCTTCGGCCTGCTCGACGTGGCCGCGGCGCTGGCCCTTCCGGCGCCGGTCAACGACGTCTTCGAGCCGAACGACGACGTCGACGAGGTCGACCCGGCGCGCGACATGTACCTCAGCAAGCAGCCGGCGTTGACGACGTCGGCGAAACGGCTCGGCAGGGTCGCCGGGCGGGTCGACGAGTGGGAGGACCCGCGCGACGTGTTCCGCGTCTGGCTTCCGGCCAAACGACGCGTCGTGGCGACGCTGAAGGCGACCGGCAACGGCGACCTCTCGCTGTTCACGAGCACGGCGCCCACGGTCGTCGGCCGGTTCGCGACGACCGGCCGTCTCGCCCGAGCAAACGCCACCGGCACCACGGAGCGGCTCGTCTACGACAATGCCGGCAAGGGCCGCTGGGCGTATGTCGCCGTCACGCTTCCCTCGACGACGGTCAGCGCGGACTACCAGCTCTCGCTGGGCTCGGCGGCGCTCAAGCGCCCCGCAAAGCGCCGCTAGCGATCTGCTCGACGACGACGGCGGCGTGCTGGACGGGCGTCGCGAGCACCACGTCGGGCTTCCGCACCCGTACCTTGATCGCGGTGAGCGAAAAGCGCTCGAGCAGGGTCGCTGCGACCGCGGAGGCAAATGCCTCGAGGAGGTTGTACGCATGCGCGTCGGAGACGTCCCGCACCGCGCCGACGACGTCGCGGTAGTCGACCGCGTCCTCGATGCGATCGCTCGCGGCCGCCGCCGCAGCGGTTTCCTCCGACAGCGCGAGCTCCAGGTCGACCAGGAACCGCTGACCGTGTTGCCGCTCCGTCTCGAGCACGCCGTGGAAGCCGAAGAGCTCGATCCCTTCGAGCTCGATCGTCATGCGACGACGCTCCCCCGTTCCACAGCGGCGGCGGCGGCAAGCGCCTCGACGTGCGGCCGCACATCGTGGACGCGAAACAGCGCGGCGCCACGGTCGAACGCCGCGACGGCGGCGCCCACCGAGGCAGCGTCGCTCCCGACCGGCCCCGACTCGCCGAGGACGCGCGCCAGCGTCGACTTGCGCGACACGCCGACCAGCACGGGGCGCCCCAGCGAGACGATCCGATCGAGCCGCCGGAGGAGCTCGAGGTTGTGCTCGGGCGTCTTCCCGAAGCCGATCCCCGGGTCGACGCAGATCCGGTCCTCGGCGATCCCGGCGTCGACCGCGAACGCGATCCGCTCCTCGAGGAACGAGACGACGTCGGAGACCACATCCTCGTAGCGAGGGTCGTCCTGCATCGTGCGAGGCGTTCCTCGCATGTGCATCAGGCAGACGTCGACGCCCGCCTCGCCGACGACCTCGGCGAGCTCCGGTTCCCGCCGCAGCGCGCTCACGTCGTTGACCATCGCCGCGCCTAGGGCCAACGCCCTGCGGGCGACCTCGGCGCGCGAGGTGTCGACGGAGAGCGGGCGGCCCGGCAGCGATTCGAGCACCGGTAGGACCCGCCGGAGCTCCTCGTCCTGCGAGACCGTGTCCGCCCGGGGCTTGGTCGACTCGCCGCCAACGTCGACGAGCGCGGCGCCTGCGTCCAGCATCGCCCGAGCAGCAGCGGCCGCCTCGGCGGCGGATCGGTACGCGTCGCCGTCCGAGAAGCTGTCGGGGGTCACGTTGACGATCCCCATCACGGAGGGCCGCGGCCAGCGCTCGAGGAACGTGGCGCTCATCGCGCCGACGGTACCGCGCGGCGTGCCGACCGTGGGGTCGCCCTAGGAGGCGGCGGGATCGGGCGGCGGCTGCATCGCCGCACCGGGGAGCGGCCGCGGGGACGGGCGGAGGAGCGGCTTCTTCTCTGCGTCGGGCTCCTCGGGGGCCGGTGTGGTCGGCGGCTCCTCGGCGAAGACCGACTCCTCGGGCTCGCCCTGGAGCAGCCGCTCGAACTGGCTCTTGTCGATCGTCTCGCGCTCGATCAGGATCGCCGAGAGCTTGTGGAGCTCGGCCATGTGCTCGCGCAGGACGGTCGACGCCTTGTCGTGCGCCTCCTCGATCACGCGCCGGATCTCGTCGTCGATCTCCTTCGCGATCTCCTCCGAGTAGTCCGGCTCCGCGCCCATCTCACGGCCGAGAAACGGCATGTCGTGGTTGCGGCCGAGCACGCGGGGCCCGAGCTTCTCGCTCATCCCGAAGCGCATGATCATCTGCTTCGCCGTCGACGTGATCCGCTCGATGTCGTTCGCCGCGCCCGTGGTGACCTCGTTGAAGACGAGCTCCTCGGCCGCACGCCCGCCCAGGGTCATCGCCATCTGGTCCATCAGCGTGCCCTTGGTGGTCAGGTAGCGGTCCTCGGCCGGCAGCGAGATCGTGTAGCCGAGCGCCTGCCCGCGGCTGACGATCGAGATCTTGTGCACCTCGTCCGTGCCCTCGAGGTAGTAGCCGACGAGCGCGTGGCCCATCTCGTGGTACGCGGTGATCTTCCGCTCCTTCTCCGAGAAGAGCCGCGACTTCTTCTCGGGGCCGGCGATCACGCGCATGATCCCTTCCTCGAGCTCCGACTGGCCGATCGTCTTCGAGCCGCGGCGCGCCGCGAGCAGCGCGGCCTCGTTGATCACGTTCGCGAGGTCGGCGCCGGTGAAGCCCGGGGTGGCCGCGGCGAGCACGTCGAGGTCGATCTCCCGCGCGAGCGGCTTGCCCTTCGCGTGCACGTCGAGGATCTGCTGGCGTCCCTTGCGATCGGGGCGGTCGACCACGATCTGCCGGTCGAAGCGGCCCGGGCGCAGGAGGGCCGGATCGAGGATGTCGGGCCGGTTCGTCGCCGCGATCAGGATGATGTTGTCCTTCAGCTCGAACCCGTCCATCTCGACGAGGAGCTGGTTGAGCGTCTGCTCGCGCTCGTCGTGGCCGCCGCCGAGACCGGCGCCGCGATGCCGGCCGACGGCATCGATCTCGTCGATGAAGATGATGCAGGGGCTCGCCTGCTTCGCCTGCTCGAACAGGTCGCGGACGCGCGACGCGCCGACGCCGACGAACATCTCGACGAAGTCCGAGCCGGAGATCGAGAAGAAGGGCACGCCCGCCTCGCCGGCGGTCGCGCGAGCGAGGAGGGTCTTGCCGGTGCCGGGCGGGCCGTAGAGCAGGACGCCCTTCGGGATCCGTGCGCCGAGCGCCTGGAACTTCTTGGGGTTCTCGAGGAACTCCTTGATCTCCTGGAGCTCCTCCACGGCCTCGTCCGCGCCCGCAACGTCCTTGTACGTGACCTTGGGTGAGTCTGGCGACATCCGCTTGGCGCGGCTCTTGCCGAAGCTCATCACCTTCGAGCCGCCGCCCTGCATCTGGTTCATCAGGAAGATCCAGAAGCCGATCAGGAGGACGAACGGGAGGAAGCCGGTGAGGATCGCCCACCACGCACTCGTCCCGATGCCCTTCGAGTCGTATGTGACGTTGTTCGCCTGGAGGACCTGCTCGTAGTTGGCCTGGGATTGCGGCGACGGGTAGTTGACCTTGACCTTGGTGCCCGAGTCGAGCACCGCCTCGATCGACTGCCGATTCGGCGAGAACGTCACTTCGCTGACGTTGCCTTTCTTCGTCTCCTCGATCAGCTGCGAATACGTCAGATCCTTTCCGCCGTCACGGCGCGGCATCAGGGTCTGGCTCGCGAGGTACACGAGCAGGACGATCACGACCAGCGGGAAGAGCGCGCTGCGGAAGAAACGATTCACGTGCTTCGGAGGGTAGCAGCGTCCCCCCCGTACGCCAGCCCCGCGCCGGGGCGCTCGTAACCGGAAAGTCCCTGCGTCAGAGGCCGTTCGGCACGAGATCCGGGTGCAAAACCCCTATATAGGGGAGGTTCCGGTATCGCTCCGCGAAGTCCAACCCGTAGCCGATCACGAAGCGGTTCGGGATCTCGAAGCCGACATAGCGGACGGGAACCTCGACCTCCCGCCGCTCCGGCTTGGTCAGGAGCGCACAGATCTCGAGCGACGCGGGCTTGCGCGCACCGAGCGTGCGTCGCAGGTACGAGAGCGTGAGCCCCGAGTCGATGATGTCCTCGACGACGAGGACGTCGCGACCCGAGATGTTGATCTCGAGGTCCTTCAGGATCCGCACCACGCCCGACGAGTCGGTCGCCGCGCCGTAGCTCGAGATCGCCATGAAGTCGACCTCGCAGGGAACCGTCAGCTCGCGCATCAGGTCGGAGATGAAGAAGATCGCGCCCTTGAGCACGCCGACGAGCAGCAGGTCGCGGCCCTCGTAGTCCGCCGAGATCTCGGCGCCGAGCTCGACGATGCGGCTCCGGAGGGACTCGCCGTCGATCAGCACCTCGCCGACGTCGGCGTGGACCGAGGTCACGCGCGCCCCTGGTCGGCGTCGGCTCCCGCCGGGCAGAGCCCGGCTCCGCCGCCACCTGACGCCGCTCGCCGCACGGTGCTCTCCGGGTTCGTATCGCCCATACCGTGCCCTCCGGCCCCGCACCGCGAGCGACGTCCCAGGAACGCGCGGGCGTCTGCGGTCGGCGCCGAGGTCACGTGTCCTCCCGCGTCACCCGCACTGCGCCCTCCCAGCCGGGCGCCTCGGCGAGGCCAACGACCGTTACGACGGCATCGTCGGTGGTGGCGACGAGCGGCCAGTCGTCGCGCTCCTCGCGCGGCACCTTGGCGTCTACGAGCACATCCTGCACCTTACGCGAGCGCCCAGCGAGCCGATCTCCCGGCCGGCGCGAGCGGACGACGAGCCCCGGCAGGTCGCTCTCGAGCCGCCACGGGCCCCACTCGACGGTGCCTTCGAGGCACAGCGTGTCGTACCTCCGGACCGCCCGGACGCCGCCGCCGAGATCGGCCCGACGGGTTCCCTCGAGCGAGGAAACGAGCTCCACCAGCGAGGCCTCGAGGCGGCGCGGTAGCCGCGGCCGTTCCTCCCCGAGCGCGAGGAGGTTCTCTCGTGCGCGCGGATCGAGCTCGTCGAGCAGCGGCACGAGCCGCTCGCGGATCAGCCCGCGCTTCGTCGAGCGGTTCGTCGAGTCTGTCCGCCAGGCGAGACCGTTGTCACGGCAGTACGCCTCCGTCTCGTCCCGCCAGACGGCGAGAAGTGGCCGCACGACGCCGTCGGCGCGACGGCGACGGATTCCACGTGTCGAGCCGCTCGAGACGATGCGGTAGACGACCGTCTCGACCTGGTCCGAGGCGGTGTGGCCGGTTGCGCGCAGCCCGCGGCCAGCCGTCAGGGCGTACCGCAGGTCGCGCAGCTCGGCCTCTGTTCGCCGGGCGTCGGCCCCGATCACCTCGGCGCCGAAGGCATCCGCGCAATGCTCCGCGTCGCCGTCGGCCTCGGTCCCGCGAACGCCGTGGTGGACGTGGACCGCCCTCACGGAGTACCCGAGCGCGCCCAGCACGTGCCAGAGGCACGTGGAGTCCGCTCCACCCGAGACGAGACACGTGACCCCGCCGCCGGGGTCGATCAGCCCGTGGCGCCGGATGGCCGCCTCGACGCGCGTCGCGAGGTCCACTCCCGGAAGTGTGCCTCGGGCTCAGTCGACATGCGGCGCGTCGGCGAAGCGCGGGGCGGCCGCCCATGCCCGGAGCGTCTCGGCGGCGCGGGCGACGGCGGCCGCGGACAACTGGTGCACGCTCGCGTGCGGGACCGGGGCGACGCGGGCCGCCGGGAAGCTGCCGTCGGACGCGTCGAGCGCGTAGCGGACGGCCAGGGAGTGCGAGACGGCGAGCACGACGTCCTCGGGCCGGTCGAGCAGCGCCTCGAGTGCGGCGGCGTAGCGCGCGGCCGCGTCCGCGCGGCTCTCGCCGCCGCCTGGACACGGCGCCTCGGGCGGATGGCTCCACGCCCACGCGCGGTAGCGCTCGAGCGGACCGCCCTCGAAGGCGCCGAAGCGAATCTCGTCGAGCAGCGATACGAGGGTGCGTGGCACGTCCCGTCCGTCGAGAGCGAGGTCGAGCGTCTCCTGCGTCCGCGCGAGCCGCGTCGCGACGCCGAGGTCGATCGCGCGTTCGGCGAGCTCCCCGCCGAGCGCGCCTGCCTCCTCGACTCCCTGCTGCGTGAGCCCATCGCCGGGCGGGGTCGAGCTGATGGCGTCCTCGGCGTTCGTGCGGGCGTGGGCGTGCCGGACGAGGAGCAGCGTCCTCAAAACAGCACGCTGCGGTAGTCGAGCACGTGCGCCATGCCGACCGCCTCATAGAGCCGGATCGCAGGTGCGTTCTCCGCGCGGACGAAGAGGCACACCGCGGGCACCTCGTCGAGGAGGAGCCTGATCAGATCACGCAGCGCGCGGGCCGCGTTCCCCTGCCTGCGGGCGGCCGGATCGACCCAGACCTGCTGCAGCTGTACCGCCTCGGGCGTCCACGCGGAGGCCTCGGCCTTGAAGAGGATCACGCCGTTCTCGATCCACGCCCACGAGCGCCCCTCCTCGATCTGCGCGCGCGTCCGCCAGCGGAAGCCGTTGGGATCACGTTGGAGCGGGTCGACGGACAGCTCCTCGAAATGCGCGCGCGCACACGCCGGGACGAGCACGTCGAGGTCCGAGCGACGGGCTGCACGGAGCCCGCTCTCGCCCGGCTCGGGCGGGTCGCGGATGACGTAGACGGGCTGCCCGAGACGGTCCTCGCGGGCTCGCCCGAGCTTGCGCCGACCCGACTCCCACAGCGCCGTCACCGCCTCCTGCTCACCGATCAGCATCCGCGGCGCGATGCGGCGCGCGTCGTCGACGAAGGTCTCGCAGCCGAGCCCGGAGGGGACGACGTTCGTCCCGAGGTGGCAGAGGGCGACGAGGCCTCCCGCATCCGTCTCGACTCCGACGAACCGGCCCTGGCCGCGCCGCGCGACGTCCTCGAGGAACACCCGCTCGATGGGGCTCTCGGCGCAGTACGCGAGGATCTGCTCGGTCGAGGGCTCCATCACGCGGGCGCGCATCGCGCGGACACCTTAAGCCCTCCGCCGCAGGCCCTCCTTCGCGGCGCACCAGTGCCCCGTACAGCAATGCCTTCCAGGTCACTGACGGGGCACTAGAGTCCCGCCATGCCAATCCACGTACGCGCGAACCAGGGTGACTACGCCGAGGCGTGCCTCCTGCCCGGAGACCCGCTCAGGGCGAAGCACATCGCCGAGACCTTCATGGAGGACGTCGTCCAGCGGAACTCCGAGCGAGGGATGCTGGGCTACAGCGGGACGTTTCACGGGAAGCCGGTCTCCGTCCAGTCGAGCGGCATGGGGTGCCCGTCCGCGGCCATCGTCATCGAGGAGCTCGTCCAGCTCGGAGTCAAGAAGCTCCTGCGCGTCGGGACCTGCGGCGGCCTGCAAGCCGACCTGGGCATGGGAGACCTGATCATTGCCCTCTCGGCGACGCCCGCCGACAGCACCGCCAGCCACTACGTCGGCGACGAGCCCCACGCACCCACCGCGGACTTCGGCCTCGTCCACGAGGCGGTGCACCAGGCGAAGCAACTCGGGAAGCCGGTGCGGGTCGGGCCGATCGTCTCGAGCGACATCTTCTACCAGCCCGATGCCGGGCTCGCGGCCCGCTGGTCCGACCGCGGAATCCTCGCCGTGGAGATGGAGGCGGCCGTGCTGTTCACGCTCGGCGCGCTCCGGAAGATCCAGGCGGGTTGCATGCTGCTCGTCTCGGACGTCGTCGTCGACGGCGAGTTCGTCCGCATCACGGACGAAGAGATGCGTGCGGCGGTCGACCAGATGACCGAGCTCGCGCTCCACGTGGTGACGGCCTAGATGGTTCCGGGTCTGCGCTAGCGGTCGCCGTGTCGCGCGTGTTCCTCGTCAACCCGGCGTCAGCCAACGGCTCGACAGGGCGCCGATGGCCGGAGCTCGCGCGGCGCGCGGCCGCGTTGGGGCTCGAGGGCGAGACGCGCCTCAGCGGGCGACCCGGCCACCTCGCCGAGCTCGCGGCCGGCGCGGTTGCGGACGGAGCGACCGCGCTCGTGGTGGTCGGCGGCGACGGGACGGTGCACGAGGTCGTCGACGGTCTCGGCCGTGCCGGCGTCGCCGCGGACGTCGAGCTCGGGGTGGTCCCGCTGGGGACGGGCACGGACTTCGCGCGCAGCCTGCGGATCCCGCGCAGTGTCGACGATGCGCTCGAGGTCGTCAGGGCGGGCCGCATCCGCACCGTCGACCTCGGGCGGGCGACCTACACCACTCCGGCGGGTGAGGCACAGGCGTACTTCGCGAACTTCGCGGGGGCCGGGATCAGTGGAGGCATCGCGGCGCGCGCGAATCGCACGACGAAGGCGTTCGGCGGCCGGCTCTCTTTCCTCTGGGCGACGCTCGCGGTCTTCAGCCGCTGGCAACCGATCGAGATGACGATCGAGATCGACGGCGAGCAGCGGCAGGCGCTCCTGCTGGAGGCGCTCGCGATGAACGGCGACTACACGGCCGGCGGGATGTGGGTGGCGCCGGACGCCTCGCCGGACGACGGATGCTTCGACGTCGTGCTGATCGGGGCGTTCTCGAAGGCCGAGTTCGCGACGACCTTTCCGAAGATCTACCGCGGCAGGCACGTCTCCCACGCGAAGGTCGACATCGTCCGGGCGCGCGAGCTCAGGGTGGACGCGCCGAGCCCGCTGCCGATCGTGCTCGACGGCGAGCAGCCGGGCACGACGCCGGTGCGGTTCGAGCTGGTCCCCTCCGCGCTCCGAGTCCGGGTCCCGGCCGCCTAGCGGCGGCTACGCGCCGGCCTTGCGGGCGGGCGCCTTCTGCGCGGAGGCGGGCTTCTGGGCCCGCTTCAGCGCTGCGACGTCCTTCTCGAGCCTCGCGACGCGCTGTTCGAGGGCGTCGATCCCGCGGACCTTGCGCGACATCTCGTCGACACGGTTCTTCAGATCGTTGAACGTACGGAGCGCTCGGGTGCCGCCGGGGAGCTCGGAGATGCGCTGAACCGCCTGCTCGCCCTTGCCCGCGAGGCGCGCAATGACGTCGTCGTCCATGGGCTTCGTGGTCGCCATGGCGCAGTCATAGCACGACTTGCGACTGCGAGCCGGATCCCGAGGCGAGGATCCGGGCGACCTGCTCGAGCACGACGGCCACCGATTCGCGGACGAGCAGCGCGGCGTCGCCGTCGTAGGGCGTCTCGCCGAGGTTGACGATCGCGAGCGTGCCGCCGGCGCGCACCGTCTCGCCGGGGAGCCCGGCGACCGGCCACACCTCGAGGGACGACCCGAGGACGACGAGCAGGCCGGTCTCGCGGCACAGTGCCTCCGCCCGTGCCATCGCGCGCTCGGGGAGCTGCTCGCCGAACATGACGACGCCCGGCTTCAGGGTCGAGCCGCAGGCGGAGCACGCGGGCACGGCGTCCTCCCGCAGCTGGGCGAGGACGGTGCCGAGCGACGCGACGGCACCGCACGCGAGGCAGTCGAAGCGGCGGATCGAGCCGTGCAGCTCGACGACGTCGGCGCTCCCCGCGCGCAGGTGGAGCGCGTCGATGTTCTGCGTGGTGACCGCCTGCACGTGCCCGTCCCGCTCGAGCTCGGCGAGCGCGAGATGGCCGACGTTCGGCACGGCCGAGGCGAGCATGGAGACCCGCGGGCCGTACCAGCTCCAGACGCGCACCGGGTCGTTGCGGAACGCGTCGAGCGAGGCGACCTCGTAGGGGTCGACCTGCTCCCAGAGCCCGCCGGGGGAGCGAAAGTCGGGGATACCGCTCTCCGTGCTCATCCCCGCGCCGGTGAGGACCACCGCTGGGCCCTTCTCCAGGATCAGGGTCGCGAGCGCCTCGGCCGTTGACACGCGCGGGATGGTACGTGGCGAGATATATCTCGCCGCACATGGACGGCTGGTTCTCACACGTCGTACGGGTCAGGTTTGCGGAGACCGACGCGCAGGGCATCGCCCACCATGCCTCGTATCTCGTGTGGTTCGAGGAGGCACGCGTCGCGCTGCTGGCCGCGGTCGCCGGGGGTTACCCGGCGATCCGCGCCCGGGGCATCGAGGCGCTGACGACCGGGGTCGAGGTCACGTACGAGCTCGCTGCGGTGTTCGACGACGTGCTCACCGTGCAGGTGCGGTGCGTAGAGGCGCGCGGCGCGCGGTTCCGTTTCGAGTACGTCGTCGAGCGGGACGGCAAGCGGATCGCGACCGGGACGACGAGGCATGCGACGGTCGACGCGACGACGCGGCGGCCGGTGCGCGTCCCGGACTGGCTCCTCGAGAATCTGCTCAGCGGGTCGGGCCGGCCGTCGGGCTCGTAGCCGTCGGCGGCCCGGCGGCGCCGGTCGAGCCCTCGGCCGCCGACGGCCCGGGCTTCGTCGTATCTTCGGGTGCAGTCTTCGCGGGCTTCTTCGGGCGCGGCTTCGTCCCGATCCGGACGACGGTCGGCTCACCGACGTAGTAGCTGTGCCAGGTCGTGTCGTACATGAGCTTGCCGTCCGGCGCGAACACGCGGCGCCTGACGCTCGTCGAGCGCGGCGCCACGCCGTACTGCTCGACGACCTTCTGCCCCTTGAAGAGGGTGTCGTCGTCGACCCGCTTCCACGGGACCTTGCCCTCGGTGACGAGCGGCGACGTCTCGGTCTCGACGCGCCGCCCCGTCGGCGCCCCGTAGAGGTTCACCGTGAGCGAGCCGGTGCCGACGAACGTCCGCAGCAGGAGCCAGTGGTCGGTGTCGTTCCGGAAGACGAGGTCGAGGTCGGGGTAGTTCACGGTCGCGTCCCGGCCAAGCGGGTAGTGGCTGATGTAGAGCGCGTGGTTCGTGCGCTTCTCGATCGAGAGCCCGGCCTCGAACGCGGCGTTGAACACCGTCGTGGAGACCTGGCAGACGCCGCCGCCGATCCCGCTCTCGAGCTCGCCGTTGATGATCACCGGCGCCGCCTCGAAGCCCTTCGCGGCGTTCCGCTCGCCGGTCGTCTGGTTGAAGGAGAACCGAGCCCCCGGGGCGACGAGGGCGCCGTCGATCAGCTCCGCGACGAGGCGGACGTTGTGCAGCCGCCCCTCGGTGCCGCCGTACGTCGTCGTGTAGGAGCCGACGACGCCCGTGATTCCCATCGCCTCAGCCTCCTGCGTCGTCCGGTCTGGCGCCGCGGCATGGACGACCAGCGGGGCGATGCGGTTCGCCGGCGCGAACGCCGCCCGCTCGATCGCCCGAATGGACGCATCGACGTCGAGCGCGCGCCCCTCCTGCGAGGGGACCACGGTGATCCCGCCCGACACCACGCGGAACGTCGCGTCGCGCGCCGGGTGCCTGACCGTGTCGGAGAGCTTGGTGATCCAACGGCGCGCAGCCGGCCCGCCGACCGAGACGCTGCTCGTGCCGCCGGACGGGAGGTCGAGCAGCTGCGCCACGCGCCAGCGGGGCAGCTTGAAGCGCGTCGCACCCACCGTCAGCGTGACGGGGCCGGAGAGCGCGGTCCGAGCTGTCGCGAGCGCGCCGCCGAGCTGGGCCGCCGTGACGTCGGGCGCTGCGACGACGACGGGGAGTCGAATTGGGCCGCTGCGGTCAAGCGAGGCGAGCGAGGACACGATCAGGGCCCGCGCTTGCCCCTGGTCGAGCCGGATGCCGGCCCGCTCCCGCACGACCGCGACGGAGAGCCCCTTCCGTCTCAGGCTGGCGCTCGTGGCCGGCCGGTCGACCGCCGACGCAATCCGGGCAAGGGCATAGCGGAGCGCCGACGGGTAGACGTCGACGCTCGGCTCGACGTCGGAGCCGAGCAGGCGGGTCTGGATCCGGCGGATCCCCCGCAACGGCGTGAACCCGTCGCCGTCGTGCGCGGCCTCGCGTAACGCACCGTCCCAGTCGGGACGGACGCCGAGCTGCGACGGCGTCAGCTCGAACGCCCGCCCGCGGGCGACGAACATGACCGGTTGGCGGGCGAGCGCGTCGGCACGCGCGACAAGCCGGGTTCGTGCGGCAGGAACCCCGAGACCGCCGACGTCGATGCCTGCAACTGTCGTGCCGTCGGCGAGACGTGTCGGCGAGCCGGCGAACAGGCTCACGCCCACGGCCGCGAGCAGGCAGACGCCTCCCGCCGCGAGGGCGGCCTTGCGCGCGGCGGATCGCTGTGAGCGTCGCCGGCGCGCCGTACCCGAAACGCTCGTCGCGCCGGAAGACACGGATCACAAGACTAGCGGAGCGGGGGTGGTGGCCCTCTCCCCCGTTCGGGGCGGAAAACCCGCTCTAGAACACAAAAAGCTCGACGCCGCCCGACACGTTGAGCGCCACGCCGGTCACGTACGACGCGAGGTCGGAGCAGAGGAACGCGATGGCGTTCGCGACGTCCTGCGGCTCGCCGGGGCGCTTGAAGACCGTCCGGTTCGCGATCCGCTCGTTCATCGCGGGATTCGCCATGTGGAAGGCCTCGGTGCCGATGATGCCGGGTACGATCGCGTTGCACGTGATCCCGTGGCGTCCGCCTTCCATCGCGAGCGTGCGCGTGAGGCCGAGGAGCCCCGCCTTCGTGGTCGAGTAGCTCGCCTGCCCGAAGCCGCCGAGCGTCCCCGCGACCGAGGCCATGTTCACGATGCGGCCCCAGCTGCGTTCGCGCATGTGCGGCCACGCTGCCTGGGTGCAGTTGAACGCACCGGTCAGGTTCACCCGCAGGTCGCGTTCCCAGAGCTCCGGCTGCTGGTCGTGGAACTGGCCGACATGGTCGAGCGTGCCCGCGTTGTTGACGAGGATGTCAACGGAGCCGAGCTCGTCCACCGTCCGCGAGACCGCGGCGGCGACCTCGTCCCGGTCGGTGACGTCGCAGCGCACCGCCAGTGCCCGCCGCCCGAGGCTGCGGATCTCCTCCACCGTCGACTCGGCATGCACCATCCCCTGCGCCACGGCGGCCTGGGCGAGCACCCCGTACCGCTCCGCGGCGCTCGTGTCGGACTCGACGAGGATGTCCGCGATCGCGACGTCCGCGCCCGCGCGCGCGAGGGTCAACGCGTCGGCGCGCCCCAGGCCGCGAGAGCCGCCGGTGACGAGCGCGACCCGGCCGGAGAGGTCGATCTCGAGCGACATCGTGGGTGATCCTACGCCTGTCCCCGCGCCGAAAATCGAGTGCAATAACGCCGGAGGTCGCCGGTACCCTCCCGGGATGCGCACGAAGGTCGTCGCCATCGCCGCCGCATGCGTCGCCGTCGTCGCCCTCGTCGCGGTGGGCGCGTACGTCGTGCTGTCGGACGACGACTCGGCCGAGACGGCTCCGACGGACACGACGTCGACAACGGCCGGCCCGCGTGCGATGACGATCCGCGTGCTCGCAACCGTGACGACGGCCCGCCCCGTCGACCTGCCTCCTCGGAACGTCCAGAACAAGGGCGACCGCGTGTTCGTCGAATCCCAGCTGACGAACGCGATGCCGCAGTTCGGCCGGCCGAAGGGCTCGATCATCGGCCAGGACTATTCGACGATCACGTACCTGTCCCCGACGGAGCGGCTCGTCAACGTTCAGATCACGCTCCCCGGAGGCGGCCTCCACCTCCGCGGGAAGCTCCAGGTCAGCAACCCTGCCGCGGTCATCAGGATCCCGGTCATCAGCGGGACGCGCGACTTCGCCGGGGCGACCGGGTTCTCGGAGGCGCGAAGCGCCCCGGGAAACCAGACGCTCAACACCTACCGGCTCAAGCTCCCCTAGACGCGCTCGCACGATAGAACCGCGCCATGCGCCGCGTGGACGCGGAGGAGCGCAGGACGAGGCTCGCCCGAAGGCACCGCCTGACACCCGAGGCGCGAGCCGGCGACGTCGTCGACGCGGTGCGCTCCGTCGTCGTCCTGCACTCGAGTGACCCGGCGACGGTGTTCCTCTCGGCGCGGGCGCGCACGACGGGGTTCGAGCCCGCCCGGCTCGAGCGCGCGCTCTACGAGGAGCGGACCCTCGTCCGGATGCTCGCCATGCGCCGCACGCTCTTCGTCGTCCCGCGCGAGCTCGTCCCGATCGTCGATGCCGCGGCGTCGCGGGCGGTCGCCGCGAACGAGCGGCGGAAGCTCGCGAAGTTCGTCGCGGAGAGCGGCGTCGCTGACGACGCGGCGGGCTGGATCGATGCGGCGGAGGCCGCGGCGCTCGACGCCCTGGCGACGCGAGGGGAAGCCTCGACGAGCGAGCTGGCGGGCGACCATCCGCTCCTCGCCGAGCGGCTCAGGCTGGGGATCGGCACGCGATGGGAGGCCGAGGTCGGCGCTGCGAGCCGCATCCTGCTCCTCCTCGCTGCGGAGGGGAGGATCGTCCGGGCTCGTCCCCGTGGCGGCTGGACGGCGGGCCAGTACCGCTGGGTCCCGATCGAGCGGCTTGGCCCACTCGAGCCAGTCGATCCGCCGGTGGCGCGCGCCCGGCTCGTCGGCCTGTGGTTGGCGGCATTCGGCCCGGGCACGGAGGCGGACCTCCGCTGGTGGACGGGCTGGACGGCCCGCGACGCGCGCGCCGCCCTCGCGGCGGTGCCGCACGTCGCGGTCGAGGTGGAGAGCGGCACGGGCTACGTCCTCGGGGACGACGTCGACCCTGAGCCTGCGGGCGACCCTGGTGCTGCCCTGCTCCCGGCGCTCGACCCGACCACGATGGGCTGGAAGGAACGCGACTGGTATCTGGGGGCGCACGCCGCGTCGCTCTTCGACCGGAACGGCAACGCCGGCCCGACGGTGTGGTGGGGCGGGCGCGTGATCGGCGGATGGGCGCAGCGGCACAGCGGGGAGATCGCCCACCGCCTACTCGAGGACGTCGGCGTCGACGCAGAGGCCGCGGTCGCCGCCGAGGCCGAGCGCCTCGGAGCGTGGCTCGGCGACGTCCGCATCACACCCCGCTTCCGCACGCCGCTCGAGCGAGAGCTCGCCAGGTGAGCGGCGGCGCCCAACCCGCTCTCGCACGGCGGCTCGGGACGACCGACGCCGCGGTGATCGGCATTGGATCGATGGTCGGCGCGGGGGTCTTCTCCGCGATCGGCCCCGCCGCCGCCGCGGCCGGGTCGTGGCTCGTGCTCGGCCTCGCGCTCGCGGCGATCGTGGCCTACTGCAACGCGGTCGCATCGGCGCAGCTCGCTGCGCGGTACCCGCTGTCGGGCGGCACGTACGTCTACGGACGCGAGCGGCTCGGGCCATGGTGGGGCTTCGCCGCGGGCTGGTGCTTCGTCACGGGGAAGACGGCGTCCTGCGCGGCGATGGCGCTGACGTTCGGGGCCTACGTCGCGCCCGGCTCCGGGCTCGCCCAGCGCCTGCTCGGCATCGGCGCCGTCGTCCTTCTCACCGCGGTGACGCTGCGTGGCGTCGAGCGCACCGCGCACCTGACGCGGGCGCTCGTCGCGGTCAGCGTCGGGATCCTCGTCCTGATCGTCGCCCTCCTGCTCACGACCGGCGAGACCGATGCAGATCGCCTGACGGTCGGCACGCCGGACGCCTACGGCGTACTGCAGGCGGCCGGACTGCTCTTCTTCGCCTTCGCGGGGTATGCGCGGATCGCGACGCTCGCGGAGGAGGTGCGCGAGCCGGAGCGGACGATCCCGCGGGCGATCGTCATCGCCCTCGCGGCGGTGCTGCTCCTCTACCTCGCGATCGCCGTGTCGGCGCTCCTCGTCGCCGGGCCCGACGCGCTCGCCGCGAGCACGGCGCCGTTGCGGACAGCGGTGGAGCTTGCCGGCGCAACGTGGGCGAAGCCGGTCGTGACGGTCGGCGCAGCCGTTGCGAGCCTCGGCGCCCTGCTCGCGCTGCTGGCCGGCCTCGCGCGCACGACGCTCGCGATGAGCCGCAGCCACGATCTTCCAGGCCGTCTCGCGGCGGTCGACCCCGACCGCTCCGTCCCCCACCTCGCCCAGCTCGCGATCGCGGCCGTGGTGATCGCGCTCGTGGCGACGGTCGACCTGCGCGGGATGATCGGCTTCTCGTCGTTCGGCGTGCTGCTCTACTACGCCGTCGCCAACGCGGCGGCGTGGACGCAAGTCGCGCCGGAGCGCCGTTGGCCTCGAGGCCTCCAGGCGCTCGGGCTCGCCGGCTGCCTGACGCTCGTCGTGACGCTGCCGGTCCCGTCCGTCGTCGTCGGCGTCGGCGTGCTCGCCGCCGGGTGCCTCGGGCGACTCGCGTTCCGCGGCTGACGGGCAACGCTACGCGTTGCCGGAGAGGAAGATCTCCTTGGCGATCACGAGGCGCTGGATCTGGGACGTGCCCTCGTAGATCTGGAAGAGCTTCGCGTCGCGCATCAGCTTCTCGACGGGGTACTCCTTGATGTAGCCGTAGCCGCCGAAGACCTGCACGGCGTCCGTCGTCACCTTCATCGCAGTGTCCGCCGCGTAGCGCTTGGCGAACGACGAGTACTTCGTGGCCTTCCGCCCATACCCCTGGTCGATCATCCAGGCCGCCTGCCAGGTGAGGAGGCGCGCCGCCTCGATCTCCGCGGCCATATCGGCGACGAGGAACGAGATCCCCTGGTTCATCGCGATCGGCGAGCCGAACTGGACGCGCTCCTTCGCGTAGTCCACCGCGAGCTCGTAGGCCGCCTGGGCGACCCCGACCGCGCCGATCGCGGTGCCCGGGCGGGTGAAGTCGAGCGTCTGCATCGCGATCTTGAACCCGTCGCCCTCGCCGCCGAGCCGGTTCGCGGGGGGGATGACGACGTCCTGGAACGCCACCGCGGACGTGTCGGTCGCGCGCTGGCCCATCTTGTCGAGGTGCTTCTCGATCGTGACGCCCTCGGCGTCCATCGGGATCACGAGCGCCGTGAGCCCGCGGTGGCCCTGCGAGCGATCGGTCGAGGCGAAGCACACCATCCACGACGCCTGGCCCGCGTTCGTGATGAACATCTTCGAGCCGTTGACGCGGTACGCATCGCCCTCGAGCACCGCCGTCGTCTGGATCCCGGAGACGTCTGAGCCCGCTCCGGGCTCCGAGAGCCCGAAGCAGCCGAGGATCGGCTCCGAGACGAGCGGCGCGAGCCACTCGCGCTTCTGCTCGTCCGTCCCCGCGATGAGGATCGGGCCGGCCGCGAGGCCGTTCGCGCCGATCGACGTCCCGATCCCGGAGCACCCCCAGTTCAGCTCCTCGCCGACGAGCATCCCGTCGAACGCCGAGAGCTCGGGGCCGCCGAGCGACTCGGGCAGGTGGAGGTTCATCAGGCCGAGCTCGTGCGCCTTCGCGACGATCTCGGCAGGGTGCGTCTGGTGCTCGTCGTGCTCGGCTGCGCGGGGGCGGATCTCCTTCTCCGCGAACTCGCGCGCGAGCGCACGAAGCTCCTTCTGCTCGTCGTTGAGCGCGAACGAGACGCCGTTCGCGATCCCCGTCTCCACCGTTGCCATCGTGCCGCTCCTCCGTCGATTGACTGGTCAGTCAATAATATCCGACCACGGCGCCGGGGCGCCCATCCCTGGCAACGACACGTCCCCCTCCGTCACCGCGCCGACCGGCAGGCCGGCGGAGAGCCAGGCGTCGAAGCCACCGACCACGTCGCCGGCCCACGCGTGACCGAGGTCGACGAGGGATGCGGCGGCGAGGCTCGACGAGTAGCCCTGAGCGCAAAGGAGGATCAGCCGCTCACGACCCTCCAGATGCGGGTTCTGCCAGTCGCTCGTCGGGTCGGCGCGCCACTCGAGGACGCTCCGAGGTACGTGCAGCGAGCCCGGCACGATCCCGTACCGGCGGCGCTCGTCGCTCGAGCGGAGGTCGACGATCAGCGCTTCGCCCGTCGACGCCGCGGCCCACGCCGCCTCGGGCTCGATCCGCTCGATGCGCTCGCGCGCTGCTGCGAGCAGCTGCTCGACGCCGCGTGTCTCGACATCCGCCACCGGTACATGATTCGCCGCCGCGGCGACCGTGTCCACCCCGGCGGCACGCCGCAGCGTCTCTACAATTTGCCCACACCAGTCGGAGGCCTCCCGTGGCGACCACCACTCAAGCTCGACCCGATCTCGACCCGCTCGACTTCCTGGCGCTCGACGCGCTTCTCGACGACGAGGAACGCGCGATCCGCGACACCGTGCGCCAGTTCGTCCGCGATCGCGTGTTGCCCGAGGTCGGCGACTGGTTCGAGCAAGGGATCCTGCCGCGCGAGATCGTGCAGGAGCTCGCGAAGCTCGGCCTGTTCGGGATGCACCTCTCCGGCTACGGGCTTCCCGGCGCGAGCGCGACGGCCTACGGCCTCACGTGCCTCGAGCTCGAAGCCGGCGACTCCGGCGTGCGCAGCGCGGTGTCCGTTCAGGGGTCGCTCGCGATGTTCGCGATCTGGCGCTGGGGCTCGGAGGAGCAGAAGGAGCGCTGGCTGCCGGCGATGCACCGAGGCGAGGCGATCGGCTGTTTCGGCCTGACGGAGCCGGACGCGGGCTCCGACCCGGGCAAGATGCGCACCCACGCGCGCCGCGACGGAGACGACTGGATCCTCAACGGCGCGAAGATGTGGATCACGAACGGCACGATCGCCGACGTCGCAGTCGTGTGGGCGCGGACGGACGACGGCGAGATCAGGGGCTTCCTCGTCGAGCGGGGGATGCCAGGGTTCTCGGCCCCGGAGATCCACAAGAAGATCTCGCTCCGGGCGTCGGTCACGTCGGAGCTCGTGCTCCAGGACGTCCGCGTCCCGGCCGACTCGATGCTCCCGGGCGCCTCCACGCTCCGCGGCCCGCTCTCGTGCCTGAACGAGGCGCGCTTCGGGATCGTGTTCGGCGCTGTCGGCGCGGCACGCGCCTGCTTCGAGGAGGCGCTCTCCTATGCGAAGGAGCGGATCGTCTTCGGCAAGCCGATCGCGGCTTACCAGCTGACCCAGGAGAAGCTCGCCGAGATGGCGCTCGAGGTGAATCGCGGCTTCCTCACGGCGCTCCACATCGGCCGCATGAAGGACCAGGGCACCCTTCGGCCGGAGCACGTCAGCCTCGGGAAGATGGGCAACGTCCGCGGGGCGCTCGAGGTCTGCCGCTCCGCGCGCACGATTCTCGGCGGCAACGGGATCACCCTCGAGTATCCCGTGATCCGCCACATGAACAACCTCGAGTCCGTGCTCACCTACGAGGGCACGCACGAGGTCCACACGCTCGTCGTCGGTCAGGCGCTGACCGGCGAGAACGCCTTCGGGCGCGACTGAGGCCCCGTCAGGTCGTCGCCCGGCCGACCCGCGACGGCCGTGCGTCAACGCGTCGCAGGTTGCGCACGTCAGGCACGAGGACGGGCCCGATCTTCGCCGCCGCGGAGACGACCGCGGCCGCGACGAAGGCGGTGTCTACGCCGAGGAGCTCGGAGATCGGGCCCCACAGCGCAAAGCCGATCGGCATGAACACGAGCGAGATCGCCCAATCGTAGGAGGAGACCCGCGAGAGCACGTCCTGCGGCACCTCGCTCTGCAGCACGGTCTCCCACAGCGTGTTCGCGACGACGATCGAGACGAAGGCCGCGAACGAGCCGAGCGCGATGGCCGCGGTCGGCAGCGCAAATGCGAAGAGCAGCAGATAGCCGGCCATCCCGAGGGCGACGAGATGGCTTGCGAAGAGTGGCCGCGCGGGACGCCAGCGGAGCGCGACGATGCCTCCGAGCGCTCCTCCGATGCCTCCCGCCGTGACGATCGCTCCCCACGCCGCCGCGCCGCCGAGCTCCTCCTCGGCGACGAGCGGCCCCAGCACCCCCTGAGCGCCCCAGGCCATGTTCCCGACCCCGAAGCTCACGAGGCTCGCCCAGAGCCAGCGCCGCGCGCGGACGGCGCGCCATCCCTCGGCGAGCTCCGTGAAGAACGAGCGTCGCTCCGCCGCAAGCGCGGAGCCGACCTGAAGCATGCCGAGAATCGCCGCGCTGGCCGCAAACGTCGCCGCGTCGATCGCGAAGACCCAGCCCGCCCCGACGACGGCCACGATCACGCCGGACAACGCCGGCCCGGCGATCCAGCTCGCGCTCCGGTTCAGCGCCAGCAGCGCATTCGCGTTCTGGAGACGTGCGCGGCTGACGGTCTGCGGCACGAGGCCGGTGGACGCGGGGCCGAAGAACGACTCGGCCGCCCCGACGACCGCAGCGAGCACGACGAACTGCCACAGCTCGGCCCGTTCGGAGATCACGAGCACCGCGAGAATCAGCAGCGCGACGCAACGAATGAGGTCGCACGAGAGCATCACGAGCCGGCGCTCGAGCCGGTCCGACCACACGCCGCCGGCGAGGATGAAGATCGAGTGCGAGAGCGTGAACGCCGCGAACACCAGCCCCAGCGCGCCCGCGGAGTCGGTCGCGTCGAGCACTGCGAACGTGAGGGCGATGGGCGTCATCCCGTCACCCAGGGCACTCGTCGCGGACGCGAGCCAGAGCAGCCGGAACGGCCGCTCGCGAAGCGGCTCGAGGCCCTCGGCTCTCATTCGCCCGCGAGCGCGCGCTCGGCCCGCCCGAGCCGCGCGACGAACGGGATCGCGAGCAGGATCGGAACGCCGAGCACCGGCCACAACGCCTGATAGCCGTCGGTCGTCTCGAGGTGGGGGCTGAGGATGTCGATCACCGCGCCGGCCAGAAGCGGTCCGATCACGAGCCCGACACCCTTCGTGGTCGTGGCGAGGCCCGAGATCGCGCCGCGCTCGCCGGGCGGCATCAGCTTGAACAGGAGCCCCCACGCGAGCGTCATCACGGTGCCGCCCGCGATCGCGACGAGGAAGATCAGGGCGAGGTACCAGGCATGCCAGGTCGTGGCGAGACCGCCCGCGAGAAGCCCCATGCCGTAGAGCAGCGAGGCGCCGGTGATCATCCGCGCCAGCCCAATGCGGTCACCGATCCGACCCGCGAGCAGTGCCGCCACGATGTAGCCGGCGGCGACCGCGCCGAGGATGTACGTCGAGGTGACGAGCGGCTCTCCGAGCCCGACGGTGACGTAGAGCACCACGAACGTCCGCGCGCCGGCGAATGTCCCCTCCCAGGCCGTGTTCGCGACGAGAAACGTCGCGACGTCCCGGTTCGAGCGGAGCACGTTCCATGCCTGCTTCACGTACGTCCGCACCCCCTCGAAGACGCGGCCGTGACCCCCGTCCTCGGTGACGAGCAGGATCGGGATCGCGCAGGCCGCGGACACGATCCCGGCCGCGACGAGGAACGGGGCGGGACGCCACAGATGGAAGAGGTAGCCCCCGCCGATCAGCGCCCCGCCGATCGCGATCCCGCGGAAGACGTGCTGCACCCCCTGCGCACGGCCGTAGACGCTCTCCGGGAGTACGTCGGGGTACAGGCCGCGGTACGGCGGCTCGTAGACGTAGTAGGCGAAGAACAGCCCGGAGAGCATCAGCGCCGTCGTCCAGAGGTTCGGCATGAACGCGAGCAGCGCGAGCGTGAACGCCATCGGCCCGAGCGCCGCGAGCATGAACGGGCGCCTGCGGCCGAGCGGCGTGTGGAACGTGTCGCTCCACGGGCCGATCACCAGCGGCAGCGTGAGCGCGAAGAACCCCTCGGCGGCGAGCACGAGCCCGACGAGGGTCGTCGAGTCCGTGTAGCGCCCGAGGATCGGCGGCAGGTACGCCGACGTGGTCGTCAGCGACCAGGCGAGCCCGAGCGCGCCCGCCCCGAGGACGAGCGTGTCCCGCCGCGCCGCCTCAGGCGACGACCGGCGCCCGGACGAGACCGCCGCGGAGGACGTCGACGATCGTGCGCTCGGCACGGGCGACCTCCTCGTCGCCGTCGGGAAGCCTGCCCATCACCCAGCCCGTGAGAATCTCCTCGAGCCCACCGTAGACGACCCAGCTCGCGAGCCGCGGGTCGAGCTCTGGCCGGAACACGCCCTCGGCCTGGCCCTGCTCGATCACACGCTGGATCGCTTCGAACCCACGGCCGATGTCGTCGACCTGAGACGCGAGATGCGCGCTGCGACCGACCTCGCGCACCATCACGGTGACGAGGTCCGGGTCGTTCCGCCACGTGCGCAGGAGGATCTTGACGAGCCCGCGGAGCTTCTCGTCCGCGGGCTCGTCGGAGGCCTCGACAGCCGCGAAGCGGCCGAGCAGCTCGCCCCAGTTCTCGCGGAACACGGTCTCGAGCACCTCGTCCTTCGAGGCGAAGTAGTGGTACAGCAGTCCGTGGGCGACGCCCGCCTCCTGGGCGATGTCGCCGACCCGAGACGTGTGGAAGCCGCGTCGAGCGAACACACGCACGGCGGCGTCGAGAATCCGCTGACGCGTCTCCTCTGCCCCGCCCTGCCGGTCTCCGGACGCGCGCTCGCGCGCGATCGAACGGTCAGTCAACGTCCGGTCAGAATAGGTGCGGTGACAGACGCCGCGCAACAGGCCCTCGCCGGGATGCTCGTCGTCGACCTGACGCGGTATCTCCCCGGTGCGTTCGCGAGCCGTGAGCTGCTTCGCCTCGGCGCGCGCGTGGTGCGCGTCGAGGCGCCGGAAGGCGACCCGATGAGGCGCACGGCTCCTGCTTGGGACGACGCGCTGCGCCGCGGCAAGGAGTCGGTCGTCTGCGACCTCAAGCGCGACGCTGGCCTCGCCCGCGCGCTCTGCGCGCGCGCCGACGTCGTGCTCGAGGGGTTCAGGCCGGGCGTCGCGGCGCGCCTCGGCATCGGGCCGGACGACGTTCCCACGCGGCTCGTCTACTGCTCGATCACCGGATTCGGCACCGAGGGTCGCCACGCCGCGCGCGTCGGGCACGACCTCAACTACCTCGGTTGGGCAGGTCTGCTCGAGGACACCGCGCCGGCGCCTCCCCCGGTGCAGGTCGCGGACCTCGCCGCGGGAGCTCTGCGAGCCGTCGCCGAGGTGCTCGCGGCGCTCGTCGGCCGCGAGCGCACCGGCGAGGGCGCTCGCCTCGTCGTCTCGATGACCCACGGCGCCCACGAGCTCGTCGCCCACCGGCTCGGGGGCGACCCGCTGCCACGGCTGCTGACAGGAGGCCTCGCCTGCTACGGGACGTACGCGACCGCCGACGGCCGGCACCTGACGCTCGCCGCGCTCGAGCCAGTCTTCTTCGCCCGGGTCTGCGAGCTCGTGGGCCTGCCGGAGCTCGCCGCGCGGCAGTACGGGCCGGGGCAGGATGAGCTGCGCGACGAGCTCGCCGGCGTCTTCCGACGCGGCCCGCTCGCCGAGTGGCTCACGCTGTTCGACGGCGAGGAGGCCTGCGTCGGCCCCGTGGCGACGCTCGCCGAGGCGCACGCCGACCTGGGGCCGTGGCCGGACTCTCCACCAGATGTCCCTCTCGGCGCTCACACCGAAGCGTGGCGCCACACGTTGCGAGAGGCATCCGGGCGCGAAGAAGGCGCAAGTTACAGTCTGTAACTTGGCCCTGCGTTCGGGCGCAGCGACCGCCTACGAGACGCCCAGGCCCAGCGCCGCGGGCAGGGCGAGCAGCGTGTCGATCCGGTCCGTCTCGTCTTCGTGGAGCCCATCTCGGTCGAGAAGGATTCCCCGCATCCCGAGCGCGCGTGCGCCTTCGATGTCGTCCGCATAGCTGTCCCCCACCATCGCCGCCTCCGTGGGCATGGCGTCGAGCGCGGCGAGTGCCGCCTCGAAGATCGAGCGGTGCGGCTTGACGCGGCCGTGGCTCACCGAGCCCACGCACGCATCCACGTCCAGGCCGTGGTGCCGGGCGAACTCCTCGAGGTCGCGCTGGCCGTTCGAGACGAGCGCGACGCGCAATCTCGCGTTTCGCAACGCGGCGAGCGTGGGCAATGCGTCCTCGTACAGGAAGAAGTTCTCGTGCCTCTCCCACTGCCGCACGACGTCGAGCGCGCATGTCCGCGCGCCCGGCCCGTCCCCGCCCATGCCTTTGACGATCTCCTCCGTGAACGCGACCCACAGCTCCTCGTCGTGCACGAAATCGGGACGGCGCTGGAGGTTCGCGACCGCGGCCCGCCGCGCATCCTCGTAGCGCCCCGGCTCGAGGCTCAGGCCGTGGCGAGCGCCGATCCGGCCGTACCCCTCCGGCCCGAGCTCCGGCCCCGGCCGGAACAGCGTGAAGTCGACGTCGAGGAGAACCGCCTTGAGCACGGGAGCGAGGATACGGGCTCGCGTTCGGTACGCTTCGCTGCCCCGGGGTGTGGCGCAGCCTGGTAGCGCGCTCCGTTCGGGTCGGAGAGGCCCCCAGTTCAAATCTGGGCACCCCGATTCAACGCGGGGGAAACCATGTTTCCCCCGCGGACCCCTTCTTCCGCCCCCGCCGTCGCGACGCGCCGTTGGCCTCTCGGGTGGATGAACCACCCTTCGGCCGCACCGCCTCGTGGTTCCTCAGAGGAACCTAGACTCGTCCCCATGGCCTCTCGGGACGAGATCGTGGAGTACGCCAATGCGCTGCTCGAGATCGAGAGGTTCCCTGAGTTCGCTCCGCAAGGGCTCCAGGTGACCGGCGCCGACGAGGTGACCACCATTGCGTGCGGCGTCTCGTCGTCTCGCGAGCTCTTCGAGCGCGCCGTCGGGCTCGGCGCCGAGCTCGTTGTCGTCCACCACGGCCTCTTCTGGCGCAACGAGCCGCTCGTGGTCGACGTCCGTCTCCGCGGCAGGCTCGAGGCGCTGTTCACCGGCACCGCGTCGCTCGTCGCGTACCACCTCGCCCTGGATGCGCACCCGACGCTCGGGAACAACGCGCAGCTCGCCTCGCGCATCGGCGCGATGCCGGGAGGGCCGTTCGGCGGCGTCGGCCTCGGATGCACGCTCGAAGACGTCGCCCTCGACGCGCTCGTCGTACGTGTCGAGCACGCCGTCGAGCGGCAGCCGCTCGTACTCCGGGGAGGGCCGGAGACCATCCGGCGCCTGGCGATCTCGACCGGCGCGGCCGGCTACGACCTCGCCAGGGCTGCGCACGAGGGCTTCGACGCGCTCCTCACCGGCGAGGCGGAGGAGCCGAGCGCCGCGACGGCACGCGAGCTCGGGATCACGCTGATCGCGGCGGGCCACCACGCCACGGAGCGCCTCGGCGTGCAGGCGCTCGCCGCCCATCTCGCCGACCGCTTTACACTCGCCTGGCACTACGTCGAGGTGGAAAACCCCGTCTGAGACGGCCCCTTTCGGGGTGCGCGATTGCGCCACACCCGGCGCTCGGAGTATCCTCGGAGTACATGGACGATTCCGGGAGGCGGGCCCGTTGACCCCCGCCAACACCGTACGAGCGCCGATCGAGCCCGTTCGAACGCGAGAGCGTCGACGGGCTTTTTTCGTCGCCGAGGGAGGACACGGTCGATGGCGAATCACCTGACGCCCGACGAGCTCGCCAAGGAGCTCAACATGGACCGCGAGTCGGTCATCCGCATCTGCGTCGCGGAAGGCGTCCCGATCTACCAGGGCAAGATCGACAAGTACCTGTTCCAGGCACAGCTCCAGGCGGCCGGAGCCACGCAGCACGCGGCAACGGCCTAGCCCTCTCTCTCGAAGTCCCGGGGGCCCGGCGCTGCCGGGCCTCCGTCAGCGCCGGGCCGCGCGGCTGCGCGCCGGCTTCTTCTCCGGACGGCTCTTGGCCTTTCCGTCCGCGCGCTGCGCCCGGGAGGTGCTCTTCGCCGCCTCGACGCTCGCTTTGAGCGCCTCGATCAGGTCGACGGCGGGGGCAGGCTCGGGTGTCGGTTCGGGCTCGGCGATCTCCTCGCCGCGAAGCTTCGCCTCGAGCAGCGCGCGGAGGTCGCTCCGGTACGTGCTCGAGAGCTCCTCGGGATCGAAGTCGGCCGAGAGGCCCTCCACGATCTGGCGGGCGAGGTCGAGCTCCGGCTTCTTCACGTCCGTCTCCTCCATCGCCTCGTCGATCTCGGCCTGCGAGTAGACGTCCTCGGCGAGGTACAGCGTCTCGAGCACGAGGCCCTGACCACGCGGTCGGACGAGGCAGATCGACTCGCGCCCGGAACGGACGAACCGCCCGATCGCGGCCACGCCGGCCTCCTCCATCACCTCGAGGAGCAGCTTGTACGGCTTTCGTTGCGCGGCCGCCGCGCCCGGGACGAGGAAGTAGGTCCGGTCCATCCACGCCGGATCGACCTCGTTCAGCGGGACGAATCGCTCGATGTCGATCGTGCGGGAGTCGTCGCGGCGCTCCAGCGCCTCGAGCTCCGCCTCTTCGACGACCACGAACTGGCCCTTCGAGAACTCCCACCCCTTGACGAGCTCGTCCGCCCCCACCTCGCGGTCGTGCGTCGGGCACCAGCGCTTCTGCTTGATCGGCGTGAGGTCCTCGCGGTGGAGGAGCCGGAACGAGACGTCCGACTGCCGCGCCGCGGGCTTCGTCGCGGGCGCGAGCCCGACGGGGATGCTCACGAGGCCGAAGCTCAGCGATCCGTTCCAGGTGACGCGCATCACACTCCAGTCTACGGGTGGAAGTCGCGAATTCGCGGCGGCGCGGCCGATCCCTCCGAGTGTGGACGTATCCGTAGGTTTCGTTCGTGACCAGCGGTCATCAGACCGAGCAGCCCAAGGACGCACGGAGCCCTGATACCAGAAGGTATCGGGGCGACTGAGAACGCCGGGATGCGACGCGTCTGAGGGCCGCTGGACGCACAACCGTGCTTGCGGAAACGTCCACTAGAGTCTCGCTGGAATGGCAGCAAACCGCACGATTCCGCGCCTGTGGCGCGAAGCGGTCGCCCGCAACAGCGGGCCGGCGTACCTCGTCGAAGGAGGCGACGGCTGGCGGGAGGTCTCGTGGAGCGAGGCGGCGCAACGCGTCGAGCTACTCGCGAACGGCCTGCTCGCACGTGGTGTCCATAAGGGCGATGCGTTCGGGATCCTGGCGCGGAACACGCTCGAGTGGGCACTCCTGGACTTCGCCCTGGCGCACGTCGGAGCCGTCGGGGCCGCGATCTACGCGAACTCGTCGCCGCGCGACGTCCAGTACGTCCTCCAGCACTCCGAGGCGGTCGGGGTGGTCTGCGAGGACGAGGCGCAGCGCGACAAGGTCGAGGCGGGCCGGGAGAGCCTGCCGGCGCTCCGACACGTCCTCTCGTTTGCCGACCTGCCTGCGCTCGAGGAGGAGGGCCGCGCGTACCGCGAGGCGCACCCGGAGGCGCTCGACGAGGCGGTTGCGGCGATCGACGAGGAGGACCTCTTCACGTTCATCTACACGTCGGGCACGACCGGGCCGCCGAAGGGGTGCATGATCCGCCACCGCAACTACTACGCGATGGTCGCTGTGATCGACGAACTGCCCGACCACAGCCGACCTGGCGATGTGATGCTCCTGTACCTCCCGCTCGCGCACAACTTCGGGCGGCTGATGCACCTCTCCGGGCCGTACGCCGGCTACACGATCGCGTTCCTGCCGGAGCCGCTCGACGTCGCCCGCGCGATCCCCGAGGTGCGGCCGACGATCCTGCCGAGCGTCCCGCGCGTGTACGAGAAGGTGCACACCGCCGTGACGACATCGTTCGCAGAGGCCACCGGGGCGAAGCGGCGGCTGATCGACTGGGCGCTCGACGTCGGCCGGCGGGAGAGCGCGCTCCGCCGCGAGGGACGGAAGCTGCCGCCCGGACTCGCGATCCAGCACCGCCTCGCCGAGCGCCTGGTGTTCTCGAAGGTGAAAGAGCGTCTCGGAGGACGGCTCCGGCTCCCGATCTCGGGTGGCGCGCCGCTCGCGAAGGAGATCGCCGAGCTCTTCGACGCAATGGGCATCTGCATCATGGAGGGCTACGGCCTGACCGAGTGCACGACCGCCGCGACGACGAACCGTCAGGGGAGCTATCGCTTCGGGACGGTCGGGCAGGCGCTCCCGGGGTTCGAGCTGCGCCTCGCGGACGACGGCGAGCTGCTGATCAAGAGCGAGACGGTGTTCGCGGGCTACTTCAAGGAGCCCGACGCGACCGCCGAGGTGCTCGGCGACGACGGCTGGCTGCGCACCGGTGACGTCGCGACGATCGACGCGGACGGCTTCGTCACGATCACCGACCGGAAGAAGGACATCATCGTCACGGCCGGCGGCAAGAACATCGCGCCGCAGAACCTCGAGAACGACCTCAAGACGTCGCGGTTCGTCTCACAGGCGCTCGTCGTCGGCGACCGGCGGCCCTATCCGGCGGCGCTGATCACGCTCGACCCGATGGAGCTCGAGAAGTGGGCCAGGGGGCAGGGCCTCGACGGAGACGTTCCGGCCCTCACGCGTGACCCGCGCGTCGTCGCGCTCGTGGGGTCGATCGTGGACGACGTGAACCGCGAGCGCTCGCGGTACGAGCAGCTCAAGCGGTTCGCCGTGCTCGAGCGCGACTTCGAGATGGATCGCGGGGAGCTGACGCCCACGCTCAAGCTGCGCCGCCGCGTCGTGCTCGACCACTTCGCGGACGCGGTCGAGAGCCTCTACGACGGCGCGTCGCCACGTGAAGAGCAGGTGTCCGACTGAAGTCGGACACCGGTTGTGAACCATCGAGCCCTGCAGGAACCGACGCGGCCGGAGGCCGGCTTTGCCGGCCGGGAGGCCAGACGCGGGTTATCCGTGCGCGCGCTGAAGGAGGGGGCTCGTGGGGGAACCATGGGGTTCCCCCACGTCGATCGACCACTTCGCGGCCGAGGTGAACGGCCTCTACGACGGCAGCGAACCCGCCGAGGCGGCGATAGGCGACATGGCAAAGAGGTAGTTGCGACCGCGACAGCGGGCGCCTTCTGGGGTGTGCCCCGCCCGGAGGGCGGGGATCAAGCGGCGAGCAAGAATCAGACCCTTTTTGCTCCCACGTACGTCGCTGCGTACCACGAGTCGTCGAGGCTCGAGATCTTCACGACGTCGCCGGTGTGCGGCGAGTGGATGAATTGCCCGCCGCCGATGTAGATGCCGACGTGGCCGAGCCCGTCGAAGAACACGAGGTCTCCGGGCTCGAGCTGATCGCGCGAGACGTACGTGCCGACGGTGTTGTACTGCATCGCCGCGTTGTGCGGCACCGAGACGCCTTCCTGCGCATAGACGTACATCACGAACCCCGAGCAGTCGAAACCTCCCGGGCTCGCACCGCCCCAGACGTACGGCGTCCCGAGGTACTGCATCGCGATGCCGACGACCCCGCCGTACTGCGACGACGGCACCGGCGCCTCGGGAACCGACGAGTCGGCCACGGGTGGCGTGTACTGCAGCACCTGCGGCTGCGACGCCTCGGAGCGGGTCGCGGCGAGCCTCGCCCGCGCCTGCGCGGCTAGGAGCGCCTGGCGCCGTGCCTCGGCCTCCTGCATCCGCTTGATCTCGCCCTGGATCGACGAGAGCAGCTGGCGCCGTTCGGCGAGCTTGCCCTCGATCCACTGCTTCCGCGACGCGCGCTCTGCAACCACCTGGGCCTGCCGCTCGCGGTCGCTGCGGAGCCTCGTGCGGCGGGTCTTGACCTCGGTGCGGAACTGACGCACCTCGGAGAGCACCCGCGCGTCCTGGCCGCCGACTCGCTGCGCGATGTCGAGCCGGTCCAGCAGGTCGTCGAGGCTCTGCGCCCCGAGGATCACCTCGACGGTGCCGCCGGAGTCGCCGTTGATGTACAGCGCCCGCAGTCGCTTCGCTATGTGGACCTGCGCGATCCCGAGGCTCTGCTTCGCGATCACGAGGTGGCGGCCGTTCGATTTCAGGTCGGCGTCGATGCTCGAGAGCTGGATGTTCGCCAGGTTGTACGACTCGATCGCGTGCCCGAGCTCCGAGTCGAGGCCCTGGACCTGCGTGAGGATCGCCTGCGCCTGCTGGCGCTTCGAGCTGATCGACGGGTCGGCGGTCGCCGAGCCGCTCGTGAAGACGAGCGCCGCGACGGCGGTTGTGGCGAGGGCGAAGGCGACTGCCTGCCGCATGCCCGGACGCCTCACGCCGTTCCTCTGCTGCCTGCCGAACGGCGCGCCGATGGTGGGGTCACCGGCCACAAGTGCGGGAGCCTAGCAGCGACCGAAGACGAATGCACGCGGAGGCGTCGAGAAAAAGCTCTGCAAACACGACGATTCGCCTTCTGTGGTACGGTCCGCGCCCCTATGCACGGGCCCGCGAGATACCTCGCGCCGTGCGTCGCGGCCCTCCTCCTCGGCTCGACGACCGGCCTCGCCGACGGCGCACCTGCGCCCGACGCGAGGCTCTCGGCGCTGCGAACCGCGAAGCGCTCGGCGGTGCTCGAGCTCTACGCCCTCGAGTCGTCCCTCGCCCGCGCCCGCACAGCCGTCGCGGAGAACGCCCGCCGACAGGAGGCGCTCGACACCGCACACCGGCGCGCGCTCGTCCGCGCCACCGTGATCCGACGCTCGCTGGCGACGACGCAGCAACGGATCGCGACGCTCCTCCGGAGGCTCTACGTCGAGGGCTCGCCGGAGCCGGTCGCAGTCCTGCTCGGGGCGCGCTCCCTGCCCGCGGTGCTCGAGGGGATCGACGGGCTCGAGCGCGCGACCCGCCTCAACCGCCGCCTGGCCACGGAGGCGCAGCTCCGCGGGGCGGCGCTCCGGCTGGAGCTCGGGCGAATCTCGCGCGCGCAGACGGCGCTCGCCGTGTCACGTACGGAAGCCGAACGAGCGGCGGCGAGCCTCGAGTCCGCGACGCAGGCGAAGCAGAGCACGATCGCGTCACTCAGCCGCCGCGAGAGCCTCACGAGCGCGCGGGTCGCCGCGCTCGAGGCGCAGGCGAGGGCCGCCGAGCACAGGTCGAAGCGACTGACGCCGAGCTCCTCGCGGGCCGAGGCTCCCGCCGCTCCGGTCGGCCGCTCCGCGCCACCCGTCGCGGCACCGCGTGAAGCCGCCGACGTCCCGCCCACGTCGACGGCCTCGCCTTCCCTCGCCCCCGTCCAGGCGCCCACCGGAAGCCGGACCCTGGTCGTCGACGCGGTCGCCTATCACCTTCCCGGCAATACGGCGAGCGGGCTGCCCGTCGGCGTCGGCGTGGTCGCCGTCGACCCGTCGGTGATCCCGCTCGGGACACAGCTCTTCGTCCCCGGCTACGGACCGGCCGTTGCAGCCGATATCGGCTCGGCGATCAAGGGGACCATCATCGACCTCTGGATGCCAACCACAGCCGCGGCGCAGGCGTGGGGCCGGCATACCGTCACGATCACCGTCTACGGTTAGCCGCCGAGATGGTGCGCACCCGGCTCGCGCTCCTCGCTCTTCTCTGCCTGGTCGTCGCGCCGGCCGTTTCGCCGTCCGCCGGCGCGAGGAGCGAGGACCTCGCCGCGCGCCTCACGAAGAGCCTTCGCTCTCCGTACCTGGCGCTCGACCGGACCGGCGCGATCGCGGTCGATACGGTCACGGGCGAGGTCCTGTACGAGCACAACGCGACGCTGCCGCTCGTCCCGGCCTCGAACGAGAAGCTTCCCGTCGCCTGGACGGCGCTGATCCTGCTCGGCCCCGGGTACCGATTCCACACCGACGTCGTCGGCAGAGGCGAGCGAGTCGGGTCGACATGGGACGGAGACCTGTTCATCGCGGGCGACGGTGATCCGACGCTGACCGGACGCGACATCGGACGGCTCGCAGCGGCGGTTCGGGCTGCCGGCATCCGGCGCGTCACGGGTCGCATCCGGGGCGACGAGTCGGCGTACGACGACCGCCGCGGAGCGCCGGGCTGGAAGCGCTACTTCATCGGGGGCGAGTCGCCGCCGCTCTCCGCCCTCGTCGTCGACCGCGCTCGCGGCTGGCCCGCCCTCTCACCGCCGCTCCTCGCCGCGAGAGCGCTCCGCGACGCGCTCGTCGCGCGTGGCGTCGGCGTGACGGGCAAGCCGGGGCTCGGTATCGCGCCTCCGCGGGCGACGGCCATCGCCGTCGACCACTCGCCCCGGCTCGCGTCGATCGTCCGCGAGATGGACCGCGACAGCGACAACTTCGTCGCAGAGATGCTCCTCAAGCACCTCGGAACGCTCGACGGCGGGGTCGGGACGACCGCGCGCGGCGCACGCGTGGTGCTGGCAGAGATGCGCACCGCCGGCATCCCGGTCCAGGGCGTGCGGATCGTCGACGGCTCCGGGCTGTCGTCGCTCGACCGACTGACGCCGGCTGCGCTGGCCGGGGTGATCCGTGCGGGGCTGCGGGATCCGCGGATCGGAGAGGTGTTCGTCGCGTCCTTCGCGATCGCGGGCCGCACGGGGACGCTCGAGTCGCGACTGCCGGGGTTGGCGGGGGTCGTGCGAGGCAAGACCGGGACGACGGACCTCGCCTGCAGCCTCTCCGGCGTGATCGGAGACGGGATCGTCTTCTCGGTGCTCCAGAACGGGTACCCCGTCTCGTTCTGGTCGGCCCGCACGGCGCAGGACCGGTTCGTCACCGCGCTCGCGCGATCGCCCTACGGAGGGACGACCGCCTCGCCCGCCTCAGCCGGCTGAGAGGAGCTCCACGAGATCGGCCTCCGCGAGGATCGGGACGCCGGCCTTCTGCGCCTTCTGCGCCTTCGAGCCGGGGCTCTCGCCGACGATAACCCCGGTCGTCTTCTTCGAGACGGAGTCCGAGACCTTCGCGCCGAGCCCCTCGAGCGCGGCCTTGGCCTCCTCGCGGGTGTAACGCTCGAGCGTCCCGGTGATCACGTACTGCCGGCCGGTCAGCGACCCCTCCACCGGCCGCTCTGCCTCGCCGGAGCGCATCGTCAGGTCGAGCGCCTCGAGCTCGCGCACGAGGGCCACGTTCTCCTCCTCGGAGAACCACTCGGCGACGAGCTCCGCGCGATCGGGCCCGATCCCCTCCGTTTCCTCGAGCGCCTCCTGGCTCGCCGCGATCAGCGCGTCGATCGTCCCGAAGTGCTGGGCCAGGTTCCGCGCGAGCACCCAGCCGATCTTCGGGATATTGAGCCCGAAGAGCACACGGGAGAAGGGCTGCGCCTTCGACGCCTCGATCGCGGCGACGGCGCGCGTCGCCGAGAGCTCGGCGTAGCCGTCGAGCGCGGAGAGCTGCTCGACCGTGAGGCGGTAGAGGTCAGGCATCGAGCGGAGCAGCCCGGCGTCCCAGAGCCGCCGCACGAACTGCTCGCCGACGCCCTCGATATCCATCGCGGCGCTCACCCAGTGGATCAGGGTCTCGAGTCCCCGCGATGGACAGGCGCGGTTCGGGCAGCGGTGCATCACCTCGCCCTCCGGCTTCACCACCTCGAACCCGCAGAGCGGGCAGACCTTCGGCATGCGGAACCGCTTCGTTCCCTTGCGATGCTCGCCCGCGGGGCCGACGACCTGCGGGATCACGTCGCCCGCCCGCTGGACGATCACGAGGTCGCCCTCACGGATGTCTTTGCGGTTGATGTCCTCTTCGTTGTGAAGGGTTGCCGTCGAGACGGTGACGCCACCGACGTGCACGGGCTCGAGTTGCGCCCAGGGGTTGAGCGCGCCTGTCCGGCCCACTCGGATGTGGATCTTCTGGAGCGTGGTCACCGCCGTCGACGGCGCCCACTTGAAGGCGCGAGCCCAGCGGGGCCGCTCGTGGAGCGCGCCGAGGCGGCGCTGCTGGTCGAGGTCGTCGACCTTGATCACGATGCCGTCGATCTCGTAGTCGAGCTCCGCCCGCCGTGTCTCCCAGGCGTGGGACGCCTCGGCGACCTCTTCGATCGACTCGAGCCGCTCTGCGTGGGGGTTCGTGCGGAACCCGTGCTCGCGCAGCCACATGAGCATCTCCCACTGCGTTCCCGGGAACTCGCCTTCCCGGACGCCGAACCCGTAGACCCAGAGCGCGAGCGGCCGCTCGGCGGTGACCCGCGGGTCGAGCTGGCGGAGGGAGCCGGCGGCCGCGTTCCGCGGGTTCGGCGCAGGCTTCTTGCCCGCCGCAACCTGCGCCTCGTTGAAGCGCGCGAAGCCGGACAGCGGGAAGTAGATCTCGCCGCGCACCTCGACCAGCGCCGGCGGAGTCTCGCCGTCTGAGACGAGCACCGAGAGCGGGACCGTTTCGACCGTGCGGAGGTTGCGGGTCACGTCCTCGCCACGGTGACCGTCGCCACGCGTCGCGCCGCGGATGAAGCTGCCGTGCTCGTAGACGAGCGAGATCGCCGACCCGTCGAACTTCGGCTCGATCACGTACGCGACCGGCTCGTCGGTGCCGAGGCGCTTGCGGACGTCGTCCGCCCACTTCTCGAGCGCCTCTCCGGTCGTCACCTTCTCGAGCGACCCCATCGGCTGGAGGTGCTCCACCTTCGTGAAGCCCGCCGCCGGCTCGCCGCCGACGCGCTGCGTCGGCGAGTCGGCGATGACGAGCTCGGGATGGGCCTCCTCGATCGCCTTCAGCTCGTCGAACAACGCGTCGAAGGCGCTGTCGGGGATCTCTGGGTCGTCGAGGACGTGGTAGCGGTGGTTGTGGTGCGCGACGAGCCTGCGCAGCTCGGCCGCCCGGGAGGCGACGTCGAGCTGCTCAGAGGACGCCATGGAGCTCCTCGGCCGTGTGGACGAGCACGTCCGGCCTCGCGTGAAGCAGCCGCTCGTCGGGGTGGATACCGCCCCAGCCGACGGCGACGCTGAACACGCTCGCGGCATTGCCCGCCGCGACGTCGTATGGCGAGTCGCCCACGTAGGCGGCGTCGGCGGGGTCGGCGTCGAACCGGCGGAGCGCCTCGAGCACGGGATCCGGGTCGGGCTTGTGCCGCTCGGTGTCCTCGGCACCGATCACCACGTCCATCGTCTCGCGGAGAACGGGGAACCGATCGAGCGCGAGGCCGACGGTGCGGAGGCGCTTCGCGGTGACGATCCCGAGCCGTCGACCTTCGCCTCGCAGCAGCGGGAGGAGCCGGAGGACGTCGTCGAACGCCTCGAGCTCCGCGTGCAGCGGCTCGTTGTGCAGGCGGTAGGCCTCGACGAGCTCGTCGACCCGATCCGGATCGAGGTCGTGCATCTGCGCGATCAGGCCGGGCCCACCGATCGCCGAGCGCACGAGCTCCTCGTCGGGCTCCCGTCCGAGCACGGAGAGCGACGCGTGCCTCATCGAGGCCAGGATGATCGGCCCCGAGTCGATCAACGTGCCGTCGAGGTCGAACAGGACGACGGGGAAGCGCATGTGGCGATCGTAGCCTCGGCGTGGGGGAACCCATGGTTCCGCCACGTACCCCCTCCTTCTGCGCTTGCCACAGAAGATCCGTGCCGGACCTCCCGGCCGGCAAGCCGGCCTCCGGTCGCGATCGGCGGCGCACGGGTCACCGTGCAGCCGTCTCTGGTTCGCCTACCGGAACCGCTCGTCGTACTCCACGTGCTCGAGGTAGAGGCCCCACGGCGGCGCCGTCATACCCGCCTCGGCGCGTGGCCGCACCTCGAGCAGGCCCGGGATCGACTCCGGCGCCTCCAGCATCGTCCCGACGAGCGTCCGCACCATGTGGCGGAGGAACGAGTCGGCAGTGATCGCAAAGTGCAGCTCGTCGTCGCGACGCTCCCAGGCCGCAGCGCGGATCTCGCGGCGGAACACGTCGTGCTGGGTCTCGGTCGGCGTGAACGCGGTGAAGTCGTGCTCGCCCGGGAGGGCGGCCGCACAGGCGGCGAGCGCGTCGTCGTCGAGCGGCCGCGGCCACCAGAGCGCGCGGCTTGCCCGGAGCGGCGCCCGCTCGCGCCGGTCGAGGACGACGTACCTGTACGAGCGCGTCATGGCCGAGAAACGCGCGTGGAACCCCCGTGGCGCCTCGTTCGCGGCGACCACCGCGACGTCGGCGGGGAGCTCGGCGTTCAGCGCCTCCGCGAGTCGCTCTGGCGGTGGGCCACCCTCTGCCTCGAGGCTCGCGACCTGTCCCGTCGCGTGCACGCCTGCATCGGTGCGGCCGGCTACCGCCAGGCCGTCCCAGCGAGGCAGCACCGCGTCGAGGGCCTCGCGCAAGGCGCCCTCCACCGTCCGCTCGCCGGGCTGTCGCGCCCATCCCCGGAAGCCGGTGCCGTCGTACTCGAGCGTCAGCCGGAGGGTCGCCACGGTGTCCGTTCAGGCGAGGTCACTGGACGGCTCGACCTCGAGCACGAGGCCGTCGACCGCTGTGACGACGACCTCCTCGCCCGGCGCGCCGCCGGCGGGCCCGCGCGCCTCCCACACCTCGCCGTCGAGCTTCACCTGGCCGCGAGGCGCCAGCGAACGGACGACGACCGCCGTCCTCCCGACGAACGTCTCGATGCCGACCGTGGCGCGCCGGCGCTTCGACCAGCGGACGAAGAACGCCGTCTCCGCCGCGTCGATCGCGAAGCCGACGACGATCGCGACGATGCCCCACGGCGCCGGGAGCACGGTGAGCGCGAGCAGGATCGCGATGATCGTCAGCACGAATGGAGCGTACGGCCTGGGCCGAAGGTGCCCGACTTCAGGTCGGACACCAGAGGGCGCTGCTACGCGGTCGGATCGTGGTCGACGAGCTCGAGGAGCGCCATCGACGCGGCGTCGCCCTGACGCGGCCCGAGCTTCACGACGCGCGTGTAGCCGCCGTTCCGCTCCGCGAAGCGCGGCGCGACCTCCGAGAACAGCTTGTGTACGACGTCGTTCGAGCGAAGCTCGGCCATCGCGAGGCGCCTCGCATGGAGGTCGCCCCGCTTGCCGAGGGTGATCATCTTCTCCGCATACGGCTTCACGGCCTTCGCCTTCGCCTCGGTCGTCTCGATCCGCCCGTGCGTGATCAGCGCGCCGGCGAGGTTCGAGTAGAGCGCCTTGCGGTGCGCCGAGTCGCGGCCGAGCTTCTTTCCGGAGCGTGCGTGGCGCATCAGTGCCCCTTCAGGTGATGCTGCCTCGTCCCTCGGGCGCGAGGAGCAAGCCAGGCTAGGACGCAGGGAGCGTCCATATCAAGTCGATATGGACGCGACTGAGGACGACGCATGGCGCCGCTCAGCGCGAGCGAGGGACCTGGACCGCATTGCCTGAAGGGGCACATGCTAGGCGGGAAGCTCCTCGCCCTTGAGCGTGAGCCCATGGGCGGCCAACGTCTCGCGGACCTCTTCGATCGACTTGCGGCCGAAGTTCGGGATCGCGGCGAGCTCGCTCTCCGACTTCGACGTCAGGTCGCCGATCGTCTCGATCCCGACGCGCTTGAGGCAGTTGTACGAGCGAACGCCCAGCTCGAGCTCCTCGATCGGGAAGTTCTCCATCCCGTGGGAGGTCGAGGGGACCTCGACGTCCATCGAGGTGATCTCACCCATGTCGATCTTCTCCAGGTCGGTGAAGATCGCGAGCTGGCGAATGAGGATCTCGGCGGCCTCGGCGATAGCGTCCTTCGGCGCGACCGAGCCGTCGGTCGCGACGTCGAGCACGAGCTTGTCGTAGTCGGTGCGCTGCCCCACACGGGCGGCGTCGACCTCGTACGAGACGCGCCGCACCGGGGAGAAGATCGAGTCGATCGGGATCACGCCGATCGTCGTCTCGGGCCCGCGGTTCAGCTCGGCGGGGACGTAGCCGCGACCCCGGCCGATGGTGAGCGTCATCTCGAGCTTGCCCTTGTCGGCGAGGTGCGCGAGCTCGAGGTCCGGGTTGAGGATCTCGAGGTCGGCGGGTGCCTCGATGTCGGCGGCGGTGACCACGCCTGGCCCGCGCTTCGAGACGTGTACCTCGATCTCAGGCGACTCGCCGTGGAGCCGGCAGACGAGGCTCTTGAGGTTGAGGATGATGTCGGTGACGTCCTCGCGGACGCCGGGGAGCGTCGTGAACTCGTGCGAGACGCCCTCGATCTTGACGGCCGTCACGGCGGCGCCCTCGAGCGAGGACAGGAGGACTCGCCGCAGCGAGTTCCCGAACGTGTAGCCGAAGCCCCGGTCGAGCGGCTCGATCGTGAACCGCCCCGAGCGCTCGTCGGCGTCCTCGGACGAGATCCTGGGCGTCTGGAACTCCATCAGGCTGGAACGGGTGGCCATGTGATCCTTTCGGGTGGTTCTGGCAGATCAGGGTGGTCGGGTGGGCGCAGGGCCCTTACTTCGAGTAGAGCTCGACGATCAGCGATTCCTGCACCGGTGTGTCGATCTCCGCGCGCTCGGGCCACTTCAGCATCTTGCCGGTGAGCCCGTCGTGGTCGGCCTGGAGCCACGGGGTGACCGCGGCGGTGAGGTCGGTCGCGTCCCGGACGAGCGCCTCGGCGGGGCTCGACGGCCGGAGCGAGATCACGTCGTCGGGGCGTACGCCGTAGCTCGGGATGTTGACCCGGCGCCCGTTGACGAGGAAGTGGCCGTGGCGGACGAGCTGGCGCGCCTGGGCGCGCGAGCCTGCAAAGCCGAGCCGGTAGACGACGTTGTCGAGGCGTGTCTCGAGCATGCGCAGCAGGTTCTCGCCCGTCGGGCCGGTTCGCTGCGACGCCTTCTGGTACGTGTTGCGGAACTGCTTCTCGAGCAGCCCGTAGTAGCGGCGCGCCTTCTGCTTCTCACGCAGCTGGAGCAGGTACTCGCTCTGCTTGATGCGGCCGCGGCCGTGCTCGCCCGGCGGATACGAGCGGCGCTCGATCGCGCACTTCTCCGTGAGGCAGCGCTCGCCCTTGAGGAACAGCTTGAGCCCCTCGCGACGGCACTGACGGCACTTCGGTCCCAGGTCTCTGGCCACTAGACGCGCCTCCGCTTCTTCTGGCGAACGCCGTTGTGCGCCTGCGGCGAGACGTCCTTGACGCCGAGGATCTCGAGCCCCGCCGCCTGGAGCGAGCGGATCGCCGTCTCGCGGCCCGAGCCCGGGCCCTTGACGAACACCTCGACCTTCTGCAGGCCGTGCTCCATGCCCTTGCGGGCGGCGTTGTCCGCCGTCACCTGGGCGGCGAAGGGCGTCGACTTGCGAGAGCCCTTGAACCCGGCGGAGCCGGCCGACTCCCATGCGATCACGTTCCCCTCCGTGTCGGTGAGGGAGACGATCGTGTTGTTGAACGACGTCTTGATGTGCGCCTGGCCGATCGCGACGTTCTTCTTGACCCGGCGGCGGGTGCGGCCGCGCGCTTGAGACTTGCGAGGAGGCGCCACTACTTGGCCTTCTTCCCGCGCCCGACGGTCTTCTTCGGGCCCTTGCGCGTCCGCGCGTTGGTCTTCGTCCGCTGTCCGTGCACCGGCAGGTTGCGCCGGTGGCGCACGCCGCGGTAGGCGCCGATCTCGGAGAGGCGCTTGATCGCCTGGGTCCGCTCGCGGCGCAGGTCGCCCTCCACCTCGAGGTTCGCGTCGATGTAGGTGCGGAGCTTCGTAACCTCGTCGTCGGTCAGGTCCTTGACCTTCTCGTCGGGATCGAGGCCGAGCTCCTTGCAGACCTTCTGCGCGGTCGACTGGCCGATCCCGTAGATGTACGTGAGGCCGATCTCGAGCCGCTTCTGATTGGGGAGGTTGACGCCGGCGATTCTTGCCAAGTGAGCTCTCCTAGCCCTGCCGTTGCTTGTGCCGGGGGTTCGTGCAAATGACCATGGTGCGCCCGTGCCGCTTGATCACGCGGCACCGCTCGCACATGGGCTTGACCGAAGGACGGACTTTCAACGTGTGCTCCTGAGCTGGTCGGCTACTTGAGACGGAAGGTGATGCGACCGCGCGTGAGGTCGTAAGGAGAGAGCTCGACCTTCACCCGGTCACCGGGGAGGATCCGGATGTAGTGCTTGCGCATCTTCCCGGAGATCTTCGCGAGGACTGTCTGGCCGCCTTCGAGCTCGACGCGGAACATCGTGCTCGGCAGGGCCTCGACGACCTCGCCCTCGACCTCGATCTTCTCTTCCTTGACTGCCAACCGACTCCTCGCGCAGGGTTCGCGCCCTGCCCGTCGTGGGTGTTCATGAGGCCGCGCACGCAGACCGACATCCGCCGCGCGGGCCGCTTACTGTAGCAAACCCGGGCCGTTCATCGTCATCCGGCGGCCCGGTGTCCGAGGGCTGCGAGGCTCTCCCGCTCGACCGCGATCCCGACCCGCGGCGTGAGGATTCGCGGCCCGTCGGGGAGGATCGCGACCGTATGCTCGAAGTGCGCGGCGAGGGAGCCGTCGGCGCTCGAGATCGTCCAGCCGTCCTCCGCGAGCACGACGTCGGGCCGGCCCATCGTGATCATCGGCTCGATCGCGATCGTCATGCCTTCGGAGAGGCGTGGCCCGCGGCCCGCCTCGCCGAAGTTCGGCACGTGGGGGTCCTCGTGGTAGTGGCGGCCGACCCCGTGGCCGACGAGGCTCTTCACGACTGCGAAGCCCGCGTCCTCGACCAGCATCTGCACCGCGTGCGAGATGTCGCCGATCCGGTTGCCGAGCCGCGCCTCCGCGATGCCCGCCGCGAGCGCGTCCTGGCAGACGTCGAGAAGGCGCTGCGCGTCCGCATCGACCGCGCCGATGCCGAACGTGTACGCGCTGTCCGCGATCGCACCGTTGAGCGTGACGCCGACGTCGATCGTCACGAGGTCGCCCTCCTCGACGACACGCCCGTCCGGGATCCCGTGGACGACGACCTCGTCCACCGAGATGCAGATCGCGCGCGGATACCCTCGGTAGCCGAGCGACGTCGGGACGCCGCCGTTCTCGCGGATGAAGTCGTCCGCGATGCGGTCGAGCTCGAGCGTGGTGATCCCGGGCTCGATGCGCTCCCCCACGTGTGAGATCGTCCGCGCGACCAGCGTGCCCGCAGTCGCGATCCGGCCGATCTCCGAAGCGCCCTTGCGGATGATCATGCGATCGCCTCCTCGTCGAGCAACTCGAGCGCCTCGGCGATCTCCGCGGTGACCTGATCGATCGTCCGCTCTGCACGGACCGGCACGAGCTTGCCGGACGCGCGGTAGCGCTCGACGACCGGCTCGGTCTGCTCGTGGTAGATCTCGAGCCTCCTGGCGATCGCCTCCGGCGCGTCGTCCTCGCGCCGCTCCTCCCGCGCCCGGCCGCGCAGCCGCTCGCCCGCGACGTCGTCCGAGATGTCGAAGAAGAGGACAGCCTCGAGGCCGCGCCCGATCTCGGCCAGCATCGCGTCGAGCACCTCGGCCTGGGCGAGGTTCCGCGGGAACCCGTCGAGCACGAAGCCGCGCTCCGCGTCCGGCTCGGCGAGGCGCTCGCGGATCAGCTGGGCGGTCAGGTCGTCGGGCACGAGCTCGCCGGACGCGAGGATCGGCTCGACCCGGCGCCCCAGCTCGCTGCCCGCCGCGATCGCGCCGCGGAACATCTCGCCCGTCGAGACGTGCGGGATCCCGTACGCCTCGGAGAGCCGCGCTGCCTGCGTCCCCTTCCCCGAACCCTGCGGGCCGAGCACGAGCAGGTTCACGACCCGCCCCCGGAGGCAACAAGGGGCGGGGTACGACCCGCCCCGCCGACCGCCGCTCTGCGCGGCATCAGCGGAGGAACCCCTCGTAGTTGCGCATCATCATCTGCGACTCCATCTGGCGCATCGTGTCCAGCGCGACGCCCACGGCGATCAGCACGGAGGTACCGCCCAGGGCGCGCGAGGTCGCCTGGGAGAACCCGCCGTAGCGGATGAAGAGGCTCGGCGCGATCGCGACCGCCGCCAGGAACAGCGAGCCGGGCAGCGTCAGCCGCGTGAGGACGCGGTCGAGGTACTGCGCGGTCGGCGGGCCGGGCCGGATGCCGGGGATGTAGCCGGAGTGCTTGCGCAGGTTGTCGGCCTGGTCGACGGGGTTGAACTGGACCGCGGTGTAGAAGAACGTGAACACGACGATCATCCCGCCCTCGATGACCAGGTAGAGCCAGTCGCCGGGCTGGAAGTACGTGTTGACGAAGTCCTGCGTGGCGGGGAAGTACTGCGCCATCGTCGGCGGGAAGGCAAGCACGGCCGCCGCGAAGATCACGGGGATCACGCCCGCCATGTTCACGCGGAGCGGCAGGTAGGTCGTGCCGCCGGAGGTCATGCGACGCCCGACCATGCGCTTCGCATACTGGATCGGGATCCGCCGCTGACCCTCCTGCACGAACACGACGGACGCGACGATCCCGAGCGCGATCAACGGGAAGAAGATCCGCTCCATCGGGCCGCCGTTCCACCACGCCGTGACACCGAGGGGCAGGCTCGTGAGGATCGAGGCGAAGATCAGGATCGAGATGCCGTTCCCGATGCCGCGCTTCGTGATCTGCTCGCCCATCCACATCAGGAGTGTCGAGCCGACGGTCAGCGTGACGATGATCAGCACCATCCGCCCGGCGTTCGCCTCGAGCACCCCCTGGTTCTTGAAGAGGAACGCATAGCCGAGCGCCTGCGCCGCGGAGAGCACGACGGTCAGGTAGCGCGTGTACTGGTTGATCTTCGCGTAGCCGGACTCGCCCTCCTTCTGCAGCTCCGACAATCGCGGGACGACGACCGTCATCAGCTGGAGGATGATCGACGCCGTGACGTACGGCATGATCCCGAGCGCGAAGACGGAGAACTGCGAGAGCGCCCCGCCGGAAAACAGGTTCAGCAGGTTGAAGATCCCGCCCGTCCGCGAGAGGTACTGGTCGATCGAGTCGGCATTGACGCCCGGCGACGGGATCCACGAGCCGAGCCGGTACAGCGCGAGGATCATCGCCGTGAACAGCAGCCGGCGCCGGAGCTCCGGCACACGCCAGGCGTTTGCGAGCCAGGTCAGCATGGCGCCGTGCTCCGCGCCGCGCGCGGGGCCCTAGCTCTCCTCCCCGGTCTCTGCCGGTGCGTCGTCGTCCGCCGCCTCGGTGCTCTCGACGTCATCGACGTCGGGGTCCTGGACGGCGCGCTTCCGCGTCGCCTGTCGCTTGAGCCGTGGGATGGGTTCGCCGCGGAGCCACGTGACCGTGCCGCCGGCGGCCTCGATCTTCTCCCTGGCGGTCTTCGAGAACCCGTGCGCCGAGACCGAGAGGGCCTTCGACAGCTCCCCCACGCCCAGCACCTTCACGTCGACCGAGACCTTGCGGATCAGCCGCTTCGCCTTGAGCGTCTCCGGTGTGACCTCGGCGCCCGCATCGAAGCGCTCCTCGAGGTCGCGCAGGTTCACCGGCTGGCTGTACGTCCGGAACGGGCCGATCGGCATCGCGTCCGCGGACGTGTTCCCGCGCAGCTTGCCGAGCCGCATGTCGATCGGCATCTGGCCGCCCTCGAACCCGACTGGCATCTTGTGCGAGCCGGAGCGGGACTTCTGGCCCTTGAGGCCGCGACCGGAGTAGCGGCCCTTGCCGGAGCCGAGCCCGCGGCCGACGCGCTTGCGCGCGCGCCGCGGCTGGGCCGGCTTCAGGGAGTGGAGGTTCAGCTCGTCGGCCATGTCCCTACGCGTCCTTTCCCTTCGCGTCCGACGGTTCGACCGTCACGAGGTGCGCGACGCGGCGGAGCTTGCCCTCGAGCTCTGGCCCGAGCGCATGCTCGGCGGTCCTGCCGATCCTCCCCAGGCCGAGCGAGCGGAGCGTGCCGCGGTGCTTCTGCGTCTGCCCGATCGACGACCGGGTCTGCGTCACGAGGACACGCGTCACGACTCGACCGCCTCGGGCTCGGCCGCGTCGGCCGCCTCGACCGGTGTCTCGACGGCGGCGGGCGCCTCGGTCGGGGCCTCGTCGGCACGGGGCTTCCGCGGGAGCGGCAGCACCTCCGCGATCGACTTGCCGCGCGAGCGGGCGACGTCCTCGGGGCGGCGGAGCCGCTTGAGGCCGTCGACCGTGGCCTTCGCCATGTTGATGGGGTTCGTCGTGCCGAGGCTCTTGGCGAGCACGTCGCGGATCCCGGCGAGCTCGAGCACCGCGCGCACGCCGCCCCCCGCGATCACGCCCGTCCCCTCGCTCGCAGGCCGGAGCACGACCCGGGCCGCGTCGAAGGCGCCCGTGATCTCGTGGGTGATCGTCGTGCGGTGCTTCGGCACCGTGAAGATGTTCTTCTTCGCGTCGTCGACAGCCTTCGAGATCGCGAGAGGCACCTCACGGGCCTTCCCGTAGCCGACGCCGACGCGGTCGACCTCGTCGCCGATCACCACGAGCGCCGTGAACGAGAACCGCCGGCCGCCCTTGACGACCTTCGCGACGCGGTTGATCTCGATCACGCGCTCCTTCAGCTCGCGCGACTCGGCAACGTCAACAGTGCTCAAAACTTGAGTCCTCCCTCGCGTGCTCCCTCGGCGAGGGCCTTCACGCGTCCGTGGTAGAGGTAGCCGGCCCGGTCGAAGACGCACGTCTCGATCCCGGCCTTTTTCGCGGCGGCGGCGAGCGCCTTGCCGACCTCGGTCGCCTGCTCGGTCTTCGTGCCCTTGTGGCCGCGATGTGCCAGCCAGGTCGCGGATGCAAGCGTCCGTCCGGCGTCGTCGTCGACGAGCTGCGCGAAGATCCCGCGATTCGAGCGGAAGACGACGAGCCTCGGCCGCTCGGTCGTGCCGGCGACCTTGCCGCGTACCCGCCGGTGCCGGCGGAGGCGTGCTTCGCGAACGCTGGTGGTCACGCCCGCTTCCCGGCGGCGCAGCCGCCTGTCCGCGTCAGCGGACCGGTGGAGGGGGTTCGGGGGAACCGGAAGGTTTCCCCGACTCGGGTAACGGCGATTTGAACCATCGTCACGCTCTCTTCCCAACCTTGCGTCTCACGTGCTCGCCCTGGTAGCGGATGCCCTTGCCCTTATAGGGCTCGGGCGGCCGTACCTTGCGGATCTCTGCGGCGGTCTGGCCGACGACCTGCTTGTCCGAGCCCTTCACGATCACCTGCGTCGGCTGGGGGACGTCGAACGAGATGCCCTCGCGCGGCGTGATCGTGACCGGGTGCGAGAACCCGACGGCGAGCTCGAGGTCGGAGCCCTTGAGCTGCGCGCGATAGCCGACGCCCTGGATCTCGAGGTGCTTCTCGAAGCCCTTCGTGACGCCCTCGACCATGTTCGCGACGAGCGTGCGCGTGAGGCCGTGGAGCGCACGGTCATCGCCGCGCTCGGTCGGGCGCGCGACCGTGATGACGCCGTCCTCCTGCGCGATTGCCATGCGCTGTGGGACCCGCTGCGTGAGCGTGCCGAGCGGGCCGGTCACGGTGACCGAACCGCCGGCCGACACGTCGACGGTGACGCCGCTCGGGACCTCGATGGGCTGTCTGCCGATCCGCGACATCGCTACCAGACGAAGGCGAGGACCTCGCCGCCGACGCCGCGCTCTGCGGCCTGGCGGGTGGTGATCACGCCGGTCGAGGTGGACAGGATCGCGGTGCCGAGCCCGCCGAGGACTCGGGGGAGGCGGTCCTTCTTCGCGTAGACGCGGCGGCCTGGCTTCGAGACGCGCTTGAGGTCGGTGATCACGCGCTCGCGGTTGCGGCCGAACTTGAGCTCGATCACGAGCTGGTGCACCGGCGTCGCCTCGACGACCGAGAAGCTCTTGATGTAGCCCTCGTCGTGGAGGAGGCGCGCGATCTCCTCCTTCATCCGCGAGGTCGGCATCGCAACGGTGTCGTGCATCGCGCGGTTCGCGTTGCGGATGCGGCTCAGCATGTCGGCAATGGGGTCGGTCAGCATCGTCCTTCTCCTACCAGCTGCTCTTCGTCATTCCCGGGATCGCGCCGTCGTGCGCGAGGTCGCGCAGGCAGATCCGGCAGAGCTTGTACCTGCGGAAGACCGCGCGCGGCCGGCCGCAGCGGTTGCAGCGCGTGTACGCCTGCACCTTGTGCTTCGGGGCGCGCTTCTGCTTCACGCGGAGCGAGGTCTTGGCCACTTACGAATCCCTTCTTCGCTCGGCGGCGAACGGCAGGCCGAGCGCGCCGAGGAGCGCGCGGGCATGCTCGTCGTTCGCCGCGGTGGTGGTGATGGCGACGTCGAGGCCCCGGATCGCGGGGACGGAGTCGTAGTCGATCTCGGGGAAGATGATCTGCTCGCGGATGCCGAGCGAGTAGTTCCCGCGGCCGTCGAACGACCCCGGGTCGAGGCCGCGGAAGTCGCGGATGCGCGGCAGCGCGATCGAGACGAGACGGTCGAGGAACTCGTACATCCGCGGACCGCGCAACGTCACGCGCGCACCGACGGCCATGCCCTCGCGCAGCTTGAAGCTCGCGATCGACATCCGGGCGCGGCGCACCTGCGCGCGCTGGCCGGCGATCGTCGTGAGCTCCTCAATGGCGGCGTCGAGCGCCTTCGCGTCGGTCTTCGCCTCGCCGACGCCCATGTTGAGGGTGATTTTCGTCACCTCGGGCACCTGCATGACCGAGCTGAGCGCCAGCTCGTCCTTGAGCGCGGGGCGAATCTCCTCGAGGTACCGCTGCTTGAGGCGCGGCACGATCGTCTCCGCGACGGTCGCCATCAGCCGTCGATCTCCTGGCCGCAGCCGTCGCGCTTGCAGACGCGGACGCGGACGGTCTCGCCCTTGACTTCCTTGACCGTGATCCCGATGCGGGTCGGCTGCTTGCAGGTCGGGCAGACGATCATCACGTTCGACACGTCGAGCGGCATCGGCTTCGAGACGATCCCGCCGGGGATCATCGTCGCCCCGCCCATCCGCGTCGTGTCGCGGAGCGGGCGTGGCTTCGTGTGGCGCTTGCCGATGTTGAGGTTCTCCACGATGACGTGGCGGTCACGCGGGCTCGCCTTGAGAACCCGTCCCTGCTTGCCGCGGTCCTTGCCGGCCAGCACCTGGACGAGGTCGCCCTTCTTGATTCGCATCGTTGTAGCCATCTGCTCAGAGCACCTCGGGGGCGAGACTGACGATTTTCATGAAGTTCTTCTCGCGCAACTCACGGGCGACTGGCCCGAAGATGCGCGTTCCGCGCGGGTTCAGCTGGTTGTCGATGATGACGGCGGCGTTCTCGTCGAAGCCGATCAGCGTGCCGTCACCCCTGCCGTAGGGCTTCTTCGTCCGGACGACGACCGCTCTCACGACCTCGCCCTTCTTGACCGTGCCCTGCGGCGTGGCGGTCTTCACTGTAGCGACGATCACGTCGCCGACACGGGCGTATCTCCGGCGAGAGCCGCCGACGACCCGGATGCAGAGGAGCTCGCGAGCGCCGGTGTTGTCGGCCACCTTCAGACGGGATTCCTGCTGGATCATCGCCGACGCTCTCCGTCCGTACAGATCGCGCCCGATGGCCGCGAAACGCAAGCCGGGCTAGGACGCAGGCCTCGGCCATGCATGGAATGCATGGGTGAGGCCGAGGACGACGCACGGCGCAGCGTTGCAGCGCGCCAGCGGGTGCGAGATGTGCGGACGGCGAGCGTCATCACTTCGCCGCCTCGACGACCTCGACGAGGCGCCAGCGCTTCGTCCGCGAGAGCGGGCGCGTCTCGACGATGCGGACGAGATCGCCCACCTTCGCCTCGCTGCGCTCGTCGTGCGCGTGGAACTTCACGCTCCGGCGCACGACCTTCTTGTACTTGGGGTGCGCCTTTACGACGGAGACCTCGACGACGATCGTCTTCTCCATCGCGTCTGAGACGACCTTGCCTTGGCGTTCCTGTCTGCGGCCCCGCTCGTGCGCCGGCGTCTCGAGGCGCACGATCGGCTTCCGCTCGGTCGAGCGGACGGGCGTCGGACGTGTCTTCTTCGGCCGGAGGGCGCGCGGCAGCCGCTTGCGCTTGGGCTTCGGCCCGGTCGCCGGCGCAGCCGCCGCGGCGGCAGGCTCCTCGGTCGCGGCGGCGTCGGCCACAGGCTCGTCGCCGGCTTCGGCGGCAGGCTCCTCGGCCGAGGGCTTCTCGGCCTCAGCCTCGGCGGCGGGCTCGGCCTCGGTCGGCTCCGCAGCGGGCGCCTCTTCGACGACCTCCGCAGTCGGCTTCTCGACCGGCGCGTCGGCGGCAGCCTCCTCGGCCATCTCCGCGACGGGCTCCTCCGCAGTCGACTCGGCGGCCTCCTCGATCGGCGTCTCCACCTGCTCGTCCTCGTTCGGCTCCTCGGCGTCCGCCGAGGCGCCCTTCACATCTTCATCAGCCATGGGTCATCGTCCGTTCGTTCTTGATCGTCAGGATCCGCGCGATCTCCCGCTTCGCGTGGCGCAGGTGCGCGCTCGACTCGAGGGCGCCGGTGGCCGCCTGGAAGCGGATCTTGAAGAGCTCCTGCCGGCTCTCACCGAGCTTCTGGTCGAGCTCTTCGTCTGTCATCGCGCGCAACTGTTCAGCCTTCATGGTTTTCCCCTCGACCTGTGATGCAACCGATGCGGCCGGAGGCCGGCTTTGCCGGCCGGGAGGCCAGGTGCGGGTGATCCGAGCGCAAACCGCAAGGAGGGGGCACGTGGGGGAAACATGGGGTTCCCCCACGTCGAGTCAGCTTTCAAAGAGATCGGCCTCCCGTTTCACGAACTTGGCTTTGATCGGGAGCTTCTGGGCAGCGAGGCGCAGCGCCTCCTTCGCGAGCGGCTCCGAGACGCCGGAGAGCTCGAACATCACGCGACCCGGCTTCACGACGGCGACCCATCCTTCCGGCGAGCCCTTGCCCGAGCCCATCCGGGTCTCGGCCGGCTTCTTCGTGAACGGCTTGTCGGGGAAGAGGTTGATCCAGACCTTGCCGCCTCGGCGGATCTTGCGGGTCATCGCGATACGGGCAGCCTCGATCTGCCGGTTGGTCACCCAACCGTTCTCGAGCGCCTTGATCCCGTAGTCGCCGTACTGCACGTCCGTCTGGCCCTTCGCGTAGCCCGCGCGGCGCCCGCGGAACTGCTTGCGGTGCTTGGTCTTGCGCGGCATCAGCATCAGGAGCCCGCCTCCGGCGTCGACTCTGGCGGCGTCTCGGGTGTCGTCTCCGGCGTCTCGGGTGTCGTCTCCGGCGCGGTCTCAGTTGGCGTCGCGGAGGGCGCCTCGTCGACGGGCGGCGCCTGCGTCTCCGGTGCGGCGGCGCGTTCGCGGGCCGGGCCACGGGCCTGGCCCCCACGGCCACGCCCGCCGGGCCGGCGGCGTTTCTGGACGAGCCCGAGGCCCTCGCGGTCCTGTCCCCGGCCGCGACCGCCCTCGCGGGAGGCGCCGAGCCCCTCGCTGTTCGAGCCGCGTCGCCGGCGTGAGCCGTCCGCCTCGGTGATGCGCTCGCGACCGAGCGAGCCCTCGTAGCCCTCGGGCATGATCTCGCCCTTGTTGACCCAGACCTTGACGCCGATCCGGCCGTACGTGGTCTTCGCCTCGGCGAAGCCGTAGTCGATGTCGGCCCGGATCGTGTGCAGCGGGACGCGGCCCTCCGTATAGCGCTCGCTGCGGCTCATCTCGCCGCCGCCGAGCCGTCCGCCGCACTGGATCTTGATGCCCTGCGCGCCCGACCGCATCGCCGACGCGAGGGAACGCTTCATCGCGCGCCGGAACGCGACGCGGTTCTGGAGCTGCTCCGCGATCGACTGCGCGACGAGCTGCGCGTCGAGCTCGGGCCGCTTGATCTCGTTGATGTTGATGTGGACGCTCTTGCCGGTGATGGCATGGAGGTCCTTGCGGAGCGCGTCAACCTCGACGCCCGACTTCCCGATCACGATCCCGGGGCGCGCGGTGTAGATGTCGACCGTCACCCGCTGCTTGTCCTTGCGGATCAGGATGTCCGACAGCCCGGCATGCGCGAGCTTGCCATTGATGTGGTCGCGGATCTTGATGTCCTCGAGCAGGTAGTCGGCGATCTCCTTCTTCCCCGTCCACCAGTTCGACTTCCAGTCGTGGATGACGCCGACGCGCAGACCGCCGGGATGCACCTTCTGGCCCATTACGCGGCCACCTCCTGCTTCTTCTTGCGCGAGCGCGACCGCTTCTCGGTCGTGCCGGACGGCTTCTCGCTCTGCTCGGTCTCGGTCACCGGCGCCTCCGTGGTCTCCGACTTGGCCGCCTTGCGACCCTGGTCGCGGCGCGGCTTGTCGGCCGCCGGCGCGACGACGACGGTGATGTGGCACGTGCGCTTGCGGATGCGGTTCACGCGGCCGCGCGCGCGGGCGCGCCAGCGCTTCAGCGTCGGCCCCTCGTCCGCGTACGCGCCCACGATGACGAGCTCGTCGCCATCGAGGCCGTACGCCGACTCGGCGTTTGCGACGGCCGAGGCAAGCACGCGGTCGATCTCGCGCGCGGCGGCCCTCGGCGTGAACGCGAGCACGGTCCGTGCCTCGGGCACGGTCCTGCCGCGGACGTTGTCGAGCACGAGCCGCGCCTTGCGCGCGGACATGCGCACCCACTTCGCCTGGGCGCGGACCTGCGTCTCCGTGTTGGCCTTCGTCGCCATCAGCGTTCACCGCTCACGCAGATCGTGCGCGCAGGCCGCGAAACGCAAGCAGCGCTAGGACGCAGGGAGCGTTCGTAGCTGGAAGCTACGGACGCGACCGAGGACGACGCGATGCGCAGCGTTGCAGCGTGCATGCGCGTGCGAGATGTGGGTGCGGGGAACGCTCTCAACGCTTCTTCACCTGGGCCTGCCGGTCGCCGGAGTGACCGCGGAAGGTCCGGGTCGGCGCGAACTCGCCGAGCTTGTGCCCGACCATCTGCTCGCTCACGAACACCGGCACGTGCTTCCGCCCGTCGTGCACGGCGATCGTGTGCCCGACCATCTCGGGGAAGACCGTCGAGGCGCGCGACCAGGTGCGGATCATCCGCTTCTCGCCGGCGGCGTTCATCGCCTCGATGCGGCCCAGCAGCCGCTCCTCGACGAACGGCCCCTTCTTCGACGATCTACTCACGAACGATTACCGCCTTTCCTTGCCGCGGCGACGGCCGCGGACGATCAGCTTGTCGGATTCCTTGTGCTTCGGTCGGGTGCGCTTCCCGATCGTCGGGACGCCCCACGGGGTGACGGGATGGTGGCCCTTCGACTTGCCCTCGCCACCGCCGTGCGGGTGGTCGACCGGGTTCATCGCGGTGCCCCGGACGGTCGGCCGGCGGCCGAGCCAGCGGCTCCGCCCGGCCTTCCCGCTCGACTCGTTGGCGTGGTCGGAGTTCCCGACCTCGCCGACGCTCGCGCGGCAGGTGAGGAGGACGCGGCGCATCTCGCCGGACGGAAGGCGCAGGACGGCGTACGGCGCGTCCTTGGCGACGAGCTGCACGCCCGAGCCCGCCGAGCGCGCGAGCTTCGCGCCCTGGCCGGGCCGGAGCTCCACCGCGTGGACGTTCGTGCCGGTCGGGATGTCGCCGAGCGGCAGGGCGTTGCCCGGCCGGATGTCGACCCCGGGACCGGACTGGACCGTCGCGCCGACCCGCAGCCCGGCGGGCGCGAGGATGTACGCCTTCGCGCCGTCGGCATAGTGGAGCAGCGCGATCCGCGCCGAGCGGTTCGGGTCGTACTCGATCGAGGCGACCTTCGCCGGCACCCCGTCCTTGAGACGCTTGAAGTCGATCCGCCGGTAACGGCGCTTGTGCCCGCCCCCCTGGTGGCGCGTGGTGATCCGGCCGTTTGCGTTGCGGCCGCCCTTCCTGTGCAGCGGCTCGAGCAGCGACTTCTCCGGTGTCGACCGTGTGATCTCGTCGAACGACGAGGTGGCCATCTGGCGGCGGCCGGGGCTCGTCGGCTTGTACTTCTTCACTGGCATCTGCGTGTTCTCCTAGACCTGCGCGCCTGCGAAAATCTCGATCGTCTCGCCCTCGCGGACCTGGACGATCGCCTTCTTCCACCCTGGCCGCGTGCCCTTGAAGAGCCCGCGACGCTTGGGCTTCGCCCGCACCATCACGATGTTCACCCGCTCGACGTGGACGCCGAACAGGTCTTCCACCGCCTGGCGCACCTGCGTGCGGTGCGCGTCGGGATGCACCTTGAACGTATAGCGGCCCTCGGCGATCCCCGAGTAGCTCTTCTCGGAGACCACGGGCGAAAGCAGGATCTGCTCGTTCTGGAGGGCGGTCACGACGCGACCTCCTTGCCGGCGCGCTGCTCGACCTGCGGCAGCGCTGCCTGCGTGACGACCACGGTGCGCGCCCAGACGATCGCGGCGACCTCGAGCTCCTCGGGCACCGTCACGAGCACACGCTGGAGGTTGCGGAAGGACTTCACGACCGCCTCCTCGTCCGCCTGCGCGACGAGCAGCACCGGCGGCTCCTTGCCCCAGCCCTCGAGCACGGCTTTCGCCTGCTTCGTGGACGGGGCGCCGAACGCGCTCCCGTCGAGCAGTGCGAGGCTGCCGTTGGCCGCGTGGCTGGAGAGGGCACCGCGTAGCGCGGCCCTGCGCGCCTTCCGGTTCACCTTCACGTCGAAGCTGCGCATCCCGGGCGGGAACGCGACGCCGCCGCCCACGAACTGCGGGGCGCGGATCGTGCCCTGGCGGGCGCGGCCGGTGCCCTTCTGGCGCCACGGCTTCGAGCGGCCGCCCGAGACGAGCCCGCGGCTCTTGGCGCCGCGCGTGCCGCGCCGGGCGGCGTTGAGCTCCGCGCGGACGGTCTCGTGGAGCAGATGGGGCTTGACCTCGGCCTCGAAGACCTCCGCGTCGAGCGCGAGATCCTTCCCCGAGCTTCCGAGAATGGTCGCCTTGACGGCCATCAGCCCATCACCCCCCGGATCTCGACGAGCCCGCTCTTCGCGCCCGGCACCGCGCCCCGGACGAGGAGGAGATTGCGTTCCGCGTCGACCTCGTGCACGACCAGCCCAGGCTGTGTCACGCGACGCGCGCCCATCTGCCCGGCCATCTTCTTGCCCTTGAACACCCGCGACGGCGTCGCGGACGCGCCGACGGAGCCGGGCTTGCGGACGTTGTGCGACCCATGGCTCATCGGCCCGCGGGCGAAGTTATGCCGTTTGATCGTGCCCTGGAAGCCCTTGCCGATCGAGACGCCGGACACCTTGATGCGATCACCGGGCTCGAACGCCTCGACCGTCACGGTCTCGCCCTGCTGAAGCTCGCTCGCGCCCCGGAACTCGACGAGGTGGCGATGGCCGCCGACGCCCGCCTTCCTCAGATGGCCGAGCTCGCCCTTCGAAAGCTTCCGGGTCCCGCACCGGCTCGAAGGCGAGCTGGACGGCCTCGTAGCCGTCGGCCGCCTGCGTGCGCACCGTCACGACCGGGCAGGGGCCTGCCTCGATCACCGTGACCGCGTCCACGTTCCCGGTCTCCGGGTCGAAGATCTGCGTCATGCCGAGCTTCCTGCCCAAGATCCCTTTCACGCTGCCACCGCGCTCTCGCGGGCAGGGAGCTCTGTCCACGTCAGCGGACCAGGCGAGGGGGTCTGGGGGAACCGGGAGGTTCGCCCGTCGACTTCGTGAGCGGTTTGCAAGACGACCGTCATCAGAGCTTGATCTCGATGTCGACCCCGGCCGGCAGGTCGAGCCGCATCAGCGAGTCGACCGTCTTCGGCGTCGGGCTGTGGATGTCGATCAGGCGCTTGTGCGTCCGCACTTCGAAATGCTCCCGCGAGTCCTTGTCGATGAACGGACCGCGGATCACGCAGTAGACGTTCTTCTCGGTGGGCAGAGGCACCGGCCCCGTGATCGTGGCGCCGGTGCGCTGGGCGGTCTCGACGATCTGGGACGCCGAGCGGTCGACCTGCTGGTGGTCGTAGCCCTTGAGCCTGATCCTGATCTTTTGCTGTGCCATGGTTTGGTGTCGTGTAGCGGCGAGCGACGCCCGACGCTTACTTGACGATCTCCGTGACGACGCCGGCGCCGACCGTGCGGCCACCCTCGCGGATCGCGAAGCGCAGTCCCTGATCCATGGCGATCGGCTGGATCAGCTCGATCTCCATGTTCGTGTTGTCGCCCGGCATGACCATCTCCTGGCCCTCCGGCAGCTTGATCGAGCCGGTCACGTCGGTCGTGCGGAAGTAGAACTGCGGCCGGTAGCCGTTGAAGAACGGCGTGTGGCGCCCACCTTCGTCCTTCGAGAGAACGTAGACCTCGGCCTTGAAGCCGGTGTGCGGTGTGATCGAGCCCGGCTTCGCGAGCACCTGGCCACGCTCGACCTCCTCGCGCTTCGTCCCGCGCAGGAGGGCGCCCGCGTTGTCGCCCGCCTGGGCGAAGTCGAGCGTCTTGTGGAACATCTCGAGACCCGTGACGACCGTCTTCTCGGTCTTCTCGTGGATGCCGACGATCTCGATCTCGTTGCCGGTCTCGATCTTCCCCTGCTCGATGCGGCCCGTGACGACCGTGCCGCGGCCCGGGATCGTCATGACGTCCTCGATCGGCATGAGGAACGGCTTGTCGGTGTCGCGCGTCGGCTCCGGGATGTACGAGTCGACGGCGGCCATGAGCTCCAGGATCTTCGGCGTCCACTCGGGGTCGCCCTCGAGCGCCTTGAGCGCCGAGACCTGGACGATCGGGATGTCGTCGCCGGGGAACTCGTACTTCGAGAGCAGCTCGCGGACCTCCATCTCGACGAGCTCGAGCAGCTCGGGGTCGTCGACCATGTCGGCCTTGTTGAGCGCGACGACCATCGCGGGCACCTCGACCTGGCGGGCGAGCAGGATGTGCTCGCGCGTCTGAGGCATCGGGCCGTCGGCTGCAGAGACCACGAGGATCGCGCCGTCCATCTGGGCGGCACCCGTGATCATGTTCTTGATGTAGTCGGCGTGGCCCGGGCAGTCGACGTGCGCGTAGTGCCGGTTCTCGGTCTCGTACTCGACGTGGGCCGTCTGGATCGTGATGCCGCGCTGCTTCTCCTCGGGCGCCTTGTCGATCTCGTCGAAGGCGACCGCGGTCCCGCCGCCCTGCTCGGCGAGCACCTTGGTGATCGCGGCGGTCAGGGTCGTCTTGCCGTGGTCGATGTGCCCGATCGTGCCGACGTTGACGTGCGGCTTCGTACGCTCGAACTTCTGCTTGCCCATGTCCTTATGCCTCCGGAGAAATGACTCGAATTACGGTCAACTTGACGGTTCAGCCTTCCGACTGTGCGCTCACGATCGTCTCCGCGATCGACGCGGGGACATCCTCGTAGCGGTCGAACTGCATGGTGAAGGTCGCCCGGCCCTGCGTCATGGAGCGCAGGTCGGTCGCGTACCCGAACATCTCGGAGAGCGGCACGCTCGCCTTGATCGTCTGCGAGTTGCCGAGCGGCTCGAGGTGCTCGACACGCCCACGGCGCGAGTTGAGGTTGCCCATCACGTCGCCGAGGTAGTCCTCGGGCGTGACGACCTCGACGGCCATCATCGGCTCCAGCAGCTTCGGCTTCGCCCGCTTCATCGCCTCCTTGAACGCCATCGAGCCGGCGATCTTGAACGCCCGCTCGCTCGAGTCGACGTCGTGGTACGAGCCCTCGACGAGCTCGATCCGAATATCGACGACGGGGTAGCCGGCGAGCCCGCCCGCGCCCATCGCCTCCTGGATGCCGTCGTCGACCGGCTTGATGTACTCCTTCGGAATCTTCCCGCCGACGATCTTGTCCTCGAACTCGTAGCCCTCACCGGGCGCCTGCGGGATCAGGTTGATGACGACGTCGCCGTACTGGCCCGAGCCGCCGGTCTGCCGGACGAAGCGGCCCTGGATCTTCTGGACGGGCTGCGACGCGGTCTCCCGATAGGCGACCTGCGGCCGGCCGACGTTCGCGTCGACCTTGAACTCGCGCATCAGGCGGTCGACGATGATCTCGAGGTGCAGCTCGCCCATCCCGGCGATGAGCGTCTGCCCCGTCTCCTCGTCGGAGGAGACGCGGAACGTCGGGTCCTCCTCGGCGAGCCGCTGCAGGCCCTGCGAGAGCTTGTCCTGGTCGCCCTTCGTGCGCGGCTCGATGGCGACCGAGATCACGGGATCCGGGAACGTCATCGACTCGAGCACGATCGGGGCGGAGTTGACGGCGAGCGTGTCGCCCGTCGTGGACTGCTTCAGGCCGACGGCGGCTGCGATCTCGCCCGCGCCGATCTCGTCGCGCTCCTCGCGGTGGTTCGCGTGCATCTGCAGGATCCGGCCGATGCGCTCCATCTTCCCGTTGATCGTGTTGAGCACGCGGTCGCCGGCCTTGACCGTCCCCGAGTACACGCGGAAGTACGTCAGCTTCCCGACGTACGGGTCCGACATGACCTTGAACACGAGCGCGGAGAAGGGCGCATCCTCCGACGGCGACCGCGTGATCTCGTCCTCCGTCGTCGGGTCGGTGCCCTGCACGGCGGGGATGTCGAGCGGGCTCGGGAGGTAGTCCACGACCGCGTCGAGGAGCGGCTGCACGCCCTTGTTCTTGAAGGCGGAGCCGAGCAGGACGGGCGTGATCGCGTCCGCGAGCGTTCCGGCGCGAAGCGCGCGGCGGATCATCTCGGGCGTCACCGACGTCTCGTCCTCGAGGTAGGCCTCCATCAGCTCGTCATCGTGTTCCGCGACCGCGTCGATCAGCGCGTGGTGTGCCTCCTGCGCCGAGGCGGCCAGCTCGGCCGGGATCTCGCCGACCGTGAACGACTGGCCGAGCTCGTCCTCGTAGACGATCGCCTGCATCTCGACGAGGTCGACGACGCCGGTGTGAGCGTCCTCCTCGCCGATCGGAAGCTGGATCGGCACGGGGTTCGCGCCGAGGCGGTCGCGCATCGACTGCACCGCGTTCACGAAGCTCGCGCCGGTGCGGTCCATCTTGTTGATGAAGGCGATCCGGGGCACGCCGTAGCGGTCCGCCTGGCGCCAGACGGTCTCCGACTGGGGCTGGACGCCTGCGACCGAGTCGAACACCGCGATTGCGCCGTCGAGGACGCGCAGCGAGCGCTCCACCTCGACCGTGAAGTCCACGTGCCCGGGAGTATCGATGATGTTGACGCGATGGTCGCGCCACACGCCGTCGTCGTCGCCGACGTGATGGTGATCCCGCGCTCCTGCTCCTGGGCCGTCAGTCCATCTCGCTGCGCCGTCGTGCACCTCGCCCGAGCTGGTGGGTGCGGCCCGTGTAGAAGAGCATCCGCTCGGTGCAGCGTGGTCTTGCCCGCGTCGATGTGGGCGATGATGCCGATGTTCCGGACGCGGTCGAGCGCGACTCGTGTTTGCCGTCGTGCTCACTGGTCTCCTCTACCTCACCACCGGTAGTGCGCGAAAGCCTTGTTGGCCTGCGCCATCCGGTACATGTCGTCCTTGCGCTTGAACGCGCCGCCCTGCTGGTTGATCGCGTCCTCCAGCTCCGCCGCCAGCTTCGACTCCATCCCCTTCTCGCGGCGCTCGCGCGCGTACGTCACGAGGTAGCGCAGCGCGAGCGTGCGGCC
>CAVUMO010000003.1:0-418241 GCA_963742625.1 uncultured Actinomycetes bacterium
GGAACATTCCCGCACACTCGGGCGGCGCGCTGTGCCCGTGCCTGTTCAGAGCGGGCACGGTGCTCGCACGCGCGCGACGCTCTCTACTTCTGCGCGGGCGACCAGACAAGCCCGCTTTCTTTCGGGCCCCGGGTTCGCGTCAGGTTCCGCTGCTGGCTGCCGTCGGCGTTCATGACGTAGATCTCCGGGTTGCCGCCCCGCTCGCTCATGAACCCGATCTCCTGTCCGTCGGGTGACCAGCCAGGCTGCGCACCCTGTTTCGTCAGCCTGCGCTGACCGCTGCCGTCGGCGTTCATGACCCAGATCTCGAAGGTCGACGCTCTGCCGCACCCGTTACACGGACCGTATTTCTTTCGTCCGAGCCGGCGCTCGAACGCAATCTGCTGCCCATCGGGCGACCAGGCAGGAACGAAGTTGCGCCCCCCGTTGCGCGTCAGCCTTCGCTGTCTGCTGCCGTCGGCGTTCATGACGTTGACCTGCCAGTTGTTTTCGAAGGCGATCCTGCGACCGTCGGGCGACCAGACGGGGTTCCTGTCCCCCACCGTGTTGCGCGTCAGCCTTCGCAGCCCACTCCCGTCGGCGTTCATCAGGTAGATCTCCGCGTTGCCGTCGCGGCGGCTCACGAAGGCGATCTTGTTCCCACGCGGCGACCAGGCAAGTTCGCCGCCCCAAGCCTCGCTTGTCAGCCTCCGCTGCTCGCTCCCGTCGACGTTCATGACGTAGATCTCGGAATTACCCCCGGCGCCACCACGGGCGAACGCGATCTTCTGTCCGTCCGGCGACCAGGCCAGACCGCCTTCCCCGCTGGGGTCGCTCGTCAGCCTTGCCTTCCCGCTCCCGTCCGCGTTCATGACGTAAACGTCGCTCGTCAAGCGATCCGGCTGGACGACGATGGCCGCGAAGGCGATCTTCTGACCATCGGGCGACCACCGCATCCCCCCAAAGGCGGGGGCCAACCTGCGTTGCCCACTCCCGTCGCGGTTCATGACCCAGAGAACGCCCGCGTAGCCCATGTAGGCAGGCTCGCGGATGAAGGCGATCTTCGGCGTCGCCGCTCCCGCCAGACCATCCGATCGTGCGGCCAGCGCAGGGGAAGCGGTGTCCGCTTCTGTCGAGCGGTCGACGGCGGAAGATACGGCGACCACGACCAGCGCCACGAGCGCCGCGGAAGCCGCGTAGATCCGACGGCGACGGCGTGCGCGCTGGCGCGCCTCTTCGATCAGTGCCTCGACCAGGGCCTCGAGCTCCTCGCGATCGACCGGATCGCTCGGACGAGGCGGGCGAGGCGGAGCGGTAACGGTCACAGCTGCCTCCCTGACTCGGTTGCGCTAGTGTTACTAGCATCATGCTGAATGTCAAGGTAGACAGGCAAGACCCGACGGATCTCTACGAACAGGTCGCCGGCGAGATCCGACGCGCGATCGCCGACGGGGAGGCAAAGCCAGGCGAGCGTCTCCCACCGGCCAAGGATCTCGCCGCCGTGCTCGGGGTCAACACCAACACCGTGCTGCGTTCGCTCCGGGTGCTCCGCGACGAGGGACTGCTCGAGTTCCGACGCGGGCGCGGCATCCTGGTTGCGGGGACGCCCGAACGTGGCGCCGTCGTCCACCGAGCAAAGGAGCTCGTCGACTTCGCCCGCAGCCAGGGCTACCGCCTCGACGAACTGGTCGAGATCATCGAGCAGGTCGGCTGACCAACCGCGCGTACGTGCGCGTACGGGCTTGGCTCCGCAGGCCGCATTTCGCTGCACCTCCCGCGACCTGCTCGGGCGCGAGCAGCACGAAGTCGCACTCTTCCCGCCCTGCCTCGAACCCCGTGAAGCGGACGAAGGGGCCCGGCGGGTGCCATGCGCCGACGTCGAGGTCGGGAGGTCGCCGGGTCGCGATGAGTTCTGGACAGCCCGGCAGTCTGTACTGCATGGGCAAACTGATATGGGGCATGAACGTCTCGGTGGACGGCTACACGGTAGACGGGCAGGGCGAGATCCCTTCGGCCGGCCCGGACGACGAGCTACACCAGTTCTGGAACAACCAGGTGCGCGACGTCGCGGTGTCGCTCTACGGCCGCAAGCTGTACGAGCTCATGTCGGCGTACTGGCCGGCGGCCGACCAGGCTCCCGACATCTCTCCGGTGGCAGCGGAGTTCGCCCGATTGTGGCGGGCGATGCCGAAAGTAGTGTTCTCGAAGACCCTCGAGTCGGTCGACTGGAACTCACGCCTGGAGCGGGGCGACGTGGTCGAGGTCGCCAGGAAACTCAAGGCCGAGACCGACGGCATGCTGGAAGTTGCTGGCGCCACGCTGGCCTCATCGCTGGTCAGAGCGGGTCTGGTGGACGAGTTCATGGTGGTGGTCACGCCGGTCGCGGTCGGCGGTGGCACACCGTTCTTCCCGACGCTGAACGAGTGGATCAAGCTGGAACTGGTGGAGAACCGCACCTTCCCATCCGGCTCGGTCCTCCTCCGCTACGTGCCGGTCTAGCCAACCGTGACGGTGGGTGATCAACCACTACGGCGACGAAGTGATGAAGGTCTACGACGTTGGCGGGTCAGAAGTCGCTGCGCCGTGAGGCCGTTGTGAGCAAAAAGCCCTCCGTCGTACGGCAGCTCGAGCTTGGCGGAATCAAAAGTGCGCCGATTACAGGGCTTTCCTGATGGGCCGGGCAGGGATCGAACCTGCGACCTTGGGATTAAAAGTCCCCTGCTCTACCGACTGAGCTACCGGCCCCGGAACGATGAGTGTAGGGCTGCACCCGACGGTGGAGCGACGCGTGCCACAATGGCGCGGTGCAAGCCGACGTCGAACAGATCCCGATCCTGCGTGGGATGTTCCACCTGTGGGCCTTCGTCGCAGCGCTCGCGGCCGGCGTGGTGCTGGTCGTGCTCGCGGACGGCTCACTCGAGATCGTCTCGTCGTGGGTCTACGCGGCTGCGCTCGCGGCGATGTTCGGGGCGAGTGCGCTGTACCACCGCTTCCCGTGGCGCAGCACGGGGAAGCGACTCTGGGCCCGGCGACTCGACCACTCGACGATCTTCGTCTTCATCGCGGGCACGTACACGCTATTCGCGCTCCTTCGATTCGAGGGCGTGTCCCGCTGGCTCGTCCTCGTCCTGGTGTGGATGGGCGCGGCGTTCGGGCTGGTGCTGGAGCTGGTCTGGATCGATTCGCCGCGGTGGCTGAGCGCGATCGCGTACTTGCTGGTCGGCTGGGTCGGCGTCCTCGCGATCCCGCAGATGTTCAGCCGAGCCGGCGTCGCGGTCGCAGTGCTGCTCCTCGTCGGGGGCGGGCTGTACTCGCTCGGCGCCGTGATCTACGCAACCCAGTGGCCGAATCCGTTCCCGCGTGTCCTTGGCTTCCACGAGGTCTTTCACCTCCTCGTGGTTGCCGCGGCGGCCACGCAGTTCGTCGCAGTCTCTCTGGTGGTGATGTAGATGGCTGCCCGCCGCGTCGAGCTGACCGACGCGGAGTGGCGGGCGCGCCTGACGCCCGAGCAGTACGCCGTCCTCCGCGGGCAGGCGACCGAGCGGCCGTTCACCGGGACATACACGGACACCGAGGATCCCGGCGTCTACCGCTGCGCCGGCTGCGGTGCGGAGCTCTTCCGCTCGGACGCGAAGTTCCACTCGGGCTCCGGCTGGCCCAGCTTCGTGGAGCCGGCCGAGCTGGATGCGGTCGAGACCCGCGTAGACACGAGCCACGGGACGCACCGTACCGAGGTCGTCTGCGGCGCGTGCGGCGGGCACCTCGGGCACGTCTTCGACGATGGGCCGGGGCCGACCGGGATGCGCTTCTGCATCAACTCGTGCGCGCTCGAGCTCGAGCCGGAGCCCGACCGCAGTGAGTGAGCTGTCACCCGACACGCGACTCGGTGCGATCAGGCTCCGAGGACGGGATGTCGGCCTCCTACGCGACTTCTACGAGCGGGCGATCGGGCTTCGCGCGGTGTCGTCGAACGACGGGGTCCCCGCACTCGGCGCGGGAAGCGACCCGCTCGTCGAGCTCGTCTCCGCGCCCGACGCACCCGGCCGACCGCCCGGAACGACGGGGCTGTTTCACCTCGCAGTGCTGATCCCGACCCGGGCCGACCTCGCCCGTGCGCTCCGCCGCGTCTTCGACGCAGGCTGGCATCTCAGCGGCGCATCGGATCACCTCGTCAGCGAGGCGCTATACCTCTCCGACCCCGAGGGCAACGGGATCGAGCTGTATCGCGACCGGCCGCGCGAGGAGTGGCCGCATCAGGGCGACGAGATCGCGATGGCGACGCTGCCGCTCGACCTCGAAGGCCTACTCGCGGAGCCCGGAGCCGACGTGGACGCGCCCTCGATGCCAGACGGGACGGTGCTCGGTCACGTGCACCTCCAGGTCGCGGACCTCGACACTGCGTCGGCATTCTGGGTGGGCGCCGTCGGCTTCGACGTGATGACGAGCCTCTACCCCGGCGCGCTCTTCGTCTCGGCCGGCGGCTACCACCATCACCTCGGGCTCAACACGTGGGCAGGGGTCGGTGCCCCGCCACCGCCGGCGGGGGCGCAGGGCCTCGACCGGTTCGAGATCGTCCTGCCCGACGAGGCGTCGGTCTCCGCGGCGCGTGAGCGTCTTGGATCCGTGGCGGAGGTACGCGACTCCGAGGCCGGCCTCGTCTCCGCCGATTCCTCCGGGAACTCGGTCCTGATTCGCGCCGCTTAGAACTCGTTGCAGAAATGACGGTTCGTCGCCGGGGCGCGCTGGGCGAGTGCGATGCAAGGACGCAGGGAGCCCCGATATGCGGGCATATCGGGGCGACCGAGGACGCCGCAGCGCGCCGCTCAGCGCGTCACGACGGCACAAGGCTTCATTCTGCAACGAGGTCTTAGCTCCGGCCAACCGCCCGGGCGAGCTCCGCCTTGTTCATCTTCGACCGGCCCTCGACGTTCTTGGCCTTCGCCTCCTCGTACAGCTGGTCGCGTGTCCGGCCGCGGGGACCCTTGCGGTGCGAGCGCAACCCGCCGCGCCTGCCGGACGAGATGTCCTCTCGCGAGAGGCGCGACGCCGTCTGCGCCTCGCCGTGGCGTGCACGCTCCTTGTTGACGGTGCGGGCGGCGATCTCCTCCGCCGTGTCCTCCGAACGCCCCTCTTCGAGAAGCGAGTCCTTGATGTGCTCGTACTGACGGGCCCGCTTGGTGCCTTTCTTCACCCCACGTGGCGGCATGGTTTGCCTCCTTAGTCGCTTCGACGAACGTCTTCGTGGCGGATACCCGTCTGCGGTGCGCCGGAAACGACTCAGCGCGCCGCCGCGGCCCTCGTCGACGCCCGACGCCCGAGCTGCTCTTGGACGAGGGTCAGGTCCTGGACGCGCTCGGCGCGACGTTCATCGCGCCGGTCGCCGGCACGCAGCACCGCGGAGGGATGGAGCGTCACCACGACCGGGAGGTCGACCTCCGGCGTCTCGAGCACCGAGCCCCGGAGCGCGGTGACCCGAGCATCTCGTCTGAGGGTCGCCTTGGCGGCGGACGCGCCGAGGAGGACGAGGAGCTCGGCTGCACCGTGGCGAGTCGAGCCGCAGCCAGAGGCCGCACGCGCGGACCTCCGTCCAGTTCGGCGCGGCGTTCTTCACCCTGGTCGAGCGGCTCGGGATCGTCGCCGAGCCCGTCGGCAGCGCGTCGTAGGGACGCTCGTCAGCCGGCCCGGGCGCTCGCGATGCGCTCGAGCTCGTCCGCGACCTCCGCGAGCGGGACTCGCGTGTCGATCTCAGCGCTCGCCCCCGACCGGAGCAACGGCTCTACGGTCGCGAGGTGCTCGAGGATCAGATTCCGCTCCCGGTCGGTCTTCCCGTAGTCGTTCGTGTTGCGGGTCGCGACCCGCCGGAGGATCACATCCACCGGAGCGCTGAGGAGCACCACCGCGTCGAAGCGTGGATAGAACGCTCGCTGGTTGGAGACGCAGCCGGAGACGAACAGCGAGTCGTCGCGATGCTCGTCGAGAAGTGCCGTCATCCGGTCCTCGCGCCACAGCCGCTCTGCGTCCCCGGCCTCGGTGGGCGCGTCCTCGGTCCAGTCGCCATAGTCCGTGTCGACGACGCGGTGTCCGCGCCGCGCGAGCTCGGTGAGGGCGGCCGACTTCCCGGTCCCGGAGATTCCCGTCACGAGCACGACCGTCAATGCCCCCAGCGGGATTCGAACCCGCGCTACCACCTTGAAAGGGTGGCGACCTGGGCCGCTAGTCGATGGGGGCGGCCGGGCGAGGATAGCTGCGGCCGGAGCTACCATCGGTGGCCGCCCGGGCGGTTAGCTCAGCTGGTAGAGCGCCTGCCTTACACGCAGGTGGCCGCAGGTTCGAGTCCTGCACCGCCCATTTCGCAGTGAGCTCTCATGAGGGTTCGCTCAACCAAGCGTTGCGCCACCTCCGATAGATGCGATCTCTGCGATCCGGTGCTGTCCCCGGTGCTGTCCTCGGAGAATCGCGTCAGACGGTCGAGAACACTCGACCCGGCGACCCCCAGCTTGCAAATTCTCCTGCAAGGTGGTCTCAGTGGGTCGGAGGGCGTCGAGGCGGTGGAAACAAGCCGTTCGCTCCGCGAGGCGTCGTCCGGCTTGGTCGTGGTTCGTCGGTGTGATCTGACACGAATCTGCCCCAAGGGCTCGCCGAGCCGGCGCCCTGAGCGGACGCATATCTTTGTCAGCGCTGCCACCGTACGGAGCCAAAAGGAGCGACTTGGAGAAGATCGGTGATCGCGTGTACCACCTGCCCGGCATCGTTGGTGGGCCGAGCATCTTGCTTGGTGACACAGTCGTTCTCGTGGATACCGGAGTGCCGGGCAGCGAGGAGGCGATCCTCGCCGCGGTCGAGGAAGTCGGGCGGAGTGCCGGGGATGTCACCGACATCGTGATCACGCATGCCGACGGCGACCACGTGGGCTCGCTTTCGGCGCTCGTTAGGCGGACCCGCGCAACGGTATGGGCCAGCGACCACGAGGCGGACGTGATCGAAGGCAAGGCACCGCATCGTGGCAGGGAAACCAAGCGAACCGCCGTTGTCGACCGTCGTTTTCTGCCCGGAGAGACGCTTCCACTGCACGACGGCATCCAAACGGTCGACACGCATGGCCACACCGCGGGCCACGTGTCCCTCTTCCTGCCCCAGGAGCGGATCCTTATCGCAGGCGACGCGATCAACAACGTCGAGAGACTGGGGGGATCTCGTGAGCAGTACACGGACAATGCAGCCGATGCGCGCACGGCGGTGTCGACCCTCGCTGCGTTGAACCCCGACTCAATCGTCTTCGGCCACGGGCCCTCGATCGTCGGCGGTGCAGCCGAACAGCTCGAAGAACTCGATCGCAGCCTCGCTTGAGGAGGCAGCCGACGGCGCGCTAAGCCCGGCGCGCCAAATCGTGAGACCCGAGCGACGGCGGTCGCCCACACATTCACCTAACGCCGCATGACGCCTCATGCCGAACGACACTGGTGCGCCGGTCTCGAACCCGCGACCTCCGGCGTGACAGTTCTGTCCGAGGTCAGTCTCCGGGTGTCGTGGCTGGTCGAACGCGAGGAAACACGGGACCCTTCCTTCGGTGGTGGGTCGCGGTCTGTCACGCCTTGTCACCGTGATCTGACACAGATCTGACACAGAATCTGTGCGCGTTATCGGCGATCGTGAAGAGGAGTTGTTTGCTTCCCTTGAGGCCTCGCGGGTCGATCCGGAGGCCCGTCAAGCCGAACGCTGATCGCCGACCGGGCTCATGCGCCAGCGGGCTCGGTCGCGGCCCGGGTTCCGAGTTACAACAGCTGCAAGACGTTGGCCAGAAACCGCTGTGAGGGTCGATCGAAGTTCTTTTCCTGGTTGACCGCGAGAGCGAGCGTGACGTCCGAGCGCGGGCAATGAACGACGGTCGTCCCCCAGAAACCGGAGTGGCCCCAGCAGTTCCGCCCGCCGAACTGATTGGAGAAGATCCCCATCCCGAGGTCGTCAAGCGACTGGGGATTCGGTTTTCCGAGCATCAACCGAAGTGTGCCGGCCTTCTTGAATACGCGGCCATGGAAGAGCCCGCGATAGAAGCGTGCGAGGTCGTCCACCGTCGAGACCAGGCCGCCGCCCCCGTACAGGTCGAATGAGGGATCGAAGGCAGTCGAGTCGATCGTTTCGTAGTACTGGTGTGACCGCGCATGCGCCTCACGCGGGCGCGGCTCGAGCGACTCCAGGTACGTGTCGGCAAGGCCGAGCCGCTTGAAGGAGAGAAGACTGCGGTAGGCGTGAGCGAGCCCGCCTCCAGTCGTACGCTCGAGAATCTCGCCCAGGAGCACGTAGCCGGTATCCGAGTAGTGGAACTCTGCGCCAGGGAGCGCGTATGGCTTTCCGTGCGTCATCGCGAAGCGCACCTGCTCACGCCGGTTCCAATGGTGGCGCCCGTGTGTGAGTACGAACTGCACGAACGCAGGGTCACTCGCGTAGTCGTAGAGACCGCTTGTGTGCGTCAGCAGGTGCCGCACGAGGATCGCATCGGCGTCGTACCCGCCCTGGCGAAGGATGTCGAGTGTGGCCGGCGACAGATAGTTCGCAATCGGATCGTCGATGCCGACGCGCCCGCTCTCGACGAGCCGCAGTACGGCCGCGGCGGTGAACGTCTTGGTGACGCTTGCGATGCGGAAGCCCGCATCAGGATCGAGCACCGTCGATGAGCCGAGAGCGTCGTGTCCGGCGCTGCTCGTCGAGTGCGATCGTGGCGAGATGACGGCGAGCAGAACGCCGGGATACGTCCGGTGTTCCTTGGAGAAGGCGGCGGTGACCGCCTGAAGCCTTGCGCTTGCCGGAGGCGCGGCGGAGGGCGCGTCCGCTGCGCCTACTGCCAGAGTCAGCAAGCATGCCGCAAGCCCTATCGCTTGAAGCCGAAACGCCCCGCCGGCGTCCTTTCGCAAACGGACAGACATCACGACGCTCCCACGCGACGAGTGTCCGAGGTGCGCTCCGTAGAGTCAAGGCACGGGGTGGTGGCGGATGGACTGCTACCTCGCCGGTTGAAAAGTGGTCGGCATGACCTCGCCGCGCATCTCGATGTCGGCAGCGCTCTGGCTCGAACCGGGGTAGGGATGGTCCGTAGGCTGCGCAAGCCTGAAATGGGTTCGGCCCCGAGGGGTGCGAGCATGTGCGCGTGAGGATCGATCGCGTTCTGGCGGCGGCGTTCGAGTCGGGAGACTTCGAACCGCTCGTGGGGCTGTACGGGCCGGACGCGTTGCTTGACTGGAGCATGCCCGGCCGTCGCGCACGGGTGGTCGGCCCGGAAGCGATCGGAAGGCAGCTGCGTGCTTGGTGGCCGCGCTCCGGCGTGTTCACGCGCTGGGATGTGTCGATGTTTCCGTCCGGTCTGACGATCGAGTTCGAGCGCCGCGCCGGCGGCGTCCTTCAGCGCCAGCGGCAGTTCCTGCAGGTGCGCGAGGGCAGGATCGTCCGTCATCAGGCGTACTGCGCACGGCCACACGGCGGCAAGCGGGAGGAGCTTCCAGCCGACGCGCCCGTGGCGGCGGCGCGGCGGCTGGGCGAGATTGCCGGGCGCGAGCCGCTGACGCATGCGGGCCAGTCCGGCACCAGCCTGGAGCGGATTGTGCTCGTGGACGGCCGGCGGCTTGTCGTCAAGCGGCTCTCGGGTGATGACTGGGTTGCGCGCGTGACGCATGACGGCGGCCGCGAGGTCTCGCTGTGGACGGACGGCGTGCTCGGGCGGATGCCGCCCGAGATCGACCACGCGGTGCTCGCGGCGGGCCGTGAGGGGACGGGGACGTGGCTTCTCATGCGCGACGTGTCCGACGAGCTGCTGCCGCCGGACCGGCGGCTCACGCGCGAGGAGAGCCGGCGCCTACTCGCGACGTTCGCGGCGATGCACCGCCGGTTCGCCGGCGAGCGGATCGACGGCGCGTGCTCGCTGGAGGACCGGATCACGATCGCGGCGCCGGCGACGGTGGCCGTGGAGGTCGACGGCGTCGACTACCTGCCAAAGATTCTCACCGTCGGCTGGGAGGTGTTCGCGGAGTCGGTGCCCGAGGACGTCGCAACCGCGGTGCTCGACGTCGTGGAGGACCCGAGGCCGCTCGCGCGTGAGCTCGTGCGGTGCGCGCCGACGTTGATCCACAACGACCTCCGCGGCGCGAACCTCGGCCTGCTCTCCGACCGCACGATCGTGCTCGACTGGGGGATGGCCGGCACCGGTCCCTGCGAGCTCGACTTCGCGTGGTATCTGTTCGTCAACGGCTGGCGGATCGACGCGACGCGCGAGCAGCTGGTCGACGACTTCCGACACGCCGCCGCGCGACCTGCACGACCCGCGCGCGCTCGAGCTGGCGTGGCTGGCACAGCTCTGCTGGCACGGCCCCCTGCTCGCGCACGAGCTCGTCGAGGCGAGCGACGAGAAGCGGGAGCGGGCGCGGGCGGAACTCGCGTGGTGGGTGGAGCGAGTGCGCGCGGCGCTGGAGCTCGTGTGAACGACGCGTTCAAGGAGCTCGAGGTCGCTGGCTGGCGCGAGCCTGGCCGCGGCGATGCATACGACGCCGTGGTCGGCCGCGTCACGGCGCGGGTCGCGGAGCCGCTGCTCGACGCCGTCGGCGTTCGCGCGGGCACGTCGCTCCTCGACGTCGCGACCGGCACCGGCCACGTCGCTGGTGCCGCGGCCGCGCGCGGCGCGCACGCGGTTGGCATCGACATCTCGGAGGAGATGCTCGCGCGCGCCCGGCGGCTCTACGACGGGGTCGAGTTCGCGCTCGGCGACGCCGAGGAGCTCGCGTTCGAGGACGACGCGTTCGACGCCGCCGTCGCCGCATTCCTGCTTCACCACGTGCCGAGCCCCGAACGCGTCGTCGCGGAACTCGCGCGCGTCGCGCGGCGCGTCGCCGTCGCGCAATGGGACGCGACGGAGCGGGCGCGGCTACTCGGACTGTTCACGGACGCGATTGCGGCGGCCGGAGTCGAGCCGCCGATTGGCCAGCCGGTCGGCCCCTCGCGGGAGCGCCTCGCCCGCGACGAGGAACTGCGCCGCCTGTTCGAAGGCGCGGGACTCGCCCACGTCCGGATCGACACCGTCGCCTTCGTCGAGCCGATGCGCGGCACCGACGAGCTATGGGAGGGCGTACTCGGCGGCAGCGTCAGCACACGCGCGACCGTCCTCGCCCAGCCGCCCGACGTGCAACAGCGGATCCGCGACGAACTCGCCCGGCTCGTCGACCCACACCGGCGCGAGGACTGGATCGACGTGCCCGTCTCCGTGCACATCGCGTCCGGCCAGCGCCGCTAGCCCCAGTGGCCAGGCCCACCACGATCACGGCCATGGTGGGGTGGGGTGCGGGGTGACGGTCCAGCGCCCCGAGCACGGCGCCCTCCAGCTCGATCCGAGCGGTCTGTCGACACGCGACGCAAGTCCTCGGATAAGCCGATCGTCGCCGGATACTCCGCCCAACAACATCGCTCCGCCTCTCCCACTTGATTGTGCCTCTACGACAAGTTTGTGGCACCGATCTGGCGGGGGTCGGCGGCTCACGAACCCCAAGCACCCCAAGCGGTGGCCGCCGTTCCGCTTGGCCCCGTCCCCACGACGGTGCCCCCTCAAGGGCGGTTCGTGGATGCCCGGAGCCGCCAGACATTTTGATGCCCCATCGCAGAAGAGGCAAAACGCGGAGCAGCGCACCGTCGTTCGGCCGATCCGGAAGCGACTTCCCGACTTCGGCGCGCATACGGCTGGGACGGGGCCGTCGACCGCGTCCGTCGCGGTCACCTTGAACGACACGCGCGCGACCTTCCCCGCTGCCAGACGTGCTTCTCGGCGGCGGACTGGTCGAGGTGCATGTGGGCCGCGGGATCTGGCAGACGGTCTCGGCCTAAGAATCGCCACCGGCAGGCTTGCGCGGGCCGTGGCGTCGCTTCACGGGACGGGGTGGCCGTACCGGCTCAACGATGTCCGGCGGGCGGCGGAGCAAGTACACATGAGACCTCCTCCGAGACATACAGGCCGAGCTTGGCCGGTCGGCAGGAAAGAATCCGGAGCCGTACTCCATGAGGACACAGCGTCCTGCAACGGATGCTCCGAGCCGTAGTCGAGCTCCGTCGTAAAGGCGAAGCAGGTCGGCCCGGCACCGGCGGCGACGAGAAGCTCATGCACCTGTTCCAGAAACAGATGCTGCTTCACGTGCATCTCGATTTCTTTCGCGTATCGGGCATCCAGGTGGTGGTCGAAGTGATCGAGCTGGTAACACAGCAATCCCCCGCCCGGCTCGCCGATCAATTGGCGAAACCGAGCCCGGAACTGTGGCGTGATGAAGGCGACCAGCCCCTCTTCGTGCTCGCGACTCATGCTCAACAGACCCTCGCGCCGCTGCCGGACGTTGTCCGGGAAGAGCCGAGCCGGGACAAGCCGCGCCGAGTGGGTCGTGGGCGACCTCAGTCGGCTCGCGGTATCGTGATCGGCGCATGACCCAATGCCGCCAGGGGCGCCGGTCACGAGTGGGTGCCCTTGTTGACTGACGCACGTCGGTGGCCTGGGCCCTACACTCGCCGGCGCGAAGGACCTCGCGGTCGGAGAAAGGGGAGACCATGCACAAGGTCTTGGCGCTTTTGTTCGTGGCCACGTTGACGTTGACCCTGGCCACTCTCGCCGGAGCTGCGCCCGGCAGCGACTCGCCCGTAACGGTCGGCAGTAACCCGAGCCCGTTCTCGCAGAACAAGCAGAACGAGCCCGCGCTGGCGATAGATGCGAACCACCCCAACATCGTGGTCGCGGGCTCTAACGACAACATCGATATGGAGGACTGCAACGCCGGCGCCGACAACACCTGCCCGTTCACTCCGGGCGTCGGCGTCTCGGGCGTGTACTTCTCGTTCGACTCCGGTAACACCTGGACGCAGCCGACGTACACGGGCTGGAGCGCCCGTAACTGCCACGGCGCCGTCGGCCCCGGTGCCGAGTGCTCGCCCGTCGCGGGCGGCCCGATCGGGACGATCCCGTGGTACTACGAGAACGGCCTCGTCTCCGACGGCGACCCTGCGGTCGCGTTCGGCCCGAGGCCCGACTCCAGCGGCCACTTCTCGTGGGCGAACGGCTCGCGCCTGTACTACGCGAACCTGACCTCCAACTTCGGCGCTACCCGTGACGAGGCCAGCTTCAAGGGCTTCGAGGCGATCGGGCTCTCGCGGACGGACAACGTCCAGGCGGCTGCCGTGAACGGCAAGAGCGCCTGGATGCCACCCGTGATCATCTCGAAGCAGGTCTCTCAGACGATCTTTTCCGACAAGGAACAGGTCTGGGCCGACAACGCCGCGTCGAGCCCGTTCTTCGGAACCGTCTATGTCTGCTGGGCGTCGTTCCGCGGCCAGGAGAAGAGCCCGAACGCGGCACCGGCGCCGCTGTTCGTCGGCGTCTCGCACGACGGCGGCGACACCTGGGCGCAGCACCAGATCACGGCCGCCGCGAACAACGCTCAGCGGAACCCCACCGACGGCTGCACGATTCGCACGGACAGCCACGGGACGGCCTACGTGTTCGGCGTCGGCACCGTCTCGTCCCAGGGCCACGACGCCTTCGAGCTCATGTCGAAGTCGACCGACGGCGGCACGAGTTGGTCGAAAGGCACGCCCGTCGCCGGCCCCGTGACGCAGCCGGGAACGGACGATCCGGCGCTGGGCCGCCCGGTGATCGACGGCGCCGCCGGCGCGCGGAGCGACCTCGCGCCGGCGCCGAGCGTCGACATCGCCAACGGCGCGCCGACGGGCGCCGACGCAACGAACCGCATCGTCATGACCTACGTCAGCGGCGACCTCGCGAAGCCGCACGTCTACTTCACGGAGTCAACCGATGGGGGCACAAACTGGTTGACCCCGCGTGTGATCGAAGGGGTGGTGGATCGGGGCTACTACACCGCGCCAGCGATCTCTCCGAACGGCACGGACGTGTACGTCGTCTACAACGCGTTCACGACGCCGTTCCAGCCGACGACCGCGACGCCCCGGTCGCTCGTCGGGGTCGTCCTGCACGCGACCGCCGGCGCGACCGGGCCCACGGGCGCGTTCAGCGAGATCCACCGAAGCCCGCCCGGCGACCCGAGAGGGTCATCCCAGAACAACCTCGTCGCGGAGTTCCTCGGCGACTACGTCTACGCCGCGGCGACGCGAACGTACGGTGCGACAGTGTGGAACGACACACGGAACGCCGCGGATTGCCCGGCCATCGACGCCTATCGGCAGGCGCTCGAAAACGGGCAGACCGCAGCGACAGCCCCAGATGTCCAACAGCAGTGCCCGGCGACGTTCGGGAACTCAGATATCTGGGCGTTCACGACCGCGCCGTAGCAAGAGGTGCAGGTCAGGGCGGCCGACGGAGCCGCCCTGACCTGCGCACATTCCCGGCCCTGAACACGTCCGGCCGCACCACGTCGCCGCTCAAGCAGGCGCTCGCCAACAGCAAGAAACAGGCCGACGCGACGAAGTGGACGGCGTCACTTGGGACGCCGACGACGTTTCAGCGCGAGGAACAGACCGCGTGGCAGCGGTTCTCCGGCGAGATGCGCCATCCAATCACCGGTGAGGGCGTCGAGCGAGAGGGCGACTCCGCGGAGGAGTGAGAGCCGACAAGCCGGCCATCTTCCTCGTCGGCAGGTGGGGGACCGCGCCTGATCTCATCGATCACGGCGACGCTCTTCGGCTACGACGAGTTCATCTTGCGCGAGATCTCGCCCGAGACGTGGCTCGCGTCGGCACCGACGCGGCGCTAGCGAACTCGTGAGCGGAGAGGGAGGAGTGCTGCTCCTCCCTCTCCGCTCCCTGTTTCTTGCGAGCTCACACCTTGAGCGACCAATGCGTGTGGGCCGCGTCGGGGTCGAGCACGACGAGTCGCCCAGCTGCGATGCCCATGAGGACCGCCGCCTCGGAGTTGTAGGTGTCGGCGAACGCTGCGCCGGGATAGTTGGGGCCGGGACCGACGAGCACCAGTTGGAAGTGCGCGTTGTAGCCAGCGTCGCCGGGGGCCTTGCTGAAGACGTGGTTGTGCGTAAGCGGCCCAGCCGGGCGACCGTCCGTCGAGCATTGCGTCTCTTGGCTCGCGCCAGGAATCAACATGATGTACACCGTTGCGCCCGGGACAACACTGTCGGGAACCTTTGGTCCGACGCGGAAGCAGTCGGCGACCACCTGCTCGTTCGGGTTCGCGCTGCTAGCCGATGGAAGCAGGAAGTGAACGAGCCGCCCGTTGTAGAAGGCCGGCTCGGTGAAGGGATCGGCAGCGCCGAAGGGCACGGCGAAGGCGGCCGCTCCAAACGCTGCCACCAGCGCCAGCAGGATCTTGCGCATGGTCATGCCTCCTGATCGAGGGTGCTCTGACTTGAGGACGATGCGGCCTGCCCGATACGGTCAGTCGACGCTCACCTGCACGCAATCGGTCGTGTAGACCGGAGCACCGTTCGCGGTGAACTGCCAGACGATCCCGACCTGCAAAGGCGGATTGTTCGGCGGACCGGCCGCGAAGGTGACATCCGCGTTGCCGTTGCCGGCACCGTTCGTCGCCAATACCGCGGTCGTAAACGAGAGCGGCGATCCTGCACAACTCTGGTCTTCGTAGAACAGGAGCTGTACCTGGTAGGTCGTGTTCGGTTGAGCACCGTTGAGGTGGTACTCCTCGCGCGCCGAGTTCACGACACTGTTGCTGTGGATGTCGTTGACGAACCCGGACTTGAGGGGTGCGTCGGCAACGGCGTGGACGGCGGCGTGCGAGGTGTGGAATACCTGGTCGGCGAACGCGGCGGGCACTGCGACCAACGCTAGAAGCGAGATGAGTCCCGCCAACATCACCAGCGGCTTCGACGGCATGATGTTCCTCCAATCGCTGGAGGCGCGGATCAGCCGGAACGGTCGGCCAGATCATCCGCGCCGACGTCTCCGGAGCGTAGCGTGTCGGTAAGGGCGTACGTCGCGATGCGCGCCGCCCGAGGGTTTGGGGCATGAACGGGACACGGGATCCGCGCCAGGTGCCCGGAACCGGCATGGAACCTAAGCGGGCGATGGGGCTCGAACCCACGTCCCTCAGCTTGGGAAGCGAATCCGAGCACGGCGACGCGCGACCACAAACGACGTAGAACGCCTGGCCGCTGTGCACCAATCCCGCCTGCAGTGGCCTACGAACGCAGACGACGACGCGCGAGAGCGGCACCGCCTCCCCCGGGGCGTAAGGCCGGACCGTCCCCCCGACCAGGCCCCACCGTGATCGCCTGGCCGACGGGGGTGGTACCCGCCTCGTGTGCGTGCGCGTGCGCGCGGGAGGAAGAGGAGGGCGTTCGTGGACGGCCTGGCCCCGCGACCGGCCCCTCGACCATCGAGGCGGGCGAGGGAGTGGGTACCTCCTGCCCGACCCTGCCTCGCGCGCGTGCGCGATAGGGATAGGCGTTCGCGGCGACCTGTTGGCTAGTGATCTTCTCCGGACGACCGGTCACGAAGCCGGCGTCGTAGCCGGCCGGCGCTCGCCCGACCAGCGATCGCGACCGCCGCTACCATCGCCCCGCCTGCCGGCGCGAACTGCAGGACGATCTCCTCGATGGGGATCCCCATGACGTGGGCGACGATCACTGGAAGATCTCCGTTGTGCAGTCTCCGTTTTGCAGGCGCACCTCGTGTGCGCGTGCGGGTCCGCCGGGACGGTCGTGCAGGTCGACGAAGAACTCACGATCGACCTCCATCCCCCCGTTGGGGCCGCAGTTCACGCGCAGGAGCCAGGAGCGCAGTCCGGGGTAGAACTGGTTGTCCCAGGTCGACAAGAGCGAGTTGCTGACGTAGAGCCGGCGACCGTCCAGCGAGAGCTGCAGCATCTGCGGGCCGCCGTTCAGCTCGCAGCCGGCGTCACTTGGCTTGTCGAGCACACCGCCGAGCCAGAGCCGCCCGGTCAGCTTCGGGCTCGCGGGGTCGCTGACGTCGTATTGGCGCAGGTCGCCGTGCAGCCAGTTGGAGAAGTAGAGAAAGCGGTCGTCCATCGAGAGGACGAGGTCGCTTATTACGCCGGGCACCGGGAAGGGCCAGCCCTCGAACTCGACGGGCTCGACCGCGATCACCTGGTCGGCGGCCCAGCCGCCGCCGTTGTCGCGCCGGAAGCGCCACATCGTGCTCGAGAGCGCAGCGCCGACGAAGCCCTCCTCCGCTTCGGGATCGTGCTTCCAGCGCACCTCGAACGGAAGCATCCCGCTTTCGCCGAGGTCGACAGTCTGCTCGAGCTTCCGCTCGGCCAGATTCCAGAAGTGGAGACGGTGCCCATAACGCCCCGCCTCGACGTCTGCGAGGTCGAACCCCGGCTCGTAGGCGTTCGGCTCGCCGAACTCGGACGAGAGGAGCACGTTCTTGCGCGGCTGGTACCAGAAGTCGTAGTTGAGCCGTGGTGTCTCGCCACCGTCCTCCCAGCGGCCCTTCAACTCGAAGCTCTCCGCATCGAGCACCGTAAAGCCGCAAGCCCCGTTCCCCTCGGCGTCGCCCAGCATGCTGACGATCACGTTGCCGCCGGGCATGCAGTGTGTCGTATGCGGCCTGGTGTAACCGGTCTTGCGAACGACCTCCTCCGGCTCGATCACCTTCTCGATCCGCGGCGCGCGCGGGTCTTCGGCGACGTTCACGATGTGGATCCGCGAGGAGCGAAAGCCGGGCACGATCAGGTGCGAGCGGTCGGGGCCGTGGCAGGCGGACGAGCAGCGGTTCCAGCCGAAGTGGTGCAGCTCGTCGTCGACATTCGGCATCGGCGTCTCGTGGATCACGCGGCCGTGTTCGGCATCGATGACCGCGAGGAAGTCCGGCTTCTCGACTCCCGTCCCCTCGTGCAGGCAGGCCAGGTAGAGGAACTCCTCCACCGGTGCCTGCATCGCCTCCTGCGGCGAGCTGTGGAAGGACGCCGGCTTATTGTGCGCGTGCATTCCTGCTCCTCTCAGTTGGTGTTCCATCGATTGGCCGTATCCGAACGGGGAACTGCTTCGCGAAGCAGCGCGCCGCGAGCCGCCAGGGAAGCGTCGAGCCGGGTCTCACGTGAACCCGGCGACAATCGCCGCTTCCTCGCACCTTCGGGCGATGGTCACGGCCGCGGCTTTCCCAAACCTTTCGTCGACCTTTCTAAGCTGCTGCGATGGCGCCGAAAGGCGAGACGCGGATCCAGCTCTGTGGCCGGCTCGTGGTCAGGCTGGAGGGGCGGCGGGTCGACGCTGCCCTGCCCGGCGCTTTGGGCCATCTGCTCTTCGCCTACCTCGTGCTCAACCGGCTCCGTCGGATCGAGCGTGACGAGCTCCTAATCGCCGTCTACGGCGAGGAGGCGACGCCCGGGCACCAGGCTCGGCTCAGCGTGCTGCTCTCCAAGTTGCGCCGCATCACCGGGCCTGAACTGCTGGTCGGACGAGCCCAGCTCGAGCTCGCGCTGCCGCAGGACACGTTCATCGACCTCGAGGTGGCGCTCGATGCCCTCCACCGGGCCGAGTCGCACGTAGCGAAGGGGGAGTGGGCGGCCGCCTGGGGACCGGCCAGCCTCGCCTACGACGTCGCAAGCCGGCCCCTGCTCCGAGGTCACGACCGGCCCTGGCTCGACGAGTGGCGGCGACGACTCGATGACATCCGGCTGAGCGGGCTGGAATGCCTGGCCGCGGCCAGCCTCGGACTCGGCGGGCCGGAGCTGCCTCAGGCGACGAACTGCGCGCGTCGCCTCATCGAGCTCGCTCCCTTCCACGAGACCGGCTACCGGATCCTGATGGAGGCTTTGGAGCGGAGCGGGAACGTCGCAGAGGCGCTGCGCGTCTACGACCGGCTGCGGATAACGCTCCGCGAAGAGCTCGGAATTCCCCCCAGCCCAGCTGTGCAGGACGTCTACCGACGTCTGCTCGGCAGGAACACGACGACCGCCTAAATCTCCTCGGCCCGCGCGAGGATGTCCTCACGGGAAACCTTCCCCACCAGCTCGGGATGCTCGGCCGCGACGTGCGCCTGGGCCTTCGCCCAGAGTTCGTCGTCGTCCTTGCCCTCGATGACCTTGCCGCACACACAGGTGATTCGCCTGATTCCGTTCATGCTCTGCACGGGGGCATCGTAGTGTCGCGGCAGGAGCCAGCAGGCCGGGGAATTCTGGACGCTGCGCGGGCACGAGGACACGAACGATCGTTGACTGCCCTCCGCTTACGGAACCCCTCCGATCCAGTGCCAATGTCGTCCGCGGACCGGTTTGTCCCCACGCGGTCGTGAGCTTCGTCGCTCATGCTCGGGATGGCTCCGGCAGCAGCTCCAGCTGCGCGAGCAGCGAGACCTGGTCGTAGTAGATCTCGCCGCCCACGACTCGACCGTCGGCGTCGAAATGCCACATCTCGCAGATCGGCAGCGTCCACTCCTTGCCGGTGGCCGGGAAGGATCCGAATGAGCCGTCGTTCGTACCACGGCCAGTAAACCGCGCCACCACTGTGTCGCCGGCGTCCGTGTACCGGGCGTCGGTGACCTGACAGTCCGATGAGGCCTGGATCCATCCCTCCAGGAAATTGTTCCTGAACTCCTGGGGTGTCCTGAACGTGATGCCCCGGGCCTGGTCGGTCCAGCTGATGCTCTCCGCGTACGCCTCCACCATCGCGCCGAAGTCCCGGCGATTGAAGGCCTCATGCCCAGCGCGGTAGGTCTCAACGTTCCTAGATCCCATCGCTCTTCCTCTCCTCGTCGTGGAGCGATGGTCGCAGCGCGTCGTTTCGTGAACCTTTCCCCGACCTTTCGGGGCTTGGTGACGATCGCGCGGACGGCGAGACGAGAAGCACAGCTCCCGGGCCGGTGGTAGCGAGCGGAAAGCCCATCGGCCAGGGATCCGGCCCACCGCTCTGGCGATCCCGAGGGGGGAGGGCGGAGTATGTCGATACACCGACACGCCGAGTCGGGGTCGCACATGATCCCCGATGAGTAAACGCGTCGCGGCGTCGTCTCAGACGGATATCAGATCGCGGCCGAGGTTCAGGCGACCTTGGCGAGCACCCGGGCGAGCGTTGCACGTGTCTGTGGCTCCCAGCTCTCGACTTCAGACCTAATCGCGTCGTCCCCGTGGTCGACCACGGCGCGGATCTCAGTCGCGTGTGAGAGTGCGAAAACGAGGTACAGCTCATCGTCGCTGAGGTTCTTCACCTCATCTGCGCTTGTCGGCATCCGCGGCTCGAGGACATCCGCCTCACCGACGCGACCGAGTCCCTCTCTGAGCAACGCCTCGATCGCCTTGATCCTCGCACCGTGATCGGGAATGGAGATCTCCTGCCGGAAGCTCGCCGCACTCGGGCACGTACACGTCGCCAGCTGTCTCGCGTGGTGCTGGTCGCGGCATCGAGCAGTACGCGTCGGATCGTCTCGAGTTCCTCTGCGGCGGCGAGGGCCAGGGCGGGTCGGACGCCGGACGGCGCGCCAGGAAGGCCCGGACTGAGCTCGAGCGGCTCCGACTCGGCGATCACGGGCTCACGCTGCCGAGCGTTCCGCCTCTTTGTTTGACCACCGTTGGCGACGAGGTCGTACCCGAGTTCCTCGGCGAGAGCGCGGTGATAGCCGCAGAACTCGCCTTGGGTCGCGACAGAGCGGCACGGATCGCCATTGCGCAGCCGGGCGGAGCACAGCACCCCGGGCATACCTACAAGTGTGACACGACCCATCTGCCTTCGCGCGTGCGCGCGTGCGCGCGAGAGAAAGCGGCGGGCGTTCGCGACGAGGGGTTTCCCTGGCTTGAGCAGACCACACGTCCGCGCCGACGACTACCTCCAGCTCGTCCAGCAATCGACGTATGACGACACGCGCGTTCGCCCGACGTGACGGTGCGCCGTATGATCTGCGCCAGCGCTCAAACAAGCGCCCCGACGGGACCGCTACGAACGGTGCCCGCCGGGACTCGACCGCGACCCCGGGAGGTCACGATCGTGATGAACACCGTAATCCCCTCGGCCTATGTCTAGTGTCTGGGTCCGGACGCGAGCGACGAGGGACGGCGGTAGGCGCTACCGCGTCGAATACCGGCTCGGCGGCCGCGAGTCCAAGATCCGCTACGGCGGCTCGTTCAAGACGCGCCGCGCCGCGATCGCCCGCAAAGGCTGGATCGTCGGTGAGCTCGCTTCGCTGCGCGTCCCCGATGTGCGGCTGCTCGACAGGGAGCTACCGACGATGCCGACACTTGCCGAGGCCGCCGACCGGTGGCGCGCCTCCCGCGTCGATGTGGCCGACTCGACCAGAGTGCTGCACCGCGTCGCGCTCGATCGCGTGCTACCGATCCTCGGCACGCGTCACGTCGACGAGCTAGAGCCCGCCGACGTTGCCGCGATGGTCGTCACGCTCGCCGAGGCGGGCTATAAGCGGGAGACGATCTCCAAGAGCGTCACGTATCTCGCGCAGACGCTCGACCATGCGGGTGTCGACCCGAACCCCGCTCGCGACAAGGTGCAGGTGAAGCTTCCGCGCGAGGAGCGTGAAGAACTCGAGCCCCCTCTCGCGGAGCACGTCGAGGCCGTCCGATTGGCTGCTCCCGAGGATGCATCGGTTGCCGCTGTTGTGGCTCGACTGGTCAGGCGCCCGTGTCGGCTCGGTCGACGCCCTGCGGGTCGGCGACTTCGACGAGCCTCGCCGTCGCGTCCGGTTGCGCGCCTCGATCAGCAAGACACGCAAGGCGCTCTGGGTCGATCTGCCGGACGAGTACGCCGATGCGCTAGAGGCCTCGCTCGTACCGCGCGAGGATCGCGACCCGGCGGCACGGCTGTTCGCGGAGTCCGGGGGCGGATGCGCTTTGCACCGCAATCGCGAAATCGTGCAAGGCCTTGGGATCCCGCTGTTCTCGCCACACGACCTGCGGCACCGCAGGATCTCGCTCCTGCATCGGCAGGGGCGCACCTGGGCCGAGATCGGAGCGTTCGTCGGGCAGCGCTCCGCGAGCGTGACGAGCGACGTCTACACGCACGTCCTGCTCGACGACCGCGAGGTCGACCATTGCGCCCTGCTCACCGAGAGCGCGGAGGAACGCGCGAGACATGCGACACGCGCGACTCGGTGCTGACCTCGGTGCTGGCCCCGGTTACGCGAAGATCCCGAGTTGCAGCCTGCTTTGAAGCCTGCACCGCCCATTCGGACACGCGGTCACGTGACCCGTCACGTCGATCGAAGGAGGATGCATGCCCGTCGAGGAAGCGAGCTCGGAGATGACGCCGTACGGCCGCTACATCACCTCGGACGGCTGGTTCGTGCTCAACCTGGCCGACGCGCTGGCCGTGCGCAACGAGGAGAAGGGCGGCGCCGTCTATCCGCTGGAAGGGGAGGAGGCGCGTTTCCGGGACTTCGGGGTCAACGTCCGCGTCCTCCGGCGGGGCGAGCCGAACGCGCTCTACCACGCGGAGAGCGGGCAGGAGGGCTTTCTCGTGCTCGCCGGTGAGTGCACGCTCATCGTGGAGGAGCAGGAGCGGACGTTGCGCCGGTGGGACTTCTTCCACTGCCCGGCCGACACACGCCACGTGTTCGTAGGCGCCGGGGACGAGCCGTGCGCGATCCTGATGATCGGCATGCGGCCCGAGGAGGAGACGCTGTACTACCCGGTGAGCGAGCTCGCTGCGAAGCACGGTGCGTCAGCCGCCAAGGAGACCTACGCCCCGGATGAGGCGTACGTCGACTGGCCCGGTGAGTACCGGCCGCTGCGGCTGCCCTGGCTGGCGGACTCCGAGACGAGCTGAGCCGCGAGCCGGATCACACAGCGCCGCCGAGCACAACGCGCACGTCGCCTCGATCGAGGGTCAAACGAGCCGGCCGAGACGCGTGCCGACCAGGACGGCCAGGAGGCCCAGCACGACATTGGCTGCCACCGCCGCGACTGCGATCGCGACGTCGCGCTCCTGCACGAGATCGAACGTCTCCTGCGCGAACGTCGAGAACGTCGTGTAGCCGCCGCAGAACCCGATCACGAGGCCCGCCCGCAGCCACTGCGGCGCGCGGTGACGGTCGACAAGAGCGGCGATGACGAAGCCGACCGCCAGGCAGCCGCTCACGTTGATGACGAACGTGGCCCACGGGAACACCGACTCGGTCCGACGCTCGATCGCGGCGTCCAGCCCGTACCGGCTCAACGCTCCGACCGCGCCACCGAGACCAACGGCGAGTGCGACGACCATGCGTGTGCTCCTCTCGACGTAGGAGCTATCAGCCGTCGTCGGCGGTTGAAGGCGAGCCCCATCGCCCAGGCCGAGTCTAGCCGTGTTGCAGGGTCACCTCAGCCGGCGGTGCGGCGTGCGGCCTCGCGGGCCTGGCGCTCGTACGGGCTGTGCGCATACCCGGTGCGGAGGTAGCTCAGCGGCATCCGGATCGGCCGGTGCTGCATCTGCCAGACGTGACAGAGCTCGTGCGTGACGAGCCCCTCGGGGACGTCCCCGCGACGGAGGAAGATCACGAAGTGCGTCGCGAACCCGTCGAAGCGACGCCACGGGCGAAGTCGGAAGAGCCACGGCGCGACGACGATCCGGACGTACCCGATCCGGACGGGCCGCGGCCACCAGTCGAGCCGGTCGAGGCGCGCCTTCGCGCGCGTGAGGCGCGGATCGGGGGCGCTCAGGCGATCGGGTCCAGCACGAGCACAGCCGAGAGGTCCTGCGCCTGCGTGTACTGGAACTGGTAGAGCCGCGATCGCGTGATGCGGTTCAGGGTCTGCAACTCGCCCGCCTTGATCGTCCCGACCGAGGGGGTGAGGGGAGCCAGTGTCTGCGACAGCGGCTTCGAGATCTCCGGCCCGATGTCGCCCTTCTCGAGGAAGACTGCAGTCGCCGGTGACTGGGTGGTGCCGGTGCCCGCCGGCGGTGGCAGGAAGACGGTCACGGAGTCGACGCCGTCGACGTACTTGAAGGTGTAGAGCGCGAGCTCGAGCGCCTCGCGGCGGAGAAGCGTGTGGCGTGCCTCGGTCGGCGGCCCGCTGCTCAACGCGCAGCCGTCCCCGAGGCCGCACAGCACGAACTGCATGCTCTTCGACGCATCGACCAGCTTGATGTCGTCCTCCTCGGCCTTCCCGGTCGAGGTGTCCGGCCGAACGGCGATCGCCGCGACCGGGATCGGGCTCGTCGAGTCGCCGCCGGCGGCGACGGTCGGCGGTCCCGCGAGCGCAACCGACATCTGCTGACCCTGGAAGCGGTACTCCTTCGCGACGTGGTCGGCGATCTGCTTGACCCGCGCGCTGGCGCTACCGCTCGGCTCCCACGAGGACCACGCCGGGTTCGGCACCGCGTCGGGCCGCGTGAGCAGCACCACGAGCGCACCGAGCGCAATGCCGCCGATGAGCGCCATCGCGCCGTAGATGTACGCGAAGCGCCGGCGATAGCCGGTCCTGCGCGCACGCTCGCTGCGCGGGACCGAGCTCGACTCGCTGACGGGCTTCGCGGGCTCGGCCTCGATCAGCGGTCTGCGCTCGACGCCTTCGCTCATTTCGCCTCGACCTCTTTCGGCCGGCGCTCGCGCTCATGGATCGAGACCGCGAAGAACGGCGGCGGCCAAACGTCCTCGTCCCCGTAGTCGAGCTCGGGGATTCGGAGGCCGACCGAGTCGAGCAGGTCGAGGAGCTCGTCGCCGAAGATCTCCTTCTTCTCCATCAACACGTCGGCGATGCGGGCGAGCGCCTCCTGGTTCTCCTTCGCGAGATTGTGTGCCACGACGTAGGCCTGCCCGATGATCTGCGAGCCGACACGTCGCTTCGCCGGGTCGGAGAGCGCACCGGCGATCGGGTCGGGCGCCATGGGGCCGCCGCCACCGCCCATCCGGTTCATGATCTGCAGACCGATACCTTCGAAGCGCTCGAGCACGCGGCTGCGCGCATCGTCCTCGGTCTCGCCCTTCTTCGGGGTCACGTGGAACGGCTGTGGGCCCATCGCGGCGGCGCCGACCATCCCGGCCGTCTGCGCGGTGACCGACATCACGTCGCCGCCGACGCCGGTCGAGTTCTCGTTGTAGAAGACGCGCTCGGCGGCCATCGCGCCGAGGCCCCACAGGAGCTGCGCGAACATCTCGCTCTGGAAGCGAGCGAAGCGCTCTTCCTTCTCACGCGCCTGGTGGTGCCCGCCGGAGTCACCGCGTCGTTTGATCGACAGCCGCGTCGACTCGAAGTCCTTCATGAACGCATGTCCCGCGATCGCGTGGCCCGCCTCGTGGATCGCGATCGCGCGTCCCTCGCGCTCGATGTACTCGATGCCGATCGCGGTGCCCGACTCGAGCGTCGTGATCGACTCGACGAGGTCTTCCCAGCTGAACCGCTCGCGGCCCGAGTGGTGCGCGATCGTCAGCGCCATCGACGTGACCTGCTCGATCATCGCCGGCGAATATCCGTTCGTCACCCGCGCGATCTCGTCACGACGGCGCGGCATGTCGAGGTCGGGGTCGTGCGAGACCTTGTTGATGTAGAGGTCGATGATGTCGAGCCGGTCGTGCTTCGTCGGCGTCCTGAACCACACGTGGCGTCCCATCCGGCCCGGCCGGATGAGCGCTGGGTCGAGCCGGTCGATGGGGACGTTGGTCGCACCGATGAAGTAGACCTGCTCGCTCCGCGGACGCGGTGCGGGCAGCCGGAGCGACTTGCCTTTCAGACGCCGTGGGACGATGAAGCTGGCGTCGAGCAGGGTGTTTGTCTTGTTCGTGATCATGCGCCGCATGAACGGCGGGTTGTCGATGCCGTCCATCACGACGAGCAGCTGGTTGAGCGCCATCCCGCCGCCGCCCATGCCCATGCCGCCGGGGAACATGTAGCCGTAGAAGCGCATCATGGTCGCCCCGAAGCCACTCCATCCGAACGTCGGCGTCTCGCGGCTGGCGAACAGCTTCTCGCGCCATGCACGCGTCTCGAGCACCATGTCGCCGGAGGGGTTGAGCGAGCCCCACGGCCCGTAGAAGAGGTCGTCGTGGAGGCTCAGCGGCGTCAAGGGTGGCACGTTGATCGCGCCGCCGAAGCCATTGCCGAGCGCCTGGCGGCGCATGCCGACGGCGTCGATCTCGTCGATGAACACGATGCAGGTCCCGCCCCACTTGCGGGCCGCGCGCTTCGCCTTCCAGGCGAGGTAGCGGACGACGATCGCGTCGATGCCGATGAACGTCGCGGCGAAGCCGGAGCCCGGGATCGAGACGAACGGCGAGTTGAAGCCGGTCGCGAGCGCCTTCGCGAGCATCGTCTTGCCGGTGCCCGGAGGCCCGAAGAAGAGCACGCCACGCTCTCGCTTGCCGCCGTGGTGCTCGAACTGCTCGCCCGACTGCCAGATCGACACGACCCGGCGAACCTCCTCCTTGGCCTCCGCCTGGCCGCGCACGTCGTCGAGCTTCACGCCCCACTGCGCGTCGCCCGGCTCGAACGTCTTGATCTGCGAGAGGTTCATCGCGAGGAGCGGGCCGAAGAGGATCCCGAAGTTCGCGATGAAGAGGAAGAAGACGAAGACGACCTGGATCCAGAGCGCAGGAGACGAGAAGATCGTCCCGATCCCGTCGCGGATGAAGCCGATCGTCCCGAACCAGGTGCCCCCGCGGAACAGCCAGATGATCGTGATCAGGACGACGAAGTAGACGGCGATCTTGAACCAGAAGCGCCAGAACCATGCCCGGCGGCGGCCGACGATGTCCTCTTCGCGCAGGTCGCGGCTCTCGACGCCGAACAGGCTCGGCGCGGGGATCAGCCTGCGGAAGAGGAGGTCCGCGAAGCCTCGGAACACGACGACGATCGCGACCGTCGCGAGGAGTGCCTGCCACCAGGAGAGACCGCTGCGCTGCGTGAACCAGATGTAGAGCGCCGGCGACGTGAGAACGGCGACGATCGTCGCGGCGCGTGTCAGCTTCTTCCAGCTCCGCGCGAGCTCCTGCGAGGCTTCGGCCTGAGGCAGGCCGGCGAGCGATTCGGCAGCCGTCGCCATGCACGAGAGTGTACGCGGGAGGCTCCCCGCGCACATGTTGGCCGAATGTTAAGCGCCGGGCGGCATGCCGTCGTGGCGCGCCGTTTCATGGCGCCCGTGGGCCGGCCTCGGCGCCGTGGGGCGCTGGTAGCGTCGTGGTCATGACACAGGCGACGCTCCACACCAGCGAGGGCCCGATCGAGATCGAGCTCTTTCCCGAGGATGCACCGAAGACGGTCGAGAACTTCACCAAGCTCGCGTCAGACGGCTTCTACGACGGGCTTTCCTTCCACCGGGTCATCCCCGACTTCATGATCCAGGGTGGGTGCCCCGACGGCGACGGCACCGGGGGGCCGGGGTACACGTTCGAAGACGAGCCGAGCGGCCATCCGGTCGCACGCGGTGCGCTCGCGATGGCCAACGCGGGCCCGAACACGAACGGGTCGCAGTTCTTCCTCGTCACCGCCGACGCGTGCCCGTGGCTCGACGGGAAGCACACGGTCTTCGGCCAGGTCTCGTCGGGGCAGGACGTCGTCGACCGCATCTCGCTCGTCGACCGCGACGCACGCGACCGCCCGACGAGCGCGGTGACAATCGAGCGAGTCGAGCTGGAGCAGGTGTCGGACTGAAGTCCGACACCGGTGGCGGTTAGGCTCGCCGCCATGGATCTCTCCGGCAAGACGGCCGTCGTCACGGGCGCGTCGTCGGGCATCGGCGCCTCGACCGTGCGGAAGCTCCGCGAAGCCGGAGTGCGCGTCGCAGGCGGGGCACGGCGCAGCGAGCGCGTCGACGCGGACGTCTCGCTCCCGCTCGACGTGACCGACGAGGCGTCGAGCGCTGCGTTCGTCGAGGCCGCCGTCGCCGAGCTCGGGGGGATCGACATCCTCTTCAACAACGCGGGGCTCGCGCTCGGCCGCGTGCCCTTCGAGGAGTCGAGCGAGGAGGTGGAGGCGACCGTCCTCCACACGAACGTCGACGGGGTGCTACGCATCACGCGGCTGTGCCTGCCGCATCTCCGCGACGGTGGCCACATCCTGTTCATGGGCTCGATCGCCGGCCGGCAGGCCTACCCGCACGGCGCCTCGTACATCGCCTCGAAGTTCGCCGTGCGGGGGTTCTCCTACGCGCTTCGCGAGGATCTGCTGGGTCGGCCGATCCGCGTCACGACCGTCGACGCCGGGCTCGTCGAAACGGAGTTCTCGCTCGTGCGGTTCGACTGGGACCGCGAGAAGGCCGACGCCGTCTACGACGGGCTCGATCCGGTGACGCCCGACGAGATCGCGGACTGCGTGCTCTTCGCGCTCACGCGCCCGCTGCACGTCAACGTCGACGAGATCGTGATCAAGGCGCTCGCGCAGTCGAGCGGCGCGCGTCTCGTTCGAAGGGACGATCGCTAGCCCGTGTCGCCGACGATCCTCGAAGGCTCGACCTTCTGCATCTGCGACGACCTCGGCGACATCGAGGGTGGTGTCAACGGCCTCTACGCCTACGACACCCGGTTCCTCTCCACGTTCACCCTGACAGTCGACGGCCGCCGGCCGCTGTTGCTCTCGTCGGGCAAGGTCGAGTACTTCTCGGCCGCCTTCTACTCGCGCAACGCGCCGGTCGACGGCCTCGCGCACGACGCCCTCTCGATCGCGCGCCACCGGTTCGTCGGGCGAGGGCTCCAGGATCACATCGTGCTCCGCAACGAGACGCGCGCCCCGATCTCCTTCACGCTCGAGCTGGGCTTCGGCACGGACTTCGCGGACATCATCAGCGTGAAGGAGCACGACTTCGCGCTCGGCGACCCTCTCCATGCGCCCGCGCTGCCCCCGTCCGCGGCCGGGCGCTTCGACGAGGAGACCGGCTGCGTGGTGCTGCAGGAGTCCGACGGCAGGAGTGGGCGGACGCAGGTCGTGCTCTCGCGCGGCGGCCACACGAGCGACAGTGTCGTCCGGTTCCCGATCTCGCTCGCCCCGCACGGCTCGTGGGACATCCGCGTGGACGTCGCGGTGTCGCTCGACGGGGAGGTCGCCCATCCCGCGCTCGTGGAGCAGCGGTTCGGCACGGAGCGCACGCGCGTCCGTGAGTCTCTCGACGCCTGGTCGCTGCGCCTGCCGCGGCTCCAGACCAGCTGGGACGAGCTCCGCCATGCCTTCGACCAGTCCGTCGCCGACCTCGCGGCGCTGCGACTCCGCCACGGCGAGGGTGCGGGAATGGTGCCCGCAGCGGGTATGCCCTGGTTCATGACGGTGTTCGGCCGCGACACGATCATCACGAGCCTGCAGACGATGCTCCTCGGGCCCGAGCTCGGCGTGGGCGCGCTCGACACGCTCGCCGAGCTCCAGGCGGACGTCGACGACCCGACGATAGACGCCGAGCCGGGCAAGATCGTCCACGAGCTGCGCTCCGGCCGGGCCGCCGAGAAGTGGTTCCATCGCTATTACGGGACGGTCGACGCGACACCGCTCTACCTCGTGCTTCTCTCCGAGGTCTGGCGTTGGACCGGGGACGCGGAGCTTGCGCGGCGCTTCCGCGAGCCTGCGCTCAGGGCGCTCTCGTGGATCGACGTCTACGGCGACCGGGACGGCGACGGCTTCGTGGAGTACGAGCGCCGCTCGAGCGGGCTCGAGAACCAGTCCTGGAAAGACTCCGGCGACTCGCAGCGGTTCCGAGACGGCCGGTTCGCCGAGACGCCCATCGCGCCGGCCGAGGTGCAGGGATACGTCTACGACGCGAAGCGACGGCTCGTCGAGGTGGCACGGGACGCCTGGGGCGACGAGGAGCTCGCGGCGCGGCTCGAGCGGGAGGCCGCCGACCTGCGCATACGCTTCGACGATGCGTACTGGGTCCCCGACCGCGGAGGGTACTATGCGCTGGCGCTCGACCGCGACAAGCGCCGGGTCGACGCGCTCTGCTCGAACATCGGCCACCTGCTCTGGAGCGGCATCGTCCCCGAGGAGCGGGTCGAGTCGATCGTGGACGCGCTAATGCGGCACGAGCTGTGGTCGGGGTGGGGCTTTCGGACGATGTCCACCTCGGACGCGGCCTACAGCCCGCTCAGCTACCACAACGGGACCGTCTGGCCCCACGACACCGCCCTCGCCGCCTGGGGGCTCAGCCGGTACGGGCACTGGGACGCCGTGCACCAGGTGGCGTCCGCCCTGTTCGAGTCGGCACGCCACTTCGACTGGTCGCTTCCCGAGGTCTTCGCCGGCTTCGACCGCTCGGAGACGCCCTTCCCGATCGGATATCCGACTGCGGCGCGTCCCCAGGCCTGGGCGGCGGGGACGCCCCTCCTGCTCCTCCGGCTCCTGCTCGGCCTCGAGCCCGACACGGCCAACGGGCGGCTGGACACACTGCCGGGAGTGAAGCCGCTCGACCGCGCGCCGCTCATCTTGCAGGGCGTACGCGCGCTCGGTCGCACGTGGGACGTCTCGTCGTCGGCCGACGGGATCGGCATCGAGGCGGCATGAAGGTCGCCGTCCTCAGCCCCGTCTGGTTCCCGGTGCCGCCCCACGCCTACGGGGGCATCGAGTGGATCGTGTCGCTCCTCGCGGACGGCCTGGTCGACGACGGCCACGACGTCACGCTGTTCGCTTCCGGTGACTCGCACACGAAAGCGCGCCTCGAGTTCGTCTACGACGTTGCACCGAGCGAGTGGATCGGGCACACGTTCTGGGAGCTGCGGCACGCGGTTTCGTGCCTCCTGCGCGCCGGCGAGTTCGACGTGATCTCGGACCACACCGGGCTGCTCGGCCTCGCGCTCGGCTCGATGGGACGGACTCCCTTCGCCCACACCGTCCACGGCCCGCTCTCGGGGGAGCCCGGCAGGCTGTACGAGCAGGTCACCGCGATGGTGCCGCACGCGGCGCTGATCGCCGTCTCCGAGGCGCAACGGCGACCCTTGCCCGACCTGCCGTGGGTCGCGACCTGCCCGAACGCCCTCGACCTCTCGCTCTATCCCTTCCTTCCCGACCGGGGCGAGTACCTCCTGTTCCTCGGGCGGATGACCGCCGACAAGGGCGCGCACCGCGCTGTCGCCGTGGCGATCGAGTGTGGGCTCCCGCTCAAGCTCGCAGGCAAATGCCGGGAGCCGCTCGAGCAGCGCTACTTCGACGAGCTCGTCCGCCCCCACCTCTCCGATCGGATCGAGTACGTCGGCGAGGTGACGCACGGCGAGAAGGTCGAGCTCCTCCAGCACGCACGCGCGACGCTGTTTCCGATCGAGTGGGACGAGCCCTTCGGCCTCGTGATGATCGAGTCGATGGCGTGCGGGACACCGGTCATCGCGACACGCTACGGCGCCGTCTCGGAGGTGATCGAGGACGGCGTGAGCGGCATCATCGTCGACCGGTGGCGCGACATGCCCGGCGCGCTCGAACGGGCCGACGCGATCGACTCGCGCGTGCAGCGGCGGGTCGTGGAGGAGCGGTTCTCGCCGGAGCGGATGGTCGCCGACTACGTCAGCGCGTACGAGGCGACGATCGCCCGCTGGGACGCTCCGGCGGCGCCTCGCTAGACCGACCGCGTGAACGTCCGCTCCGCGTACAACCGAGAGATCTGACGTGTACCCATACTCTTTTCTGCTGTGAGCGACGGGCTCAACGTGCTCGGCGGGCCGCTCGAGCCCTGCGGGTTCGACCCGGTGACCGGCTTCTGGCGGGACGGCAGCTGCCGGACGGGCGGCCAGGACCTCGGCGTGCATGCGGTCTGCGCCGTGATGACCGACGAGTTCCTCGAGTACAGCCGCTCGGTCGGGAACGACCTCTCGACCCCGCGGCCGGAGTGGGGCTTTGCGGGGTTGCGCGACGGCGACCGGTGGTGCCTTTGCGCAGACCGGTGGCAGCAGGCGCTCGAGGCGGGCGTCGCGCCGCCTGTCGTCCTCGAAGCGACGCATGCGCTCGCGCTGGAGTTCTCCTCACTCGAGTCGCTGCGTACGTACGCCGTCGAGGGCTGAGCTCAGCTCGCGGCTTCGGCCCGCTTGCGCCAGTAGCGCTCGAGCCCGAGATAGCAGTGCCAGTACGGCGCCGCGCGGTCGTACGCCTCGACCTCGCCCGGCTCCGCGGCGGCGACGTCGGCGCGGGCGGCCGCGACGAACGTCGGCTCGTCCATCCCGTGGGCGACCCGCTCGCCCCACTCGTGCATCGTCGCGCGGAGGGCGGCGACGTGACGCTCGACGTCGTCGAAGACGCCGAAGTGGATCAGGGCAAGCCTTCGCGGCTCGCGCCGCTCGAGCTCGTCGAGCGTCCGCTCCCATGCCTCGAGGTCGACCTCTGGCGGCGGTGTCGGGGCGTAGACGAAGCGACCGGGCTCGATCCGCACGCCCGCGGCGTCTCCCGCGTAGAGCGTCCCGTCCTCGTGGAGATACGACACGTGATGACCTGCGTGCCCCGTGGTCGGGAAGCACGCGAGCCCGACGACGGAGTCACCGACGGGGCGGACATTGGCGGCCGGGACGGGCGCGAGCTCGCCCCAGAGCTCGTCGAAAGCCTCTCCGTACAGCCGGCGGGCGCTCGTCTCGAGCCTCTCGGGGTCGACCAGGTGGGGGAGACCGACCTCGGAGACGTGCACCGTGAGCGCGGGGTTCTCGCGGACGAGGACGCCTGCCGCGCCCGCATGATCGAGATGGATGTGGGAGAGCAGCAGATGGCGGACGTCGCCAAGCTCCACGCCGCGCGCGCCGAGGGCATCGCGAAGCGCGCGAACGCACGTCGTGGGGCCGCAGTCGAACAGCGCGAGGCCGTCGTCGGTCTCGACGAGGTATGCGCCGATCCGGCGGGCGTCGCCGAGGTGGACGAGGTCGAGGGGCGGCGTCGTCATGCCGGGACGCTATCTCGGGTTAGCCGTACCCCCGCGGACGGTCCGACGCTCTACCGTCGAATGGCGGAACGATGACTTTCGCGCGGCGAGGCGGTCATTGCTCCGACACACGCGACAAGGGAGGCAGACATGCCCGCACCAACTCTCGTCATCGGTGCCCCGTGCTGGATCGACCTGTACAGCTCGGACACCGACAAGGCGACCGACTTCTACGGCCGGCTCCTCGGCTGGAAGGCCGAGCCGGCGGACGAGCGGTTCGGCGGCTACTTCACGTTCACGAAGGACGGGAAGCACGTCGCCGGCTGCATGGCGAACGACGGGTCGACCGGCTACCCGGACGCGTGGGGCGTCCATCTGATGACCGACGACATCCAGGGGGCAGCGGACGCCGCGGGGAGCCACGGCGGGTCGGTCGAGATGCCGCCGATGGAGGTCGCCGAGAACGGCAGCTTCGCCATGATCAAGGATCCGGGAGGCTCCGTCGTCGGCGCATGGCAGCCGAACGAGGTCAAGGGCTTCGAGGTGACCCGCGAGCCCGGCACGCCGTCGTGGTTCGAGCTCCACACGAGCGCGTACGACGACTCCGTGTCCTTCTACCGCGACGTGTTCGGCTGGGACACGCACGTGATGAGCGACGCGGACGAGTTCCGCTACACGACGCTCGGGAAGGACGAGGACGCCCTCGCCGGGATCATGGACGACGCTGGCGAGCCGTCCGGCTGGAACGTCTACTTCGAGGTCGCGGACGTCGACGCGACGCTCGCGCAGGTGACGGAGCTCGGCGGCACGATCGTCGAGCCCGCGCAGGACACGCCGTACGGCCGGCTGGCCCGGGTCAAGGACCCGACCGGCACGGCCTTCCGGCTCGTCACCAGCCCGTAGGCAGGCTTGGCGGCCCGCGTCTGGCTTCGGTGCCGGCGCGGGCCGCCGCCCGCACGGTGGAGCGATTGGCACGAAGTCGGCACGCTCTGCCCTTGACAGAAAACGGTGTCTGACACCGTTTCCCACCTGATCCGAAAGGACCGATGCTCAGGCCCGCGCCGGTGCGGCGGCGAGCGCGCGCTCCAGGTCGGCGACGAGGTCGTCGGCCGCCTCGAGCCCGACCGAGAGCCGCACGAGGTTCGGCGGCGCCGCGAAGGGCCCTGCCGCGGTAGACGCGTGCGTCATCCGGGCGGGGTGCTCGATGAGGCTCTCGACGCCGCCGAGGCTCTCGGCGAGGGTCCAGACCGTCGTGTGCGAGACGAGGTCGACCGCCTCGTCCTCCGTCTCGACGCTGAACGAGACCATCCCGCCGAAGTCCCGCATCTGCCGAGCGGCGATCTCGTGGCCCGGATGCTCCGGGAGCCCGGGCCAGAGCACCTCCGTGACGCGCGGATGCGCGGCGAGGAACTCCGCGACGGCGCGCGCATTGGCGCAGTGGCGCTCCATCCGGACGGCGAGGGTCTTCAGCCCGCGCAGCACGAGCCAGCAGTCGAACGGGCCGGGAACTGCGCCGAGCGACTTCTGCAGGAAGCGCAGGCGTTCGGCGATCGTCGGGTCGTTCGTGCCGGCGAAGCCGCCGATCACGTCGGAGTGCCCGCCGAGGTACTTCGTCGTGGAGTGGAGGACGATGTCCGCGCCGAGGGCGAGCGGGGTCTGCAGGAACGGCGTCGCGAACGTGCTGTCGACGACGAGCAGCGCTCCCGCTGCCTTCGCAGCCGCGGCCACCGCCGCGATGTCGACGATGTTGAGCAGCGGGTTGGTCGGTGTCTCGATCCAGACGAGCCTCGCGTCCGTGACGTACGCATCCGGCTCGGAGGACAGCTGCTCCGGCGTCGCGTACGTGAAGCGGTACCCCTTCGGCTCGTAGACCTGGGAGAACATGCGGTAGGTACCGCCGTAGACGTCGTTCACGCAGACGACGTGGTCGCCCGGGTCGAGCAGGTGCATGATCGACGACGTCGCAGCGACGCCCGATGCGAACGCGTGCCCGTGTGCTGCGTTTTCGAGCGACGCGAGGCACTCCTCGAGCGCGGTACGGGTCGGGTTGCCCGCCCGCGAATAGTCGTAGCCCTTGTTCACGCCGACGCCGTCCTGCGCGAACGTCGAGGTCTGGTAGATGGGGGTGATCACCGCGCCGGTCGCCGGGTCGGGCTCCTGGCCCGCGTGGATCGCCCGAGTCTCGAACTCCATGCCGCGATCGTAGTCGCGTTCGGTCAGGCGGCGAGGGCGATCAGCGGGCGACCGTTTCGAGGCCGATCACCATCCGGAGACGGTCGAGCGCGCGGTCGAACGCCTCGTCGAGCGCGGCCGACCGGCGTACGCCGTCCTCGATGTGGAAGGCCCGGACGACGAGCGCGCCCGCCGCTCGGTCGGATTTGAGGTCGGCACGACCGACGACCCGGTCCCGCCAGAGGAGCGGGAGGACGTAGTACCCGTACCGCCGCTGCGGTGCGGGCTTGTAGACCTCGATCAGGTGGTCGAAGCGCAGCGCGCGGCGCGCGAACGGCCGATCCCAGAGGAGGTTGTCGAACGGGGAGAGCAGCACCGCCGTCGACGGCGCGGCGCGGTCGAGCACCGGGCCGGCGGGGACGAGCACCGGCGGGCCGCCGTCCTCGACGGCGTAGCGCTCGAGGACGCCGTCCGCAACCAGGGAGTCGACGGCCGCGCGGACGCGTGCTGTGCCGCCCCGCAGACGCCAGTGCTCGACGGCGCCGCGTTCCGTCAGGACGCCGCGCGCCCTCACCGCCCGCTCGACGAGCTCGCGCAGCCGCTCCGGCTCGGGCGGCGTCGGCGCGACGAGCAACTCACGGGGGAGCACGCGCTCGGGCAGGTCGTACAGGCGCTGAAATCCCTGCCGGCCCGCGACGACGAGCTCGCCGTGGTTCCAGAGCAGCTCCAGCATGCGCTTGGCGGGCTTCCAGCCCCACATCTCGCCCTGCCGCGCCGCCCCGTCGAAGTGGCGCGAGCCGAGAGGCCCCCGCGTGCGGATCTCCTCGAGGACGTGCTCGCGCAGGTGTGGATGCGTGCGGTCGACCTCGCCGTACCACCGGCGGCCCCCGACCTCCATCGCGGGGCGGAAGAGCGGCCAGTCGCGCGCCGGGATCAGACATGCCTCGTGCGCCCAATACTCGAACAGGCGGCCCTCTCGGAGAAGTGCGGACACCGCCTCGCGCGGGTATGCGCCGATGCGCGAGGCGAGCGCGATGCGGTGGCTGCGCTCGACGGTCGAGATCGAGTCGAGCTGGACGCACGAGAGGCGCCGGACCGCAGCCTCGACCTCTGCCTTCGTCCCTCGACGCGAGCGCGACGCGTAGCCCTGCGCCTCGATCGTCAGACGCCGGATCGTGGTGAGCGAGAGAGGGGGGCCCCCGATCGAGTGTTTCTACCCTACGTCGGCCGACGTGGGTGTCACTCTTCCCCGCGTGCGCCGGTTCGTGATCATCGTCGCGGTCCTGCTCGGTCTGGCATACGCCATCGGCATCCCGGCGTTCCTCGAGCGAGACGACGACCCGCTGCCCCCGAATGCGGACGCGATCGTCGTGCTCTCCGGCCCGGAGAACACCCTCCCTGCGGCGCAGGCCCTCTTCGGCGGGGGTCTCGCCCCGAACCTCATCGTGTCGGCCGACCGCAGCGGCCACGACACGAAACGCGACAGCCTCTGTGGCAAGCCGCCAGCGGGGGTCGTCTGCGTTCACGCCGGTCCGGCGTCGACGCAGGGCGAGGCGCAGGCGGTCGGCCAGCTCGTCGACCGCAAGAACTGGGACTCGATCATCCTCGTCACCCCGGGCTACAACACCTTCCGCGCCGGCCGTATCTTCCAGCGCTGCGTCAACGCGAAGATCACGGTGCACGGGGTCGACCAGCCGTGGTGGCGGAACGCGATCGCCGTGCCGCTCGAGTGGATCAAGCTCGGGGTCTCGGAGACCGTCCGGCGCAACTGCTGAGCGGCCGAGGCGCAGCGCCTGAAGGGGCACAGTACGGTCTCGTCGTGGACGAGGCCACGCTTCGCGAGAAGCAGGACCAGGAGCTCATCGAACTCCTCAACGAGGCGCGGGTCGCGCTGTCGGGTGCGAGCGTGCTTTTCGGCTTCCTGCTGGTCGTCCCGTTCAGCGCCCGCTGGGAGCGGACGACGCACACCCAGCGGGACGCGTACGTCGTCGCGTTCCTCGCAACCTTGCTCGCGGTCCTGGCGCTGATGCTGCCGACCGCCTACCACCGCCTCCGCTGGCGCGAGCGCAGCAAGGAGCGGATGCTCCGTTTCTCCCACCTGGGCGCGGTCGGCGGGATGGTGTGCCTCGCGGTCGCGATGACGGCGACCACCTTCCTCGTGATCGACACCGTCGTGTCGACGGAATGGGCGATCGTCGTCGCGGTGGTCACGGGTGCCTCGTTCGGGCTGGTGTGGTTCGCCTTGCCGCTGTCGACGCCGTACCACCGCTGGGACGCCGATGTCGAGACCCGCCCGCCTCGCTCCCGGCGGGACTAGGACGGCACGTCGCCGGAGAGGATCGCGGTCAGCCGGTCCGTGTCGATGTTCCCGCCGGACACGATGCAGACGACGCGCCCGTCGCCGGCGTGACCGCCCAGCGCGGCGGCGAGGGAGAGCGCCCCCGCGCCCTCCGCGACGACGTGCCCTCGCGTCGCCAGGACCCGGACGGCCTCGGCGACGTCGGCGAGCGGGAGGGCGACCGCGCCCACGACGAGGGAGCGCGCCCGCTCCCACATGGCAGGCAGGAGGGCCTTCGAGCCCGCGCCGTCCACGAACGACGCGGTGTACGCGACCTGGGTCGACTCGTCCGCGGCGAGCGACGCGGTCAGAGGAGCGCCCGTAGCCGGCTCGCACGCGATCACCCGTGTCGCGGGGGACACGGCGGCGAGCGCGCTCGCGATGCCGCAGGTAAGCCCACCGCCGCCCCACGGGACGAGCACGGTGTCGATCCCGTCGAGCCGCTCGGCGAGCTCGAGGCCGATCACGCCGTTGCCGGCCATCACGCGCTCGTCCAGCACGGGATGGACGAACAACCCGTCGAGCCCCGGGTACGCGCCTCGCTCCATCGTCTCCCACCAGGTGTCGAACGGCACGAGAATCACCTCGCCGCCGAGCCGCGCGACGGCGTCGAGCTTCGCGCGCGGTGCGTGCTCGGGCGCGACGACGGTGGCGGGGACGCCGAGCTCGCGCGCGACCCAGCAGACGCCCTGCGCCATGTTCCCCGCGCTTGTCGTCCAGACGCCTGCGCGCCACTCGTCGGGCGCGGCCTGGCGGATCGCACTCGTCGCGCCGCGCAGCTTGAACGAGCCGATCGGCTGCAGGCTCTCGAGCTTCAGCCAGATCTCACAGGGCGCGTCGACGTCCAGCCGCACGAGCGGGCTTTCATGGACGACGTCTGCAGTGATCGCGCGCGCGCGCTCGATCGCCTCGAGCGGGACGACAGCGGGTGCCTCCGCCCGGCTCAGAACTCGACCTCCGTGCCGACGTCACGCTCGCGTGCCCGCTCGACGCAGAGCGCGGCGGCGGCGAGGTCCTCGACGGCGAGCCCGAGCGACTTGAAGACCGTGACCTCGTCGTCGTCACGGCGTCCGTCGGCCGACCCGACGAGCAACTCGCCCAGCTCGGCGCGGATGTGGCCGGGCCCGATGCCCACTTCTTCGACGGCGCGCAGGTAGTCGCCCGACTCGTTGACGGTCGACTCGCGCCGGTCGACGAAGAGCGCGGCCTCGGCGATCAGGTCGGCGTCGAGCTCCCTCGCGGTCGGGATCGACGAGCCGACGGCATTCACGTGCGTGCCGGGGGCAAGCCAGGCACGACGGACGATGGGCTCGCGGGACGAGGTGCAGGTGCAGACGATCTCCGCGCCGTCGAGCGCATCCTCGACCGAGTCGCAGACGACCGCGTGCGACTCCAGCGCGAGGGCCTCCGCGTGTGCGGGCGTACGGCTCCAGATCCGGAGCTCGGCGTCCCCGACGACGGCCCGCATGGCGATGGCATGGGAGCGCGCCTGGACACCCGCGCCGAGGATCGCGACCCGGCGCGCGGCGGGTCGCACCAGCAGCTTCGTCGCAACCGCCGAGACGGCGGCGGTGCGGATCTCCGTGATCGCCGAGGCGTTGACCACCGCCTGGAGGACACCGGTCTCGCCGTCGTGCAGGAGCACTGCGCCCTGGTGCGGGTCGAGGCCGCGGGCGCTGTTCCCCGGTGCGATCACGACCTCCTTCAGCGAGAACAGCGGGGACGCGCCGCCGCGGTGGGCGGGCATCAAGCCGAGCAGCTGCTCGGCCGGCGGTCGGACGACGAACCGGAGCGGCATCGTCAGCTCGTCCCGCGCGAGCGCGGCGAGGACGTCCTCCATCGCCGCGATGCACGACTCCATGTCGAGCAGCTCGCGAACGTCTGCGTCGGATAGCACGAGCAGGCTCATGCGAACAGCGCCCCAATGCGTGCATGCTCGTCCGCATCGAGCCGGATGTCGAGCGCGTCACGGACCGGGGCGAGCTGTGCGACGTCGTTCGGCCCCACGACGATGGCCGTCAGCTCCGGGACGTGGAGGAGCCACGCCAGCGCGAGCGCCGCCATCGAGACTCCTCGTGTCTGCGCCTCGCGCTCGAACGCCTCGAGTGCGTCGAAGGTCGCATCGGTGCGGTACCCCTCTCCGCCTTCCGGTCGCAGGGTCATCCGCGAACCGGCCGGAGGCTCCTCGGCCCGCCGGTACTTGCCGGTCAGCCAGCCGCCGGCCAGTGGGCCGAACGGGGCGTAGCCGAGCCCGTGCTCGTGGCACAGCGGGAACGTCGTCTGGCGGTCGCCCTGCTCGAGGAGCGAGAAGGCGTTCTGCACCCATTCGTAGCGAGTCAGCCCTTCGAGGGCGGAGAGCTCGAGGGCCTCGGCGACCTGCTCGGCCGTAAAGTTTGACGCGCCGACCGCGCCGACGACGCCCTCGCGGACGAGCTCGTCGAACGTTGCGAGCGTCTCCTCCTGCGCGGTGTCCGGGTCGAAGCTGTGCGCCATGTAGAGCGGCAGCCGCTCGACGCCCAGTCGCTCCAGGCTCGTACCGACCTGCCGGCGGATCCGCGTGCGGGAGAGGCCGCGATCGGCGCCCTCCTCCATGGGGTTGAACGTCTTGGTGACGATCACGACGCGGTCTCGGACGTCGCCGCCCTTCGTGCGGAGCCAGTCGCCGATGAACGACTCGCTGCGCCCGCCGCCGTAGGCGTCGGCGGTGTCGAGCGTCGTGATGCCCAGCTCCCAGGCGGCGTCGAGAAGCCTGAGTGCTTCCTCACGGGTCGTGCCCTGTCCGAACAGCGACGGCTTCGAGCCGATCCCGCCGAAGTTCCCGCAGCCCAGGACGACGCGCGTCACGGCGACCCCGCTCCTCCCCAGTGCTCGCTGCTCCACGGGACGATCGTATGCGGCCGCGTCCGCACCACGCCGCCATAGGTATCGAGGCTCGCCCGCCGAACACTCCGCCGTGGGCGACGACCATCTTCGGCAGGTGCGGGGTGAGGTCCGTCACGAGGCGGCACCGTTCGCCCTCGCGATCCTCGGCGCGAACGTGCTGCTCGCGCTCGTGAGCCGCAGCGCCGACTGGAAGCTCTTCGGCTCGTCCGACTGGTGGATCTGGCTCCTCCTCGCGGCGCCGTCCGGCCTCCTGTCCGTCACGCTGGCCGTCGGCCCCTCCCGCGTCGGGCTCGAGCGCCTCCAGCGGGAGGTCGCGATCGCCCTGCTCGCCCTGCTCGGCGTCGGGACGGGCGCGGCGACCTTCTGCGTCGTCGTCTCGTTGACACACTGGACGCCGGCGGGGCCGCAGCTGCTCGCGTCCGCCGTCGTCGTCCTGGTGACGAACGTGATCACGTACGCGCTCGTCTTCTGGGAGCTCGACGACGGCGGCCCGATCGCGCGTGCCCTCGCGGAGACGCGAGGCCATCCGGACTTCCAGTTCCCGCAGGACGAGAACCGCGAGCTCGCCCGCCCCGGCTGGGCGCCCGCGCTCGTCGACTACCTCTACCTCTCGCTGACGAACTCCGTCGCGTTCAGCCCGACCGATGCGATGCCGCTCACGCACCGCGCGAAGGTGTTCATGGGGCTCGAGTCGTCGATCTCGCTGGTGACCATCCTCGTCGTCGGTGCCCGCGCGATCAACGTGCTCGGCTAGCGCGAGAGCGTGGTCGACCCGTCCGGAGCGATCGTCCAGTGGGGGTTGTGCGCGATCTCCCACGGATGGCCCTCGGGGTCGACGAACACTCCCGAGTAGCCGCCCCAGAACGTCTTCGCCGGCTCGCGCCCGATCGTCGCACCCGCCGCGCGCGCCTCCTCGAGCACCGCGTCGACCTCGTCCGGTGACGCGACGTTGTAGGCGAGCGTCACCCCGCCCCAGCCTCCGCCGTCCTCCACGGCGCTGTCTTCTGCGAGCTCGGCCCTTCCCCAGAGCGCGACGATCATGCACCCGGTCTGGAAGAACACGACGTCGTCGTCGAGCGCCGCCCCGGTGCGCCAGCCCATCGCCTCATAAAAGCCCCGCGCCCGCGGGAGGTCGCGGACGCCGAGGGTCACGAGGCTGAGCCGCTGCTCCATGGCGGGATCATGCCCCGCTCGGCCGCGTCGCGGCGAACGCGTCGTATGCCCGCTCGAGCGCGTCCGCGAGGTCGACGCCGCCGACCCGGATGCCGCTGCGGCCGAGGCGCCTGAGCACGGCGCCGTTCGGGAGCGCGCGCACAGGCCGGGGCTCGGGGAGCGTCGACCCCCTCCAGGGATCCGTGGGCGCCGGCTCGACGGGCGGGCAGCCGCGCCACAGGAGGAACAGCGTGGGGTCCCGGTCGATCGCGTCGGCGACGACGAACGCCAGCGCTGCGACGTGCTTGCACGCGCCGAGCGGCTCGTCGTCGGGGCACGTGCACGACCGGCGGAGCTCCCGCGCGGACGGCGCGAAGCGCGCTCCGAAGCGCGTCTCGAGCACATGGGCGAGCTGGACCGACTGCGCCTCGCCTGCCGCCGCTGCCTGGAGCGATGCACGACCGCGGATCGCGCGGGCTGCTGCGTCCCACGCCGCCGCCGAGACCGGCTCGGCGGCGAGAGACACGTCGTACTCGTTCCCGGTCGAGCCGGTCACCCGCGCCGTGATCGAGCCGTCTGTGATCGCCACCTCGCTCACGGCGCCGATGCGCGCGAGCCGTCGCCCACGCTCCGCCCGAGGGCTGCTCTCGTCGGGCACGGCGGCGCTCGCGAGCCACCGCGCCCACGGCCCTGCCCCGATCCGCTCCTCGAGCCCTCCGACCGGGAGCGGCGCGCCGTCCTGGAGCAACCGGGCCGTCATGCCGCCTCCTCGATCGCCTCGGGCGCGAGCGCGACGGCGGAGCGGAGAGTGTCGAGATCGAGCTCCACGAGCCAGTCGTCCGCACGGCCCGCGATCACCTGCTCGGCGAGCTCTCGCTTCGCATCGAGGAGCTGGTCGATCCGCTCCTCGACCGTCGCGGTGCACACGAGGCTCGTGACGTAGACGTGCTTGCGCTGCCCGAAGCGGTGGACGCGGTCGGTGGCCTGCTGCTCGACAGCGGGATTCCACCAGCGGTCGAAATGGAAGACGTGGTTCGCGGCCGGCAGGTTCAGCCCGCGCCCGCCTGCGCGGAGCGAGACGACGAGGATCTCGGGACCGGTTCCCGACTCGAACCGCGCGACGAGGTCGTCCCGCGCGCGTGCCGTGAGCCCGCCGTGGAAGAAGCCGACCTCGACGCCGAGCCGCTCGGCGAGGTGCGGCGCGAGGCGACCGAAGCCGGGGTACTGGGTGAAGACGAGGGAACGGTCGCCGTTCGGGACGGCGCTGAGAAGCTCGACGAGCCGCTCGAGCTTCCCGGAGCGGCCAGCGAGCGGCCTGCCCGACGGGAGGACGAGCTCCGGGTGGTTGCACACCTGCTTGAGCTGCCCGAGCATGGCGAGGACGGCGCCACGCCGGTCGAAGCGGCGCTCGTGCTCCTCGATCCGCGGCATCCAGCGATCGACGGTCGCCCGGTAGAGGCTCGCCTGCTCCACCGTGAGCATGCACGGCTGCTTCGCGATCGTGATCGGCGGCAGCTCGAGCTCGACCTCGGGGGCGTCCTTCACCCGCCGCAGCAGGAACGGGCCGACGAGGCCCCGCAGCCGCTCGAGCGCGCGCGCGTCGCGGCCGGCCTCGATCGGCCTGGCGAACGTGCGCTCGAACGCCTGTCGCGAGCCGAGCAGACCGGGGTTGACGAGGTCCATGATCGCCCAGAGCTCGCCGAGCGAGTTCTCGATCGGCGTCCCGGTCAGTGCCAGCGCCCGGCGCCGCGGGAGCCGCCGGAGCGCGCGGTGCCGCTTGGTCGCTGGGTTCTTCGCGTCCTGCGCCTCGTCCAGGATCAGCCGGTCCCAGGCGATGCGCTCGAAGGTCTCGAGGTCGCGCGCGACGACGTCGTATGACGTGATCACGACGTCGGTCGCCTCGGCACGCGCGACGAACGCAAGGCCGGAGAGCCGATCCGGGCCGTGATGCACATGGACGCCGAGACCTGGTGCGAACCGGTCGAGCTCGCGCGCCCACTGCCGGGTGACGCTCATCGGCGCGACGACGAGCGTGGGGCCCGACGCGACGCCGTCCTCCCGTTCGGAGACGAGCATCGCGATCGCCTGCACGGTCTTCCCGAGGCCCATCTCGTCGGCGAGGATCCCACCCGCGCCGAGATCCCCGAGCAGCCGGAGCCACCCGTGGCCGCGCTCCTGGAATGGGAAGAGGTCGTGGCGCATGCCCGCCGGCGTCGGGCGCGGCTGATAGCGGCGCTCGTCGCCGTCGACGAGCTCGGCGAGCGCGTCGTCGAGCGTGACGCGGCCGAGCTCGAGCCCTGCCTCGTCGGTCTCGACGCCGGAGAGCGCGCGGGCGAGATCGACGACAGAGGCGTCACGCCCCCGTGTGTCGAGGAAGCGGAGCGCCCGCTCGACCTCGGCGGCGCGGAGAGCGTGCCAGCGGCCGCGCAGGCGCACGAGAGGCTCCTTCGCAGCGGCGAGCTCGGAGAGCTCCGCCTCGGTGAGCTCGACGTCGCCGATCGCGATGCGCCAGTCGAACCGCGCGAGCGCGTCTCGTGAGAGCAAGCCGCTCGAGCGGCCTGGGGAGGTCGCGACGAGGTTCACGCGCACACGGCTCGGGCTCGAGACCCATTCGCGGGGGAGGAGGACGGGTACGCCGAGCTCCTCGAGCCTCGGCATCGCCTCGCGCAGGAGCGCGCGCACCTGGTCGTCGTCGAGGACGGCTTCGGGCTCGTCGGCGTCGAGCCGGGGCAGCCCGGCACCCTCGAGGACAGGATCGATCGACGCGACCCGGCGCTCGACCGCACCGCGCGGGTCGCCTTCGCGGAGGAACGCGAAGACCTCCTCGTCGCCGTCGCGGAGGAGGCTGGCCGGGAGCGCGAGTGTCGGGTCGTCGGCCGCCTCGAGCCAGAGCGCGACGCCGACCGTTCCGCCGTCCCCCTCCGACAGGCGCAGGCCCACGTTCCACGGCGCGCGCGACCGGCGGGCCAGCCCGCCGTCGACCCATGCGCTGAGCCGGCGCTCGAGCGCCGCGTAGCCGCCGTGGGACGGAAGCCCCGGCTCGTCGGACAGCAGCCCACCGATGAGGCGCTCGGAGGCGCCCGACTCGCGCACACCCGACGTCGGGCGGACACCCGCCGTCCGAACCGCTCTGCGCGCGAGCTCGTCGACCGCACACGCGTAGAGGTCGTGGACGAAGCCGTCGGGGTCGCCGTCGAAGGGATCCGCGGACACCGACGGGGCCGCGGCCGCGATCCGGTCGAGCTCATCCGTCACGACCTCGTCGAGCGTCGCGCCCCAGAGCGCATGCCAGCGGCCGTCGCTCGGCTCGAGATGGGGGTGGACGAGGCCCTCGGCGACGGAGCGGCGCGCGCGATCGACGACCGCGAGCACGACTCGCGCCGTGTCCCCGAGGTCGAGCGCGCCGGTGTCGAGCTCGAGCAGGTCGTTCAGCGAGAGCCTGCGGCAGGCGATGCCGTGCCCGGCTCGTGCCACGTCGGCGACGGACGGGATGCCGCTCTCGAGCGGCGGAGACGACAGCTCTCCGCCCCGTCGCGCAGCACCGCGAACGCGGTCGCGTCGTCCTGCCACAGGAGCTCGAGGGTGGCAGCGGGCAGCGCGCCCGGCTTGGGGGTCGTCTCGGACAGAACCAAGCAGCATAGGCATCGCGGCCGCTGCCGCCGCCTGGCCTCGGTCGCGTGGCGGGAACGCTAGGACGAGGAGCCCGAGACGAACGCGGCGACGTCCCGGATCTCCTGCTCCGAGAGCTGGTCCTTGAACGACGGCATCGGGCCGCCGCCGTTCGTCACCTGACGCACCACCCTGTCGAACGACGGCCCGAGGTCGTCGAGGTTCGGGCCGATGGAGCCGCTCGACCCGGCCTTCGAGTAGGTATGGCAGCTGCCGCAGCCGGCGCTCGCGAAAACCGCCTTCCCGTTCACGGCATCGCCGGTCTCGCCGCCGCCGCCGGTCGTCGTCCCGCCCGCGCCGGTTGTCGTCGACTCCGCCGTGGTTGCAGGCGGCGCGGACGATTCGTCGCCCCCGCCGCCGCAGCCGGCACCGACGAGGCCGAGGGCACCGAGGATCAGAACGAGGGCGACAACGTATCTCGCCATCGACCAGACGCTACCGGTTTCGTGCGGGTGCAAACAGGGAGGGTCAGCCCGAGATGTACTCGGTGAGGAACTTGATCTGGACGCCCTGCTCCTGGGACTGGTACTTGACCACGTCCCCGATCGAGACGATCCCGACGAGCTCGCGCTCGTCGACGAGGACGGGCAGGTGGCGGAACCGGCGCTCGGTCATGATCGCCATGCACTCGTCGATCGTCGCGTCCGGCCCGACGTAGACGAACGGTGCGCTCATGATCTCGCGCACGGGGGTCGTCCGCTCGTCGCGGCCCTCGAGCGTGACGCGGCGCAGGTAGTCGCGCTCGGTGACGATCCCCGAGATCTCGCCGCCCTCGGTCACGATCAGCGCGCCGACATTCCCCTCGACCATCGCCTTCACCGCGTCGAGGACCGTGGCGGACCCGTCGATCCTGAGGACCTCGTGGCCCTTCGCGCCGAGGATGTCGGAGACCGATGCCATTGGCGTTCGTCCGACCTCGATCCTCTATCACGACGCCGTCGGCCGCAACCCCTCGCAGGGGGACGGCCTCAGTCCGACTCGAGCCTGAGGTCGAAGCCGGCGGGCGCGTGGACGTTGACGAACCGCGCGACCGCGCCGCTGCGGTTCTCGAACGTGTGCTCGACACCCGGTGGCACGAGCACGAACGTCCCGGGCCCGGCGACGACCTCCTCGCCGTCTGCCGTGAAGACGAGCTCGCCCTCGAGGAGGTAGAACGCGTCGTCCTCCGACGCGTGCCGGTGCGCCGGAGGTCCATGTCGGCGCGGCTGGATCGTGATGATCGCGAAGTTGAACTGCGACGTGTCGGAGCTCCGGGCGAGGAACTCGACGTTCCCGACGCGGTGCCCCTCGCCGGGCCGGACGACGACAACCCGTTCAGCGGCCATCGCCGTCTCCGTGCGATCTGCTGATGCCGAGGTCGCGGAGAAGCCCGTCCTCGAGCCCGTAGACGACCCCGTGCACGGTGAGCTCGTCTCCGCGCGCCCACGCGTCCTCGACGATCGTGGTCTGGCAGAGGTTCGCCACCTGCTCGACGACGTTGAGCTCGCACAGACGCGCGAGTCGCCGCTCCCCGGCGAGCTCGCCGAGCTCCGCCGCATGCTTCTCGGCGACGTCCGCGACATGCCTGAGCCAGTTGTCGATCAGCCCGTGCCGCGCGCCCTCGAGCGCGGCTGCCACCCCGCCGCAGCCGTAGTGACCACACACGATCACGTGCCTGACGCGAAGGATGTCCACGGCGTACTGGAGGACGGAGAGGCAGTTGAGATCGGTATGGACCACGACGTTCGCGACGTTGCGGTGGACGAACACGTCGCCAGGCGGGAGGTCGAGGATCTGGTTCGCGGGGACGCGGCTGTCCGAGCAGCCGATCCACAGGTATTCGGGCGACTGGTGGCTGGCGAGCTCCGAGAAGAACGTCGGATCGTCCCCCGTCATGGTCGCGGCCCACGCCCGGTTCTGCGCGAGGAGCTTCTCGAGGCCGGCCACCGCGGCAGGCTATCCCGACCTAATGGGCTAAGTAGTGTGTTATAGAATGTGCTAAGGTGTAACACGATGCGCGTCCATGTCCATCTCGACGACGCCGTCGTCGCGCGGCTCGACGCTCGGGTCGGCGCTCGTGGACGCAGCCGGTTCGTCGAAGGCGCGGTGCGCCTGGCGCTCGACGACGCCGAGGCGTGGGATCTCATGCGCTCCGCGATCGGCACGATCGACGCCGAGGGGCACGACTGGGACGCGGATGCCGCAGCCTGGGTCTCCGACGAGCGTCGCGCCGACACCCGTCGCGTCGGCTGACCGCGTGGCGATCCTGCTCGACACGACCGTGCTCATCGATCTGCTCCGCGGGCGCCCGGGCGCAATCGCCGGGCTCGAGTCACTCGCCCAGGCCGGAGAACGGCCGTTCATGTGCGCCGTGAACCTCGAGGAGCTCTACCGCGGTCTTCGGCCAAGCGAGGAGGACGCCGTCGCACGTCTCGCGGGCGGGCTCCGCCTCGCACCGCTCGGTCGTGCGGAGGGCGCGCTCGCCGGCTCCTGGCGTCGCGAGCACGTCGCCCGCGGCGAGACGTTGAGCCAGGCCGACTGCCTCGTCGCGGCCGCTGCCGTGGGGGTGAGAGCGCGGCTCGCCACCGGCAACCCGCGGCACTTTCCGATGCCCGACATCCTCGTCGAGCACTGGGTTGCCGGGGCCTGAACTGCCGGCTACGAGAGAACTTCGCTCGTCAGGCCGCGCTGTGGAACCGCTCGAACCGGACGGCGAGTCGCTCCGGATCCGGTCTCCAGGTCCGTCGCCCCGGCGTCTCGATCGTTCCGCCGTGGAAGCCCTTGAGCACGTCGAGCATCGGCCCGTCCTCATCGTCGAGCAGGCGACGAGACACGTGGACGCGGAGATCCGGTGCGACTCCGACGAGATCCTCGTCGAAGGCCCGATGGTGGATCGAGCACAGGCTGAGGCCGTTGCTGATCAGCGGCGCGCCGAGCTCCTCGGCGTCTCCGACGATGTGCGCTGCATCGAGCAGTCGGACCTCCTTCAGCCGACAGATCGCGCACCGATCCTGGTACGCGGGCAGGACCGCCCCGCGAAACTGGGCCTGATGGATCCGCTGCTTGACCTGGCGGACGACGTACCGCCGTTCGATCTCGTCTCCGATGTGGATCGGCTCCCGCTCGTCGAACGGGCCGCGCATCCTCCCGAAGCTCAGCAACACGCGGAGCTCGGCGGGTCGGTCGTCTTCGACGAACGTCGGATAGATGGGGCGGTACCAGTTGGGGCGGGTGCCGACGAAGTAGGCGAGGGGCACGTCGAGTGCATGGGCACTGCGCAGCCATCGGTTGAAGTGGTTGTCGGGGTCGGTGCCCTGGTAGGCGTACAGCACGCCGTCCGACGTCTGCTCGTCTTGGTACCGGTCTTGGCGGAAGGAGCTGTTGATCGACAGAGCCGCCGGGCCCCGCTGAGCTTCGGCAGCCCGGTAGATGCCGAACGCACGGTTGAGGAATGGGACTTTCCGACCGCGGAAGTTGAACCCCTCGACGAGCGCGGCGTAGGGGACGTCGGGCCCCCATTTCGCCTGTAGGACGTCGAGTGCCGCGAAGCACGCGCTTCTGACGTCGTCGTCGCGCACAGAGCGATTGTCGACGGTTGGCACCGTCCTCGCAACGGGAGTTCCCCCGGCCTCCCCATAGGAGGCCGAGGCGCGACCTCAACGACGAGTCTTCTTCTCGGCCGGCAGGACGTCGAAGCTGAACATCATCCCGCTCTCGTGGTGCTCGGCGATGTGGCAGTGCGCCATCCAACGGCCGGGGTTCGTTACATCGAGGAGGACGTCCACGGTCTCGCCCGTGCGCAGGAGCACCGTGTCCTTCCAGACGTAGTTCTCCTCGGCGACGCCGTCGCGGGCGAGCACGACGAAGCGGCCGGCGCCGTGGACGTGGAACGGGTGGTGCATCGGATGGTCGGAGTCCATCTCGTTGACCAGCCGCAGCTTGACTCGGTCACCGACCCGGAACTGCCAGTCGATCGCGTGGTTGGCGGCGCCGGTGTCCTTGTCGACAAGGCTCCAGCGCGTGTTCGAAGGCGTGGTGATGCGGTTGACATCGACCATGTCGTCCTCCCACTCGATCCCGCCGGACTCGCCGTGCGCGTGCTCGTGGTGGTGCTCATGGCCGTGGTCGTGCTCGTCGCCGTGGTGGTGCTCGTGGCTGTCGTGATGTTCGTGCATCTCGTGCCCCGACACCGAGGCGACGAGGTCGGCTGGGAGGAGCTTCATGCCGCACTGCGGGCACTTTCCGGGCTCGTCGCTCGTGACCTCGGGGTGCATGGGGCAGACGTAGCTCTGCGGGGCGGCGGTCGCGAGGAGCTTCATCCCGCACTCGGGGCAGCGGCCGGGCTCGTCGCTGACGACCTCGGGGTGCATCGGGCACGTGTAGACGACCGGCCCTTCCGGCGTCCCCATGTCCATCTCGGCGACGAACGAGAGCGTCTTGTCGGGTGCCGCGTTGAGATAGCGAGCGACGCGCTCGCGCTCGACGGCCCACTCGCCGTTGTGCCGGAGGACGTCGAACTCTTCGCTCAGCGACGGCGAGACCGGCTCTCCGGCGACGTCGATCGTCGCGAGCGCATACGTCCTCTCGGGCGTCCGGTGCTCGAGCGTCAGCTGTCCAGCCTCGTCGAAGAGCACGTCGACCACGACCCGCTCCGACGGCGCGAGCACGACCGAGTCGACGAGCTGCTCGTGCTCGTGCCGGCCGCTGTCGCCGCCGACGAGCTTCAGCCGCGCACCCGGCAGCGCCACGTTGAACACTCGCGTGTTGGCCGTGTTCGTCAGGTAGAGGCGAACGACTTCGGCCGGCTGAGCACCCAGCGCGAGGTCGGTCTCGCCGCCGATCAGCAGCACATTGCCGAACCGCCCCATGGCCGCGTACGTCGTCTCCGCAGGGCTGAACGGGGCGATGGCGCCGTCCTCGATCAGCACGTCGTCGAGCGTCAGCGCCAGCTCGCGGTGGGCCGGCGGCCAGTAGTCCGCCTCGGCTGGGACGACCAGGATGTTCCCGTAGAGGCCCAGCTCCTGGCCGTAGTCCTCGCGGATGTGCGGGTGGTACCAGTACGCGCCCGGATCCGGGAACTCGATGCGATACGAGAACGTCCCGCCAACGGGGATCGGCGCCTGCGTCTCGTGCGTCCCGTCGTAGCGGTTGTCGAGCCGCAGGCCGTGCCAGTGCACGGTCGCCTCCAGGTCGCCGTCGTTGACGACGTTCACGACGAGCTCGGAGCCTTCGCGGACGCGAAGCGTCGGCCCCGGGATCGAGCCGTTGTAGGCGAGCATGCGGACGGTCGAGTCCCCGATCTGCTTGGCGACCGGTCCGATCCGCAGATCCACCGCGTCGCCGTCGGCGAGGTCGACCACCTGTGTGGCGACCGCCGCGGGCAGACCGTCGGTCGCGGTCGGGAACTCCTCGGTCGCCTGCGTGTGTGCGTGTGTGTGCTCCATCGTCAAACCCCTTCCATGGCGCGCGTCCGGCCGGTGCCTTCGATTTCACGGGCGATGAACTCGGCATCGTCGCCGACCCAGCCGATCAGCGCCGAGCCCCGGGTGTGCTGCCAGGTTAGACCCAGGAAATAGAGGCCGCGAACGTCGGTGACGCCGCGTCGGTGGCGCAGGCGACCGTTCTCGTCGAAGATCGGCAGGTTGATCCAGGAGTAGTCGGGGCGGTACCCCGTTGCCCACACGACCGCGTCGACCTCGAGCTCGCTGCCGTCCTCGAAGACGATCCTCCGGGCGTCGGCGTCGACGAGCCGCGGCCTGAGCTCGACTCCGTAACGCTTGCTCATTTGGCGCGGGCTCGACCCGATCAGCGTGTCGCGAGTGCTGAGCTTGCGGCCCAGGCGTGACTCGACCGACTTGTTCAGGATGCCCGCCTTGGTAAGCCACCAGAAGAGATCGCGCCCGAGCACGCGCTGGGGCAAGGGCTTCTGACGGGAGCCGACCGAGAGCACGACTCTCCGCCCCGCGGAGAGCTCCTTGGCGATCTGAAAGCCCGTGTTGCCGCCGCCGACCACGAGGACCGTTCCCTCGGGCACGTCCTCGGGTCGGCGGTAGCCGACGGCGTGTGTCTGGAAGACATCGGCAGCGAGCTTCTCGGCCAACTTCGGCACGTAGGCCGTCTGGAACGGCCCGGTTGCGACGACGACCTGGTCTGCGGCGATGACACGTCCGTCGACCGTGAGGAGGAACCGGCCGTCCGCGCCGCGCTCGAGTTGCTCGATCTCGCTGTTCGGCTCGACCGGAAGCTCGAAGGTCTCGACGTAGCGCTCGAGGTAGCCGATCACGTCGTCGCGGGTCGGGTAGCCGTCGGGGTCGCCCGGGAAAGACATCCCGGGCAGGGCGCTGTAGCGACACGGTGTGAAGAGCGTCAGTGAGTCCCAGCGCCCGCGCCACGCGGTAGCGATGCCTTCGCCGCGCTCGAAGATCAGGAACCGCCGCCCCTGGCGCTCCAGGAATTGACCGACTGCGAGGCCGGCCTGGCCGGCGCCGACGACCGCGACTTCGATGTCGTCTCGATCCTGAGACCGTGTTCTCGGCTCGGTGCGAGCCTCGCTCATCACCCCTTCGGGTTCCCGGCTTCACGTTCGTCGAAACTGTCTGGCGCGCTGACACCGCCTCCGTTGGGAGCCGCTATCGTCGTGAGCGCAAGCCGTCAGGAGTCAGCGATACCGAGATACGGGTTCGAGCACGACAAGCCCGAGCGGCTGGCGGGCATCGAGGCGACGTGGGACCGGGGGACCCGGACGCTTCTCGACTCGCTTGGGATAGGTCCCGGCTGGCGCTGCCTCGAAGCCGGTGCCGGCGGCGGCTCCATCGCGGCGTGGATGGCTGAACGGGTCGCGCCCGAGGGCTCGGTGCTCGCGGTGGACCTCGACACGACCCATGTCGAGCCTCTCGCCGGCGACGTCTTGGAGGTCCGGCGCCATGATCTCCTGCACGACGAGCTACCCGCAGGCGCGTTCGACGTCGTTCACGAGAGGTCGGTGCTCTCCTGGTTGGGAGAAGGCGACGCGCTCGAGCGGCTGTTCGCATCGCTCGCTCCCGGCGGCTGGCTGTTGGCGGAGGACTTCGACTGGGCGATCCACGGATCTGCGGAGGGCTCTCCGATCGTCGCCAAGGCGTACGAGGTGATCATCAGCCTGCTCGAGAGCGTCGGCTATCAGCGCCACTACGGACGGACGCTGGTGCGCCGTCTCGAGCGCGCCGGGCTCGAGGACACCGCCAGCGAGGCACGCTCATACGTCCTACGAGGAGGATCCCCCGGTACGGCCTTCGACCGCTACTCGATGCTCGCCCACCGGGACGCGATTCTCGGGACCGGAGCGCTGACGGAGGCGGAGTTCGACGAGACCCTTCGCATCCTCGAGGATCCGGGTGAGCTCGTTCTGACTCCCGTGCTGTACGCAGCGTGGGGGCGCAAGCCCGCACCGTCTCAGCCCGGGTAGACGCGAGCAATACCTCTGCAGGCCAGACGGACGACGGTTCCCGTAGCGTCCCGGAGAGGTACGGACGAGGTCGATGGCCGAGAAGGAGGCGCCGTGTCCGCAACCGTTCTCTACATGTCGATGTCGCTCGATGGGTTCATCGCCGGGCCGAACGAGGGCCCTGACAACGGCCTCGGTGACGGTGGGCTCCGACTCCACGAGTGGTTGATGAGCGGCGGGGACGTCGACGTGGAGGCGATCCGCCGCTCGGCTGGCGTCAACGGCAAGATCGTGGACGAGTTCATGGCCACCGGGGCGACCGTCGCCGGGCGAGGGACCTTCGAGCCGGCCGGCGGTTGGGGCGGCGACCATCACGACGGTGTGCCGATCTTCGTCCTCAGCCGACACCAGCCGGCCCCTCCCTTCGCGCAGATGCCGCTGGTCACCTATGTGAACGACGTCACGACTGCGATGGCTCGGGCCAAGGAGGCTGCGGGTGACAAGAACGTCCTCGTCCACGGCGCCGGAACCGCGCAACTCGCACTCGCCGCCGGCGTCCTCGACGAGCTCGAGCTCCACGTCATCCCGGTGCTCTTCGGGCAGGGGCGCCGTCTGTTCGAAGGCCTCGACGCCGAGCAGATCGAGCTGCGGCGCACCCGGATCCTCGAGGGAGAGGACGGCGTCACGCACATGCACTACCGCGTCCAGCGCTGAGGCCGGCATTCCCCGGCTTCAGGCGCCGCCCAGTCCGCGTGCGTGACCGGACCGATGACTTCCGGGCGGTGGTGGGGTCTGAACCACGAGTGACGGCCCACAGACGTCCCCGTCCACGCGAGGGCTGCGGCCCACGACCGAGACCAGGAGGTCTGCTCATGCGGAAGCTGATAGCGACGGTGTTCAACTACTCGCTCGACGGCCTTCTCGCCGATCCGGGCACCGAGTTTTGGAAGTTCTGCTTCGACCTGCCCGAGAACCGTGAGCCCGACGACCCGGCGCAACTCGACTTTCTCCGAAGCGCGTACGCGCACATCATGGGCCGCACCGCCTACGAAGCCATCGCCAGGTCCATGACAACGGCCACCGACCATCCTTTCGCCGACATCCTGACCGCGGGCCGCAAGGTCGTCTTCTCCCGGACGCTGAGGACGGCCGACTGGGCCAACACCACGATCGCCGCCGGTGACACGGCAGAAGAGATCGACAAGCTCAGGCAGGGCGGCGACGGCCACATCGTGGTCTGGGGCGGCGTCAGCCTCTGGCGGTCGCTCATGCGGCTCGACCTGATCGACGAGCTCCACGTGAGCCTGTTCCCCTACGTTGCGGGCGAAGGCACCCGGCTGTTCGACGGCGTCCCCAAGTCCTACCGGCTCGACCTGGTCTCCAGCACGGCCTCCGGCAGCGGGATCGTCGAGCTGCGGTACCGCCGGTACCGCTAGCCCAGGGGACATTCCCGAACGCCCAGTCTGTGGTGACCTCCCCGGACATTCGGTTGACACGGTGGGCCGCGCAGCAAAAGATCGACCTTCCGCTACTCCACACGAAGGGAGAACGGCATGTCTTGGAGCATCGAGGGGACCTACTTCGAAACGTGCTCCTGCGAGCTGATGTGCCCGTGCAACCTGTCGTTTGATCACGGCGCGACGTACGATTACTGCCGCGTCACGCTGGTCTTCGACATCCGCGAGGGTGAGATCGAGGGGACGGACGTAGGCGGGCGCACGCTCGCCGTGATTGCGGACACGCCCAAGGTCATGACCGAGGGCAACTGGCGTCTCGGGATGTTCGTCGACGACGGCGCCTCGGACGAGCAGATGCAGAAGCTCACGGGGGTCTTCGGCGGCCAGATGGGAGGCCCCATGGCCGGCCTCGCACCACTCATCGGAGAGGTGCTCGGAGTCGAGCGCGCTCCGATCACGGTCGTTGAGGAAGGACTCAGCCACAGCGTTCGCATCGGCGATGCGATCGACTTCGAGGTCGAGGACATCGTCCCGTTCGGTGTCGAGACTGGCGAGCCTGCGAGGCTCACGGGAGTCTTTCATCCCGTCGCCTCTGAGTTGACCGCTGCGGAAGCGACGCGCTCGAAGATCAGCGCGTTTGGGATCGAATACGAAGGGAAGACGGGGCTCTCCTCCGCGTTCTCGTGGGCCGCCTGAGCACGTGACCGCCACCGCGAACGAGCAAGCTCTCGATCGGGGCGGGCTCGCCCCCGCCTACGCGGCGGCGCGCACCCGGCTCGGGCTCATTGCATTGCTCTTGACACTCGCCGCTGTCGGCTGGTGGTGGACGGCGCGCGAGATGCAGGACATGGACGGCGGCCCGTGGTCCGAGCTCGGGACGGTCGCCTGGTTCCTCGGCGTGTGGGTCGTGATGATGGCCGCGATGATGTTCCCCTCGGTCGCGCCGACCGTTGCCCTCTACTCGAAGCTGAAGCACACGCGCGCTCTCGGCGCCCCGCTGCTATTCGCTTCCGGGTACCTCCTCGTGTGGAGCGCCGTCGGCCTCCTGGCCTATGCGCTCGCAGAGATCGGGGGACAGCTCTTCGGTGACGCGCTCGCGTGGGACAGCGCGGGGCGTTGGGTCGCTGGCGCCACGCTCCTCGTTGCTGCGGCGTATGAGCTGACCCCCCTCAAGGACGTGTGCCTCGGAAAGTGCCGTACGCCGCTCGGTTTCCTTCTCGGTAGCTGGAGAGACGGGCTCTCCGGCGCCATGCAGATGGGAGCTCGGCACGGCGCCTGGTGCGTCGGTTGCTGCTGGGCGTTGATGGCGTCGCTGTTTGCGCTCGGCGTGATGAGCGTCGTCTGGATGGCGCTCGTCGCCGGTCTCATCGCATTCGAAAAGCTCATCCCGTCGCGTCGCGTGGCGACGTACGGAACAGCGCTCCTACTCCTCGTCCTCGGGGTGCTCATGCTCGCGGCCCCGGACGCGATCCCGGCGCTGACGATTCCGGAAAACGGATCGATGTCGCAGATGAACCAAATGAGCCCCTGAAACCGTTCGCTCGCGAACGCGGGCAGCTCGCGTCGTACGCGTCACCGAGTAGGAGGAGCAGCGTGCTCAACCGGAAGGTTTCCGCCGTGTTGTGTTCGACCGATCTCGTACGGAGCCAGGAGTTCTATGAGCAGAAGGTCGGACTCGAGCTGTCACCCGAGACGATTGCCAACCATCTGCTGTTCGAGTGTGGCGATGGGACGACGCTTCTCGTCTACGGGCGCCCGGGGCCAAGCAAGGCCGATCACACCCAGGTTCGGTTCTGGTCGAGCGATGTCGAAGCTGATGTCCGCGACTTGTCAGCCCGCGGCGTGATCTTCGAGGAGTACGACTTCCCGAGCCTCAAGACGATCAACCACATCGCAGCAACGGTCGGCGTCGGCAAGTCGGCTTGGTTCAAAGATCCAGACGGCAACACGCTCGCGCTGTTCCAGCCCGAGTAGATCTTCACGGGCTGCTTTGAAGTGACGAGCCATCGACTGCACGCCGTATGAGCTTTCGTCCTCGAGTGAAATTCCCGCACCCTCGCGTAGGAGAGCCTCCAGGGTGAGAGCCGCGTCTCCGCGGCTCTCACCCTGCATTCACGAGCGGGTAGCTCAGCTGCAGCCGGTGTTGGTACCGCAGTCGCGGCAGGTGTAGCAGGAGCCCGTCCTGACCATGCGGCCGCCGCAGCGGGCGCACTCGACGGCGTCCTCCCACTGGTTGAAGAGCGCCGTCTGCCCCGGAGGAGCCGACTCGACTGCCGCAACGGCGGCTCCTGCGCCCGGGCTCTCGGTGTACGCCGCCGCCAGGCGCGCCTTCACCTCGGGCGTCAGGATCCCCGCTTCCTCCTGCTGGTCGGCGGTGAGGAACTTCTTCCCCATCCAGCGGAAGATGTAGTCGACGATCGACTTCGCGGCACGGATGTCCGGGTCGTTCGTCAGCCCGCTCGGCTCGAAGCGCATGTGGCTGAACTTCGAGACGTACACCTCGAGCGGCACGCCGTACTGGAGCCCGAGCGACACCGAGATCATGAACGAGTTCATGAGGCCGGCCAGGGTCGTGCCCTCCTTCGCGATGTCCACGAAGATGTCGCCGGGGTACCCGTCCTCGAACAGGCCGACGTGGATGTAGCCCTCGTACTCGCCGACCTTGAACTTGCGGCCGACCTCGGTGCGGTCGTCCGGCAGCCGTCGGCGCTGCGGATGGCCGACAACGCCGGTCGCACCCATCGGAAGCACGACTGCAGGCCCCTCCTTCGACGACGAGAGCGGCTGCGCGACCTTGCAGTTGTCGCGGTAGATCGCGATCGCCTTCACGCCGAGTTGCCACGACTCGACGAAGAGCTGGGCGACCTCGTCGATCGTCGTCTTCTCGGGCAGGTTCACCGTCTTCGAGATCGCGCCCGAGATGAACGGCTGCACCGCGCCCATCATCTTCACGTGCCCCATGTAGTGGATCGCGCGCTCGCCGACCGCGCAGTCGAACACGGGGTAGTGCTCGGTCTTGAGGTGCGGTGCGCCGACGACGCCGCCCCGCTCGTCGATGAACGCGACGATCTCCTCGACCTCGCGCGGTGCGTACCCGAGCTCGGCGAGCGCCATCGGCACCGTCTTGTTGACGATCGTGATCTCGCCGCCGCCGACAAGCTTCTTCGACTTGACGAGCGAGAAGTCCGGCTCCACGCCGGTCGTGTCGCAATCCATCATGAAGCTAATCGTCCCGGTCGGCGCGAGCACGGTCGCCTGCGCGTTGCGGAAGCCGTGTACCTCGCCGATCTCGAGCGCGTCGTGCCACGACCGGCGGGCGGCCTCGAGCAGGTCGGCCGGCACCGAGTCCGCGTGGTTGATGTTCCCGACCGCTGCGCGGTGTCTCGCGATCACGCCGACCATCGGCGCCCGGTTCTCCTGGTAGCCGGCGTGCGGCGCCATCCGGCGGGCGACCTCTGCGGACTTGCGGTACGCCCGCCCGGTCATCAGGGCGGTGATCGCGGCTGCATACGCACGGCCCTCGTCCGAGTCGTAGGGCAGGCCTCGCGCCATCAAGAGGGCGCCGAGGTTCGCGTAGCCGAGACCGAGTTGGCGGAAGCGCTTCGCGTTCCGCGCGATCTCGGGCGTGGGATAGGACGAGTAGCCGACGGCGATCTCCTGGGCGAGGAAGACGACGTCGACCGCGTGCTCGAGCATCTCGACCTCGAGCTCGCCGTCCTCGCGGCGGAACTTCATGAGGTTCAGCGAGGCGAGGTTGCACGCCGAGTCGTCGATGTGCATGTACTCGCTGCACGGGTTGGACGCGTTGATCCGGCCCGTGTTCGGCGAGGTGTGCCACGCGTTGATCGTCGTGTCGTACTGGACGCCCGGGTCGGCGCACTCCCACGCGGCGGCCGCCATGTCGCGGAGCAGAGCCCGCGCGTCGGTCGTCTCGATGACGGTCCCGTCCGTGCGCGCCGTCAGCGCCCACTCCTTGCCCTCGGTGACCGCCTCCATGAACGCGTCGGTGACGCGCACCGAGTTGTTCGCGTTCTGGTACTGGATCGACGCCCAGTCCGCCGAGTCGAGCGTCATGTCGTAGCCGGCCTGCTCGAGGACACGCGCCTTCCGCTCCTCACGGGCCTTGCACCAGATGAACTCGTCGATGTCCGGGTGGTCGACGTCGAGCACGACCATCTTCGCGGCCCGTCGTGTCTTGCCGCCCGACTTGATCGTCCCTGCGGACGCGTCGGCGCCGCGCATGAACGACACCGGCCCCGAGGCGTAGCCGCCCTTCGAGAGCTGCTCCTTGGACGAGCGGAGCCGGGAGAGGTTCAGGCCCGAGCCGGAGCCGCCACGGAAGATGATGCCCTCGCGGCGGATCCAGTCGAGGATCGACTCCATCGAGTCGTCGATCGAGAGGATGAAGCAGGCCGAGCACTGCGGCGTCTCCTCGAAGCCGACGTTGAACCAGACCGGGGAGTTGAACGACGCGTACTGGTTGACGAGGATCGCCTTCAGCTCCGCGTGGAACGTGTCGGCCTCGTCGTCGCTCGCGAAGTAGCCGCCCTGCTTGCCCCAGCCCGTGATCGTGTCCGCGACGCGGCCGATCATCTGCTTGACGCTGCGCTCGCGCTCCGGCGAGGCCATGCGGCCGCGGAAGTACTTCTGGGCGACGATGTTCGTCGCCGTCTGCGACCAGAACTTCGGGAACTCGACGTCGCGCTGCTCGAACGCCGGGCCGTTCTTGCCCGGGATCAGCGCGTCACGCGTCTCCCACTCGATCTCGTCGAACGGGTCGCGCCCCGGGATCGTGAAGTACCGCTTCGGGGCGACGCTCGCCTCCCCGTCGAGGACGCTGTTGACGAACTCTTCCTCCTGCGGCGGTGCCTGCGCCGTCTGCGTCGCCTGCTTCGCGCTGGCCATGCTGTCCTCCCGGGCCGAGATGTCCTGTTACTCCCCGCGCCGGTCGCGCAAGGGCGCGTCCTGCGGGCGGACCGGGCATGCTAGGACGCGGGTCGGACGGCACCGAAATTCCTGCAAATAACAGAAATCTGGACGCCGAGTCACGCCGTCGATTCTACCGGTTGCGGGGAAGCGCGCGTCAGCCTCGGCGATGCGCGAGCCCCGCCGCGACGCCGCTCACGAGCAGCACGCCGAAAGGGCGCCGAGGGTGATCAGCGGGTCGGGGATCCCGGCTCCCGCTGCTTTGTGTACCGGGCCGGTGGCGAGGCGGGCGGATGGGTGCGCCCGCATCGGGGTCGGGCGCGCAGCAAGTGTCCAGCGGTGTGTCTGCTCAGGCGGGGCCGGGTGGCCCGCCGTCGCGGCGGGACTGCGCGCGGCGGCTGAGGTAGCCGGCGCCTCCGGCCGCGAGGAGCAGGAGTGCGAGCCCGCCGAGGATCAGCAGCGGGATCGGCACCGACGAGGGCCCGGACGTGTCGACCGCCCCGGAGGCATCCGTCCCACTCCCCTCGTCGCCCGGATGGTTCGGGTCGTTCGGCCCGCCTGCGCCCGCGCCGTTCTGGTTCCCCGTCCCGTTCGCCGTGGTCTGGCTCCCGCCAGAGGGCCCGGGGTCCTTCTCGCCCTTCCGGGCGAACGCGAGTGCGCGGAGGATGTCCTCCTTCGCGTTCGAGTAGTCGAGGACGTCGACCGGGAGGGAGCGGATCGCTTCCTGGTAGCAGGGCAGCGGGAAGACCTTGTCGACCCGGCCGTCGCCGTACCAGTCGGCGATGACGGCATCGCCGCACGACTTCTTCGCCGCCGCAGCGGGCCCCGCAACGGAGAGGGCAGCCAGCACCAGCCCGAGGACGAGCACGGGAATAAAGAGGCGTCGGTAGTCGGCGTCTGGCACGAGGGCTGCGGAGAGAGAGTGGTGGCTGAGTCTTCCCGCTCTCCGTGGGTCGACGATCAGGGAAGGGTAAACGATGTGTAAGACGCCGTCGGCGCGTAACGACGTGTCCGCTCCGGCCGCCGGGGTAGTTCTGAGGCCCGTGCTAGCCTCGCGCGCGATGGACGCGGCTCCGCGATCCGCGGTCCCACGAGGGCGCAGCGCGGAGGCCGGCCTTCTCGTCGCGATCGGAGCGCTCCTGGCCGCGGCCGTCTTCCACGGGGGCGGCTCTCGGGTCGATTCGCTCGCGTCCGTCGGTATCGCGGCGCTCGTCGTCGCCGGGATCGCGCTCGGGTGCGCGCTCAGCGGCGTGCTGCCCCTCCCTCGCCTCGACCGGACGGCGCTGACCGCGATCCTCGGCGCCGCCGGGCTGACCGCCTGGGCCGGGATCTCGATCGCCTGGTCGATCGCCGGCGATCGCTCGTGGGACTGGCTCGGACGCAGTCTCGTCTACCTCGCGTTCCTCGGTCTCGGGCTCCTCGCGGGAGCGCTGTTCGCCGGGGCGCGGCGCCTCGCCTCGCTCCTCGCGGTCGTCGTCGCGGTCGCGATCGGCTGGGCGCTCCTCGGCGTTGCGATCCCCTCGCTGTTCCCGGACGGCGATCGCATCGCGCGCCTCCGCGAGCCGGTCGGCTACTGGAACGCGCTCGCGCTGCTGGCGGACGGCGCGATCGCCCTCGGCCTCTGGCTCGCGAGCGAGCGTCGACCGGCGCTCCGCGTCGCAGGGGCGCTGCTCGCGTACGGCGGGGCGCTCGCGATGCTGCTCACCCAGTCACGGTCGGGGGTCGTCGGCGCCGTCGCGGTCGTCGTCCTCTGGCTCGTGCTGAGCCGGGAGCGGCCGGCGGACGCCCTGCGCCTGGTCGTCTTCGCAGGCCCGGGGCTCGTGGTCGGCGCCTGGGCCTTCACCCGACCCGCGCTCGTCGACGACGGCGTGCTGCGCGCCGACCGGGTCTCCGACGGCCAGGTCTTCGCCGGGCTGACCCTGGTCGTGGCACTCGCGGTCGCGCTCGCGGCCTGGAGGCTCCCGATCCAGCAGCTCGTCGCCGAGCGCGAACGGCTCGTGAGGACGGTACTGATCGCCTCGTGCGCGGTCGTGCTCGTCGGCGGTGCGGTCGGCCTGGTAGCGAAGGTCGGCGACCCGTTCTCGTGGGGGTCGTCGCAGGTCTCCGGGGGTGAGTGTGCAAACGCCCCGGGCCGGCTCGCCGACCTCTGCGCGAACAACCGCATCGCCTGGTGGAAGGAGTCGCTCCGCATCGCGCGGGACCGGCCGCTCGGCGGCTCGGGCGCCGGAACGTATGCGATCGCCCGGCTGCGCTACAGAACCGACGCGACGCAGGCGTCCGAGCCGCACAGCGTCGCCTTCCAGGTCCTCGGCGACCTGGGGGTCGTCGGCCTCGCCCTGCTCGCAGCGACAGTCGTCGGTGCAGTCCTCGGCATCCGCCGCGGGCTCCGGCTCGCCGACCCGGGCGATCGGCGCGCCGCAGCAGCGCTCGCCGCGCTGGTGCTCGCGTTCGGCGTCCACGCCCTCGTCGACTACGACCTCGACTTCCTCGCGGTGTCCGCTCCGACGCTGACCGCCCTCGGCGCCCTGCTCGCGCTCGGCCGCCCGCGTGCGCGTCTCCATGCCCGGGTGCCGGAGCTCGTTGCGCTCGGAGCCGCGACGGCGGCCGCCGTGCTCGCGGTCGCGTTCCCCGCGCTCGCCGACGACGAGGTGCAGCGATCCCTGGACGCCGCCGACGCGGGGCGGATCGCAGACGCCGTTCATGCCGCCGACCGCGCGAGGCTCCTGAACCCGCTCTCCCTCGGCCCGCTCGAGGCACGCGCCCGCGCGGCCGACGCGGCCGGCGACGAGCGCGCGGCCGTGGCGTGGTACGAGCGGGCGACCCGGCAGCAGCCGGAGAACCCGGATCCGTGGTACGACCTCGGGCTCTACCACGTGATCGCGACGCACGACCTGTGCGCCGCCTATCAGGCGCTCAACCACTCCTACACGCTCGATCCACGCTCGACGCGCTGGTCGCCGGGCGGTCCGCTCGACGTCGCCCGCGACGCGGTGAATCAGGGCGCATGCTCGCGCTGACCGTTCATGAACCCCGTACACCTCGGGACTACGCTCCCACGCCGTGAAGCGCCTTGCGCCGATCGCAGCGCTCGCGGTGATCCTCATTGCGCTCCTGCCCTCGCCGGCGTCGGCCGCGTTGCGAACGGACTGCGGACGTGACGTGATCGACGACTGGTACGACGACGGTCGGATCGGAACGATCTATCCCCTCGAGTGCTACGGCAGTGCGCTGGAGCGTCTCCCGGTCGATCTCCTCGGGCCGGCCCGGGTGGACATCGAACGCGCGTACGAGTACGCGAAGCGCGGCAAGCTCGCGCCGTCGTCGGCGGGACAGCGAGCGGCAATCGCGGAGAGCCGGGCGTACATGCAGTGGAGCGCGGCGCTCCGCACGGGCGCGGCGCGCGACCCGCAGGCTCGGTTCGCGAATCCGCCGATCGAGGTGCTACGTCGACGCCTTCGGACGGTCGAGCGTCGCTACGACGTGCACCTGCGACGTCTCTATGTCAGGTGGCCGCGCCAGCAGGCGCCGTACGTCATCGTCTCGACGAAGCGCCCCGCGGCGCTCGCACGTGCTGTCCCGGCGATCCTCGAGATCCTCGACCCAAAGCGGCCGACGGGCGACGATCGCACCGGATGGACGTACGAGGGATTCTTCTTCGAGGCGGTGGATGCCCAGGCACGGCCGTTCCTCGTCGTCTTCAACCACTGGCGGGGCCCACACGGCGGCGGCGGACAGTGGGCGCGGAGCGCCGACCTCTACCCGTTCACACACGGGTAGACGCGTTCGCGACCCTCTAGCCGCCGAGGATCAGGACGGCCTGGGCGCCGTGGAGCTGCGCAGGCCGCACCCCGTCGAGCGGGCTGACGACGTGGACGCCGAGGTCGCGCGCGAGACGCCGTCCCTCGCCCTCGAAGCCGCGACGGTACATCACGATCGTCTGCGGGTAGTCGTGGTGCGGCGCGTTGCCGACGAGCCCGATGCGATAGCCGCGGTGCTCGACGCGCGTCGCCGCGTCCGCCGCCGCGCCCTGCCGGCCGTTGCCGTTCAGCACGACGAGCTTCACCTTCCGACGGGGGAGCTGCGCTGCGACGTGCTTCACGGGCGCGACGGGCTTCGCCCGCAGCGCCGCCGGCTTCGCAGCCACGGCCGCGGCGACGTGCGGCTTGTCCGCTGCGGTGCGGTGCGAGGCGCCGGGCTTCGCGAGGAGCGCGCCGCCGGCGACGATCAACAGCACGAGCTCGAGCGCCGCGACGAGCGCGAACAGAAGCGTGGCGCGCTGCCACGGCTGGACCGCGAGCTCTTGTTCGAGGCGGGCGGGGTGATCCACGAGCGAACGGTTCGCCCGCGGCCCGGTCATTCCTCCCGGATCCACTCCCAGGTGCGGAGCAACCCATCGCGCAGAGCGACCTCGGCCCGCCACCCGAGGGCGCGCTCGGCTCGCCCGGCATCGAGGGAGCTCCGCTGGAGCTCGCCCAGCCGAGGGGCGTCGTGCGCGACTTCCGCCGCGACCCCCGCGGCCCCCGTGCAGCCGTGCCAGAGCTCGCGGACCGACGTCTCGATCCCGGTGCCGACGTTGAAGACGCCGCCGGTGGCGCCGACGGCGGCGACGAACGCCCGCACGACATCTCCCACGAAGACGTAGTCGCGCGTCTGGCTTCCGTCTCCGAAGATCGTCGCAGGCAACCCGTCGCGGATCCTCGAGAGGAAGATCGCGACGACGCCCGCCTCCCCGTGCGGGTCCTGTCGTGGCCCGTAGACGTTGCCGAGGCGGAGCGCGACGTGTGTCGTTCCATAGAGTCGGTTCCAGGCCGCGAGGTACTCCTCGGCGGCGAGCTTCGAGGTGCCGTACGGCGACACGGGGCGACGCTCGGCCGCCTCGGTCGCGGGACGCTCGCACTCGCCGTAGATCGCCCCGCCCGTGGAGGCGAAGACGACCTGCGCGTCGTGCTCCCGCGCGAGCTCCAGCACCCGCAGCGTGCCGAGCACGTTCGTGGCCGCGTCGTCGACCGGGTCGGCGACAGACCGACGCACGTCGATCTGAGCCGCGAGGTGGAAGACGACCTCGGGGCGCGCGCCCGCCAGCGCGTCGACGAGCGGGTCGCGGATGTCCAGGATATGGAGCCTCGCCGTGTCCGCGACCTGCTCGCGCCGGCCGGAGCTGAGGTCGTCGACGACGTGCACCTCGTCCCCTCGGGCGATCAGCGTCTCGACCAGCGTCGAGCCAATGAACCCCGCGCCCCCCGTGACGACGGCCCGCACGGCCGTATCCTACGCGCGCATGTTCGTCTCCTTCGAGGGTCTCGACGGGTGCGGCAAGACGACCCAGGCGCGGCTCCTCGCGGAGGCGCTCGCCGCGGACGGCGCGGACGTCGTGCTGACCCGGGAGCCGGGCGGGACGCCTCTTGGCGAGCAGGTGCGCGATCTCGTCCTCCACGGCGACCACGTCGCACCATGGGCCGAGGTCGCGCTCTACGCCGCCTCCCGGGCGCAGCACGTCGCCGACGTGATCCGCCCGGCGCTCGCGCGCGGGGCGACCGTCGTCTGCGACCGCTACCTCGACACGTCGGTTGCCTACCAGGGGGCGGGCCGAGGGCTCGGCGTCGACGTCGTGCTCGAGCTGAACCTCCGAGTGGTCGAGGGGCTGCTCCCCGACCTCACCGTGCTCGTCGAGATCGACGTCGAGACGGCGCTCTCGCGCGTCGGCGACAAGCGCGACCGCATCGAGCGGGCCGACGCGGCGTTCTGGCCGATCGTCGCAGACGCCTACCGCGAGCTGGCCGACCGGTTCCCCGAGCGCTACCTCGTCGTCGACGGACGGCTGCCCGTCCACGAGCTCGCCGCGGAGGTCCGTGACCGCGTTCGCTGACGTTCCCGAGCAGCTCGAGGCCAAGCGGCTGCTCGAGGCGTCGCTCGCCGACGGGCAGGCGCACGGCTTCCTCTTCCACGGACCGCGCGGCGTCGGCAAGCGGACGGCGGCACGTGCGTTCGCGGGCGTGCTGCTCGGCGACCCGCGGCGCGTCGACGCGGGGACGCACCCCGACCTTCGGGTGATCGAGGCGCTCGGCGAGATGATCCGCATCGACGAGATCCGGGCGCTCCACCACGACCTCCACATGCGGCCGTTCGAGGCCGACCGGCGGGTCTACCTGCTGCTCGACGCACACCTGCTGAACGACGAGGCCGCCGCCGCGCTCCTCAAGGACCTCGAGGAGCCGCCGGAGTACGCGACGCTCGTGCTCGTCGCGGACGAGCTCGGGCCGTTGCCGGAGACGATCCGCTCGCGCTGCCAGCTCGTCCCGTTCCGCCGGCTGTCGCGAGCGGCGGTGGAGCGCTGGGTCGTCGAGCAGGCGCCGGATCTTCCGGCCGAGGAGGCGCGGCTCCTCGCGCGGGTCGCCGCGGGGCGACTCGACCGGGCGGCGCGGCTCCTCGACCCGGACGCGCGCGGGCACCGCGCGGAGCTGCTCCGCGTCGCGCGTGAGACGTACCTCGCCCCCGAGTTCGACGCGGTCGCGGCGGCGGCCGTCGTCGCGGCCTCCACGCGCACGCGGGGCGACGAGGCGCGTGCCGAGGAGCTCGCGCTGGTCGACGCGCTCGACCTGCCCGCCCGCGAGGCCGAGCAGCGCGTCAAGCGCGTGGAGTTCGGCGCGGAGAAGGAGGAGCTGCTCGCGTCGCTCGAGGATCTCGCCGCGTGGTACCGCGACCTCGTCGTGGTCGCCGCGGGCGCCGATGCGCCCGTCGTCCACGCCGACCGGCTCGCCGAGCTCCGCGACGACGCTCCCGGCCGCGAGGCGGGTGCCGAGGACGCGGCCGCCGCGGTGCGACAGGCGTGGCGCGAGGTCGAGGAGTTCAACCTCAACGCGTCGCTCCTCCTCGAGGCGCTCTTCGTCCGCGTGCACCGGGCGTTCGCCTGACCCACGACCCATGCAGAAGCGCCCCGCCTACGAGATCGCACACCTCTCCGAGATCCCGCACACTCCGACGGACGGGACCCACGGCCTCGCGATCCCCGGCGAGTGGAAGCAGATCCGCCACCACTTCGGGATCCGCGAGTTCTCGGCGAACGCGTTCGTGGCGACGGAGGCGGGGCAGGAGATCGTCCACGAGCACTCCGAGCGGGCGAACGACGACCCCTCGCAGCCGGGCGACGAGGAGCTCTACTTCGTCGCGAGCGGGCGGGCGCGCGTGCGGCTCGGCGACGAGGAGGTCGAGGCCGGCGCCGGCACGCTCGTGTTCGTCGGCGAGCCGCGCGTCGTCCGCAGCTTCACCGCGCTCGAGGCCGGCACGACGATCCTCACGTTCGGGACGAACCCCGGGGTCGAGTTCGTGATCTCCGAGTTCGAGCGCAGGGTCAGCCCGCCCCCGCGCTGGAGCTGACGGAACCGTCTCGCTCGACGAAGCCCGAACGTAGACTCGGACGGTGTTCGACTACGCGGAGCGTCGTGCGCGGCTCGCGGAGCGGATGCGCGCGGAGGACGTCGACCTGCTCTTCCTCGGCCTCTCGGCCGACCTCGAATACCTGACCGGCATCCGGCGCGGAGTCCCGTTCTTCGGCCAGAGCTCGTACGCGCACGGCTGGGTGACGGGCGCGTTCTTCCGCCCCGACGAGCAGCCGACCTACGTGCTCCCGCGCATGGTCGCGGCGTTCGACCTGAAGGAGGACGTCGAGGGGGAGGTCGTCGTCGTCAACGAGACCGACGACGGGGCCGCGATCTTCGAGCGGGTCGTCCGGGATCTCGGACGCGCGGCGACCGTGGCGATCGGCGACCGCGCCTGGGCCGAGACGACGATCAACCTCGCGCGCATCGTCGGCCTCGACGCGATGCGACCGGGCTCGTCGCTCGTCAACGAGCTGCGTCGTGTCAAGACGCAGGAGGAGCTCGAGGCGATGGGGCGCGCGTGCCGCAGCGTGACGAAGACGATGAGCCTCGTTGCGCCACAGGTCGTGCCTGGGGTGACGATGAACGAGCTCCGCGAGGAGGTCGAGCTCCAGCTGCAGCGCGCGGGCTCCATGACGCCGTCCTTCCCGACGCACATCTTCACGGGGACGTACGCCGGCACCGAGCCGGGCGACCTGACCTCCGGCACCGAGACGGGAAACGACCCGCTGCCGCAGGGCAGGACGGTGCTGTTCGACTTCGGCGGGGTCGTCGACGGGTACTGCTCCGACTTCGGCCGGACGGTCTACTGCGGCGAGCCGCCGGCGGAGGTCGAGCGGGCCTACGAGGCGATGCTCGCCGGCCAGGAGGCGGGACGCGCCGCGGCCCGCCCCGGGGTGCTCGCCCGTGAGGTCAACGCGGCCTGTCGAGGACCGATCGAGGAGGCGGGGCTGGGCGAGCACTTCCGCCACCGGATGGGCCACGCGATCGGCCTTGACGTGCACGAGCGGCCGTTCGTCTCGCCCGAGGACGAGACGCCGCTCGAGGCCGGGATGACGTTCACCGACGAGCCGTCGATCATCGTTCCCGGCGCGTACGGCGTCAGGATCGAGGACATCGTCGTCTGCGAGGAGGGCGGCGGCCGGTACCTCGAGGAGTACCCGAAGCACCTCGTCGCAAACGGGTGAGGTGAGCTCGGGGGCCGAAGCCCCCGAGCCCACACCGGACGTTCAGCGCGGCTTGACCTTCGTCATGTCGACGAAGTACACGGCGTTGAACGCCGCGCCCGAGAGGTCCTTCGTGGTGACGAAGACCTGCGCCGGCTGGAGAAGCGGGAAGTACGGGCCGACCTGGTTCAGCCTCCGCTGGATCGACTGGTACAGCTGCGTGCGAACGCCGTCCTTCGTCGCGACGCGCACGGTGTTGAGCATCTTCTGGAGCTGCGGGTCCGCACCGGCCGGCCAGCCCGCGCGCGTCCCGACGAGCTCGCCCGGGAGGAACACGAGGTAGTCGGCGGGATCCGGGTAGTCCGGGCCCCAGATCGAGAGGCCGAACGGCATCTTCCCGTCGCGGTAGCGCTGGAGCCACGTCCCGACGGGCGAGCCGGCGAGCTTCACGTTCATGCCGATCGCGCTCAGGTTCGCCTGGATCCTCTGCGCGAGGGTCTCGAACGAGACGCCGTTGATCGTCAGGTCGGTCGGGTACTCGAGCGTGATCTCCTGGTCGCCGAGGCCCGATGCGGTCAGCGCGGACTTCGCCCGCGAGACGTCCTGGCTCACGGCCGCCGACCGTGGCAGCGCGCCGAGGAACATCGACGGGATCACGCCCGGCGCCTGGATCGTGCCGGGGCCCGCGACCGAGGCGATGCTCTTGTAGTCGAGCGCGTAGCGGACGGCCTGCTGGAAGCTCTTGTTCGACGCGAACGACGAGATCTGCGGGTTGTTGTTCGCGAAGAGCCAGAAGAACCAAGTGGACGGCGTGACCACCACTTTCAGGTTTTTGTTCGACGTGATCGTCTTCGCCTGCTGGGCCGACAGGTCGATCGCGATCTCGTGCTTCCCCCGCTGGACGTTGATCAGCTGGGTCGGCGCGATCATGTTGCGGACGACGACGCTCGAGAACGCCGCCTTGTCGCTACCCCAGTAGTTCGGGCTCGGGGTCAGGACGATCTGCGACGTCGTCGAGTACTGCTTGAGGACGTACGGGCCGCTCCCCGCGCCGACCGAGTCCGGCGAGTTGAACCACCGCTCGGCCTTGTCGGTCTTGTCGGCGCCCGCCTTGTCCGTCCCACCGTGCTGCTTGACGAGCTTCGAGTTCACGACCCCTAGGGACGTGTTCGCGAGGATCGCCGGGATCGCGGTGTTCGACGTCTTCGAGCGAACGACGACCCCGTACTTGCCGGCCGCCTTGGTGGTGACCCCGGCGAGCAGGAACGACGGGTTGCCCTTGAGGTTCACGAGCCGGTTGAACGAGAACACGACGTCGGCCGACGTCAGTGGCGTCCCGTCCGCGAAGTGGACGTTCCGCTTGAGCTGGAAGGTGTACGTCTTCGCGTCCTTCGAGACCTTCCACGACTGGACGAGGAGCGGGATCGGGTGCGCGACGTCGGAGCCCCGGTACGTGAACAGCGTGTCGAAGATCCCGCGGTTCACGAGCGAGGCCGTGGGCTCGAATGCCCTCTGCGGATCGGAGGTCTTGATCTCGAACGAGCGGTCGATCACGAGTGTCTCGCCCGCGGCGTTCGCGCTCGTCCCGGCGTACGCGGCCGCGGCGGCAGCCGCGAGCACGACGACGAGGACGAGTCCGATCCATCCGCCGCGGCGGATGGCTGATCCGGTCATGCGGTTCCTCCTTTGTGTGTGGGCATCGCGCCCTCTTCGTGAGACGAGCTCGTCGGCGAGTCGTTGGTGGCCGTCGCAGACGAAGTGTGCGCGCTTCTGCGCGAAGGTGGGGTGGGGACGCGGTCGCGCGGCAGCCAGCAGGCGACCGCGCGCGCCGTGAACGCCTGCTCGAGCACCGGCTCCTCCTCGGGGCACCGCGCGAATTGATGCGGGCACCGTGGGTGGAAGCGGCAGCCCGTCGGCGGACGCGCGGGGTCGGGCACCTCCCCCGGCAGTGCGTCGGGCATCGTCCCGGTCCCGTCGGGCCGCGGCACGGCCGCGATCAGGGCCTCGGTGTACGGATGGAGCGGCGCCGACCAGACCTCGCGGGTCCGTCCGGTCTCGACGATGCGGCCGAGGTACATGACCGATACGACGTCGGCCGTGTGCCGAACGATTGCGAGGTCGTGCGAGATCAGGAGCAGCCCGAGCTCGAGCTCGCGCGAGAGCTCGACCAGGAGGTTTGCGACCTGCGCCTGGGCCGAGGCGTCCAGCGAGGCGAGGGGCTCGTCCAGCACGATCAGCGAGGGATCCGCGGCGAGCGCGCGGGCGATCGCGATCCGCTGCCGCTGCCCGCCGCTGAACTGCGACGGGAAGCGCTGCGCAGCGCTTCCCGACAGGCCGACGCGCTCGAGCAGCTCGCCGACGCGTCGCGTGCGCCCTGCGCGTCCGCTCCCGTCCCCGGGAAGCCCGTCCGCGATCTGGTCGCCGACCCGGCGGCGCGGGTTGAGCGACGAGTAGGGGTTCTGGAACACGAGCTGGAGCCGCGTCAGGGCCTGCGGCCGCGCACGGCGGGTGAGCGCCGAGACGTCCTGGCCCTCGAACCGGATGCGGCCGGCGCTCGGCGCGACGAGCCCGACTGCGGCGCGCGCGAGGCTCGACTTCCCGCAGCCGGACTCACCGACGAGCCCGACGATCTGGCCGCGCTCGACGGCGAGGCTGGCGCCGACGACCGCCTTGAGCGAGACGCGGTCGCGGCGCTCGTAGGTCACGTCGATCTCCTCCACCTCCAAGACACTCATGCGCGGAGCGGGTCGACGGGGCAGGCGAGGAGCCGGTCGCCCTCGCGGACGAGGTCCGGCACGTCGGTCGTGCAGCTCGCGACGGCGTAGGCGCAGCGCGGGTGGAAGCTGCAGCCGCTGGGGAACGCCCCGGCGGCCGGCGGCATCCCGCGGATCGGCACGAGCGGCGTGTCGACCGGCGCCTCCGGATGCGGCAGCGAGTCGAGGAGCGCACGCGTGTACGGGTGCCGCGGGTGCTTCACGAGCAGCTCTCGCTGGGCGAGCTCGACGACGCGCCCCGCGTAGAACACGGCGATGCGGTCGGCGATGGATGACATCACTCCCAGGTCGTGCGTGATCAGGATCACCGAGAGCCCACGCTCGCGGCGCAACCTGTCGAGCAGCCGGATGATCCCCGCCTGCACGGTGACATCGAGTGCCGTCGTCGGCTCGTCGGCGATGAGCAGGCTGGGGTTGCCGGCGAGCGCGATCGCGATCGCCACACGCTGCCGCATCCCGCCCGAGAACTGGTGCGGGAACGCGCGGAGGGCGCTCTCCGGATCGGGGATGCGCACGGCGTCGAGCAGCTCCGCCGCCTGCTTGCGCGCCGCCGACCGGCTCAGCTTGAGGTGGATCCGGAGCGGCTCGCCGAGCTGCTGGCCGATCGAGAGCATCGGGTGGAGCGAGGTCATGGGGTCTTGGAAGACGATCCCGATCTCCTTCCCGCAAACCGCTCGGAGCTCGGAGCGACGGAGGCGCAGGAGGTCGCGACCGCCGAACCGCGCGTGCCCGTCCGCCGCGCCGCCCGGGGGCAGGAGGCCGAGCAGCGCGAGCACGGACATCGTCTTCCCGCTGCCGCTCTCGCCCGCGACGCCGAACACCTCGGCAGGCTGCACCGTGTAGTCGACGCCGTCGACCACCGTGACCGGCCCGTCGCGCGCCGGGAGCCGGACGCGGAGCCCCTCCACCTCGAGCAGGGCCGCGCTCACCGGCCGCGGTCCGAGCTCGCGGAGGAGGGGTCGAAGAAGTCGCGCAGGCTGTCGCCGAGGAAGTTGAAGGCGACCACCGCCGTGAAGATCGCGAGGCCCGGAAACGTGCCGATCCACCACTGCTGGAAGTACTGGGTGCCCGTCGCGACCATCGAGCCCCATTCGGGGTTCGGCGGCTGGGCCCCGAGCCCGAGGAACGACAGCCCCGAGAGCAGCAGGATCGCCGTCCCGAGGTCGAGGGTCATCAGCACGAGCACCGGCCCCGCGACGTTCGGCAGCACGTCGCGGAACAGGGTCCGCCGCGACGACACCCCGAGCAGGCGCGCCGACTGGACGTACTCGGAGTCGCCGATCGAGAGCACGAGGCCGCGGACGATGCGGGCGTACGCCGGCCAGGCGACGATCACGATCGCGAGGACGGCGTTCCGGAGCCCGCGGCCGAGCACCGCGGTCACGACCATCGCGAGGATGATCGCCGGGAACGCGAACACGAGGTCGGTGACCCGCATCACGGCGCCGTCCGTCACGCCGCGGAAGTAGCCGGCGATCGCGCCGAGCACGCCGCCGATCGTCGAGGCGAGGGTCACGAGCAGGATCGCGAGCGGGATCGAGACGCGCGCCGCGTAGATGACGCGGCTGAGCACGTCGCGCCCGAGCTCGTCGGTGCCGAACGGGTGGTCGAGCGACGGCGGCTGGAGCGCGGTGAACGTCTGGGCGAGTGGGTCGTACGGCGCGATCAGCGGCGCGAAGATCGCGACGATCAGCCACATGAGCGCGATCGCGGCGCCCGCGAGCGCGAGTGGACGGCGCCAGACGGGCCGGACGCGGCCGACCGCGGCGGGGACGGGGATCGCGGCAGCCTCGCTCACGTCACCCTGATCCGGGGATCGATCACGCCGTAGAGCACGTCGACGACGAAGTTGGTGGTCACGTAGACGACGGCGATGAAGAGGCTCACGCCGGCGATCGCGGGCACGTCGAGGTTCACCGCGGCCTGGTACGCGTACTGCCCGAGCCCCGGCCAGGCGAAGATGTTCTCGACGAGAACCGCTCCGGTGAGGATGTTCGCAAAGAGCAGCCCGATCACCGTGATGATCGCCGGGAGCGCCGCACGCAGGACGTAGCGCCAGAGGACGATTGGCTCAGGGACGCCCTTCGCGCGCGCCGCGCGCACGTAGTCGTTCCCCATCACCTCGAGGACGGACGAGCGCGTGTAGCGCGCGAGTAGGCTGACGTTGAAGGCCGCGAGCACGAGCGCGGGGAGGACGAGGTGGTGGAACGCCTCGCCGGCGACGCCCCACTGCCCCGCGAAGAGGGCGTCGATCGTGAAGAAGCCGGTGACGTGCGGGGGGTCGAGCGTCCCCGGGTCGAGCCGCCCACCGCCCGGGAACCAGCCGAGCCGGAAGAAGAAGACGTAGAGGGAGACGAGCGCGATCCAGAAGGTCGGCATCGAGATCCCCCCGAGCGAGACGACGCGCAGCGCGTGGTCGACCGGTTTGTCGTGCTTCACCGCCGCCGCGACGCCGATCGGGATGCCGACGAGGATCGCGATCACGATCGAGAAGATCGCGAGCTCGGCCGTCGCGGGGATGAACTGGCCGAGATCCGTCGTGACCGGGTTGTGCGTCAGCGCCGACTCGCCGAGGTCGCCCCGCACGACGTGGCTCAGGTAGATCAGGTAGCGGGCGGGGAGCGGCTTGTCGAGGCCGTAGTGCTCCTTGAACGCCGCGACCGCGGCGGGGTCGGCAGCCGCCTGCTCGCCGAGGTTGGCCGTCACGGGGTCGCTCGGGACGAGCTGCGTGAGCAGGAAGACGACGAGCGTGATCCCGATCGCGAGGAAGACGAGCGCGATCGCCCTACGCGCGACGAAGCGACCGAAGGTCGCGGAGGGGACGAGGCGGCGCCGCCCGGCCCTGCGCGGCAGGCTCCCTGCGGCCTCGCTCATCCGTGAATCTGCGTCTCGGGCCTCGCTCCCCGTCGTGCGTTATTTTGCACCGCGGGATCGTATTGTGTCCGGCAGCGGCGCCGCAAGCGACGCCCGTTACCAGAGGAGGCAACGTCTATGCCCTGTGCGTCGCGCGACGAGCTCCCGCTCCAGGAGGTCGCACCCGGGTACAGCAGCAGGTTCGCGGACTGGGGTGGGATGACGGTCGGCCTCGAGGCCGCGCCGGCAGGGATGGACGCGTCCTCGATGCTCGCGAGCCTGCCCGACGGTCGCTGCCAGGCCCGGCACTGGGGCTACCTGATCACCGGGCGGATCGTCGTCGACTATGGCGACCGGCAGGAGGTCGTGACGGCAGGCCAGGCGTACTACGTCGAGCCGGGGCATCGGATCTCGTTCGCGGAGGACAGCGAAGCCGTCGAGTTCACGCCGACCGACGAGCTCGAGCTGACCCTTGCTGCGGTGCGGGAGGCAGCCGCGGCGCGGGGGGCGGGTGATGCCGACTGACAGCAGATCGTGCGACGGGGTTCCTACTCGGAAGGAGGCTCGGATGACGCTTGTCGAGACCGTTCCCGCGAAGGAGACGTCCGCGGACGGGATGCGCCTCGCGCCTGCCGCGACGCCGAGGGTCGGTGAGGTGATCCGCCGGCTGCGCCGGCAGCGCGGCTTCTCGCTGCGCGACCTCGCGGAGCGCTCGGGGCTCTCGCAGTCGTTTCTCGGAGCGGTCGAGCGCGGTCAGTCCGACATCTCCGTCGGACGGCTCTCGCAGGTGGCGCACGTGCTGGGCCACGACGTCGCCTCGCTCCTCGGGTACTCGCTGCAGCGCGCGACGCCGCTGGTGATCAGGGCGGACGACCATGTCGCGAGCCGGCGAGGCGAGGGGGTCGAGTTCCGGACGTTTGCGATCCCCGGGACACACCTCGAGTTCATGCTCGCAACGCTCGCGCCGCGCTCGCGCTTCGCCGACGAGGTCACGCACGCAGGCATTGACGTGATGTACGTCTCGGAGGGCTCGCTCGTGCTCGTCGTCGACGGCGTCGACTACGCGCTCGACGCCTCCGAGTGCGCGGTTTGGCCCTCGTCGCACGCGCACACGGTCCGCAACGACGGCGACGTGCCCGCCGTCGCGCTCGGCTTCACGACGGAGGCGGTGCATCGATGACCGAGATGAAGCTGTTCGACCTGCGGGTCACCGTCGAGCGGATCGAGGGCCGGTCCGTCTGCGGGATGAAGGTCGGGGACTGGTTCGAGGTGACGGAGTCGAGCCGCCTCCGCATCCCCGACGGCGGGCACTTCTGCCTCTACGCACTCCAGTCCGTGCTCCCGTTCCTGGCGGCGAAGATGCGGCAGCTCCCGGAAGAGGACTGGCTCCAGCGGGACAACTTCGTCGCGTGCCCCGATCCGGACGAGTGCCTCGTGATGCGCATCGAGCGGATCGGGGAGCGCACGCTCGTCACCGAGGACCTGACGTAGTGGTGGCTCCTCGGAGACACCACTGATGCCGGAGGTGGGCGTCGGGCTTCTGACCGATCAGGAGCCCGACGCCTACGAGGCGATCGCACGGCGTCTCGACGAGGCCGGCGTCGACGTCCTGTCGGTCTACAACGACCTGCGCTATCAGCCCGCGATCGGGCCGCTGCTCCTCGCCGCCCGGGTCACCGAGCGGCTCCGTCTCGGCCCGGCAGCGCTCAACCCGTTCACCGTGCATCCCTACGAGATCGCGGGGCAGATCGCGATGCTCGATCTCGCGTCGGCCGGCCGCGCCTACCTCGGGCTCGCGAAGGGCGCGTGGCTCGACGAGCTGGGCATCGAGGAGGGGCGGCCGCTCCAGGGCCTTCGGGAGGCGGTCGACGTCGTCGCAAAGCTGCTCGCCGGTGATGAGACGGGCGTCGCGGGCGAGCGGTTCCGGCTCGCGCCCGGCATCACCCTCGCGTACCGGCGTGAGCGCCCGCGTGTGCCGCTGATGATCGGCTCCTGGGGAAGGCAGACGATCGGCTGGGCGGGATCGATCGCGGACGAGGTGAAGGTCGGCGGCACCGCGAACCCCGACCTGGTCCCGCTCGTCCGCGAGTGGCTCGGCGCGGGCAGCCGCACGCGAGTCGTCGTCGGCTGCGTCTCCGTCGTCGACGACGACGGGGACTGGGCCTGCGAGCGCGCGCGGGCGGCCGTCGGGCCATACCTCGAGGTCGTCGCGCGGCACGACCCCACGCTCGAGCTCGGGCACGGTGAGGAGCCGCCGCTCGACCGGTTCGCGATCTTTGGAACCCCCGAGGAGGTCGCGTCGCGCGTGCGCGACCTGTGGGACGCCGGAGCCGACCGCGTCGAGCTCGGGACGCCCCAGGGGCGAACCACGCCGGCCGGGATCGACCTGATCTGCGAGCGCGTCCTGCCGCTCCTCCGAGAAGGCTGACCGCCGGCGGCGCGGCGCTACACTTGGCCGTCCCCGCCGACGTAGCTCAGCTGGTAGAGCACTTCACTCGTAATGAAGGGGTCCGCGGTTCGAGTCCGCGCGTCGGCTTCGAGGAGCAATGGACTTCTTTGAGTCCCGAGACTCTTCGTGTAGGGCTCGGGAGCTCCGGGACCCGCCAGCTGAACAACCTTCGATCGCATGCCTCAGGCGGCGAGGTCTTGATCTGGCCAGGCTCCGGTGCGGACGGGTTCGTGGAGCGTGTCGGGGTGCGAGGTCGGCGCCGTCGCTGCCCGGCGGCAGGTCGACAGTGGGTTTCGCGGTTCTCGTTCCCAGGGCCTGAGCTACTACACGTTCATGTCGCCGACGCTGAGGATGTTCCCGTCGGGGTCCTTGAACCAGACGCCCTTGAAGTCGTCGCCGCTCACGTGGACGTCGCCCTCTCGCGTCGTGTCAGGCAGGTCGTCGTAATGCTCGAACGTGACGCCCTTGGCCCGGAGCTCGTCGACGATCGCGTCGAAGGCGTCGCCGACCGCCCACGAGGCGGCGGTGGCCTGGTTCGTCCCCGCGTACTCCGACGGGTAGACCAGCACCATCGAGTTGCCGCTCCGGTAGACGATCCCTCCCGGGTTGTCCATGACTGGCGTCAGGCCGAGGGTGTGCTCGTAGAACTCCCGTGCCCTCTGCAGATCGCTCACGGCGATGGTGGCCGCCACTTCCTTCCCTCCCAACATCCCGGGCTCCCTTCGCTGGCCGACGCGGCGGACGATAGGCGAGTCGGAGCCCGATCTCCAGTGCTTCGCGCCTATCGGCTCCGCCGAGGCTCAGATCGTGACGACGACCTTGCCCTTGGCGTGGCCCTCGCCGAGGTAGGCGAGCGCCTCCGCCGCGTCCTCGAGTCGGTACTCGCGGTCGATGACGGGCCTGATCGTCCCGGCCTCGATGAGCTCGCAGAGAATGGCGAGGTCGTCGGGCGTGACCTTCGCGAGGAAGGACACAGCCTCCTGCGTCCGGCCGATGGCCTTGAGGCGCGTCCCGAGGAGGTGGGGGATCGGCCCGAGGCCGCGGTACGTCATGCGTCCGCCGACGACGACCACCGTCGCCTCCGGGCTCAGGACGCGCCGGAGCTCGAAGAAGGATCGACTGCCGGCGATGTCCAGCATCACGTCGTACCGTTCGGGGATGCGCGTGAAGTCCTCCCGCGTGTAGTCGACCACCCGATCTGCGCCGAGCGACTCCACGAGCTCGACGTTGCCCGTGCTGCAGACGGCGGCCACCTCCGCGCCGAACGATTTCGCGAGCTGCACCGCGAACGTACCGACGCCGCCCGACGCGCCGTTGATCAGCACCTTCTGCCCTCGCTCGACCCGTCCCTTGTCACGCAGGGCCTGAAGCGCCGTGACCGCCGCGATGGGGACGGCCCCAGCCTCTGCGAAGGACAGGTTCGCCGGCATCGGCCCAAGCCGCTCCGGTCGCGCGGAGGCGAACTCCGCCCAGGCTCCGGCGGCGACGCCGTAGACCTCGTCGCCGGGCGCAAGGCCGTCGACCTCGTTGCCGACCGCCTCGACCGTTCCGGCGACGTCGGCGCCGACGCCCGTGAACGTGGGGTGGCGCAGCCCGTTTCCGGCGCGCGCGAAGACAGGGCCGGTCACCCCGTACCACTCGACGGGGTTCACGGAGGACGCATGGACGCGGACGAGCACCTGGTCGTCCGCGGGCACCGGCACCGGCACCTCACGGAGTTCGAGGACGTCGGGGCGGCCGTAGCGTTCGTGGACGATCGCCTTCATCGTGGTCTGACGGATCGTGGCAGGTGTGTCGCTCATGAGCACGAGAGGCCCTCCAGGAGTTGACGGAATTACAGCGTAAGCGTACGCTGTAAGTAACACATACGGTGTAAGTCTGTCAAGCAAGGGACTTACGATGTACGTCAAGGTGATCGTCGATGCCTAGAGTGACCGGTGCAAAGCGCGTGCGGAGGCGGCCCCTGAGCCGGAAGCGCGTGCTCGAGGCCGCGATCGCGCTCGCGGACGAGGGCGGGATTGACGCGCTCAGCATGCGACGCCTCGCCCGCGAGCTCGACGTCGAGGCGATGTCCCTCTACAACCACGTCGCGAACAAGGACGAGATCCTCGACGGGATCATCGAGGTGATCGCCGACGAGACGGAGCTGCCCCCCGCCGGCACCGAATGGAAGGCGGCGATCCGCCAGAGCGCGGTCTCGACGCGCGACATGTTCGTGCGACACCCGTGGGCGAGCGGCCTCTGGATGTCGCGTCACGGAGGCGGCACCGCGCGTCTACAGCGCTCGGAATGGCTGCTGAGGACGCTGCGCGAGGCCGGTCTCTCCCCGGAGCTGACGTACCACGCGTACCACATCGTCGAGAGCCACATCCTCGGCTTCACGGTGCAGCAGCTGAACTTCCCGTACGGCGGAGAGGAGCTGGAGGGCCTGGCCAACAGGTTCCTCGCGCGGCTTCCGGCCGGCGAGTTCCCCGACTTCGTCGAGCACGTGAAGCAGCATCTGGAGCCGCACGAGGACGGCGTTGGCGGGTTCGCGCTGGGCCTCGACCTGATCCTCGAAGGGCTCGAGCGCCTCCGCGACGCGGCGTGACCCGCGGTCCCGCCGAGACCGGCCACGGCTGGCCCGGTGCCGCGCCCCGGGTTGGTCTCGGCTGCATGCGCCTCTCGACGGCCGAGGATCGCGACGACGATGTTGCGCTCGCGACGATCACGGCCGCTGTCGAGGCTGGCATCACGGTCTTCGACACGGCGCGCGCGTACGGGCGGGGCGAGGCCGACCTCGGCCACAACGAGCGGCTCCTCGCTCGCGCCCTTCGCGCATGCGGAGCGGCGGGCGACGCGCGGGTCGTGACCAAGGGCGGCATGGCGCGGCCGAAGGGCGCCTGGGTCCCCGACGGCCGGGCAAAGGCGATCCGCGCCGACTGCGAGGCGAGCCTCGTGGCGCTCGACGGCCTCCCGATCGACCTCTACCTCGTCCATGCGCCCGATCCGCGCACGCCGTGGCGGACGACGCTGCGCGCGCTCGTCCGGCTCGTCGAAGAGTGCCTCGTCCGGCACGTGGGCGTCGCGAACGTGAGCCGTCCTCAGCTGGACGAGGCGCTCGGCCATGCGCCGATCGCCGCCGTCCAGGTCGGCCTCAACCCGTTCGACGACTCCGTGCTCCGAGGGGGCGTGGTGGAGCGGTGCGCCGAGGCGGGAGTCGCGGTGATGGCACACTCCCCGCTCGGCGGCCCGCGGCGGAAGCGCGCGCTCGCGAGGAACCACGTCCTCGGCGATGTCGCGAGCGCACACGGCGCGACCCCCGCGGAGGTCGCGCTCGCCTGGCTTCTCGACGTCTCGCCGGCGCTCGTCGCGATTCCCGGCGCGCGGACACCCGAGGCCGCGCGCTCCGCGGCCCGGGCGGCAAAGCTCGTGCTGCGCGACGAGGACCGCTCGGCGCTGGCCGCCGTTTTCGGCGGAGCCACTCCGCGTCGACGACCGCGATCTCGCGCCACAGCCCAGGCCGAGGTCGTGCTCGTGATGGGCATCCCCGGTGCCGGCAAGACCCGTGTCGCGTCGGGGTACGTCGACCGAGGCTACGCCCGCCTCAACCGGGACGTGCGGGGAGGGTCGCTTCGCGACCTCGCCGAAGCGCTCGACGAGAGCCTTGGGGCCGGCACGCCGGCGGCGGTTCTCGACAACACCCACCTCACCCGCGCGTCGCGCAGCCACGTGCTCGACATCGCAGCTCGGCACGGCGTCAGAGTCGACTGCGTCTGGCTCGACATCCCGCTTGCGCAGGCGCAGGTCAACCTCGTCGAGCGGCTGCTGCAGCGCTTCGGCTCCCTGCCGGGTCCCGAGGAGCTGCGGCGGCTCTCGAGGACCGAGCCGGGCGTCCTCGCGCCGACGTCGCAGATGCGCGCCCTGCGGGAGCTCGAGCCTCCGTCGCCCGACGAGGGCTTCGCCCGGGTGCAGCGCGTGCCCTTCGAGCGCGAACGGTCGCCGGGAGGCGCCACCGGCCTGTTCGTCGCGCGCACCGCGCTCCGACGCGAGGGCTGGAGACGGGAAGTCGCCCTGGCCGGAGAGTCGACGGGACCGACGCTGCTGTTCGACTGGAGTCCCGACGGCCGCGTGCACGACCTCGCCGCCGACGGCGCCCGCCTTGCCGCCGAAGTGCGGGGCCCCGTCGAGACTGCGCTCTGCCCGCACGGTGGCGGCCCGCCGATCTGCTGGTGCCGGCCTCCGCTGCCCGGGCTTCTGCTCGAATTCGCGCGCGCGCACGACGTCGACGCGGCGGCCTCGGTCCTCGTCGGCGCGAGCCCCGCGCACAGGACGCTCGCCGAAGCGCTCGGCGCGCGGTACCTCGCGCTGTAGGGCGGCTCAGTCCACCGTGCGTGCGCGGAAGCGGTGGAGCGCGGCCGGGACCGCGAGGGCGAGCAGCGCCACGCAGTAGAGCCACGACGCGACGATCGGATGCTCGAGCGGCCAGGCGTCCTTGCTCACGGGTGTCGTCGGACTGCCGAACAGCTCGCGTACGGCGGCGGCGTCCGCCGGCCGCTCCGGCGCGCCTAGGAGCGGCTCGTCGCGTCCCGTGATCGCACCCAGGCCGCAAATGCCTCGATCCCGTCGATGAGGATCTCGAACCGGATCGAGTGGAATAGGTCGAAGTTGTGCGGCCCTCCCGGGAGCTCGGCGAACACGACGGGGCTCGCCGAGACGTCGCGAAGCCGCTCGGCGAGCGCGCGGGCCTGCTCGACGGGGACGAGCATGTCCTGGTCGCCGTGCGCAATGAGGATCGGCGGGGCGTCGGGTCGGACGTAGTCGAACGGCGACGACGGAAGGGGCTGACGCGCCCGGTCGACCGGGCCGTAGTAGCCGAAGAGGCACACGGCGCCCGCGACCATGGTGTCGGCGTCCTCGAAGCCGGGCTGGAAGGCGCTGTCGTTCGGGCTGAGGGCTGCGGTCGCCGCGAGGTGGGCCCCGGCGGAGCTTCCTGCGACGAACACGACGGCCGGGTCGGCGCCGTACTCGGCTGCGTGGCGGCGCGTCCAGGCGATCACCTTCTTGGCGTCGACGAGGTAGTCGGGGAAGACGGCCCTCGGCCTGAGCCGGTAGTTGGCGCTGATGCAGACCCAGCCGTGCCTGGCAAGCTCGACGAGCAGCGCCCGCGAGTAGAGGCTCTTGCGGCCCATGTGGAAGCCGCCGCCGTGCAGGTGGATCAGCACCGGCCCGCCCGAGGGACGTGCGGGGTGGCAGTACACGTCGAGCCTGTTGCGGCGGCCGGCGTCGCCGTACGAGATGTTCCCGATCCGCTCCACGCCTCGGTGCAAGAAGGGAAGCGGAGCGACGAGGATGCGCAGCCAAGGGAGGCGACCGCGAAGTTGCGCGACGAGCGCCGGATCGATCGCCTCCCGCCACCCCGGGCCGAGGCCGTCCGCGAGCGCGGTCTCGACGGCCGGGCGAGCCTCGAGGCTTCGCCGGACGAGGACTGGGGTGCCGAGGAACGTGACGCAGGCGATACCGAGAGCAACCCACGCGACCGGCGTGTCGAGGTCCCCCTGCGCGAGTGCGAGCAGCGTGGCCGCGAGAACCCAGTAGAACGCGACGAAGGGCGACTCGTTGACGACGGAGCCGAGCGTCCAGCTCGCTGTCCGGAGCGGTGCCGGCCGGTCGAGCGGCAGCAGCGCGAGGAGCATGGCAAGCGCGACGGCCGCGACCGTGATCAGGTAGCCGATCGAACCGCCTCCGAGTCCGGTGTCAGACGAGCCCGCCGCGGTAGCGCCACGGGCCCGGCTCGAAGCGGATCCCGCGCTTGCGGCAGAACTCGCGAACCGAGTCGAGCAGCACGCCGCCCTCGCCGGTGACCCGCCGCGCGAGCAGGTCGAGCACCGCGCACCCGGGCGGGGTGTCGCCCGATGCGTCGAGGGTGAGCACGACCGTCTCCCCGTCGCCCGCCGGGACGGCCGCATCCTTGCCAATGCTCTCGACGAACACCACGCGCGCCGGCCCCTCGGCGCCCGTCAGCTCGAACCCGCGCGAGCCCTCGTCGAGCCGGCCGGTCTCGACGCCGGAGAGGCGAAGGAGCTCCTCGAGCTCGTCGACGATCCTCCTCGCGAGCTCGACCTGACGCGCCCTCGACGGAGCACGACTCGCGTGGCCGATCGTCCGCGCCGGGACGCCGCCCGCGAGAGTGCCCTCGTGCACGTCGCTCACCACGTACGAGTTCGAGACGACGATCGCCTCGCGTCCGATGCGGCAGCCCGCGTAGACGACCGCGCCGACGCCGATCTGCGCCCGGTCCTCGAGCACGACCCCGGCGAAGCGGTTCTCGAAGCCTTCGAGCACAGAGTGGCCGATGTTGTGCGTCAGCAGGACCGAGCGCATGGTGAGGAACGCCTCGCGCCCGATCACGACGGGCCGGCAGACGTTCACGAACGCCTCTCCCCCCATGAACCCGAGCTCGCCGATCACGAACGTCGCCCACGGGTCGCGGTGGCCGCCCCCTCCGACCTGCACGTTGCCCGCGATCCAGGTGCCGGCGCCGATGAACGCCCGGCGGCACGTCAACTTCAACGACTCGCCGAACCAGGCGATCTCGCCCGCGGCGAAGACCTCCTCGCAGCGGACGATGCTGTTGGCGCCGATCTCCACGCCGTCCTCGAGGACGATGCGCGGCGCGACGATCGTGGTTCCCGCGCCGAGCACCACGCCCTCGCCGATCGACGCCCCGTGGCTTCGGTACGCCTCACAACGCTCCTCCGACGAGAGCGCGCCGAACGCTGCCGGATCGGCGCGGAGCATGGCGAGGAACTCCCCGTCGAGCACGCCCAGGTCCTCGGCGACCGAGAAGACCGCGGGCAGAGTCACATTCACCAGCGAGAGTCCGTCGAGCACGACGTCCGTCTCGGTCGAGCTCGCCGAGACGCGCGCGGCGGCGGCCGCGAAGGCCTCGACGTCCTCCGCCGTGACGAAGCCCGCCTTGTCGATCAGGCTCACGTCGACGCCGAGCTCGGCCGCGCGCTCCGAAGCCTTCCGCGTCACGTTCCGCGGGCCTGCGTCCCGCGGGGGGTCGGGAGAGGCGCGCTCGAGGCGTGCCTTCGCTGCCTCGAGGTCCGCGTCGGACTGCGCGATGAGCCCGATCGACGAGCCGAGCTCGACCTCGCTGTCCGCGGCGACGAGGTGGACGAGCGTGCCGTCCCCCGCGGCCTCGATCTCGATCGACGCCTTCGACGTCTCGACGACGCAAAGCGCCTGCCCCTTGCGCACCCCCACGCGGTCGTCGACGAGCCATTCGGCGAGCAGCGCGGACTCGCTGTTCGCGTCCTCTCGGGTGAGCACGACCTCGAGCAGGGGCGTCAGCCTCCCACGCGTTCGAGTGCGGTGACGGCGGCGACGACGTCCTCGACACCGGGGAGCGCCTCGTCCTCGAGGCTGCGGGCGGAGGGCACGATGCCGTCTCGTGTAGCGACGCGCGTGACCGGCCCGTTCAGATCGCTCCACGCCTCCGCCTGGACACGCGCCGCGATCTCGGCACCGACCCCGCCCGTCAGCGTCCCCTCCTCGACGGTAACCAGCGAGCCCGTCCGGCCGAGCGACTCGAGCACCGGCTCGAGGTCGAGCGGCAGGATGCGGCCGAGCGCGACCACCTCGGTGAAGACCTCGTGCTCGAGGATCAGCTCGGTTGCCGCGTCGAGCACGACGGGAAGCATCCCGCCGTACGTGACGATCGTCGCGTCCGCCCGGCCGAAGCCGTTCCCCGAGAAGGTCAGCGCCGGGTAGCGGCCATCGCCCTCGAGGCACGCGAGCTCGCCGATGCGCCCTCCCTCGGGCCGCCGGTTGGGCCGCCCGTACATGACCTTGTTCTCGACGAAGAAGACCGGCTCGTCGTCCGCGACGGCCTCCGAGAGCAGCGCGCCGAGGTCGTGACATTCGCTCGGGGTCACGACGGTGATCCCCGGGACGCCGACGAGGAGCTTCTCGAGCGACTGGCTGTGCGTCGGCCCGTAGCCCCGGCGTGCGCCCATCGGCGTGCGGACGACGAGAGGCACGGTGACCCGGTCGTCGAACATCGCGCGGAACTTCGCGATCCCGTTCACCACCTGGTCGAGGCCGAGGGCAACGAAGTCGCCGAACATGATCTCGAGGATCGGCCGGTACCCACGCAGTGCGAGGCCCGCGGTGATGCCGAAGATGGACGCCTCGCTGACGGGCGTCGGCAGCACCCGGTCGGGCCACCGCGTCGAGAGCCCCTGGCTGATCTTGAAGGCGCCCCCGTAGGGGTCGAGCAGGTCCTCGCCGATGAGGTAGACGCGCTCGTCGCGCTCGAAGATCTCGTGCAGCGCGGCGTTCAGCGCCTGTCCGCAACGGGCGCTCATCGGGTCGCTGCCTCCACCGCCGGAACGGGTGCGGCGAGCGCCTCCTGGACGGCGTCCGCGACGCGCCGCTCGACGGCGTCCGCGATCTCCTCGTGCTCCGCCTCGTCGACGAGGCCCGCGGCCACCGTCAGCGGGTCGCGCAGCCGCCGGGCGGCGATCTCCGCGGGGTCGCGGAAGTCGTCGCCCTTCGAGTGCGGGCTGAAGCGGTACGTGTCGAGCACGAGGAAGTAGGGCGTGCTCGTCGACCGAACGTGGTCGACCGCCTCGCTCGCCGCGGCCCGCACCTCGAGGATGTCGGTCGTGTCGTGCCGCGACGTCGCGATACCGAACGCGCGAGCGCGCGCCTCGACGTCGCCCGCCACCTGCAGGCCGGACGGCGTGGACTGCGCATAGCCGTTGTGCTCGACGACGACGAGGAGCGGAAGCCCCCACAGCGAGGCGATGTTGAGGCTCTCGTAGACGACCCCCTGGCCGAGCGTGCCGTCCCCGACGAAGACCGTCGAGACCGCGCCGCTGCCCTTCTCGCGCTCGGCGAGGGCCATCCCCGCCGCGAGCGGCACCGTGCTGCCGAGCACGCCGTTCGAGTAGAAGTTGCCTCGGAAGAGGTGCTGGCTGCCGCCCTTGCCGCCGCACACGCCGCCGACGCGGCCCATCACCTCGCGGAGCAGGCCGTCGACGTCGTCCGTGAAGGCGAGGTAGTGGCCGTGGCAGCGGTGGTTCGAGACGACGACGTCCCGTTCTGGCTCGAGGCACGAGATCACGCCGACCGCGTCTGCTTCCTGCCCGATGCACGTGTGGGTCGTGCCGTGCAGCTCCCCCGCGGCGAAGAGCTCGAGCAGCGTCTCCTCGAACCGCCGGATCAGCGCCATCCGCTCGTAGAGGGCGCGTTCGTCCGCGTGGGCGCGCGCCGGCGCCTTCTCCGCCTGCTCCTGCCTGCCCATCACCGCCGGAGGCTACAGATAGCCGAGATCGGTCAGACGCGAGGTGACGGCGGCCTCTTCCTCCGCTGTCAGCTCGGGTTGCTCGAGCCCTTCGAGCTCCCCGTAGACCGACTCGCGGAGCTCGCCGGGGACCTCGTCGGGGAGGCTGTCGCGCTCGCGGGGGTCGCGGTCGAGCCGGTACGCCTCTTCCTCGCCGGACTCCACGTGGACCGTCAATTTCCACGGGGGACGGCGCAGCGCGACCTGCGACACCCGGCCGGCGTCCGTGGCGACGATCCAGGCGTCCCGGTCGTCCGTCTCCTCGCCTCGGAGCGCGGGCACGAGCGAGACGCCGTCGACGCCGTCGAGGGGCGGCGCATCGGCCAGGTCGAGAAGCGTCGGGGTGAGGTCGACGAGGCTGACCTGCGAGAGCACGACGCCGGGCTGGACGCGTCCCGGGGCCGAGACGATCAGCGGCACCTCGACGATCTCGTCGTACACCGTCGCGCCGTGCATGTGGTACGTGCCCTTCACCGCCTCCTTGTCTCGGAACCGCTCGCCCCACGACTCGCCGTGGTCGGACGTGAACGCCAGCGCCGTCTCCTCGCGCAGCCCGAGGGAGTCGAGCGCCTCGAGGAAGCCGGCGAGGAACGTCTCGGACGACCGCTCGACCGAGCGCGCGTAGCCCTCGCGCAGCTCCTCGAGCGCCGCAGCGTCGCCCGACTGGATCCCCGCGATGATCGCGTCCTTCGCCGCGAGCCACTCCTTGCGCTCGGCGTGGCGGATGTCGTACGGCATGTGCGTCGCCCAGCTGTGGAACCAGAGCACGAACGGCTCCGAGCGGTGCGACCGCAGCCACTCGACCACGCCGTCGAGCGTCTCGCTCGTGCCCGCGACGTTCGCCTCCGGGAAGCCCTTGAAGAGGTAGTTCTCGTCGAAGACAAAGCTGCCCGTCGTGTACCCGTGGGCGGAGGCGACGGTGAACAGCGTCGGCAGGGCGGGGTCGAGCGTTGCGTCCCAGTGGAGGTAGCCGTGGTGATGGGGATAGAGCCCCGTGATCATCGAGGTCGTCGAGGGGCAGGTCCACGGCGCGGCCGCGATCGCGTGGTCGAAGCGGACGCCGCCCGCGGCGAGCTCATCGATCGTCGGAGTGCGGACCCGGCGCGCGCCGTAGCAGCCGACGTGGTCGGTGCGGAGCGCGTCCGAGACATAGACGATCAGGTTCACGCGGCCTTCGCCAGACGCGGGGCGAGGCTGTGGCCGCGCATGTCGCCGGGCACCGGCAGGCCGAGCAGCTCGAGGACGGTCGGCGCGACGTCGAGGAGGTGCGCGTCGAGCGTGCCGCGTGCGGCGACGCCCGGGCCGGCCACGATCAGGAGGCCGTCCTGCGCGTGGTTCGCGTCGTCCGGGCCGGTGTCGTTCTCGAGGGTGTGGACGCCCTCTGCGCCGCCGATCGTCCCGACCGACCGCCAGAGCAGGTCGCCGAAGATCACGATCAGGTCCGGGGCGACGCCGGCGACCTCCGGGTAGACCTCCTCGGGCTTGTAGACGTGCGTCGCGAGCGGCCGGCCCTCATCGTCCGGAATCGCGGCGAGCCGCTCGGCGAGGTCGTCGCGCACCGCCTCGTAGTCGGCAGGGGCGACGACGCCGTCGGGCTCGCGGCCCTCGACGTTGAGGAAGATGCGCGCGTAGTAGCCGCCCTCGCCCCACGCGGTCGTCCGCGACCAGTCGATCCCGGCCTCGCGCGGCGACGTGACGCCGTTCGGCTCCGCGTGGAGTGAGAGGAGGCCTTCCCGGCGGAGCCACTCGTTCACGCGGATCCCGCCGTCGAGCCGCTTCGCCCCGTGGTCGGAGACGACGAGCACGAGCGTCTCGTCGTCCGCGTGCTCGAGCAGCTGGCCGACCAGCCCGTCGACGTGCTCGTAGTAGTCGCGGATCACGTGCTCGTACGGACCACGGGCCTCGTGCTTGCGGTGCTCGGGGTCCATGTGCTTCCAGAAGCCGTGATGGATCCGGTCGGTGCCCATCTCGACGAAGGCGAAGAGCTGCCACGGCTTCGTCGCGAGGAGATGGTCGGCGAGCCGGAAGCGCTTGTCCGTCATCTCGTAGACCTGCCGCAGGAGGTCGTCCTTGTCGTCGGTGCGGAAGTTCGTGCAGTCGAAGAGGTACTCGCCGACCACCTCCTCGACCTCCCCCTTGAGCGCGGGCGGGTACGTGAACCGGCTCTCCGTCGAAGGGGTGAGGAAGCAGCTCACCATCGCGCCCTTGAGCGGCCGCGGCGGATACGTGCCCGGGACGCCGACCACGATCGAGCTCCCGCCCGCGCGGCCGACGAGGTCCCAGAGACGTGGAGCGCGGATCGCGCTGCCGTCGGCGATGAACGCGCCGTCGTACGTGTGGTCGGCGCGGTTCCGGAAGCCGTAGACGCCGAGGTCCCCGGGCGTACGGCTCGCCATCATGCACGACCACGCGGGAACCGTGATCGGCGGCACGATCGACGTGAGCCGGCCCGAGACGCCCCGGTCCATCAGCCCGGACAGAACCGGGAGCCGGTCGCGCCACCGCTCGAGCACGAGCGACGGCTCGGCGCAGTCCAGGCCGATCAGCATGACCTTCTCGGCGACGCCCTCCGTCACGACTCGGCATGGTAGAGGCGCCTCCGTCGCATATACCCAGGCGGGGTATGCTCTCAGCACATGCACGGCTCGCTGAACCGCACCGCGCTGAGCGCGACGCTCCACTGTCTCACCGGCTGCGCGATCGGCGAGGTGCTCGGGATGGTGATCGGCACCGCGCTCGGTTGGGGCAACTGGCCGACCGTCGCGCTGTCGGTCGTGCTCGCCTTCGCCTTCGGCTACTCGCTGACGATGCTGCCGCTGCTCCGGGCCGGGCTCGCGTTCGGGGCCGCCGCACCGCTCGCGCTCGCGTCCGACACCCTCTCGATCGCGGTGATGGAGATCGTCGACAACACCGTGATGCTGCTCGTCCCCGGCGCCCTCGACGCGGGCCTCGGCGACCTGCTCTTCTGGGCCAGCCTCGCGTTCTCGCTCGTCGTCGCGTTCTGGGCGGCGTTCCCGGTCAACCGGTGGCTGATCGCGCGGGGGAAGGGTCACGCGGTCGTGCACGCCTACCACGGGCACCACGACCACGCCCACTGAGCCCGCCCCCGTCGCGGATACGCTCGACGGGGTGAGCGCAGCCCCGTACCGGCAGACATTCGGCCGGCTCCTCCGCTTCCTCGGCCCGTACCGATGGTCGCTCGGCGTCTCGACGGTGCTCGCCGTGCTCTCGCAGGCGGCGGCGATCGGCATCGTCGCGCTGACCTCCGTCGCGATCGACGGGATCGAGGAGCAGCGTGGAACCGGCTTCCTGGCCTGGATCGTCGCGGCGATCCTTGCCGTGGGGGTCGCGAAAGCGGTGCTGATGTACGGGCGGCGCATGATCTCGGGCCGTCAGGCCCTGGCGATCGAGCGCGACATGCGGGAGGACCTCTACGGCCACCTGCTCGGCCTGTCCTTCGGGTTCTACGACCGCTACCAGACCGGCCAGCTGATGTCGCGCGCGACCGTCGACCTGCAGGCGGTGCGGTTCTTCCTCGGCTTCGGGCTCATCTTCTTCTTCCAGCACGTGATCACCGTCGTCTCGGTCACCGTCGTGCTCGTGTTCGTCGACTGGCGCCTCGCGCTGATCGTCCTGGCGATCACGCCGATCCTGGTCCTCGTCGCGTACCGCTACAGCCACGTCTCGCATCCGATCCTGCGCGACGTCCAGCAGCGACTCGGGGAGGTCGCGACGGTCGCCGAGGAGTCGATCGTCGGTGTGCACGTCGTGAAGGCGTTCGCGCAGGAGGAGCGGCGTCAGACGCAGTTCGAGGAGGCGTCGGGATCGGTCTTCGACGCGACTGTGCGCGCGTTCCGGCAGCGCGCGCTGTACGTGCCGTTGCTCTCGTTCCTGCCGATGATCGCGCAGGCCGCGGTCCTGCTCGCCGCCGGTCGCCTCGTCGTCTCTGGCTCGCTCTCGCTCGGCCAGTTCTTTCTCTTCAACCTGCTCCTCGCGATGCTGATCGTCCCGCTCCGCAGCCTCGGGATGTGGATCGGGCAGGCGCAGCGCGCGACCGCGGCGGGCGAGCGCATCTTCGACGTGCTCGACGAGCCCGAGGGCGTCGAGGACCGCCCGGGTGCGGCACCGATCCCGCCCGGGCCAGGGGAGATCCGGTTCGAGGGCATCTCCTTCGGCTACGACCCGGAAAGGCTCGTCCTGGAGGACATCGACCTGACCCTCGCGCCCGGCCGCACGGTCGCGCTGATCGGGCACACCGGCTCCGGGAAGACGACCCTCGCCGCGCTCGTGCCGCGCTTCTACGAGGCGACCACGGGGCGGGTCCTCGTCGACGGCGTGGACGTGCGCGACGTGACCCGCCGGTCGCTCAGGCGAGAGATCGGCGTGATCTCGCAGGATCCGTTCCTCTTCTCCGCGACCGTCCGCGAGAACATCGCCTTCGGCGCGACCGACGCGACCGACGAGCAGGTAGAGGAGGCGGCCCGCGCCGCGCAGGCGCACGAGTTCGTCCAGGCCCTGCCGGACGGCTACGAGACCGTGATCGGCGAGCGCGGCATCACGCTCTCCGGCGGTCAGCGCCAGCGGCTCGCGATCGCGCGCGCGATCCTCATCGACCCGCGGATCCTCGTCCTCGACGACGCGACCGCCTCGGTCGACGCGACCACGGAGGCCCGCATCCGCGAGGGGCTGTCCGAGGTGATGCAGGGCCGGACGACGATCATCATCGCCCATCGCCTCTCGACGATCCAGCTCGCCGACGAGGTGGTCGTGCTCGAGCACGGCCGGGTGGCGGCCAGGGGGACGCAGGCGGAGCTCCTCGAGGCGAACGCGGTGTACCGGGAGCTGCATCGACACGGGCTGCTCGAGGGCCTCTTCGAGGAGAAGATCGCGTGAAGGTCTGGCAGCCCGGAGGCCATCTGAGCGAGGACCGCGCCGGCGACGTCGGCGACTGGTCCTGGCGCCGCACGCGTCGCCGGATCGCGCTGCTGATCGGGCTCGCGCTGCCCTACCGCGCACGCACGGCGGGTGCGCTCGTGACGCTCCTCGTCTACACCCTCGTCGCGCTCGCGCCGCCGTACCTCGCGAAGCTCGCGATCGACGACGGCATCTCGCAGGGCGATCTCTCACGGCTCAACGAGCTCGTGGTGCTCTTCCTCGTCGCCGCGGTCGCCGCGCTCGTGCTCTCCGCGGCGAACACCTACCTCACCGGCTGGGTCGGCGAGCGGATGCTCGCCGACCTGCGGAACCGGCTGTTCCGCCATCTCGAGCGGCTCTCGATGGGCTACTACGAGCGGAACCGGACGGGCGTGATCGTCAGCCGCATCACGAACGACGTCGAGGCGCTCGACCAGCTCGTCACCGACGGGGTCACGAGCCTCGTCCAGAACACGCTGCTGCTGGTCGGCACGGCCGTGGTGCTCTTCCTCCTCGACTGGCGCCTCGCGCTCGCCTCGCTGGCCGTGCTCCCAGCGATGGGGCTCGTCACCGCGTGGTTCCGCAGCCGGTCGAACCGCGCCTATCGCAATGTGCGGGAGCGGCTTGCGCTCGTCACCGCGACGCTCGCCGAGGACGTCGCCGGGATGCGCGTCGTCCAGTCGTTCACGCGCGAGCCCGAGCAGGAGCGCGCGTTCCGGGGCGTGAACGAGCGCTACCGCTCCGCGAACTACCGCACCGTCGTCCTCAACGGGATCTACTTCCCCGCGGTCGACCTGCTCTCGTCGGTCGCGATCGCGATCGTGTTCGGCTACGGCGGCTGGCTCGTCTACCACGGCGACATGACCACCGGCACCCTGTTCGCGTTCGCGCTGTACCTCTCGAACTTCTTCGACCCGATCCAGCAGCTCTCGCAGCTCTACAACACCTTCCTCTCCGCCGTCGCCGCGCTCGACAAGATCGTCGGCGTCCTCGACGAAAAACCGCAGGTGGTGGATTCGCCCGACGCGGCCGACCTCGCCCGGATCGATGGCCGGGTCCATTTCGAGGGTGTCCGCTTCCGCTACGCGCCGGAGCTCCCGGAGGTGCTGCACGGGCTCGAGCTCGAGGTGCCTGCCGGCACGACCGTGGCGCTCGTCGGACACACGGGCGCCGGCAAGTCGACGATCGCGAAGCTCCTTGCGCGGTTCTACGACCCGATCGAGGGGAGGATCACCGTCGACGGGCACGACCTGCGCACGGTCACGCAGCGCTCGTTGCGCTCGCAGCTCGGAATCGTCCCGCAGGAGGGCTTCCTCTTCGGGGGGACGGTCGCCGAGAACATCGCGTTCGGCCGCCCGGAGGCGCCGCGCGAGGAGATCGAGCGTGCCGCCCGCACCGTCGGCGCGCATTCGTTCGTCGAGGAGTTGCCGGAGGGCTACGACACGCACCTCGGCGAGCGCGGCGCGCGGCTCTCCCTCGGCCAGCGCCAGCTCGTCGCGTTCGCCCGCGCGCTCCTCGCCGACCCGAGGATCCTGATCCTCGACGAGGCGACGTCGTCGGTCGACATCGGCACCGAGCGTCGCATCGAGCGGGCGCTGCGCGAGCTGCTCGCCGGCCGCACCGCGTTCGTGATCGCGCATCGCCTGTCCACGATCCGCGACGCCGACCTGATCGTCGTGCTGGAGCACGGCCGCGTCGTCGAGCAGGGGACGCACGAAGAGCTCATCGCGAGACGCGGGCTATACACGCGCCTCTACGGCGACTGGGCCGCGGATGTCGCGTGAGCCGTAGGATTGCGGCCCGGTGAAGGCGCTCGTGAAGAGCCGGGCCGAGCCGGGGCTCTGGCTCGAGGACGTTCCCGAGCCCGAGCTCGGGATCAACGACGTCAAGATCTCGGTCCTCGAGACGGGGATCTGCGGCACCGACGTCCACATCCACCGCTGGGACGGCTGGGCGCAGCGCACGATCCCTGTCCCGCTCGTCGTCGGCCACGAGTTCGTCGGGGTCGTCGCGGAGGTGGGCTCGAACGTGAGCGACTTCCGGCCCGGCGAGCTCGTCGGCGGGGAGGGCCACGTCGTCTGTGGCCGCTGCCGCAACTGCATGGCCGGTCGTCGGCAGCTCTGCGCGCACTCGATCGGGCTCGGCGTGCAGCGTCCCGGGGCGTTCGCGGAGTACGTCGTGCTCCCGATGACGAACGTCTGGCATCACTGGCCGGGTGTGAGCGAGGACGTCGCCTCGATCTTCGACCCGTTCGGGAACGCCGTGCACACGGCGCTCGCGTTCCCGGTGCTCGGCGAGGACGTGCTCGTCACGGGGGCCGGCCCGATCGGCTGCATGGCCGTCGCGATCGTCCGGCACGCTGGGGCGCGACATGTCGTCGCGACCGACCTCAACCCCTACCGGCTCGACCTCGCGCGGCGGATGGGCGCGACGCTCGCGATCGACCCGCGGGAGCGGGAGCTCGGCGACGTGCAGCGCGAGCTCGGGATGACAGAGGGCTTCGACGTGATGCTCGAGATGTCCGGCAACGCCGACGCGCTGCGCTCCGGCGTCGCGAACATGGCACACGGCGGGCGGATCGCGATCCTCGGCATCCCGACCGGCGCGGTCGAGCTCGACCTCGACCCCGTGATCTTCAACATGCTCACCCTCAAGGGCATCTACGGCCGCGAGATGTACGAGACCTGGTACCAGATGAGCGTCATGCTCGACTCGGGCCTCGACATCTCGCCCGTGATCACGCACCGATTCCCGTACTCGGAGTTCGAGCAGGCCTTCGAGGTCGCCGCCTCGGGCGAGTCCGGCAAGGTGCTCCTCGACTGGAAGGGGGCCTGATGTACGGCGCCGTTCGCGACGATCTCACGACCCGGCTCGAGGAGCTCCGCGACCAGGGGCTGTACAAGCACGAGCTGACCATGACGACGCCGCAGGGGGCGCACGTCGACGTCGAGGGCCGCGGCGCCCTCGTCAACCTCTGCGCGAACAACTACCTCGGTCTCGCGAACCACCCCGAGATGGTCGCTGCGGCCCACGAGGCCCTCGACCGCTGGGGCTACGGGATGGCCTCCGTGCGGTTCATCTGCGGGACGCAGTCGCTCCATCGCGAGCTGGAGGAACGGCTGTCGGCCTTCCTCGGGACGGAGGACACGATCCTGTTCTCGTCGTGCTTCGACGCGAACGGCGGTGTGTTCGAGGCCCTGCTCGACGAGCGCGACGCGGTGATCTCCGATCAGCTCAACCACGCCTCGATCATCGACGGGATCCGGCTCTGCAAGGCACGGCGGGAGCGCTATGCGAACGGCGACATGGACGAGCTCGAGGCGCGGCTCGTCGAGTCCGCGGACGCGCGGCACCGGCTCGTCGCGACCGACGGCGTCTTCTCGATGGACGGCTACCACGCGAAGCTCGGCGAGATCTGCGATCTCGCCGACCGCCACGACGCGCTCGTCCTCGTCGACGACTCGCATGCGGTCGGCTTCGTCGGCCCGGGCGGGCGTGGCACGCACGCTCTCCATGACGTCGTCGACCGGGTCGACATCCTCACCGGAACCCTCGGGAAAGCGGTGGGCGGCGCGAGCGGCGGCTATGTCTCGGGGCGCAAGGAGATCGTCGAGCTGCTCCGCCAGCGTGCTCGCCCGTACCTCTTCTCGAACAGCCTCGCCCCGGCGGTCGTCGGCGCGAGCCTCAAGGCGCTCGACCTGATCGAGCGCTCCGACGACCTCCGCGAACGCCTTGCCGCGAACACCCGCGAGTTCCGGCAGCGGATGACCGAGCTCGGATTCGACGTCCTCCCCGGCGAGCACCCGATCGTGCCCGTGATGATCGGCGACGCGCAGCAGGCGGCGCGGTTCTCGGCGGCCCTCGTAAGCCACGGGGTCTTCGCGGTCGCGTTCTCGTACCCGGTCGTGCCCCTCGGCACGGCGCGGATCCGGACGCAGATGTCAGCAGCGCACACGGACGAAGACCTCAAGCTGGCCGTCGAGGCGTTCGTTGCGGCCCGCGCCGGGACGGCGGACTGAGAGCGCCTACGTCGCGAGCGCGAGCGCGACGAGCCCCGGCAGCACGATCCAGACGGCGACCATGAGCACGATCGCGACGATCGCGAAGGTCCGCACGCCGTCGCGCGGCGGGCGGCCGCACCAGCCGACGTCCTCCCAGACGACAGAGAGCGGCCGCCGGACGGAGAGCCGGATCCGGGCGCTCGCGAGCGCGCAGCCGCGCAGCACGATCCAGGAGAGCCCGACTCCGGCCGCGATGCTGATCGCGCTGACGAGCAGCGCAACGACCCAGTTGTCGAAGCGGAACCCGCTCATCAGCCGCCAGATCGTCGCGCCGAGCGGTAGGAGCAGGCCGGCGAGGACGAACGACGGCACGCCGATCTCCCGCGAGCGCATGATCTCGACTAGCGCGTTCGCGTCGAAGCGGGCGGGCCGCAGCAGCTTCAGGTCGCGCGAGTCCGACTCCGACTCGAGCTCGCGCACCCAGTAGAGGTTCCGCATCTGCGTCGCCACGCTCTTGATGTACGAGACCACGAGGTACCGGGCGACGAGCTGGACGAGCCAGCGGACGACGGGGCCAAGCGGCCCGAGCGAGGAGCCGGAACGCGAGCCGTGGAAGCCGTGCCGGCGGAGGCTCTCGAGCGCCTCGATCAGGCGCCGGTGATCCGCCTCGAAGCGATTGGGGTGCGCGAGCGGCCCGGGGCGGGCGAGCTCGGCCAGCATCTCGCGCTCGCGAGGGGACTTGACGTCGAGCTCGTCGAGGAACGATGCGATCGCGTCGTCGTCGCCGGCGAGCAGCCGAAGACGCTCGAGCGGATTGTCGAATCTCTCGTCGACCCGCCCGGGAACCGGCTGGGCATGCGACGTCTCGGCCATCCGTGGCGATCGTACGCCGTTGCTACCCTTCGCGCAGATGAGCACCTGGGGCCTCTACTTCGTCTTTCTCATCCCGCCGCTGATCATTGGCTTCGTCGTCCAGCATTGGCTGAAGAAGACGGTGGCCGCGAACCTCGAGGTCCCCGTGGCGAACGGGCTCAGCGGCGCGGACGTCGCACGGCAGATCCTCGACCGGAACGGGCTCCAGAACGTGCCCGTCGAGACCTCACCGGGCGGCCCGCTCTCCGACCACTACGACCCGCGGCAGAAGTCGGTGCACCTCTCCGAGCCGGTGTACAGCGGCCGCGCGGTCGCGTCGACGGCGATCGCGGCTCACGAGGTCGGTCACGCGATCCAGCACGCGAAGGCGTACGCCCCGTTCCGGCTTCGCTCGGCGATGTGGCCGGCGGTCGCGTTCGCGTCCAACGCCTGGATCTTCCTGCTGATGATCGGCGCGTTCGCCCAGCTCTTCGGGCTCGTCACCTTCGCGATCATCCTCTACGCCGTCGTCGTGCTCTTCCAGCTGGTCACGCTCCCGGTCGAGTTCGACGCGTCCCGGCGTGCGCTGACGCAGCTGAACGACATGGGCCTCGTCACGGCGGGTGAGTCGCAGGGCGCCCGCAAGGTGCTCACCGCGGCCGCCATGACGTATGTCGCCGCCGCTCTCGCCGCGCTGACGCAGCTCGCGTACTACGCGCTCGTCTTCCTCGGCAACCGGAACTGAGTACCCTCGATGCGCGGGATCGCGCTCATCGTGCGCGCGGGCGCAGTCGTCTGTGCGTTCGCCTTCGTCTTCTCGCTGCTCGTCCACGGCGCGCCCAGGCCCGCCGCCGCCTCGCGTGAGGCCGTCTCCGTGTCGACCAGTCCCACCAAGGCGACCGAGCGCGCGACGCAGGCGAAGAAGACGTCGAAAGCGCACGCGACCGAGAAGATCCCGCCCGGCGTGGTGGCGATCGTCGCGACCGGCGACATCGTGATGGGGTCGACGCCGAACCTGCCCCCCGACGGGGGCCGGTCGTTCTTCTCGGACGTGCAGACCGACCTCGCGGGCGACGTGGTGCTCGGGAACCTCGAGGGCACGCTGTCGACGGGCGGGAGCTCGAAGTGCGGCGTGGCGAGCACGAGCTGCTTCGCGTTCCATACGCCACCGTCGTACGCTCGCTGGCTCGCGCGCGCCGGGTTCACGGTCATGAACCTCGCGAACAACCACGCGTTCGACTACGGCGAGGAGGGTCTTCAGCAGACCGTCGCTGCGCTCGACCGTGCCGACCTCCTCTACACCGGCCGGCCGAACCAGATCACGGTTCAGAAGGTCGGAGACATCCGCGTCGCGACGGTCGGGTTCGCGCCGTACCCGTGGGCCGCCTCGTTGACGGACCTCGCCGCAGCGAAGCGGCTCGTCCGCGCAGCCGACCGCGTCTCCGACGTCGTCGTCGTGACGATGCACGCGGGCGCAGAGGGTCGCGATCGGCAGCACGTCCGCCCGGGAACGGAGCGCTTCCTCGGCGAGAACCGCGGCGACCCGGTGCGCTTCGCGCACGCCGTCGTCGACGCGGGCGCCGACCTCGTCGTCGGCTCGGGCCCGCACGTCCTGCGCGGGATGGAGTGGTACAAGCGCCGGCTGATCGCCTACTCGCTCGGGAACTTCGCGGGCTACGACGTGTTCTCGCTCGGCGGCCCGTTGTCGACGAGCGGGATCCTGCGCGTGACGCTCGACGGCGCAGGTCGCTTCGAGACCGGCCGACTCGTGCCGACCCACATGGTGGGTGCAGGGCTCCCTGCGCTCGACCCCTCGGAGGCGGCGCACGGCCTCGTCCGGACGCTCTCGCGCGAGGACTTCGGGCCACGCGGGGTCAGGGTCAGCCGCGACGGCATCCTCTCGCGCTAGACCTCACCACCGGCGGCACCCGTTTGCGCACGGCGTCGTGGCCGTGCCAGACTGATTCGCGGAGGCAGATCAGTCGTGAACGAGCTCGTCACCTCTCGCGTCAAGGCTGCGGCCCGCTCGCGCGCTTCGCGCCGCGGGATCCGCGTCCTCGCCGTGGAGGCGCTCGGGCCGCTGACCGTGCTCGGCGGGATCGTGTGGGCGTTCGCGCAGCCCTACCGGGTCACGTTCTTCTACCCGGAAGGAAAGGGCTTCTGGGACTGGGCGGTTCAGCCGCCGCTGCTCGTCGTGCTCGTCGGGCTGCTGTTCGCGCTCGTCGTCGCGCCGGGCATCGTCGACGACCTCGAGTCCGCCGAGCGTCGGGATGCTCCCGAGGGCTGAAACCGCCCACTGGCTCTTCGCGGCCGGCTTCCTCTTCTTCGGGCTCGCCATCCTGGCCGAGGCGATCGTCGGCCCCAAGGTGTTCCGGCAGCGTCGCTGGCGCGCCTATCTCTGGCCCTCGCTCGCGCTGACGGCCGGGTTCTGGCTCTGGGTGATCGCGATCTTCTCGACGTTCTCGACGCTGCACCTCGTCGCGCACTCGATCTGGGCCCAGGCTGCGACCGCCGCCGGCGCGGTCCAGCTCGCAGTGATCCGCGAAAGGCTGCATTCCTCGTACTGGTCGCTCGTCACCGCGGGCGCGCTGTTCGTCTCCGGGGCGTCGTTCCTCGTCCACGAGCAGAACGGGTGGTTGTTCGCGCGCTCCGCGTTCCTCCACCACCTGATCGGCTGGACCCTCGTGATCTCGGCCCTGTTCCCGCTCGGCGCGGCGTTCCTACCCCGTCGGGCCGTCTGGGCGTACGGGTTCGCGCTCACCTGGATCGCCGTCGCGGTGATGCTGTTCGCCGATCGTGACGTCGCACCGATCTTCGGTCACCTCTCCGATCTCGCAGGGGGCGTCCGCCGATGAGGCGGGCACTCCTCGGCGCGGCTCTCGCAGCGCTCCTCGTCCCTGCGAGCGCGGCCGCCCATGCAACGTTGAAGGAGTCGTCGCCGGACGAGCAGAGTCGCGTCGAGACGCCGCCGACCGAGATCACCCTCCGGTACGACCAGTCGGTCACCGCGACGCCAGACTCCATCATCGTGCTCGCGCCGGACGGGCGCAGGCTCTCGGGCACCGTGACGCAGGCGGCTGGCGGGACCGTGGTCAGGGCACCGGTCCACGGCCTTGTCCGTGGCGAGGCGTACACCGTCCGCTGGCACGAGATCTCTGCCGACGGCCATGTCACGAACGGGGTCTTCACCTTCGGGGTCGGTGTGAGCGCGCCGTCGCCCACCGAGGCCGTCGGGGCGTCGGGCCAGACGTGGCGGGACGACGTGGCGCGCTGGGTGCTCTTCCTCTCCCTCGCGCTCGTGATCGGCGTCGTCGGGATCCGCCTGCTGATCCTCCCGCGGCCCGTCGATCCCCGTGTGGAGCGCCGGATCCACCTCCTGGGCACGTTCGGTGCAGTGCTGGCGGTCAACGCGGGGATCATCGGATTCGTGATCCGCTGCGCGAACGCGCTGCAGGTCTCCGGGGTCGACCTCCTCTACTCCGACCTCTCGCCGTTCGCGGAGTCGACCCGCTTCGGCATCGCGTTCCTCCTGACGACGCTGGGATACGGCGCTTGCCTGACGATCCTCGCGATCGCATGGGCGCTCGACCTGCCCGCGCTGCGGTGGCCCGCGTTCCTCCTCGCGATTGCCCTCGCGTGGGGCTACTCGCTCTCGAGCCATCAGGCGACGGAGCCCAACGCATCGCTCCTCGGCGAGGTCGCCGACTGGGTCCATCTCGTCACGGCGATGCTCTGGGTGGGCGGCGTGCTCACGCTTGCGGTCGTCATCTGGCCGCTCGCGCCGCACATGCGGCGAGCAGCGTTCCTGCGGTTCTCTCGGGTCGCGATCGGCCTCGTCGGCGTGCTCGTCGTCGCGGGTACCGTGGTCGCGATCGAGCGGCTGGCGGAGCTCGACGACCTGTGGACGACGTCGTATGGCAAGACGCTCCTGGTCAAGATCGGCCTCGTCCTCGTCGCGCTCTCGTGGGGCGGGATGCACCACATGATCGTCCGGCCGCGGCTCGAGCGAGGCGACCGCGTGCACGGCGTCGGCCTGAGCCTGCTCGCGGAGAGCAGCGTCGCGATCGTCGTGCTGCTGGCCGCCGCGGTGCTCGTCAACGGCGCACCGCCCCCTGTCGCCACGCCGGCCCAGAACGCCGTTCCCACAGCGTCCCGCTGACGGGCCACTAGTCTCCGGGCGTGCTCGTCGCGATCTCCGGCGGCGCGGGCTTCCTCGGCCTGCATCTCTCCCGGCGCCTGATCGCCGACGGCCACGCGGTGCGCACGCTCGACGTCGCGCCGCTCGACGACGCCGGGCTCGAGGGGCGGGTCGAGGAGCTGCGAGGCGACGTTCGCTCGACCGTCGACGCGCGACGCCTCGTCGCGGGTGCCGACGTGCTCGTCCATGCGGCGGCCGCGCTTCCGATCCAGGAAAGCCGTGCCGCGATCCGCTCGGTCAACGTCGACGGCGCCGCAGTGACCTTCGCGGCGGCGCTCGAGGCGGGCGTCCGGCGGGTGGTGCTGATCTCGTCGACCGCCGTCTACGGCGTGCCCGAGCGCCACCCCATCCACGAGGGCGACCCGCTCGTCGGTGTCGGCCACTACGGCGAGTCGAAGATCGACGCAGAGCGGCTCTGCGACGCCTTCGCCCGGCGGGGCCTCGAGACCGTGATCGTGCGTCCGAAGACGTTCCTCGGGCCCGAGCGGCTTGGCGTCTTCGAGATCCTGTTCGACTGGATCCGGGAGGGACGGCGGATCCCGATCCTCGGCGACGGCTCGAACCGCTATCAGCTCCTCGCGGTCGAGGACCTCTGCGACGCGGTCGTCCGCTGCCTCGACGCCGCCATCGCCGGGGAGGCGCTCAACGTCGGCGCGGAGCGCTTCGGCACCGTGCGCGAGGACCTCGATGCGCTCATCGCCCATGCGGGCTCCGGCTCCCGCCTGCGAGCGGTGCCCGCGCGTCCCGCCGAGCTCGCGCTCCGCGGGCTCGAGCTCGCGCGGCTCTCGCCGCTCGCGGAGTGGCACTACCGCACCGCGCACCGCGACTCCTTCGTGGCGATCGACAAGGCGCGCAGCCTGCTCGGCTGGGAGCCGCGCCTCTCGAACGCGGAGACGCTCTGCGAGACGTACGACTGGTACCTCGCGCACCGCGGGACGATGCGTGCTTCGGGCGTCACGCACCGCGTCCCCTGGGACCAGCGCGCGCTTGCGCTGATCAGGCGGGTGTCCTAGCGGTCACGGGACGAGGACGAGCGCGCCGCGCACGCCGCCCGAGCGCACGCGCTCGAGCGCCTCGTTCGCCTCGGCGAGCGGCACCGCCTCGACCTCCGTCCGCACCGGCACACGGGGCGCCAGCGAGAGGAACTCCTCGCCGTCGGCACGCGTGAGGTTCGCAACCGAGCGGACGACCCGCTCGCCCCAGAGCAGCTCGTATGGGAACGACGGGACGTCGCTCATGTGGATCCCGGCGCAGACGACCGTGCCGCCCTTCCCGACGTGGCCGAGCGCGAGCGGCACGAGCTCGCCCGCCGGCGCGAACAGGATCGCAGCGTCGAGCTCGTCCGGCGGCCCCTCGGCCGTGTCGCCCGCCCACGTGGCGCCAAGCGACCGCGCGAATGCCTGCGCGTCGAGGTCCCCCGGCCGGGTCAGGGCGTGCACTGTCCGACCCTGCGCGACGGCGACCTGGCAGACGATGTGCGCCGAGGCTCCGAATCCGTACAGCCCGATCCGCGCCGCGTCGCCGGCGAGCCGAAGCGACCGGAAGCCGATCAGCCCGGCGCAGAGAAGCGGCGCGACCTCGACGTCGTCAGATGGCTCCGGAATCGGGAAGCAGAACCGCTCGTCGGCGACGCAGAGCTCCGCATAGCCGCCGTCCAGGTCGTATCCGGTGAACCGGGAGGTATCGCAGAGGTTCTCGCGGCCGGTGAGGCAGTACGCGCAGCGCCCACACGTCCACCCGAGCCAGGGCACACCGACGCGGTCGCCGGGGGAGAACCGCCCTGCGCTCGTGACGACCTCGGCGACGATCTCGTGGCCGAGGACGAGGGGCAGCTTCGGGTGGCTGAGCTCGCCGTCCGCGACGTGGAGGTCGGTGCGGCAGACGCCGCACGCCCTGACGCGGAGGAGCGCCTGGTCAGGGCCCGGCACGGGGTCGGGCAGCGCCGCCTCTTCGAGCGGCGCGCCAGGCCGGCGCAGCAGCATGGCCTTCATCGCTCGTTCCAGGGGCGAGGCGTCAGGACGGTGTCAGACACCGTTTCTTGTCAAGGGCGGAGCCTGTGTCAATCTCGTGCCAATCGTTCCACAGGAGACCGTCTAGGCTGACGCCATGCGGGAGCTGCTCGACTATCGCGCCGAGTTCCCGATCCTCGAGCACACGACGTACCTGATCAACCACTCGCTGGCGGCCATGCCACGCCGCGCGGAGGAGCGCCTCGCCGAGTACGCGCGGATGTGGGGGGAGCGGGGGATCCGGAGCTGGGGCGAGGGGTGGTGGACCACGCCGATGGACGTCGGCGATCAGGTCGGCCGGATCGTCGGCGCCCCGGCCGGCTCCACGGTGATGCACCAGAACGTCGCGATCGCGGAGGCGGTCGCGCTCAGCTGCTTCCTCCCGCCGGACGCTCGCCGCAACCGCATCGTCTACGAGCGCGCGAACTTCCCGTCGGTGCGCTACCTCTACCAGGCGCAGCCGCAGCTCGAGGTCGTGGTCTGCGACGACGACGAGGCGATCGTCGACGCGATCGACGAGCGGACGCTCCTCGTCCCGATCAGCCACGTCCTCTTCAAGATCGCCGAGATCCAGGACGTCGAGCCGATCATCCGCCGCGCGCACGAGGTCGGGGCATTCGTGATCCTCGACTGCTACCAGTCCGCCGGGATCGTTCCGGTCGACCTGACCGCGCTCGACGTCGACTTCGCGGTGGGCGGCTCGGTCAAGTGGCTGTGCGGCGGCCCGGGGAACGGCTGGCTGTACGTTCGCCCCGATCTCGCGGAGCGTCTCACGCCGACGTACACCGGCTGGCAGGCGCACGAGACGCCGTTCGCCTTCGACGAGGAGATGCGCTTCGCGACCGGATCGGCGCGGTTCCTCACGGGGACGCCGAACGTGCCCGCGCACTTCGCAGCGACCCCGGGCTACGACCTGATCGAGGAGATCGGGGTCGACCGCATCCGCGCGAACTCGCTCCGCCAGACGCAGCTCCTGATCGACCTCGCGGACAATGCGGGCTTCGAGGTTCGCAGCCCGAGGGCGCCGGAGCGGCGCGGCGGCACGGTCACGATCCACGTGCCCGACTTCCCGGCCGTCCACCGTGAGCTGACCGAGCGGCAGATCCTCTGCGACTTCCGACCCGACGCCGGGATCCGCCTTGGGCCGCACTACTACACCTCCGACGAGGAGCTTCGGCACGTGGTCGAGCAGGTCGAGGAGATCCTCGCGACCGGTGCCCACGAGCGGCACCTCGGCGTCCTCGCGCAGCACTGAGCCCGCCGCGCGGGTTACAAATCCGCCCCGACACCACGCGAACCCGACCGAAAGGATCGACACCGACGATGCGTTCGAGCCTCGAGATCGCGCAGGCCGCAACGCTCCGCCCCATCGCCGACGTCGCCGCGGGGGCGGGCATCGAGCCCGACGAGCTCGAGCTGTACGGCCGCTACAAGGCGAAGGTCGACCTCTCGATCCTCGACCGTCTCTCCGATCGCCCCGACGGGAAGATCGTCAACGTCACCGCGATCACGCCGACACCGCCCGGCGAGGGGAAGACGACGACCTCCGTCTCGCTCGTCCAGGGGCTCGGCGTCCTCGGGCGGAAGCCGGTGCTCGCGATCCGCGAGGCGTCGCTCGGCCCGATCTTCGGGATCAAGGGCGGCGCCGCCGGAGGCGGCTATGCCCAGGTCGTGCCGATGGAGGACCTCAACCTCCACTTCACCGGCGACATCCACGCGATCACGGCCGCCAACAACCTCCTCGCTGCGCTCGTCGATGCGCATCGGCTTCATGGAAACCGGCTCCGGATCGACCCGCTGACGGTCTCGTGGAAGCGGTGCGTGGACATGAACGACCGCTCCTTGCGCGACGTCGTCACGGGCCTCGGGGGCCGCGTGAACGGCTATCCGCGCCAGACCGGCTTCGACATCACCGCAGCGAGCGAGGTGATGGCCGTCGTCGCGGTCGCCCGCGACATCCACGACCTGCGGGAACGGCTCGGGCACATCACGATCGGCGAGACGTACGACGGCGAGCCCATCACCGCGGAACAGATCGGGGCCGCGGGCGCGATGACCGTCCTCCTGAAAGACGCGCTCAAGCCGAACCTCGTGCAGACGCTCGAAGGCCAGCCCGCCTTTGTCCATTGCGGGCCCTTTGCGAACATCGCGCACGGAAACAACTCGCTGGTGGCCGACCGCGTCGGGCTCAAGCTCGGGGACTATCTCGTCACGGAGTCGGGATTCGCCTCCGACATGGGGATGGAGAAGTTCTTCGACATCACCTGCCGGATCGGCGGGCTCCGCCCGAGCGCGGTCGTCCTGGTCGCGACGGTGCGTGCGCTGAAGCACCACGGCGGCAACGTCGACGGCGGCCTCTCGGAAATCGAGCGCGGCGCCGCCAACATGGCCCGGCACATCGGCATCGTCCGCCGGTTCGGCCTCGACGCCGTCGTCGCGGTGAACAAGTTCCCGGGCGACGCGCCCGACGAGCTCGAGCTCGTGCGACGCCTCGCCGTGGAGCACGGTGCGTACGCCGCAGAAGTGAACACGGCCTTCGAGCAGGGCGGGAAGGGCGCGTCAGCGCTCGCCGAGGCCGTCGTCGCCGCAGCGGACGAGCCGAACGACTTCCGCTTTGCGTACCCGAACGACGCGCCGATCGAGGAGAAGCTCCGTGCGATCGCGACGCAGGTGTATGGCGCGGACGACGTGTTCCTCCTCAAGACCGCGAAGGCAAAGGCCGCGGCGTTCGAGGCGGCGGGCCTCGGCGACTTGCCGATCTGCATGGCGAAGACGCATCTCTCCCTCTCGCACGACGCGTCGCTCCTGAACGCGCCGACCGGGTTCACGGTCACCGTGCGCGACCTCCGCCCGTACACGGGCGCAGGCTGGATCGTCGCGCTGTGCGGCGACATGCAGACCATGCCCGGGCTCGGCAAGCAGCCGGCCGCCTTCTCCATCGACATCGACGCCCACGGCAACATCATCGGCTTGTTCTGACGCTTGCCCGCGAAGCGGAATTCCGCAGGGGCGGAATCCCGCCGCTTGATCCCCGCCTGCGGCGGGGCAGATCCCTGAAGGCGTCGACTACCGTCGCCGCAACTGCCGCGTCGTCCCGTGCGAACCGGCCCGAGTGAGAGACCCTGAGCCTATGGCGACCCCGGGCATCGGCTTCCGGGGCGGTTGGTAGCGTCCGTCACGTGGAGCAGTACCTCGACCTCCTGCAGCGCGTGCTCGACGAGGGCGCCCGCAAGGACGACCGGACCGGCACCGGGACGTTGAGCGTCTTCGGGCACCAGCTGCGGTTCGATCTCGAGGACGGCTTCCCGCTGGTGACCACGAAGAAGGTGCACGTGCGGTCGGTGGTCGGCGAGCTCCTGTGGTTCATCCGCGGCGACTCGAACGTCCGCTGGCTGCAGGAGCACGGGATCACGATCTGGGACGAGTGGGCCGACGCGAACGGCGATCTCGGCCCGGTCTACGGTGTCCAGTGGCGCTCGTGGCCCGCGCCGGACGGACGGGCGATCGACCAGCTCCAGGCCGTGATCGCCGGCATCCGCGACGATCCCGATTCGCGCCGGCACATCGTCAGCGCGTGGAACGTCGCCGACCTGCCGCGTATGGCGCTCGCCCCGTGCCATGCGCTCTTCCAGTTCTACGTCGCCGGCGACCGGCTCTCGTGCCAGCTGTACCAGCGGTCGGCCGACCTCTTCCTCGGCCTGCCGTTCAACATCGCCTCCTATGCGCTGTTGACGCAGATGGTCGCCCAGGTGACGGGGCTCCGGCCGGGCGACTTCGTCCACACGCTCGGCGACGCCCACCTCTATCTCAACCACCTCGAGCAGGCGCGCGAGCAGCTCGGGAGGGAGCCGCGCGCACTGCCGAGGCTGGAGCTCGACCCCATCTGTCGGGAGATCGACGACTTCGGCTTCGAGTCGATCCAGGTCGTCGGTTACGACCCGCACCCCGCGATCCGGGCGCCGATCGCGGTCTAAGCGTGAGCGTCACGATCGTGGCCGCCGTCGCGCGGAACGGCGTGATCGGCGCCGACGGCGGCCTGCCGTGGCACCTGCCGGACGAGCTTCGCCTGTTCAAGGAGACGACGCTCGGTCACGTCGCTCGTGATGGGCAGGAGGACGTACGAGTCGATCGGGCGCCCGCTGCCGGGCCGGACGACCGTCGTCGTCACGCGCCGACAGGACTGGTCTCCCGGCGCGGACGACGTCGTCGTCGCCCACGGCGTCGACGAGGCGCTCGAGCGCGCGTCGGCGATCGACGAGGAGGTGTTCGTCGTCGGCGGCGGCGAGCTCTACGCAGCGGCGCTGCCGCGCGCCGAGCGGCTCCTGCTGACGCGCGTCGACCAGGAGCCCGACGGCGACACGACCTTCCCGAATGTCGCGTGGGGCGAGTGGCGGGAGATCGCACGCGTGCCCGGGGACGGATGGGTGCGCGTGACGTACGAGCGCGACCGGGGCTGACGAGCGGTAGCCTGCCCCGCATGCCGGAGCAGGGAGAGGTGCTCACGCAGGAGCAGAAGGAGGCGCTCGAGGCCGAGCTGCACGAGCTCGAGGGCCCGCGCCGCGCTGCGGCCGTCGAGGCGATCGCGACCGCGCGGTCTTTCGGCGACCTCTCCGAGAACTTCGAGTACCACGCGGCGAAGAACGAGCAGGGGCTCCTCGAGGCGCGCATCGCGAAGCTCCGCGGGCGGCTGCACGCCGCCGTCGTCGTGGAGCACGACACCGACGAGCATGTCGGCCCGGGCTCGATCGTCGAGGTCGCGGACGAGCACGGCGAGACGATGGAGGTGACGATCTCCTCCGTCGGCGGCGTCTCGACCGACTCCCCGCTCGGCTCGGCCCTGCTGGGCGCCGCGGTCGGCGCGGTCGTCGAGGTGCATGCGCCGCGCGGCGCCTGGAAGGCGCGCGTGCTCTCGATCCGCCGCGCATAGGCCACTCGGCAAAAACCCGCAAATTGCGACAACCTTCGCGGCGGTCGCCCTTGCGCAGGCGGGGCGCTGGACCCTAGAGTCTCCTCATCTGAGCCGGTGGGCCTTCGGGTTTGCCGGCTCAGTGTTTTTCTTCTTTCGCTCGATCCACCCGTCGCCCGGCGACACGCCTTCGTCCCGCCGCGGGGACGGCGCCGCCTAGGTGGTCAGCACGGGCTGCGTCGTGCCGGAGGGCACCACGACCCAGCCGTCGAACGAGCGGAGCTTGTACGGCGCGTTGAGCGGGACCCGAGTCTCGCCCGACGCGACCGCGAAGGTGCCACAGGGCTCTGCGAGCCTCCCGTTCCGCGTCAGCCACAGCGCGTAGCGGCCCTCCGCCAGCCCCGCCACGCGCAGCTGCATCGGCCAGTTGCCCGCGTCGTCCCTCTCGTAGATCTCGAGCTTCCCCGACGCGCCGCCCGCCCCGTTCATCGCCACGGTGAACTCGGAGCTCGGGTCACTGTTGCCCACGAGGTAGCCGACGAAGAAGAGCGCCGCCGCCGCGGCGATCGCCGCGACCATCGCAAGCGGTCGATAGCGCCGCGGGAACGGGATGACATCGGCACCCGGAGCCGGCGGGCGCGCCATGCCCGGAGAGAGAGACGGGGGCGGGCCCGCCTGCTCCAGGAGCGTGTGGACGCGCTGCAGCCGATCGAGCTCGTCGGGATCGACATCGCCGACGAGGTTCCGCACGTCACTCATCGCAGCTCGTCTCCTAGCTCGTCCGCGAGCCGGCGCAAGGCCGATCGCGTCCGCGTCTTGACCGTCCCGAGCGGAAGGCCGAGGTGGTCGGCGATCTCGGACTGCGAGAGGCCGCTCCAGTAGGCGAGCTCGACCAGCGTGCGCTCCTGGTCGGGCAGCGTCTCGAGAGCACGGTGCACGCGCCACGACACCCACTCGCTCTCGGCGGCGTCGTCCGGCCCGGGCCCGGGCTCGGGCACGTCCGGGGGCGCCTCCACGGTCGCCTCCGGACGGCGCCGGAGGCCGTCGACGATTGCGTTCCGCGCGACGGTGAAGAGCCACGACGTCGCCTTCCCGCGCGTCGGGTCGAAGCGCGCGGCGGAGCGCCACAGGCTGGCGAACGTGTCCTGGGTCGCATCCTCGGCGCGCCCTCTGTCGCCCATCCTGCGCAACGCGATCCCGAGCACGGGCCTCGCATAGCGTCGATGGAGCTCCTCGAACGCGCGGTGGTCGCCGCCGGCAACGAGGCCGATCAGCTCGGCGTCCGTGCGCGAATCCGGGCTCACCTCGGAGATGCTGGCCACTCTCTGGGCTCGGGGCAAGTCGAGTCGTACGGGGATCGCCGCGTCCATGACACGGAATACGTTCGGATCGGGTCGCCGGATTCGCGCGCGGGCCTACCCCGATCGCGCCGCGTCGAACTTGGCCGCGACCGCGCCCCAGTCGACGACGTTCCACCAGGCGGCGAGGTAGTCCGGACGACGGTTCTGGTAGTTGAGGTAGTAGGCGTGCTCCCAGACGTCGACGCCGAGGAGCGGCGTCTTGCCCTCCATCACCGGCGAGTCCTGGTTCGGCGTCGACAGCACCGCGAGGCCCGTGCCGTCCCAGACGAGCCAGCTCCAACCGGAGCCGAAGCGCTTGACGCCGGCGTCGTTGACCTGCGTCTGGAGGTCGGAGAAGGAGCCGAACGTGTCGGAGATCGCCGCGCCGAGCTCGCCGGCGGGCTCGCCGCCACCGTCCGGGCCCATGATCTCCCAGAAGAGGGTGTGGTTCGCGTGCCCGCCGCCGTTGTTGCGCACGGCGGCCTGCTTGTCCTCCGGGAGGATCTCGAGGTTCGCGATGACCGCGTCGATCGGACGGTCCATCCACTCCGTGCCGTCGAGCGCGGCGTTCAGGTTCGTGACGTACGCGGCGTGATGCTTGTCGTGATGGATCTCCATCGTGCGCGCGTCGATGTGCGGCTCGAGCGCGTCGAAGGGATACGCGAGGTCGGGCACGGAGTACGCCATCGGTCTCTCTCCTTCGGTCGTCGTCTGTCGACGCAAGGATATGCTCCCGCCGGTCCCGTCCTGCCGCCGAGGAGCCGCGATGCCGACGTTCGAGGAGATCTCCGCCCGCCCGCTCGACTCCCGGCTGCTCCAGCTCTCGGGCATCTCCCGCGCGTCCATCGAGGCCCACTACCGGCTCTACCAGGGGTACGTCTCGAAGCGGAACGAGATCCTCGGCCTGCTCTCCGACGTCGACCACGAGCGGGCGAACCAGGTCTACTCGGAGGTCAGGGCGCTCAAGGTCGACCTCACCTTCGCCATCGGCGGGATCAAGAACCACGAGCTCTACTTCGCGCATCTCGGCGGCGAGGGAGGCGAGCCCGGCGGGGCCTTCAAGACCCTCGTCGAGCGCGACTTCGGCTCTGTCGAGGCGTGGCGGACCGATCTGAAGGCCACCGCGATGGCCGCACGGGGCTGGGCGTGGACTGCGTTCGACCGCGACGAGCGGCGGCTGTTCAACTACATCGGCGACGCGCAGAACACCTTCCCCGTCTGGAACGCGACCCCGCTCGTCGCGCTCGACGTGTACGAGCACGCGTACTTCCTCGACTACCAGACCGACCGGGCTTCGTACGTGGACGCGTTCTTCGAGAACCTCGACTGGGACGTCGTCAACGGATGGATCGCCGCGTACTCGATCTCCACCTGACGGACCGGGCGGGCACGGCTCCCGCCGGGCAACGCCCGGCTCCGCCGCGCCCTGACGCAGCGCCGGGAGACGCGTCATGTTGGATGTTGTAACCGTCCTCGGCGCCTACCTCCTCGGCTCGATCCCGTTCGGCTACGTGCTCCCGCGCCTCGTGCGGGGCGACGACATCCGCCGCCACGGCAGCGGGAACGTGGGGGCGACGAACGTCTGGCGGGTCTACGGCAGGTCGCTGGGGCTCTCCGTCGCGCTGCTCGATGTGGCGAAGGGCTTCGTGCCCGCCGCCATCGGTCTCTGGCTCGGTGGCGACTGGGTCGGCGTCCTCGCCGGGGCCGCGGCGATGCTCGGACACGCCCGCCCGGTCTACCTCCGGTTCTCGAAGGGCGGGAAGATGGTCGCCACGGCCGGCGGCGTGGCGCTCGCTCTCGCGCCGCTCGCCGCACTCGGCTGCGCAGCGGTCTGGCTCGCGGCGTTCGCGATCACGCGGTACGCCTCGCTCGCCTCGATGCTCGCCGCGGTGGCGCTGCCCCTGCTCTGCCTCGCCCTCGGCGCGTCGTGGCCCGTCGTCGCGTTCACCGCGCTCGCCGCGCTGGGGGTCCTCGCGCTGCACCGCCAGAACGTCCGCCGACTGCTCGCCGGCACCGAGCCGCGCTTCGCGCGCGGCGCCGCGTCGCGGTCCTAGAGGCTTGAGTGCGAAATGGGCGCCTCGTGGGGTGGCATCCACGACCGTGCACGAATTTCGCATCAAGCCTCTAGGGCGAGCCGGCGAGCCACTCCTCGAGCGAGGTTTGACGGTCTGCGGGCGCGCCGCCCGACAGCTCCATTCGGAGCTCGCCGATCGTGCCCCAGCGCTCGGCGACGACGTCGTGGTCGTGGATCGTCTCGAGGTTCACCTGGCGGGAGAGCACGAAGTCGTCGTCCTCGAGCCCAGGCTCGATTGCCAGAAGCTCGGCGAGCGCGATGCGCACGGAGTCCTCGACGAAGCGCGGGCGGAGATGGGCGTGCTCGACGATGAAGAGCTCGTCCGGCCGCTTGAGGAGCTCGAACACAGGCGCGCTCATCGAGTGCTCGACGACACCCATCAGATCCTCTGCGTCGAGCTCCCGCTCGGTGCCGACGAGCAGCGTGCCGCGGCCCCGCTGGTTGTGCGTCGCGAGCGGGACGAGCTCGAGGATGCGGTCGACGTCGTCGCCGAAACCCGCCTCGACGAGGCGCTCCGCGGCGTGGTCACGGACGAGGCCCTGTGCGCACGGGCAGGCGTTGATCCCGGTCGCCTCGACGCCGACGATCCGGCGCGTGCGCTCCGGGGTCGACGCGGCGATGCCGATCAGCGACACGATCTCCTGGGTCGCGAGCCCCGTGACTGGGGTCGTGCGGCGCAACGGCCAGCGCGCGACGATGCGCACCTCCGCCCGCAGCGCCCGCTGGCGCTCCACGATCTGCGACGCGATCCGGTCGGCGAGCGCCTCGACGAGGAGCCCCTCGCCGAGCACGACCTCGTCGATCGCCTCGTCGAACAGCTCTGGGAACCGCGACATGTGGACGCCCTTCTGGTCGCGGGAGAGGTCGACCGTGCAGTCGATCTCGGCCGACATGAGGATCTCCTGCGCGCCACGGCGGATGCGGATCGCCTTGTGCACGCCCGTCACGCCGGCGCGAGAGAGAGCGAGCCCGACGGGCGGCGCAGAGGCCTGCATGTCTCCGGCGAGAGGAAAGTCGGCAGCCATGAGCACAAGTTACAAGCTGCAACTTGCTGCCTTTCGCGCGACTCGCTCCCGAGATGTCAGCGCAGGAGGCGCGAGAGGCGGCGGTCCTTGAGGATGCGCCCGCCCGTCTGCTCGGCCGGGCAGTACGTGATCGTGTGCTCCTCGAAGTCCACTCGGCGCAACGTCTCGCCGCAGCGGGGGCACGGCTCCCCGAAGCGACCGTGGACGCGGTAGACGACGTCGTCTCCCTTGCCGGCGATTCGCAGCTCGAGCGCGCGGGCGAGGTTCTCGCGGATGGTCGTGGCGAGCGTGTCGACCTCGTCGTCGCCGAGGTCGGTCGAGAGCCGGAAAGGCGAGAGTCGTGCCTCCCAGAGGATCTCGTTCGCGTGGGCCCGCCCGACACCCGCGAGCGCGCGCTGGTCGCGGAGGAGCGGATGGAGCTGGCGGCGCTCGCGGACGAGGATCTGCGCGAGCGTCTGCCCGTCGACGTCGAGCGCGTCCGGCCCGAGGTGCGCGAGATCCTCGTCCAGCTGCGCCGGGGTGACGATCCACACGCCGGCACGCTTCTTCTTGCCCGCCTCGGTGAGGACGAGCTCGCCGCCGTCCGCGAAGCGGAGCTGGAACATCGGTCGCGCAGGGCCTTTCTTCCCGGCCGGGATGTACCGAAGGCGGCCGGCGCTCATCAGGTGGACGCGGAGCACGAGCTCACCGTCCTCGGTCGGGAAGACGAGGTTCTTCCCGCGGCGCTCGGCGGCCGCGAAGCGGCGCCCCTCGAGCGCGTCGGGCCGCGGGTCGAACGTCTTCAGCGTCGCAACATGCCCGGGCCGGGCCGACTCGACAAGGGCACGCGTCACGTGGGGGTCGAGCTCGCGCACCCAGGCCTCGACCTCGGGCAGCTCCGGCATGGCCCCAGCGTACTTCGCGCGACCCCGCCGGCGGCTCGTGCCCTGTGGATAAACCGGCACGGAATCGGCACTGGTTCGCCCTTGACGAAAAACGGTGTCTGACACCGTCCGAGCCGCTGCGTCGTCGCATAGGCTCGGACGTCGTGGAGCCGATCGTCGTCGAGGTCACGCGCGGGTCTGTCGTCGAGGCGCGGCACGTCGTCCACGCGGTCGCGGTGCACGACGGGACGCTCGAGCTCGCAATGGGGGATCCCGGTCTCGTGACCTTCCTCCGCTCCTCGGCGAAGCCCATCCAGGCGCTGCCGGGCGTGCGCGCAAGACCCGACCTGGACGCCGAGGAGATCGCGCTGATGTGCGCGTCGCACCTCGCCGCACCCGAGCAGCTCGCGGTCGTCCGCCGGCTGCTCGCGGACGCCCCGGCCCGCGAGGACGAGCTCGAGTGCGGGATCGACGAGACGAGGATCGAGCACAACTGCTCCGGAAAGCACGCCGGCCTCCTCGCACTCTGCCGCGCGTGCGGCTGGCCCTCGGACGGCTACAGACTCGCCGGGCATCCGTGCCAGGACGCGATGCTTGCGGAGGTCGCGGCGGCGGCCGAGGTCGATTCCGCCGCGATCCCGACCGCGATCGACGGCTGTGGCGTCCTCACCTTCGGGCTCACGCTCGAACGCGCGACGACGGCGTTCGCGCGGCTGCCGCACCTGGAGGGCGGCGAGCGGGTCGTTCGCGCGATGCGCGCGAACCCCGACCTCCTGCGGGGCCCGGTCGCGCTCGACGTGCAGCTCATCCGGTCGCTCGACGGATGGTTCGCGAAAGGCGGGGCGGAGGGTCTCTTGTGCGCCGCCTCACCCGACGGACTCGCGGTCGGACTCAAGGTCGTCGACGGCTCGTTCCGGGCTCTCGCACCTGCGGCGGCGCACGTGCTCGGGCGGCTTGGCGTCGAGGGCGAGGGTCTCGGTGGCCTCGAGGTGACCAGCAGCCACGGCGAACGGGTGGGCGAATTGCGCGTTGTCCAGTAGGACAGCGCTTGTGACGGACCCCTGTCGACGCGCCGCGACGGATCCCCTTTCCAAACGCCGAAGCCGCGTATACGATCCCCCGCCGAAGGGTCTGAGCCGGAGCGTCGAGGTCCGGCTCACTGCGTTCGAGGGTCTGTTTCCGAGCTGGGTTCGTTCACTGGTTTCGAAGATCTGTCCCCGCCAACCGCCTGGCAGAAAGAGGGGTTCATGCTCTCCGTCGATATCGCCCTTCCGGACGTCGAGGAGCTCCACCGACTCGTGGAGCAAGGCCAGGAAAAGGGTTTCCTGACCTACGACGAGATCGTGAAGTCGCTGGAGGACGTCGACCTCACGAAAGAGCAACTCGAGGACTTCACGACGTACCTCATCGACCACGCGATCGAGCTCGTCGAAGGCGAGCAGCACAAGGCGCTCCCGCACGAGCAGCCGATCGTCCCGCCCGAAGAGTCGTCCGCGCCGAAGCTCGACCTCACGGTCGAGCCCTCGCTCGACTCGCTGCGGCTCTATCTCCGCGAGATCGGCAAGGTGCCGCTCCTGACCGCGGATCAGGAGGTCTCGCTCGCGAAGCGGATCGAGCGCGGCGACGAGTTCGCGAAGCAGCACATGATCGAGGCGAACCTGCGGCTCGTCGTGTCGATCGCCAAGGGGTATCTGGGGCGCGGGCTCTCGTTCCTCGACCTGATCCAGGAGGGGTCGCTCGGCCTCATCCGTGCGGTTGAAAAGTTCGACTACCGCAAGGGGTTCAAGTTCTCCACGTATGCGACCTGGTGGATCCGACAGGCGGTGACGCGCGCCATCGCGGACAAGGCGCGCACGATCCGGATCCCGGTGCATATGGTCGAGAAGCTCAACAAGGTCGTCCACATCGAGCGCCAGCTCGTGCAGCGCCTCGGTCGCGAGCCGAATCCGGAGGAGATCGCGGAGGAGCTCGAGATGACGACCGAGGAGGTACGGGAGATCCTGCGGATGGCGCAGCTCCCCGTCTCGCTCGAGAAGCCGCTCGGCGAGGAGGAGGACTCCTCGCTCGGGGACTTCGTGCCCGACGACCAGGCAGAGTCGCCGTTCGACACCGCCTCGCTCTCGCTACGCCGAGAGGACATCGAGGCCGCGCTCGGCTCGCTCCCGGACCGCGAGCGGCGGGTCATCGAGCTGCGTTTCGGGCTGCTCGGCGAGGCGCCGTGCACGCTCGAGGAGGTCGGGCGCGCGTTCGGCGTGACCAGAGAGCGCATCCGCCAGATCGAGAACAACACGCTGAAGCGCCTCGAGACCCTGCCGGAGGCGCAGCCGCTCCGCGATTGCGTATGAGTGACGTGGGGGAACCCCATGGTTCCCCCACGAGCCCCCTCCTTCTGCGTCGTGTTGACGCGACGCGTGGTTGGCCTCTCGGGCGAGTGAATCGCCCTCCGGCCGCGACCGGGATCCGTTCCTCGCCGGTCTTCTACGCGGGCGGCACAGTCTTGCTCATCACGCAGTGGTTCTTGCCCGTCGGGCGGTCGTAGCCGAAGCAGGCCTGCTCGAAGAGGCTCCGGGTGGCGCTATAGAGGAAGGAGGCCGAGAACGGCGACACGCTAGTGGCTCACCACGGCGGCGTCATGCCGCGAGGGCGTCGGCCTTCGCGAGCGCATCGAGCACCGTCGCACGCATGTCCGAGCCGAGCTGGGCGACGTCCGCGTCGAGCGGCGCGGACGCGGTGACGGTGAGCCACACAGCACCGTTCTTCACGTCGCCCACGAGGACGCGGGACTGCCCGTGGCGGACGCCGGGCAGGCGGTCGACGGCCTCGATCACGGTCGCTCGCGCCTCCTCGAGCGACGCGCCGAGGCGCACGGGGAACTCCGCTGAGACGATGCGCCGCGGGTCGCGGATCGTCCGGTTGACGATCATCGCCGAGGTGAGCTGGCTGTTCGGGATGAACACGCGGCGGGCCTCGTCGGTGACGAGCGTCGTGTAGAGCAGGTCCATCTCCTCGACGAACCCGGTGTGCTCGCCGACCGTGACACGGTCGCCGAGCCGGAGCGGCTGTGCGAAGGCGACGAGCAGGCCCGAGCCGAGGTTCGAGAGGGGCGTGTTGAACGCGAGGCCGACGAAGATCGCGACGACCGCGCTCGACGCGAGGAGCGCGTTCACGATCTGGTCGGTCTCGGGATACAGCGAGAGGACGTTCCAGACGGCGATCACCGCGACGAGCGCGACGACGACGCGTCGGAGGAAGAGCAGCGTCGTGCGCCGCCGCGCCGCCTCCGCCGGGTCGCGGGACGCGAGCCGGCGCTCGTAGCGGTCGACTGCGAGACCGAGTCCCCACCGCACGCCGAGCACGATCAGCAGGCCGACTAGCGGCCGTGATGATCGCCTCGACGGTCCGTCCGCTCACGCTCGGCACATTCGGCGTGCGCGCCGTCGAGCCTCCCGCGGAAGCTCAGATGGTGGGTTCTTGCTGCGGCTCGCGCTCCAGGCGGAACGCGGCGTGGAGGCCGCGAACCGCCTCGGGGATGCGGTCGCGGGTGATCATGCAGGAGATCTTGATCGGCGAGGTCGAGATCATCTCAAGGTTGATCCCGAGGTCGGCGAGCGTCCGGAACATCGTCGCCGCGACACCCGGGTGGGAGCGCATCCCGGCCCCGATCAGTGACACCTTCCCGAGCTCGTGGTTCTCGCCGACGTCGAAGGCGCCGAGCTCCGCCTGGGCGGCCTCGATCGCGGCGCGCGTCGCGTCGACGTCCTCGGCCGGGACCGAGAAGGACATCTCCGCGCGACCGTGGACGACGTTCTGGATGATCGTGTCGACGTTGACCTGGGCTCCTGCGACCGCGTCGAAGATCATCGCCGCGACGCCCGGCCGGTCGGGGATTCCCGTCAGCGTGAACACGACGTCGGTCTCCGAGTGGGTCACGGCGGACACGATCGGCTGCTCCATTCCCTCTGCCTCTTGCACCCAGGTTCCCTCCTCCTCCGAGAACGTGGAGCGCGCGTGGATACGCACCCCGTGGCTTCTGGCGAGCTCGACCGAGCGAAGCATCAGCACCTTCGCGCCCGATGCGGCCATCTCGAGCATCTCGTCGTACGAGACGACGTCGAGCTTCCGTGCTTCCGGGACGATCCGCGGGTCGGCGGTGAACACCCCCGGCACGTCCGAATAGATCTCGCAGGCGCCGCCGAGCGCGGCGGCGAGCGCAACGGCGGTAGCGTCCGTGCCGCCCCGGCCGAGCGTCGTCACGTCCATCGTGTCGCGCGAGAAGCCCTGGAAGCCCGCGACGAGCGCGATCTTCCCCTGCTCGAGCGTCGCGCGGATCCGGTCCCCCCGGATCTCGCGGATCTTCGCCCTCGTGTGCACGGAGTCCGTGAGGATGCCGGCCTGCGACCCCGTGAACGAGACCGCCTCCTCGCCGAGGTCGTGGATCGCCATCGCAACGAGGGCACACGCGATCCGCTCGCCCGTGGAGAGCAGCATGTCGAGCTCGCGTGGGTTGGGCGACGGCGAGACGTCGCGCGCGAGCGCGAGCAGCGAGTCGGTCGTCTTCCCCATCGCGGAGACCGTCCCGACGACATCGAGGCCCCGGCGCTTCGCGTCGACGAAGCGCCTCGCGACGAGCCTCACCTTCTCCGGGTCGGCGACGGACGAGCCGCCGAACTTCATCACGATCGTGTCGGCCGCAGGTTTCGTCATGCCGCTTGAGGGTAACGGCGCCGGCTACGGGACGAGCCCGGGCCGCCGATACGGCGAGAGGCCGGGCGGCACGGCGATCCCGGGTCGCAGCGACGGGTCGGGCACAGGCGCGAGCGCCTGCACGACGAGGGGCAGGTGCCCGGCCCAGACGTCGAGGTCCGCGTCGGGGGTGTCGCCGTCCTCCGGACCGCCGTCGCGGGTCTTGGCGGACGCCTCGTCGATGGGAAGGCGGAGCACGGAGGTCGCCTTGAGCTCCTTCCGCGTGGGTTGCCGGGCCTCGGCCCAGCGGCCGGGCAGGAGCTTCTCGGTGAACGCCTCGAGCGCGACGAGCTTCTCGTCCGGCTCGTCGACCGCCACGGCGGTGCCGAGGACGACCACCGAGCGGTAGTTCATCGAGTGCTCGAACACCGAGCGCGCCAGGACGATCCCGTCGAGCAGCGTGACGGTGAGGCAGACGGGGAGGTCCCCGGAGAGCGCCCGGAGCGTGCGGCTCGCGGCCGAGCCGTGCACGTAGACCTGGTCGTCCAGACGCGCCTGCAGGGTGGGGATGACGTACGGCTGACCGTCCGAGACGAAGCCCAGATGGGCGACGAGACCGGCGTCCAGGACGGCGTCGATCGCCTCGCGGTCGTAGCGCCCGCGCTCGGGCAGGCGGCGTACCCGGATCCGCGGCGAGGAGGACGGGTGCGTGCGCCGTGGCATGCGTCAAGCCTACGGGCGGCGGCGGATCCGGTTCTCCGTCGCCAGGCGTCGACACGCAGGCATAGTGAGACGCGTCGTCGAGGCACCGCGTTCGCGGGCGTCTCGCGCGCAGACGGGTTTCTATCCCAGGAGGGACTGATGAGCAGGAGATGGTTGGCGGTCTCGGCCGCGGTCGCGAGCCTCGCGCTCGCCGCGCCGCTTACCGCGTCGGCGGTGGGCACGGGCGCGAGCACGGCACGCGCGACGTCGGTCAACGTCACCGCGGGGAAGCCGACAGAGTTCCACTTCACGTTGTCGAAGAAGTCCGTCGCGAAGGGCACCGTGACGTTCACGATCAAGAACGGCGGCAAGCTCGAGCACGACTTCAAGATCGCCGGCAAGACCTCGACGAAGGTCAAGCCCGGCAAGTCGACGACCCTCAAGGTCACCTTGAAGGCCGGGAAGTTCAAGTTCCTCTGCACCCTGCCGGGCCACGCGGCCGCCGGCATGCGCGGCACGCTGACCGTCAAGTAGCGGCCGCTGTGCTCTCCGCGGACGGGGGTGCCCAGCGCGCCCCCGTCGCGGGTTTCCGCTTGGCGGCCGAACGGGCACGCGGTACAACCATTCCCGATGGTCGACCCCGACACCTGGCTCGACACGATCGGGCGCATCTTCGACTCGATTCCCGACCTCGCGACGCCCGCGCAGGTGCAGGGCTCGCTGCGCGAGATCCTCGAAGACCCGAGCCTGCACGTGTACTGGTGGGACTGGGAGCGGGACTGCTACGTCGGGATCGACGGCGACGCGCAGGCACCGCGGCCGGGACGCGGGGAGATCGCCACGCCGATCGAGTACGAGACCCGCCGGATCGGGATGCTGGTCCATGCCCCGCGGCTGCTCGAGTCGCCCGAGTTCACGGCGTCGTTCCTCCCGATGCTGCGCATCGCCATGGAGCGGGACCGTCTGCACCGCGATCTCGTCGCGAAGCTCGAGCAGCTCCAGGCCTCGAGGCTCCGACTGGTGCGGGCGGGTGACAGCGAGCGGCGGCGCCTAGAGCGCAACCTCCACGACGGCGCGCAGCAGCGGCTCACGACGGCGCTGCTCACGCTGAGCGCGCTCGAGGCCGAGGTCGCAGGCGACCGCGGGCTGACGGCGCTCGTCGAACGCACGCTCGACGAGCTGCAGGGCGCGATCGAGGACCTGCGGGAGATCGCGCGAGGCCTCCACCCGCCGCTCCTCGCGCGGGAGGGCCTCGAGGCCGCCTTGCGGGCCGGCGCATTCCGCGCGACCGTCCCTGTCGAGCTCGAGGTGCGCATCCCGGGTCGGCTCCCGCCCGCGGTCGAGGCCGCGGCGTACTACGTCGTCGCAGAGGCGGTCACGAACACGGTGAAGCACGCGCGGGCGTCGCGCGTGTGGCTGAGTGCGGTGCAGGAGCCCGAGACGCTCGCCGTCGTGGTCCGCGACGACGGCGTCGGCGGTGCGTGCGTCGAGTGCGGCACGCAGGAGGCAACGGGGCTCGGCGGGCTCAAGGACCGGGTCGAGGCGCTCGGAGGCGCTCTCGAGGTCGTGAGCCCCGACGGGGAAGGGACACGCCTCACGGCGACCTTCCCGCTGTCGCTCGACTATGAGGCGGAGGAACCGCTGGCGAGCGGCACGCATTCCTAACGAGGACGTCACGGGTCTCGCCTAGGGTTTCGTGATGGACCGGATGCTTCGCTTCCGGCTCGGGGTCGTGTTCGCGCTTCTCGTGCTCGCCGCGTCGGTCGCGGCGGCCCCGGAGGCGCGCGCTGCTCGGGCCACGCAGCCCGTGCCGTCGCTGGCCCCGCGGGCAACGGCCGCGCAGTGGGCGCGTCTCGTGCGTGGGCACGAGCTGCGGCCCCTCTCGACCACCGCCGGCTGCCGACCGTTGCACGCCGTGTTCTATGCGGCCACCGACTGGCTGAGACTGGCGACCAAGCTCGCGGCGCAGGCGTCGCCCTGCGCCCAGTACTCGGTCTCGATCCCGCCGCTGGTCGCGGACAAGACGAAGCCCAGGCCCGACCAGGCGTGGCGGATCCGCGCGCTCGGGCCGAACTTCCATGCGCTCGCGGAGATCCACCTGACGGCCTGGCAGAGGTGGGTCAACGCGGGGAACGGGTCGTGGTACCAGGCAGGGGTCGAGGCGCGGCGCCGCATGGCGGCGGCGGGCTACGACATCGGCGCGGGGGACACGTGGGGGCTCAACGAGCTCTCGTCGGCGGTCAGACGCGGGGACGGCACGTGGCGGACGGACGTGCGCGAGCTCATGCGCGGCCTGTTCGACGCGGGCGGGGAGCAACCGCCGGCGCGCGGCGCCGTCTTCGTGGTCGGCGTCGGCCAGCGCGTCACCTCGGTGGCGACGTACAAGGCTCGGCTGCAGGAGTGGCTCCAGGACAGCGCCTTCTGGGTCGACATGAACGTCTACGTCAGCGACTGGGCGCAGGAGGTCTACGGCGACGTCCGCGCCTACGCGGCACCGGGAAGCTCGATCACTGCGCGACGCGACGCGCTCACCGACTACCTCGAGCATCCGGGTTTCCTCGCTGCCGCCGGCGGCGCGGTCTCCGGGACCGCGAGCGCGTTCTTCTCGCGCACTGCGAGCCCGCTCGGGAGCGCCGCATGGCAGTGGGACGGCTCGTTCGGCTGGACCCTCGTCGAGGCGCCGCTGATGCAGCAGTTCGTCTCGGCGCAGGTCTATGCGATGCGCAGCCACGACGCGTCGTCGGGCCAGCCGGAGGACCGCTGGGGCTTCGCGTGGGCGCCGCGGAACCCCGGCACCGTGCCCAAGAACGAGTTCGCCTCCGCGGCGGGCGCGGTGCTCGATCGCCTCGCGACCGCGATCCGCGACTCCGCCGGCGACTCGCCGTCCGACCCGGGGGTGCTGGCGTGCGGGCCGCCCGGCAAGGGCGTCTGGTGCGGCGGCGACCTCGACGGCGCCGTCCTGACGCCGAGCTGGGCGACCTTCCGGGCATGGTCGCCCACGACGCTCACATTCGTCACTCCGCCGGCGGCGGTCGTCGCGGGCGCGGTCTCGACGCCGATCACGATCCAGCCCCAGGTGGCAGGGGTGGCGGCGCGACCGCAGACGCCGCTTGCGGTGACGATCACCACCTCGTCTCCGACGGGCACTCTCTCGACGAGTGCCGCAGGGCCGTTCACCCCGAGCGTGACCGTGCCGCTCGCCCCGGGGTCGTTCTCGACCGTGCAGATCTACTACGAGGACACGACCTCGGGGACAGCCACCCTGACCGCGAGCGCCCCCGGCGCCGTGACCGGGACCCAGGCGCTGACGGTCTCGGGCGCTCCCGCCGTCTCGCTGCACATCGAGCCCGGCTCGGTGACGCTGCCGCTCGGGGCCACCGCGTCGTTCACCGCGGTAGGCATCGACGCCTTCGGGAACCCGATTCCGTCACTCTCGGCTGCGTGGACGCTCGCGCCGGGCACGCCTGGTGCGCTGGCTCCGCCGAGCGGCCCCGCGACGACGTACACGGCGTCCGGGCGGATCGGGACGGGGCAGGTGGTCGCGACCGTCGCGACGCCGACCGGCCCGCTCACGGCGACAGCGCCCGTCGCCGTGACGCCGCCGCCCGTCGTCCGCGTCGCCGCGATCCGCTACGGCGTGCGGAACAAGACGCTCAACGTCTACGTGACCGTGGTCGATGCCCGCGGGCGCCGGCTGCCCAACGCCGGCGTGACGGTGTTCCTCTACCGGAACGCCAAGCTCTACGCCCGTGCGAGCGGGCGCACCGTCGCGGGTCGGATGACGTTCACCCGGCCCGCGTCGTCGGGGACCTACCGCGCAGTGGTGAGGAAGGTGACTGCGACCGGCCTGCGCTGGAACGGGAAGACCCCCGTGAACCGCTTCGTGCGTCCGCAGCGGAAGTAGCCCAGTCAGGTGGCGCGCGCGACGACGAGGAGATACTCGGCGGGGCCGCCGGGGCGCCCGGTATTCGAGCGCGTCGCGAAACCGAGGAAGCTCCGGTCGAGCGCGGGGACGGCATCGGGCTCGTCCGCGAGGCTCTCGTAGACCGTCTAATGCTTCAATTATGGAAGGATTGAGCGGCGCCACCGTTTGCGGCAGGATGGTGCCCGGATTTCGAGCTCGAGGAGGCTGGGATGAATTTGAGGCTTGGAGACACTGCGCCCGACTTCGAGGCGGAGACGACGGAGGGCACGATCGCGTTCCACGACTGGGTCGGCGACTCGTGGGCCGTGCTCTTCTCGCACCCGAAGGACTTCACGCCGGTCTGCACGACCGAGCTCGGCTACATGGCGAACATCAAGCCGGAGTTCGACCGGCGAAACGTGAAGATCATCGGCCTGTCGGTCGACCCCGTCGACCGTCACACGCTGTGGGCGTCCGACATCGCCGAGACGCAGGGCACGGCCCCGAACTACCCGATCATCAGCGATGGGGACTTCACCGTCTCCAAGCTCTACGGGATGCTCCCGGCGGACGTCTCCGGCGATCCCACCGAGCGCACACCCGCGGACAACCAGACCGTGCGGAACGTCTTCGTCGTCGGCCCGGACAAGAAGATCAAGCTGATCCTCGTCTACCCGATGTCGACCGGGCGGAACTTCGACGAGGTGCTGCGCGTGATCGACTCGCTCCAGCTGACCGCGCAGCACAGCGTCTCGACACCCGCCAACTGGAGGGACGGCGACCCGGTGATCATCTCGGGTTCGGTGTCGAACGACCAGGCGAAGGAGCTGTGGCCCGAGGGCTGGGAGGAGCCGAAGCCCTACATCCGCATCGTTCCGCAGCCGGACAAGGCCGCGTAGCCCGCGTCGGGGCCGGCCCGGCCGGCCCCTCGGCCCCCAGACACGACCGTACGGGTTTCCGCACCTGCCGCCCCTCAGCGCGTGCGTACCATGGGCGGCGATGGCGGACGCGTCGCTCACCGTCAAGCCCGCGGCCGAAGAGCTCGAGGGACTGCTCGAGAGCTACCGACGGGAGCTGACGGGATACTGCTACCGGATGCTCGGCTCCGCGTTCGACGCGGAGGACGCCGTGCAGGAGACCTTCGTGCGCGCGTGGCGGAGCTTCGATCGCTTCGAGGGCCGGTCGTCGCTCCGCTCGTGGCTGTACCGGATCGCGACGAACGTCTCGCTCGACATGCTCAACGGGCGCGAGCGCCGGGCCCGGCCGATGGACCTCGGCCCGTCGCGTGAGCCGATCGCGGAGAACCTGAACATGCTGCCCGAGGTCACCTGGATCGAGCCGATCCCGGACGGCCGGGTGGTCCCGGAGGGCGATCCGGCCGAGGTTGCGATCGCCCACGACACGATCAGGCTCGCGTTCGTCGCGGCGCTCCAGCACCTCCCTCCGCGGCAGCGTGCGGTACTGATCCTCTGCGAGGTCCTCCGCTGGCAGGCGTCAGAGGTCGCCGAGCTTCTCGAGACGAGCGTCGCGTCGGTCAACAGCGCGCTCCAGCGGGCGCGGGCAACGCTCGAGGCGACGGATCTGACGACGGAAGCGCCCCTCTCGGTCGAGGCTGCCGAGGCCGAGCTGCTCGAGCGCTACGTCCAGGCGTTCGAGCGCTACGACATGGAGGCGCTCACCGCGCTCATCCACGAGGACGCGACGCAGTCGATGCCGCCATACGACCTCTGGCTCACAGGGCGCGACGACATCTTCCGCTGGTGGTACGGCCCCGGGATCGGGTGCAAGGGATCCCGCGTGATCCCGACGATCGCGGCGAACGGCGCTCCCGCCTTCGGGCAGTACAAGCCCGCCGAGGGCGGCGGCTACGAGCCGTGGGCGCTCCAGGTGGTGGAGGTGCGGGACGGGAAGATCGGCGAGCTGACGTTCTTCCTCGACACCGAGCGGATGTTCCCGCTCTTCGGGCTGCCGCCGCGGGTCGATTGACGCGGAGCGCCCGTCTCCCCTACGCCGGCGTGTCGGCTCCCCGTAGCTGCGCGACGAGGCTTCCGACGTCCAGGGCACGCCCGTCCGCGAGCGCGCTCCGGAGCACCTCGGGCTCGAGCGCCAGGGCGAGTGCTGCGCCGACTCGCTCGTGGAGGCGCTGCTCGTACGGCTTGAACGAGGCACCCATCGCGCCGAGCAGCGCATCCGCCGCGCCGAGGAGGACTGCCGCACGCCGGGGTTCCCCTCGCCGCTCGGCCAGCGCCGCGAGCCCGACGAGGCACCAGGCCTCGTCCTCGTGGTCGCCGAGCTCGACGCACAGCGCGAGGCCCTCGCGAAGCCGGTCGAGCGCGTCGTCGTCGCTCCCCCTCTCGAGCGCGCAGGCGCCCAGGTTGAAGAGCGAACGCGCGACGTTGACCGTGTCCCCGAGCTCGCGGAGGAGCGACAGGCTCTCGCCGAAGTCGGTCTCGGCCTCCTGCCAGTCGCCGACCGTCAGGGCGAGGTCGCCGCGGTTGTTGAGTGCGAGCGCACACAGGCGGGGCTCGCCGAGCCCTCGCACCCGTGCGACCGCCTCGTCGAGCACGTCGGCCGCTCGCTCGAGCTCGCCCTCGGCAACGAGGATCGCTCCGAGGTTGCTCAGCGACCGGGCCACTCCGGCGAGATCGGCGCATCCCCGGTACAGCGATAGCCCCTGCTCCGCGAGTCGCCGGGCGCCGGCGTAGTCGCCCTGGAGAACGGCGAGGGCGGACGCGACCCGGCAGGCCTTCGCGCGCAGTACCGCGGGTTCCTCTCGTCCGCGCGCGAGCGCGTCCTCGATCGCGGCCCGGCCCTCCGTCAGGTGGCCGCGGACATAGCGGAACCGCCCCAGCGCTGCGGCCAGACGCAGCTCGAGCGCCGGTTCGCCGGCGCGGACGAGCCACGCGAGCGCCACGCGGGCGTTTTCGTGCTCCCGTTCGAGGCGCTCGAGCCACTCGCCCTGCGCGGCACCGCCGAGCTCGGTCTCCGCCCGCTCGGCGAGCTCGGTGAAGAAGGTTGCGTGTGCGCGCCCGATCGTCTCCAGCTCGTTCTCGGGCAGCAGCTCGCGGGCGTGCTCGCGCACGGTCTCGAGCAGCGAGAACCGCGGGCCGGCACCGAATTCGCGCTGCAGCAGGCTCTGGTCGACGAGCGCGCCCAACCGGTCGAGCTCGGCTCCGCAGACGGCTTCGGCAGCCTCGAGCGTGCAGCCGCCCGCGAAGACGGAGAGCGCGGCGAGGTCGCGCCGCTCGCCGGGTTGCAGGAGCTGGGTGCTCCATTCGAGGGTCGCACGGAGCGTCTGCTGTCGCGCGGGCAGGTCACGCGGGCCGACACCGAGGACGGGCAGCCATCCGTCGAGCCGCTCGCGCAGGCTCGCGGGAGAGAGCATGCGCGCCCGCGCTCCGGCGAGCTCGATTGCGAGCGGCAAGCCGTCGAGCCGCCGGCAGACCGCCCGCAGGGCCTCCTCGTCCTCCGCGCCGCTGCCGAAGTGGGGCTCGAGCGCACGCGCACGCGCGACGAGCAGCTCGAGCGCATCGTCCTCCGGAAGCGGCTGCACCGGGTACACCTGCTCGCCCGACAGATGGAGAACCGCACGGCTGGTCACGACGATCCGCAGCCGAGGCGCCGCTGCAAGCAGCCGCACGAGCTCCGGGCCGGCGGAGAGCAGGTGCTCGAAGCTGTCGAGCACGACGAGAAGCTCGCGAAGCCGCAACCAGCCCGCCAGCGTCTCCGCAGGCGCCTCGCCCGGTCGCTCGGCGACGCCGAGGCCCTGCATGACCGTCGGGAGGAAGAGCGTGTGGTCGCGGAGCGACCCGAGGTCGACGAGCACCGCGCCGTTGGCGAACGACGCTGCCGTGGCGCGCGCGAGCGCGAGCGCGAGCCGCGACTTCCCGCTGCCCCCGGCACCGGTCAGGGTCAGGAGACGCGTGTCGTGCTGGCGGACGAGCCGCCCGAGCTCTGCGAGCTCGCGCTCGCGCCCGATCAACGGGTTGGGCGGGGTCGGCAGGTCCGCGATCGGCGACGGTGCGGGCGAAGCGAGCGCCGGATCGTGACTGAGGATCGCGCGTTCCAGGTCGCGCAGCTCGACCCCGGGCTCCAGGCCGAGCTCGTCGCGGAGCGCCGTGCGGCCCGCGCGGTAGACCTCGAGCGCATCCACCTGGCGGCCGTGCCGGTACAGGGCGAGCATCAGCTGGGCGCGCGGGCGCTCGCGGAGGGGATGCTGCGCGACGAGCGCCCGCAACTCCGCGAGGGCGGCCTCGTGGCGACCGGCGGCCACCTCCGCCGCGAGCCGCTCTTCCTGCGCGACGAGCCGGAGCTCGTCGAGCCGCATCGCCTCTGCCCGCGCGAAGCTCTCGTACGCGACGTCGGCGAGTGCGGGTCCACGCCACAGCGCGAGCGCGCGCCCGAGCAACGCGGCGGCGAGCGGCGCGTTGCCGTCGACGAGCGCCGAGCGGCCCTCCTCGAGCCCGTGCTCGAACCGCGCCGAGTCGAGCTCCCCCTCGCGGACCTCGAGTTCGTATCCGGGGGCGACCGTCGCGATCCGGGTCTCGGGCAAGGCCTTGCGTAGCTGGGAGACGTAGACGTGGATCAGCCGGCCGGCGCTCGCGGGCGGACCCGTCGGCCACAAGGCGTCGACGAGGAGATCGGTGGAGACCGCTTCGTTCGGACGCAGGAGCAGCGCGAGGAGCAACGCCCGGTGCTTGGCGGCGCCGAAGGGCACGGAGACGCCGCCGGCGACCACCTGGACGGGGCCGAGGATGCGGAACTCGATGCCGGGCTTGGTCGCGACTAAACCGATCCTAAGGCGGCATGGTCGACGCTGGAGCGGTCAACGAAGGAGGGCGGAGATGAAGCTCGTTGCTCTCGCGACCACCGTCGCCGTCGCGCTCGTGCTCGCCGGAGGCGCCGGCGCGGCCAAGCCGATCAAGGGGACCGAGTACGTCGGTGTGATCAAGTCGTCGCCATTCGAGATGAAGGTCCTGCTCGGTGTCTCGCAGAGCGGCACCAAGGCCCGCTTCACGTACCTGTGCGGGACGGGACGCGCGCCGACCGTCGTGTTCGGAGTCCCGATCGACGCCACCGGGCGCTTCAAGTGGACGAAGGCGACCGGTACGGCGGTGGTGTGGAAGATGGCCGGGCGCTTTGTGTCCCCGAGCGAGGCCGTGGTCTCGCTGAACTCGATCGCGTGCGGAGGCTCGAAGGGCTCGACGCACCTCGCGCCGAAGCAGTGAGAGGGGAGGAGCCGTGGCACACGCGCGCGTCACCGACGTCCCGCAGAGCTGGGAGAGCTACGGCCGGGTCTCCGCTGCGCTCGGCGCGGACCCCGTGGACGGGCTGATCCTCCACGCGGCGGGTCGCACCGACGAGGGCTTCCGGATCATCGAAGTGTGGGAGACGAAGGAGGCCTGGGAGCGGTTCCGCGACGGACGGCTGGAGGACGTCCTCGAGGCGGGCGCGGGCGATCGTGCCGCGGTCGAGCCTGCCGTTCGCGAGCTCGCGGTCGAGCGACTGCTGCAGCCGTAGAGCGAGAGACGGGTGGGGCGCACCGGGGGGAGCGCCCCACCCGTTCAGAGGCCAGCCGCCGGCTCATTCGACCAGCACGTCCGCCAGGCCCATGAAGACCACGAGCGCGCGGAGCTCCGGCGACGACCCTCGCAGCCGCACCTGACAGGAGCAGCGTCTTGCCGCGAGCTGCAGCCTGGCGAGGGCGTCGACGGTGACCGCGTCGGGCTCGACGCCGCCGACCTCGCAGAAGGCCACCTCCGGCCGGCCCTCCTGCAGGAGGGCGCAGACGCGCGTGCACAGGCCCGGGAGGTCGGCGCGTGCGATCGGCCCGTGGATGGTGAAGGCGATCGCCCGCGGACCCGTCGTGGTCATCGGAGGATTGACCCCGATCACGGGTGGAACTCATCGGCCGCGGGCCGATGAGTTCGCGGGAGCCGCATCGTCTACCCGACCAGAACCGACGCGAAAGGACCTCCGATGAGCACGCTCGACACCCGTACCCGCTGGCTCGCACTGATCGTCCTCTGCCTGGGCGACCTGATGATCGTGCTCGACACGACGATCGTGAACGTCGCGCTGCCGTCGATCCGCGAGGATCTGGGCTTCTCGGAGACGTCGCTCGCCTGGGTCGTCAATGCGTACCTCCTGACTTTCGGCGGCTTCCTGCTCCTGGGCGGCCGTCTCGGCGACCTGTTCGGTCACCGGCGGATGTTCCTGGGCGGAGTGACGCTCTTCACGCTCGCCTCGATCACGTGCGGGCTGGCGACGACGCAGGGGGTCCTGGTCGCGGCACGCGCCGTGCAGGGGCTCGGCGGCGCCGTGGTCTCCGCGGTCGCGCTCTCGCTGATCATGAGCCTGTTCACGGAGCCGGCGGAGCGCGCGAAGGCGATGGGCGTGTTCGGGTTCGTGATGGCGGGCGGCGGCAGCCTCGGCGTGCTGCTCGGCGGGATCCTGACGGACACGCTCGACTGGCGCTGGATCTTCCTCGTCAACGTCCCGATCGGCATTGCGGTGGTCGTGCTCTCGCTCCGGGTCGTCCCTGGCGCCCGGACCGCGGCGTCGGCTGCGCGGCTCGACGTGGCCGGGGCGGTCACGGTCACGTCGGCGCTGATGCTCGCGGTCTACGCGATCGTGAACGGCAACGAGGTGGGCTGGACGTCCGCGCGGACGCTCGGCCTCCTCGGCCTCTCGGCCGCGCTGTTCGCCGGGTTCGTCGCGCTCGAGGCGAGGATCGCGTCCCCGCTCGTGCCGCTTCGGCTCTTCCGCCTCCGCAATGTCGCCACGGCCAACGTCGTCGGCGTGCTGTGGGCGGCCGCGATGTTCGCCTGGTTCTTCATCTCCGCGCTGTACCTCCAGCTCGTGCTCGGCTACAGCCCCCTGCAGGTCGGTCTCGCATTCCTCCCGGCGAACCTGATCATGGGTGCGTTCTCGATCGGGCTCTCGGCGAAGCTCGTGCTGCGCTTCGGGATCAGAGCGCCGCTCGCGACAGGGCTGCTCATCGCCGGCGTGGGCCTGGTGCTGTTCGCGGGGGCGCCGGTCGACGGCAGCTTCGCCGTCGACATCTTGCCGAGCATGATCCTGCTCGGGATCGGCGCCGGCATGGCGTTCAACCCGGTGCTCCTCGCCGCGATGAGCGACGTCGTCCCCGAGGAGTCCGGCCTCGCCTCCGGGGTCGTCAACACCTCGTTCATGATGGGCGGCGCGCTGGGCCTAGCCATCCTCGCGAGCCTCGCCGCCTCGCGTACGGAGACGCTCGAGGCGTCCGGTTCGAGCGCGCTCGAAGCCCTCAACGGCGGCTACCACGCCGCGCTCCTCGTCGGCGCCCTCTTCGCCCTCGCCGGGTCGGCGGTCGCCGCGGTGTTCCTCCGGACGGGTCAGGCGGAGGCGCATGAGGAGCCGGAGCGGGGCGGACGGCCCGCGCTCGCCGAGGGCGAATGAGGTAGACGGGTCGCGGCGCAACAGAGGAGCGCCGCGGCGAAGCACGTCCGGGAACTACGGACGCCGGAACAGCGACAGGGCGAATTACGCGGCTGGGCGGGGCGGGAGCTCCTGTACCGCCCAGGCGTTCCCGTCGGGGTCCTCGAAGAACGTGAAGGAGCCCCACGGGAACTCCTGCACCTCGCTCGCCTCGACGCCGCGCTCCACGAGCTCTGCGCGGGCCGTGCGGACGTCGGAGACGACCATCTGCATGCCCTTCACCGAGCCGGGCGGCGCATCGGTGACGCCCGTCCCGATCGCGATCGAGCACGCCGAGCCGGGGGGCGTGAACTGGACGAAGCGCAGGTCGTCGCTCACCTGGTGGTCGTGATCGACGACGAACCCCGCCTGCTCGGCATAAAAGGCCTTCGCGCGATCCACGTCCGACACGGGAATGGCCACGAGCTCGAGCTTCCAGTCCATGCTCCCTCCGTTCGCGTGACTGCCTGGCGACCGGCAGCGCCGGCACGCCCGCCACGGTAGCGCCGCGGCTCTCCGCGAGACGGCTACAACTCGCGGGGCGTGAACGCCGAGACGTCAGCAGGCCTGCAACCGTCCCGCGCGGCCGAGCGCCTGTCGCTCCTCGATTGGAAGCACCGCGTGTTCGACCTCTACCGCGACGTCAGGAACGCGCAGTCGCCCGAAGAGGGTTGGCGGCGCTGGCGCGACGGGCGCGACGTGCTCTTCCGCGACCACCCGCAGTCGCCGTTGGCTCCGGACGCGCGCGCGGGCTTCTCGACGCTTCGGTACTTCGACTATGACCCTGCGCTCCGCGTGCTCGCGGACGTCGAGCCCGCGCCGCACGCAGAGGTCGCGATCGGCGCGAGCGCCGGCAGGCATGTGCTGTTCGAACGGTTCGGGCTGGCGAGGTTCACCCTGTTCGGCGCGGAGCACACGCTCGACCTGTTCTGGCTCGAGGCGTACGGCGGGGGCCTCTTCCTTCCCTTTGCAGACGCGACGAGCGGGGTGGAGACGTACGGCGCGGGGCGGTACCTGCTCGACACGGTGAAGGGCGCGGACCTCGGGGCGACCGGCCGCCCTCTCGTGCTCGACCTGAACTTCGCCTACAACCCGTCGTGCGCGTACGACCCGCGCTGGGCGTGCCCGCTCGCGCCTCCCGCCAACCGGCTCGCTGTGCCGGTGCGGGCGGGCGAGCTCGCGAACGACGGCTGACGCTAGGGGCGCTCGGACGCGAGCACGAGCAGGCTCTCGTGCTCCTCGCGGCATGCGGGGCAGCCGGCGAGGTGGGCGCGCAGGCCCGGGATCGCGGCGTCCGCGTCCTCTCCGGCGAGCTCGAGCTCGACGAAGCGGTCGAGCTCGTCGAAGCAGGTGTCGCAGCCGACCTCGGGGCCGGCCGGCCCCAAGAGCCCGCTCAGGGTCTGCCTCAGGTCTCGTTCTTCCATCAGCGCTCCTCCAGCATGTGCTCGAGCGCGAAGCCGCGCTCGGTGAGATGTGCACGCAGCTTCCGCCGCGCGTCGTGCAGGGTCTTGTAGAGGGCTCCTCGCGTGCTGCCGACGCGCTCCGCGAGCACGTCGATCGGAACGCCGTCGATCGCCAGGGCGACCAGGACGGCGCGCTGGCGCGGCGTCAGGACCCCGGCGATCGCGCGCTCGATCGCACCGAGGAGCTCGCTCTGCGCGGCCTCCTCGTCGGGCTGCAGCCGCCCGCTCGGGAACACGTTCCACGTCTCTGGCTCGAGGGGGATCTCACGGCCTTGCCAGGCGCGCTTGCGGAGCTTGACCGCCGCCTCGAGCAGGGCGAACTTGTAGACCCACGTGGTGAAGCGGCTTCGCCCGCGGAAGTCGTCGAGGCGCCGCAGCACGCTCATCAGCGCGTCGTCGGCCGCCTCGAGGGAAATGTCGTCGAGCTCGTTCCCGCGGACGTGGGGCAGCGTCGCGCGCCGGCGAGCGACCTCGAAGCGCGCCGCGCGGAGGAGCAGCGCATGCAGGCGCGCGATCGCCTCGTCACGAACGGCGCCGTCGGCGCGCAGGTCGCGTAGCCAGGCCTGCGACTCCTCGTCGAGCGTTTCCAGCGGGGCGGGCGGCGCGCTCGTGTCGGGCTCCACCGGCATCGAGACGGGAAGCGTAGCCGTGCTCATGCAGCCGTTTCCTGCGCCTCGAGCGGCGCGACGATGCAGGCGGCGACCTCCGGCGGACAACCTCGTTGGACGAGCTCGAGCAGCGCGTGCAGGTCGTACCGCTCGTCGCGGGCGAGCCGCGCCGCGACCCGGAGCGTGAAGCCTGCTCTGGCCAGCTGATCGCGCCGCCAGCAGAGGACCTCCCGCGCTGCGTTTTCCCGGAGCTCGGTCGTCATGTCTCGTTGGTGCGCTCCGCGGCCGATCTCTTACCCCCGGATGCTAGATGGTTGATGCCACGATCTCGCGCGCCCGGTTGCGCGGTCTGGCGTGTCTGGGCCGCTTCCGTGGCTGGCGTGCCCGCAATGCGGCCCACCAGCCCCGTGCGCTTCGGGTGCCGGGCCACCGATGCCACCAGCATCGCCGAGCTGCCGGGCCCCCGCCCCAGAGCGGCCAGCCCACGCCCCGAAGCGAACGATCTCGTGGCATCAACCATCTAATCCGCCCCCGGGGCGACGAGCATCCCGGGGGCGGGTCGGGGTGAAACAGCCTGGGTCAGGCGAACCGGCTCGGGAACTGACCGACGAGGCCGTCCGCGAGCATCTCCGACATGTGGAGGATCTCGCTCTCGACACGGTCGTAGGCCTTCACGTCCGCGGCCCAGTTGCTCTGCAGGCGGGCGACGACCTCGTTCGTGGTCAGGCGGAGGTGGTCGTGCATCATCGTCTTCATCGCATCGAGCTTCCAGAAACGGGGGTTCGCGCTCGAGAGGAGCGCGGCGATCTGGTCGGCGTTCTTCGTCCAGCGGGCCTGCTGCGCCGAGACTCCGGCGCCATCGCCCTTCTGTGCCACCGCGATCAGGTCCGCCGCGATCAGGATGTGCTCGCGCAGGAGCGCGGTCAGCTGCTTGCCCGCTGCGGCGCCGTAGAACGGCTTCACGGCATTGCCGATGTCGGTCTGGTTCCGGAGCAGCCGGGCGACGGTCGCCTTCGTGTCGGGCGCGTTCGTCGTCAGGCTGATGATCGCGAGCCGGGTCCAGGCCACGTGCTCCTCCCAGAGGCGGTCCATCGTCCTGCGGAGCGCGAGCTCGTTGGGCGAGATCGCGGAATGGCCGGTCGTCATCGCCGCATGGACGTGATGATGTTCCGCGGGAGCGGCAGCGTCGCTCCCGCTGGACAGTGCGAGCGCGGCGGTCGCGGTCGCGACGGCGACCGCCGTGATGGCAAGTGGAATGGCGCGACGGGTCAGCGTCATCAGAAGGTCCTTTCGTCGTGGGAGCCGACCGGCCGCGGTACGCGGCGGTCTCGGAGGAGTTGGTGCCCTCCGGCCGCGAGGCCTTACCTCTCGCTCAGGCGAGTCGCGAGATCAGGGGAGCCGCTCGACGAGCATGGCCATCCCCTGGCCGCCGCCGACACACATGGTCTCGAGGCCGATCGTCTTGTCCAGCGTCTCGAGGTCGTTGAGCAGCGTGTTCATGATCCGCGCGCCCGTCATGCCATAGGGATGGCCGAGCGCGATCGCGCCGCCGTGCGGGTTGAGCGTCTCGCCGAACGGGTCGACCCCGAGCTCGCGGCAGACCGGCAGCACCTGGGCGGCGAACGCCTCGTTGAGCTCCATGACCTCGACGTCGTCGATCGTCATCCCGGCCCGGTCGAGCACCCGCCGCACCGCCTCGATCGGGCCGACGCCCATGATCTCCGGGGCGACCCCGGAGACGGACGACGCGATGATCCTCGCCCGTGGTGCGAGCCCGAGCTCTGAGGCGCGTGTGTCCGACATCACGAGCACCGCCGCGGCCCCGTCGTTGAGCGGGCAGGCGTTGCCGGCGGTCACCTTGCCGCCCGGGAGAAACGCCGGCTCTAGCTCGGCGAGCTTCTCGAGCGTGGACGATGCCCGCGGCCCGTCGTCCGCCGCGACGACCGTCCCGTCTTCCTTCGTGTACGGCGTCAGCTCCCGCTCCGAGAACCCCGAGCTCTGCGCCGCGACCGCTCGCTCCTGCGAGCGCTGCGCGAAGGCGTCCATGTCCTCGCGCGATACGTCCCACTGCTCGGCGACATTCTCCGCCGTGAGGCCCATCGGGATGTAGACGTTCGCGATCTCCGCGTCGTCGCCGAACAGCTTCGGGTGCAGCTCCTCGGTGCTCTTCGGGTAGCCGGAGACCTGCGAGATCGACTCGACGCCCGCCGCCAGGAAGCAATCGCCCTCGCCGGCTTTGATCGCGTGGAACGCCATCCGGATCGTCTGGAGCGAGGACGCGCAGAAGCGGTTCACGGTCGTACCCGGGACGGTGTCGGGCAGCCCGGCGAGGAGCGCCGCACGTCGCCCGAGGTTCATCCCCTGCCGCTCCTGCGGGAACCCGCAGCCGACCATCATGTCGACGACCTCTTCCCGTGGGACGGCCGGCGCCTTCTGCAGCACGTCGTCGATCGCGAAGGCGAGCAGGTCGTCGGGGCGAACGTCCGCGAGGGATCCCTTTCCGGCGCGCCCGATGGGCGTTCGGGACGCGGCGACGATTACGGCTTCGGGCACAGCGAGCCTCCTCTCGAACGACGGGACGCCTGCATTCAACACTCAGTCGGGCAGGAGCGGCATCTCGATCCCCTGCGGACGATGGAGCAGCGCTGCGCGCGCGACGGCGCGTGTCCCGTAGCGGTCGCGGATCTCGTCGACCGCGGCGTCGAGCGCGCCGCCCGTCCACGGGTCGAACGGGAGAGGGAGCTGGAGGGGCGCGTCGTCGTCGAGGTTCGCGACTGCCACGCCGACGAGGGTCAGCCCGCGCCGACGGACGACGGGCTCGAGCGACGCGAGGAGGCCGCGGGCGACCGCCAGAATCCGCGCCGTCTCCGCCGTCGGGTGCGAGAGCGTGTGCGAGCGCGTGGCCCGCGTGAAGTCGTCGAAACGCACGCGGAGCACGACCGTCCGGCCGACCCGATGCGCCTTCCGCATGCGTCCGGTGACGCGCTCCACCAGCCCGATGAGGATCGCATCGACCTCCTCGTGCGAGCGGCGAGACCGGCCGAGTGCGCATTGCGACCCGATCGAGCCGCGCCGGCGGCCGGTGCGCACGCGACGCGCGTCGCGGTTGTGGGCGAGCGCGTGCAGTTGCCGGCCCACTGCCTGGCCCAGCATCGCGACGAGCGCGGGCTCGGGCACCTGGGCGACCCGTCCGACCGTGACGAGGCCGCGCTCGCGCAGCCTCCGCGACGTGATCGGCCCGACGCCCCACAGCCGCTCGACCGGCAAGGGATGGAGAAACGCCCGCTCCTCACCGGGCGGGACGACGAGGAGCCCGTCGGGCTTCGCGACGCCGCTCGCGACCTTGGCGAGGAACTTCGTGCAGGCGACACCGACGGTGAGGGGCAGGCCGACCTTGGTACGCACCTCGTGCCGAAGACGTGCCGCGATCTCGGCCGGGGTTCCCGTGATCCGCTCGAGGCCGCGGACGTCGAGGAACGCCTCGTCGATCGAGAGCCCCTCGACGAGCGGAGAGGCGTCCTCGAACAGGCGGTACACCTCTTTGCTCGCCTCGGCATAGGCGGACATCCGAGGCCGGACGACCACCGCGTGCGGGCACAGCCGGCGGGCGCGGGAGCCAGGCATCGCCGAGTGGATCCCGTACGCGCGCGCCTCGTAGCTCGCCGCGAGCACGACGCCCATACCGACGATCACGGGCCGGCCGCGTAGGCGGGGCTCGTCCCGCTGCTCGACCGACGCGAAGAACGCGTCCAGATCGGCGTGAAGGATCGTCGCCTGGCTCATGCGAACACATGTTCGCATGAACAGCGAGGCGTGTCACCCTCCGTCGCGGCCCGTCGCTGCCTACCCTGTCGTGACGATGCGGCTCTATTCCGCGACCGGCCACGCGATCGCGCGTCTCGAGGAGACGGGCGGGACCTGGACCGCCGCGGTCTCGCTCGAGAGAAGCGGCGCGCAGTGCCTTGCGGTCGATCCCGACACGCCGGACACGCTCTACGCCGGCCTGCGGGAACACGGTGTGCGGCGGAGCGACGACGGCGGCGCGACCTGGGTCGACTGCGGACTCCCCGAGCCGGGGGTGTTCTCGCTCGCCGTGAGCGCCGCCGACGGCACCGTGTACGCAGGCACCGAGCCGAGCCGTCTCTTCGCGAGCCGCGACCGGGGCGAGACGTGGGAGGCGCTCGACGCGCTCCTCGAGCTTCCCTCACGACCGACCTGGAGCTTCCCGCCGCGTCCGTGGACGTCGCACGTGCGCTGGATCGCGCCGAGCCCGCACGACGCGCGCCTGCTTCTCGTCGGGATCGAGCTCGGCGGGCTCATGCGCTCCATCGACGGAGGCCGAACATGGGAGGACCATCGCCCGGGAGCCCAGCGCGACGTGCACTGCCTCGCGTGGCACCCGCGTGTCGCGGGTCGCGCGTACGAGGCGGGAGGCGGCGGCTCTGCGCTGAGCGTCGACGGCGGCGAGACGTGGCAGCCGGCGGACGACGGCCGCGACCGCCACTACACCTGGGCGCTGGCGGTCGACCCCGACGACCCGGAGGTCTGGTACGTCTCGGCGAGTACCGGGCCGTTCGCCGCGCACGGTCGCGGCGCACCGCAGGCTCGCATCTACCGTCGTCACGGGGGCGAGGCGTGGGTCGCGCTGTCCGGCGGCCTGCCGGAGCCGCTCCCCGCGATGCCCTACGCGCTTCTCGCCGTGGCGGGGCGTCTCTTCGCGGGCCTGTCCGACGGGCGAGTGTGGGAGAGCACCGACGGTGGCGACAGCTGGAGCGCCTGCCGCATCGTCGGCGGCCCCGAAGGCCTGACGGCGCTCGCACCGGGCTGAGCTCCTCTGCGCCTTGCAAGGATCGGCGGAGGCGCGCATGCTACGCGCCGATGCCGACCGCGCGCCCCATCGTCTTCCTCAGCGACTTCGGGCTCGGGAACGAGTGGGTGGGGCTGTGCCACGCGGTGATGAGCGGGATCTCGCCGCAGTGCCCGATCGTCGACCTCTCCCATCTCGTGCGACCGCTGGAGGTCACGTCTGGCGCGATCCTGCTGGCCGACTCCATGTCGTACCTCTCCGAGGACGCGGTCGTGCTCGGGGTCGTCGACCCCAACGTCGGGAAGGATCGCGAGATCGCCGTCGAGACCGAGAGTGGGAGGCATCTCGTCGGCCCCGACAACGGGCTCCTCTCGCTCGCCTGGGAGGCGGCCGGTGGCGTCCGCGCGGCGGTCGAGCTGACCGCACCCGACGTCGTCAGACGTCCGCACGCGGAGTCCTTCCGCGCGCCCGACACGCTCTGCCCCGCGACGGCACGGCTCGCGGCGGGGATGGCGATCGGAGAGCTCGGGCAAGAGCTCGATCCGGCCACGCTCGCCGTCGTCACGATGGCGGAGCCCGAGATCGAGCTCGGCAAGATCGCGTGCGAGGTGATTGACTTCAACCGGTTCGGCAACGTGCATCTCAACGTGCGCCCGGCAGATCTCGCTGCCGCGGGGCTCGATGCCGACGAGACGCTCGCGATCGAGGCGACGTCCGGCTCGGCCGAGGCGAAGCGCGGGAGCACGTATGCCGACTTCGAGGCGGGGGAGTACGGCGTCCTCTGGGACCCGCGCGGTTGGCTCACGATCGTCCGCGGGAACCCGGCGAGCGCCCTCGACGGGCTCGGGCTGACGCTCGCGGCGCCCGTCTGGCTGACGCGCGCCGGCGACGGGCGCGCTGCCTAGGAGTGCCCGTTCCCGAACCGCGGATCGTGGTACGCCGCGAGGCGGTGCAGGAGCGAGTAGAGCGTCGCGCGCTCCCCGGCGTTGAGCGGCGCGAAGAAGTCGTCGTCGATCTGCGCGTGTAGCGTCCGCAGCCGCGCGAGCGTCTTCTTTCCCGCCGGCGTCAGCCGAACGATATGTCTGCGACGGTCGGCGGGATCACGCTTTCGCTCGATCAGTCCGCGCTCCTCGAGCTCGTCGAGCAGCCCGACGAGGTAGCTCCGGTCGTAGCCGAGCGCGTCGGCGATCGTCGCCTGCGTCTCGCGTACGCCCTCGTCGAGCACCGCGAGCACGGTGAAGTGGAACGGGCTCGCTCCGGCAGCGTCGAAGCCGTCGTGCACGCGGTCCTTGACCTCGAAGCCGAGCCGCTTGAGTAGGAACGAAGGGCTCGAGACGAGCTCACGTGGCGGACGAACCGCCGGTTTGACACGGGGTGGCTCAGATGTGGTGGCCATGAGAGAAGTGTAGCTCATTCCAGAGTGGAGTTGTGCTATCGTGGAGAAATCCAATGATTGGAGGACTTGATCAATGACTCTTTCCGCGATAACGCCCACCCGCTCCTCGAGCCCGTGGGCCGCGCTCGCACTGATCGTCGCCGCCCAGTTCATGGTGATCCTCGATGTCGCGATCGTGAACGTCGCGCTGCCGTCGATCGAGCTCGACCTCGGGTTCTCGCAGTCCAGCCTCGAGTGGGTGGTGACCGCCTACGCGATCGTGTTCGGCGGTTTCCTGCTTCTCGGGGGACGGCTCGCCGACCTCGTCGGCAGACGGCGGACATTCATGGCCGGGATCGCCGTGTTCACGCTCGCCTCGGTGCTCTGTGGCCTCTCGTGGTCGGCCGGCTCGCTCGTCGCATTCCGCGGGCTCCAGGGGCTCGGCGGCGCGCTACTCGCGCCTGCCGGTCTATCCCTCCTGATGACGACCTTCGCCGTGGGTCGCGAGCGCAACCTCGCGCTCGGGATCTGGGGCGCCGCGTCCGGCAGCGGCGCCGCGATCGGCGTCCTCCTCGGGGGCGTGCTCACGTCGTACCTCAGCTGGCCGTGGATCTTCTTCATCAACGCCCCGGTTGGCGTGGCGCTCCTCGCGCTGACGCCCCGCATCCTCCGGTCGCGTGACGTGCGTGACGGGTTCAGGCACTTCGATCTGCCCGGCGCACTCTCTGCGACCGGAGCCGTGATGGTGCTCGTCTACGGGCTCACGGTCGCCACGGACGACGGCTTCGGCGCGCCGTTCGCGCTCGCCCTGTTTGCCACGGCCGCGGCACTCGTGGTGGCGTTCGTCGCCATCGAGCAGCGGGCCGCGGTGCCGCTCCTGCCGCTGCGGATGTTCCGCATCCGCACGTTCGCGGTCGGAAACGCGATCACGACGATCGTCGCGTCGATCGCCTTCTCGGAGTTCTTCCTGCTGACGCTGTACCTGCAGGACGTCCTCCACTACTCGGCCGTCGAGACCGGCCTCGCGTTCGCGGCCATGGCCGTGACGATCGCGGTCGTCTCGAACGGCGCGCAGGCACTCGTCACGCGGTTCGGCGCCCGGCGCGTGCTGACGGCGGGGCTCGTGCTCCTCACCGTCTCACTCGCGCTCATCGCCCGGCTGCCCGTCCCGGCCCGGTACGACGTCGACCTGCTTGGCCCGTTCGTTCTCAACGGGATCGGCCTCTCGCTGTGCTTCATCCCGATGACGATCGCCGGCCTCCAGGGCGTGATGCCTGCGGACGCGGGTGTCGCCTCGGGTCTGCTCAACACGAGCCGTCAGGTGGGCGGCGCGGTCGGGCTCGCCGTCGTGAACGCGATCGCGGCCGGGTTCGCCGTCCACGGCGTCTCCGGCGCCGCGACCGACGCGTCGCTCGCACACGGGTACCGCGTCGCGCTGCTCGTCCTCGCGATGCTCGCGCTCGCCGGCGCGGTGCTCTCGTCGACGCTCCTCGACCCGCGCCAGGCCACCGCGAGCGCCGAGCAGCCCTTCGACGAGCCCGTCAGGGAGGCTGCGTGACGGAGCCTGCCGAAGCGATCCACCCCGGCAGCCGCGATCCGCCGGCCGGCCGGCTGTGATCGGCGGGGGGGCAGCCGCTCTGCGACGATCCGTTTTGCGTGCGGAGGTCGTAGCAGGTGCCGACGCCGACAGCCTGCGCGACCCACAGTGAGGTCCGGCGACTGTTTGTTTGGCGACTGAAGAGCCGCCTATGATCGCGGGTATGCAGCCGCCGGGTTCCCGGAGACGCCCGAGCTCCTCCGGCGCCGCTCGCAGCGGAACCCAGCAGTCAGCCGACGATTGGCTAGGAGACATCTCGGACTACGAGTGGGGCGAGGCAGCGGCCGAACGCGATCGCGTCACGCCTGCCCATGGAGAGCTCTCCGAGGCCGCCGGCGACGTCTCGACCGAGTCGACAGTCGGCCAACCCGCGTCGCGCGGTCCGGTCGACGCCGCCCAGGCACACCGTGCGATCGTCGAGCGGCGGCGGCTCGTCGCCGGGCTCGTGGTCGCGGCGGTGCTCGGCGTCGTGATCGTGATCGCGCTGCTGCTCCTGCGCGGCGGGGCGAAGACGCCTGCCGCCGAGCCCGGCACGACGACGCCTCCGGCCACGAGCACTCCGTCGTCGACGCCGTCGACGACGCCGGAGACCCCGGCGCAAACAACGCCGGACACGACACCTTCGACGACGACGCCCGCGACCGGCGCCTCCTCCTTCACGCTGCCCGAGGGCACGAAGCTCCGGCTCGGCGAGGGTGACCCGGCGGTGGTCAGAGAGCTCCAGCAGGCGTTGGCGAGCGCCGGGTACGACCCCGGTTCGGTCGACGGCACCTTCGGCCCGCGAACCGAGGCGGCCGTGACCGCGTTCCAGCAGGACAACGGCCTCTCCGCCGACGGTGTCGTCGGCCCCGAGACCGCGGCAGCGCTGAACAGCGCGATCTCGTCCGGTTGACCCGCGCGGTCCTCAGGCTCGCGCGTGCGTTCGTCTTCTGACCGAACCCGGCCTCAGCGACTCGAAGAACCGCCCGTGCGACGACGGCGCGCCTCGCGCTCGAGCGGTGGCCGTGCGTCTTCCGCCCAGGCGAGCGTGGCCCGTGCTTGCGCGATTCCGTGCGCGAGCGCGATCCGGTCGTACACCGACTGGCCGTCGGACCGCTCACGTTCCATCGCCTCGAACGCGGCGAGACGTCGCTCGAGGCGGCGCCGGTAGGCCTCGAGCTGCCGAAGCCCGGCCTCGGGGGGTGCGGCGCCGGCGAGCAGCAGTTTCAGGAGGAACACCGTGCCTCCTGCCTGTGGGGCCTCCGCGTCGTCCTCGAGCCACCCGCGGAGCGTCGTTCGGCCGGCCCGGGTGATCCGGTACACGGCCTTGTCCGGTCGCCCGCGCTGCTCCACCTCACGGCTCGTGGCGAGGCCCGAGGCGACCAGCCGCGGAAGCGCTTTGTAGATCTGGCTGCGCGACGGCGCCCACATGTACGCGATGCTCCGGTCGGCGGCGCGCGCGAGGTCGTAGCCGGAGCTCTCGCCGGACGCGAGGAGCCCGAGCATCGCGTACTCGGTCGTCGTCAGCCGTCGCGGTATCTCCATGAGGGCTCGAAGCATAGGCGGCGCTCGCGCGAGCTCACGTCCGCCAAACGCTGCTCGTGGTCATGTAGTCTCTTAGAGACTAATCCCTCGGCGACTATCAGGAGGACAGGCGTGAAGCGCATCGCCGTCACCTCGATCACGACACTGCTCGCGGCCTCGCTCGTCGCTCTCGCGGCGACGGACACTGCGCTGCCGAGGGCCTCTGCCACCGACCAGTGCATGCAGCCGGGCGACACGCCGGTGCGCATGCAGACGCGGGACGGTGTGACGATCTACGGTCTCGAGGTCGGGACGGGTACGACCGGCGTCGTGCTCGGACACCAGTACTTCAGCGATCACTGCGAGTTCATGGCCTTCGCGCGCGAGCTTGCCGGGCTCGGGTACCGGGCAATCTCGATCGACTTCCGCGGGAACGGCCTCTCGCCGACCGGCCGGTCGAACAGGCTCGACCTCGACGTCGCGGCCGCGGTCGCGCGCCTGCGCGCCGACGGCGCGACGCGCGTGAAGCTCGTCGGCGCTTCGATGGGAGGCACCGCCGCGCTCGTCGCCGGCTCGTGGATCAGGCCGGCAGTGGACGGGATCGTGAGCCTCTCGGGGCCCGACTACTTCCGCGGGATGAACGCGCTCCGGGCGGTGAAGCGCTCGAAGGCGCCGGTGCGGTTCCTCGTCTCCCGCGACGATCGGCCGTTCGCCGCGAACGCGACCGAGCTGATGCGGAGCTCGGCGTCGCGAGACAGGGCGATCGTCCGGTACACGGCCGCGGGCCACGGCTCGTCGATCCTGAGCGTCCCCTCGGCGCACTCGTATGTACTCGCGTTCCTCACAAGCTGAGGCCGTGTCGTGTGACAGGCTGACGACGCAGGTCGAGCGTCAGACGCTGACGGCACAGGTCGACAATCCATCGGTCGAGAGCGCCTGACGACCACCGGGAGCATGAAGACGGCCTCGGCGCCGATGAGTTCCACGTCTCCGGTCTGTCTACCCCTGCAGACCACGACCGCGAAGGGAGCGACCCATGGACAGGATCACGCCGTGCCTGTGGTTCGACACGGAGGCCGAGGAGGCCGCGCAGTTCTACACATCGGTGTTCCCCAACTCGAGGATCGTGCGGGTGACCCACTACGGCTCGGCCGGCCCCCGGCCCGAGGGCATGGTGATGGAGGTCGAGTTCGAGCTCGACGGTCGGAGCGTCCTTGCCCTCAACGGCGGTCCCCAGTTCCGCTTCACCGAGGCGATCTCGCTGCAGGCCGACTGCAGTGACCAGGACGAGGTCGACCGGCTCTGGGAGACGCTCTCCGAGGGCGGAGAGGAGGGCCCGTGCGGCTGGCTCAAGGACCGTTACGGCCTCTCGTGGCAGATCGTCCCGAGCGTCCTCTACGAGCTGATCGCCGACCCCGATCCCGAGCGGGCGCAGCGGGCCGTCTCGGCGATGCTGCAGATGAGGAAGATCGTGATCGACGAGCTCGAGCGCGCCGCCGACGGCGTGGCCGCGCGGTGACGAGCATGTCGAGGCTCAGGATCAACATCACGATGTCGCTCGACGGGTACGTCGCCGGGCCCGACCAGAGCCTCGACGATCCACTCGGCAAGGGCGGCGAGGCGATCCACGAATGGATGTTCGCGACACGGAGCTGGCGTGAGCGGCACGGCCAGGAGGGAGGGGAGGCGACCATCGACGACAGGCATGCCGCGGCGTGGAGCGAGAACGTCGGCGCGACGATCATGGGGCGCAACATGTTCGGGCCGATCCGAGGCCCGTGGCAGGACGACGAGTGGCGGGGTTGGTGGGGCGAGGATCCGCCGTACCACACCCCGGTGTTCGTCCTCACCCACCATGAGCGCGCGCCGCTCGAGATGGAGGGCGGGACGACCTTCCAGTTCGTGACCGAGGGCATCGAGAGCGCACTCGAGCAGGCAGTCGCCGCGGCGGACGGCAAGGATGTCTTGATCGGCGGCGGCGCGTCGACTGCGCAGCAGTACCTGCTCTCGGGTCTCGTCGACGAGCTCACCGTCCACGTCCCGCCCGTCCTCCTCGGGCGGGGGGAGCGGCTCTTCGACCACCTCGGCGACGGCCCGGTCGGCCTGGAGCCCGTCGAGCTCGTGGCGTCGCCCGCGGTGGCGCACTTTCGCTACGCGCGGACGGGCTAGATTCGCTGCATGGCCTTCCGTGTCGTCCGCCCGCAGGAGCTCGACTGGCTGACCCGCGATCATGGGCCCGACGAGGCCGCGAGGCACACGGCCGAGCTGAGCGAGCGCCTCGGCCTCGCGACGGGCCGGGCGAACCTCTGGCGGTACGAGCCGGGTGCGAAGGGCCGGCGGCACCGGCATCGCGAGCAGGAGGAGACGTTCGTCGTGCTCGCCGGCACGCTCTCGATGTATCTCGGCGAGCCGCCGGAACGCGTCGATGTCCCGGCCGGCGGCGTCGTGCACGTCGAACCCGGGACGCCGCTCCAGACCTTGAACCACGGGGACGTCGACCTTCTCGTGTACGTCCACGGCGCACCACCCGAGCGGGAGCGCGCCGAGCTCCTCGAATCGGCGCTGTAGCGCCCGCACTACCCTGACGGCGTGGTCACCGTCGACGACGTGCGGTTGTTCGCAGGCACGCTCCCGCGCGCGTACGAGGCGTTCGTCGGCGGCCGGATCAAGTTCCGCGTCGGCCGCATCGTCTTCCTTGCGTTCTCCCGGGACGGGACGCTGATGGGCTTCGGGTTCCCGAAGGAATGGCGCGAGGCGCTCGTCCAGTCAGAGCCCGATAAGTTCCGGCTGCCGCGCGCCTCCGACCTCCGCTACAACTGGGCCGTCGTCCGACTCGCCCAGATCGACGAGACGGAGATGCGCGAGCTCGTGCTCGACGCCTGGGAGATGGTCGTCCCCCAGAAGGTTTCGGCCGCCTACCGCGAGCCGGCCTAGATGGTTGGTGCGGTTCGGGGGCGCGCAGACCTGCGCGAATTGCATAGCGTCGGAGGTCGTCGACCCATCCAGGAGGAACGCCGTGACCACGACCGACACCGCCCGCGTCCCGCTGCTCTTGATCCACGGTGCCTGGCTCTCGGCGAGGAGCTGGGAGCGCTTCGCGGAGTTCTTCGACCAGCGCGGATATGCCGTGTCAGCGCCGGAGTGGCCGCGGAAAGAGGGGGACGTCGAGGCGCTTCGCGAGGACGCCGACGCGCTCGCCGGGCTCGGTCTGACGGAGATCGTCGACCACTACGAGGAGCTGATCCGCGCGCTCGACTCGGAGCCCGTCCTCGTCGGTCACTCGTTCGGCGGGCTGATCGTCGAGCTCCTCCTCGACCGAGGGCTCGGGCGGGCCGGAGTCGCGCTGAGCCCTGCGCCGCCGAAGGGCATCCTCGTCCTCCCGTTTTCATCGCTCAAGGCGGCGTCGCCGGCGCTCGCACACCCGTCCCGCTGGCACGGGGTCGTCCCTCTCACGCTCGAGGAGTTCACCTACGGCTTCGTGAACACGTACTCCGCCGAGGACGCCGCGGCAGCCTACGAGCGCTACGCCGTCCCCGAGACCGGCCAGATCTTCTACGAGGCCGGCTTCGCGAACTTCCACCTCCACCCGCCGACCGAGCTCCACTTCAAGAACGGTGACCGCGCGCCACTCCTCATCGTCGGCGCCGAGAAGGACCACACCGTCCCGGCATCCGTCTCGAAGGCGCAATTCGGGAAATACGAGAAAAGCCTCGCGCGCACGGAGTACCTCGAGTTCCCCGGTCGCCCCCATCTGTTCGTCGTCGGCGAAGGATGGGAGGAGGTCGCCGAGTCGATCGACGGCTGGCTCGGACGGGTGCTCGAGGCGCCCGCGCCGACCGGCGGCGAGGCCGCCTAGCGGCCCGACGGCGTATCGAGGTCGGCGCGGCGCTGCTCGAGAAAGCGCCGCTCGGGCTCGGCGTCGACGAGCTCGAGCGCGCGGTCGTAGGCCGCGCGCGCCTCGTCGGCGCGCCCGAGACGTCGCAGGAGCTCGCCCCTGGTCGCGTGCAGGTAGTGGTAGCGGTCGAGGTCGAGCCGGTCGGTTACCGCGAGCGCCGTCCCGACGTCACCCGCCTCTGCGATCGCGACCGCGCGATTGAGCTCGACCACGTCGGAGCCGGTGACCTCTGCGAGCTCCTCGTAGAGCTTCGCGACCTGAGCCCAGTCGACCGGGTCCTCGACGTGGAGCGCCGCGAGCGCCGCCTGGAGGACGTACGGCCCGCGGCCGCCGTGCGCGAGCGCACGTTCGAGCGAGCGGCGGCCCTCCTCGATCCGCCCTTCGTCCCACAGCGCGCGGTCCTGGTTGCCGAGCAAGACGAGCTCGATCGCCGCGTCGAGGTCGTCCGCCTCGAAGACGAAGTACCCGCCGAGCGCCTCCTTCACGGAGACGAACGGGCCGTCCGTCGTGAGGGTCTTGCCGTCCTGCACGCGCACGGTCGTCGCCAGCTCGGGCGGCTGCATCCAGACGCCCGGCGTCACTCCCGGCGTCTGGTTGATCGCCTGGTAGTCGGCGGGGATCCGCTGCTGCTCCTCCGGCGACAGCGTGGCCCAACCGTCCTGGTCGTCCGGGGTCGGGGTGTCGCCCTGGTGGATCAACATCACGTACTGCATCTCGTCCTCCTTCTCGACGTGTCGCCCATGAGACGAACGGGCGACGCCGAAATGGACACGCCGACCTGCCGCGTCGCCCTCCCGAGCCTAGAGCGGGCGAGACCTAGGAAAGGCCGTGCGAGCGGAGCCACGCGCCGACACGCGGGAACATGCCGCGCGCGTAGCGATCCGAGCGGAGCATCTCGGACGTGAGCCCGGTTCTCGTCTCGACGAGCGCGTGATTCGCGCGCGGGAACGTCCAGACGGTGAAGTCGCGGCCGGGCTCCGCCACGAGCGGCGCCAGGCGCTTCGCCGAGAGGCGAGGCGGGACGATGTGGTCGAGCGCGCCGTAGAGCCAGAGCGCGGGAACCCGCAGCTCGGCGATCCAGGGGATCGGGTCGACACCGCCCAGGCCGGCCTTCTCGACCTGCGCGTCGACCTGTGCGTCGCTCAGCCGCTGCGGACGGTCGCCCTCGCCGGCAAGCGACTGGTAGAGGTCGTTCTCGTCGGCGGTCACGGCGGGGCCCGAGAACGCGACGAGGAACCGGATCGCCGGCTCGCGCGTCGCCGCGAGCGGCATGATCCACCCGGCCTGGCTGTGCCCCGCGAGCCCCACACGGGCCGGGTCGACCTCGGGTCGGGCGGCGAGGAAGCGCGCCGCGGCAGCGGCGTCGCGCGCGAGCTGGTCGATCGCCGATTCGGTCGGCGACTCGCCCGGGTACGTCCCGCCCGAGGCGCCGACGCCGCGCTTGTCGTACGCGAGCACCGCGACGCCGTCGTGGAGGAGCAGCGCCTGCAGCTCGGGGAGGTACTCGCGGGTCGTCGGTCCTGAGCCGGTGACGTACGCGACGGCCGCTCTCCGGCCGCCCCCGGGAGGGAGCAGGAGCGTGCCGGCGAGCGTCGCGCCGTCGCTGCGGAAGCGAACGGGGATCGAGCGGAGTCGGAGCAGCGGCACCCGTCGGCCCGCGACCGTCGCCCCCCGCGCGTCGAAGCGCGCGCGGCCGCGCGACGGCGTCGGCGTGGCAAACCCGGAGCCGATCGAGAACGCCGTGCCGGAGGGGTACAGGGCGTGCACGCGACCGGCCGCCAGGTCGACGAGACGCGGCGGCCCGTACGGGTCGTCGACGACCGCGAGCGCGCCGCCGTACAGGCGCACCGAGCCGGCGGCCGCCGGAGCCAGGACGAGCGCGAGTGAGACGACGACGAAGGTTCGGAGCATAGTGCGTCGACGCAGCACATTACTGCGTTGGCGCAGCATCTGCAACACTGCCCCCGTGCGCGACGACAGGCTCTTTCTCGAGGTGCCGGTGGCGAGTCGGTACGTGGTGCAGATACTCGAGCACCGGCTCGGCCCCACCGGGATCCCGCCGTACCAGCTCGGCCTGGTCACCCACATCCGCCATGCGCAGCCGGTGACCCCGACGGCGATTGCCGCTGCCTCCGGCATTCCGGCGACGACGTTGCGCGACAACATCCAGCGGCTCGTCGACGTCGGCCTCGTCCGTCGGATCCCGCACCCGACCGACGGCCGCTCGTACCTGCTCGAGCTGACGTCGCGTGGCGAGGTGATGGCGCGCGCGGCGGATCCGATGCTCGCCGAGGGGTACGCGGCGCTCGAGCGGCTCCTCCCGAAGCCGCTCGACCACTATCAGGCGGCGATCTCGGAGCTCAACGCCGCGCTCGAGGCGGCCCTCGCAGAGCTGAGCGGAGACGTGCCTGACGCGGTCCATCCGTGAATACGGTCGACGCAGCGGATGTCTACGATCGTGAGGTGGCGTACGACGAGGTCCTCGCCGACCGGATCCGAGCCCTGGTCGGCGGCGGGAAGGACGTGACCGAGCAGAAGATGTTCGGCGGGCTCGCATTCCTCGTGGGCGGGAACATGGCGGTCGCCGCGAGCGGCCAGGGAGGCATCCTCGTCCGCGTCGATCCGGAGGCGTCGGACGAGCTGGTCGCCACGACGGGTGCGCGGGTGATGGAGATGCGCGGGCGCGAGATGCCCGGCTGGCTGCGGGTCGAAGCGGCCGACGTGGGCACGGAGCCCGACCTCGCAGCGTGGGTCGAACGCGGCGTGTCGTACGCGCGCTCGCTCCCCCCGAAGAGCTGACCCGAGCCGCGATGCCCCAGGCGGACCGCTGGCTCGACGCGACATGGCCCCGGGTCCGCGAGCAGCTTCCCGAACCTCCCGCGCGCGTCCTCGAGCTCGGCTGCGGCACGGTCGGCGGTCACGTGCCCAGGCTTCGCGCTGCGGGATACAACGCGATCGGCGTCGACCCGGCGGCGCCGGACGGAACCGAGTACCGGCAGGTCGAGCTCGAGCGATACGAGCCGGAGTACCCGTTCGACGCAGTCGTCGCCTCGACGTCGCTCCACCACGTCGCAGATCCCGCCGAGGTGCTCGACCGCATCGTCGAGATCCTCGCTCCCGGCGGGCAGATTGTCCTCATCGAGTGGGACTGGGAGGCGTTCGACGAGCCGACGGCGGAGTGGGCCTTCCGCCGGCTCGTCCCGGGTGACGGCGCGAACTGGCTCCGCCACCACCGAGAGGAGTGGGCCGCTTCGCGCCTGCCCTGGAGCGAGTACCTCCGCGGGTGGGCGGGCGAGCACGGCATCCATCCCGCACCCGAGCTCCTCCGACTGCTCGACGAGCGCTTCCTGCTCGACGCACCGGTCCACGGCCCGTACCTCTTCGCCGACCTCGACGCGACGACCGAAGAGGAGGAGCAGGCGGCGATCACGGCGGGCGAGATCAGCGCGACGCGCGTCGAGGTCGTGGGCTCCCGCACCTAGCCTGGCCTGCCGCGCGACCCCGCGCGACCGGGAAAGATGGAAGCGTGGAACCCGGCACGCTCCTCCTGCTCGTTGGCGGGATCCTCGCGGTCAGCATGGCCGTCGCGATCGGCGCCGCGCGTGTCGGGGTTCCGTCGCTCGTCGCCTTTCTCGTGCTCGGCATGTTGCTCGGCTCGGATGGTCCCGGCGGAATCGACTTCGACGACGCCGAGCTCGCGCGGACCGTCGGGGTCGCCGGCTTGGCGGCGATCCTCTACGAGGGCGGGCTCTCCACGTCGTGGCGCCGGCTCCGGCGCGTGGCCGTCCCGGCAAGCCTGCTGGCGACGGCGGGAGTTGTCGCGACCGCGGTGCTTGCGGGCGCCGCGGCGTACACGCTGTTCGACCTCTCGTGGCTCGAGTCGGTGCTCCTCGGGTCGGTCGTCGCCTCGACCGACGCGGCCGCGGTCTTCGCGACGCTCCGGTTCACGCACATCCGGAAGCGGATCGCGCGCACGCTGGAGGCCGAGACGGGCCTGAACGACCCGGTCGCGATCGCGCTCACGATCGGCCTCATCTCCTGGATCGACGATCCGACGTTCGGGTTCCCGGACCTCGTGTTCGACGTCGTTCGCCAGCTCGCCCTCGGCCTCGTCGTCGGCGTCGTGCTCGGCGCCGTTGCGATGTGGGTGTTCGCCCGGCTTCCCCAGTCGATCGGAGCATTCGCACCCGTCGCGTCCGTCGCGGCTGCCGCGCTCACGTTCGGCTTGGCGGATGCGATCCACGGGAGCGGGTTCCTCGCCGTCTATCTCGTCGGGCTCGCGGTCGGCAGCACCCCGTCGCGCTACCGCAGCCAGCTCGTCGCGTTCCACGAAGGGCTCGCGTTCCTCGCGCAGGTCGCGATGTTCGTCGTGCTCGGACTGCTCGTGTTCCCGAGCGACCTGCCGCCGGTAGCCTTGCCGGGGCTTGCTCTCGCGGCGCTGCTGGTCCTCGTGATCCGACCCGCGGCGGTCTGGATCGCCACCGCGTTCAGCGCCTTCACCCACCGCGAGCGCGCGCTCCTGGGCTGGGCCGGACTGCGTGGAGCAGTGCCGATCGTGCTGGCGACGTTCGTCTTGTCGTCCGAGGTGGGGGAGAGAGAGACGATCTTCAACGCCGTCTTCTTCGTCGTCGTCGTGTCGGCGCTCGTGCAGGGCACGACGCTCGAGTGGGTGGCGGAGCGGCTCGAGCTCGTGGACCCGCGTCCCGCCGTCACCACGCCACCGCTCGAGGTGGACGCCCTCGGCTCACTCGAGCTCGTGGAGTTCAACGTCGCAGGCGATCACGCGATCGCGGGTTCGATGGTGCGCGAGCTGGGTCTCCCGCGGACCGCGCTCGTCGCGGTCGTCGCGCGCGGGACCGAGACGATCCCGCCGCGAGGGAGCACGGTGATCGAGCCCGGCGACCGTCTCTTCGTCCTTGCCCCGCGCGGGAGCCGCCCCGATCTGGAGGACGTGTTCGCCCGCTGGCGCCGTCGCGTCTGACCCGCGGAAACGCATAGAAAGGATGCCGTGAGCCTGACCCAGTACTACACGGCGACGACCCTCGACGGGTTCATCGCCGATCCCGACAACTCGCTGGCATGGCTGTTCATCCGGCAGCAGCAGCCCGGCGGCGCGTTGACGTACGACGAGTTCATCACCGGCGTCGGGGCGATCGCGATGGGCCGGACGACGTACGAGTGGATCCTCGACCACGAGTTCTCCGGCAAGGATCCCTCCGAGTGGCGCTGGCCGTACGCCGTTCCCTGCTGGGTCTTCACGAACCACGACCTTCCGGTCGTGCCGGGCGCGCCCATCACGTTCACGCGCGGCGACGTCGCCGCCGTGCACGGCGAGATGGTGGCCGCGGCGGGTCGCCGCAACGTCTGGATCGTCGGAGGAGGCGACCTCGCGGGTCAGTTCGCGGATGCCGGGCTGCTCGACGAGGTGATCGTCTGGATCGCGTCGGTCACGCTCGGCGCGGGCGCGCCGTTGCTGCCCCGCAGGCTCGAGCTCCGTGTCGAGGAGCAGGCTTGGAACGGGGACTTCCTCTGCGCGCGGTACTCGGTGGTCGGCCCACTTCCCTGACTCACGAGCTCCTCGCCCGGTCGCCGCAGCGCGTGCGAGGCTATGAGCGTGGCCGACCTCCGGGAGACGCTCGAGCGCGAGGTGAAGCTCTCGACCGGCGAGCGCTTCGCGATGCCCGACCTCGGTGGCGAGGCGATCGTCTCGCGGGTCTTCGTGTCGACGTACCACGACACCCCGGAGCACCGGCTCGCCCGCAGCGGCCTCACCCTCCGCTATCGCCTCGAGAACGGCCGAGGCAGGTGGCAGCTCAAGCTGCCGAGCGGCGACGCACGCCGCGAGATCGAGGCCGACGGGCCTGCGCGGACGGCACCGGCTCACATCGCCGACCTCCTGCCCGCGCTCGTCCGCGGCACCAGGCTCGTGCCGGTGGCGCGGCTGAGGACGCGCCGCGACGGGCTGCGGGTCGACGGCGCGGAGGTCGTGCACGACGTCGTCTCGGTCCTCGACGGACAACGGGTGTCGCGCACGTTCGACGAGCTCGAGGTCGAGCTGATCGAGGGAGACGAGCGGACGCTGCGCCGGCTCGAGAAGGCGCTCAGGCGGGCCGGCGCCCTCGACGGCGAGGGCCGGCCGAAGCTCTTCCGCGCGCTCGATCTCGCCGATGCGCTCGACTCGCACGAGGCGGCCCCCGGCGCGAGCGCCTCGGTGCACCTGGCGAGTGCCCTCGGAACGCAGTACCGACGGCTGCTCGCGCACGATCCCGGTACCCGGCTCGGCACCGACCCCGAGAGCCTGCACCAGCTCCGGGTCGCGACCCGGCGGTTGCGGGCATTCCTCCGCGCGGGTCGTCCGCTGGTCGACGAGGAGTGGGCCGACGCCCTTCGTGCCGAGCTCGGATGGCTCGGCGCAGCACTCGGCCCTGTCCGGGACCTCGATGTGCTGCTCGACCACCTGCGCGTCGAGGCTGCCGCGCTCGACGGCCCGGATGGGGCGGGGGCCAAGACCGTGCTCCGCGTCCTCGGGCGCGAGCGCTCCGCCGCCCGGCGGCGTCTCCTCCGTGTCCTCGGGAGCGCTCGCTATCTCGCCCTGCTCGACCGGCTCGAGGCCGCCGGCGACCCGCCCCTCGCGGCGCCGCCTCCCGAGCTGACCGTCGAGGACATCTGGCGGACCGAGCATGCGAGGCTCCGAAAGGGCGTCGCGCGGCTGGGCCCGGAGCCCGCGGACGACGAGTTGCACGACACGCGCATCAGGGTGAAGCGCGCGCGCTACGCCGCGGAGCTCGCGGGGCTCGACGCGTACGTGCGCGTGGCCAAGACCCTGCAGGACGTGCTCGGCGAGCACCAGGACTCCGTCGTCGCGGAGGAGCGTCTTCGTCTCGTCGCCGCCTCGCATCCCGATGCCGCGATCGCCGTCGGCCGGCTCGTCGACCGAGAGCGGCGACGGCGCACCCGTGGGATCGGTGACTGGAGGAAGCAGTGGAGGCTGCTCTCGAAGCAGGCGAAGAAGGTGTGAGCGCGGTCGTCCGGGCGGCGGGCGGCGTCGTCGTCCGCGAGACGGGAGCGGGCCGGAGACTGCTTCTCGTGCACCGCTCGAAGTACGACGACTGGACGTTCCCGAAGGGAAAGGCAGAGGACGGAGAGACTGACGAGGCCTGTGCGCTTCGCGAGGTGCAAGAGGAGACGACGCTCCGGTGTCGCCTGGCTCGGCCGCTCCCGTCGACGCGATACGTGGACGCGAAAGGGCGGCCGAAGGTCGTGCGCTGGTGGGTGATGGAGCCGATCGGCGATCCCGACGAGGCGGCGGCCTCGCACGAGGTCGACGAGGTCCGGTGGTTGGCACCGGAGGAGGCGCGCGCGCTGCTCACGTACCGCCGCGACCACGACGTGCTCGACGCGGTCTGACGCTGCGGTCGGCTAGGCCGCGCGCGCGGCCGACTCGCGCGCCAGCGTCAGCGCGATGCCCTCGCGCAGGCCGCCGCGACCGAGGCGGAGCGGGACGTCGAGCCGTTCGGCGATCGCCGAGAGGATGATCGCTCCGGCGAGCACGGTCTCCGCCCGGGCGGCGTCGAACCCGAAGATCCTGACGAGCTTCGCCGCCGATGTCCGTGACGCCAGCGTGACGACGTCGTCGAGATCCTGGCGGCGCAGCTCGCGGCCGCCGATCTTCGCGGCCGCCCTCGCGCTGCCGCCCACGGCGAGCGCGACGTCGACGCGGGGCGGGTCGAACTGCTCGAGCTCGCGCTCGACGACCTGACGCGCACGCTCGATCGCCTTCCTGCCGGGGCGGTCGGCGTTGAGACACAGCCTCGTCAACCTCAGCGAGCCGATGTCCGCCGAGCGGACCCAGGCAGGCCCGAGCAGGACCGTGCCGACGACGAGCTCGGTCGAGCCGCCGCCGACGTCGCAGACGGCCACGATGCCGCCGTCCGGCTCGAGGCGCTCGGTCGCGCCGAGGAAGGCGAACCGGCCTTCGTCGGCCGCCGACAGGATCCTGACCGGACGTCCCACCGCCTTCGCGAGCGCCGCGACGAGCTCGGTCGACGCGCGCCCCTGGCGCCCGGGCGCGGTGACGACGGTCGCGACTGCATCGGCGTCGAGCCGAGCGGCCAGGCGCGCGTATCGCCCCGCGACCGTCGCCGCGTCGTCGAGCTTCGCCGGCGAGACGGAGCCGTGGCGGAGGATGTCCGCCGCGAGGCCCAGGTACGCGCGCTCCTCGCGGACGGGCTCGAGCGTCCCGTCGACGTCCGCCACAAGGAGGCGGGCGGTGTTCGAGCCGATGTCGATGACGGCGACGCGCATCGCGTCCATCATCGCGGCCGGCTCGGCCGGAGCGGTCTCAGCCCCCGGCTCGCTCTCTCGCCTCGCGCAGCCGCCGCTTCGTTCGCAGGCGGGCTCGACGTGTGAGGTTCAGCTGGTGATCGTGCACGCGCTCGCCGTCCGCGGGGCGGCGGCGCTGCCACGTGCCGTCCGGCGCCAGCTCCCACGACGCGGCGTTGTCGCTGAACACGCTGTCGAGGATCGTGACGAGCTCCTGCCGCTGCCGTGCGCCCTCGACCGGCACCAGCACCTCGATCCGGCGATCGAGGTTCCGGGTCATCAGGTCGGCGCTGCCGAGATAGAGGTGGTGCGCGTCCCCGGCCTCGAACGAGTAGAGCCGGCTGTGCTCGAGATAGCGACCGGCGACCGAGCGAACGGTGAGCTGGCTGCCGCCCTTGCCTCGTTTGTCGGGGCTGAGCGTGGAGATCGAGCGCGCCGTGATCTCGACGGTCGCGCCGAGCTGCGCCGCCGCGTAGAGCTCATCCACGATCGCCGCGTCGGTGAGCGCGTTCACCTTCGCGCGGATGCGCGCGCGCTTGCCGGCCGCTGCCGCCTGCCCCACGGCCCTGATGTGCTCCACGAGCTGGGCCCGGAGGTTGAACGGCGCGACGAGGATCTTCTCGAAGCGCTGCGGACGACCGAAGCCGGTCAGGTAGTTGAAGAGCGCCGCGACGTCGCCGGCGATCGTCTCGTCCGAGGTGAACAGGCCGATGTCCTCGTAGGAGCGAGCGGTCTCGGCGTGGTAGTTCCCGGTGCCGAGATGGACATACCGTCGAAGCCCGTCGTCCTCGCGGCGCACGACGAGCGTCATCTTCGCGTGCACCTTCAGGTCGGGGAACCCGTAGACGACGTGGACGCCCGCCTGCTCGAGCTTGCGTGACCACTCGATGTTGCGCTGCTCGTCGAAGCGCGCCTTGAGCTCGACGATGCAGACGGACTGCTTGCCTTCCTCGGCGGCCTCGATCAACGCCGGCACCAGCGGGCTCTCCCCGCTCGTGCGGTAGACGGCGGTCTTGATCGCGACGACGTCGGGATCCTCCGCCGCTGCACGGACGAACGCCTCGAAGCTCCCCGCGAACGACTCGTAGGGCTGATGCACGAGGACGTCGGCCCGGCGGATCGCGTCGAAGAGGTCGCCCGGATCGCTCGCCCGCGCGAAGGCCGCCGGCGTGACGCCGGGCGCGGGCTGGTGCTTGAGCTCCGGCCGATCGAGGTCGACGAGCTGATCGAGGTCGGCGAGATCGAGCAGGCCCCGCACCTTGTACACCTGCTCCGGCGAGGCACCGAGTCCGAGCTCGAGCCGACGGAGCATCGCGTCCGACATCGAGCTCGCGACCTCGAGCCGCACGACGTCGCCGAAGCGTCGCCGCTGGAGCTCGAGCTCGACGGCCTCGAGCAGGTCGTCGGCCTCGTCCGAGACCTCGAAGTCCGCGTCCCGCGTCACGCGGAAGGCGGCGCGCTCGACGATCTCCATCCCCGGGAAGAGCTCGGGGAGGAAGTGCGCGATCACGTCCTCGAGCGGGACGAACCGCTCGCCTTCCGCAAGTGGCAGGAAGCGAGGGAGACGTTCCGGGACCTTGACCCGCGCGAAGCGCTCCTCGCCGGTCTGCGCATCCCGCGCGAGCACGCCCAGCGAGAGCGAGAGACCCGAGATGTACGGGAACGGCTGCCCCGGGCCGACGCCGAGCGGCGTGAGGACGGGGAAGATCTCGCGCGCAAACCCTCGCTCGAGCTCCGTCCGGTCCTTGCCCGAGAGCGCATCGATGGTGGTGATCGAGATCCCCGCCTCGTCGAGCGCGGGCCGGAGCTTCTTGCGCCACAGGTGCGACTGGGCGTCGACGAGCTCGGCGACACGCTCCCTGATCGCCGCGAGCGCCTCGCGCGGCGTCATGCCGTCGACCGAGCGGACGGCAAGGCCCGACGACGCCTGGCCGATGAGCCCGGCGACGCGGACCATGAAGAACTCGTCGAGGTTCGACGAGAAGAAGCGGCACATGCGCGCCCGTTCGAGCAGGGGCAGCGCGTCGTCGGCGGCGAGCTCGAGCAGCCGTGCGTTGTACTCGACCGTCGAGAGCTCGCGGTTGAGGAGGCGGCCTGTCGTCTTCGTCTTCGGCTCGCGTGTCGTCGCCATCGTCTGATCTTCGTCGCCGACAGGCTACCCGGGGGTTACGCGCTGGTTTCCATCTGGTGAACGATCCTCCTGCCTCCGGGGAGCAGACCGATGAGTTTCGACGCCCGGCCCGGTCCGATCCACGACACCCCACGAGGAGGAAAGCCATGGCTGCCGACGTGTCCCAGGACGAGGCCCGCACGCTGACGGGGAGGTGCGGCTGCGGCGCGGTCGAGTACCGAGTGTCTAACGAGTTCCGCTACGCCGCGAACTGCCACTGCTCGCGCTGTCGGGCCGCGACCGGGTCGGCCTTCAAGCCGTTCGCCGGGATCGAGCGCGAGAAGCTCGCGGTCACCCGCGGCGGCGAGGCGCTCCTCGTCCACGGCGAGGAGGCGCTGAACGACACGCGGTGCGCTGCGTGCGGCTCACTCCTCTTCTCCGTCGTCCGCGACGGCGCGTACGTGCATGTCGCGCTCGGCTCGCTGGTCGACGAGCCGACGATCCGCCCCGCCGGCCACATCTATGTCGGCTCGAAGGCCCCCTGGTACGAGATCACCGACGACCTGCCCCAGTTCGAGGAGCTCGGCTAGAGGCCCTCCGCCCAGAGAGAGATGATGCCGGGGTGGTCGGCCACAGGCAGCTCGCCAGGCTCGGTCGACTCGACCCGTCCGCGATGGGCGTGCGGCTCGGCGGGTTCGTCTACGGCACCATCGTCGTTCTCTCCGTCCTTGTCGCCGCGTCCCGTGCCTACCCGCACGACGCGGGTCGGATCGCGGCCCTCGTTGCCGTCACCTCGCTCGTCTTCTGGGTGGCGCACGTCTACGCGCACGGGATCTCGCAGAGCATCGCCGGCGAGGACCGGCTGTCCCTCGCCGACCTGCGCGAGATCGCCCGCCACGAGGGCTCGATCGTGGAGGCGGCGCTGCCGACCGTCGTCGTGCTTCTGCTCGCGATGCTCGGCGTCATCTCGACGCAGACCGCCGTCTGGATCGCGTTCGTTCTCGGCCTCTTCGTCCTCTTCGTCGAGGGGATCGTGGTCGCGCGGGTCGAGCGCTTCGGCCCCCTCGGCACGGTCGCGATCGTCGCGGCCAACCTCTCGCTTGGCCTCGCGCTCGTCGGGCTGAAGCTCGTCCTCAACCACCACTGACGGGTCGCGGCCGTCCGCGGGCTCTCGACCGTGCCCGGGGTCAGCTCTCCGGCCGCTCGTGCTCGGCCACGACGCGGATCCCCGTGGCCTTGAACGAGGCGTAGACGGCCTGGCCCGTCTCGAACCCGAGGCGGTCGAGGGACTCCGCGGTGATCTCGGCGCTGACCGGGCCGACCGTCAGCCGGACGCGGTTGCCGAGCTCGACGATGTTGCGGATCGGCGCGTGGATCACGTTGAGGGCCGAGTCGTGGGGCGGCTCGGCGGCAAGCGTGATGTCCCACGGGTAGACGGCGAGCGCGACCCACCCGCGCGCGGGGTCCGCGGTCGCGACGAGCGTGCCGTCGTCCAGCCGGATGCGCGTCGAGCCGTTGCGTCCCGGCTCGGCGTGGCCGTAGAGGAGGTTGGCGCCCGTGAACGACGCCACGAACGAGTCCGCGGGCGCGGCGACGAGCCCGGTCGGTGTGCCCGTCTGGCGGATCGTCCCGTCGACGATCACGCTGACCTCGTCCGCGAGCGCCGCGGCGTCCTCGAAGTCGTGCGTGACGAGCAGCACGGGGATGTCGAGGCCGGCGAGCAGCTCGTGGAGCTCCGCGCGGACCGTCGTCTTCGTGTGCGCGTCGAGCGCGGACAGCGGCTCGTCGAGGAGCAAGACCTGCGGGTCGCGCGCGAGCGCCCGCGCGAGCGCGACGCGTTGGCGCTCCCCGCCGGAGAGCTGGTGCGGCCGGGCGCGCTCGAGGTGGGCGATCCGAAATCGCTCGAGGTACTCGTCCGCCGCGTGCTTCCGCGCGTACTCGACGTTCTGCCGCACCGTCATGTGCGGGAAGAGGGCGTATTCCTGGAAGACGAGCCCGACCCGCCGGCGCTCCGGCGGGAGCTCGACGCGGCGAGCGGCGTCGAAGAAGACCTCGTCGTCGACGGCGATGCGCCCCGACTCCGGGCGGACGAGCCCGGCGACGGCGCGGAGCACCGTGGTCTTGCCGGCGCCCGACGGGCCCGACGAGCGCGAGCGTCGAGCCGACCTCGAGGCTCAGGTGGAGCCGGAAAGTCCGAAGAGGGACTGTGATCTGGTCGACTCTGAGCGTTGCCATGTGAGACCTGTATGGAGGGCGGCGAGGAGGACGACGCTGAAGAGTACGAGGACTGCGCTCATCGCGAGCGTCGCGTCGAAGTCCTGGTCGAACTGGGCGTAGATGGCGAGCGGCACGGTCTGCGTGACGCCCTGGAGGCTCCCCGCGAACATGATCGTCGCGCCGAACTCGCCGAGCCCGCGCGCGAACGAGAGCGCGAGGCCGGCGATCAGGCCCGCGCGCGCGAGGGGCAGGATCACCCGGAAGAATGTGCGGATCGGGCTCGCGCCCAGCGTGCGCGACGCGGCGGCGAGATCAGGGTTCGTCGCCTCGAAGGCGGCGATCGCCTGGCGGATGTAGAGCGGGCTCGCGACGTAGGCGACGGCGACGGTGACGGCGCTCTGCGTGAACGGCAGGCTGATGCCGAACGCGTCGAGGCTCGACCCGAGCAGGCCGAGTCGCCCGAACGCGGCGAGGAGGCCGATCCCGGCGACCGCCGGTGGCAGCACCAGTGGCAGCTCGACGAGTGTGATCGCGAGCGCATGGCCGGGGAATCGCCGGCTCGCGAGCAGGAACGCCGTGGGCGTCCCGAACACCAGGATCAGCACCTGCGCGACGAGGCTCGTCTTGAGGCTGACGAGGAACGCGTCGCGGACGACCGGGTTCCCGAGCTGCTCGACGAGCTCCGCCGGCGAGGTGTGGGCGAAGATCGCGACGATCGGCAGCAGCAGGAAGACCATCGCGACGACCGTCGCCCCGACGTAGGCGACGCCGAGCAGTGTCCGCCGGACGCTCCTCTGCGGCATGGCGGCTACTTCTTCGCCGGCTTGGGCTTCACGCGCGGCAGGAACCCGGCCGCGACGAGCTTCGCCTGCCCGGCCCTGCTCAGCACCTTCGTGATGAACGCCTGACCGTCCGCCTTGTTGCCGCTCGCGTCGACGACGCACGATGCCGTACTGCACCTTCGGCTGCGCCCACGCCGGCACCTTGATCACGGTCACTCGGCCGGGCACCGTCTTCGCGTCCGTCGAGTAGACGAACCCCGCGTCGGCCTCGCCGAGCGCGACCTTCGAGAGCACCTCGCGGACGTCGGTCTCCTGGCTGACAACGTTCTTCGTGCACGGAGGCGGAGAGGTTCATGTTCTTCAGGATCTGGAGCGTGTAGCTCCCGACCGGCACGCCCGGCCCCGCGACGTCGAGCTTGATCCCGGGCTTCGACAGGTCGTAGACGCTCTTGATCCCCGCCGGGTTCGACTTCGGCACGACGATGACGAGCGTGTTCCGCGTGAAGACGACCGGCTTGGAGCAGAGCCCCCTGGCGTAGAGCTGGTTCGGCAGCGTCATGTTCGCCGAGGCGAAGACGTCCGCCGGCGCGCCCTGCTGGATCTGCGCGGCGAGCGTGTTCGACCCGCCGAACGCGTACCGGGGCCCGCCGTCGATCTGCGGGAAGCACGTCCGTGAGGGACGCCGCTGCGTAGACGGTGATCTGCGCCTGCGACGCGGCCCCCGCACCGGCGGCAAATGCGGCGAACGTGCAGCAAATCGCGGCGAAGACGGACAGCAGGAGCGTCGAACGGCGGTGGTGAAGGCGCATCGAGGCGGAGTCCTTTCGTCAGTGCTGCAGGATCACGTTGGTCGACTTCACGATCGCGGTCGGCGGCCATCCCGTTCTCGAGGCCGAGCTCCTCGACCGCGTCACGGGTGACGACGGCGACGAGACGCACCGGATCGCTGACGACGATCTCGACCTGCGCCATCAGCCCGTCGACCTGCACGTCGGTGACGACCCCGTGGAAGCGGTTGCGGGCGCTGATGTGCGCGCCGCCGCCGTCGCCGCGCACACGGTCGATCTCGGAGGCCGACACGACGCGCCGGTTGCTCCGCGTCGCGCTCGACCTTCATCCGGCCGGCCTTGTCCCAGCGGCGGAGCGTGTCGAGGCTGATGCCGAGGGCGGCCGCCGCCTCGCTCGCCGTGTACGTCTGCTTCGGCATCGATCAGCTCTCGTACTCGTCGAGCGCGGCTGAGACGGAATCGATCGGGAGGGCTGCGGCAAACGCCCTCCCGATGGTGGGCCGGCCGAGCGAACGGCGCGAGCGCGCTCGAGCTGCTGCGCCTCGTTCGCCGCGATCTGCGCGAGCGCGCGCCGCGCGGCCGGGGTCTGGACGTTCTCGATCGCACCGAGGTACGCGCCGAGCGCTCAGCGTGACGAGCTTCCAGGCGAGAGTCGCGATCGAATCGCGCGAGTCGAAGCTCGCCGCGCGGGTACGAGAAGTCGATGTCGTCGTCGGTCGCCGCCGCCTGCCCGGCGCCGTTCAGCAGCGACGCGAGCCCGGTGTAGTGCGCCTTGTCGTCGGCCTGCATCCGCCGTACGAGCCGCGTGGCGGACGCGTCGAGCTTGCCGCTCGCGAGCGCCTTCGCCTGGAAGTCCCCCTTGAGGAGCTCGGCGGCGGTCAGCACGCGCAGGTACGAGAGGTCGACGTCGGGCACCGCAGCGGCCGCGGGGGCGGCAAGCGCACCGAGCGCGGCGCCCGAGGCCACGAGCGCCACGCCGCCGCCGAGCCCGCGTCGAAGCACCTCCGCGCGACGCAGCGTTCGTCCCGCCGCCGCGTGCACAGGCAATGCTGAGGCTGATCGAGCCATGGCGCAACACTGTACACCGTATGGGCAGCGGATGATCACCAACCCACATAGGCAAAGCCTGGCGTCTCGCTACTGCGCTGCCACAGGCCCGACGAGGTAGACGCGCCCGATCCCCGGCCGGTAGCCGAGGCTCGCGTTGAGGTGGCGGATCGGCTCGTTCCGCTCCTCGTTGCGGGTGCGGAGCTCGGTGAAGCCGTTCGCGATCGCCCAGCGGATCTGCGCCGTCTTCAACGCCCGCGCCACGCCGCGTCTCCGCCACGCACGCTTGACGCCGGAGATGTCGTGGAACGCAACCGTCGGCTGCGCGGCGGTGAGCGCGAACTTCGCGTAGCCGACCACGTCGTCGCCCGCGACGGCGACGAACGTCGCCTCCGGGGTGTCGCCCGAACCCTGCATGTCGTGCGCGAGCCAGTCCTCGTACGACTCGAGCTCGTCGTCCTCGAAGCCGGGGATGTCGGGGAACGCCTCGAGCGAGACCTCGTACATCCCGCGCGCGAGCTCGGGCCGGTCTGCCCAGCTGACGATCTCGATCCCCTCGGGCGCGACGAGCGCCGGCGGCTCCATCCCGGCCACGTCGAGGACGACGCCGAGCTCCCGACGCTCCTCGACGAACCCGCGCCGCGTCGCGAACGCGATGCTCTCGAGGTCGTCGTCGAGTGCCGGAACCTCGATCTCGTCGATCCCGTGCTCGCGTGTCCACGCAGAGAGCGACCCGTAGAGGGCGGTGCCGACACCCTGGCGCCGGTGCTCCCGGAGGACGGTGACGATCGTGAGGACGCGATCGGACCGCTGCGGAACGACCACCGCCAGCGCCGAGCCGACCGCGGCGCCGTCGAGCTGGGCGACGACATCGTGGTAGGCCCGCACGCTCTCCTTGAACGAGTGAACCTCGTCGAGCGTGAACGCGGCGTGCGGCCAGACCGCGTTGTAGACGTCGAGCGAGACCTGCTCGTCCCGCTCGTCGGCGCAGGGGATCACCTCCAGCATGCGGTCACGATACGGATGCGCAACCCGCCGCGGCGGGCGCGATACGGTGCGCGTCGATGCGGATTCGGCGCGAGAACGCGTGATCCACGAATGAGTGCGCTCCTCGTCGGCGACTCCGCCCAGGCGGCGGTCACCTCCCACCAGCTGCGCTCGCTCGTCCTCGTCCTCGCGGCGTCCGCGGCGGCCGCGTTCCTCGCGCGCATCGGGCCGCACCTGGTGCTGCCGACGGTCGTCGTCGAGATCGTGCTCGGGATCGTGATCGGACCGGAGGTGCTCGGGTGGGCGTCAGAGGGCATGTACATCCAGTTCCTCGCGAACTTCGGGCTCGCCTTGCTCTTCTTCTTTGCGGGGCTCGAGGTCATCGAGAAGCACGTTCCGCGGCGCGCGATCGTGCGCGGCTCGCTCGGATGGGCCATCTCGATCGCCCTGGGGATCGCGATCGGCTACATGCTCCAATTCGCCGGGCTCGGGGCCGAGGGATGGCTGCTCGGCATCGCGTTGAGCACGACCGCGCTCGGCACGCTCGTCCCGATCCTGAGCGACTCGGGGATCCTGCCGACCCCGCTCGGGACCGCCGTGCTCGGCACGGGCGTCGCGGGCGAGTTCTGGCCCATCACCCTCATGTCGGTCTTCCTCACCGGCGTCTACGGGGCAGCCGCGGAGATCGCGCTGCTCGTCGTGTTCGGCGCGATCACGATCGGTACCGCGTTCCTCGCGATGCGGGCCCGTCCGCCCCGCATCGTTGCGATCCTGCGCGAGACGCTCCACTCGACCGGGCAGGCGGCCGTTCGCCTCTCGATCGCGCTGATCGCGGCGCTCGTCCTGCTCGCGCGCGACGTCGGGTTCGATTTCGTGCTGGGCGCGTTCGCCGCCGGGCTGATCGTCGGGCTCGTGCTCGACAATCCGGAGGGCGGCGTCGTCCGGATGCGCCTCGAGGGAATCGGCTTCGGATTCCTGATCCCCATCTACTTCGTCGCGACCGGTCTGACGTTCGACCTCGACAGCCTCCTGACCGCGCGTGGGCTCGGCCTCGCGGCGCTGTTCCTCGCGCTCCTCCTCGTCGTGCGCGGCACGCCGGCCCTGCTCTGGCTGCGGGACCTCGGCCCGCGTCGCACAGCGAGCGTCGCGTTCTTCGGTGCGACGGCGCTCCCGCTCGTCGTCGCGATCGTCGGCATCGGCACGGACCGCGGGGCGATCGACGGCGACGTCGGCGCCTCGCTGATCGGCGCCGCCATGGTCTCGGTGCTCGTCTACCCGCTGATCGCGGGCGCCATCTCGGGCGCCGAGGAGTGGTCGCCCGATACGGTCGCGTCGACCGAGGCCGAGTACTGAGGCCTCGCGCCGACGCCCGCCTCGTGGTGACGGCGGGCGTCGGGCGGGCGGGTGTCGGCTCAGCCGGCCGGGGGGATCAGCACGCGGTTCACGACGTGGATCACGCCGTTCGTCGCGTTCACGTCGGGCTTCGTCACCTTCGCCGTGTCGACGAAAACGTTCATGCCGGAGACCCGGATGCGGACGGACTTGCCGTTCAGCGTTTTCGCGGAGGTGAGCTTCGTGACGGCGGCCGCCGTGACCTTGCCGGGGACGACGTGGTAGAGGAGGACGGCCTTCAGCTTCGCCTTGTCGGCGAGCAGGCTGTCGAGCGTCTTCTTCGGCACCTTGGCGAATGCCGCGTCGGTCGGGGCGAAGACGGTGTACGGGCCGGGCTTCTCCAGCGCGCCGACGAGACCCGCCCGGGTCAACAGCAGTGCGAGCGTCTTGAACTGGCCGGCCGCGGCCGCCGTCTTGACGATGTCGCGGCTCTGACTCGGCTGTGCCGGGGCCGTCGCCGCGGTCGAGGCGACGAGGGCGGCCACGACGACGAGGAGCGAAACGAGCTTCTTCATTCTCGGTTCCTTTCGGTCGGATGAGCGCATCAGTGGCTGTCCGCCGTCAGCGGGCGGTGGTGCGTCGTGGGCCGGCGCGCGGCGGCGAGGAGCGACGCGATGCCGTAGACCGCGGCGAGGCCGACGAGCGAGTAGACGATCCTGCTGACCGCGTTCGTCTCGCCGAACTCCAGGCCACCGCAGATCCACGCGACGAGGTCGAACTTCGCGATGCCGACGAGGCCCCAGTTGAGTCCGCCGACGAGCACGAGCGTCGCGGCGATGAGATCGAGCTTACGCATTTGTACACCTCCTGTAGAGATTCTGTGGAGGGAAAGTAGCACCGTCTCTAGCCTTTGTCAAATTGCTGTCCAAGTTCTGTATAGTTACGCCATGAGCGAGGTCGGCCTGTTCCGGATCGGTGAGCTGAGCCGCCGCTCGGGCGTCAGCCCGGAGCTTCTGCGCGCGTGGGAGCGGCGCTACGGCCTCCTCCAGCCGACTCGCTCGCCGGGCGGGCTGCGCCTCTATTCCGCCCACGATGTCGAGCGGGTGGATGCGATGCGGCAGCATCTCGCCGCGGGGTTCGCGGCGGCCGAGGCGGCGGCGCTCGCTCTCCGCTTCGAGCAGGACACCGTCGAGGACTCCGCGCCGCCGTCCGCGGCGCGAGCCGAGCTTGCCGCGGCGCTCGCTGCGTTCGACGAGGCGGCCGCCCACGCGGTCGTCGACATGCTCCTGGCCCGGATGAGCCTCGATGCGCTGCTCAGCGACGTGATCGTCCCCTACCTCCACGAGCTCGGCGACCGCTGGGAGCGGGGCGAGGTCTCGGTCGCCCAGGAGCACTTCGCCTCGAGCGTCCTTCGCGGGCGGCTACTAGGCCTCGCCCGCGGGTGGGGGCGTGGGCTCGGGCCGAGGGTCGTGCTCGCGTGCGCGCCGGGCGAGCAGCACGACCTCGGCCTGATCACCTTCGGCCTCGCCCTTCGCGCGCGCGGATGGCGGATCGTCTACCTCGGAGCCGACACCCCGCTCGCGAGCGTGGCGGACGCTGCGCACGCGTGCGATCCCCGGTTCGTGGTCGTGAGTGCGGTCGCCCCTCGCGCGTTCCGGAGCCACCGCGCCGAGCTCGCAGACCTCGCAACCCGGCACCGTCTCTGTCTCGGTGGCGCGGGCGCCAACGGCGCGAACCTGGGCGACGACGTCGAGATCCTCACGGGCGGACCGGTGGACGAGGCGGAGCGACTGACGCAGCTGGCGCGCGCCGTCCGATGAGGCCCGCCACCGTCGTCCTCTTCACGCGCGACCTGCGCGTCCACGACCAGCCCGCGCTCCGCGGGGCGACGGACGACGGCAGGGTGGTCGCGCCGCTCTTCGTCCTCGACGACGCGTTCCTCGACGGCGGAGCGGGCGCGAGCCGACGGGCCTTCCTGACGGAGGCGCTCGCCGATCTCCGCGACTCGCTCCGGAAGCTCGGTGGCGACCTGCTCCTCCGGCGTGGCGATCCGGTCGAGGAGACGCTGCGGATCGCTCACGTGATCGGAGCCGACAGGATCGTGGTCGGGGACGACGCGAGCGCGTATGCACAGCGGCGCCGGCGTCGCCTCGGGCAAGCGTGTGCGCGCGATCGAGTCGAGCTCCGGGTCGAGGACACGGTCGCAGCGGCCCCGCTCGGCGAGCTCGCGCCCGCCGATCGCGACCATTACCGCCGCTTCACGCCGTACTGGAGACGGTGGCGGGAGACGCCGTTGCCGGTCGCGGTCGAGCCGCCTACGCGGATCGTGCTCCCCCCGAGACTGGACGCGGGCGCACTTCCCCGGTGCGACGACGGTGCTGCAGGCCGCCCGCGCGGTGGGGAGGCCGCTGGCCGGCGCAGGCTTGCTCGGTGGCTTCGTGACGGCATCCACGAGTACGAGGCGGCACGCGATCTTCTCGCAGCCGACGGAACCTCCCGTCTGAGCCCGTACCTCCACTTCGGCTGTCTTTCGGCTCGCGAGACGGTCGAGCGTGCGAGATCGTGCGGCCCCGTCGCCGAGGAGTTCGTGCGTCAGCTCTGCTGGCGTGACTTCTTCCTCCAACTCCTCGCCGCGAACCCCGACACTGCGAGCGAGGACCTCCGCGCGCGAGGAGTCACCTGGCGCGACGACGACGCGGCTCTCGCCCGCTGGGCAGCCGGGCAGACAGGCGTGCCGATCGTGGACGCGGCCATGCGCCAGCTGCGTCAGGAGGGCTGGATGCACAACAGGGGACGGTTGATCTCGGGGTCGTTCCTCACGAGGACGCTGGGGATGGACTGGCGACGCGGCGCAGAGGTGTTCTTCGATCTCCTCGTCGACGGCGATGTGGCGAGCAACGTCGGCAACTGGCAGTGGGTCGCGGGAACCGGCGCGGACCCCCGGCCGAACCGCATGTTCAACCCCGTCCGCCAGGCGAGGCGGTTCGACACCGGCGGTGCGTACGTCCGCCGCTACGTGCCGGAGCTCGGCGACGTCGAGGACGCGTGGGTCCACGAGCCGTGGCGCGCCCCACGCGCCGCTCGGCCCGACGGATATCCACCGCCGGTCGTCGACCCCGCTGGGGTCGGCTCATGGGCGGGCTCCAGGAGGATGCGTCGTGCGGCGCGAGCTTGATGGCTGGCGGTCCTCCCACAACCGCGGGGCGGACGGCGGAGTCGACTCGCAGGAATGCGTCCTCGTCTCGGGCCCTGTCGTCGCCCGCTCACGGGACGGAGCGCTCGAGCTCGGACGCCGGTACTGGCGGGAGGTCGAGCGGGCGAGCCACGGCGTGCTCCGCCTTCGCCCTGTCGGGGACGAGACCGGGCTGCGTCTTCTGTGGGTCGCCCCTGTCCTCCTGCGATTCGGGCCACCCGAGGTGGCGGTCGACGACGTGGGCGTTCGCTGCACGTACGCGATCCGCGGCGGGGCGCTCGCGCGTCGTCCCGTCGGCTCGATCACGCTCTCGCAAAGCAACTCGGAGCCGCCCGAGCTGTGTGCGGCGGTGACCGGGTTCGTCCCGCGGCTCGGTCGAACGCCCCTCTACGGACAGCTCCAGCGCCGCGTCCACGTTCTGATCAGCCGGCGGTACTTCCGTTGCCTGCTGCGCGAGGCGCGCGGATGACGATCGCGGTGCTGGGGGCGACGGGCTTCATCGGACGTTCCCTCGTCCCCGCGCTCGCCGAGCGTGCCGAGGTTCTCGCCGTGTCCCGGCACGGCGATGCACCAGGTGGTGCGAACGTCCGCGCGGTCGCCGGGGACGCGACGGATCCAGCGGCCATGCGGCGCGCCCTCGAGGGCGTCGACGTCGTCTACTACCTGGTGCATTCACTCGGGGCAGCCGAGTTCTCGGAGATCGACCGCCGCGCGGCCACGACGGTCGCGGCGGCGGCCGAGGCTGCCGGGGTGTCGCAGATCGTGTTCCTCGGTGGCCTCGGCGACGATGCGCCGGACCTCTCGCCGCACCTCCGGAGCCGTGCGGAGACCGCGGCGGTGCTCGTGGCCGGCGCCGTACCGGTGACCATCCTGCGAGCCGCGGTGGTGGTCGGGCAGGGCAGCGCGGGGTTCGAGACGATCGTCTCGCTCGTCGACCGTCTCCCGGTCATGATCGCGCCCCGCTGGGTCAGGACGCCGACGCAGCCGATCGCGCTCGCGGACGTCGTCGGCTACCTCGCCGGCGTTGCCGGGCGGCGCGACACGCTCGACGAGAGCTTCGACGTCGGTGGGCCCGAGGTGCTGACGTACCGAGAGATGATCGAGCGGGTCGGTCGCCTCCGGGGCCGGTCGCCTCGCATCGTCGAGGTGCCCGTGTTGAGCCCGCGCCTGTCGTCGTACTGGCTCCATCTCGTCACGCCGGTGCGCGCCGGTGTCGCGCGACCGCTCGTGGAGGGCCTCCGCAACCCGACCGTCGCGCGCGACGAGCGGATCCGAGTGCTCCTCCCGCGTCGATTGACCCCGTTCGACGTCGCGGCGAGCGAGGCGCTGGAGGCATGACGCCCACGCCCGGTCATTCGGTCTCGAAGATCCCGGACTGGTATGCGAGCACGACGGCCTGGACACGGTCTCGCAGCCCGAGCTTGTGCAGGACGTGCGTCACGTGGGTCTTGACCGTCGTCTCGCTGATGAAGAGCTCTTGTCCGATCTCCGCGTTCGACAGGCCGCGGGCGACCAGGCGCAGGACGTCCCGCTCGCGGCCGCTGAGATCGTCCAGCTCGCTGGGCGGCGTCGGACGTGGGAGGCGCATGAACTGCTCGATCACGCGCTTCGTGACGGTCGGCGAGAGGAGCGCGTCGCCGGCGGCGACGGTGTGAATCGCCGTAAGCAGTTGTTCGGGCGGCTCGTCCTTGAGCACGAAGCCGCTCGCGCCGGCACGCAGCGCCTCGTAGACGTACTCGTCGAGGTCGAACGTCGTCAGGACCAGGATCCGCGCACCGCTGTCCATAGCGAGGATGCGCCTGGTCGCCTCGAGCCCGTCGAGCTCGGGCATGCGGATGTCCATCAGGACGACGTCCGGATGGAAGCGGTCGGCCTTCTCGATCGCCTCGAGCCCGTTACTCGCCTCGGCCACGACGTCGATGTCCTCCTGGCCAGAGAGCAACATGCGGAAGCCGGCGCGAACCATCGACTGGTCGTCCGCGACGAGCACGCGGATCGTCACGGGCCCTCGCCGGCGACGGGCAGGCGCGTGCTGAGCACGAAACCGCCTTCGGTCGACGTTCCTGCGCTCATCTCACCACCGTAGATCTTCACCCGCTCGCGGACGCCCACGAGCCCGTGCCCCTGGCCGTCGCTCTTCGCGCTGCCCTGACCGTTGTCGCGGACCTCGATCTCCAACTCGTCCGGCCGGTAGCGGACGATGACGTCCGCGTCGCTGGCGTGCGCATGCTTCAGCGCGTTGGTCAGCCCCTCCTGGACGATCCGATACGCAGAGAGGTCGATCCCCCGTGGAAGTGCGAAGGGTTGGCCGTCGACGTGCAGTTCGACGGGGAGCCCGGCGCGGCCGATCTCCTCGAGCAGCGCATCGAGGCCGTCGAGGCCAGGCTGTGGGACGAGCTCCGCCTCCTCCCCCTCGCGACGCATCGCGGACAGGAGACGTCGCATCTCGGCCAGCGCCATGCGGCCGGCCCGCTCCACGCTCGTGAGCGCTTCGCGGTCGGCAGAGAGCTCAGCGGGCAGCTTGTGCCTGACGGCGCCGACCTGGAGCACCATCACGCTGACGGCGTGGGCGACGATGTCGTGGAGCTCGCGCGCGATCCGCGCGCGCTCCTCCGCCACCGCGACGCGAGCCGCTGCCTCACGCTCGCGCTCGGCCCGGATCGCGCGTTCCTCGGCTGCCTCGGCCTGCTCGGCGCGCTCACGCAGGGCGTAGCCCGCGAGCCAGGCCACGACGAACCGTAGGGTGATGAAGACGAAATTGCTCGTCGTCGTCGTGCCGGGGATGTTGTAGACGACGACGACGATGCCGACGGTGACGACGGCGAGGCCGATGCCCGCCTTCAGGCCGTTCCGCAGATTCCCGAGCATGAATGCCGTTGCCAGCCCGATGACGCCGAGGCTGCCGACGAACGGGATCAGCAAACCGTCGTAGAACGTGATCGCCGCGGCCAGCACCCAGTAGGCCGCCGGCCCGCCAAAGGGAAACCGCCGGCGGGCGAAGATCGGCGCGACGAGGATCGCCAGCAGGAGCGCGGAGAGCCACAGGTCTGTGGTCGGTGCGCCCGACGAATCGCGTCCGACGACGAGCTCCAACATGCCCGCGATCGCCAGAAGCGCGATCAGCCCGTCCACCCAGTACGTCCTCGCGAGGTCCTCGAGCCGGCTCACGCGCTGAAGGTACTGCACGTGTTCGCGTGACGCCTCCTACCTGAGTAGGAGCCCGGATCGTCGGCGGGAGGGAGCCCGAATCGTCGGAAGGTGCGAGCGCGAATCAGGCCTGCCGACGATGGCGCCGCGCGGCAAGGCTCCTAGCGTCGCGGCCATGGAGTTCGGATCACCAGGAGGAGCCATGAGTCCCGCAACGCCTGAAGGAGGAACGCGCATGTCCCGCACAAAGCACACCGATCGCAACCTCGCGGCCCGCATGGGTCGCTGGAGCGCAGACCACTGGAAAACCGCGACCTTCGGCTGGCTCGCCTTCGTCCTCGTCGCGTTCGGGCTCGGCGGCGCGGTCGGCACGAAGAACATCGCGAGCTCGGCAGGGCCGGGCGAGTCCGGCCGGATGGACCGGATCCTCGAGGCGGGCTTCGAGCAGCCCGCGTCCGAGCGCGTCTTGATCCAGAGCCGGTCGCAACGTGTCGGCACGATCGCCTTCGATGCGGCGATCGCGGATGTCGTCGCGCGCATCTCGAGAATCGCGGACGTCCGCAACGTCCGCTCGCCGCTCCAGCCCGGAAACGCGACCTACAGATCGAAGGACGGGCACTCCGCACTGGTCGAGTTCCAGATCCGCGGCGACAAGGAGAAGGCTGTCGACAAGATCGGTCCCGTCCTGGACACGGTTGCCGCTGCGCAACGTGCCCATCCAGGCTTCACGATCGGCGAGTTCGGCGATGCGAGCGCCGAGAAGGGGGTCGTGGCCTCCTATGACGAGGACCTCGGCAAGGCCGGCACGCTCTCACTTCCGATCACGCTGATCGTGCTCGTGCTGACTTTCGGCTCGCTCGTCGCGGCAGGCATTCCGCTCTTGCTCGCCCTGACCGCCGTGTTCGCGACCTTCGGCCTCGTTGCGCTCTCGAGCGTTCTGCTGCCGGTCGCGATGCAGGCCCCGGCGATGGTGCTCCTGATCGGGCTCGCCGTCGGCGTCGACTACTCGCTGTTCTACTTGAAGCGCGAACGGCAAGAACGCGCGGCGGGGCGCAGCGAGCGGGCGGCGCTCGAGGTCGCGGCCGCGACCTCCGGCCGCTCGGTCCTCATCTCGGGCCTGACCGTGATGGTGGCGATGGCCGCCATGTTCCTGACGGGCGACTCGACCTTCGCGTCGCTGGCGCTGGCCACGATTCTCGTCGTCGCCGTCGCCGTGCTCGGGTCGCTGACCGTGCTTCCCGCTGTGCTCTCGCGGCTCGGCGACAACGTCGCTCGGGCACGCGTCCCGTTCGTGGGTCGCCTCCGTCGCGACGACGGCGAAGGGCGGATCTGGGGCGCGATCGTCGACCGCGTCCTTCGTCGGCCGGTCGTGTCGGTGATCGTCGCGGGCGGATTGCTGGTGGCGCTCGCCCTTCCGGCGATGCAGCTCCGTCTCGCGGCTGAGGGGCCCGAGTCGTTCCCCAAGTCGATCGAGGTGATCAAGACCTACGACCGGATGCAGCAGGCGTTCCCGGGCTCTGCACTGCCCGCGAACGTCGTCGTCGAGGCATCGAGCGTGCAGACGCCGGCGATGCAGAAGGCGATCGGGCAGCTCAAGCGACGGGCGCTCGCAAGCGGCCGCGCGTTCGAGCCGATCACCATTGACGTCAACGAGGCGGGCACCGTTGCGAACATCACCGTCCCAATCGCGGGCAACGGAACCGACGCCGCTTCGAACGCGTCCTTCCGCATGCTGCGCGACGAAGTCGTCCCCGAGACGCTCGGCGCGCTTCCGGACACGCAAGCCGGAGTCACCGGGCAGACGGCCGAGTGGAGAGACCAGGCGGACGCACTGAAGTCGAACCTGCTTCCGGTGGTCGCCTTCGTCCTCCTCTTTGCCTTCGGCCTGATGCTGGTCGCGTTCCGCTCGATCGTGGTCGCGGCCAAGGCGATCCTGCTCAACCTCCTCTCGGTCGCGGCAGCCTACGGCGTGCTCGTGCTCGTCTTCCAGCACGGCTTCGGCAAGGGGCTGCTCGGGGTGCGCTCCGCGGATGGGATCGACGCGGTGGTGCCGCTTCTCTTGTTCGTGATCCTGTTCGGCCTCTCGATGGACTACCACGTCTTCATCCTGAGCCGGATCAGGGAGACGTTCGACCGAGGCAAGAGCATGGACGAAGCGGTTGCGCACGGGATCAAGTCCACCGCCGGAGTGGTCACCAGCGCCGCGATCGTGATGGTTTGCGTCTTCGCGATCTTCGCGACGCTCTCCTGGCCCTTCTTCAAGCAGTTCGGCGTGGGGCTCGCAGCGGCGATTCTGATCGACGCCACGATCGTCCGGGCGGTGCTCCTGCCCGCGTCGATGAAGCTCCTCGGGGAGTGGAACTGGTACCTGCCCTCGTGGCTCCGATGGCTTCCGAGGCTCGAGCCTGCGGCCGAGCCGGCGCCTGAGTTGCCGGCGGCCCCGTCCGTCTAGGCCCCTCGTCCGATCCCCGGTCCGTTGTTGCGGGCCGGGGATCCCACCTCGACAGATCACACGGAAAGGAAGCTCGTCATGAACGTCTCAGCGAACAACGAAAGGAAGGAACGGGGGGTCGAGCCGACTCGAGCTTTCACGCGGGCGCGCATCGTCGCCCTCGTGGTCATCGGGCTGGTGGGGCTCGGCCTCGGCTACCTCCACGTCAGCTCGGGCGACGACCCGGTCTCGGTCCCGTCGGGAGCGAAGGCCGGCGACCTGATCCTCGAGGACTGCCACTACGCGACCGAGCAGGGCAACTACGACGCCGACTGTGGCACGCTCGTCGTCCCGGAGAACCGACACAAGGCGGGCTCGCGCCTGATTGCGCTTCCCGTCACCCGCATCCGCGCACGCTCGGCGGATCCGGGGGAGCCGATCTTCCGCCTGCAGGGAGGGCCGGGAATCACGAACATGGCCTTCCCGGCCGCGAGCCGATTCGCCGACAAGCGCGACGTCGTGCTGGTCGGCTACCGCGGCGTCGAGGGCTCGTCGAAGCTCGACTGTCCCGAGGTGACGTCGGCGCGCGAGCAGGCGCGCGGCTTCCTGAGCGAGAAGGCGATGCGGGCCGACGCAGCGGCCCTCAAGGAGTGCGCGGAGCGCCTCCAGGACGACGGTGTCGACCTCGCCGGGTACACGCTTCCCCAGCGCGTCGACGATCTCGACGCCGTCCGGCGTGCGCTCGGCTACGAGCGCGTCGACCTCCTCAGCGAGAGCGCCGGGACGCGGACGGCGATGATCTACGCCTGGCGCTACCCGCAGCGGATCCACCGCTCCGTGATGATCGGCGTCAATCCGCCCGGCGACTTCCTCTGGGACGCGAAGACGACCGGCGAGCAGATCGGCCGCTACGCCTCGCTCTGCGCACATGACGCGTCGTGCCGAGCCCGCACGCCGGATCTCGCGGCTTCGATCCACGCGGCGTACACCCACATGCCGGACCACTGGTGGTTCCTGCCGATCCGCAAGGGCAACGTCAGGCTCGGGGCGTTCTTCGGTCTCATGCATGCGACCACCGACGGCGCGGGGCCGCTCAACGGGCCGTGGACGATCGACACGCTGCTCGCCGCCGACGATGGCAACGGGAGCGGTGCGTGGCTGCTGTCGCTGATGACGCAGGCGATCTTCCCGCGTGCCCAGGTGTGGGGCGACGTCGCCGCCGTCGGCCGCGCAGACGCCGCCCACGCGCGGCGCTTCTTCGCTGCGCAGGCCGACCGCGGGTCGGTGATCGGGAGCCCCGGCACCGACTTCATCACTGCCGGCGGCGGACTCTTCGACTCGTGGCCGGCGAGCCCGGACGAGAACCTGTACACCCGCGTCCGGAGCTCGAACGTCGAGACGCTCCTGATCGGCGGCAGGCTCGACGTGGCGACGCCGCCGCAGAACGCGACGCGCCAGCTCCTGCCGCACCTGTCGAACGGCCACGAGGTGGTGCTGCCGGACATCGGCCACACGGACGACTTCTGGACGTACCAGACACCGGCCGGCAACAGGCTGATCAACACATTCCTCGACAGCGGCCGGATCGACACGTCGCTCTACACGCGAACACCGGTCGACTTCACGCCCGCGCTCGGCCAGGGCACCATTGCGGAGATCGTCCTCGGCGCGATGCTGGCGCTGGCCGCGCTGACGGTGCTCTCGCTCGTGTGGATGGCGCTCCGCGTGCGGTGGCGCGGTCCCTTCGGACGCAAGAGCAGCGTCGTGCTCCGCGCCGTGTTTCCGCTCGTGCTCGGGTTGGGCGGCCTGTTCCTCGGCGTCCTGATCGTGCTGACCACGAACGCCGGTATCGCTCTCACCGACGAGCTCGTCGTCGCTCTCTCCGTGGGCGTGCCGATCGGGCTCGGGGTCTACCTCGCCTGGGTGAACCGCCACTCGTTCACGCCGACGAACACGGGATTCGCCGCGGCAGCTGCAGGCGCGCTCATCGGAGCGTGGCTCGGGTTCAACGTGACGGACGCCGGCTTCGGGTTCCTCGCACCGTTCGTCGCGATCGTGGGAGCGACCGCCGGTGCGAACCTGGCGCTCCTCCTGCTCGACATCGCCTGGGACCACCAGGTTCGCGAGCGTGCCGAGGAGGCCGGCACCACCGAGGCGAACCCGACCGCCGTCTCCGCCTAGGCGGGAACCGTCGCCCCCGGGCTCTCAGGGCCCGGGGGCGACTGCGCTGCGGCCGCTTCGTCGCGCGCGTGGTACGAGGCTCGCAGCTCCTCCTCGCGCTCCTTCTTCGGGTAGAAGAAGAAGACAAGCGCCATCCCCGCGACGATCGCCGCGATCGCGCCGATGTACGCCCAGTTGTCGCCGTCCAGGAACGAGCTCTTTGCCGCGGCCGTGATCTGGCTTGCGTACTGCGGGTTCTGCGTTGCGAGGTTCTCGGCGCTCGCGAAGGAGAGCTGAAGCTGCGCCTGGGTCGCGTCGGTGACGTTCTTGCCGGACTGGTCGATCGCCTGGCCCATCGCCGAGGCGTAGCCGAGGGTGAGGAGCGCGCCGAGCACCGACGTCATCACAGCGCCCCCGAGGTCGCGCTGCAGGTCGGCGGTTCCCGAGGCCATGCCGACGCGCCGCACCGGCACCGAGCCCGTCAGCGAGTTCGACGACGGCGTGCCGGCGAGACCGACGCCTACGCCGAGGAAGCAGAGCGGGAGCGCGACCTTCCAGTAGGCGATGTCGTCCTTCCAGAGCACCAGCATCAGGACGAACGCAATCAGGAGCATCAGCTGCCCGGTCATCAGCGTCTGGCGCGAGCCGTTCGCCTGCACGAGCTTCGCCGAGCGCGGGGCGACCAGGACCATGAAGACGACCGCGGGCAGGATCGAGGCGCCCGCCTCGAGCGTCGAGTAGCCAAGGACGTTCTGGAGGAACTGCTGGTTCACGAACGCCGCGGCCATCAGCGAGCCGAAGACGATGATCCCGGCGCATCCCGCCACCCAGAAGGTCGGGCGCGCCGCGATCCCGAGATCGTAGAGCGGGTTCTCGGCCCGGCGCTGCCGCAGGAAGAACAGGACGCCGGTGACGAGTGCGACGATGAGGAGGCTCAGCGCGATCGTCGTCTCGCCCGGGACGGGGAGGAAGTTGATCGCGACGACGAGGCCGCCGACGAGCACCGCCGAGAGGAGGCCGCCGAGGTTGTCGACGGGCTCGGTCGACTCGTTGACGTGGCCCGGGACGAGCACGATCGCCATCACGAGGGCGACGACCGCGAGGGGCAGCGTGACGAGGAAGACTGATCCCCAGTCGAAGTGCTCGAGCAACGCGCCCGAGACGAGCGGCCCGAGCGCGGCGAAGCCGCCTCCGAGCGCCGACCAGAGGGCGATCGCTTTCGTCCGGGCCTGCCCCGACCAGAGTGCGGTGACGAGAGCGAGCGTCGTCGGGTAGGCCATGCCCGCGCACAGGCCACCCGCCACGCGTGCCAGGAAGAGCACGACGTCCGTGGGCGCGAACCCGGCGACGATCGAGACCGGGATGGACAGCCCCATCCCGAGCACGATCATGAGCTTCCGTCCATAGCGGTCGCCAAGCGCCCCGAACCAGAGGACCGACGCGGCGAGGCCGAGCGAGTATCCGACGGCGATGAGGTTGAGCGTCGTCTGCGACGAGTCGAAGTCTTCTCCGATGTCGGGCAACGCGACGTTCGCCACCGACAGGTTCAGGTTGGCGACCGCCGCCACCACGATGAGCGCGGCGAGGACGAGCCCCGCTCGTGCAGGCGCCGCAGATGGTGTCGCGGCCATGGCGACCATTCTCTCCCAACTGCTGGGCGTGGGTGTCACCCGTGTTGGACGAAGGTCCGCCTCGCGTCAGGGGCCGGCCGCGGGCGGCAGCGCCATCGACGCGCGCAGGCTCTCGAGCGGCGTCGCCGGCACGGTGATCAGGCCGCGAACGGGTCGGTCGAGGTCGAAGGTCACGAGGAGCAGCATCGAGATCAGCGCCGCGGCGAGCAGCATCGGCGCGAGGCCGCGGCCGAGCACGGACAGGTACAGCGCGAGCAGACCGAGCGCGATGGCGGCGCCGATCACCTCCAGCCCCAGAACCGCTCCCGGAACACGGTTCTTCAGGCCCGAGATGCGAACCGTCTGCATGTCGATCATCGAGTTGAGGCTGTCGACGTAGAGGCGCGGCCCGCTCGCGACCGGAGCGCGGTCGAGCGTCTGGCCCGCGAGACGCCAGAGGCGCCGTTGGACGACTCCCTCCGCCGCGGCGGTGCGCGTCATCTCGGCGCTGCTGGGGACGTCGTGCGCGAGGCGGATCGCCAGGTCGGTGTACTCGCGGAGCAGGGCGAGGGAGCGGCTTCGCTGGGGCTCCGCGAGGAGCTGCGCGCGCAGATAGGTCGTGCCGATCGCGTTCGCCTCGGCCACGACCGCCGCCCGACGGTCCTCGTAGCGCCCGACGGCCAGCGAGAGGCCGAACGCGAGGATCAACCCGACGACTCCGAGCAATGCGCCTTGCAGCACGCCGAACGGCTCGCGCAACGCATCCGAGTGCTTCCTGAGGTACCGGCCGAGCAGGACGCCCGCCGCCATGAAGCTCCCGACCACGGCGAGGACGAGCAGGGCGACCGTCAGGCTGCTGAGCGAGAAGAACACGGGCTCCGGAGTCTCTCAGGCGCGCGCGAGCGCTTCGCGATGGTGCAGCCACAGCTCGTCGAGGAGCCGCGGGCGCAGATCGCCCTTCCACAGGATCGCCGAGGCGCCGCATCCGCTCGCCTCCTGCCTGAGCTCGTCGGGATGGGTGGCCGAGACGAGCACCACGAGCGCGGACGGCACGCTCTCCTTGATGCGCGTCGATGCGGAGATGCCGTCGAGCGTCGGCATGCGGACGTCCATCACGACCATGTCCGGCCGGAGGTCCGTCGCCGACTCGACGGCGCTCTCGCCGCAGTCGGTCTTCCCGACGAGCTCGAGCTCGCTCGTGGCGTCGACGACGTCGCACAGCAGCGCAAGGAAGGAGGGGTCGTCGTCCACCGCGATCACGCGGCCGGGACGCCGCCGCGCCGAGCTCGAATCCTCGACTCTGGGCATGTCGGTCTCGCCAGCATGACGGCGCCGGATCGCGCTGGCGACGGTGCGGGCACGTGGGTTCCGATGGTGCTAGCCGTCCTGTCCGGCCAGGTAGAGGAGCGCAGCCTTGACGCGCCGGCTCACGTCCCCCGAGTCGCCGAGCTCGAGCTTCCAGAAGATCGCGTTGATGTGGCGTTCGACCGCTCGCTTCGTGATCACGAGGCGAGCGGCGATCGCCTCGTTGCTCCGACCCTCCGCGATCAGCGCGAGGATCTCCTCCTCCCGGGTCGTGAGGGTGTCGAGGCCCGACTCCTCGCGCGTCCGCTGGGCCTGGAGCAGCGCTTCCACGATGCGTGCGTCGACCACCGACCGGCCGGCGGCGACCTCGTGGAGGGCGCGGCTCAACTCGCCGCGGTCGTGGACCCGCTCCTTCAGGAGGTACGCCCGCCGGTCGGAGCCGTGCTCGAGCAGCTTCGTCGCGTACAGGGGCTCGGCGTACTGGCTGAGGACGACCACCCCGACTCCTGGGTGTGTGCCCCGGAGCTCCTCCGCAAGCCGAATGCCCTCGTCGGTATGCGTCGGAGGCATGCGGATGTCCGTGAGCACCACGTCGGGCTCGGTCTCGCCGACGGCCGCCCTGAGGGTCTCGTAGTCCGCACACGTTGCGACGATCTCGATGTCGTCGGCCGCCTCGAGCACGCGGCTGATCCCCTCGCGGGCGAGGTAGCTGTCCTCCCCGAGCGCGACCCGCAGGCTCACACGCCCGCTCCGACCGTCGCCGGGGTCGTGCGGGACGCGGCGTCGGGGACGGTGCCCCGAACGGTGGTGCCCCGCCCCGGGGCCGAGAAGATCTCGAGCTCGCCCCCGACTGCGCCGATGCGGTCCTCCATGCTCGTCAGGCCGACGCCGTCGGACGGCGTGCCGTCTTCCAGCCCCACTCCGTCGTCGCTGATCGCGAACTCGACGCACCCGGTGCCGCGACGTAGGACGACCGCGACGCGCGCACCGGGGCCGGCGTGCTTGATCGTGTTCTGGATCGCCTCGAGCGCGCAGAAGTAGATCGCGGTCTCGATCGTCGCGGAGCAGCGGCCGATGCCGTCGTCGGTGACGCGGATCCCGAGCGGCGCGGTCATCGCGATCGAGCGGAGCGCGTCCCCCACGCCTCGCTCGAGGAGGACGCTGGGATAGATCCCGTGGGAGAGGGTGCGCAACTCCTCGACGGCATCCGCGACGTCGAGCCGGATCGCCTCGAGCTGCTCGGCCAGGGCGTCGTTCGGTGTCCGCTCCGCTGCCATCGCGAGCTTGACCTGGATCGCCATCAGCCGCTGCTGCGCGCCGTCGTGCAGGTCGCGCTCGATCCGTCGCCGCTCGGTCTCGCCGGCCGCCACGATCCGGTCGCGGGAGCGCTGCAGCGCCTCGATCTTGGACTGGAGCTCGGTCTCGAGGCGACCGCTCTCGAGCGCGAGCAGCACCGCCTGTCCGGCCGCCTGGAGGAGCTCGGGATCGGTGGACAGCGCACTGTCGCGAACGATGTAGCCGGAGACGTGCCCGTCATGGACGAGCTCGATCGCCGAGCGCCCGGCGGGCAGGCGCTCCACGTCGACCACCCGGCCCATCGAGTCGACGAAGGAGCCGTTCGAGTCGACATCGAGCGCGAGCTCCAGCTGCGGGTCGTCGAGCGCGACGGCGACGAGCCTCCGCAGGTGCGCGGCGTCCTGCCCGTGGCCGACGCGGCTCATGATCGTCCGGAGCGCGATCCCGGCGAAGATCGCGGCCTGTGCGATCGCGACGAGGAAGCCGAGCGAGAGGGTCGTGCGGCCCGCGGTGACGAACCAGCCGATCGTCGTGTAGGTGCGCGCCTCGAGGTCGATGAGCCCGAGCCCGGCCGCGTGGAAGAGCACGAACGGCACGATCAGCAGGAAGGCCGGCAGGTAGACGGGGAAGAGCGCGCGGCGGCGCGGCTTCGCGGCACGGAGGAAGAGCACGAGGAGGCCGAGCGCGATCGCGGTACCGACGAAGACCGAGTAGTACTCCTCCGTCGTCCCGAGCCCGTTCGCGATCGAGGGCCGGTCGGCGATCATCAGCGGGTTCTCCGGGCACGCGGCGGTGCATCCGGCGAGCGGCGCACCGCCCGAGACCACCGGGGAGAAGAAGAACCACGGCACGAACGACGTGAGCAGCGCGACCGCGATCGCCACGACGACAACGCGTTCGAGGAGCCCGCTGAGCATCCCGTGCGGGAACGCGAAGACCAGCCACCACCCCACGAGGAACACGGGCGCATCGCAGAGGACGCCGATGCTGTGGAGGAGCGGATCCGACGCTCCCTGCAGGGCAAGCCCCGTGGCGGCGCCCGCGTAGGCGAGGAGGAGCACCGCGATGCGGTTCCCCGGACGGTGCGTGATCCAGTAGAGGGCCGCCGCGACCGTCCCCATGATCACGACCGCGATCTGGGCGCCGTACCAGCGGGCATCCACGAGGTGGTCGCTCGTCGCCACGAGCAGTCCGCCGCCGAGGCCCGCAGCGACCCCGCCGGCGGCGAGGGCCGCGCGGGTCCTCCTCGCATCCAGAGATGCAAGGAGGACCCGCGGAGCAGCGAGGGATTCGGTCGTCGCCGCGATCGTCGAGGCGGCTCTCGTGATCAACGGCACACTCCTTCGTCGCGTTGGGCCGCGGTGGTTCGCAGCGATCCTCTGGCCGGCAGGCCCAGCCCTTGAATCTAGGGAAGTCGCCTCGTGCTCCACAAGGGGCGTCCGGACTGCTGTCACGTGCAGGCGGGGCCGTCGTCGGACAGCTAGCCGTCCGGCTACCGAACCAACGGGCGGTGCCCGCACCACTGCGATCTCAGTGCACGCTCCCTTGTACGGGGCACAGGGCGTGCGCTTCAGTGGAGTCCCTCGGTCGTTCGCATGCGGCGGAGGTCGGCCCGCGTCGAACGGAGGATCGACTCGACATGCCAGCTCGTCAGACATCGGCGCCGCGGAGACCACCCGCCCGTTCCGACCTCTTCGAGGTGGATCTGCGCCCGCCGCCGCAGCGCGCCGACAGCGTCCCCCGAACACCGCTCGTCAACAGGCTCCGCGCCTCGGGCGCACCACTCGTCACCGTCTGCGCTCCGGCCGGCTACGGCAAGACGACGCTCCTCGCGCAGTGGACCGCCCGGGACTCGAGGCCGTGCGCCTGGCTGACCCTCGCCGAGGCCGACAACGATCCGCGGGTGCTCCTCGCGTCTCTCGGGCGAGCGCTCGGGCGGCGTTCCCAGGGCGCCCGGCCCTCGACGCTGCTGGCGCGAGAACGACCTGTCCTGCTCGTCCTCGATGACGCGCACCTGCTGCGCTCGCGCGGCTCGCTCACCCTCGTCGCTGCTCTCGCCAAGCACGTGCCGGCAGGCTCGACGGTTGTGCTCGCAGGGCGGACCGTCGGCTTGGCGGTCGCCCGCGCGCGCGCCGCGGGCCGTCTCTTCGAGCTGGGGGCCGCCGAGCTTGCGCTCAGCCACCGCGAGGAGGAGCTCCTGCTGCGGAATCTGGGGGCCGACGTCGAGTCGCCCGGGCTCGCGACCCTGAGGCGGCGGATGGAGGGCTGGCCGGCGGGGACCTGCCTTGCAGCCCGCACGCTCGACGGGCGGTCCGCGGGGAGCGGGGGCGGGGAGGACAGGTTCGTCGCGGAGTACTTCGAGTCCGAGTGCACGGCCGGCCTGACGGCGAAGGATGTCCGGTTTCTCACCCGGACGGCGGTGCTCGACCGACTGTGCGCGCCGCTGTGCGACCACGTCCTGCGAACCGACGAGTCCGGTCGTCGACTCGACGCGCTGGCGAAGGCGAATCTGTTCATCGTCCCGCTCGATCGCGAGCGTCGCTGGTTCCGCTACCACACCGCGTTCCGTGAGTACCTCCTCGGCGAGCTCAGGCGCAGAGAGCCCAGGGCAGTGCCGGGGCTCCACCGGCGCGCCGCGGCGTGGTGCGAATCCGTCGGAGACGAGGCCGCCGCGACCCGGTACGCCCATGCCGCCGGGGACGTCGTTCACGTCGTCCGGCTGGTGACACGCGGCGGCCCGGCCTCGTCGGCGACCGGCTCGTCGATCGGAGCGCCCTGGCTCGAGTGGTTCGACGACGTGGAGCTTCTTCGCCGACACTTCGGGGTGGCCGCGCTCGGGGCGTGGCTGCATCTCCTCCAGGGACGCCCCGCCGCGGCGCGCCGATGGCGCGACGCTGCAGCTTCGGCGGCAACGGAACGCCCGGAGCCGGCGAGAGAGAACGCCCGCGAGGAGATCGTCGCCGTCCTCGACGCGGCGATGTGCTCGAGCGGTGTCGCGCAGATGCGGGTCGACGCGCAGCGCGCGGTGGAGGGAGTCGCCCGTCCCAGTCCGTGGCGGCCGGTCGCGGTTCTCCTCCGCGGCGTCGCCGAGCTTCTCGGCGAGGACGGTGGGGCGGAGGAGACGCTCTACGAGGCGGCCGAGGCCGCCGAGGCGGCCGGCGCCACGGAGACCCGGATACCAGCGCTTGCGGAGCTGGCGCTCGCCGCCGCCGCCCGCGGGGACGACGCCCGCGCCGAGCATCTCGCCCTCGAGGCGCGTAGCCTCATCGACCAGCAACGGGAGCCCTGCGACGCGTCGACGGCGCTCGCGCTCGCCGCCTCGGCACGCGTCCACCTCCGCGGCGACACGGCGCTCGCACGCGCCGACCTGGAGCGCGCCGAGGCGCTCGTCCCACTCCTCACGCATGCGCTTCCGTGGTACGCGGTACAGACGAACCTCGAGCTCGCGCGTGTGCACCTTGCGCTCGCCGCCCCCGCCGCCGCCCAGGCGGCGCTCGACCGTGCGTCGGCAGTCCTGCACCGGCGCCCTCGGCTCGGGACCCTCGCTGCGGAGGCCGCGGCTGTGCAGCGGGACGTGCGTCGGCTCGGCGAACGCCGCGATCCCGGTCAGTCGGGGTTGACGACGGCGGAGCTCCGGCTCCTGCCCCTCCTGACCACGCATCTCTCGTTCCGCGAGATCGCCGAGCAACTCTCGGTCTCCCGCAACACCGTCAAGACCCAGGCAATCTCGGTCTACCGCAAGCTCAGCGTCTCGAGCCGGAGCGAGGCGATCGCCTACGCGCGCGGGCTTGGCCTCGTCGAGCCGGCGTCGAGAGAGGAGTTCACCCACTCCGGATGATGATCGGCCCGGCGGTTGGCCGTTGGATACCTGTGCGACGCCGTGCTCGACTACAAGACCACTTTGCGCAAACTCGCGCTTCGCGATGACCGCTATGTCGGGGCGCTTCTTGCACGGGAAGACGCGAGCGCAGTCGAGTCCGGCCTCGACGCGCGCTCCCGTGCGCTCGTCCAGATCGGGGCGCTGGTCGCAGTCGACGCGGCGCCGCCGTCGTACATGAGCGTCGCCGAGGCCGCACTCGACGCCGGTGTCACCCACGAGGAGCTGGTCGGCGCCCTGGTCGTCGTCCTGCCCGTCGTGGGGATCCCACGCCTCGTCTCAGCGGCACCGAACCTTGGCCTCGCGATCGGCTACGACGTGGGCGACGCGCTGGAGGCGTACGACGGCGATCACGACGCGGCCTGAGGCGCCGCGGTGGATCCACCTCGCACAGGACGATCATCCTTTCCGGACGATGAAGGCTCGGCGCGCGGCTGCCATAAAGCGCGCATGGTCGCCGGAACGAGGGGAGGACGGGCGTAATGGCCGGCTCGCACGACGCGTCGGCGCGCCCGCGCGTCCTGGTGCTCGGCGGCGGCTTCGCCGGTGTCGGCGCCGTCATGAAGCTGAAAAAGGCCGACGCCGACGTCGTGCTGATCGACCGGCACGACTACCACACCTTCCAACCGCTGCTGTACCAGCTCGCGACGGGGCTGCTCGAGACCAATGCGGTGGGACACTCGCTCCGCGACCTCGTTCACGATCAAGACAACGCCACGATCCACAAGACGTCGGTCACGGCGATCGACCTCGACGCGCGCCAGGTGCAGCTCGAGGAGATGGCGCCGCTCACGTACGACTACCTCGTCGTCGCGATTGGAGCGGAGGTCAACTTCTTCGGCACCGACGGCGCGGCGGAGCACGCCTTCCCGATGTACACGCTGACCGACGCCGTTCGGCTCAAGGAGCACGTCCTCGAGCGCTGGGAGGCCGCCGACAAGGATCCGAGCCTGGTCGAGGACGGTGCCCTGAACATCGTCGTCGTCGGCGGTGGCCCCACGGGCGTCGAGAGCGCCGGCGCGATCGCCGAGCTCTACAGGGGCGATTTCGAGAAGGACTACCCGAGCGTCACGCAGGAGCGCGCGCGTGTCGTGCTCGTCGAGGCGGGGCCGGAGATCTTCTCGATGTTCAAGCCGAACCTTCGCGCCTACACCGAAGAAGCACTGCGGAAGCGCACCGTCGAGGTGATCACGGGGGAGGTCGTTGCGTCGGTCACGCCGACCCGGGTCACGCTGAAGTCGGGGACGGAGATCCCCGCTCACACCCTCGTCTGGGGCGCGGGCCTCCAGGGCAACCAGATGGTGCAGTCGCTGGGGCTGGAGCTGGAGCGAGGCAACCGGATCGGAGTCGGACCGGACCTCGCCGTCCCCGGTCATCCCGAGGTGTATGCGGTCGGCGACATCGCCGCGATCACGGACGCGAGGACGGAGCACGCCCTCCCGCAGCTCGGCTCGGTCGCGCTCCAGTCAGGAGAGCACGCCGGCGAGACGATCGCCACGCGCCTCCGGGGCAAGGAGCCGAAGCCTTTCAAGTACCGCGACAAGGGGACGATGGCGACGATCGGACGCGGCGCCGCGGTCGTGCAGATGCTCGGCGGAAGGACGATGAAGGGTTTGAAGGCGCAGGTCGCCTGGGGCACCGTGCACCTCGCGCTCCTGCCGACGAACGAGGATCGCGCGAACGCGGTCGTCGAGTGGGCGGGCGCTGGGCTCACGCACCAGCGCGCCGGCCGCATCACCGTGAAGACGGACGACGCATGACGCGAGATCTGCCTCGTCCCCCCCGCAGCGTGCGGGCGCAGCAGACTGGGTAGGACGCCGCCGCTCGGCGGCGACGTGGAGTTCATCCGATGTGGGTGACCGGCGCCCGCGCCGAACGCGGTAGCCTCGCGTTCGTGGCCGACGCACCCAGCAAGGCGGACGTGCTCGTCGTCTTCGGCATCACCGGCGACCTCGCCAAGGTGATGACCTTCCGGTCGCTGTATCGGCTCGAGAGGCGCGGCCTCCTGGACTGCCCGATCGTCGGCGTCGCGGTCGACGACTGGTCGGTCGACCAGCTGATCGAGCGTGCGCGGGACTCGATCGTCGGCACCGGTGAGTCGCTCGACGAGGCCGTGTTCGAGCGCCTCGCGAAGCGCTTCTCGTACGTGCAGGGCGACTTCGGCGAGGACGCGACCTACGGCCGGGTCGGCAAGGCGATCGGCGACGCGAAGACGCCGGTCTTCTACCTCGAGATCCCACCGTTCCTCTTCGGCCGCGTCGTCGCGGGGCTCGCCGGCGCCGGGCTCACGAAGAACGCGCGCCTGGTGGTCGAGAAGCCCTTCGGCAACGATCTCGCCTCCGCCCGCGCCCTCGCGGCCGAGTTGCACGAATCCATCGACGAGTCCCAGCTCTACCGGATCGACCACTACCTCGGGAAGATGGGGCTCGAGGAGATCCTCTTCCTCCGCTTCTCGAACACCCTCTTCGAGCCCGTCTGGAACCGGGACCACGTCGCGTTCGTCCAGATCACGATGGCCGAGGACTTCGGCGTCGAGGACCGTGGGCACTTCTACGACCCAGTCGGCGCGCTCCGCGACGTCGTCGTCAACCACCTGATGCAGGTCGTCGCCGCGACCGCGATGGAAGCGCCGGCCCGCGGCGAGCCCGGGACGATCAAGGATGCGCAGACCGCGCTGTTCCGCTCGGTGGTCGAGGGCGACCCGGCCCACTACGTGCGCGGGCAGTACGACGGCTACCTCTCGATCGACGGCGTCGCCGACGGCTCGACCACGGAGACGTACGCCGCGCTGCGGCTCGAGATCCAGAACTGGCGCTGGTCCGGCGTGCCGTTCTTCATCCGCACCGGCAAGCTCCTGCCCACGACGCAGACCGAGGTGCGGGTCGTCTTCAAGCACGCGCCGAAGCTCGGCTTCGGCGTCGCCTCGCCCGAGCCGAACCAGATCGTCGTCAAGCTCGACCCGTCGACCGGGATCCGGATCGTCGTCGGAGCGCATCGCGCCGACGCGAGGGGCGTCGTCGCGCCGATCGAGCTCGACATGGAGTTCGCGAGCGAGGGCGGGGAAGGCCCCACCCCGTACGAGGTGCTGCTCCACGCCGCGATGGTCGGCGACAGCACGCGCTTCACCCGCCAGGACGCAGTCGAGGAGCAATGGCGGATCATGCAGCCGCTGCTCGACGCGCCGCCGCCCGTCCACGCGTACAAGCCCGGCAGCTGGGGGCCGAAGGAGGCCGACACGCTCGTCGAGGGTCACGGCCGCTGGCACGAGCCCTGGATCGTGGCGTGAGCGACGGGCAGTCCGCCGACGGCGCGGGAGCAGCACAGAGCTCGGCAGCGCCGTCGCCGTTCCCGCCGATCGCCGACTACGCGTTCCTCTCGAACTGCCACACCGGCGCGCTCGTTGCCCCGGACGGCGCGATCGACTGGCTGTGCGTCCCCGCGTTCGACTCCCCGAGCGTCTTCGGGAGCCTGCTCGACCGGCAGGCAGGGTTCTTCCGGCTCGCGCCGTTCGGGATCAACCACCCCTCGGCCCGGGCGTACGAGCCGGGGACGAACGTGCTCGAGACGATGTGGAAGACGCCGGCGGGCTGGATCGTCGTCCGCGACGCGCTGACGATGGGCCCGACGAACCACGAGGACGCCGTCACGCCGCACACGAGGGCGCCGGCCGACGACGACGGCGACCACATGCTCGTCCGGACGGTCGAGTGCATCCACGGCCGGGTCGAGGTCGAGCTCGTCTGCGAGCCGGCGTTCCACTACGGCGAGGGGGAGGCGGAATGGGCCCTCGTCGACGGGAGCAGGCACGCGGCCGACGCGAACGGCGGCGGGACGACGCTCCGGCTCGTCTCGGACCTCGCGCTTGGCATCGAGGGAAACCGCGTCCGCGCGCGCCATGTGCTGGACGAGGGCGAGCGTGCCTACTGCGCGCTCAGCTGGGCGGAGGGCCTCGGGGCCCCGCAGACCGTCGAGGAAGCCCAGGCGAGGATCGCGGCGACCGTCCGTTTCTGGCGCGCCTGGCTCGGCCGGGCCCGGATCCCCGACCACCGGCTGCGCGACCCGATCCAGCGCTCCGCGCTCGCGATCAAGGGCCTCACGTACATGCCCACTGGGGCCACGGTCGCCGCCCTGACGACGTCGCTCCCGGAGACGCCCGGCGGCGAGCGCAACTGGGACTACCGCTACACGTGGATGCGCGACACGACGTTCACGCTGCAGGCGCTCCACTGGCTCAACCTCGACTGGGAGGCCGACGAGTTCATGGAGTTTGTCGCCGACCTCGAGCCGACGGAGGACGGGTCGCTCCAGATCATGTACGGGATCGACGGCCGCCGCGATCTCGCCGAGTCGACGCTCGACCACCTGTCGGGCTACGCGGGGGCCCGGCCCGTCCGGCTCGGGAACGGCGCGTTCGACCAGCGCCAGAACGACGTCTTCGGCGCGGTGCTCGACTCGGTCCTGCTCCACACGCGACGGAGCCAGCGGCTGGCCCGCCGCCTCTGGCCGATCGTCGAGTCGCAGGCCGAATGCGCCACACGTGTCTGGCGCGAGCCCGACCAGGGGATCTGGGAGGCGCGCGGGGCGCCGCAGCACTACGTCTCCTCGAAGCTGATGGGCTGGGTCGCGCTCGACCGGGCGGCCAAGCTGGCCGAGATCCGCGGCGATCCCGACAAGGCCGCGAAGTGGCGCGAGACGGCGGAGGAGATCCGCGCGGACATCCTCGAGCACGGCGTCAGCGAGCGGGGCGTGCTCCGTCAGCACTACGAGACCGACTCGCTCGACGCCTCGGTCCTCCTCGCCGCGATCTTCGGCTTCCTGCCCGGCAACGACGAGCGCCTGCGCGCGACGGTGGACGCGATCGCGGAGGAGCTGACCGAGAACGGCTTCGTCCTGCGGTACCGCACGGACGAGACCGACGACGGCCTCTCCGGGAAGGAAGGGACGTTCCTGATCTGCTCCTTCTGGCTCGTCTCAGCCCTCGCGATCGTCGGTGAGCTGCAGCAGGCGCGCGACCTGATGGAGCGGCTGCTGCGGATCGCCTCGCCGCTCGGCCTCTACGCCGAGGAGTTCGACGCGGACACGGCCCGTCACCTCGGGAACTTCCCACAGGCGTTCTCGCATCTCGCGCTGCTCGAGGCGGCGGCGCGGATCATCGTCCCCGAGATGCTCAGCCAGTACTGAGCGAAAAGGACCCCGGAGTGAGCACCGTGGCCGACACCTCGACACCCATCCGCAGCACGATACGATCATGGTCCTCGGCGGGATCGTCGAGCTCGCGATCGGGATCGAGGCGGCGGGGAAGTCGCTCGAGGCCATAACCAAACCGATCACGGCGACAGACCAGGCGCCCGCGGCGGTCCCGAGCCCGCATGGTCCGTCGGACGAGGAGGAGACATGGACGCGTACGACGTGATCATCATCGGCACGGGCGCCGGCGGCGGGACGCTCGCGCGGCATCTCGCGCCGTCCGGGAAGCGGATCCTCCTGCTCGAGCGGGGTGACTGGCTCGTGCGCGAGCCGCAGAACTGGTCGGACCAGGACGTGTTCGTGGACAACCGCTACGTCTCGCCGGAGACGTGGTACGACGCGAGCGGCAAGCCCTTCCAGCCCGGTGTCCACTACTTCGTCGGGGGAGCGACGAAGCTCTACGGCGCCGCGCTGTACCGCCTCCGCAAGGAGGACTTCGGCGGGCTGCAGCATCACGACGGCCTCTCGCCGGCCTGGCCGATCGCCTACGACGAGCTCGAGCCCTACTACTCGCTCGCGGAGCAGCACTACCACGTGCACGGTGCCCGGGGCGAGGATCCGACCGAGCCTCCGGCGAGCGCGCCCTACCCGCATCCCGCCGTCTCGCACGAGCCTCGGATCCAGCAGCTTGCCGACGACCTCGAGGCTGCCGGCTACCGGCCGTTCCACGCGCCGTGCGGGATCATGCTCGACGAGTCGAGCCCCGCGTTCTCGACCTGCATCCGCTGTGCGACCTGCGACGGGTTCCCGTGCCTCGTGCACGCGAAGTCCGACGCCGAGGTGCTCGGCGTCCGGCCAGCCCTCGAGCACCAGAACGTGACGCTCCGGACGAACGCGAAGGTGGTCAGGCTCGAGACGAACGGGGAGGGCACCGCGGTCGGCGAGGTGGTAGTCGAGCGCGACGGGGCCGAGGAGCGGTTCGCGGGCGACGTCGTCGTGGTCGCGTGCGGCGCGGCCAACACGGCCAAGCTGCTGCTGCAGTCGGCGAGCGACAAGCACCCGAACGGTCTCGCCAACGGCTCGGACCAGATCGGCCGCAACTACATGTTCCACGACTCGACGGCGGTCCTCGCCCTCTCGCGCGAGGAGAACGTGACCGCCTACCAGAAGACGCTCGGGCTCAACGACTTCTACTTCGGGGACGGAGACTTCGAGTACCCGCTCGGCAACGTCCAGATGGTCGGCAAGTCGACCGCCCCGATGTTCCGCGGCGAGCGACCGCGCGACACGAAGCTGGCGCCGGACTGGACGCTGGAGCGGATGGCGCGTCATGCGATCGACTTCTGGCTGTCGACCGAGGACCTCCCGCGGCCCGACAACCGGGTCACCGTCGACCGCGACGGCAAGCTGACGATCACCTACACGGAGACGAACCTGGAGGCCAAGAAGCGGCTCTACGACAAGGTCAAGTCGCTGCTCGGGCAGCTGGACATGAACCCGGGCCACCTCATCCATCGCTTTGCGTACATGAAGAACGACATCCCGGTCGCTGGCTGCGCGCACCAGGCCGGCACCTGCCGCTTCGGAACCGATCCGCAGACGTCCGTGCTCGACGTGAACTGCAAGGCGCACGAGCTCGACAATCTCTACGTCGTCGACACGAGCGTCTTCCCGAGCATCGGCGCGGTCAACCCGGCGCTGACGGCGATGGCCAACTCGCTCAGGGTCGGCGACCACCTGCTCGCGCGGCTCGGCTGAGGCCGCCCGGGATGACCCCGCCGGTCGCTCCCTCGGGCGAGCAGCTCGAGCTCTCGTTCGGCGAGCAGCGCGCCGTGGTCGTCGAGGTGGGCGCGGGGCTGCGCGCGTACGCGGTGGGCGGCCGCGAGGTCCTCGACGGCTACCCGGCCGACGAGATGTGCGCCTCGGGCCGCGGTCAGGTCCTGATGCCCTGGCCGAACCGGATCGAGGACGGGAGCTACGAGTTCGACGGCCGGCGGCACCAGCTCCCGCTCACCGAGGTGGACGCGGGCAACGCGATCCACGGCCTCGTCCGCTGGGCGAGCTGGACGGTCGCGGAGCGAGAGCCGCACCGGGTCGCGCTGGAGCACCTGCTCCACCCGCAGCCGGGTTATCCCTTCGCACTCGCCCTGCGCGTCGAGTACTCGCTCGGTGAGGACGGGCTCACCGTGCGGACGACGGCGACGAACGCCGGCTCCGGCCCATGCCCGTTCGGCAGCGGCATGCATCCGTACCTGACCGTCGGCACGCCGGCCGTCGACTCGGTGACGCTCACGGTCCCGGCGCGGACCGTCGTCGGCTCGGGCCCGAGGGGGCTTCCGGGCGCGGCGCAGGACGTCGCGGGCACGGAGTACGACTTCCGCCGCCCGAGACGGCTCGGCGCGACGCGGCTCGACAACACGTTCACCGACCTCGAAGCGGACGACGACGGGGTCACGCGGATCCACCTCCAGGACGAGGACGGCGGGATGGAGGCGACCGTCTGGGCGGACGGCGCCTACACCCACTTCCAGCTCTTCACCGGCGACCCGCTGCCCGACGTGAACCGGCGGAGCCTCGCCGTCGAGCCGATGACGTGCCCGCCGAACGCCTTTCGCACCGGCGAGGGCGTCGTCCAGCTCGAGCCCGGCGCCTCGTGGACGGGCGCCTGGGGGATCGGCTAGCGGCCGAACAGCGTCCCGCGGCCGCGGCCGGGCGCGCCGCGCCTCGCGAGGAGCCGTTGGAGCGCGAGGGTCCCCGACGCGCCGACGACGAGCATCGCAACGTTCGCGGCCAGGACCCCGACCGCGCCCCGCGCCTGATCCGCCTCCCCGAGACCCGCGGCGACGCCGAGGTAGGCGGCCGCGGGGATCGTCGTCACCGAGACTGCGACCCCGACGCCCGCGCTGGCGCGGGTCTCGAGCGCGAGCATCCCGGCGATTCCTGCCGCGAGCGCGACGACGATCGTCTCGTTGCTGACCGTCGCCAGCGTCCCGAGCACGGTGGAATGGATGTCGAATCCCGCGGGGATCAGCCCGAAGTCGTCCTGCAGCCACGCGGACAGGCACGCCGCCGCCGCGGCGAGCGTCATCCCGATCAGCAGCGTCACGAGCGCCCGCGCGGCGAGGCCGAAACGGCGGTCGACCAGCCCGACACCGACCGCCGTGATCGGAAGGAGGTCGGGGCTGATCGCCATCGCCCCGACGATCAGGATCACGTTGACGTCGATCACGCCGTAGCTCCCGACGACGCCCGCGACGACCATGAATGCGAGGTACCGCGCGATCGGTCGGGCGTTCCGGCTCGCCATGCCGAGCACGTCCTCCCAGACGAGCCCCGCCTCAGCTCCGGCGCCGCTCGATCGCCCGAGCACCTCCTCGCGGGTCAGTGTCACCGCGTCGTCGGTCACGCTGTGCCGGCGCAGGTCGTCGACCACGCCGTCCACCGCGCGGGGACGGACGACGGCGACGACGACGGCGTGCCCGGGCTTCGTCGCGTCAACGAGACGCACGCGCGTCACGTCGTCGCTGCCGTCGAGGAACTGCGCGACGGACGCCATCGTCTCGGCCTCGCCGAAGACCTCGAGCCTGATCATCGCCCTGCCCTCATGCGGCGGCTGTCGAGCTCACGAGGCTAGTGGACGCGTCCGCAAGTACGGTTGGGTGCCGAGCGGCCCTCAGACACGTCGCATCCCGGCGTCCTCAGTCGCCCCGATACCTTCTGGTACCAGGGCTCCCTGCGTCCTTGGGCTGCTCGGTCTGAGAACCTCTGATCACGAACGAACTTACGGACACGTCCACTGGTACGGCGTCCGCCCGGCGATTCATCCTGCCGGGGTGGGCCCGCGTCGTGACACGGCCGCCATGTGCGGCCGTCGGCGTTCGTCCGATCGGGGTGATGAACGCCGCTCCGCGCTCCCCGATGATCGGTCCCGCCTCGCGTGACCACGCTCGCCCTGACCACGGTCGACCTCGCGCGCATCCAGTTCGCGACGACGACGATCTACCACTTCTTCTTCGTGCCGCTGACGCTCGGGCTAGGGCCGATCGTGGCGGTGATGCAGACGATGTGGCATCGCACCCGCGACGAGCGCTGGCTGCGGCTGACGCACTTCTTCGGGACGCTCTTCCTGATCAACTTCGCGATCGGCGTTGCCACCGGTCTCGTCCAGGAGTTCCAGTTCGGGATGAACTGGTCGGTCTACTCGAAGTTCGTCGGCAACGTCTTCGGCGCGCCGCTCGCGATCGAGGGCCTCGCCGCGTTCTTCCTCGAGGCGACGTTCCTCGGCCTCTGGATCTTCGGCTGGAACCGCCTCTCGCCGCGGCTGCACCTCGCCACCCTGTGGATCGCCGTCGCGGGCACGTGGCTGTCGGCCTACTTCATCCTCGTCGCGAACTCGTGGATGCAGGATCCCGTCGGCTACAAGCTCGTGAACGGCGAGGCCCAGCTGACGAGCGTCTGGGACCTGCTGACCAACCGGTGGGCGTTCTGGGCGTACGGCCACACGATCATGGCGGGCCTCACGGCGGGCGCGGCAGTCGTCTTCGGCGTCTGCTGCTGGCACTTCGTCCGCGGGCGCAACCAGGAGCTGTTCCGGCCGGCTGCGAAGCTCGCGCTGATCGTGCTCGTCCCCGTCGCGGGCTTCAACCTCTGGTTCGGCAGCCATTTCGGCATCCTCGTGACCGAGCTTCAGCCGATGAAGATCTCCGCGGCCGAGGCGCAGTGGGACACGTGCGGGCCGTGCGCGATGTCGCTGTTCCAGTTCGGCGGCTTCACCGAGCAGGACCAGACTCCGACGTTCTCGATCCAGGTTCCGCACGCGCTCTCGTGGGTCGCGACCGGGTCGCTCGACGGCCAGGTCCAGGGTCTCACGGAGCTGAACCAGCAGTACCAGGCGATGTACGGGCCCGGCAACTACATGCCGCCGGTGCGGACGATCTACTGGAGCATGCGCGTGATGGTGTACGCCGGCAGCCTCGTGGCGCTGGTCGCGCTCGTCGGCGCGTTCTTGCTCTGGAAGACGCCGGCTCGAACGGCTGAGGTGGTTCCTCTGGGTCGGCGTCGCCACGATGTTCCTGCCGTTCGTCGCGATCACGGCTGGCTGGATGCTGACCGAGATCGGCCGGCAGCCGTGGATCGTGCAGGGTCTGCTGAAGACGGCCGACGCGAACTCGCCGGCGGTCTCCTCGGCGATGCTCGTCTTCAGCCTCACCGTGTTCGTCGTGCTCTATCTGACGCTGCTCGTCGTCGACGTCTGGCTGATGCGGCGCTACGCGAAGGTCGACCCGCCTGAGCTCGACCACGACGAGGGCGGCGCAACCGTGATGCCGACGATCGGGTACTGAGATGGACCTGCAGGAGCTCTGGTTCTGCATCGTCGCCCTCTTCTTCGGGGGCTACTTCGTGCTCGAGGGCTTCGATTTCGGCGTCGGGCTGCTGCTGCCGTTCCTGCCGCGGAACGAGGAAGACCGCGACGTGATGTTCCGCTCGATCGGCCCGGTGTGGGACGGGAACGAGGTCTGGCTCGTGGTCGCGGGCGCCGCCATGTTCGCGGCGTTCCCGGCGTGGTACGCGACGATGTTCTCGGGCTTCTACATCGCGCTGCTGCTGCTGCTCGTGTTCCTGATCGTGCGCGTGCTGTCGTTCGAGTGGCGCGAGCGCCACCATGACTCGCGCTGGCTCGGCCTCTGGGCCTGGCTGAACACGATCGCGTGCGTCGGCGCGTCGCTGATCTGGGGCGTCGCCTTCTCGAACTTGCTCTACGGCGTGCCGATCAACTCGGGCGGCGACTTCGCCGGCAGCTTCTGGGATCTCTTCAACCTCTACACGCTGCTCGGCGGGATCGCGGTGCTGCTGCTGTTCGCGTTCCACGGCGCGACCTACCTGACGCTGCGCACGACCGGCGAGCTGTGCCGGCGGGCGGCCGAGGCGGCCCGCCGGCTCTCGATCGCGGCAGCCGTCGTCGGCGCCGGCTACCTGATCTGGACCGTCGCCGTCGCCGTCGACAAGAACGACAAGGACGTCTTCCCGCCCGTGCTCCCGGCCGTGCTCGCGATCGCCGCGCTGCTCGGCGCAGTCGTCGCCGTCCGGCTGGCCCGCAGCGGCTGGGCGTTCGTGCTCACCGGCGCCGGGGCGTTCCTCGTCGTGGCGACGATCTTCACCAGCCTCTTTCCGCGCGTGATGGTCTCGAGCACCGACTTCTCCTACAGCCTCACCGTCGACGGCACCGCCTCGGCGCACTACACGCTTGCCGTGATGAGCGTCGTCGCGCTGATCGCGACGCCGGTCGTCCTGCTCTACCAGGGCTGGACGTACTACGTCTTCCGGGAGCGTCTCGGCGGCCACGAGCCCTCCGGGCCGGTCGAGCTGCTGGCAAGGCAGACCGAGGGGTCGTGAATGCGCTCGACCCGCGGCTCGTGCGCCGGGCGCGGCCGGTGCGGATGCTGCTCGCCTTGGATGCGTCCCTCGGCGTGGTCGCCGCGCTGCTCGTCCTCGCCCAGGCCGCGCTGCTCGCACACGTGGCCGCGCGCGGGTTCGCAGGCGAGTCCCTCGGGCAGCTCACGCTGCCGCTCGCGCTTCTCATCCTCGCCGCGGCCGGGCGCGCGGCCGCCTCCTGGAGCTTCGAGGTCGTCGGCCGGCGCGCCGCCTCCGACGTCCTCTCGCAGCTCCGGCTGGACGTCGTCGAGCACCGGCTGCGCGACCGGCCGGCGGCGCTCGATGCGGCCGAGAGCGCCGATGTGGCGACTGCGGCCGTCGCCGGGGTGGACGCGCTCGAGGCGACGTTCGCGCGGTATCTGCCCCAGCTCGTACTGGCGACCGTCGTGCCGGTCGCCGTCATCGCCTTCGTCGCCGTGATCGACCCGCTCACCGCCGGCCTGATGGTGCTCACGCTGCCGCTCGTCCCCGTCTTCATGTGGCTGGTCGGCCGTCACACCGAGCGGAACACGCGCGAGCGCTGGCAGACGCTCGCTCGGCTCTCGACCCACTTCCTCGACGTCGTCCGCGGGCTGCCGACGTTGCGCGCGTTCAACCGCGGCACCGTCCAGGCGGAGCGGATCACGGCGGTCAGCGACGAGTACCGCCGCGCGACGATGGGGACGCTTCGCGTCGCGTTCCTTTCCGGGGCCGTGCTCGAGCTCGCCGCGACCCTGGGGATCGCGCTCGTCGCGGTCACGGTCGGCGTCCGCCTCGTCGAGGGCGGCCTCGGCTTCGAGGCCGGCCTGACGGCGCTCGTGCTCGCGCCGGAGCTCTATCTCCCGCTCCGCAACCTTGCCGCGCAGTACCACGCCAGCGCGGACGGACGGGCGGTGAGCGGACGTCTCCTCGACCTGCTGGAGCAGCCGCCGGAGGTCGCGACGGGCAGCCTCCGGCCGGCCGATCCCCGTGTTGTCCCGATCAGGCTGGAGGCGGTCTCGTTTTCCTACCCCGCCCGCCTCGGCACCGTCCTCGACCGGGTCGACCTGGAGCTCGAGCCCGGTGAGACGGTCGCCCTCGTCGGGCCGAGCGGGAGCGGGAAGAGCACGCTCGCGTCGCTCCTCCTCCGCCTCGCCGAGCCGACCTCGGGGCGCATCACGGTCGGCGGGACGGATCTCGCCGCGTGCGACGCGGCGGCATGGCGTGCGCAGCTCGCCTGGGTTCCGCAGCACCCGAGCCTCTTCCGCGGAACGGTGGCGGACAACATCCGGCTCGGCGACCCCGCAGCGAGCGACTCCCGCGTGGCCGCGGCGGCTGCGCTGGCGGGCGCCGCCGAGTTCGTCCGTCGCCTCCCGGACGGGTACGGGACGATCCTCGGAGACGGCGGCCGACCTCTCTCGGCGGGCCAGCTCGAGCGGCTCGCGCTCGCGCGGGCGTTCCTCCGCGACGCCGGGCTCGTGATCCTCGACGAGCCGACCGCGAACCTCGACCGCCGGAGCGCCGAGCTCGTCGAGGACGCCGTCGCTCGCCTCCGGGAGGGGCGCACCGTGCTGCTCATCGCGCACAGCCCCGAGCTGGCCGGTCTTGCCGACCGCGTGCTGACGCTCGGCGCGGGACGTCTCGTCGAGCCCGTGCGGGAGGCCGCATGAACGCCACGGTGGTGCGCCTCGTCACGCTCGCCCGGCTGCCGAGGTCCCGGGTCGCGCTGTCGCTGCTCCTGGCGACGTTGGCGGTCGGCTTCGGCGTGGCCCTCCTTGCGACGGCCGGGTACCTGATCTCGCGCGCGGCCGAGCAACCGCCGATCCTCTCGCTGACCGTCACGATCGTCCTCGTCCGCTTCCTCGGGCTCGGCCGGCCGATCGCCCGCTATGCCGACCGCCTCGCCTCGCACGACCTCGCGCTGCGCGGACTGGGCCGGGTCCGGGCACGCGTGTACGAGCGGATCGAGCCGCTCGCGCCGGGACAGCTGGAGGGCTACCGCCGCGGCGATCTCCTCGCGCGCATGGTCGGCGACGTCGACGCGCTGCAGGGGCTCTACGTGCGCGGGCTCGGGCCGCCGGTCGTCGCGCTCCTGGTCGGCACCGCTTGCGTAGGGGTCACCGCCGTCTTCCTGCCCGTGGCCGCGGGAATCCTCGGTGCCGGCCTCCTCGTCGCCGGCGTCGCCGTCCCGTGGCTCTCGGCGGTCCTGGCGCGGACAGCCGGACGACGCCAGGCCGTCGCGCGCGGCGCGCTGACCGCCGAGCTGGTGGAGCTCCTGCGCGGTGCGCCGGAGCTCGTCGTGTACGGGCAGGAGGAGTCGACGCTGGCGCGGGTCCGCGAGCTCGACCGCGAGCTCACACGTCTCGGACGCCGGGACGCTCTCGTCGCCGGGCTCGGGGACGCACTCACGATCCTCGTCACCGGCCTGACGACCGCCGGGGTTCTCGCGGTCGGCGTCTGGGCGACCGGCGACGGAGCGCTCGATCCGGTCCTCGTCGCGACACTCGCCCTGCTCGCGCTCGCGTCCTTCGAGGCCGTCGCCCCGCTCACCCCGGCCGCCCGCGAGCTGTCCGCGACGCTCGCCTCGGGCCGTCGCGTCCTCGCGCTCGTCGATCGGAGGCCCGTGATCGAGGATCCTGAGTCGCCGCTCCCTGCCCCGCCGCGCGACGCGACGGTCGCGCTGGACGGCGTGACGGCCGCCTATGGCGCCGAGCAGCCCGTCGTCCACGATCTCCGGCTGACGCTCGCGCCGGGCCACAAGGTGGCGCTCGTCGGTCCGAGCGGATCGGGCAAGACGACGGTGACGAGGCTGCTGCTCCGCTTTCTCGACCCGGACGCCGGCAGCGTGACGATCGCCGGTCACGACCTCCGGGAGTACGCTCAGGCCGACGTCCGACGGCACTTCGGGATCGCAGGCCAGGAGGCGTACGTCTTCGACTCCACGATCCGCGAGAACCTCCGCCTCGCCCGCCCGGGCGGGTCGGACGTCGACCTCCACGATGCGCTCCGTCGCGCGCGCCTCGACGACTGGGTCGCCTCGCTGCCCGACGGGCTCGACACGCCTGTCGGGGAGGAGGGTTCGCGCCTGTCGGGCGGCCAGCGTCAGCGGCTGACCCTGGCCCGAGCCCTCCTCGCCGACGCGCCCGTCCTCGTCCTCGACGAGCCGACCGCGCACCTCGACCCGGCGACGGCGAAGTCGGTGATGGACGACGTCCTCGCCGCGGCCGCCGGTCGCTCCGTGCTCCTGATCACGCACCGGCCCGAGGGGCTGGAGCAGATGGACGAGGTCGTCACGCTCGACGCGGCGTGACGGGGTCGGGGGTCGCCTCGCGTTCTACGTCGGGTCGCCGGCGACCGCGATCGCCTCGATCTCAAGCTCGAGCTCCGGCAACGCCAGCGAGCTGACCTCGACGATCGTGTCCGCTGGGTACGGCGCCGTGAACCAGCGCTTTCGCAGCTCGACGATCTTCGGGAAGTTCGACATGTCCGTGAGGAAGATGGTCACCTTCACCACGCGATCGAGGCTCGACCCGCCGGCCGCGAGCACGCGTGCGAGGTTCCGCAACGTCTGCTCGGCCTGCGCGTCGAAGTCGCCGATCCCGACGACGGCCCCGTGCTCGTCGAGCGCGGCCTGACCCGACACGAAGACGAGGTCGCCCACACGGAAGCCCTGCGAGAGGTAGTAGGGCTCGAGCGGGTCCGGGTCGAGACGGATCTGGTGCGCGTCGGTCACGTGCGCTCCTCGGCCGGTCTGGCGACACGCGCCGTCCGGAACCACCCCGAGAGATCCGGTGCCCACACGATCGTGACGACGACGAGCAGTCCGCCCGTGATCAGGCTCGAGACGTAGTCGGGCGAGCGGAGGATGGCCAGGATCTCCTGGAGCACGCTCAGCGACAGGACGCCCGCCGCGATGCCGACGGCGCCGCCCTTGCCGCCGGAGAGGCTGACGCCGCCGATCAGGGCGGCGGTGGCGGAGAAGGTCAGCACGTCGAAGCCGATGTTCGTCGGGCTGGCGGTCGCAAGGCTGTAGCTGAGCAGTGCGCCGGGGAGCGCGGCGCCGAGCGCCGAGACGACGAACACCCCGACGAGGAGACGATCGACACGGACGCCGGCGACGCGGGCGGCCCGCCGGTCGCCGCCGATCGCGCGGATGTCGCGTCCGACCCGCAGGTAGCGGAGCACGAGCGCCGCGACCACGAAGATCCCGAGCGACACGAGGCTCCTGATCGAGAAGATCTGCAGGACGGGCTCATCGAGCCTGAGCCCGACGGTGTAGTTGTCGTACAGGACGCTCTTGTTGTGCCCGAGGATGTAGGTGATCCCGAGTACCACGAGGTAGCCACCCAGCGTCACCGGCATCGAGTTCAGCCGGAAGCCGGCGATCAGGCCGCCCTGCACGAGGCCGACGGCGATCGCCGCACCGAGCGCCGCCGCGATGCCGAGCACCGGAGAGCCCGCGCCGGTGAGCACCGCGACCATCCCGCCGAAGAGGTACATCGACGACACCGAGAGGTCGAACTCGCCCGCGATGATCGTGATTCCGAGCGCGAGGGCGACGAGCCCGTACGAGGCGAAGTTCTGGAAGATGTCGTAGACGTTCGCCGTCCGCACGGTGTACTGCGTGACGACCGGCACCATCGCCAGCGCCACGATCATGATCGCGAGGATCGCGTACGGCGCCAGCTCTGCGCCTTGCGGACGGCGACGTCTTCTCTCGGCGGTGCTCATCGGCTTCGCTCTCTGAGGTTCGTGAGCACGACGACCACGACGACGATGATCCCGCGGACGAGGACCTGCGCCCCCGTGGAGTACCCACGCAGGAGCAGCATGTCCGAGATGGTCGCGATGAAGATCGCGCCCGCGGCCGTCCGAGCGATCGACCCGCGCCCGCCCGTGACCGCGTTCCCCCCGACGAGAGCGGCGGCGATGGCGTCATACGTGTAGCTCCCGACGAGGAGAAGCGAGGCGTTCGCGCTCGTCGCGCCGATCAGGACCCCCGAGCCCGCCGTGTAGAGGGAGGCGATCCCGAAGGCGCCGACCGTCAGGAGCGTGATCGGGAGCGCCGCCGCCCGTGCAGCGACGCGGTTCTCGCCGAGGAGGTAGATCTGGCGTCCGAATCGCGTCCGGGCCATCACCACCGCGAGGAGGACCGTGACGACGATGAAGACGTACACCGGGGCAGGGAGGCCTAGGACGGGATTCGCGAGGTGCTCCCAGCTCGTCTGGTCGGAGGGCGGAACGATGCTCTGGCCGTGTGAGAGCCAGACCGCCATTCCCTCCATCAGTCCTGCGGCGCCGATCGTGACGATGATCGGGTTCGCGCCCCAGGCGCCGACGACGAACCCCTGGACTGCGCCGATCGCGAGACCGAGCACCAGCGTCACGAGAATCCCGGCCACCAGACCCCAGCGGAGCGAGTAGAGGAAGACCATCGCCGAGATCGCGGCCGTCTGGCCGAGCGCGAGGGAGAAGAGGTTGCCGCTCAAGACGATGACCGTGAGGCCGACGGCGATGATCCCCACGAACGAGGCGGCGGTGAGGATCGCCTTCATGTTGCTCACCGTCAGGAAGCCCGTCGTCGTGGCGGCGCCGTAGACGGTCACCACCGCGAGGATCGCGATCCAGGCGGCCAGGGCGGCGTCGGCGAACCGGAGTGGCCGGCGCTCGATGCCGACGCGCGCCATCATGCTGCTCACGACGACACGTCCTCGCCCGATGCGTGGCTCATGGTCATGTCGGCGAGGATCGCGGGCGCCGACGCCTCCCCTCGTGGGACGACCGAGACGATCCGGCCCTGGAAGATCGTGACGACGACATCCGCGAGATCGAGCACCTCGTCGAGCTCCGTGGACGAGAAGATCACGGCCGTGCCCTTGCGGGCCGCCTCACGGACGAGGGTGTGGATCTCGGCGCGCCCGCCGACGTCGACGCCACGCGTCGGCTCGTCGAGCGCGAGCAGCGCCGTCCCCTCGAGCTGCAGCGCGCGGCCGAGCAGCACCTTCTGCTGATTGCCGCCGCTGAGGCTCGAGGCGGGTGAGCCGAGCCGTTCGAGGGAGACGCCTGCCATCGTCGCGAGATCACGCGCGGTGCGACGAACCCGGCGCCTCAGCAGGACGCCGAGCCGGCTCAACCGGCGGAGCCTCGAGACCGTCAGGTTTCGCTCGGCCGTCTGACCGAGGAAGAGGCCCTCGCGCTGGCGGTCGTTGGGGATGTAGAGCACGCCCGCCGCTGCGGCGCGCCGTGGCGTGTTGAGGAGAACACGCTTCCCGTGTACCTCGACGGCCCCGGAGGCGCTCGGGGCGAGCCCGCCGAGTGCGCGGAGGATCGTGCTCGTGCCTGAGCCGACCTGGCCGGCGAGGCCCGTGATGAGGCCGCTTTCGAGCGTCAGCGAGACGCCGTCGACGCTGCCTGGCACGGTCAGGCCTTCGATCCGGACGACGGACCTGCCCGAGCCGGGTACGGCGTGCTCGTGCTCTCCCATCGCCTTCGCGCCCTCCATCTCGCCGAGCATGTGCTCGATCAAGGAGCGCCGGTCGATCTCGTGGATCTCGTGCGTCGCGACGCGCCGGCCGTCGCGAAGCACGGTCACGCGGTCGCAGAGCTCGAAGACCTCGTCGAGCCTGTGCGAGACGAAGATCACGCTTCGCCCCTGCGCGACGAGGTCGCGCGTGGCGCGGAACACGCGCTCGATCTCGGGCTTGCTGAGCGTTGCCGTCGGCTCGTCCAGGATGAGCAGCCGCGCGTCGCGGACGAGCAGGCGGGCGATCTCCACGAGCTGCCGCTCGCCGATCGAGAGCGTCTCGACGGCGGTGCCGAGCTGGACGTGACGGAGGCCGAGCTGGTCGAGGACGTCGCGCGCGTTCTCCGACAGACGCCGGCGCCGGTAGACGAGCGGGACGTCCAGCCCGCCGAGGTAGATGTTGTCCTCCACGCTGAGCTCGGGGACGAGACTGAGCTCCTGGTTGACGAGGGCGATCCCGTGCGACTGCGCGTCCTGGGGGTTCCGCAGCGAGAGCTCCTGGCCCTCGAAGCGGATCACGCCTTCGTCGGGCCGGACGAGCCCGACGAGCGTCTTGACGAGAGTGCTCTTGCCGGCGCCGTTGTGCCCGCAGACGGCGTGCACCTCGCCCGCACGCACGTCCAGCGAGAGTCCGCGTACGGCGTGAACGGGGCCGAAGGACTTCGAGAGGTCGACGACCTCGAGCACGACCCGCGCGGCCGCGACGTCGGCAAGAGACGAGCGGGACCCGGACGTCGGTGCCGGATCCCGCTCGCCGTTCAATGGTGTGGAGCTTAGGCGACCGCTAGAAGGTGCAGAGCTTCGTGAACTTCGCCACGTTCGCCTTGGTGATGCGCTGCTCCTTGACGTAGGAGATCTTCGGGGGCTTCGCGCCGTTCAGGATCTGCGTCCCCACCTTGACGGCGAGGGCCGCTTCGACCTGCGGCGCCTGGGTTCCGGTGCCGTACTGGACGCCGGCCTTGATCGACTTGATCCCCACGGCGAGGCAGTTGCTGCCGGTGACGACCAGGCCGCTCTTCTTCGAGACGCCGACCGGGACGCCCGCCTGCTTCGCACCCTGGATGATCCCGATTGCCATGTTGTCGGCCATGCCGTAGGCGCCCTGGATGCCACCCTGCGAGGCGTACTTCGAGAGGAGCTGCTGGGCAACCTTCGCCGAGGTGGCCTGATCCCAGTTCGTGTCCTCGATGGCGACGATCTTGTACTGCGGGAACTTCTTCATGTAGGCCTTGAACGTCGCCATGCGATCCGTGACGTTGTTCTGGCTCGCCGTGCCGGTGAGGGCGATGACGTTGCCGCTCTTGTAGCCGGCCTTCTTCATGCCCTCGACGAGGTTCATCGCGGCGTACCGTCCGAGCGCAGGATCATCCGTGCGCGCCTCCGCCGTGACGATCTTCGCCCCGTCCGCCGACTGACGGCCGATCGCCCCGAGGATGGGGATGCCCGCCCGCTTCGCGCGGATGTACGACGGCACGATCGCCGACGCGCTCGCCGGCACCGAGATGATCAGGTCGGGCTTGTCTGCGATCAGGCGGTTCATGTTCTGCGCGTCGACCGCCGGGTCGAACACGGACGAGAGGACGGTCACCTGCGCGCCCTGCTTCTCCAGACCGCTCTTGACGCTGTTCGCCCAGGCCGCACAGAAGGGGTTCTGGTTCGTGCAGATGATGACGCCCACCTTCTTGCCGGACAGGTCGTTCTTCTGGCCGCTCGCTCCCAGCGCGCCGGAGACGACGGCGGCCGCGACGACCGCGAGTGCCGCGAGCGGAACCCAACGCAATGACTTGCGCCTCATGTCATACGTCCTTTCGGATCTGACCATTGACAAACGCCGCCGAAGCGGGTTCGTGCCTGCCGCCTGTGGAGGTTGGGACGGTGCGGAGACGGGCGAGTTAGGCACGCCGACAATGCATACGTAGTCATACAACGTGCCCCAAGACATGTCAAACAACGGGCAGGCCCGCCCGTCGACTGCTCAGGCCGGCGCGGCGACGGCCAGCGTGTCGCGGCGCACGAGCCCGACGGGGAAGACGCGCCGCCGAGGAGGGCCGCCGTGACCCGACTCGATCCGCTCGATCAGGAGACTCGCCGCGGCCCGGCCCATCTCGGCGAGCGGCTGCCTGACCGTCGTCAGGTCGAAGCCCTCCCACCCGGCCATGTCGATGTCGTCGAAGCCGACGATCGAGAGCTCCGAGGGCACGCGCACGCCTACGCGTCGCGCCGCGTCGAGCGCACCGAACGCGATCACGTCGTTCGCGGCGAACACGGCGGTCGGCCGCCGTTCGGAGGCGAGGAGGTCGAGGCACCACTGGTAGCCGCTGTGGTGGCTGAACTGGCCGACACGACGGAGGCTCTCGTCGAACGGGACGCCCGAGGCTTTCAGCTGCTCGCGGAAGCCGCGCTCCCGATCCCGGCTCGTCGTCGTGTTCTCCGGACCCGCGATGAGCGCGACCTGCCGATGACCGAGCTCGACCAATGCCTCCGCGACGAGCTGTCCGCCACGACGATTGTCGGATACCACCGTGTCGACGTCCACGTCGTCGCGATACCGGTTCACGAGCACCATCGGGACGCCACCCGGGCGTCCGGGAAGCGGGGACCCGAGTGTCGCCGACACGTAGACGATCCCGTCGGCCGCCGACCCGTTGACGAGGTCGGCGAGGTGCTGCTCGGCGCTCGCGTCCGTCCGCTCGTTGAAGAGGACGGTGCGATAGCCCGCCAGCGCGAACTCGTTGTGGAGGATCTCGAGGAGCTCGGGGTAGAACGGGTTCGTGATGTCGCTGACGACGACTCCGACCGTGCCCGTCTTCCGGGTGATCAGGGTCCGGGCCGCGAGATTCGGCGTGTAGTTCATCTCCCGCGCCGCCTCGAGCACGCGGGCCTTCGTCTCGGGGGCGACGCGCGGGTCGCCGCGGAGCGCCCGTGACACCGTCGACTGGCTGATCCGGAGCCGGCGGGCGATGTCGTTGCTCGTCACCGCCACGGCCGGAGCATGGCAGACGACGCCCTCGGGCACGATCCGAGCGGCGGCCCGTTCCCGATTTGACAAGCGAGCGACGGCGGGTCTATGCATACGTAGTCAAACCACGAAAGAGACCCATTTGCTCACGCTGAAGCAGGCCGTGCGATCGGAAGGGCGCGCGGATCACGACGGTGCCGTCGGGAACGTCGTAGAGGAGATCATCTCGGCGGTCGCAGCCGAGGGCGACGACGCCGTGCGGCGGTACTCGGATCGCCTCGACGGCTGGACGCCGCCGAGCTTCCGGCTGAGCGCCGACGAGATCGCGGCGAGCGTCGAGCGCGTCCCGGCGCAGGTGCTGGACGACATCGCGTTCTGCCAGGAGCAGGTGCGCCTGTTCGCGGCGGCGCAGCGGGCGACGCTGATCGACCTCGAGCTCGAGACGCTCCCCGGCGTCCGACTAGGGCACCGTCACATTCCCGTGGCGAGTGTCGGCGCGTACGTCCCCGGCGGTCGCTACCCGATGGTCGCATCGGCCCACATGAGCATCGTCACGGCGAAGGTCGCCGGCGTCGAGCGCATCGCCGCGTGCACACCGCCGCTCGACGGTCGCATCCCCGACGCCACCGTCGCCGCGATGCACCTCGCCGGCGCGGACGAGATCTACATCCTCGGCGGCGTGCAGGCACTCGCGGCATTGGCGTTCGGGACGGCGACCGTCGAACCGGTGGACATCCTCGTCGGCCCGGGCAACGCATATGTCGTCGAGGCAAAGCGCCGGCTCTTCGGGACGGTGGGCATCGACCTCACCGCCGGCCCGACGGAGATCCTCGTCGTCGCGGACGAGGCGGCCGATCCGCGAATCGTGGCCGCCGACCTGCTCGGCCAGGCAGAGCACGGGCCGGCATCGCCGGCGGTGCTCGTCGCCACCTCAAAGGCGGTCGCAGAGGCGACGCTGCGCGAGGTCGACGCGCAGCTCGAGGATCTGCCGACCGCCGACGTCGCGCGCCGGGCGTGGGAGGACTACGGCGAGGTCGTCGTCGCGGACTCGGACGAGGAGGCGCTCCAGCTCGCGGACGCCTACGCCTTCGAGCATGTCGAGATCCAGACGACGGATCCGCGCTGGTACCTCGACCGGATGCGCAACTACGGCGCCCTCTTCCTCGGCGAGGCGACGACGGTCGCGTACGGCGACAAGACGATCGGCACGAATCACATCCTTCCGACGCGTGGGGCGGCTCGCTACACGGGAGGACTGTGGGTCGGGAAGTTCCTCAAGACCGTGACCTTCCAGGAGTGCGACGAGGACGCGAGTGTGATGATCGGTGAGATCTGCGCACGCCAATGCCGGATCGAGAACTTCGAGGGACACGCGCGAACCTGCGACGTGCGCGTCGAGAAGTACCGGCGCAACGTGCTCGTCGGGAACGAGACCGCATGACCTACCGGCTGGGGGTGGACGTGGGTGGGACATTCACCGACGTCGTCCTCTACGACAGCGGCGACCAGCGCGTCTGGCTGGCGAAGACGCCGAGTACGCCCGGCGACCAGTCCGTCGGCGTGATCGAGGGCATCCGGCTGGCGGCGGAGCGCGCGAGCGTTCCGATGCCCGACCTCGACGCGATCCTCCACGGCACCACCGTCGCGACGAACGCCGTCCTCGAGCGGCGCGGAGCGCTGTGCGGCCTGATCGTGACGAACGGCTTCCGGCAGATCCTCCACCTCGCGGAGGCGTGGACGCCGGGCCCGCTGTTCGGGTTCATGGTCTACGAGAAGCCCGAGCCGCTGACCGACACCCGCTACGTCCGCGAGGTGCCCGAACGAACAGGCGCCGACGGGGCGATCGTCGAGCCGATCGACACCGCGGCCGTGCGTGCCGCCGTCGAGGAGCTCGTCGCCGAGGGGATCGAGGCGCTGACCGTCTGCCTGCTCAACGCGCATGCCAACGGCCGCCACGAGCGCGTCGTCGCCGACATCGCCGCGTCCGTCGCCCCCGACCTGTCGGTGTCGATCTCGTCCGAGATCCTTCCCGAGTTCCGCGAGTACGAGCGCACGGTGACGACACTGATGAACGCGTACGTCTCGCCGGTCCTCGAGAAGTACCTGATCAACGTCCGTGACGGGCTTGCCGCCGCGCACGTGCGGGCGCCGATCCAGGTCGTGCGGTCGGACGGCGGCCTGATGAGCCTCGAGTCGGCCTGCAGGAGCCCGGTACAGACTGTGCTGTCGGGGCCGGCCGGCGGCGTCAGCGGCGCGTCGTTCGTCGCGTCCCACGCGGGCTTCGACCGCATCCTCACGTTCGACATGGGTGGGACGTCCACGGACGTTGCGGTCTGCGTGTCCGGACGCCCCGAGATCACGCGCGAGACGAACGTCGGCGAGTTTCCCGTGCGCGCGCCGGCGGTCGACGTCGCGAGCATCGGCGCCGGCGGCGGCTCGATCGCGTACGTCGCGGACGCGACCGGAGCGCTTCGGGTCGGCCCGGAGAGCGCGGGTGCCCTTCCAGGCCCCGCCTGCTACGGCCGCGGGGGCACGGAAGCGACGGTCACGGATGCCAACGTCGTCCTCGGCCACCTACCGCCGCGCCTCCTCGGCGGCGAGCTCGAGCTGGACGCCGAGGCAGCGTTCGCAGCGGTCGCGCAGGTCGCCGAGGCCCGCGGGACGGGCGTCGAGGAGACCGCGCGAGCGATCGTGAGCATGGTCGACGAGGCGATGCTCGGAGCGCTGCGCGTCGTCACCGTCCAACGCGGGCGGGTGCCGAGCGAGTTCGCGCTCGTCGCCTTCGGCGGTGCCGGCGGCCTCCACGCGAACGCGCTCGCGAGCATTCTCGGCAGCTACCCCGTCATCGTCCCCGAGGAGTCGGGCGTGCTCTCGGCCCTCGGGTTCATCTCCTCCGAGATCAAGAACGAGTTCAGCCAGACGTTCGTGAGAAGCATTGCGACGACGACGCCGGACGCCGTGCGCGAGCCCTTCGAGGTGCTCACGGCGCGGGCCCGCGACTGGCTCGACGCGGAGAGCGTCGACGTCGCCGACCAGGACGTTCGCTTCATCCTCGACATGCGCTACAGCAGGCAGGGCTACGAGATCCCGATCGAGCTGGACGGCATCGAGCTCGCCGCGCTCGACCTCACCGCGCTCGAGCGGCGCTTCGGCGAGGCCCACAGCCGTCTGTACGGCTTTGTGCTCGCCGGGGGCTCCGAGATCGTCAACCTCCGGGTCGTCGCCACCGGCCGCGTCCCGCTGCCCGAGCTCGAGGCGCGCGCGGAGGGCGCCGAGGATCCGTCCCCGGCGCAGACGGGCACACAGCTCGTCTGGACTCCCGAGGGAGCCGTCGACGTGCCTACCTATGCGCGGGTCGCGCTCGAGCCGGGGATGGCGATCGACGGCTACGCCATCGTCGAGCAGTACGACGCGACCACGGTCGTGCTCCCGGGGCACCGCGCGCGGGTCGATCCCTGGATGAACCTCCTGATCCGTCGTGAGGAGCCCCGCGCATGAGCACCACCATCGAGGTCGCCACCCTCGACCTGATCGAGAACGCGCTCCTGAACGCGCGCTTCGAGATGGACGAGGTCGTCCGGCGGGCCGCCATGTCGCCCACGATCCGGGTTCAGCACGACGAGTTCCCGATGATCTGCAATGCCCGCGGCCAGATGGTCGTCGGCCAGTTCGGGTCGTACATCCCCGAAGTGATCGACCGCTTCGGCGGCGAGATCTTCGAGGGCGACGTGATCCTCCTGAACGACCCGTACCTCTGCAAGGGCTCGATCTCGCACTGCAACGACTGGCTCGCGATCCTGCCCGTCTTCTACGAGGGCGAGCGCATCGCGTTCACCTCTCTCTTCGGCCACATGATGGACGTGGGCGGCAAGGTGCCCGGCAGCCAGGTCTCGGACGCTCTCTCGATCTGGGAGGAGGGCATCCGGATCCCGCCGATCAAGATCTTCGACCGCGGCGTCCTCAACGAGACGGCGCTCGACGTCATCCTCCACAACACGCGCACTCCGGACACGAACCGGAGCGACCTGATGGCGATCATCGGCGGCTGCCGCGCAGCGGAGCGTCGCATCGTCGAGATCTGCGAGCGCTTCGGGCCGGCGACCTTCGAGGCGGCGTGCGACGCGCTCCTCGACCGCACTCGCCGAGCGATGGCGCAGATCATCCGTCGGTACATCCCGGAGGAGCCTCAGTCGTTCACGGACTGGGTCGACGACGACGGGTGCGGCAACGGCCCGTTCAAGATGGTGCTGACGATCTGGCGCGAGGGCGACGTCTGCCACGCCGACTGGACGGGCACGGACGAGCAGGCACCCGGCTCGATCAACTTCCACATCCACGAGGGCCTCTGCAAGCTCTTCCTCGGGATCTACATGATCATGGCGTTCGACCCCGAGATCCTCTTCAACGACGGCATCTACGACGTCTTCGAGGTCACGCTCCCGGAGGGCTCGCTGCTGAACCCGAAGTTCCCGGCGCCCCTCTCGAACCGGCTGAACGTCCACACGCGACTGTTCGACTGCATGAGCGGGGCCCTCGGCCAGAAGGCCCCGGAGCTGTCGATGGCCGCGGGGTACGGGACGAGCCCGTTCTTCGTCTTCTCCGGCTACGACGCCGACGGCGAGTACTTCCAGTTCGTCGAGCTGCTCTTCGGCGGTCTTCCGGCCCGGTACAAGGCCGACGGGCTCGACGGGCACTCGTGGTGGCCGCTCTTCCGGACGACGCCGGCGGAGTACGCGGAGAGCTACTACCCCGTGCGGATCGCGAGCTATGTGCCGGCCCGCGACACGGGCGGCGCGGGCTTCCATCGCGGCGGTACGGGGATCGAGAAGACCTATGTGTTCACCGGCCCGGGGGCGTTCACGGTGAACGACGACCGCGCGATGATCCCGCCGTGGGGGATCAACGGCGGACGCCACGGCGGGTGCAGCACGAAGACCCTGATCCGCGCCACCGGGGAGGTCGTCGAGCTCGCGTCGAAGATCGACCAGGTTCCCGTCGGCGCCGGCGACACGCTCGTGTTCCGGACGGCGGGCGCCGGTGGGTGGGGAGACCCGCTCGAGCGCGACCCTCAGCTCGTGCTCCGGGACGTGCTCCGCGACCTCGTCTCAAAGGAGGCGGCGATTCGTGACTACGGCGTCGCCGTCGACGGGACCGTCGTCGACTCCGCGGCCACCGAGGTCGAGCGCGGGCAACTGAGGGACGCGCGCGGGCCCGTCCAACCGTTCGACTTCGGCCACGCACCGACGGGAGACTCCGCATGACGACCAGTCTTCGCTCACGGCTCTCCGAGCCCGGCGCCGTCGTCGCACTCGGTGCCCACGACGGCCTCACCGCGAAGATCGCGGAGCGGGCGGGGATCGAGGCGCTCTACCACGGCGGCTACGCGGCCGCCGCTCACCACTTCGGCCTGCCCGACGTCGGCCTGATCGGCCGCGCCGAGGTCGTCGAGAGCGTGCGCCGGATGCGCGCGGCGACCGAGCTTCCGATCGTCGCCGACGCCGACACCGGCTACGGCTCCGAGGCCGGCGTCTGGTTGACGGTGCGCGAGCTGGAGGACGCCGGGGCGAACGCGGTGCAGATCGAGGATCAGGTCGCGCCGAAGCGCTGCGGCCACATGCAGGGGAAGGACGTGATTCCCGCCGACGAGATGGTGATCAAGGTTCGAGCCGCCGTCGCAGCGCGGCGGTCGGAGGAGACGCTGATCATCGCGCGCTCGGATGCGCTGCAGGTCAGCGGCCTCGACGATGCGATCGAGCGGTGCAACGCCTACAGCGACGCCGGAGCCGACCTCATCTTCGTGGACGCCCCGTCGTCCGTCGAGGACTACGCGTCCATCGGTGAGCGCTGCTCCGCGCCCGGCGTCGCGAACATGACGGAGACGGGGAAGTCGCCGGCGATCCCGACCGCAGAGCTGGAGGCGATGGGGTACAAGCTCGTCATCTTCCCGAGCACGCAGACCTGGCTGTTCGCGAAGGCGTACGAGGAGCTCTGCGATGCCGTCGTCCGCGACCGCACGACGGCGGCCGTCGCCGATCGGTTCATGAGCTTCGACGACGTCAACGCGTTGCTCGGTCTCGCCGAGTGGCAGTCGCGATGAACGCGCGCGACACGACCGACACGGGCGGAGCGGTCGTCGCGTTCAACGCCGCGCGCGTCGTCTTCGGTGCCGGCGCGTCGTCCGAGACGGGAGAGCACCTGAGGCAGCTCGGCGTGACGCGGGCGTTCGTCGTCTGCGACCGCTTCGTGAACGAGTCGGCGCTAGGCGACCGCATCCAGGAGTCGCTCCGCGCCGCCGGTGTCGAGCCGGTGCTCTACGACGGTGTCGTCGGCGAGCCGAACGAGGCGTCAGTGCAGGAGGCCGTGGAAGCCGCGCGCGGAGGATTCGACGGCTTCGTCGGGATCGGCGGCGGCTCCGCGCTCGACACGGCGAAGCTCTGCGCGCTCTTCGCAACCCACGGCGGCGAGCTGCTCGACTACGTGAACGCGCCGATCGGCGCGGGTCGCGCGGTGCCGGGGCCGGTCCTGCCGGTCGTCGCGCTGCCGACGACGTCCGGCACTGGGTCGGAGGTGACGACGGTGGCGATCGTCGACTTCCCCCGGCTTGGGACGAAGACGGGTATCTCGCACGGATATCTGCGCCCGTCTCTCGCCATCGTCGACCCGTCCCTCACGGTGTCGTGTCCCCCGGGCGTCACGGCGTCGACCGGGCTCGACGCGCTCCTGCACGCGCTCGAGGCGTACACGGTCTCGGCCTACGACACGCGGCCGCACCTTCCGCCCGGCCAGCGTCCGCCGTACCAGGGTGCGAATCCATTCTCCGATCCGTTGTGCGAGCGCGCGATCGAGCTCGTCGGCGGACATCTCCGGAGCGCGGTCTCGAATGGGAACGACGTCGAGGCGCGCACCGCGCTGGCGCTGGCGTCGACGATCGCCGGCATCGCCTTCTCCGGAGCGGGCGTGCACATCCCGCACGCCCTCGCCTATCCGATCGCGTCGCTCAAGCACGAGTGGCGACCGCCGGGGTACGGAGGGGCAGCGCTCGTCCCTCACGGCTTCGCCGTCGCCGTGACCGCGCCCGCCGCCTTCCGGTTCATCCAGGACGAGACGCCAGAGCGCTGCGCAACCGCAGCACGGCTGCTCGACGGCGGCGACGACCTCGCCGCCTCGCTCGAGCGGCTGATGAAGGACGTCGGCGCTCCCACCAGGCTCGGCGAGCTCGGTTACGGGGAGGACGACCTCGCGCCGCTCGTGTCGGGCGCCGTCGACCAGCGCCGGCTCCTCGTCGGGGCTCCGAAGAAGGTCGGCGCGACCGAGCTCGAGCAGCTGTTGAGGGCGTCGCTGTGACCGAGCCCGCGAGCGGCTGGCCGTCACGCGTCGCCGTCGTCGGCGCCGGGACGATGGGCGTCGGCATCGCGCACGTGCTCGCCACGCGCGCGATCCCCACGGTGCTCGTCGACGCGACCGCGGAACAGTCCGAGGCCGCGCTGACCCGCGCCCTCGAGCTCCTCCGCCGGCTCGAGGCCGAGGGCAACGTCGACCCGGGGGCCACGAGCACGGCAGAGGCGCACCTGCGCGCAGCCGCGTCGGTCGAGGACGCCGTCCGCGACGCCGACCTGGTCGTCGAGGCCGTCGTCGAGCGCGCGGACGTCAAGGTTCTCGTCTATGCCTCGATCGAGGCTGCGGCTCGTGATGACGCGGTCATCGCCACGAACACCTCCTCGATCCCGATCGTGGAGCTCGCCGCCGCGCTACAGCGACCGGAGCGGTTCCTCGGCGTCCACTGGTTCGTCCCGCCGTTGCTCGTCCCGTGCGTCGAGGTGATCCCGATGGCGACGACCGCCGATCGCGTCGTCGCGCACGTGGTCGAGGCGCTCACGCGGCTCGGGAAGACGCCGGTCGTCGTGGGAGACGGACCAGGCTTCGTCGCCAACCGCATCCAGTTCGCCATGTTCAGGGAGGCGACGCGGATCGTCGAGGAGGGGCTTGCCGCACCGGAGCAGGTGGACGAGGTCGTGCGTTCGTCGTTCGGTTTCCGGCTGCCCTTCTTTGGCCCCTTCACGATCGCCGACATGGCGGGTCTCGACGTGTACGCGAACGTCTTCGACACGCTCGAGGACGGCCTCGGCGAGGGCTTCGCCGCCCCCCGCGTCCTCCGGGAGCACGTGGAGCGCGGAGAGCTCGGTGTCAAGACGGGTCTCGGTTTCCTCGAGTTGTCCCAGGCGGAGGCAGACGCGTTGATCGACCGGAGAGACCGTGCCTACGTCGCGCTCGCCCGGCTCCGACAGGAGCTGGAGGCGTGACGGCTGTGGCGCAGCCGATGCTTCCGACCCAGCGACTCGACGGTCGGCACGCGATCGTGACCGGGGCAGGGCGTGGCATCGGCCGCGCGACGGCCCTCGCCCTCGCGGAGGCGGGAGCGAGCGTCACCCTCTTCTCTCGCACGGAGGACGAGCTGGCCGCGGTCGCCGACGAGGTGCGGGAACGCGGCATGCGAGCCGAGACGTGCGTCGGAGACGTGCGGTCCGCCGCGGACGTCGACCGCCTCGTCGAGACGGCGGCGGCGGACGACGGCCTCTCCATCTGCGTCACGGCGGCCGGGCTGAACCTTCCGGGGCCGACGCTCGAGCAGCCGATCGACGACTTCGACCTCGTCGTCGAAACCAACCTCCGCGGCACGTACCTCACGTGCCGCTCGTTCGCGGCGGCGCTCGAAGCCCGTGGGCGCGGCGGTCGGATCGTCGCGATCTCGTCGCAGATGGGCGAGGTCGGATACCCCGGCCGGGCGGCGTACTGCGCGAGCAAGCATGCCGTGAACGGCCTCGTCAGGGCGCTCGCGGTCGAGTGGGCGCCGGCCGGAATCCTCGTCAACGCGGTCGCGCCGACGTTCGTCGAAACGCCGCTGACGCGACCAATGTTCGAGGACGAGACGTTCCGGGCCGATGTTCTGCGGCGCTTGCCGATCGGGCGCATCGGCACGCCGTCGGAGGTCGTCGGCGCCGTCGTCTACCTCGCCTCCGACCAGGCGGCGCTGGTCACGGGGCACGTCCTCGACGTCGACGGCGGCTGGACCGCGTGGTAGCGCCACGGGAGCGGAGCACGCCGGTCACGGAGCCGAACGAGAGGCGCGGCCCGCTCGAGGGCATGCGGATGATCGAGCTCGGGACGCTGCTCGCCGGCCCGTTCGCCGGCCGCCTACTCGGCGACATGGGAGCCGAGGTCGTCAAGGTCGAGGCGCCCGGTCAGCCTGACCCGCTGCGCGAGTGGGGTCATGCTCGGTACGAAGGCCGGTCGTTGTGGTGGCCGGTGCAGTCGCGCAACAAGAAGTGCATCACGCTCAACCTCCGCGAGCGACGGGGTCAGGAGCTCCTGCTGGAGCTCGTCCGGGTGTCGGACGTCGTCACGGAGAACTTCCGCCCCGGCACGCTCGAGCGCTGGAACCTCGGCTACGACCGGCTCTCGACCGCAAACCCGGGCGTCGTCCTCGCCCGGATCTCCGGGTACGGCCAGACCGGGCCGTACGCGCAGCGGGCGGGGTTCGCATCGGTCGCCGAGGCAATGGGCGGTCTCCGCTACATCAACGGGTTCCCCGGCGAGGCGCCGCCGCGCACCGGGATCTCGCTCGGCGATTCCCTCGCGGCGATGTTCGCAGTCCAGGGGATCCTCGCCGCGCTCTATCACCGCGACGCGCTCGGCGGCGCCGGTCGCGGTCAGGTGATCGACGTCTCGCTGATGGAGGCGTCGTTCGCGCTCCTCGAGAGCACCGTTCCGGAGTACGACCGGCTCGGCATCGTTCGGCAGCCTTCCGGTACTGGGCTGAAAGGCGTCGCGCCGTCGAACATCTTCAAGTCGCGCGACGACACGTGGATGGTCATCGCCGCGAACCAGGACGCCGTCTTCCGCCGCCTGTGCGACGCAATGGGCCGGCCCGAGCTGGCGGGCGACCCGCGCTTCGCGACCCACCTTGCGCGCGGCGAGAACGAGGAGACGATCGACGCGATCATCGGCGAATGGGCCGCGCGGCACGACGCGCGCGAGATCGACCGCACCCTCAACGAGGTCGGAGTCGCGTGCGGGCCGATCTACAGCGTCGCGGACATCTTCGAGGACCCGCAGTTCGAGGCGCGCGAGATGCTCGTCGAGCACGTCGACCCCGAGTTCGGTGAGTACGTCGGGCCGGGCATCGTCCCGAAGTTCTCGGATACACCGGGCGCAGTGCGATGGTCGGGAACATGGGAGGAAGGCAGCCACAACGAGGAGATCTACTGCGGCCTGCTCGGCCTCTCGCCGTCGGAGCTCGACGGATTGCGCGAGGATGGCGTCGTATGAGGGTCACGATCTGCGACGTCGCGCCGCGGGACGGCCTTCAGAACCAGCCCGTCACGCTTGCGCCCGGCGTGAGGGCGGAGCTGGTCGACCTTCTGGCCGGGACCGGCGTGCCGCGGGTCGAGGCGGTGAGCTTCGTCAGCCCCAAGCACGTGCCGCAGATGGCCGGCGCCGAGGAGGTGGTCGCGGCGATCCACCGGCGCGACGGCGTCGTCTACGCCGGCCTCGCCCTGAACGAGCGCGGCTACGACAGGCTCCGCGACAGCGGGCTCGACGAGGTCCACTTCGCCTTCGCCGCCTCCGAGGAGTTCAACCGCCGCAACGCGGGTGCCACCGTCGAGGAGGGGGTGACCGCCGCGGAGCTGATCGTCGAGCGCGCGAAAGCCGACGGGATCCGGGTGACCGTCACGATCGGAACCGCGTTCGGCTGCCCGTTCGAGGGCGCGGTCGATCCCGGCCATGTGGCCGCGCTCGCCGGCCGAGTCGCCGACGCCGGCGCGGACGAGATCGTCGTGGCGGACACGGTCGGCGTCGGGGTGCCGCGACAGGTGCGCGACCTCGTCGCCCGCATCGAGCCCTTCGGCGTCCCGCTCGGGATCCACCTGCACAACACGCGCAACAACGGCTTCACGAACGCGTTCGCCGCTCTCGAGGCCGGCGTCACGGTGTTCGACGCCTCCGTCGGCGGGATCGGAGGGTGCCCCTTCGCGCCTCGGGCGACCGGGAACATCGCGACCGAGGACCTCGTCTACCTCCTCCATGGCGAGGGCGTCGAGACGGGCATCGACCTGGAGGCGCTGATCGAGGTGGCGAAGTGGCTCGAGACGCAGCTCGGGCGCGAGCTCGAGGGGCAGGTCTACAAGGCAGGGACGTTCGCTCCGGTGGCCAGCTAGAAACGAAAGGACGGAACGATGGCGTACAGGCTTGGGGTCGACGTCGGGGGAACCTTCACCGACCTCTTCCTCGTCTCCCAGGGCAACGGTGGCGTGCAGTTCCGCGTCAAGACGCCGTCGACGCCGCACGATCCGTCCGAGGGGGTCCTCACGGGCGTCCGTCGCATCTGCGAGGAGGCGGGGATCGGCGTCGAGGACCTGCGCAACATCCTCCACGGCACCACGGTCGCGACGAACGCCGTGCTCGAGTCGAAGGGCGCGCGGGTCGGCCTGATCACGACGCAGGGCTTCGGGCAGATCCTCCACCTCGCCCGCTCGCAGACGCCGGGCCCGCTCGCCGGGTGGATCATCATGCTCAAGCCCGACCCGCCGGCGTCGCTTGCCGACACGCGCGAGGCGGTGGAGAGGATGGACGCTCGCGGCGAGACCCTCATCGCGGTCGACGAGGAGCAGGTCGAGGCAACTGTGCGCGACCTGGTCGAGTCGGGCGTCGAGACCCTGACGGTCGCGCTCGTCAACTCGTACGTGAACCCCGCGCACGAGGAGCGGATCGGGGCTGTGATCGAGCGGCTGTACCCCGGCTTCCCGGTGACGCTCAGCGCACACGTGCTCCCGGAGTTCCGCGAGTACGAGCGGGCCCTGACCGCGTGCATGAACTCGTACGTGCGGCCGAAGGTCGCCGACTACGTCGACCGGCTCCAGTCCGAGCTCCAGGCCATCGGCGCAAAGGCCGACGTCAACATCCTCCGCTCGGACGCCGGCTTGATGACGACGAGCGAGGCCGCGCGCAATCCGATCTACGGCGTTCTCTCCGGGCCGTCGGGCGGTGTCGCCGGCGCGCTCTACGTCGCGCGCAAAGCCCGCTTCGACGACATCCTCACGTTCGACATGGGCGGCACGTCGACCGACGTCTCCCTCTGTCAGAACGGCCAGCCGACGATCGGCCGCGAGACGGCGATCTCGCATTTCCGCATCCGCATCCCGTCGGTCGACGTGCACACCGTCGGCGCGGGCGGCGGCTCGATCGCGCACGTCCCGGAGCTGACGAAGGCGCTCCGCGTCGGTCCGGAGTCCGCGGGAGCCGATCCCGGTCCGGCCGCGTACGGCAAGGGCGGCACCCAGCCGACCGTCACCGACGCGAACGTCGTGCTCGGTCATCTGCCACCCCAGCTGCTCGGCGGCGAGATGAGCCTCGACGCCGGCGCGGCGCGGGCCGCCGTCCAGACGATCGCCGACGCGGTCGGCCTCTCCTCCGTCGAGGAGGCGGCGGAAGGGATCCTCGCGATCGTCAACGAGAACATGGCCGGTGCGCTGCGCCTCGTCTCGGTGCAGCGCGGTCACGACCCGCGCGACTTCGCCCTCGTCGCGTACGGCGGCGCCGGGCCGCTCCACGCGAACGCCGTCGCGGAGCTGATGGGCTCCTTCCCGGTGATCGTCCCGCCGGCGCCAGGCCTGCTCTGCGCGATCGGCGACCTCGTGGCCGACTTCCGGGACGAGTTCGCGCAGACGTACATCCGATTGCTCGCCGATGCGACTCCGGACGAGGTCGCGCGGATCCTCGACGACCTCGGCGGGCGCGCGGACGCGTGGCTCGACAGCGAGGGGATACCGGACGAAACGCGCACCGTGACCTATACCGCCGACATGCGCTATCGCGGCCAGGGCTACGAGATCCCGGTCGCGATCGACCCGGCCGAGATCCGCGCCACCGGCGTCGACGGGCTCGAGGAGCGGTTCAACGGCCTCCACGAGCAGCTCTACGGCTTCCGGATGCACGGCACGGCGACCGAGATCGTCAACCTCCGCGCGGTCGGGTTCGGGTCGGTGCCGAAGCCGGAGCTCCCGGTCGGTGACGCGGGGGAGGCGGACGCGTCCGGCGCGGTCGCGGGCGAGCACCAGGTCTGGTTCGGCGGGGCGCAGCACGCGACGCAGATCTACGACCGGGCAGGGCTTCGGCCCGGGATGGCGTTCGCCGGGCCGGCGATCGTCACCGAGTTCGACTCGACAACCGTCGTCCTGCCCGGGTACTCGGCCGAGGTCGACGTGAACTTCAACCTCCTGATCACCCCGAACGACTGAGAGGCGGCAGCGATGGCAACCACCGAATCAGAGCCGCTGCGGATCGCCGAGATCCCCACCGGCGTCAAGGTCGACCCGGTCACGCTCGACATCATCGAAGGGGCCCTGAAGAACGCCCGCTTCGAGATGGACGCCGTGCTGTTCCGCTCGGCGATGAGCCCCGTCATCCGGGAGCAGCACGACGAGTTCCCGATGATCACCGACCCGAGGGGGCGCATGGTCGTCGGGCAGTTCGGCGCCTACATCAACGAGATGATGGCCGAGTGGGACCGGGGGGTGTACCCGGGCGACGTGATCCTCACCTCTGACCCGTTCAAGTGCTCCGCCTCGATCTCGCACACGAACGACTGGCTCGTCCTCCTTCCGATCTTCCACGAGGACGAGCTCGTCGGCTGGTCGAGCCAGTTCGGCCACCAGATGGACGCGGGCGGCCCGCTCCCGGGCTCGCTGCCGACGGGCGCCCGGACGATCTTCGAGGAGGGGCTGATCATCCCGCCGATCAAGATCATCGAGCGGGGCGAGGTCCAGGAGGACGTCCTCCGGCTCATCTTCAACAACGTCCGCCTGCCGGAGATGAACCGGGCGGACCTGTTCGCGATCATCGCGGGCTGTCGCGCCGGGGAGCGTCGGGTCCGCGACCTCTGCGAGCGCTTCGGGAAAGAGACGTACCTCGCGGCGCTGCAGGCACTGCTCGACCGGACGTACGAGGCGATGCGAAAGCTGATCCTCGTCGCGATCCCGGAGGAGCCCCAGAGCTTCGAGGACTACGTCGACGACGACGGGCTCGGCAACGGCCCGTACAAGATGAAGCTGACGATCTGGCGGGAGGGCGAGCACGCCTTCTTCGACTGGACGGGCACCGATCCGCAGGCTCTCGGGCCGATCAACTTCTACCTCTCCGAGGGCATGTTCAAGATGTTCATCGGGATCTACCTGATCATGGTCAACGATCCCCAGATCCTCTTCAACGACGGCTTCTATCCGCTGCTGCACGTCGTCCTCCCGGAGGGCTCCCTGCTCAAGCCGCGCTTCCCGGCGGCGCTCGGCTGCCGCACGCACGGGCTCGCCCGGCAGTTCGACGTGCTCGGCGGCGCCCTCTGCAAGCAGGCGCCCGAGCTGAACACCGCCGCGGGCTACGGCACGTCGCCGTACATGCTCTACTCCGGCTGGGACGGCGCCGGGGACTTCTTCTACTCGATGGAGATCCTCTACGGCGGGATCCCGGGGAGGCCGATCGGTGACGGGATGGACGGCCACTCGTGGTGGCCGCTGTTCGAGAACATCCCGACCGAGTACCTCGAGGCGTACTACCCGCTGCGGATCGACGGCTATACGACGGTCACGGACTCGGGCGGCGCCGGCCTGCACCGCGGCGGCAACGCCGTGGAGAAGCGGTACGTCTACCTCGAGCCGGGCGAGGTCTCGATCCACGACGACCGCTGGCTGACCCGACCCTGGGGCGTGCTCGGCGGCGAGCCCGGCGCGCGGTCGGAGAAGATTCTGGTCCGCACGGACGGCACCGAGGAGCGGCTGCCGTCGAAGTGCGACAACGTCGAGGTGCAGCCGGGCGACATGCTCGTCTACCGCACGGCCGGCGGGGGCGGCTGGAAGGACCGGCTCGAACGGCCCGTCGACGAGGTCGCGCGGGACGTCTCGTTCGGCCTCGTCTCCCGGGAGAAGGCGCTCGCGAGCTACGGCGTCGCGATCGGCGAGGACGGCGCTCCGGACGTCGTGGCGACGGAGAAGGAGCGCGACCGGCAGCGGTCGGAGCGCGGCGAGCCGCTCGCGTTCGACTTCGGACCGCCGCTCGACGAGGTGCTCGCGCGCTGCAAGGAGGAGACCGGGCTCGAGCCGCCCACGCCGGCGACGCCGCTGCGGTGGTCGCCGCTCGAGGACGGAGCGGAGGTCCTGGCGAGGGTGCGCGAGCGAGAGGGGGTCTGACGTGGGGGGCATGCAGTTCGAGGGATTCGGTCAGCGGGGCGGCGGCGTGGGCCGTCGGCCCGCACTCGTGATCGTCGACATGAACTACGGCTTCACGGACCCCGAGTCGCCGCTCGTCTGCGAGCTCGACGACACGATCGAGGCGATCGGCCGGCTGCTCGACGCGATGCGCCGCGCTGACCTCCCGGTCGTCTACACGACGGTGTCGTACGGCGAGGGCGACAAGGTCACCGCGAAGGCGTTCATCGACAAGGTGCCCGTCCTCCTGACGCTCGAGGCCGGGAGTCGCTGGGTCGAGATCGACGACCGTCTCGCCCCACGTCCGACCGAGCCCGTGCTGAACAAGCTCTTCGCCTCGGCGTTCTTCGGCACCGCGCTCGGGAGCATGCTCGCGTCACACGGTTGCGACAGCGTCATCGTCACCGGCGCGTCCACGTCGGGATGCGTCCGCGCGACGGCCGTCGACGCGCTGCAGAACGGCTACCGGCCCGTCATCCCGCGCGAGGCCGTCGGCGACCGGAATCCGGCCGCGCACGAGGCGACGCTCTACGACATCGACCTCAAGTACGGCGACGTCGTGTCGCTCGAGGAGTGTCTCGCTGCCCTGGAGGAGCTCGCTGCCGCACACGCTCGCTGAGAAGATCCTCCTCGCGCACTGCGACGCCGAAGACGTCGGGCCCGGCGACGTCGTCACGGTCCGCTGCGACGTCGTGATGGCCAACGACGTGTCGGGGCCGGTCGCGTTCCGGGCGATGGAGCGGATGGGCGCCGAGCGCGTGTTCGACGCCTCGCGGGTCGTGATGGTCGCGGATCACTTCGTGCCCGCCAAGGACGCGAAGTCGGCCGAGCTGCAGGCACGGCTCCAGCGCTGGGCCGAGGAGAAAGGCGTCGTGTTCTACGGGCAGGGGCGCGGTGGCATCGAGCATACGCTGCTGTGCGAGGAGGGCTGGGTCGTGCCCGGCGCGGTGATCGCCGGAGGCGACTCGCACACCTGCACGTACGGCGCGCTCGGGGCGTTCGGGACGGGCCTCGGCTCGACAGACATCGCCTCTTGCCTCGCGCTCGGCTCGTTCTGGCAGGCGGTGCCCGAGACGATCCTCGTGGAGCTTCGCGGGGCGCCCGGGTCGTTCGTCACGGGCAAGGACATCATCCTCGCGGTCCTCGCCCGGATCGGAGTCGGCGGTGGGACGAACGCCGTGCTCGAGTTCGGCGGGCCGGGGGCCGCTGGGCTCTCCCTCGACGAGCGGCTGGCCGTCGCGAACATGGCGGTCGAGGCCGGCTCGGAGACCGGCATCTTCCCCGCCGACGAGCGGGTGGAGGCGTATCTCGACGGCCGCGCCCGCTTCCCGTGGACGGCGGAGCGCTCCGACGCGGATGCGTCATTCCGTGCACAGCTGCAGATCGACCTCGACTCGCTCGAGCCGCTCGTGGCGCGGCCGCATCTGCCGGGCAACGTGGCCGCTGTCGACGACGTCGCCGGCACGCGGGTCGATCAGGTGTACATCGGGAACTGCGCGAACGGGACCATGACCGACCTGCGGCAGGCCGCGTCGATCCTCGGCGGCCGCAGGGTCCATCCCCGAACGCGGGCCATCGTGGTGCCGGCGACCCAGGCAATCTGGCGCGAGGCCGCCGCGGAGGGACTGCTCGACGCGTTCGCGGAGGCGGGCGCGATGGTGTCGACGCCGACCTGCGGCGCGTGCTTCGGCGGCTCGAACGGCGTGCTCGCTGCGGGCGAGAACGCCGTCGCGACGACCAATCGCAACTTTCGCGGGCGCATGGGCTCGCCGGAGGCGTCGGTCTATCTCGCGAACGCCTGGGTCGCGGCCGCGGCGGCCGTCGCGGGAGAGATCGTCCACCCCGGGGCGATCGCGTGATCGTCGCGGGAACCGCGCTCCTCGTCCCTGGTGACAACGTCGACACGGACGTGATGTACCCGGGGATGTTCCTCAACATCGAGGATCCGGACGAGATGGCCCCGCATCTCTTCGAGGGCTACGACCCGACGCTGCGCGAGAGGCTGACGGACGGCACCATCCTCGTCGTCGGCGCGAACTTCGGGATCGGCTCCTCCCGGGAGCACGTGCCGCTCGCGATGAAGGCGAACGGCGTCTGCGGTGTGCTCGGACGGAGCTTCGCGCGGATCTTCTACCGCAACTGCGTGAACCTCGGCCTCCCCGCGGTCGCCTGCCCGGAGGCCGCTGCCGCGGCGCGGGACGGCTCGCGCGTCAGGATCGACCCGTCCGGCACCGTCGAGGTCGACGGCACAGAGTTTCCGGCACCGGCCTACGCCGCGCTCCTCCTCGACCTCGGCAACGCGGGTGGTCTCGTCTCGTGGACCGCGCGCGAGCTCGGGGCCCGCTAGCGGCCGAGCGACTCGTACTCGGGGTTGGGCTCCCAGCCGAGCCCGGACGCCATGCGGTTCGTGAGGTTGAACATGCCGGTCACCTCGGCGATGTCCATGACGTCCTCGTCCGCCCAGCCGGCGTCGCGGAGCGCGTCGACGTCCGCTTCGGTCATCTCGGTCGGGCGGAGTGTCAGCTTGACCGCGTAGTCGAGCATCGCGCGGGCACGCGGCTCGGTCGCCGCGGTCGCGTGGTCCGCCGCGATCGCATCGGCGAGCGCGGGATCCTTCGTCAGCTTCCGCAGCGCCGCCGAGTGCGCCGCTATGCAGTAGCGGCACTCGTTCGCGACGGAGACGACGACGGCGATCATCTCCCGCTCGGCCTTCGAGAGGCCCGACTCGCCCTTCATCAGCTCCTCGTAGTGCTCGTTCCAGAGGAGCAGGTGCGACGGCCGCAGCGCATAGAGCCGCAGGACGTTCGGAACGAAGCCGAGCTTCTCGAGCGGCGCGTCGTGGAGCGCCTTCACCTCGGCGGGGAGGGCGTCCTCGTCGGGCACCTCGAGCCACGTGAGCCGCTCGACCTTCACCCCGCGAGTCTACGGTGGTCGCGTCCTCGGGCCGAGCCGATCCACGTCGCTGGCGTCCGAGTGACCCGTCTCAGCGGGCGGTGTCGGACGAAATCGTCGCGCCGTACTCCTCCTCCGTGACGTGCTCGCCCCAGGTGACGACGCTGCCGTCGTCGTCGGCCTGCTGCATCGCGACATGGACCATGAGCCTCGTCGGCGTCGCTCCGTGCCAGTGGTCCTCGCCCGGCTCGAAGAAGACGCGGTCGCCCGCGCGGATCACCTCGATCGGACCGCCGCGCCGCTGGCAGAGGCCGACGCCCTCGGTCACCCAGATCGTCTGGCCGTACGGGTGCGTGTGCCAGGCCGTGCGCGCGCCCGGCGTGAAGTGCACGCAGGCCGCGGCGATGCGAGAGCTGCCCGTCGGCACGGCGACCGTGTCGATGAACACCCCGCCCGTGAACCAGTCGCCCGATCCAGGGGTCGTGTCGAGCTCGTTTCGCGTGATCTCCATGCGTGTTCTCTCCTTGTCTTTCGGACCGCGCTGGCGGCCCGCCGCGCGGCCGCCGATTCGGTCGTGTCGCCGATAGACTGCCCACCTGTGGCAGAGCCGATCGAGGAGCTCCGGGCGCTCGCCTCGGCTGCCCAGACGCCCGCGGCGCTCGCGCCGTACCTCGAGAAGGTCCGTGAGCGCGCGTACACCGTCACCGACGACGACGTGGCGGCGCTGACGCGGGCCGGCCTCACCGAGGACGAGATCTTCGAGGCGACGGTCGGCGTCGCGATCGCCGAGGGGCTGCGGCGCCTCGATGCGGCTGGGCGGGTGATCCGGTGAGGCTGTCGGTCGTCGACTCCGGGCACGCGCCGGAACAGGCCGCGATGCTCGACGTGATCCGCGAGCGCAGCGGCAACGAGCCGCTCGGGGTCGTGAAGACGCTGCTCTATCGGCCCGAGCTCTTCGGCCGGCCCTTCTCCGAGGCCCTCGACGATGCGATGCGAGGCGAGTCCGAGTGGACGCCCGGGGAGCGGGAGCTCTTCGCCGCCTTCACCTCGCTCCTGAACCAGTGTCACTTCTGAGCGGGCTCCCACGGCGCGGTCGCGTCGTATGCGCTCGGTGAGGAGGTGTGGGAGGCGATCGTCGCCGACTGGCGCACCGCGCCGCTCCGTCCGCAGCTGGCGGCGACCCTCGTCTTCCTCGAGAAGCTGACGCTCCGTCCGGACGAGCTCGGACCCGCGGACGCTGAAGAGGCGCGAGCGACCGGCGTGTCGGAGCAGGCGCTCCGCGACGCCGCCACCGTCTGCGCGCTGTTCAGCATGATCGTGCGGCTCGCCGACTCGCTGGGCTGGGACGTGCCGAGCCCGGAGCGCCTTGCGGCGAGAGCGCCGGCGATGCTCGACGGCGGGTACGCGCTCACGGCCCTCGGCGCGCGCTGACCCGTTGTGAGCGTGCCCGGCCGGCGCTATCTCGTCACCGGCGTGCTGGGCGCGATCGGGGCGTGGACGGCGAGGACGCTCGTCGACCGCGGCGCGCACGTCGTCGGTCTCGACCTCGGAGGCTCCCAGCACCGTCTCGACATCGCGTTCGAGTTCCTCGCCCCGGATCGTCTGGAGCTCGTCGAGGGCGACATCGCGGACCTCGACGAGCTCGAGCGTCTCCTCTCGACGCGCGGCATCACCAACGTCGTCCACCTCGCCGCGATGCAGGTGCCATTCGTCCGCGAACGGCCTGCGCTCGGCGCGCTGGTGAACGTCGTCGGCACCGTGAACGTCCTCGAGGCGGCCCGTCGCGCCGGCGTCACCACGCCCGTCGTCTACGCGTCCTCGATCGCCGTCTTCGGACCTGCGGGGAGCGTCGCCCCGCAGACGCTCTACGGCGTCTTCAAGCGGGCGAACGAGGAGACCGCCTTCCGCTATTTCGAGGACTACGGCGTCCCGTCGATCGGGCTGCGGCCCCACACCGTCTACGGGCCCGGACGGGATCAGGGGCTCACCTCGGCACCGACCACCGCGATGCTCGCCGCCGCGGCGGGCGTCCCGTACGAGATCCCGTTCGGCGGCCGGTTGCAGTTCCAGTACCTGCCCGACGTGGCCGAGGCCTTCGTCCGGGCGAGCGAGGTCGACCGGCGCGACGCGTCCGTGCACACGCTCGACGGCCCGGCCGCCTCGGTCGACGAGGTCGTCGAAGTGATCGAGGCGGTGCATGGCGTCGAGCGCGGGGCGATCACGTGGCACGGTGACCCGCTCCCGTTCCCCGGCGAGGCCGACGGATCGTCGTTCGTCGAGCTGCTCGGCGGCACGGTCAACCGCCCGCTCGCCGAGGGCGTCGCCGACGCGATCGAGCGGTTCCGGCGGCTCCTGGCGCGGGGTCTCGTCCTCCCACCGCCCGCTGGCGCTGGACGGGACTCTGGCGACGTTTGACGGGCGCCTCCGAGCAGCGGGCGGTGTGACCGATGAGTTGCCTGGTGCCCACGGGTCTGCACGGGTGAGGGATCGAACGACCCGAAGGAGGAGTCGATGCGGCCTGTGATCGTGATGACCTCGAGAACCTGGTCGAGGTGAGGGACGGCGCGCGATGGCCAAGCTGATCTACTCGATGATCGCGTCGCTCGACGGGTACGTCGAGGACGCGACGGGCACGTTCGACTGGGCGGCGCCGGACGAGGAGGTCCACGCGTTCGTCAACGAACTCGAGCGGCCGGTCGGGACATACCTCTACGGGCGGCGGATGTACGAGACCATGGTCTTCTGGGAGAGCCTGCCCGACCTCACCGCCCAACCCGCCCACGTGCAGGAGTACGCCGAGATCTGGCAGGGAGCAGAGAAGATCGTCTACTCCCGGACGATGCCGACGGCATCGAGCGCCAGGACGCGGATCGAGCGGCAGTTCGACCCCGAGGCGGTTCGGCAGCTGAAGGAGCGAGTCGACCGTGACCTTACGATCGGCGGTCCCGGACTCGCGGCCAGGGCGATCGAGGCCGGGCTGGTCGACGAGTACCACCTGCTGCTCGTGCCCGTCGTCGTGGGAGGCGGCAAGCGCGTCTTCCCCGGCGGTGACATCCGAGTGGATCTCGAGCTGGTGGACGAGCGGCGTTTCCGCAACGGCACCGTGTACCTCCACCACCGCGCCCGTCGTGCGCCGCCGTAAGCGAGTTCCTCATTTGCACGGCAGTTGGCCCGGCCATCGCTCGCAGACCAGGAAAGGAGACGCCGTGTCCGCGACCGTTCTCTACATGTCCATGTCCGTCGGCGTAAACATGACGGGCGATCGACGCGAACAGCTATCGATGAACAGGAGGGAACGATGAGCGAAGAGAAGACCACGCAGAAGTCCGCCAGGAGCACCGCCGCGACCGGCAAGACGGCCAAGGGATTCACGGACGACGAGCGCGCCGCGATGAAGGAGCGCGCCAAGGAGCTGAAGGCGGAGGCGCGCCGCGGCAAGGACAGGGCGGCCGGGGAAAGCGACCTGCTCGCGAAGATCGCCGAGATGCCGAAAGCGGACCGCGTCATGGCCGAGCGGGTTCACGCGATCGTCACCGCGAGCGCGCCGGCCCTCTCGCCGAAGACCTGGTACGGAATGCCCGCGTACGCCAACGACGGCAAGGTGGTCTGCTTCTTCCAGAGCGCGGAGAAGTTCAAGTCGAGATACGCCACGCTCGGCTTCAGCGACGCGGCGAACCTCGACGAGGGCGCCATGTGGCCGACCTCCTTTGCGCTGAAGGAGCTGACCGGGGCCGACGAGAAGAGGATCGCCGCACTCGTGAAGAAGGCGGTGAGCTGAGGAACAGAGCCGCGGCCGCCGACGGCGAATTTCGCTCGAGCCGGGCGCACGCCACGGCAGGCGCGGCGTGAGCCCGGCTCGAGGAGCGCGGCTTATGCCGCGCTTCGAACCTGCGAGGACGTGAGAGCGCTCACGAAGCCTTCGCGCCAGGTCGGGTGGATCAGCGTCCACCCGAGCTCGCGCTTCGCCTTCGCGTTCGACGCGCCACGCGCCTCGGTGCTCATCGAGACGACCTGCTCTCCGGCGGCGAGCCGACCGAGCCACTCCGGCACATGACGGGGCGGCTTCGCACCGAGCACCTCGGCCAGGTACGGCAGCCACTCCGATGTCGGCGCCGGCTCGTCATCGACGATGTTGTAGAGACCGGGCCGACCGCGCTCGATCGCGGCGAGCGTCCCGCCCGCGGCGTCGTCGATGTGGACGAACGACCAGATTCCCGCGCCGCTACCGACGATCGGGAACTGGCGCTTGCGGATTGCCGCGACGTGCTCGCCACCCTCGACCAGCGACGTCCCCGGCCCGTAGAAACCGCCGTACCGGAGCACGATCCCCTCGATCGCCTCGGCGCCGACGACCGTGGTCTCGAGGTGACGAATCGCCGCCATGCTCTGCACGGCGCTCGTCGGCGGGGTCGGATCGAGCGGCGCCTCCTCGTCCTTCACGGCGGAGCCCTCTTTCGCGTAGGGCCAGCCGGCGAAGCTCTGGGCCACGAACGTCCTGGTGCCGGACGCCTGCGCGGCCGCCAGCAGGTTGTCGGTGCCTTCGGTTCGCAGGCGGTTCGTCTCCGCGAACGTCTCGTCCAGGTTGCGCAAGTTGCTCATGTCGGACAGCGCCGTGGCCTGGTGCACGACGACATCTGGCCGCGCCTCCGAGACTGCACGGCCGACGGCCTCCGCATCGAGCACGTCGAGCACGACCGGCTCCGCACCGAGAGCGCGAAGGTCACCGACCTTGCCGGCGGAACGTGTCGTCCCGACCACCTCGTGCCCGTTGGCGCCGAGCAGCGGGACGAGTCGCTTCCCAACGGCTCCCGTCGCGCCTGCGATGAAGATCTTCATGATCTCGCTCCCTTCGTTTTGCTTTCGTGCTCTGAGACGACGTCGCGGTCGCGCCTGTGACACCGACGCGCTGTCACACGCGCGGCTGCTATCTCGTCTAGAGCTGCATGCGAAGCGACGCGTCCTATGAAGAGCTCAGGCCGCTGCTGTTCTCGATCGCGTACCGGATGATCGGGAGCGTCGGCGAGGCGGAGGACATCGTCCAGGAGTCGTTCCTTCGGATCCATCGCGCCGAGGCGGAGGGAACGAAGGTCGAATCGCCCAAGGCGTACCTCTCGGCGGTGGCGACGCGGCTCAGCATCGACCATCTCAAATCGGCTCGCGTGCGACGCGAGCAGTACGTCGGGCAGTGGCTACCCGAGCCGCTGCTCACCGACGACGCGGCGACCGATGCGGCGGCGCACGCGGAGACGGCCGACTCGCTCTCGACGGCGTTCCTCGTCTTGCTGGAGAGCCTGACGCCGGTCGAGCGCGCCGTGTTCCTGCTCCGCGAGGTGTTCGACTACGGCTACGACGAGATCGCCAGGATCGTCGACCGGACCGAGGACAACTGCCGGCAGCTCTACGTCCGCGCGCGGCGACACGTGGACGAGGGTCGGCCGCGGTTCGAGGCCTCGCGGAAGCATCGCGACGAGCTCGTCGAGCGCTTCTTCGCCGCGGCCGAGCGCGGCGACCTCGCGGCGTTGGAGGAGATGCTCGCGGCCGACGTCGTCGTCTACGGCGACGGCGGCGGGAAGGCGCCGTCATGGCCACAGCCGATCTACGGGCGCGAGCGCGTCGCGAAGCTGATCGCCGGAACGGTCAAGCAGGCGAAGGAGCTGGGCGTCACCGCGCGTCTGGCGCACGTCAACGGACAGCCGGGCGTCATGTTCCTCGACGACGAGGAGCGGGTCGCCGCGGTCATGTCTGTCGACGTCGCGGACGGGCTCGTTCAGGCGATCCGCGGCGTCACGAATCCCGACAAGCTGGCGCACCTCGGGCCGGTGCTCGACGCGCGGGAGGTTCTGCGCCGGAGCCGGGACAGCTAGAGGCGCGGCAGCGGCAGGAGGCGGCGGCACCACGCCCACACCGGGCGCAGCAGCGGGTCCGTGACGCGGCTGACGAGCGCGACGAGCCGGGTGACCCACGGCCGGCCGAGCGTCGTCACGAGCGTGGCGGCGCCGAAGCCGACCAGCGCTCCGGCGAGCACGTCACTCGGGTAGTGCATGCCGAGCGCGACGCGCGAGAGAGCGATCAGCGTGGCGACGGCGAGGAACCCGATCCCCGCCCGGCGGGAGAAGGCGAGCACGGCAAAGGCGATCGCGAACGCCGCCGCGGCGTGGTCGCTCGGGAACGAGGGATCGGTCGTCCGCGCGCCGAGCACGTGCGTGAGCGCCGGGTGCTCGGTGAACGGGCGGGGTCGCGTCCAGAGGTGCGCGATCACCTGGTTCGTCGCGAGTGCGACCGCCGTCGCGATCAACGCCGAGGAGGACGCGAGCTTCCAGCGCGGGTTCCCATACGGTCGCGCGAGCAGCCAGAGCGCCACCGTCGCGAGCGCGTAGAGCGGCACGGCCGCGTCGGCGAGAGCAGTGACCGGATCCTCCAGCCAGTCGCGCGTCGCGACGGCGGCATTCACCGTATGGAACAGCGTCCAGTCGATGCCCTCACCCTATGCGGCACAACTGTTGCGGTCCGGTTACGACCGGCCACGCGGCACACGCGCGAGCCGGTCGTGCGGTTGGGTCAGTCCGATGCCGCGCCGGAACCGCGTCACGCCGCTCGGAGAGCTCGTCGCCGACGCGACGCGTGGGCTCGTGTACGGCAACCGCGGCTGCCTCCATGACAGGGCGGGCAGGATCGTGCGGCCGTACCAGGTGAGGAGGTGGATCGCCTGTCGGCTCGACTTCATGGGACGCCGCCGCTCGCCGCTGATGCAACCCGGCCGGTACACCGAGCTGTTCTTCCTCGACGAGGCGACCGCGCTCGCGGCCGGCCACCGTCCGTGCGCGGAGTGCCGCCGCGAGGACTACGTGCGCTTCCTGGAGCGCTGGACGGAGCGCCACCCCCGGGAGCGAACGGCCGACGCGATCGACCTGCGGCTCCATGGAGAGCGCTTCGATCCGGTCACCCGGAGCCGCCGCTTCCACGACGTGGAGCTCGACTCGGTGCCGGACGGCGGGTTCGTGCTCCGGGACGACGAGCCGTACGTCGTGGTGGGCGCCTCCCTGCTCCTCTGGACGCCGCGCGGCTACGTGTCGCGTGTCCCCCGGCCGAACGGCGGCACGGCGGCGATGTCGATCACGCCTCCTTCGCTCGTCGCGCACCTCCGCGCCGGTGGAGGCTCCGCGCTCCCGCTCCTGCATCCCTCCGCGAGCGGCTAGCCGACGATCCCGGAAGCGGCTGCACAGTCCTGCGCGACCCCGCCTCTGGTACCAATCCGGCCGTGGCGACGGAGGCGGATACGGGCTACACCGTCTGGCTGACCGGGCTCTCGGGAGCCGGCAAGACGACGATCGGGCGCGCCCTCGCGGCGGAGCTCGAGCGGCGCGGCGCGCACGTCGAGGTGCTCGACGGCGACGTCGTGCGCACGCATCTCTCGAAGGGCCTCGGCTTCTCGCACGAGGACCGAGACACGAACATCGAGCGGATCGGCTGGGTCGCCTCCCGGTTGACGCGTCACGGGGCCGCTGTCGTGGTCGCGGCGATCTCGCCCTACGACGCGACGCGAAGGCGCGTCCGGGCGCTCGTCGAGGAACAGGGGCCGTTCGTCGAGGTCTGGGTCAAGGCGCCGCTCGAAGAGTGCGCGCGCCGGGACGTCAAGGGCCTCTACGCGAAGGCGCTCGCGGGCGAGATCACGCATTTCACGGGCGTCGACGACCCGTACGAGGACCCCGACGACGCCGAGGTCGTGGCGGACACGGTCGCGCTCACGGCGGAGGAGTCCGTCGCCCTCGTGCTCGCCGAGCTCGAGCGGATCGGCGTCGTCCCCGAGGCGACAGCCGCGACGAGTTCTTAGAGCGGGTAGCCGAGCGAGACGAGCGTCTTGCCGGCCTCGCGTTCGACGTCAGCCAGCTGGTCGGCCGTCAGGTCGCGGCGCCAGCGACCCGCCGAGCGGTCGTGCACGCGGGAGAACCGCTCGGCGACGAGCCCGAGCTCGACGCCGAGCGCGCTCTGCGACCGGCGCGGCCGCCGCCGACGGGTCGGTGACGAGCTCCTCGTAGCGCAGCTCGACCGTCCGCTCGGGGACCGCGCGGGCAGCTGCGACGTACCGGCGCCAGGCCCACGCCGCGCGGGTGGCGTCCGACGCGTGCGCGAACTCGTCCCGGCGGTCGCGCTCGACCCAGAAGCGCGGGTGCGAGCCGTATGCCAGCCTGGCGTCGTCGGCGCCCGTGCGAGAGGAGTTGAGCCAGCCGCGCTCGAGGAGCGAGGTCGCGACGTCGCGGCCGTCGCGGATCACGTGGACCGCGACCGCCTCGGGGTAGGCGCGGAGCGCCGCGCCGAGGACGAAGCTCGTCTCGGGCGTCTGCTCGACGCCGCGGAGCCCCGATGCGAACGCGAGCCGGCGCACGCGCTCCAGGATCGTCCGCAGCCGACGTGGCCGACATCGCCCTGCGGGCGGTCGATCAGCTCCGGGATCGCCGCCTTCCACGGCTGGACCTCGTCGAGGTCGACGAAGCCCGGGAAGCGAGCCGAGCAGGCTCGCGGTGATCGTCGTCCCGGAGCGCGGTGAGCCGACGACGAAGACGAGCCGCTCCTCCTTGCCGCCGGCGGCGCCCGCGCCGGGCGATCCTGACGGCGCTGCGCCCGTAGAGCACGGCTGCTCCGATCCGACGCGCGCGCATCCGCGGGAATCTAGCCCGCGTAGGTCGCAGTGAGCTCGTCGATGCGTGCGGCGCTCGCCTCGAGCGCCGCACGCGGGAGGCGGCCGTCGCGGGCGGCGGCGAGCAGCTGGTCGTAGACGACGTCGGTGGAGTGTTCGGAGCCGACGAAGAGGAGCAGGTCGACCCCGGCCCGGGCCGCCCGGAGCGCCGCCTGCCCGAGCGTCACGTGATGCGTCGTGGCGAGGGGCTCGAGCGCGTCGGTGATCGTCGCGCCCGTGAAGCCGAGACCGGCGAGGGTGGAGAGGACGCGCGGCGACCAGGCCGCGACCTGCCCGCCATATGCGGCGTACGCCGCGTTCGAGACCATCACGAGCGGGACGACACCCGCGGCGATCGCCCTCCTGTACGGGACGAAGCCGGGGGCGAGCGCATCCTCGGATGCCGTGATGCGCACCGCCGCATCGTCGGTCGAGATCGTCGCGAGCCCGAGACCGGGGAAGTGCTTGAGCGTTGGTGCGACGCCGCCGTCGAGAAGTCCCGCGGCGAACGACGTCACGCCCTTCGCGGCTCGGGTGGGGTTCGTCGAGAAGCCGCGATCGGTCGCGGCGACGAACGAGCCCGGGACGCCGGGCACGTCCGCGACCGGCGCGAGGTCGACACGAACGCCAAGGCGCTGGAGCGCCGTCGCCGTCGCCCGGCCCGTGCGGCGGATCGCACCCTCGGTGCCCGTCCCCAGCACCTCCGCCGAGACCGCCGGAGGGGCCCAGCGGAAGCGCCGTACGAGCCCTCCCTCCTGGTCGGTCGTGATCAGGAGCCGATGCCCGCCCTCTCGAGCCGCCGCGCGCAGCTGCGCTGTGAGGGCGCGCACCTGCGTCGCGCTGCGGACGTTGGCACCCATGAGGATCACGCCACCGACGCGTCCCCGCCGGATGCGGTCGAGCAGCGCCGCGCTCGGCGTCGTCCCCTCCATGCCGACGACGAGGCGTGCGCCGACGAGCGTCTCGAGTGGCGCGGCGGCGGAGGCGCTCGGTGTGGCCGCGACCGCCGCGAGCGCGGCTGCGGCAACTGCTCCCGCCGCTAACGTGAAGGCGGCAAGAGCCCCGGACGAGGTGCGCCGTACCCGGTCACGACGACGGCGCGACATCAGGTCGTCCTCTCGGAGGTGCTTTCGTGCATCAGCTGATTCAGATCCTGGGCGCGCTGCTCATTCTCGCGGGCTTCGTCCTCGCGCAGTTTCGCGTGCTCGACCCGCAGTCGCCCTGGTACCTGCTCGTCAACCTCGTCGGCTCGGCGGTGCTCACCGTCGATGCGTGGCGGCAGACACAGATCGGCTTCTTCCTGCTCGAGGTCGTCTGGGCGATCGTCTCGGCGTTCGGTCTCGTCCAGCTCGCGCGCGGTCGCCGACCGGGGACGGCCCACTGAGGCGCGGCCCGGCGTCAGGCTTCCTCCTCCTCGACCCGCACGGAGAAGGGCAGGCGCCAGTCGTCGTCGGCCTCGTCGTCGATCGTGAGCCGCCACTCGTAGCGGCCGGGCTCGAGCGGCAGTGGCCCTGAGTTGATCGCGACGGGGAAGTCGAGCGGCGTGCCGGGCTTGAGCCCGGCGGGCCGGCCGACCTCGAACGGCACGTCGTCGAAGAACACGACCTGCTGCTGGCCGTCCTCGGTCTCCATCTCGACCGGCTGGCCGTCGGCGTCGAGCAACTCGAGGCGCATGACGTGGCGCTGGTTGGCCTGGTCCCACGGCACGCGGATCAGGATCGCGATGCCGAACGGCACGGGATCGGGTCCCGTCAGCGACCACCCGCCGCCGACCACGGTGAGCTTTCCGTCGCTCACCTGCGCGAAATCCGCGAGGAGCATCGTCACGCGCATCGGGCCGAGTCTCGCACAGGGCGAGACCCGAGCGGCGCCGGTGACCCTACGCCGCGACCGCGGCGGCGGTCGCTGATCCCGAGGTCGAGCCCTCTCCTTCGACGGCGGCGACGAGCGCGTCGACGACCCCAGCGAGCTCGGCGCGAATGTCGAGATCCGGGTCGCCGAGCCTCCGGTCGGCCTTCGCGACGGGCAGCTCGATGTCGAGCACCTTCGCCCCGAGGATCCCGAAGACCTTCTTCAGCTCGCGCTGGGCCCAGATCCCGCCGAACGAGCTCGTGCTCGCGCCGATCACGGCGACCGGCTTCCCGCGCGCCGGGTTGTCGGCGTGGGGGCGGGACACCCAGTCGACGGCGTTCTTCAGCTGGCCCGGGATCGAGCCGTTGAACTCGGGCGTCGCGACGAGGATCGCGTCCGACGCGGCGACCGCGTCCTTGAGACGCTCCACCTCGTCCGGCGCGAGCTCGACCAGGTCCTGGTCGAACGGCGGAATCGAGACGAGGTCCTCGTAGAGCTCGAGCTCGACGCCCTCGGGCAGCTCCTCCGCGGCGAGGCGGAGGAGCTGCGTGTTGTGCGATCCGGCACGGAGGCTGCCGGAGAGTCCGAGGATCCGCACCGTTACCGCTCCTCGGCGGCCACGAAGAGGAACGAGGCGGTGAGCTCGACCTCGTCGGCGAGCATCGACCCGCCCTCGGGCAGCGGCGCGTTCCAGTTCAGACCGACCTCGCGTGCGGTCGACCGAGCCGTGGAGCGTCAAGCCTCGCTTCGTGATCCCGTAGGGATCGCTCACCGGCTCGGTGAGCGTGCCGGCGAGGGTCACGGGGGCGCTGTTGCCCTTCACGACGAGTGTGCCGTCGACCTGAACGGTGCCGTCGCCGGCGACGGTCAGCGGCCCACCCTCGAAGCGGAGCTCGGGATGGTTGCCCGAGTCGAAGAAGTCGGGTGACGCGAGATGCTCGGAGAGCTGCTCGTTGTCGACGTCGATGCTTGTCGCCTGCGCCGTGCCGCGCAGCCCGTCCTCGTCGAGGGTCGCGTCGAACTCGCGGAACGCGCCTTCGAAGGGCGCGATGCCCATGTACACGACACGGAACCCGATGCTCGAATGGGTGGGGTCGCTCTGCCAGGCGCCCGTCACAGCGGTCGTGCGATCAGCGGTGGTGCTCAATTCGATGCCTCCTATATTTGTCTTCGCAATAGTTGTTAAGACAAATAACGGACGGATCGGGAGCCGTATTCCCCGTGCGCCCGTACGAGACGCGATGGCCGCTCAGAGAGGCAGGAGCGATCGGGGCGGCGCCGCAGTTCCGCCCCGACCGTCCCCGCTGATTCTGCACCTATCGATGGGCAAAGGGCAAGACGTCTGCCGTTTGCCTCAGCGTGTCTGCGGGAACCCGAGGTCGACCTTGCTGGTCGCCGGATCGGGCCACCGCGAGGTGACGACTTTCCCGCGCGTGTAGAAGTGGATCGACTCCGGGCCGTACACGTGCGAGTCCCCGAAGAGCGACGCCTTCCAGCCGCCGAACGAGTAGTACGCGACGGGCACCGGGATCGGGACGTTGATGCCGACCATGCCGGCATCGACGTCGAACTGGAACTGCCGTGCGGCGCCGCCGTCCCGGGTGTACAGCGCCACGCCGTTCCCGTACGGGTTGTCGTTGACGAGCGAGACCGCCTCGTCGTACGTCTTCGCGCGGACGACCGAGAGCACGGGCCCGAAGATCTCGTCCTTGTAGGCGTCCATCTCGGTCGTGACGTTGTCGAGCAGCGAGACGCCGAGGAAGAAGCCGTCGCCGTCGGGGGCGGTGTCGCGGCCGTCGGCGACGATCGTTGCGCCCTGGCCCGCGCCGGACTCGATGTACGAGGCGACCTTGTCGCGGTGCTCGCGCGTGACGAGCGGGCCCATCTCGGAGCCCTCCTCCAGGCCGTCGCCCACCTTCACCTTGGGCAGACGTTCCCTGATCGCCTCGACGAGCGGGTCGGCCACGTCGCCGACCGCGACGAGCACGGAGACGGCCATGCAGCGCTCGCCCGCCGAGCCGTACCCGGCGGAGACGGCGGCGTCCGCGGCCATCTCGACGTCCGCGTCGGGCAGGACGATCATGTGGTTCTTCGCCCCGCCGAGCGCCTGCACGCGCTTGCCGTGCTTCGTTCCCGTCTCGTAGATGTATCGCGCGATCGGGGTCGATCCGACGAACGAGACCGCGCCGATCCCGGGGTGCTCGAGGATCGCGTCGACCGCGACCTTGTCGCCGTGGACGACGTTGAAGACGCCGTCCGGGAGACCGGCCTCCTTGAGGAGCTCCGCGGTGAGGAGCGAGGCGGACGGGTCCTTCTCCGACGGCTTCAGCACGAAGCAGTTGCCGCAGGCGATCGCGGGCGCCCACATCCACATCGGGACCATCGCCGGGAAGTTGAACGGCGTGATGCCCGCCACGACGCCGACCGGCTGGCGGATCGAGTAGACGTCGATGCCGGTCGAGGCCTGCTCCGAGAACTCGCCCTTGAGCAGCGTCGGGATCCCGCAGGCGAACTCGATCACCTCGAGCCCGCGCGCGACCTCGCCCATCGCGTCGCTGAGCACCTTTCCGTGCTCGGCCGTGAGGAGCTTCGCGAGATCCTCGCGGTGCGCGTTGAAGAGCTCGCGGATGCGGAAGAAGAGCTCCGCGCGCTTCGCGAGCGACGTCGTGCGCCACGCCGGCAGCGCGCGCCTGGCGCTCTGCACGGCGGCGTCGACCTCCTCGACCGACGCGAGATCGACCGCGCCCGTCTGCACGCCCGCCGCAGGGTTGAAGACCGGGCCGCTGCGACCCGACGTCCCGTCGACGCGTGCGCCGTCGATCCAGTGCGGAATCCTCGTGATCGTCCCGTCGCGCCCGACGGTCGGTGCCTCGGCAAGCTCCGTCATCGCTCAAGCCTCCTCGAAAAGTGTTCCTCCGAGGGTATCGCGGGTGGGGTTCGCACGGGTCGCGGACGTGGCGAGTTCCGAGGGGCAGTCGGTCCGAGGCAGTGTCAGACACCATTTCTTGCCTAGTCGTTCGGTCCGGACGCGTCTGCTTCTTCATCTGACAGCTAGCCCATCGCTGCTCTGCTCCGAGGCTCGGGATTGCGCCCTGTGGAGCGACTGGCGCGAACTTGGCACGGTTTGGCCTTGACAAAAAACGGTGTCTGACACCGTTTCCGCCTCTCGTCGCGCGTGAGCGTCGAGGCAGGTTAGATCTGGACGTCGCTCGTGTCGCACGAGCTGGCCTTGCCGGAGTCGAACCCCGTACGGAACCACTGCACGCGGAGCTTCGACGAGCCGTGTGTCCACTGCTCCCTGCTCCGTGCGCCGAGCCGGTCGTCGCCGACCGCGGCGGCCGCCTTGAGACCTTCGTCGATGTCGCCCGGGTCGAGAATGCCCCGGTTGTACGTCGAGCGGGCCCACACGCCCGCGAAGCAGTCTGCCTGGAGCTCGAGCCGCACCGAGTAGACGTTCGCGTTTCCCGGGTCCTGCTGCTGCTGCCGGCGAACCTGCTCCTCGATGCCGAGCTCGCTCTGCACGTGGTGGCCGATCTCGTGGGCGATCACGTACGCGGCGGCAAAGTCCCCCGGCGCCCCGAAGCGTCGGGAGAGCTCCTGGAAGAACGAGAGGTCGAGGTAGACCTTGTGGTCGGCCGGGCAGTAGAACGGCCCCGTCTGCGCGGACGCGGGGCCGCACCCCGACATCGTCCCCGACGTGAACGTCACGACAGGGGCACGCGTGTACGTCTTGCCCGCGTCCTGGAAGACCTTGGTCCACATGTCCTGACTGTCCTGCGAGACGAACTTCGCGAACTCGAACGTGTTGTCCTTGACCTTGCCGCCGGGCTGCGAGCCGGACGGCGCCTGGGGCACGGGCTCGTCGACGCCGCCAGGATCGAGCGGGCCGCTGCTTCCGCCGCCGCCGGTGATGTTCCCGCCGAACAGGAGCACGAGCACCACGATCAGGATCAGCCCGCCGATCCCTCCTCCTGCCTTCCCCATCGGGATCGGCAGGCCGCCGCCACCGAGCGGGCTGCTCTGTCCGCGTCGGTCCTCCATGTCCCCCTGACCCTGAACCCGCTTCCAGCGCACGGCCGGAGCGTACCCCTCCGGGCGAGCGATCCAACCGAGGCCCGCTACGCGGTGAGGCCGGCCTCGGCGAGCGGTCGCCGTGCCCAGGCGAGCTCGTCGGCGTACCAGCCCTGGAGCGGCTGCAGCGTGACGCCGCCGCTCGATGAGTGGACGAACCAGCTGTTCCCGACGTAGATCCCGGAGTGCCCGATCTCCGAGGGCTTCGACTGCGTCCCTTGAGTCCCGAAGAAGAGGACGTCGGCCGGCTGGACGAGCCCCGGCGCGATCCGTTGCGCTCTCTTCACCTCGCCGCTCATCGCGTACGTCGTCCGGCCCTTGAGGACGTCGGCGAGGGACGGTGCGCCGTCGTAGGGCTGCAGCTTGAACACCCGCCAGACGAGGCCGGAGCAGTCGAAGCCGCCGGGCACCGCCAGCTGGTTGCCGGGAGCGCTCGTGCTCCAGATCGTCTGCGGCTTTTCCGACGTCCCGGCGAACACGTACGGGTAGCCGACGAAGCGGAGCGCCCGCGTCAGCACGAGCCGCTGCCACTCCGTCAACGTCGGGACGGAGAACGTCGCCACGACCTGGCGCACGGCGTCGATCCGCGTCGGGTCGAGGAGGCTGAGCTTCGCGAGCGAGTACGCCGCCTCGGCGCGCGAGGCGGGCTGTTTCGGCGAGCGCTCGAGATCTTCCTGGCCGACCGGGTGGTTGACGCGGAGCCCGAGGAGGCGGGCGACGGTCTCCGTCCCGAGCATGTCCGTCGGCACGAGCCCGCCTGCCTGTGCGGCGAGCCGGATCTGCCTCGCGGACGGGAGCAGCCCGGCGGCGGCGACGAGCTGCGCGTCGAGCTCGCGCATCGTGACGACGCGGTTCGGGTCGGTCGGCGCCCGGTGCGGCTTGCCCAGGGCGACGATCGCGTCGTGGAGCTCGCCACGGGTGAGCGCATCGTCGGGACGGAAGGAAGTCACGTCCGGTCCCATCAGCCCGGCCGCCACCACCGTCGCGATCTGCGGGGCCGCCCAGCTCGGGCCGCTTCGCGTGACGACCGGAACCGGCGCAAGCGTCGTCGACTCGCTCGCGAGCGGGTCGGCGGGGTCGATCGCGAAGGCCGGCGTGACGAACGCCGTTGCCGCGAGGATGACGCCGCAGAGCAGGGTGAGGCGCGGGCGACCCATCGGTCTCCGTATCGGACGAGTTCGACGGCCGCTTGAACCGCCCTGCCAGATGTGAACGAAACCCGAACATTCGGGGACGGCTCGAGACTGAGCCGCCGTTACGCTGGCCGCGTGGCGCGGGAGACCATCCGCGACTGGGTGCGCTCGCTGGAGCGCGCCGAGCCGAGCGAGCAGTGGACGATGCTCTGCTTCTTCGCCGGTCGGGGAGTCGCGATCGACGAGGACGAGCTCAACGCGGCCGTCCGCCGCGCCGAGTTGCTGCTCGCCGCGGGCGGCGACCCGCACCGACCGCTCGACCCGTTCGGCCGCGCTGCGACGGCGCTCGCGGACGACCTCGACACGCTCGAGCGGCGGACGCAGTTGCACGCGGGGCTCGAGTCCCTCCGCGACGAGGTCGCGGGGTTGCGCGGCGCTCGCGAGTCGCTGGGGCTGCTTCTCTCGGACGACGACCTCGCCTGGCTGTCGTATGCAACCGCGCTCCTCGCCGAGGCGCTTGCGGAGGAATGACTCGGCGGCCCGAGCCCTAGTGTCCGACTTCAGTCGGACACCTGCTCTTCTCTCAGCCGGCGAGCCGCGCGATCAGCTTGAGCGGCCCGCGCGCGACGCCGCGCGCGTCTGCCGGATGGGCGACGTCGCCGCAGAGAAGCCCTGCGACAACCTTGAAAACCCCCGGCGCTCGCGCTGCGGCGAAGACCGTCCGCGGATAGCGATCGAACGCCCGCTTCGCCGCCCACGACGCGGCGGCGTGGCGGTCGAGCACCGCCGAAAGCGCGGCCGTGTACCCCTCGAGGTCGCCCGCGAGCACTGCGTCGGCGGCCAGGCGGGCGGAGACGAACGCCTCGTACATGCCGTCGCCCGAGAGCGGGTCGACGAGCCCTGCGGCGTCGCCGACGAGCAGGACACGCCCGGCGGCGGCCGGGGTGCCGAGCCGCCGCATTGGAAGGCGGTGGCCCCGAACCTCCGTCAGGTCGTCGACCATGAGCCCGTACGCGTCGGCGAGCCGGCCGAGGTGGTCGCGCAACTTCGGTCCCTCGCGCCCCCAGCCGCCGACGCCGAGGTTCGCGTGGTCGCCCTTCGGGAAGACCCACCCGTAGCCGCCGGGGACGACCGCCAGCTCGATCACCGCGGTCCGCCCGAAGTCGCCTCCCAGTGCGTCGAGCGGCACGTTTCCCTCCAGCGCGACACCGCGGACGATCCCCTCGCCGAGCTCGGCCGCCCGTGCGACGACGCCGTTCGCCCCGTCGGCGCCGATCACCGTGCCCGCGTGGACGACGTCGACGCCGACCCGCGCCGTGACCCCGCCGTCGCCGAGCTCCGTCAGCTCGACCTTCGTGCCGTCCCTGAACTCCGCGCCCGCCTCGGCTGCCTGCTCGGCGAGGAACGCGTCGAGGCGGCGGCGCTGCGTCATCCGGATCAGCGGCTCCGTGTAGCTGCGCGCGAAGCTCGACCCGTAGCGCAGCCGCAGCTCGAAGCGGTCGACGTCGCGCTCGACTACGGGCGAAGGATCGACCGGGATCCGCTTCAGCGCGCGACCGGTGAGCCCGCCGCCGCAGGGCTTGTCCCGCGGGAAGCGCGCCTTGTCGGCGAGGAGCACGCGGGCTCCGTCGCGGGCGAGGTGGATCGCTGTGGAGGAGCCGGCTGGCCCGGCCCCGACGACGAGGACGTCGACCTTCACACACCCGAGTGTAGGCGCCGCACCCGGCTACAATCCGCGTTCCCCGCAGGGGTTCCCGAGTGGCCAAAGGGGGCGGGCTGTAAACCCGCTGGCTCAGCCTTCAGAGGTTCGAATCCTCTCCCCTGCATTGGTCCGCAAGGCGGAATCCGCGGGAGCGGATTCCGCCGCTCGATCCCCCGCCTCCGGCGGGGGCACATCCCTGAAGGCGTCCGCTTCGCGGCCGCAACTGCCTTGCCTTCGGCGCGAACAACACCTGACGCGGGGTGGGGCGGCATGCGCCGCCCCACCCTGTTCCCACCTCAGGCGGTTGCGCCGACCGCGGCGGGCATCACGCCCAGCTGCGTCAGCACGTCGACCTGGTCGAAGTACAGGCGCACTTCGGCGATCTTGCCGCCCTCCACCTTCATGATCTGGACGCCGCGACCGCTCAGGTGGCGGTGCGTTGCCGGGATCTCGCCGCCGGGACCGCTGAGCGTGTCCTCGTGCGTCCCCTCGAAGGTGAACTCCTGGACGGCCCAGCCCTCTGCAGCGACGGTGTTGTGCACCGTCATGCGCGCATCCGGGAACGCCCGAATCCACGCCATCGCGTAATCGGTCGTGGCGTCGGTCCCGGTGAGCTTGATGTCGCCGGGCGCCTCGAACACGACGTCCTCCCGATCGAGGCTGTGCAGTCGCGCCTCGTCGTGCGCGTTGAACGCCTCGACGAACTCCTCGGCAACGTGTCGAGCCTCACCCATCCGTCGCTCCTTCCGTCGCACTCTCCCCCGCGACTCCCGACGGTACTCCCCTGTGCCGAATGCGACAAGGGGGTCGCCAAGGCGTCTCGAGCGGGCCTCTGGGTCGACACCAAGAGGGCGCTACACTCGTCCCCTCCAGCCCTCTTAGCTCAGTTGGTAGAGCACCTCCATGGTAAGGAGGGGGTCGACGGTTCGAGTCCGTCAGAGGGCTCTGCAAAAGCGCCGGTAATCGGGACTTTCCCGTTCAGATCGACTTGCGTGTGGTCGCACGTGGGGTAGGTGTGGAGCACCTTGTGGAGCAGTCAGGTTTATAGAGCACCCCCGAAACGACCTGAATCGGCGCAAAAACGGACTTTCTGTTGTCTTGGTAGCCAACGAGCGTTTTTCGGAACACGTTCGTTGTTGCGGCGGATCGCTTCCTCGCGGGCTTTCCTGACCATCTCGAGATCCCGCGTACGGACGGCCAACACCTATGGCGTAGTCGATGCGATTGCAGAGGCGGTATGGCTGCAGCTTGCGCCAGTGTTCCGGAATGACGCCATAGGATTGCGCCGTGCCGTTCACGCTCAGGAACATCAAGGAAGATCTCGAGGACATCGGCCCTAGGTTCGACGGTGCGCCGGACTTGGAGTTCCGCGCGGCGACCAAGGCGCTCGAGCTCGAGAGATCCGCCCTGAGCTACCAGCGCGTCCCACCCGGCTATCGCTTTCCGTACGGCCACACGCACATGAAGCAAGAGGAGGTGTACGTGGTCTTGCGCGGGAGCGGGCGGATGAAGGTCGACGACGAGATCGTCGAGCTCGAGGAATGGGACGCGGTGCGCGTCCCGCCCGGCACGTGGCGAGGCTACGAGGCCGGGCCGGAGGGCCTCGAGATCCTGGTCATCGGCGCGCCCAACCTCGGCGAGGATCCGCGCGAAGACGTCGATGGGCAGCGTGACTGGTGGGCTGACTAGCGGAGTTGTCCGGACGTTTGATCGTCTCGGTCGCAACTCAGACCGGCGCTCGACATCGAAGCCGTGACCTCGACTGGGCCAGCGTTCGGGAATGACGCCCGAGGGGCTCTCCGTCGCGAAAGTTCAACCCGCTAGCCGATCTGCTCGGCCAGCCCGATGAGGATGCCCTCGGGGCCTCGGACGTAGCAGAGCCGATACACGTCTTTGTACTGGACCACTTCGTCGACGAGCTGTGCGCCGTGCTCGCGGAGCCGGGCCAGCGTATCGTCGAGGTCGTCCACCGCGAACATGACGCGGAGGTAGCCGAGGGCGTTTACCGGCGCGTTCCGGTGATCGGCGACCGCAGGCGGCGTGAGAAAGCGCGAGAGCTCGATCCTGCCGTGACCGTCCGGCATACGCATCATGGCGCTCTCGACGCGCTGATCGCGAAGTCCAGTGACGCGCCCTGACCAGTCTCCTTCGATCAGGGCTCGCCCCTCGAGCTCGAGGCCGAGCTCGGCGAAAAAAGAGATAGCGGCATCGAGGGATTCCACCACGATGCCGACGTTGTCCATTCGTTGAAGCGCCACGCGGCCATTCTTGCGGATCGCAAGAGATGACCATTGTCCGGATGGCACGTGGGAGGGTCTAGTTAGCCGACGTCTTCGATGATCGCGACCAGCTCGTCGAGGCCGTAGCCCTGGCTGCGGGCGAAGTCGACAAGCTCTTTGGCTCGTTGGACGACGGCGCCGCGTTCGAGTGTTCCGGCGACCGAGATGCCGCGGCCGCGCCGGAACCCGAGCAGTCCTTCGTCGCGGAGCATCCGTAGCGCACGGAGGACGGTGTTGGTGTTGACCTGGAGGATTGCGGCGAGATCCTTGGCGGGCGGGAGGCGCTGTCCTGACTTGGCTTCTCCTTCGGCGATCGCGCGTCGGATCTCGCCGGCGACCTGCTCGTAGAGATCGGTGGGTTGTGCTTGTCGACCTTGACTTTCCTCAACATGGTGCTAGTAATAATAGCGCAATCGTGCCGCTGAGGAAGACATGACTCGTACTGCACCGCCGCGTCCGCGTCGTCCGAGCGATCCGGTCGATCGCGAGGAGCTCGAGGCCCTGGTCGAGGCACTCTTCGAGGAGGCGCGCCAGCGCGCACGCCGCCGCCGGCGCATCTACGCGGCTTCCGTGGCGCTCGTGGCGCTCGTCGTGGTCGCCGTGTCTTCCGCTGTCGACCGCTCGACGCAGCCAGACACCGCTTCCCCGGCGCTCGCCGCACGATCCAGTGGTCTGGCAGGAGCGGCGAAGCAGAGGATTGCCTTCACGAGCACCCTGTGCTGCCCTGGGCCGCGAAGCGGCGGGCTCTTCGTCGTGAACGCCGACGGGAGCGGGCTGCGAAAGCTGACCGCCGTCGCGTGGGCCATGTCCAGCTGGTCATCCGACGGGCAGAAGCTCGCCTTCGTGGGGTTCGTGGGGGGCAGGAGCAGCGTGTCGGTCATGAGCGTCGACGGGAGCGCCCCGCGGCTGCTGGCACGCGACGCAGTTGCTCCTGCATGGTCGCCGGATGGGCGAAGGATCGCCTTCTTGCATCTCGCTCCGGCGGGCTGGGACGTCTACGTCATGAACACCGATGGGAGCGGGCAGCGGAGGCTGGCGCGAAACGCGTGGCTCGCCGCTCCCGCATGGTCGCCTGCCGGGCAGAAGATCGCGTTCGAAAGACCTCGCCGCGACCGCAACGCCGAGGGCGACATCATCAGGTCTGAGATCTTCGTCGTGAACGCCGACGGGAGCGGGGAGCGGAGGCTGACGCGCGACACGGTGCGAGACAGCAACCCCGTCTGGTCGCCGACGGTCGCAGGATCGCCTTCGAACGCAACTGGCAGCTCAACGTCATGAACGCCGATGGAAGCGGGCAGCAGCCGCTGACGCGCAACGGGGGACGCAACTTCGCTCCTGCCTGGTCCCCCGACGGGCAGGAGATCGCCTTCGAGCGCCGGCTCGGAAGACAGAAATACAGTCCGTGTCGCGCGTGCGGCAGAGCGTCGACCTTCGAGGTCCACGTCATGAACGCCGACGGCAGCGGGCAGCAGAGGCTGACAACACAGGGCGCGCAGCCTGACTGGGCACCCGACGGACGGACGATCGCTTTCACGAGCGAGCGCGACGGCGACGCGGAGATCTACACCATGAACGCCGACGGCAGCCACCAGCGGAACCTGACGCGAACCCCGGACCGGAACGAAAGCGGGCTTGTCTGGTCGCCCGCGCAGAAGTAGAGAGCATCGCGCCGCACGCGAGCACCGTGCCCGCTCTCAACAGGCAAGGGCACAGCGCGCTGCGCGAGCGTTCTCTCGCCCGAACACGTCACCGACGACATCGTCACTGCTGCATCCGCGGATCGTGCGTCGGGTCGGCGTACATAGGCGGGCAGCCGCGGTCGACGGCTTCGGGGCGGAGCTCGTAGTGCCAGGGCTCGTTGCCGTAGATCTGGCACAGCCCGTACTCGGCGCCGTGCTCGGACAGCCACGCCGCGGCGTCGTCGGGCCCGATGTCGACCGCGTCCCCCGACACGTGAGCAGACGTCTTGGGGGTGGCCACCCAACGGGCCGCTTCCCTTTCGGAGCCGTACTCCGAGACCGCCTCGCGAAAAAGGTGTTCCTGGTACTCCGGGGAACGCCAGCCGCTGTCGACGACGAACACGACGCCGTCGTTCGCGGCAGCAGTCGCACCCTGGCGCAGGGCGCCGAGGAGAGCTGGATCGAGGTTGGCTACACCCGGAACCTCGACATCGAAGACCGACGTGCCGTCAGGGACGGCACCGTCGGCCTCGCCGAGCGCACGACGTTGCTCTCTGCGGGGGAGGGCCCCGTCATCCTCGCCAGGCACACCACGGTGCTCAATGCGCGGGACGTCGATCGGCGATGCGGCCGTCGAGGATGAGGACGCCAGCGATTCGTAGCCGAGGGCCGAGGCGATCGCGGCGATGACAACGAGCAGGCCGGCGGCACGGGTCCTGCAAACCCGAACCCGACGGCTCGTTGTTCGTGCTGGTCTGCTGTAGGCGATGCCCCATTCAAGGCAGCGTCGTGTTGCCGGCACGTATCGGGTTTTCGATACGCCGACGATATGCGCCGGCTCTAGCATCGGAGCGTGCGGGTGTTGATCGTCGAGGACGAGCCCTACATGGCGGAAGCCATTCGCGACGGCCTACGCCTGGAAGCGATCGCGGCAGACATCGCCGGTGACGGCGACGCCGCCCTCGAGCTGCTGAGCTTCAATGCCTACGACATCGCCGTCCTCGACCGAGACATTCCCGGACCCTCCGGCGACGAGATCGCAGCACGCATCGTCGCCTCCGGCAGCGGCACGCCGATCCTCATGCTCACCGCCGCCGACCGTCTCGACGACAAGGCCTCCGGGTTCGAGCTCGGCGCCGACGACTACCTCACGAAGCCGTTCGAGCTCCGAGAGCTCGTGCTTCGTCTCAGAGCGCTCGACCGCAGGCGCGCCCACAACAGGCCACCCGTGCGAGAGATCGCAGGCCTGCGCGTGGATCCGTTCCGCCGGGAGGTCTACCGCGACGACCGCTACGTCGCTCTGACCAGGAAGCAGTTCGCAGTGCTCGAGGTCCTAGTCGCCGCCGAAGGCGGCGTCGTCAGCGCCGAAGAGCTCCTGGAACGGGCGTGGGATCAGAACGCAGACCCGTTCACCAACGCAGTGCGCATCACGGTCTCGGCACTACGCAAACGCCTCGGCGAGCCCTGGATCATCGCCACCGTGGCCGGCGTCGGATACCGCATCGACACTTAATCAGAGACCGGACTCGAGGGCGGATCATGAATAGAGCCCCCGGCTTGAGCGTTCGCCTCAAACTCACCTTGAGCTACGCCGGCTTCCTCATGCTCGCAGGTGCGGTGCTGCTTGTGGTCGGGTACTTCTCCCTTTCGCGCGGTGTGCACCCTGGTGTGATCTTCATGGTGCGAAGCCACGCCGACCTCTGGCGCGCTTTCGCTCCGACCGCGGCCATCGTGGTGGCGTTCCTGCTGGTATTCGGTCTGCTAGGAGGGTGGATTCTCGCCGGCCGCATGCTCGCCCCCCTGGCCCGCATAACCGACGCCACACGCATGGCCGGGACCGGGTCACTCTCCCACCGCATCGAGTTGGAAGGCCGACAGGACGAGTTCCGCGAGCTCGCAGACAGCTTCGACACCATGCTCGCACGGCTCGAAGCCCATGTAGCCGAACAGCAGAGATTCGCAGCCAACGCCTCCCACGAGCTGCGCACCCCGCTGGCTATCACGCAAACGCTTCTCGACGTCGCCCGCAACGATCCGACCGGCGACAACGGCGAGCTCGTCGACCGCCTCCACGCCGTCAACACCCGAGCGATCGACCTCACCGAGGCACTGCTTCTGCTCAGCCGCGCCGACCAGCAGTCCTTCACCCGAGAGCACGTCGATCTCTCCCTCATCGCCGAGGAAGCGACCGAAACGCTCCTCCCCCTCGCAGAAAAACGCGGCCTCACCATCGAGACCTCCGGCGACACGGCGCCCACCATCGGCTCACACGCACTGCTGCTGCAGATGAGCACGAACCTCGTGCACAACGCGATCGTCCACAACCTGCCCGAGCTGGGCACCGTCTGGGTCACGACCAGCGTTCAGCCCAAAAGCGCGGTGCTCACCGTCGAGAACACGGGCGAGAAGCTCACCCCAAAGCTGGTTGCCACGCTTGCCGAGCCGTTTCTTCGCGGCACGAGACGCATCCGCACCGACCACGCAGGTGTCGGCCTCGGCCTGGCGATCGTCAAGAGCATCATCCAGGCACACGACGGAACCCTCACCCTCACCCCCGGGGCGGCCGGCGGGCTCCGCGTCACGGTTCAGCTGCCCGTTGCGCCACCGCACACCGGCCCAGAACTGAAAAGCAGCCACCGGTCCCAACCGCGTGCTTCATAAGCGACGTCCCGTCTGACTTTCTCCCTGCAGAGAACGGATCATCCGCAGATCACGCGCACGGGGCGTTCGGCGAAGCCTCTCCACATCAGCGATTCGCGCCGCGGGATGGAGCATCAATGGAGCCAAGCGGTCGCAACCAGTGGCAAATGGGAGAGCCCCGCAAACGGCTCGGACAAGCCTTGATCTTCGGCATCTCGGTGATCGCCCGGCGAATGCGACGGAGGTTGATCGCGGCGTCTTCGTAGACTCCAGGCTCTGGGAAACGACGCCGACCCAACTCCCGAGGATCTGCCCGCACCGGCGCAATCGAGCATTTCTCCGGACGTCGTTCGCAGCTACCGCTGGCAGCTCACAGCGGGCGAGGACGTGATCGATACGGCGACCTGGGCGGGCTCGATCCCGCAGGTGAACGGCATCGCGCCTCGCGTACGTGTCGGCCGCACCAGGTGGTTCAACCTGCTCTGGCTGCTCCCGATCGGCTTCTTGCTTCTGATCGTCGCGGTCGCCGTCGCGAAGGGACTGCGCAGCGAACCATCGGTTCAGCACTTCATCGCTCGGTACCCAGGGACCGTCGAACCGTCGCACCCCGAAGCGTCGTCCGGTTTCCCGGCCTGGTTGCGGTTGCAGCACTTCTTCAATCTGTTCTTGCTGATCTTCATCATCCGCGCCGGCGTCCAGATCCTGTCCGATCATCCGCGCCTCTACTGGACGCGCCACTCGACGCCCGGCCGAGACTGGTTTCGCATCCAGAACCCGGTCCCCGCCGACCCGCTCTGGACGGCCAAGCAGGACTCGATCAGCCTCCCGGCGCAGATCGGTCTGCCGGGGCTTCGCCATTCGATCGGCCTCGCGCGCTGGTGGCACCTCGGCGTCGATGCGCTCTGGCTGCTCAACGGCGTCATCTTCTACGTCCTGCTCTTTGCAAGCGGCCACTGGCGGCACCTCGTGCCCACGAGCTGGGCTGTCTTCCCGAACGCGCTCTCGGTGCTGATCCAGTACCTCTCTCTGGACTGGCCGCTCGACAACGGCTGGGTTGCCTACAACAGCCTGCAGCTGCTCGCCTACTTCATCACCGTCTTCGTCGCCGCCCCGCTCGCCCTGATCACCGGCCTCGGCATGTCACCCGCGCTGTCGACGCGCTTCACGTGGATCAGCAAGAGGTTCAGCATCCAGACCGCTCGCTCCCTGCATTTCCTCGTGCTCGTTTGGTTCCTGGTCTTCATCGTGATTCACACGGCGATGGTGTTCACGACTGGCTTGCTGGTCAACCTGAACCACATCTACCCGGGACGCAACGATCACGCGTGGCTCGGGCTCTGGCTCTTTCTCGCGTCGATGGTGATCGTTGTCGCCGGCTGGGCGGCCGCCACGCCGTTCACGTTGCGGCACCCACGGGTCGTCCAGCGCGTCGGGCAGGCGATCGTCGGACCGCTGCAACACCTCTTCGAGCACCTCGATCCCAAACCGGGCCAGTACAGCGAAGCAGACATCTCCCCGTACTTCTGGCACAACGGCCAGTACCCGGACTCCGACGAGTACAAGGCGCTCTTCGACGGCCACTTCGCCGATTACCGCTTGCGGATCAACGGACTGGTCGACAACCCGGTCGAGCTCGACCTCGTGCAGCTGCGGGCCCTGCCGCACCACGAGCAGATCACCCAGCACTTCTGCATCCAGGGCTGGTCCGGCATCGCGAAATGGGGCGGCGTCTCGATGCGGACGATCGTCGATCTGGTCAAGCCGCTGCCGGAGGCGAAGTGGGTCGTCTTCTACTCCCTCGGCGAAGGAGCCGACAAAGGCGTCTACTACGACGCCCATCCGATCGAGCACATGAGCCACCACCTCACGATGCTCGCCTACGACATGAACGACCAGCCACTGTCATTCGGACACGGCGCACCGCTGCGGCTCCGCAACGAGATCGAGCTCGGCTTCAAACAGGTCAAATGGATCAAAGGAATCGAGTTCGTCGCCCACTACTCCGAACTCGGAAGCGGCCACGGCGGCTACAACCAAGACCACGAATTCTTCGGCTACCGACAGTCCATCTAAGACCGCGGCAGGAGGGAACGCGATGAAGCGCTGGCACCTACCGACGCTCGAGGCGTCATCCGACAAGCGCACCGCCCGCGAGCCCGGGGCCGACGCGCCGCGCGTTCCATCGGCCGGCGCGCCAAAACCTCGCGTGCTGTTTTCCGCGCCCGAGTGCCGGCTCATCGCCCTCGACCTGGACGCCGGACAAGAGCTATCCGACCACGAGGTCCGCGAGCGTGCAGTCGTGCAGGTGATCTCCGGCCGCGTCGCGATCGACGCCTCGGGCGACACCGTCGATTGCGAGGCCGGAACGCTCGTGACGTTCGATCCCGGCGAACGCCATCCTCTCCGCGGACTCGACGAAGCACGGCTCCTACTCATACTCGCCCCGTGGCCGGCAGCAGGACACAACACGGCGACGGAGGAACCACACGATCAACATCTGCCCGCAAACGCCACCGCCGAGCCGCTCGACTCCTCACCTTCCGACGAGACGACGAGGGACGACTGAGGACGAGCACCATCCGCAGAGATCGGTCTGAGCAGATGGCGCGTCGGGCCGAAGAATCGTCGCGATCGAACTGCGGAGTCCTAGGAGTTCTCGACGACGAGGTGTGTTATTGGCAGCGAGAAGCGATCGAGCGCCGTCTCGGCGCTTCCTTTCTCGAGCCAGCCGGCATCCTCGTCCGGCAGTGTGGCGAAGATCACTTCGTCGGCCGGAAAGCTGCGCAGCGCGTCCTCGATCGCCTTGACGGGTCGGAGTCACCGACCCGGGGCTCGATGTCGTCGCCCGGCGCCGCCTCGGCGACCTCGTCGGCCCGCGCCGCTGCGTCAGCACGAGCGTCGCCGTCGGCGTTCGTCAACCAGTCGAGCCGGGAGATGCCGGAGGCTGGGGCGACGACCAGGATCTCGGCGTCCTCGCCGGCATGCGCACGAACAGACGCGCGCAGAGCATCCGCAGGCACAGATGCGGTGGCGACAACGAGCAATCGACGAGGCACGCCCCTCAGCCTCTATCCGTCGGGGGCGAGACCCCGGCCCACTCAGGTCCCTCTGTGCTTCGCCATCCCCGACCAGCATCGCTGAGAGGCACGGCTGCGGCGGCCGTTGCCAGCTTCTGGCGGCGGTCGTAGGACTGAGCGCTCGCGAGGCGCGGCCCGCGGACAACGAAGCGGTCGCGCTGCCGACGCAGGTCAACGGTTAGTCGGATGAGCATTGGGGCCGCCTCGGCGACCCCAATGCCGACCTCTGCACGGAAACTTCTTCAGTTTTTCGAGGTCGATCAACTCGATTGATCGAGCATCCGGCGCCTGGAAATCAGGCGTCCGTATTGCGTAAAGCAATACCTCATCGATTAGCCAGCTGTTAGCCGCAGGCGAGGGAGCGGTTAGCGGTCGGGTCGAGCGTGACCGGCGCATAGACGAACCCGAAAGGAGGGGACCATGCGCCAGGTCACTCGGATGCACCGCACGCTCACGGTGCTCGCAGTCGGTCTGCTCGCGCTCGCGGCTCCGCTGGTCGCGATGGCGAACAACGGCGGGCCTCACGGCGGCTAGCACGCCGAGACCGCAGATCCCGGGGCCCGCTCACGCGGGCCTCGGGTCTGACCGGGCGAGCACGAAGCCCTCTCCCATACCGCGCACGCGCGTGGCGCCGACGATGTTTCCCTTCTGCTCGTACAAGGCGGCGGCCCGGGTGAACGCACGGGCTGCCTCGGAAGCTCGTCCCGCCACCTGTAACACGTCGCCGAGGTCGCTTTCGACCTTCGCGCGGGCGTTCAACCCGTCAGTCGAGCCAGCCAGCATCGCGGCCGCTTCCGCGAGTGGCACTGCCTGCCCGACCTCCCCGCGATGAGCCAGGACCTTCGCTCGAACCGAGCGCCACGTCATCTGTGCATGGACATCGTCTTCCGCTGCGATGCGTTCCGCGACGATCGTCCACTCCTCGGACTCGACATCGAGTCCCTGGCCGAGCAATGCCTCTGCGAGATCGCCCGCCCTGCTTGCAAGCTCGTCGTGACTCTGTGCGCGATCGAGCTCCCCGCAGAGGTCGCGAAGCAGGACCTCTGCCGAGCGGTTGTCTCCGGCGAGGAGCTCGATGTCGCTGAGCAATCCGACGCACGAGGTCAGCGCTGCCGCCCGAAGACCCAGATCATCCAGGACTGCTCGAGCCGAGGCCACAAGCGCGCGGCCTTCGTCGAAGCGTCCGGTTTGCGCGACCAAGCCGCCGAGGAACGACCGCAGGTACGCAGTTCCGGCGCGATCGGGATCACGTCCGTCGAGGTAGCCGCGGATCCGACCGACGGCTTGATCGACCGGCGCGGGGCCCCAGTAGAGCGCCGCTCCGATCTGTCCAAGGCAGGTCGCGGTCGGCCAACCGGCTGCCCGATACTGCTCGACAGCCTGCAGCGCGGCGTCGGCCCACGCGCGGTGGTCACCTCGGTGACCACCGCGAATCCAGCCGGCGAGCAGCCATGCGCGCCCGAGCGATCGATGGTCCGCAACGTGCTCGAAGATCGGGATTCCCCTGTCGACTGCGTCCAGCAACGCATCGGCCGTGCCACCGCGGTGAACCTCGATGTTCGCCAATTCGACGCGCGCGCGCGCCATCATGCGCGTATCGCTCCGTGAGGCCCGCATCAGATCGGTGAGGACCGCGACCGCACCCTCCGAATCCTGTGATGCCTCGAGCGCGAGTGCGTACTCGCACGCGAGGTCCCGACGCTGCTCCTGATCGGCCGGAATGAGGTCCGTCGCGCGTCCGAGGAGACTCACCGCCGCGTGGATGTCGCCACGCTTGAAGGCCCGCACCCCACTATTCCCGAGGCGTCGACCGCCATCCTCGGCCAGCCTCCCGACTCGCCGATCGGACTCGCCGAGCTCCGTCCTGAGGCGATGCGCCCGCTCGAGGTGGTAGCCGACGAACTCGTCGAGCTCGGGTAGATCGGGCGACGTCTCGTCCAGTCGGTCCGCGAAACGCTCGTGCAACTCGGCACGGAGCCGCTTCGGCGCAGCCCGATACACAGCCTCCTGGACGAGGATGTGCCGGAACCCGAACTCGTCGTCGCCGTGCGGTCGCACGAAGCCGCGGTCGGACAATGTCTGCAGGTGGTGCGCTGCCGTCGGTACGGCCTCGGGATCGAGCAAAGCGACTACGTCGTCCGACGCGAACTCCTTCCCCACGACCGCCCCGCGCTCGAGCACCGCGCGCTCCCCGGGGCCGAGCCGGTCGAGGCGTGCGGCGAGCAACGCCTGAATCGTCTCCGGTAGGGGGCGTTCGGCAAGGCCGCCCTCGAGCTCGAGTGCGAGCAGCTGCTCGAGGAAGAACGGGTTTCCCTCCGCCGCTTCGACGACCCGGTCGCGTTGGTCGGGCCCGAGGATGGCGCCGCCGAGACAGTCCACGAGCGCGTGGGTCTCGGCATCGGACAGGTTTTCGAGCTCGCCGAAGTCGACGTTCTTCCGGCCCGCGAGGAAGGACGGGCGCTCCTCGATCAGCTCTTCCCTCGCGACGCAAACGAGGACGATCGGCCCCTCGCCCTTGTCGGCGAGGTGCTCGACCAGCTCGAGGAAGGTTGGCTCCGCCCAGTGGACGTCGTCGAAGACGAGCACGAGCGGCTGCACACGCGCGAGTGCCTCGCAGAGCCGCCGGAAGAGCCACGCGATCTCGGGCGCTGGCGGTGGCGTCTCGGCCTCGAGGGCGGCGACGACCGCATCGCGCTCCTCGCTCTTCGGCGCATCCCGGATGACCTCGCGCAGCGGCCAGTACGTGATGCCGTCGCCGTACGAGAGGCAGCGGCCCCACAGCGCCGTGACGCCCTTGGCGCGGCGGACGAGCTCCGTGGCGAGCCGCGACTTGCCGACGCCGGGAGGCCCGACGACGAGGGCGACACGCGGTGACCCCTCTTCCAGTGCGCGCTTCAGGGCCTTGCGAAGTCCCGCGAGCTCGCGCTTCCGGCCGACAAGAGGCGCGTCCAGCCTGCGCTCGAACGCCGCCGCGACCGGCGTGAGCTCGACGAGCCGGTAGGCGCGCACCGGCTCCCGCCTGCCCTTGATCCGAAGCTCGCCCAGAGGCTGGAGCTCGGCGGCGTGGTGGATCAGCCGGCCCGCGAGCTCGCCGATCACGATCTCGCCCGTCGCGGCTCCCTGCTCGAGCCTCGCGGCGATGCCGACGGCCTCACCCGTGATCAGCCGCTGTCGCCCGTCGGTCGGCGTGGCGACGACCTCGCCCGTCTCGACGCCGATCCGCACCTTGATTCCGACACCGTGCTCGTGAAGGAGTTGCTCGTCGAGCGCGGCGATCGCCGCGCGGATCTCCAGCGCCGCCCGAGCCGCGCGCAGCGCATCGTCCTCGTGCGAGACGGGAATGCCGAAGGCGGCCATGACGGCGTCACCGGCGTACTTTTCGACTGTCCCCCCGTGGCGGTCGAGCACCGCGGACACGGTCTCGAAGTAGCGCCCTAGCACGACCCCGAGCGCCTCGGCGTCGAGCGCCTCGGCGAGCGCCATCGACTCGACGACGTCGACGAAGAGGATCGTGACCAGTCGGCGGAACTGCATCGCCGGTTTGACGGGCGCAGTCTCGGGCAGGAGGAGCGACTCGTCCTGGCGGAGGATCGCGGCCTCGAGCTCCTTGAGCTCGGGGCCGGGATCGAGCCCGAGCTCGTCGGCGAGCGTGACGCGCGCCGCGCGATACGCGGCGAGCGCGTCGGCCTGACGGCCCGAGCGGTAGAGCGCGAGCATGAGCTGGGCGCGCGGCCGCTCCCGGAGCGGCTGCGCTGCGACGAGGGCTTCGAGCTCGGACACGAGCTCGGCGTCGCGGCCCAGCGCGAGGTCGGCGTCCACACGCTCCTCGACCGTGGCCAGGCGCAGCTCCTCGAGCCGGGCGATGTCGGTCTGGGCGAACGGCTCGTAGGCGAAGTCCGCGAGCGCCGGCCCGCGCCAGAGGGCGAGGGCCTCGCGCAACGCGGCCTCGGCGGTCGCCGGATTGCCACCTTCGAGCGCCATGCGGCCCTCATCGGCGAGCCGGACGAAGCGGTGGAAGTCGATGTGCTCTTGATCCACCTCGAGCACGTAACCGGGGGTGCGCGTGAGGAGCGTCTCCGAGCCCAGAGCCTTGCGGAGCTGGGAGACGTAGACCTGAACCGCGTGCGCGGCGGTTTCTGGCGGATCTCCCGGCCAGAGGCACTCGATGAGCCGGTCGACCGAGACGACGCGACCCGGCTCGAGCGCCAGGACGGCCAGCAAAGCACGCAGCTTCTTACCGCCGAGGGCGATTCCCGCTTCCCCGTTGCGTGCCTCCAACGGACCGAGCACCCGCAACTCGAGCTGTGACGTGCCCGCCCGCTGCGCTCCGTCCACTTCGACTCCTCGTGGTGCTTTGAGAGCAGAGCTTCTCACGGACTTTCCAGACTTGTCCATCGCGATCTCTTGACCGGGTTTGAGCGCTTCTTGAGCGCCCGAGGCGACCCTGATCGCGTGACGAGGACACCCCAGCCGTCGACCTTCGCCTGGACTCGCGTCCCTCGCTCGACACCGCCCGGGTGAAGGAGAACCTCCATGGCAGCCTTCGTCGTCGTTCCTCTCGGGAGCGACCTCTCGGTCACCGGGACGCAGCTCAACATCTTTCCCGGCTCCGCGACTCCCTCGGTCTTTCCGGCCGGAGAGCCGTTCTGGATCGGCTACGGCTTCGTCGCCGAGGCGGAAAGCACGGAGCGTTTCGATCGCGACGCCCGATTCGAGCTCGAGGTAGACGGCGGGCCGATCGTGCTCCTCACCGATCTCACGGAGCAGGACGGACGCAACCCGACGAGCAAGCACTCGATCGCGAACTTCGGGTCCGGTCTCCCAGTTGGTTGGCACCGCTTCGCGGGCCGCTGGTACTCGCGAGGCCAGCTCGTCCTGACGAGCGACCGGTCGGTCCAGTTCGTCGAGTCGTAGGTCGGGCTGTCCCCTCGCGCGCTCCTCGTTCGTCGTCTCTCGACGAAGGCACGAACGAGAAGGAGGAGCGTGATGAACGCACGCAAGAGGATCGCAGTCGCAGGCGCGACCGGGAGGCTCGGCCCCCATATCGTCGACGTGCTCGAGGAGCGCGGGCACGAGGTCGTCCCGATGTCGCGCTCCCTCGGCGTCGACGTCGTGACCGGCGAGGGGCTGGCGGAGGCGCTCGCGGGGGTGGAGACGGTGATCGACGCCGCTTCTCACGCGTCGCCCGAGCAGGGGCCGGCCACGGAGTTCTTCGTCGCGTCGTCGTGGAACCTGCACAAGCTCGGTGCGCAGGCAGGCGTGCAGCGGTTCGTCGTCGTCTCGATCATCGGCATCGACCGCTTCAGCGGCGGCTTCCTCGCCGCGAAGAAGGTCCACGAGCAGGCGGTGCTGGAGGGACCGATCCCGGTCCGGATCCTGCGCGCGGCGCAGTTCCACGAGTTCGTGGAACCGCTCGTGACCTGGAGAGACGGGAGAACGGCGTCAGGTACGTGCCGAACATGAAGACGCAACTGGTCGCCGCGCGCACGGTCGCCGAGGCGCTCGTCGACATGGCGACGGACACCAAGGCGGCCACCGGGCCGAGCGCAGCCCCGTTCCCGGAGATCGCCGGTCCCCGCGCGGAGACCCTCGTCGACGTCGGCGACGCTGCTCGCCGCCCGTCGCGGCGAATCGGTGCGGATCGAAGGCGTCACCGACCCCGCCGACCCCGACCACGACGCCTACGAGAACGGTGCGCTGCTGCCGGGGCCTGATGCCACCCTCGCCGGCCCGACGTACGAGGAATGGCTCGAGAACGAGGCACGGCATTGAGCACTCCCGGACATCTCGCTCGGCGGGTGCGGGCGCCGCCCGCGGACCGGGACGCCCGTGGTGTGCGACGGCGTGTCCCCTCCCCGCGTGTACGTTCGTCGTACAGGCGAAACCCCGTTCAGAGGAGGACGCCATGAAGTACCTGCTTGCAGATCTACCCAGACATGGGGCTGGACGAGTTTGCCCGGCTCTCGGCGGACGAGCAGGAGGCGATCGTCGACGAGTACCTCGCCGTCCAGCAAGTCGCCCGGCGTCGTCGGCGGCGCGCAGCTGCAGCCGGTCGAGACCGCGACGACCGTGCGCGTCCAGCGTGGAGAGACGCTGCTCACCGACGGTCCCTTCGTGGACGCGAAGGAGCACGTCGGAGGCTTCCTGCTCGTCGAGGCCGACGATCTCGACGCTGCGCTCGACCTCGCAGCGCGGATCCCGGCGGCGCGGATGGGCGGCGCGGTCGAGGTGCGGCCCTTGGTCGAGAGGTAGCCCTGCTCGAGCAGGCTTTTCGCGACGAGTGGGGCCGAGTCCTCGCCAGCCTGGTCGGCTTCCTCGGCGACTTCGATCTGGCCGAGGACGCCGCGCAGGAGGCGTTTGCGATCGCCGCCCAGCGCTGGCCCCGGGATGGCCCGCCGGCCAACCCCGGCGCGTGGCTGACGATCACCGCCCGCAACCGCGCGATCGACCGCCTGCGCCGCGACCGGACGCTCGCCGAGAAGACGCGCCTGCTCGACGTGCCCGAGGCCGTGGAGGACGAGATGGAGGAGACGACCTTTCCCGACGAGCGGCTGAAGCTCATCTTCACCTGCTGCCATCCGTCGCTCGCGCTCGACGCGCAGGTCGCGCTGACGTTGCGCGCGCTCGGCGGTGTGACCACCGAGGAGATCGCGCGTGCGTTCCTCGTTCCCGAAGAGACGATGAAACGGCGGCTGACGCGGGCGAAACGCAAGATCAAGGATGCGGGCATCCCCTTCAGCGTCCCGGCGGAGCACCTGCTGCCGCAGCGGCTGGCGGCGGTGCTGGCGGTCGTCTACCTCGTCTTCAACGAGGGCTACGGCGGTCGTGTCGACCTCGCCGCGGAGGCGATCCGGCTCGGCACGGCGCTTGTCGAGCTGATGCCGGACGAGCCGGAGGTGCACGGCCTGAACGCGCTGATGCTGCTCGACGACGCGCGCCGCGACGCCCGGTTCGCGGACGGCGAGCTCGTGCTGCTCGCAGACCAGGACCGCTCGCGGTGGGACGATGCCAAGCTCAGGCGCGGGCGCGAGACGCTCGACCGTGCGCTCGCGCTGCGCGGTCGAGGAGCGTACGTCGTGCAGGCGGCGATCGCGTCGCTGCACATGGAGGAGTCCCGCGACTGGCCGGAGATCGCCGGTCTCTACGGGGAGCTCGCCCGGCTGACCGGCTCGCCGGTCGTGGAGCTGAACCGTGCGATCGCGGTCGCCGAGGTGGACGGGCCCGAAGCCGGCCTCGCACTCGTCGACCGGCTCGACCTGGACGGCTACCAGTACTTCCACTCCACGCGCGCCGATTTGCTCCGCCGCCTCGACCGGGCAGACGAGGCGCGGACGGAGTACGAGCGCGCGCTCGAGCTGGCGCACACCGAGCCCGAGCGCCGCTTCCTCGAGCGGCGCGTCGCGAACGTCGGCGCTTAGAACTCGTACTCGTCATGCCGGCGGAGCCAGTGCTCCTGCTCTCCTTCCTCCCGGCGCCCCCGTGGCGTGCGGTCGAGCAGACCGTAGTAGGCCATCGCCGGCTCGAGGCCGCGGGCAGTCGTGACGTAGGTCCGGTAGACGCTCTCGTTCGAGCGCACGTACGCGCTGAGGCCGGGCCCCTCTGCGACGTAGCCTGCAACGTCGGTGCCGGAGGCCTGGGCCATCTGCTCCACGACCGGTGGGATCTCGCCTTCGAGGAACGGCCGGAGCTCCTCCTCGGTGGAGAGGAAGCCGAGATCGCGGTTGAAGTCGCTGCCGCCGCTCGAGACCCACTCGATGGGCCAGCCCATCCGCTCCCGGTATGCGAGGAGCGTCTCGAGCGGAGCGCGGGAGGCGAGCAGCAGGGTCGTGTCCCGCGCCTTCAGGTGGACGGCCTGGGGGGCCAGCGTGTCGGCGATCGACGAGCAGACGGTGCAGCCGGCCGTGTAGGGGGGCCCGAACATGAAGTGGTAGACGAGGAGCTGCGAGCGGCCGTCGAAGAGCTCGGCGAGCGACCTGCTCCCGTGCTCGGTCTCGAAGCGGTAGTCCTTGTCGACAGGCACCCACGGGAGCTCGCGTCGCTTGCGCGCGAGCTCGTCGTTGCGGCGTGTGAGCTCCTTTTCGTCCGCGAGCAGCGCGTTGCGCTCGGCCTGCCACTCCTCCTGGGTCGCGATCCTGTGCTCGGCCATCGACGGTTCTCCTTTCGTGGGCGTCCGGGTGTCAGATTATAGTTAGCGTAATGGCTAACGATACATTCACGGCGCTCGCCCATCCGATTCGCCGCGAGATCGTGGCGCGGCTCAGCGGCGGGACCGCCACCGTCGGCGAGGCTAGCCGGGACCTCGGCGTCTCCAAGCCGACCATCTCGCGCCATCTGAGACTGCTGGAGGACGCCGGCGTGGTCGCTCGCGTGGTCGACGGGCGTACCCATCGGCTCGGACTCCGGCCGGAGGCGCTCGCCGAGGCGGCCGAATGGATCGAGAGTCAGCGCATGCGCTGGGAAAGGCTCTTCGACGTGGTCGGCGATTATCTCGAGGAGCAGAGATGACCGACCACCGCCCGCGGGTGCTGCGAATCGAGCGGACCTTCGACGCCCCCGTCGAACGGGTCTTCGACGCCTGGACGAGCGAGGACGTGCTGCGGCGCTGGCTCCACGGCATGGTCGGCTGGGAGACGCCGACGGCCGAGGTCGACCTCCGGGTCGGGGGAACGATCCGCATCGTCATGCGCGACCCATCCGGCGGGACCGAGGCCGGCGCGACGGGCGAGTACCGCGTGGTGGATCCTCCTCGCAGGCTCGTGTTCACCTGGGTCTGGGACGACCAGCCGGATCAGCCGCAGCTGATCGAGCTCGAGCTCTCCGAGCGGGACGGCAGCACGACGGTGTCGATGACGAACAGCGCGATCCCCACGGACGGGCGCCTCGAGTCTCAGGAACGCGGCTGGCACGTGTGCTACGACAACCTCGAGCGTCTTTTGACCGGATGAGCACGGGAGAACGGCAATCATGATCGTCCCGTCCCACCTTCCGTGGCTGACGGTCCCCATGTCCATGTAGGACTATTGCGATGAGTTTCCGAGTCGCGGCGGGTCTCTCGGTTGGTAACCCGATTGCGAGGAGGAAGAGACGATGCCCGAGCACGCGATCGCAACCCGCGAGGAATGGCAGGTGGCCCGCGACGAGCTTGCCAAGCTCGAGGCGGAGCAGGCAGAGCGGAACGAGGAGGTCAAGAAGAAGCGCCTCGAGCTCCCCTGGGTCCGCGTCGAGAAGGAGTACGTGTTCGACACCGAGGACGGCACGAAGACCCTCGCCGAGCTCTTCGACGGGCGCTCCCAGCTGCTCGCCTACAACGTCATGTTCGGCCCCGACTACACGCTCGGGGCCTGCCCCGGATGCACGAGCCTCGCCGACGGGCTCGACGGCTCGCTCGTCCACCTCAACCACCGCGACGTGACGCTGCTCTGCTTCTCGCGCGCGCCGATCGAGCGGCTGACCGCGTACAAGCAGCGGATGGGCTGGCAGTTCCCGTACGTCTCCACGTACGACAACGAGTTCGCCTTCGACTTCGGCCTCGCCCTGACCGCGGAGCAGTTGCGGCAGGTTCCCGAGGCCAAACAGATGTTGGAGAACCCGCCCGACTGGCTCGAGGAGTGGTCAGGCCAGGTCGGGGCGGCGCTCGAGGACGGGCTGCGCGAGAACCCGAGCTGGATCGTCTTCGCGCGCGAGAACGGCATTGTCTACCACACCTACACGGTCTCGGCCCCCGATCCGTTCGTCGCGCCGTACTTCAATTTCCTGCTCGAACGGGCACCGAAGGCCCAGCCCGACGAGCCCCGCGCCTGGCGAAAGGACGAGTACCCGACCTGAGATACGGCGCGGCAGCGAGAGGCTTGATGTGAAATTCGTGCGCGGTCGTGGTTGCCGTCTCAGGCACGTTGCCAGGCCGTCTCCGCGCCCTTGCCCAGGCACCCAGCCTGCGCTCGGCTGTCAGGCAGGCGGTGAGGGCGAGAACGGGCGCAGCTCGTCGGCCCCCGACTGGACGATCCCCACGTGGGACTCGGGCGCCTCGTTCCAGGCGCCGGGGAGATCGCCGAGCGGCTCGGAGACGATCGCCCGCGTCTCGTCGGACAGCGACGCGAGCTCGGCGCTCGCGGGATAGAGCGCCTTCAGCGCGTCCATCCGCGTGCTGAACCAGAGCGACCTCGAGTCGCCCTCGCTCGAGTAGCGGAACGCCCAGATGGACGTCCCGTCGGTCGTCGCGATCGTCATCTGCACCGGCTGCTCGATGTCGTGGCGCCGCCCGGTCGCCTCGACGAAGCCGACCATTCGCTCGACTGCCGCGATGGGATCGTCCTGCAGTCCGAAGGTGAGCGCGAGGTAGAACATCGTCTCGGAGTCGGTGGTGCCCTCGATCGACGGGTAGTACGCGTCGTCGACGGCGAGCACGAGCTCCCGCTTGAGTCGGGGGAACTCGCGGATCAGCCCGTTGTGCATCCAGAGCCACTTCCCGAAGCGGAACGGGTGGGTGTTCGTCTCCTGGATCGCAGTCCCGGTCGAGGCCCGGATGTGCGCGAAGAACAGTGGGGAGGAGACCCCCGCGGCGAGCTCGCGCAGGTTCCGGTCGTTCCATGCGGGGTGGGTGCTGCGGTACAGCCTCGGCATGCCGGTGTCGTCGTACCAGCCCACGCCGAACCCGTCGCCGTTCGTGGTCGTGGCGCCCAGCCGAGAGTGGAGGCTCTGGTCGATCAGCGACCGCTCCCGGTTGACGAGGAGCTCCTCGAGCCGGATCGGCGAGCCGGAGTATGCGAGCCAGCGGCACATCAGGCGGTCACGACGTCGATTCGCGAGTCGGCTGGACGGACGCGAACCGCCTCGGCAGGAGCACCGAGGCGATCATCAGGCCATATGCGATCGACATTGCCTTGACGAAGGTATCGAAGCCGGCCGTGATCCCGCTGACGGTCTGGTTCGCGAGCAGTTGGAGCGCGCTGGTGAAGCCCGCGCTGCCCGGCACGAGCATCAGGACGCCCGGGACGACGAACACGAGCGACGACCGGCGGAGGAGCGATCCGGCGATTCCGCCGCCGACGCCCACGACGAGGGCGGCGACGAACGCCGAGGCGTCCTTTCCGAAGACGAGGATGCCCACCTCGTTGGCGCAAGGACGCGCCCCTCGAGGTCGGCGGTGGGATACCCGGCGTCGTGCCCGATGCGCGCGAAGCGGAGCAGCAGCTCCGTGCCCGGCCCGTCCGGTCGCCCACCGACTCGCTCGGCGTCGGCGGCGTGCACTACGCCGGTGTCGATGGATCGGCCGGGCTCTCCTCGCGTGGCGCCAGCGGGCCGCGGGCTCGCTTCCACACGACGTCGAGAGCGACCGCGAGAAGGGCGATGACGACGATCGCGGTGAACGTCTGCGGCGCGTTCCGGAGCGTGTCGACGACGAAGAAGGCGAGCACCACGAGCGTGACCGCGATCCCGACCAGGATGATCGCGGCACTCGCGCCGGTGCTCGATCGCAGCCGATAGCCGGCGACCCCGACGAGCACGAAGATCATGAGCGAGCAGGCGCTTCCGACAGATGCGATCGCCGACAAGTCGACGGTGTTCGCGACGATGAGCACGACCGCGGCGCTGATCAGGACGCCACTCTTCGCGCCGAACCGCGATCCGCGTCCGAAGAACGGGGGGAACTGGCCGACGGCGGACAGCATTCCCGTGAGCCCGGCCGATGCGTACAACGTCGCGACGACGGATCCTGCCATGCCGACCATGGCGGCGATGGCGATCATCGTGAAGCCGGCATCGCCGAGCGCGGGCCTTCCCGCCTCGGCGATCGCGGTTGGGCCGTAGCGCACGACCTCGTCGACGGTAAGGGTGCCGAACACGCTGATCGCGACCAGCACGTACACGAGCGTGGTGACCGCGAGGGCGCGGTTCATCGCCTTCGGCAGGTCTCTCGCCGGATCGCGCATGTCTCCGGCGGCGAAGGTGATCACGCTGAATCCCAGATACGCGAAGAAGGTCAGCGCGACGCTCGCGACGATATCCGACGTCGGTGGGTACCCGTTGAACGCGAGCTTGCCGAGATCGATGCTCGGGAGCGTGACGGCTACGAAGACAGCGAGGATCCCGACCATGACGAACACGATCAGGGTCTGCGCCTTTGCGACCAGCTGCGGTCCGACGACGACGACGAGAGCCATCGCGACGACGATGGCCGACGTGAAGACGTTGTCCCACCAGTCGGCGCCGCCGTCGCTCACGAACAGCGACACCGCGTAGTCGCCGAACGAGACGGCGCACATCGAGCAAACGATCAGGACGGCAGACATGTACCCGAGCCAGGCGGCGATTCCGAGCAGCCGCCCGTTTCCGAACCCCTGGAGCAGGTACTCGAAAAGGCCGCCCGACGACGGATACCGGACGCCGAGCTTCACGACGTTGTAGCCGATCAGCACCGACACGATGCCGGCCAGCAGAAACGAGATCCACGTGGCAGCGCCGGCAACCGCCCCCGCCTCACCGAGCAGCGCGAAGATGCCGGCGCCGACCATCGCGCCGATACCGAGCAGGGCGGCGCCGCGAACGGTCATCGCCTACGGGGTCGTCGGCGCGGGCGTGGTGGGCGGGGCCGGCGTGTGGCCGCCGAAGAACAGCCAGACGATGGCGATGCCCGTGAGCGCGGTGACGACCCAGCAGATCTGGAGCGGCAGCTGGAAGGAGTGGTCGACGACCCGTTTGCCGAGGTTCGTCGTGCCGGTCTCGTCCGCCTCGGCGGCGGCGATCTGCGTTCCGTTGGCGGGCAGGAGGAGCACGCCGACGACGGCGGTCCACATGGCGATCATGTAGCCGGCGCCGATCCCGAGCGCGAGGCCGAGCGGGACCATGGTGCGCGTCGCCGCCGATTGGCTCGTCGTCAATCCCGCGACGAGGAAGATCGCGACGGCGATCATGAACGGCCAGTTCTCGGCGAGGCTGCCGAGCGCCTGGACGATCGCGTCCTCGTTGTTCGCGATGAACGTGTCCGCCATCCAGGCGATGCCGAAGAGCGCGATCATCGCGACCATCCCGGAGCGGAAGATCGGGGTGCCCGGGATTTCACCCGCGTTCACGTGGGCGAGCACGAGGATCAGCGCGGCCGCGGTCAGCATGATCATCTGGATCAGCGGGGTGACGGACATCGGCTCGACGCCGCCGCCCTCTGCGGCGACCGTCGGCCGGATCCCCTCGACGAAGCCGAACACGCAGATCGTCAGCACGCCGGCCAGGAAGATAGCCACGCTCCGCTTCGCGTACGGCAGGAGGGTGATCTCCTCCGAGGGCGCCGGCGGATGGATCTCGCCGGCTGCCAGCCGGCGCTGGTACTCGGGATCGTCGTCGAGGTCCTTGCCCCGCGTGCTCATCAGGAGCGACATCACGAAGATCCCGACGAGACTTGCGGGGATCGTGATCAGCAGCACGTCGATGAGGTCGTAGTGGTAGATCTCGACAAGGGGGAGGAGCGTCGCCATCGCCGCGGCGACGGGGCTGGATGTGATCCCGAGCGCGTTGGCCACTGTCGAGCTCGCGAGGGGGCGCTCCGGACGGATCTTGTTCGCGTAAGCGACCTCGTTGATCACGGGGATGATCGAGAAGAACGTGTTGCTCGTCCCGGTCAGGATCGTAAGGAGGTACGACACGTACGGCGCGACGAAGTTCAGGGCCTTGGGCCTCGCGCGGAGCGCCTTGCTGGCGACGACGACCATGTAGTCGACGCCGCCGGCAGCCTGCATCGCCGCGGCCGCCGAGACGACGGCGATGATGATCAGCATCGCGCTGAACGGCGGCTCGCCCGGGTCGAGCCCGAACACGAAGACGAGGATCAGGGTGCCGACGCCGCCCCAGAGCCCGAGCCCGATCCCGCCGGAACGGACGCCGAGCGCGATGAACCCCACGACGACGAGCCCCTGGACGGCGACCAGGATCCAGTCCATCGTGCTCATCAGACGTCCTCTTCCTTCTTCCGCAGCTCCTGGCAGGTGCTCGAGTCACGCAGCGCAGCCGCGAGCGCGGGGTCGGACGCCGCGACGTCCGCGAACGTCTTCACGCCGGTGGCGAGTGTCGTCCCGAGGGCGCCGGCCGCGGTGGTGAGCTGCTGGATCGCGTCCTCCAGGGTGTCCGCCTCGTTGTCCAGCGAGTCCTGCGCCTGCTCCAGATCGTCCTTCGACGAGCCCGCCCAGTCGGAGATCTGCTGCGCGGCCTGCTCGCCCTGTGGCGTGTCGGGCGTGCCTGCGTTGTCGATCCCCTCGACGAGCGTGTCCGTCGCCTGGACGGCGACCTCGAGCCCGGCGCGGACGAAGCCCCTGCGGGTCTGCGGCGTCTCCGACTGCGGTTCGTCGACGCCTGCGTCGCCGAACGCCGCCGGCGTGCGGATGTCCTCGATGACCGCCTCGAACTCGCCCCGCCAGACGCCGACCGCGCCGCACACGCTCTGCGCCCACTCACCGGCCGGGACGGTCTCGTCGCTCTTGTCCCGCCCGCCGATCGCCGCAGCGACGACGATCACGAGGATGACGCCGACCCCGGCGAGGAGCCAGGCAAGAACCCCCCGGCCCATCGTCTACCTCGCCTCAGCCGAGAGCTCGTCCAGCAACGCGACGAGAAGCTGCCAGAAGCGCTCCACCGTAGGGATGCTCACCCGCTCGTCGGGGGAGTGGGGGAACTCGATCTGCGGGCCGAAGGAGAGCATGTCGAGCCCGTGCACCTTACTTCCGATGACGGCTGTTTCCAACCCTGCATGCACGGCGGTGACGATCGGCGGCTCGCCGAACAGCCGCTCGTACACGGTCTTCGCGGCCGCGAGGGCCGGCGAGTCCAGCTTCGGGCGCCAGCCGCCGTAGTTGACCTTGATCTCGAGCTCTCCGCCCGTACGGCGTGCGACGGCGTCGAGGGTCGCGATCACCTCGGGGAGCGCGGAGTCGTTCGACGACCGAGAAAGGCTGTGCAGCGTGAGCCGGTCGCCCTCGGTCAGCGCCTCCCCGAGCGATGTCGACGTCTCGACGAGGTCGTCGAAGTCCTGGCTCATGGCAAGCGGACCCGTCGGCACCAGCGCGACCGCGTCGAGCAACCGGGCGGTCGCCTCCTCGCTCCAGGGGTTTACCGTGGCGTCGCCGGCGTCGATGCCGATCGACACGCGGGGGTCGGTCGTGGAGAACGAATCCCGGATCGTCTCCGCCGATGCAGCGACCGCGCTGCGGAACGCGTCCTCGTCGCCGGCCGCGACGGAGCAGACGGCGACCGCGTCGCGCGGGATCGCGTTCCGGCTCTTGCCGCCCTCGAAGGAGACGAGCCGGAAGGGCGCCGTCTCCGACGCCTCGCGCAGCGCGCGGCCGAGGACCTTCACGGCATTCGACCGCCCGAGCGCAATGCCCATCCCCGAGTGACCGCCCTGGCCGCCGCTCACCGTGACGGACAGCCTCACGGCGCCGGGATCGGCCGGCTCGCGCGGCGCATCGATGCGGATCCACGTGTCGGTGCTCCCCGCGCAGCCGACCGTCAGCTTGCCGTCCTCCTCGCTGTCGAGGTTGACGAGGATCGAGCCGCCAACGAGTGCGGGGTCGAGCGCGTTCGCCCCCTCGAGGCCGACCTCCTCGGCGACGGTCATGAGGAGCTCCAGCGGTCCGTGCACCAGCGACTCGTCCTCGGCGAGCGCCATCATCGCGGCGATCGCGACCCCGTCGTCCGCGCCGAGCGTCGTCCCGTCGGCGGTCAGCCAGTCGCCGTCGCGGACGAGCGCGATGCGCCCCTCGGTCGGGTCGTTCGGGCTCGACGGGTCGCGCTCGCACACCATGTCGAGATGCCCCTGGAGCGTGATGGTCGGAGCACCCTCGCGACCCGCCGTCGCGGGGACGTGGATCACCACGTTCCGGCCTTCGTCCTGCCGAAGCTCGAGCCCGCGATCGGCCGCCCAGCGCCGGACGTGCTCGATCACGGGCTCCTCGTGGCGCGACGGACGCGCGATGCGCGTCAACGCCTCCAAGTGCGCCCAGAAGACGTGGGGCTCGAGCCTGGCGAGGACAGAGGTCTCGGTGGCCATGCGCCTTCGGCTTCGTCGGTTCTCTCAGATGCCGAGGATCTGCTTCTTCTTCGCCTCGAACTCCTCTTCGCTGAGGATCCCCTGGTTCTTCAGCTGCGCGAGCTTCTCGAGCTCGGCGGCGTAGTCGGGCTCAGCCGGCGCCGCCGGCGCCGCCTCCTGCGCAGCCGCCTGCTGCGCAGCCATCTGCTGGTCGTAGGCGGCCTGGTCTTGCGCCGCGTACTTCTGATCCTGGCGGTGCCGCACGGCGCCTGCGGTGCCGGCGACGACCGCCGTCGTCGCGGCCGCACGGACGAGACCTGGTCCTCTGCGTCCAAACATTCTGCTCTCCTCCTACGCGTTTGCCTGTTCGAGCGCCCACTCGCGTGCGGCCTGCACGATCTCGTGGGGAATCCGTTCGAAGGCGACGAGCACGCCGCCCGCGTCCCGCATCGTCTGGGTGACGCGGCGCGCCCAGACGTTTTCCCACACGATCAGCGCGGCCGAGCTGTCCGGCTCGAGCGCGTCGGCGGTCGACATCAGGTCGTCCTCGTTGAGCAGGCCGCCCACCTCGATCCCTGCGGAATCGAGGCTCGCCTGCACGTCGGGGTCGAGCTCGGTGAGCTCGAGCGCGACGACGTCGCCGTCCGGGTTCTTGCCGACGAACGCGATGTCGATGATCCTGATCGTCCCGCTCTCGACGAGGTCGGAGAGCGCGGGGCCGATCTCGCCGCGGAAGCGGTTGCCCGGGAAGGCGATGACCGCGTAGTCGACAGGTCCGATCTCGTCCATCGTTCCTCCTAGGCCAGTGCCTTCTGCTTGATCGCGTCGAACTCGCTCTGGGTGATCGCGCCGGTGTCGAGGAGCCCCTTCGCCCGCTCGATCTCGGCCGCCGCGCCGCCGCCGCCGCTTCCACCCGCGGTCTCGCGCACGTAGTCGTCGAACTGTGCCTTCTGTGCGCGCGACCGCTCGAGGTTGCGCTCGGTCATGCCGGTGTTCTGCGTGATGAGGTACACGAACACGCCGAGGAACGGCAAGAGGATCGTGAAGATCAGCCACGCAGTCTTCATCCAGCCCGAGATGTCGTGCCGGCGGAAGATGTCCGCGAAGACCGTGAACAGGAGCCAGAACCACAGGATCCAGATGAAGAAGATCAGCATCGTCCACATCAGATCGAGGAACGGGTAGTCCGCTGCGAGCATTACGCCTCCTGGGATTTGCATGCCGACGCCGAGGTGCGCCGGAGACGCACGCTATACGTGCTGCGGCACCGGAGACAAGGGGCATCCGCGGATTCACCCCATTCGAACGAGGGCTGCTCGGCGCCGAGCTCAGAGAAACGGGGACAGCCCGGCGAAGAGAGCGGCCCTCGCCCGCTCCTTCGTTCCGCTCAACCGCCGGCCGTCGCGGGAGAGCGCCTGTGCAGGTGCGCTGAACCGCTCGTCGAACTGCGCCGCGAGCGCCGGCGAGCGCACGAGCACGTCGATCTCGAAGAATCGCTTGAGGCTCCAGGCCTCGAGGTTGCACGTCCCGGCGAGGACCTCCTCGCCGTCTCTGACGAAGGCCTTCGCGTGGAGCATCGCGGGGTGCTCGAGGATGCGGACGCCCGCGTCGAGCAGACGCCCGTGGTGGAACTGCTGCGCTGCGGCGCAAGCCCAGTTGTTCGCCTCGGCCGGGACGAAGAGACGCACGCGGACGCCCCGTCGTGCGGCCCGCTCGATGCGGCGGATCATGCCGCGGTCGGTGACGTACGGATTGACGACGTCCAGGGTCTCCGAGGCGCCGTCGAGCAGCGTGGCGATCGCGTCGGTGATCGGGCGGTAAGGCCCTGGGGCGTTGTGGAGGACGATCGCCGGGACAGGGTCGCCGCCGGGCTCGGTCGCCGGGAAGAGGGCGTCGAGGTCGTCGACATGACCCCCGAGCCAGAGGACGCTCGCGAGGAAGACGAGCTGGAGCTGGCCGACGACCGGCCCTTCGAGCCGCAGGAACAGGTCGTGGAACCTCCCGTCCTGGAAGTGGTCCTCGATCCCCGCACCGCCGACCCAGCCGACGCGCCCGTCGACGACGACGACCTTGCGGTGGTCGATGTGCCCGACGGAGCTCAGGTTCCACCGGTTGGCGGCGCCCGTGCCGAGCGGGCCATGAGGGGCGCGGATCTGCGTCGCCCTGACCACGCAGATCTCGACGCCCGCGGCGGCGAGCCGCTTGTAGAGCGCCTGCGACGAGCGAACAGGGTCGGAGCCCTGCCGATCGACGACGAGCCTGACGGGCACCCCGGCGCGTGCCCTTTCGACGAGCGCAGCCGCGAAGACGTCGCCGACGGCGCCCGGCCGGAAGCCGAACTGGTTGACGTGCACGGATGACGTTGCAGAGGAGATGTCCTCGAGCATCCGCGGGTAGAAGGCGTCTCCGCCGACCAGCACCTCGGCCGCCGAGGCGGTGCTCTCCTCGAAGGCGAGCGCCAGATCGGATCGGGTCACGGGCCCGGCGAGCAGGCGCTCGGCGTGGCCACGGACGTCTGCGACCGGTACGCCTTTCACGCGGCTCCCCCGCTGCTTCGGCCGTTGGTGTCTGCGGTGACGCCGGTCATCGGCGACACCCTACGCGCCGATCGCGGCGTAACGAGGCGGGCGTTAGCCGTCCGGCGAGGGGTTCATCCTCGGCGTCATCGCCGCTCCGGCGCTCCCTCGACGAGGAAAGGTCCTCCATGGAACGACGAAACCCCTGGCTCACCTACGCGGCCGTGATGCTGTTCATCGCCGCCGCGCTCTACGTCCTCTGGGCGGTCAACCTGTGGTCCGACAGCGCCTGGGTCTCGGACGTCTCGAACGGCGTCCTGGGCAACAAGGGGTGGCTCTGGGGCCTCTTCGACGCCGCGCTCGCGGTCGTGTACGTGGCCGCCGGCAAGAGCCTCCTCGACGGCCGGAGCTTCGGTCGCTGGATCGCCCTGATCGGCGCGTCGATCGGGGTCGTGCGCTGGTTCTACTGGATGGCCTTCGCTCCGTTCCTGTCGCTCACGATCCTCGCGATGCTGTTCCTCGTGATCTACGCCGTGCTCGTGACCTGGGGAGAAGAGCCGGCGCGCTGAGTCCCTCCCGGGTGGCCGGCGCGAGCGCGCCGGCCCCACCCGTTCATGCCACGGCTGGCCCGACGAGCTCGACGAACGCGGGGTCGTGCCGGATCGGATCGAAGTCCGCGTCGCCTCGCGCCAGCTCCCGGAACCCGTCGACGAGCGCGATCGCAACGCTCGAGCTGGGCGAGCGCGTCGGCGGCGCTACCCGTCCGGCGCTGGCACGCGAGGCAGTTGCAGATCGAGACCGCGAACCGGCTCGCCCGTCGCTTCGGGGCGAAGCTGCCCGCAGTGACAGGACGCCTTACGAGACGGCATCGCCGGCACCCTAGCGCGGGCATGCGGATCGACCGCCTGTGGGCATAGGCTCTCGGGATGCCGAGACGAGCGCAGATCCGCGTCTGCGTCGCCGGCGTCACCGGCTGGACGGGGAGCGCCGTCGCCGCGGCCGTTCGCGACGCGGCCGACCTCGACCTCGTCTCAGGCGTGTCCCGATCCGATGCCGACAACCACTCGTCCGTGGCCGAAGCCCTCGACGCAGTCGAGGCGGACGTCCTCGTCGACTACACGCACGCGGAAGCCGTCAGGGAGAACGTCTCGGCGGCGATCGAGCGCGGCGTCAACGTCGTGGTCGGGTCGAGCGGGCTCTCGGCGGACGACTATTCGGAGATCGCCAAGGCTGCACGCGACCACGGAGTCGGCGTGGTCGCTGCAGGCAACTTCTCGATCACGGCGGCTGTCCTGCTCAAGGCAGCGGTCGACGCGGCCCGGCATCTCGACGCCTGGGAGGTGATCGACTACGCGAGCGACACGAAGCCGGACGCGCCGAGCGGGACGGCTCGGGAACTCGCCGAGCGGCTCGCCGAGGTTCGCGCACCCGCGCAGCCGGTGCCGATCGACGACGTGCTCGGGCAACGTGAAGCGCGGGGCGCCCCCGTCGCCGGTTCACAGGTCCACTCACTACGTCTCCCGAGCTTCGTCGTCTCGACGGAGATCGTCTTCGCCGCACCGGGGGAGCGCCTCAGCATCCGGCACGATGCAGGCGACAGCCCGGACCCGTACGTCGCCGGCACCCTGCTTGCGATCCGCTCCGTCGTCGGCCGGACGGGACTGACGCGCGGGCTCGACAGGCTCCTCGGCGCGTAGTCGCTCACGTCGGCACGAAGCCCCTGCATGGGCAGGGGCTTCGAAGCGTGGCACGGGACGGGCTAGCAGCAGCAGCAGTCGTCGCCGCAACAGTCGCCGCCGTCACAGCAGAAGATCTCGACGGCCATCGACGTCTCCTTTCATCGAAGATTGTCGATGGAGAGGGTAGATGATAGATTGATGAACGTCAATGAAGACTCTTCCCGTTCTCCAACCGCTCTGTTGTGGCCCGGACACGCCGGCGATGCCGGACGGGGCTGCGGCGCGACTCGCATCGACCTTCAAGGCGTTGGCCGATCCGACGCGCGTCTCGATCGTCAACCGACTCGCCTGCGCCGACGAGTGCTGCGTCTGCGATCTCACCGACGCGTTCGACCTCACGCAGCCGACCGTCTCGCACCATCTGCGGATCCTCCGCGACGCCGGTCTCGTCGAAGCGGAGCGCCGCGGGACGTGGGCCTACTACCGGCTCGTGCCCGAGGCGATCGAACGCCTGCGCGACGTGTTCGAGCCGGCGGTCGCCTCGGCGGCGGCGTAGGGCGCGCACGTGGCCGATCGGCCCGAGGTGCTGTTCGTCTGCATCCACAACGCGGGCCGGAGCCAGATGGCCGCAGGGCTCCTCGAGCATCGGTCGGGAGGGCGAATCGCCGTCCGGTCGGCAGGGACTTCGCCGGCGGCGGAGATCGGTCCCGCCGTGATCGAGGTCATGGCCGAAATCGGACTGGACGTCTCTGCGAAGCGCCCGACGCTGCTGACCGACGACCTCGTGAGCGAGGCCGACGTCGTCGTCACGATGGGGTGCGGCGACGCCTGTCCCGTGTATCCCGGCAAGCGCTACGAGGACTGGGGGCTGGACGACCCCGCCGGTCAGGACGCCGCGACCGTGCGCAGGATCCGCGACGCGATCGATGCGCGCGTCCAGAGCCTCATCGACGAGCTTCTCGGCTAGCGGCGTGGTCGGCTAGAACAGTCCCCGGGCGACGAGCACGAGCCCGAAGACCAAGACGCCGACCCACACGAAGTCGGTCAGGAAGATCCCCCTCGTCTTCATGGGGCGTCTATCGACAAGGCGTCGAAAGGACTAAAGGGCCGGTCATCCCCCCTGCCGTGTCTCAGAAGCGAGACCGGCCCCTCTGACATTGGCGATCCATTGCCGACCGTGCAACCCTGGCCCGAGTGAGTCGGCGTCGCGTCGACTAGATGATCGAGGCGGAGACGACGATCAGCCAGGTGATCGCCGCGGCGTAATGCAGGCGCTCGATCAGTCCGAGCGCGACGCGTCGAATCGGTGGGACCGCGAGTGCGGTTCCGGTGGCGATCGCCGTTGCCGTCACGATCCATCCGAGCGGGCCGAGAACGGAGGGCTTGCCCGTCCAGTCGAGGTGTGACGCGGCGACGGCGATCGAAGCGAAGGCCGTTCCGGCGAGAAGGACGTGGATGCGACCGGTCCGCGTGAGCGAGCGAAGACTTTCCGGCTCACGATCGGTCATGAACCCTGCGACGAGGAGTCGAACGACGCCGTAGACGTAGAGCCAGCCGAGGGACTGCACGTCGGTTTCCTGCCCCAGCCCCACCGCGATGAGGATCGCCCCGACGCCCTGCAGGACGACCATCGTGCGGTAGCCCACGTGGTACGCGGTCCATCCGTAGTCGCTGACGGCATAGCGGATCGGGTCGAGCCCGGTTGGCAGGAAATGCAGCGTGATCAGGATGGCGCCGGACGTCGCCACGCAGATCAGGCCGACCAGCGCGGCGGTCATACGGCATGCTATTCCGCCTCGGGTCTCGGGGGAGAGGAGCGGTGCTCAGAACGCGCTCGCGGCCGACTTCACTCCCGCAGGCGCTGCGCGATGGCGCGGTCTGTGGTCTCCACCTGATCTCGCGCCGAGGCAACACGCGTTCCGTGCGTCAGGTGAGGAGGCCCGTTGCGGCGGAAGCGTCGAGATCGTACGCGGGATGTGCCACGCGACCAGCGCAATCGTGGTGTGCTCAGACGGCCCAGAGGTGGCCGGCCACAGCCGGGTCGTCGACCCACGCGATCGCCGGCCGCACCTTCGAGTTCCAGTAGAGCACCTCGTTGCAGATGAAGCACGCCGATGTGCAGACGTACCGGGTCGAGTAGCGCGGAGCTATCACGCGCTGACGAAGGCCCTGTACGAGAGCGCGCAGCCGTACAAGGACGCCCGTTGCGACGCTCGCGTTGAGCTCGAGGGCGTCGAGATCGAGGGCGGGATGTGCCACGCGACGAACCAGATGTTCGTGTGGCCATCGACCTCCGGGTCGTCGAGCCAGGCGATGGGCGGCCGCACCTTCGAGTGGTCGAGTGACTCGTTGCAGATGAAGCACGTCGAGTAGCGCGGGTCATCCGAACCAGTCACCCGCAAAAGGGTAGAGCGCGAGGAGAACCGATCGGCCTGCCGCGCCGTAGGGACGTCTGGAGTCACTCGCGGCCACGATCCGCGTTGAACCGGCTCGCTCAACGTGAGAACTGGCTGATGGAAACCGTCGAGACCCATGACGAGATCTGCGACGAGCGCTCGCAGGGCCTGTCGCTCGGCGCAGATCGGCACCGGGCGCGCGCGGGAGCTGTCGTTGCCGGCGGGCTCGTCGCCGCCGCGCTGCCGCTGGTCGGGCTCGTCTCCCTTCTGCTTCGCTCGCGGCTCGACCCTCACATCGAGAACTACCCGCTCCACTTCGTGGTCTTCGGCATCGTGGGCGCCACGGCGTTCATCCTCGGGTACGCGGCGGGAGAGGCCGCGAACCGGCGCGGCGATGCCCGCGTCCTTCTGCTCTCGCTGGCGTTCATGGCGACCGGTGGCTTCCTGGGCCTCCATGCTGTCGGGACGCCCGAGATCCTCTTCTCCGAGGAATACGCGGGGTTCCAGGTCGCCATTCCCGTGGGCCTGCTCCTGAGCGCCGTGTTCGCCCTCGGCTCGGCGTTCGTCGACGTTCGTCCCGGAATCGCGCCGCTCCTGATCCGCCGACGGGCACTCCTGCGCATCGCGGTCATGGTCGCGATGGGGTTGTGGTTCGCGTGGACCGTCGCGAGCCTGCCGCCGCTGCGCGGCCCGGGCAGCGAGGCGGCCTCGGCGAACGGCCTGGTCGCCGCCATCGCGGTCGTCGGCACGGCGATGTATGCGGTCAGCGCCGGTCGCTACTGGGCGATCTACCGGCGGCGCTGGAACCTGCTGCCCGTGGCCGTCATCGCCTGCTTCCTGCTCCTGTCCGAGGCGATGATCGGGGTCGCGGTCACGGGGGAGCGCAAGTGGCATGCGAGCTGGTGGGAGTGGCACGGCTTGATCGTCGCGGCGTACCTGATCATTGGCTTCGCCGTGCGTCGCGAATGGCGCGACGAGCGATTCCGGCATCTCTATCTGCCGACGACGCGGGAGCGTCAGCAGGACATCAGCGTTCTCTTCGGTGACCTCGTGGGGTTCACGAGCTTCGCCGAGCGCTCGGCCGCGACCGAGGTCGCTGCCGTCCTCAACGCGTACTGGGGCATTGCGGCGCCGCTGATCACCCGGCGGTTCGGCGGCGAGGTCGAGAAGTTCATCGGCGACGGCATGCTCGCGGTCTTCAACAGCCGGGGCGACCAGCCCGACCATGCGCTTCGGGCGGCACGCGCCGCTCTTGCGCTCCAACGCGAGCTCGCGGGTGTCGCCGCGCAGCATCCGGAGTGGCCGCCCATGCGGGTCGGTGTCAACAGCGGCGAGGCAGTGATCCGCGAGATCGGAGGCGACGGGCACGTGGCCTACCCGTTGGTGGGCGACACGGTCAACACCGGCTCGCGGCTCGAGAGCCTCGCCCCCGCCGGTGGGGTGCTGATCGGCGAGAAGACCTATGTGCAACTGCCGGCCGGCACGGTTGTCACGCCCAGGTCAGGTCTGCGGGTCAAGGGCAAGGACGACCTGGTCGACGCATACCTGCTGCTCGCCCTTCCCTAGCAGCGACCAGCCCATGGTGATGCGAACGCCGAGGGGGTGGGGTGGAGTCGGATGCGGATCTCCGGGTGCGTCTCGGCGCTACAACGCACCGGGCCAGTCGACGTCGACGTCGACGCCATAGACGGAAGACGCACGCGCGAGTGTCAGAAAGCCGTTCTTGATGTCCTCCAGCACCTTCTCCCGCGGCCGTTTCCGGGGGTCTCCGTAGCCGCCGCCGTTGCCGGTGTGGATCCTGATCACGTCGTTCTCGTTCACCTCGAGCGCCGTGACGACAGCGTGGAACTCGACGGCTCCGTCTGCACGAACCACCTCCACATAGTTGGGCGACCCTTCGAGACCGGCGTCGAGGGCCCACGGCGGGTGCCGGTTGCGCGTGTAGGCGCACGTAAAGAAGCAGCCGTTCGAGCGCACCCGGTACTCGAGCACGATGCCCTTGCCGCCGCGATGCTCGCCTTCGCCACCGTCCGCGTCGTTGAGCGCCAGCCGGTCGACGTAGAGCCCGTAGCGTGCCTCGGCGACCTCTGCCGGACAGTTGAAGGTGTCGCCGTGGAAGCCACTGAAGACGGCGCTGTTGCCATCGCGGCGGCGGGACGCGCCCCAGCCTCCCACCTGAGGCTCGACGATCGTGAAATGACGTCCCGTGTCCGGGTGCGGGCCACCGATGAAGGTGCCGCAGATCGAGCCGAAGCCGCCGGCCGGCAGGCGGTCGCCGAGGTGCGGCGCGAGGCAGCGCCAAAGCAGGTCGTACAGCCGGACCTCGACCTCGTAGTACGTCGCGAACGCGGCAGGCGGATTCGCATCGAACACAGATCCCGGGCGTGTGATGAGCGTCAGCGGTCGGAAGTGCCCGGCGTTCGCAGCCCTGTGCTTGTCAGTGATGTTCATGAACACCATCTGTGCCGCGACCATCGAGCCGTCGCGGCTGGCGTTGTTCGGCCCGTCGTCCTGGTCGGGGTTGTCGCTCAGGTCGACGACGAACTCGTCGCCGTTGATCTCGACCGTCACGGTGTAGACCGTGCCGCTGTCCTGCTCCTCGGCGAGGGAATAGCGGCCCTTCGGCAGCCCTGCGAGAGCGCGGCGCGACACCTGCTCGCCATAGTCCATGAAGAGGTCGAGGGCGGTGAGGAAGGTGCCGAGACCGTACTTGCCGATCAACTCGAGGACGCGGCGCTCGCCGACGCGCGCCGCGGCGATCCCGGCCCACATGTCTCCCTCGAGGTAGTCGGGCAAACGACTGTTGCATTTCATGATCGCCATGACCGACTCGATCGGCGTGCCCTCGGAGACGAGCTTTACTGCGGGGAGGCGGAGGCCCTCCTGGAAGATCTCGCGTGCGTCGTTCGAGATCGAACCGGGCACCATGCCGCCGACGTCGTTCCAGTGGGCGATGTTCGCCGTCCAGGCCACGCGTCGGCCCTCGGCGAAGACCGGCATCGCCAGCACCACGTCGTTCAGGTGGGTGACTCCGCCGTAGAAGGGATCATTCGTCGCGAAGATGTCCCCCGGGCGAATCCCATCGGGCCCCGTGTTCACCTCGATGATCCGCTTCACCGCCTTGTCGAGCACACCGACGAAGGCGGGGATGCCGGCGCCGGAGGAAGCGAGGTTGCCGTCGCCGTCCGTGATGCACGTGCCCATGTCGAGCACCTCGTAGATGATCGCGCTCATCGCTGTCTTGCGGAACGCGGCGAACATCTCGTCGCTGATCGATTGCAGAGAGTTCTGGATGATCTCGAGCGTGATCGGATCGGATTCGGGCGCGATCACGTGTCGCCGCCGATCGAGATGACGAGATTGCCGTAGTCGTCGACGTCCACGGTGTTGCCCGGATGGACGACCGTGGTGCTGCCCTTCGTCTCGACGATTGCCGGACCGGCGAAACGCTGGCCGGGCCCGAGCAGTTCTCCATCGTAGATCGAGGCGTCATGCACCCCGCTCGCCGCGTAGTCGACGACGCGCACCTCCTTGCGTGCGTCTTCGACACGCCCGCCTGTTACGGGCAGCGGGGCAGGCGTGAGCCTGCCGACCTCGGCGACCGCAACGAGATGGAGGCTGACGAATTCGATTGGAGCCGCGAGGCGGTAGGTGTACTCGTGCTCGTACGCCCGATGAAAGGTGTCTGCGAGCTCGGCCTGCGACGCTCCATCGATCGTGCCTTCGGGAAGCAGCACCTCGACGCTGTGCTCCTGGTTCTCGTAGCGCAGGTTGCCGTAGCGGAGGAAGCGCACCTGCTCAGGCGGGATTCCCTCCCGCGCGAACTCCTCACGCGCCTCGCTCGCAACCTCGCCCAGCAGGGCGTCGAGCTTGGGTGCGTCCGCCTCGCTCACGCGAAGCAGGCGTGTGAGGAAGTAGTCCCGACGGAGATCGCTCATGAGCATGCCCCACGCAGAAAAGACGTCGGCGGTACGGGGCACGACGACCTTTCGGATGCCGAGCTCCGTGGCGAGCTCGACCGCGTGCATCCCGCCGCCGCCGCCGAACGCCACCAGGGTGAAGTCGCGTGGGTCGTGGCCGCGGTTGACGGAGACGAGCTTCAACGCGTTGATCATGTTGTTGTTGGCGATCCGGATCACCCCGCGCGCGGCCTCCTCGCGGGGGACGTCGAGGCGCTGTGCGATCTGGTCTAGCGCGTCGGCAACGGCGTCCATGTCGGCGTCGAGCTCGCCGCCACAGAAGTAGCGCGCGTTGATCCTCCCGAGCTCGAGATTGGCGTCCGTCGTCGTCGCGCGAGTTCCCCCGCGTCCATACGCCGCCGGTCCGGGCAGCGCGCCGGCCGACTGCGGTCCGACGTGAAGCTTTCCGAAGTCGTCTACCCAGGCGATGCTCCCGCCACCGCTGCCGATCTCGACCAGATCGACGACCGGCACCATGATCGGATAGCCAGCGGCCTGGCGGCTGCGCTCGATCCAGTAGTCGGTCATGATCCTCACCCGCCCGCCCTCGATGAGGGAGCACTTGGCAGTCGTGCCGCCGATGTCCAGTGCGAGCACGTTCGGGTCACCGATCAGCCGTCCGAGCTCGGCGGCACCGAGGACGCCGCTCGCCGGGCCTGACTCGACCATCGTGATCGGGATCCGCTGCGCCTTCTCGACGGAGTCGACGCCACAGTTCGACTGCATGACGTAGAGCTGGCCACCGAAGCCCGCGTCACGGGTGCCGGTCGCGAGGCGGCCGAGGTAGCGCTCGGCGACCGGCTGCACGTACGCGGAGAGGACGGCCGTGTTGGTTCGCTCGTACTCCCGCCACTCGCGTGTGATCTGGTGCGAAGCGACGGCCGCGACACCCGGCCAGAGGTCACGCAGTCGGCGGAGCACCGCCACTTCGTGCGTGGGGTCGACGTACGCGTTGAGCAGACAGATCGCGACGGCCTCGACGCCGTCGGCACGGAAGTCCGCGACGATCTGCGTCAGACCGTCCAGATCGAGCGCGTGTCGTTCGAGGCCCCTGTACGTGATGCGGCCGGGAATCTCGCGCCGGAGATAGCGGGGCACGAATGGAGCTGGCTTTTCGTAGTCGAGGTTGAAGTAGTCGGGCCGGTTACCGCGCGCGATCTCGAGCGAGTCGCGGAAACCCTCGGTCGTGATCAGCCCCGTCTTCACGCCCGTGCGCTCGGTCAGCGTGTTGATCACGACAGTCGTGCCGTGCGCGATGAACGCGAGCTCGCCCAGCTCGACCCCTGTCTTCGCCATCACGTTCATCACGCCGAGCTCGAAGTCGGGTGGGGTGGTCTCGGACTTCGCCGTGACGGTCGACTGCGCCCCGGTCTCGGGGTCGGTGAGGAAGTAGACGAGATCCGTAAAGGTGCCGCCGACGTCGGTCGCCGCGCGGATGGTCGGGGCGCCCGCTGTCCGCTGCTCTGCGATCGGCCTAGCCGTCCTCGTACAGCTGGCCGGCCTCGACGTCGCCGATGAGCAGCGGCTCGATGTGCGCTGCGAGCTCCGCGCGGACGGAGCTTTCAAGCCAGCCGCGGTAGGCGTCGTCGCTCTCCCATTCCGCCATCACGACGAACGGCCCGCCGTCGCGCGGACGAAGGAGCCTGCCGCCCAGGAAGCCGCCGCTCCGCTCGGAATGCCCGAAGATCTCGAGGGCGGCGAAGGCGTGGACGAGTGCGTCCTCGTTTCCGGGCCGAACCGGCAGCCGCAGCATGGAGACGACCGTCATGCCCGACTCCGTCTCGCCCATGCGTCGAGTGAGACTGCGCCGGCGAGGATGACGCCCTTGATCACGTATTGCCATTGGGGCGTCGTCCCGAGCAGGTCGAAGCCGTTGCCGATCATCACGAGGAAGAAGGCGCCGAGGACAGTGCGCCAGATCGCCCCTTCGCCTCCGAATAGGGACGTCCCGCCGAGCACGATCGCCGTGATCGCGTCGAACTCGATCCCGCTGTTCGCGTTCCACTGTGCGGTGGACACTTCAGAGAAAAGGGTCACGCCGGCGATCCCCGCGGCGAGGCCGGACATGGCGAATGTCGCGGTGCGGATCACGTTGACGCGGACGCCGGAGAGCCGGGCGGCCTCGGCGTTACCGCCGACGGCGTACGCGTAACGACCGAACGTCGTACGCGAGAGGAGGAACCCGCACACGAGCGCGAAGCCGAACCAGATGAAGATCGGATAGTTGATCCCCCACGCGTTGCCTAGACCGAGGGTCGAGAAGCGCTCGGCCTGCACGGAGACGAGGTTCCCGCTCGTGACGACCTGCGCGAAGCCGTAGATGATGATCGACGTGGCCAGGGTCGCCATGAACGCGTTGACGCGGCCGAGCGTGACCAGTAGTCCATTGCCGATTCCGCAACCGAGCCCAACGAGCGCGCCGAGGATCAGCGATCCCCACAGCCCGATGCCCGTGCCGAGGAAGATCTTGCCGGAGATGATCGCCGCGAAGCCTGCGATCGCGCCCACCGAGAGGTCGAATCCGCCCGCGATGAAGACGAGCGTTCCGCCGGCGGCGATCGTCCCTACCGGCGCAGTCTGGAACGCCAGGTTCTTCATGTTCTCCCACGTGAGAAACACGTCGCTCTTGAGCGACAGCGCGACGAAGACCGCGGCGAAGGCGATTACGACGCCGTAGTCGCGAATCACGGCGAGGTTGCGGTGGCGGAGCCGCTGGAAAGCGCTCTCCTCGATCTCGGGCTCGTGCGTCACGGTCACCGATCGGGCCCTTCCTCGGCTTGCTGCGTCCCGAACGCGGCGCTCAGCATGGCACTCTCGCTCATCGTCTCGCCTGTGAACCTGTCCACGATCTGCCCACCGCGCATGACGAGGACGCGATGGGCAAGGCCGAGCACCTCCTCGTGCTCGGACGAGATCAGGAGCACGGCGATCCCTTCCCCCGCGAGGGAGTGGAGGAGCTCGTAGATCGCGCGCTTGGCCCCCACGTCGACACCCCGAGTCGGCTCGTCGGCGATGAAGACGTGCGGGCGGCGAAACAGCCATTTCGCGAACAGGATCTTCTGCTGGTTACCGCCCGAGAGGGTGTCGACACGTGCGCGGGGAGACCTCGCTCGCACGTCGAGACTCGTGAGCAGGGCGCTCACGCGGCGCCTCTCCGTCCGCGGCTCCATCAGGCCGGCTGTAGACACGTCCCCCAGGTGCGGCAAGGTGACGTTCTCGACGAGCGAGCGCAACATCAGGAGCCCCTGTCCTTTCCGATCCTCCGGGAGCATCACGACGCCATGGCCGATCGCCTGCCGCGGCGAGCGCGCGCGGAGCGGCACGCCTGCGACTTCGACCGTGCCGGACGCCGCCTTGTCGGCGGCGAAGATGGCGCGGGCGACCTCGGAGCGACCGCTCCCGATCAGACCGGCAAGACCGACGATCTCACCGGCGCGAACCTCGAAGGAGACGTCGTTGACATGCGGCGGCCGGGAGAGGTTGCGCACCGACAGCACGACCGGACTGTCCGCCGGCGGCGGCGACTTGTCGGGAAAGTTGAGCCCCATCGTGCGCCCGAGCATGGCGAGGACGAGACGCTCGGGCGTCTCGTCGGCGGCCGCGGACGTCCGGATCAGCCGCCCGTCCCGAAGCACTGTCACGGTGTCGGCGAGGTCGAGAGCCTCCGGGAGGAAATGCGTGACGTAGATGATCGTGGTGCCGGCGCTCTGCAGCTTGCCGACCAGCTCGAACAGCCGTTGCGCTTCGTCGAGCGTCAACGCCGACGTCGGCTCGTCCATGACGATCAGCTTTGCGTCGCGGGCGATCGCTCGCAGTATCTCGACCTTCTGCTGGTCCGCGACGCGGAGGGTCCGCGCGAGCCTCCGCGGCGGGAGCTCGATGCCGGTCGTGTCGACGAGCGCCTGGTACCGCTGCCGCAGCGCGTGCCTGTCGATCACCCCCGCATGCCGGTCCTCGACACCGAGGAATACGTTCTCGAGCACGGAGCGGTGCGGGACGAGCGTCGGCTCCTGCGCGATGATCGTGATCCCGTCGGTCAGCGCGTCGCGTGCGGAGTGATAGTCGACGGCGCGTCCTTGGACACGCAACTCGCCGGCGTCGGGTCGGTGCAGGCCGGCCAGGATCTTCCCCAGCGTCGACTTGCCCGCGCCGTTCTCGCCGACGAGCGCGTGGATCGAGCCCGGCGCGAACGCGAGGTCGATATCGACGAGCGCCTGGACGCCGCCAAAGCGTTTCGAGACGCCCCTGAGCTCGGCGTACGGCTCTGTGCCAGTCGCGCTCACGCGCCGGACGACGTGGTCGAGACGAGACGTGGGTGCGGCACAGTCGGTCGACCGGATTGGAAGACTCCCGTCACCTGGCCGGGCTCGGCGAAGCGGGAAAGATCGCCGGGATCGCGGTCGAGCACGATCGCGTCGAAGACGTACCCCTCGTCGATCGTCCCGAGCTCGGCGTCGACGCCGCACAGCTCAGCGCCTCCAGCCGTCGCCGTGAGCAATGCCTCCTCGACGGTCAATCCCGCTCGGTGCATGAGGAGGATTTCCTCCAGGTTCTTCCCGTGCTGCTCGCTACTGATGTAGTCGGTCCCGGAGGCCAGCCTCACTCCATGCGCCTTGGCGATGCGCACGCACGCGCCGATGTCGAGGTTGAAGTCGAGGATCTTCTTGCACTGGGTCGGCGTGAGCGCGCCCTCCTCGGCCCACCGCAAGGTGTCGCGCATCGCCGACAGCGTGGGCACGAGGAAGCAGCCGGACTCGGCCATCAGCACCGCCTGCTCCTCGGTCAGGAAGCCGCCGTGCTCGATGGAGCGCACGCCTGCCCGGACGGCATTGGTCAGACCGTCTCCGCCATAGGCATGGGCCGCGACCCCCTTGCCCTTGCGACCTGCCTCGAAGACGGCGACCGCGATCTCGTCCGGCGTGAGCTCCGCGATCAGGGGCTGATCGTGGTCGGAGACCAGTCCGCCGGTGGTGGCAAGCTTGATCCAATCCGCTCCCGCGCGGAGCGCAGCGCGCACGACGTGCCGCATCTCCTCCGGGCCGTCGACCAGATGTGGCGGCCTACCCGGATAGACAGGCGTTAGCGTCCCCTCGAGACCGGCTCCTCCGAGGTAGGCGTCGCCATGGCCGCCGGTCTGACAGATGAGGACAACCGAGATCTGCATGCGCGGTCCGTGCGGATAGCCGGCTGCGAGCGCGTCGCGCAGGCCGCGATCGGCGCCGGCGAGGTCGCGCACGAACGTGACGCCCGATTCCAGGGTCGCTCTCGCGTTCCGGGCCGCGTCGAGCGTCCACCGGGTGATCGGCGTGGCCAGGACGGCCGCCAGGTCGACGGTCGAGAACGTGACGTGGTCGTGGCAGTCGAAGACACCCGGCATCAGCCAGAGTCCGGAGAAATCGATGGAGTCGAGATCGGGCGCGCGCAGGTCCTTGCCGACCTGCGCGACGCGGTCGTGTTCGATCCTGACGTCGAGCGGCCCGGCGAAGCTCCCGGCCGCGTCGAGCACGTTGGCCTCTCGCAGGACATAGCGCTCAGCGACGTTCATGGAGCCACCTCCGAGGGTGAGTAGTCACTCCGCGCGAGGTGATCGACGAGCGCCCGTAGCGCATGCTCCGGGTCGCGCGCCTCGATCGCGTCGACGATGCGCTCGTGCTCTGTCACGACTTCGTCGAGCACACGGGGCGGACGAATCGCACCGAGCGTCGCGACACGCACGAAACCGCGAAGTTGACCGAGAAACGCATGGAGGATCGGCAAACGAGCTCCTTCGGCGATACTCAAGTGGAACTGCTCGTCGAGCTCGAGGAACTCGTCGTTGAGACCCGCGGCAGCCGCGCGGCGCTGCTGGATGATCAGCAGCCGTAGGCGATCGATCTCTTCGAGCTCCATGACCTCGCACGCACGTCGGACTGCGACGCCTTCGAGCGCTTCCCGGAGGAGGTGCATCTCCTCGCGATGGTCGGGCGTGAAACCGCGAACGATCGACTGACGTCGTGGTCCAACCTCGGTCAGACCTTCCTGCAGCAAGCGACCGAGCGCCTGGCGAACCGGCGTTCGCGAGCCTCCGATGATGTCCGCGAGCTCCGATTCGGCGAGGATGGTTCCGGGAGGCAGGTCGCCGCTGAGGATGCCGTTGCGAACGTGCCAGTAGGCCCGGTCAGTGAGCCGACCGCGTTCCACGGTTGACGTCATCCCTTTCACCAGACCCGCCGGAATCGCGAGGCCGGAGCGTGCGGCCTATCGTGTTCGACGCCGCACACTCCGACCACTCGGAATGCCGAGTTCGCCTCTATGAATGGAACTGGGGGGTGAACTTGGCGATGTTGGCTTTGGTGCCAAGACTGCCGATCGGGCTGAACTTGTTCGCGTTGACGTAGACGCCGGTCTGCTTCGCACCGTTCACGGCGTTGACAAGCGCCTGCACGACGAGCTTTCCCTCTGTGATCGGCAGGTAGACGCTGCAGGCCATCTCCTTCCCGGCGAGGATGAGCTGCTTCGCCTCGATGGTGCAGCCGTTCCCGATGTTCGCGACGTTGGTCTTGCCCGCGAGCTGCTCTGCCTTGTACGCGCCCGCGATCATCTGGTCTCCGCTGGAGACGACGACGTTCAGGTCGGGATGCGCGCGCAGGATGTTGGAGGTGGCCGTCAGCGCAGGTGCGGCGAGATAGCCGCCTGCCGCGGTCGCGACCACCTTGATGTTCGAGTGGCCCTTGAGAACCGAGTAGAGGCCTTCCTGGCGGGCGACTTCGAGCGGCAGTGTCGGCAGACCCGGCAGCCACAGCACCTTGCACGGATCGATCCCCTTACAGGCCTGGACGACGCCACGGCCGAGCAGCTGTCCGTTCGGGTAGAAGCCGAGCCCGACGAAGATCACCTGCCCCGGGATCTGGACCTTCACGTCGCGGATGTCCGGCCCGCACGGTACGAGCGAGCAGCCGACCTTGACGCCCTGAGCGACGGCTTGCTTGATCGTGGGCGTCAACGGACCGCCGTCGTTCGGGCCGATGAACCACGCCTGATACTTCTTCGAGACGAGAGCATTGCGAAGCTGGTTCACCTGCGTGTTTGTCGTGAACTTCGCGTCGAAGACCGTCAACTTCACATTCGGGTACTTCTTCGCGACGGCCTTGGCGCCCTCGAGCTCCGCCGCCCAATAGGTGTTCGCTGAGGATGCGAGGAAGACACCGATGTTGATGGTCGCTTTCTTGTCTCCTGACGCAGCCGGTGTCAGCCCCGCACCAACCGCCGCAGCCGTCGCGAACGCAACGACCGCAAGCGCAAATGCCTTTCGCATCTTGTCCTCCCCTTCGAACTCGGCAGGGATACTTATGCGTCGTTGGGATACAAACGGAGGCGTTCGACGATAAGGTTCGTGCGAAGCAGAGTCAAGGTCGCCTGACGAACCGGCTACCGCTCGCGACGCGTCGCACGCAACTCCGTGGTTGCAGCGACGTCGACGGCCAGCGCGTCGTCGAGCACAACGCCGTAGTCGCTCGCTGCCGCGTCGCGGCTGACGTACCCGTCCACCACGTCGGTGCGAACGCGCTCAGGCTCGCGTTCGTCCGGGTCGCCGTAGCCTCCCCCGCCGCCGGTGTTGAGGTCCACGATCGAGCCTGCAGCAAGAGGGTGCGCGTTGACCTTGAGCATCTGCCGCTCCTCCGTGCGACCTGGGTTGACGACGACAGCCGGCCCGGTCGCCTCCTTGCCCCCGAACAGCCCCCAGGCGGGCGTCACCGAGCGCTCGAGCCAGAGGTAGAGGTAGGCGTCGGGGTCGACCTCGAAGCGCCGGAAGAGCCCGCAGCCGCCGCGGAAACGGCCGGGCCCGCCGGTATCGGGGCGAAAGCCATACCTGCGGATCAACGCCGGATACTTCACCTCGAACACCTCGACCGGATAGTCCTTGAAGCCCCCGTTGACGTTGTTGATGAGTCCGTCCTCACCGTCGCCGCCCTCGAACCCACCCCAACCGCCGGCGTGCGGCATCACATATAGGAAGGGCAGGCCGTCGCGCCGCGGGTCCTTGCCGGCGAGGAACATCACCATCGAGTCGCCGTAGTGCGCGGCCGCGACCTTGTCGGGCAGGATCGGCGCGAGCGCCGTCACGACCAGGTCGATCAGAAGGCCGAGAGAGCTGAAGTACCACTGACAGGGGGCGGGCTCCTGCGCATCGAAGATCGACGCCGGAGGCGCCTTCACAGCGAGTGTGTGGAACGTGCCGCCGTCGACTGGCCGTTCTGGGTTGATCAACAGTTTGAACGCAACCCGGCACGCCGAGACCGTCTGCGCAAAGCCGCAGTTGACGGGACCCTCCATCTGCGGTGACGACCCGTCGAGGTCGAGCGTCATCTGGTCGCCGTGGATGTCGATGCGAAGCGCGACCGGGATCGGGCCGTGGCCGAGCCCGTCATCGTCCAAGAAGCCCTCTGCACGGTAGGTCCCGTCCGGCAGCGCTGCCACCGCGTCGCGCTCGAGCTGCTCCGACTGCCGGTAAATCTCGTCACGAGCCTCGATATACGTCTCGTAGCCGAATCGATCGAGGATCCCCTGGAAGCGCGCTTCGCCGGTGCGGCACGCGGCCACCTGTGCATTCATGTCGCCCACGAGCGAGTAGCCGAAGCGCCCGTTCCGGCGGAGCAGGTCGATGATGTCCTCTCGCGGCTCGCCACGGTCGTAGATCCGCGTCGGCCCCCAGCGCATGCCCTCCTGGTAGATCTCACGCGAGTCCATCGGGCCGCCCGCGTCCTTCGCGCCGACGTCGAGCCAGTGCGCGCGCGTGGCGGAGAAGCCGACCAACGTGTCTCTCCAGTAGATCGGCCCGAAGATCGTCGCATCGTTCAGGTGCGTGCCGGTCATGTAGGAGTCGTTCATGTAGAAGACGTCTCCGGGCCGGAATGCATCCCACCCGAACGTCTCCGCCGCGAGCTTCACGCAGATCTCGAGGTTGCCGAGAAAGAGCGGGAGTCCGAGCGACTGTCCGAGCACGTCACCGTTCTCGTCGAGAATCGCAACAGAGCAATCTTTGCCCTCGTAGATGATCGGCGTGTACGAGCTGCGGATCAGAGTGGCGTTCATGTCCTGTGCGCAGGAGACGAACGCGTTGCGGATGATCTCGGTCGTAACCGGGTCCGCTGTCGTCGAGCTCGATCGGGCCTCCGTCTTCGCCACTGCCTGTCTCCTCTCGCTCAGGCTCTCGTGATCACGATGTTGCCGTGCTCGTCGAGCGCCGCGACGTGTCCCGGAGGGACAACGGTGGTCGAGCTCTGCTCCTCGATCACGACCGGCCCCTGGTAGCGACTCTGCGGCGGCAGCCACTCGCGCATCAGCACCGGTGTCTCGTGCCCCGCGCCGTCGAAGACGACCGTGCGCGTCCCGAGCAGAGCGTCTGCCTGCTCCGCGCCGCCCCCGTGTCTGCTCTCCGCGGTCGCGATCCGTCCCAGCGCCGCCAGTCGCAGATTGACGAACTCGACCGGAGCACCAGGTGTCGCGTGCCCGTAGCGGGTGCGGTGAACGTCGTGAAAGTCCGCGTCGATCTGCTCGAGCGAGATCGTCGCGTCGACGAGGACGTTGACCGTGTACTCCTGGCCCACGTAGCGCATGTCGGCGGAACGAGCGACGTACCGGTCGGCGGCGTCGATCCCCTCGGCCTCGAGCAGCGCAGCTCCTTCCGCTTCGAGCGAGACGAAGGCGCCGGCGAGCTCGTCGGCCTGCAGTTCGGCGAGCGGCCGATAGAAGCTCCGAACCACGTCGTGGCGCATGTCCGTCTTCAGCATCCCCCAGGCGGAGAAGGTGCCCGGGCTCCAGGGCACGATCACCTCACCGATCTCGAGCTCCTCGGCGAGCCAGACGGCATGCATCGGGCCGGCCCCGCCGAACGCGACGAGGGCATACTCGCGTGGGTCGATCCCCTGCTTGACGGTGATCGTCCGCATTGCGTCCGCCATCCTCGCGTTGACGATCGCGAGCATCCCCTCGGCGAGCTCGATCGTTCCGAGCCCAACCTGTGCTGAGACCGACGCGAGTGCACGCTCGGCCGCGCTCTCGTCGAGCGTCATCCGGCCGCCGAGGAAATACCCCGAGTCGAGCCGACCTAGGAAGAGGTTGGCGTCCGTGACCGTCGGCTGCGTCCCGCCACGGCCGTAGCATGCCGGGCCTGGATCGGCTCCGGCGCTCTGCGGTCCGACGCGTAGGCCCCCCGCCTCGAGCCACGCGAGCGACCCGCCCCCCGCACCGATCGTGTGGATGTCGACGAGCGGCATCAGCACGGGCAGGCCCTCGAGCTCGGTTTCGGTCGAGACTGTCGGCTTCCCGTCGACCACGAGGCTGAGGTCGAACGAGGTTCCGCCCATGTCGATGCAGAGAAGGTTGCGTCGTCCGGTCGCGAGGGCGAGTGCCGCACCGCCTATCGTGCCCCCGACAGGCCCTGAGAGCAGCGTTTGAATCGGCTCGCGGCGCGCGCTTCGGGCGCTCGTGATGCCGCCGTTCGACTGCATCACGTAGAGCGAGGTGGAGACCTCGAGCTCGCCCAGCTCACGCTCGAGGGTGGCGAGGTATCGCTCGACCCGAGGCGCGATGTATGCGTTCAATACTGCTGATGATGCGCGCTCGTACTCGCGCCATTCGCGGGCGATCTCGTGCGAGAGGGTGATCGACAGCTCAGGGAACTCGGCCCGCAGCAGGTCCCGCACCTGGAGCTCGTGCTCGGGGTTGACATAGGAGTGGATCAGGCAGACCGCGACTGCCTCGACTCCCTCGTCGCGGATGCGGGCGAACAGAGGCTCGAGGCTATCGGGAGCCAGTGGCGTCTCGACCGACCCGTCCCAGCGCAGCCGTTCCACAACCTCTACGACGTCCCGCCGTGGCACTAGACGCTTGGGCTTGTGGTAACGCAACGCGTAGAGCTCTTTCCGGTCGTGCCGGGCGATCGAATACGAGTCGCGGAGCCCCTCGGTCATGATCAACAGGAGACGCGTGCCCTTTCGCTCCAGGAACGCGTTCAGCCCGACGGTCGTTCCGTGCACCAGGAAGTCGACCGCACTGGGCTCTGGTACGAACTGACGCAAGCCTTCGAGCACGCCGTGTGCGGGGTCCGCCGGTGTCGTCAGCACCTTGCCGGAGATCGTCTCCGCGGCGGCCCCATCGACCACGACGAAGTCGGTGAACGTGCCGCCAATGTCCATCGCCACCCGATAACCGCTCAATGCACCGCCTCAGTCGCTTGACCGACTCGTACTATGCTCGGTCGCCCCGCGCGCAGGCAAGCATGAACACACAGCCGATCCTCGATCTCGCAGCCGCCCGGGTCTTTGCCGATGGTTCGGCCGGACCGGTTCGCCTCGACCACCCCGAGGGGGTCGCCGTCCACTCGGACGGAAGCATCTGGTGCGGCGGTGAGACCGGCCAGATCTATCGGATACCGCAGGACGGATCGTCGGTGGACCTGCGCATAGCCGACGACGACGGCTTCACGCTCGCGCTCGCCTTCGGACGCGACGACCACCTCTACTACGTCGACGGAGCCCGCCGGGCCGTCATGAGGCTCGATCCTGCGGGAGGCGATCCCGAGGCGGTGGCAAGGGGAGCAATCGGTGGGCACGAGCTGGTCCTGCCGAACGCGCTCGCCTTCGATCGCGCCGGGAGGCTCTACGTCACCGAAAGCAATTCACCCAGCGAGCCTGGGCCTGGGATCTTCCGGATCGAAACCGACCGCACAGGCTCGCTCTGGAGCTCCGGCCCGTTTCTCTTTGCCAACGGAATCGCAGTCGCCCCAGACCAGAGCGCCGTCTATGTCGCCGAGACATGGTCACGCCGAATCACCCGAGTGCCCCTGCACGAGGACGGCTCCGCAGGCCGACCGGAGCCGTTCGTCGAGCTGCCCGACGCACTGCCGGACGGCCTCGCATTCGGGCCCGACGACCAGCTGTATGTGGCCTGCTACCAGCCAAGCCAGATCATTCGGGTCGACGACGACGGGTTCGCCTCGGTGTTGATCCGCGACGACGACGCGATCCTGCTCGCCCACCCCACCAACATCGCCTTTCGCGGCTCGACCGTTTTCTGCGCCAACCTCGGACGCTGGCACATCACTGCTATCGACCTCGACGCAGAGCCGAAGACACCTCTCGGTTCACGCGCCTGAGGCGCCGCTACGCGCAGAACACGCCATGGGTTGCGGACGAAAGCGCCACCGGTTCGGTGGGCGCTTGTTGGCTCGCGCCATCCTCGTCCAGCAGTGGGCGGGCGCCCCGCCTACTCGCCTTCGGCTTGCTGCGGCGTTCGTCGTACGTATGGCGATCTGCCGTCACGCCCTGGGACGCGAGCCATGCCACGACGCCAGTTGAGTTCGGCGAAGAGCGCAGTCCGCAGATCGACGAGCGCGCCGCGTGGGTGATCCAGCACCGCGAGGACGGCCTCGCGGTCATCGACCGTGAGTGCAACGAACTCGTGGCCTTGTGTAATGGCGTCCAGGAGGACGCGAGCCGTGTGATCGGACCCGTCTCGGGCCAGCTTCGCCGCGAGTTCGAGTGTCTGCTCGCGAGAGGTGCGGATTCCGGCGACAATCGGCATGGCAGTGATACTAAGGATCGTCAGAGTCCTTCGGCTCGGCGCCATGAGCGCCCGCGTCCGTATCCATGCCCCGCGGGTGCGTTACTCGCGGCGAGGTCGCTCTCGACGAGCCGCAGTACGGCCGCGGCGGGCAGCAAGAAGCCGACGAGACGTTCGCGCCGATCTTCAGCGAGGTCGGCAGCCATCGCAACCTCCGATTCGCCTGCGGTCGACGAACAGCCCGCCGGTCAGGTCGGAAATAACATCCTGGCGTACGTTCCAGACGGTCGGGCGGGTGCCGCGACACTCGAAGTCGCGCGTCGGCTCGCGGAGACGTCCGGCGGTTGGTTGACCGTTGCGGTCTCGTTCGAGCAACCGAGCTGGGAAACCATGTGCAGAGCGATCGGCGGCGTGACCGCTCATCCATCTCAACTCGACACACTTGCGCAGCTGCGACTCCAGGATCACCTCGACGCGCTGCCGTCGCACGTGAAGACACACGGGGTGATCCTCCGGGGATCGGTCGTAGCCGCATTGCTCGGTCGCGCAGAGTCGGCAAGCCACGACGTGATAGTCGTGCCAGCCTCTCGTCGGCCCGGCTGCTCCGCTCGCGGCTACGAGGACGAAGCACAGTTCCCGTGGTGGTCCCGAACCGACGCGGTGGCTGACGGACGCGGTGAGGTTCCCCCGCTGCTCCGGACATCCCGAGCGCTTGCCCCGCGACCAGGCCCCAGCCTCAACACGAGTGTGATGGGTCCGGGCGCCTTGCCCCTGGCCAAGGTCAGTCGACGACGCTCGAGGTTGCGCGGCGGCGTGCGCCGGCGGTGATGGCGAGCGCCGACAGGGCACCGAGCAGGGCACCGACGACGAGCAGCACGATGCCGGTCCAGAGAGCCGCGTCGAGCTCGGCTCCGATGCTCAGCTCGGAGGCGACACCCCGCGATCCATCGGAGTTCATGACGACGGCCCTCCAGCTGCCCTCCTTCGGCTCCCACTCGAGCGTGTGCTCACCGGACCCGCTCGTGGAGGCGACCCAGAAGTCCTGGTCGCCGGGAGGAGACGCCGGTGCGTCGCCAGTGCGGTGCGAGTACTCCGGGTCCTTCCCGATGTCCGTCACGACGGAGCGCTCGACGCCGTTCAGGTAGTGATCGACGTCGGTGTCCCTGGCGATCCCGACGAAGACGTCGCGATTGCTCTCGCTGCGGATGCGGACCTCGCCGAGGATGGCTCGCGCGGCGCGCTCGGAGCCACCGAAGTCCACGTCGGCTCTGTCGGAGACGATCGCGTAGGTCGCCGTCGAGAAGTCCTCGCTCGGGGACATCAGGAAGCCGTCGTCGTCGCGCTGGGTCTGGTCGACCACGACGAGGGCCGTGCCGCCCGCGAGCAACCCGAGCGAGACGAGCGCGGCGATGACTCCCACGACGATGAGGACGACGCGCCCAGCCCCGCCGCGTGGAGGCGACGTGGCCGCGGGCTGCGCTACGACGGGCACGGCAGCACCCGCCGTCTCACTCGAAGCCGCGATCGCCTCCGGCGCCGTCGGCGCTTCCGCTGTCACGGCTGCTGCTCCAGCCGGATCGTCCCCGCCCTGGTCGAGCCGGAACGGCGGATAGGCGTCGGTCATCAGGCCTGCATACGCGATGACCCGTGCCACCCAGCGGTCGAGGCCGAGGACGAAGTCGAAGAGACCGCGCGGATACCGCGCCGTGAACAGAAGCGCGATGGCCGCGAAGAGCACGAGAGCCCAGATGAGCCCGCCCCCGTACCACCAGTGCGAACCGGAGTGCTTGGCTCTGTCGGCAGCAGAGCCTGCGCCGCCGAGGAAGATCCCGAGCAGGATGTACTGGGGGATCGCGAGCAGCCACCACTTCACCAGGACGAGACCACGCGAGAGCCGCTCCGGGTAGGCAATGTCGAGCGTCGCCGGGTAGTCCGGTGCCTCGTCGAGCGTGAACGGCGGGTAGCGGTCGGTGCCAAGGGCGCCGTACGAGTAGTACGAGACACGCCAGGTCCAGCGCAGCACGCCGAGGTTGAAGTCGAAGATGCCCCGGGGGTAGCGCCCGGTGAACAGGATCGCGAAGAAGGCGACGATCGTGAGCACCACGAAGGCGACCCAGAGGAAGAAGAGCACGATGAAGTGCGGGATCGCCAGCAGCCACTTCACGAGCCAGAGCCAGCGGCTCAGCTGTGGATCCAGACGGCCTTCGAGCCGGACCGGGTAGGCGGGGCGGCCTTCCATCCTCGCACCTCCTCGATGCCTTGCGTCAGGACAGTCTCGCACGGTGTGTGGCTCGGTACCGAACTGCCGGAGGTCGTGCCCGCCGAGCGCTCGGGGGCGCGCCCCCGAGCAACGTCGACACCACCGTGGTGGCTCGGCCGGGCGAAGCGAGCGCTAGACATGGCTAGGCTGAACGTGTAGCGATGAGCGTGACGAGCTACGACGAGGTCTGCGCCGGTCATCACTGGGAGGTGCCGGTGCGGTACAACATCGCCGCGGACGTCTGCGACAAGCACCCGCGTCGCAAGCCGGCGATGATTTGGGAGAGCTTCGACGGCGCGACCCGTGAGCTCGAGTGGGGCGAGCTGCAGGACCTCGCGAACCAGGCCGCGCACACTCTCTCCGCATGCGGCGTCAGGCAGGGCGACCGGGTCGCGGTCGTCCTACCGGCGACGCCAGAGGCCGCTGCGATCTTCTTCGGAGTCTGGAAGGTCGGCGCGATCCTGCTCTCGATGTCCGTGCTGTACGGCGACGATGCGATCGAACATCGGCTTTCGGACTCGGGCGCCAAGCTGCTCGTCACCGACGCCGTCAACGCGCCGCGCTTCGACCGACCGTGGGCGCCGGACACGCTCGTGCTCGAGCCTGACACGCTGGCGGCCGCCCCAACGGATTTCGTTTGCGCCGACACCGCGGCCGATGACCCTGCGCAGCTCTATTACACGTCCGGGACGACGGGGCTCGCGAAGGGGATCGTCCACGCGCACCGCTACATCCTCGGCCACGAGGAGTTCCGCTACTGCCATGAGGTACGGGACGGCGAGCGCTTTCACGGGATGGGCGAGTGGGCCTGGGCCGCGGGGATCGCGCCGCTGCTCGGCCCTTGGCGTCTCGGTGCGGTGCAGTGCGTCTACCGGCGCGAGGGCGGCTTCGATCCGCACACGCAGCTCGACTTCCTGAGCCGGCACTCGGTGACGAACGTGTTCACCACGCCGACGGCGATGCGCTCGATGATGGCGGTGAAGGATGCGGGGAGGCGCTACCCGCAGGTGTTCCGCCGGGTGTGCTCGGCGGGCGAGCCGCTGAATCCGGAGGCGATCCGCTGGTTTCGCGAGCAATACGGTGTAACGGTGCTGGACTATTACGGCCTCACGGAGTCGTATCCACTCGTCGCCAACTACCCGTTTCTCGAGGTGCGTGAGGGTTCGATGGGAAAGCCGATGCCGGGCTGGGACGTGCAGCTCCTCGACGAGGACGAGCAACCTGTAGGGCAGGGGGAGCGAGGCGAGATCTGTCTGCGGGCCCGCTCGAATCCGCACTATCCGCTGGGTTACTGGGGCGACAATGAAGCAAGCCTGGAGACCTTCGGCGGTGCGTGGTTCCACACGAAGGACGCCGCCGTCCGGGACGAGGACGGCTACATCTGGTACGTCGGACGCGCCGACGATGTGATCATCGCAGCGGGATACCGGATCGGCCCCTTCGAGGTCGAATCGGCGTGCCTCGAGCATGCCGCGGTTCGCGAGGCGGCAGTGGTCGCGTCGCCCGACGACCTGCGGGGCAACGTCGTGAAGGCATTCATTGTCGTCGTCGACGGACACGAGCCGTCGGAGGCGCTGGCCAACGAGATCAAGGGCCACGTCCGCGAACGTCTCTCCGCGTACGCGTACCCGCGTCGTGTCGAATTCGTACCCGAGCTGCCGAAGACGCTCACGGGAAAGATTCGCCGAATCGAACTCCGTCAACTCGAGCTGGACCGCGCCGAGGACCGGCACCGGACCCAGACCTGATCAGCGCGTCGGGTCGGGGACGTCTCGCCCGGCAGGCGTCGTGCCAGTGTCGTGCGCGCGTTATTCGGCGAGCAGGTAGAACCGCCAAGAGTCGTTGGCGATCGGCAGGACGTCGAAGCACGTGAAGCCGGCTTCGGTTGCGTAGTGCCGGACCGTGTCGGCGCGCATGACCGTTCCGGTTCCTGCCGGGTCGGGGCCGACCATCCCGCTGGGGAGGCAGCTCATGATGCTGAAGCCGTAGTAGAGGCGTTCACGCTCGGGTGCGGGTGCGGTGAACGAGTCCTCCGTGCGTTCGTCGCCGATGAACACGAGCCCGGTGTCGGTCAGCATGCCGCGGACCGTCCGCAGCACATCGACGGGCCGCGGCATGTCGTGCAGCGCCTCGAAGATCGTCACCAGGTCGAAGCGCTCTGCGAAGGCGGCGTCGGCGGCGTCGCGACAGTGGAAGCGGACGCGGTCTTCGACATCGCTGCCCGCAAGGTTTCGCTGCGCCTGGTCGATCGACGCCTGGTCGAGGTCGATTCCGTCGACGGAGACCTTCGCGTAGGCGCGTGCGATCGAGATGCTCGACCAGCCGCTGCCGCAGGCGACATCGGCGAGGCGGGCGGGCGGATCAACGCTGAGCCGCTCATGGAGCTCGGGAACCGACGGCAACCACTCGCTTCCAAGCAGCTGCTCGAACATCGGACGGGTCGATCGTTCCTGCGACCGCCGCGCGTCCGGGCCGTATCCGTCGAAGGTGAGCCCCTCGCCGCTCCTGAACGCATCGAGGATCGCGTCGATCGGTCGCGCGCACGCGATCGCCGACTGGGCAAGCGACGCTGCGAAGTTCAAGCTGGTCTCCTCGATCAGGACGTCCTCATGCCCCGGCGGGAGAAAGAAGCGCCGCCGATCGGGTTCTTCCTCCTGGTTCTCGACGGCGAGGATCCCGGTCGCCGCCTGCTGCTCGAGCCACTCGCGCGCATACCGCGGGTTGATCCCGGCCGCCTGCGCCAGCTCCCCGGCCGTCGACGAGCCGCAGTCAGCGAGCGCACGGTAGAGGCCGAGCCGATCGCCCAGGTAGACGCTGAAGAGATCGAAGGTCGCGACCGCGGACTGGTAAAGCCGCTCAACAAGCGCATCGCAGGCAGCAGTCGAAGAGCTGGCCGACATCAAGTGGCGCCGAGTCTACGCCGACGCGCGTTTTTGGCTCGCCGACTGGTCGGGATACGTGTCGCTCCGGCGAAGCGGCGCGCCGGGCTTGACAAAATGATCTTCCACGACCTCCGGCATACGTATGCATCGCTACTGATCGCGGCGAACGTACAGCCGATGGTCGTCGCGGAGCAGCTCGGGCACACGGACGCGCGGCTCGTTCTGCAGCGCTACGGGCACCTCTATCCGGGCGCTGCGGCTCAGGCGGCGATGGCGCTCGACCTCTTCCTCAGGGCCGCCACTGTTGAGCACACGTTGGACGCGTGGGACGGCGGCGAAGGCGAGGAGCCGCTAAGCGGCATGGATGCCGATGGAGCGTGCCGGGCTCGAACCGGCGACCCCCAGCTTGCAAAGCTGGTGCTCTCCCAACTGAGCTAACGCCCCGGGTCTTTCAGTGTAGAGCCTCGGTCCGGCCGATTACGTCGGCGGCGGGCGGCGCGAGCCTTCCTGCTCGAGGCGGCGGAAGCCGCCGCTGAAGCTCCCGGTCTGCGTCGTCTGGCGCTGGGTCTCGAGCCGGCGGAGCCGGGACTCGAGCTCGTGGAGGTCGGCGCCGCCCCAGCCGTCCTCGCGCTCGTCCAGCTCCCGCTCGCGCTGCGCGAGGAGCTGCTCGCGCGCGGAGATCGCATCGGTGTGCTCGGCGAGCTCGCGACGGGTGCGGAGAAAGGCCTCCTCCGCGGTTCGCAGCTCGCCGAGACGTGCCTCGATCTGCGCCAGGCGGACACCGTCGGGATCCGCCGGGATGCGCTCGCGCTCCTGCAGGGCGCGCTCGCGCGCATCGAGCTCGCGCGAACGCGCCTCGAGCGCGGCGGTCAGCTCGCCGATCGCGGCCTGGCCGGCGTCACTCGAGCCGTTCCCGGCCGAGGCGTCGAACGCTGCCTCGCGCGCTGCAAGCACGCGCTCGCGCTCGATGAGCGCTGCCGCGCGGGCGGCGAGCTGGTCGGCCTGGGGGGAGACGACTGCCGGGAGCGCCACCCCGGCCGGCTTGCCCGCAGCGACCTGGGAGAGCGCCCCGCGGAGCTCGCGCTCGCGCTCCGCGACGGCCGCGACACGCTCGGTGAGCTGTCGCTTCAGATCTTCGAGCGCAGCCCGTTGCTCCGCGAGCGCGACGCGCTCCTGCGTGAGGGCTTCGTCGGTCTCGACTCGGCGTCCGAGCACGGGCACATGGTACGGCGAAGCGGGCCGATTCCCTGCGGGAAAGCAACGGACCGCGTTACGCGGCCCGCTCCAGGCGCTCTTCCGCCCGTGCCCGGCGGACGATGTCGTCCCGCTCGCCGAACCGGATGCGCGCCCGCTCTGCGCGGTGCGCCTCCCACAGCTCGTCGAGCTGCACGTCGAGTGCCTTGATCTCCTCGACGACGGCCGGGTCGCGGCCCAGCGAGAGCGAATTCCACAGGATGACGCGTCGTTCGCTCAACTCTTCGATCCGATCATGGATCCCCGAAATGGCGTTCATATGCTGGAAAACGTCGTCACTGCTTCCGGCATTCCCCGGATCGTCGTTCTCCTAACGTCGTCGTGCGAAGAGGAAGAGCGCGACGACGACGGCCCCCACCGCGAACGCGACCCACGTGACGATCTGGAGGAACGTCGTCACTCGTAGCCCAGCTCGGCCAGGCGCTCCTCGTCGAGCCCGAAGTAGTGCCCGAGCTCGTGGAGCACGGTGATGCGGATCTCCTCGCGAAGCTCGTCCTCGTCCGGGAAGTCGCCCTCCAGAGGGAGCCGGTAGATCGAGATCCGGTTCGGGAGGTCGCCCGCGTCCGGGCCACCCTCGGTGAGCGGCACCCCGTCGAACAGCCCGTAGAGATCGGGGTCGTCGGCGTTCTCGTCCTCGACGACGACCGCGACGTTCTCGAGGCCGGCGGCGATCTCCGGCGGAAGCGCGTCGAGGGCCGAGCGGACGACGTCGTCGAAGCGCACGCGCCAAGGATAGGTCGCCCGCGATCAGCGAACCGTGAGCGCGAGGACCGCCTTGTAGACGTGCAGGCGGTTCTCCGCCTGGTCCCAGACGAGCGAGCGATCCCCGTAGAGCACACCCTCCGTGATCTCCTCCCCGACGTGCGCCGGCAGGCAGTGCATCGCGACCGCGTCCGAGCCCGCGAGGTCGAGCTTCTCCTCGTCCAGGCGGAACGGCGCGAGGTCGCGCAGCCGGCGTTCGTGCTCCTCCTCCTGGCCCATGCTCGTCCAGACGTCCGTGTACAGGACCTGCGCGCCTGCGACCGCGTCGCGCGGGTCGTCGACGACCTCGACGCTTCCGCCGCTCGCGGCCGCATCCTCCTGGCACGACGTCACGATCGACGGATCGGGCCAGTAGCCCTCGGGGCACGCGGCCGCGATCCGCATCCCCGTCCTCGCCCCGATCCGCATCAGCGAGTGGCAGACGTTGTTGCCGTCGCCGAGGTAGGCGACGCGGACACCCGTCAGCCCGCCGAACCGCTCACGGATCGTCATGGCGTCCGCGAGCGCCTGGAGCGGGTGGGAGGCGTCGGTCAAGCCGTTGACGATCGGGATCGTCGCGTGCGTCGCGAACTCCTCGACCTCGGCCTGGTCGAACGTGCGGATCACGATCGCACTGAGGAACCGCGAGAGCACGAGCGCGGTGTCGCGCGTCGACTCGCCGCGCGCGAGCTGGAGATCGGCGGCGGGCACGTACAGCGCCATGCCGCCGAGCTCGGCGATCCCGACCTCCGAGCTGATCCGCGTCCGGGTGGACGGCTTGCGGAAGATGAGGCCGACGGTGCGGCCCGGGAGGATGCGGAGCTCCTTCCTGCGTGCCCGCTCTACCTTCAGCTCCCGGGCGAGGTCGAGCGCGAGGAGCAGCTCGTCGGGGCTCCACGCGGAGACGCGGGTGAAGCTCCGTCCCTTCAGGGTGTCCGGGATCCCGATGTCCGCCACGCAGCGATGCTACGTCGACCCGGGATCGCGGAGGGGCAGTCGGCCGGCGGTCGTCCGGGGCACGTTAGAGTCACGGCATGTCTCGCTTCACGGACGCCCTCAACGAACAGATCGCGTACGAGTTCGGCGCGTCGCAGCAATACATCGCGATCGCCGTCTACTACGACGCGCAGACGCTCCCGCAGCTTGCCGCCCATTTCTACCGCCAGGCGGTGGAGGAGCGGAACCACGCGATGATGATGGTGCAGTATCTCCTCGACGCCGACGAGGACGTCGTGATCCCGGCAGTCGAGGCGCCTCAGGTGTCGTTCTCCGACGTTGCGGCGCCGGTCCAGCTCGCGCTCGAGCAGGAGAGGCGCGTGACGGGACAGATCCAGCAGCTCGCGCTGACGGCGCGCGACGAGGTCGACCTCGTCGCGGAGCAGTTCACGCACTGGTTCCTGAAGGAACAGCGCGAAGAGGTCTCGTCGATGTCGTCGCTGCTCGACGTCGTCTCGCGCTCGAAGGATCACGTCATGCACGTCGAGGATTTCCTCGCGCGCGAGACGGTCGGCGACGGGGGCGTGGAGGCGAGTGCGCCGCCCGCGGCCGGCGGCGCCCTGTAGTGCCCCTTCCAGCAATGCCCTCCAGGTCCCTGGCGTGGCCGCATCACCGGAAGGGGCACTGACCCGGACGTGAAGACCCTCACGCTCCGCACGGAGCGGCAGAGCCAGCTCGTCGACGTGACGCGGCTCGTCCAGGAGGCGGTGGCGGGAGAGAGCGGCTCCGCGGTGCTCGTCTACGTGCCGCACACCACCGCGGGCGTGACGATCAACGAGCACGCCGACCCGATGGTCGCCCGCGACTTCGAGGCCGCGCTCGAGCGGATCGTGCCCGCCGACTGGCCCTGGCAGCACGTCGAGGAAGGAGAGGAGAACGCCCCGACGCACATCCGCGCGTCGTTCATGGGGCCGAGCGTCCTCGTCCCGCTCCGCGACGACGGCGCGCTTGCGCTCGGCACCTGGCAGGGGATCTTCTTCTGCGAGTTCGACGGGCCGCGCACGCGGTCCCTGCACGTCTCGGTGCTCCAGTAGACGGCTACCCTCGGGCCGTGGCTACCGCCCCGATCCGCGCAGGAGACGAGGTCGAGCTCCGCATCGAGTCGCTCGCCTACGGCGGGAACGGCGTCGGGCGGCTCGACCGATTCGTCGTGTTCGTGCGCGGCGGGCTGCCGGGCGACCTCGTGCGCGCGCGGGCGACGAAGGTCAAGCGGGGATTCGCCGAGGCGACGCGGACGGAGCTCGTCGAGCCGGGCCCTGACCGTGTCGCCGCCCCCTGCCGCCATTTCGGCGTCTGCGGCGGATGCCGCTTCCAGGACTACGCGTACGCGCAGCAGATCGCCTCGAAGGAGGCTCAGGTGCGAGATGCATTGACGCGTCTCGGGCGCTTCCCGGAACCGCCGGTCTCGTCGATCGTGCCGGCCGAGCAGGAGTACGGCTACCGAAACAAGCTCGAGTACTCGTTCGCGCCCGGCGACGAGGGTCTCGTGCTGGGGTTCCACCGCGCCGGCCGCTGGGACGAGGTCATCGACGTCGAGGAGTGCTTGCTGACGACGGGCCTCGGCAACGCGGTCCGCGAGGCCGTGAAGCGATGGGCGCGCGAGGAGGGCCTCGAGCCGTACGACCAGGAGACGGGCACCGGGTATCTCCGGCACCTCGTCGTCCGCGAGGGCAGGAACACGGGGCAGCTGCTCGTGCTCCTCGTCACCGCACCAGGCGAGCGATTCGACGCCGACTTCCTGGTCGAGACGCTCACGCAGTTCCCCGAGGTTCGTTCGATCCACTGGGCGGTCAACGACCGTCCGGCCGAGGTGACGAACCTCCCGACGCGGCTGCTCTGGGGCGAGGAGTGGATCGAGGAGGAGCTCTCCGGGCTCCGCTTCCGCATCCGGCCAAACGCGTTTCTGCAGACGAACACCGCGATGGCCGAGAAGCTCTACGGCCTCGCGCGGGAGGCGGCGCGGCTGACCGGCACGGAGACCGTCTACGACCTCTACTGCGGCACCGGCACGATCGGGCTGTCGGTCGCCGCCGACGCCGCCTTCGTGTGGGGCGTCGAGATCTCCGAGGAGTCGGTTGCGTGCGCGATCGAGAACGCGACCGCGAACGGGATCGACAACGCACGCTTCTTCGCGGGCAACGTCGGGCAGTCGATCGAGGAGCTCCGGGAGAAGGCGGGCCCACCGGATGTCGTGGTCGTCGACCCGCCGCGCGCCGGCCTCGCGGGCAAGGCCCTTCGCCGCACCGGCGCACTCCAGGCCCCCCGGCTCGTCTACGTCTCCTGCAACCCGACGACGCTCGCATCGGACCTGGCGGTCCTCCGCGACGACTTCGGCTACCGCCTCGAACGCTGCACCCCGGTCGACATGTTTCCGCACACACCGCACATCGAGAGCGTCTCGTCGCTCGTTCTTCCATCCAGCCGGACGGAGGAGCAGAATGCAGACGCCGCGCGGCAATGAGGGCGGCACAGCCGATCGAAGGGTGAACCAGATGAACGCACGAAGGTATGCGGCGTTACTCGTCGCGGTGCTGGCGCTCGTGGCCGCGGGCTGCGGGGGAAGCTCCAACGAGGCGAGCAGCGACACGACGACTGCGGAGACCACGACGGAGGCCACGACCACCGCCGAGATGACGACCACGGAGCAGACTTCGACCGAGAGCTCGGGGGCCGACGTGAACGGGCTGACCGGCCAGTGCGCCCAGCTTGCGGGCCTCGGCTCAAAGCTCTCGGCGGCGATGAGCGGTCAGGACACGGGAGTCGCCAACGTCTCGAAGCTCTTCGACGAGCTCGCCGACCAGGTGCCCGCCGAGATCAAGGCCGACTGGCAGGTGCTCGCGGCGAACTTCCAGAAGATCGCCGATGCGCTGAAGGGCGTCGACCTCACGAGCGGGACACCGGACGCGGCGACGCTCGCGAAGCTGCAGAAGCTGTCGACGACGCTCGACTCGCAGGCGGTGCAGCAGGCTGCAGCCCACATCGAGGCGTGGGCGAAGAAGAACTGCTAACGGCTGTCGTCCGCTGATCCGCTGCTCGGCGGGGCGCTCCGCTCGCGGAGCGCCCGCCAGAGCAGATCGAGATTTGGGAGGACGAAGCCGAGCGCGATGCCCGGCAGCGCGGGCAGCCCGGCGACGTCGAACAGGTACGTCGCAAGCAGCGTGAGTGAGAGGCACAGGGTCATCGCGGCCCAGGTCGCGCCCACCCTCAGGTCGAATCGCGCGGCGGCGGCGAGGAAGAGCGCGAAGAAGAACACGTCCGGCGGCCCGATCCGCGCGGCGTCGTGTGCGCCTGGCAGCGAGAACTCCACCGCCACCCGTTCGAACACGCCCGGTCGCTGCTCGACGACCTCGCGGGTGGGCCCGCGGTAGACGGAGTAGATGTCTGCCCAGGGGATCAGCGCCGCGACCAGCACGACCCACGACAGCTCCTCGAACAGTCGTAGGAACCAGAACCCGAGGAGCGTCAGCGCGACGAGCTTCGCAACGTTGAACCCCGCGCCCAGCCCCGCGACGTCGAGCAGGACGCAGAGCGCGACGAGCCCCAGCCCGACGGGGAGCAGCCGCCGCGCGTCGGCGAACGGGAGGAGGAGCCAAGCGACGGCGAACGCGGCGGGGATCAGAACGATCGCGACGAGCGCGACGTCGAGCCCGTCGGAGACCCCCGGCAGCTCCGCGGCGACCGCGTCCCATACGACGAGCGCCGCGAGCAGCCCCGCGAGCGCCCAACCCGGCCGCCGTCGGCTCAGTACGGAGGGAGCTCGGCCCACCACGTGCCGAGCGTCTTGAAGGCGTTCCAGAAGCGCGTCTTCGCCGACTGCTCGTCGAGCGAGTCGTCGATGTCGGGCGTGACGAGCCCGTCGATCGTCGGCGTGAGCCGCTGGAGCTCTCCTGCGCGCTCCGGGTCGAGCGGCCCTGCGAGCGGAAACTCGAGCGCCGTGAGGAACGCGACCGTCTCGCCGCCCATCGCGACGACGAGGCGCGGCTGCACGATGTGGAGCTCCCTCGTCAGCCACCGTCGTGCGTCGGCGGGGTCCTCGGTGCCGAACTTGAGGCAATTCGTGCCGTAGATCGCCAGAGGGTCGACGTCGAGGCGCTGCAGCGACTTGAGGAGCGCCTGCCCGGAGCGGCCGAAGAACGCCACGCCCTCCTGGATCTCGCTCGCCAGGGGCCGGTGCTTGAGCAGGAAGACGTCTCCGAGCGGATGGCCGCTTCCGAGCACCGGGACGTGGAGCTCGTCACCGAGCGCGAGCAACTCGTCCCCGAGCTCGTTGATCTCTGAGATCGCGCGGCGGAGGTACCGCTCCTGGATCTCGTCCCGGCCGGGCCGCCTCGCGGCCGGACCTCCGGGAGGCTGAGGCCGCTCGTCGGCGATGCCCATCGGCGTACTCATTCGGGGGCGCAGCGGCTGCTTCCTCTACCGCCGGTCGCCCACCCGCTCCTTCACCTGGGCGACCCACTTGAGCGACTGGAGGTACGCGAGCGACTTCGGCCGCCGCAGCACGGTCGCGGTGCGCAGCGAGAGGAGGAACTCTTCCGGCCCGTCGAAGCGCCGCATGCGGAGCGCGCCGGTTCCGACGCCCTGGAGCACGTGCGCGTCCGAGCCCGCGCCGGCGAGGAGCCCGTACTTCCGCGCGAACCGGAGTGCCTCGTCGTTGTACGTGTCGAAAAGGAGTCGCGCGTTGTAGACCTCGAGCACGTCGATCTCCGGAAGGTGGCGGTGCAGGGTCGCGGGCGCCGGGATCGCGTGCATCCGGTCGAACGGGTGGGGGACGTAGACGACCCCTTCCTGCTCGCGGATCGCGGTGACGGTCTCCGCGAACGTCATCCCGCGCGGGATCTCGTGCCGGAGGAAGAGCCCGATCACCTCGCCGTCCCGGCCGGTCTTGACCTCTTCGCCGGGGATCACGATCAGGTCGCGGTGCCGCGCGAGCTCGACCGTCTCGAGGGCGCCAGAGAAGACGTTGTGGTCGGTCACCGCGATCGCGCCGAGCCCCTCCGCCTCGGCGTGGTCGACGAGTGCGCCCGGCTCGATCGAGCAGTCGTGCGAGTGGTTCGTATGCATGTGTAGGTCGGCGACGATCCACTCGCGGTCGGCGAGCGGCTCCCTCTCGTGTGTGCGTGCGGGCCGCCTGCGTCGTGCGGCCTCGGAGTAGAGCCGCTCGAGGCGTTCGGCGACGGCCGCAAAGCTCTGGTGCTCGAGGCCCTTCCGGTGTGACGCCGCGTCCCGCTCACGGGCTGGAGGATCCTCGGCGAGTCGCAGGAGCGCGGCCGCCGCCAGCTCGGGCTGTGTCGCGACTCCCGGCGGGTCGACGACCGCGCAGCCGGCAGCGGCAGCCTCGTCGCGCAGCCGGCGCAGGCCCTCGGGCGAGGGGACGACGATCGCAGCGGAGCGCAGGAGCTCGGCCCGCGCCGCGGCCGACACCGCGGTGCGGACGTGGATGCGGTCGCGCAGGCGCATCGGAATGGACGGGCGCGCGGCAAGACGCGCGGTGCGAACGAGAATCGCCTCCCAGTCCGGCAGCCCCCGAAGGGCGCGCAGCGCGGAGCGGACGACGGGCAACCCGGCGGCGGACGTCTCGATCACGACGAGGTTCCGCTTCCGTCCCGGGCGGAGGAGGTCGAGGTCGACCCCGGCGGGGACGACGGTGAACGCGCCCGGAAACCGCTCCGCCGCACGCGCCGCGACGTCGTCGGACGTCGCGAGCAGCGTGTCGATCCGCGCGAGGAGCCGGTCGCGGTGATTCCGTCTCGCCGGGAAGCCGAGCCGCTCGGGGTCCACGAACGTCGCGGCGGTCGTCGTCTCGGCCTCGAGCAGCGCGACGTACGATAGCCCTGGCATCCCCGGGTCGAACCCGTGGACGACGTCGAAGTCACCCCGGCGGAGTGCGGTGGCCACGTTGGCACGGACGCCGACCGGGATCCCCACCGCGGAGCGGGGAGAGACCGATACCGCGCGCGACAGGGCGACGACGTCCTCGAGCGTGCCCTGCTGGAGCGCGCGACGCCCCGCGACGAGGTCGGCCGAGCGCGACGACGGCGCGAGCACGACGACGTCGTGGCCCCGGGCGCGGAGCGCGGCCGCCACTCCTGCCACGTGCTCGTTCGCGTCGTGCGGCACCGACCACGCGTGCGGAGTCACCAGGCAGATGCGGAGCGCCACGAGCTCATTATCTTGCCTGCGAGCGTGGATTCCGCTACGCGGAACCCACGCCGCAAACTCCCGTCCGGCCGGCTTGCGCCGGTCGGACGGGCACATCCCTGAAGCGGACTGCCGCCTCCGGCGGCGTCCGGAGGGACGTCCGGCCGGCTTGCGCCGGGCGGCCGCGCACGTCCCTGAAGCGGACTGCCGGCTGCGCCGGCGTCCGAAGCCGTCGCTCAGGCGTTCGTTGCGGCCTTCGACTTCTTCTCGGCTTTGAGCGCGTTCTGGGCGATGAAGCGCTCGGTGTTCGCGTGCGCCTCGCTGTCCACGATCTGCACGGGCGGCGACTTCATCAGGTAGCTCGACGGCGCCTCGAGGGCGCCGGCGATCCCGTTGTTGAGCGCGAGCTTCGCGAGCCGGACGGCGTCGATGACGATGCCCGCGGAGTTCGGCGAGTCCCAGACCTCGAGCTTGAGCTCGATGTTGAGCGGCACGTCTCCGAAGGACGAGCCCTCCATCCGGATGTACGCCCACTTGCGGTCGGTCAGCCACGGGACGTAGTCCGAGGGGCCGACGTGGACGTTGTCGGCGCCGATCTCGTAGTCGAGCATCGAGGTGACCGCGTTCGTCTTCGAGATCTTCTTCGACTCGAGGCGCTCCCGCTCGAGCATGTTGCGGAAGTCGGAGTTGCCGCCGACGTTCAGCTGCATCGTCCGGTCGAGGTGGACGCCACGATCCTGGAAGAGCGTCGTGAGGACGCGGTGCGAGATCGTCGCGCCCACCTGAGACTTGATGTCGTCGCCGATGATCGGGACGCCCGCCTCCTCGAACCGCTTCTGCCAGTAGCTCTCGCGCGCGATGAAGACCGGCATGCAGTTCACCATCGCGCAGCCGGCCTCGAGGATCTTCTCCGTGTACCACTTCGTCGCGGCCTCGGAGCCGACCGGGAGGTAGTTGACGACGACGTCCGTGCCGGTCTCGCGCAGGAGCTTGACGATGTCGGCCGTCTCCCCGGCCGCCTTCTCGACGACCTGCGAGAGGAACTTCCCGATGCCGTCGTGCGTCATTCCGCGCGACACGGTCACGCCGGTCTTGGGGACGTCCGCGAACTTGATCGTGTCGTTCGGATGCGCCCAGATCGCCTCCGACAGGTCCTCGCCGACCTTGCCCTTGACCACGTCGAAGGCGGCGGTGAACTCGATGTCCGAGATGTGGTAGCCGCCCAGGTCGACGTGCATGAGACCGGGGACGGTCGATTCCGACTTCGCGTCCTTGTAGTACTCGACGCCCTGCAGGAGCGAGTTCGCGCAGTTGCCGACGCCGATGATCGCGACGCGCACCTTGTCCTTCGAGCGCGTCCCGCCGTTCTCCGAGCCGTTGCTCTCAGCCATGTGGTGGTCCTTTCCGCGGCCGCCACCGAAGGGCACCGACCGTCTGCTCCGTGAGTCGTGGGGGATGCCGAGGCCGTCCGCGAGCGTGCGGACGATCAGGTCGTTCGTGTTCGTCGAGGTGCGGAAGGCCTCGGCCTGGATCTCCCGCTTGAGGGTCTCCGGCATGCGGAGGAGGACGACGGGGCTCCTGCCAGGCAGCCCGCTCCGGCGACCGGTCGGCGTGTACGGCACCGCGAACGCGTCCGCGAGCAGGCCGACGGCGACGTCGTTGAGGCTCGCCCGGCGACGCGCGGTCTCGCGGACGAGCGCGTCCTTGAGCGCTGCGGGCGCACGCACGAGCACGCCCTTCCGCCCTATAGTGCTAGCAGCCAGAGTGCTAGCACTATAGCGCTCAGCCTGGACGCTCGGTCAGTTGACCTTGCAGAGCCGGTCGCCGGCGAGGAGCGCTCGCTGCGCGTCGTTCGCCTGCGCGTCCCGTGCCGGATCGAACGCGGCCGGCGCGGGGCCCTGCCACATGACGTCCGGGACGACGCCCGGTCCGATCACGGTTGCGCGGTAGCGCGTGCCCTGCCCGGTGCCCTTCCCGCCGTGCGGGTAGAAGCCGTAACAGAACGACCCACCCGGGTTGTGCGCGAGGAAGCTGTTCTCGCGCTTCCAGCCGGCGCCGTAGCCCGAGCCGAGGGTGTCGACGTAGATGTTCCGTCCGTAGGCGTCGAGGGGGACGCCGTAGCGGGTCGAGCGGAACCCGAACACCGGCTTGCCGCGGTACGTCAGCCGGCCGTAGAGGTGGTGGAAGCGACGGTACGACCAGTCCGTCGCGACCTCGAGCACCGGGAGCGGCCCCGACCAGTGGGACAGGCGGAGCTCCCGGGCACCCGTCTCCGCCGACGGGGGGGCGCCGTAGTTCGGGAGGGTCCGCTGCCACGCCTGCACCGCCCAGTGCGTCCCGTCCGGCGCCGTGCAGGCCGCGATACGCCACGCGAGCGGCGGTCCGCTGTACGTCCGGCAGACGTTCGGGCCGATCTCGCCCCCCACGGTGAGGGAGAAGGCGACCTGAGGCTGCGTTCGGCTCGGCTCCCGCGCGTCGACGGCGCCCCAGGCCACCACCGTGCGCGCGCTGCCTCCGGAGCGGAACGAGACCAGGGCATGGCCCTGCGCGTCGACCTGCAGGCGGACGTTCGTCGCGCTGCGACCGATCAACTCGGAGCCGAGGGCGGCCGCAGGGGCGAGCGCAGTGGCGCAGACGCAGGCGAGAGTCGTGGCTCCGAACCGTGCACCCCGGCGTGGCATCGCCTCTCCGATGGTTCGCGGCCGCGTGCGCGGCCCAGCCGGTCATAGCACCGGCCGAGCGATGCCACAACCCCGGGCCGGGGTGCTAGACCGTGGCCTCCGAGAGCTCGCGCAGCTGACGGCGGACGAAGAGGATCCGCTGGGCGACCGTGATCCACGCGAGCGCGGCGAGCAGGTAGATCGGCCACTGGAGCCAGCCCCACGGCGCGATGAACAGGCCGACGGCGATCAGCACGACGCGTTCGACGCGCGAGCCGAACCCGATGTCGCCGCGGAGCCCGAGAGCCTCCGCCCTGGCGCGCGTATAGGAGACGAGGAAGGACCCGATCACCGCCGCGAACGCGGCCATCAGCGCGACCTCGTTCGAGTCGTGCATGAACGAGAGCCCGATCGCGGCGAGCATCGCCGCCTCCCCGACGCGGTCGAAGGTCGAGTCGAGGAACGCTCCGAACACCGTGCCTTTCCCCGCGGCTCGCGCCAGGGCGCCGTCGAGGATGTCCGCGATCGACCCGATCACGAACAGGAGGCCGCCGAGCCAGAAGAAGAGGTACTCGTTCCGCGTCTCGAAGCCGACGAGGACGGCGCCCGCGAGGCACGTCACGACGCCGACGAGGGTCAGCATGTCCGGGGTCAGCTTCGTCTTCGCGACGCCGCGCATGGAGCGGAGGAGGATCTCGCGCGCGGCCTGCGTGTACTCCTGTTTGACGCGGTCCAGTTGGTTGACCCGTGGCCCGGAGGGCTCGCTCACGCACGCCCCCCGCCCCGGGACGGCTCTGGTGTCACAGCCCGGGGACGAACTGCCGGATGCGGCCGCGGAAGAGGATCAGGCCCGTGACGATCGCGAGCACGAACCCGGCGACGCAGTCGAGCCAGAAGTGGTTCCCCGTCCCCATCACGGCGAAGCACACCCATGCGGGCCACACCAGCCAGAGCACGCGCGCGACCCGCGAGCGGCAGACCGTCGCCATCACGAGGCCGACGATCAGCGCGTCCATCGCGTGGAGGCTCGGCATCGCGGCATACGGGTTGGACGCGAAGGTGACGACGTCGCTTTGCTGGTTGATCGAGCCGATGTCGGCGAGCGTGTCGGAGAAGCCCCACTCCGGGAACATCCGCGGCGGCGCGGTGGGCATCAGCACGTAGCCGACGAGGCCGAGCAGGTTCGCGCCGATCAGCCAGTTGCGGAGGTCCGCGAACCGGTCGTGGTGCTTGAAGTAGACCCACAGGAGCGAGACTCCCACGACGGCGAACTGCGACAGCCAGTACGTGTACGTGGTGGCGGCGACGAGCACGGTGGAGCGCTCGACGAAGTCCTGGATCGTCGGCTCGATGAACATCCGCAGACGGTGCTCGGTCTCGATCACGAGCGTCCCGTTCCAGAACGCCTCGCCGACGCCACGGTCGGCCGCGCCGCGCGCAGCCTGATAGGCGCCATAGAAGCCGAGCCACACCGCGATCTGGAGCAATAGGTGCGTCCAACCACGCGGCAGCCGGCGTGCCTCCGCGTAACCCGTCACCGGTCCGAGTCTATCGAGGCGGCACGACTGTCCACCGGAGGAGCGGCATGGCACGATCACCCGATCGAGCGACAGGAGGTGGAGATGGACGGGCTGACGATCAAGCACGACGAGGAGCTCGAGCGGGCGTACGGCAAGTGGGTGCTCGTGCGACGGTCGCTCGGCGTCACGTCGTTCGGGATGAACACGGTCGAGCTGCCCCCCGGCGAGGCGATCCCCGAGCACGACGAGAGCGCTCGCGACCACGAGGAGGTCTTCCTCGTCCTCGCCGGCGACGCGGTCATGGTCGTCGAAGGCGTCGACCATCCTCTGCGCAGCGGGTCCTTCGCGCGGCTCGACCCTGCGCTGCGCCGGACGGTTCGGAACGACACGAACGCGGTCGCCCGCGTCCTGATCATCTCCGCGCCCCTCGCGAGCGGCTACGAGCCGCTCGACTGGGCTTAGTTGCGTGGGGGAACCCATGGTTCCCCCACGAGCCCCCTCCTTCTGGTTCGCGACCCGGTAGAGCTGGCCTGGCCTCCCGGGCGAGTGAATCGCCCTCCGGCCGCAAATCGGAGGCGCCGCCTCTCAGCAGATGCTCGGCGGCGGTACGTCGCCTCGCGGCCGGAGGCCGGCTTCGCCGGCCGGGAGGCCAACTGACCTCGAGCGTGGAACTGCGGTAGAGGAGGGGGCTCGTGGGGGAACCAGGGGTTCCCCCACGTCATCCGCCGATGTAGGACATCTCGATCCTCGGCAGGGTCGACGTCTGCTCGGTGCGGAGCTCGGAATAGCGGTCGCTGCGGCGCGCCCAGACGCCCGTGATCGCGTCGCGGAGCTCGTCGTCCGTTGCCCCACCGCGGAGGAGCGCGCGCAGGTCGGCGCCACGCACGGCGAACAGGCAGGTGTAGAGCTTGCCCTCGGCGGAGATCCGCGTCCGGGTGCAGTCGCCGCAGAACGGCTGGGTGACCGAGGCGATGACGCCGATCTCGCCCGCGCCGTCGCGATAGCGGAACCGCCGCGCGACCTCCCCGCGGTACGCCGCGGCGACGGGCTCGAGTGGGAACACCGCGTCGATCCGCTCGACGATCTCCGCGGCCGGGACGACGTCGTCCAGCCGCCACCCGTTCGTCGCGCCGACGTCCATGTACTCGATGAAGCGCAGGCTGTGCCCGGTGCCGCGGAAGTGCCGCGCCATCTGGACGACGCCGTCGTCGTTGACGCCGCGCTTGACGACCGCGTTCACCTTGACGGGGAGGCCGGCGTCGGCTGCCGCGTCGATCCCCTCGAGCACCCGCGTCACGGGGAAGTCGACGTCGTTCATCGCGCGGAAGGTCTCGTCGTCGAGCGAGTCGAGGCTTACGTTGACGCGGTCGAGCCCCGCAGCGCGGAGCGTCTCGGCCTTGCGTGCGAGGAGCGAGGCGTTCGTCGTCAGCGTCAGATCGAGGCCGTCGATCGCGTCGAGCCGCTCCACGAGCGTCTCCAGCTCCCTTCGCAGGAGCGGCTCGCCGCCCGTCAGGCGGATCTTCTCGACGCCGAGCTCTGCGAACACGCGGGCGACCCGCTCCAGCTCCTCGAACGTGAGGAGCTCCTTGCGGTCCATGAAGCGGTAGTCGTGCCCGAACACCGTCTTCGGCATGCAGTAGGTGCAGCGGAAGTTGCACCGGTCGGTGACGGAGATACGGAGGTCGCGGACCGGCCGTCCCAGAGTGTCGACGGGGTGCACACGGAGAGCGTACTCGGCACGCCCGGGCCTCCGGTCTCGCGGATAGCCTCGCGCGGTGCCGCGCACCGGAGCCCCGATCCTCGCGCTCGTCGCGGTCACGGCGATCTGGGGCTACACGTTCGTCCCGGTGCAGAAGGCGCTCGACGCCTATCCGCTCTTCGCCTTCCTCGCCGTGCGGTTCGCGATCTCCGGGCTCGCGCTCGCCCCGGTCGCGTGGTCCCCGCTTCGGACGCTGCCGCGGGCCGGCTGGGGCGCGGGCGTCCTCGCCGGCGGGTTCCTCGCCGCCGCTTACGCGTTCCAGACGGCCGGGCTCGACCTGACGACGGTCTCGAGCACCGGGTTCATCACGGGCCTCTACGTCGTCCTCACGCCGATCCTCGCGCTGGCGCTCTTCCGGACGCCGGTCCCCACGGCCGCGTGGGTCGGTGTCGGGCTCTCGCTCGTCGGCCTCGCCCTGATCAGCGGCATGCCCGGTGGCTCCGTCGTTGGCAACGTGCTCGTGCTCGCGAACGCCGTCGCCCAGTCGTTCCAGATCGTCGCGATGGAGCGCTTCGCGCCGCGCTACGACGCTCGCGCGCTCACGTTCCTCCAGATGGGCGTGTCATGCGTCACCTTCGTGGCGATCGCCGTCGCCGCCGGTCAGGTCGAGCTTCCCGACGACGCGCAGACGTGGTACGCGCTCGTCGTCACCGGAGTGTTCGCCGGGGCGCTCGGCTACCTCGTCGCGACCTGGGTGCAGTCGCGCGAGACCGCGGCTCGCACCGCTCTCGTCTTCACGCTCGAGGCGCCGTTCGCGGCCCTGTTCGGCGTGCTGCTCCTCTCGGAGCGCCTCGGCTGGGCCGGCTGGGCGGGCTGCGCGGTGATGCTCGCGGGCATCCTCCTCGCCGAGCCGGCCGCGGCCGGCGTCCTCCGGCGCCTCGTCCCGGCGCGGTCGTAGTGGACGCCGTCGCGCTCGCGTTCACGTCGGCGGCGCTGTTCGGCGCGATGCCGGTCGCGGTGCGGTTCGCGCTCGTCCCGCCGCTCGTCCCGGCCGCCGTCGGCGCGCTGCTGATGCAGATCGCGACCTTCGCGGTGCTCTGCATCGGGGCCGCCGTCCAGGGCGGCGTCACTCTCCACGGCCTGCTGCCGTTCCTGCTCGCGGGCGCGATCGCGCCCGGGCTCTCGAACCTCTTCATCACCGTCGCGATCCGCGAGGCGGGCTCGTCGAGGGCCTCGGTCGCGTTCGGGATGGCGCCGCTCTTCGCGGTGACGATCGCGGTGGTCGCCTTCGGAGAGCGGCCGGGACCGGCCGTGCTCGTCGGAGCGCTCCTCGTCGTCGGGGGCGGGATCACGCTGGCGCTGGAGCCCGAGCGGCCGCGCCACGTCCGGAGCATCGGGATCGTCCTCGCCCTCGGCGGGGCCGCTTTGTTCGCGTTGCGCGACAACCTCGTGCGTCACCTGTCCCTCGAGACCGACGTCCCGTCGATGACGGCCGGCGCAGCGATGCTCGCCGCGAGCCTGGTCGTCACGTCGCTCTTCGTCGTCGGGCGGCGGAGCCGCGTCGTCTGGCCACGCGCGGTCGTTGCGCGCTGGCTGCTCCCCGGCACGTTCGTCGGCCTCTCGTACGTCGCGCTGTTCGAGGCGTTCTACCGCGGCACGGTGTCGGTGGTCGCGCCGATCGTCGCGACCGAGTCGCTGTTCGGCGTCGTGTTCTCGGCGCTCCTCCTCCGCCGCTCGGAGCGGGTCGGCGCGCGGGTGGCGATCGGCGCTGCGCTTGTCGTCGCCGGCGGTGCCATCATCGCGGTCGTCCGCTGAAACCGCGCCCCAAGGTGTACGAGGCTCCCCGGCCTACCTCCTCGGCTGGAAGTAGTGCTTGTCCAGCCAGTGCGCGACCTTCTTCCCGATCACCGCGCCCTGGACGTCCGCGGTGCGGAAGTGGATTCCGCCCCACACGCGTGCGTCGATGATCTCCTTGAGCGCGCGCGAGAACCGGTCGAAGTGCCGCGGCGGGATCAGCACGCCGTCGAGGGACCGTCCTCCGACGACGTCGAACTCGACCTTGTCGGTCCCGAAGAAGTCCTGGAACGCGTGGAGCGTGGCGCCGCTGACGCAGCCGTGTCCCGAGGGATGGTCGGGGAACGGCGGCGTGGCAAGCGGCGGCATCGTCTGCGTCGCCGGCGCAAACAGCGACTCCCACGTCGGATCGGCGATCGTCGCCGGGTTGCCGTCCGTGTCCGCTTCACGGATCGCGGCACGCGGCCGCCAGAAGTGCCAGTACCACTTGTCGTTCCAGCAGCTGATTGCGCCGTCCGCCGCGGCGAGGTTGATCATCGCGTAGAGACGCGTCTGTTCGGCCGCCTCGAGGCCGAAGCGGCTGGGGCTCGCGAGGTCGCGGGCGAGGCCGTTCCAGAGCGCGATCGGCGGGAACTGCCAGAACACAGCCGCGGCCGTCTCGTCCGCCGTCCGCTTCGTGCTGTTCAACGAGCCGAGCTCCTTGACCTCGTTGAAGTCCGCCGTGTACGCGGCGCTCGTCAGCGGGTTCGGCCCGTCCGAGCGGAACTGCGACGAGCTCTTGATGAGGAACGGCTTCTCGTTGCCGACCCAGGCGTCGGGGTCGAGCGCCGTCGGCGTGACGGGCCGCCAGTCGCCGGCATCGGGCCCGATCACCTGCGTGAAGTCGAACGGCGCCAGGAACCCGTCGTCCTCCCTGAAGGCGAGCATCGCCTGGGCAGCTGCCTCCCCCGCGCGAACGCCTTCGGCCCGGATCGGGTCGAGCGGGTCGGGTGAGATTCCGTCGAGCGTCGCGTGCCACGCGTTGTCGAGGGCAGCGTGCTGGGTGTCGGGAGTGATCGCGACGAGCACGTGGTGCGCGGCGGTTGCCGCCGCGGCATCCTCGGACGCCCACGGCTGGGCGGCGACGGCGTCGAGCTCGAGGAGGTAGGGCTCGTGGCCCCGGTCGATCGCGTTGACCGCGTCGTACATGGCTCCGGCGACCATTGCCATGCCGCGGCTCTCCCCGTGCGCCGTCGGCCGGAGCGGGATCGCCTCGTTCTGTGCGATGAGGTTCCACTCCATCACGGCGTCGGCGGCGGACGCGGCCGCCGGCCCGACGGCGATCGCGAGCACGGCGACCGACGCGCACAGTGTGAATCGGATGAGACGGCGCATGAAGCCCCCTTCGTCGGACGTGACTTCAGTGTCCGATACGGGCCTGGTTGAGTCCATGTGACGTTCGTCGTATCTTCTGTTGCGAGATGGAACGACTCGACGCGGCTGATCTCGCGCGCGTCGGCCGGTTCGTCGCCGAGACAGGGGAGCTGGACGGCGACGACCCGTTCCCGCCGGCGTTCCTCGCTGCGCTGCGGCGTCTCGTGCCGTGCGACTTCCTGGCCTTCAACGAGCTCGACCGCATCCGGGAACGGCAACTGGGCCTCCGGGAGGACCCGGCCGGCGCGTCGAGCGCTCTGGCGCCGCAGATCACGTACTGGGAGGCGCGCCGCGACCATCCCCTCTGCACGTTCCACGAGGCGACCGGCGACTGGCGGGCGTACCGGCTCTCCGACTTCGTGACGAACCGCGAGCTACGACGGCGCCCGATCTATGACGCTTGGGTGCGACCGGCGGGACAGGCGCACCTGATCACGGTCGGCCTCGACGCGCCGCTCTCGCACACGAAGGTGTTCCTCTTCCACCGGCCGAACGGGCCCGCCTTCGACGAACGCGACTGTCGCGTGCTCGACGTGCTCCGGCCCTACTTCGCGCTGCGCTACGAGTCCGCCACGCAGCGGCACGCGCGCGCGGTTGTGAGCGGCGCGTGCGCCGAGTTGACGCGCAGGGAGCGTGAGATCCTCGAGCTTGTCGCGCGGGGCAAGACGAACCGGGAGATCGCCGAGCAACTTTGGATCGCGGGGGGAACGGTGCGCCGGCACCTCGAGAACGCCTACGCGAAGCTCGGCGTGCACACGCGGACCGGGGCCGTGCGCGCGGCCGACCTGGGCGCCTGACGCGGCACTTGCGGGTTCCGGTGCACGTGGCATGCGGCGCACGCGTCTCCCGAGAATCTGATACGATCGGACTAAGATTTTCCATCTGAGAAGCATCAGGGAAGGAGCACGACTCAATGGCGAAGACCATCGGAATCGACCTGGGCACGACGAACTCGTGCATGGCCGTCCTCGAGGGCGGCGAGCCGACCGTGATCCCGAACGCGGAGGGCGGGAGAACGACCCCGTCCGTCGTCGCATTCGCGAAGGACGGCCAGCGGCTCGTCGGCGCCCCCGCGCGACGGCAGCAGGTGACGAACCCCGAGAACACCATCTTCTCGATCAAGCGCTTCATGGGGCGCAAGTGGGACGAGGTCTCCGAGGAGATGACGATCGTCCCGTACACGGTCGTGCAGGGAGACAACGGAGACGCGCGCGTCGAGGTCGAGGGCACGCAGTACGCCCCGCCCGAGATCAGCGCGATGATCCTCCAGAAGCTGCGTGCCGATGCTGAGGCGTTCCTCGGCGAGCCGGTCAGCGACGCGGTGATCACGGTGCCCGCGTACTTCAACAACGCGCAGCGCGAGGCGACGAAGGACGCCGGCAAGATCGCCGGCCTCAACGTGCTGCGGATCGTCAACGAGCCGACCGCCGCCGCGCTCGCGTACGGCCTGGACAAGGAAGGCGCCGACCAGACGATCCTCGTGTTCGACCTCGGCGGCGGGACGTTCGACGTGTCGGTGCTCGAGCTCGGCGACGGGGTCTTCGAGGTGAAGTCGACGAACGGCGACAACCACCTCGGCGGCGACAACTTCGACAAGGCAGTCGTCGACTGGATGGGCGCCGAGTTCAAGAAGGACCAGGGGATCGACCTGTCGCAGGACAAGATGGCCCTCCAGCGGCTGTACGAGGCCGCGGAGAAGGCGAAGATCGAGCTCTCCTCGACGATGACGACGCAGATCAACCTGCCGTTCGTGACCGCGACCCCGGAGGGCCCGAAGCATCTCGACCTCCAGCTGACGCGCGCGAAGCTGCAAGAGCTGACGCACGACCTGCTCGAACGGACGGTCGGCCCGACGAAGCAGGCGCTCACGGACGCCGGGCTCGACGCCTCGGCGATCGACCACGTCGTCCTCGTCGGCGGCATGACCCGGATGCCGGCCGTGCAGGAGAAGGTCAAGGAGCTCGTCGGCAAGGACCCGCACAAGGGCGTCAACCCGGACGAGGTCGTGGCCGTCGGCGCCGCGATCCAGGCAGGCGTGCTCAAGGGCGACGTGAAGGACGTGCTCCTGCTCGACGTGACCCCGCTCTCGCTCGGGATCGAGACGAAGGGCGGCGTGATGACGAAGCTCATCGAGCGGAACACGACGATCCCGACGCGCAAGGCGGAGACGTTCTCGACCGCGGAGGACAACCAGCCCTCCGTCGAGATCCACGTCCTGCAGGGCGAGTCGGAGATGGCCTCCTTCAACAAGACCCTCGGCAAGTTCCAGCTCGTCGGGATCCCCCCGGCCCCGCGGGGGTTGCCGCAGATCGAGGTCTCGTTCGACATCGACGCGAACGGGATTATCCACGTGACCGCGAAGGACCTCGGCACCGGAAACGAGCAGCAGATCCGGATCGAGGGCGGCTCCGGCCTCTCCGAGGAGGAGGTCTCGCGCATGGTCTCCGAGGCCGAGTCCCATGCGGAGGAGGCGCATCGGCTGCGCGAGCTCGCGGATGCGAAGAACGTCGCGGAGCAGCTCGCGTACCAGACCGAGAAGGCGCTCGGCGAGCACCGCGACAAGCTCGACTCGGGCGACGCGGGCACGATCGAGGGACGGATCATGGAGCTTCGCCAGGTGCTCGACTCGAACGACCTTGGCGAGATCCGCTCGAAGACACAGGCGCTCGAGCAGGCGGCGCAGCCGCTCGCGCAGGCGGTTTACGCGCAGGCGAACCAGCAGGCGGCGTCCGCCTCGGCCGGCCAGCCCGCCGGTGACGGCGGCGAGACCGACGAGGTCGTCGAGGACGCCGACTACGAGGTGATCGACGAGGACGAGGCGGCGAAGACGTCGTGACGGAGGATCGTCCCGACATCGTCGCGCCGACCGAGGGGGGCGGCGAGCCCGGCTCGCCGTCCCCCGTCGACCCCGGAGCCCAGGGCGACGTCTCGTCGAGCGACGGCGAGGAGCTCCTCGCGCGGCTGCAGGACGCGGAGCGGGAGCGGGACGAGGTGCTCGACAACCTCCGCCGCGTGGCGGCGGACTTCGACAACTACCGCAAGCGCGTCGCCCGCGAGCAAAACCAGCTCTACACCCGCGCGGGCGAGCGCGTCGTCGTGAAGCTCCTCCCGGTGCTCGACGACCTCGTGCGCGCGCTCGAGGCGGCGGAGCACCACGAGGAGGCGAAGGTGCTGGAGGGCGTGCGAATGACGAAGGACGCGCTCGCCGGCGTGCTCGCCTCCGAGGGAGTCGAGGAGATCCCGACCGACGGCCCGTTCGACCCGCACGTCCACGAGGCGCTGATGACGCAGCCGGCCGAGGGAGTCGAGCCCGGCCACATCGCGCACGTGATCCAGCGCGGCTACCGGCTCGGCGACGTCGTGCTGCGACCCGCGCGGGTGATCGTGGCGGAGGGCTGACCGTGCCCCCGCGGAACCCGTACGACGTCCTGGGCATCCCGAAGACCGCGTCGGACGACGACATCAAGAAGGCGTACCGGAAGCTCGCCCGCGAGCTCCATCCGGACCGCAACCCCGACGACGCGACGGCGGAGGAGCGGTTCAAGGACGTCCAGGCCGCCTACGACATCCTCTCGGATCACGAGAAGCGGCAGGCGTACGACCGCTTCGGCGAGGCGGGCCCCGGCGGGCCGCAGGGATTCGGCCCGGGAGGCGCCCGCTTCGAGAACGTCGACCTCGGAGACCTCTCCGACCTGCTCGGCAACTTCGGCTCGTTCTTCGGGCGCGGCCAGCGCGCGGCGCGCCCGCGTCCCGAGCGCGGCGCCGATCTCGAGTCGCGCGTCCGCATCTCGTTCGACGAGGCCCTCGAGGGCGTCCAGATTCGCGTTCCCGTCGAGATCCAGACGGCCTGCCACGTCTGCGGCGGGAGCGGGGCGGAGCCCGGCACGGCTCCGCGCACGTGCCCCGACTGCCACGGGTCGGGCGTGATCTCGGACAGCCAGGGGCTCTTCGCGCTCTCCCATCCGTGCCAGCGCTGCCGCGGGAACGGCGTGATCGTCGACACGCCGTGCAAGGCGTGCCACGGCACCGGCCGCGAGCGCGTCACCCGGCGCTACCAGGTGAAGGTGCCCGCGGGCGCGAAGGACGGCACCCGTATCCGGCTCAAGGGGAAAGGCGAGCCGGGCGTGAACGGCGGCCCGTCGGGAGACCTCTTCGTCCGCGTCGAGGTCACGCCGTCGCCGCTGTACGACCGGCGCGGCGCCGACCTCTTGCTGGAAGTGCCGGTCACGTACCCCGAGGCCGCGCTGGGCGCGACCGTCCAGATCCCGACACCGCAGGGCCCCGTCGCGCTGAAGGTCCCGGCCGGGTCCGAGAACGGCAAGCTGCTCCGCGTCAAGGGGCGCGGGGCGCCGAAGCTGAACGGTGGCGGGAAGGGCGACCTGCTCGCCCGCCTCCGCCTGACCGTCCCGAAGAAGCTCACGAAGGCCGAGAAGGAGGCGCTCGAGGCATACGGCAACGTCTCGCGCGAGCAGCCGCGCGAGCATCTCGCCGGGAGGGGTGCCTGATGCCCGACCGTCCGCGCTACATGATCTCCGTCGCCGCCGAGCTCGCCGGGCTCCATCCGCAGACGCTGCGGATGTACGAGGCGCGTGGCCTGGTTCGTCCGGCCCGCACGCCGGGTGGCACGCGGCTCTACTCCGAGCTCGACGTCGAGCGGCTCCGTCTCGTCCAGCGCCTCACCACCGAGCTCGGGCTCAACCTCGCCGGCGTCACCCACGTGCTCCGGTTGGAGGACGAGCTCCGGCGGATGCGCGCACGGATGGAGCAGCTCGAGCACGAGCTGCGCGACGAGATCCAGCTGACCCACAAGCAGTACCGGCGGGAGATGGTCGTCTACCGCACCCAGCCTCCCGCGACGACATCCTGAGGAGCGACATGGACTTCAACAAGCTGACGATCAAGAGCGGCGAGGCTGTCGCGGGCGCCCAGGAGCTCGCCCGTCGCGCCGGCAACCCCGAGATCACCCCCGACCACCTCGCGATCGCGGTGCTCGATCAGGAGCTCCCACGGACGCTCGTCGAGCGCGCCGGGGCGAACCCGGCTGCGCTGCGCAGCGAGGCGGAGACGCGGCTCGCCCAGCAGCCGTCGGTCAGCGGCGGCGCCCAGCCTCAGGCGTCCGCCGGGTTCCGCAAGGTCCTCGACGACGCGCTCGCCGAGGCCACCACACTCCAGGACGAGTACATCTCCGTCGAGCATCTCCTCCTGGCGCTCGCGCTCGTCCCTCGCGACGCGCTCCTCGCGGCGCTGCAGCAGGTCCGCGGCGGCCAGCGCGTGACGTCGCAGGACCCCGAGGGCTCGTACCAGGCGCTCGAGAAGTACGGCCGCGACCTCACCGCGCTCGCCGAGCAGGGGAAGCTCGACCCGGTGATCGGGCGCGACGAGGAGATCCGGCGCACGATCCAGGTGCTCTCGCGCCGCACGAAGAACAACCCGGTCCTGATCGGCGAGCCCGGGGTCGGCAAGACCGCGATCGCCGAGGGGCTCGCACAGCGGATCGTCGCCGGCGACGTCCCCTCGGGGCTCGAGGGCAAGCGAGTGTGGGCGCTCGACGTCGGTGCGCTCGTCGCGGGCGCGAAGTACCGCGGCGAGTTCGAGGAGCGGCTCAAGGCCGTCCTCGGAGAGATCACCGCGAGCGAGGGCGAGATCATCCTCTTCATCGACGAGCTCCACACGATCGTCGGCGCCGGAGCCGCGGAGGGCGCGGTCAGCGCGGGGAACCTGCTCAAGCCGATGCTTGCGCGCGGCGAGCTACGGGCAGTCGGGGCGACGACGCTCGACGAGTACCGCACGCACATCGAGAAGGACGCGGCGCTCGAGCGCCGCTTCCAGCCGGTCTTCGTCGGCGAGCCCTCGGTTGCGGACACGATCGCGATCCTGCGCGGGCTCAAGGAGCGCTACGAGGCGCACCACGGTGTCCGCATCCGCGACGCCGCGCTCGTCGCCGCCGCGGTGCTTTCCGACCGCTACATCTCGGACCGGTTCCTCCCGGACAAGGCGATCGATCTCGTCGACGAGTCCGCGTCGCGGTTGCGGATGGAGATCGACTCCTCGCCCGTCGAGCTCGACGAGGCGGAGCGCAGGGTGACGCAGCTCGAGATCGAGCTCGCGGCGATGGCGAAAGAGGCTCCCGCGACCCGGGCTCCGCTGGAGAAAGACCTTGCCGAGGCGAAGTCCCGCCGAGACGAGCTCGGTGCCCGCTGGGCCGAGGAGAAGGACGTGCTCGTCCGCGTGAGCGAGCTCACGCGGACTATCGACGAGCTGCGGACCGAAGCCGAGCGCGCCGAACGTCAGGGGGACCTCGCCAGGGTCGCGGAGATCCGCTACGGCTTCATTCCGGAAGCAGAGAAGGAGCTTGCATCGAGGGCTGAGCCGGAGGCTCAGCCCATGGTCAAGGAGGAGGTCGACGAGGACGACATCGCGGCGGTCGTTGCGCAGTGGACGGGCATCCCCACCGACCGGCTGCTCGAGGGCGAGGTCGAGAAGCTCGTCCACATGGAGGAGCGGCTCCACGAGCGGGTCGTCGGTCAGGACGCGGCGATCGAGGCCGTCTCGAACGCGCTCCGACGCGCGCGCTCGGGCCTGCAGGACCCGAACCGCCCGATCGGCTCGTTCGTCTTCCTCGGCCCGACCGGCGTCGGGAAGACCGAGCTCGCGAAGGCGCTCGCGGAGTTCATGTTCGACGACGAGCGGGCGATCGTGCGGCTCGACATGTCGGAGTACCAGGAGAAGCACACGGTCTCCCGCCTCGTCGGCGCGCCCCCCGGCTACGTCGGCTACGAGGAGGGCGGCCAGCTCACCGAGGCGGTCCGTCGGCGCCCGTACTCCGTGATCCTGCTCGACGAGATCGAGAAGGCGCACGGGGAGGTCTTCGACGTGCTGCTGCAGCTCCTGGACGACGGCCGGCTCACCGACGGCCACGGGCGCACCGTGGACTTCCGCAACGCCGTCGTGATCATGACGTCGAACATCCGCTCCGCCGACGACCTGACGGACCGCTTCCGGCCGGAGTTCCTGAACCGGATCGACGAGATCGTCGTGTTCGAGGCGCTGACGCGGGAGCAGCTCGGCGAGATCGTCTCGATGCAGCTCGAGCGGCTCAACGAACGGCTGGCCGAGCGCGGGATCACGCTCGAGCTCACCGACGAGGCACGCGAGCTGATCGCCGAGGCGGGCTGGGACCCGGCCTACGGCGCCAGGCCGCTCAAGCGCGCGATCCAGCGACTCCTCGAGAACCCGCTCGCGCTCGCGCTCCTCGAGGGCGAGTTCCACGAGGGCGACGCGATCCGGGCATACGCCGAGCTCGGCGAGGTCCGCTTCACTGCGGACGCGACGGCCGGCGACCGGTCCGAGGCGGAGGCGGTCGGCGCGGAGCAATAGGGTGGGCCGAGCGGCGGCGGCCGTCCGCTTCCGCGCTCTACGATCGCCGGATGCCTGCCGTCCTGATCATCGCGGCCACGCGGCCCGAGCTCTGCGGCCACGACGGGCTCGAATGCGGCGTCGGGCCGGTGGAGGCCGCTGCGGCGACCGCCCGCGCGCTCGCGGCCGGTCCGACGGTCGCGGCGGTTGTCCACGTCGGCCTCGCGGGTGCGATGGGCGTCCCGGTGGGCTCGCTCGTCATCGGCTCGGAGTCTCGCTACGACGACCTCGCGGCGCAGTGGCCGGTCTTCGACCGGATCGCTCCCGACGCCTCGCTCGTCGAGGCCGCGCTCGCGGCGCTCCCAGGCGCCGCCGCGCACCCGATCCACACCTCCGCGGCAGTCGGCGGCGCTCGCAACACAGTGTCACCAGGGCCGCTGGTCGAGGCGATGGAGGGGTTCGGGGTCCTGCGCGCAGCGGCGCTCGCAGGGGTGGCCGCGGTGGAGGTGCGTGCGATCTCGAACGAGCTCGGCGAGGAGGACCGCTCCCGCTGGGACGTGCCCGGAGCGCTGGCCGGCCTCGGTGATGCGCTGCCGTTCCTGCTCGCGTCCGTGCAGGACGCTGCCACGCGCTCCGGCTGAGCTACACCGGAGCTACCGTTGGCGCGTGTCGAGCACCGGGTCACGCGCGCGCCGTCCGCTCCCGCCCCCGCTGCCACCCGTCTCGAGGACGGTCGGGCAGGTCGTCGCGCAGGCGATCGAGCTCTACCAGCGGAACTTCTTCCGTGCACTCGTCCTCGGCCTGCCGATCGCCGTGGTCGACCAGCTGGTCGCCGACCTGTCGTACGCCGGGCGCGCGGCAGCGCTCATCGCGGCGTCGCCCTTCTTCAGCCTCGCCTACGCGGGCGCGTGCGCGATCCGCCAGGGCGAGAAGCCACCGCTGCGTGTGTGGGTCACGGCCGTCGGGCTCGGCGTCGTCACGTTCCTGCCGGCCGCCCTGTGCTTCTCGTGGTTCGCCCTCCTCGCCGTGCTCTGGCTTGGCCTCGCCGGGCATGCGGTGCCGGTCGTGATGGCCGAGCGTCTTCCGCCGGTCGCCGCGCTCCGCCGCACCTTCGAGCTCGGTCGCGCGGACTACGTCCACGCCGCCGGCTCGTTCGCGACGCTCGCGATCCTGTTCGCGCTGACGCGACTGGCGCTCGGGCTGCTGCTCTCCAGCCAGGCCGACGCGACGGTGCGGGTGGCGATCTTCCTCGCCGACCTAGTGCTCTCACCGCTCCTCTTCCTCGGCGCCGCGATCGTCTACGTCGACCAGGCCGCGAGGGTCGGGCTCAGCCGCGAGGAGCGGCGCCGGCTGCGGTTGGGGCTCACCGGCCAGGCGAAGTAGGCTCACCGCTCCGGCCTCGACCGAGAGGAGACGCTCGTGCCGACCTATCTGATGCTCTCGTCCCTCACCGAGAAGGGGACGCAGACGCTGAACTCGAACCCCGCGCGGCTCCGCGAGGTCAACCGGGACGTCGAGGAGCTCGGGGCGAAGGTGCTCCACCAGTGGGCGTCGCTCGGCGAGTACGACTTCGTGAACGTCGTCGAGGCGCCCGACGAGCTGACGATGGCGAACCTGTCGGTGAAGCTCGGCGCGCGGGGAAGCGTGAGGTTCCAGACGCTGACGCTCGTGCCGGTCGACGAGCTGCTCGCGGCGCTCGAATCGTAGGCCTCACCCGCTCACCGCGGTGAACGACCTCACGGGACGGCTCGCGCGGGCCTCGAGCCGGCACCCGTGGCGGACGCTCGCGCTCTGGGGGGTCGCGATCCTCCTCAGCGTCGGTGCGATCGCCGCCTTGCTCGGCGACACGCTCACGACGGACGCCAAGATGACGAACAACCCGGAGTCGTATCGCGGGTACGACCTCCTCGCCGCGCACTTCCCGCCGAGCAACGACTACGTGAACGAGCTCGTCGTCGTGCGCTCCCGCCTGCTCCGGGTCGACGACCCCGCGTTCCGGGCGAAGGTCGAGGTGCTCGCCCGGTCGCTCGAGAGGACCGGAGTCGTGCAGCCTGTGCGGACGTTCTTCTCTACGGGCGAGCAGCGGCTCGTCGCGCCGAACAAGCACGCGACGATCCTGCTGGTAGGGATGAAGGGCGACGGGGATGCGGGCATCGAGCGGGTGATCCACGCGGTCGACGCGGGCGCGACGGACGGCTTCGAGACCGCGATCACGGGCGAGTTCACCGCCGACCACGACTTCACGACCCTCTCGCAGGAGGATCTCGAGAAGGGCGAGCTCGAGTTCGGCCTGCCGGTCGCGCTGATCGTGCTCGTGCTGGTGTTCGGGGCGGTGGTCGCGGGCTTGGTTCCGGTGCTCGTCGCGCTCGTCTCGATCGTCATCGCCCTCGGCCTGACCGCGCTCGTCGGGCAGGCGTTCGACCTCTCGGTCTACGTCGTGAACATGATCTCGGGGATGGGCCTCGCGCTCGGGATCGACTACTCCCTGTTCGTCGTCTCCCGGTTCCGTGAGGAACGACGGCTCGGTAGCGAGCGTCTCGATGCGATCGCCACGGTCGGCTCGACGACCAGCCGGGCCGTGCTGTTCAGCGGGTCGGCATTCGTGCTCGCGATGCTCGGCATGGTGCTCGTCCCCGACACGATCCTGCGCAGCCTTGCGACCGGCGCCGTGCTCGTCGGGATCGTCACCGTGATCGCCGCCCTGACGCTGCTACCCGCGGTGCTCGCGCTCCTGGGCGACCGCGTCAACGCACTCCGCGTGCCGTGGCTCGGCCGCCGCGCCGAGGAGCAGGCGGGCGCGGAGGGTCGCGTCTGGTCGCGCGTCGTGCGCTCGGTCACACGGGCGCCGGTAAGCGCCGCGGTCATCTCGATCGGCGTGCTGCTGCTCGTCGCGGCGCCGTTGCTCTCGATCCAGACCGGCCTCACAGGCGTCCGCGAGCTGCCCAACCGGTTCCACGCGAAGCAGGGCTTCACCATGCTCGAGCAGGAGTTCGGCGTCGGCACGCCGGACTCGGTGCAGGTCGTCGTCGGCGGCGACGTCCGTGCCGCGCCACTCCGACAGGCGATCGCGGAGCTCGCGCGGCGCATGGGGGCCGAGGGAGCGTTCCTGCAACCCGAGGTGTCGACGAGCCCTGACGGCCGTGTCGCGAACGTCGAAGCCCTGGTCGCAGGGGACAGCCGAGACGAGCGTGCGCTCAGGGCCGTGCAGGGGCTGCGCTCGAAGGTCGTGCCGGCCGTCTTCGGTGGGCGCGACGCCACCGTCTACGTCACGGGGGAGACCGCGGAGGTGCTCGACTACCGGGCGCTGACCGACGAATGGCTGCCGATCGTGTTCGTCTTCGTGCTCGGGCTGAGCTTCGTGCTGCTGACGGTCGCGTTCCGCTCGATCGTGCTCGCCGGGGTCGCGATCGGCCTCAACCTGCTCTCCGTCGGCGCCGCGTACGGCCTCATCGTGCTCGTTTTCCTGAAGGGCTTCGGGCGCGACCTGCTCGGCTTCACGGAGGTCGACGTGATCGCCGCCTGGCTCCCGCTGTTCCTCTTCGCGGTGCTCTTCGGGCTCTCGATGGACTACACCGTGTTCCTGCTGAGCCGGATTCGCGAGCACGTCGCCCGAGGGGAGCGGACGACCGTGGCGGTCGAGCGCTCTGTCGCGTCGACCGCGCGGATCATCACAGGCGCCGCCCTGATCATCATCGCGGTGTTCGTGGGGTTCGCCGCCGGCGACCAGGTGGAGTTCCAGGAGATGGGCTTCGGCATCGCCGTCTCCCTCCTGATCGACGCGACGGTCGTGCGGCTCGTGCTGCTTCCCGCGGTCCTCGCAATTCTCGGCGAGCGCACCTGGTACCTCCCGCGGTGGCTGGCGTGGCTCCCACATCTGGAAATTGACTCGCCAAGCAGGAATCCGCAGAAGCGGATTCCTGCGGCTTGATCCCCGCCTGCGGCGGGGCACATCCCTGAAGGCCGCCGCCTTCGGCGTCCGGCTGTCGCGGTCGCACATACTCGTCACCGCAACCCGCGGGGTCAGCCGAGGTCGTTGAGGGCCGGCGGAGCTGAGCTACCCGAGGTCGGCGATCACCTCGCCGGCCGCCCGCTCGCCCGTCTCGACGGCGCCGTTCAGGTAGCCCTGGAAGTCGATCGACGTGTGCTCGCCGCAGAAGTGCGCGTTGCCCTCCTGCCGGCCCTCGATTCCCGCGAAGCTCGTGTACTGCCCGACCTTCCAGTACGAGTACGAGCCGCGCGTCCACTCGTACGCCGGCCAGAAGTCGACCGTCGCTCGGCCGTTCCACTGCTGGGTGAGCCCCGGCAGGACGGGCTCGATCTGCGTGAGGAACTTCTGTGCCCGCTGCGTCGGCGTGCCGGAGCCGAAGCTCGCGCCGATCGTGCCGCCCGTGAAGTCCACGAGGATCCCAGAGGCGCCCGGCTGCGCGCGCGTCACCTCCCACGTGTTCTGGTAGCCGGTGTCCGCGAGCGTCTCGCCGTTGGAGCCGAGCGCGTTCCACGGCCGCGAGCGGAACTGGACGTGGAGCTTCGAGTTCGTCCCCATGCCGAGCTCGCGGATCGCGAGGAGCTTCCGGTCGGAGAAGCCCGCGGCGGAGATGTCGACCGACCGCCGGAGGATCGAGAACGGGAGCGCGAGCACGACCTTGTCCGCTGCGACGGTCGTCGTCTTCGACCCGATCCGGAAGCTCAGCGAGTAGCCGCCCGCCGGCGTTCGCTTGATCGCGACGAGCTCCGCACCGGTGGTGACCCGACCGGCGAGTGCCGTGCCGAGCAGCGTGGAGATCTGGTCGTTCCCGCCGCGCACGTGGTACTTCTCGTTCGACTTCCCGAAGAGGCGGAGCTGGCCCTGGCCCGCGAAGCCGAGCAGGTAGAGCAGGTTGAGGGAGCTCTGCACGCTCGACTCCGCGCCGTACTCGATGTTGTAGGCGACATCGAGGAGCTGCCCGAGCCGCGAGCCCATCCCGCCGGGGACAGACTCCTCGATCCAGTCGACGATCGACATCCGGTCGAGCGCTCGCCCGCGCGGCGTCGACGAGTCGAAGGTCGTCGGGTAGCTCGCGGCGGAGGTGTCGCTGTGGATCTTCTGCCAGACCTGCTTGAGGTCGTCGGTGATCTCCTCGAAGGAGTACGGGGAGCCGTCGAAGTATCCGAGGAGGTCCGTGCCGTTCGCCTCCGCGCGGAGCAGGTTGTCGAGCGTCAGCCCCAGCTCTTGCGCGAGGTTCCGGATCGCGTTGTGGCCCTGGTCGATCAGCTCGCCTCCGTGCTCGCCGATCTGCCCGTCGGCGAAGGCACCGCGGATCGTCCAGCACCGCCCTCCCAGCCGATCTGACGCCTCGTAGACCTGCGCCGTGTACCCGGCCTGCTCGAGGCGGTACGCGCACGTCAGGCCGGCGAGCCCGGCACCGACGACGACGACGCGCGGCGCGGCGGCGGCGCGCGCGGACGGCGTCAGGCGCCCGAGCGCGGAGAGCGCGACGGCGCCGGCGCCGGCGCTCTTGAGCAGGCCGCGACGTGTCGTATGCGACGTCTCGGCCGCGACGGCAGCGACGGCATCCTCGAGGACGTGTGCGAGCGGCGTGCGCATTGGCCTCCCCTTTCCGACGACCGTTGCACCATCGCGGATCGGGTGGACGGACGCAAGCGGGCGGCTACGCCGCCAGGAAGCCCGTCGCGCGGGGTGTCACGACGAGGGGGCTCTCCGGCAGGCCCTCGGGCGGCTCGGTCGCGTTGTACCCGCCAGGTGCGACGTCGTTCGGCGTGTCCGGGTGGAACAGCGCTGCGAGGAGCTGGATGTGACCACGACCGATGGAGAGCTCCCACTGCCCGCCCCCGTACGCGCCGATGCCCTTGTCCTCGCAGTAGTCGTACGCGGCGAAGAGGCGCTCGATCGAGCCGAACCGCGACGGCTTGACGTTGACGGTGCGCGGGGGCCAGCGGAGCGCCTCGATGTCCGCGACCGCATGGATAGGGGCGTCCCACGTGACACGGGCCGCGACCGGGTCGAGGAGCGGGATCGTCTCCGGCGTCAGCGCGGGGTCTTCGATCCAGGCTTCCGGGAACTCCTCGAGGACGCGGCGGTAGAGCCCCACGTCCGGCGGGTTGTCGACGACCGTGCCGCTGTACTGCCCCTTCAGGTCGACCGAGTCGACGCAGCCGAGCCCGCGGAGCTCGGCGAAGATCGCGTCGGTCCAGTCCGGCCGCGCGTCGAGCTTGAACCGGAGACCGGGGTAGAGGGCGAGAAAGGCCTGTAGACGCCCGGTTGTCGGCGGATCACCGAGTGGGCCGGACGCGACGAACGTCACGGGCCGCGGGCCGCGCCCGACGATCTCGCCAAGCGACGTTCCGCCCTGCCGCAGGGCGAGGTCGAGTGCGGCGCTCTCGAACGCCCAGCGGCGGTAGTCGAGGTAGTCGTGCCGCTCCGGCGGCTCCGGGAAGAGCGGGAGCGTCTCGAGATGGCGCGAGAAGCTGTCGATCGTCCACTCGCCTGCGAGCGAGAGCACCGGTCCACGGGCCTGCTGCGCGTCCTGGAGCGGACCGTCGTACGTGACGTCCTCTCCGAGGCCTTCCTCGCCGTCCCCTCGTAGCCGGACGACGGTCGTCTTCCGCGTGAACTCGGGTCGGACAAAGAGCTCGTGCGCGTCGAGCTCGTATCGCTCCACGCGGAGCGGCAGCTCGCGGACGAGGTCGTACAGCGGCATCAGAGCGCGGCGTAGGCGACCGCGATCTCGGCGGCCAGGCCCGCGTTGGCGACGATCAGGTCGCGATTGACGCGGCGGGTCTCACCGCCGGAGCGGTCGTGGAGGGCCGCGAGGACGAAGGGCGTCACGTCCTGGCCGACGATACCCCGCTCGCTCGCCTCGACGAGGACCTCCTCGGTCAGCGCCGCAACGTCGAGGCTCTCGTCGGGCGGGCGGCCGACGAGGATCCCGTTGCCACCGAGTCGCCAGTGCGCGTCCGCGACGGCGGCGGCCTCCCCGGCGCTCTCGACCCTCGCCGACACGGGTGGGCCGCCGTCGGCGGCGTAGAAGAGCGGCAGGGTGTCGACCCGGTAGCCGAGCACGGGGATCCCGAGCGTCTCGAGCACCTCGACGGTCGCCGGGACGTCGAGGAGCGACTTGACGCCCGACGAGGCGATCAGCGTCGGCAGGCGTGCGCAGGCGCCGAGGTCGGCGGACACGTCCGGCGGCGTCGGGAAGCCGCGGTGGACACCGCCGAGGCCGCCGGTGCCCATGAAGCGAATGCCGACCGCGGCGGCTGCCGCGAGCGTCCCGCCCACCGTCGTAGCGCCGACGACGCCCTGCACCGCGCAGGGCGCGAGGTCGCGCGGCCCGAGCTTGCGGGCGCTCGGCGTGAAGCGCTCGAGCTCCGCGGCCGTGAGGCCGATCACGACGCGGCCCTCGAGCACGCCGACTGTGGCCGGTACGGCGCCGGCGATGCGGACCGCGTTCTCGCTCGCGAGACCGACCTCGATCCCTGCGGGCGCCGGGAACCCGTGCGCGACGAGCGTCGTCTCGAGCGCGACGACCGCGCGCTCTTCCTCGAGCGCTTCGGCGACCTCGTCGGCGACTCGGATCAGGTGCTCCACGCGGGGAGCCTAGTCGCCTCGCCGCTCCCGTCCCGCCGCCGTCCCCAGTCGGCTCGAAACCACCGCCCAACCTCCCTCAGGGGCACCCCCGGTGTCCCTGAGGTCACGCTATCGCGGACGGCAGCACGGATCCGTGACGGCTTCGTGCCGCGCTCGTGACGGCAGCCGACGTCACCCTCCGGCCGCCGCGGAGCCCGGCTCAGGGCATCGCGCCCGGCTGCTGGACGCAGCGCGCGGCCGCAGCGAGGGCCAGGTCAGGCCCGCCGACGATCCAGCCCGCGGCGAGCGCGTCGCCGGCACCGGTCGTGTCGACCACGGCGTCGACGGGCAGAGCGGCGCGTTCGTCCCCGTCGAACGAGCAGCCGCCCGCGCCGCGCTTCAGGATCCAGGTCGCGCCGGGGAGCGGTCCGCCGAACACCGCGTCCTCCTCCTCGTTCGCGAACACGACGTCCGGGCCGATCGCCTCGACCGACGCCCTGAAGCGCTCGACGCCGCGGTCCCGGATCGCGCTCCACGAGGAGAGATCGATGCTGATCCGGGCGCCGTGGACGCGCGCCAGCTCGACCGCACGCCCCGCCGCGGACGCGACCGGATCCGCCATGAGCGCGTAGCCGGAGACGTGCAGGTGGTCGCATGCGAGCCAGTCGGGCTCGAGCTCGTCCGTTCGGAGCTCGGTGGCGACGCCACGCGCCGGGAACATCGAGCGCTCACCCGCGCCGTCGACCAGCGAGACGACGACGCCGCTCCCTGTCGGCACGAGCGGGCCGGCGAGCTCGACTCCGCGGCGCCCGAGCCCATCGGCGGCCAGCCGGCCCGCTCCGTCGGCACCGCGCTTGCCGAGCCAGCGGGCCTCGGCGCCGAGCATCGCCGCCCAGGCCGCGACGTTGGCGCCCTGCCCGCCGGCCGAGAGGGAGATCGCCGCTGCCGTGTCGGCACCGCGGGCGATCTCGCCTTCGATCCGCACGACGACATCAAGCCCGAGGTCACCGAGGGAGACGACGCGCATGGCCTACGATCGTTTCATGGCGCGCGACGACGGGACAGTCGAGGGCGACGGCCGCCGCAGCCGGGCCCGCTCGTTCGTGCTCGGCGGGATCGTCGGCGCATCCGCGGTCGCGGCGGGGCTCAGGCGCGCGCGGCGTCGGAGGCGCCGGCCGGTGCAGACGGGCCTCGCGGCGTTCGAGAGCGCCCCGTGCTACCGCGAGTTGCTCGAGAAGGAACGGCGAGAGGGGCCGTAGCCCCTGTCCACGCGGGCGGCCAGCACGACCGTCTGAATGTTGACGTCGGCATCGCCGATCCCGAGCTGTTGGCCGACGAGCAGCGCCCGGGCCGAGTAGTAGAGGAACGCTCGCGGCGTCACGACCGGCCGGAGCGTCCTGATCACGAGGAACGGCCCGAACGCCCGCACCTCGTACGGCGCGGCGGGCTTCGGCAGTCGCCGCTCGATCTCGAGCCGCGGACGGAGGTTGTTCCGCTCGCTCGCGTCGAGCACCCACACACCCCGCCCGAGCGGCGCCTCGCGGCGAAGGACGCGGAGCGCGAGCGTCGGGTCGGCGCGGGGGACGACCGTCGTCGGGAACGACGAGCGGTCGCGCTCCCACGCGCCGAGGTAGAGGGGCTCGTAGCCGAAGAGCACGTCGTCGGGGAGGCTCGTCCGCGCGAGCCAGGACTCGGCCTCCGCACGCGCAGCCTGCCGCGCGTCGGGCTCCCAGTCGAAGAGCGGCGAGGAGCGGTGCCAGGCCCATGCAACCTGCGTCACGACGAGCGCCGCCGTCGCCACGGCCGCGAGCGCGACCGACCGGCGCCCGACGCGGACGATCGTCGTGGCCACCGCGATCGCGAACAGCGGGAGGAGGAAGATCAGATGCCGCGACTCCGGCGCCGCGGAGCTGCCGAGGTGCGCGAGCAGGAACGCCGCAGCCGTCGCCACGCCCGAGCAGAGGACGACCGCCCTCGCGTCGCGCCGCATTCGAGTGACGCCCACCACCGCAGCGGCGACGGCCAGGAGCGACACCGGCCACCAGCCCGCGCTCGCATCGCCCGCCGACCGCCAGAAGTACCGCGCGACCGCAGTGGGGCCGCCCAGCCTCTCTCCGCCCCCACCGACACCGACGTCGAAGCGGCCCGCGAGGACGAGGTCGGTCAACCAGAACGGGATGCCGAGCACGAGCACGAACACGCCGGCGACCGCCGCCTCGCGAATGCGATCGCGCCGCGCGACGAGCACGTACAGGCCCTGGCCGCCGAGCATCAGCACGCCGTAGGGGTGTGCTGCGACCGTCAGCAGGGCGGTCGCGACCCAGAGCGCCCACGCGCCCCGGCCGCCGCGGTCGAGGGCCCGCAGGAGGGCGAGCAGGCAGGCGAGCGAGAGGAAGAGGAAGAGGCTGTACATGCGCCCGTAGACACCGTGGAAGAGGAACAGCCAGCTCGGCGCGACGATCGCGGTCGCGACGAAGCCCACGCGGACGTCCGCAAGCCGCGTGCCGAGCGCCGCCACGAGCGGGAGGCTTGCGATCGCGAACGCAGCCGAGAGGAGCCGAAGTCCCCCGAGCCCGAAGCCGAGATGCGCGACGGCCCAGGCGAGGAGGAAGTGGAGCGGCGCGCCGCCGCGGTCGCGTGTCACGTGCTCGACGACGCCGGGCAGCGTGTCGCGGCCGATGAAGAGCGCGAGCGTCTCGTCCTCGTGTGGAGGCCACGCCATCAGCTGGTGGAGCAGGAACGCGGTCGCCGCGATGACGACGCCGCCGATCCCGAGGTACGGCCAGCGAAGGGCGAGCCAGGACCGCGCGGACGCGCCCTCAACGACGGGCGCCGCTCCCTCCTGACGTGCCTCGATCCCTTGCGTCATCGTGGTTTCCGACATCTTCGCTGGTAGATTGGCCGGCCATGCCGATCTACGAGTACCGCTGTCCGAACGGCCACACGTTCGAGGTGTTCCAGCGGATGACGGACCCGCCCGTCAGCGTCTGCGAGACCTGCGGCGCCGGCCCGGTCGAGAAGCTCCTGTTCCCCGTCGCGGTGCATTTCAAGGGCTCCGGCTTCTACTCGACGGACTACGGTCGGGGCTCGCGCAAGGGGGCCGGGAAGGATGGGGAGACGAGCACCTCGTCCTCGGACGGATCGGAGAAGACCGACCAGGCGACCCCGAAGACCGACGCGAAGGCGTCGGACTCGAAGTCCACGGACGCATAGCGCCCCTTCAGGCGATGCCACCCAGGTCACTCGGGCGCGATGAGCGGCGCCTTGCATGGTCCTCGATCCTCGCCTGGCTTGCTCCTCGCACCCGAGGAACGAGGCAGCATCACCTGAAGGGACTCCCGCTCACCGGCCCCGGTCGCCCACGTAGCAGCCGGGCGCGTAGGGCAAGCCGCGCGCGGGCGCGAGCGGCGCAGAGCGGCCCGTGAACATCGCGACGGTCGAGACGTTGTCCTCGCTGCCGAGGATCACCGACTCGCCGCCGACGGTCGCAGGGTCGCCGCCGAGCCGGCAGTGCAGCGCCTTGCCCTTGTCGGCGCGAAAGTAGACCCAGCCGAGCTGCATCAGCTGAGAGGCGCCGAGGTCGGTCGCGAGCGGGGCGGCGAGCTGGTCGCCGACGAACGGGAGCTTCAGCGAGGTGCCGACGCTCGTCACCTTGTTCAGGGTCGCCTCGACGACGTCCTGCTGGCGACGGGCACGGGTGAAGTCGTTCTCGGCCGGGTCGAGCAGGTTGTGCCGGATCCTCGAGTAGACGAGCGCGCGCTGCCCGTCCATGTGCTGCTTCCCCTTCGCGAACCGCCAGCCCGGCCATTCGGCGCAGCGCTTCGCCGTCTTGTAGGGACAGTCGAACCGGTCCGACCGGATCTTGCGCGGCACGACGACGTCGATCCCGCCGACCGCGTCGATGAGCTCGCGGAAGCGGTCGAAGTCGACGAACACCACGTGGTTGACGGGCAGGCCGGTCAGGTCCTTCACCGTCCGCAGTGCGAGCGCCGGGCCGCCGATCTGGTTCGCGGCGTTGATCTTCGCCACGCCGACCTCCGGGATCTCGACCTGGAGGTCACGCGGGATCGAGAGGAACGCGAGCCGCTTCTTCCCCGGGTCGGTGCGGATGAGCATGATCGAATCCGAGCGGTTGGCTCCGGCTCGCCCCTTCTGCCGTCCACCGTCCGTCCCGAGCACGAGGATCGTCGTCGGCGTCGAGATCAGCAGCCCGTCCTTCGTCGCGAGCTGGCGCTTGACCCCCGCGGGCACCCGGCCGTTCGCCTCGGAGACACCGCTCGAGACGGCGAGGTAGCTCGCGACGCCCCAAACCACGAGCAGCACGACGAGCACGAGGAGCCCGACGCCGACCCACCGCCCCCAGTGCCGACGCTTCGGCGCGGACGGCCCGGCGGGCGCTCCGGGAGGCGGCTTGGAGCCCGGCGCGGCCTCGCGGGTCAGCGGCACCCGCCCCTTGACCCGGCCGCCGCGATACACGCGATACGGCTTGTCCTGAGCGGGCATCCGGCCGGGTATGGTAGCCGCGCGGTGCCGCCGGAATCGGTCATCGGCGTGGACGTCGGCGGGACGAAGATCCGCGCCGGCACGATCGCGCGCGACGGATCGGTCAGCCGCTTACTCGACGTCGAGACGCCCGCAAACGGCCCCGAGCCCTTCTTCGAGGCCCTGTTCGCCGTCGTCGAGCAGCTCATGCCCGGCGACCCGGCGGCGATCGGGATCGGGATCCCGATGAACATCGACCGACGGACGGGCATCGCCCTCTCGGCGGCGAACCTCCCGCTCGTCTCCCTCGACGTCGCGGCACGCGTCCGCGCGCGCTTCGACCTACCCGTCGGGCTCGAGAACGACGGGAACGCGACCGCTCTGGCCGAATGGCGGTGCGGGGCGGCCAGGGGCACGAGCGACGTGGTGGCGCTCGCCCTCGGCACCGGCGTCGGCGGCGGCCTCGTCCTCGACGGGCGCCTGTTCCGCGGCTGGGCCGAGATCGGGCATCTCGTCGTCGAGGCCGACGGTCCGCGCTGCCAGGGCAATTGCCACGGGCACGGGCATCTCGAGACGCTCGTCTCGGGCGAGGCCGCCTCGCGGGCCGCCCAGGAGCTCTGGGGCGCGGACGCGGACGCCCATCGGCTCGTGCGGGAGGCGGAGGGCGGCGACGAGGGCGCCCGTCTCGCCCTGGGGCGGATCGGCCACTTCCTCGGCCTCGCGATCGGCTCCCTCTGGAACGTCTTCAGCCCCGACGTCGTCGTGGTCGGAGGCGGCTTCGGGGCGGGCGCATGGCGGTTCCTCGAGACGTCGGCGCTCGACGCCGCGCGCCGCGAGGCACTCCGGCCGGCGGACGAGAACCTGCGCGTCGTCGTTGCGGAGCTCGGTGACGACGCTGGGCTCGTCGGCGCAGGGCTCGTGGGCTTCGAGGCTCTCGACGGCGTGCGCTGATGGCAGCGCGTCTCCGGACCGGCTAGTGGCCTGATGCCTCTCGCGGTCTGCGCGACGCCGATCGGGAACCTCGCGGACGTCACGCTCCGCGTCCTCGACGAGCTGCGGGCGGCGGACGCAGTGCTCTGCGAGGACACCAGGCGGACGCAGGTCCTGCTCGAACGGCACGGGATCCGCGCCCGGCGACTCGTCAGCGTCCATCGGCACAACGAGGCTCGCCGCACGGCAGAGCTCGTGCCGCTGCTCGAGGCGGGCGAGCGGCACGCGCTCGTGTCCGACGCCGGCCTCCCCGGCGTGAACGACCCGGGCGGGCGGCTCGTCGCGGCCGCGCTCGCAGCAGGGGTCGAGGTCACGGTCCTGCCCGGGCCGAGCGCGGTCGAGACCGCCCTCGTCGCGAGCGGGCTGGGCGGAGCCGGCTACCGGTTCCTGGGGTACCTGCCGCGCCGCGACGCGGAGCTGGACGCGCTCTGGGCCGAGGCGCGCGCGTGGCCGTACGCGGCCGTGGCGTTCGAGTCCCCGAAGCGGCTGCCGCGCTCGCTCGAACGGCTCGCGCGGATCGATCCGGAGCGCCGCATCGCCGTCTGCCGTGAGCTGACGAAGCGGTTCGAGCAGGTAGTTCGGGGAGCGGCGGCCGAGGTCGCGGCGCGCTTCGCGGAGCCCACGAAGGGAGAGATCACGATCGTGCTCGGCCCCGGCGCGCCGGTGGACGCCGAGATCGACGCCGCCGTCGAGGCCGTCCGGCGGCTCGTCGAGGCCGGCACACCGCGCCGGCTGGCGGCCGACGTCGTGTCTGCGCTCGCGCAGACGCCGCGCAACGAGCTCTACCGCGCCTCGCTCGACCCCGCGGATTGACGCCGTCCGACGGCCCCGCTACTGTTCCCACCCCGCGTTGCCGTCGCAGAGAACAAGGAGGTGCAAGTATGCACCGGATTCTCGCGATCGGCGCCATCATGGTGCTCGCGCTCGCCGTCAGCGGCCAGGCGGCCGCGTGGACGTGGCCGGCGGACGGCGCCGTTCTCCGCCCGTTCGCCCTCGGCGCGGACGCGTACGCCGCGGGGCAGCACCGTGGTATCGACGTCACCGGGCCGGACGGGTCGACGGTCAGGGCGCCCGCAGCGGGCACCGTCTCGTTCGCCGGGTCGCTGCCGACCTACGGCCGCGGCGTCACCATCCTCACGGCCGACGGCTACGCCGTCACGCTCGTCCACCTCGGCACGATCGAAATCGCGAAGGGCGACACCGTCGGCGAGGGCGCCACTGTCGGGACGATGGGCGCGAGCGGCACACCCGAGCAGGAGGTCCCGAGCGTCCACCTCGGGATCCGCCGGGCGTCCGACGAGGAGGGATATCTCGACCCGCTCGGGCTCCTTCCGCCGCGAGCGGCACCGGCACCATCCGCGACACAGGAGCCGCTCCCGGCTCCGGTCGCCACGCCGGCGCCCGTCGCGGCCCGTCCGCCGTCGCCGCCGGCCCCCTCGTCGGCCGTCGCTCCGTCTCCCGCGCCGGCCACACCGACGGCGCCCGTGACGACGCCGACGGCGCCGCCCGCGATGAGCTCGCCGCCGACATCGCCGGCAAGTGCCGCCCAGGCTGCCGTCGCGCCTGTCCAGCAGGTGGCTCGGCAGGCCGGCGTCGCGATCGAGAGCTCGAGCCCGCCGGGCGCGGTGCCCGCCGCGGCCGATAGCGCCGTCCCGGCCGGACCGGAGACGTCGGTCACCTCGGCGGCGCCGTTCCAGGTGGGCGTACCGGCCGCCCGGTCGGGTGCGGCGTCGACCCACGCGGCATCGACGGCGACATCGGCCTCCGCCTCCGCCTCGAGTGACGCTCCGGCGCACCAGGCCGTCGGGGGGCGGGTGTCCGCCGTGCGTCCAGCGGCTGCGGGTCCGCAGCCCGTTCGGCCGGTCGCGCACGAACCGAGCCACGTGTCCGAGGGCTCCGGACGCATGCGGAACGCACTGACCCGGAGCGTGGCGCACGCGCGACCCGAGCATGGGCGATCGGCGATACACGCGGTCGTCGAGGATCGCGAGGCCTCGGTCGTCGCGGACGCGGCGCTCGCCGGGCCGAGGCCGCTTCAGGCACGCGAAGCGCGTCACGACCCGTCTATCGCGGCCGGTGGGCTCGGCGTCCGGAAGCTCGCCGCGGGCATCGCGCTCATCGCCCTGCTCGTCGTGGCAGTGGGACGATGGGCCGCCCGTAGAATCGGCATGGATGGAGCCGTACTACGTCACCACGCCGATCTACTACGTCAACTCGACGCCACACATCGGCCACGCCTACACGACCGTGGCCGCGGACGTGTTCGCCCGCCATCAGCGACAGCGCGGACGTGAGACGTTCTTCCTCACCGGCGTCGACGAGCACGCGTCGAAGGTCGCGCGGGTCGCCGCGGGGCAGGGCCTCTCCCCGCAGGAGTACGTCGACGGCATCGTCGAGGCGTGGCGGGCGCTCCCCGCCCGCCTCGACGTCTCCAACGACTTCTTCATCCGGACGAGCGACGATGGGCACAAGCGGTTCGTGCAGGACTTCCTGCAGCGGATCCGTGACAACGGCCGCGACGACATCTACCAGGACGTCTACGCCGGCCTGTACTGCGTCGGCTGTGAGGCCTTCAAGACGGAGGCCGAGCTCGTCGACGGCAAGTGCCCCGAACACGACATCGAGCCGGAGTGGATCGAGGAGCGGAACTGGTTTTTCCGCCTCTCGGCATACCAGGAGAGGCTGCTCGCCCTGTACGACGAACGTCCCGACTTCGTCCTCCCGGCGTTCCGCGCGAACGAGGCGAAGGGATTCATCGCCGGGGGCCTGCAGGACTTCTCGATCAGCCGCGCGGGCCAGCCGTGGGGCATCCCGATTCCGTGGGACGCAGAGCAGGTCGCGTATGTCTGGGCCGACGCGCTCGTCAACTACCTGAGTGCGCTCACGTATGCGCGGCCGGGCGAGAACCTGATCCTGACCTTTTGGCCGCAGGTGCGACACCTGCTCGCGAAGGACATCCTCCGCTTCCACTGTGTCTACTGGCCGGCGCTGCTCCTCGCGGCTGGGTACGACGTCCCGCGCCAGCTCTTCGTCCACGGGTACCTGCTGCTCGACGATCGCAAGATCTCGAAGTCGCTCGGGAACGTGGTCGACCCCCTCGAGCTGATCGACGTGTACGGCGCCGACGCGGTGCGCTTCTGGTGCGCGCGGTCGGTCTCGTTCGGACAGGACGGAGTCGCGTCGGTCGACGGGCTTCGCGAGCGCTACGAGCGCGAGCTCGGAAACGACCTCGGGAACCTCCTCTCCCGGGTCACCGCGATGGTCGCCCGCTACCGCGGCGGCACGCTCGCCGCCGCATCCGCGGACAACTCGCCCGTCGCGACGCTGCTCGAGCCGCTCGGCACCGACGTGGCGGACGCCCTTGACGGGTTCGATCTGACCGGCGCGCTCGAGCGCATCTGGGAGGTCGTCCGGGCCCTCAACCGGCACGTCGAGGCGACGGCGCCGTGGCAGCTGGCGAAGGACGAGGCGCACGCCGAGGAGCTCGATCGGGTGCTCTACGACCTCGTGGACGGTCTGCGGGCCGTCGCGGTCGCGTTGGCCGCGTATCTGCCCGGCACCTCCGCCCGCATCCTCGAGGCGCTGGGTCAGCCGACGAGCGTCGCCTGGGACGAGGTCGGGTACGGGCGCACGCAGCCGGTCGACGGGCTCGAGGCCGCAGCGCCGCTCTTCCCGCGCGTGGACGAGCCCGCGACCGCGGCGTGACCGACAGCCATGCCCACCTCGATGCGTGCGCGGAGCCGGACGCGGTCGTCGCACGGGCGAACGCCGCAGGCGTCACGCGGATCGTGACGATCGGGACGGGAATCGACTCGTGCCGCCGCGCGCTCGAGATCGCCGACGATCACGATGGCGTCGTCGCGGCACTCGGCATCGACCCACATCGCGCAGCAACGCCGGAGGCGGGCCGCGTCGGCGAGTTGCGGGCGCTGCTCGGGCATCCGAAGGCCGTCGCGGTGGGGGAGACAGGGCTCGACGGCCACCACGGCGCCGACACGCTGCAGGAGCAGCGTGCGCTGCTCGACGGGCAGCTCGCGCTGGCGGAGTCGCTCGGGCTGCCGGTCGTGGTCCACAGCCGCGCCGCGAGCGCGGCGACGGCCGCCGCGCTCCAGCCGTTCCGCGGCACGGTGATCCTCCACTGCTTCTCCGAGCCCGAGCTCCTCGAGCCCGCCATCGAGCGGGGGTACTACGTGTCGTTCGCCGGGAATGTCACCTACCCGAGCGCCACAGAGCTGCGCGTCAGCGCCTCGCGTGTCCCCGGCCACCGGATCCTCGTCGAGACCGACACCCCGTACCTCGCGCCGCAGCCCGTCCGCGGCCGGCCCAACGAGCCCATGAACGTCCGCCACACGCTGGCGGTGCTCGCCGCGGCCCGAGGAGAGGAGCCCGAGGCGCTCGAGGCGCGGATCGACGCGAACGCGATCGCGGCGTTCGGCCTCGCCGACTTGTGACTCGCGTGACTCCCAAGAAGGCCCTCGGCCAGCACTTCCTGGTCGACCGGAACGTGCTCGGGGTGATCGAGCGCCTCGCAGAGTTGCGGGCGGAGGACGTCGTCCTCGAGGTCGGCCCGGGCCTCGGGGTACTGACGACCTTCCTCGCCGACAGGGTCGCGCACGTCCATGCGGTCGAGCTCGACAGCAGCCTCGACGTGCCCTTGCGCGAGGCGCTCGGCGAGCGCACGAACGTCGAGCTCGTCTTCGGCGACGCGCTCGCGCTCGACCTCGCGGCGCTCGAACCCGCCCCCGGCAAGCTGGTGTCGAACCTACCGTACAACGTCGCGACGCCGCTCGTCGTCGAGAGCCTGACGACCATGCCCATGGTGACGAGCTGGTGCGTGATGGTCCAGCGGGAGGTTGCCGACCGCTTCTTCGCCGAGCCCAGGACGAAAGCGTACGGCGCCGTCTCGGTCCTGATCCGGCTCAACGCGCGTCGGACCGGCTTCCATCCGGTCGCCCGCACGGTGTTCCGGCCACCGCCGAACGTCGACTCGGCGCTCGTCGCGTTCGAGAGGGTTCCCGGCCCGCACCGGCCCGGCGAGCTCGCGCGGGTCGTCACCGGCGGGTTCGCGCATCGCCGGAAGACCCTCGCGAACTCCCTCGCGCTGACCGGGGTCGCGACGCGTGAGCAGGCGGCGGGGACGCTGGAGGAGCTCGGCCATCGCCCGGACGTCCGCGCCGAGGCGCTCGAGCCGTCGGCGTTCGTCGAGCTCAGCGAGCGGCTCCTTCGATGAGTGGCTGGAAGACGCTCGACGCTCCGGCGAAGCTCAACCTCGCGCTCGTCGTCGGCCCGCGGCGGCCCGACGGGATGCACGAGGTCGTCACGGTTCTGGAGCGCCTGACGCTCGCGGACACGATCGGCGTTCGACGCGGGAACTTCACGAGCGTCGGCGGGTTCCAAGACGACACGCTCGTCCGCGCTGCGCTCGACGCCGTGACCCGGCGCGCGGGAGGCCGTGCGCAGTTCGAGGCGTGCATCGACAAGCGGATCCCCGTCGCCGCAGGGCTCGGGGGCGGCTCGAGCGACGCCGCCGCCGCGCTCCGGCTGGCGAACGACCTGCTCGAGGCACCGCTTCCGCCCGCCGAGCTCGAATCGGTCGCCGCATCGCTTGGCGCCGATGTGCCGTTCTTCCTCCGCGACGGGCCCCAGCTCGGCACCGGTGACGGCACGACGCTCGAGGCGCTGACGCCGCCGCGCGTCTACGCCGTGCTGCTCGCGCTGCCGACCGGCGTGTCGAAGCCGTCGACGGCGGAGGTCTACGCGGCCTTCGACGCACGACACGGCGACCGCGGCTTCGACGAGCGGCGCGACCGGCTGCTGCGAGCGCTGGACGGTCTCACTGCCTCTCCGGACCTCGCTGCCTTGCCGCCGAACGACCTCGCCGCGTCGCCCCTCACCGAGGAACTGCGAGGCCTGGGGGCCTTCCGCGCGGACGTGACGGGCGCGGGGCCGGTCGTCTACGGCCTCTTCGCCGATCGCCGCGCTGCCGAGCGCGCGCAGGACAGGCTCGACACCCGGATCGCGGCGACCTGGATCGCGGAACCCCGCTGATACCTTGACGCCGCCGATGGGCGACCAGTACCTCCTCGAGCACCGCGAGGGCCGGCTCGCCCGGCGCGTGCGGCACAACCGGTACCGGATCGCGCTCGCGATCGCGGCGGCCGAGGGCATCCTCGTCATCGCCGGGGTGATGCCGTGGTGGCTCGTCGTCCTCCTGGCGCTGGCTGCCGTCGCCGCGTACGCCGGCTGGGGACGGGAGCACGAAAGCGCCGACGTCCGCGTGCTGACGTGGACGGCGGCGGTCTCGCAACTCCTCGTCGTGCTCGTCCCCGTGCTCGCGGGCGCGCTCGTGATCCTGGCGGCCGTCGCCGTCGTGCTGCTCGCCGCGGTGGCCCTCGCGGCGATCCTGCTCGACCGTCGGTAGCCCACCGCTCGCGGGATACACTCCTTCTCCCTTGATGGGGCGTGGCCAAGCGGTAAGGCAACGGGTTTTGGTCCCGTGATCCCAGGTTCGAATCCTGGCGCCCCAGCCATCGTCAACCCGTGATGCCAACGAGACTCGCTGCAGTCGTGATGGCCGGAGGCCTGGGGACGCGCATGCGCTCCGTGCTCCCCAAGCACCTGCACCCGCTGCTCGGGCGGCGCATGGTGGACTGGGTGATCGAGGCGGCGCGGCCGCTCGACCTCGACAGGCTCGTCGTGGTCGCCTCACCGGACACCGCGGACGCGTTCGGCGAGCTCGCGGTGGCGATCCAGGAGCAGCCGCTCGGCACGGGCCACGCCGTGCGGACGGCCCGCACGGCGCTCGGCGAGACCGACGACGTCCTCGTGCTCTCGGGCGACACTCCACTCGTTACGGCGGAGCTTCTCTCGGCACTGCTCCGGTCACACCGCGAGGCGGAGGCGGCGGCGACCGTGCTCTCGTTCGTCCCCGACGAGATTCGCAGCTACGGCAGGATCGTGCGGAACGAGGTGGGCGATCTCGTCGCGATCGTCGAGGCCGCCGACGCGACCCCCGAACAGCTGGCGATCGGCGAGGCGAACTCGTCGATCTACGTGTTCCGGGCGACCGCGCTCTGGCCGGCGCTCGAGCAGCTGACGTCGCACAACGCCCAGGGCGAGCTGTACCTCACCGACGCGGTGCGCGGCATCGCCGAAAGCGGAGCGCGCGTCGCGGTGCACGTCGCGGCGGACCCGGCCGAGGCAGAGGGCGTGAACACCCGAGCCGAGCTGGCCGCCGCAGCCGCGATCCTGCGTGAGCGGATCAACGACGCCCACATGCTCGCCGGTGTCTCGATCGTCGACCCGACGACGACCTGGATCGAGCCGACCGTGATGCTCGAGCCGGACGCCGTCGTGCATCCGTTCACCGTGCTTCGGGGCGCCACGGCGGTCGCGGCAGGCGCCGAGCTCGGCCCCCATGTCGTCGCCGTGGACGCCTCGATCGGGCCCGGAGCGCTCGTGGGGCCGTTCTGTTACCTTCGCCCCGGCACCGTGCTCGGCGCATCCTCCAAGGCAGGCACGTTCGTCGAGCTCAAGAACACGTCGCTCGGCGAGGGCACGAAGGTGCCGCACCTGTCGTACGTGGGCGACGCCGAGATCGGCGACCGCACGAACGTCGGCGCGGGAACCATCACGGTGAACCTGCCGCACGGCGGCGGCACGAAGCAGCGGACGGAGATCGGTCGTGACGTCAGGGTCGGTGTAGACACTGTTCTCGTTGCACCGGTCACTCTCGGAGACGACGCGTGGACGGCCGCAGGCACGGTCGTAACGGACGACGTCCCCGAGAATGCGCTCGTGGGATTCCCGCCCAGGCAGGAAGTGAAGGAGGGCCGCGGTGGACGCAGGGACGATTGAGCAGGCACTCCCCGGCCTCGATCACGCCTCGAAGGAGCCGTCGTTGAAGCCCGGCCATGCGATCCCGCTCACGCCGCAGAAGCGGCTGATGGTCTTCTCCGGCCGCTCGCACCTCGTCCTTGCCGAGCGGATCGTCGAGCGACTCGGCGTCGACCTCGGCGAGATCGAGCTGAAGACGTTCGCGAACGGCGAGACGTACTGCCGCTACTGCGAATCGATCCGCGGCGCGGACGTGTTCCTCGTCCAGACGGGGAGCCCGCCCGTCGACCAGCATCTGATGGAGCTCCTGCTGATGATCCAGGCGGCCAAGCTGGCGTCGGCGAAGCGGATCACAGCCGTGATCCCGTGGTTCCCGTATTCCCGCCAGGACCGCAAGGCGAAGCCGCGGGAGCCGATCTCGGGCCGCCTCGTGGCCGACATGCTGCAGCTCGCCGGCGTCGACCGCCTGCTCACGATGGACTTGCACGCGGGGCAGATCCAGGGCTTCTTCACGATCCCGGTCGACCACATGACGGCCCAGCAGCTCTTCGCCCGGCACTTCCGCGACCTCGGCTTCCACGGCGAGGGGGTGGTCTCCGTCGCGCCGGACGCCGGTCGCGCCAAGGTCGCCGTGCGGTTCGCGGAGATGCTCGACGCCGAGTTCGCGGTGATGCACAAGACGCGCCCGGCGCACGAGCAGTCCGCCGTCACCGAGGTGACCGGCCGGGTGCGTGACCGGGTCTGCATCGTCGGCGACGACGTCACGACGACGGGCGGGACGCTCATCGCGGGCGCCCGCGCGCTCCGCGAGCACGGCGCTCGCGAGGTCTGGGTGTATGTCACGCACGCCCTCCTGAGCCGTGAGGGGCTCGCCCATCTTGCGGGCGCGGAGGACATCACCGGCATCGTCGTGACGGACACCGTCCCGATCGACCCGCGCGAGCAGCCGGAGAACCTCACCGTCCTGACCGTCTCGTCGCTGCTCGCCGAGACGATCATGAACGTGTTCTCCGACGACTCGGTCTCCGCGATCTTCGGCGGCGAGAACCAGCTCTTCTAGCGAGCGCTGGCGCTCTCGCCGTGCTGCGCGGGCCTGGGTGCGGAGCGCGCATGTCGGAACGCGCTCGGGCGGCTTTCACCGCAGGCCCGCTCCCTGCATCGTCCGCAGCTCCCGTTGACCGAGCGACCCCCGGTTGGGGAGACCTGCGACGCGCGTGTCGGAGCCCGCCGCGCATGGACGGTGAAGGGCCCACGTGTCGAGTAGAGGTCATCGATCCGGAGCGACCATGCAACGAGCATCGATACGAGTCGAGGATCGGCTGCGCATGACCTGTGCGGCCGATACGGTCGCGAGCGGAAGCGCATGGTTCGCGGTGGACGATCTCGCGTCGCTCGGCGCGCCCGTGCCCGGCCGGCGCCGATGAGCGTCGTTCCCGGGCGCGCGACCGCGCTCCGCTGGCTCGCGATCGCGGCGGGTGTAGTGGCGCTGACGGTCGCATTCGACCGGGTCGGTGTGCCGACGCCACCGCTCTTCGCCGGGTTCGCCGCGGGTCTCGCGTTCGCGCTGGTGGCCCGTTGGCACCTCGACCTGCCGCGCCCCGCGACCGTGCTCTCCCAGGCGGTGATCGGAGTCACGGTCGGCGGGTACCTCCAGTCGTCGACCCTGAGCGAGGTCGCGGCGAACGGGGTCGCGGTCGTCGTGGTCTGCGTCGCGACTCTTGCGCTCAGCGTCGCTTCCGGGCTCCTTCTGTCGAGGCTGATGTCGGTCGATCAGGCGACCTCGTCGTTCGGGATGATCGCGGGCGGGGCTGCAGGCGTGATCTCGATCAGCCGCGAGCTCGGAGCCGACGAGCGCCTCGTCGCAGTGCTGCAGTACACACGTGTCCTGATCATCGTCGCCCTGACGCCGCTCGTCGCCACGGTCGTCTTCGGACTCGAGTCGACCCCGCACCCGCCGGTCGGCGGCGGGACGGACTCCCTCACCGGGGTCGCGTTCGTCGCGCTCTGCGCCGCGATCGGGATCCCAATCGCACGCCTCGTGCGGCTGCCCGCGGGCGGGCTCCTCGGCCCGATGATCGTGGCGGCCGCGTTCGCGCTGTCGGGCAGCTCCCTCACCGTGGGCGCGAACGAGCCTGTCGTCCTGCTCGCCTTCGCGCTCATCGGCCTCGAGGTCGGCCTGCGGTTCACGCCGGCGAGCCTGCGGCAGGCGGGGGCCTTGCTGCCCGCCGCGGTCGTGATGATCCTCGTGCTCCTCGCCGCCTGCGCCGCGCTCGGGATCGCGCTCGCCTCGCTCGCGGGCGTGAGCCGACTGGACGGCTACCTCGCGACGACGCCCGGCGGGCTGTCCGCGGTGCTCGCGCTCTCGGTGGGCAGCCGGACCAACACGACCTTCATCCTCTCGGTGCAGCTGATCCGGACGTTCGTGATGTTGCTCGCCGCCCCGCCGCTGGCGCGCTGGATCGCGCGACGGTGGGGGAGGGAGGTCGCGGACGGCTCCCAGCCCGGGGCGCTCCGCGGCTAGACCGCGGCCGCGAGGAGCTCGTCCAGGACCGAGTCGAAGCGGAGGACCAGCGAGAGATGCCCCTCGTCCTCGAGGATCCTCCGGCGGGCGCCGGGGACGTGCGCGGCGAGCCATTCCCCATGGGTCGTCGGGACCATCGCGTCGTGCCGTCCGTGCCACACGGCAACGGGCACGCCGATCTCCGTGAGCGCGAAGCCCCAGTCGCGCGCGAATGCGAGGTCGTCGTCGATCCAGCCCCACGGCCCGGAGGAGACCGCCGCCCGGGTCGCCTCGGCGAGGAACTCCGCGAACGGCCCGGTGAGCGCGGCGCGATCAACGTCGGTCAGCAGCCCGCCGAGGCCCTCGGCCACGGTCTCCGCCGTCACCTCGACACGGCCGGCGGCGATCGGCTCGACGAAACGCCGCAGCGCCTCGGGGCCGTCCACGGCGGCGCCGAACTCGTCGAGGTTCTCCTCCGCCATGCCTTCGAACCAGGCGAGGCCGTCGGCGCCCCACGGGGCGACACCCGCCAGTGTCGCCGCGGAGGCGACGCGCTCCGGCAGGAGCGCGGCGCATGCGAGCGCGTGCGGGACGCCGCCCGACCAGCCGACCACGTGCACCCGGTCGAGCCCGCGGCTGTCGAGGAGCGCGACCACGTCGGATGCGCAGTCCGCGACTGAGCGGCCCTCGAGCCTGGTCGAGCCCGCATAGCCCGGTCGCGAGTACGTCACGAAGCGACGTCCGCGGGCGAGGGTCTCGTCGACGAGTGGCGCGAACGGAATACCCGCCGAGGGCGTGCCGAAGTGGAACAGCAGGCCGGGTGCACCCGGCTCGCCGGCTTCCCAACCCTCGAGCCGGCGCCCGTCGGCGAGGTCGACCGTGAAGGCGCCCGCGGCCACGACGCGAGCGTACTTCACCTCCGGGGCTCAGCTACGATTGTGCGCCGATGTCGAGCGATCGCGTCACGCTGCAGGTGTCCGAGCGGGAAGCCGACCAGGTCGGCTCGCGCCGTGTCCGCCGCCTCCGCAAGGAAGGCTTCATTCCGGGCGTTCTCTACGGTAAGGGACACTCGCGCGCGATCGTCGTCGGCGAGCGGGAGCTCCGCGCCGCCCTGACCGGGCCTTCGGGTCTGCACGCGATCCTCGACGTGGTGATCGAGGGTCAGAAGACCCCGCACCACGCGGTGCTCAAGCAGTACCAGCAGCACCCGATCCGCGGCACGCTGACGCACGTCGACTTCCACGAGGTGCGCCTCGACCAGGTGATCCAGGCGTCGGTCAACATCCAGCTCATCGGCGAGTCCCCCGGTGCAAAGCAGGGTGGCGTCGTCCAGCAGGTCACCCGCGAGATCCGCGTGGAGGCCCTGCCAACGGCGATCCCCGAGCACATCGAGGTGGACATGGCTCCCCTCGAGGTCGGGGCGATCCTTCGCGTGGCGGACCTCCCGGCGATCGAGGGTGTCACGTACCTCGACGACGCCGAGACGGTGCTGGCGAACTGCTCGATGCCGCGCGGCATCGCCGAGCTCGAGGAGGCGGAGGCCGCCGAGGGCGAGGAGGGCGAAGAAGGCGCGGAGGGCGAGCCGGGCGCAGAGGCCTCCGACGAGGGCTCGGAGAGCGGCACGGAGTGATCCGTGCGCCTCTTCCGCCGGGAAGAGGTCGGTGTGTCCGTGGATCTGCTCGTCGCGGGCCTGGGCAATCCCGGCCCTGAGCACGCGAGCGACCGGCACAACGTCGGCTGGATGGTCGTCGACGAACTCGCGCGCCGCCACCAGGGCTCCTTCAAGGGGAAGTTCCGCGGCCGGATCGCCGACGCACGCGTCGGTAGCGCGAAGCTCGCGCTCCTGAAGCCCGAGACGTACATGAACGAGTCGGGCGCGTCGATCCAGGCCGCGGCCGCGTTCTACAAGCTTTCGCCCGCGCAGGTGCTCGTCGTCCACGACGACGTCGACCTCGAGACCGCGCGCCTGCAGGCGCGCCTCGGCGGGGGGCTCGCGGGCCACAACGGCCTCCGCTCGATCGCGCAGCGGCTCGGGTCGCAGGAGTTTCTCCGGCTTCGGATCGGCGTCGGCCGACCCGGCCGTGGCGATCCGCGGCCCGTCTCCGACTACGTGCTCTCGGGTTTCGCGGCCGAGGACGACACGGAGGTGATCGTGGCTCGCGCTGCCGATGCGGTCGAGTGCCTCGTCGGCGAGGGACTCGAGGAGACGCAGCGCCGCTTCAACTGAGCACCGCCCGGCCACACGCAGGGCGTGGGCTCAGCGGAGGTGGACCTTCGTCACCCGACCGTCTGGGAGATTCGGCACAAAACCGACACCCATCCGCCACGCCTTCGTGGCTAGCCTGACATCAGGGCACCTGGGGTGCCCCTGGGGGCATGTGGAGCAGCGGGCGGCGGCGGGCCGCGGCGGCCCGACTACGATGGCCGCGCGGGCCCGATCCCGCCCATCTCCATGGACCAGCTGATCGCACAGACGACACCGCTCGCCTCGCTCGTCGACGAGCTGCGCCGGCAGGACCGCTTCCAGGCCTTCGTCAAGGCGCTGCCGACCCGCGCGCGCGTCTCCGAGCCGATTTTCCCGCTCCTGCTCGCCGCGCTCCACGCCGAGCTCGCGCGGCCGCTCCTCGTGCTCCTGCCCGACGACGCCGATGCGCGCGACGCGGCCGAGGCGACCTCGTGGTTCGCGGGCGACGGTCCCGTCGCGCTCCTGCCGAGCCGCGGCGTCAGCTGGGGCTCGGGCCTCACGCCGCCGCCGCATCTCGTCGGCGAGCGCTACCGGGCGCTCGATGTCCTCGCCGCCGGCGGGCTCGTGTGCGCGTCCGCGCGGGCACTCGGCGAAGGGCTGCCCCCCGCGGACGCACGACCCACGCCGCTGACCGTTCGGGTCGGCGACGAGCCCGGGATCGACGGTCTCGCGGAGCACCTCGCGCTCGCCGGCTACGAGCGCGTCGACCGGGTCGAGGAGCGTGGGCAGTTCGCCGTGCGAGGAGGTCTCGTCGACGTCTTTCCGTCGACGGGCCGGGAGCCGCTGCGCGTCGAGCTCTTCGGCGACGAGATCGAGCAGATCCGCGCGTTCTCGCCGTTCACGCAGCGCGCGCTCCATGGCGAGGAGTCGGCAGTGGTGTACCCCGCCGGGGAGCGTCGCCGCGACCTCGAGGCGACCGAGCTTCGTCCCGACGAGGGAGAGGCTCGCGCCGTCGAGGTGCCGGTCGACCTCGTGTCGCCCATCGACCGCTCGCCGGACTTCGTCTGGTCACCGGATGACGTGCGCGACGCGTGGGAGGAGGACGACCTCGCGCCCGTCGACGTCGAGGGCGCCACCCACCTCGATCCGTTCCCCCGCTCGCAGCCCCACACGTTCGAGGCACAGCGCCCCGCGATCGCCGCCCGCGGCCTGAGCGAGGCGGAGAACGAGCTCGCAGGGTTCGTCCGCGCCGGGAATCGCGTCGTCGTCTCGTTCGCCCACGTCGGCGAGGCCCAGCGGCAGGCGGCGCTCCTCCGCAAGGTGGAGGCGCCGCTGCTCGAGCCCGGCGAAGCGCTGCCCACAGAGCCGGGTGTGCGGTTCGCCGTCGTTCCGGCCCGGCGCGGGTTCGTCTCGCGCGACCTCGGCCTCGCGCTGCTCCCCGACACGCAGGTCTTCCGCAAGCGGCCGCCGCGGACGGATGCGCGGCTCGGTCGCGCGCTCGCGAGCTTCGCCGAGCTCCGACTCGGCGACTACGTCGTCCACGAGGACCACGGGATCGGGAAGCTCCTCGGGTTCGACACGAAGGAGGTCGCGGGAGTCACGCGCGACTACCTCCATCTCGCGTTCCGTGGCGAAGACCGGCTGTTCGTCCCGCACGAGCAGGTCGGGAAGCTCTCCCGCTACGTCGGGGCGGACGCGTCGGCGCCCGCTCTCTCGAAGCTCGGCGGCAAAGCGTGGCAGAACCTGAAGGCCCGCGCCCGCGCCGCGGTCCATGAGCTCGCCGGCGAGCTGCTCCAGCTCTACGCGCAGCGGCAGCGCGCGGAAGGGACGGCGATCGCACTCGAGAGCGACTGGCTCGAGCGGCTCGAGGCGTCGTTCCCGTACCGGGAGACCGACGACCAGCAGCGCGCGATCGAGGCGGTCAAGGAGGACCTCGAGGCGCCGCGCCCGATGGACCGTCTCGTCTGCGGTGACGTCGGCTTCGGGAAGACCGAGGTCGCGGTCCGAGCGGCGTTCGCGGTGGCCGTCAACGGCCGGCAGGTGCTCGTCCTCTGCCCGACGACGATCCTCGCCGAGCAGCACTGGAACACGTTCCGCGACCGCTACCGCGACTTCCCGGTCCGGGTCGAGATGGTCTCGCGCTTCCGCAGGCCCGGCGAGGTGAAGCAGGTGCTGCGCGAGTTCGCCGCCGGCAAGGTCGAGGTGCTCGTCGGCACCCACCGGATCCTCTCGCGCGACGTGATCCCGAAAGACCTCGGGCTCGTCGTCGTCGACGAGGAGCAGCGGTTCGGCGTGCGGCAAAAAGAGCTGCTGCGCGCGCTCAGGCTCGAGGTCGACGTGCTCGCGCTGTCCGCGACCCCGATTCCGCGCACGCTGCACATGTCGCTCTCCGGCCTCCGCGACATCTCGGTGATCGAGACCCCGCCGGAGGGTCGCAGGGCGATCCGCACGACGGTCGGCGAGCTCGACGACGAGCTCGTCCGGCTCGCGCTCGAGCGAGAGCACGCGCGCGGTGGGCAGTCGTTCTACCTCCACAACCGCGTCGAGTCGATCGACGAGGCGGCGGAGAAGCTGCGGCAGCTCTGTCCGGGCTTGCGGTTCCTCGTGGCGCACGGCCAGATGGCGGAGCGGGAGCTCGAGGAGCGCATGCACGCCTTTCTCGCCGGCGACGGCGACGTGCTCGTCTCGACGACGATCATCGAGTCGGGCATCGACATTCCGCAGGCGAACACGCTGATCGTCGAGCGCGCCGACACCCTCGGGCTCGCGCAGCTGTACCAGATCCGCGGGCGCGTCGGGCGCTCGGACGTGGCCGCGCACGCGTACCTCTTCTACCCGGACGCGAGCGAGCTGACGCCGGAGGCGCGCGCCCGGCTCGCGACGCTCGCCGACCACACGGAGCTCGGCGCGGGGTTCCAGATCGCGATGCGCGACCTCGAGATCAGAGGCGCCGGCGACCTTCTCGGCGCCGAGCAGTCGGGTCACGTCGCCGCGCTCGGGTTCGAGCTCTACGTCGAGATGCTGAACGAAGCGGTCGCCGAGCTGTCCGGCCAGGCGCGCGTCGTCGCGCGTCCGGTGCGGATCGACGCACGGGTCGATGCGTACGTGCCCGCGGCGTACGTGCAGGCGGAGGCGCTCAAGATCGACCTCCACCGCCGGATCGCGCTCTCGGAGCACGAAGACGAGCTGCTGGAGCTCCGGGCGGCCACGGAGGATCGCTACGGGCCGCTGCCGGAGCCGGTCGAGAACCTCTTCCGGCTGCAGGAGGCGCGCCACGCGCTCGCGCTCGTCGGGGCCGACTACCTCGTCTATCGAGGCGGTCGGGTCACCGTCGGACCGGTCGGCCTCGCCGCGTCCGAGCTGCGCGCGCTGCGGACCCGCGCGGAGACGGCGGTCTACACGTCGGCGCGCCAGGAGGTGGCGATCCGGGCCGAGGGGCTCGAGGGGGCGCTCGCGCTCGCCGATGCTATCGTTGCCGCTCGCCGGGACGGCTGAGCACGAGGGTAAAGCCCGTGCCCGAACACTTTCCGAACCCGACGTAACGCGCCCGTAACCGCCCGTCGCCTAAAAGAGGAACCTGATGAAGCGCTCGCTCATGCTCGCCGCCGCGGCCCTGGCCATGCTCACCGTCGTCGCCGCCGGCTGCGGCGACACCGACGAGGTGCCGCCCGACGCCGTCGCGGTCGTCGACGGGACGCCGATCTCGAAGTCGACGCTGGACGAGCTGCTGACGCGCACGAAGAAGACGTACGCCGCGCAGAAGCGCCAGTTCCCGAAGGCGGGGACCTCGGAGTACCAGTCGCTCCAGACGCAGGCCGTCGCGTTCCTCGTCCAGCGCGCGGAGTACGCGCGAGAGGCCGACAAGCTCGGCGTGAAGGTCACGGACCCGCAGATCCAGAAGAAGGTCGACGACGTCCGCAAGCAGTACTTCGGGGGCGACCAGAAGAAGTTCGAGGCTGGGCTCAAGGCGCAGTCGTACACGCTCGCCGCGCTTCGCGACGACGCGCGCGCGCAGCTCGTCTCCGAGGGGATCTACAAGGACGTCACCGGCGGCGTGAAGGTCTCCGACGCCGAGGCGCAGCAGTACTACGACCAGAACAGCGCCCGCTACAAGGTCGCCGAGTCGCGCGTGGTCCGCCACATCCTCGTGAAGACGAAGGACGAGGCGGACCAGCTCCGCAGCGAGATCGAGAAGGGCGCGAACTTCGCGACGATCGCGAAAGAGAAGTCGCTCGACCCGGGCTCGAAGGACCAGGGCGGCAGGCTGACGGTCAGCAAGGGCCAGACGGTCGCGCCGTTCGACAAGGCCGCGTTCTCGCTGGACACGAACGAGCTCTCCGAGCCGGTCAAGACGCAGTACGGGTACCACCTGATCCAGCCGCTCACCGCCGTGAAGGCGGGACGCACGACCGCGTTCACCGAGGTCAGGGCCCAGATCAAGTCCCAGCTCCTCCAGCAGAAGAAGGGCAACGCCGTCTCGGCCTGGGTCGCCAAGGTCGAGAAGGAGTACAAGGGCAAGGTCTCCTACGCGACCGGCTACGAGCCGCCCGACACCTCCACGACGGACACCGGCTCTACGACCGGCTAGCGTCGGCTCGTGGCCGACGGGAACGCGCTCGACGAGCTGAGGGAGCTCACCGCCTTCCTGCGGGCAGAGTGCCCGTGGGACCGCGAGCAGACCGCGAGGACGATCGTCCCGCACACGGTCGAGGAGGCGTACGAGGTCGCGGAGGCGGCGCTTGACGACGATCCCGCGAAGCTGCGCGACGAGCTCGGCGACCTGCTGTTCCAGGTGTTCTTCCTCTCGCTCCTCCTCGAGGAGCAGGGCGACGGGGATCTCGACGAGGTCGCGCGGGGAGTCCACGAGAAGCTCGTCCGGCGCCACCCGCACGTCTTCGGCGAGGCGGACGCCCGTACGGCGGCACGCGTGCGCGAGCGTTGGGAGGCGATCAAGACCGAGCAGGAGGGGCGCGAGGGCGTGTTCCACGACGTCCCCGAGTCGCTCCCGGCCCTGCTCCGCGCGCGCAAGGTGCAGCGCCGTGCCGCGGCGGTCGGCTACGACTGGCCGGATCTCGACGGCCCGGTGGAGAAGGTCCGCGAGGAGCTCGAAGAGCTGCTCGCCGAGGTCGCGCGCTCGGGTCGGCCGCGTGCCGAGACGGAGCCCGACCGGCGGGTCGAGGCCGAGCTCGGCGATCTGCTCTTCACGGTCGTGAACCTCGCGCGGTTCGTGAACATCGACCCCGAGCTCGCCCTACGCGCGACGACGGCGCGGTTCGTCGGCCGAGTAGAGCTCGCCGAACGGCTTGCCGCCGAGGTAGGGGAGACCTGGACCGAGCTCGACCTCGATGCGCAGGAGCGCTGGTACGAGCGGGCAAAGGCAGCGCTCTCGACGCAGGACACTGTCTAGTGTTCGCACCGTGAGCGGGAGGCCAGGATGAGCGAGATCGTCCACGTCCACGGCCGCCAGGTGCTCGACTCGCGGGGGAACCCGACTGTCGAGGTCGAGGTGGGGCTCGACTCGGGCGCGTTCGGGGCCGCGGTGGTCCCGTCCGGCGCGTCGACCGGCGAGCACGAGGCCGTCGAGCTCCGTGACGGCGGTGACGAGTGGCTGGGAAAGGGCGTCTCCCGTGCCGTCGGTCACGTCGACGGCGAGATCGCCGAGGCGATCCTCGGCCTCGATGCGGGAGACCAGCGCGCGATCGACCGGACGCTGATCGACCTCGACGGGACGCCGACGAAGGCGCGGCTCGGGGCGAACGCGATCCTCGGTGCGTCCCTCGCGGTGGCGAAGGCCGCCGCCGCCGACGCGGGCGTGCCGTTGTACCGCTGGGTCGGCGGGACGAACGCGAACGTCCTCCCGGTCCCGCTCCTCAACGTCGTCAACGGCGGCGCACACGCGGAGAACAGCCTCGACTTCCAGGAGTTCATGCTCGTCCCGGCCGGCGCGGAGACCTTCTCGGAGGCGCTTCGGATCGGGGTCGAGACGTACCAGCACCTGAAGAAGCTCCTGGGCGAGCGGGGCCTCTCGACCGGGGTCGGCGACGAAGGTGGATTCGCACCCGACTTCGAGTCGGCGTACGACGCCTGCGAGGCGATCCTCGAGGCGGCCGAGCGCGCGGGGCATCGCGAGAAGGTCGCGCTCGCGCTCGATCCCGCGACGAGCGAGCTGTACTCGGACGGCGCGTACCGGCTCGAGCGCCAGGGCGGCACGCTCGACACTGCGGGGATGATCGGTCTCTGGGCCGACCTGTGCGACCGTTTCCCGATCGTCTCGATCGAGGACGGGCTCGGCGAGTCCGACTGGGCGGGGTGGCAGACGCTCACCGACCGGCTCGGAGGACGCATCCAGCTCGTCGGCGACGACCTGTTCGTCACGAACGTCGAGTTCCTCCGCCGCGGCATCGCCGAGCGGGTCGCGAACGCGATCCTCGTCAAGGTTAACCAGATCGGGACGCTGACCGAGACGCTCGACACGGTCGAGCTCGCGCACCGGAGCGGATATCGCGTCGTGATGTCTCATCGCTCCGGGGAGACCGAGGACACGACCATCGCCGATCTCGCGGTCGCGACCAACGCCGGTCAGATCAAGACGGGCGCGACGGCGCGCTCCGATCGCGTCGCGAAGTACAACCAGCTCCTCCGCATCGAGGAGGAGCTCGGAGACGAGGCGCGGTATCCCGGGTGGGACGCGTTTCCCAGGGCGGACTCCTGAACGCCGACGCGTCTACCCCGACCCAGGTGACGAGCCACACCCGGCGGACGAAGATCGTCGCGACGATCGGGCCTGCCTCGTCGACGGACGTCGCCGTCGCGGCGCTGATCGAGGCCGGGATGGACGGCGCCAGGCTGAATCTCTCGCACGGGACACACGACGACCACGCGCGCACCGCCGAGGTCTTCCGTGCCGCCGAATCGGACGCGGGCCGCTCGATCGCCCTGATCGCCGACCTCCAGGGGCCGAAGCTGCGCGTCGGAGACATCCCGGGCGTGGTGGAGCTCGCGGACGGTGACACCGTCGTGATCGCCGGCGAGGACGTCGCGACCGGCGACGACCTCCCGGTCAGCCCGTCCGTCCTCGGATCCGTCCTGCGCACCGGGCACGAGGTGTTGATCGACGACGGTCATATCCGCCTTCGCGTCGAGCGCGTTGAACGCGGGCGCGCGAGCTGCCTGGTCGTGGTCGGCGGCCCGGTCGGGCCGCACAAGGGCGTCAACCTCCCCGGTGTCCCCCTGCCGATCCCGTCGCTGACCCGGAAGGACCTCGACGACCTCGAGTTCGCGCTCGGGCTCGGCGTCGACTTCGTCGCGCTCTCCTTCGTCCGCTCGGCGGCCGACGTCAAGGCGCTCCGCACGCTGATCGAGGCGCGCGCCTCGCAGGCCCGGGTGATCGCGAAGATCGAGAAGGCCGAGGCGGTCGCGGCCCTCGAGGAGATCCTCGCCGAGGCGCACGGAGTGATGGTCGCCCGCGGCGACCTCGGGGTCGAGATCGGCGCGGCCGAGGTGCCGCTCCTGCAGAAGCGGATCATCCTCGGCGCGCTCGAGCGCGGGAAGCCGGTGATCACCGCGACCCAGATGCTCGAGTCGATGATCCACTCGCCCGAGCCCACGCGTGCCGAGGCCTCCGACGTCGCGAACGCGATCCTCGACGGAACCTCGGCGATCATGCTCTCCGGCGAGACAGCCGTCGGCAAGTACCCGGTCGAGGCCGTGCGGGTGATGGACCGGATTGCGCTGGCGGTCGAGCCGAGCCTCGGCTACCGCCACGAGATCCCGACCGCAGACGACGAGCCGACGATCGACCAGGCCATGTCGAACGCCGCCTGCGACGTCGCGGAGGCCCTCTCCGCGAGCGCGATCCTCGTGCCCACGTTCTCGGGCCACACGGCGTCAGCGGTCGCCCGGCTGCGCCCCCAGCGGGCGATCGTCGCGCTCACCCACAAGCGGGAGTCGCTGCGACATCTCGCGCTCGAATGGGGCGTGACGCCGCTGTCGATTCCGGAGACCACCGACGTCGAGGACCTCTGGTCGCGGTCGATCGCCGCGGCGCGCGAGGCCGGCGTCGTCGCATCGGGGGACCGCGTCGTGATCACGGCGGGAACCGCGGTGAACATTCCCGGCTCGACGAACGTGATCAAGGTCGACGTCGCTTGACGTGGGGGAACCCCATGGTTCCCCCACGAGCCCCCTCCTTCGGGCGTGTGACCCGCTTAGTTCGGTTGGCCTCCCGGCCGGCAAAGTCGGCCTCCGGCCGCGGCGGCCGCGTCCGCCTCAACGGCAACGTTGGTAAATGACGCAGGAGCGACCACGTCGGGACGCGAAAGAGGACATCGTGGCAGCGAAGCGCAGAACATCCAGGCGCCGACAACGTCGGCGCATCCCGCGCTGGGTGCTCCCCCTCGCGGTCCTCGCGGCGGTCGGGTTTCTCTACGTCAGGCCGATCGACTCATACCTCGAGACGCGCAACCAGCTCGACGAGCGTCGTGCGGAGGTCGCGATGCTGCGCGCGGAGCAGGCCCGTCTGAGCACGCGGCTCGAGCAGGAGACGAGTGTCGACGGTCTCGCCCGCCAGGCACGGCGGATCGGATACGTCCGTCCCGGTGAGCACCTCTTCATCGTCGAGGGCACCGCAGCCTGGGCGAAGCAGCACTGAGGTTGCCTGCGAGCGCCCGTTTCGCTTGCGCGAACCGTGCGCCGCAAACTCCCTCGGTCGCGGCTGCGCCGCGGACGAGGGCACATCCCTGAAGCGGACTGGCGCCTCCGGCGCCGTCCGGAGTCCTTGCCGGACGCCGCTCATGTTGATCCGACACGAGCGTTGTCGCGCCGCCGCTACCGTCAGGCGAATGGACGATCGGGACGTCGTCGCCGCTCAGCTCGGCCGCGAGCCGCGGGCCTTCCGGCGCGTCGTCGTCCGCTGTCCGTTCGGCCGCCCGGCGGTGACGGAGCAGGCGCCCTACACACCCGATGGCGAGCCGTTCCCGACGACGTACTGGCTGACGTGCCGCCACCTCGTCGTCGCCGTCTCGCGCCTCGAGGCCGCCGGTGGCGTGGAGCGGTGGAGCGAGGCCGTCGAGGCGGACGACGCGCTGCGCTCCGACCTCGAGCGGGCGTCGGCCGAGCAGCGCGCGATCCGCCGCGAGCTGGCCGTGGGAGACGGACCGGACGAGGGTGCCGCGCTGGAGCTCGGGATCGGCGGCTCCCGGAACCCGGAGGCGCTCAAGTGCCTCCACGCGCATGTCGCCTTCGCACTCGCGCGCCCCGGTTACCTGCTCGGCGAGGCAGTCCTCGAGGAGGTGCAGGAGCGGTGGCCCTCGAAGTGCTGCACCGAGCTCTCGTTAGCATCGCCCGGATGACGACCGTCGAGGGCGCCAGGCGGGAGTGGGCGGAAGGGGATCGGCGGTTCGTCCGTGAGGCGTCCGACCCGGCCCGCGCGGAGATGCTCCACCGGCAGCTCGACGTCGTCACCGACGAGCTCCGCCGTCGGGTCGGCGGGACGTTCACCCTCGCGGAGCTCGCGGACGCGTACGGCGACGCGGAGGGGTGGCTGCTGACGGTGGTCGGCGAGCGCGCGCCGTCGAGGGGCTGGGCCCGCACCGCGAGCATCGCCGGCGACGCGGCGTTCCATGCCTACAGCCGCGGCGCGCAGGACTACGAGCCGTGAGCCTGGACGCCGACGCCCGCGTCGCGCGCCGGGTGTCGCGGCGACGCCGCACGTGGCCGCGGGTGCTCGCGGCGGTCGTCGCGGCCGTCGTCCTGTTCGCGCTGGGCGTCGCGCTCGGCCTCGCGCTTGACGACCGGCCGGTCCCAGGCGGGACGCAGACGTCGGTGCGGACGCTCGAGCCGCTGCCGCAGACCTCGCCGTAACGAAGGACATGGCAAAGATGGCGGCGGCCACGCTTCGCGGCCGGAGGCCGGCTTCGCCGGCCGGGAGGCCATTCCCCGAGTTACCGGGTCACGAGCCAGAAGGAGGGGGCTCGCGGGGGAACCATGGGTTCCCCCGCGCTACTACAGCTCTTCGGAGGCTTGGAGGAGCCCCGCGGCGATCACCGCGAGCGCCGCGACGAGGCTGATCCAGATCCCGATCCCGCGGTGCGCGAAGAAAAAGTCGTCCGGGATCGAGATCACCCGCACGAGCACGAAGATCGTCGCGAGCGCGCCGAGCGTGACCGTGACGAGGCTCTGTGGCAGCGAGGCCGGCGGCTCGATCCCGAGCTCGCGCAGGACCACGACAAGCACGACGGCGAGGCCGACGAAGAGCACGAGCTTGCCGAGCACGCCGGTGTGCCAGCCCAGCACGGAGATCGTGACGCCTTGCCCCTCGCCCGTGTACCAGCCGGTGAACGCGGACACCGCCAGCACGATCCCGGCGACGAGCCCGAGCCCGTCTCCGAGGCCGTACAGGCCCGGGTCGAAGCGCCGTTCCCGGATCATCGCGGCACAGTATCCCCGACGCCCGCGCCGGATGCGCGGTCGTATGCTTCCCCGGTGGGAGACGAAGGACTCGAGGGGGCTCGAGGAGGAGCCGCGAGCACGATCGAACAGGAGCCGCCGGGGCTCGACCCCGACGCGGTTCGGCGCTCCTACCACGTCCACCGGGCTCGCCGGGCGGCCCGCGTCGCGCATCGGCGCCGCACGCGGATGGCGGGCGCGCGCTTCTGGGTCGTGCTGCTGCTCCTCCTCGCGGCGTTCGTGGTGCTCGCGACGACGACGTGGCGCGAGATCGGCCGGCTGTTCGGGCTGTAGCGCTTCCGGGTGCACCGGCCCGGGCACGACTCGCGACGTGGACGATCGCGGTCCTCGTCGCGCTCGCCGTCCCCGCGATCCTGGTAGTGGACGGCTTCCGGGTGCTCGCGACCGACGCGTTCGTCGACTGGGAACTCGGTCGCGACGGCTTCCCGCTCGACCTCTACGGCTTCACCACCGAGCAGCGGACGGCGCTCGCGAAGCTCGGGCTCCGGTCGATCGAGCCGGGGTCGGAAGGGATCGTGCTCCTCGAGCGCGCGACGCTGCCGAACGGCTCGCCTGTGTTCGTCGAGCGGGAGCTGACCCACATGCAGGACGTCCGGACGCTCTTCGGCGCCGCTCTCCGGACGCAGCTCGTCGCGCTGATCGCGATCGTCGTGCTCGGCCTCGCGCTCTGGCGGACGCGCCTGCGCAATGCCGTACCCGCCGGGCTGCTGGCGGGCTCGCTCGCGACGCTCGCGATCGCGCTGCTCGCGGTGCCTGTGATCCTCCTCGGCTTCGACGGTTTCTTCGTCCGCTTCCACGAGATCTTCTTCTCCGGGGACTCGTGGCAGTTCTCGAACGCCGACACGCTGATCCGCATCTACCCCGAGCAGTTCTGGGTCGACGTGTCGCGGATCGCGGCCGGGCTCGCGGTCGCCCAGGCGATGATCCTGGGGGCGCTCTCGTGGTGGTGGCTCCGTACGGCGCGCCGGAGAAACGCCGCATGATCGACCTGCGACGCCGCGACGGCGGCCCCGTCCTGCGGATCGGCCACCGGGGGGCCGCGAGCCTCGCGCCCGAGAACACGCTCCGCGCCCTGCGCGCCGCCGTCGAGCACGGAGTCGACCTCGTCGAGTTCGACGTGCTCGACCTGCGGCGCGGGCCGCTCGTGCTCGCGCACTCAGACCGGCTCGACGAGCTGAGCCACGGGGCGGCGAGCGGGTCGGTGCGCGACCGGTCGCTCGAGGAGCTGCGCGCGGTCGCACCCGAGCTGCCGACGCTCGACGACGCGCTCGCGTATTTCGTGGACGAGGCCCAGGAGGTCGGCCTCCACGTCGACCTCAAGCTCACCACTCGACTCGACGAGCTCTGTGCGTCGCTTGCGCGCTTCGGTGTCGAGGGCCGCACGGTCGTGTCGTCCTTCCACGTGCCGAGCCTGCACGCGGTCGCGCGGCTCGCGCCGTCCGTTCAGATCGGCTTTACGTTCCCCGAAGACCGCCTCGGTGTCTCGCGCCGGCCGCGGCTGCAATCGCTCGTCGGCCAGGGGCTGTCGGCCGCGCGCGTCGCCGTCCCGCGTCTTCTCCCGCGCATGGTCGCCAGGGCCGGAGCGGGCGCGTTGATGCTCCAGCACCGGCTGGTGACGCGCTCGGCCGTTGCCCGCATGCGCGCCGTCGGCGTGCCGGTGCTCGCGTGGACCGTCGACGAGCCGGCCGAGCTCGAGCGCGTCGTCGCGGCCGGCGTCGACGGGGTGATCACCAACGATCCGCGGATCTTCGCGTGAGGTCGTTGACCTCACGGACTCCGTACACCGTCCCGCTACACTCACCGCGCATGCGCCGCCTGGCAACGCTCGCGATTCTTCCCTGCTCAGTTGTGCTTTTTGTCGCATTCGCGGCGACGGCCGGCGCCGACGACACGATCCCGACGACGCCGACGATCCCGCCGCCGATCGACGAGCCGACGACGATCTTTCCGTCGACCACGCCGCCGAACACGAAGCTGATCCAGCCGGGCGTCACGATCGGTGGCGTCCTCGTGGGCGGCTTCACCAAGGCGGAGGCGCGCTCGCTCGTGCTGGAGCGCTTCAACCGCCCGGTGACGCTCGTCGTCTCGCCGACACGGAAGCTCCGCCTCACGGCGAAGCAGCTCGGTGCGTCCGTCAACCTCGGCAAGGCGGTCGGGCTCGCCGCCCGCGTCCGGCGACAGGGCTACCGCGTTCCGCTCGACGTCGACGTCACGCGCGGGAAGCTCGACCGCTTCCTGAGCGGACTCGCGCGCAAGACAGACCGCGAGCCGGTCGACGCCGCACTCGTGCTGAAGGGCGTTCATCCGGTGGCGCGAAAGTCGGCGGAGGGCCGCCGGCTGAAGCAGGTCGTCGCCGGCCGCGAGATCACCCTCGCCCTGCGCAAGCACTTGCGCGACCCAATCGCGCTCCCGTACCAGGCGCTCCGGCCTGAAGTCACCGAGCACGACCTCGACACCGCGATCGTGATCGAGCGCGGCTCGAACCGGCTGCTCTTCTACAAGAACCTCAAGCTGAACCGGACGTTCCACGTCGCGACGGGTCAGGCGTCGTACCCAACGCCGATCGGGAACTTCGAGATCGTCAACTTGCAGCGGAACCCGTGGTGGTACCCCCCACAGGGCTCGGCGTGGGCCGAGGGCGAGCAGCCCGTCCCGCCGGGGCCGGGCAACCCGCTCGGGACGCGCTGGATGGGCATCTCCGCGCCGTACGTCGGCATCCACGGGACGCCCGACGCAGCCTCCGTCGGCTATTCCGCATCTCACGGGTGCATCCGCATGCTGATCCCCGAGGCCGAGTGGTTGTTCAACCATGTCGACCTCGGGACGCCCGTGTTCATCGTTCGCGCGTGACCGGGAAGGTCCAGCGCGTCGGCCAGGTGATCGCGATCGCCGGCGTCGCGACGCTGCTCGGGCTCCTCGTCTGGAAGGTCGCGTTCGACAACGAGCAGGGCGCGGCCGACAAGCTCGCGAAGGGCGAGCTCGTACACGCGCCGGCGTTCTCGCTCGACCGCCTCGACCGCGACGGGACGCTCTCGCTCGCCGACCTCAAGGGCAAGCCGCTCGTGGTGAACTTCTGGGCGTCCTGGTGCGGCCCGTGCAAGGACGAGGCGCCCGTCCTGCAGCAGGCGTACGAGCGCTACCGTAAGCAGGGCCTCGTGGTGCTCGGCGTCGACGTGAAGGACTTCCGCGAGGATGCGCGCCGCTTCATGCGCCGCTACGGGATCACGTACCCCGTTGTCTACGACGGGAAGGGATCGACGATCGGCCACTGGGGGATCCAGGGCTACCCGGAGACATTCTTCGTCGACCGCACCGGCAAGCTCGTCGGTGAGCGGATCGCGGGCGCCGTCGACATCGAGCGGAACCGGGAGGCGTTCGAGCGCGGGATCGCGCTCGCGCTCGGCGACCAGTCGTGACCCGGGCACTGGCGCTCTGCGCGCTCGTCGCGGCGCTCCTCAGCGGAGCTGCGACGGCCGCGCCAAGCCCCGCCGACCTCGAGGCCCAGCTCGTCTGCCCCGTCTGCGGCACGACGCTCGACCAGTCCGACGCGCCCGTCGCCCAGCGGATGAAGCAGATCATCCGCGAGCGACTCGCGGCCGGCGCGAGCGAGGCGCAGATCAAGGCGGAGCTCGTCGACCAGTTCGGGCCGGGCGTCCTGGCGGAGCCACCCAAGTCCGGGTTCGACCTGCTCGCCTGGCTCGTGCCGCTCGCGGTGCTCGTCGCGGGGGCGATCGGGGTCGGGCTGATCGCCTGGGGCTGGAGCCGCCGGCGGACAGACGGCGAGGTGGCTACGCCGGCTGCGCTCGATGCCGAGCTCGAACAGCGCGTCGACGCGGAGCTCCGGCGCTTCGAGTCGTGAAGCCTCTGGCCCAGACCGGCGTCCGAGCGTCGTCAGGCGGCGGCGGAGCCCGGCTCTGCCGGGCGGGAGCGGCCGCCGGCCAGGGGCGCGCGTGAACGCCTCGGAGATCCCCGTCGCGCTGCTCGCGGGGTTCCTCTCGTTCCTCGCCCCATGCGTCCTGCCCCTCGTGCCCGGCTACCTCTCGGCCGTCTCCGCGGTCAGCGCGGACGAGCTCGGTCGGCCGGGCACGGCGCGGCGGGTCGTGGTCTCGAGCGTCCCGTTCGTGCTCGGCTTCACCGCCGTCTTCGTCCTCCTCGGCGTCGGCGCCTCGCTCGTCGGCGGGAGCCTCCTCCGCAACCAGTTCCTGCTGGAGCAGATCTCCGGCTTCGTCCTCGTCGTGTTCGGCCTCGCATTCATGGGCCTGTTGCCGTGGCCCGAGCGGCTGGTCGGCGCCGGGCTCGTCCAGGGGGCGCGCTCACGCGGCTCGCGCGTTCTCCTCGGAGGCGCCTTCGCCGTCTGCGCCGCGCCGTGCATCGGCCCCGTCCTTGCGGCGATCCTCGTGCTCGCCGGCTCGTCAGACACCGTGCTGCAGGGCGCCGCCCTCCTCGCCGTCTACTCGTTGGGGCTTGCGATCCCGTTCGTCCTCGCCGGGGCGCTCTTCGCGCGGGCGATGGGCGCGTTCCGCTGGCTGCGCGACCACTACCGCGCGATCCAGTTCGGCGGCGGCCTCGTCATGGTCGTCCTCGGCCTGCTGCTCTTCTTCGGCCGCTTCTACGTCCTCCGGATCTACGTGAACCGCCTCTTCGAGTGGTTGGGCCTCGACCCAGTCTTTTAGACGTGGGGGAACCATGGTTCCCCCACGAGCCCCCTCCTTCTGGTTCGTGACCCGTTGACGCACGACTGGCCTCTCGGCCGGCAAAGCCGGCCTCCGGCCGCGAACGACATCTCCCGCCGCGACCGTTCAGATCTGCGTCGTGGACGCCGGGTGGGTGCCGCAAGTTACAGACTGCAACTAGTACTCGTGCCCGCTCAGATCCGGACGGGGATCAGGTCGAGGCTCCCGCTCTCGATGCGTGCTGCCGCAGCCTCCACCTGGCCCAAGACGCGCGCGACGTCGACGCCGCGGTGCGTCGGTCTGTAGGACGCGAGGCGTCGATTCGCCTTCGCGAGCTGCCGCGACGCCCCGGGCGCGTTCCCGCGCGAGGCGTGGTGCCAGGCAACCGTGACGTGGACGAGACCCTGGAGGAAGTCACGCTCGGGCGCCGGCGCGTCGCGCCATTCGTCCTCGAACGCCTCGTGCGCGTCGAACCAGCGCTCGGCGCGCATCAGCTCGAGCCCCTGGGCGAGACTCACGCTTCAACCCCCGGCCGTGCTAGAACCTCGAGCATGGCGACGATCCTGCTCGTCGGGGTCGATCTCATGATCCGCTCGAGGCTGGAGGCCCCGCTGAGCGGGTACCGTCTCGTGACGTCGGACAGCGCCGACCCGCCGGACCTCGTGATCTGCGACATCTCGCGGGTCGACGCGGACGACGTCGCGGGCTCGTGGCCCGACACGCCGATCCTCGGGTTCACGAACCACACGGACACGCGCGGCCTGCAGCGTGCGCATGCCGCCGGCTTCGACCAGGTGATCGTGAAGTCGGCTCTCGTCGATCGCGCGCGGGAGGTCGTCGACGAGCTCGTCGGCGCCGACGCTTGACCTGATTGCCCGCGCGCTCCGTAGGTAGGCTCGCCGGAGATGACGTACATCATCTCCGAGCCCTGCATCGACATCAAAGACCGCTCCTGCGTCGACGTCTGCCCGGTCGACTGCATCCACGAGTTCGAGCGGATCCTGATCATCGATCCCGAGGAGTGCATCGACTGCGGGGCCTGCGAGCCGGAGTGCCCCGTGGAGGCGATCTTCCCGGAGGACGCCCTCCCGGACAAGTGGGAGGCGTTCGTCAAGATCAACTACGCGTTCCCCGAGGGCGCCGGGGCGATCAACCCCCTCGTCCAGCAGTACGCGGACGAGAACAACGTCCAAAACGAGCCGCTCGAATAGCTCGCGAAGCAGGATTCCGCAGGAGCGGAATCCTGCCGCTTGATCCCCGCCTGCGGCGGGGCACATCCCTGAAGGCGCCCCCTTCGGGGTCGCAACTACCTCGTCTCGTCCGTCTCGCCTATAGCCGCGCGGCGGAAGGAGGCAGAACGATGCGGATCGTCGTCCAGCGGCCGTCGCGCGCCGCCTCGAACGTCCCGTTGAGCTCCGCGGCGCGTTCGGCCAGCCCGTCGATCACCGCCTGACGGCGCTCGGGCGCCCCGTCGTCCGAGAGCTCGAGCCGCACACCGCCCGCGGCCGTTCGCGTGAGCGACACCCTCACCGCCGTCGGCGGGCCGCGCCGGACAGCCTGGTCGATCGCCTCGCGTACGACCTGGAACAGGCTCGAGCTCGCGCCCTCGCCGAGGTCCTCGTCGTCGATCTCGAGCTCGAGCCTCGCTCCGCGCCGGCCGGCGGTCCGCTCGGCCAGCTCGCGTACCGCCGCAGCGAGCCCGACCTCGTGGAGCGAGACGGGCTCGAGCCCCGCGACGATTCCCCGGAGCTCCTCGGCGGTGTCCCGCGCGACGGCGAGCCCCCGCGCCGTCAGGCGCACGCCGGCTGCCGCGTCCTCGGCTTCGAGCGCCTGGACGGCCGCGTCGAGCATCTGGCAGAGCGCGGCGACGTGCTGCACGGGGCCGTCGTGGAGCTGCTCCGCGATCCTCCGCCGCTCGGCCCGCTCCGCGAGCAGGCGCTCGGCGAGGAGGTGGTCGTCGCTCAAGGACAGGCCCTTAGTCGATCATCGCCTCGCGCAGCGCGATGGCGACCGCCTGGGTGCGGGTCTCCGCCTCGAGCTTCGCGAGGATGTGGCGCACGTGGCTCTTCACGGTCTCCTGGGAGATGAAGAGCTGCTGCGCGACGTCGGCGTTCGACATCCCGTCGGCGAGGAGCTGGAGGATCTCGCGCTCGCGCTGGGTGAGGATCTCCTGCCCGTCGCGGCCGGTCGCGAGCGACGGGATGAGCGCCGGGTCGACGAACGTCTCGCCGGCGGCGACCTTCTCGATCGCCTTGAGCAGCGTGTCGTGCGGCGCCTCCTTGAGGACGTAGCCGCGCGCGCCGGACTCGAGCCCGCGCTGGAGGAGCGCCCGCTCGCTGTACGCAGTGAAGACGAGGACGCGGCTGTCGGGCACGCGCGCGACGATCTCCTCCGTCGCCTCGATGCCGTCCATCTGCGGCATCCGCAGGTCCATGATCACGACGTCCGGCCGCCGGCGCTCGGCGAGCGAGACCGCGGTCTCCCCGTCGGGCGCCTCTCCGACCACACGGATGTGCGGCGAGCGGAGGAGGGCGAGCCGGAGGCCTTCCCGGACGACCTCGTGGTCGTCGGCGATCATCACGGTGATCTCGCCGTTTTCGGTCACGTGATGGGATTCTACGATCCGGGCGGGACGCCTTCCTCGCGCGTCACACGGCGAGCGCGAGCTGCTCGGGCTCGAGCCTCGGCCGGATCGGGGGTCGGCGAGGGCGCGAACGCCCGCGGGCGAGGTCGCGGACGGTCGCGCGCACGGGCTCGGTCTCGCCCGCAGGGAGGTAGGCCCGCCCCGCGTAGAGCCGCTCGTAGTCGGGCAGGAGCTCGGGCCAGTCGCGCGCGAGGGCCTCGAGAAAATGCTCACGCGTTCCCGGCCTGAGGTAGAGCACGTTCGCCCAGATGCCGGTCGCACCCGCTGCCCTCGCCTCGCGCACGACGTCCGCAAGGAGCCTCGGGTTGTCGGACAGCCCGGGGAGGATCGGCGCGAGCGCGACCCCCGTGTCGATCCCGGCGTCGACAAGCAGCCTCACCGTCTCGAGGCGGCGCCGGGGAGGGGCGGTCCCCGGTTCCGTCGTCCGCCAGATCCGCTCGTCGAGCGTGGGGACCGAGAAGCTGACGTGCACGCGGGCGCGCGCGGCGGCCTCGGCCAGCACGTCGAGGTCGCGGCGGACCATCGGCCCCCGCGTGATCAGCGAGAACGGGGTCCGCGCCGCGCCGAGCTCGCGGATGCAGGCGCGGGTCAGCCGGAACCGCCCCTCGGCGGGCTGGTAGGGGTCCGTCGCGGCGCCGATCGCAACGCTCTCGCGCTTCCACGACGGCCGTCCGAGCTCCTGTCGCAGCACCTCGGCGATGTTCGGCTTCACGCGGATCGACCGTCCGTAGCGCTCGTCGGACGGCCGCTCGGCCCGCGCCTCGAACGCGCGGACGTAACAGAACGTGCACCGGTGCGCGCAGCCCGTATAGGGGTTCAGCGACCACTTGAACGGCATCCCCTTGACGCGGTTGAGGGCGCTGCGGCAGGGCTCCTCGCGGTAGTGGACACGCATCACGCCACGATAGAACATATGTTCTGATCTGTCGAGCGATACTTGAGCGGTCGAGTCGGGAGGACTCCGTGATCACAACGCGCGCGACGACTGCGCTCGGCATCACCCAGCCCGTGGCGCTCGGTGGGATGAGCAGCGGGTTCACCGACGCGCGGCTGGTCGCTGCGGTCTCCGAGGCAGGCGGTCTCGGCATCCTCGGCGTCAGTCATCTCGAGCCGGGCGACATCGCCGCCGCGGCGGCGGAGATCCGCGCGCTGACCGACCGTCCGTTCGGGCTCAACCTGCTCCTCTTCGGCTGCGAGGAGTCTGTCGACGCCGTGCTCGAGACGCGCCCCGCGGTCTTCTCGACGGCGTGGCCCGAGCCGGGGCAGGACCTCCGCGAGATCTTCGACCGCGCACACGGGGTCGGGGCGGTCGTCATGCACATGGTGCCGACGCTCGCCGACGCGGTCTCCGCCGCCGACGCGGGGGCGGACGTGATCGTCGCGCAGGGGACGGAGGGGGGCGGTCACGTCGGCCTGATGGCGTCGATCGTGATCGTGCCTCTGGTCGCGCGTGCCGTCGCGCCGGTGCCCGTGCTCGCGGCCGGAGGTTTCGCCGACGGGGCGGGGCTCGCGGCGGCGCTCGCGCTCGGCGCAGAGGGAGTGCTCCTCGGCACGCGATTCCTCGCGACGGACGAGGCACCCGTGTCCGAGACCTACAAGCGTGCGCTCGTCGAGACCGACGGGCATGAGACGCTGCTCTCCGAGGTGCCCGACCTGCTCACGGGGGTGATGTGGCCCGGCGCCCACGGCCGCGTCCTGCGCAACCGGCTGATCGAGCGCTGGACGGCGCGCGAGGGGGACCTCCGCGCCCGACGGACGGAGCTCCAGGAGCGGGCGGTGCGGGCACGCGCGGGCGGCGACACGGAGGAGTCGGTGGTCTGGGCGGGGCAGAGTGCCGCGCTCGTCGACGCGGTCGAGCCGGCCGGCGTGCTCGTCGAGCGATTCGTGCGCGAGGCCGAGGAGATCCTCCGCGACCGTGCAACGCTGCTGCAGAGTGACTAGCGCGGTTGCCGTCGCATTCGGGTCTGCCAGGCATCATGATGACGATGATCGCGCATCATGATGCTACATTTGGTACATGAGAACGACGGTGAATCTCGACAGCGACGTCGCGGCGGCGATCGACCAGCTGCGGCGCGAGCGAGGGCTCGGTCTCAGCGAGGCGGTGAACGAGCTCGCGCGCCGTGGGCTCGTGGAGGAGAAGCGTATGACGAGGCCGTTCAAGCAGAAGACGTATGCGCTCGGCGCCAAGTTCGACCTGACGAACATCGGCCAGGTGCTCGAAGAGCTCGACGGTCCCGCTCACCGCTGAGTGCTCGTCGACGCCAATATTCTCCTCTTCGCGGCCGACCGCACGAGCCCCCATCACAAGCCGGCTGCAGGTTGGCTCGAAGCCGCGCTTGGTGGGTCGAGGCGTGTCGGCCTACCGTGGGAGTCGCTCGTCGCCTTCATGCGGATCGCCACCCATCCGCAGGTGATGCGCGACCCGATCTCGAGCCGTACCGCCTGGGCGCAGGTACGAGAATGGCTCGCGGCTCCGTCAGCGTGGATACCTGCGCCAACTCCGCGGCACGCGGACGTGCTGGGATCCCTGCTCGACGCGACGGCCGTCACAGGGAATCTCGTCCACGACGCGCACTTCGCCGCGCTCGCGCTCGAGCACGGGCTCGCCGTCTGCTCGGCCGATACCGACTTCGCGAGGTTCCCCGAGGTGGAGTGGGTAAATCCGCTGAGGTAGCTCAGGCGGTCGCGCTCAGGACCATCCCTGCGCCGACGGTCTCGTTCGTCGCCTCGTCGACGAGGATGAACGCGCCGGTTGCGCGGTTCACCCCGTACGGGTCGACGAGCAACGGGGCGGACAGGCGGAGGCGGACGCGAGCGAGGTCGTTCAGGGCGAGCCGTTCGGCCGTGACCTGCTCGAACGTCTCGACGTCGAGGACGCCGACGATCTCGTCGAGGATCGCGCGCGCCCACCGTGTCGTGTGCTTGATCGCCAGCCGCGCGCCCTGCTCCGCCGGCCGCTCGCTCATCCAGCAGACCGTCGCCTCGAGCTCGCGCGCGACGAGAGGGGGGTCGACCGGGTCGCAGAGCATGTCCCCGCGGGCGACGTCGATCGCGTCCGACAGCCGGACGACGACCCCCTGACCCTGCACCGCGACCTCGAGCGGCCCGTCGTGCGTCTCGACGGCGGCGACGGTCGTGCTCAGACCGGACGGGAGCACGACGACCTCCTCGCCGACGCGCCACTCTCCGCCTGCGACCTCGCCGGCGTAGCCGCGGTAGTCGTGATGCTCGTCGGTCATCGGGCGAATCACCCACTGCACCGGGAAGCGCCGGTGGGCAGCGTCCCGGTCGCCTGCGATCTCGATCCGCTCGAGCCGCTCGAGGAACGTGCCGCCGGTCCACCAGGGCATGCGCTCCGAGCGCTCGACGACGTTGTCCCCCGTGAGCGCCGCGATCGGGATCGCGATCTCGTCCCGCACGCCGAGCCGGTCGCAGAGTGTCTCGAGGTCGGCCGCGATCTCGCGGAAACGGGCCTCGTCGAACTCGACGAGGTCCATCTTGTTGACCGCGAACACGATGTGCGGGATGCCGAGGGTGGCCGAGATGTACGTGTGCCGGCGCGTCTGCTCGATCACGCCCTTGCGCGCGTCGAGGAGCACGACCGCGACGTCCGCGGTGGACGCGCCGGTGACCATGTTGCGCGTGTACTGGATGTGACCGGGGGCGTCGGCGAGCTGAAAGCGGCGACTCGGGGTCACGAACGAGCGGTACGCGACGTCGATCGTGATGCCCTGCTCGCGCTCCGCGCGCAGGCCGTCGGTCAGCAGCGCAAGGTTCACGTAGCCGTCACCACGACGCTCGCTCGTCTCCTCGACGTGCTCGAGCTGGTCGGCCATCACCTGCTTGGTGTCGTACAGCAGTCGGCCGAGGAGCGTGGACTTGCCGTCGTCGACAGAGCCGCACGTGACGAGGCGGAGGAGCTCACTGGCACTTTCGCCTGTGGCGAAAACGCTAGAAGTAGCCGACACGTTTCCTGTCCTCCATGGCTGCCTCCGAGAAGCGGTCGTCGGCCCGGGTCTCGCCGCGCTCGGTGAGGTTGGTCGCGGCGATCTCGCGGACGACCTCCGCGATCGTGGAGGCCCGCGAACGGACGCCCCCGGTACAGGTCATGTCTCCCACCGTGCGGAAGCGCACCGAGTCGGTGAACGGTTCCTCGTCCGGGGAGCGCTCGACGAAGTCGGATGCGGCGTAGAGCATCCCATCGCGCTCGAATACCTCGCGCTCGTGCGCGAAGTAGATCTGCGGCAGCTCGAGCCGCTCCCGCGCGACGTACTGCCAGACGTCGAGCTCGGTCCAGTTCGAGATCGGGAAGACCCGCACCTGCTCGCCCTTGCGGATACGGCCGTTGTAGAGGTTCCACAGCTCGGGACGCTGGGCGCGCGGGTCCCACTGGCCGAAGTCGTCGCGGAACGAGAAGATCCGCTCCTTCGCCCGCGACCGCTCCTCGTCGCGGCGGGCGCCGCCGATCGCCGCGTCGAAGCCATGCTCGGCCATCGCGTCGAGCAGGGTCGTCGTCTGGAGCCGGTTGCGCGAGGCGCGCGGGCCGGTCTCCTCGACGACGCGGCCCTTGTCGATCGACTCCTGCACAGAGGCGACGACGAGGCGCTCACCCAGCTCGGCGACCCGGCGGTCGCGGAAGTCGATCGCCTCGGGGAAGTTGTGGCCCGTGTCGACGTGCATCAACGGGAACGGGAACCGCCCCGGGCGGAAGGCCTTCTCGGCGAGGCGGAGCAGGACGATCGAGTCCTTGCCACCGGAGAAGAGGAGCACGGGCCGCTCGAGCTCCGCGGCGACCTCGCGCATGATGTGGATCGCCTCGGACTCGAGGGCGTCCAGGTGCGAGAGGCGAACGATCGGGTCGGTGACGCTCATCGGTCCCGGTGGGTCGGTCGCACGAGATGCGGCGGTCGGGCGGGCGGAATCATGCGTGGAGCCCGCACTCCGCTTGTCTCGTGAGGTCGGAATCCGCACGAGCGGATCCCAACCTCACGCGGCCGACCTTCGGTCCGCACATCCCTGAAGCACGGGGAAACCGAGGTTTCCCCGTGGGAGTGCTCCGCGTGTGGAGATCGGACCGAATCATGCGTGGAGGCCGCACTCCGTCTTGCCGGTACCGGCCCAGCGGCCGTCCCGACCGGCGCCCGGCGCCGTGCAGTGCGTGCAGCCGATCGAAGCGTAGCCTCGGTCGTGGAGCGGGTTCACGGGCAGCTCGCGCTCCCGGACGTAGGCCCCGACGTCGTCGTCCGTCCAGTCCGCGAGCGGGCTCGCCTTCCAGAGCTCGTGGCGGTCGTCCCACCCGAGCTTCGGCGTCTCCGCGCGGGACGGAGCCTGGTCGCGGCGCACGCCGGTGATCCAGCCGTCGAGCCCCGAGAGCGCCTCCGCGAGCGGCGCGAGCTTGCGGATCGAGCAGCAGAGGTCGGGGTTCCGCTCCCAGAGCGCCTCGCCGTGGATCGCGGCCTGGCGGCCGAGCGACGGGCCTTCGTAGACCTCGATCCGGATCCCGTAGCGCTGCTCGAGCTCGCGCCAGAGCGCGTACGACTCGGGAAAGAGGACGTGCGTGTCGAGCGTGAAGACGCGCGCGTCCGGCCGGCGCTCGAGCAGCATGTCGAGGAGGACGCTTTCCTCCTTCTGGAAGGAGCAGGCGAGCGCGATCGCCGGCAGGCGGTCGAGCGCCGCGTCCAGCACCTCTCCCGCGGAAAGGGTCTCGACGTCGGTCTCGCCGACGAGCTCCCGGACGTTCCGCTCCATCGCGCGAACGGTATCACCCATGACGAATTCTTATGCAGGCGATTAGCTATCTCGCGACGAGGCGGCGCTGTCGCCGCTCACGAGGCAACGAGATTCGGGATGCCGGCTGCGACTGGCCGCGAGGGCATGGCGGACGGCCGAAAACGGTGTCAGACACCGATTTCTGTCAAGACGGCGCTTTCGGCCACGTCCGGCCGTCGGCACCGGAGGCGAATAGGGTTGGGCGCATGGACGAGCTGCAGGGCGGGATCCGCCGCGTCACGCTCCCCCTCCCGAACCGGCCGGGGCACGTCCACGCGTACGTGCTCCCCGGTGAGGACGGCTGGACGGTGGTCGACACCGGGCTCGGCCTGTCCGACGCGCGCGAACGCTGGGCGGACGAGCTCTCGGGCCTCGACGGCGAGCCCGTCCGGCGCATCGTGATCACGCACTTCCATCCCGACCACGTCGGGGCGGCCTCGGACCTCGCCGAGCTGACGGGCGCGTCGGTCTCGCAGGGTCGCGTCGACTACGCGCAATGCGCGCTCGTCTGGGGCGGGGAGGACTGGGGCGACGTCCTCGTCGACTGGTTCCGCCGCCACGGTGTTCCGCCCGACGTGACGGACGAGCTGATCCAGCAGGGCTCGGCCTACCGCCCCTACGTCCGCTACCGGCCGGACCCCGAGCTCCTCGACCCGGGCGACCTCGTCGCCGGCTGGCAGGCCGTGGCCGCGCCCGGCCATGCCGACGGCCAGCTGATGCTTTTCCGCGACGGCGTGCTCGTCGCGGCCGACCACCTGCTCGGGCGCATCTCGCCGACCGTCGGGCTCTGGCCGGCGAGCCGGCCCGACCCGCTCGGCGACTACCTCGACGCGCTCCAGGCGACGATCGACCTCGAGCCGACGTTTGCGCTTCCCGGGCACGGCGACCCGCTGACCGACCCGGTCGGCCGGGCGCGAGAGCTGATCGGTCACCACGCCGAGCGACTGGCCGTCACGGTGGCCGCGCTCGGCGACGAGCCGCGCAGCGCGTACGACGTCTCGTTCCCGCTCTTCGGCGACGATCTCAAGCCATCCGCGCGACGGTTTGCCGTCGCCGAGACGCTCTCGCACCTCGAGCGGCTCGTGCTCGAGGGAGGCGCCCGGCGGCAGGAGACCGCCGGAGCCGTTACCTATACTTCCGCGCAGTAGTGGACGACGAGCGACCGCCCAGTACCCGTGCCCCGGAAGGTGGGGCGCAGGGCACGAGCCTCTCAGCATTCCCGGTCGACGCGACGTGTCGCGTCGACTCGTCTTCTGTGCCCCTTCGCCTCCGAGCCGGCTAGGTGTCCGTCGGGCTCGAACTGCTCGGGGTCGTTCTCCTGATCCTGCTCAACGCGTTCTTCGTCGCAGGCGAGTACTCGCTCGTCACGGTCCGGCGGACGCGCATGAGGGAGCTTGCCGACGAGGGCAGCCGCACGGCCCGCTCGGTCCTGCGGATCACGAGCGACCCGCCGCACTTCATCGCCGCGATGCAGCTCGGCGTCACGCTCACCTCGCTGGGCATCGGCGCCCTGGGCGAGCGCGTGCTCTCCGAGCTCTTCGACGAATGGCTCGCGACGGTGCTGGCCGTGCTCCTCGCGTTCCTCATCATCACGTTCCTCCACGTCGTCGTCGGGGAGCTCGTGCCGAAAGGCGTCGCGCTGAGCTACGCGGAGCGGGTCGCGCTCGGCGTCTCCGGGCCGGTGCGGTTGTTCTTCTTCGTCTTCAAGCCGCTGATCTGGGTGCTGCAGCGGTCGAGCGAGCTCGCGCAGCGCGCGATCGGGATCGACCCGAGGTCGATGGAGGGCGCGGCGCACTCCGAGGCGGAGCTGAAGATGCTGCTCGAGGTCTCGACAGCGCACGGCGAGATCGAGCTGGACGAGCGCGAGATGCTCTACAAGGTCTTCGACTTCGCCGAGAAGGAGGTCGCCGACGTGATGGTCCCGCGCCCCGACGTCGCCGGGCTCTCGGTCGACCTCGACCTGGGCGAGGCGATGGCGGCGATGCTCGAGTCGCCCTACACGCGGTACCCCGTCTACCGGGACTCGCTCGACGAGATCGTCGGGATCGTCCACGTGCGCGACCTCGTCGCCTCGCTGCACAACGGGTCGGCGGGCACCCCGACGTCCCTCGTGGAGCTCGCGCGCCCGGCCTACGTCGTGCCCGAGAACAAGGACCTCGGCGCGCTGCTCGCCGAGTTCCGCAAGGCGAACCACCACATGGCGGTCGTCGTCGACGAGTACGGCGCGACCGCGGGGATCGTCACGCTCGAGGACCTGCTGGAGGAGATCGTCGGGGAGATCGAGGACGAGTTCGACCTCCCGGACGAGTCGGTCGAGCAGCTCGACGAGCGGCGGATCCGCATCTCCGGCTCGTTCACGATCGACGACTTCAACGAGCAGTTCGGCACCGCGCTCGACGACGAGGACTTCCACACCGTCGCCGGCTACGTCTTCGGTCAGCTCGGCCGGGCCGCGGAGCCAGGCGACGAGGTCCACGACAACAGCCTTCACTTCACCGTGCTCGAGACGAGCGGAACGCGGATCCTCCGCCTCGAAGTCGAGTTCCTCGAGACCGAGCCGGCCGCCCCGGACGAGACCGAAGCCGCATAACCCGGTCTCGCGTGCCCTGGCTTCGCCGTCGGCCTGCGGGCGACTCGCCCCTCCGCCACCGCGACTTCGCGCTCTACGTCGCGGCGACGGTCGCGACGTCGTTCGCGATCGAAATGTCGTTCGTCGCGATCGGCTGGCAGGTCTACGCGATCCACTCGGACCCGCTCGACCTCGGGCTCGTCGGCCTTGCGATGTTCCTGCCGCTACCGCTGCTCGCCTTGCCGGCGGGGCATCTGAGCGATCGGTACCCACGTCGCACCGTGCTCGCCCTTGCAACGGGGCTCGATGCCGTGGTCGCGATCGGCCTGCTCGTGGTCACGCGCGCGGGGGCGGACGAGACCTGGCCGTTCTTCGCGCTCGCCTTCGTGACCGGCGTCGCGTCGGCGGTCGGCGCGCCCGCCGGTCGCGCGATGACGCCGTCGCTCGTCCCTCGGGCGATCCTCGTGAAGGCGTTCGCGCAGCGATCGGTCGCCTCGCAGCTCTCGGTGATCGCAGGGCCCGCGCTGGGCGGGCTGCTGTTCGCCGTCGACCCGGAGCTGGTCTATTTCGTCGCGTCCGTGTTCTCTGTGGTGTCGCTCGCGGCGGTGCTGGCGATGCACGCCGGCCGCGACGGCGCCGGCGCCGGATCTCCGGATCTGTCGAGCGTCCTCGGCGGCGTCCGCCTCGTCCGGCGGACGCCGGTCCTGCTCGGCGCGATCTCGCTCGACCTGTTCGCGGTGCTCTTCGGCGGCGCGGTCGCGCTGCTCCCCGTCTTCGCGCGTGATGTCCTCGAGGTCGGACCGGCGGGGCTCGGCGTCCTGCGGGCCGCACCGGCGGTCGGCGCGCTCTGCGCCGCCTTCGTGCTCGCGCACCGGCCCGTGCGGCGACACGCGGGCAGGACGCTCCTCACCGTCGTCGCGCTCTACGGCGTCACGATCGTCGTCTTCGGCCTCTCGGAGACCATGTGGCTCTCCCTTGCGGCGCTCGCGGCCGGCGGCGCGGTCGACACGGTCAGCGTCGTCCTTCGCCAGACGATCCTCCCGCTCGTCACGCCCGACGAGCTCCGTGGCCGGGTGACCGCGGTGGAGATGGTCTTCATCAGCGCGTCCAACGAGCTCGGCGCGTTCGAGTCGGGGGTCGCCGCGGCGCTGCTCGGGGCCGTCCCCGCCGTCGTCGTCGGCGGGATCGTGACGATCGGCGTCGCGCTGACGTGGACGAGGCTGTTCCCACAGCTCGCCACGGTCGACCGCCTCGACGAGCTGCGGCCCGTCGAGGTGGCCTCGTAACGCTGCTAGCGGCGTGCCGTTGCGAGGAGCTCCGTCGCGGTGACGCCGCGCAGCGACGCGTCGAGGAGCTCGACGGGGTGCAGAGCGGGGAGCGGCGCGTTCGCCCGTCCGAGCGCCTGCGAGACCTGGACGAGGCACCCCGGGTTTGCGCTCGCGTACGCGTCCGGCCCGGTCGCCAGCACGTTCCTCGCCTTGCGGTCGCCCAGGTCCCGCGCGGCGTCCGGCTGGGTGACGTTGTAGATCCCGGCCGAGCCGCAGCAGAGGTCCTGCTCGATGGGCTCGACGACGCGTAGGCCGGGGATCCGTCCGAGGAGCGGCCTCCAGGCGGCCGGCAGGCGCTGGGCATGACGGAGGTGGCAGGAGTCCTGGTAGGCGACCGTCAGGTCGAGCGGGTGGAGCTCGGGGAAGACGGCGCCCGACAGCGCCTCGGTCACGTCCAGCGCCGGCAGGCCGCGCTCCTTCAGGTGCGATCCGCACCCGGAGGCGTTCACCACGATCGACTCGACGCCGTCGAAGCGGCCACGCAGGCGCTCGGTGAAGTGGGCCGACTCGCGCGAGCGCCCGGCGTGCTGGGAGAGCGCGCCGCAACATCCCTGCGCAGGGGCGTGGACCTCGAAGCCCGCCGCGGCGAGCACGCGCGCCGTCGCCGTGTTCACGTCGCCGAACAGCACGGACTGGACGCACCCGGTGAGCAGGCCGACCACGCCGGCGGTCGCCCCCGCCGCGGGCGTGACGGCGGGCGGCCGCGCGCGCGAGCTCCATGCGGGGGCGAGGTCGAGCATCGGCCGTGCCCACCGCGGGGCGGGCAGCCTGCGCCCCAGGGGCGCAAGGCGGAGAGCGGCGCGCAGCCTCCCGGGGTGGGGGAGCATCGCGAACAGCAGCCGGCGCTGGAGACGCTCACCGCGTGGGCGTGGGTGCTCGTCCTCGACGAGCGCACGTGTCTCCTCGATCAGGAGGTCGTAGCGAACGCCCGACGGGCAGCTCGAGACGCAGGCCATGCAACCGAGGCAGCGGTCGAAGTGCTCGACGACCGCCGGGCTGAGCCGGAGGGTCCCCTGGGCGGTCTTCTCCATCAGCTGGATCCGCCCTCGCGGCGAGTCCATCTCCTCGCTCCAGAGGACGTACGTCGGGCACGTCGGCAGGCAGAAGCCGCAGTGGACGCACGCGCTCGCGAGCTCCTCGATCACGCGAGCACCCCGGCCGGGTCGAAGCGCGCGCGAAGCGCCCGCTGGACGCGCCGCGCCGCCGCCCCGGGCACGCCGCCGACGGCGTGCGGGACGTATGCGATCCCGGCGGAGGGCCGGGCGACGGCCTCCACGAGCGTGGAGAGCACGTTCCGGAGGTTGCCGGGGGCGAACCGGAGCCGGCCGAGCGCCGCTCCCTGGCGCATCCGTGCCTCGTCCCACACCGCAGTGTCCGAGAGGCTGCCGCCGACGAGCGTGCGCGCCGTCGCGAGCTGCGCCTCGACCGCCGCGTCCCGGCCCTCGAACAGCACCGCGACGCGGCCGGGGTGGAGGACGTCGAGGGCGCTGGGCTGGAGCTGAGAGCGCTGGAGCTCTCGGACGACAGCCGCCGGGTCGTCGGTCTCGACCACGAGCGTCGCGGACGCCTCCGGGAGCGGATGGAGCCGAAGCGCGACCCGGACGATCAGGCCGAGCCGACCCTCGGAGCCGCACACGAGCTTGCCGAGGTCGTAGCCGGCGACGTTCTTCACGACCTTCCCGCCCGAGCTTGCGACAGTGCCGTCGCCGAGCACGAGCGTCACGCCGAGGACGAGGTCTCGCGGCGTCCCGTACCGATGGGAGAGCGGGCCGGAGAACCGTCGGGCGACGCATGCGCCGACCGTCGGGTCGCCCGGCGGGTCGAGCGACAGGCGCTGGCCCGCCTGCGTGAGGGTCGCCTGGAGCACCGACAGCCGGATCCCGGCCTCCACCGTGCAGGTGAGGTCGCCCGCCTCGTGCTCCAACACCCGGTCGAGCCCGTCGGTGCGGAGCTCCGTGCCGATGCGGACGCGCCGGCCCTCACGCGCGGCGGCGGCGAGGAGGGCGGAGGCCTCCTCGATCGACTCGGGCTGCATCAGAATCGCTCTGCGAGCCCGAGCCGCTCGAGCGGATGGGCGCGATACGGGCCCGGGACCTCGCCGCAGAGGCGCGGCGTGGGGAGGACCTTCCCGGGGTTCGCGAGCCCCTCGGGGTCGAAGGCCAGCCGGAGTCGCCCGAACACCTCGAGGTCGCGCTCGGAGAACATCGTCGGCATCGCGCACGCCTTGTCGACGCCGACTCCGTGCTCGCCCGTCAGCGAGCCGCCCGCCTCGACGCAGGCGGCGAGGATCGCGTCCGCGAGCGTCTTCGCGCGCTCGACCTCGCCCTCCGCGGCGACGTCGTAGAGCACGAGCGGATGGAGGTTGCCGTCGCCCGCATGGAAGACGTTCCCGACCCGCAGGCCGTGCTCGGCGGAGAGCTCGTCGATGCGCCGGAGGACCGCCGGCAGCCGGGTGCGAGGGACGACGCCGTCCTGGACGTAGTAGTCGGGCGAGACGCGACCCATCGCCGCGAACGCGCCCTTTCTGCCCAGCCAGAGGCGCGCGCGCTGGTCCGGGTCGCTCGCCGTCCGGATCTCGAACGCCCCGGCGGCGCGGCAGATCGCGTCGACGTCCTCCGTGTCGAGCGCCACCTGTGCGGCCACCCCGTCGAGCTCGACGAGAAGCACGGCGCGCGCGCCCTCGGGATACCCGGGCGCGTAGGCGGCCTCCGCCGCCTCGAGCGTGACGCTGTCCATGATCTCCATCGCCGCAGGCACGATCCCCGCCGCGACGACGCGCGAGACCGCGTCGCCCGCCGCGTCGATCGACGAGAAGGCCGCGAGCTGGGTGACGACGACCTCCGGCTGCCGCACCACGCGGAGCGTGATCTCGACCGCGACGCCGAGCGTCCCCTCGGAGCCGACGATCACGCCGAGGAGGTCGGGCCCGTCGTCGCCGTCGATCGACTTCCCGCCGAGCTCGAGCAGCTCGCCGTCGGCGAGCACGACCTTCGCGCCCGTCACGTGGTTCACGGTGAACCCGTGCTTGAGGCAGTGCGCGCCGCCCGAGTTCTCGGCGAGATTCCCCCCGATCGTGCAGACCTGCTGGCTCGACGGGTCCGGGGCATAGAAGTACCCCTCGCCGGCGACCGCGCGGGTCACGTCGAGGTTCGCGACGCCCGGCTCGACGATCACGCGCTCGCTCTCGAGGTCGATCTCGACGATCCGGTTCATCCGCGAGAGGGAGACGACGACGCCGTCCGCGACGGGAAGCGCGCCGCCCGAGAGGCCCGTTCCAGCCCCGCGCGCGACGAAGGGGACGCCGTCGCGGGCGCAGAGCCTCAGCACTGCCTGCACCTCGGCGGCGGAGCCGGGGAGCACGACGCAGGCGGGCTGGGCCCGCCAGCCGGTCAGCCCGTCGCAGTCGTACGTCGCGAGCTTCTCCGGCTCGGTGATCACGAACCCGGCGCCGAGCGCATCCTCGAGCTCGTCGACGAAGCCGGGTGGAAGGGCCACGCCGGCGATCCTACTGCCGGCCTCCGGGGGCCTCGACGGATCGGGAGCCGATGGACGTCGGCGATCCGTTAGGGTCGGCGTCATGGCGGTGCCGATCCCGCGTCCGGGCAAGATCGTCTGCGTCGGGCTGAACTACCGGGACCACGCGGAGGAGCAGGGGGCCGCGCTGCCGGAGGCGCCGCTCCTCTTCGCGAAGTTCCCGACGGCGCTGATCGGGCCGGGCGACGCGATCGTGATCCCGCCGCTCGTGACGAAGTGCGACTACGAGGCCGAGCTCGGAGTCGTGCTCGGCGCAACGGTCAAGCAGGTCTCGAAGGAGAACGCCCTGGAGGCGGTCGCGGGCTACGTCGTCGCGAACGATGTGTCCGCGCGCGACCTGCAGTTCGGCGACGGGCAGTGGACGCGCGGCAAGTCGCCGGACACGTTCTGCCCCGTCGGCCCGCTCGTGCCCGCGGCGGACGTCCCGGATCCGCACGCCCTTCCGATCCGGGCCTTGCTCAACGGCGAGGTCGTCCAGGACTCGACGACGGCGAACCTCGTGTTCGGCGTCGACGAGGTGATCAGCTACGCGTCGCAGACGGCGACCCTCGAGGCGGGCGACCTGATCCTCACGGGGACGCCGGCAGGCGTCGGCATCTTCCGCTCGCCGCCGCGGCTGCTCCGGCCCGGAGACGAGATCACGATCGAGATCGACGGGGTCGGGTCGTTGACGAACCCGGTCGTCGCGGGGTGACCGCGAACGACCCGATCGTCGGCCGATGAGCGGCATCTCGAGGACCGTCCTCCGCGAGCAGGTCAAGGACCTGCTGCTTCAGCGGATCGCGAGCGGCGAGCTCAAGCCCGGCGACCGCATCGTCGAGACCCGGATCGCCGCCGAGCTCGGCACGAGCCAGGCACCGGTGCGCGAGGCGCTCCGCGACCTCGAGCTCCTGCGGCTCGTCGAGTCCGAGCCGTTCAAGGGGGCCAGGGTGCGCGGGTTCGGCAACGCGGAGCTCGTCGAGGTCTTTCCCGTCCGCGCGGCGCTCGAGGAGCTCGCCGCGAAGGAGGCGGCGAAGCGTCTCGCAGGCGACGTGAGCGGCCTCGAAGCGGAGGTCGAGGCGATGCGCGATGCCGCCCGCCGCGGGGACATGAACGCGCTCGTCTGGCACGACATCGCTTTCCACCGCCGCGTCGTCGAGGCGGCCGGCAATCCCATCCTCGAGCAGTGCTGGAAGTCGCTCGGGGTCGAAGGCCCCATCACGATCACGCTCTACGGCACGTCCATCGAGCCCGAGGAGGCGGCGGAGCTCCATGCGCCGCTGCTCGAGGCGATCCGCTCCGGGAAGCCCGGTGCGGCGGGACGCGCGGCGCGGCGGCACGTCGAGGCGTTCGCACGGATCGCGAGCGGCCGCCACGAGTCGAAGGCCGCCGCCTCCTGACGTCGCGCTCCACCACGGGAGCGCTGGCGGGGCTCTTCCTCGCGGCGCTCGCGCTGCGCCCGCAGGTGGTCGGCATCGGGCCGCTGATCGGGCAGATCCAGGACGACCTCGACACGTCGCACGCGGTCGCGGGGCTCCTCGGAACGATCCCCGTGCTCTGCATGGGGGTGTTCGCGCCGGTCGGTGCGTCCCTCTCGGCGTGGCTCGGCACGCGGCTCGCGATGACGATCGGCCTCGTGCTGATCGGCGTGTTCGGGATCCTGCGCGGCGTGGTCCCGAGCACGTGGCTCGTGATCGCGCTCACTCTGCCGCTCGGGATCGGCATGGGCATCGGCAACGCGACGGCGCCGCTCGCCGTCCGGGAGACCGTGCCCGAGCGCCCGGCGACGGGGACAGGCGTCTACGCGACGGGAATCCAGCTCGGCTCCGCCATCGCGGCGGCGATCGCCGTGCCGCTCGCAGCCGTCCTCGGGGGGTGGCGAGGCGCCCTGATCGCGCTCTCGGCCGCCTCCTGTGTCGTCGCCGTCACGTGGGCCTTGCTCGAGCGCGGCGGCGAGGCGCACGTCCGCCCCGGCGCGGTCGTGCCGCGACTGCCGTGGCGGTCGCGCACCGCCTGGCTGCTCGTCCTGATCTTCATCTCGATGTCGTCCTCCTACTACGGGCTGATCGCCTGGCTGCCCGACGCCTACGTCGAGCACGGCTGGAGCGACGACGCAGCCGGCGGCCTCGTCGCCGCGCTCAGCGTCACCGCGATCCCCGCCTCGTTCGTCCTGCCCTGGCTCTCCGACCGGCGGGGCGGACGGCGGCCGTGGCTCCTCGGGTGCGCAAGCGTGTTCGCGCTCGGGACGGCCGCGCTGATCGTGCTTCCGGGGGAGGCGTACCTCTGGGCGCTGCTCGCAGGGATCGCGCAGGGTGGGATGTTCTCGCTCGTGATGACGCTTCCGCTCGACCTGGCGGAGGGCGGCCGGCGAGTCGCGGCGCTCGTCGCGATGATGCTCGGGCTCGGCTACTCCGTCGCCGCCTTCTCGCCGTTCGTGCTCGGCGCGGTGCGCGATGCGACGGGCTCGTTCGACGCCGTGCTCTGGGTGTGCGTCACGCTGCTCACGTTGCTCACTGTGCTCGTCACGCTGCTGCCCCGACCTGCGTCGCGGCTTGCCACCGCATAGGTCGCGGCGACGAAGTCGACGCCTTCAGGATTGCGCCCCCGCCGTAGGCGTGGGCGCCCCGCGGCGGGGTTCCGCTACAGCGGAACCGCGCCTTGCGGAAAGGCAGGATAGATCGCAGACGCGTAGTCCTCGACCATCCGCGCCGCGGAGAAGCGCGGCCCGTTCGTGCGCAGCGACCGCTTGACCATCGCGAGCCACCCGTGCGGGATGCCGTCGTCGCCACGGTCGTAGAAGAGGGGAACGACCTGCCGCTCCAGGAGGTCGTAGAGAGCGTGCGCGTGTCGCGCGTCCTGCGCGGCGGCGTCCTCGCCCTCGCGCGCGGCGCCGTCGATCTCCCAGCCGTTCGCGCCTCCCTCGTCGGCCTCGTAGCCCTCCCACCACCAGCCGTCGAGGACGCTGAGGTTGAGCCCGCCGTTCGCCGCGGACTTCATCCCGCTCGTCCCGCTCGCCTCGAGCGGCGGGCGCGGGACGTTGAGCCAGACGTCGCAGCCGCCGACGATCGGTGCGGCGACCGAGAGGTCGTAGTTCTCCAGGAACGCCACGCGGGACGTGAGGCCGACCGCCTGGGAGAGGCCGAACACGTCGACGAGCATCTGCTTCGCGTTGTCGTCGAGCGGATGCGCCTTGCCGGCCACGACCATCTGCACCGGCGGCCCGTCGGCGAAGATCCGGCGGACGCGCTCCGGGTCGTAGGTGAGGAGGAAGAGCCGCTTGTAGGTCGCGATCCGGCGCGCGAACCCGAGCGTCAGCGTGTCCTCGCCGAACGTCTCCGCGACCGCCTTCACGCTCTCGGGGTCCTCGCCGCGGAGCAGGCGGTCCTGCACGCTCTTTGCCTTGACGTACTCGACGAGCTGGTGCCGTGCGTCGTTCCGCGCCGCCCAGAGCTCCTCGTCGGGGATGTGGTCGACGGGCGCCCACGTCTCCGGCTCGGCCGCGCGCTCGAGCCACCCGTCGCCGAGGTGGCGGTCGAGGAGCGTCCGGAGCGGAGGCGCTAGGAAGGTCGGCAGGTGGACGCCGTTCGTCACGTGGGTGATCGGCACCTCGTCCGCCGCGGACGCGTGGTACAGCGGTCGCCACATCTCTCGCGCAACCTGCTCGTGGCGAAGGCTGACGGCGTTCGCGCGGCGCGTCATCCGGAGCGCGAGCGGCGTCATCCCCGGCCACTCGTCGGTCCCCGCCTCGGCCCGGCAGAGGTCGAGGAAACGGCCGTCGTCCATGCCGAGTCGCGCGGGGACGTCGGCGAAGGCCTCGAGGACCGAGCCGGGCTCGTACGACTCGTTGCCGGCGGCGACGGGCGTGTGCGTCGTGAACACGCACCGCTCGCGCGCCGCGGCGAGCGCGTCGTCGAGCGACTCGCCGGCGGCGACGGCCTCGGTGGCGAGCTCGAGCGCCGCGAGCGCCGGGTGGCCCTCGTTGAAATGCAGGACGCCCGGATCGATCCCGAGCGCGCGGAGCGTCCGCACCGCTCCGATGCCGAGCAGCCCGTACTGACCGAGCCGCGTGTGCGGGTTTCCCTCGTACAGGCGCGCGGTGATCCAGCGGTCGACCGGGTCGTTCTCGTCGAGCTCGGCGTCGAGGAGGTACAGCGGCACGCGTCCCACCTCGGCGCGCCACACGTGGAAAGCGATCTCGTGACTGAACAGCGGGAACGTCAGCCGCAGCGGCCGTTCTCCGTCGTCGAGCACCTGCACGGTCGGGAGCCGCTCCGGGAGCGTCTGCACCCAGTACTCGTGCTGCAGGCCCGCGCGGTCGACCCGCTGCTGGAAGTACCCCCTGCGGTAGAGGAGGCCGATGCCGATCATTGGTAGCCCGTGATCGCTGGCAGCCTTGAGGATGTCCCCCGCGAGCACCCCGAGGCCGCCGGAGTAGATCGGCAGCGACCGATGGATCCCGAACTCGGCACAGACGAACACGACCGGCCCGTCGAGCCCTTCGATCGGTGCCTCGGGGCGGGCGCGATCCTCCTCGAGGACGCGAGCGAGCCGGGCGATCCGCTCCCGCGTGGCGGGGTCGGCGGCCGCCCGTGACGCCGTGTGCGGCGCGATGTCGGCGAGCTGGCGAACCGGGTTCGCCAGGTTGATCTCCCAGGCGTGCGGGTCGAGCGAGCGGAACAGCTCGTCCCCGTCGGGAGCCCACGACCAGCGGTAGTCGAGCGCGATCCGCGCGAGCGGCGCGAGCTCCGCGGGGAGCCGCAGCGCGAGCTCGGCGGCTCGCTCGTCCGCTTCCCGCGCGCCCGGGAGCGCGGCGAGGTCGACGAGTCGGGTCGTGCTCACGATCGCCCACGCTAGCGAGCACGGGCGCCGCGCCGCGCGGGAAGCGCGCCGTCAGCCGAGTTCGGAGGCGAGCACGACGTGGTTCACGAGCGTCCCGATCTCGGGCACGTGGATCTCGACCCACTGGCCCGGGAGGAGGTTGAGCTCGTCTGGCAGGACCAGACCTGTCCCGGTGAGGAGGACCGTCCCCGCCGGGACGGGGTTGTCGCGCACGAGCCACGAGACGAGATCCTGGAACGACCGCGTCATCTGCGCGGTGGTCGCGGTGTCCTGGTAGAGGACCTCGCCGTCCTCGTCGGAGATGCGCATCACGATCTGGAAGCCCGCCGGCTCGAACTCCGGCACGAAGATCGCCGGCCCGATCGCGCAACAGCCTCCGTGGACCTTCGCCTGCGAGAGGAAGAGCGGGTTCGCGCACTCGATCTCGCGCGAGGTGACGTCGTTCGCGATCGTGTAGCCGAGGATCGTGCCCTTGCTGCCGATGACGACGGCGATCTCGGGCTCCGGGGCGCTCCACGTCGAGTCGCCGCGGATGCCGATCGCGCCGCCAGGGCCGACCGTGCGTCGACCACCGGCATCCTTCATCAAGAGCTGTGGCCTGTGGCTGCCAGCGACCGAGGCGTAGACCTCGCGAAAGGGGCTGGACTCCATCGGGTCCGCGTCGCCCGTGTCGTACGTGCCGTCGGCACACCAGACCTCTGGTGGGTCGATCGGCGTGATGAGGGTCAGTCCGGGCTCGAGCTCGAGGCTGAACTCGTCAGCCGACACGATCGACCGGCCGAGGGGGAACGACTCGCCCTGCAGCAGTCGCATGGGCTCCTCGAGGCCCCGGAGCACGCTGAACTCGCCGTCTCGGGGATGCTCCACCCCCACCGAGACGTAGCCCTCGGGATCGACCCACCGGATGACGCGCCGCATCGGTCGATCGTCCTACCCGCCGGCGGGCTCCGCGACGCCGAGACCCTGCGTCAGTGCTCGCGCAGGCCGGCCGCTCGCTGCTCGGCGGCGAGGCGCTCCTCCGCCTCCGCCTCTTCCCGCAGCAGGCGGCCGAGGAGCCAGACGATCGCGGTGAAGAACACGACGGCCTGTTCGGTCGACATGAGGATCCCGCCGAGATTCTGGTCCTGCCGCGCGGTGATGCCCCACAGGCGGTCCGGCAGGTCCTCGTAGTAGCCGTAGACCGGGGGAGAGAAGGTCAGCGCGAGCCCGAGGAACGCGGAGAGCACGAAGGCCGCGAGGACGTAGCCGATGCGCCCGATCGTCGCGAGCGCCCGCGGGACGTCGCAGAGGATCGGCCACCAGAAGAGCAGGCCCACCGCGATCAGGACGGCGTGCTCGATCCCGAGCAGGACCGTGCTGCGGAGCGCGGCGTCGTACACCGCCCCCAGGTGGATGACGTACCAGGCAACAAGCCACACGGGAAGCGTAATCGCCGGTCGCGTGATCGTCTCCATCGCAGAGCCTCCGCGAGCGGCGAGGGCCGCCCGCATCGCCGGCGTGAGCCCGATCAGCAGGAGCGGCGGCGCCCAGTCGCTGATCATCACGTTCTGCAGCAGGTGGAACAGGACGAGGTACTCGACGGCGATCGTCCCGAGCGGCGAGTTCAGCGCGCCGACGACGAGAACGACGCCCGCCCCGAAGCACACTGCGCGCCACCACGGCCCGGGCATACGGCGCCAAGCCCGCACGTAAAGGAGGGCCGCGGCGGCCGCGAGCACGATGAACGCCGGCTCCAGCCGGACAGACCACGGCGACGGCATCACACGCCCCTAGACCAGCTCCGGGGTTACGGTCCGCGTCGCCCTCGCGCGGCGCGAGAGCCGGAGGAGGACGACGATCGCGACGCCGAGCGTCGCGGCCTGCTCGACCATCATCACGAGGCCCGCGAGCTTCTGGTCGGTCAGCGGCGAGAGACCGAACAGCCGGTGGGGCTGGTCGACGTAGACGTCGTAGTACGGCTCGAACCCGAACACGAACGGGTAGGCCAGCACCTGGCCGACCCAGAACAGCACGACGGCGAGCCCGAGCCGCTCGTTCAGCGTCAGCCGCCCGTGCCGTGCCGGATCGATCAGAAGCGTCCAGACCAGCGCGCCCACGACGACGAACGACATGTGCTCGACGCGGTGCACGGCCGGGTGCCGGAGCGCCGCGTCGTACATCGCCGGAACGTGCCACACGACGAGGACCGCGACCCAGAGCGGCACGGCCACCCGCGGCCGGAGCAGGAAGGAAAGCGAGCGACGGAGCGGCTGGGCGCGCGCGAGCGGGGCGAGGAGGTCTCGCGGGAGGAAGAACATCGAGAGCGGCCCCCGCACCGCGAGCAGCGCGAGCACGACCCCGAGGTCGGCGATCAGCACGTGCTGGAGCATGTGGGCCGACTGGAGGTACTCCTCCGCGATTGCGTCGAGCGGCGAGACGAGGCCGACGACCACGACCGCGACGCCCGCGAGGAACAGCGCGAGGCGCGACGGGGGCGCGAGCTCCGGGCGCCGCCTCCGCAGCCGCCGCCAGCCGGAGACGAAGAACACGACGGCCACGACTGCCAGGACGAGCACGAGCGGGTCGAAGGACCAGGCCCGCCAGAGATCCTCGGGCGCGGTCGTTCCGAGCATCGTCACGGCGTCACGGTAGCCCCATCGGCGGGGCCGGGACTCGCCCGTCGGAGCGGTGATCGCACCGCAGGAGCAGCCTTTCGCGCGTTTCCGACGTCCTAGTACGGGAGGGATCGTGACGGGGTCGGAGGAAACGGGGCAGCCGCTGCCCGACGAGCTACGTGCGCGCCAGGAGCGGGAGCTCCGGGTGACGTTCGCACTGACCGCGATGGAGGATGCGCTCGCGCACGAGGCGGCGGAGGTCGGCACCTTCCTGCGCACGACCGGCATCGAGCTCGACCCGCTCACCTTCGTGGTCATGCGCGTCTTCGAGGTGTGCGTCACCGAGCTGATCGACCCGTCCGTGGCGATCGAGGAGCTGATCGAGAACGGCTCGCTCGCTCGGTCCGCCGATCTCGCCTCCGACCTCCTCGACCGCGACGCCGCGTAGCAGCGCCGCACCCGGCGCGGGCGCGTCTCCCGGCTACGCTGCGAGCGTGGCGCACGGGTCGATCGACGAGCTGGAGGCCGCGCTCCGGGAGGCCGACTACCTCCCCGACCGCGGGCTCGCGACCGCGCTCTACCTGTCGCTCGCGCTCGAGAAGCCCGTGCTGCTCGAGGGCGACGCGGGCGTGGGGAAGACAGAGGCGGCGAAGGCGCTCGCCACGGCCCTCGGCGCGCGCGTGATCAGGCTCCAGTGCTACGAGGGTCTCGACGTCGCCCACGCCGTCTACGAGTGGAACTACCCGAGGCAGCTCCTCCACATCCGCGCGGCGCAGGCGGGCACGGTGACGGAGAGCGAGCTCTTCGGGCCCGAGTACCTGATCCGCCGGCCGCTGCTCGAGGCGATCGACTCGGACGATCCGGTCGTCCTCCTGATCGACGAGATCGACCGCGCCGACGAGGAATTCGAGGCGTTTCTCCTCGAGGTGCTCTCCGACTTCCAGATCACGATCCCCGAGCTCGGGACGATCCGGGCGCGGCGACGTCCGTCCGTGGTGCTCACCTCGAACCGGACACGCGAGCTGCACGACGCGCTCAAGCGGCGCGCGCTGTACCACTGGATCGGCCACCCCTCGATCGAGCGCGAGATCGCGATCGTCCGGCTCCGGGTTCCCGGGATCCCCGAACGCCTCGCTGTCGAGGCGGCTGCCTTCGTGCGCGGCCTGCGTGGCCTGGATCTCGCCAAGCCTCCGGGCGTGGCGGAGACGATCGACTGGGCGATGGCGCTCGACGCGCTCGGCCATCGCGAGCTCGACGCCGAGGTCGTCCAGCAGACGCTGGGCTCTGTCCTCAAGTACCACGAGGACATCGACGCGGTCCGGGACGCGACGCTCGCGCGACTCGTCGAGGAGGCGCGCGCCGCGTCCGCGGCGTCGTAGGGCCGTGCCCGCCGGGGATGCGATCGTCGGGCACGTCGTGACGTTCGGCCGCGTGCTGCGCGAGGCCGGGCTCGAGATCGGCCCGGGCCGGCTGACGGACGCGCTCCGGGCCCTCGACGCGGTCGATCTCGCGTCCCGCGACGACGTCTACTTCTCCCTTCGCCAGACGATGGTGTCCCGCCACGACGAGCTGGCGATCTTCGACCGTGCGTTCGAGGCGTGGTTCCTGCGCGAACCCGTTCTTCCCCCTGCACGTCACGAGCCCGTTGAGCCCGCCCTACGCGTCGTCGAGGTGGCCGCAGGCGAGGAGGGTAGCGAGGGGGAGGACGAGCGGGACGACGAGCCGGTCGAGGTCGGCGCCTCGCGCCTGGAGCTGCTGCGCGACAAGGACTTCGCCGAGCTCACCGAAGACGAGCTGCTCCGGGTGCGCGACCTGATCGGGCGAATTGCGCGGACGCGACCGCTCCGGCGCTCGCGACGGACGCGACGCGACCCGCTCGGGGAGAGCCTCGACGTGCGCGGGATGATCCGCCACTCGCTGCGCACCGGCGGCGATCCCGTCGAGCGGCCGCTGCGCGCGCGGAAGGAGGTGCCGCGGCGGCTCGTGCTGCTCTGCGACGTGTCCGGCTCGATGGACAGCTACGCGCGTGTCCTCCTCCTCTTCCTGCACGCGGCGGTCGGCGCCGGGCGCGGGGTCGAGGCGTTCGCGTTCGGCACGAGGCTCTCGCGCCTCACGCCCGACCTCGCGGCCCACGATCCGGCGGCCGCGATCGCCCGTTGCACGGCGGAGGTGGTCGACTGGGGGAGCGGGACGAGGATCGGCGCATCGCTGCGCGAGTTCAACGAGGTCTACGGCCGGCGCGGGATGTCACGTGGCGCGATCGTCGTGATCGCCTCGGACGGCTGGGAGCGCGAGGATCCCATGCTCGTCGCCCGCGAGATGGCGCGGCTCGCGCGGGCCGCCTACGCGGTGATCTGGGTGAATCCCCTCAAGGGGAATCCCGACTACCAGCCGCTCGCCGGCGGGATGCGCGCGGCGCTGCCTTTCGTCGACAGGTTCATCGCAGGCCATAATCTGAGGAGTCTCGAGGAGCTGGCGACGGTCGTCGCCGGCATCGAAAGGAGGCACGCAGCGTGAAAGAGATCCTGCCCGAGGTGGAAGCCTGGCGCGGCGCGGGCGAGAAGGTCGTCGTGGCGACGGTCGTGGCGACGCGCCGGTCGGCGCCGCGGCCCATCGGCACGAGCCTGGCGGTCTCCGAGTCCGGGAAGATGTGCGGCTCCGTGTCAGGCGGCTGCGTCGAGAGCGACGTGTTCGACAACGCGATGGCCGTCATGCAGGACGGGCAGCCGCGCCTTCTCCACTACGGCATCACGGACGAGATGGCGTGGGACGTCGGGCTCCCGTGCGGCGGCGAGATCGACGTCTTCGTGGAGCCGGTCGAGTGACGTTGCTGGCACGCCTCGCCCGGCTCGGGGACGAGGGCGGCCGCGCGGTTCTCTTCACGGTCGTCGAGGGGGACGGGGTCGGCGCGAAGTCGCTCGTGGTGGAGGGCGCGGAGACGCTCGGCGACGGGGTGCCTGCGTGGGCGACCGGCCAGTTCGACGAACTCGTCCGGCGCGGCCGGAACCGGCTGCTCGAAGAGGACGGTGCGAAAGTCTTCGCCGAGTGGTACGGCCCGCCGCCGCGGCTGCTCGTCTACGGCGCGGTCGACACCGCAGAGGCATTGGCGCGCGGGGCGAAGCTCCTCGGCTGGACGGCGATCGTCGCCGACGCTCGCGCGACGTTCCTCACCCCGGAGCGCGTCCCCTCCGCCGACCGGCTGATCGCCGAGTGGCCGGACGAGGCGATCGCCGAGGTCGCACCCGACCATCAGACCGCGATCGTCGTCCTCACGCACGACGACAAGTTCGATGAGCCGGCTCTCCTGGCCGCGCTCCGGACCGACGCCTTCTACATCGGCGCGCTCGGCTCGCGCCGGAACCAGGAGCGGCGCCGCGAGCGGCTGCTCGAGGCGGGCGCGACCGAGGCGGAGCTCGCCCGGATCAGTGGGCCCTGCGGGCTCGACATCGGCGCGGACAGCCAGGCCGAGACGGCGCTCTCGATCCTCGCCGAGGCGCTCGCGGCGCGAGCCGGGCGGGACGGAGGCCCGTTGCGCCAGGCGAGGCAGCGGATCCACGCCGAAGTCTCGTAGGGCGCGGCCTCAGCGCGTCCTTCGCGCCTGCCAGAGCTGAAACGGCAGCAGCGGCCACAGCGGCAGCTCCCGCAGCGCGGCGCGCGCCCACGTGCCCGGCGGTGACTCCGCGCGCACGACGACTCCCTCGTGCCGCAGCAGCCAGCGCATCGCCGCGGTTGCTCGGCGCGCGTGCCAGGACGAGGTGACCACGACGACCTCGCGTGCGCCGACGCGGACCACGTCGTTCAGCGCGTTCGCCAGGTTCTCGACGGTCGTCCGCGCATCGGGATCGACCACCACCTCCCGCGCCGGACCCCGCCAGGCTGCGCGCATGAGCTGCGCCTCCGGCGGCGACCCGGCCCTGCGCGCCCAGCCCGAGAGGACGACGACGTCGTCGGCCGTGGTCAGCTCCGCCGCCCGTGCGAGTCGCGCAGCGCAGATCGGGTGGAGCTCGGCGGTGCCGCCGTCGGAGTAGCCGAGAACGACGACCAGGCGGGGCGTCACGCGCGCCGGTGCCGGAGCCAGCGGAAGAAGAGCAGCGTGCCCACGACGGTGAGCACGAGCTTCACCGCCTTCTTGCCCTGCAGCTTGGACTCGCCGTGCGAGCGCTCGCGCATGTGGACTGCGACCTCCTCGACCCGGAGGCCGGCCTGCTTCAGCCGGAGCAGCGCCTCGACCTCGGGTGCGCCGCTCGCGTACGGCCGCGCCATGACGGGCATGGCGGAGCGGTTGACCGCGGCCATGCCGCTCGTCGGGTCGTGGAACGGCCGACCGAGCCGGATGTGCATCGCCTTCTGGAGCAGCCCGATACCGAACCGCCGCGCGGGTGACGGCTCGTAGCGGTCGGCGCCGTAGCCGTCGCCCTCGGCGAAGCGCGAGCCGACCGCGACATCGCAGCGGTCCGACTCGACGAGCTCGAGCAGCCGCACGAGCTCGTCGACGGGGTGCTGGCCATCCGCGTCGACCCGGCCGCAGAAGGAGTAACCGCGGTCGTATGCCTCCTGGTACCCCGCGGCAATGCCCGCGCGCAGGCCTCGGTTCTCGCCGAACGAGACAACGGCCGCGCCGTGCGTCGCGGCCACTGCGGCGGTCGCATCGGTCGAGCCATCGTCGATCACGAGCACGTCGGCGTCGGGCAGTCCCGCGTGGAGCTCGTCGAGGACACCGGGGAGGCTCCGCTCCTCGTTCCAGGCGGGGATGAAGACGACGGTGTCGGCGTCGGGCACGAGAGGAGCGTAGTGCTCCTCGCGGCTCAGTCGATCCTTTCGCCGCGCTCGAGCGACTCCGAGAGCGCCTGCACGACCTCCTCCTGGAGCCAGGAGAGCCAGTGGTACAGGGCGAGACGCGGCGCGTCGGGGTCCGACCGGTCGAGCGGGCCGTAGCTCTCGTCCGTCACGTCGAGCTGCGTGCCGAGGACGAGGCGGAGGCTTTCGACCGCGCCGAGCCAGGCGCCGAGCTCGTCCTGGTCGAGCCGCGTCGCGTGTGCCGTCCGCTCGAGCTCGGCGAGCGCCGCGAGCTTCCCGTCGACGAGACCGGGGCCGACCAACCGCGCATAGTCCTCGTTGGCGGCGTCGTCGTCCGCGTGCGCCGGCGGGAACAGCCGGTAGAGCGTCGGCTCGCCGGCATCGAGCGCCTCGCGCAGCTGGCCCGGCAACGCCGCGAGGACGTCGCGCTCCTCGTCCGGGAGCTCGACCCGGTAGGTGCCGTCCTTGCGTGCTTTGATCCCGCGTCCTCGCATCTAGGCCCCTAGTCCTGGCGCATCGTCGCCCAAAGGCCGTGGCCGTGGAGCCGCGACACGTCGAGCTCCGCCTTCTCCCTCGTCCCCGAGGAGACCACCGCCTTGCCCTCGTTGTGCACCTGCAGCATCAGCTCCGTCGCCTTGGTCCGCGAGTAGCCGAAGAGCTTCTGAAGCACGAGCGTGACGTAGCTCATGAGGTTGATCGGGTCGTTCCAGACGATCACGACCCAGGGCCGGTCTTCGACCCGGTCGTCCTCGATCGACGGCTGCGGCGCCCGGACAGGGGCCTCGACGACCTGGCTCACGCGGTCAGATCCGACGAGTCCTGCGACTCGTCGGCCGTGTCCTGCTCCTCGGGCGGGGTGGCCGGCACGGGCGTTACCGGGCCGCTCTGCCGCGCGTACGGCTGAAGGCGCTCGACGATGTTGTCGATCGGCGCCACGGGGGCGTCGTCGTCCTCGTCCTCGTCCTCCTCTCGCGAAAGCAGCCGTCCGAGCCCGAGGCTCTTGCCCTTCGCGAGCTTCGCGAGCTCCTTCTGACGGTGGCGCTCCTCCTTCTCCCGGCGCTTCTCCTCCTCGGCAGCCGCCGCCTCGTCGCGCCTGCGCTGCTCTGCTTCGGCCTTCGCGCGCTCCCTTGCCTCGATCTCGTCGCGCTTGCGCTGCTCGGCCTCGGCCTTCGCGCGCTCCCTTGCCTCGATCTCGTCGCGCTTGCGCTGCTCGGCCTCGGCCTTCGCGCGTTCCTTCGCCTCGATCTCCGCGCGCTTCTTCCGCTCGGCCTCGTTCTTGGCCTTCTGCTTCTCGAGCTCCTTGTGCTGCTTCTCGGCCGCTCGACGCTCGCGCCGGCCCATCGTGCCGCCGGCGGCGGTCGCGGCGACGAGCGCTGCCTCGCCCTCCGCCTCGCGCCGAGCAGCTTCCTCCTCGGCCGCCTCGATCCGCGCCAACGCCTCCTCGGCGGCGCGCTGGCGCTCCTCCTCTTCCTGGCGGCGGGCCTCCTCCTCCGCGGCGACGCGCGTCTCCTCCTCTGCCGCCAGGCGCTCGGCTTCGACGTCGCGGCGGGCCTGTTCCTCGGCGGCGAGCCGTGTGGCCTCGTCGGCCTCGAGACGCGCCTGTTCTTCGGCCGCGGCGCGTGCGGCCTCCTCCGCTTCGCGGCGAGCCTGTTCCTCGGCCGCGAGCCGGGCGGCCTCTTCGGCCTCGCGGCGGGCCCGTTCCTCGGCGGCGAGCCGGGCGGCTTCCTCGGCTTCGCGGCGGGCCTGTTCCTCGGCGGCGAGCCGGGCCGCCTCCTCCGCCTTCCGGAGGGCCGCCGCTTCGGCGGCTGCACGCGCCGCCTCCTCGGCCTCCCGCACGGTCGCCGCCTCGGCGGCGGCGCGCGCCTCCTCCGCCTCGCGAAGCGCAGCGGCCTCGGCCTCGAGCCGGGCGGCCTCCTCGAGCTCGCGGCGCGCGTGCTCTTCGGCCGCGAGCCGCGCCGCGTCCTCCGCCTCGACCTGCGACGCCTCCTCGGCCTCCCGACGGGCGGCCTCGACGGCCTCCTGGCGCGCCGCTTCTGCTGTCGCGCGCCGCACGGCTTCGTCGTGCAGGCGCACGGCTTCCTCCGCGTCGCGCCGCGCGACCTCGGCGGCCGCCCGCTGGGCGGCTGCGGCGGCCTCGCGCCTGGCCGACTCCCTCGCGGCCTCCCTCGCCTCGTCGGCTGCCTCGCTCTCCGAACGCGCCCGTTCGGCCTCGTCGACCGGGAGGGGGATCACGAGAGAGCGCGGCTCCGGATACCCGGTCTCGGGCTGGCGGCGTAGCTCCGACCGAATGATCTTCCCGCTCGCGCTCTTCGGCAGCTCCTCGACGAACGCGACCTCGCGCGGGTACTTGTACGGCGCGGTCACGGTCTTTACGTGCTCCTGCAGCTCACCGATCAGGTCGGCGGTCGGATCGAAGCCGTGCCTGAGCACGACGAACGCCTTGACGATCTCGCCGCGCTCGGCGTCGGGCGCGCCGACGACCGCGCTCTCGGCCACCGCCGGATGCTCGAGCAGCGCGCTCTCGACCTCGAACGGCCCGATCCGGTACGCCGACGAGAGGATCACGTCGTCCGCGCGGCCGACGAACCAGAGGTAGCCCTCCTCGTCGGACACGCCGCGGTCGCCTGTCACGTACCAGCCGTCCCGGAAGACCGACTCGGTCTCGTCGCGCGACTCCCAATACCCGGCGAACAGCGTCGGCGGGCGGCCGAACAGGGCGATGTCGCCCTCCACGCCCGGGCCGCAGACCTGCGCATGATCGTCGATCACCGCGACGTCGTGCCCGGGAGTCGGGAGCCCCATCGAGCCGGGTCGCACCTCCATTCCCGGCGCGTTGGCGACGAGGAGCGAGTTCTCGGTCTGGCCGTACCCGTCGTGCACGGTGACCCCAAGCGCATCCTGGAAGCGCTCGATCACCTCCGGGTTGAGCGGCTCGCCCGCGGACACGGCGTGACGGAGCCTGGGGAGGTGCGCCGCGGCCAGGCCGTCGAGCTTTGCGAGCATCCGGTACTCGGTCGGCGACTGGCAGAGCACGGTCACACCGAGCCGCTGCATCAGCCCCAGCCGATCCTCCGGATCGAAGCCGCCCTGGTGGAGCACCACCTCCGCACCGCACGACCAGGGGCCGATCAGGACGTTCCAGATCGACTTGGCCCAGCCGGTCCCGGCGGTGCACCAGACGACATCCTGCTCGTGGGCGTCGAGCCAGTGCTCTGCCTGCGAGTGGAGGGCCCACGTGTACGCGTGGGTGTGGACGACCCCGCGAGGCTCCTTCGCGGTGCCCGACGTGTAGAGGATGAGGGCGCGCTCGCCCGCCGTGGTGTCCTCGGTCGGCGCGCGGTTCACGTATCGCGCGAGCTCGCGTCGCGCATCGTCGAGGTAGAGCACCGAGACGGGTGAGTCGAGCTGCTCGAGCATCTCCTGCACCTCGACCTCGCACGACCGGTCGGCGACGAGGAGCTTGGCGCCGGAGTGACGGACGCGGAACGCGAGATCGCGCGCTCGGAGCATCTCGGAGCAGGGAACGGCGATGAGCCCGCCCTTCAGCGCGCCGAGCATCGCGCCGTGCCAGGCGGGCACCCTGCCGGTGAGGATCATCACGCGGTCGCCGCGGTCGAGCCGGGTGCGCAGGAGGTGCGCCCAGCGAGCGCCGTCGCCTGCCATCTCCCCGAAGCTCCGGCGGTCGACGATCCCCTCTCGGTCGACGAAGGTCAGCGCCGCACGGCCGTGGCTCCGCGCGAGCGGCTCGATCACGTCACGCGTGAAGTTGAACCGCGCCGGGACCTCCCACCCATGGGGGTACGGACCCGCGTGCGGGACTGCGGCGGTCTTGCGGCGGCGTAGCATGTCGGCGTCCGACCTCTCAGTGCCCGACGCGACTCGGGGCGGGGGGGTTCACGGGGCGAACTCTACTCCGAGCGTGCGTCATGGCCAGACTCCCGGGAGGGCTTTTCGTGGACTGCCGACGGCGGTCGAGCGCCGGTTTGCGCAGGTTCTGTGATTTACGTCCTGTGCGGGGCTTTTCCCTCTTCCCTTCCGGGTGGAAACGAGTACGATGCGCGGGCCGACAGATGAGAGGACTGCGGACAGGATCGGTCATTGTGGCTACGGCGCTCGCCGTAGGCGTCGTCGCGGCCGCAAGCACGGCGGCCACGGACGACAGCGCGCGCGGCGGCGGCGTCGAGATCGACTTGCCGGACGGCTGGTCGAGGGTCCAGCCGGCGCCACAGTCGCCGACCGACGATCCTCGCACCGTGCTCGTGATCGGCACCGACGGAGTGCGCGCCGTCGACAGCGACTGCATGGTCTCGACGTACCGCGTCCCCTCCGACGGCGCGGTGGTGGTCGTGATCGGCTGGCGCGAGCTGACCGGCGTGAGCTCGTTCCTGCCCCTCTCGGGCCTGAAGCTGCGGCGGGGCACGTTCCAGTGCTTCCCCGACCGCGGCGCCGTCGCGCAGGTCAACCGCCGTGGCCTGGACTACCAGGTCAACGTGATGGTCGGCGACCGCGCGAGCCAGGAGACGATCGACGCGGCGCTCGATGCTGCGCGCTCGATCGCCGCGGCGCGACATCAGAGCTGACACCCGACGCGACCTGACGCGTAGGGTCGGGGGCTGTGGGCGTGCGCACGGACCCGTACAACGCGGGCATCACCTGGCTGGACGAACCGCTCACGGGGGCCGGCACCGGACCCCTCGCCGGACGCACGCTCCTCGTGAAGGACCTGGTCGACACCGCGGGCGTCCGCACGACGTACGGCTCGAAGATCTACGCGGACCACGTGCCCGACCGGCACGCAGTCGTGGTCGAGCGGGCGCTCGCAGCAGGCGCGACGCTCATCGGCAAGGCGAATCTCGTGGAGTTCGCCTGGGGGGTCCTCGGACAGAACGAGTGGTACGGGACGGTGCACAACCCCGTCCGACCCGGCCGGACGACCGGCGGCTCGTCGAGCGGGAACGGCGCGGCGCTCGCCGCCGGTCTCTGCGACCTCGCAATCGGAACCGACACCGGGTGCTCCGTGCGGCTCCCGGCCGCCGCGTGCGAGATCGTCGGGCTGAAGCCGCGCCACGGTCTCGTTCCCGAGGACGGCGTGTTTCCACTCTGCCCCTCCTTCGACACCGTCGGGCCCATGGCGCGCTCGGTGGCGGACGTCGCGACACTCTGGTCGGTGCTTGCCGCTCGGCCCGTCCCGGAACCCGAGCTCGCCGGGCGCACCGTCGGGCTCCTGCGCCGGGCGCCGGATCTCGCCGACGGGCGCGACACGGAGAAGAGCGACGCGGCCGAGCAGTGGGTGACGCGACTCGAGTCGCTCGGCGCCCGCGTGGTCGAGGCGACGGTCCCGGGGCCGGCCGCGAGTCTGTGGCCGGTCTTCGACCATGAGGCCGCTCGCTCGCACGCCGCGACGTTTCCGAGCCGGGCGGAGGAGTACGGACGCGCCATCCGCACGAAGCTCGAGGCCGCCCAGCGCGTCGACCCCGAGGCCGTGCTGGAGGGCTACCGTGCGTTGGTCGCCTGGCGTCAGCTCGTCCCGGAGGTCGACCTCTACGTCGCGCCTTGCGTCGCGATCGACTGGCCGGCGGAGGACGCAAACGAGTCGGAGGTGCGGCTGCCGCTCTCTTCGTACATGCGTTGGGTCAACCTGCTCGGCTGGGCCGGCCTCGCGATCGGCAATCTCCAGCTTGTCGCGCCGACCGACGAGGTCGTGCTCGCCGCGGGGCTGGCCTGGGAGCAGGGTTGATCCGCCTCAGCCTGTTGTCGCGACGAGCCGATCGTACGCCGGGAGCGTGAGGAACTCGACGTAGTCCGGTCGGGTCGCGATTCGCTCGAAGATCGCGCGGGCGTCGTCGTAGCCGCCCCCGAGCTTCCCGACCTCCTCGTCCGTGATGCGGCGGACGTCGTCGGCGGTGAACCGGCCGTGGTGCAGCCACTGCCAGATTTGCGAGCGCGAGATCTCGGCGGTCGCAGCGTCCTCCATGAGGTTGTTGATCGCGACCGCGCCGGAGCCGTGCAGCCAGGCCGCGAGGTACTGGATCCCGACGGAGACGTTGTTCCGGAGGCCAGCCTCGGTGATCGAACCGGGGGTCGAAGCGATATCCAGGAGATCCGCTGAGCGGATCTCCCTGTCGTCGCGCCGGCGGTCGATCTGGTTCGGCCGGTCGCCGAGCACCTGGTCGAACGACTCCATCGCGACCGGCACGAGGTCCGGATGCGCGACCCAGGTGCCGTCGAAGCCCTGCGACGCCTCGCGGTCCTTGTCCTCACGCACCTTCTCGAGCGCGTTCGCGTTCACCTCGGGGTCGCGGCGTGAGGGGATGAACGCGGCCATGCCACCCATCGCGTGCGCACCGCGGCGATGGCAGGTGTGGACGAGCAGCTCGCAGTACGCGCGCATGAACGGCACCGCCATCGTCACGTCGGCGCGGTCGGGCAGGACGAACTCGGGCCGGTGCCCGAGCTTCTTGATCACGCTGAAGATGTAGTCCCAGCGACCCGCGTTGAGGCCCGCCGAGTGCTCGCGGAGCGCGTGGAGGATCTCGTCCATCTCGAACGCGGCGAGGATCGTCTCGATCAGCACCGTTGCCTTGACCGTCCCGCGCGGGACGCCCAGGCGGTCCTGCGCGAAGCAGAAGACGTCGTTCCAGAGGCGCGCCTCGAGGTGCGACTCGAGCTTCGGCAGGTAGAGGTAGCGGCCGTTCCGCGTGTGGTTGCGGAGGAAATAGAGCCCGAAGTCGAACAGCGACGCGGACATGGGCGCGTCGTCGACCTCGAAGTGCCGCTCCTCGAGATGCCAGCCGCGCGGACGCACGAACAGCACGGCGACCTCGTCGTTCAGCGCATATCGCTTCTCGCCGGTGTCGAGCGAGATCGTGTGATCGAGGGCGTCCGTGAGGTTCCGCTGCCCCTCGATGCAGTTCTCCCACGTGGGCGAGTTCGCGTCTTCGAAGTCGGCCATGAACACCCGCGCGCCCGAGTTGAGCGCGTTGATCACCATCTTCCGGTCGACCGGCCCCGTGATCTCGACGCGGCGGTCGGCGATCTCGGCGGGGAACGACGCGATCCGCCAGTCGCCCTCTCGTACGGACGCGGTCTCGGCCAGGAAGTCCGGCAGCTCGCCGTGGGCGAGCCGCGCGAGGCGCTCGGCGCGTCGAGCGAGGAGCTCCGCCCTCCGGTCGCGAAACTCGCGCTCGAGCTCCGTGAGGAACTCGACCGCGTCTGACGTCAGGACGTCGTCGGTGTGCACGCGGCGGTGTCTAGCACGATTGACCCGCCGAGCGGGTCAATCGTGCTCGTGGTCGCGTTCGCAGTGCTCTGGGCACGTGCACGGAGCGACCTCGGCCCGCGTGAGGATCGTTGGTCGCGCCGCCGCCTGGGCGGGCGCGGCCGTCTTCGGCTTCACGGGCTTCTCGCGAATCAGCGTGCTGCTCATGCGGCGCTCCTTTCGGCGTGGAACTGCTGTTCCTCGGTCGAGCCGGTGAGGGCGAGGGTGGAGGAGAGGCCGCCCGAGACGGCCTGTAGGACTTGGTCGAAGTAGCCGGCGCCGACCTCCCGCTGGTGGCGCGTCGCCGTGTAGCCCGCCTCCTCCTGCGCGAACTCGCGCTCCTGCAGCGAGACGTACGCCGTCATCGCGTCGTCGCGGTAGCCGTGCGCGAGCTCGAACATCGAGAGGTTGAGGGAGTGGAAGCCGGCGAGCGTGATGAACTGGAACCGGTACCCCATCGCCGCGAGGTTGCGCTGGAAGCCGGCGATCTCGCTCTCCGAGAGGTGCCCGCGCCAGTTGAAGGACGGCGAGCAGTTGTACGCGAGGAGCGTGTCCGGATAGCGCTCGTGGATCGCCGCGGCGAACGCCTCCGCCTCCTCGAGGTCGGGGGTCGACGTCTCGCACCACACGAGGTCGGCGTACGGGGCGTACGCGATCCCGCGGGCGATCGCGGCCTCGATCCCGTCGCGGACGCGGAAGAAGCCCTCCGCCGTCCGCTCGCCGGTGCAGAACTCGCGATCCGCCTCGTCGACGTCGCTCGTCAGGAGAGACGCGGAGAGCGCGTCGGTACGGGCGACGATCAGCGTTGGCACGTCGAGGACGTCCGCGGCCAGCCGCGCCGCGACGAGGGTCCGCACGAACTGGCTCGTCGGCACCAGGACCTTCCCGCCGAGGTGACCGCACTTCTTCTCCGACGAGAGCTGGTCCTCGAAATGGACCGCGGCCGCGCCCGCCTCGATGTACGCCTTCATGAGCTCGAACGCGTTGAGCGGGCCGCCGAACCCGGCCTCGGCATCTGCGACGATCGGCGCGAGCCAGTACGTGCCCTCGTCGCCCTCCGCGTGCGCGATCTGGTCGGCCCGGAGGAGCGCGTTGTTGATGCGGCGCGCGAGCGCCGGCCCCGAGTTCGCCGGGTAGAGGCTCTGGTCGGGATACGTCCCGCCGACGAGGTTCGCGTCGGCCGCGACCTGCCAGCCGGACAGGTAGATCGCCTCCAGGCCCGCCTTGACCATCTGCACGGCCTGTCCGCCCGTGAGTGCGCCGAGGGCGGGGACCCACGCGCGCTCGGCGAGGAGCCTTCGGAGTCGCTCCGCACCGAGCCGCGCGAGCGTGTGCTCGACGCGCACCGAGCCGCGTAGGCGCTCGACGTCCTCGGACGTGTACGGGCGGGTCGGTTCGCGCATTTGAGCCTCCTCTTGGATCCAATCTCGCGGTGTTTGGATCCTAACCATGCTCGAAGACGGACACAAGGGGGTGTTATCCATATTTTTGGATCCGAAACAAGGTGTGCCGGATTCAGTCAACTAGAATTCGCGCCGTGACGACCCTCTCCACGAAGGCCGACGACATCGCCCGCGTGCTCGAGGACGAGATCGTCGGCGGGCTGATCCCGCCCGACACTGTGCTCCGCCAGGAGATGCTCTCCGAGCGGTTCGACGTCAGCCGCACGCCCGTCCGCGAAGCGTTGCGGCGGCTGGCGGCGCTCGGGCTCGTGTCGTTCGAGCCGAACCGGGGCGTTCGCGTCCGGTCGATCTCCGCGCACGAGCTCCGCGAGGCGTTCCTCGTCCGCGCCGAGCTCGAGGCGCTCGCGACCGAGGTCGCGACGCCGAAGATGACCCCTGACGATCTCGCGGAGATGGACGCGGTCGAGCGGCGGTTCGGCGAGCTGACCCTGGAGCTCCGCGACCAGGCGCGCAGCGGGGTGACCGGCGACGCGACGCTGTTCGTCGAGTGGATGCAGGCGAACTACGCCTTCCACGACGTGATCTACCGCGTCGCCGAGCTCCCGCTCGTCGAGCGGATCGCGAAGAGCGCGCGCCGCACGTTCATCGGCGACCGGGTCTGGCGGGCACGCGCCGAGCTCGACCAGCTCTACGCGAAGAACGACCTCCAGCACCGCGCGATCCGCGAGGCGATCGGCGCGGGCAGCCCCGTAGCGGCGCGGGCGCTCGCACGGGAGCACGTGCTCTCCTCGAACACGCTGATCGAGGTCGTCCTCGAGACGCTCGGAGCGTCCGGCCGCGAGCCCAGCTGGGGCGGGTAGCGCGTGGGGGAACCCCTGGTTCCCCCACGAGCCCCCTCCTCCGCCGCGCACCAACGGCGCCCGCCGTTGGCCTCCCGGGCGGCCAAGCCGCCCTCCGGCCGCCACGGTCGGGCCCTTCCAAGAACGGTTGAGACCGCGTCCGTCCGTCAGGGAGCGTCAACCGTCACCAGCCTGTCGGCTGCGACGTCCCGCAGCGTCCGCGTGGCGCCGTCCGGCCGCCGCACGACGAGCTTGCGCACGCGTGTCGCCCCGCCGAGCCCGAAGCCCGCCCGGGGATCCTCCGACGAGAGGTAGCTCGAGCCGGCGTGGATCTCGCGCACGAGGCGACGGCCGTCGGGCAGGGTCGCGGTGACGACCGTGCCCGGCTCGAGCCCGCCGACCTCGAGCCAGTGCCCCGTCGCGCCGTCGTTGCGGAACAGCTGTAGCGCGCCGCCGACCGAGTTGACCGCGAGGTCGGGGTCGCCGTCGTTGTCGAAGTCCGCGACCGCGAGCCCCCTGCCGTTCCGCGGCTCGGACGGTCCGGTGTCGAGCGCGCGGATCGTGCCGCCGTCCGTCGTCACGACACGGATCCGCTGCGCGTCCTTCGCGAGGCTGGTGACCGGGATCGCACCGTTCGCGATCGCGAGCTCCGGGCTGCCGTCGAGGTCGAGGTCGGCCCAGCTCGCTCCCCAGCCCGTGTATTGCTGGCCGAGCGCGCCGACGAAGTCCGGCCGTGCGTCGGCGTAGGGGAGCCGCGCCCGTGCGCGATACGCGGCGTGGAGCTGGCCGCGCGAGTTCGTCACGAACAGGTCCTGGAGCCCGTCGCCCGAGTAGTCGCCGACCGCGATCCCCATCCCCGCGTTGGGGTCGTCGACGTGCTGCTTCCGTCCCTCCTCGACGAAACGGAAGCCGAGGGCGCCGCTCGCCGGCTCGTTCACGTACAGGCGGTTCGGGTCGAGGTCGTTCGCGACGTAGAGGTCCGGGCGGCCGTCGCCGTTCACGTCCGTGAACACCGCGCCGAGCCCGTGGTCGAGGCCGTGTGGCTCGAGCCCAGCAGCGCGTCCGACCTCGCGGAACCGCGGATGCTCGCCCTTGCCTCCCTCGTTGAGGTAGAGCAGGTCGCGGACGGCGCCGTGGTCCGCGGGGAAACCTGCCTCGGATCCCGGGATCGGATGGTTGACGTCCGTGTAGCCGGCGACGAACAGGTCGAGGCGTCCGTCGCCGTTCACATCCGCCGCCGCCGCGCCGGTGTGCCAGCCCGGTTGGTCGATCCCGGCGGCCTTCGCGTCCTCGGTGAACGTTCCGTCGCCGTTGTTCCACAGCAGGGCGTCGTACGCGTTGCGCTGCGGGTCGTACGCGGCGGCCGTCACGAGGAGGTCGGTGGTGCCGTTCCCGTCGAAGTCGGCAGCGACGCAGCCGCTTCCCCGCAGCGTCAACCCGGTGTGGGTCTTCGCCGTGACGTCCTCGAAGCGGCCGTGCACGTTGTGGTACAGACGGCTCTGCGGCAGGCCACCGGCCGCGTTCCAGCGGGCGGCGTCCGCCTGCGAGTACGAGTTCACGACGTAGAGGTCGAGCCAGCCGTCGCCGTCGTAGTCGAGCCAGCAGAGCCCTCCACCCATCATCGCGGTGACGTCGCCGCTGTCCGTCCCGTAGCGGAACGAGCCCTGGCGGAAGTCGAGGCCCACGCTCGCGGCGACGTCCTTCAGGCTGAACGACGCCTGCTCCGTCGTCGCCGTCGGCGCGGCCGCCGGGGTGCCGCGAATCGCCGAGACGAGGTAGCGGCCGTCGGTCGAGGCAAGCTCGAACGTGCGCACCACCTGCTCGGGCCGCCCCCGCCGCACCGGCGTCCCGCCCGCAGGACCGTACGTCGCCGCCTGCGTGGTGCCCGTCAGCGTGACGACGACGACGGGCGGGCCCTGGCCCGTGCCGGGCTCGAGGCTCAGACGGACGTGCGCTGCGTCGTACGTCGGGACCTCGATCGTCGCGCCTCGCGCCGCGTCGATCCGCTGCCAGAGGTCCGCGAGCCATGTGCCCGTCGCCCCCTCGCGGGCCTTTGCGCGGTCGCGTTCGCGCAACGCACCGGCGCTGCGCGAGAGGTCCGCGACGAGCGACGCCGCGATCCTGCGGGCCGTCGCCTCGTCCATCGTCGCGAGGCCCTCCGACCGCTCGACGGTCACCTGCGGCACGCGGCCCGTCACGATCGGCGCGGCGACCGCCTCGGGCATGCGCGACGGGAGCTCCGCCGCGACGAGCGCGACCGCCGCGACGACGGCCGCCAGGACCCCCGCCCCGACGAGGGCAGCCCGGGATGCCGCGCGCACGCGCTCCGCGAACGCATCGAGCCGACGTCCCGCGCCGAGCAGGAGGAGGGGCGGCCGCGCCACGCAGACGATGGTCAGCGCGCCGAGCACGGCGAGCTTGGCCGCGAACTCGGTCGTCCACGGCGCGATCAGGAGACACGCGACGAGCCCGACCGAGATCGCGTAGATCCGGCGGCCCCGTGCCGTCTCGGGGATCGTGCGCGGGTCGGTGATCATGAAGAAGAGGAAGACGAGGATCTCGGGGGACGTGACGAGCAGCCACCAGAGATCGAAGCCGGCAATCGGGCCGAGATGCCACGGCGCCGTCATCTGGTGACCCGCCGCCGCGAGCACCGCGACCCCGGCGGCGAACGTCAGCCAGAATCCCGCCGCGATTCCCACGAGCTTGAGCCGCGAGAGGATCTTGAGGCCGCCGCCGACAATCAGCGCGAGCGCGAGCGCCAGCCATACGGACATCGGGCCCCACCAGAACGCCAGCGGGTCGGCGTGCTCCGGGCCGAGCAGCACGAAGCAGAGGACGAGGCCGAAGTTCGACGGGTTGAAGATGTGCCGGCCCCGGAAGGTGATCACGTACTTCGAGAGGAGCGACACGGCGGCGGTGCCCGCGAAGATCCACCAGCCGTTCGTGCTCCACCAGTCCCCGTGCTCGGTTCCCGGCACCCGGAGGATGAACGCGACGCCGTTCCCCGTGAGGAGCGCGCTCGCGGGCCACATCAGCACGTGCTGCCGGTGCAGCGCGATCCCGACCTCGAGCACCGCGCACGTGACGAGCGAGATCAGGATCTGCGCGATCGAGAGGCGGAAGTCGAAGACCGTCTGGCCGAGCACCTGAAGGGTCACGATCACCGCCGCGAGCTGCAGCCGCGGGTCGCGCACGGTCGGCAGCAGCACCGGGTACGTCGTGCCGCGGAAACGGATCGCGGGGCGGTCCGTGGCGAGGGCCGGCGCCGTCATCAGTGCGCCCAGAACTCCTCGAACGCGGCCGGGTCCGACGGGAGCGCGAGCACCTCGAGCACGGCACCGTCCTCGAGGACGAAGAGCAGCACCTGATCGATGTCCAGCCGCTTCCCGCGCCGCTCGCCGGACGCGCGGTACAGCGCGGCGGCGCGCCCGTCGCTCGCGAGCACGTCGACGAGCTGCGAGCGGTACGTGCCGTCGGTCTCCTTCGGGAGGCGCGCGAGGAAGCGGAAGATCGCCTCCGGTCCGCGGTACGCGCCGGCCATCGCACTGTCGCCGGGCACGGTCCAGACAGCCTCCGCGGCGAACAGCCCGCGAAGCGCGAACGCATCGCGTCGCGCGAACGCATCGAAGAGCCGGCGCACGACCGTCTCGTTCGCGTCGCGTGGCGCCATCTCTGCTTGAGACGTCGCCGCGCCGCCGTCAGCGGTGGGCACGGGTCCGCGCCCACTCGTCGATCAGCCCCTCGACGTGGCGCCGCTGAGCCTCCGTGAAGTCGAAGCCCTCGAGCAGCCGACGTGCCTCGGCCGGGTCGTCATTCGCGACGGCCGCCTCGAGGTGCTCCCGCTGCGGCGTCGACTGGCGGAGCTGGCGGCGAAGCCAGCGCAGGAGGCTCACGGTGGCCTGCTCCGTCATCGGGCGCCTACGCTACTCGGGGTGGACACGTTCCTGGCGATCGCGAGCCGTAGGGACCAGCGGCGCTACCAGACCCGGGCCTCTGCCCGAGGAGGTCGTCACCCGCATCCTCGACGCAGGGCGCCTGTCCGGCTCCGGCTCCAACAGGCAGCCGTGGACGTTCGTCATCGTCGAGAGCCGCCAGCGGATCGAGGCGCTCGCGGCGGGTGTCTACGCCCCGGGGAACGTCCTCGGGGCGGGGCTCGTCGTCGCGATCGTCGTGACGGGCAAGGGGCCCGTCTCGTTCGACGCCGGGCGTGCCGCGCAGAACATGTTGCTCGCCGCATGGAACGAGGGTCTCGCCTCGTGCCCCAACGGGCTCGCCGATCGCGATGCGGTTCGTGCCGCGCTCGACCTGGGCGAGGAGGAGACGCTGGCGATCGTCCTCACCTTCGGCGTGCCCGAGCGCCGACGCGACCCGGAGTCGCGCACCGCCGCCGAGTGGAGCGCGCGGGCGAACCGACGGCCGCTCGACGACGTCGTCCGGCGCCTGAGCTGACGACCGCGGCGCGGCGGGATCCCCGGTGGCCGACCCCATCGTCGCTGTTGACAGAGGTACGCCGATGGGCCTAGTTTGTCCGTTCCCCAAACAAATCGCCACTCCGGATGACTCCTTTATGCCTCGAGCCGCGCACATGACGTTCGATCGCGGTGCCGCGTACCCCGCGGACCAGACGACCGTCCGGCGCGCGAACCTCGGCGTCGTCCTGCGGCATGTCGCGTCCTCCGGCTCGCGCTCGCGGGCGCAGATCGCCGCCGAGACCGGCCTCACGCGCGGCACCGTGTCGAGCCTCGTCTCGGAGCTGATCGCGCGGGACCTGCTGCACGAGACCGGTGAGAAGACGATCCCGCGCGGCATCGGCCGGCCCGGGGCGGCGCTCGAGCTCTCGGACGTCGTCGTGGGCGTCGGCCTCGAGGTCAACGTCGACTACCTCGCGGTCTCGGTCGAGGACCTGACCGGCACGGTGCGCTACCAGCGCCGGTCGAATCGCGACAACCGCGACTCGGCTCCGAGCCTCGTGCTCGACCGCATCGGCAAGGCGCTGCGCGACGCGCTCGACGCGGCCGCGGCAGACGGGCTCCGGCCGGTCGGCGTCACCGTCGCCGTCGCGGGGCTCGTGGAGGAGGCGTCCGGCACGGTCGTGCTCGCGCCGAACATGGGCTGGGCCGACCTCCCCGTCGCCGCCGAGCTCGAATCGCGGCTCGGGTTGCCGGTCGTGGTCGAGAACGAGGCGAACCTCGCGGCGCTCGCCGAGCACTGGACGGGAGCGGCGGTCGGCATCGACGACTTCGTCTGTGTGTTCGGCGAGGTCGGCGTCGGCGGCGGCATCGTGCTCGGCGGCCGCCTCTTCCGCGGGACGCACGGCTTCGGCGGCGAGTTCGGGCACATCTCCGTCGATCCGGACGGCCGAGCCTGCGCCTGCGGCAGCCGCGGGTGCGTCGAGACGCTCGTCGGTCAGGAGTCCATCGCACGGGCCGCCGGCATCTCCCCCGTGGCCGGCCGCCTGCGGAGCCTGACCGACGAGCTCGTCCGTCGCGCGCAGGACGGGGCGCCCGTCGTCCTGACCGCGCTCGACGACGCAGGGCGCTGGCTGGGCATCGCGCTGGCGTCGGCGTTCAACCTCCTCGACCTCCGGGCCGTCGTGCTCGGCGGCTGCTTCGGCCCGCTCGCGCCGTGGCTCGCGGACGGCGTCCGCCAGACGCTCGAGGAGCGCTCGCTCGCCGCGCGGTCCGGGATCGTTCATCGTCGTTCCGTCTGCCTTCGGCGACGGCGCCGCGGTCCGCGGCGCCGCAGCGCTCTCGCTGCGGCGTGTGCTCGACGCGCCCTGGACTGTCGCCACGACGTCCCGTCGACGAAGACGGAGACCGACCCGCGTCTGCGCGCGACCGGCGCGGAGAGGAGGTGGGGATCGGGCACCGCTGAGAGGCTCGACAACGGTGTTTGAACGAGTGCGCGTGACGGAGTACCGTCTCGCGCGGAGGCACTGCAAAAAGGAGGAGACGAGTGAAGAAATTCGTCATCGCTCTCGCAGCGGGAGCTCTGGTCGTCGGCCTTGCGGTCGGCGGCGCGCTTGCGGGGAGCGAGAGACACGCGGCGACCGTTCAGGCGTGCGTCCTGCTGCCTGACACGAAGTCGTCCGTCCGCTGGGAGACCCAGGATCGCCCGACCTTCATCGCGGCGTTCAAGAAGGCCGGCGTCCCCGCGACCGTCGTGAACGCGGAGGGTGACGCTCAGCGGATGCGCTCGCAGGCCGACCAGTGCCTCGCGAGCGGCGCAAAGGTGATCCTCATGACGAGCCTCGACCCGGGCTCGGGATGCGCGATCATCGCGGCCGCAACGGCACGGAAGGTCCGCACGATCGACTACGACCGGCTCAACACCGGCTGCAAAGGCGCGAACTACTACGTCTCGTTCAACAACCCGGTGGTCGGCAAGCTCATGGGTCTGGGCGTGAAGGCCGCGATGACGGCCAAGGGCCTGCTCGGCCCGGGCAAGAAGCCGGTCATCGCGTACCTCAACGGCGGCCCGACGGACAACAACTCGAAGCTGTTCAAAGGCCCGCCCCAGGGCTACGCGGGCGTCCTCGATCCGCTGATCAAGAGCGGCAAGGCGACCAAGGGCCCTGATCAAGGCGTGCCGGCCTGGGACAACCAGAAGGCGCGCACGATCTTCGAGCAGATGCTCGTTGCGACGTCGAACAAGATCGACGCGGTCGCCGCGGCGAACGACGGTCTGGCGAACGCGGTCGTGACCGCCCTCAAGGCGAAGAAGCTCAAGCCGATCCCGCTGTCGGGGCAGGACGCCACGGCGCAGGGCGCGCAGAACATCATCTCGGGCTGGCAGTCCGGGACGGTGTACAAGCCCGCCAAGATCGAGGCGCCTGCGGCGGCAACGCTCGCTATCGCCCTGATCAAGGGCCACCAGCCGAGGGTCAACGGGAAGACGAACAACGGCGTGCGGAACGTGCCGTCCGTCCTCGCGACCCCGATCTGGATCACGAAGAAGAACATCAACCTGCTGTACACGGACGGCCAGCTCAAGAAGTCCGAGGTCTGCGTCGGCTCGTACAAGCAGTACTGCTAGGCAATCACAACCCGGATGGGGGAAGCGGCAGGGCCGCTTCCCCCACCCGCTCGAACAGGAGTGCAGCAAGTGAGTGCAGTCACGGCGGTACCCACCACCGAGCGCACCGCGATACCGGTGCTCGAGACGCGGGGCGTCTCGAAGCACTTCGGCTCGGTGCACGGCGCTCGACAACGTCGACTTCGAGGTGCGCGCCGGCGAGGTGATGGCCCTCGTCGGCGACAACGGCGCCGGCAAGTCGACGCTGATCAAGTGCATCGCCGGGCATCTACTCGATGGACGAGGGCGAGGTCTTCGCCGACGGGGAGCACGTCTCGATCAACGGCCCGAAGGACGCCGCCCGCCTCGGGATCGAGGTCGTCTACCAGGATCTCGCGCTCTGCGACAACCTCGACGTCGTCCAGAACATGTACCTCGGCCGCGAGGCGCACGACCTCATCTTCCGGCTCCGGGAGCCGGAGATGGAGGCGAAGACCGCGCGACGTGCTGCGGGGCCTCTCCGTCACCATCGATCCGGTCGATCCGGCAGCAGGTCGCGAGCCTCTCGGGCGGCCAGCGCCAGTCGGTCGCGATCGGGCGAGCCGTCATGTGGAACTCGAAGATCGTGATCCTCGACGAGCCCACGGCCGCGCTCGGCGTCGCGCAGACGCGCCAGGTGCTCGACCTCGTCAGGCGGCTCGCCGAGCAGGGGCTCGTCAGTCGTGCTCGTCTCGCACAACCTCCACGACATCTTCGAGGTCGCCGACCGGATCACGGTACTCCGGCTCGGGCGCAACGCCGCCATCTTCGAGCGGAGCGAGACGACCCAGCAGGAGGTCGTGCACGCGATCACCGCGGGCGTCCCGACCAAGGTCGCCGGGATCGACGACCGCGACGCACGGCCGGAGGCTCCCGCGTGACCGAGGCCGAGCTGGCGGTCGGGACCCCGGCACAGGCGCCGGACGAACCCGATCCGAACAGCCTGCGCGCGATCGCGCAGCGCAAGTGGGAGGCGTGGAAGGCGGGAGACGTCGGCGTCATGCCCGTCGTCGTCGCGCTGATCATCATCACCGCCGTCTTCTACAAGGTGAACAGCAACTTCCTCACCGCGGGCAACTTCACGAACCTGATGGTGCAGATGGCCGGGGTCACGACGATCGCGATCGGCGTCGTCTTCGTCCTCCTGCTCGGCGAGATCGACCTCTCGATCGGCTACGTCTCGGGCATCGCCGGCGTCGTCGTCGCGAAGCTCCAGTTCCCGGACTCGAGCTGGGAGGTGCGCGGCGTCGCCGCGATCGCGATCGCGGTGCTCGTGACGGCCCTGATCGGGGCGTTCCAGGGCAGCTTCGTCGCGATCATCGGCGTGCCGTCGTTCGTCGTCACGCTCGCCGGCCTCCTGTTCTGGCAGGGCGTGATCCTCTACTCGATCGGCGACCAGGGCGTGATCGTGATCGACGACTCGCTGATCAACAACGTCTCGAACTACTTCTTCTCGGACACCGCCGGGCTACGTCATCGCGGCGATCGCGACCGGCCTGTTCCTGATCGCGACGCTCGTCGGGGGTGATCAGTCGCAGGCGACACGGGATCTTCACCGACAACCTCGTGCTCGTCGCGTTGAAGATCGCCGGCCTCGCCGCGATCGCCTTCGGGGTCGTCTACTGGGCGAACGAGGAGCGCGGCTTCCCGGTCGCCTTCCTGCTCGTGATCGTCCTGCTCGTGTTCTGGACGTGGGTCGCGGAGCGGACGACCTTCGGCCGCCACGTCTACGCCGTCGGCGGGAACGCCGAGGCGGCCCGTCGCGCGGGCATCAACGTGCGGAACATCCGGCTGATCGTCTTCGTGATCTCCGGGGCGATGGCCGGCCTCGGCGGCGTGATCTTCGCCTCGCGGCTGAACTCGGTCGACCTGAACGCCGGCGGCGGGACGATCCTGCTCGACGCGATCGCGGCGGCGGTGATCGGCGGCACGAGCCTCTTCGGCGGCCGCGGCCGGGTGATCAGCGCGCTGATGGGCTCGCTCGTGATCGCGACGCTCGCGAACGGGATCGACCTCGCGGGGTGGAGCTCGGCGATCAAGTACATGGTCACGGGCGCGATCCTGCTCGCCGCCGTCACGCTCGACACGCTGCTGCGCCGCAGGCTCCAGCGGGCCGGCCGCTGAGCGTGAAGACGAGCCTCGGCATCTGGGCCCTCGGGTCGATGGTCACGCGCTTCGTCCCGGGCGGCTACCAGCCCGAGCGCGCGGGGGAGACGACCGCGGAGCGCGTGCGCCGGGCGGTCGAGGGGCTCGGCGACCTGATCGACGACTACGAGTTCCACTACCCGGGCGAGCTCCACTCCGACAACCTCGACGAGGTGCGCGACGCGCTCGACGGGCACGGGATCTACACGATCTGCACGGGCCTCCACCTCGACCCGCGCTTCGGGCGCGGCGGCCTCGTCACTCCCGACCCGGCGGTGCGGGCCGAGGCGCGCCGGCTCACCCGCGAGACCGCCGAGCTCGCCGGCCGAGGTCGGCGCGAACATGGTCTGCTGGCCCGGGATCGAGGGCTACAACTACCCGTTCCAGACGCCCTACGCGGAGTCGTGGGAGTGGTTCATCGACGGGATCGCCGAGGCCGCGGAGACGTGCGAGGCGCAGGGCGTGAAGCTCTTCCTCGAGCACAAGAACTCCGAGCCGGCGATGAAGATCCTGATGCGGAACATCGGGATGACGCTCCACGTGATCCACACGCTGCGCGCTCGGGGGATCACGAACGTCCAGGTCAACATGGACTGGCAGCACCTGATGATGAACGGGGAGAGCCTCGCCGAGTACGCGGCGCTCCTCGCCGCCGAGGGGCTCCTCGGCCACCAGCACGCGAACTCGGGCTGGGGGACGTTCGACGACGACAACATGGTCGGCGCGACCGCGTTCATGGAGACGCTCGAGCTCGCGGTCGAGCTGCGCCGGGCGCGCTACGGCGAGCAGGGCGAGCGGCTCGGCTTCGACCTCTACCCGTACACCGAGGACGCCGTCGCCGCGGTCGCCAGGAGCGTCGAGCAGTGGCGCTTCATCTGGGACGTCTCGGGACGGATCGACGACGCCGCGCTGCGCGAGGCGCAGTCGCGCAAGGACGCGGTCCGCGCCTACGAGCTCGTTTACGCGGCGCTTGGTGCGTAGCGCCGTGACCGCCGTCGTCGGTCTCGACGTCGGTACCACGGGCGTCAAGGCGATCGCGCTCTCCCCGGAGGGCGAGGTGCTCGCCACCGCGTCGACGCGGCTACCCGCTCTCGACGCCGCACGCCGGGCTGGTCGGAGCAGGATCCCGAGGACTGGTGGGACGCGGCGCGAGGCGGCGCTCGGCGAGGTCGCGGAACGCCGCGAGGTCGCGGGGATCGGGCTCTCGGGGCAGATGCACGGCCTGGTCGCGCTCGACGGCGACGATCGCGTGATCCGCCCGGCGATCCTCTGGAACGACCAGCGGACGGCGGCCGAGTGCGCCGAGATCGAGGCGCGGATCGGCGCCGAGCGGCTCGTCGAGCTGACCGGGAACCGCGCGCTGACGGGCTTCACCGCGCCGAAGCTCCTCTGGCTGCGGCGCCACGAGCCCGACGCGTACGCGCGGATCGCCCGCGTGATGCTGCCGAAGGACTACGTGCGGCTGCGGCTGACCGGCGAGTGGGCGATCGACGCGTCGGACGCCTCGGGGACGCTGCTCCTCGACGTCGGCCGCCGGCGCCTGGAGCGAGGAGGTGCTCGAGGCGCTCGAGCTCCCCGTCGCGTGGCTTCCGCCCGTGCTCGAGTCGCCCGAGCCGCGCGGGGACGGTCGGCGCAAGCGACGGACTGTTGCAAGGGACTCCGGTCGCGGCCGGCGCCGGCGACCAGCCCGCGGCGGCCGTCGGCGTCGGCGCCGACCGGCCCGGCGTCGCTCTCCGTCGTCCTCGGGACGTCGGGCGTCGTGCTCGCGCCGCTGGCCGTCCTACGCAGCACGACCCGGCCGGCGCGCGTGCACGCGTTCTGCCACGCCGTGCCGGAGGCCTGGCAGGCGATGGGCGTGATGCTCTCGGCGGCGGGCTCTCTGCGGTGGTTCCACGAGCGTCTTGCGCCGGACGTCCCGTTCGACCGGCTCGTCGAGGAGGCCGAGCGCTGGGATCCCGGCGCGGGCGGCCTCGTGTTCCTGCCGTACCTCGCGGGCGAGCGGACGCCGCACGCAGACCCCGACGCCCGTGGCGCCTTCGTCGGGCTGGAGCTCCGGCACGACCGCGGCGCGCTCGCCCGCTCGGTGCTGGAAGGGGTCGCCTTCGGGCTGCGCGACTGCCTGGACCTGCTCCGCTCGCTCGGCGTCGACGCGCGGACGGCGCGCGTATCGGGCGGCGGCGCCCGGAGTGACCTGTGGCGCCGGATCGTCGCGTCGGTGCTCGACGTGCCGCTCGAGCTGACCGCCTCGGAAGAAGGATCTGCGATGGGCGCCGCGCTGCTCGGCGGCGTCGCCGGGGGCGTCTTCTCCGACGTCCACGACGCGGTGGCGCGCTGCGTCCGTGTGACCGACGTGGTCGAGCCGGACCCGGCATGGCGCGACGCGTACGCGGAGCAGGCGGCTCGCTACCGCGCCCTCTATCCGGCGCTGCGCGACGTCGGCCGATGACGGCGCGTGACAGCAAGGGTGACGCTCACTCGAGCGCGCCGGAGAGCACGTCCCGTGCGAGTGTCGCCGCCTCTTCGAGCGTCAGCGCCCTCCCGCGGGCGACAGCGGCGTCCACGTCCGTGAGTCGCGCAACGCCCTCAAGCGTCGCGGCGTGGCGCTGCGCCTCCGCCCGCTGCGGCTCGGTCCCGATCGCCGCGAAGAGCTCGAGGAACGCGCCCCCGAGGGCGCCGGCGTCATCGGCGCGCCCGGTCTCCAGCGCGACCCGCGCCGCGATGCCGATCGCATAGGCCATCACCTCCCGGTAGGACAGACGCATCGCCTTCTCGACCGCGGCGAGGGCGTGCTCCGCCGCCGCGCGGAGGTCCCCGCGCGCGAGGTCGAACGTCGAGAGATTGAGGCTCGAGATCGCGAGGCCGTCCTCGTCGCCGATCGCCTCGGCGAGCGCGAGCGCCTCGGTCGTCGCTCGGATCGCCCCGTCGACGTCCCCGAGCGCCTCGTAGACCGAGCCGAGGTTCGCGAGGACCACGCCCATGGCGTTCGGGTCGTCGACCTGTGCGAGGAGGGTCCGGGAGGCCTCGTAGTACTCGAGTGCCCGGGGCAGGTCGTCTTCGGCGTGAGAGTTCGCCCCGAGCTCCATCTGCGCGCGAGCGACCTCGCGCGTGCTGCCGATCTGCTCGAAGAGCGGCAGGGCCTCGAGCCAGAGCTCGCGGGAGCGCGTATGGTCGGCCCCCGCGAACGCCATCACCCCCGCCTCGGCGAGCGTCCGTGCCCTGAGCTCCTCGTCGACGGCCGGTGCAATCTCCACCCCGCGCTCGAGCCGGCGCCTGCCCTCCTCGACGTACCCGCGGACGCGCCAGAAGTACCGCATCGCCGTGGCGAGACGCAGCTCGCGCTCGGCGTCGCCCACTGCCTCGGCGTACGCGAACGCCGCGCGGATGTTGTCGTGCTCGAGCTCGATGCGGTCGAGCCAGGCCGCGTCGATCAGGCGCTGCCAGTACAGCCCCTCGCCCTCGATCAATGCGAGGAGCCAGTCGAGGTGGCGGTCGCGAACCTCCAGCTCCTTCCCCGACGCCGCGAGGAGGTCGGCCGCGTACTCGCGCACCGTCTCGAGCATCCCGAAGCGCGGTGTCTCCGAGGTAGTCGAGCGGCTCACGAGCGCGGCGTCGAGCAGCTCCTCCAGCGGGTCCGCCACCTCGACGTCACCCGCGACGAGCTCGAGCGCCCCGAGCGACGCGCCGCCGCTGAACGCCCCGAGCACGGCGAGCAATTCGCGTTCCTCCTGACCCAGGAGCTGCACGCTCCAGTCGAGCGTCGCGCGGAGCGACCGCTGGCGTTCCGGCAGGTCGCGGGCGCCGCGGGAGAGGAGCGAGAGCCGCTCCCCGAGGCGCTCGGCCGTGCCCTCGGGACCGAGCGTCCGCACGCGAGCCGCCGCGAGCTCTAGTGCGAGCGGGAGGCCGTCGAGCGCGCGGCAGATCCGCGCCACGGCCCCGGCGTTGGCGTTGGTGACCTCGAAGTCGCCGAGCGCCGCCCGCGCGCGGGCGGCGTAGAGGCGCACCGCTCCGACACGCTCGATCGACTCCGCGGTCTCGTTCCCGGGCTCCGGCACGGGGAGCGGCGGCACCGCGTAGACGCGCTCGGCGGCGACGCGGAGCGGCGCCCGACTCGTCACGAGCACCGCGACGGTCGGTGCCGCGGCGACGAGCGCGGCGACGTCCGCCGCCGCGTCCAGCACCTGCTCGAAGTTGTCGAGCACGAGGAGGGCAGGCTCGCCGTCGAGCGCCGAGAGCACGGTCTCGAGCCCACCCTGACCCGGCGCCTCGCCCGCGCCGAGCGAGCGCGCGATCGTGGGGAGGACGAGCTGCGCCTCGACCACGGCCGACAGGTCGACGAACACGGCGGGAGCGAGCGCTTCCGCGGCGGCGAGCGCGAGCCGCGTCTTTCCCGTGCCGCCCGGCCCGGTGAGCGTGACGAGCCGGGTGTCGGGGCGGCCGAGGAGCGCGCTGGACCGCTGCGACCTCGAGGTCGCGGCCGATCAGCGGGGTCGTCGCCACGGGGAGCGCGCCACCGTGGGCCTGGCGCTCCGTGCCGGCGGCCTCGGGGGCAGGTCCCGCGAGGTCGGCGTCCTGCCGGAGGATCCGCTGCTCGAGCGCGCGGAGCTCGGCCGATGGCTCGAGGCCGATCTCGTCCAGCGCCTCACGGGCATCGCGGTAGGCGGCGAGCGCCTCCGCCTGTCGGCCGGCGCGGTAGAGGGCGAGCATCTGCTGGGCGCGCAACCGCTCGCGATGCGGGTGTGCGGCAACGAGCGAGTCCAGCTCGCCGGCGACGGCGTCGTGCGCGCCCGCGTCGAGCTCCGACGCGATCCGGGCCTCGACCGCCGCGAGCCGCACTTCGTCGAGACGCGTCGCGTCGGGGCCCACGAACGGCTCGTCGGCGACGTCGGCGAGCGCCGGGCCGCGCCAGAGCGCGAGCGCCTCCGCGAAGCGGCCGTCGGCGACGAGCTCCTCGAAGCGGGCGGCGTCCAGCTCGCCGGGCTCGACCCGCAGCAGGTAGCCGGGGGCGCGCGTGACGATCCGGTCGGGTCCGAGGGCCTTGCGGAGGGCGTGGACGTGCACCTGGAGCGCGCCGCGGACGCTTGCGGGCGGATCCTCGCCCCACACGGCGTCGATCAGCCGGTCGGTCGAGACCGCTTCGTTGCGGTTGAGCAGCAGGAGCGCGAACAGCGCTCTTGGGCGCTTTCCCCCGAGCGGCAGGGGCTCCCCGCCGTCCCCGAGCACCTCCAGCGGCCCGAGCACCCGGAACTCCATGACCCCGAACCCTCCCTTAAGCCTGACTTGAGTCGATCCTAAGCGTCCCGGCCGATGGTGTGCGAGTCCAGTTCACCCGCCCATGGAGGAGCGAAAGAGATGATCACCACCGGCCAGTCCATCACGAACCGCGTCACCGGCGAGACTCTCGTGTTCCGCACGACGTCCGCCGACACGAACGGCGAGCGCGTGGTCGTCGAGACGTTCGTCGAGCCGAACGGCGCAGTCGCCGCGGCGCACCTCCATCCCGCGCAGGAGGAGCGCTTCGAGGTCCTCGCAGGCGAGCTCGAGTTCCGGCTCGGCAAGCGGACGCTCGTCGCGAAGCCCGGCGACCGGGTCCTCGTCCCGGCTGGGACGCCTCACCGGTTCCGCAACGTCGGCGACCGGACGGCGCACTTCGTCTGCGAGGTCACGCCCGCGCTCGGCTTCGAGCAGCTGATCGAGACGATGTTCTCGCTCGCCGAGGACGGCAAGGTCAACAAGAAGGGGATGCCGAACCCGCTCCGGCTCGCGGTCATCGCGAAGCACCACTTCGGCGACGTTCGCCTGCCCTTCCCGCCCGCGTGGCTCCAGCGGCTCGGCCTCGCCTTCGGCGCGCCGCTCGGCCGGCTCCTCGGCTTCGGCCCGAGCTACGAGCCGAAGGCCCCCGAAGCCCCGACCGCCCTCGGCGTCTAGGCGCATGCGCCGTCGCCGCTCCCTCGTCCGCCTGCTCGGCCGGCTTGTCCGGCCGAGCGGTGGTCGAGAACTGCAGGTCAGCGCAGCGAGTCTCGGAGAAAGCGCAGGAGGTTGCCGCCGGTCACGGCGGCAACCTCCTCGTCGGTCCACCCTCGCGCCGAGAGCCGCTCGAGCAGGACGGGGTAGTGCTCGGGGCCCGTGAGGCCTTCGATTCCGAGCCCGGGCGCGATCCCGGGCGGCAGGAGCCCGTCCTTCGTCTCGGGTGGAGGGGGCATCGCCTCCCAGAGCCGCTGCGTGAAGTCCCCTCCCAGGCAGACCCGCTCGAGCCCCATCACCGAGGTCGCGTGCTCGAGGTGGTCGACGACCCCGTCGAGCGTCCTGCGCTCGGGCCCGATCACGATGGGGTGCAGCATCAGCCCGAAGAGCCCATCGGCCTCCGCGAGCGAGCGCAGCTGGTCGTCGTCGAGGTTGCGTGCCGTGTCGTAGACGCCGCGGCAGGCCCCGTGCGAGTAGAGCACCGGCGCGCCGCCCGTGCGCTCGAGGATCTCCGCGAACGTGCCGCGCGAGGCGTGCGCGAGGTCGAGGATCACCCCCAACGAGACGAGCCGGTCGACGAGCTCGCGTCCGAGCCGCGAGAGCCCGCCGCCCTCCTCCGCCGCGCCGTCGGCGAAGGCATTCCGCCGGTTCCACGTCAGCCCCGCCATCCGGACGCCGAGCGCGTGGAAGACGTCGGCGGGCCAGGTCTCGACGCCGAAGCACTCGACGCCCTCGAGGGAGAGCAGCAGCCCGATCCGCTCACCCGCCTCGACCGCGTCCAGATCCGCCGCGGTCGAGATCTGGACGACATCGGCGTCGCATTCTCGGAGCGCGCGGTGGAAGGACGCCGCGAGCGAGAGCGCCTCGCGAAGCGCGCCCTCCGGCTGGACGACGATGTCGACGTAGATCGGGCAGACCTGCAGCGCCACGCCGCCTTGCTGCAGGAGCGGGAGCCACGTCGACGCGAAGACGTCGCTCTCGTAGAGGCGCCGCTCGCGGTGCGCGACCTCCATCAGGAGGTCGACGTGGGCGTCCGCGATCACGCCGCGAGCGCCCGGGAGAGTGCGACATGGCCACGCTCGAGCACCGGCTCGCCGTGCGAGACGAGCACGCGGTCGACGGGGAGCTCCAGCAGGGGCGCGAGGGCGTCGCGGAGCTCGGCGTGACCCACTCCGGACGGGAGCCACGACTCGGGGCACATGCGGATGCCGCCCGACGCGTCGCCGAGAAGGACGTCCCCCGGGACGAGCGCGGAGTGCACGGGGAGCCAGAACACGACCTCCGTCGCGCGGCCGCTCGGCAGGGCCTCGACGCCCGCCGGCAGCCTGTCGCCAGGCCTGAACACGTCGGACCGCAGCCCCGCCCGCCGCTCGATCGCCGCCCGCGCACGGGACGCCGCATGGAGCCGCCCGCGGTAGCGGCGGACGACAGCGGCGGCGCTCCGCACGTGCCAGAACACCGTGACGAGCACGTGGACGCGCACCCCGGCGCGCTCGACGTCGCGGTCGAGCGCCCGCCAGAACCGCCCCGCCTCGTCCCGCTCCTCGGGCACGAGTGGGTCGACCAGCACGATCGCGTCGTCGGCCTCGACGTAGACGGAGCCGACCTCGTCGCGCCATTCGCCGTAGTACGTGCTCCACCGCCAGAGCCCGTCGGCAATCCGCGTGACCTCCATCGCGGCGAGCGTACACGGGCGGCGTGGTAGGAATCCTGCCCATGGACCCGCTTCGCCTCGGCCTCCTCTCCACCGCCGCGATCAACGCGCAGACCCTCGGCGGCGCGAGCGAGACCGAGCGTGTCGAGATCGTCGCAGTCGCGAGCCGCGACGGCGCGAATGCGCAGGCCTATGCAGCCGAGCACGGCATCGGGCGCGCCCACGGCTCGTACGAGGCGCTCCTCGCCGACGAGAGCGTCGACGCCGTCTACATCGGCTTGCCCAACGGGATGCACCACGAGTGGACGATGCACGCGCTCGAGGCCGGCAAGCACGTCCTGGTGGAGAAGCCGTACACACGTCGCGCCGCCGAGGCAGAGGCGGCGTTCGCGGTCGCCGACGCGAAGGGGCTCGTGCTGATGGAGGCGTTCATGTACCGCCACCATCCCCAGACCGCCGTCGTACGGGACCTCGTCGTCGGCGGTGCGATCGGCCGCCTCCAGGTGGTCAAGACGACGTTCTCGTTCGCGCTCGACGACCTCACGAACGTCCGCGCGCTGCCCGAGCTCGACGGCGGCGCGATGATGGACGTCGGCTGCTACTGCGTGAGCGCGATCCGCCTGCTTGCGGGCGAGCCGGAGCGGGTCTCGGGCGAGCAGGTGATCGGCTCGACCGGGGTCGACATGGCGTTCCACGGGACGCTGCGGTGCGCGGACGACGTGATCGGCCAGTTCGAGGCGTCCTTCCGCTCTCCGCGGCGTCAACGAGTCGAGGTGGTCGGCGAGGCGGGCACGATCACGGTCGAGGCGCCGTTCCGCGTCGACTGGGGCGGCGCGGTGCTGCTCGCGCGCAGCGACGGCGAGGGCCTCGGCGAGCCCGAGCCGGTCGACGTGCGGCAGGCGAACTCGTACCGCCTCCAGCTCGAGAATCTCGCAGACGCGATCCAGGGCCGCGGCCCGCAGCTGCTCGGCCGCGACGACGCCGTCGGGCAGGCGCGCACGATCGAGGCGCTGTACCGGTCGGCCGACGAGGGGCGCACCGCCGACCTCCGCTAGCGGGAGAGCGGAACTGGCTCGATCGCGCCGTCGACGATCCGCCAGGCGGCGAGCTCGTCGAGGCGGACGGAGTAGATCACGTACGGGCGCCCCTGCCAGAGGCCGATGCGCTCGACGTCCGTGCGGGACGGCCGCGGCGGCGAGGAGACATGCGAGTGGACGACCGCCTGCTCGACGTCCCTGTCGCCGAGGTCGGCCCAGGCGACCGGGTCGAGCCGGAGCTCGAAGTAGTACGGCGACGGCGACGCGTTCTCGCCGGGGACGTACTCGACCGCGACGTCCCCGTCGAGCAGGAGCAGCCCGCAGGCCTCGTTCGGGAGCTCGGCGCGCGCGTGCTCGGCGAGCTCAGACCGCACCGCGGCCGGGATCACCAGGCCGGATCACCACCAAACCGTGCGCTCCATCGACGCGGCGACGGCGTCCCCGTCCGCGTCCCAGAAGTCGGCGCTCAGGTACTTCCAGCCGCCGTCGGCGAGGATGCTCACGACGACTCCCTCGTCGAGCTCGGCCGCGAGGCGGCGGGCGACGGCGAGCACGGCACCTGCGGAGACGCCGCCGAAGACGCCCTCGAGGCGGAGCAGGTCGCGCACCGCGGCGACGGACTCCTCGTTCGAGACGAGCACCTTGCGATCGAGCTTCGTGACGTCGAGGATCGGCGGGACGTAGCCGTCGTCGAGCGAGCGGAGGCCCATCACCGGATCACCGGGCAGCGGCTCGGCGGCAGCGACGACGACGTCGGGGAACGCCTCGCGCACCCTCTCGCCGGCGCCCATCAGGGTCCCGCCGGTGCCGAGGCCGGCGACGAGCACGTCGACCCGCTCGAGGGCATCGGCGATCTCCGCGCCCGTGCCCTCGTAGTGCGCGCGGGGGTTGGCCTCGTTCGCGTACTGGAAGGGGACGAACCAGCGCGGGTCGGCCTCGGCCAGCTCGAGCGCAAGTCGGACTGCGCCGTTGGAGCCCTCGGCGGCGGGCGAGAGGACGATCTCCGCGCCGTACAGGCGCAGGAGTCGCTTCCGCTCGGGCGTCGCGTTCTCGGGCAGCACGCACGTGAGCGGGTAGCCCTTGAGGGCCGCGACGAGCGCGAGCGAGATGCCGGTGTTCCCGGACGTCGGCTCGAGCAGCGCACGCCCGGGCTCGAGCTCACCCGACGCCTCGGCGCTCTCGATCATCGCCTTGGCGACGCGATCCTTGATCGATCCGGTCGGGTTCTGGCCCTCGAGCTTCGCGTAGAGCTTCACGGACGGCTTCGGCGACAGTCGCGGCAGCTCGACGAGCGGGGTCGAGCCGACCAGGTCGAGGAGGCTCGACGCGACGGCCGGCCGTGACCAGGAGGGGGACGAGCCGCCGGCCATCGCGGGCAGGAGGATCACGGTTCCGCCGACGGGAACGGCGGTGTCGAGCCCGTCGAGCGTCCGGACGTCCTCGCCGCCGACGTAGACGTTCACGAACGGCGCGATGCTGCCGTTCTGGAGGATCTGGGGCGCGAGCGCGGGGTGGCGCTCGACGAGGTCGTCGAGCACGTCGCGGACCGTGTCGCCCTCCGCCTCGACCTGGCGCGCGCCGCCGACCTCGCTGCGCAACGTGGGCGGGATCCGCACGACCGTCATGCATTCACCGTTCCGCGAGAGCAGAACTCGACGTAGTCGATGTACTCGGTGATGGTCGGGTGCTCACCGCAGACCGGGCACTCGGGGTTCTTCCGGATCGCGACCTCGTCGAAGGTCGTGTGCAGCGCGTCGAACAGGAGGAGCCGCCCGGCCAGAGACTCGCCCACGCCGAGCACGAGCTTGAGCGCTTCGCTCGCCTGGAGCGAGCCGACGATCCCCGGCAGGACGCCGAGGACGCCGCCCTCGGCGCAGCTCGGGGCGAGCTCCGGCGGCGGCGGTGCGGGGTAGAGGCAGCGATAGCAGGGCCCGTTCGCGGGATCGAACACCGTCACCTGGCCCTCGAAGCGGTAGATCGACCCGTGCACGACGGGGATTCCGTGCCACACGGACGCGTCGTTGACGAGGTACCGCGTGGGGAAGTTGTCCGTGCCGTCGACGATCACGTCCCAGCGGTGCGCCAGCACAGCGTCGACGTTCTCGGACGTCAGTCGCTCCTGGAACGGAACGACCTCGACGTCGGGGTTGAGGGCCTCGACCGTCCGCTTCGCGGAGTCGACCTTCGGCTCGCCGAGCCGGTCGGTCGAGTGGACGATCTGGCGCTGGAGGTTGGAGTCGTCGACGACGTCGGGGTCGATGATCCCGATCGTCCCGACGCCGGCCGCGGCGAGATAGAGCGCGGCGGGCGAGCCGAGGCCGCCCGCGCCGATCAGCAGGACGCGCGAGTCGAGCAGGCGTTGCTGGCCTTCCTCGCCGACCTCCGGGATCAGGAGATGACGGGCGTAGCGCGCGCGCTGCGGCGCCGTGAGCGCCGCGGGCGTGACGACGTCGTAGCCGTTCCGCTTCCAGCCGACGAAGCCGTCCTCGAGGTTGACGGCATGCTGGTAGCCGAGGTCGCGCAGCGTCTTCGTCGCGAACGCCGAGCGGGTCCCGCTCGCGCAGTACACGACGAGCGTCTGCGACTTGTCGGGGAGCAGCGCCTCCACGCGCGACTCGAGGTTGTTCCGCGGGACGTGCAGGGCGCCTGGGAGGTGCCCCTCGTCCCATTCGTCCCGGGGACGAACGTCCACGAAGACGTGCGGCCCGCCCTCCCGCAGCAGCCGATGCGCCTCGGGCGTGGTGATCTCGTCGATCTCCGCCCGTGCCTCGGCGAGAAGCTCCCTGTAGGTCGCCATTACTTTCCTGAATATAGCGATCGTGCGACGGCTACCGTGCCCGCGTGTCGCCCCGGTCCCGCGTCGTCGCCCTCACCGCCGCGTCGGCCGTGGTCGCGGCCGTGGTCGTCGTCGGGCTCGTCCTCCTGCAGACCGGGCCGAGCCCGGAGGCCGCAGCCGGCCCGCAGCGCCGACCGGGCCCGCCTCCTCTGACCCTCGCCCTCGGGGTCCGCGCCGACCCGGAGGCACGTGCGCTCCGGCGCGCGGCGGCGGCGTACGGCGCCGGCCAGAGGGCGCGGGCCGCGCGGGAGTTCGCGCGGTGGGGCTCGGTCGAGGCCCGTGTCGGCGAGGCCTTCGCGCGCTGGCCCGCGGAGACCGTCGACCGGATGAACCGGCTCGCCGGCCTCCATCCGGATCGGGCGGTCGTCCAGCTCAACCTCGGCGTCGCGCTCTTCTGGTCGGGGCTCGGGGGCGCGCAGGAGGCGTGGCGCCAGGCGATCGCGGACGAGCCCGACACGGCCTACGCCGTCGCCGCCGGAAACCTGCTCCACCCCGAGTACGCACCGGGCGTCCCGGTCTTCGTCTCCATCGCGCCGCTGCCGCGCGGGTTCGACGAGCTCACGCCGCCGGCCCAGCTCCGGATGCTGGAACGGGGCGCCGAACAGAGCGTCGCGGGGAAGCTCCTGTACGGCTCCGCCCTCCAGCGGCTCGGGATGACCCGTTCGGCGGAGCGGGTGTTCGCCGCAGCCGCGCGGGAGGCGCCGGGAGACGCCGAGGCGCAGGTCGCGAGCGCCGTCGGTCGGTTCGACAAGGCCCGTCCGGCAGACGCGTTCTCGCGTCTCGGGCCGCTCACCCGTACGTTTCCGAACAAGGCAACCGTGCGCTTCCACCTCGGTCTCCTGCTCCTCTGGTCCGGCGAGACGCGGGAGGCAAAACGCCAGTTGCGGCGGGCGATCGCGGCCGAGCCGGCCTCGCCGCTCGCCGGTCAGGCGCGCCGGTATCTTGCGGAGCTGCACAAGGCCGGCGTCTGAGACAGTTGTCACGGTTGACGGATGTGAACGCGCTGGTACCGTTTCCGGCCAGCGACGGAAAGGGGGGCAATCCTGAGCGCAGCACCGGAAGCCCGACGACCGGCTCGCGAGGCCGGGCTCGAGTCGGATGAAGCACGTGCGCTGCTCGAGCACGGGCGGGCCAGTGGCACGCTCGACGCCGACGAGCTCGCCCTCGCGCTCGACGAGCTCGACCTCGACCCGGCCCAGATCGACGCGCTGTACACGGCGCTGGACGAGGAGCAGATCGAGGTCGTCGGCACGGACACGTCTGCGGACGACGAGCGCGAGCGCGCGTGGGCGGCCGAAACGGAGGTCTCGACCGACACCCTCCAGCTCTTCCTCAAGGACATCGGCAAAGTGCCCCTCCTCACCGCCGCGCAGGAGGTCGAGCTCTCCAAGCGGATCGAGCTCGGCGAGCACGCCGCCAAGCAGGCGATGGTCGAGGCGAACCTCCGGCTTGTCGTGTCGATCGCGAAGCGCTACCGGAACCAGGGGCTTCCGTTCCTCGACCTGATCCAGGAGGGGACGATCGGCCTCGTCCGCGCCGCAGAGAAGTTCGACTGGCGCAAGGGCTTCAAGTTCTCCACCTACGCGACGTGGTGGATCCGCCAGGCGGTCGCCCGCGCGATCGCGGACAAAGGGCGCACGATCCGGATGCCGGTGCACGTCGTCGAGAAGCTCAACAAGATCAACCGTTCCGAGCGCAAGCTCCGCGGTGAGCTTGCACGCGAGCCGACGGCCCTCGAGATCGCCGTCGACCTCGGCCTCACCGTCGAGGAGGTCGAGCAGATCAAGCGCAGCGCGCAGACGCCGGTCTCGCTCGAGAAGCCCGTCGGCGACGAGGAGGAGTCGGAGTTCGGGCATTTCCTGACGGACGAGTCCGAGCCGCTGCCCGAGGAGGCGGCCGAGGTGAGCCTCCGGCGCGACGCGCTGCGGGCGATCCTCGACGCGCTCTCGCCGCGCGAGCGGCAGGTGCTCGAGATGCGCTACGGCCTCGACGGCCGGCAGCCCAGGACGCTCGACGAGGTCGGCCGCGCGTTCAACGTCACGCGCGAGCGCATCAGGCAGATCGAGCATCAGAGCCTGAAGAAGCTGCGCGTGCTCGCCGAGGCGGCGAGCGTGCGCGACGTGCCGTGACCGGGCCGCTCCAGAGGGTCCGGGAGTGGTGGCATCGCCGTCGGCGGGGGCGCGGCGTCCTCGAGTCGGCGGGTTGGTCGGACGACGACCTCGGCGGGGCCGGCGTCCGCGAGCCACGACGCCCGCGGCCGCCGAACCTCGAGGGCGGGGTCGCGCTCGAGGAGCCCCGCACCGAAGAGCACGGGTAGGCGCCCGGCCGGCGCACCGCGACCCCCCGTGGCCGCGGTGCCTACAATCGCGCGCGTGCTGCCGCCACACGATGCGCTCGTCGCCGAGCTTTCCGAGCTGATCGCCATCCCGTCCGTGAGCGCCGACCCGGCGCACGCGGAGGACCTCGCCCGCGCCGCGGAGTGGGTAGCAGGCCGGATCGGCGGGGCCGGTGGAGAGGTCGAGATCGTCGAGCGGGACGGGCGTCCGCTCGTCCTCGGCGACGTTCCCGCCTCGACGGATGGAGCTCCCGCGGTGCTTGCCTACGCGCACCTCGACGTGCAGCCGCCCGATCCGCTCGACCTCTGGCGGTCGGATCCCTGGGCGCTGACGCAGCGCGACGGGCTCCTCGTCGGCCGCGGCGTCGCCGACGACAAGGCGCACCTGTTCATGCTCCTGAAGGCGACGGAGCTCCTGGCCGCGGCGGGCGAGCTGCCCGTCACCGTGCGCTTCATGATCGACGCGGAGGAGGAGGTCGGCGGTCGCTCCGTCTGCGACTGGGCCGAGGCCGACACCGGGCCCGCTCACGCTGCGGTGATCCTCGACGGCGGCTACGCGACCCAGACGCTGCCGAGCTTCTGCACTGCGCTGCGCGGCATCTCCTACTTCCACGTCAGCGCGCGAACGGGCGAGCGGGACCTCCACTCGGGGATGGTCGGCGGCGCTGCCCTCAACGCGATCGAGGCGCTGATGCGGTCGTTCGCGGCGGTGCTCCCGGGGCCGGACGGCCGGCTGCCGGAGCCGCTGCGCGCGGGGATCATCCCGCCGACCGAGAGCGAGGTCGCCGGCTGGTCGGCCCTGCCGCCCGGGGCGGACGAGCTCGCCGCGCAGGGCGCGCGGCCCGCGGACGGGACCGCGGCGGCCGAGTTCTTCCTGCGGACGACCTCGGAGCCGTCGGTCAGCGTGAACGGGATCGAGTCGGGCTCTCCGCACCTGCAGAAGACCGTGCTGCCGGTCGAGGCGACCGCGAATGTGTCCATCAGGCTCGCGCCGGGCCAGTCCACGGCGGAGATCGGCCCTGTCTTCGAGAAGCTCCTGCGCGACGCGGCTCCCGCCGGTACGACGCTCGACGTCGAGCTGTGGTCGACCGGCGAGCCGGCGTACGTCGACCCGGAGTCCGAGGTCGTCCAGCTCGGGCTCGACGCGTTCGAGCACGTGCTCGGCACACGGCCGGTCCTTACGCGGAGCGGCGGGTCGATCCCCGTCGTCGCGACCGTCGCGGCGCGTGGGGTCCCCGCGATCGTCACGGGGTTCAGCCGGCCGACGGCGCAGATGCACTCGCCGAACGAGAACTTCCCGGCCTCGGCGCTCGGGGAAGGGCTCGCGACGATCGTCGAGCTGTTCCGGAGGCTCGGGTCCCTTGGCTGAGGCCGCTCCACGGAACAACGGGGCGCGGTACGCCAGCCCCCTCGCCGCCGAGCTCGCGGACGAGGTGCTCGAGCGATTCCTCCGGTACGTCGTGATCGACACGCAGGCGTCGG